>JOAA01000008.1 GCA_000720375.1 Rhodococcus rhodnii | reverse complement strand
CCAACTCCTTCGGCAGGGGCCAGTGTCGGCGGACTGTCGCCAGCGGCCACAAGATGCCAGCGTGTGCCGCACCACTTGGGCTCGCCGACGCTACGGTGGGTTGGCTTCGGATGACACAGGCATCGAGGTTGAGTTATGGGCGCAAAGCCGCCGCAGGGCAATCTCCCTGATGAAGTGTCGAGTTTCGTCGGCCGCGCCCGGGAGGTCACCTCGGCGAGGCGGGTGTTGTCGGGAACTCAACTGCTGACCCTGACCGGTCCCGGTGGGGTGGGCAAGACGCGGCTGGCCCTGCGCATCGCCACCAAGGTGCGCAGCGCGTTCCGAGACGGCGCCTGGCTGGTTGAACTGGCCGCGCTGGAGGATCCGGACCTGCTGGTGCAGGCCGTCGCCACGCCGCTGGGAATCCGGGACTGGTCGTCCCGGCCGACCCGGGACGTGCTGCTCGACTACCTGGCGGACAAGCACATTCTGCTGGTGCTGGACAACTGCGAGCACCTGATCGATGCCTGCGCGAACTTCGTGCGAACCCTGTTGGGCGTAGCCCCTGAAGCGCGGGTATTGGCCACTAGCCGCCGGTCGCTGCGGATCCAGGGCGAACGGCTCCTGTTCGTGCCGCCGCTGTCGCTACCGGACTCCGCCCGCATGCCGCAGCTGGACGAACTCGACCAGTACGAGGCGATCAGCCTGCTGAGCCAGCGAGCTGTGGCCGTGAGCCCTGGCTTTACCCTTACTCCCGACACCATCCCGCCTGCGGTGCGGCTCTGCCGGCGACTGGACGGGATCCCGTTGGCTATCGAGCTTGCCGCCGTGCGGTTGAGGACGCTGTCGATCGAACAACTGCTTGCCGGGCTGGAACGCCGCTTTGATCTGGTCACCGACGCAGGCCGCACGACACTGCCTCGCCATCAGACCCTGCGGGCGACCGTTGACTGGAGCTTCGACCTCTGCCCACCCGACGAGCAACGGTTGTGGGTCCGGACGTCGGTGTTCGCCGGGGAATTCGACCTCGACGCGGCGGAGGGTGTCTGCTCCGGTGACGGCATCGCCCCTGAGGACGTCGTCGATCTCGTTGAGAACCTGGTGGACAAGTCCATCCTGACCCGGACTGACCCTCCGTACAGCCAATGCGCGCGGTACCACATGCTGGACACAATTCGTCGGTACGGACAGGAAAAGCTCCGGGCCGTCGGCGAGGAGCCACGGGTGCGGCAGCGGCACCGCGATTGGTACCGGTGCCTGGCCGAGCAGGCCGCGGCGGAGTGGTTCGGCCCGAACCAGGTGCAGTGGGTCGCCCGCCTGCGCGGCGAGCACACCAACTTGCGGGCAGCCATCGAGTTCTGCCTCGCCGAACGGAGTGGAGTCCAGGCAGGGTTGCGGATAGCCGGAGCGCTGTGGTGCTACTGGATGCCGTGCGGGGTCCTTGCGGAAGGGCGGCAGTGGATCGACCGCCTGCTCCCGCTGGACCCCGAACCGACCAGGGCACGCGGCACCGCGCTGTGGGTCTACAGCTGGGCGGCCTCCCATCAGGGCGAACCGGCCGCGAGTCGGGCCAGCGCCGAGCAGAGCCGTACGCTGGCCGAGCAGTTGGGGGACAAGCAGATGGCGGCTTACAGCCTCCAGGTGGCCGGGCTGAGCGCGTTGAGCAGCGGCGATCTCGCGGGCACGCGGGCGTTGTGCGCCGAGGCGTGGCGCCGCCACTGCACCCTCGGGCATGTTGCCAGCCCTGCGGTCATGGCACTGATGCAACAGGGTTTCGCCGCGTCGCTGCAGGGCGACTTCGACCAGGCCGTCGATTACGCCGAGGAGTGTGTGCACATCACCAGGGCACACGGCGAGCACTGGACCCGCTCATGGGGGCTCGTCGTGCTCGGCCTCGCCCTGTGGCGCCGGGGCGACCATCGGCAGGCGATCGCGCCACTGCGGGAAAGCATCGCCATCAAGCGCACCCTCCATGACCTGTTCGGTCTCGGTATGGCGGTGGAATTCCTCGCCTGGTCGCTGACCTGTACCGGCCACCACGAAGACGCGGCCCACTTGTTCGGGACCCTCGAGCGCGTCTGGCCGTTGGTCGGTGTCCCACTGATGGGAATCGAGCCGCTGACCGATCACCATCGGGAGAACGTGGCGAAGGCCCGTGCCGCCCTCGGTGGAGAGGCTTTCGGCTCCGCGTTCGGAAAGGTCGCGGGGATGGATCCGTATCAAGCGCTCGACCAGGTACTGCGCGAGGAAGCCACTCGGCGAGGACCTGCACCGAAGCGCGACGACCGGCTATGGTCACCATTGACACGCAGGGAGTGGGACGTGGCCCTGCTGATCGCCGAAGGTCTGTCGAACAAGGACGTCGCCGCCAGATTGGTCATCGCGCAGCGCACTGCCGAGGCACACGCGGAACGCATCCTGGTCAAGCTTGGCGTGACCTCACGCGCCCAGGTTGCCGTCTGGGTCATCGAACGACAGGCCTCGGACTAGCGGCTCGTCTCGGAAGGTTGGCCGTCGAATAAGACCAGCAACCTCCCGAGACAAGCCACTGGCTACGGCCAGTGCTCAGCGAGGCCTACGCCAGTCATGGCGTCCTCCTCGTCACGCATCTGCCGGAGTAGGGTCTCGTTGTCGAAATAGATGCGCTCGGCGACGAGTTTGCCCGACTCATCCCCCTCTCCGAAGAAATAGAAAGCGGCCACTTCCACCGAAACCGGCAGGCCCTGGGGCGCGACTCCGCAGTACTCGCCGCGGTGCGTCCCAAAGATCGTCACCTCACGCACGGATACCCCGGGGGTGTCGTATTCACCGGTGACGATGACCCGAAAGTCCGGGATGGCCGCTTCGATGATCTGGTAGAAGTCCTGGACACCCTGGAATCCGGGGTAACGGTTGCTGAAGGGGACGACGTCGTAGTACGCCCGCTCGTCCTGCAGGAAGGTCTCATATACGCGCGCCCAGTCATGCTCGTTCTCGCCTCTGATGTGCTCGTCGACCGTCCGGCGTTGGGCGGCGATCCGTTCCTGGTCGCTCATAGCCATGATCGTGCTCCTGGTTCGCCAACCGTTTCAGTTTTTCATCGCCGGTCTTTGCCAGCAACCGGCACTCGCGGCCTGCTTTGGCCATAAACGGACACTGGCGACTTAGGGGCTTTCTGGCTGGCCATCCCCTGGCTGGACATTGATTTGGTAGAACGTGAAGATCGGTTTTCTCAGGGAGGCAGCATGCGTCCACCGCCAACTTCACGAATCATTGCCGCGCTTGCCGTTCTGGCCGCCGTCGTTCCTTCAGTAACCGCCTCGGCGGGTACCGCTGAGACCTCCAGCAGCGGCGTCGCCCACGCCACCGTCCGCAATGTCAGCGGCGCAGTGCTCGGCACCGTCATTTTCTACATGGTCAACCGGAAGACGTTCGTCAGCGGAAGGCTGACCAGGCTTTCCCCTGGATTCCACGGGTTTCATGTGCACACCGTGGGTATCTGCGACCCGAAAGCCACCGACCCCAGCGGCAAAGTCGCGCCGTTTCATTCGGCCGGCGGCCACCTCAACCTCGAAGGCGTCGGCCATCCCCACCACACGGGGGATCTGCCATCGCTCTATGTTTCCGCCGACGGCACAGCCACAAGCATCACCGAGAACGACAAACTCACTGCGGCAGCGCTCTTCGATACCGACCGCAGCGCGATCATCGTGCACGCACTGCCGGACAACTTCGCCAATATTCCCAAGCGCTATTCGGCTACCGGCCCAGACGCCGAGACCCTCGCGACCGGAGACGCCGGCGGCCGGGTGGCATGTGGCGTGATCGTCCGATCTCGTTGACCGAAACAGCGCGGTTGAAACCGGCGTGGGACGGTGTTGCTGATCGGCGATCGGCCTGGGCCTGGCTTCCCGAACCGGTCAACTGAAGGCGTTGCCCGTGGCGATTTTGGGGCGGCCGAGGGGACCTCGATCGCCCACCCGCGCCGCGTGGTAGACCTCGGCTGTTGCGGCGGCTATGCGGGCCCAGTCGAAGTCTGTGGACAGCCGTGCTTTCGCTGCTCGGGCTCGGCGGCGCGCGGCGGCAGGGTCGTCGAGGACGGCCCTGATCGAGACTGTCAGGCCGGCTATGTCGCCCGGGGTGAAGGACAGCCCGGTTTCGCCGTCGATCACGACTTCGCCGAGGCCGCCCGCGGTTGACGCGACCAGTGGCGCCCCGGCGGCGGCTGCTTCCAGCGCGACGATCCCGAATGGTTCGTACCGGCTTGGAAGTACCACCACATCGGCGGCCGCGAGGGCTGCGACGAGTTGGCGGTCGGTGAGGTGGCCGACGAAGTCCACGGAGCGCCGCACCCGCGCTTTGCGAGCGTCCTCGACGAGCTCTGGCCCGTGCCGGCCCTTTCCGGCGACTACAAGGCGGGTGCCGGGGTGCGAGCGCCGTACCCGCGGGAGCGCGGCGATCAGGTCCTGCACGCCCTTCTCCCACTCCAGACGGCCGAAGTACAACAACATCGGTCCGCCCTGCGGGTTGTGCCGCTGATGCGTGGCACGAATGATGTCCGCAGGCACGCGCCAGGACCGTGTGGTGATGCCGTTGTGGATGACGGTGATGTCGGCCGGGTTGAGGTCGAACAGGTGCGTTGCCTCTGCCCGCATCGCCGCCGAACACGTCACCAGCGCATCCGCACGGTTCGCGAGCCACCATTCCACGGAGTGCACCTGCTGGTTCAATGATTGGGACAGCCAGCCGCTATGCCTGCCCGCCTCGGTGGCATGCAGCGTGGCCACCAGTGGCTTGCCGGTGTGGTCGGCGAGAGCGACCGCGGCGTGGGTGACCAGCCAGTCATGCGCGTGGATCACATCCGGACGCCAGCCGTCCAGGAGGGAAAGGCCGGCGCGCACCATGGCGTGCCCCATCGCCAGCGTCCAGGCAACCAGGTCACGCTCGAACACCAGATGCGGGGGGTCTTCGGCCACCCGGATCACCCGGACCCCCTCGAGAACCTGGTCTGTCGCCGGGTGGGTCGATGCGTCCGTGCCGGCCTGGTGACGGCATAACACGACCACCTCGTGCCCCTGCCCGGCGAGGTGGGTGGCCAGGGCATGCACGTGGCGACCCAGCCCGCCGACCACCACCGGTGGGTACTCCCAAGACAACATCAACACGCGCATGAGGCGTTGATCCTCGCATCCCCTGCCGCGGAGCTACTCGCCGGTACCCCTAACAAGTGCTTGGGCAAGGATCGCCCACGTACGGCCCATGTACGACGTTGGCCGATATCCGCCACGGCATTTCCCGGTGGGGTCAGTAGGTTTGACCATGGTTGTGGCGAGTTGCATGAGGTAGCCGATCCATCTCCTGGAGGGTTTGGATATGGCAGAGCAGAAGGTGCCGGCCTCGTATTCCTGTGCATATCTCGAAGAGGGGCAGGAAGAGCTGGCTGGGCCGCGGGTCGTGGACCTGAGGAAGGTCCATCCCACGCCAAGTCTGGCCAAGTTCCACACGTCGGAGGTCCTGTTCGGCCCTAGCGCGCTGGCCGAATTGGGGCATTGCGCGTTACGCCTCGGAGCACGCCGGCCGTTCCTGGTGACCGATCCGGGACTGATCGAGGCGGGGTGGGCGGACGAGGCCATCGGCTATCTACGCTTGACCGGGATCCAGCCGGTGACCTGGGACGACATCACGCCCAACCCGAAGGATCACGAGGTCGAGGCAGCCTACGAGTGCTACATGGAGGCTGGCAGTGACGTGATCCTCGCGGTCGGGGGCGGGTCGTGCATCGACGCGGCCAAAGGAGTGGCGATCTTGGCCGGCAATGGGGGCCGGATTCTTGACTACGGGGGTATCGATCAGGTGCCCAACCCGATCCCGCCCATGGTGATGGCGCCCTCCACCGGGGGCACCGGTGCCGACGTGACCCAAGTGTCGGTGATCACCGATACCGCCAACCTGGTGAAGGTCGCGATCCTCAGCCGCACCCTCGTCCCCGAGATCTCCGTGACCGACCCGCGGCTGCTCATCACCATGCCGGACGAACTGGCCGCCGCCACCGGTCTGGACGCACTCACTCATGCCATCGAGTCGTTCGTCTCGCGGGCGCACAACGTGCTGACGGACAATCACGCCCTGCACGCGGTCCGACTGATCGCAGGCGGAGCCCTGCTGCGCTCCATCGAGCAGCCGAAACTGGCAGGGCCTCGGCTGGCCATGGCGCAGGCCTCGCTGGAAGCCGGGATGGCGTTCAGCAACACGATCCTGGGTGCCACGCACGCGATGAGCCACCAGGTCGGTGGGCTGCTCGACGCCCCGCACGGGACGCTCAACGGCATCCTGCTGCCGCACGTGATCAGGTTCAACGCCGAAGCCGATCCCACTCGATTCGTGCCGCTGGCCGCCGCGGCCGGGCTGCCCACCGAGTCGGTTCCGGCCGAGGAGGTCGCACTGGAGTTCGCCGAGTGGACTCGTCAGCTGGCCGACTCGGTCGGCGTGCCCAGAGGACTTTCCGCCCTGGGCGTGACCGAACAGCACGTGTCGAGTCTGGCGCGCACCACGCTCAGAGACGCCAACATGACGACGAATCCCCGGGACGCCATCGCATCCGACATCGAAGCGTTGTTCTACGCGGCCTTGTGAGGTCGTTCAGTGTCACGACGCGACGACGAGATTGGTGACCCGGTTGATCTGGGGGCGCTGACCGGGCTGCGCACGGGGAAACGCTCGTTCTACCCGGCCTATGTCCGGTCGAACGAACGGCTGGAACGAGCGGTCGAAGCACTGGACGGGATTTCTCACGCGCTCGTGCGCCGGGCCGAGGGCCCGCGAGCACTGGTCGAAGCGGTCGTGCGCGCAGCGGCAGAGCACTTGCAGGCGAGATGGCTGCTGTTCGCCATCGCCGACGGCACGCTGTGGGCAGCCCGCCCACGGTTCCTGTTGTTGACCGACGACCGGCTGATCGACGACGTCGCGCACCTGCCGGCCGAGGCACGCGAGCAGTTGGACGTGGCGCGCATGCGGCCGTGGGAGATCGCGACGCAGCCCCAGGTGCCCGGCCTGGTGCGTGCGCCGATGGCCCTGGACGGCGAGCCGGTCGGCGGAATCGTGGCCCAGCCGTGCCCCGACATCGGGGTGGCCAGCACCGACCTGGCTGTCATGCGTGTGCTCGCCAACCAAGCCGCAGTCGCGCTGTACAACTCGTATCTGTTCCAGGATGCGACCCACCTGCGTGGCCGCACCGAGCAGTTGTCCGCAGCAGCCGCGAAACAAGCTCGTGACCTCGCGGCCCGCAATGCCGAGTTGGCAGAGACCCAGCAGCGTCTTTTCGCCGCGATGCAGCGGCAGGCGCTCGACGACGAGCGCCGCCGGATCGCCCGGGAACTGCACGACAGCGTCACCCAGTACGTCCTGTCCGCCGGTATGACGATCGAAGTGTGCCGAGCGGAGCTGGCCACGATGGGACCGGCGGCCGCCGAGATCGCGGACAAGCTCAGCCCGGCCAAACGACTCACCCGATGTGCGGTGGAGCGGCTGCGTGGGGCGATCTACGCGCTGCACCATTCGTCGGACGAGCCGCCGGCCCCACTGCCCGTCATGCTGGCCCGTCTGTCCACTGTGCACCTGCCCAGCGAGCTCACCGTGGACGTGCAGGTGTTGGGCACGCCTACGCCGTTGTCACCCGAGGCCGAGCACTCAATTGTGCGGATCACCGGTGAAGCTCTTTTCAACGCCGCGTCGCACGGGCACGCCTCTCGGGCCATCGTCCGGCTCGCGTATGAGGCTGACCGGGTCCTGCTCACGATCTCCGACGACGGAACGGGCGACCCGGTGCAGCTGAGACGGAGAATGCGGCTGTCGCGGGAAGCCGCCTCGGACGGGCGGCATCGCGGTCTGGCGAACATGCTCGCCCGGGCAGACGAACTCGGCGGCACGATGACCATCCTGCGTGCGCGTGCCGGCGGGATCATGCTGCGCGTGGAAATTCCGCAGCCGGTGGCCGTAAGAGGGAGCGGGACAGATGGTTATCCCTGATGCCCGGCCGGGCCAGGTGCGGATCGTGCTGGTGGACGATCACGCGATCGTCAGGCAAGGGATTCGCTCGATTCTCGAACGGGAGCAAGACCTGAGGGTCGTGGGTGAGGCGAGCACGACAGAGGAGGCACTGGCCGTCGTGTTGCGTGAACACCCCACCGTCGTGCTGCTCGACCTGAAGCTGTCCATCGGGACCGACACCGAGGGGCTGAACCTGTGCGAACAGCTCACCAGCCGCCACCCGGAGGTGGGCGTGCTGGTGCTGACCACGTTTCTGGACGACGCGCTTGTCGTGGAGGCCGTCCAGCGCGGTGCGCGAGGGTATGTGGTCAAGGATGTGGACACCACCGAGCTGGTGCGGTCGATCCGGGCGGTGGCTCGCGACGAGAGCGCGTTCGACTCTCGCTCGGCAGCGGCGGTGGTCCGCTCGATGCGGGCCGAGCCCGCGCAAACTGTGCTCACCGAACGGGAATCGAAAGTGGTGGGGCTGCTCGCCCGCGGACTGTCCAACAAGGACATCGGTGCGCGGCTGTACATCTCGGAGACCACAGTGAAGTTCCACGTACGCAACATCATGCGCAAGCTGAACGTGAGCACCCGTACCGAGGTGGTCTACGAGGCCACCAAGCTCGGTGTGCTCTAGCGTCCAGCGCGCCTTCAGCCCACATGGATCACCAGCCAGCCGCCGTCGAACTCTTCGGCGTCGAAACGCATTCCGGTGCGCATACCCATCTCGATCAGCCTGTCGCGGGAGAATCCGCGGACGGGCTGGCGAGCCGCATTGGACTCATGGTGGGATCCAACCGCGACGATCACCCGGCGCCGGGCCAAGCGGACAGCCTCGCGCAGTACGTGGTGGCCTTCCTGGTCATCCAGATGTTCGAGCAAGTGGATCACCGTCACCGTGTCCACCGCGTCGTCGGGCAGCGGTACGAAGGCGGGGTCGCACACTAGTGTCCGCAACGGGGTCCTGCGCCGGGCAGCCACTGCCGCCAGTAGCCGCACCGCGCCGGAAGAGATGTTCGAGGCTGTCACCGTGTTCTGGGCGCGCTCGGCCAACAGCAAGGGCAGGAATCCCAAGCACGAGCCGAGATCGAGCACCTCGCCGGCCGGCACGAGCCGCAAGACCCGCTGCAACACCTGTGCGCCGTCGGCGATCCAGGACTGCCGTGGGTCCCGCTGAGGCACCCGCCAGTATTCGTGGACACGCGCCAACGTGTTCTCGTAGAACGTGATCCAGGACTGCAGTGGATCATCTCCGGTCGAGCGGGCGACGCCGATGAACACGCGCTCGAACACCGAGGCGCCGGTCAGCCAGCCCGGGGCGAACAGTTCGTCGACGAGCAAGCCGCCGATGTCGGCGTCGAGCTGCTCCGGCTTGAGCCAATGGCTCACCTCCAGCCGACGGTCACACCGGCGCAGGCAGAAGTGCTCGGTGCGCACGATCGGCGGGACACGCTGTGGCCTCGCCGCTGGGTCCTCCCGTACCACCTGGACCAGGTCATCCTGGTATGGGCCGGAGGCCAACGGGTCCATGGTGAGCATGGGCAGCTCTGCTTTCGCGCTGGTGGTCATCGTCGGGTCAGTCCCCCCGGGCCGCCCGGCGCGCGAGGTTCCATCCCGCCCAAGCCGGCGCACAACGAAGGTAACGCGACGGTAATCGGCGCCAGTGCATCCGCCAATCCCTCGTTGGCTGATCCCGGTCGTGTGGATATGAAGTCCGTACGGCTGGTCAGGAGCCACCTGCCCAGTCGGGTAGGGGGAGAGGGGGCCGGAAGCACGGCGAAAACGGCCGGCCGCGAGAAGTAGGGTCCATTCCAGGCACAGCCCAGGAGGATCACATGGCTCCCGACGGCGATGGCAGGCCAGGTCCACGCCGCTCTCCGGCGTCAGCGACCGGCAGTCGTACCGCCACGCCCGAGGCGGTCCGGCTTCCCAACGAGGTGACAAGTTTTGTAGGGCGCCGACAGGCGGTGGCCGCGGTGAAGTGTGCGCTGTCCGGGGCGCGACTGGTGACGCTGACCGGTGTGGGTGGGGTCGGCAAGTCACGGTTGGCGCTGCGTGTGGCGAAGGACCTACATCGGGCCTTTCCTGGCGGCGTGTGGTTGGTCGAGCTGGCGACGGTGCGGGATTCATCGCAGGTGGCGCAGAGCGTGACGGGTGCACTGGGCTTGGGTGACTGGTCAGGACGCGATCTCGAGGCCGTGCTGGCGGATCACCTGACAGGCCGACAGGCCTTGTTGGTGCTTGACAACTGTGAGCATGTGCTGGCCGGTTGCTGCCAGCTGGCGAACAAGTTGTTGTCGGCCGCACCTGGCGTGCGGATACTGGCGACCAGCCGGGAGCCGTTGCGTAGCACCGCCGAACACGTTTGGCCGGTGCCTCCGTTGCCGGTTTCCGCCGTGGACGGGCCAGATGCGGACACCTCGCCGCGCCAAAGCGAAGCGTTGACGTTGTTCGAGGAGCGCGCGGCTGCCTTGATACCGGGATTCACACTCAATGACCGCACTAGAGCGGCGGCGGCGCGGTTGTGTCAACGGTTGGACGGTGTCCCGTTGGCTATCGAGCTCGCCGCGATGCGCTTGCGCGCGTTGTCGGTCGAGCAGATCCTGGACCGGTTGGACGACGAGTTCCAGCTGCTCACCACCGGTTACCGCGGTGCCTCACCGAGACATCGGACACTTCAGGCCACAATGGACTGGAGTTTCGAGCTGTGCTCGACGGCCGAGCGTGCCATGTGGGCGAGGTGTTCGGTGTTCGCAAGGGAATTCGATCTCCAGGCGGCGAATCGTGTGTGTTCAGGGGCGGGACTGACCGAGCACGACGTGTTTGAGGGCGTGGCCGGGCTCGTGGACAAGTCCATGCTGATCCGGGTGGAAGGCTGTGGTCGTGCCCGGTATTGGATGCTGGAGAGCATCCGCGAGTACGGCAAGCAGCGGCTGTCCGAGGCAGGCGAGGACGCCCTGCTCCGCCGCAGACATCGGGACTACTACCTCCGCCTGGCTGAGGAGTCCGACGTGGACTCCTGTGGTCCGCGGCAGGACGAGCTGGTGCGCCGGCTCCGTGCCGAGGGGGCCAACTTCGCCGCGGCGCTGGACTACTCGCTGACCGAACCGGGCGAGGCCAGGACCGGTCTGCGGATGGCTGTCGCGTTGTGGTTCTACTGGATCGCGTGTGGCTGTCTCGGTGAGGGACAGCGTTGGCTTGACCGGGCGCTCAGCCTCGACACCGCGCCCAGTGGTGAGCGGGCCAGGGCACTGTGGGTCGCTGGATGGATCGCCCATCTGCGGGGCGATACGGTCGCCAGCATGGCACTGCACGGTCAAAGCCGTGACCTGGCTTGGCGTCCGGAAGACAGGACCACGCTGACCCGTGCGGCATTCCTCGGTGACGAGCAGTTGTGGGCAGACAATCTCCTACGTGCGTTTACGCTGTTGGAGCAGGCGCGAGATCGGCGCGGTGTGCAGGGCTATTGGCCCGCTCCTGCCTTGCTGACCTTTGCCCTGGGCTTCCCGGCCGCGGAACTGCCCGGGGAGATCGACAGTGCTATGGCGTTCTTCAGCGAGTGCCGTGTCCTGTGCGAGTCGATGGGTGAGCGCTGGGCGTCGTCATGGATGGCGTGGAACATCGGCGTCACCTGGTGGGCGATGGGTGATCCGGACAAGGCGTACGAGCATGCGCGCGATTGCTTGCGGACCAAGAGCGAGCTGGATGATCAAGTGGGTATTCCGTGTTGCGTCGAGCTGCTGTCGTGGGTGGCGGCTTGGCAGAGTGACTCGCGCCGGTCGGTTGTCCTGTTCGGCGCCGCGCAGAAGATGTGGGAGCCGCTCGGTCGGCCGCTGCTCGGTTCTGAGGTCCTGCTCAAGTGGAGCCGGGAAAGCCAGGTGCGAAGCCGTGAGGCTCTCGGCGATCAGGTGTACGACAATGCCTATCAGGAGGGCGCACGGCTGCGCCGGGACGAGATCGTCGCCTACGCGCTGGGCGAGCGGACCTCGTCATCCGGTGTCACCTCCCAGCCACCGGCGGCCAAGGACGAGCCGCTGTTGACCAAGCGGGAACGCCAGGTCGCCGAGTTGGTCGCCCGCGGGCTGTCGAACAAGGACATCGCGGCCGAGTTGGTGATCTCGCGACGCACCGCGGAGGGGCATGTGGAGCGGGTTCTCACCAAGCTGGGCTTCAGGTCCCGTACGCGGATCGCGGCCTGGATCGCCCGTCAGAAGGACAACTAGGCCGGCGCGCGGGATCACAGAACGAGGGCCCGGGCGTCGAGCCGGCCGAAGAGATGGTCCTCGGCGTGGAGCTCCTCGGCCCTGGCCAGAGCGCGGTCGTGATGGCCGAGCCGGAGCAGTTCGGCCAGCTCGCCGAAGCGCTCGGTGTGCACCTTGGCGCGGCGCCGGGCGTAGTCGGCGGCGGAGTCCTTGGTCACCATGAACGCCCAGTCGCTGGACAGCGCCAGCAACGCCTCGCGGACAAGCTGGTCGGCGGCGGCGTTCCGGGACGTCGTGCCAAAAGTGTCCACAATGGATAATAGATCGCGTTGCAGGTCGGCGCCTGCGGCGACCAGGTCGGCGACCTGCTCGCCATCCCAGACCCGCCAGTCCTTGCCGGAGCCCCATGAAGACGCGGGCAAATCCACCCTGGAACCCAAGTGGCCCGCGTCGAGCGCGCCCTTGAGCGTGGTCACGCGAACGCCTGCCTCGGGCAGCTTGCGCAGGACCGTTTCCAGCCACGCCGGTCCTTCGTGCCACCAATGTCCGAAAAGCTCGGTGTCGTAGGCCGCTACGACAAGGGAATTCTCCGGAAGTCCGGTCAACCGGCCGACCACTGTGTCCACGAAGTCGTCAGCATGTCGTCGCACCGCAACGGCTGCGCGCGCGGGATCGTACGGGTGCTTGTCCCACGGCTCGATGTGCTTGCCTGTCACGCGGGACGGCTTGAGCCCGGACGGGTGATCATAGGTGTGGAAGTCGCGATAGTCGGCGTGGCCGGGATATCCGGCTTTCGGCGACCAAACCCGGTACGTGACTTCGAGATCGCGGCCGAAGCAGACCACGTCGGAGTCGCCGACCGTACGTGCGGCAGCCGTGTCCCCGCGCAAGGACGGGCCGTCAACGAGAAAGCGCCGCACACCTGCGGCCGCGTACGTCGACTCCATGCCCGGCGCGTAACCACATTCGGGTGCCCAGATGCCTTCCGGCCTTCGCCCGATCCGGATTTGCGTGTCCGCCAGGCCAAGACTCAAGGCGTAGTCTCGGATTCTCGAGTCCAGCAAAGGCTGGAACGGATGCGTCGCCGGACCGCCGAGCAGTTCGATCGTGCCCGCGTCGACAAATGGCCGCAGTACCGGCGAAAAACCGTGCCGCCACTGGGTTTCGAACGCGGTCAGTGCCTTTTCCGACGCGCGGTGTTCAGTCGCGGCCAACTCTTTGAGCAAAGGGTCGCCGTGTTGCCAGCGCACGGCGGCATAACACGCCCGCAGTTGCCAGTTTCCCAGCCAGTCATGGAAACCGCTCAGGCAATACGGGTCGTCCAGTTGGGCCGCGAGCACTGGCGTGACGCCCAAAGTCAGCACATCTTCCCGGCCTTCGTCGGCAAACCGTTGCAGCAGTTCGACGACGGGCAGATAGGAATGCGCCCAGGCTTGGTAGAGCCATTCCTCGCCGACCGGCCAGGAGCCGTGATGGGCGAGCCACGGCAGGTGGCTGTGCAGGACGAGACAGAACGTTCCGATCGGTTTGGTCAAGGCTTGATCGCCACCCCGACCAGGTCGAGGCTCGAGTCCACATCAGACTCGACGATCTCGAAGTCCGCGCTGGTCACCGCCGTGACGTAGGCCAAAAGCTCGGTGGGCCAGGCTTCGCCGGACACCGCGACGTCCATCTGCGCCTGGATGATCGACCCGAACTTCTCATCGGCCGCCCGCAGCGTGGGCCCGTGGCGCAGCCCGGACATCAGTTCGACCCGAAAACCGGCCCCGACCAGCAGCTCAGTCAGCTCGGCGGCGTTGAGCTCCCTGGTGTGGAACGGGTTGAGCGGCGTGTCCCGGCCGGGTGAGAACGTGATCCGGTTCGGCGTGGTGATCAGCAACCGGCCGCCCGGCCTGAGCACCCGCACGCACTCGGCCAGGAACCGTTCCTGCTCCCATAGATGTTCGACGACCTGGAAATTCGCCACCACATCGATGGACTGGTCGGCGAACGGCAACATCACCAGATTGCCCCGCAGCATGTGCACCCGCGGGTACTTCCTGGCCACATGCTTCGTGGTCAGCTCGTCGTAGTCCAAGCCGATCACCGTCTTCGCGCACTGGGCCAGCAGGTCAGCGCCGTACCCCTCGCCGCAGCCCGCTTCCAGCACAGTCGCGTCCTGACAGTACGCGGACAGTGTCATATATGCCGCCTCATGGCGCCGGAACCAATAGTTCTCCTCGGAGATGCCGGGCACAGTGCGCTCACCGGTCAGCGGCAGCGAAGCAGGGTCAGCCGTCACCCTGGCAGGCTACCGGTCGGTAAGGAATTCGTCTGGATGCCGGTGGCGCCCGCCACCGCGCGGTCCGTCAGCGTTTGAGGTCGTGCAGGTCCGCTGGGGCGGGCTTGAAGTGCGGGCCGAGGCCCAAATCCGCGCCGACTGAGCGCCACCATGCGGCCTCGTCGGCCGTCTCGATGCCGTCGACGGTGACGGTCGCGCCAGCGAGGTGGGCGACTTCGATCAGGTCGGTCAGTGTCCGTGTGATCAGGCCGGACTTGCCGGACCGCAGGCGTTCGACGAGTTGGGGCGCGATCCGGGCGGACGACGCGGGCAGGTCCTCAAGGCACTCGATGTCGCCCGCGGCGCTGCCGAAGTCGTGGACTTCCATGGTGATGCCGTTCTCCGCCAGCATCCGGAAGTTGTCGACCGACTCGCCTCGCTCGGCCAGCAGGACGGACGCGGGCATGCCGATCGTCAGCAGCGACGGGTCGAGGCCGGTTTCGGACAGCTGGTGCAGGACCGCGCCGATCAGATCGGGGTCGCACGCCTGGTTCGCCGTGAGCGCCACCACGAGCGGCTCGGCACAGGCCTTCTCCGTGTTCCACCACTGGACCTGCTTGCACGCGTCCTCAAGCAGCGTGTCGCGCAACGGCACGATCAGACCGGTCTGCTCGGCCAGATCGAGGCACAGCGAGTGCGAGATGACCTCCGACTCGTGCTCCCACCGCAACAGCGCCTCGAATCCGGCTCTGCTGCCGTCGGACAGCCGGGTCAGGGGACGGCATACGACCGTGATCTCGCCCATCTCGAGCGCGCCGGGCATCTGGGCGGCCAGGCTGAATCTGGACCGGTCCCTGGCGTCCTCGGCCGAGTCGAACAGGCCCCATTGCCGCCTGCCGTTGGCCTTCGCGCGCCGCAGCGTCATGTCCGCGGTCCGCAGCAGCTCGTTGACATCCGCATCCGCCGGCGGCTTGTGCACCACGCCGATGCTCGCCGACGCGGCCACGCCCCGGCCATCGAAGTAGATCGGCTCGGCCAGCTCTTCGTTGATCGACGCGATCATGCTGACCAGATCCGGTGTGGTTTCCGAGTTCTGCACGATGATCGCGAACTCGTCGCCGTCGAACCGCGCGACCATCGCGTTCTCGCCCGCCACCACGGCCCGCAGCCGTTGTGCGACGTTCATCAGCACCCGGTCGCCGACGTTGCGGCCGAGGCCGTCGGTGATCATCGAGAAGGCGTCGAGGTCGAGGTGGTAGAGGGTCGCGCCGGTGTCCGGATCCGCTTGCCGCAGCACGCTTTCCAGCCGTGTCGAGAAGTACTGCCGGTTCGGCAGGCCGGTCAGCACGTCGTGCAGCGACTGGTGCGACAGCTGGCCCTGCAGCAGCGACATCTCGGTCTCGTCGTGCACGCTGACCAGCAGGTGGGTCGGCGTGGAACCGTTGTCCCGCAACACGGTTATCGACATGCTGGCGCGCACGGCCTCGCCGTCCTGGCGGATCAGCCTGCGCTGCTGGTGCAGTCGCTCGGCCCAGCCGTCGGCGAGGTCACGGCACGCCGCCTTGAGGAACGGCGCCTCGTCGGTGTCGACGACGTCGAACAGCGTCACGTCGTCGAATTCCGTGCGGTCCAACATGTTCTGCAACGCGGGGTTGGCGCGGACGAACGCGCCGGTCAAGTCGACGATCGCGATCCCGCTCGGCGAGGACGTGAAGATCGCGTCGAACCGGGCCTGGGTCGCGCGCGCCTGGCGCTGCGCGTCCGATCCGGCGCGGACCAGCGCCTCCTTGATGTCCTCCTGCTGGGTGAAGATGAACTGCCGGGCCGCTTCGAGGTAGTCCGAGGCGATCACGCCGATCAGCTGGACCGCCCGCTCCACGCGCTTGTCGTCGATCCGGTAGAGCTCGGGCTCGGTCAGCAGCGCTTTGCCAAGCACGTCAATGGTTCTACGCAGACTCGTCGGACCGGTGCACCTCATGTCGACCAAGCGGGTGCCGACGCCGGCCGCGAGCTCCGCGTTGAACGGCTCGCTCAGTGCCGCGTTGAACACGACGTCCACCAGCTCGTGCATGGCCTGATCGATCTCCTGCTGGGAGAACGGCAGGTACGTGCTCGAGCTGAGCAGGTACGCCCACTTGCGGGCCACCTTCACGCGCGCCCTGGCGTGATCCGCGGGTGTGCGGGCGGGGCCGGCGGGCGTACGCGAGCCGTCGTGGAGCGGTGAGGTCATTTCCCTCTGCCCAGTTCATTGCCGGGTGGAGCCGGAGCGTGGATTACTCCGTGGCGAGAGCGTACCGACTGTGGTGCTTGATCGGCCACGTGCCAATCGGCTTCGCTCAATCGGGTGAACAGCGTTCGGCGTGGATCAGGCCGCACGTCGTCGGCGTCCGGCCTGATCACGGCCGCAAGCAGGGGAAATCCTTCCGTAGAGTAGGAACGGCGACATGACGCCATCGGGCGATCGGGCGGCGGGAATGGTCTGTCCGGAGGACCGCTGCCGCGTGCCGGATGTGACTCTCTGTCACCGGTAAAGCCGCTGATGGGCTATTCAGCTCTGGACACCGTGATGCCGACAGCGCCGGGTCCGACGTGCACGCCGATCGAGGAGGACACCTCGGTGATGACGGCGTCGCGCACGTGGTTCAGCCGTGGCTTGAGTTCCTCGAGGATCGTGGTGGCGCGGCCCATGTTGCCGAAGTGCTCGACCGCGATGTCGCACATGCCCTCGCCCGCGCGGGACACGGCGGTCTCGACCATCTTGCGCAGCGCCCGGTCGGCGCCGAAACCCTTGTCCTGTGGCGCGATCTGGCCTTCCTGGACGGTCAGCACCGGCTTGAGCGACAGCGCGCTGCCGACCAGGGCCGCGGCCGCGCCGATCCGACCGCCGCGGCGCAGGTACTCCAACGTGTCCACGTAGATCAGCTCGGAGCTGGCACGGCACCGTTTCACGGCGGCGTCGATGACCCGGCGGGGGTTGCCGCCGGCTCCGGCGACCCTGGCCGCGGCGAGCACGGCGTAACCCAGGCTCATTCCGCACGTGGCCGAGTCGACGATGTGCACGGGGATCCGCATCTGGCCGGCCGCGCGGCTGGCCGCCTTGCAGGTCTCCGACAGCCGGGAGGACACGTGGATCGACACGATCGCGTCGGCGTGCTGGGCGACCTGCTGGTAGAGCCGGTAGAAGGTGCCGGGTTCGGGCGGTGCGGTGGTGACCGGGGTCCGGTTGCGCATCGCGGAGATCAGATGGTCGGCGGGGACGAACTGCTCTTCGGCGACCTGATCGCCGATCCTGATCTGGATCTGGGCGATCGACACCCCCCACTGCCTGGCGAGATCCGCCGGAAGGCAAGCGGTGGAGTCGGTCACTACAGCTACACGGCCGTGCATGGGAAGCGAGATTAACTGTTATCACCCGGATGGACGCAATCAGTAGTGATCCATTTGGCCCGCCCAACCGTTTCCGTCGCACGTCACAGGCCCGGGTGAGTACCGTCACGCCGGGCATGTCGAGTGAAAATACTACCGATGGGTAACATAGCCCATGAGTGTCGCAGGCCACCGCGCCCGCACGGGGTCGGCGTGGGATCGTCTACCCAACCGAAACAGCAAGGCCTCAAGAAAACAGCAAGTCGTGTACGGGAGGTCGAAGAAGACCCATGCCTAACATCGTTGTCCTGGTCAAGCAGGTGCCTGACACCTACTCGGAGCGCAAGCTCGCGAGTGCTGACCACACTCTGGACCGTGCGTCGGCGGACGCCGTGCTCGATGAGATCAACGAGCGCGCCGTCGAGGAGGCCCTGCAGATCAAAGAGGCGCAGGGCGGCGAGGTGACGGTGCTGACCGTCGGCCCCGAGCGGGCCACCGACGCGATCCGCAAGGCCCTGTCGATGGGCGCGGACAAGGCCGTGCACGTCAGCGACGAGTCGCTGCACGGTGCCGACATCATCCAGACCGCGAAGGTGCTGGCCAAGGCCATCGGCACGGTCGAGGGCCACGACCTGATCATCGCCGGTAACGAGTCGACCGACGGCGTCGGCGGCGCGATCCCGGCCATGATCGCCGAGCTGCTCGGCCTGCCCCAGCTCACCCACGCGCGCAAGGTCGAGATCGACGGCACCAGCGTGAAGGTGGAGCGGGAGACCGACACCGGCCGTACGTTCCTCGAGGCGAGCCTGCCCGCGGTGATCAGCGTCGGCGAGAAGATCAACGACCCGCGTTACCCGTCCTTCAAGGGCATCATGGCCGCCAAGAAGAAGCCGGTCACCACGCTCACCGTGGCCGACCTCGGCATCGACGCGGGCGAGGTCGGCCTGGCGAACGCCGCCACCTCGGTGCTCGAGTCGGCGCCCAAGCCGCCGCGTGCCGCGGGCCAGCAGATCACCGACGAGGGCGACGGCGGCAGCAAGATCGCCGAGTACCTCGTCTCCCAGAAGCTCATCTGACCAGCCGCGAGGAGGAGAACACAGTCATGGCAGAGGTTCTGGTCCTCGTCGACGAACTCGACGGCGAGGTCAAGAAGGTCACTTACGAGCTGCTCACCCTGGCCCGCAGGCTCGGCGAGCCGTCGGCCGTCGTGGTCGGCGCGCCCGGCACGGCGGGCAAGATCAAGGACGCGCTCGGCGCGTACGGCGCGGCCAAGGTCTACGTCGCGGAGTCCGACGACGCCGCCGGCTACCTGGTCACCCCGAAGGTCGACGTGCTGGCTTCCCTTGTGGAGCAGGCATCTCCGGCCGCGGTGCTGGTACCGGCGACCGCGGAGGGCAAGGAGGTGTCCGGCCGCCTGGCGATCCGGATCGGCTCCGGTCTGCTCTACGACGCGGTCGACATCGACGCCGACGGCACCACCACGCACTCGGTCTTCGGTGGCGCGTACACCGCGAAAGCCAAGGCCACCAAGGGTGTTCCGGTCGTCTCGGTGCGCGCGGGCAGCGTTGAGCCCGAGCAGGCCGAAGGTGCGGCCGCGGAGAGCGCAGTCGAGGTGCCCGCGGTGGACGCCGCCAAGGCCACCAAGATCACCGGCAGCGAGCCGGTCGTCGGCGGTGACCGGCCGGAGCTCACCGAGGCGTCCGTGGTCGTGTCCGGTGGCCGTGGTGTCGCCAGCGCGGAGAACTTCGGCGTCGTCGAGGCGCTCGCCGACGCGCTCGGTGGCGCGGTCGGCGCGTCTCGAGCCGCGGTCGACTCCGGCTACTACCCGCATCAGTTCCAGGTCGGGCAGACCGGCAAGACCGTTTCGCCGCAGTTGTACATCGCGCTCGGAATCTCCGGTGCGATCCAGCACCGCGCCGGAATGCAGACGTCGAAGACGATCATCGCGGTGAACAAGGACGCCGAGGCGCCGATCTTCGAAATCGCCGACTTCGGTGTCGTCGGTGATCTTTTCCAGGTCGCGCCGCAGTTGACCGAAGAGGTCGGCAAGCGCAAGGGCTGATCAAGATCATCCCAGCTGACGACCCCCGCATGGCTTTGCCGTGCGGGGGTTGTTTTATTCCCTCATCCTCGCGGTAAGTGATCTTCCCGACCGCATCGTCCTATGGGGTGACCCCGTCTCAGGGTATTCACCTATTTTCCACTGACGAGTCAGAAAGTCGGCTTGTCGAAGGTCATCTGTCGCGAGTAGAACGATTCCATGACTCAGGCGCAGGTGCTCGTCAGTACTGCCCAGGCCGGAACCGATCTGCCGGAGGACGCACCTCGTTACTCACTGTTGCTCGCCCGCGACTCCGAGGAAGTCGTCGCAGCTCAGCGGCTTCGCTACCAGGTTTTCGCCGAAGAGATGGGCGCGACGCTCAAGTCCGGTGACACCGGGCTGGACGTCGACGAGTTCGACGAGCACTGCGATCACCTCGTGGTCCGCGAGGACCGGACGGGTGAGATCGTCAGCACCTACCGGTTCCTGCCACCGGACCGCGTCGCCGCGGCGGGCAGGCTCTACTCCGAGACCGAGTTCGACCTCGGCGGAGTGCGCTCGCTGCTGCCAGGCATCGTGGAGACGGGCCGGTCCTGCGTACACCCGGATCACCGGTCCGGTTCGGTGGTAAGCCTGATGTGGGCGGGTATCGCTAGGTACATGCTGCTCACTGGGCGCACGATGCTCGCTGGGTGTGCCTCCGTGCCGCTCGCGGACGGTGGACATCTGGCCGCCGCGGTGTGGAACATGGTCAGGGACAACCACATGTCACCGCCTGAGTATCGGGTGCGCCCGCTGCGCCCGTGGCAGCCGGACGGCGTCCGCCCGGCTGCGCGCACCATGGTTCCGCCGCTGCTGAAGGGGTATCTGCGGCTGGGGGCGTGGGTGTGCGGTCCGCCGGCACTGGACAGCGACTTCAACGTCGCCGACCTGTTCGTGCTGCTGGACATCGCCAAGGTCGACCCGCGTTACGTGAAGTTCTTCCTGGGGGAGCAAGGGTGAGGGGACATCTTTGGCAGCCGGAGTCACCGTGTGGCTCCAGTTGCATGTCGGGGAATACGCCGACCGTCAGCAGGCCGCGCCGGTGGTGGCGGTTGATCACCGCGATCGCGGTACTGCTGACCGGGCCGTTCATCGCCATCGTGATGCCGCTGTTCTCAAAGCGGGGACGCGAAGGCATGGTCCGCTGGTGGTTCCGCCGGATCGCGCGGGCCTTCGGCGTGCGCATCGAGGTCCACAACGGCAGGGTCCTGCGTGAATACGCCGACGCGGACCGTGGCGCGCTGGTCGCGTCGAACCACATCTCGTGGCTGGACATCGTCGCGGTCAACGCGGTCCAGCCGATGCGCGCACAGGGCAAGAAGGAAGTGGCGGACTGGCCGATCATCGGCAAGCTCGCGACCGCCGCTCGGACGGTCTACCTGGACCGGGAGAACCTCCGCTCGCTGCCGATCGCGGTGGACGAGCTGCGCAAGGCGATGCGTGGCGGTTCGTTGGTGAACGTCTCGCCTGAAGGCACCACGTGGTGCGGGCTGGCCAGCGGCCGGTTCCGGCCGGCGATGTTCCAGGCGGCGATCGACGCCGACGTGCCGGTGATCCCGTTCGTGATCCGGTACCGGTTGGCCGATGGCCGGGACACCACGGCGCCTGCGTTCATCGGTGATGAGACCCTGGTCACGTCGCTGCGCCGGACCGCGCGAACCAAGGGCCTGGTGATGGAGGTGCACGTGCTCGACCCGATCGAGCCGAGCAAAGCCGCCAACCGCAAGGAACTCGCCGCGATGACACACGCAGCGGTGCGCGAAACGCTGGACCGCACGCAGACGCTGCCGGCGATGGATCACCCGAAACTGGCCGTGGCGTAAGGGTTTCTTCGCTAGGTTCGCCGCCATGCGGCTTTCGGTACTGGACACAGCGCCGGTGTGGCAGGGATCCACACCGGCGCGGTCTTTGCGCGACACGGTGGACTTGGCCAAGCACGTCGAACGGTTCGGCTATCGGCGCTTCTGGGTGGCCGAACACCACCTCGCGCCCAGTATCGCCAGTACCAGTCCAGCCGTGCTCGTCGGCCAATTGGCCAGTGCCACAACGACGATCCGGGTCGGCTCAGGCGGTGTGCTGCTGCCCAATCACCCACCGCTGATCGTCGCGGAGCAGTTCGGCACGCTGGCAGCACTGCACCCGGACCGGATCGACCTCGGCATCGGACGCGCACCAGGTTCCGATCCGGATACCGTGCGCCTGCTGCGCCGGTCTGAGGCCGATTTCCCGGCGCAACTGGCCGAACTGAGGGGCTATTTCACCAACGACATGATCCCGGCCGCGGTGCCCGTGTGGTTGCTTGGTTCCAGTGCCTCAAGTGCCCGGCTGGCAGGCGAACTCGGTCTGCCGTACGCCTTCGCCCATCACTTCAACCCCGGTGAGGCGTTGCCAGCCGTGGCGGCTTATCGGGACTCGTTCAAGCCGTCAGCCGCGTTGGCGCAACCGTACGTGCTGGTCTGCACGTTGGTGATCGCCGCGGACACCGACGAGCGCGCGCGGTTCCTAACTTCCTCGCTGGCGCTGATGATCGTGCGAATGAGTGCGGGCGGTCTGAACCACGGGCGCCACGTACCGCCGGAGATCGCGGTGAACCAGCCGTACACCGACGCCGAACGCCAGCTCATCAAGGACCGGATGGCGCCTCGGGTCATCGGCGGCCCGGACACCGTCCGGCGCGGGATCGCCAGTCTGATGGCCAGCACGCAGGCCGACGAACTGATGGTCATCACGCTGATCCACGACCAGGCCGAGCGGATCCGCTGCTACGAGCTGATCGCGGACTTGACCTCCAGTGCACTTGAAGTTGCAGACTCGCCCATGTGACCGTCACCGACACCGCCGCCGAGCCGAAAACTTCACTGTGGACAGCCCAATACCGTGCTGTCTCAATAGGTATGACGCTGTTGGTGACGCTGGTCGCGTTCGAGAACCTCGGCGTGAACACCGCGATGCCGCGGATGGTCGCGGACCTGCGCGGCGGCGAGCTGTACTCGTGGCCGTTCACGGTGTTCCTGGTCACAAGCCTGATCGCGAACGTTCTCGCCGGACGGTTGTGTGACCGGCGCGGTCCGGCGTTCGGGCTGTACACCGGCGTGATCCTGTTCCTGGCGGGCCTGCTGGTCGCCGGGCTCGCCCAGTCGATGTGGATGCTGCTGATCGGCCGTGCGCTGCAAGGCCTTGGCGGCGGCACGATCTCGATCGCGATCTACGTGATGATCGCGTACGTCTACCCGGAACGCGCCCAGCCCGCGGCCTTCGGCATCCTCAGCGCGGCGTGGGTGCTGCCTTCGTTGGTCGGTCCCGCCGCGGCCGGACTGTTGACCGAGCACGCGAGCTGGCGGTGGGTTTTCCTTGGCCTGGTGCCGCTTTCCGTTGTCGGCGGGATGTTGTTGCTGCCTGCGGTGCGGACGCTGCCCGTTCGCGTCGAACAGGCGACTCCTGCCCGCGGCGGCCTGGCATTGGCCGCGGTCGCCGCGGCGTTGGGGATCGCCGCGTTGACGTGGGCCGTGGAACACCCTTCGCTGTCAACGTTGCTGCTCGGCGTGGTCGGTGGCGCGATGCTGTTGCCTTCGCTGTTCCGGTTGCTCCCCAAGGGAACTTTGAGTGCGCGACCCGGATTGCCGGTGACGGTCCTGGCACGTGGATTGCTCGCCGGTGCGTACACCGCGATCGAGGTGTACGTGACGCTGACGTTGACCGCTGTGCACGGATATTCGCCCGTGATGGCCGGACTTCCACTGACAGTAGGGGCTTTGGCGTGGTCAGCGGCCGCGTTGTTGCCCGCGCGCAATCCCGATGTCGACCGGCTTGTGTTCGTGCGCTGGGCGTTCGCGTTGCTCGCCACGGGTGCTTTGGCGATGTTGCTGGTCACGCCGACATGGGGCTGGGGCTGGATCGCTTTCGTGGCCTGGATCATCGCGAGCGCGGGGATGGGACTCGGTTACTCGAGCCTGAGCGTGCTGACGATGCGGTACTCGTCCTTGCCGGAACAGGGCACGAACGCGGCTGCTTTGCAGGTCTCCGAGCGTGTGTTCAGCGCGGTGCTGGTCGGTGTCGGCGGTGTCCTGCTGGCGTTGGTCGCATCGCCGCAACGGCCGTCGGCCGCGATGGCCATTCTGGACGTTTCGATGGCGGTGATCGCGGTGCTCGGCGCCGTGCTCGTCCGGCCTGGGCGCAAATGAAGACTCACCCCGCGCGGGCACTTTCCCGCTCCGACAAGCGGTCCGCGCGGGGTGACCCTATTTCGTGCTAGTTCAGCGCCACGTTCAGGATCCTTGTGTTGCTGTTGTTGCCCGTGCTGTCTTTGTCCCCATTGGACGTTGTCAGCCACAGGCCGCCCGTCACCGGGTTCGGCTCAACCGTGCGCAATCGGCCGTAGGTGCCCTGGAAGTACGCGACCGGGTTGTCCGTGCCGTTGCCGTTGATCTTCATCCGGTACAGGCGTTCGCCGCGCAGGCACGACATGAACAGCGTGTCGTTGACGATCGTCAGACCGCCGGGCGATGCGCTGGACACGCCCCAGGTGCGGACGGGCTTGGTGTACGCGGAGTTGCCACAGCCCGAGCCGGACGTGCCCTCACAGCTGGGCCAGCCGTAGTTGCCGCCCTTCTTGATCAGGTTGAGCTCGTCCATCACCGAGTTGCCGAGCTCGGCCTCCCAGAGCCTGCCCTGCGAGTCGAACGCCAGGCCCTCGATGTTGCGGTGGCCGAGGCTCCAGACGTACTTGCCGGGGAACGGGTTGTCCGACGGCACCGAACCGTCCGGGTTGAGCCGCAGGATCTTTCCGTTGAGCGAGTTGATGTCCTGCGCCGAGTCGCGGCTCTGGCCGTCGCCGACGCCCGCGTACAGCTTGCCGTCCGGGCCGAACCGCAACCTGCCGCCGTTGTGGTACCTGTTGCGCACGATCCCGGTGAGCAGGACCTGCGACTGGCCCAGGGAGCCGTTCTCGTACTTGATTCGGACGATCCGGTTGTCGCTTGGGCTGGTGTGGTAGACGTACAGCCAGCGGTCCTGCGCGAAGGTCGGCGAGATCTCCAGCCCGAGCAGACCGCCTTCGCCATCCGTTCCGGACACATTGGACACCGTGCCGACCGTGTTCTTGGCGCCGGACTGGGTGACCCGGGTGATCTTGTGGGTGTCGCGTTCGGTGTACAGCGCCGAACCGTCCGGCAGGTTCACCAGGCCCCACGGCACGTCGGTGCTGGTCGTGACCTGCTTGACCTCACCGATGACATCTCCGCCTGCCTTGGTCCTCACCGAGATCTCGTTGCTGGCGGTGGAAAGGTTCCCGGCGGCGTCGAAAGCCTTGACGGTGAACGGATACGTGGTGTTGGCCTTCAGCCCGCTGATCGTCGCTGAGGTTGTTGTCGTGGAACCGACCTGCTCACCGGACGAATAGACGTTGTATCCCTTGACGCCGATGTTGTCCGCGGACGCGTTCCACGTCAGGGAAACACTGTTGGCCGTGCTGGCGGTGGACCGCAGGTTGCCGGGCGCGGTCGGCGGTTCCTTGTCGATGACGTCCGGTGGCGTCTTGACCGCAACAGTGTTGCTGGCTTGGGAAACGTTGCCTGCGCCGTCGCGTGCGTTGACGTAGAACCCGTAGTTCGTGTTCGGTGTCAGGCCGGTGATCGTGGTTGTCAGCGTGGCGCCGTCGACCGTCTTGACGAGCTGGCCGGTGTTGTAGATGTCGTACGCCACAACACCCTTGTCGTCGGTCGAGGCGTCCCACGACAGTTTCACGCTAGTCGACGTGATGTCGCTCGCCCGCGCATTGCCTGGCGTTGTCGGTGGTTCGGTGTCGGCGCCGACCGTGCCGTAGACCTGGAACTCCTGCAGGGAGTAGCCGTACGCGGAGCCGGTCCGGCAGCGCGTGGTGCCGAAAACGCGGACGTAGCGGGCATTTCCGCCGACAGCGAGGTCGTCGACACCGCCGTCTCCGGTCGTGGTCTCGTAGACAGTGCTCCACTGCGTCGCGTTGGTCGACAACTCGACGCGGTATGCCTTCGCGCACGACAGGTCCCAGGTCAGCTTGACCTGGCTGACCGCGGCGACGGCGCCGAGGTCGACGTAGATCCATGCGGGATCGATGTTCTTCTGGCTCGCCCATCTGGTCGAGGTGCTGCCGTCGACGGCGTTCGTGCCCGTGTAGGCGCTGCCGCCGGTGGACGAGACGCTGACCGGCTTGTTCTGCGAGAGAAGGACGGGAGCCGCGGTGGCAGCGGGTACGACGGCGAATGTGACGGCGACGGCTGCCAAGCAAGCCGCGCCTGTCCGCCATCGGGACAGGGGTACCACAAGGTCCTCCGAATGGTCGTGAAGGGACTGCTCCGGATGCCCGCGGCGGATGAGGCGCGATCAATGTAAACGTTTTCGGTGTGTTTCGTCCAGTAATGCCGTTGCGAAAACGGCGTGCCGGTTCGCTAGGGTCCGCACCGGTACATACAAGGGGGTTCTCAAGTGAACAAGCGTGTGCTTTGCGCTGCCGTCCTGCTCACGGGACTGACCGCGTGCACATCGGACAATGGCCCGGCCGCGCCCGAGGCCTTCGGCCCAGCGGGCTACCGCGGCCTGACACCGGGGATGACCAAGGAAGCGGCGCTGGCTACGGGGAAGCTGGCGACGGCGCCGACGTCCAATCTGGACGGCTGCACGGACTTCAGCTACGTCGGCGGGCCCGCGCCCGACCAGGCGAGGATGGCGGCGGAGGACGCGGCCGAGAAGAAGTCCCGCGAACTCAACGCCAAAGCCGACGAGGCCGGCAAGACCACCGGCCAGACCGGCACGAGACAGCCCGCGCAGAACGCGGAGCAGGCTGCGAAGAACGCGGAGGAAGCCGCAAAGGGCGCGCAGCGGGCGGCGGAGGGCGCGAAGCTCAACGCCGACGCGACCATGGCAATGGTGGAACTGATGGAAAAGCGTGAAGCGCGCGACGCGGCCTTCTCGGCGGAAGGCGGCGCGTCCTTCGGCAAGGACGGCCTCCGCCAGCTGGCGGCCCCACCGACCGCGAAGACAGCGGAAGGAATCGGCACGGGCTCAACGGTCGAAGAGCTGAAGAAGGCCTACGAGCCCCGCGGCCTCAAGCTGGGCGAGAACGAGCGCTACCAGCTGGCGATCGCGGACAAGGCCAACTGGAGCTACGAGTTCACCGTGAAGGACAACAAAGTCACCGCAGTGTCCCTCCTCAGCTCGGCGAAGTGTTCCTAACGCGAGTGCGCTGGATGGCGTGCGCACACCCGAGCACCACAGTGAGGAACAGCAGCACAACGAGGACGTAGCCGGCCGGTGCGGTGGACAGGTCATCCTGGCTCAACAGGATGATCGAGAACACGAAGCCGACTGTCGAGAATCCAGCGATCCACCATCCGAGCCACGGGGACCTGCCCGGCCGGATGGTGGCGCACGCCAACAGGAACAGCAACGGCACCAGGAACAGCATGACCAACGTCATCCAGGTGGCGATGCTGCTCGAACCGCGGGACACCGACCAGATGACCAGTTCCCGCCTCGGTTCGGTGACGGGAACGACCATCAGAACGGTCAGGACAGCGGTGACCACGCCGTAGCACCGGGCAAACGCGGCCGCGGTGGTGCGCTCGTCGAATTCCCGTTCGAGATTCTCAATTCGCTCTTGGAGCATCAGCTACCCACCCAGGTTCTGAATGATGAACTCAGCGGCCGCCACCGACTTCGCACACCAGTCCACGCCAGGGGATTGGCTGAAGCCTGCGATGTAGACGCCGCGGTCTGGACCTAGCGCGACGCTGACATTGCAGTCGGACGTGTGGTTGTCGTTGGGGAACATCTGCCGCTTCACGGCAGGGAAACCACGGATCTCGAGCGGCTCGAACACCGCGGCCCGGTTGCGGTCATTGGCCTCTTGGTAGGGCCGCAGCAATGTGTTCGTGCCCGGGAGCAGATCGATGTCGAACCTTGTCTCTCCGCGCGACCACTGACACCGTTCGGTCGCATCCAACTGTTCGAGGTCACCGAGGTCGAGGGTCGCGACTTGCTGTGGGGTGAGCGAGTTGCAGGTCCGCCCGGCGAACTTGCTCATGTCGAGCGTTCGAGATGCGTTCGGTGGGACTGTCGGCCTTGATGCCTCGGACGAGCCGGTGCCGGGCGGCGGGGCGGTTGTGATCGCCGTGGTCGTGCTCGGTGGGTTAGTGGGTGTCGGCGAGGGATCGGCGGCGGTTCCGCACGCTGTCGCCAACACCACGACCCCGATCATCCCCTTGCGGATCACGACGGACCTCCGTCCAGTCGTTGGCCGATCAACCCCGGTGGCCGGTTCTGCTCTTCCTGGATCTTCTTGCGTTCCTGCTCGACCTTCGCGCTGAACACGGCCGGGTCCCTGGCATCGTGGAAGAACTTCCCGTAGTCGAAGTCGGCACCGGTCACGTCGATCTCTCGTTGCAGCGGCTCGAGGATCGGATTCCTGACCTCGGCAAGGTCACGCTCCTGAGTTTCAATCCACCTGGTGAGCTCGGCAAGGCCGTCGTTGAACGAGTCCTCCAGGCTGCGCCTCGCCCGGTTGTAGCTGGACACGACCTGCGGTGCCTCGCTGCCTTCGATCACCACCTCGGCGGTCTTGGCCCCGATGGCCACGAACGACTCGAGTCCCCAGCGGACCACGGTCGCAGCCTTGTCGGGCCTTCCGAAACCCGTGATGCACGCGGTGGCGATCTCACTCAGAATGCCGATTGTCGCTTTGGTGTCCCGCTCGGCTTGTTTCTCCATTTCCTTGTCGCACGCGGCGATCGTGGCGTCAGCGAGCTCGTAGTAGTTGCGCCGGGCGTTGACGGCGAGCGAGTACGTCGTTCCCATGCAGTGCGCGGCGAACAAGATCTGCCGGTTCTGCTGATCCATGAACGTCCGGATGTAGTCCATCTGGTCCATGAAGGCTTCGGCTCCAGCGCCGGTCCACTCGCCGAGTTTGATCGCGGCGGTGTTCAGCGTGGCCTTGCAGACCGCGTCTTCGCCGGTGTCACGGGCAGCCTTCTGCATCCGCTCGAACTCGTCGATGATCCGCTGCGGTTCCAGCGACATGCAGGTCTCAGCATCCAGCACGATGTTCCTGATGATGGTGTCCACGTGCAGCCCCGCCGAAATCCATACGCCCGCCTTCGCGTACATCTCGATGATCTTGCGGCCGAGCCGGTTGGCGATGTCGTAGAGCTCTTCGTTCGTCTTCCAGTCGGCCATGTCATCCTTGCCCGTCGGCTCGGCGATAGAGATTCGCGATGTAGCTCAGTGACTGGGCGACCTTCTCGATTCGGTCGCACCCGGCTGTCTGCCGGAACGCCACGCTGTCGGTGAACCGCGCGTATGCGACTTCCATCGCGTAGACCGGCTGGAAACGGCCGGGGCCTTCCAACCCCTCGTGGGCCTTCAGGATGTTCGCGGGTGCACGAAGCGCATTGGCTACCGCGGGCAGTTCGTGATTCGCGACGTCTTCCAGCTTGGGCAGGCTGACGGTGAATCTGTCCATCGGTTTGGGCATCTCGACCAAGCTCCCCACTCGGTTTCGTTGTCCCTGCTCCGACGAACACGTTACGTGATCAGTTCCGTGCGTGGTGTCACAATCTGGTTCGGTCTCTATCTGCCGTCGCCTGGGGCGTGACGTACGTCGCCGAATACACTCATTAGCGATGACCTATCTAGACCACGCGGCGACCACGCCGATGCTGCCCGAGGCAGTGGCGGCGATGACGGAGGCGCTGTCCATCCGGGGCAACGCTTCGTCGCTGCACACCTCGGGCCGGCGGGCCAGGCAGGTGGCCGAGGAGGCGCGTGAGTCGATCGCTGATGCGTTGGGTGCGCGCCCTTCCGAGATCATTTTCACGGCGGGCGGCACGGAGAGCGACAATCTCGCGGTCAAGGGCATCTACTGGGCGAGACGTAAGGAAGGCCGCCGCCGTGTGCTGGTGTCCGCCGTTGAGCACCACGCGGTCCTCGACGCGGCCGAGTGGCTGGAGAGCCACGACGGCGCCGAGTTGACGTGGCTGCCGGTGGACCGGGAGGGCCGGGTCGAAGTCGATGCTCTGAAGGAGGAGCTCGACGATGATGTGGCGCTCGTCACGGCGATGTGGGCGAACAACGAGGTCGGCACCGTCAATCCGATCCGTGAGCTGGCCGAGGCGTGCGCGGAGCGTGGCATTCCGTTCCACACCGACGCCGTTCAGGCTGTGGGTACGTTGCCGGTCGACTTCGGTGAGTCCAAGGCGAGCGCGTTGACCACGACCGGGCACAAGCTCGGTGGTCCGATGGGCGTCGGCGCGCTGCTGCTTGGCAGGGACGTGCCGTGTGCGCCGTTGTTGCACGGCGGCGGTCAGGAGCGGGATGTGCGCTCGGGAACCGTTGACGTGCCTGCGATTCACGCCTTCGCGACGGCTGTCCGTGAGGTCACGAAGCGCCGGGAGCAGCGGGCCAAAGAGCTCGCTGTGCTCCGGGACCAGCTGGTAAATGCCGTGCGTACGGCGGTCCCTGACGCGATACTCAACGGGGACCCGGGGCTGCCGACCCACGCGCACTTCACGTTCCCCGGCTGCGCCGGGGACAGCTTGCTGATGTTGTTGGACGCCAAGGGAATCGAGTGCTCGACCGGCTCGGCGTGTACCGCCGGGGTGGCGCAGCCGAGCCACGTCCTGCTCGCCATGGGCATGGATCCGGCGGCCGCGCGCGGTTCGCTCCGGTTCTCATTGGGGCACACGTCGACCAAAGCCGACGTGGACGCCTTGGCACAAGCGATTGGACCGGCAGTGGAACGGGCCCGCACCGCGGGATTGTCCGGAATGCGTCGATCCGCAGCGAAGGAGGTGTGAGCATGCGCGTGCTCGCCGCGATGAGTGGTGGTGTCGACTCGGCCGTGGCCGCGGCACGGGCGGTGGCCGCCGGGCATGACGTTGTCGGGGTTCACCTTGCCCTGTCGGCGAAGCCGGGCACGCTGCGCACCGGGGCGCGTGGCTGCTGCACGATCGAGGACTCGCACGACGCGAGGCGTGCCGCCGACGTGCTCGGAATCCCGTTCTACGTCTGGGATTTCGCCGAGCGGTTCACCGAGGAAGTGATCGAGGACTTCGTCGAGGAGTACGCCGCGGGCCGCACACCCAACCCGTGCCTGCGCTGCAACGAGCGGATCAAGTTCGAGGCGTTGCTGGACAAGGCGTTGGCGCTCGGCTTCGACGCGGTCTGCACCGGCCACTACGCCCGGCTGACCACAGTGGACGGCAAGCCGGAGCTGCGCCGCAGCGTGGACTCCGAAAAGGATCAGTCCTATGTGCTCGCATCGCTGACCGCGGACCAGTTGCGGCACGCGATGTTCCCGCTCGGCGACTCGACCAAGCCGCAGGTTCGTGCCGAGGCGGCCGAGCGTGGCCTGTCGGTCGCGGAAAAGCCGGACAGCCACGACATCTGCTTCATCCCGGACGGCGACACCCGCAAGTTCCTGACCGACAAGCTGGGTGAGCGTCCCGGCGTGCTGGTGGACGACGAAACCGGTGCGGTGCTTGGCATGCACACCGGCGTGCACGGATTCACCGTGGGACAGCGCAAGGGCCTGGGCATCGACGCGCCCGCGCCGGACGGGCGCCCGCGGTACGTGCTGTCGCTGGAGCCGGTGTCCGGAAACGTCCGCGTAGGCACCGCGCAGCGCCTCGAAGTCCAGGAAATCGCAGGTGAGCGGCCTATTTGGCCGTCCGGTGAGCCGATCGACGGGCTGACCGAGTGCGTCGTGCAGGTCCGTGCGCACGGTGGCACGGCGCCTGCCGTGGCCGAGATCGAGGACGGCGAACTGGTGATCCGGCTCGCCGAGCCACTGCGCGGTGTCGCGCCTGGTCAAGCGGCCGTGATGTACCGAGGCGACCTCGTGCTCGGCAGCGCGACGATCACACGGACTCGATGACGAAACCCGCGTTGCGGTCGACGAGATAGCCGACGCCGCGGACGGTGGTGATCGGGTCGATGACCGGCCCGATCTTGCCCCGCAGCCGACGGACGTGCACGTCGACCGTGCGGCTGCCGAGATGCTCGGCCACGCCCCAGACCTCGGCGAGCAGCGTGGCACGCCGGTGCACGCGGCCTGGGTTGCGGCACAGGAAATGCAGCAGGTCGAACTCCAGCCGCGTCAGCTCGATCGGCGTGTCCTTGACCAGGACGCGGCGGGCATCCGGCTGGATGCGCAGTTTGGCCTGCGGCAAGGCACGCTGCTGTGGAACCTGCGCACCGTCGACGACCATCCGGTCGATCGGCAGGTCGACGGCGGTGCGCAGGGTGTCGACCAGCCTGGCGGCCAGGTTCGGCGCCTGTTCGTTGTCGACGGTGAGCTGGACGATCACAGTCAGCTGTGCCATGCGTTTCATCCGACCGGCAGGCGCGTCGGGGTGTCAACGCGTCCCACGTGCTGGTACCCCTTACTTGCTGGGGTTGATCACCAGCTTGCCGGTGGTCCGCCTGCCGCGCAGCGCCTCGTGCGCCTGCTGGACGTCGGACATGGCGTAGTCGCCGCCGCTGATCACCTTCAGCTTGCCCGCCTTGACCTCGGCGGACAGTTCCGCGAACGCCTGGTGCAGCAGTGGCGGGTTGCGGAAGGCGTGTGCCAGCCAGAAACCGCTGACCGTGGTGGAGTGCGACATCAGCGAGGGCAGCGTGACCGGCTTGGGCTCCTCGCGGCTGGCCATACCGTAGAACGCGAGCCTTCCGAAGGGCGCCAACGACTTCAGGCTCTCGTCGGTGACCCGCCCGCCGGTCATTTCGAGAACGACGTCGACGCGCTTGCCGCCGTTGGCCTCGATGATCGCCTTGTCGAGGTCCGGGGTCGCCGGATCGAGCGCGACATCGGCGCCCAACTGCAGCGCGAGATCGCGCTTCTCCTGCGTGCTCGCGGTGGCGATGACCCGGCCGGCGCCCATGGACTTGGCCAGCTGAACGGCAAGCGACCCGACGCCGCCGGCCGCGGCATGCACCACAATGGACTCACCCGGCTGGAAGTGCGTGGTCTGCTTGAGCAGCAGCCACGCGGTCATTCCCTGCACCAGCAGGGCAACCGCGGAGACGTCGTCGACGCCTTCGGGGACGTCGAACGCCATGTACTTGTTGATCACGGCCTTCTCGGCGTACCCGCCGTGCCCGATCATGGCCGCGACCCGCCTGCCGTCGGCGGTCCTGCCGACCACTTCGCCACCCGGGATCAGCGGCAGCTGGGCAGAGGCGAGGTAGGTGTCCTCGACCTGATGCGTGTCCGCGTAGTTCACCCCGGCCCGGTCGACCTCGATGAGCAGCTCGTTCTCGCCCGCAACCGGATCGGGCACCCCGGTGACCTTGAGCACCTCGGGTCCACCGAACTCAGTGATCCGCACAGCCCGCACGTCCAACGCCTCCTTGTCGTCGTGAGACAGACTAACACTTTGTCTCATTCAAGGGACAATACTGCCAGTTTGTTCCCGTTGTGCCGGGCGTCACCCGGAGGAATGACCTGCGTGCATGGCTTGAATCTGGTCCGGGCGTCCGTCAGGGTGAGCGCGTGAAGTCGATCAAAGTGATGGCCGGCTACGAGTGCAGTCCGCTGTGGCTGACCGGCGGAGGCAGCCTGTCGGCCTATGAGCTGCCCATTTCGGACACCCTCGCGGCGGAGCTGTGGGAGTGGGCGGGCATCTACGACGACACACTCGACCGTGAGAACCCGCGCAAGTCCGGCTTGGACACGCCCGACGCCGAGCAGCAGTTCGTCGCGAGAGGCGAGGAGTTGGCCAAGCGGCTGGCGGCGGAACTCGGCGATGGCTATTCGGTGAGTTACTACGACAGAGGCACGGTTCGCCCTATCTCGTGAATCCGTCGCGTCACCCGATCTGCCGGTGTTGCTGGGTCACCGGAGGTGGTGTGATCCGGGCATGCGACGGTACGTCTTGGTGCTGGTTCTGCTACTGAGCGTGATGTTCGTGAGTCCGGTGGCGCAGGCCCAGGTCGACCCTGGGGCGTTGTCCCACTTCGGGTTGGCGCGCAAAGACTGCGTTGGCACGGCCCGCAACACCACCAGCAAGGTGTGGTTCACGGTCGCCGACGGCGTGCTCTCCGACGTGTACGCGCCGACCATCGACAACACGAACGTGGAGACGTTGCAGTTCATCGTCACCGACGGGCGTACCTTCACTGACCTGCAGAGTCGCGATATGACGTACACCGTCAGCGCGGACCGGACCGGGATGGCCTGCCAGGTGCAGTCCAAGGCGAGGAACTACCGGCTCACGACGGACTTCATCACCGACCCGGCCCGTAACTCTGTGCTCATCAATGCGCGGCTGCAAGGTCCGCGGGATTTGAAGCTCTATGTGCGTTACGACGCGAGCATCAACGGCAATGGCGGTGGTGGGCCGCTGAACGGTGGAGCGGACAGCGCCTCAGCGGACCAACACGCGTTGGTCAGCAGCGATCCGAACACCGTGACCAACGCACCGAACCGTGACTACGGCGTCCCGTTGCATGGCGCCCTGGCGGCGAACAAGCCCTTCAAGGCCGTGAACAGCGGTTATGTGGGCACCCAGACGGATGGGCTGGTTCAGCTGGACAAGAGCCGGGCGATCAAGCCGAACGTCAGCGCGCCCAACGGAAACGTGGTGCAGACAGCCCAGATCGACGGGCATGAAAGCACTCTCGCGCTCAGCTACGCGCAAAGCGCCAACCACGCCAAGGAAATCGCCGCGGAGAGCCTGTCCACGCCGTGGCACCGGACCTACGACCGCTACGTCCAAGGTTGGCGGGACTACAACCGGAAACTCAAGCCCACCGACGACTGGGTTTCGGTCAACGTCCTGAAAGCCAGTGAGGACAAGACGTTCCCTGGTGCGATCGTCGCTTCCCTCGGCAGTCCATGGGGGCACGCCGTCAGTGCGGGCGATCTGCCGGACGGCAAACCGGTGTATTTCGGTTCGTATCGCGAGATTTTCGCGCGTGATCTCTACGAGAGTTTCACCGGTCTGATGGCCGCCGGTGATCGCGAGACCGCGCGCGCGACGGTGACCTGGTTGTTCAACCGGCAGCAGCAGCCGGATGGGCGGTTCCCGCGTAACTCCATGGTCAACGGCAAGAAGGCGCCGGACTCGGGCGGGGATCAGCTCGACGAGACCGCGTATCCGATTCTGATGGCGCTGCAGGCGGGGTTCGATCGGGATCGCCGCCTCTATCCCAACATTCGCAAGGCCGCTGATTTCGTTGTGGCGCATGGTCCTTCGTTCGGGTCGGAGCGTTGGGAAGAACAAAGCGGGTATTCGCCGTCGACCATCGCGGCCGAGATCGCCGGGCTCGTCGCCGCCGGGGTGATCGCCATCCGCAACGGCGACCAGCAGCGGGCGCGGGTCTACTTCGCGACCGCGGACCACTTCCAGCGCGGCATCAAGGGCTGGACGGTGGTCGGCGGGCACTTCATCCGGCTGTCCAAGACCGGCGATCCGAACGCCCCGATCCAGTACAACCTGGGCAACGGGTCGATCACCGTCGACCAACGGTCCGTTGTGGACGCTGGTTTCCTCGAACTGCCCAGGCTGGGAATCCTGCCCGTGGACGACCCCGAAGTCGCGAGGTCGCTGGAGCGCGTGGACCAGACCATCAAACAGGAAACACCGAACGGACCCGGTTGGTACCGTTACGGCACATCGAATCCAGGTAGCGAGGACGGCTACGGCGACTGCTACGAGCCGGACTCGACAAGCTGTGCGCCGACTGGAAAGCCATGGCCCACCGGGAATGTCGGCAGTGGACACTTGTGGCCGGTGCTCGCCGGTGAACGGGCCGAGCACTTGCTACAGACCGGCGACAAACGTGGCGCGGGCAAACTGCTCGAAGCCATGCGGGCACAGGCTTCCGGCGTCGGCATGATTCCCGAGCAGATCTGGGAGAACCCGCCGGTCCCGAAGTCGCCGTACGGCAGCGATCCGACCACCGCGAGCATCGGCTTCACAACTGGCGAGTCGGTGGGCTCGGCATCCCCGCTGACCTGGGCGCAAGCCCAAGCGGTCCGATTGACGCAGAGCATCTCGGCAGGACGTCTGGTCGAACAACCGGCGGAAGTTCGGGCGAGATACATCGAGCACGGAGCGCCGAGAAACATCCCGATCTCATTGCAGGCACCCGATCTGGTCTCCACGCCGACGGTGACCGTCACAGGAACGGCGCCTGCCGGGACAAGGATCGACATCTCCGCCACAGCCACGGATGCCGGCGGCGCGACGACGGTCGTGACCACTCGGTCGAACGGCACCTTCACCGCCGAATTGCCTGCTCAGCTGGGCACCAACGTGATCACGGCGGCGGCGAGCGAGGGCCGCGACACCGGTTACGCGCAACGCAAAGTCGGCTCGGACTTCGTGTCCGGAACGGTGTTGCTGAACGTCACCGACCCGGACAACGACGACAACGGCCCTGGCACGTACGCCTATCCGACCGCGGGTGACTTCCACTCTGGCGCCTTCGACATCCAGCGTTTCCAGGTGATCGACAGCGGTGAGCGGGTCATTCTGCGGACGAAGCTGCGAAACCTGACGCCGACGTTCGGCTCGCCGCTCGGCGCGCAACTGCTGACCATCTACGCCCGCGATCCAGCAGTTCCGGCGACGTCGACGAAGGCGCCTTACGCGTCACGTAACTACGAAGTCGATCCGTGGAACCGGATGATCGAGGTTCAAGGCTTCGCAGAACCGGTTTTCGTGGACGCCAACGGTGTCCCGTTGGGTGACGCATCCGTACAAGCCAGCGAAACCGCTGGATTCATCACGATCAGCGTGGCGAAATCGGCGCTCGGCAACCCGACGTCCTACGCGGTGGTGCTGACCGGACAGGAAGGTGACAGTCCGGACCGGGCGCGCAGGTTCACCGCGACGCCCGAGCAGTACACATTCGGCGTGTGCGCGCCGGGAGGCACAAGCCCGATCTGTGCTGTGGCACCGACATCCGTGCCCAAGGCAGTCGACGTGATCACGCCACCCGGCGCCGATCAGGCTGTCATGCTCGACCCGACACGCGGGCCGGTTGTGGTGAAAGCGGTGTCGTAGTGGTCCAGACCTTGACACCGAGCACGTGACAACCTCACATTGGATGAGTCGCCGCCGCGCCCTGCCAGGAGGGGACTTCACCATGCGCAAACCCCGGTTGTTCGCCAGCATTCTCACCGCGCTCGCGTTGGTGGCGTCCACGACACTGGCCGCGAGCCAGGCACAGGCCGCGGCCGCCCCGATCGACAGCGTCGTTCCTGTCCCGGTTTCAGTGCAGTCCGTGCCAAACGTGACCTACAACCTCACCTCCGGGACGCAGATCCGCGCGGCAGCGGGCGCGACCGACGTCGCGAACTTGCTCGCCGCCACGCTCCGGCGGTCGACGGGATTCGCGTTGCCTGTGTCGCAAGGGACCGGCGACGGCATCTCGTTGCAGTTGTCCGGCGCTGATCCGCAAGTCGGTCAACAGGGGTACCAGCTCGATGTCGCCGCTTCCGGCGTGACGATCAAGGCGGCGTCGGCGGCAGGCTTGTTCGCCGGAACGCAAACCTTGCGCCAGTTGCTTCCGGCGAAGATCGAGGCATCCACCGTCCAAACCGGACCATGGCCGGTGCCGGGCGCCCGCATCCTGGACTACCCGCGGTTCGCCCATCGCGGCGCGATGCTCGACGTGGCCCGGCATTTCTTCACACCGGACGTGGTGAAGCGGTACATCGACGAGATCGCCCTGTACAAGATCAACTATATGCACCTGCACCTGTCCGACGACCAGGGCTGGCGGATCATGATCGACAGCTGGCCGCGCCTGGCGACGTATGGTGGCAGCACCCAGGTCGGCGGCGGCCCCGGCGGCCACTACACGAAGGCGCAGTACAGCGAGATCGTCGCGTACGCCGCCGCACGGCACATCACGGTGATCCCCGAGATCGACATGCCGGGCCACACGAACGCCGCACTGTCCTCGTATGCCGAACTGAACTGCAACAACACCGCCCCGCCGCTCTACACCGGCACGAACGTCGGCTTCAGCTCGCTGTGTGTACCGAAGGAGGTGACGTACCGGTTCGTCGATGACGTCATCCGCGAACTCGCCGCTTTGACGCCCGGGCCTTACATCCACATCGGCGGCGACGAGGCGCAGTCCACTTCGGACGCGGACTATCGGACGTTCATGAACCGGGTGCTGCCGATCGTTTCGAAGTACGGCAAGCAGACAATGGGCTGGCACGAGATCGCCAAGGTCAACCCGCCGGCTGGAGTGGTCCCGCAGTTCTGGGGCACGACCACTTCGAACACCTCGGTGCGGGACGCGGCGGCGCGCGGCAACAAGATCCTGATGTCCCCGGCCAACAAGGCCTATTTGGACATGAAGTACAACTCCAGCACGCGGCTCGGGTTGACGTGGGCAGGCTACATCGAGGTCCGGACAGCGTATGACTGGAATCCCGGTGCTTATTTGAGCGGGGTCGGGGAGTCGGCGGTTCGGGGCGTCGAGGCTCCACTGTGGTCGGAAACCATCGTGACCCGCCAGGACATCGAGTACATGGCGTTTCCCCGGCTGCCCGCCATCGCCGAAGTCGGCTGGTCCCCGTGGTCCAAGCACAACTGGGACCAGTTCCGCCAGCGCCTTGGCGCACAGGGGCCTCGGTGGACAGTGATGGGCTTGAACTATTACCGGTCCACGCAGGTTCCCTGGGCCTGATGCGGCCTCCGGCCCCCGATTCCCATGGTACTCAGCCGGTCTGACAATTCCGGCTGAGTACTACGGGTTGTCCACAGACACGCCGGGCTGTGTGCCCAAGGTGGCGTTCGGCGTAGCTTGTGATAACTGGACCATGACAGCCCAGAACTGTCGTACCCCCATGGTTGACTGAAATCGGGGGATCCCCCAGGTCGGGGTGGGGTTTAGAGGTGCGGTCGCAGAGTATCTCAGGGGTCTGACAATTTGCCGGTGGGCGTGCATGGGCGATGCGGCGATGTGGTCCTCGTGCATCGGCTTCCCGGGTTGTGCTGATGGGGGATGAACATGTCGTTCGAAAGGAGGACTCGGTGTTCAGTCACCGCCGGTAGCGTGCGGGACCAGCGTCAAAGGGGGAGCGTTGAGCGTTGGACTTGTACTGTCGCTTGGTGGCTTGGCACTGATCGACTCGACCAGTATCGGAACCCTGTTCATTCCGATCTGGCTGTTGCTCGCGCCCGGCCGCGTCAAAGTCGGCCGGATTCTGCTGTACCTCGGCACCATCGCGGTCTTCTATTTGGGCGTTGGCCTGCTGATCTCGCTTGGGGCGGGCGCGGCCATCTCCGCTTTCGGCGAGGTGATGAGGACCAAGGCCGCGTTGTGGGGCCAGCTGGTTCTTGGGGTCGGGTTGTTCATCCTGAGCTTTCGGTTCGACTCCAAGAAGCGGAAGGGCAAGGGCGGGGGCATTCAGCGTTGGCGCGAGCGGGCGATGTCGGAGGAGACGTCGGTGCGCTGGTTGATGGTGCTGGCGCTGCTCGCTGGGCTGACGGAGGTCGCCACGATGCTGCCGTACCTCGGTGCGATCGGCCTGATGACGACGTCCGGTCTCAGTGCCCTGACCATCCTCACGCTGCTCGCCGGGTACTGCGTTGTCATGATCGTTCCGGCTGGGGTGCTGCTTACGGCGCGCATCACCGCGCGGAGCTTGGTTGAGCCGGTTTTGCAGCGGCTCAACAACTGGATCATGCGCAATGGGGCCAGTGCGACGGGCTGGCTGCTCGGCATCGCGGGGTTCCTCGTTGCCCGCGACGCGGCCGTCAGGCTGTTCTGGCCCCACCTGATGTAGCTACTCTCCCGCTGTGGCTGATCTCGCTTACCTCTCGGCGACCGATGCGATCGCACTGTTCCGCAGCGGGGAGCTGGCACCCGTCGAGTTGATGACGGCGGTGGTCGAGCGGGCTCAGCTGACCGAGCCCACGATCAACGCCTTCACCGACCGGTACTTCGAAGACGCGCTGGACCAGGCCCGTGACGCCGGGGACCGGTATGCCCGGGGCGAGGAGCGGCCGCTGGAGGGCGTGCCGGTGGCGATCAAGGAGGAGCAGCCGATCGCCGGCCTGCCGTGGCGGGAAGGCTCGAATCTGCTCCGCGACAACGTGGCCACGCGGACGCACCCGATCGTCGAGCGGATCATGGCGGCCGGTGGCATCGTGCACGCCCGCACGACCACGCCGGAGTTCTGCTGCGCGGGTTTCACGCACAGCGACCTGTGGGGCGTGACCAGGACACCGTGGAACCTGGAGTACTCGTCGGGCGGGTCGTCCGGTGGTTCGGGCGCGGCCCTCGCCGCGGGCTCCGCGATGCTCGCGACCGGTTCGGACGTCGGTGGCTCCATCCGGATTCCCGCGTCGTTCAACGGCATCGTCGGCTTCAAACCGCCGTACGGCCGGGTGCCGAGCATGCCACCGGCCAACTTGGACTCGTACTGCCACGACGGTCCGATGGCCAGGACGGTCTCGGACTGTGCGCTGTTGCAGAACGTGATCGCCGGCGCGCATCCCCTCGATCCCGTGTCGTTGCCCGCGCCCGCGGACCTCACGATTGGGCAGGCAGACGGCCTACGAGTCGCGTTGTGCATGAACCTCGGCGATTACCCGGTCGAGCCCGATGTGGCCGCCGCGACCCTGCGCGCGGCCGAGGCGCTCAAGCAAGCCGGTGTGCACGTCGAGGAAATCGAGTTGCCGTGGACACGGGCCGAGATCATGGCGGCCGCGTGGGCCCACTACGGCGCCATCTTCGCCCCGATGATCGAGGCCGCCGCCGAGGGGCGCCCGGTTCTCCGGTACACCGACGACTTCCTGAAACGAGCGAACGAAGCGGGCACGTTCTTCGACGCCATGCTGATCGAAGCCAAGATCCAGGACGACCTCGGCGAGGTCTTCCAGAACGCGGACGCGCTGATCTGCCCGACCTCCGGCACACCGGCGCTGCTGGCCGGCGAGGACTATGTGGACACTCCGCTGATCGTCGACGGCGTCCGGCTGGACCACAACCTCGAGGCGCCGCTGACGATCCCGTTCAACATCGCCAGCCGGTGCCCGGTGTTGAGCGTTCCGTCGGGTCTGGCGGGAAATCGCGTGCCCACGGGTGTCCAGGTGGTCGGCCGCCCCTACGACGACCAAACGGTCTTCACCCTCGGCGACATCATCGCCTCGGCCAACCCCTGGTACTGCACGAAGTCCTGGTCGCCGCCGATTTGATGCCCCATCGGGCAGTTCCCCTTACCCGTCCACGGCGACGCCGTTACGCTGCGAAGCAGACGGGCTTTGGAGGGGGAGCCGATGGCACGTCCGGAAAAACCTGTATCGAGTCACGATCCCGCACTGGCGGCTTTCGCGAACGATCTCCGCAGGCTCAGGGCCGAGGCCGGTAGCCCGACGTATCGCCAGCTCAGCAGGGTCGCGCACTACTCGGCGACGGTTTTGTCCGAAGCGGCGAGCGGTAAAAGCCTCCCCACGCTCGCGGTCACCCTCGCCTTTGTCCGCGCCTGTTGCGGAGACGTGGACAGCTGGCGTACCCGATGGCTGGGAATATCCGAGAATTCCGGCGAGGGACCGGACGAGAAAGCGCCTTACGTCGGCATGACCGCGTTCCAGCCGGACGACGCCGAGAAGTTCTTCGGCCGGGAAGAACTGGTCCAGGACATCCGGGCCCGGCTGCGGCAGCGATCGTTTCTTGCGGTCTTCGGTGCTTCGGGATCAGGTAAATCTTCGGTGTTGCGCGCGGGACTCGCCGCGGCCTGGATGAAAGACGAGAAACCGGTCTTGGTAGTCACGCCAGGCGCCGACCCGCCGCACCTGCCGGCCGAGGACGACCTTCTGGTTGTCGTCGACCAGTTCGAAGAGCTCTTCACCCTGTGCGAGGACGCGGCCGAACGGGACCGCTTCATTCAGCGGATCCTGGCCTTGCCCACGGTCGTGATCGGCGTACGAGCGGACTTCTACGGCCACTGCGCGCAATACCCAGCTCTCGTCGAAGCGCTCAAGGACGCGCAAGTCCTCATTGGACCGATGACACCGGACGACTTGAGCCGTGCCATCACTGCGCCAGCCGTCCATGCCGGATTCATGGTCGAGACGCCGCTGGTCTCCCGCCTGACCGCGGAGGCCGTGGGGGAGCCTGGAATCCTGCCGCTGTTGTCGCACGCGTTGCTGGAGACCTGGCGACGTCGACGCGGCAACCGGATGACGCTCGCCGGCTACGAGGAAACCGGCGGACTCCAGCACGCGATCGCTCGTACGGCCGAAGAGGCGTTCCTGGCCTTGAACGAAGCCCAGCAGGTGATCGCCCAGCAGGTCATGCTGCGCCTCGCAGCCGTCGGCCAAGGCACGGACGACACCAAGCGCCGAGCCAGACGGCACGAGTTCGACAACAACCCGGACACCGTGGTTGTCCTGGAACGCTTCGCACAGGCCAGGTTGATCGTGCTCGATCAGGACTGTGTCGAGGTCGTGCACGAGGTCCTGATGCGCAGCTGGCCGCGGTTCGCGGAGTGGCTCTCCGCCGACCGGGAGGGGCGGCGAGTGCATCGGCAGCTCACGTCGGCCACCGACGAATGGGAATCGCACGGGCGAGACCCGGGCACGCTCTACCGCGGTATCCGGCTGACCGTGGCACGGGATTGGGCGAACATCCATCAGGATCTCCTTTCCACAAGGGAAAAGGCGTTTCTCCAAGCCAGCGACACCGCGGAAACCGTCGAGTACCGAAGAACCCGCAGTCGTGCCAGACGACTGAAACAGCTCGTCGCGCTGCTCGTCGTCCTGGTGCTGGTCGCGGTCGGTGGCGTCACGACGGCCGTCATGAACGAGCAGAAGGCCGCGGAGCAGCACCAATTGGCCATTGTCCGCAAGGCCGTCAACGACGCGAACGCCATGCGGGCCGCCAATCCCGCGTTGGCGCGTCAGATCGCGTTGGCGGCGTACCGGTTGGCGCCTATTCCGGAGGCACGGGACGCCTTGATAAGCATTACGGCATCGCCCAACGCGGCCAGGCTGGCCGGTAGTGCTGGCCCGATCCGTTCGGTGGCGTTCAGCGCGCAAGGCGGACTACTCGCGACAGGCAGCGAGGACAAGAACGTCGTGGTGTGGGAGGTCGACCACGGCCCGCAGCTGATGGCGACCCTCACCGGTCACGAAGACGTTGTCAACGCCGTTGCTTTCAGCGCTGATGGCCGGACGTTGGCCTCAGCGAGCCGGGACAGCAAGGTCCGCTTGTGGAACATCTCCAACCCACACGACCCTCAGCTCCTGCACGTGCTCACGGAACACACCGGCAGCGTGACATCCCTCGCGTTCACCAAGAGCACCCTGGTGACGGGAAGCATGGACGGAACCATCCGGCTATGGGATGTGGCCAATCCGGCTGCGCCACAGCGGATCGGGCTGCTCAGCAAGCTCGGCGAGATCACGGCGGTTGCCGTCAAACCGGACGCGGACGTCCTGGTATCCGGTGGCAGGGACGGCATGGTCCGGCTCTGGGACATCGCCAAAGCGGGAAATCCCGTCCCCCTAGCCACTCTCGACAGGCACGCTCGAGCGTCGGTACTCGCGGTCGGGTTCTCTCCCGACGGCCGGACACTGGCCACATCGGGCACTGATTGGGTGGCGCAGCTGTGGGATGCCCGGGACGTAAGGAAACCGGCACCGATAAGTGTCCTCACTGGACAGTTCTTGGCGATGTCGTTCAGCGCCGACAGCCAGACGCTCGCCGCGGCCGGCAGTGACAGCGAAGTTCGGTTGATCGACGTCACCGAGCCCGCCCGGCCGCAGCCGATGACCACACTCACCGGGCACAGCGACGATGTGTGGGCAGTCGCGTTCAACCCGGAGACCCAGGTCGTCGCCTCCGGCGGAGCCGATCACACCGTGCGGTTGCAGAATCTCGCCGAGCTCACCGTGCTCGGACAGATCGACACCGTGTTGTCGGTTACCCACCGGCGAAAGGACAGGACCGTCGCAACCGCTGGGGTGGACGGCTTGGTGCGGCTGTGGCGCACGCAGTCCATCGGACGGGCTCGTCTGCTTGCCACGCTGAAAAGCAGTCCAGGGCCGGTGGCCTTCAGTGCCGACGGTGACATCCTGGCGGCAGGTGGCCGAGACGGCACCGTGAAGTTGTGGGACGTCGCCGATCCCGGTGCGCCCAAAGAGCTTCCGTCCTTGAGCGGCCGTCAGTCGGCGGTCGGGAAGATCGCGTTCAGCCCGGACGGCAAGATCGTGGCAACGGGCGGCGAGGGGATGGACCGGACCGTGTGGCTGTGGGACGTCTCCAACCGGACGAAGCCGGTGAGCATCGGGTTCGTGTTCGGCACCGGCGGCGACATCGGCCCGCTCACGTTCAGTGCGGACGCCCGTACTCTGGCAGTCGGTTCTGCGGACAGCGCGAAGCTTTGGGACGTCACGAATCCCGGCTCACCACGGGGTTTGGTGACCACGAACCAACTGAACTCGATCCTGGTCTTCAGCCCGGACAGCCGGATCATCGCCGCCGCGGGCCGGGACAGCGCGGTCCGGCTGTGGGACGTGTCCGAGCCGCAGCGGCTGCACGTGATCGGCACACTTCCCGGCCACACCGCGGGAATCTCGTCGGTCGCGTTCAGCCCGGACGGCAGGAGACTGGCCACGGCCAGTCCCGACGGCAGCGCGCGGGTCTGGGACCTGTCGGATCCCCGGTCGCCACGGCTCGAGGTCACGTTGACCGGCCACACCGCGGCGATCCACGAAGTGACGTTCACCGACGACCACGCCCTGATGACCGTCTCGAGGGACAATCTGGCCAGGCGGTGGGAGATCGACACGGACGTCGCCGCCCGTCGGGTCTGTGGGTATTCCATGCGACCGATGACCGTTGCCGAGTGGCACCAGTACTTCCCGTCCTTGCCGTTCCAGCAGCCGTGTCCGGACTACAGTGCGAAGTAGACGATCGTTCCGGCGATCAGCAGGCCGTATCCGACTGCCGCGATTTGCATCAGCAGCGCCTGGGTCTGCTCTGGCCACCGCGTGAAGCCCAACAGCCAAGCCAAACCAGGCATGATCAGGATCGCGTGCATCGGGACCGCATGCACAGGCTTCAGAGCACCGGCCGTTGTGTAAGCGAGTTCCGCATTGCCCGTACGCACCGCAGTGACGCCGGTCGCGATCATCACGGCCCCCACCCCGAGCGCGACGAGCAGTGCGACGAATCCGAACCGAAGTGCCAACTGCATGGTCCGGGTCTGCACGGTGCGGAAAGCCGCGACGGTGAACGCGATGGTCACGGCGATGAGCACGAAACCCCCGCTGGCCAACGTCATCGAGATCGTCGAGTCGAACGGCGTCTCGAAGTTGAAGTGTGAGGGGCGCCCTCGCCACGCCTGCATCGTGATCAGCGCGACCTCGACGACGCTCGCCGCATAGAACACCACCAGCAGGAACGTCCGCAGGCCCTGCTTGATCCGCAGGAACGCGGTCGCCCACACCGCCGCACCGACCGTAAGCCCGAATGACAGCCCGAATGTCATGGGCTTACGCATCGACAACGGGCCCAGCCACGTGCCTCCGGTGACCAGGAGCACGACCAGATGCCCGAGCCCGCTCAGCAACAGCAGGCCCCCGATGACGTAGCCGACGCGATCTATGGTCCTCATGCGGCCAATGCTCGCCGCTCAACCCCGTCGCGTCGTCCGCTCGCAAGCGTCACCGGGGATACGTCAGCGGACGTACGTCAGGCCGGTGACCAGTCTGTATTCGCCCCACAGAGGATCAAACAGGGCAATTCGCCGGGCACCTCGCCCGCCAGCCACGCGGCCAGTGTGGCGGCCGCGGCCGGTTCGACGGCCAGCCGGAACGCTTCCCAGAGCAGGTCGCGGGCTTCGATGATCTTGTCGTCGTCGACGAGCACCGACACCGGCTGCGCCGCCTGCAGGATTTCGAACGGCAGCTGTCCGGCCCTGGTCGCGCCGAGCGCCGACGAGGCGACCGAGTCCACACGCGAATCGACCGGCGTACCCGCGGCCAGCGCCTCGTGCAGGCTGCAGCAGTTGGTCGGTTCGACCGTCACGAGCTTGCGGCCGTCCGCGCTCAACGCTGTTCCCGCGGCGAGCCCGCCACCGCCCACGGCGACCACGATCGTGTCCACATCGGACGCGTCCGCGACGATCTCTGCGCCGACCGTGCCCTGGCCCGCGATCACGTCCGGGTGATCGTAGGCGGGCAGGTACATGCCGGGCTGTTCCTGGGCCAGTTTCGCTGCCTCGGCGTAGTTTTCGCCTGCCTTGACCAGTTCCGCGCCCGCCTGCACGATCCGCCGGGCCTTGCTCTCCGGCACCGACTCCGGCGCGTACACCGTCGCCGGGATGCCCAGCACCGAGGCCGCTTCGGCGACGGCCATACCGTGGTTGCCGCCGGACGCGGTCACCACCCGGTCCGGTTTTCCGCCTGCCAGCAAGGCATTCACCGCACCACGGAACTTGAACGATCCCGTCCGCTGCAGGTGTTCGAGCTTCAACACGAGCGGCCTGCCGTCGATCTCGGTCCGTAGCAAAGGAGTCCTGCGGGCATACGGTTCGATCCGGGCTGCCGCCAGCTCAACGTCCGTCACCTGGTCATCCTACGTCCAGGGCCAGGTGGTGCAGATCACGGCCGGTGACCGGGCCATCTGGCCACGGGGTGGTCCTGCGGGAGGAGAACAATGGTTAGGTAGAGGGTGTGGCGCGGGGGGCGCGGGCGCGACACGCCCCCCGCACCACGTCTCAGGGGCTCCGATATTTCTTACTTATCGAAGCCGCTCGTGTGCGCGTTGTCGCGACGAGTGAGATGACGGTATGTGGCCTAGACCATCTCGTCAATGGGTCTAGACCTCCATGCTGCATAGCGGTGCGATGAAATCGAGTGGGACCCGATCCGCCACACTGTCGGCGTGACGAACACCCCCTGGTCACCTGGAACCGCCACCGGTGTCGGCTCGATGCCCGGCACCGATCCGCTCGAGGCCGCAAACGTTGTCGTCGGCGAATTGCCGGATTTGCCGTTCCTTGCCGAGCTGCCCGGCCGCGGGCTCGGCGCGGACATCATCGGCCGGAGCGCGGCCTTGCTGGTCGACTTGCCGGTCGAGGTCGTGCCGTCCGGATATCGGACGGCGGCCCGGGCCGGTCATGAGCACCGCCGGGCCGTCGACTTGATCAGGCGGGACATCGACGCCCTCGAGGAGGCCGTGGAGCGCGCGGGCGTCCGGCCGCCCGTGATCAAGATTCAGGCCGCCGGACCGTGGACGCTGACGGCCGGGATCGAGCTCGCCCGAGGCCACCGGGTGCTGACGGATCATGGCGCGCTAAGGGAGTTCGCCGAGTCGCTCAGCGAGGGCCTCGCGCGGCACGCCGCGGAGGTCAGCCGTCGCCTGGAGACCCAGGTGGTCGTGCAGCTCGACGAACCGAGCCTGCCGACCGTCCTGGCGGGAGCATTGCCGACGCCGTCGGGCTACGGCACCGTGCCCGCGGTCGCCGAGCCGGACGCACGGGACGTCCTCGCTGGGGTCATCACGGCCGTCGGCGAGGCCACGAACCAGCCGGTGATCGTGCATTGCTGCGCGCCACGGCCACCGGTCGGGTTGTTCCGTGCCGCGGGTGCGAACGCGTTGGCCATCGACGCCACGCTGCTCGAAGGCATCCCGGCATCCTTGTCCGACCAGCTGGGCGAGGCGTGGGACGCGGGCATGACCCTGCTTCTCGGCCTGGTGCCCGGCACCACGCCGTCCCGTCCGCCGACCCTCGCCGAGGCCGCCAAGCCCGCGCTCGAGCTCGTCGACCGGCTCGGCTTCCCGCGTTCGCTGCTCGCCGAACGGGCTATTCCCACTCCGACATGTGGCCTAGCGGGCGCCGACGCCGCATGGGCGCGCCGGGCGCTCGGCCTGATCAGAGATGTCGGTAGGGCATTCGTCGAACCACCCGAAAGCTGGTGAGTGGTTTCATACACGCATGTCCCGGGTCGACCGTCGAACTCTGTTGCTCGCGGCCGGCGCAGCCCTGGCAGGGGGATGCACGGCCCAGCCCGCGCCGCCTGCTGCCAAGCCCACGCTGGCGCCGACCGTCACGAGCACCGGCACCGGCCGCAAGGTCAACCGGCCGGGTGACCCGAAGGCCAAGCCGGACGCGCACAAGATCCTCGCGTGGATGAATGCGCTGCCTCAGCGCGACAGCAAACGCGTGGTCGCCGGTCAGCAGCTCAGCGCCGACGCCCGCGCCGACTACGAGAAGCTCTTCCGCGGGATGACCCGTCGGTTCGGCAAGACGCCCGCGCTGATCGGAGCGAGCTTCGACGGCTACTGGAAGCGCGAGACCATCCCCGTGCTGATCGACCACTGGCGGGCGGGCGGCCTGGTCACCATGGAGCTGCACCGGCCCAACCCGTTCCTGCCGAAGGTCGACCCGGAGTCCTACCGCGGTGATCTGTGGGCGCCCAAGGGCGACTTGAGCTCGCTGCTGGCCGACGCCAAGCCCAGCCCGGCACGCAACCGCTGGCGCAAGGACGTCGAACTGCTCGGCGACATCATCCAGGAACTCGACGAGGCAGGCGTGACGCTGATCCTGCGGCCGTTCCACGAGGCCAACGGAATCTGGTTCTGGTGGGGCCAGGACTACAAGACCGGCAAGAGCGATTCGATCAAGCTTTACCGCGACTTGTACACGTATCTCACCGAGACCCGGGATCTGCACAACATCCTGTGGGCGTTCTCGCCTGCGCGGCCGTGGGACGGGCCACGGATGCGGTATTACCCGGGCGACGACATCATCGACATCATGGGGCCGACGAGCTACCTGAACACGGTCAGCTTCGCGGTGGAAGGCCAGGCCGAGGACATCTCCGACATGCTCGCGCCGGAACGCCCGATGGCGCTGCTCGAAGTCGGTTCCGGCGAGCCGTTCGACGGCAGCTGGAAATCGACCGAGATCATCGACAAGATTCGCACCCGTTATCCGCAAATGACGATGTTCAATTGCTGGCACGGCTGGGTCGACGCGAAAGTCGCGCTGATCGAGGTCAGTGAAACCGACAAATTGATGAACGACCCGTGGGTCATGTCGCTGGAGAACATCGACTGGCGCGGTTAGAGCGGATTCAGCCAGGCGCAGGGAAGCGTCATGGTCTCGCCGGTCGGCCTGCTGACGATCTGACCGGTCACCGCGTCCTTCAGCACACCCTCGACGATGTAGTCCACATCTGTTGGCAGGCCTAGACGTTCCGCCGCCTCCGGCGGCAAAGGCGTGCTGACACGGGAGGTTTCCGCGACGCGGACTCCGGTGACCGCAGGCTCGCCGGACAGCGTTTGGCCGATCGCTGTCACAGTCAGGTCGAATTCGTGCGTCGCCTCAAGGGTCCAGGAGAGCATCAGCAGGTCGGCCTCGGCTTTGCTGGGATCACCCGTGATGAACCGGGCCGGGTTGTCCCGTTGGGTGATGCGTACCCGATAGGTCTGGCCGACCTCGACGTCGTGCGGACGCATGACTTCAGGATGCCCTATCCGGTCGCGCCCGTACCCCGTGCGACTACTCACACGTCCAGCCGGACGAACCTCGCATAACGGACGCGCCTGTGTGACGATGGAGGGTTCATGGGGAAACGATGGATCACGGCCGTGCTGGCCGGCGTGATCGGCTCGACGATGCTGGTCAGTCCCGCCGCCGCGAGCCTGCATCCGTGTGCCGTCGCGGCGCAGCGGTGCGAAGGCACGCTGGAAGTCCCGTTGAACTGGGCGGATCCGCAGTCCGAAAAGATATCGGTGCGGTTCGTTTTCAAGCCGCACAGTGACCGCACCCGGCCGTCCGCCGGTGCCATCGTCGCGCTGTCCGGCGGCCCTGGCGGAAATCTGGGGCAGTTGGAGCTCATGGCGAAACCAGTCCAGCCCTTGCTGACCACGTACGACATGCTCATCGTGCAGCGCCGTGGGTTCGGTGCGTCGAGCGCATTGCACTGTGACAACGTCGATGTGTACGAACCGGAGACGATCACCGCGTGCGCCGGGCACCTTGGCCCGCGAATCCAGTACTTCACAACCGATCAGCGTGTGGCCGACATCAACGCGGTCCGTGCCGCGCTGGGCATCCCGAAACTGGTGCTGTACGGCAGTTCCTACGGCAGCCTGGACGGTCCGGCGTTCGCGGCGCGCTTCCCGCAGCACGTCGAGGCCGCCATCTTCGACAGCCCGACGTTGATCCCGGATCAGCGAACGGGGTACGCCCACGGCTTTCTGGGCCAGGACGGGATGAACGGCCTCATGGGCGGCCTCGACTACGCGTGTGAACGCTCCCGGGCCTGCCGTGCTTTGCCAGGGGACACCGGCTCGCGGATGGCGAAGGTCGCGCAGCAGTTGCGTGCGAAACCTGACCCGGAGGTGTCTCTGGCAAAGCTTGTGATGGCTGCGGGTGGCCCTGACCCGATGACGACTCGCTCGATCAACGCCGCCCTCGACGCGTATCTCAACGGCGATCCCGCGCCTTTGCGCCGGCTCGCGGGCCTGGACGACTTCGTGGACGACCCGAACGGTTTCCTACGAATGGTCGGTATCGGCTTCCTTTCCTATCTATGCAACGACGTTGCGTGGCCGTACAGCAGGGAAGCCATCCCCGCGCAACGCAAGGAGCAACTGGCCGAGTACTACGAGCGCAATCCCGAGTACCCGGTCACCACCGCCGAAACCAATGGCGAGGCGGGCTTTGTGCCGGAATGGTGTGTGTACTGGCCGACGCGCCGCGACGCGCCACCGGTCCCGCCGCACGCCACATATCCGAACATCCCGGTACTCGCCATCGCTGGAACCCTCGACTGGGGTGCTGCCACCAACGCGGTCGCGTTGGCTGACAGGTACCGCTCCGGCCGTGCCCTGATAGTGCCTTTCGCAGGGCACGCCACGTCGACGTATCCCTCCGCCGAGACGTTCGAAGCCTGTCTTTCAACTGCGATACAGAACTTCATAATCGGTCGACCCGCGGCGTCTTCGTGCAGTGCCGAGAACTTCGCGGCAATCGGCCAATTTCCGTTGCGCAGTGCGGACTTGCTCACCACGACGGTCCAGACTGCCATGGACGCGTTGGCATCCCGGATCCCCAACTCCTACATCATGAACACCAGAGACGAGCTACCCGGCCTGCGCGGCGGCAAAGTGACCTATGACGGCCCGAAAGCGACTCTGCACGAAGTCCGGTACACCACGGACACGGTCGTGTCCGGCGAAATCCGTTTCACCGAAACGCAAGCCGAAGCCGACTTGACCGCGAACGGGAAACGCGTCCAGCTGACGTGGAAACCGTTCGAGGCCAAGGAGACCATGTGGGTCACCGGCTCGGTCGACGGCAAGCGGTTCGGCCGCTGGCTGCCGGTCACTTAGCGCAACAGAACGGATCGTCGCAAGGCTTCCCGACTTCGCTGCCGTAGGCCACGAAGCTCTCGACGGGAGCCAGGACCTCGTCGGCGTTGGCCAGTGATGGCGCCGACCGGTCGTGCGGACGGCCCCACGTCGGCGGAGTTCCGTCGATGTCGAATCGCGGCACACCGTCCACGAACAGGGTCCACATCGCGTGGTCCGGGAAGCAGTTGAGCCGCAGCACCCACCATGTGCCGTCGACATCGGCGGCAACGGGGAAGCGGTCGTTGCCCGTCCGTTGCCACCGTGGTTCGGCCTGCAGCTCTGGAGGCGCCATATGCCCAGCTTAATGCTTCGCGGGAGACCGGGTGGCCGCCTTCAGCACGTCCCGGTTCAGCCGTCCGATCGCCTCGAGCGGAATCCCCTTGGGACACACGACTGTGCACTCGCCGGAGTTGGTGCACCCGCCAAAGCCCAGGTCGTCGTGGGTGTCGACCATGTCGAGGGCGCGGCTGTACCGCTCGGGCTGGCCCTGCGGCAGCAGCCCGAGATGTGTCGTCTTGGCCGCCGTGAACAGCATCGCGGAACCGTTGGGGCACGCGGCGACGCAAGCGCCGCAACCGATACACGCCGCGGCTTCGAATGCGTTGTCCGCATCCGCCTTCGGCACCGGGACAGCGTGGGCGTCCGGTGCGCTGCCGGTGGGGGCGCTGATGTAGCCGCCTGACTCGATGATCCGGTCGAACGCCGAGCGATCCACGACCAGGTCCTTGACCACCGGGAACGGCCTGGCACGCCACGGTTCGATGGTGATCGGCACGTTCGGGTCGAAGCTGCGCATGTGCAGCTGGCACGTGGTGGTCAGCTTGTTCGGGCCGTGCGCGTTCCCGTTGATCATCAGACCGCACATGCCGCAGATTCCCTCGCGGCAGTCGTGGTCGAACGCGATCGGCTCCTCGCCTTCGCTGATCAGCCGTTCGTTGAGCACGTCGAGCATCTCGAGGAAGGACATGTCTGGTGTGATGTCGTCGACGACGTACATCACCAGCCTGCCCTTGTCGAACTGGTTGTCCTGGCGCCAGACGCGCAGGGTGAACCTCACTTGTAACTCCGTTGACTCGGTTTGACGTTGTCGAACCGCAGTTCCTCGCGGTGCAGGACGGGCTGCGGCCCGTACTCCCACGCGGCGACGTAGCTGAAGTTCTCGTCGTCGCGACGGGCTTCGCCGTCTTCGGTCTGGCTTTCCGCCCGGAAGTGACCGCCGCACGATTCCGTGCGGTGCAACGCATCGATGCACATCAGCTCGGCCAGTTCGAGGAAGTCCGCGAGCCTGCCTGCCTTCTCCAGCGACTGGTTCAGCCCGTCGCCGGTGCCGAGCACCCGCACCCGCCGCCAGAATTCCTCACGCAGCTGGGGAATCGCGTCAAGAGCCTTGCGCAGGCCCTCCTCGGACCGTTCCATCCCGCAGTGGTCCCACATCAGCTGGCCGAGCTCACGGTGGATGTCGTCGGGCGACCGGTCGCCGTCCACCGACAGGATCCGGACGATCTGGTCGACGACGTCCTGCTCGACCTTCGAGATCGCCTCATGGGAGACCGGCGGGAACGGGCCGTCCGCGAGGTAGTCGCCGATGGTGTTGGGCAGGATGAAATACCCGTCCGCCAGGCCTTGCATCAGCGCGGACGCGCCGAGCCGGTTGGCGCCGTGGTCGGAGAAGTTGGCTTCGCCGATGACGAACAGCCCGGGAATGGTGCTCTGCAGGTCGTAATCCACCCAGAGGCCACCCATGGTGTAGTGCACGGCCGGGTAGATCCGCATCGGCACCTGGTACGGGTCCTCGCCGGTGATCTGCTCGTACATCTCGAACAAGTTGCCGTACTTGGCCGCGACCGCGTCCTTGCCGAGCCGCTCGATGGCGTCGGCGAAATCCAGGTACACGCCGAGCCCGCCAGGGCCGACGCCGTGTCCCGTGTCGCAGATGTTCTTGGCCGCACGGGAAGCGATGTCGCGGGGAACGAGGTTGCCGAAGCTCGGGTACATCCGCTCCAGGTAGTAGTCCCGTTCGTCTTCGGGAATCATGTGCGGCGGCCGGGAATCGCGTGGTGCCTTGGGAACCCAGACCCGGCCGTCGTTGCGCAACGACTCGCTCATCAACGTCAGCTTGGACTGGTGCGAACCGCTGACCGGAATGCACGTCGGGTGGATCTGGGTGTAGCACGGATTCGCGAACAGCGCGCCTCGCTTGTGCGCACGCCAGATCGCGGTCGCGTTGCTGCCCTTCGCGTTGGTGGACAGGTAGAACGTGTTGCCGTAGCCGCCGGTCGCGAGCACGACCGCGTCCGCGAGGTGCGTCTCGATGTCGCCGGTGACCAAGTCACGGGCCACGATTCCGCGTGCGCGGCCGTCATCGATGATCAGGTCCAGCATCTCGGTACGCGGGTGCATTTTCACCCGCCCGGCGTTGATTTGCCTTGAGAGCGCTTGATAAGCGCCGAGCAGGAGTTGTTGCCCGGTCTGCCCGCGGGCGTAGAACGTGCGGGCCACCTGCGCTCCGCCGAAAGAACGTGTGTCCAGCAGTCCGCCGTATTCACGGGCGAACGGAACGCCCTGCGCCACGCACTGGTCGATGATCTCGACGCTGACCTCGGCCAGCCGGTGCACATTGGACTCGCGGGCGCGGAAGTCACCGCCTTTGATCGTGTCGTAGAACAGCCGGAAGACGCTGTCGCCGTCGTTGCGGTAGTTCTTCGCCGCGTTGATCCCGCCCTGGGCCGCGATGCTGTGCGCCCGGCGTGGACTGTCCTGATAGCAGAAGGACACCACGTTGTAGCCCAGTTCGGCCAGGGTCGCGGCGGCCGATCCGCCCGCGAGGCCGGTGCCGACCACGATCACGGTCAGCTTGCGCTTGTTCGCCGGGTTGACCAGCCGGGCGGAGAACCGTCGTTGCTCCCAGCGCTTGTCCAGCGGGCCGTCGGGCATCTTGTGATCGGCGATCGGTGCCCCTTCGGTGTACATCGGCTATCCCACCAATCCGGTGATTACGGCGAACGGCACGGACAGGAATCCAGCGGTGAGCACGAAGGCGAACCCGAAGGAGAAGGTCTGGATGGCTTTCTGCCGTGCGGCACTGGACGCCCCCAGGCTCTGCAGCGCGCTCCACAAGCCGTGCCGGATGTGGAAACCCAGTGCGATCACGGCGGCCGCGTAGAACAGAACCACGTACCAGCGCTGGAAAGAGGCGACGACGTTGTCGTACACCGCCAGGTGCACGCCGTTCGGGTTCAGCACGCCCACGGTCAGATCGAGGATGTGGTACACGATGAACAGCGCCAGAATCACGCCGCCCCAACGCATTGTGCGGGCCGCGTAGCTGCCTTGGACCTTCGTGCGGTGTTTGTAGCCGGCCGGGCGGGCCTTCTGCGCCCGCCGAGCCAGCTGGATGGCAGCCGTCATGTGCAGCACCACGGCGACGACGAGACCGATCCGGGCCCCCCAGACGAAACCCTCGTAGCCCAGCAGGCCGTCGAGCAGTTCCCGCAGCCAGACCGCGTATCCGTCGATGTTGTCCCGGCCAAGGAAGATCTTGAGGTTCGAGGCCATGTGCACGGTGACGTACAGCAGCATGGCCAGGCCCGTCACGCCCATCACGGCCTTCTTGCCGATGGTCGACGACCAGATCCGCCCCGGTGTACTGCGCTCAAGCACTGTCACGGGTCCAGTAAGCACCTTCGCTGACGAGTCGTCCAATATATCGAAACGCTCAATTTGATAGTCTCGAACTATGGAAAGGGTAGACCGGCTCACCTTGCAGCAGCTCAGGTACTTCCTGGCGGTCGCGGACACCAAGCACTTCACCAGGGCCGCCGAGCAGGCCGGTGTGGCGCAACCCTCACTGTCCAAGCAGGTGCAGAGCCTCGAATCGGAGCTGGGAACACCCCTGTTCAGCCGGGTACGCGGCAACGTCACGCTGACCCCCGCAGGAGAGGCGCTGCTGCCGATCGCCCGCCGCATCCTCGCCGACGTGGACACCGCCCGCCACGAGGTCGCGGAACTCGTCGGCCTTCGCCGCGGCCGCCTCCGTGTCGGCGCCACGCCCAGCCTGTGCGCAAGCGTTTTCGCCGACGTCCTCGCCAGATTTCACGCGGCCTACCCGGGCATCCGGTTGCTCGTCGAGGAGGGCGGTTCACGGGATTTGTCGCGTTCGTTGCTACGGGGTGATCTCGACCTTGCGCTGATCATCGTTCCGCCCGAGGGGCCTGATCCGGCTTTGACCACTCGGGTCATGTTGCGGGAGGACCTGATGGTGGCGTCTGCGGCGAGCCTGCCCCCGCTGGTGAACCGGCCGACGATCCGGCTGATCGATCTGCGTGACCGTCCCATGGTCATGTTCCGTCAGGGGTATGACTTGCGGGAGACGACGCTTCAGGCTTGTCGTGGCGTGGGTTATGAGCCGCGCTTGGCCGTTGAGGGCGGCGAAATGGATGCGGTGCTGCGCTTTGTTGAGGCGGAATTGGGCGTTGCGATCGTTCCGAGCATGGTTCTCGCTAACCGTCCGGGGTTGCGCGGCATTCCTATTGCCCCGCCTGGCTTGAGTCGCACGGTTGCCCTGGCTCATCGCACGGACGTGCCTCCGACGAACGCTGCCCGTGCTTTCAGCGAAGTGCTCATGGAGCACGTCGCAACTTTGTGACTTCAAAATTCGTGGCGAAATGATGTGGCCAATGCGAATCGTGCAGTCGAACCATCGATTTTGAGTTTCTGGTTGGCGGTAGTCGAGCGCGCGGCTCGCCAGCTTGGGTCGCGGTGGACTCGACCGTGGCATCCGGTGTGCGTGGGGTTGTGACGCTGCACTCGATCGGACCTGCAACTTTCGAGTTTTGCCGCTATTCTCTAAAGTAAGCGGTCCTGAGCGAGGTGAGGAGGTGCATGTCATGACCACTCTTGAGCGTGAGAAGCAGGCGGCCCTCACCGTCTTCGGCGAGGTGGAAGAGCTGGAAGAGATCGCAGGCTCGCTTCCACCAGGGCAGCAAGAACAGTCCGACCGCCTCACCGAGCTGGCGAGCCGCAAGGTGGCGAGCATGCCGCCGCTGCGGCCAGGCATAGTCGCGGCGCTGCTGAAGCTGTCCGAACCCACGGTTCGAGCCTGGTTGAGAGACGGGATCCTCAAGGAAGCGTCACCGGCGTCGAGCGAGGCGTCGGTGCCGGCCACCACACGGCTCGATCCGGTTCGTGTTCATCAGGTGCTGCACTTGGTGAACGATCTTCGTGCGCGAGGGAAGAAACGCCACTTGGTCGACTTGGTGTGGGCACGGTTGCAAGACGAGGCAGTTCTCGAACGTGAGGACATGAGGCAGAGCTTGGAGCAGTTCCGTAGCGGCGACACGATTGTTCTACGGCCCCGGAAATGACCAAGTAATACTGACGAGCGTGACAACATTTGATGAGTGACAGTCCAGGTTGAAACCACCAGACTTGCCGCCCAACAGATTGCCTCGCTCAGAGGCAGAGTGAAGAGCAAGTTCAATGAGTTTCTCAACCACCTCACTGTCAACGGGTGTGCGGCGCTGGCCTACCGGCTGACAGGGGATACTGTCGAACGGCTATGTGTCAGGCATTTTCATGGCGCTTGGCGCGTCGTGGTCGCGTTCCGCGACTCCGACACTGCAGTGATCCTGCTTGTAGCACCACACGATCGCAACGACCCAGGCATCGACGTCTACACGATGCTGTACGACCTCGCTGGAGTCACTACTCCTCCAGCAACAGGACGAAGCAAACCACCTTGCTGTGGTGGCGATGCCTTGCCTCCGATCTGGGAGGAGCCCGAGCTCGGCGATCTAGTGCAACGCGCGCGGGAACTGGTGACTCGTAGGCGGTAGGAGCGAAGTGCTCATGGAGCACGTCGCAACGCTTTAGGGTGCGGGAATGGGGATTGTCTACGTGCCGTACCACCACGACGAGCGCCAACCCGACTCGAGCATTCCGGTGCGCTCCGAAGCACAGATCCACCCGGTGACTCCGGCACTGCCCGAAGGCGACCTCGTGCACAGGCTGACGGCCTTGTTCGCCGATGTCGCCGACGAGGTCGAAGCGGACGTGAAACGAGGTTCCACGCCTGTGGTCCTGTCCGGAGACTGCCTGGTGTCCATGGGTGTCCTCACCGGACTGCAACGCGCAGGCATCGACCCGGCTGTCGTGTGGTTCGACGCGCACGGCGACGTGCACACGGTCGAGTCCTCCAGCTCTGGTTACCTTGGCGGGATGTCTTTGCGGTTCCTGCTCGGCGCGAACTACGACCTGTTCGGCGAGAAGCTCGGATTCCGGCCGTTGCCGGAGAACCGCGCAGTGCTCGTCGACGCGCGGGACCTCGATCCGGCGGAAGCCGAGTACCTCCGGGCGTCCCAGGTGAAGCGCTGCCCGGTCGACCACGTCGAACTGCCGGACGGTCCGCTGATCGTGCACGTCGACGCGGACGTGATCGACGCGGGCGAAGTACCCCGGCTGCGCTTCCCGGTCGGCAACGGGCCGTCCAAGAAGGCGGTGCTCGAGGCGTTGCGTGCGGTCAAGGCGACTGGCCGGGTGGTCGCGATGGACATCGCGTGCCCGTGGGATCCCGCGGATGAACTGGAAAGCACCCGTGCCGAGCTCGTGGGCGAGTTGGTCGGCTAGCCCGCGTAGACCGTGGTGTTGGTGGTGATGAACTGGGCCGTTCCGGTTTTGACCATGAGCGCGTCCGGGACGGGACCGCCCGGGGTCGGCTGCATCGCGGGGGACTGCACGGTGAACGTGGCCTTGAACGTCTGACCTTTGATCAGGATCTTCGGGCCGTTCTGCGACTGGATCGTCAGGTTCGACGGCATCAGTGTGAGCGTCAGCATGCCGGTCCCCGGCGTCACGAAAGGCGGTGCCGTGTAAGGCAAAGGCCCGCGCAGCGACTGCGGCAGCTCGTCACCCTGCAGGCAGACGAACTGGCCGTTGACCTGGACATCCGTGCTCGAACCTTTGAGCGGCACGGGAGCTTGGATGGCCGGCACGATCACCGGGGGCGGGATGGTGATCTGGACCATGTCCCCCGTTTTGATCACAAAGTCGCTCGGCACCTCAGCAGGCTCTCACGCTCAGCCGGGGACGCCAATGCACCTTCGGGCGGCTCAAGGTGCGCGGAACGCGCTGAGCTCGGGAAACGCCGTCACGTAGCCGTCGAGCGTCGCCGCGGCGGCTGCCACGGAGTCGACAAGCGGGTGCGTGGCCATCGCGAACAACGCGTCCGTCCGGTTCTGCGTGCGAGCTGCCTGGATCGCGGCCTGTTCGCAGCCCTTCACCTGCAGCATCAGGCCGAGGCTGTGCGGGTCGACGGGGCCGGTCGCGATCGGCCGTGGTCCGTTGCCGTCCACGAAACACGGCACCTCGACCACCGAATTGCCCAGTCCCGCAACGACTCCGCGGTTGCGGACGTTGAGGATCAGCTGGTCGGGCCGATTGCGCGTGATCGAGTTCATCAGCCGCAGCGCCACTTGCTCGTACCCGCCGCCGTCCATGTCGCACGCGGCACGCTCGGTCATCCCGGCGACCGCCCGGCCTTCGGCGAGGTACGTGCTTTCCCGCTCTGATCGCGTCTCCAGCCAGGCCTGCAGTGCGGCCTGCGGGTTCTCGCCGATCCGCTCGTAGAACGACTTCTGCTGATCCTTGAGGAATTCGCCGCGAGTGGTCTCCTGGGCACGCATCTGCTCCAGCGTTTCCCGCGCGAAATAGTAGTAGTGCAGGTACTCGTTCGGTACCGACCGCAACGTCCGCAACCATTGCGCGCCAAAGAGTTTGCCCTCTTCGAACGAGGTCAACACGGTCTCGTCGTCGAACAGGCCCGGCAGCACGTCACGGCCGTTCACCATGACCTTACGCAGCCAGCCGAGGTGGTTCAGGCCGACGTAGTCGAACGTCGCGTCCGATTCGGACACTCCCAGGGCGGCGGCCACCCTGCGGCACAAGCCGACCGGCGAGTCGCAGATGCCGATCACGCGGTCGCCGAGCACCGAGGACATCGCCTCGGTGACGATCCCGGCCGGGTTGGTGAAGTTGATGACCCACGCGTCCGGCGCGCGGTGCTCCACCTGCCTGGCGATGTCCATGGCCACCGGGACGGTCCGCAGTGCGTAACAGATTCCGCCTGGGCCAACGGTTTCCTGGCCCATCAGGCCGTGCCTCAGCGGTATCCGCTCGTCCAGGCTGCGGCCGCCGAGACCACCGACCCGGATCGCTGAGAACACCATGTCCGCGCCGGACAACGCGTCGTCGAGTGAGGTCGTCATCCGGATCTTCGGCCGCCACGCGGCCCCCTGTTCCTGTTGGGTCTGGGCCTGCTGGTCGAGCACCGCGCCGATCGCGGTCAACCGCGGGACCAGCACGTCCTGCAGGACGATCTCGTCGACCAGCCGGTCCGGATCGGCCAGCAGGCTCTGGTGCACCAGCGGAACCCGGAACCCGCCACCGCCAAGGATCACCAGCTTCATGCCTTGAGCACCTCAACCCCCACCTCTCGCATGGCATCCACACCCGGACCGGTCGCGTCCGCGTTGGTCACCAGCACGTCGATCTCCTCCGGGCCGCAGATCCGAGCGAGCCCGCCACCAGGGAACTTGCCGCGATCGGCGAGCAGCACGACCTGATCGGCCGCGGCCACCATGGCCCGCTTCAACGGAACCTCGACCACGGTGTCGTCCATCACCGACCCGTCGTCACGAACTCCAGCCGCACCAAGGAAAACCCGGTCCGCGCGGACTTGCCGCAACGCGTCCTCGGTCAAAAACCCGACCATGGAACGGTAATTGCGCCGCACGACTCCGCCGAGCAGGATCAGTTCGACCGCGTTGTCGTCGGCAAGTTCCTCGTACACCGCCAGATTGCTTGTCAGCACGGTGATTTCGCGGCCGCGCAGGTACGCGGCCAGTCTGTGCGTGGTCGTCCCGATGTCCAGCAGGACCGATTCCCTGTCCTGCACAAGCGTCGCGGCCGCTTTGGCCACCGCGTCCTTGGCGCCGCAGTCCTCGCTGGCCACGCGGTCGAACGGGCGCTCGTGCGACGGTGCGAGCACCGCGCCACCGTGCACCCTGGTCAGCACTCCTTCGCGCTCAAGCCAGATCAGATCACGGCGGATCGTCGCCGGACTGGTGGCCAGCTGTTCGCACAGCGCGGTCACCGACGCTGACCCATCCTGAGTCAGACAGCGCAGGATCTCGGCGTGACGCCGCTGGGGGAGCACAAGTGAACAATATCAGTCAGATTACGTCAGACAACTTGTCAATTCTTTGCAGATGGGTGCAGACTCGCGGGATTGAGAAAGGAGGCGCACGGTGTCGACCGATCCAGCGGCTGGGGGCCCTGAGCTGGACATTCTCCTGTCGGGGACGGTGTTCCTCGATATCATCTTCACTGGCCTCGACCACCTGCCGCAGCCTGGCACCGAGGTCTGGGCGACCGGGCTGGGGTCCAGTCCGGGAGGAATCGCCAACCTGGCCGTCGCGCTGAGCCGGCTGCAGTTGCGGACCGGCCTCGCCGCGGCGTTCGGCGAGGACGCGTACGGCGACTTCTGCTGGGACGTGCTGGCCGACCAGGAAGGAGTGGATCTCACCCATTCCAGGCGGTTTTACGGCTGGCACTCGCCGTTGACCGTGTCCATGGCGATCGACAGGGACCGCAGCATGGTCACGCACGGCCACGCGGCGCCGATCAGCGCCGACGAGCTGCTCGATCCGCCGCCCGCGACCAAGGCGTGTTTCGTGCACGTCGATCTGCACGCCGATCAGTGGGTGAAGAAGGCGAAAGAACAGGGTGCGCTGCTTTTCGCCGACGTGGGCTGGGATCCGACGGAACGTTGGGAACCGTCCATGCTGAGGCAACTGCTGGCCGGGTATGACGTGTTCTTGCCCAACAGTGTCGAGGCGATCAGCTACACCAGGTCCGACGACGTGAAGGCCGCGGCGAAGTCGTTGGCGGAGATCGTTCCCGTCGTCGTGGTCACCAGGGGCGGCAACGGCGCGTACGCCATCGACGCGAGCACGGGCGAAGAAGCCGAGGTCAAGGGCCTGAACGTGGCCGCACTCGACCCGACTGGCGCCGGTGACGTGTTCGGTGCCGGGTTCGTGCTCGGCACGCTGGCCGGTTGGCCGCTGGCCGACCGGGTGCATTTCGCAAACCTCTGTGCGGCCTTGTCCGTGCAACATTTCGGCGGCTCGCAGTCCGCGCCGGGCTGGGGTGATATCGCGGCGTGGTGGCGGCTGGTGGGCCGCCGGGACGAACGCGAGCTGCGTGGCTACACGTTCCTCAACGACCTGCTGCCCAGCCATGGCGACACCAAGGTCCGTCGAGCGAGCGCGACCATCGGATTGCGAGGAATCTCTTGAGGCTGATGGCTCTCGCGGCCGTCGCGGTGGTTCTTGCCGCGTGCGCGCCAGGATCGGAGAACAAACCCGCTCAACAACCCGCAGGGGAAGTGAAAACCGACGTCGCCTCGCTTGGTGACGTGACATTGACGATCTGGGACCAGGAAACCCGGCCCGCGCAGGAAGCCCAGATCAAGGAGCTGAACGCGCGGTTTCTGGCCAAGTACCCGAACATCAAGATCAACCGGGTGGCCCGGTCGTTCGACGATCTGCGCAGCACGATCAAGCTGGGGCTGACCGCCAACGACGCGCCGGATGTCGCCCAGGTCAACAACGGCAAACAGGACTTGGGCGCGTTCGTCAAGGCGGGGCTGCTGCGTCCGGTGGACGCCTATGCCACTGCCTACAAGTGGACGGAACGTTTCCCGGAGGCCGTTCGCAAGCTCGCGAGCTACCCGGACAGCGGCGATGTCCTTGGCCAGGGCAAGCTCTACGGCGTTCCACAGACCGGTGAACTGGTCGGGATCTGGTACAACAAGGCCAAACTGACCGAGCTCGGCCTGCAACCGCCCAAGACGTGGGAAGAGTTCGACGCGGCGCTGGCGAAAGCCAAGTCCGCGGGCCAGGTCGCGCTGCAGATCGGCAACCTGGAGAAGAGCGCGGGCCCGTACCTTCTCGCGTTGGCCATGCACCGGTTCAGCAATCCCGCTGACGAGGCCAAAATGGCCACTGGCACGGCGGACGCGAACTGGCTGACCGAGCCTAACCGCCAAGCGGCGCGGCAGGTCGCTGACTGGGTCTACAAGGGTTATCTGACAACGGGTTTCGCCGGTCTCAAAGGTGATGACGCGACCGCGAAGTTCGCCTCGGGCGAGGGCGTTTTCCACGTCAACGGAACGTGGAGCCTGGCGACGTTGAAGGACGCGATGAAGGACAACGTCGGCTTCATACTGCCGCCTGGTGGCACCGTGACCGGCGGATCCGGGCTGCCGTGGGCGATCAGTTCCAAGTCTCGCAATCCGGACGCGGCTGCCGCGTACATCGACTTCATCACCACCCAGGACGCGATGAAGGTCGTCGCTTCCAGCGGAAACCTGCCGGTCCTCGACGCTGCCCAGCAGCCAGGCTCAGGGCCGGAACGGGACGTGCTCGACAAGTGGCAGGAGGCGTCGACTTCGCAGAAGATGGTGCCGTATCTGGATTATGCGACACCGAACGCGTACGAAGTGGTCGGTGGCGCGGTCGAGCAGCTGATGGCCAAGCAACTGGACGTGGAGGCGTTCCTCGGCAAGCTCCAGGCTGACCTGGAGTCGAGCCGTGGCGGTCGGTGAACCGAGGCGGGTGGGGTACCTCTATGCCCTGCCCGCCCTGCTCGTCTACGCGGCCTTCCTGCTCTTTCCGTTGCTGCACAGCGGATGGCTGTCCTTGTTCGACTGGGACGGCCTGTCACTGGGGACATGGGCAGGGCTGTCCAACTATGCGGACATGTTCGCCGAGGAGGGGGCTGGCGCGGCTTTCGGGCATGTGGCCGTCCTGATCCTGTTCTTCTCGGTGCTGCCTGTCTGCATAGGACTCGTACTGGCGACGGCACTCCATAGGGTGCGTATACGTGGGTTGCCGTTCTTCAGGACCGTCCTGTTCTTGCCACAGGTGATAGCTATGGTCGTGGTGGCAGTGGCCTGGCAAAGAATCTTCGCGCCGGATGGCGTATTGAATTTTCTCCTTGGTACACAAGGGAAAGCCTGGCTCGGTGACTCCTCGACGGCCCTGCTGGCGGTCGGAATTGTCGGTACCTGGGTGCAGACTGGCCTCGCGATGGTTTTGTTCCTCGGTGGGATCGGAAAGGTCTCCGCCGACCTGTTCGACGCCGCCCGGCTGGACGGCGCCGGACCGGCGGGGGAGTTCCGTTCGGTGATCCTGCCGGCGTTGCGAGGGGAGATCGGGGTGGCACTGACGCTGACCGTGATCGCCGCGCTGCGCACGTTCGACTTGGTCTACATGATGACCCCGTTGGGCGGGCCGGGCGGCTCGACGACCGTGCCCGCGTATGAGATCTACCAACGTGCGTTCCACACCGGACAGGTCGGCTCGGCCGCCGCGATCGGTGTCGTTATCACGGCTTTGGCGTTCCTGGTGACGTATGTGATCACGCGGGTCGCGGGAAGGGAGCGGACGTGACCGTCTCCCGGTTCGAGCGCGTCGGCACCTACCTTGTCCTCGGTGTCTTCACCATCTTCGCCCTCTATCCGATGCTGTCCATCCTCTTCACCGCGTTGCGGTCCGAAGTGGTCGGACAGGGCGGGATCCACTGGGAGAACTTCGTGAAGGCCTTTGACGAGGCCCGGTTCGGCAGCTACCTGTTCTCCAGCCTTCTGGTGAGCGTTTCGGTCGTCGCTCTGACGGTCGTGCTGTCGATCCTGGCCGCGTATGCCTTCGGCACCATGCACTTCCGTGGCCGGGACGCCCTGTTCTACCTGATGCTCCTTGGCTTGACCGTGCCAAGCGAAGCCGTGGTCGTCCCGCTCTACTACGACCTGCGTGACCTTGGACTGACCGATACCTATGCCTCGCTGATCCTTCCGCAGGTCGCCCAGTCGATCGCGTTCGGTGCGTTCTGGATGCGGACGTACTTCCGGTCGACCTCACGCGGCATCGTCGAAGCGGCGCGGCTGGACGGCGCGGGACATTGGCAGACTCTCTGGCGGGTGCTGGTGCCGATGGGGCGGCCCGCGTTGGTCACGTTGATCGTGTTGGTGTTCATGTGGACGTGGAACGAGTTCCTGCTCGCCCGGGTCATGATCACCAGTGAGGCGTTACGCACGGCCCCGTTGGGCCTGCAGTTCTTCTCGGGCCGGTCCGATACCAGCGTGCCGCTGCTTGCGGCCGCATCGGTGCTGGTCGCACTGCCCGTGGTGGTGCTTTATCTGTTCCTGCAAAGACATTTCATCCGCGGCATGGTGGATGGCGCGGTCAAAGGCTAGGAGAGGAAACGTGCGCTGGGTTGCCCTGCTACCCCTTGTTCTTCTCGCCGGTGCGACAGCGGTTCCCGCTCAAGCGGTCGAACGGGATCGCGCGGAGCTGGACGTGCTCTTCGTGGGCGCGCACCCGGACGACGAAGCGGGCTCGCTCGCCGCGCTCGGCCAGTTCAAAGTCCGGTCCGGCGTGGTCACGGTGACACGTGGCGAAGGCGGCGGGAACGCCGTCGGCACCGAGGAAGGACCGGAGCTCGGCCGGCTGCGTGAGGCCGAGGAAAGACGCGCCGTCGGCAAAGCCGGGATCACCGATGTCTTCAACCTGGACAAAGCCGACTTCTACTACACCGTCAGCTCGCCGCTGACCCAGCAGGCGTGGGGCCATGAGGACTCGCTCGGCAAGCTGGTCCGGGTGATCCGGCAGACCAAGCCCAAGGTCGTGATCACGATGGACCCGGCGCCGTCGCCGGGCAACCACGGCAACCACCAGTACGCGGCCCGGTTGGCGATCGAGGCGTTCGACAAGGCCGCTGACCCGAAGTCGTTCCGCGACCAGGGATTGCGGCCGTGGGCGGTGTCCCGGTTGTTCACCAGTGGCCTCGATGGTGCCCGGACCCGTGGCCCGAATTGCGTCAGTGCCTTCACCCCGGACGAGCCGACCGACAGGGTCTGGGGCGTGTGGGCGGGTGCGCCTGCGTATGGCGGGCAGACGTGGGCGCAGGTCGAGCGAGCCGCGCAGCGTGAGTACGCCAGTCAAGGCTGGGCTGGTTTCCCCGATGTGCCAACGGATCCCGCGCAGATCGGGTGTGACTACTTCACCCAGATCGCGAGCCGGGTGCCGTATCGCGTCGACAACCGCGGCCCGCTTGGCATCCTCGAAGGCGCGATCGTCCCGGGCGAACTGCCGCTGGGGACCAAGCTGTCCGCGAAGCCCTCGAAGTACGCCGTGACAGCGGGATCCCAGGTGAGGATCGATGTGACGTCGTCCGTGCGCGGCCCTGTCACGTTGACTCCGCCTGCCGGATGGACCGTTCGAGGTGACACCGTCACGGTTGCCGCTGATGCCAAGCCCGGCAAGGCGCGGATCGGGGTCCGTGTCGCCAGCGGCGGGAAGTCCGGATTCACCGAGGCATTAGTCGAAGTCGTTCCCGCGCTGACGGCCACCCAGCAGCCGCTGCCGCAGGTCGCGCAGTACCAGCAGTGGGTGCAGGAGGTCGGACACCCCGAGCTGGCCAACTCGGTCGCGCCGGTGTTGACGTTGCCGTCTGGTGGCAGCCGGGATATCGACATCACGATTCGCAACCAGAGTGACGTGGCGCGGGAGGGCGCGGTCTCGTTGACGATGCCTGCGGGTTTCGAGGCGAGTCCCGAGCAGCGGTTCCCGAGCGTGGCGCCTGGCGCGAGCGCGGTGGTGAGGTTCTCGGTCCGTAACACCGATCCCGCACTGCCGACTGGCATGCGTGGCGGCGACTACCGGTATGCAATCAACATTCCGGGTGCCACCGCGCACGCGGCGCTGGAACTCGTACCCGCGACCACGATTCCGCAGGCGGGTGTTTCTCCTGTGATAGACGGGGTTTCCGGGGCTGGAGAGTATCCAGGACCGGAATCGGACATCTCGTCGCGCTGGGAAGGCGATGACTGTACGTCGGTCAACGACTGCTCGGCGACCGCCCGATTGTCCTGGCGGGACGACACGTTGTTCGCATTGGTCACGGTCACCGACGATGTGCTCGGTACCCGGCTGGCCACGGCGGACTGCAAACGGCATTGGCGTACCGACTCAGTCGAGCTGACCATCGACCCGCGTGGCCGTTCGGAGAACACGTCGACCACGTACAAACTCGCCGTTCTTCCTGTCACCGCGGAAGGACCGCCGTGCGCGTTGCGGGACGCGGACAACAAACAGGGCGGTGCACCCGGTGTGCGGGTCGCGTCGAAGACCACTGAAACGGGCTATGTCGTCGAGGTCGCCGTCCCCCTTTCGGAGGTACCCGGCGCGGTCGACCCGGCGTCCGCCGGGCTGAACGTTCTTGTCTACGACTCGGACACACAGGACCGAACTGGGCAAACGCGGATCGGATGGTCCACTTGGGGCGGCGTCCAAGGTGATCCGTACCGCTGGGGCCGTGCCAAGCTGGACGGTTACACACCGCCACCGGACCGGCCGATCGATCCGCCCGCACCGGTACTTCCGTTGGAGGCATTGGCCTCTGTGGATTCCCCGCAATCGCTCGAGCAGTCCATCCGGCTCGGTCTCCCACCCGGCGCCGCACCGGCCGCGCGACCCATCCGTATCCATCGTGGATTCCTGCTGACCAGCGAAAAGGGAACGGCCTATGTGTTCGACAACGGGCAACGGCATGTCCTGCAAGTGTCTCCAGGACTGACAAAACTGCCGCATGGCCAACTTCTGTTGGGGTTCATCACGACGAGAGGAGCGACCGCCGCGGCTGAATCACGCTAAGGGCGGTACTTTTCCGCGCCGTCCTACGTCACCGTAGGAGTTTCGGTCCCCTACTTTCCGAGAGGGTGCTGGATGACGGCTTTATCCGGCCAGCGGATGCACTACTGCGGCAAGTGCGTGTCCGGCGAGCACGAACTCGGGATCGACAACTGGGATACGAAATTCTGCCGGTTGCAGCGCGAACTGTGCCAATGCGACTGCGACTGCCCGTACTACCGCGTCCTGATCGAGGAACCCCGCTGCCATCGGCGCCGCACCCCGCGCCGATGGCACGCCGGCACCCGCCACTCCCGCACCCAAACCCGCCGCCACCTCCACGAAACCATCGGCCCACCCATCCTCAGCCCCACCGAATACATCGACGGCCCACCCTCTACATAGGACCCACCCAGAACCTCGTGTCGACCATTCCGGCACAGTGAGTTGCGCGTTGCGGCACCTCGTGTCGACCATTCCGGCCCCATGAGTTGCCTTTTCACACGGTGAGGACACCGGAAGCCCCGCTTCCGATGCTCGCGAGGCCGTCGCGGTAGGCGTGGATGTCATTGCCGCCCAAGGCTGGGAGGTGGGCGGCCGCGTCATCGAAGAGGCCGCGCAAGCCGAAGATGGCGGGACAACGGTTCGCCGGTTGCGCAAGTACGGCCGGACAGGCGCGCGTCGCGGTCGCGGCACGGCGGGGTGGCCGTTGTGGCGCAGCGAGATGGCCATACCGGCACCGCGAAATCTCCGCGCCGCCACCATGGGATCACCCTTCCAGCAGCGTGTAGTGGCCGTTGCCGCACAGCGAGATGGCCGTTCTGGCACCGTGACCTCGCCGTTGCGGCACTGCGAGACCAACCGTGCGCCCCACCACGAGATACCGCTTCCGACACGATGAAATGTCCATTCCAGCACCCTGAGATGCCCCTTCCGACACCGTGACTTCGCCGTTCCCGCAGCGTGAAGTGGCCGTTGCGGCACCGCGGCGCCCCCATGGTGGCCTCGCCAGCTCGGCCATACCTGCACCGCGGGATCCACTGTGAAGTTCGCGGACTGCGCCGCCATCTACTCGTGTGGACGCGCCTGTCGCGGTCGCACAGTGGACTCCCGAGTCATACCCTTTGGCTATGACTCCCGATCTGGAGTCGTTGCGTCTGCTGGTGCTGGTCGGTGAACTGGGCAGCATCGGCAGGGCGGCGGCCAAGCTGGGCATCGCGCAGCCCTCGGCGAGCAAGCGGCTGTCCAGCCTCGAGCGCAAGTTCGGGTTGGCCTTGGTCGACCGGACACGTCGTGGGTCGGCGCTCACCCCCGACGGGCGTGTGGTCACCGACTGGGCGAGACGTGTCCTCGACGAACTGAACGTCCTGGTCACCGGTGCGGAGGCGCTGCGGTCGAGACGTGCCGCCGAACTGCGGGTCGCGGCCAGTCTGACCGTCGCCGAACATCTCGCGCCGGGTTGGATCGGCGAACTGCGCAGGTCCCGCAATGACCTTTACGTCGGTCTTGTCGTGACCAACTCCAGCCTGGTTTGCGACCTTGTCCGAGGTGGTGAGGTCGACCTTGGTTTCGTCGAGTCGCCGACCGTCCCGACCGAACTTTCCGCGCGCCGGGTTGCGGCCGACCGGCTCGCTGTGGTCGTCCCGCCTGGCCATGTCTGGGCACGCCGCCGCAAGCCGCTCACCGCGGCTGAATTGGCCGAGACGCCGTTGGTCGTCCGCGAGCACGGTTCCGGGACGCGGGAAACCCTGGAACGGGCGCTGCGCCGGGCCAAAGTGGGCGAACTGCATCCCGTCGCCGAGCTCGGGTCGACGACAGCCGTGCGTAGTGCGGTTGTCGATGGCGCCGGACCCGCTGTCCTCAGTGTTCTGGCGGTCGACGCCGACCTGTCCGAGGGGCGTCTTGTCGAGGTCGCTGTGGACGGGCTGGATCTCCGGCGCCAACTTCGCGCGGTTTGGCCTGGAGGACGTCGCCTCCTCGGCTCAGCGGCCGAGTTGCTCGCTGTCGCGCTGCGGGCGTCAGGCGGCGATCGTGATGGGTGACCCCACGACTCGTCCGGGGACGGCTAGGTTGTCGTGAGTGAAGTGGTTCAGGCGACGTCATCCCGAGCCCGCGCCTCAGCGTGATCCCGCCGAGGTCGCGGCCGAATTCTGGCGCGGATGGGTCGAACTCCTGCCGTCCGTCAGCGCCGCGTTGGGCGACAACGAGCCGAACAGGGTCGAGAACGACCTGTGCGAGCTTGTTGCCGTCGTGCACCCTGAGCTGCACTTTTCGTTGGAACGGGGCCAGCGCGCCATCTACGCCTTGGTGATCTCCGGCCAGGAGGACCCCAAGCTTCGGCCGTTCACCGACGCATGGAAGGCCGCCGCACCGCCCGAGGACGCGATCTGGGAGTACCACGACTCCGTCCCGCCCGTGCCCGACCCGACCGAGGTGACGGTCAACCTGGGCATCCATCGCATCCCGCTGGCGGACGTCAGGGTCGCGGTGCAAGTCGACGAGGCTGAGGGCGTCGTCGATGTCGCGGTGCACCACCCGCAGTTCGCCGAGCTCGATCAAGCGGCACGTGAGGCGCTGACGTACCTCCCGCTCGACGCCACTCTCGGTGAGCGGCTGGCGGCCGAACGACTCCGACGGGTGGAGACCGCCGAGGCCGAACCCAATGGCGCGATAGGCCTGCTCGAGCTGCGCGAAATTGTCAGGGGCCTCGACTAGTCTCCGGAGCGTGACCAGCACTGACGAAGCCGAAGGCCTCGAAGACGTACCAGGCGACGTCCGCACGCGCCACGCGGAGCTAGCCGAGGAGATCCGCGGCCACCAGTTCCGCTATTACGTGCTGGATTCGCCCACCATCAGCGACGCTGAGTTCGACAAACTGCTGCGTGAGCTGGAGTCACTCGAGGAGCAGCACCCCGCGCTCGCCACGCCCGACTCACCGACCCAGCAGGTCGGCGGCACGTTCTCGACCGACTTCACCACGGTCGCCCACCTCGAACGCATGCTCAGCCTGGACAACGCGTTCAACGCCGACGAGATGAACGCGTGGTTCGACCGCGTCGCCAAGGAAGTCGGCGACGCCGCGCACTACTTGTGCGAGCTGAAGATCGACGGCCTCGCGATCAACCTGCTGTACGAGAACGGCCGCCTGGTCAGGGGCCTGACCAGGGGTGATGGCCGCATGGGCGAGGACGTCACGCTGAACGTGCGCACGCTGAAGGGCGTGCCCGAAAAGCTGACCGGCACCGACGAGTACCCCGTGCCGAAGGTGGTCGAAGTCCGCGGCGAGGTCTTCTTCCGCGTCGAGGACTTCCTGGAGCTCAACGCCAAGCAGGCCGAAGCCGGCAAACAGGTGTACGCCAACCCGCGCAACACCGCGGCCGGCTCACTGCGGCAGAAGGACCCGAGCATCACCGCGAGCCGCAAGCTCCGGCTGATCTGCCACGGCCTCGGCAAGCGCGAGGGCTTCGAGCCCGACCGGCAGTCCCATTCGTACGAGGCACTGCAAGCATGGGGCTTGCCCGTGTCGACGCACACCAAAGTGCTGTCCACGCACAAAGAGGTCAACGACTTCATCAAGTACTGGGAAGACCACCGGCACGACGCCGAACACGAGATCGACGGCATCGTGATCAAGGTAGACGAGGTGCCGCTGCAGCGTCGGCTCGGCACCACATCACGGGCACCGCGCTGGGCGATCGCGTTCAAGTACCCGCCGGAAGAGGTCACCACCAAGCTGCTCGACATCCGCGTCAACGTCGGCCGCACCGGCCGCGTGACCCCGTATGCGGTGACAGAGCCCGTGTCAGTCGCAGGTTCGACGGTTGCGCGGGCCACGTTGCACAACGCCAGCGAGGTCAAGCGCAAGGGCGTGCTGATCGGCGACCGCATCATCCTGCGCAAAGCCGGCGACGTGATCCCCGAGATCCTCGGACCGGTCGTCGACGCGCGCACGGGTGACGAACGCGAGTTCGTAATGCCGGTGTCCTGCCCGGAATGCGGCACACTCCTGCGCCCAGAGAAGGAATCGGACGTCGACATCCGCTGCCCGAACGCGCAGTTCTGCCCAGGCCAGCTGCGCGAGCGCCTCGACTACATCGGCAGCCGAAGCGCACTGGACATCGAGGTCCTCGGCTACGAAAGCGCCACGGCGTTGGTCAACTCGGACGTCTACGAGAACGAGGCAGACCTCTTCGACCTGACCGAGGAAGAACTCAAACAAGTCGAGTTGTTCCGAACAATCTCCGGAGAACTGTCCCAAAACGGCGCAAAACTAGCCGCGAACCTCCAGGCAGCAAAGGAACGTCCACTCTGGAGAGTGCTGGTCGCGCTGTCGATCCGGCACGTCGGACCGACAGCGGCCCGCGCGCTGGCAATGGAGTTCGGCTCCCTCGACCGAATCTTCTCGGCAACCGAGGAAGAACTCGCCGCGGCCGAAGGCGTCGGACCAACAATCGTGACGGCACTGCAGGACTGGTGGGCCGTCGAGTGGCACCGGGACGTCGTCGAGCGCTGGCGACAGGCTGGCGTGAAGTTGGAGGACGAACGCGACGACTCCGTGCCGCGCAACCTCCAAGGCCTGTCCATTGTGGTCACCGGCACCCTGCCGACCCTGTCCCGCGACGAGGCAAAGGAAGCCATCATCGCCCGCGGTGGCAAGGCTGTCGGGTCGGTATCCAAGAAGACGTCGTTCGTCGTCGTCGGCGACTCACCGGGCTCGAAGTACGACAAGGCTGTGCAGTTGAAGGTGCCGATCCTGGACGAGGACGGCTTCCGGGTCCTGCTCGACCAGGGCCCAGAAGCCGCCACCGAAGTGGCCACGATCGGCGGAGGCGAGGAAGAAGAGTCCTGACCGCGTGCCCGGCAGCGCTACTTCGCCAGGAAATGGAAGCACCCAGCTTCCTGGCTCCGAACGTGCACGAAAGCCACGTCCGGCTCGCTCAACACCTTCTCCAACGCAGCCTCGTGATCGTCCTCGTGACCCAAGAAAGTGATGTGGTCATAAGCCCGGGCACCAGCATGGTCGAACGGGTTCAGGATCGCCCTACTGCGCCGGTGTGCTTCGGGGTACTCGGTTGTGGCCGAGTACCCCTCACACGCCGAATAGTGCACGAACACCGGTCCTGCCTCCATCCACGGGCTCGGTGAATCCCAAGGCGAGTAACAGATCAGCGCGATGTCCTCGTCCTGCGATGCCTTGCGCAAGCAGCAGCGCAGCGGCTCCCAGCCCTCCGCCACCCGCAACTGCCACTTGTTGCCGAACTCGTCCTTGCCCGCGTCCCGCATGGCGTCCAGTCGCTCCGCCGGAATCGCCGTGTACCGAATCTCCATGGCTTCCAGCGTGCTCAGGAATGCCGTTCTGTGCTGGCGGTTTCCGGACTCCGCATCTGGGCTCGTCGTGCCAGGACCGCGATGGAGAACAAGGCGATCACGGCCAGCACGATGATGTACGCCGACACCGACAGCGATGTACCCGTCGACTCCAGCAGCAACACCATGATGAACGGGGCCAGCCCGCCGCCGAGGACCGCGCTGATCTGGTAGCCGAGGGACGCGCCGGTGTACCGCATCTCCGGGGTGAACAGTTCAGCGAAGAGCGCGGCTTGTGGGCCGTACATGATGCCGAGGAACGTGCTTGCGATGAAGCTGCTGATGGTTATCGCGAAGTAGTTGCCAGTGTCTATGAGCAGGAACATTGGTATTGCCCAGATCATTATCCCGACAGCGCCGAAGGCATAGATCCGGATACGTGGCACACGGTCGGAAAGCTTCGCTGCCAACGGGATCACCGCGAACTGGGTAAGACTGACCAGAATCGTGATCGTCAGGACCGGGCCGCGCGGCAGACCGAGGTGCCGGGTGGCGTAGTCGAGCACCCCGGTCAGCAGGATGTAGAACGTCGCCGTGTTCACCGCGAACGAGCCGCCGGCGATCAACACCGTTCCGAGGTGCTTGCGCAGAACCACCCGCAACGGTGACCCGCGGTGTTCCTCGGCGGCCATATTTGCTTCCGCGGCGCGGAATTCCGGCGTCTCCTCGACCCTGGTGTGGATGAACCACGCCAGGACGAGCACGAAAATGCCGACCAGGAAAGGAATTCGCCAGCCCCACGATGCGAAGCCGGAACCGGTCACCTGAACCGCGAGCAGGAACACCGTGTTCGCCAGCACGACTCCGATAGGGACACCGAGCTGGACGAAACTGCTGTAGAGGCCACGCTTTCCGGCCGGCGCGTATTCCGCTGCCAGCAGCATCGCGCCGCCCCACTGTGCGCCGACCGCGAGTCCCTGCAGAACTCTCAGTACCACCAACAGAATCGGTGCCAGGATGCCGATCGACTGGTACGTCGGCAACAGGCCGATCGCCGTCGTCGACAGGCTCATGATCACCAGCGCGGCCACCAGCATCGGTTTACGACCGCGCTTGTCGCCTAACTGACCTGCGATGATGCCGCCGATCGGGCGGGCGGCGAAGCCGACCGCGAACGTCGCGAACGAGGCGAGCACCCCGGCGACCGGATCGTCCGCCGGGTAGAACTGGCGGCCGAACACGAGTGCGGCCGCCACGCCGAAGATGAAGTAGTCGTACCACTCGACCGCTGCCGCCAAGCCAGCCGCCGTCGCGATCCTTCGCCGATGCCGGACATCGTCGTCCATGAGCCTCAACCTCGCTGAAGAAGTAGGGGCTTGCAGTCGTTCGAAGTTAGCAACCGCTTAGTATGTCGTCAATGGACGACTCCGGAAGACGTTACAGCGCAGGCAAGTCAGAGCTCTTCCAGTTTGCGTTGGAGCTTGTTCATCCCGCCGATCCAGCGGTCGTTCTGGGTGGCGCGGGCCGCGTAGTATTCGGCGACCTCCGGGTGCGGCAGGATCAGGAAAGAATCTCCGCCCAATGCCCTGACAACCGTGTCCACGACCTGCTCGGCGGTGATCGCGCTGTCACCCATCAGGAACTTGCCGCCTGGCCCGGTTTCCTCGAGCATCTGGGTACGAACACCTTGCGGGCAAATGGCTTGCACGCTGATCCCACGATGCTTGTACGTCGCCAGCAGCCATTCCGCGAAGGCCAGGGCGCCGTGTTTCGTGACCGAATAGGACGCTGAGCCCAGGCTGGTGAGCAGCCCGGCGGCGGACACGGTCGCCAGGAAGTGCCCTCGGCCGCGCTCAAGCCACTCGGGCAGCAGCGCGCGGGCCGCGCGGACGTGTGCCATCACGTTGATGTCCCACGTGCGCGCCCAGTCCTCCTCCGATGCGTCCGCCCCGCCCATCGGCGCGATTCCGGCGTTGGCGCAGAACATGTCGATCTCGCCGAGCGCCGAACGGGCCGCGTCGACAAGCCGGGCGACGCCTTCCTCGCTCGCCGCGTCCCCGACGACCGCGGTGGCGTCGAGTTCCGATGCGACTGTGGACACCGCATCGTCCACATCGGCCAGAACCAGCCGGGCCCCTTCGGCGGAGAACCGGCGGGCCAACGCCGCGCCGATGCCGCGGCCGGCGCCGGTGATGACAATGCCGGAGTCCTTCAGCGTGAAGCTCACAGGCCACCGCCCAGCGTGATGCCGCCGTCGAGCGTCAGCGTCTGCCCGGTGATCCAGCCGGCCTCGTCGGACAGCAGGAACGCGACCGCGCTGGCGATGTCGCTCGGCACGCCGAGTCGCTTCAGCGGGTAGAAGTTCGCCACCGCTTCCTCGTTGTCCTGGACCAGCGCCTCGGCGAACTTCGTCTTCACGATCGCCGGTGCGACCGCGTTCACGCGGATGCCCGGGCTCAGATCGACGGCCAGTTCCATGGTCAGCCTGATCAGGGCCGCCTTGCTCACGCCGTACATGCCGATACCGGGTGAGGCGCGCAGGCCGGCGATGGACGCCACGTTCACGATCGACCCGCCGTGCTCGCCCATCCACGCGTCGCGTGCCTTGCGGGTCCACGCGAGCGGCGCGAGCACGTTCACGCCGAGGATCTTGGCCGCCGCGCCCGCGTCGATGTCCACGATCGGGCCGAACACCGGGTTGATGCCGGTGTTGTTGACCAGCATGTCCACCCGGCCGAAGGCCTCCATCGTCCGGGCGATCGCCTCGTCCTGGTGCGCGGCGTCGTCCGCCTTGCCGGGTACGAAGATCGCCCGGTCCGGCCCGCCGAGCTGGTTGGCGGCCTCCTCCAGCGCCTCCGGCTTGCGCGCGGTGATGCACACCTTCGCGCCGCGCTCGGTCAGTTCCTTCGCTATGCCGAAGCCGATGCCGCGACTGGCGCCGGTGACGATCGCCACCCGGTCCTTGAACGACGTCACGAGTGCCGTCCTTTCCTAAGCACGCGCTTAGCGTGCGACTACTGTTTGGCTATGACGATGTCGCAGCCAGCCGACCTGTGGCCGGACGTCAAACCCGACGCGGCCCGACGGCTGATGTCCGCCGCGGTCGAATCCTTCGCCAAGGTCGGCTTCCACGCCACCACGACCCGGGACATCGCCACTGCCGCCGGGATGAGCCCGGCGGCGTTGTACGTGCACTTCCCGTCCAAGACCGCCTTGTTGTTCGAGATCAGCCGCACCGGCCACGAGCGGGTGCTCGCGCTGGTCCAGGACGTGATCGACCGGGACGGGCCGCCGGCGGACCGGATGCGCCTGCTGGTGGAGAGCTTCGTCGAATGGCACGCCAAACGCCACATCGTGGCCCGTGTCGTGCAGTACGAGCTGGGGGCGCTGCCCGAGCACGAGTACACGATCGTGGCGGGCTTGCGGCGGCGGATCGAGCAGGCCGTCCAGTCGTTGATCACCGACGGCGTGCGGGCCGGGGTCTTCTCGGTCCCGGACGAGAAGGTCGCCGCGCGAGCCGTGCTCTCGCTGGGCATCGACGTGGCGCGGTGGTACAGCGAGCGTGCGCGCAAGACCCCGAAGGCGCTCGGGCGTGAGTACGCCACGCTCGTAATGCGCATGCTGGGCTCCTCCGCCTGAGCAGATCTGGTTACGCTGTACACATACCAGTCGGTATGCGAGTCTGCATACTAAGCGGTTGCTCAGCTCACACCAGTCACGCGGGGTACGGCGGGAACTCCGGCGGGCGCCGCTGCAGCCAGCTGGTCACGCCCTCTTTGGCCTCCGGATGCTGGAACGATTCGGCCATCAGCTCGGCCGCCCGATCACCCGACTCGGCCAGCGGAATCGCCGCTTCGTCGAGGATCTGCCGCTTCATCACGGCCATGGAGCGCGGCGCGCTGTAGGTGGCCAGCTCGGCCGCGTACGCCTCGGCTGCGGCAAGCAGGTCCTCCGGTGCGTATACCTCCTGGACCAGGCCGTATGACCAGGCGTCCTCGGCGGTGAACGTACGACCGGAAAGCAGCAGGTCCATCGCCCGGCCCCGGCCGACCAGGTCGGGCAGCAGCTGAGCGATCCCGTACTCGGCGATCAGGCCACGCCGCGCGAACGCGGTGGTGAACTTCGCGCCGGCCGCCGCGAACCGGATGTCGGCCGTGCAGGCGATGACGAAGCCGAGACCGGCGCAGCCGCCGTTGATCGCGGCGATCACGGGCTTGCCGATGAACGCCGCCGACTGGACGTGCTCGACCTGGAAGTCGATGCCGCCTTCGGGAATGTCCCCGGCCAGGACGTCGAGGTCGGCGCCGGGGCAGAACGATTTGCCCGCGCCGGTGACAACGACGGCACGCACGCCCGTGTCGGCTTCCAGCGCTCGCAGGACCTCGCCGTACCGGCGTTCCATCGCCAGGTTCATCGCGTTGTTGCGGTCCGGCCGGTCGAAAGTCACCGTCGCCACGCCGGAGCCCACCGAGTAGCGCACGCCGTCCTCGAGTGTCATGTCCGACATGCTAAGCGGTTGCTTAGATCACGTCGAGGTTTGCCGACGACATACCGAACGGTATGGTTGCCGTGTCTGGGAATACGGAGGTAGCAGACGATGGCACGCAGGCCGGTCAACACCGCGTCCGGAGTGGACGAGAAGTTGCTCGCCGAGGCCACGAAGCTGTTCGCCAAGCAGGGCTTCGACCGCACGTCGGTGCAGGAGATCGTCGAGGCCGCGGGCGTCACCAAGGGCGCGATGTACCACTACTTCGGCTCGAAGGACGACCTGCTGCACGAGATCTACGGCCGTGTGCTGCGCGAGCAGCTCGACCGGCTGGAGAAGTTCGCGGCCAGCGAGGCGCCGGCGCCCGAGCGGGTCCGGGGCGCCGCGGCCGACGTCGTCATCACCACCATCGAGAACCTGGACGACTTCAAGATCTTCTCGCAGTCCATGCACCACCTCAGCCCGGCCAAGCAACGGGCCGTGCGGGCCGAGCGCCGCAAGTACCACGAGCGGTTCCGTTCCCTGGTCGAGGAAGGCCAGCGGGCGGGCGGTTTCCGCAACGACGTGCCCGCTGACCTGGTCGTGGACTACTTCTTTGGATCCGTGCACCACCTGGGCGTCTGGTACCGCAAGGGCGGCAAGCTCTCGCCCGCCCAGATCGCCGATCACTACGCCGATCTACTGATCACCTCGTTGAAGGAGACTCAATGACCAAGGTCGCGATCGTCACCGGCGCCGCCCGCGGCATCGGTGCGGCCGTCGTACGCAGGCTGGTAGCCGACGGGTTCGCCGTCGCGTTGCTCGACCTCGACGAGGCGGGTGTCAAGGAAGGCGCCGCCGCGATCACGGCCGACGGTGGCAAGGCGATCGGCCTTGGCGTCGACGTCAGTGACACCGAGCAGGTCGAAGCATGCGTCACGCGGATCGCCGACGAGCTCGGCCCGCCGGTGGTGCTGGTCAACAACGCCGGGATCACCAGGGACAACCTGCTGTTCAAGATGACCGACAACGACTGGGACTCGGTGATCGGCGTGCATCTGCGTGGCTCGTTCGTGATGAGCCGCGCGGCGCAGAAGTACATGACCGAGGCCAAGTGGGGCCGGATCGTCAACCTGTCCAGCACGTCCGCGCTGGGCAACCGCGGCCAGGCCAACTACTCCGCGGCCAAGGCCGGCCTGCAGGGCTTCACCAAGACGCTGGCGATCGAGCTGGGCAAGTTCGGTGTCACGGTCAACGCGATCGCGCCGGGCTTCATCGCGACCGACATGACCGCGGCGACCGCCGAGCGGCTCGGCATCTCCTTCGAGGACATGAAGGCGGGCGCGGCGTCGCAGATCCCGGTCGGCCGGGTCGGTGAGCCGGAGGACATCGCGCACCTGGTGTCGTACTTCGTCAGCGAGGGCGCCGGGTTCGTGTCGGGACAGGTCGTGTACGCGGCCGGCGGGCCACAGGACTGAGGAGGGCACATGCGCGTTTTCAAGGATGTCGACGAGCTCGCCGCCGCGAAGGGCGAGGTGCTCGGCACGGGCGAGTGGCGCGAGATCACTCAGGAGGCCGTGAACCTGTTCGCCGACGCGACCGGTGACCACCAGTGGATCCACGTGGACGTCGAGAAGGCGAAAGCCGGTCCGTTCGGTGGCCCGATCGCGCACGGCTACATGACGCTGTCGCTGGTCCCGGTGCTGGTCAAGGACATCTACAAGATCGAGAACGTGGCCATGGTGGTCAATTACGGCTCGAACAAGGTCCGGTTCCCCTCACCGGTCCGGGTCGGCGCCAGGGTGCGTGCCACGTCGGAACTGCTTGACATCACGGATGTCCAGGGCGGCAAGCAGGCCGTCACCAAGGTCACGGTGGAGATCGAGGACAGCGACAAGCCCGCGTGCGTGGCTGAGATCGTCAGCAGGATCATCCGATGAGCTTGCCGGGACTGGACCTCGACAAGCTGCGCGGCAAGCTCGGCGAAGGGCCGCTGCAGGCCGAGATGATCGAGGGCGGCCGGTCGAATCTGACCTATGTGGTCACTGACGGCACGCAGAAGTGGGTCGTCCGACGGCCTCCACTCGGTCACGTGCTGCCGACCGCGCACGACATGGCCCGTGAGTACCGTGTGATCACGGCGCTGAAGGACACGAATGTCCCGGTGCCGCGAACGTTGTTCCTCTGCGAGGACACCGAAGTGCTCGGCGCGCCCTTCTACGTCATGGAGTTCGTGCCGGGAGTTCCCTACCGCAGCAAGGAACAACTCGGCGAGCTCGGTTCAGAGCGGACACGTGCGATCTCCCTGTCTCTTGTGGACACATTGGCCGACTTGCACACCGTCGACCCCGTTTCGGTCGGGCTCGCGGATTTCGGGCGGCCGGAGGGCTTCCTGGAGCGCCAGCTCCGGCGCTGGGGCAAGCAGTTGGCCGCGTCGCGTAGCCGCGACCTGCCGGGCATCGACCGGCTGCAAGAGCGGTTGGCCGAGCGGCTGCCGAAGTCCAAAGGTGCCACGATCGTGCACGGCGACTACCGCCTGGACAACACGCTGGTGCTGAACGACAAGATCAACGCGGTGCTGGACTGGGAGATGTCCACATTGGGCGATCCGCTGGCCGACCTCGGCCTGACGGTCGCGTACGCCACCCGCGAGGCGCCGGTGGACTCGATGATCCCCAACGTCAGCGGCGCGCCCGGATACCTGAGCACCGACGAGCTGATCGACCGCTACGCCAAGCGCACCGGCCGTGACGTGTCCAGTTTGGACTGGTACGTCGCGTTCTCGTTCTTCAAGCTGGCGGTGATCACCGAGGGCATCTACTACCGGTTCAGCCAGGGCAAGACCGTGGGGAAGGGTTTCGAAGACGTCGGCACGCTTGTCGAACCGGTTGTCGCACAGGGCAACGCCACCCTCAAGGAGAACTGAGATGGATTTCGGCTACGACGCCCGCACCGAGGAACTTCGCGAGCGGCTCAACGCGTTCATGGACGAGTTCGTCTATCCGGCCGAGCCGGTGTTCGACTCGCAGCTGGACTCGGCGCAGGATCCCTGGACCATCCCGCCGATCGTGGAAGAGTTGAAGGCCGAAGCGCGCAAGCGTGGCCTGTGGAACTTCTTCCTGCCAGGAGAGCACGGCGCAGGCCTGACAAACCTGCAGTACGCGCCGCTGGCGGAGATCACCGGCCGCAGCCCGCGGATCGCTCCGACAGCACTGAACTGCGCGGCCCCGGACACCGGCAACATGGAAGTGCTGTCGATGTTCGGCAACGAGCAGCAGCAGAAGCAGTGGCTCAACCCGTTGCTGGAAGGCGAGATCCGCTCGGCGTTCGCGATGACGGAGCCGGACGTGGCATCGTCGGACGCGCGCAACATCGCGACCAGGATCGTCCGTGACGGCAGCGACTACGTGATCAACGGCAGGAAGTGGTTCATCTCGGGAGCGATGAACCCGCGTTGCCAGATCTTCATCGTGATGGGCAAGACGGATCCGGAAGGCGAGCCGCACCGGCAGCAGAGCATGATCCTCGTCCCGCGTGACACGCCAGGGATGACGATCAAGCGAGGGATGCACGTCTTCGGCTACACCGACGGAGACCACGGCGGCCACGCCGAAATCGAGTTCAACGACGTGCGCGTGCCGGCCGAGAACCTGATCGGTGAGGAAGGCAGCGGTTTCGCGATCGCGCAGGCCCGGTTGGGCCCCGGCCGGATCCACCACTGCATGCGCCTGATCGGCATGGCGGAGCGTGCGATCGAGTTGATGTGCAAGCGGACCGTGTCCCGCTCAGCCTTCGGCAAACCCATTGCACAGCAAGGCGTCGTGCAGGACTGGATCGCCGAGTCGCGGGTCCGGGTCGAGCAGTTGCGCTTGCTCGTGCTGAAAACCGCGTGGCTGATGGACACTGTGGGCAACCAGGGCGCGCACACCGAGATCCAGTCGATCAAGATCGCCACGCCGATTCAGGTCGAGTGGATCCTGGACAAGGCGATCCAGGCGCATGGTGCCGGCGGCGTCAGCCAGGACACGCCTTTGGCCGGACTTTGGGCTCATGCCCGGACTTTGCGGCTCGCCGATGGCCCGGACGAGGTGCACAAGCGCTCCCTCGCCCGCCGGGAGCTCGCCAAGCACATCGGCTGAGTGGCCGCAGCGAAGACGATTTCGTGGACGCCCGGCCCCTCACACGTCGCGGGACGCGATGTAATACATGAGGGGTACGAGCGCCCCTGCTCCGAGAATCTTCCGCTGTCGCGCCAACTTAGGCACACGACTCAGCGGTACCCACTCGACCCGGCCGACCTCCTCGGTCTCCGTCGGCTCGCCGACCTGCTCGGCTTCGCGCCACAGATACACGTCCACAGGAGCCCTGACCTGTCCGGGCAGCGGTTCGAAGCTGAGCAGGTGCTCGGGCTCGCCCACTGGCCGCCAGCCGCTTTCCTCGACCGCCTCACGCGAAGCCGTGACGGCGGGTTCCTCGCCGTGCTCGACCAGGCCGCCCAGCAGTTCGTAGCCCCACTGATCGGTGGGAAACCGGTAGCGCCACAACATCAGAGCCCGGTCCTGATCGTCGACGATCAACGCGATGGCGATCCGGTCCAGACTGACCACGTGGTAGTCCCAGCGTTCACCGTTGGGTGCCTCCACGTCCACAAGCCCTAGCCGTACCCACCTGTTGTCGTAGATCGTGCGCTCGCCGAAGACCTTCCAGGCGCCGTGCTTTTCCGTCACGGACGGAGCGTACGTCTCGTCGATCAACACCAACAAAGGGCGCACTGGTGGACCAGCGTCGAAAGCGAGTCAACCCGCTATGTTCTTGTCCGACATCATCGAACAGAACTGACGAGAGCCGGAGCAAGGCGCCACCATGACAGAGCCGATGAGCCCTCTCTTCACCTGGCATCAACTACCGCCTTTCTTCAAGGACGCGGACGCCAGCTCTATCCGGGTGAAACGCCGTTACTTCGGCCAGTTACGCCTCAGCCTCATCCTGCTCTTCGTCGCCGCGGCCAGCGGAGCCGTGACATTGAAAATCGACGACAAGGGTGTCGACTGGGCAGGCGTCGTCGCGGCAATGGCCTTCCTCGCGTCCCTCATCGTGCGTTTCTACATCGAACAACAGCAAGACGAGAACCGCTGGTACGAATGCCGGACGGCGGCGGAATCATGCAAGACGCTCGCCTGGCGATATGCCGTCTGCGGAGATCCCTTCCCGGAGTCCATGCCCGCCGCCGAGGCTCGCAAACTGTTCGTCCAGCGGTTGCGGGAACTCGGCCGGGACTTGCGGATTGTCGACGTTTCCAGTGGTGACGACGTCAACGAGGCCATGGAGCGCTGCCGGGCCGCGGACAAAGCCCAGCGTATCGAGACTTATCGCGTTGGCCGGCTGATGGAACAAATCGACTGGTATTCCAAGACTGCCGCCGCGCGAGACCGGCAAGCACGAATTTGGCGCACGATCGCGCTCGCCGGCGAATTGGTCGGCGTTGCCGCGGGAGCTCTCAAGGCATCCGGTCTGACGTCAATCGACTTGTTGGGAGTCGTCAGCGCCGCGGTGGCGGGGATAACCGCATGGCTCCAAGCCAAACAGCTCCAAAACGAAGCGGTGTCGTACAACCTGACGGCCCGGGAGATACGGCACGTACTGTCCCTTGTCGACAAGGACATGGACAGCGCGCAATGGGCCGCCTTTGTCGACGAGGCAGAGGGAACGATCTCCCGAGAGCACACCATGTGGAGCGCGGGCAGAACGGGCCGGGCGCGCCTGAAGGAAGCTTGACGCGCCGTAGCGGAGTTGTCGGCCCGCGCGGTGGTCTGGGCTCAGGTGGGTTTCTCCGCGCTGTGGACCAGTTCGGCGATGTGCCCGGCGATCGTGGACCACAGTTCGCGCGGCAGGTTGTGCCCCATGCCTTCGAAGATCACCAGCTTCGAATCCGGGATCGCGGCCGCCGTGGCGCGGCCACCTTCGATCGAGGGATCTGCGGCGCCGTGCATCACCAGCGTCGGAACCCGCAGCTGCCGAAGCTTCTCCGTCCGATCGCCGTACGCCGGCACCTGTCCGACCGTTGGGTCTCCGGTGTTCGACGAGATCGACGTCAGCGAACGCACCCGAGCCGGGTGCTCGATCGCGATCGCCTGGGCGATCATTCCGCCCATCGACTGCCCGACGAGGTGCGCGCTGCCGATTCCCAGCACGTCGAGCAGGCCCACGGTGTCGTCGGCCATGTCGGCCAGGGTGTAGGACACCGACGAGAAATCGCCTGCGTACGCCGCCAGGAAATCAGGCTCGGCTGCGTCGCGGAAATGCGTTGAGCGGCCCGCGTCGCGGTTGTCGAAACGGATCACGTGCAGGCCTCGGGCGATCAGCTCCGAGCAGAAGCCCGCCGGCCAGTGGATCATCTGCGCGTTGCCGCCCATGATCAGCAGCACCGGGGGATCGGCCGGGTCGCCGAAGGATTCGTAGGTCATCGAGATGCAGGACGGCCCGACATTCACCGCGGTCTCTTCTCGCACAATCCGGAAGGCTAACTTCGCCGCTGTCCCGGAAACGATAGGAACAGCACCTATTTCACCCGGGAAATCCAACACCGGTTAGCCTGCACGAGTGGTGGGGCGGATCGGGGCATGGCTCGGCGCAGCGGCGGCAGTCGGTGTCACGCTGTGGCTGCTGTTCACCCACGAGAGCTCCAACCTCGAACGCGTGCTGACCGACTACATGGGTGCGCACACGGACTTCGACACGTTCCACCGCTCAGCCGTCGCGTTGCTGCGGGGCGAGTCGATCTACGACACCGGTGCCTGGGTCGCCAACCTCAACCCGCCGTTCTGGTCCGTTCTCCTCGCGCCCTTGGGGCTCACCGACACGCTGACCGCGTACCGGGTGTTCAGCGTGATCACGGCCCTTCTCGTGCTTGCCGCCGGTTGGATCGTGGCGCGGGAACTGCGGATCCCGATCTGGACAAAGTGGATTGTCCTGGCCGCCTTCCTTGTCTCATCGCCGTTGATGGGCACGGTCGCGCTTGGTCAGGTCTACGGCGTTCTGGTCGCGGGACTGGCCGTCGCCTGGGTTCTGCAGAAGCGCGGCAGGCATGTCGGCGCGGGCATCGCGCTTGGCATCGTGATCGCGATCAAGCCGACGCTGATACCGATCCTGCTGCTGCCCGTCGTACAACGGCAGTGGAAGACGTTCCAAGCGGGCGTCCTCGCCGGCGCGGCGGGAACGCTCATCGGCGTGGCCGCCACGGGCTTGCAGACGTTCCTGCGGTGGCTGGAAGTTCTCAAAAACGAGCAGCTCAGCACGTTCAGCGACAACGCATCGCTGCCCAGTTTCGTCGCAAGGCTCGGCGGGCCCGCGTGGATCGGGTTCCTCGTCGGTGGCGCGCTGCTGATCTACACGCTTCGGAAAGTCCGGCACGATCCGGACATGGCGCTGTGGGCTGTGACGGCCGCCACGCTGCTGCTGTCCCCGGTCGCTTGGCACAACTACCTGGTGCTCTGTTTCCCAGGTGTGTTCGTCGTGTTGCGACACCGCCAGTTCGCTACGGCCGCGTTACTGATCACGTTGCCGCTCATCGGCGTGGAGTGGAACATCGCGTTCTGGCAGGGCGACAGCTTCGTCGACCACGTCGGGCAGTCGTTCTACTGCTTCGTTCTGCTGACCTACTGGTACGCGCTAGCCGTCCAGCACGACCGCGATGATCCCGGCCAGGTGCGCCAGCCTGGCGACCTCGGCGGCGCGGAACATCGGCCCGCCAGGACGGCCGACCAGTAGCACCCGGTCCGGCTTGCCCAGCGGTGTCGCGGCCAGCTCCGTGCCCAATTCTCGCCAGGTTTCCGGGACCCACGGCTCCTCGCCGTCCAGCACGGTCGCCTTCGCCAGCGGCATGAACGGCAGGTCGATGGTGAGGATCTCCGGCGCCGCCGGACTCGCGGCCAACGGCTGAGTGCCGCTCGCGTCGTGCTGGATCACCACGGCCCACCCGGCCCGGATGATCTTCGGGACGCCTTCGGTGAACGTGATCAGGCCGTCTTTCGGCTCGGCCGCCACTTCCTCGACCAGTTCCAGCTCGCGGTGCGTGTCCAGGACACCCGCGTACGGCCGGACCGCGTCCACTTCCACGCCTTCGACCGACTCCGCCGCGGTGATCAGCATGTCCGGCAGACGACCCGACGGCAGCTCGACGACCAGGTCGTCCACGGCTACGCCCGCACCCCGCTCGACCACGTCGACGCTGAGGATGTCGGCGCCGATCCGGCCGAGCGCGGACGCCACCGCGCCCAGTGTTCCCGGGCTGTCCGGGAGTTGCACCCGGATCAGGAAGGACAAGGCGAACGCCTCCTGCGTCGTGCGCGGAACCTTGCCGTCCGCACCTGCTGCCGGGCGCCGATTGTCGCAGATGGGCGCATGCCGCAAGGAGCAGGCGTCCGGGTCCAGTGGGTTACGAACAGCGCCACGTCGGATAACCCGTTCGGGCCCCGGCCAACCCTCGCCATAGACTCACCAGGTCCCAGAATGAAATGTAATCCCCCGGGGGTTCGTGGAGTGCCAACCATCTCCCGCGACGAGGTCGCGCATCTCGCCCGGCTGGCCCGGCTCGCGGTGACCGAGCAAGAGCTGGACAAGTTCGCAGGCCAGCTGGACATCATCCTGCAGTCGGTCGCGCAGGTGACCGAGGTCGCAGCCGACGATGTGCCGCCGACCTCGCACGCCGTGCCGCTGACCAACGTCTTCCGGGACGACGTCGTCCGCCCGGGACTCACTCAGCAGCAGGCGCTGTCCGGCGCCCCTGCCGCTGAGGACGGACGGTTCCGCGTGCCCCGCATCCTGGACGATGAACCGCTCGCGGGTTCGAGCATCGGCAGGGCAGAACAGTGAGTGAACTCACCCGGCTGACCGCGGCCGAGCTGGCCGCGAAGATCCAGGCCAAGGAGGTGTCGGCGGTCGAGGTCGCGCAGGCCCACCTGGACCGGATCGCCGACGTCGACCCGGCCGTGCACGCGTTCCTGCACGTCAGCACCGAGAGCGCGCTGGCTCAGGCGCGCGCGGTGGACGAGGATGTCGCGGCGGGCAACAAGCCCGCGTCGCCGCTGGCCGGTGTGCCGCTGGCGCTCAAGGACGTCGTCACGATGCAGGGCGCGCCGACGACTGTCGGCTCCAAGATCCTTGAGGGCTGGGAGCCGCCGTACGACGCGACGATCACGACGAAGATGCTGGAAGCCGGCATCGTGATCCTCGGCAAGACCAACATGGACGAGTTCGCGATGGGCTCGTCCACCGAGAACTCCGCGTACGGCCCGACGCACAACCCGTGGGACCTCAACCGCGTTCCCGGCGGCTCCGGCGGCGGCTCGGCGGCCGCGCTCGCGGCGTTCGAGGCTCCGCTCGCGATCGGTACCGACACCGGTGGCTCGATCCGTCAGCCCGCTGCGGTGACCGGCACGGTTGGTGTGAAGCCGACCTATGGCGGCGTTTCCCGCTACGGCCTTGTGGCGTTCTCGTCGTCGCTCGACCAAGCCGGTCCGTGCGCGCGGACGGTCATGGACGCGGCGTTGCTGCACGAGGTGATCGGCGGTCACGACGCTTTGGACGCGACCTCCATCAACGCAGCGGCGCCTGCGGTCGTGCAGGCAGTGCGTGAAGGCTCGATCGGCGACTTGCGTGGCCTGAAGATCGGTGTCGTCAAGGAGTTCTCCGGCGACGGCTACGAGCCCGGCGTGATGGTGTCGTTCAACGAGGCCGTCGAGCAGTTGCGTGCGCTGGGCGCGGAGATCGTCGAGGTCTCGTGCCCGCACTTCAAGTACGCGCTGTCGGCGTACTACCTCATCGCGCCGAGCGAGTGCTCGTCCAACCTGGCCCGCTTCGACGCGATGCGCTACGGCATCCGCGTGGGCGACAACGGTGAGCGCAGCGCCGAAGAGGTCATGTCGCTGACCCGCGAGGCGGGCTTCGGCCCCGAGGTGAAGCGCCGCATCATGATCGGCACGTACGCGCTCTCGTCGGGTTACTACGACGCCTACTACGGCTCGGCGCAGAAGGTCCGCACGCTGATCAAGCGGGACTTCGAAGCCGTGTACGAGAAGGTCGACGTGCTGGTCTCGCCCGCGACGCCGACCACCGCGTTCCCGATCGGCGAGCGCACCGACAATCCGATGGCCATGTACCTCGCCGACCTGTGCACGATTCCGGCGAGCCTTGCCGGGCATCCTGCTATGAGCGTGCCGAGCAAGCTGTCGGGGACCGACGGTCTGCCGGTCGGCCTGCAGATCATGGCGCCTGCCCTGCAGGAGACCAGGATGTACAAGGTGGCCGCGGCTTACGAAGTGGCACGCAACGAAGCTGACGGCGGCCCGCTGACCAACCGGGTGCCGGAACTGGAGGTGGCACGGTGAACTTCAAGAAGGCTCGCGGCCTGCTCGGCCTTGTCGGTTCGGTCTTCGGCGCGGTCAGCGCGGTCCAGGGTTTCCGCAACGCCCGCAAGGACAAGGACAAGCTGCTGCTCGTCAACGCATCCGCCAGCATCCTCGTCGCGGTCACGGGTGTGCTGCTGACCATCCGCTCTATTCGTAAGGACGAGCTGAAGTGACGGCTGCTGCCGAGCTGATGGACTACGACGAGGTCATCGCGAAGTTCGACCCGGTGCTCGGGCTCGAGGTGCACGTCGAGCTGTCCACGCACACCAAGATGTTCTGCGGCTGCCCGGTCGCCTTCGGCGCCGAGCCGAACACCCAGGTCTGCCCGACGTGCCTTGGTCTGCCCGGCGCGCTGCCCGTGGTGAACGAGACCGCGGTGGAATCGGCGATCCGCATCGGCCTCGCGCTCAACTGCGAGATCGCCGAGTGGTGCCGGTTCGCGCGGAAGAACTACTTCTACCCGGACATGCCGAAGAACTTCCAGACCTCGCAGTACGACGAGCCGATCGCCTTCAACGGCTGGCTGGACGTCGAGCTGGAAGACGGAACCGTTGTGCGCGTTGACATCGAGCGCGCGCACATGGAAGAGGACACCGGCAAGTCGCTGCACGTGGGTGGCGCGACCGGCCGTATCCACGGCGCGGAGCACTCGCTGCTGGACTACAACCGTGCGGGCGTGCCGCTGATCGAGATCGTCACCAAGCCGATCACCGGAACCGGTTCGCGTGCACCGGAAGTGGCTCGTGCGTACGTGACCGCGCTGCGGGATCTGCTGCGTGCCTTGGGTGTTTCGGACGTCCGGATGGATCAGGGCTCGCTTCGCTGTGACGCCAACGTGTCCCTGATGGCTCGCGGGGCCACCGAGTTCGGTACGCGCACGGAGACCAAGAACGTCAACTCGCTGCGGTCGGTCGAACGGGCCGTGCGCTACGAGATGACCCGGCAGGCCGCGGTGCTCCAGGAGGGCGGCAAGATCCGCCAGGAGACCCGGCACTTCGACGAGTCTTCCGGCAGCACGTCCCCGGGCCGAGCCAAGGAGACTTCCGAGGACTACCGGTACTTCCCGGAGCCCGACCTGGTGCCGATCGCCCCGTCGCGGGAGTGGGTCTCGCAGCTGCGCGAGACGCTGCCGGAGATGCCGTGGGTGCGGCGCAAGCGGATCCAGCGGGAGTGGAACCTCTCGGATCTTGAGCTGCGTGACTTGCTGAACGTGGGCGCGGTCGACGTGATCGCGGCGACGGTGGACGCGGGTGCGTCCCCGGCCGAGGCCCGCGCGTGGTGGGTCAGCCAGCTGGCGCAGGAAGCCAACACCCGCGGCGTCGAGCTGGCGGACCTGCCGATCACGCCGAAGCAGGTCGCCGAGGTGATCAAGATGGTCGGCGACGGCACGCTGACCAACAAGCTGGCCCGCTCGGTGGTCGAGGGCGTGCTCGCGGGCGAGGGCGAGCCGGCCGAGGTCGTGGAAAAGCGTGGCCTCAAGGTCGTTTCGGACGACTCGGCGCTGATCGCCGCGGTCGACGAGGCACTGGCCAACAACCCGGACATCCTCGACAAGATCCGCAGCGGCAAGGTCCAGGCAGCGGGCAAGATCGTCGGTGACGTGATGCGCGCGACCAAGGGCCAGGCCAACGCCAAGCGCGTGCAGGAACTGGTCCTGGAACGCTCCAACGCCTGAAGACCCCCTCGTGAGTGTTTTGGCCGGTTAGAACCGGCCAAAACACTCACGAGGGTCAGTCCGCGAGGACCGGGACCGGCTTGGCCGCACCCTCCTCAGTGGACGATGAGGCGACCGTGAAGTCCCGCAACGGCTCGGATTTCACGAACCACGACACCACGAACCCGATGGCGATGAACACCGTCGCCCACAGGAAGATGCCCTGGATCCCGGAAACCATGCCGCCGAGGTAGGCGTCCCGCACCGGCGCGGGCAGTCCCTCGATCATCTTCGGGCTCAGCTGCCCGCCCGCGCTGGTCAGCTGCGCGCCGGCTGACCCGAGTGCGCTGGTCATGCTGTCGGTGATCCGGTTGGCGAAGATCGATCCGAGCACGGCGACGCCGAGTGAACCGCCGATGCTGCGGGCGAACGTGGCCGTGCTCGTCGCGACGCCGAGGTCACGCAGCTCGACGCTGTTCTGAGCGATCAGGTTCGTCGTACCCATCAGGAATCCGAGGCCCGCGCCGATCACGACGATGTACATGCTCGACGTGAACGACGAAGTGGTCAGGCCGAGCTGCGTCAGCAGCAACGTGCCGATGGCCATCACGCCCATGCCGATGATCGGGAAGCTGCGGTAGTGCCCGGTCCGGCTGGTCAGCTGGCCTGCCACGGTCGAGAAGACCAGCACGCCCGCCATCATCGGCAGCAGCAGCAACCCGCTGTTCGTCGCCGACGCGCCCTGCACGATCTGCTGGTACTGCGGCAGGAAGCTGACCGCGCCGAACATCGCGAAGCCGGACATGAACGCCAGCACCGAGGCGAGCGTGAAGTTGCGGATCTTGAACAGCTTCAGCGGCAGGATCGGCTCCGCCACGCGGTTCTCCACCCAGACGAACGCCGCCAGTGCGGCCACCGTCAGCAGGCCGAGGCCGATGATCTGCCACGAACCCCACGCGTACTCCGTGCCACCCCAGGTCGCGAGCAGTACCAGCGAACCGATGCCCAGCGTCAGCAGGCCCGCGCCCCAGTAGTCGATCACGGCCTTGCCTGGGCTGCGCTTCGGCAGGTTCAACGTCGCGCCCACCACGAACAGCGCGAGGATGCCCAGCGGCAGGTTGACGTAGAACGCCCAGCGCCAGTCCAGGTAGTCGGTGATGAAGCCGCCGAGGAACGGCCCGCCGACCATCGCGACCGGCATCACGGCCGCGAACATGCCCTGCATCTTGCCCCGGTCCTTGGGCGCGACCATCTCGGCCATGATCGCCATGGCGCCGACCATCAGGCCACCCGCGCCCAGGCCTTGCACCGCGCGGTAGGCGATCAGTTCCGTCATCGACCCGGATGTGCCTGCCAGCGCGGAGCCGATCAGGAACAGCACGATCGAGGCCATGAACATGCCCTTGCGGCCGTAGAGGTCGCTCAGCTTTCCCCAGATCGGCGTGGAGACCGCGGACGCCAGGGTGTACGCCGTGACGACCCAGGCGAAGTGATTGAGGCCACCGAGATCCCCGACGATCGTCGGCATGGCGGTGCCCACGATCATGTTGTCGAGCATGGCCAACAGGATGCCGATCATCAGTCCGGCGAAGACTGTGTACTGCTTGCGCTTCGTGAGAGGTGCTGTAGTCGTTCGATCAGTCATCGAATCCCCGCTATGCTTACTTGCCGCCCGGCTAGGTAACTTGCTAGCCGTACGGTAAGCTAGTGCTAGCCGGTCGTCAAGTAAGTTCGGGAGAGAAGATGGGCACCAGGTCCGATACCAGGGAAAAGATTCAGGACGTCGCCCTCGAGCTCTTCGGCGAGCAGGGCTACGACAAGACCTCGCTACGGGAGATCGCCGAGCGCCTCGGCGTGACCAAGGCAGCGCTGTACTACCACTTCAAGACCAAGGAAGAGATCATCACCAGCCTCCTGCAGGCGGCGGGCGAACGGCTCGACAAGGTCGCCGAGTGGATGGCCGACAAGGACCCGACCCCGGAGAACCGCCTTGCACTGCTGGAGCGCTACGCCGCGGCGATCAACGAAGGTGGCGGGCACTTCAAGCTGATGCGCCTGATGCAGGAGAACCAGCCCGCGCTGCGGGAGCTGGCGGCAGGCTTGAAGGGCCACGAGCGGATGAAGGCCTTCGTCGAGTTCCTCGTCGACCCGGGCGCTTCGCTGGCCGACCAGCTCAAGGCCCGCTTGGCGGTCATGGTCCTGCACATGGGCCAGTTCGCGCTGAAGGAAACGGACGCGACGCTGGCACAGAAGCAGGCCGCGGCCCTGGAAGTGGGCCGCGGCCTGATCGGCCAGTGACTTAGGGAGCGCAGAACCACTGGGCCGCGGTCATCAGACCCCGGATGCCCTCGTGGTTGCCGACAAGGACTTCGTCGTCGGTGACGTCGCCATAGCCATACGTCAGCGGCAGTTTGTCGGCCTGGATCGGAGTCCATACACCGCCCCGCCATAACCCCGGGATGACGGGGTTCGGCCCATAACCGCCGAACAGCGTGTTGTGGCTGTTGACGCCGAGTGGCTCGACACCGAGGTCGTAGTTCGCCACGCGCTGCCCGCGAGTGTCCCACTCGGGGATGGATTCGTGTCCCCAGCCGAAGATCCGCTCGTTGTCCAGCACGAACGGCGACGACGCGTTGAGGTTCACGCTGGTTCCGGTGGCGAGATCGAACAGGGTTCCGTTGTCCGTCAGCACCTTGCGGTCATTGGTGATGAGGACCGCCTGGCCGGAGCCGACCACCGTCAACCCAGGCTTGTCCCGTTCCCACACAACCGCGGTGAGTTGTGCCGGGTCGGAGACGGACATGAGCCCGCCCGCGATGTCGCCGTTGTCGTTGATGGCCGTGGCGTACGAGTGGTGGCCTGGTGTCGTGTACAGCGTGAAGAAGCGGCCGAGCAACTGCCGGTACGCCCGCAGGCCATTGCCGGCCACCTGTCCGACGACCACGCCGTGCTTGTTGACCCCGGTTGGACTCACGATGGTGTTGGGCGGTGACGGCAGCACTTGGTGGATCGCGCCGTTGCGCCAGAGCACGGCATGCTGGTTGCCCTGTGCCGAGTACGAACCGAGGACCAACCTGTCATCGCTTGACGACGCCACGGCGGACGCTCTGTCAGCACCACTGGGTATTGGCAAATCGCGGGCGACGTACTGGCATTGCGTGGGTGCTGCGGCGGCTGACGGTGCGACCACTGTCGCCAAACCTAAGCCTGCCGTGACCAACGCCGTGAGCAGTTTCACGAATCCCCCTCGAGTCATGGTGCGCAGAACCATTGGGCTGCGAAGTCGCCGTGGTCAGTGCGGTAGTTGCCGGTGATGACCTCGTCGTCGGAGATGTCGCCGTAGCCCCACGGGTCCGGCATCTTGTCGGCCTGGATCGCGGTCCACGTCCCGTTGCGCCACAGGCCGGGGTCGATGCGGGTCGGTCCGTAGCCGCCGAACAGGGTGTTGTGGTTGTTCACGCCGAGTCCTTGGACACCGAGGTCGTACCTGGCGACCAGTTGGCCGGAGGTGTTCCACTCCGGGATGGATCCGAAGCCCCAGCCGAAGATCCGTCCGTTGTCCAGGCTGAACGGCTCCCGTGCGCCCAGCGACACGCTGGTCTTGGTGTTGAGGTCGAACAACAGGCCTTCGTTGGTCAGCGCTTTGCGGTCGGCGGTGACGATGATCGCCTGGCCGGGGCCGATGACCGTGTAGCCCGGCTTGTCCCGCTCCCACACCACTGCCGTGCGTTCTCCTCCCCCGGAAGGGAAGACCGAGCCAGCGATGTCGCCGTTGTCGTTGATGGCGTACGCGGTCGACTCGTAGCCGGGTTCCGTGTGCAGTTTGAAGTAGCGGCCGATCAACATGCGGAATGCCGTGGTGCTTCTGGTGTCGGACATGGAGCCGACGACCACGCCGTTTTTGTTGACGGCCCTGGGGTTCACCCTGATCATGTCCGGCGCGTGCACCACTTGCCAGATCTTGCCGTCGCGCCAGATCACGCCGTGCTGATGCGAAACGCCGTAGACCTCGCCGAGGACCAGCTTGTCGTCGCTCGACGACGACCAGATGCGCGAACCGGTGGCCCCAGCGGGCAGCGGCAGGTTGCGGGCGACGTACTGACACTGTGCGGGTGCTGCGGCGGCTGACGGTGCGGCCACAACCGTGCCCAATGCCAAACCTGCCGTCAGCAATGCGGTGAGCAGTTTCATGAATCCCCCTCGAATCATGGTGCGCAGAACCATTGGGCCGCGACCCTGTCGCCATTGGCGGTGCGGTAGTTGCCGGTGATGACCTCGTCGTCGGAGATGTCGCCGTAGCCCCATGCCATCGGCAGCTTGTCGGCTTGAATGGCGGTCCAGGTGCCGTTGCGCCACAGGCCCGGGTTGACGGTGCTCGGGCCGAAGCTTCCGAACAGGGTGTTGTGGTTGTTCACGCCGAGTCCCTGGACGCCCTGGTCATACCTGGCGACCACCTGACCGGAGGTGTTCCACTCCGGGATGGATCCGAAGCCCCAGCCGAAGATCCGTCCGTTGTCCAAGGAGAACGGCTCGCGCACGCCCAGCGACACGCTGGTCTTGGTGTTGAGGTCGAACAGCAGGCCTTCGTTGGTCAGCACCTTGCGGTCGTTGGTCACGAGGACCGGTTGGCCTGGGCCGACCACTGTGTAGCCCGGCTTGTCCCGTTCCCACACCACTGCGGTGCGTACGTCCGGTCCGTCGATCGGGAAAACCGCGCCCGCGATATCGCCGTTGTCGTTGACGGCGGTCGCGATCGAATGGTCGCCCGGTTGCGTGTGCAGCTTGAAGTAGCGGCCGATCAACTGGCGGTACGCGGTGTAGCTGCGAAGGTCGTCCATCCAGCCGACGATCACGCCGTTCTTGTTGATACCTCGCGGAGTCATCCGGGGCGGGTACGGCGACTTCATCACTTGGTAGATCTCACCGTTTCGCCACACCACGGCCTGCAGCTCAGGATCCCCGTAGACCTCGCCGACGAGTAACTTGTCGTCGCTCGACGACGCGACGACCTCCGCACCCCTGGCCCCAGCAGGGATCGGCAGGTCACGGGCTACGTACTGGCATTGCGTGGGTGCCGCGGCGGCTGACGGTGCGGCGACCACCGTCCCCAACCCCAAACCTGCCGCGAGCAGGGCTGTGTACAACCGTTTCATGAATCCCCCTTGATCCGAACGTGTCGACGGGGGAACTGTGGCACGTCGAATGTCCATAAAGGCGCGCAACAAACGGCAAGCAGCCACTCGCCGAGCCAGGTTGCGCCGTCTGGAAGCTAGTCCTTACCGCCGCCGCCCACGTTGGGCGGCACGATCGACACGAGCACGACCCGGTCGTCGCTGGACACCGGGGTGCCACCGGACTTGTTCACGGTCCCGGCCAGCGCGTACGTCGGGTTCAGCACGGCCATTCCGCCAAGCCGGCCGAAGCCCTCCTTGTCCTGCATGGACACCGTGGGCTTCTGGGTGATCACGCCTTCCGGGCTCAGTGGCAGGTTCTGCATGTTCCCGGCGGTCGACGTGGCCACCATGAGCAGCGCCGGCGTCACGACACACCCGGCGACACCGGGCTTGTCCGGCCAGCTCCACAACGGATTGCCCAGCGGCTTGCCCGGATCCACCCGGAAGATCGCGTCGCGTTGCGCCGACCGGTCGGTCACCCACGGACGGCTGTCCACGCCGACGCAGATCCCGCCTGGCGAGTGGAAACCGCTGGCGAGCACCGGCGAACTCGGGTCCGGGTTGCCCTTCGCGGGCTTTCCGGCCGTGTCGATACGGAGCAGCTTGCCCGCCAACGACTTCGGGTCAGCCGCCAGCGCGGGGTTGCCCGCGTCGCCCGTTGCCACGAGCAGATTGCCGGTGCGGTCACGCAACAGCGCGCCACGGTTGCCGGACGGTCCGCGAGGAATTCCGGTCAGCACAGGCTTCGGTGTGTCGCCCGCGGTGAAGCGCACGACACGGTTGTCGGTTGGCGTCGTGATGTACGCGTAGACCAATTGGTCTTCGGCGTACGACGGCGACAGCGCGAGACCGGTCAGACCGCCGTCGGTCGTCGCGTCGACTGGGAGCGTGGTCACGGCGCTCGGGTCGGAGCCGTACCGGACCTGCATCACACGGCCGGACTTGCGCTCACCCGCGAGACCCGCGGGCGGGTCGCTGTTCGGGAACGGCGCCACCGAGTCGATGGTGTCCATGCACGTGCCGACCACGGCCGGGTGGTAGTCCTTGCAGCCCTCCGGTGGGGGAACCGGGGTCGGCGGGCCGCCCTGGTTACCGCCACCGCCGCCTGGGCCGCCGCCACCGCCGGGACCCGCGCCGTCGTTCGGGCCGGTCTCCGGCGCAAGCTGGGGCTGCTCACTCCACTTCCCAGGCGGGGGTTGTTCGGCGAACGACACGCAGCCGCTGAGTGCGAGGCCTGCGGCGACGCAGCACGCGGCGAGCCGCCATCCGGAACGTGACACGTCACCCAGGCTAGGTGCGCAGCCGTGAACCGTAGGTAAGCGCGGGTGGGATCAACGCGTCGATGGGATCGCGGCTCGGCGGCCGGGCCAGTTCCCGGGCACGCTCGACCGCGGTGACCCGGCGCAGCAGCATGCGCAGCTCCTCGACCACCACGTCCGGGGCTTCGAGCGGCAGGAAATGGCTGGTCGGGACGACCCGGACGCGGGCTTGCGGCAGCATCGCGACCGGCTTGGCCGCCCGCTCCGGCGAGGCCATCAGGTCGTACTGCCCGGCGAGCACGGTGATCGGGCACGTCACGCCCCGCAGATCTCTCGCGGGTACGGAACTGACGGCGAGTGCGAGGGTGAAGTACCAGCGCCAGTCGTGTTGCACGAACTGGCGCAGCATGTGGATGACCGCCTTGGTGTCCGCGCCGGGCAGCATCAGGCCGCTGTGCTGGGCGACTGTCGCGGTCAACTTGTTCATCGGGACGCGCTGCATGACCGCGTCGATCAGCGGCGACATCGCGCGCAACGCGTGTGTGCCGGTCAACGTGAGCGCGCGGCGCAGTACTGCGGGAATGCCCAGGGAACTGAGCATCGCGCCGAACAGATCACCTGGCACACCCGCTGTGAACATCAGGCCGGAAACCCGTTCCGGGTGTCTGCGCGCCAGTTCGGCGGCCACCATCACACCGACCGACCAGCCCATCACCACACAGCGCCGCACTCCGGCGGCGTCCAGCACGGCCAGCGCGTCCGCGACGTGATCGGCCAGCTCGATCCGGCTCTCGTCAGCCGGTCGGTCCGATCCCATCGTGCCGCGTGGGTACCACGACAGCACCCGCGCGCCCACGTCCGGTACCAGCAACATCGGCCACACTTCCGGCGCCGTGCCCAATCCCGGGCACAGCAACACCGGCGGGCCCGGGTTGTCGGTGCGCCAGCCGCGAATCCTCGTCCCGTCCGGCGAGGTCACGTCGTGTTCGTGCATCGACGCAGAGTCTGCCCTAGTCAGACCCCGCAAATGAATACGGCCTACTGTTGTTTTCGTGCCGATCACTGTTCTGGTACCTGATGATCACGGAATGTCCGTGCTGGCCGAGCTGGCCGGCGTGCGACCGGTCCGATTCGAGGTTGGCGAACCCCTGCCACCCGGTGCCGAGGAGGCGGACGTGCTGATCCCCGGCTTCCAGGCCGGGGCGCGGGCGATCGCGTACCTCCCGCAGCTGCCGAACCTCAAGCTCGTGCAGCTGCTCTCGGCGGGCGCGGAGAGCTGGATCGGCAAGGTGCCTGACGGCATCATGCTCGCCAATTGCCGAGGTGCGCACGGCGGCAGCACGGCCGAGTGGGTGATGGCCGCGCTGTTGACCATCTACCGTGAGATGCGCGAGTTCGCGGCCGCGCAGGCGGAACGTCGCTGGGACTTGCACAAGACCGACACGATGCAAGGTAAACGCGTGCTGACAATCGGCGCCGGTGACCTTGGCAATCAGCTCAAGCGCAGGCTGGAAGCGTTCGATGCGCACGTGACGATGGTCGGCATGACCCCGCGGGAAGGCGTGCACGGTGTCGCCGAACTTCCCCAGTTGCTCGGCGACTACGACGCCGTCGTTCTGATGGTGCCCGTTACCGCGAAAACCGTCGGAATGGTGGACGCGGAGTTCTTGTCCCAGATGGCCGACGGTGCCGTGCTGGTGAACGCGGCCCGCGGATCGGTTGTGGTCACCAACGACTTGCTGGCCGAACTGCGATCGGGCCGATTGCGTGCCGCGCTCGACGTCACCGATCCCGAGCCGCTGCCGTCGGATCATCCACTGTGGACGGCCCCTGGCCTGCTGCTGACCCCGCACGTCGCCGGAACGTGCGCAGGCAACTTCGAGCGTGCGTATGCCGTGGCGGCAAGTCAGATCGCGATGTTCGCGGCCGGGGAGAAACCAGCGAATCTCGTGCGTGGCGAATATTGATAAAAACTTTGTAGAGCGTTTTTCCCCGCTATCCCGTACCCTCCCCGCCGTGAGTACCGACGATGACCGCTCGAGGACCGCGGGCGGCTACCCAGGGATGTATTCCACGGGCGGCGACGACTACTCCGGTGCGCACCGGATGAGTGAGCCGTCGGACGAGGATTACGGCCGGTACGACGATTCCGGCTACAGCAGCTCGTCCACGACAACTGTGCTGTCCAGACCGGGTGCCGACGAGGACGAACGAGCCAAGCCGGTTTACGCCTGGCACGGCGGGCTGGACTTCGGTCTGCTGGTGCTGCGCCTTGTGCTCGGCGGTACGTTCATCGTGCACGCGTTGCAGAAGCTGTTCGGCCTGTTCAACGGCCCGGGCATCGACGGGTTCGCGCAGTTCCTCGGCACGCAGGGCTTCAGCCAGACGACGATCCTGGCCTGGGCGACCGGTGTGTCGGAGCTGGTCGGCGGCGTGCTGGTGGTGCTGGGCCTGTTCACCCCGATCGGCGCGGCCGCGATCCTCGGCGTGATGGCCAACGTGGTCTTCCTGAAGTGGGGCAACGGGTTCTTCAGCCCGCCGCGCGGCTTCGAGTGGGAGCTGGCGCTGGGCACGGCGGCGTTCATGCTGCTGTTCACCGGCCCCGGCCGGATCGCGCTGGACCGCCCGACCCCGTGGGGCCGTCGCCCGGTTCCGCTCGGCCTGTTCATGTTGATCGTCGCGGCCGGACTGTCCGTCGTCACGCTTGTCGTGTTCAGGTAAGGACTTCCGGGTTGACCAAGGCCCGGGGGCGATGCCCGGCGACGCCGTTGAGCAGGTTCTCGACGGCGAAAAGCCCCATCGCCGCCCGGGTCTGGACGGTCGCGCTGCCCAGATGCGGCACGAGCGTGACATTGTCCAAGTCCAGCAAGGACTTCTCGACCTGAGGTTCGCGTTCGAAGACGTCCAGCCCGGCCGCGAAGATCTCGCCAGCCCGCAACGCCCGCGCCAACGCGGCCTCATCGACAAGCGGGCCACGCGCGGTGTTCACGAGGACAGCGGTGGGCTTCATCTTGGCGAACGTCTCCGCGTTGAACAGGTGCTTCGTCTGTGGCGTCAGCGGAGCGTGGATCGAGACGACGTCGGATTCGGCGATCAGGGTGTCGAACGGGACGCCGCCTGAGCGGGAGTTGTGAATCACCCGCATCCCGAAACCCTCGGCACGTCTGGCCGTCGCTTGCCCGATTCGGCCGTATCCCACGATTCCGAGGGTTTTGCCGTACAGCTCGTGGCCGAGCATCATCCGCGGACCCCAGATCCACGGGGTTTGCGTGCGCAGAAACCGGTCGCCCTCGGCGATCCTTCTCAGGCACGCGAGAATCAGCGCCCACGCCAGGTCAGCGGTGGCTTCCGTGAGCACGTCCGGGGTGTTCGCGACCAGTACGCCCCGCCTCGTGCATTCCGGGACGTCGACGTTGTCGTAGCCGACGGCGTGGTTGGCCACGATCTTCAGCTGCGGACCCGCCGCGTCGAGCAGTTCCGCGTCGACCCGCTCGGAGAGCATGGTCAGCAGACCGTCTTTGCCCTTGGCGCGCTTGAGGAACTCGTCGCGCGGCATGGCTTCCGGCGGACCGACGTAGAGGTCGACCTCGCACTGGCCGTCCAGTGCGCGCATCGCTTCGTCGACCATTTCACGGGTTATCAGGACGTGTGCCACCTGCCGACGATAGCGCGGATCGAGCCGTAGGCCACTATGGACAACACCACGTAGACCGGGAGACCCGCGACGAACTGGTGGGTCATCTTGGCCAGGGCGGTGTACTCGGTCGGCGGTGGCATGACGATCGAGTGGTCGCCGAAGTGGTGCGTGACGAAACTGGCGATCGGCGTTCCTCTGGCCACGAACATGTCGTGCGCGAGTGGGCCTGGGATGGTGATCACCGCGAACAACAACCCGAGTACGAGCGGGAACAGCCAGCGTGGCCGCCCGCGCACCAGCCAGATCGTCAACGGCAGCAGCACCGCGATGATCGGGGTGAGCGCGATGAACCCGAACGACGAATCCAGCGCCCAGTGCAGGTACGGGCTGATCGCCGGTCCGCCTTCGTTGAAGTAGATCGCGTGCACGAAGAACATCGCGGCACCTCCCGCGTAACACAACAACAGCGACGTGACCAGCAATGTCACGCGGGCCAACGGGTCACGGTAGAACTCGGCGACCGCGCCGAGTGGTCCTTTGTGGACCGGGGGAACCGTTGGCCGATCACGGAAAACCGCGTTGATGTCCGGGACGGCGACGGTTTTCGTCATAAGACCACCTCTGTGTGATCTGGTGACAGGACGCGCGCCGGACCTCAGGGTGCAACAATCCGTAGCCATACGAAAATGACACGAAACCCGGACAAGAAATGCCGTGAGCCGACGCACCTAGGTGCGCCGGCTCACCTTTGACAGAGCCAAATCATTGAAACAGTCAGGACGGGATCCGGCGCACCGCACCCGTCGACGCGTCGGTCGCCATGTGTGCGTACGCCCGCAAAGCCGTGGTGACAGGGCGATCCCGGTCGACTGGCTGCCACGGCCGTTCGCTGGACTCCATCTTCGCCCGCCGCTCGGCCAGAACCTCCTGTGGCACAAGCAGTTCCAGAGTCCGGGTGTTGACGTCGATCAGGATCTGGTCGCCGTCCTCGACCAGGCCGATCGTGCCCGCGCCCGCCGCCTCGGGCGAAATGTGCCCGACCGACAGACCCGATGAGCCGCCGGAGAACCGGCCGTCGGTGATCAGTGCGCACTTCTTGCCGAGCCCAGCGCCCTTCAGGAACGCCGTGGGGTGCAACATCTCCTGCATTCCCGGGCCGCCGGCCGGGCCTTCGTAGCGCACCACGAGCACGTCACCCGGCTGGATCTCCTTGTTCAGGATCACCGACACCGCCTGCTCCTGGCTTTCCACCACACGCGCGGGACCTTGGAACCGGAACAATGACGGATCGATTCCAGCGGACTTGATGACCGCGCCGTTCTCCGCCAGATTTCCGCGCAGTACGGCCAAACCGCCGTCGGCAGTGTACGCGTGCTCCTTGTCGCGGATGCATCCGGAAGCAGCGTCGGTGTCCAAAGAGGACCATCGGTTGGTCGTGGAGAACGCCTCCGTGGTCCGCACGCCACCCGGCGCCGCGTGGAAGAGCTCAATCGCTGCCGAGGAGGCCGCACCGGACCGGATGTCCCATTCGGATAGCCACGAGGAAAGGTCCGCGGAGTGCACCGAGTGGACGTCCCGGTTGAGCAGGCCCGCGCGGTCCAGTTCGCCGAGGATCGCTGGGATTCCGCCTGCCCGGTGCACGTCCTCCATGTGGTAGTCGGAGTTCGGCGAGACCTTCGACAGGCACGGCACACGACGGCTGATCGCGTCGATGTCGGCCAGCGTGAAGTCGATCTCGCCCTCCTGTGCGGCGGCCAGGATGTGCAGGACCGTATTCGTCGAGCCGCCCATCGCCATGTCCAGCGCCATCGCGTTCTCGAAGGCCTTGCGGGACGCGATCGAGCGCGGCAGAACCGACGGGTCATCGGAGCCGTACCAGCGCTTGCACAGCTCCACGACGGTCGTTCCGGCCTGGGAGAACAGGGCGCGGCGTGCGGCGTGCGTGGCCAGAGTGGACCCGTTGCCCGGCAGCGCGAGCCCGAGCGCCTCGGTGAGGCAGTTCATCGAGTTCGCCGTGAACATCCCGGAGCACGAGCCGCACGTCGGGCAGGCCGAGCGCTCCACAATGGAGAGCCCGTCCTCGTCGACGGCCGGGTTGGCGGACGCGGCGATGGCGGTGATCAGGTCGGTCGGTGCCTGCGCGACACCGTCCACGATCACGGCCTTGCCCGCCTCCATCGGTCCACCGGAGACGAACACCGTCGGGATGTTCAGCCGCATGGCCGCGTTCAGCATGCCCGGCGTGATCTTGTCGCAGTTGGAGATGCACACCAGCGCGTCCGCCTGGTGCGCGTTGACCATGTACTCGACCGAGTCCGCGATGATCTCGCGGGACGGCAGGGAGTACAGCATTCCACTGTGTCCCATCGCGATCCCGTCGTCCACCGCGATGGTGTGGAACTCGCGCGCGACACCGCCCGCCTCGCGCACGGCTTCGGCGACGATGTCACCAAGGTCGCGAAGGTGTACGTGGCCCGGCACGAACTGCGTGTAGGAGTTGGCGATCGCCACGATCGGCTTGCCGAAGTCGGAATCCGTCATACCGGTCGCACGCCAGAGCGCGCGGGCGCCTGCGGCGTTGCGGCCGTGAGTGGTCGTGCGGGAACGCAACTGGGGCATCGCCCCTCCAAAAGATCAGCGGTGGGAACTACAGCGAGATTACTCCGCCGAGGTGTCCGGTGTGGCCGGACTTTCCTCGTCGCTCGCTTCTGGATCGGCGGCGGGGTCGGGGATACGGCCGCCGCTGACCCGGGAGAGCAGTGACACGTGTCGCAGTCGGACACCCGGCAACCGGGTCACGGTGCCGTCGGTGCCGACCGCGGACACCCGGCCGCGGTCGATCTTCAGCGACGCCAGGTCGTCCCATTTCATGGTCTTGCTGGTGAACATGTCGCGTGCGGTGAGGCCGTCGGTGTCAGCGGTCGTGCGATGGCGGACGACCCAGACGATCATCGCGATCGGTATCGCGTAGATCCCGAACAGGCCCGGCGCGGCGAATGCGAACGGCGTTGCGGCAACGGCGAGCAGCAGCGCGCCGAGGTGGGCGGTCGGTGGGGTCCGGAAGACGACCTTGCTGACGGTCACGTACTGATGGTGCCTGTTCAGGCTCGTCGGCCGGTCGGCGGGTCCCCCGATCGGGTCCACTATGCGGGAATGGTGTCCCGCAGATTTGACGCGTGCGCACGATCCGCACTACCGTCGCCGTATGTTCAACCCGATTGGTCTCGTACTTCCCAAGCGCGTCGACGCTTAGGGCTACAGACTCGTCGACGCGCGACCCTCGTGCGACCCATCCGGTCGACGGGGGTTTTTTCGTGTCCGGACCCCATACCCGACCACTGACTCACGAGGCAGAACCGATGACGAGCGCTACATCGCGACCCGCCGCGAAGCCCGGGGCGCCGAAACCGGGAGCCGATCCCAAACCAGGGGATCACTCCGCCCCGGCCAACCGTCCGAAACCAGCGCCGCCCTCCGGCGCCCCGGTGCGTGTCACCGGCGCCCAGTCGCTGGTCCGTTCGCTCGAGGCAGTCGGTTGCGAGGTGGTCTTCGGCATTCCCGGAGGGACCATCCTGCCGGCGTACGACCCGCTGCTCGACTCCACCAAGGTCCGCCACGTCCTGGTCCGGCACGAGCAGGGCGCAGGCCACGCGGCCACCGGATACGCGCAGGCCACCGGCAAGGTCGGGGTCTGCATGGCGACCTCCGGCCCCGGCGCGACCAACCTGGTCACCCCGCTCGCGGACGCGAACATGGACTCCGTCCCGGTCGTGGCCATCACCGGCCAGCAGACCAGGGCGCTGATCGGCACCGACGCCTTCCAGGAGGCGGACATCTGCGGCATCACGCTGCCGATCACCAAACACAACTTCCTCGTCACCGATCCGGCGGAGATCCCGCGGACCATCGCCGAGGCGTTCCACCTGGCATCGACGGGCCGACCCGGCCCCGTGCTGGTGGACATCCCCAAGGACGTGCTGCAGGAGGCCACCAGCTTCTCCTGGCCGCCCGAGATCCACCTGCCCGGCTACCGGCCGACGACCCGGCCGCACGGCAAGCAGGTGCGCGAAGCCGCGAAGCTGATCGCTTCGGCTCGCCGTCCGGTCCTCTACGTCGGCGGCGGCGTGATCAAGTCGGAGTCCTCGGCCGAGCTGCTCAGGCTCGCCGAGCTGACCAACATCCCGGTGGTCACCACGCTGATGGCGCGGGGCGCGTTCCCCGACTCGCACCCGCAACACCTTGGTATGCCCGGAATGCACGGATCGGTGGCGGCGGTGGGCTGCCTCCAGCGGTCCGACCTGATCATCGCGCTCGGTGCCCGGTTCGACGACCGGGTCACCGGCAAGCTCGACTCGTTCGCGCCGGAGGCGCAGGTCGTGCACGCCGACATCGACCCGGCGGAGATCTCCAAGAACCGCAAGGCCGACGTGCCGATCGTGGGGGACTGCAAGGAGATCATCACCGAGCTGATCACCGCTGTTCAGGCCGAGCACGAACGGCACAAGGCAGACCTGACCCAGTGGTGGGCGCAGGTGAACAGCTGGCGGGAGACGTTCCCCAAGGGCTACGAGTGGCCGTCGGACGGAACGCTGTCGCCGCAGTACGTGATCGAGCGGATCGGCGAGCTCGTCGGCCCGGACGCGATCTACACGGCGGGCGTCGGCCAGCACCAGATGTGGGCGGCGCAGTTCATCAACTACGAGAAGCCGATGACGTGGATCAACTCCGGCGGACTCGGCACGATGGGCTTCGCGGTTCCGGCCGCCATGGGCGCCAAGTTCGGCATGCCGGACAAGGAAGTCTGGGCGATCGACGGCGACGGCTGCTTCCAGATGACCAACCAGGAGCTGGCCACGTGCGCCATCGAGGGCGCGCCGATCAAGGTGGCCGTGATCAACAACGGCAACCTCGGCATGGTCCGCCAGTGGCAGAACCTGTTCTACTCGGAGCGCTACTCGAACACCGATCTCGGCACGCACAAGCACCGGATTCCGGACTTCACGCTGCTCGCTGAGGCATTGGGCTGCGCAGGCCTGCGGTGCGAGACTCGTGAACAGGTCGACGCCGTGATCAAGCGGGCGATGGAGATCAACGACCGCCCGGTCGTGATCGACTTCGTGGTCGGCAAGGACGCGCAGGTGTGGCCGATGGTCGCGGCGGGCACCGGCAACGACGAGATCATGGCCGCCCGCGGGATCCGGCCGCTGTTCGACGAGGATGAGATCTGATGTCCACCCACACACTGAGCGTCCTTGTCGAGAACAAGCCGGGTGTGCTTGCTCGCGTTGCCGGATTGTTCTCCCGGCGCGGCTTTAACATCGAGTCGCTCGCCGTCGGACCGACCGAGCACCCAGACGTGTCCAGGATGACCATCGTGGTCGCGGTCGACGAACTGCCACTCGAACAGGTGACAAAACAGCTCAACAAGCTGGTGAACGTGATCAAGATCGTGGAGCTCGAACCGAGTTCCGCGGTCCAGCGCGAACTGTTGTTGGTGAAGGTGCGCGCGGACGCGACCGTGCGCAGCCAGGTGCTGGAGACGGTGCAGCTCTTCCGTGCCAAGGTGGTGGACGTCTCGCCGGAGGCGCTGACCATCGAGGCGACCGGGACGGCGGACAAGATCGAGGCGCTGCGCCGGATGCTCGAGCCCTACGGCGTGCGTGAGATGGTGCAGTCCGGAATGGTCGCCATCGGCCGCGGTCCCCGCTCCATCACCGCGACAGCCGTTCGCTGAAAACCCCACAGGTTGATTAAGGAAATAACTAGATGAGTGTCGAGATCTTTTACGACGATGACGCCGACCTTGGCGTACTGAGCGGCAAGAAGGTCGCGGTCATCGGCTACGGCAGCCAGGGCCACGCGCACGCGCTGAGCCTGCGTGACTCCGGCGTCGACGTGCGGATCGGCCTGCAGGAGGGCTCGAAGTCCCGTGCGAAGGCCGAGGAGCAGGGCCTGCGGGTGCTGACCCCGGCCGAGGCGTCGGCCGAGGCGGACATCGTGATGCTGCTGGCGCCGGACACCAAGCAGAAGAAGATCTTCGACGAGGAGATCGCGCCGAACCTGCAGCCGGGCAACGCGATCGCCTTCGGCCACGGTTTCAACATCCGCTACGGCCTGATCCAGCCGTCGGCCGACATCGACGTCTTCATGGTCGCCCCGAAGGGCCCTGGCCACCTGGTCCGCCGCCAGTTCGTCGACGGCAAGGGCGTGCCCTGCCTGATCGCGATCGAGCAGGACGCCACCGGCAACGCGCAGGCCATCGCGCTGGCGTACGCCAAGGGCATCGGCGGCAGCCGGGCCGGCGTGATCAAGACGACCTTCAAGGAAGAGACCGAGACGGACCTCTTCGGCGAGCAGGCAGTGCTCTGCGGTGGCACGGCGGCGCTGGTGCAGAACGGTTTCGAGGTGCTCACCGAGGCCGGCTACGCCCCGGAGATCGCGTACTTCGAGGTGCTGCACGAGCTCAAGCTGATCGTCGACCTGATGTACGAGGGCGGCATCGCCCGGATGCGCTATTCGATCTCCGACACCGCCGAGTACGGCGACGTCACCCGTGGCCCGCGCGTGATCAACCCCGCGGTCAAGGAGGAGATGAAGAAGATCCTCGGCGAGATCCAGGACGGGTCCTTCGCCAAGGAATGGGTGGCCGAGGACGCCGCGGGCCGGCCGAACTTCCAGAAGCTGCGTGAAGAGGGCGAGCAGCACCCGATCGAGGAGGTCGGCCGCAAACTGCGTGGCCTGATGTCCTGGGTGGACCGCCCGATCACCGAGACCGCCTGAGTCTTTTCTCCCGCCGGAGGCTCCTCGGGACGCTTGTCCTGAGGAGCCTTCGCTTTTTCAGGTCTGGGCGGTCGGCCGGACGACGATCTCGTTCACGTCGACGGTGTCCGGTTGGTCGATGGCGAACGCGATGGCCCGGGCGATCGCGTCCGGCGGGATGGCGATCCGGTCGCGCATGTCCGAGATCCGTGTCCGGACTTCCGGATTGGTCGACGCCTCGGTGAACGGCGTGTCGATGATGCCGGGAAAGACGGTGGTCACGCGTAGCCCATCGGCTTCCTGACGAAGCCCTTCGCAGATCGCCCGAACTGCGGTTTTGGTACCCGCGTAGACGGCCATCGCAGGCGCCACACCAAAAGCGGCGACCGAAGAAGTGGTGATGAAGTGACCGGTGCCCTGCGCCCGGAACACCGGCAGCGCGGCACCGATGCCGTGCAGCACGCCCTTGATGTTGACGTCGACCATCGTGTCCCATTCGTCGACGCGTAAATCGTCCAGCGGCGAGATCGAACCTTCCCCAGCGTTGTTGACCAGCACGTCGAGCCGCCCGAATCGCTCGCCCGCCAGATCGACCAGAGCGCGCAGGTCATCTCGGCGCGTCACGTCGGTTTGGACATGGACGGCCGCGCCGCCTGCCTGTTCGATCCTGGTCACGACATCCGCGAGACGGTCGGATCGGCGTGCGCCGAGAACCAGTCGTGCGCCTCGTTCGGCGAGCAGAAGTGCGGTCGCCTCGCCGATGCCACTGCTGGCTCCGGTGATCGCGACGACCTTGCCGTGAATTCCCGACATGTGCTTGATCCCTTCGAAATCGTCCCGCTTCGAAGTCTCAAGCGAGCCGATTCCGGTATCCAGAACCGGCTTATTCTGGAACTGGAGGTGCCAGAATGCCGGACTCACGCCGTGAACTGGGCGTTTTCCTGCGCAGCCGCCGCGCGCGGCTCGCTCCGGCCGATGTCGGCCTGCCGCGCACCGGCCGGCGCCGGACGCCGGGCCTGCGCCGGGAGGAACTCGCACTGCTCGCCGGGATGAGCGCGACCTGGTACACGTACCTCGAACAGGGCCGGGACATCCGTCCGTCCGATCAGGTACTCGAGGCGCTGGCCACGGCGCTGCGGCTTGACCGCGACGAGCGTGATCACCTGTTCCACCTCGCCGGACATGCCCCGGCGCCGTCGGCGCGAGAGCGACTCGCCCCCGAAGTGGCGGCCGTACCGATGCTGCTGCAGCCGAACCCGGCGTACATCATCGACGCCACCTACGACGTGCTCAGCCACAACCAGGCAGCCGAGGACCTGTTTCCCAATCTGGTATCCGACCGGCGGGCGAACTTCGTCCGTTGGGTGTTCGCCGAACCGGTGGCCAAGGAGATTCTCATCGACTGGGAGCCGGAGGCGCGCGGCCTGCTCGCCCGGTTCCGCGCGCTCAGTGCCCGAAACCCGGCCGATCAGCGATTCTCCCGTCTGGTCGACGAATTGCACGAAGCCAGTCCGCAAGTGCGCGAGTGGTGGCCGCAGTACGACGTGCGAACGCGACGCAGTGGACGAAAGCGACTTCGACGCCCGGACGGCGAGCCGGCCGTTTTCGCGTACACCGCCTTTCACCTTGCCGAGCAACCAGATCAGACACTGGTGATCTATTCCGACGTGCATGTGCGGGCGGACACCGAAGAGGATCAAGATCGGCCAAGTGCTATACCTAGCGCTTATGAGTGGTGACAGCGCGCCGATCTACGACGACAAGGCCCACGTTCGCGGGAATCTCGACCTGACGAACGCCGAATGGCAGCGCGCCGCCGAACCGGGCGCCGACCCGGACGGTGAGTACGTGGAGATCGCGTTCGTCGAGCACACCGACGGCGTCACCTACACGGCGATGCGCAACTCGAAGTACCCGGACGGGACGATTCTGGTGTTCACTCCCAGCGAGTGGGATGCGTTCGTGCAGGGTGTTCGCGCAGGTGAATTCGACGAGCCCTGGTAGTGCGGCATAACTCATTCGTAACGTGCCTGTGAGGCTTTAGACTCCTGTGCGTCCGGGCCCGGCGTTGTACCCGGTCTGTCTCCCACATCATGAAATGATCAATTGGAGTGCGTTGCCGTGACTGCAACCAGCCGACCTGTCGTTCTGATCGCCGAAAAGCTGGCGCCGTCCGTGCTGGACGTATTCGGCGAGGAGGTCGAGGTCCGTCACGTCGACGGCACTGACCGTCCCGCACTGCTCACCGAGGTCGCCAACGCCGACGCGTTGCTCGTCCGGTCGGCGACCAAAGTGGACGCCGAGGTGCTCGCCGCGACCTCACGGCTGAAGGTCGTCGCGCGCGCCGGTGTCGGCCTGGACAACGTCGAGGTCCCCGCCGCCACGGAGCGCGGCGTGCTGGTGGTGAACGCGCCGACGTCGAACATCGTCTCGGCCGCCGAGCACGCCGTCGGCCTGCTGCTGGCCGTCGCCCGCCGGATCCCCGCAGCCGACCAGAGCCTGCAGGGCGGCGCGTGGAAGCGCAGCGCGTACTCGGGCGTCGAGATCAACGGCAAGACCGTCGGTGTCGTCGGCCTTGGCAAGATCGGTCAGCTGTTCGCCGCGCGCCTCGCCGCCTTCGGCACTTCGTTGATCGCCTACGACCCGTACGTCTCGCCCGCGCGCGCCGCGCAGCTGGGCATCGAGCTCGTCGAGCTGGACGAGCTGCTGGCCAGGGCCGACTTCATTTCGGTGCACCTGCCCAAGACCCCGGAGACCAAGGGCCTGATCGGCGCGGACCAGCTGGCGAAGGCCAAGAAGGGCGTGCTGATCGTGAACGCCGCCCGTGGTGGCCTGATCGACGAGCAGGCGCTGGCGGACGCGATCCAGTCGGGCCAGGTCGGCGGCGCGGGCATCGACGTGTTCGCCACCGAGCCGACGACCGCCAGCCCGCTCTTCGGCCTGCCGAACGTCGTGGTCACCCCCCACCTGGGCGCGTCGACAGCGGAGGCCCAGGACCGCGCGGGCACGGACGTCGCCCGCAGCGTGCTGCTGGCCCTGCGCGGCGATTTCGTACCCGATGGTGTGAACGTCGCGGGCGGCGCGGTCGGCGAGGAGGTGCGTCCATACCTGCCGCTGACCCAGAAGCTGGGCCTCGTCCTGGCGGCGACGGGCAGCGGAGCGCCGACGTCGATCACCGTCGAGGTACGCGGTGAACTGTCCAATGAGGACGTATCGATCCTGCCGCTCGCGGCGCTGCGCGGTGCTTTCCACGGCATCGTGGAATCGCAGGTGACCTTCGTGAACGCCCCGCGCCTCGCCTCGGAACTCGGCGTCGAGGTCGACCTGGTCAAGGAGTCGGAGAGCGCGGCGCACCGCAGCCTGGTCACGCTGCGCGCGGTCTACGCGGACGGCGCTTCGATCACGGTGTCGGGAACGGTCTCAGGCCTCGCCCAGGTCGAGAAGATCGTCGGGTTCAACGGCCGCAGCTTCGACCTTCGCGCTGAGGGCACCGTGCTGCTCGCCGCGTACCCGGACCGCCCGGGCGTGATGGGCACGGTCGGCACCCTGCTCGGCGAGACCGGCATCAACATCGAGGCCGCGCAGATCAGCCAGACGAAGTCCGGCAATGACGCGATCATGCTGCTGCGCGTCGACCGCCAGGTGGACGCCTCCGTGCTCGACTCGATCGGCCTGAGCATCTCGGCGACGAACATCCGCGCCGTGCAGTTCGACGCCTGATCCGCTGACCTTGCGCCCCCAAAGCGGCGTTGGGAGCACCTGACGCTCTCAACGCCACTTTGGGGGCGTTTGATCGTCCCGGCACAACCCGACCAGCTGAAGTTAGCCCGAATGTACTAGGTCGCTACGCCATTCGCGGATAGGTTGCTTTCCGGCATCAACAATGCGCGGAGAGTGAGGCATGCGTGGCCCGTCCGACCGGGTGGAGAAGGCGTCCGGTGATCGCTACGGTCACGCTCGTGCTCGTTGCGAGCGTGACGACCGCAGGCACCGCGACCAGCAAACCAAGCGATTTCCCGCTGGCGGCGAGCCTCCCGGTCAGACAGTTGCCCAGCACCGACAAGGTCTCCGCGCGCGTGGCCAACACCGGACCGGCCACCGCGTTCGTCGAGTTCGCCAAGCGCCCTGCCGTGGACGTCTACAACGAACAGTCCACTAGGGCCGGTGGCAACCGCGAGCAGGCCAAGCAGAAAGCCCGCGAAGCCGCCGAAGAGATCGCCCAGACGGCTGACACGCTGTCCGGAGCCCTGAAAACGAGGGACTCGAACGCCCAGCTCGTCTACACGACGGCCAACGCGGTCGCGGGCATGGTCATCCGAGCCGATGCGGCAGCGATCCGGGAGCTGGCCACGAAACCTGAGGTTCAGTCGATCCGTCCGGTTGTGCCGAAGACTCGCACGAACGCCAGCGCCGTCCAGGTCACCAAGACCGTCAATGCCTGGCAGAACACCGGCAAGCTCGGTGACAAGGTCCGGATCGGCATCATCGACGACGGCGTCGACTACACTCACGCCACGTTTGGCGGCCCCGGCACGCCGGACGCCTACAACGCGATCGACCGGACCAAGGTCGAAGCAGGCTACTTCCCGACCGAAAAGGTCATAGGCGGCACGGATCTCGCGGGCGACCAGTACGACTCCTCCGGCTCGCTGGGGTCGAAGACTCCCGCGCCCGACCCGAATCCGATCTCGTGCGGCGATCACGGCACACACGTCGCCGGGACCGCCGCGGGTTTCGGCGTGACTGCCGACGGCGCCACGTTCCGTGGCGACTACACCAAGCTCAAGACCGACGACATGCGGATCGGTCCTGGCTCCGCACCCAAGGCCTTGATCTACGCCATCAAGATCTTCGGCTGCCTCGGCGCGACCGAGCTGACCGCGAAAGCCATGGACTGGGCGCTCGATCCGAACGCGGACGGCGACTTCACCGATCGGCTCGACATCGTGAACATGTCGCTGGGCAGCGACTTCGGTGCGCCGGACGACCCCGACAGCCTGTTCGTACGCAAGCTGGCGCGCAACGGCGTGCTGTCGGTGATCGCGGGCGGTAATGGCGGCGATGTGTACGACATCGGTGGCGCGCCTGGCAACACGCCTGAAGCGCTGACCGTCGCGAGCACGCGCGATCCGTACGTCTTGCGAGACGCGGTCGAAGTGACCGCTCCGGAAAAGGTCGAGGCGGGCGGCCAGTACGGCATGGTCTACAAGGGTTATGACCAGCTTGATCTGACCAAGCCCGTGGTCACCATGAGCGGTGAGTCCAACAAGGACGGCTGTGATCCGTTCGCTGAGGCGGACAAGACCAGGGTCGCGGGCAAGTTCGTCTGGCTCGACTGGGATCCCGCCGACTCCAGTCGCCGGTGTGGCTCCGCCGGCCGTTCCGCGCACGCGAAAGTCGCCGGTGCTGCGGGCGTGCTGCTGCCGTCGGCCACGGACCACTTCGACGCGGGCATCGCCGGCATCGACAGTCTGCCGATCTTCCAATTCACCGCGACCGCGACCAGGCCGCTGCTGCCCGCGCTGCAGGCGGGCACACTGACCGTGCGCATGCTCGGCTCGAAGCGTGGCACGTACAAGAGCCACTCACCCGAGATCAACGACACGCCAAGCGTTTTCACTTCACGCGGAGTACGCGGCCCCGCCGTGAAGCCCGACGTGGCCGCGCCCGGTGACACGATCGCATCGGCGCTTTCCGGCAGTGGCAACCAGACCTTGGTGATCAGCGGGACCTCGATGGCCACGCCACTCGTCGCCGGGATCGCCGCCCTCGTCCGGCAGACGCACCCGGACTGGTCGGTCGAGGAGGTCAAAGCCGCGGTGATGAACACCGCAGGCGATGACGTCCGCGCTGAGCCGAACGGGATTCTGCTTGCACCGCAACGGGTCGGCTCGGGGCGGGCGAATGCGCAGTCCGCTTTGGACAATCAGGTGCTCGCGATGGTGCTCGAGGCGCCGGGCGCGGTGAGCGTCTCGTTCGGCACCGTCGAGGCCATGAACCGGATGTCCGTCGCACGGACGGTCAAGCTGGTCAACAAGGGCAGCAAGCCCGCCGAGTTCGACGTGGCCTATCAGGAAATCACCAAGACCCCCGGCGTCCGCTACGAAGTCTCCCGCGGCCCGGTCCGCGTGCCTCCGCGCGGGGCCGCAGCTGTGACGGTCACGCTGCGCGTCGACGACCCGCTCGCGATGCGCAGGACGATCGACCCGACCGTCGCACCGGTACAGGAGGACTACGCCCGCCAGTTCGTCGCCGATGCCTCCGGCAGGCTCGTGCTGACCCCGAAGTCCGGCCCGGCACTGCGGGTTCCGGTGTACGCGGCGCCAAAGCCGGTCGCCAAGCTCAGCACCGAGCCTCAGATCAGTTTCGACAGCAGGGAACAGGCCCTGTTGGCGCTGCGCGGCAAGGGACTCAACCAAGGCGACGGCAGTCAGTCGTACCGTTCGCTGATCAGCGTGCTGGAGTTGCAGGCATCGTCGCCGCAATTGCCGTCGTGCCGCCGCAATCTGACAAAGGGCTGCACGGTCAACGACACCGCCAAGGGCGGCGATCTGAGGTACGTCGGCGTTGCGTCCACTGCACCGTATGCGGTCGAACAAGGCAAACCGGAGAAAGCGATCCTCGCCTTCGGCATCGCGACTTGGGGGAACTGGTACAACCTAGGCAGCAACACGGTTCCGTACGTGGACATCGACACGAACGGTGACGGCAAGTGGGACTTCGAAGCGGCCGTGACGAAGCTCACCGGAACTGACGTCTGGGTGGTGAACACAGTGGACTTGGCAAAGCCCGGCACCCCGTCGGTGGCGCGCGTGGCGTTGAACGGTTCGCTGGGCGACGTGGACACGGGCGTGTTCGACACCAACGTGGCCGTGTTGCCGGTGCCGCTCAAGGCGATCGGCATCGACCCGGCCGCGGGCTCGGCGCGAATCTCGTACTCCGTCGGCGTGGCCGGGTACTACAGCCCGCCCGGTTCGGACACCAACCTGATCGACAGCGTGGAGGGAATGTCGTTCGACCCGCTCAAGCCAGGTCTGCGGGCGACCGGTCAAGGCGAGGACGCGCTCGTGTTCCTCGCCAAGCCGGGCACGGCGCTGTCCATCAGGCGGGACAAGGCCGTGCTGAGTCTCGACAAGTCGGAGGGTCTGCTGGTGCTGAGCCACCACAATGCGACCGGTGATCGTGCCGCGGTGGTGCGGATTCCCGCACAATGAGATTTCGTGATCCGAAAGGGGGACCCCCAAAGCGTGGTCGAGGTACGGATGACCGGGCGGGTGCGGGTAGCCTTCCCTGAACTGTGTGGCCCGATGGCTGGGCCTGTATCCACGGAGGTGTCTGCATGCGGCTCGCGGTGATCCCCGGTGACGGGATCGGGCCGGAAGTGATCGCCGAGGCCCTCAAGGTGCTCGGCGAGGTCATTCCGAGTGCTGAGATCACCCGGTACGACCTTGGGGCCGCTCGATGGCACGCGACGGGGGAGTTGCTGCCAGAGTCGGTTCTCGGCGAACTCCGGGAACATGACGCGATCCTGCTCGGCGCGGTCGGCGATCCGTCGGTGCCGAGCGGAATTCTGGAGCGCGGGCTGCTGCTGCGGCTGCGCTTCGAACTCGACCACCATGTGAACCTGCGCCCGGCGCGGCTGTACCCGGGCGTTCGCAGCCCGATCGCGGACCCGGGTGACATCGACATGATCGTCGTCCGGGAGGGCACGGAAGGGCTCTACGCGGGCAACGGCGGACTGTTGCGCAAGGACACACCGCACGAGATCGCGACCGAGGTCAGCGTCAACACGTCGTTCGGCGTGGAACGCGTTGTCCGCGACGCGTTCGCCCGCGCCGCGGCTCGGCCACGCAAGCACCTGACCCTCGTGCACAAGACGAACGTGCTGGCGCACGCCGGTTCTTTGTGGTCACGGGTGGTCGAGGAGGTGTCGCTGCAGCACCCGGATGTGACTGTGGCCTACCAGCACGTGGACGCGACGACCATTCACATGGTCACCGACCCCGGCCGGTTCGACGTGATCGTCACCGACAACCTGTTCGGCGACATCCTCACGGACCTCGCGGCGGCGGTGACCGGCGGCATCGGCCTCGCGGCCTCCGGCAACCTCGACATCACCCGGCGCAACCCGAGCATGTTCGAGCCTGTGCACGGCAGCGCCCCGGACATCGCCGGCCAGGGTGTCGCGGACCCGACGGCCGCGGTGCTGTCGGTCGCGCTGCTGCTGGATCACCTGGGTGAGCGGGAAGCGGCGCGGCGGATCGAGGCCTCGGTGGCCTTCGACCTGGCGACCCGCGACCACTCCTCGCCTGGCGGCACGTACGCGATCGGCGACCGGCTCGCCGCGCTGGTGTCGTCGAACTCCTCACGCACGACCGCTTAGTTTTCGCAGCTCAAGGCCGCCTCCACGGCTTCGTGGAGGCGGCCTTCGTCGTTGCGCAGGACGTGGCGCCCGGTCGCCCCGGGTACACAGTGGACTGGCGTGAGCGCGGTGGCGGGGTTCGATGCGTACGCGCCAGGGTTGCATCGCTGTCTCGCTTGGCGGGTAGGCGCGACCACCGCCGAAGACCTGGTCGCGGAAACGTTCGTGGTGGCGTGGGCCGACGCCGGCGGGAGATCATCGGCGAACGGCAGATCCTCAGCGATGAATCCGACTCAGGCCTGCCTGCGGGCACTGTCACCAGTTCACGCCGGTACAGGTCGCGGTTGTTCGGCACTGGGAGAACGTCCCCCGCGGTGACTCCTGGACTGTGCTTTAGCAACAGGCACTTCGGCGAATTCGCTTCGCCGGGGTGCCCGCGAGAGTATTTTGCGGCGAATGATGCGGATCTTCGGTCTTGTCGTGGTGGTGCTTCTCGCCGCTGGGTGTGGTGTGCGGGATGCGCCCGCGCAGGCGCCGCCGGGTTCGTTGGAGGCGTGGACCGAGCGGATGCGGGAGGCCGGGTCGGTCAGGTTCGACGCCGAGTTCAAGTCGGAAGGGCGGCAGGCTTGGTGGTGGACGCGCAAAGGTGAGATGAGCCCGTTGTCCAAGGGCATGCACACCGAGGGCACGCCGGAGCCGACACAACGCATGGTCGAGCGGGTCAAGTCCCACTACTCGGAGGCTGTGCTCGAGTCCGTGGCGATCGAGCGGTTCTCCCGCGAGATCTACCTGCAGGACACGCGATTGACCCTGCCGCAGGGCAAGCGCTGGGTGAAGCTCGATCTCAGCACCTTCCCGAACGTCGAACGGGATGTCGTGATGACGTTCAACGATCTGCACCCCGGCAGCGTGTTCATCGACCTCGACCCCAGCACACTGGTGATCTCGCCGGGCACCGACGACCAGGGTGTGTGGCGCTACGAGCTCACGGCGGCCGCGAACGTGGAGTCCAATCCGAACACCGCGCGCAAGAAACCGGTCGAGGCGACGGTGTGGGTCAACCACGACGGCTTGCCGGTCAAGGTCGAACAGCGGTCGACGGGCGACGACGGCAACAGGAACACCAAGGTCACCAAGTTCTCCGACTGGGACAGCACGCCTCCGGTCGAACTGCCGCCCGCCGCCGAGATCGCCGACGCGAAGAGCGCGAAGTGGACCGACCGCTGGTAGGTCCTAAGTGGACGACAGCGGCAGACGGACGTGGAACGTCGCGCCGGTTGGGGTATCGGCGATCCAGACGTTGCCGTCGTGCGCGGTGACGACGTCGCGGACGATCGCGAGGCCAAGGCCCGCGCCGCCGCTGTCCCGGTCGCGCGCGGGTTGCAGGCGGGAGAAACGGTCGAACACGCGCTCGCGATCCTCCGCGGGGATGCCGTCGCCGTCGTCGGAGACGATCAGTTCAGCCATGGAATTGTCGGCGAAGAGACCGACCGTCACCATCGAGTGCGCGTGGCGTTCGGCGTTGTCCAGCAGGTTACGGATCACGCCGCGCAGCTGGTCCGGGCGGCCGTTGAGCCGGGCGGCCGACAGCGTGGACAGGTCGACCGGCACGCGGGCACGGGCGCGGACCGCTTCGACTTCCAACAGCACAAGCTCGTCGAGGTCGACGGTTTCGGCCGCTCTGTCCCCGTCGGCGCTGGACAGTGCCAGCAGTTCGTCGGCGAGGCGGTCCATCCGCGTGCCTTCCCGGTGCAGGTCTCGGGCCAGAGTGATCCAGTCCGTGTCCGTGGGGTGGGCGAGGCCGACTTCCACTTGGGTCCGGATGGCCGCCAAAGGGCTGCGCAGTTCGTGGGCGGCGTCGCCGACGAACCGGCGTTGGCGTTCGTGTGCGTCCTGCAGGCGGGCGAGCATCTCGTTCATCGTCATGGCCAGCCGCGACAGTTCGTCTTTCGTCTGGGGCACGGGCACGCGGCGGTCGAGTTCGCTTGCGGTGATCTCGGCGACCTGACGGCGTATCTCCTCGACCGGCCGCAGCGCACGTTTGACCAGGAACCACGACGCCGCACCGATGATCGCCAGCAGCACGGGGACCGCCACGGTCAGGCCGGATGTGGTCGCCTCGACGCCGTCCGAGACCACTTCCAGCGAAGTTGCCGCGTAGACGGCCACAGGCTGGGCGTTGTACGTGCTCCGCACGCCGACGACGAGGTAGTCGCCGCCCTCGCCGAACGACACCGACCGCAACGTCTCCAGCACGAGGTTGTCGGCCGGCCGCTGGGTGAGCAGCGGGGGAAGGCCTCGCAGGTCATGGCTTGCCGCGATGACCTTGCCGTTCTCGGCGACCACTTGGACGATATGACCGTCCATTGTGGTCGGTAAGTCGCCTGCGGCGACGAGTGCCGCGGTGTCCCGTGCCCGTTGTTTCGCGGTGATCTCGGCGCCGACGGCAAGATCGTTCTCCACCAGGGCAAGCAGGATCGCCGAACCCGCGACCAGTCCCGCGCCGACGAGCAACACCGCCAGCACAGTCAGCCGGATCCGGACGCTAGCCGCCATCGGGATCGAGCCGGTAGCCGATGCCACGCACGGTGTTGATGGCGTGCCGCCCGAACGGCAGGTCGATCTTCCGGCGCAGATACCGGATGTACACCTCCAGCACGTTCGATTCGTCGCCGAGCGCCAGATCCCACACCTCGTCCAGCGCGTGCCGCCGGGAGACGACCTTGCCCGGCCGGGACATCAGCAGTTCGAGCAGGCTGAATTCCCGTGGTGTCAGCTCGATCAGCACGCCATCGCGGCTGCAGCGCCGCGACGCCCGGTCGAGCACGAGATCCCCGGCGGTCAGCATCGACGCGCCATGCGAGCCGGACCGGCGCAGGAGCGCGTGCAGCCGGGCCAGCAAAACCCGGTAGGAGAACGGTTTCGGCAGGAAGTCGTCCGCGCCGGTGCGGAACGCACTCAGTTGATCGTTCTCGCCTGCGCGGGCCGTGAGCACCAGCACCGGTGTGGACAGGCCCGCGGCACGCAGCCGCGCGCACAAGTCGAGGCCGGCCAGCCCAGGCAGCATCAAGTCGAGCACGATCACGTCGAACGGGTCCCGCAGACCCATGTCCAACGCCATCAGCCCATCGGCGACGGTCTCGACGATGAAACCGTCCTTGCGCAGGCCTTGGGCCAACGCTGTCGCGAGGGCGGTTTCGTCTTCGACGACAAGGACGCGTGTCATCGCTGCCTCGTCAGGGTGCTGCTCTCCATCAACTCGCCGACGGACGCGAACACCACCGGCACGCCCGCGTCCAGGATCAGTACCTGGTCGCAGGCTTGCTCGACGTCGGTCATGTCGTTCGAGCTGAGGATGACCGTCGTGCCGCGTGCCGCCGCGACGTCCCGCACGAGGTCCAGCATCCGCCTGTTCGCCGCCGGATCAAGCCCCGAAGTGGGTTCGTCCAGCAGCAGCACGGCCGGCTGGTGCACCAGCGCCCTCGCCAGTGCGAGGAACCGGCACATCGCCGGGGTGTACTCGCCGATGCGGGTGGACGCGTGCTCGTCGAGCCCGACCGCCGCGAGCAGCCGGCCGGCGGCATCGACCGCGCCCGGTTTGCTCAGCCCGAAGAGCCTCGCGTGGTACGTCAGGTGCTCCAGTCCGGTCTGCCTGCCCGGGCATCTCGCCTCGGCGGACAGCACGCCCACCTTGTTGCGCATCTCCGCCGGCCGCGATGACGGCACTCCCGCGATGGTGAAGTGCCCGCTTGTCGGCGGCAACAACGTGCTCAGCAGGCGGATGACCGTGGTCTTGCCCGAGCCGGTCGGCCCGACCAGCCCGACGATCCGGCCGGTCTGCGCGGTGAAACTCACGTCGTCGAGCACGATTCGTGAGCCGTAGCGCTTGGTCAGTCCGAATGTTTCCACCGCGGGTGGCCCGTTTGCCTTGCGCTGCTTGGGAATTGAGTTACGTGGCACGAAGTCGATGGCCGGGTCGGCGCGCAGGATGGCGTGTTCGAGCTGCCGCAGCGGCGGATCGGGATCCAGCCCCAGTTCCCGGACCAGCCGTTGTCTTGCCGCCTGGTACACGCTCAGCGCGTCGGCCGCGCGTCCGCTGCGGTGCAAGGCGAGCATCAACTGCGCCAGCAACCGCTGCCGGTACGGATAGCGCGCCACCAGTTCGGTCAGTTCGTCGATCACGACAGCGTGCCGGCCGAGCCGCAACTCGGCGTCAAGGCATTCCTCCATTGCGACGATCCGGGTTTCCTGCAAACCGCCGCAGAGCTGGTCGACTATTTCCGGTTCGGCGACGTCGGCGAGTGGCGGACCCTGCCACATCGCCAGCGCCTCGCGAAACGATGTCACCTTTTTGGCATCGTCCTGGTCCTCACGGGCGGCATTGATCAATGCACGGAAACGGTGTGTATCAACACACATCGGATCCGCCTGCAGTCCGTAGGAGGCACCGCGAGTGACGATCTGTATTTTCTCTGTTAACCCCCGTTTCGCGAGTGTTGCTCGCAACTGGGATACCCGAACGTGAATGGCGTGGGTGGCGGTGGCCGGTGGTGATTGTGGCCAGGTGAGGTCGACCAGTTGGCTCACTGGGACCAGTTGGTTAATTTGCAACGCAAGCACCGCGAAAAGGAAACGTTGTTTGCGCGGCCCCAGGTCGATTCGCTGTTGATCGAACCACGCCTCCACCGCGCCAAGCAGGCGAAAGTCCACAGCTGCCCCCTCCCGATAGTTGGCCCGCTGTGCCCGGTTCATCACATGAGTACCAGGTTTCGTTTCTGTCGGAATGCTGTTTCCCGGTCACAAGAATGTATCGACAAACCCGAATGAGAGGGCTGTGAGCGAGTTATGAGCGGGTTATGACCGGTCCGTATCCGAGGGTGAGCTCACTGTGAGCGGGTGCCGCGACCATAACGGGTGACGGTGCGAGCGAGTGGTCGAGGGAAAGGTCACCTGCAATGGTGCGATGGATCGTCGGGTCAAGTCAGAAATACCGCCGCCTGATCCTGGCTGTCGCGATCGCGCTGATGGCCTTTGGATTCGTACAGCTGCGCGACACTTCGGTGGACGCGCTGCCGGAGTTCGGGCCGGTGCGGGTCGATGTCCAAGTCGAGGCACTCGGGTTGTCGGCCGAGGAAGTCGAGAACCTGATCACCAACCCGATCGAGAACGAGTTCTTCAACGGCATTCCATGGCTGGCGAAGCTGGAGTCGCGGACGATTCCAGGGCTCACGTCGATGGAGATGACCTTCGAACCGGGCACCGATCCGATCAGGGCGCGCCAGGTGGTGCAGGAGCGGCTGACTATGGCGCCCGCGCTTCCCCAGGCGTCGTCCAAGCCGCCGCTGGTGGTCCAGCCGCTGTCGTCGACCGGGCGGCTGATGATGATCGGACTGTCCTCATCGGACAAGTCGCTGATCGACATGTCGTTGCTGTCCCGGTGGACGATCGTGCCGCGGCTGCTCAGCGTGCCCGGTGTCGCGAACGTGACCATCTGGGGATTCCGCGACCGGCAGTTGCAGGTGCAGGTCGATCCGTCCAAGCTGATGGCCAACAGCGTCACGCTGGACCAGGTCCTGCGCACGTCGGCCAACGCGCTGTGGGTGTCGCCGCTGACCTTCGTCGAGGCGTCCACGCCGGGCCTCGGCGGTTTCATCGACACGGCCAACCAGCGGATCGAGATCCAGCACAACCAGCCGATCAAGACGGCGGCCGAGCTGGCCAAGGTGACGGTGCAGGGCGCCGAGGACCGGCAGCTCAAGCTGGGTGACGTCGCCACGATCACCGAGGATCACCAGATTCTGATCGGTGACGCCGTCGTCAAGGACCAGCCGAGCCTGATGCTGGTCGTCGAGCGGTTCCCGGGAAGCAAGGTCTCCGACGTGACCAAGAACGTCGAAACCGCGCTCAACGATCTGCGCCCCGGCCTGCCCGGCGTGCACATCGACACCACGGTCTACCGGCCCGCGTCGTTCATCGACAAGATGGTCGAGAACCTCGCGGTCACCTTGATCATCGGTGGTCTGCTGCTGTTGCTGGTGCTCGGCGCGCTGCTGTTCAACTGGCGGACGGCACTGACCAGCATCGCGACGATCGCCGCGTCCGTTGCCAGCACAGTGCTTGTCCTGTCGTGGTTCGGGATACCGCTGAACATGATGGCGCTCGCCGGGCTGGTGATGGCGCTCGCGGTGGTGATCGATGACGCCGTCGTCGGTGTCGAGCACATTCGGCAACGTCTACATCAGACACCGGAGAAGTCGTCCATCCCGGATGCGGTCGGTGCGGCCGTACTGGAGATCCGCGGCACGCTGCTGGTCGCGGCCGTGATCTCGGCAGTCTCGGTGATTCCGGTCTTCATCCTCGACGGCGTCGCGGGCGCATTCCTCACGCCGGTCGCCCTGGCCTTCCTGATCGCCCTCGGGGTGTGCATGGTCGTCGCGCTGACGATCGCCCCTGTGCTGGCGACAGTTCTGCTGGCCAAACCGACGCTGACGCACAAGCCGTCGCCGTTGGCCGGAGTGCTGGAACGGATGTACGACAGGACACTGAGAAGGTTGCTACGCGGGCGTAGATGGTCGTTCGCGGCCGCAGGTGTGCTCCTGCTGGCGGGTATCGCGGTGCTGCCGTTGCTCGGTGCGCGGCCGTTGTCGCCGACGCTGCAGGAACGTGACCTGCTGATCACGTGGGAAGCCCCGGCGGGGACATCCAGGCCGGAGATGAACCGGATCACGGCGGCTCTGACCACCGAACTGCGTGCCACGCCTGGCGTTCGCAACGTGGGCGCGCATGCGGGTCGCGCGCTGGCGTCCGACCAGGTCGTCAACATCAACTCCGGTGAGGTGTGGCTGAGCGTTGACCCGGCCGCCGACTACGGCTCCACGCTGGCGAACGTGCAGCAGATCGTCGACGGCTACCCCGGCTTGCGCAGCGACGTGGTCACGTATTCGGACAAGCGGATCCGTGAGGTCGTGACGCGAGGGTCCGCGGAGGACCTCGTCGTGCGGGTCTACGGCAACGACTACCAAGTCCTCAATGAGAAGGCGCAAGAGGTCCTCGGCATCCTGAAAGGTGTCGACGGCGTCGCCGATCCGCGCGTGAACACCACGCAGGTGGCGCCGACCATGGAGATCGAGGTCTCGGTCCAGAAGGCCGCGCAGTACGGCCTCAAACCGGGTGACGTGCGCCGGGCGTCGGCGACCCTCGTCGCGGCCACCATCGCGGGCAACCTGTTCGAGGACCAGAAGGTCTTCGAGGTGGTCGTGTGGGGCACGCCGGAGCAGCGGCAGAACCCGAGCAGCATCAAGAACCTCCTGATCGACGCGCCCACCGGTGGTCCGGCGGGTGGGCCGACCCAGGTGAAGCTGAGTGACGTCGCCGATGTCCGGATCGTGCCGAAGCCCGCGATGATCTGGCACGACCAGGTCTCGCGCAGCCTCGACGTGGTGGCCGGCGTGCGCGGCCGGCCGGTCAGCGCGGTCACCGCGGATGTCAAGGACCGCGTGCAGGGCATCGCGTTCCCGCGCGAGCACCACCTTGAGGTGCTCGCCGAAGGACAGACACAAGCGGCCGGGACTCTGTTGCTGTGGGCCGTGATCGCGGCCGCCGCGATCCTGATCTTCTTCCTGCTGCAGGCGGGATTCGGCAGCTGGCGGCTTGCGGCGCTGTACTTCCTGCTGATCCCGGTGACGCTGGCGGGCGGCGTGCTGCTCGGCGTGGTCGATCGCGATTCGCTGTCGGTGGTCGCGCTGCTCGGCCTGATCACTGTGCTGGCCATGGCCGTACGCAGCGGCATGCTGCAGATCAAGGAGTACCAGCGCCTTGAGGAGGAGGGACAGCAGCTTGGTGACGAACTGGTCGCGCAGGGATCGCGGCAGCGGTTCGCGCCGACGATGACGGGTCTGCTCGGCGCCGGACTGGCGTTGGTGCCGTTGATCGTCTACGGCGTGGTGACCGGGCTGGAGATCGTCGCGCCGCTCGCCCTCGTCGTACTCGGCGGGCTGGTCACCACCGCGATCGTGAACCTGTTCCTGCTTCCCGCTCTGTATCTGCGAATCGCGCGTCCACGCCAAACCGAGGAGACGGCAGATGTCTGAACACAAACGGATGGCGGCACTCTTCGCCGCGCTCGCACTGGGCCTCACGGGCTGTGGGACGACAAGTGCGTCGACAGCGATCGAGGCGGGGGAAGGGCCACCCGCCAAAGTCGAAGCGATCGCGGGAAAGTCCATGAAGTCGGTGAAGCTGACCGACCTCGCGTCCAAGCGAATCGGTATCGAGACGGTGGAAATCGCCGCGGCCCCGTCCGGCACGACCGTGCCTTACTCGGCGGTCCTGTACAGCGCGGATGGAAAGACGTGGGTCTATGCCCTGACCGCTGAGCTGACCTTCGTGCGCGAACAGGTCACTGTCGCGAACGTGGGCGGGGACAAGGGAAGCACAGCCTTCCTCTCGGCAGGTCCCGCTGCCGGGACCACGGTCGTGAAGACAGGCGTCATCGAGCTGTACGGCGCTGAACTCGGAGTCGGCAAGTAATCCGTTCGTACCAAGGGTGAGGGACCGCTGCCATGATGCGCTGGATCATCGGAACGAGCCTGAAGCTGCGCTTCCTCGTGATCGTCGGGGCGTCGATGATGATGTTCTTCGGCATCCTGCAGATCCGGGAGACCCCGGTGGACGCCTTTCCCGAGTTCGCGCCGCCGCGGGTGGAGATCCAGACGATTTGCATCGGATTGTCCGCACGGGACGTCGAGGAACTCGTGTCCGTGCCGATGGAACAGGGCCTCAACGGGATCGAGGGCCTGACGGCGATGCGGTCGAAGTCGGTGTCCCAGCTGTCGTCGATCGTGATGATCTTCGAGCCGGACACCGACTTGATGAAGGCACGGCTGCTGATCCAGGAACGGATCAACGCGATCACGCCACGACTACCGCGCTGGGCCAACCCGCCGTTCATGATCCAGCCACTGTCGTCGACCAGTCGGACGATGAAGATCGGTATCTCGCAGGCGGACAAGTCCGACGCGGCGCATGTGGACATGGCGCTGCTCGCGTACTGGACGTTGCGGCCGAGGCTGATGCGCATCCCCGGGGTGGCGAACGCGGCGATCTGGGGTGACCGCTGGCACGTCAAGCAGGCACTGGTCGACCCCGACCTGATGAAGAAACACAACGTCACCATGTCGCAGGTGCTGGAATCAGCCGGCAACGCGGTGGACGTCGGGCAGCTGAAGTTCAAGGGCGGTTTCGAGATCGGCACCGGCGGCTATGTGGATACGCCGAACAACCGGTTCCCCGTGCAGCACCAACTGCCCCAGCTGAGCGGGCAGCAGCTGGCGGAGATCCCGATCGAGACGCCGGACGGCGCGCCGAAGGTGTACCTGAAGGACGTCGCGGAGATCCGTGACGACGTCATGCCGCCGTCGCTGCTGACCGGGGACGCGGTGATCAACGACGGTCCCGGCATCATGATGATCATCGAGAAGCTGCCGTGGGGCAACACACTCGACATCACGCACGCGGTTGAGGCCGCGCTCAAGGACTTCGCGCCCGGCATGCAGGGTCTGCAGGTGGACACCGAGATCTTCCGGCCGGCCACGTTCATTGAGACGTCGGTGAACAACCTCGGACAGGCGATGCTGATCGGCTTCGGTCTTGTCGTGCTGATCCTGATCTTCTTCTTGTTCGAGTGGCGGGTCGCGCTGATCAGTGCCCTCACCATCCCGCTGTCTCTGGTCGCGGCCGGTCTGGTGATGTACTGGACCGGGGCGACGGTCAACACGATGATCCTGGCAGGGCTGGTGATCGCGCTGGGCGTGCTCGTGGACGACGCGATCATCGACATCGAGAACATCGTGCGCCGGATACGTGAGCACCGAAAAGCGGGGAGCACCAAGTCGACGGCGAAGATCGTCCTCGAGGCGTCGATCGAGGTACGCGGGCCGATCGTGCACGCGACCCTGATCATCCTGGTCTCCACCGTGCCGGTCTTCCTGCTCGGCGGCTTGACCGGAGCGTTCTTCCGGCCGCTCGCGTTCGCCTACGGACTGTCGATCCTTGCGTCCCTGGTGGTCGCATTGACCGTGATCCCGGCGCTTGCCTTGATTCTGCTGAGGAACGCGCCGATCGAACGGCATGAGTCGCCGCTTGTCCGTTGGCTGCAACGTGGTTACACGGCACTGCTGGAGCGCGTGGTAAGGCGTGCCAGGGCGGCGTACGTCACCGTCGCTGTGGTCGTGCTCGCCGGTGTGGCTGTGCTGCCGTTCCTCGGGCAGAACCTGTTCCCGGCGTTCAAGGAACGAGATTTCCTGATGCACTGGGTGGCCCAACCGGGCACGTCCCGCGAGGAGATGGTCCGGATCACCGCGAAGGTGTCCGAGGAACTGCGAGCCATCCCCGGCGTGCGGAACTTCGGTGCCCACATCGGACAGGGGACGCTGGCTGACGAAGTCGTCGGGATGAACTTCTGCGAGAACTGGATCAGCATCTCGCCGGACGTCGACTACGGCAAGACAGTGGCCGCGGTGCAGAAGGTGGTCGACGGCTATCCCGGGCTGCAACGGGACGTGCAGACCTACCTCAAGGAACGCACGAAGGAAGTGCTCACGGGCGGCAGCGATGCGATCATCGTCCGGATCTACGGCGACAACCTGGACACGTTGCGCCAGAAGGCCAACGAGGTCAAGGAGCAGATGGCCGGGATCGACGGGATCATCGACGAGCACGTGACGCTGCAGACCAACATCCCGCAAGTGCATGTCGAGGTGGATCTGGCCAAGGCGTCGCAGTACGGCATCTCACCCGGTGAGGTCCGGCGCACCGCGGCGGCGTTCATCGCCAGCGAGGAGGCCGGGGACATCTGGCGCAACGGCAAGAACACCGAAGTACACGTGTGGAGCCAGCCGAAGGCTCGGTTCAGTGTGGAGAGCGTGCGTGAGCTGCTGATGGACGCCTCGGACGGCCGCAAGATCCCGATCGGGCAGCTGGCGGATGTGAAGGTGGTGTCCACACCGAACCAGATCCTGCGGGAGAACGGCTCACGGCGGATCGACGTGGGCGCGAACGTGGCCGAAGGCAAGGCACTCGGTGACGTCGCGGCCGAGGTTGAACGACGGCTGGGCACGGTCGCTTTCCCCGCCGGCTTCCACGCGGAGTTGCTGGGTGAGTACAAGGAAGCGACGTCCGCGCAGGACCGGTTGCTGCTGTTCGCCGGTGTCGCGTTGCTCGGGATCCTGTTCCTGCTTGTGACCGCGTTCAACAGCTGGAAGTTGGCGATCCTGGTGCTGTTGACGTTGCCGATGGCCCTGGTCGGCGGGATCCTGGCGGCCTACATGGGCGGTGGCATCCTCTCGCTCGGATCCTTGGTCGGGTTCTTCACCGTGCTGGGTATCGCGGCTCGCAACGGAATCCTGATGATCAACCACTTCCAGCACCTGGAACGCGAGGAAGGGGAGGCGTTCGGTCCCGCGCTGGTTCTGCGTGGTGCCAAGGAACGGCTCGCGCCGATCCTGATGACGTCGCTCGCCGCAGGGCTCGCATTGGTGCCGCTGGTGGTGGCGGGTGACTTGCCGGGCCACGAGATCGAGCACCCTATGGCACTGGTCATCATCGGCGGGCTGGTGACGTCGACACTGCTGAACCTGTTCGTCACCCCCTCGCTCTACCTCAGATTCGGCAATCGCAGCAGGTAGAACCTCGTGAGTGGTTCGTCCGGTTAGAACCGGACGAACCACTCACGAGCATTACTGGGTTTTCTGCCTGATTCGGTAACGCAGGCCAAGAGTGCCGAGGCCGAGCAGGAGCGGAATCGCGATGGCGACGGGCAACGCGCCGCCCGCGTCGAGGGTCTGCTGCTCGGCGACGTCCACCCGGATCGCCGAGCTGGCCACCAGCGGACCCTTGTCCGGCACGAGAACCACGTACACCGTGAAGCTGCCGGCGTTGACCGCCTGGAAGTCCCACGCCACCGTTGTGCTTTCGCCGGGGGACAAGGAGACCGGCTTGGTCACGTCGGCCGACCAGTCCTCGAGGTCCACATAGGTCCCGTCCACGCTGGCCACGTTCAGGTGCGCGATCACGGTCCCGGAGGGTGCCGATGACCGGTTGGTGATCTGGGATTCCACCGAGTGCACCCGGCCGACGAACGTGCCGATCTGGTCTTGGTCGAGCGTCACCGAAATCGGCGCGTCCTGTGCGGCTGCCGCGTAGGGTGCTGCTGTCGTGAACAGGATCGCGAGCAACGCAGAGATCCGTTTCATTGTCCGCTGCCTCCGTTCAGCCGGACGATCCGCGGGCTGACGATGATCAACGCGCCGACCACGATGACCAGCGCGGCCAGCGGGGAGATCAAATAGGACAGATCCTGTTCCCAGGAATGCCCTTTGACCAGCACCGCGGACGAATAGTGCATCGCCGAGCCCAGCGGGTTGACGCGGGTGAGCACCTCGTCGATCCAACTGGTCGGCATCGGCGGCAGCTGGCTCGGTACGAACAAGGCCAGCAGCAGGAAGAAGCTGACCGACATGCTCACTTTGTTCGACGCCGACAGCGCGCTGATCAGCAGGCCCAACGCGGCGAGCGCGACGGCGAGCACCGTGCCGAGCACGAAACCGAGCAGCAACGCCTTGCCCACCAAAGCCACACCGGTGGCCAAGACCAGCAGGTACGGCACGCCGACCAGGAAGGTGGCCAGCCACAGGGTGAGCGCGGCCACGAGTTTGCCTGCCACGATGCCGCGCCGGGAAACCGGCGTCAGCAGCAGACTTTCCAACGTGCCGCGTTCCCGTTCACCGCTGATCGCGTCCGCGCCGACCAACAACGTCACCAGGACGCCGACCGCGACGGCCACCTGCAGCGTGAGGTGCACGGCCTCGCGTTGTTCGAGGAAGTTCAACACCTGGTTGGTCGCCGAGAGATACGTGATCACGCTCAGCAGCACGCTGAAGGCGAACAACAACACCGGCCCCCGGCCGCTGATCCACAAGTCCCTGCTCTCCTGCCCGGCCACGATCCGCCAGCCGGGGGTCACGTGTTCGCTGCTGGTCATGACCTGGCCTGACTGGTCAGAGCGAGGAACGCGTCGTTCAGCCGAGCACCGTCCACTTCGAACGACAGAACCGGCACATCGGCCGCGAGCACGGCGAGCAAGGCGGCGTTGGTGTCCGAAGCGGACGACCCGGTCACGCGGATCGCCAACGTGTCCGGGCGATCCGGGGTGGCCTCGCAGTCCACCCCAGGCACTGCGGCGAGCGTTTCCCGTGCCCTGGCCATGTCTTCCAAGGGGACCCGGAGACGGCCGGAGCGTTGCACCGCGACCGCCCGCGTGACTTCGTCGACGGTGCCGGACACGAGAACACGACCGTTGGCCAGGATCAAGACACTGCTGCACACCTGTTCCACCTCGGGCAACGTGTGCGTGCTCAGCACGACTGTGGCGGACCGCTCGGACGCGATCTGCCGCACGATGGCGAGAATCTGCTTCTGTCCCGCGGGATCGAGGCCGAGCGTCGGCTCGTCCAGCAGTACGACAACAGGGTCGTTGATCAGTGACCGGGCAATGCCCAGCCGCTGCCGCATTCCCCGGCTGTACGTGCCGATCCGCGACGACGCCCGGTCGGCCAGCCCCACTTCGGTGAGCAGGCGTTCGGCCAGGTCGTTGGCCGCCGGCCGGGCAAGACCGAAAAGCCGCCCGTGATAGCGCAGGTAGTCTCGGCCGGACAGGTAGGACGGGTATCCGGCGCTCTCCGGCAGCACGCCGACCTTTCGCCTGATCGTGGCGGATTCGGCCGACGGCACGCCGGCGATCTGGAACGATCCGCTGGTTGCTGCCAGCACGGTGCTGAGCAGGCGGATCGTGGTGGTCTTCCCGGCGCCGTTCGGGCCGAGCAGCCCGACCACCTCGCCCGCTCGCGCCGAGAAGCTGAGCTGGTCGACGGCCGTTCGCCCGTCGAAGCGCCGCGTGAGTTGGTTGACCTCGATCATCTCCGCTACACCTCCTCATCGACCAGCAGACCAGTGCGAGATGAGGAAAAGATGAGAGTGGGGCGTTCCCAGTCCGTGGAAATTTCGACCCGCTGGATGGTATGTCGGCTCACGATGTGGTTTCATGCTCAGCATGACCGCGTTTGCCGTGATCATTATCGACCAGCGCGCCGGATAGCTCATCTCCACGCACCCGGCGCGCCGACCTCTCGCATCCTGCGGGAGGTTTTTTGTTTGTCCGGCACCGCTCGACAGCCCACCACCAGGAGAGACCGTGACCCGCACGACCCCGGCCGGCACACCGCTCGGCGACAACTTCCACGTGTACGACACGACGTTGCGGGACGGGGCGCAGCGTGAGGGCATCTCCTACTCGGCCGCGGACAAGCTGGCGGTCGCGCGGTTGCTGGACGAGCTGGGCGTCGGGTTCATCGAAGGTGGCTGGCCAGGCGCGTTGCCGAAGGACACGGAGTTCTTCGCCCGTGCGGCGGAGGGGGAGCTGGAGCTCAAGCACGCCGCTCTTGTCGCGTTTGGATCAACCCGCAAAGCCGGAACGACGGCGGCGGAAGACCCACAGGTACGGGCATTGCTGGACTCCCAGGCACCGGTCGTCACCCTGGTCGCGAAGTCCGACCTGCGGCACATCAAGCTGGCGCTGAAGACCGATGTGGACGAAGCGTGCGAGATGGTCCGTGACACGGTCGCGTTCCTCGTGGGCGAGGGCCGCCGGGTGTTCCTTGACGCGGAGCACTTCTTCGACGGCTACGCCTTCGACTCCGACACAGCGCTGCGAGTGCTCACGGCCGGTGTGGACGGTGGCGCGGATGTGGTCGTGTTGTGCGACACCAACGGTGGCCAGTTGCCGTTGCAGCTGGCCGACACAGTCAGGGAAGTGATCGACCGGACCGGGTTCCGGGCTGGCATCCACTGCCAGGACGACACTTCATGCGCGGTCGCGAACTCCATCGCGGCTGTGCAGGCGGGCGCGACGCACGTGCAGTGCACCGCCAACGGATACGGCGAACGAGCAGGCAATGCCGATTTGTTCGCCGTCGTCGGGAATCTCGTGACCAAGCTGGGCATGCCGGTGCTACCCACCGAATGCGTGCCCGAGCTCACCCGGGTCTCCCATGCTCTTGCCGAGATCGCGAATCTCGCACCCGACACCCACCAGGCCTACGTCGGGTCGTCAGCGTTCGCCCACAAGGCGGGCCTGCACGCGAGCGCGATCAAAGTCGATCCGGAGCTGTACAACCACATCGATCCGGCCGTCGTCGGCAACGACATGCGGGTACTGGTCACCGAGATGGCCGGCCGGGCCAGCCTGGAGCTCAAGGGACGTGAGCTCGGGGTTGACCTGGCCGGTCGACCGGCGGCGCTGTCAGGAGCAGTCCGAAAAGTGAAGGAGATGGAAGCCCGCGGCTGGTCGTTCGAAGCGGCGGACGCGTCACTGGAGTTGTTGCTGCGGGCACAGGTCGCGGAGGCGGAACAGTCCCCAGTGGACACGCCGCCGTTCGTGCTGGAGTCGTACCGGGTCATCCTGGACCACCACGTGGACGGCACGGTCGTATCGGAGGCCACGGTGAAGGTGCACGTCGCGGGCGAACGCGTGATCGCGACGGCCGAGGGGAACGGCCCGGTGCACGCGTTGGACGCGGCGCTGCGCAAGGCACTGGTGCCGCATCTGCCCTGGCTGGACCAGGTGGAACTGGCGGACTACAAGGTCCGGATTTTGACGGAGCACCCAGGCACGGACGCGGTCACCCGTGTCCTCGTGGAGTCGACGGATGGTCAGCGTGAATGGACCACGGTCGGCGTGCACGGGAACATCGTCGAGGCGAGCTGGCTGGCGCTGTGTGACGCGTTGGTGCACAAGGCACTGCGGGTCAGTACGCCAGTGTCCTGAGGAACGAGGACTGCACACGAAGGTGTACTGGCGGGGTGTAGAACGTCTCGCCTAGCGTCAGTTAGGGGACCATGGCTGAAGAACTGCTGCGCTCCCATCAGATCAGGGCTGAGGCGTGGCCGCTCTGGCTCGGCTAGGGTTCAGCTCGTGCGTATCGCTCGTATTGCTCATTCCGAAGGGTTCGCCTATGCCGCGCTGGGCGACGCCGACGGCCAGGAAGTCGCGCTGGAGATCGCCGAGCAGCCGTTCGTGAAGCCCACGTTCAGCGGGCGCAAATGGCCGCTCGCCGACGTCCGGCTGCTCGCGCCGGTCCTGCCGACCAAAGTCGTCTGCATCGGCAAGAACTACGCCGACCACGCCCGCGAGATGGGCGGCGAGCCACCGGCCGACCCCGTCATCTTCATCAAGCCGTCGACCAGCGTGATCGGCCCGAACGCGGCCATCAAGCTGCCGGCCGACTCGTCCAGAGTGGACTTCGAGGCCGAGCTCGCCGTCGTCATCGGCCAGCCGTGCAAGGACGTCCCGGCCGAGAAGGCCGCGTCGGTGATCTTCGGCTACACCATCGGCAACGACGTCACCGCCCGCGACCAGCAGAAGGCCGACGGGCAGTGGACGCGTGGCAAGAGCCACGACACGTTCTGCCCGCTCGGCCCATGGGTGGAGACCCAGCTGGACGCGTCCGACCTGGCGATCAAGACCGAACTGGACGGCGAGGTCAAACAGGACAGCAGGACGTCACTGCTGCTGCACGACGTGCCCAAGCTCATCGAGTGGGTCACGCGCGTGATGACCCTGCTGCCTGGTGACGTAATTCTCACCGGAACTCCGGCGGGCGTCGGGCCGATGGCCGACGGCCAGACCGTTTCGGTCTCCGTCGAGGGCATCGGCACGCTGACCAACCCTGTGGTGGCGAAGTAGTTCCTTACCTTCGGGCGAAGTCCGGGGCGTGCTCCGGACGGACCCCGATCGCGATGACGTACGCCGGAACCGCGCGCAGCGGCGGGAAAAGCCGCGTCAACACGGTCGGCGCCTTGGGGTACGTGGTCTTTTCGCCCTGGAGCACCGGGGCGAGCACCTTGGCGTGCAGGAACCGTTGCAGTCCCTGGGCGACTGTCATCGGCAGCCAGCGGCGCTTGCGCACTTTGGCCAGGTCGTCCGGGCTGACTCGGCCGTGCCGCAACGGTTCGGCGATCAGCCGGGCGGCCGCCGCGGCATCCTGCACCGCCAGGTTGATGCCGATCCCGCCGACCGGTGACATCGCGTGTGCCGCGTCGCCGATGCACAGCAGGCCGTCGCGGTGCCACTCGTGCAGCCGGTTCAGCTTGACGTCCAGCATCTTGACGTCGTCCATGTCCTCGATGCTGTCCACCCGGTCGGCCAGCTTCGGGTTGATCCGGACGATCCGGTCGCGGAACGCCTGCAGCCCTTCGGCGCGCAGCTTCGGGTCGGAACCTTTCGGGCCGAGGAAGGCGATCTGGAAGTAGCCTTCCCGGTTGATCATCAGCAGCAGTTCGCGGTCGCCGATGTGGATCTGGATGCCGCCGACCTCGCCGATCTCCTCCTCGTGCCGGGGCATCCGGAACCACCAGGCGTCCAGCGGAACCGGGAATTCCTCCGGCACCAGCCCGGCCTCCCGGCGCAACAACGACGTCCGCCCGTCGCACGCCACCGTCAGATCGGCGTGCAGCTCGCCTTCCTCGCCGTCCCGCGTGCGATAGCGCACACCGGTGATTTGGTCGCCTTCCTTGAGCAGCCCGATGACCTCGGTGCTCATCCGCAAGGTGTACGTGGGCTCCTGCTTGCCCGCGTCGGCCAGCAGGTCGAGGAAATCCCACTGCGGCACCATCGCGATGAAGTTGTACGGCGGGCGAAGCCTGCTGATGTCACCGATGACAGTGGTGCCGTCGCCCGCGGGAAAGCCGATGGTCTGCAGTTTCGACTGCGGCAGCTTGCGGAACTCCTTGCCAAGCCCCAGTTCGTCGATCATCCGGACGGTCGACGCGTGCACCGTGTCGCCACGGAAGTCGCGCAGGAAATCCGAGTGCTTCTCCAGCACCGTGACCTCGATCCCGGCGCGTGCCAGCAGCAAACCCAGCAGCATCCCAGCCGGACCGCCCCCAACGATCGCGCAGGTCGTGCGCTCCATCTCGATCCCTCCTCTTTTTCATCGCCTGTTGAATAACCACAGGATGCTCTTCTCGGGGTGCCACGTCAAGCCGACGTCACTCGGATAGCCTCATCCGTGTTATGAACACGACATCGCTCGCGGGCGTGAGAGTCCGCTTCTGCCCGTCCCCGACCGGGACCCCGCACGTCGGGCTGATCCGTACCGCGCTGTTCAACTGGGCGTTCGCCCGGCACCACGGCGGTGAACTCGTCTTCCGGATCGAGGACACAGACGCCTCGCGGGATTCCGAGGAGAGCTACAACGCGCTCATCGACGCGTTGAACTGGCTGGGAATCGACTGGGACGAAGGGCCCGAGGTCGGCGGCGACCACGGCCCGTACCGGCAAAGCCAGCGCAGCGAGATCTACGCCGATGTCGCGCGCCGCCTGCTCGAAGCGGGCGAGCTGTACGAGTCGTTCTCCACTACCGAAGAAGTGGACGAACGCCGGAAAGCTGCCGGGCAGGACACCAAGCTCGGGTACGACAACTTCGACAGGCACACCACCGGCGAGCAGAAGGCCGCGTTCCGCGCGCAGGGCCGTGAACCGGTGCTGCGCCTGCGGATGCCCGACGAGGACATCACCTTCAACGACCACATCCGTGGCGAAGTGACGTTCAAGGCGGGCAGCGTGCCGGACCCCGTACTGGTCAGGGCGAACGGTGCGCCGCTGTACACGTTGACCAACCCGGTCGACGACGCGTTGATGCGCATCACACACATCCTGCGCGGCGAGGACCTGCTCCCGTCCACCCCGCGGCAGATCGCGCTTTTCCACGCCCTCAAGCGGATCGGCGTGGCCGAGTCCATTCCGGACTACGCACACCTGCCGCTCGTGCGCGGCGACCGCAACCGGAAGCTGTCCAAGCGGGATCCCGAGTCGAACCTGTTCACCTATCGGGAGCGAGGCTTCCTGCCCGAGGGGATGCTGAACTACCTCGCGTTGCTCGGCTGGGCGATTGCCGACGACCGGGACATATTCAGTATGTCCGAGATGGTGCAAGCCTTTGACATCAGCAAGGTGAGCTCCAACCCGGCCAGGTTCGACCTGAAAAAGGCCGAAGCCATCAACGCGACACACCTGCGCGCGCTGGCACAGGACGATTTCGTGGAACGCACACTGCCGTACCTGGCGGCGGCCGGACTGGTTGCTGAGAAACCAACCGATGAGCAGCGTGCGTTGTTCACCGCCACCGCTCCGTTGATTCAGGAACGCCTGGTCGTACTGTCCGATGCGGTGGGTATGGTCAGGTTCCTGTTCGAATCCGAAGAGGACTTCACACCCGAACCCGACTCGGCGGCCAAAGCACTGGGAGAAGACGCGAAACCAGTGCTGGACGCGGCCATCGCCGCGCTCGAGCCGCTGGCCAACTGGACCACACCGGCCATTGAGGAAGCCCTGAAGGGCGCGCTCATCGACGGACTGGGCCTCAAACCGCGCAAGGCGTTCGCGCCGGTGCGTGTGTCGGTCACCGGTCGCACGGTGTCACCGCCGCTGTACGAGTCGATGGAGTTGTTGGGCCGGGAGAGAACACTCACCCGCATGAGGCAGGCCCGTAACACCTGAGGCGGGTAACGCCGATACAGGCAGTTTGGCCCCCTTGGAGACAAGGGGGCTTAACCGTGTCAGTGCTCCAACAATCACCTCGTTAGACGAATCGAAAACGGGTGTGACGCGCCTATCGTCTCTGGATGGCATCAGCGCTGGAGTTGCGGTCGAAGCTTGACAGATCCGTGGGCAATCCACCGGAAATCAAGGCGGTCTGTCTGGACATCGACGACACACTCGTGGATTTCACCTCGGCAGCGCGTTCCGCATTATTCACGCTGATCGGTCGCGACGACATGTGGCCGGCATGGCAGCACACCACAGACGAGTACGTGGCCAGAGCGGTGTCCGGCGAACTTGATCCCAAGACCATGCGTTTGCAGCGGACCAAGGCATTCCTGACCGACATGGGCGTACTGCTCGACGACGAGACAGTGCAAGTGCTCGAAGATCGACGACAGACCCAGATGTGCAGCGGCTGGCGGCTCTACGCGGACGCGCTGCCGTGCCTGGACTGGATGCGCGCGGCCGGCCTGAAACTCGCGGCTGTGACGAACGCCTCGGGCCCGGCGCAACGAGACAAGATGGCAGGGCTCGGCCTGACCCACTTCTTCGACGCGGTGGTGATCGCGGGGGAAAGAGGGGTCTCGAAGCCCGACAGCGGCATCTTCCACGCCGCCTGCCAGGAACTTCACGTCAACCCAAGCAGCGCGGTGCACATCGGCGACCGCCTCGACCTGGACGCGATCGGCGCCCGCGACGCCGGCCTGCACGCGATCTGGCTGAACCGGGACGACGAACCCGTGGTGGACGCACCGGCGGACGTGCACGTGATCGCGGACCTGACCGAGCTGCCATCCCTGCTCGTCAGCGAGTACGTGACACCGTCCGTGAGCGTCCCCGCCCCGCGATGAAGACCCCGATTTTTACGACCTAGGACCCATCGCGTACTATCTGTCCCGGCGCCAAGGACAGCGGTCCTGGACGCCGGTGGGGTATGGTGTAATTGGCAGCACGACTGATTCTGGTTCAGTTAGTCTAGGTTCGAGTCCTGGTACCCCAGCGGAAGAGCCCCTAGGAGCAAGTGCTAGGATTCCTCCAACAAAAGAAAACAGAAAGTTCCTGGCCCCGTCGTCTAGCGGCCTAGGACGCCGCCCTCTCAAGGCGGTAGCGCGGGTTCAAATCCCGTCGGGGCTACGCGGGTAGGCGGGCTATGGTCGGTGCTTCGCACCTTTCCCATAGCCCGCTTCGCTATTATTTTGGGGGGCCGAGCCCCCCACACCCCCACGGGGGGTTTTCTTGCTTTCCGGCTTTGGGCTTTCCGGCTTTGGGCTTTCCGGCTTTGGGCTTTCCGGCTTTGGGCTTTGGTTTTGTTTGCCGTGGGTTTGGCTCGTGGTGGGGGCTTCTGGGGCTGTCGGGTGTCTTTGCGGCGGTGATCCGCCTATGCAAACCAGCCCCGAGCGATGGCGATACGGATCGCCGCCGTTCCGGTGTGCACGGTAGCGCAGTCTGGTGCTTCGTGCTCCCTTCCTCCCGTCTGGCCTGTGCCTCGCAAACCATGGGTGTCAAGGGGTCCGCCCACGACAACCAACCCCGAGCGACAGCCAAACGGACCCCTTGACGCCCATGGTTCCCATCGGGCAGGCCGGGCGGGAGGAAGGGAGGGCGCCCCCTTTCCTCTTGGTGGTCTGCCCCGCCGGCGAGGCGTCTTTTAAGACAGCCTGAACACCCAGCTAAGAAAAACTCCACTGTGGACGTCTACTAGGGACGTCCACAGTGGAGTGGATAGAGGCAGGTCAGAGGCGGTTGTGGAGGGCATCGGCGGCGGCGAGGAGGTCTGCGGCCCAGCGGGAGCCGGGGCGGCGGCCCATTCGGTCGATCGGGCCCGAGACCGACACAGCTGCCACAACGTTCCCAGCACCATCACGAACCGGTGCTGACACACTGGCCACTCCTGGCTCACGCTCCGCCACGCTCTGCGCCCAGCCGCGGCGGCGGACCTCAAGCAGCGCACGCTCTCCGAAGACCGCGTCGTTCAGCAGTGCTCGCTGGGTTCCGGGATCTGCCCACGCCGCAAGGACCTTCGCGCCTGAGCCCGCTGTCATCGGGAGGCGGGCGCCTACTGGCACTGTGTCGCGGAGGCCGGAAGGGGGTTCTGCCGCGCAGATGCAGATTCGGTGCATTCCGTCACGCCGGTAGAGCTGGACACTTTCTCCGGTTATGTCGCGGAGTCGGGGCAGGACCGCGTTCGCGGCGTCCAGGAGTGGGTCTGTCGCACCACCGGCCAACTCCGACAGGGCCGCGCCCGGGCGCCAGCGCCCGTCGGATCCCCGGCGTAGCAACCGATGTACTTCAAGGCCGACCGCGAGCCGGTGCGCCGTCGCGCGCGGCAGGCCGGTTTTCGTGCAAAGTTCTGCCAGACCACAGGGTTCTTTGGCAACGGCCTGCAGCACCGCCATTGCCTTGTCCAGAACACCGATTCCGCTATGCTGTCCCACACAACGATACTAACTTCCCGATATCTGAGATGTCCAGTATCTGGGAACCCACCACGAAATCTGCGTTGGAGGAGCGATGGGCCACACGCTCGCTGAGAAAGTGTGGGACTCACATGTGGTACGCCGCGGCGAAGGTGATGAGCCGGATCTGCTCTACATCGACTTGCACCTCGTGCACGAAGTGACCAGCCCGCAGGCTTTCGACGGGCTGCGTCAGGCTGGCCGCAAGGTTCGCCGCACCGATCTCACTGTCGCCACCGAGGATCACAACGTCCCCACGGTCGACATCCAGCTGCCGATCGCCGATCCGGTGTCCCGGACCCAGGTTGAGACGCTTCGCCGCAACTGTGCCGAGTTCGGTGTCCCGCTCTATCAGATGGGACACGACGAGCAGGGCATCGTGCACGTGATCGGCCCGCAGCTCGGTCTCACGCAGCCCGGGATGACCGTGGTGTGCGGCGACAGTCACACTTCGACGCACGGTGCGTTCGGCGCGATGGCGTTCGGCATCGGCACTTCCGAGGTCGAGCACGTGCTGGCCACTCAGACGCTGCCGCTCAAGCCGTTCAAGACCATGGCGATCAACGTCTCCGGCTCACTGCGTCCCGGGGTCACCGCCAAGGACATCATCCTCGCCGTCATCGCGAAGATCGGAACCGGTGGCGGACAGGGATATGTATTGGAATATCGCGGCAGTGCCATCGAAGAGCTGTCCATGGAAGCGCGGATGACCATCTGCAACATGTCCATCGAAGCGGGCGCGCGCGCCGGTTTGATCGCGCCGGACGAGACGACCTTCGCGTACCTCAAGGGGCGCAAGCACGCTCCGCAGGGCGCCGACTGGGATGCCGCCGTGGCAGCGTGGACAGAACTGCGCACCGACGATGACGCTGTCTTTGACAGTGAAGTGAACCTCGACGCGGACACCCTCACGCCCTTCGTGACGTGGGGCACCAACCCCGGTCAGGGTCTGCCGCTGTCTGAAAAGGTTCCTGACCCGGAACAGATCGCCGACGAGAACGAGCGCTTCGCCGCCGAGAAGGCCCTGTCCTACATGGACCTCAAGCCCGGCACCCCGCTGCGCGAGATCCAGGTCGACACCGTCTTCCTCGGTTCATGTACCAATGGCCGGATCGAGGACCTGCGTGCCGCGGCGAGCGTGCTGCGTGGGCACAAAGTCGCCAGTGGCGTACGGATGCTGGTCGTCCCCGGTTCAATGCGCGTTCGCGAAGCCGCGGAGTCCGAGGGCCTGCATGAGGTTTTCCTGTCGGCCGGCGCCGAGTGGCGCTCCGCCGGGTGCTCGATGTGCCTTGGCATGAACCCGGACCAGCTCAAGCCGGGCGAGCGCAGCGCATCGACATCAAATCGCAACTTCGAGGGCAGGCAGGGCAAGGGCGGTCGTACGCACCTCGTCTCGCCGCTGGTCGCCGCCGCGACCGCTGTTCGCGGAACCCTGTCCTCTCCCGAAGACCTCCTGGACTGAAAGAAGAAGCACGTCATGGAGCCTTTCACCAAGCACACCGGGGTCGGCGTACCCCTGCGCAGGTCCAACGTGGACACCGACCAGATCATCCCGGCCGTCTACCTCAAACGGGTCAGCAAGACCGGTTTCGAGGACGGTCTGTTCGCCGCGTGGCGCCAGGACGAGCAGTTCGTGCTCAACCAGGAGCCGTACCGCAACGGCAGCGTCCTGGTCGCCGGACCGGACTTCGGCACCGGTTCGTCGCGTGAACACGCCGTTTGGGCGCTGTCCAACTACGGCTTCCGCGCCGTGCTGTCGTCCCGCTTCGCCGACATCTTCCGTGGCAACTCGGGCAAGCAAGGGTTGCTGGCGGCAGTCGTTGAGCAGCACGACATCGAGCAGCTGTGGAAGTTGCTGGAGACCGAGCCGGGTACCGAAGTGACCGTCGACCTGCGGGAAAAGCTTGTCACAGCGAAGGACTTCACCGCTCCGTTCGCCATCGACGACTACACCCGTTGGCGCCTCTTGGAAGGCTTGGACGACATCGCGCTGACACTTCGACACGCCGAAGCCATCGATTCGTTCGAAGCTTCCCGCCCCGTCTGGAAGCCCGCCACAACCCTTGCCTGACGGGCTGATTCCGGGCCCAAATGTCACCCCGATGGGCGGATCGCAAAACTCATAAGCAAAAATATGGCGTGGCGCGTGGTGGTCGCGCGCTTTTCGGCATATGGTGGCGAGAAGTCGGCCGCAAAAGGCCGTAACCGTCATGTGGTCATAGTGGAGGACAGAAGGGTGAACAAGGCCCAGCTCATCGAGGCGCTCACGGAACGCCTGGGCGACAAGAAGACCGCAGGCGCTGCGGTCGACGGTCTCGTCGACGTGATCGTTCGTACGGTCAACAAGGGCGAGAAGGTCAACATCACCGGCTTCGGTGTTTTCGAGAAGCGCGCCCGTGCAGCCCGCACCGCGCGCAACCCGCGCACCGGTGAGACCGTGAAGGTCAAGAAGACCAACGTGCCAGCGTTCCGGCCGGGCACCGGCTTCAAAGAGGTTGTGAGCGGCGCGAAGAAGCTGCCGAAGGTTGCCGCCGCCAAGCCGGCCACCTCGCGCAGCACCGGCACCACCACGCGTGCCGCTGCCACTCGCACCACGGCTTCGACGACCCGTAAGACGGCCGCCGCGAGCACCGCCCGCAAGACGGCCGCCACCAAGACGGCCAAGACGGCTGCGAAGCCGGCAGCGAAGACCACGACGACTCGTCGTGCCGCTGCGAAGCCCGCCGCCAAGACGACTGCGAAGGCCACGGCGAAGAAGACCTCCGCCGCCGCCGCGAAGAAGCCGTCGACGCGCAAGAAGTAAGCAGTAGCCACAAAGCCGTGAGGGCCGCCCGGGGACGCCTGGGTGGCCCTCACGGCTTTGTTGTGCCCTGGAACAGGTCCCCGGTCAACCAGGCACTCCCGGTGCGGCTGCGGGGCTTACAGGCGTCTCAACGGGGCAGTGTGAGGGCCGGATGGTTCAGGTGCGACATTGGAGGGTTCAGGGCGCTCCGAAAGCCACTTTGGGGGCATTAGGGGGTTCTGTGAGTGCTTGGGTGGGCGCTGCTGCTTTGCGGCATATGCAGGCGTTCTGGCAGGGGCCGCGAATGCCATGGTCGGGGTGTCAGATCGCGGAGCGCCACTTTCGGGGCATCGTCAGAGGTTGCGTGTCGCCGACGCCCGGGTACCTACTTCGAGGTCGTTGTAGCGGTTCTGCGGGTGCTGGGTCGGGCGCCGCTGCTTTAGGGCATATGCAGGGGTTCTGGTGGGTCTTGAAAGGGCACGTTGGTGGCGTTGGATGCGCCGAACGCCACTTTCGGGGCGTTGCCAGTGGTTGCGTGTCGCCGCGCTCCGGGCGCCCCTTCGGGCCTTATAGATGTTCTGCGGGCGCTGGTCGGGCGTCGCTGCTTTACCGGCATATGCAGGGGTTTCGGCGGGGTTCGGAAGACCATGCTGGGGGTGTCGGATGTGCGGGTCGCCACTTTGGGGGCATAGCCGGGGGTTTGCCTGAGAATTGCCCCAACGGTGTTTCAGGGCTTCGGAAGTGGGCTGGGATAGTAATCGGCCGCGGCCAGCCTGAGTCCCGCGTGGACGAATGTAAGCAGCCACATACTGCCCTTCTTCGCGCGCACTTCGGGCAGGTCAAGGCCCGATTCCTTGGCGTACGCCGATATCACGCCGGGGATCACGCCGCCCTGGCTGGAGACAACCGCGATCCCCTCGCCCGAGGCGATTTCACGCAGCCGGCGCATGGTGGCGTCGGGGTCGTCCGAGTACTCCTGCTCACCGAGCGACGCCTCCACCGCCACCGTCCTACCGAGATCGTCGGCCAGGCCCGTAATCGTCTGCACGCACCGCACAGGCGGCGCCGAATACATTCGGTCCGCGCCGAATAGCGGCAGCAACTCGCGCAGCGCCGCGGCCTGTCGCAGGCCGGCGGGCGACAGTGGCCGCTCTATGTCCAGGCCCGGCCAGCCTTCTCGTTTCCCGGCCTTCGCGTGCCTTACCAGCAGCACAGTCGCGGTTTCGGTTGGCAGCCGGGTGAACTCCGTGAGTACTTCCGCATCCTGCGGGTAGGTCAGGATTTCCCGTGCCTCATCCACCGGGAGCCAGCGCAGCTTGTCCACTTCGTCGTTCGGCTCGAAGGATCCGCCTGTCGCCTTCGCGGCGAAGTAGTCCACGCGTTTCGCCGCGCCCCGCACCGAATACCGAACGGTGTTCAGGTGCCTGCCCAGCACCACGTTGAACCCGGTCTCCTCGGCGAGTTCCCGCACCGCCGCGTGCGGCACGGTCTCGCCGGGGTCGACTTTTCCCTTCGGCAGCGTCCAGTCGTCGTACCTGGGACGGTGCACCACGGCGACCGTCCCGTCCTCTTGCCATGCGACAGCACCCGCCGCCGCGATCGAGCTGTGTGACACGTCAGCCCGTTGCCCCATGCAGCACGATCATTTCCCGTTGGTGGTCACGCACCTGCTCGCTGTCTCGGGGCGAGGGCTCCCATTCGCCGTCCGGTTGCAACACCCAACAGCGGGTGTTCGGGTCGGTCGCCGAATCGAACATGGCGTCCAATTGTTTTACCAGCCGCGGATTGCGGACCGGCACCTGCACTTCGACGCGGCGATCGAGATTGCGGTGCATCATGTCCGCGCTGCCGATCCAGTGCTCGGCCGCCCCGGCGAAATGGAACACCCGGGAGTGCTCGAGGAACCGGCCGAGGATCGAACGCACCCTGATGTTCTCGCTCAGCCCGGGGATCCCCGGCTTGAGCGCGCAGATTCCCCGCACCACCACGTCAACCGGCACCCCTGCCTGCGAAGCCCGGTACAGCGCGTCGATGACCTGCTCGTCCACCAACGAGTTCACCTTGATCCGGATCCCCGCAGGCTTGCCCGCGCGGGCGAATTCGATCTCTTGTTCGATCCGCTCCACGATGCCGCGCCGGATCCCGTGCGGCGCCACCAGAATGCTGCGGTACGTGGTCTGTCGTGCGTATCCAGTCAGCACATTGAACAGATCGGTCAGGTCCGCGCCGATCGCGGGCTCGGCGGTGAGCAGGCCGATGTCCTCGTAGAGCCGCGCGGTCTTCGGGTTGTAGTTACCCGTTCCGATGTGGCAGTAACGCCGGATCGTGGATCCTTCCTGGCGCACCACGAGCGAGGTCTTGCAGTGCGTCTTGAGCCCGACGAGGCCGTAGACCACGTGCACGCCCGCCTTCTCCAGCGCCCTGGCCCACTTGATGTTCGCCTGCTCGTCGAACCGCGCCTTGATCTCCACCAGCGCCACGACCTGCTTGCCCGCTTCGGCCGCGTCGATCAACGCGTCCACAATGGGCGAATCACCCGATGTTCGGTACAGCGTCTGTTTGATCGCCAGCACGTGCGGGTCGCTGGCCGCCTGCTCGATGAAACGTTGCACGCTCGTGGAGAACGAGTCGTACGGGTGGTGCACCAGGACGTCGCCTTCCCGCAGCGTCGCGAACACGCTCTTGGGCGTCTCGTGTTCGGCGAACGCCGGGTGCGTCGCCGGCACGAACGGCCTGTCCTTGAGGTCCTTGCGGTCAACGGCATGCAGCTGCCAGAGGCACGACAAGTCCAGCAGCCCGTCGATGACCACGACGTCATTGGGCGCCACTTCGAGCTCACGCAGCAGCAGTTCCTGCATGTGCTCGCTCATGTCGCTGGCGATCTCCAGCCGCACCGGCGGGCCGAACCGGCGCTGCGCCAGTTCCCGCTCCAGCGCCAGCAACAGGTCCTCGTCGCGGTCCTCCTCGACTTCCAGGTCCGCGTTGCGGGTCACCCGAAACTCGTGCACCTCGGTGACTTCCATTCCGGTGAACAACTCACCGAGATGGGCCGCGATCAGGTCTTCCAGTGGCAGGAACGTGGCACTCCATTCGTCCCCATTGGACTGCACCTGCAGCAGCCGCGGCACGTTGTCGGGCACCTTCACCCGCGCGAACCGCTCGGTGCCTGCCTCCGGGTCCCGAACGGTGACAGCGAGGTTCAGTGACAGCCCGGAGATGTAGGGGAACGGGTGCGCCGGGTCGACCGCGAGCGGGGTCAGTACCGGGAAGACCTGTTCGGTGAAGTAGACGTGCAGCCGGTGCTTGTCGTCCTCGGCCAGCTCCGCCCAGCGCACGATGCGAATGCCGCGATCGGCCAGTTCGGGGCGGATGCGCTGTTGGAACGCCAACGAGTGCTGTTCGACGAGCTCCTGGTTGCGTTTGGCGATGTACGCCAACTGCTCGCGCGGGGTCAGCCCGTCCGCGCTGCGCACCGAAAGGCCGGTCTCCCTGCGGCGTTTCAGCCCGGCGACGCGGACCATGTAGAACTCGTCCAGGTTCGACGCGAAGATCGCCAGGAACTTGGCCCGTTCGAGCAGGGGCTGAGACTCGTCCTCGGCAAGGGCCAGCACCCGGGCGTTGAAGTCCAACCAGGACAGTTCCCGGTTGAAATACCGGTCGTCGGGCAGGCCGTCGGCGGCCGCCGCCGCGGTCGTCGCCGCGGGCGGCGCCGACGGAACAGTCCGCTCGGGCCGGTTGGTGGGAGCCGGCGGTGGGGCCGGTGCGGTCGGCTGGTCGCTGCTGTCGGTGCTCACAGCCTGATTGTCCAGGACTTATCGCCGATGTGCGCGTCTGCGTGTGGACAACGTGGTTAACACTCGATCGGCCCACTGGCCATCGCGCACAGTAGCTCGGAAGTCCGCTGGCCGAGCCCTAGATCACGGGCTACCAGAAGATCTTCCGCGGTATCGACGTCGCACCGCAGGGAATCCCAACTGTCGGTGAGCGCCATCGCACCGGACGCCGCGTGTTTGCGCGCCGAGCCGATGCCGAACCTGGGATTGAGTGGCTCGCCGGCCGCCGACAGCAGCAGCGTCGTTCCGGTCGTCTGCCGATCGGCACAGAAAGCACGCCTGCCATCAGCGGTTTTGATCGCCGCGGCCAAGTCGGTCGGCCGCAGTGCGGGCAAATCCGCCTGGAGCGCCCCGATTTGTCCGGTCCTGTCCGACTGTCGCAACACCGCGGCGCCGTGGCGCAGTGCTTCGTTGAGACCAGGGGAGCGGCCTTCCGGCACGCACTCGAACCCTTCGGCGGCAAGCACGCTCGCGACCGTCGGATCCGAGCTCACCACCAGGACCCGGCGGACGCCATCGGCCTGCGCGGCCGCGGTCACTGTGTCCAAAAGCACGGCCAGCACCAGGTTGCCGTGCTGTTGTGGATCGACGACACCCCGCAGCCGGGACTTGGCCTCCGGCAGCGTCTTCACCGGCACGACGAGATCTGTCTGCACCTAGAGATTCTGCATCAAAACCTGGTCGGTCTGCCGGGTCCTACACTGCCTAGCAGTCGTTTCGCATAGGAGGAGCCTTGGCGCGTCGTGAGAGGGACGGGATCTGGGTCAAGATCGCCGCTTCGGTGTTCTACCCGATCACCTGGTTGGGCAAGCGGGTGACGCGCGGCGCGGAACGCATTCCCCGCCAAGGCGGTGCGATTCTGGTCTTCAACCACATCTCCCACCTTGATCCCGTGGTCGACGCGGTCTTTGTGCACCGCAACAAGCGGGTGCCGAGGTTTCTGGCCAAGGACAGCCTGTTCCGTATCCCGGTCGCCGGAAAGGTGATCGGCGGCGCGGGCACGATCCCTGTGTACCGGGGCACGGCCAACGCGTCGGAGAGCCTGCGTGACGCCAACAACGCGCTGAGCGAAGGCAAGCTGGTGTGCATCTATCCGGAAGGAACGATCAGCAAGGACCCGGACGGCTGGCCGATGCGCTCCTTCCCCGGCGTGGCGCGGCTCGCGCTGAGCAACGACGTGCCGGTGCTGCCGATCGCGCGGTGGGGCACCAACCAGATCTGGAACGGGTACACCAAGAAGTTCACGCCGTTCCCACGCAAGACGATCACCACATACGTCGGCGAGCCGGTCGACCTTTCGCAGTTCCGTGGCGAGGATCCGCCAAGCAACACCACGTTGATGCGGGTGACCGAGCACATCATGAACGATGTGAAGGCGTTGCTCGGCGAGATCCGCGGGGAGAAGGCCCCTGACGGTTTCTTCAACCCGAAGAAGGCGGAGAGCTGAGATGTCCCTGAGGCGGATCGCGGTGCTCGGCGCGGGTTCATGGGGAACGACCTACGCCAAGGTGATGGCCGACGCGGGCCGTGACGTCGTGTTGTGGGCGCGCCGCCCGGAAGTCGCGGCGGCCGTCACCGACACCCACGAGAACCCGGACTACCTGCCGGGGATCCGGCTGCCGGACAACCTGACGTCCACATCGGACCCGGCGGAGGCGCTGGACGGCGCCGAGGCGGTCATTCTGGCTGTGCCGAGCCAGAGCCTGCGGGCGAACCTGTCCCAGTGGCGGCTTCCGGCCGGTGCCACGCTGGTCAGCCTGGCCAAAGGGGTGGAACTGGGCACGCTCAAGCGGATGAGCGAGGTGGTCGCGGAAGTCGCGGATGTGCCGTCGGATCACGTCGCCGTGGTGTCCGGACCGAATCTGGCCATGGAGATCGCGCGGCAACAGCCGACCGCGACCGTGATCGCGTGTGAGGACCACGATCGTGCGATCGATCTGCAGCACGCGAGCACGACCGGCTACTTCAGGCCGTACACGAACACCGACGTGATCGGCTGTGAACTCGGTGGTGCGTGCAAGAACGTGATCGCCCTGTCCTGCGGCATGGCGTCCGGTCTTGGCTTCGGCAGCAACACACTTGCGACGTTGATCACCCGCGGCCTGGCCGAGACGTCCCGGCTGGGGATGGCGCTCGGCGCTGACCCGATGACGTTCGCAGGCCTTGCCGGGCTGGGAGATCTGGTCGCGACCTGCTCGTCGCCGTTGTCGCGCAACCGGACTTTCGGTGAGCGCCTCGGCAGCGGGCAAACGCTGGCCGAGGCGCAGGAAGCGACGCACGGACAGGTCGCAGAAGGCGTGAAGTCCTGTTCGTCCATCCGGGCGCTGGCCGTGCGGCACGGTGTCGACATGCCGATCACCGAGGTGGTGCACCGGGTCTGCCACGACGGTCTGGACCCCAGGGAAGCCGGTGCCGAGCTGATCGGCCGAAAGGTCAGGCCCGAGCGATGACCGACTACGGCGACGGGACCCGTTGCGTGCACGGCGGTATGGCCGAGCCGGTGCCGGGAAATCCTTTGCTGGCTTCACCGGTCTTCGCGACGGGGTTCCACGCAGGGCATGAGTCCTATGGCTACGGCAGGGCCGACAACCCGACGTACCGCGCCCTGGAGTCCGCGATCGGTTCGCTGGACGGCGGGGAATGCGTGGTCTTCGCGTCCGGGATGGCCGCGATCGCCGCGGTCCTGCGGCTGGCGACGGAGAAAGTCGTGTTGCCTTCGGACGGTTACTACTTGACCCGATCGCTCGCCGCCGAGTTGCCGGTTACCGTCGTCGAAGTCCCGACGACCGGGCCGTGGCCGTCCTTCGCAGGCGTGGACCTCGTTTTGCTGGAGACGCCGTCCAACCCGGGCCTCGATGTGTGCGATATCACGGCGTTGGCCGCGGCGGCGCACGACGCCGGCGCCCTTTTGGCTGTGGACAACACGACCGCGACGCCCATCGGCCAGCGTCCGTTGGAACTCGGCGCGGACATCGTGGTGTGCAGCGACAGCAAGGCGTTGTCCGGGCACAGCGATGTCCTGCTGGGACACGTGACCTGCCGATCGGCCGAGCTGGCGGCGAGAATTCGCCAGACCAGGACGTCGCACGGCGGGATCCCCGGCCCGTTCGAGACGTGGCTGGCCCACCGCGGGTTGAGCACTTTGGATCTTCGGCTGGCCAGGCAGGCGCAGAACGCCGGGGCGCTTTACTCGGCGCTGCGCGGGCATCCGCGGGTGTCGGGTCTGCGATGGCCTGGGGCGGCGGAGGATTCGTCCCACGTCATCGCCGCCAAGCAGATGCGCCGGTTCAACGGGGTTTTCACGTTCAGGCTCGAGTCACGGGACGCGGTCGAGCGGTTCCTCACCGCGGCCAAGCTCGTGACCGCGGCGACGAGTTTCGGTGGCGTGCACAGCACTGCCGACCGCCGGGCGCAGTGGGGCGACCCGGTGCCCGAGGGGTTCCTCAGGTTCTCGGCCGGGTGCGAGGACACCGAGGATCTGGTGGCCGACGTCCTCGCGGCACTCGACGCCTGACGTCCACAACAGACACTGCTGCCGCATGTGTCACACATGTCACATGCGGCAGCCCGGTCCACTGGGTGGACGTGATTTGACGGACTTCGAGTCCGCTGCTTTCCTATTCGGCATGATGCGCGCTATGGCTGACGGACGGGGTCACATCGACCTCGGTTTCGTCGCGAGCGCACTGTGTCTTCCTCGGTGATCGGCCCGCTGTCATCGCTCACGCCATTTTTCCGAGGAATCTCCATGTTCGCCGTACCCGAGAACACCGTTGTGCTGTCCAACGCCCCCGCGGTGAAGCACCCCGCCCGGATCGCGACCGAGTTCGCGCTTGACCGAGACCGCTGGAAGCGTCACCTGCGATATGACCCGATCGAGCGGTTCTCCACGCTGCTGGAGCGCACCGACGACCACGAGGTCTGGCTGATGAGCTGGTTGCCGGGCCAGTCAACGGATCTGCACGACCACGGCAGCGCGACCGGTGCGTTCACGATCGTCTCAGGTGTACTGACCGAGCGGGTCATGCGCGCCAACACGACCCTTCAGTTGCAGCCGGGACAGTCGAGGGTGTTCGCGCCGCACTACGTGCACCAGGTGTCCAACAACGGTGTCGACCCCGCGGTGAGCATTCACGTGTACCGCACTACCCGCCAGATGCGTACCTATCCATAACGTGTGCCGGGATCTCCCAACCCGTTGAGAGGTCGTCGCTGGGGATCGGCGCGCTCCACTGCTGCGTCAACGGAAGTACGCCTGCCCACGCGACATCGTCGGAGACGTCTTCGGGTTCGTCGCCGGGACCGCCCGAGCGGACCTTCACAGCGGCTTCCTCCAACGACAACGCCAACACCGTCGTCTTGGCCAGTTCCTTCGCGTTGGGTTGACGGCTGTGCTCCCACGAGCCGGGCGCCATGTGTTCGGTGAGCACGCGCAAACCGTGCAGGCGTTCCTCCGGGGATTCGACCAGACGAGCGGGGCCGTGGATCACCGCCGAGCGGTAGTTCGCGGAGAAGTGGAACACCGAACGGGCGTAGACGATCCCGTCGAGCAGCGTGACCGCGACACAGATCTCGTTCTCCAGCGCGCTGCGCAGGCTCAGCGCGCCAGAAGAGCCGTGGATGTACATGGTGTCGCCGTCACGGCCGTATCCCGTTGGCAGCACGACGGGCGAGCCGTTGATCACGACGGACAAGTGGCAGATGAGCCCGGCGTCGAGGATGCTTTCCAGCACGGCCCGGTCGGTGACGGCACGTTTCTTGCCGCGTTTGATTGTGCTGCGGGGTGTGGGCGATAGTTGAGGTCGGGTCACGGCTACCAGTGTCTTCGGCGAAGTGGCATCATAAAAGGGCCAAAAAGATCGAAAACCGAAAGGCCACTTCTGTGTCAGCCGACCCGCCGGCGCCGTCGGTCACGCTCGACCGCGAGTCCGAAACGCCGCTGGCCGTCCAACTTGCCGACGCCCTGCGCTCGGCTGCCGCGGACGGTCGGCTGCGCAGCGGCGACCGTCTTCCTTCGACTCGCGCGCTCGCCACGCGGCTGAACGTCAGCCGGACCGTCACGTCAGCGGCGTACGAACAACTGCATGCCGAGGGCTGGATCGCGGGCAAGCACGGATCGGGCACATATATAACGACAGCCCCGCCGGGCAGCCTGCCGGAATCCACGCCCCGGCCGAAACGCGGTGCCGCCGCGCAGACTTTGATCGACTTCACGCCCGGAACCCCGTGGGCAGGCGGGATCGACCGGGCCGCCTGGCGACGGGCGTGGCGCGCCGCGGCCGACGCACCACCGTTGTTGCGACCGGAACGCGCGGGCCTGCCGGAGTATCGCGAGGTCATCGCCGAGCACCTGTTGCGGCACCGCGGTTTGCGGGTCGGCGGTGAGGACGAGACCGTGCTGGCCACCAGCGGCACGTCGTCGGCCGTGTCCGAACTGGCTTTCGCCGTCCTGGGACCCGGCGCGACCGTGGCGATCGAGGAACCTGGATATCAACGCGCGGCCGCGGCGATGACCGCTGCCGGGCTGAACGTCATCCAGGCACCTGTTGACGTGGAAGGATTCCGCGTCGACTCGGTGCCGGCCGGGGTGAAGGCCGTCTATTGTTCGCCCGCGCACCAATATCCCCTGGGCGGCCGGATGCCCGCGGGGCGGCGGGTTGAGCTGGTGGAACGCGCGCGGCGGGACGGATTCCTTGTCATCGAGGACGACTACGACGGCGAACTGCGATATGACGTGGCGCCGCTGCCTTTGCTCGCGGCGCTCGCGCCGGATGTCGTGGTGCACCTGGGAACCACGAGCAAGATCCTCACCCCGACGCTGGGCACCGGCTGGATGGTCGCGCCGCCCGCCGTGGTGTCGGGGATCCTGGAATTCCGTGACCGCACCGGGATCGGGCCCGCCGTTGCCGGGCAACGGGTGCTGATCGAATACGCCCGCAACGGTGACCTGGGCAGGCATCTGCGGCGCTTGCGCCGTGAGCTGTCCGAACGGCGGTGGCTCGTGGTGGACGCCTTGCGCGAGGCGGGTTTCGAAGTGCTCGGTGACGACGCGGGCGCCCATGTCGTCATCCCGTTGTCCTCAGCCCGCGCGGAACGGGATGTACGGGTCAAAGCCGAGGAATTCGGTGCCAGGGTCGACGGGCTGACCAGGCATCACGCCGGTCGCGCGAGATGGCACGGGATTGCGTTGGGGTACGCGGCATGTTCCCGTGACGAGCTGGTGAACGTATTGCCGCAGCTGATAGACCTGCTCAGGCAGACGGATCGGGACCGGTAACCTCGTGAGTGTTTTGGCCGGTTCTAACCGGCCGAAACACTCACAAGGGTTTCTTGGGAAGGGTTTTGCCGATCAGGCTGGAGATGTCCTGCAGCGGGCCGGTTCCCGCGCCGCGCGGAATGGTCAGCGCGACGTACACCGGCCGGTCCGCCAGGTACCAGGTGGTCGCGGTTTCGCTGTCGAGCGGCAGCCACGCGACGCCGTCGATCGCACGGAGGTTTTGCGTGGTTGACGTCAGCTCGGCCGGCTTGTCCAGACCACAGCGCAACACGACGGGATCGGAGCGCTGGTCGGTCCACGCCGCCGAAGCAGGCGGCGCGGGCTCAGCCAGTGCCGCCTTGGTCAAGGTGGTCGAGCCGGACTGCAGCGTCGCGGGCAGCTTCTGGACAAGGGTGGTGCAGTCGGCCGAGCCGGCATTCGGTGCGGGCACAGGCACAAGCGCGACCGGACCGGTCCGCAGTGGAGCCGGTGGCACGGTGGGCTCTGCCGTCTGGTCGTTCCCGGAACCGAACACGAGGCTGACGACGATCACCCCGGCGACGAGCAGGCCGGCCAGCCCGGTCGCGATGACAACCCTTGTCCTGTCCACAAACCAACTACAGCACGGCTCAGAGGTGGACCACCGGGCAGGTCAGCGTTCTTGTGATCCCGTCCACGTTCTGGATCCGGGCGACCACCAGCTGGCCGAGCAGGTCGACACTGTCGGCTTCGGCACGCACGATCACGTCGTAGGGTCCGGTGACGTCCTCCGCGGTGGTGACTCCCTGTATGCCGGCGATCTCCGCGGCCACCGCGGCCGCCTTGCCGACCTCGGTCTGGATCAGGATGTAAGCGTGGACCACCGGCGTGCCCCTTCGTCTGGACAAGAATGCTCAAGGTAGGAACGTGGTCAGCAACGTACCCCAACTGGGGAATGTTTGGTGATCCGAACATTCGGTATCGGAGGCTTTTGTGCGATCGGACACGCCGGATCAGGCCGGCACCGTCGCCGAGTTGGGTGAGTTCAGCCTGATTCAGCGGTTGACCGGCGGGCGCGCCCAGCCACCAAGCACCCTGCTCGGACCCGGTGACGACGCGGCCATCGTGGTGGCGTCCGACGGACGGGTGGTGGCGAGCACCGACGTGCTCGTCGAAGGAGTGCATTTCCGGTTGGACTGGTCCACACCGGAACAGGTTGGACACAAGGCGGTCGCGGTGAACCTCGCGGACGTGGCCGCGATGGGCGCGACGCCGACGGCCGTGCTCGTCGGCCTCGCCTGCCCGCCGGAGACCACAGTGGAGCTGCTGGACGGGATCACCGCCGGGATGTGGAAGGAAGCCACCAGGGCGCGGGCCGGGGTGGTCGGCGGAGATGTCGTCAGCTCGGAGACTTTGGTGATCTCCGTCACTGCGTTGGGGGATTTGCAGGGACGACAGCCCGTCACACGGGCCGGCGCGTTGGCTGGGGACGTCGTCGCGGTGTGTGGCCGGCTCGGTTGGTCGGCGGCTGGGCTTGCCGTGCTGGGCCGTGGGTTCCGCTCACCGGTCACGGTTGTCAGCGCGCATCGGGCGCCGGAACCGCCCTATGAGGCCGGCGCACAGGCCTCACTGGCCGGAGCGACCGCGATGATCGACGTGTCCGACGGGCTGCTCGCCGATCTCGGGCACATCTCGGAGGCGTCCGGGGTGGCGATCGACGTCCGCACGGATCTGCTTGAGGTGAACCAACGTCTGGTCGACGTCGGCACCGCGCTCGGCGCCGATCCCCGGCACTGGGTGCTGACCGGCGGCGAGGACCACGCACTGGCCGCGACTTTCCCCGGTCCGTCCGAGGTTCCGGAGGGCTGGGTCACCATCGGCACGGTCAGACGCGGCGAAGGGGTTACCGTTGACGGCCGTCCGTACGAGGCCCCGGCAGGCTGGCAGCACTGGCGCTGAATCCACATTGGAGTGTGTTGTGCCCATCTATGCGCTCGGCGACAAGGAACCGATCATTCACCCGGACGCGTTCGTCCATCCAGATGCGACAGTCATCGGGGACGTGACGCTGCGGGCGTTCGCGTCGGTGTGGCCACAGGCCGTGCTGCGCGGCGACTCCGGCAGCATCCAGATCGGCGAACGGACCAGTGTCCAGGACGGCAGCATCCTGCACTGCACCGAGTTCCACCCGACCACGATCGGGGCCAACTGCGTGATCGGCCACAACGTGCACATCGAAGGCGCGACGGTCGCGGACAACTGCTTGATCGCCTCGGGATCCGTGCTGCTGAACGGTTCGGTGGTCGAGGAGGGCGCGGTGCTCGGCGCGGGCGCGGTGATGTCCTTCAACGGGCACATCCCCGCGCGCCGGATGGCACTGGGCGTGCCCGCTCGTATTCGCGAGAACCACGAGGTGCCCGCGATGGCATGGGCGATGATCGTCGATCGGTACGTGGAGAACATCAAGATCTACAAAGCCGGGCTCCGACGCCTGGACTAGGCCCATTTCCGGGGTGGGCTATCCTCCGGCGGCATGGCACGCCCTTTGCACGAAGTCATGGACGCCGGTTGGGCACAAGCACTTGAGCCGGTCGCGGACCGGATCGCCGCGATGGGCGAGTTCCTGCGCGCCGAGATCGCCGCGGGCCGCACGTACCTTCCTGCCGGGGAGAACGTGTTGCGCGCGTTCAAGCAGCCGTTCGACGACGTCCGTGTGCTGATCGTCGGGCAGGACCCGTATCCGACTCCCGGGCACGCCGTCGGCCTGTCCTTCTCGGTCGCGCCCGACGTCCGGCCGATTCCCAAGAGCCTGATCAACATCTACAAGGAGTACTGCGAGGACCTCGGCTACCCGAAGCCGGCCAACGGAGACCTCACGCCGTGGACCGAAAACGGTGTGCTGTTGCTCAACAGGGCGTTGACCGTGATGCCCGGCAAGCCGAACTCGCACCAGGGCAAAGGCTGGGAAGAGGTCACCGAGCAGGCGATCAAGGCGCTGGCCAGGCGCGGCACGCCGTTGGTGTCGATCCTGTGGGGCCGCAACGCCCGTAACCTCCGGCCGTTGCTTGACCCGTTGCCGTGCATCGAATCCGCGCACCCGAGCCCGATGTCGGCCGCCGGTGGCTTCTTCGGGTCGCGTCCGTTCAGCCGGGCGAACCAGCTGCTGGAGCAGCAGGGCGCGGCTCCGGTCGACTGGAAGCTGCCTTAACCTGGGCGCAGTGATCACCGCGCTCGTTTTCGATTTCGACGGCCTGCTGATGGACACCGAGTCCACTCAGCTGGAGAGCTGGCAGTACGAGTGGCGCCAGCACGGCCTTGAACTGGACGTCGCGACGTTCTTCGCAGACCACGGCGGAGACGTGAGCGAACTCAGGTACGCCGCCTTGGCCGCGGCTGTCGGCGCGGGGTATGACCGTGTGTCGAGCCATGCTCGTCGCGTGGCGTATCGGGATTCGTTGAACGCGGATCTCTCGGTCCCGCTTGGGATCCGGAAGTGGCTGGCGGAAGCGGATGGCCTGAGGTTGGCCGTGGCCAGCAGTTCCCCGGCGTCGTGGGTGCTGCCTTTGCTGGAGCAGACCGGGTATCGGTCCCGGTTCGAGGTTGTCGCTTGCGGTGACGAGGTTTCCGCGCACAAGCCGGATCCCGCCGTGTACGACCTTGCCTTGGCACGCCTTGGGGTTCAGGCTGCGGAGGCCATCGCTTTCGAGGACACCCCGCATGGCGTCGCCGCGGCCAAAGCGGCAGGGTTGCGCTGCGTCGCGATCCCGAACAGGCACACCGACCCGAGCCGTTTCACCGCCGCGGATTTGGTGCTCGCGAACGCCGCTGACATGACCCTCGCGGAGATTCTCGGCTCGTAGCGAAAACCTGTTTCTTTCCCACCGTGATCGTCAATAGCTTGGGGTGATGCGGCGGGACCTGGGGTTGATCGTCACCGGTGTCGGTATCTCCATGTTCGGTGCGAGCCTGATCAGGCTCGTGCTCATGGTGCAGCTGAAGGACGAGGGCGCGCTTGTCCTGGCCGCGGCGATGATCGCGTGGATCCTGCCGATCGCGGTGGGTGCGCCGTTCGCCGGGTTGCTCGTGGACACGGTGCCGAACCGGCGGTTGATGCAGGTGGCCCAAGTGCTGCAGGCACTTTCGACGTTGGCGATCGCGTTCGCGCTCGACAGCGTGATCGTGCTGCTGATCCTGGTCCTGCTCGTCGGCTGCGGTGCGGCGGTGTCGGACCCGAGTGCGGCCACGTTGGCGCCACGAGCCGTCGGAGCGGGTGACGTCGCGAAGGGCTTCGCGTGGATCGCGACTGCCCGATCCACCGGACTCGTCCTGGGGACCGGGATCGGCGGTGTGCTGATCGAGATTGTCGGTGGGCGGCAGGCGATCCTGGTCGGCGCGGCCACGTACATCGTGCAGGCGCTGCTGTTGCTGCTGCTACGAGTCGACCGGGATCCGCGTGCGGAAAACGGAACCACGCGCCGGGAAAAGGGCGCGGCCATGGCCGGGATCCGGCATCTGAAGGGCGACCGGGTCATCGTCGTCAGCATTGGTGGCCTCGCGATCGTCGCCACCTGCGTCACGTTGATCAACGTCGCGGACGTTTTCCTCATCCTCGACGTGCTGCACGGCGGACCGGTGCTGGTCGGCTGGGTCTACGCGGCGTGGATGGTCGGTCAGGTGCTCGGCGCCAGAACCGCGGGCCGGTTCGTCCACCAGCGCTCGATGGTCCGCACGCTGAGTTGGGCCGGCGTGACGCTCGGGCTGGCGATCTTCATGCCGGCGGCCTTCGCGTACACCGCCGTGATCCTGGTCGCATTTCTGTTCGGCGGGTTCGCCAACGGCATGCAGATGGTCGCGCGCCAAGCCCTGGTCCGGATGCGTACCCCGGAAAGTCTGCACGGCCGCGCGTTCGCGGCGAACGACTCGGTGATCCGAATAGCCGGGGTGCTCGGCACGTTGATCGGCGGTTTCGCCGTCGCGGGCGTCGGGCCGCAGTGGGCGATGGGTACCGCGGGTGTCGTGGCTGTCCTGGTCGGGTTCGGCACGTTGCTGATGACCCGGGAACACAAACCGGCCCGGGTCGCCGAAACGACCCGGGCCGGTTGAAAGAGCGAGAGCGTCAGCCCCGGACGACCTTGCCCGCCTTCAGGCAGGAGGTGCACACGTTCAGCCGCTTGCGCTGCGAAACGCCCAGCTTGGCGTGCACGGTCTGGATGTTCGGGTTCCACCGCCGGTTGGTGCGCCGGTGGGAGTGCGAGACCGACTTGCCGAAGCCCGGCCCCTTACCGCAGACGTCGCACACAGCAGCCACGTCAGTGTCCTTTCCTCTGGGTTGCCGGCGGATCAAAGCCGACGACGTACAGCCCGGGCCTGCCAGGCAACTACGACAGGGTAACGGGTGGCGTCCGGCGGTTACAAACCGGCCCCATTCTCGGCGGTCGGCGTGTGTTCGTGGTTACTCTCGCGCGAACCATCTCGTAGCGGGAGGACACGACCGTGCTGCAGGCCCTGGACGCCGCCGCGATCCGCCGCTGGGCCGCGGTGAGCGTGCAGACGCTCGACGCACAGCGTGACGCGATCGACGGGATCAACGTGTTCCCGGTGGCAGACGGCGACACGGGCTCCAACCTGCTCGGCACCATGCGCGCCGCCCTCGAGGCCCTGCTCAGGGCGCCGGTCGACGAGCGTTCCGAAGCCGGAGCCGCCCTGACTGTCCTGGCCAAGGGCGCTTTGGCGGGGGCGCGCGGCAATTCCGGCGTGATCGTGTCCCAGATGCTGCGTGGCTTGGCCGAGGCGCTGCGTGATGTGGATCAAGCCGGTGCCGATGACCTGGCGAAAGCCCTGGTCAGGGCGGCCGAGTTGGCCGCTGAGGCTGTCGCGGAGCCACGCGCGGGCACGATGCTGACGGTCCTCACGGCCTCGGCCGCGGGTGCGCGGAGGACCCGTTCGGGCGTATTGCACGAGGTCACGGCCGCCGCGGCGCGGGCTGCGTCGGAGGCGTTGGCGTTGACGCCGCAGCAGCTCGACGTGCTGGCTGAGGCAGGTGTGGTGGACGCTGGTGGGCGTGGCGTACTCGTCTTGCTGGAGTCCCTGGTCACGGTCGTGAACGAGCGTGACGAGCCGGTTGTGCCGTACTCGACCTCTCAGCCGTCGCCGCTGGCGGCCCGTGAGGCCGGGTCGACCGAGTTCGGCTACGAGGTCATGTACCTCCTCGACTCCACGACCGAAGTCAAGGCAACCGTGCTACGCGAGACGCTGATGGCGCTCGGCGACTGTGTGTCCGTTGTCGGCGACGGTGACGGTCTGTGGACGGTCCACGTGCACTGCAACGACGTCGGCGCGGCGATCGAGGCTGGCGTGGAGACGGGTCGTCCGCACCGGATCATGGTTGCTCGCTTCGCTGATGCCGAGGGCGCGCCATCGCGGTTCGGACGCGCGCGGGTTGTGGTGATCCCGGCTCGTGGCGCTGGTATCGCGGCGCTGTTCCGTACCGAGGGCGCGTTGGTGCTGGAGATCGGGCCTGACGACGAGCCTGACGTGTGGGACCTTTTAAACCTGATCACCTCGACGGGCGCGTCGCACGTGACGGTTCTGCCTGGTGACGAGGGCCTGATCGGCATCGCCGATGAGGCCGCGACCAGGGCCGTTGCCGGTGGTCAGGACGTGATCGTGATCCCGTGCGTCTCGCCGGTGCAAGCGCTTGCGGCCTTGGCCGTGCACGACCCGGCCCGGCGCGCGGGCGATGACGTGGTCTCGATGGCCGAGGCGGCGGCCGCGACCCGGCGCGGCGAGCTCGTGGTGGCCAGCGAGGACGCGATCACGTGGATCGGCCCGTGCAAGGCAGGTGACCTGCTGGGCTTCGCCGACGGGGACGTGATGCGGATCGAGCACGGTCCCGTCGACCCGTCGATGATCGTCAGGGGAGCGTTCGCGGTGGTGGACCGGATGCTGGCCGCGGGCGGTGAGCTGGTCACGGCCTTGCTGGGCGCCGACGCTCCGGACAGTCTCGCCGATGAGCTGGAGAAACACCTTCGCAAGGAATTCCCGGCGGCGGAGTTCGTCGCTTACCGAGGCGGGCAACGGGACACCGTGGTCATGCTCGGTGTGGAGTAGACGGCTTGGTCGCGCCGATCACTGCGCGGTGTCGGCTGCGTGGGGCGGGGTGGAAATGGTTGGCTCTGGCGATCAAGCCCGTCCGAGCGAAGCGAGGACAAATCCAACACTGTCGGTGGTTCTCGATAGTCTTCGTAGCGATGAGTTCGTTCGATGACAGCCTCCAGCCCGTGCTGGGCAAGAAGTCGGCCGATGCCCTGGCGACGGCCCTCGACCTGCACACGATCGGTGACCTGTTGCGGCACTACCCGCGCCGGTATGTCGAGTTCGGCGAGCTGACCAACATCGCCGGGCTGGAGATCGGCGAACACGTGACGATCCAGGCCGAGATCACCCGGGTCACCCGGCACCAGATGCGCCAGCGGCACGGCACCCGCACCGAGGTCGAGATCACCGACGGCCAGCGCAGGCTGACCATGTCCTTCTTCAACCAGCTGGGGAAGTACAAGGAGCAGCTGCAGGTCGGCAAGCAGGGCTTCTTCGCGGGCAAGGTCGGCATGTTCAACAAGAAGCTGCAGCTGCAGAACCCGGAAGTGCAGGTTTTCGAGGACGAGGACGACGCGGAACTGCAGAAGATGCGGCCGATCTACCCGGCGGCGGCGAAGATGCCGACGTGGAAGATCAGCAACTGCGTGAAACAGCTGCTCGGGGTGTGGGATGGCGCGGACGACCCGCTGCCGCCTGACCTGCGTAAAGACCGTGGAATGCTGCCGCTGGACGCGGCACTGCGCGCGATCCACATGCCCGACGGCTGGGACCAGATCGGCGCGGCCCGTAAACGCCTGAAGTGGGACGAGGCAATCGCGGTCCAGCTCGCGCTGGCGCTGCGCCGCCAAACCGCCGCAGCTCGGCCCGCGCCGTCGTGCCCGCGTAAGTCCGGCGGAATCCTGGACGCGTTCGACGCCCGCCTGCCCTTCGAACTGACCGCGGGACAACAAGAGGTCGGCGAGACCATCGCGGCGGACCTGACCAGCCAGCACCCGATGAACCGGCTGCTGCAAGGAGAAGTCGGCAGCGGAAAGACGATCGTGGCGTTGCGCGCGATGCTGCAGGTCGTCGACTCAGGCCGGCAAGCCGCGATGCTCGCGCCGACGGAAGTTCTTGCCGCTCAGCACGCTCGGTCTCTCCAGGAGATGCTCGGCGACCTGGCGCAGGCAGGCGAGCTCGGCGGGGCGGAGCAGGCGACCCGGTTGACGTTGCTGACCGGCTCTTTGCCCGCGGCTGCGCGTAAGCAGGCTTTGCTGGACGCGGCCTCGGGCGCGGCGGGGATTGTCGTCGGCACGCACGCGTTGATCCAGGACAAGGTGTCCTTCGCCGACCTTGGCTTCGTGGTCGTGGACGAACAGCACCGATTCGGCGTAGAACAACGAGACGCTTTGCGCACCCGCGCCGCCGACGGCTCCAGCCCGCACGTCCTGGTCATGACCGCGACGCCGATTCCCCGCACGGTCGCCATGACGGTGTACGGCGACCTGGAGACTTCGGCTCTTCGCGAGTTGCCGCGTGGCCGCTCGCCCATTGCCACAAACGTGGTCCCGGTCGCCGAAAAACCCCAATGGCTCGACCGAGTCTGGCAACGGGTACGCGAGGAGATCGCCAACGGCCACCAGGCCTACGTCGTCTGCCCACGCATCGGCGAGGCAGGCGCGGAGGAGATGGAAGAGCCGCCGTTGAACGACGACGGCCGCCGTCAGCCACTGGCCGTCGAGGAAGTCGCGCCAATGCTGGCCTCGGGCCCGTTGAAAGGCCTGCGGATCGCCGTGCTGCACGGCAAAATGCCGCCGGACGACAAGGACGCCACCATGCGCGCCTTCGCCGCAGGCGAGGTCGATGTCCTGGTCGCCACAACGGTCGTCGAGGTAGGCGTGAACGTCCCCAACGCCACCGCCATGGTGATCATGGACGCGGACCGGTTCGGCGTGAGTCAACTCCACCAGCTGCGCGGCCGCGTCGGCCGAGGCAGCGCTCCAGGCCTCTGTCTCCTGGTCAGCGAGGCCCTCGAAGGCACTACGACCCGCGAACGTCTCGATGCCGTTGCGTCTACTTTGGACGGCTTCGAACTGGCCCAGCTGGACCTGGAGATCCGTCGTGAAGGCGACATCCTGGGCGCTACTCAGTCAGGCCGGAAGTCGCAGCTGAAGATGCTGTCGCTGCTGCGGGACGCGGAAATGATCGCCGAGGCCCGCGAAGTAGCCCAGCGATTGGTGACAGCGGACCCAGGCCTGCAAAAGAGCCCAGGCCTGCGGGCGATGGCCGAGACGCTGATCGACTCGGAGCGAGCGGAATTCCTGCAGAAAGCCTGACCCTGGCCGGCTAATTGGTCCTGAATTCGGCGGCCGAAGCGGACCTTATCGCGGTACCGATTCGCTGACAGGCTCATGGCACGAAGCCGCAGACCGGAGGAGGTCGCATGTTGAACCAGGTCGCGAAGGGTGTGCTGGTCCACCAGAGCGAATTGATCCAGAACAACACCGTGGTCGTCCAAGGCCGGGACGGTGTGTTGCTCGTCGACCCGGGGATAACAGAAGCCGAAATGGCCTGCCTCGCCAGCGACCTCCGCGACATGAACCAGCCCGTCGTAGCAGGCTTCGCGACGCATCCCGACTGGGACCACGTGCTCTGGCATGCCTCACTCGGCGACGCGCCTCGCTACGGCACCGCCCGCTGCGCGGCCCGTATGCAGGACCTGCGGTCGGACGCGGACTGGGAGGCCCAGGTCGCCGAGGGGTTACCGCCGGAGATCGCCGAGGAGACACCACTGGACCTGTTCGGCCTCATCACCGCTCTTCCTGCCGAGACCGTGCGGATTCCGTGGGACGGCCCGCAAGTCCGGATCATTGAGCACCCGGCGCACGCCCCAGGCCACGCGGCCCTGCTGGTCGAGGAAAGCGGGGTTCTCGTCGCAGGCGACATGCTGTCCGACGTCCTGATCCCGATGCTCGACAACACCGCTAACGCGATCGAGGACTACCTTGTCGGGCTGCGGCTGCTCGAGGACGTGGTGGGCGACGTCGATGTCCTCGTCCCGGGTCACGGCTCCGTCGCCGAAGCTCCTGAGATCCGCACCCGGATCGACCTGGATCGGGCGTACCTGCACGCCTTGCGTGACGGCCGTACTCCCTACGACCCACGTATCGGCCCATCGGCCAAGCCCGGCTGGGAATGGGTGAGCGACGTACACACCGGGCAAGCCCAAAGCCTCGCCCGACGAAACGAGTCGAGCGGGACGCCCGGATAACAGCTCATGTGCGGCTGGGGATAACCACCGCTCGAACCGCTCGCGAGCTCCAGGCTTGTCGGTGGTCGCCGATAGGCTGGTGATCGGGGGCCGGAGGCCAAGCGGCGACCGTGCGGCCAAGCCGTGGGCTGCTCGGAGAGGCTGCGCGCGGGATGTGGTGTCGGCGGTTCGCCTGTGGATAGGTTGGCCTTGTGGATCTTCGGTCAGCCGGGGCTGTCGGTGGTCACCGATAGACTGGTGACCGGGGGCCGGAGGCCGCACACAAGCAAGCCGCAGCCCAGTTTCGCCTGGCCCAGCGAAGCCCGGTCGGATAAGCCCGGTCGGATAAGCCCGGTCCAGCGACCCTGGCCCGGTTTCGCCCAGCTCGGCAACGCCCGGTCGAATAAGCCCAGCAAGCCCGGCCGGTTTTGCCTGGACCCATCAGGCCCGATCCAGCTTCGGCCGCGGCTTGCACGACCAGCCGCGGCCTCCACCACTCCGCCCTACTTCGCGGCCTTGTCCTCGCCATCGAAGTGCTTGATCGCTTCCTGGACCGCCTGGTTCGTCGCAGCAAGCCGTTCCGCGATCTGGTTCCGCAGCTCAATCAACCGCTTCGTCGAAGTATCAGCCTCATTCTGCTTCTGCTCGGCCTTCGACAAGATCTCGGCCGCGATCTCCTCGGCGCCCGCCTTCGTCTCCGCCGCCACCCGCTCAGCCTCAGCCTTCTGAGCCGCAACAGCCGCAGCCGCCTCATCAGCCAGCTTCTTGCGCTGAGCCGCGGCGTCCGAGTCCAGCTTCGCCCGGGTCGCCGCTGATTCCTTGTCGAGGGCCTCCGCGGCCTTCTTCGCCTCCGCGACGATCTTCGCCGCGTCCGCCCGCGCCTCGGTCATCAGCTGGGTGTGCTCGGCTGTCAGCTTCGTCTTGAGCTGGTCGAACTCGGCGTCGAGGTCGTTGTTGTGCTTGGCGTACTTCTCTTCCAGCTCTGTCCGGCGCCGGTCCAGTTCCGCCATCCGGGTGTCGTGCTGGGTCTGCAGTTCACCCGCCAGTGCGTCGGCCTTCGTCCGCATCTTCGCCGCGTACTTGTCCGCGTCGTCGCGGATCTTCACCGCGTACTTGTCTGCCGCGAAGCGGGTTTCGGTCGAGTATTTGTCCGCTTTGGCGCGAAGTTCCTTCACGTGTTCTTCGCCGCCTCGGCGAAGTTCCGCCACTTCTTCTTCCGCCAGGCGCATCATCTCGCGCACGCGCTCGGTCATCGCCGTCGCGCTGCTGGGGTTCGTGGCCATCCGTTCGAGCCGGGCCTTGGTGTCCGTCAGCTCCTGTTGCGCGTAGTTCAGCGCCTTGGTCAGCTCGGCCACCCGCGCGTTCGCCTCGTCGCGGGCTATCGAGGCGTCCTTGAGATCGCTGACGAGCCCAGTGACACGCTCGTTCACCTGCTTCTTGTTGTATCCGTTCAACGCGGAGTCGAAGTAGGCGGGCGTGGACTTCGGGGACTCGTTGGCAACGGCCATTGCACCACTTTAGTGAATCCCTCGATCGCGCAACCTGTGAGGTACGCCCCGCAGGCAGTAGTGATCTTGGTCCAGACGGCCCATTGGTGATCACCTTGTGGACTGACCCGCTTGCGGACCGTCAATTAGCCCTAATGGTCCAGACCTGTCCGTCGCCGGTCGTTTACCCTGTGTCCACACCCCTACGCGGCGTGGCGGGAAGTAGGCCGCACTATGTCGGATTACCGGCACACGGTCGTCCTGCGTTGCGTGGACGGCCTGTTGAGGGATGCGCTTGCCAACTGGATAGCGTCGTTACCTGGATATCTGGTCGCCGGAGCCGCGGCGACGGGCGATGGTCTGCTGCGACTGTGCACCCTGCGATCGCCCGACACGGCCGTGGTCGAACTGCGTTCGGCCGCCCCGGAAGAGCTCGAGTTCGTCGGCGAACTGCGTGCGGTCCGCTGCGAACCGCACATCGTCGGCCTGCATCGCGCATTGGACGCACGCAGCCTCGCGTTCCTGCACCACGCTGGAGTCCATCGGCTGGTCAGTACGCGCTTCGGGGTCGCGGGCCTGCGTGACGCGCTGACCGAAGCCGATCAAGGCTGGCGTCCGGTCGTCCCCGGCCACGGTCTGAGTGCCCGGGAGCTGGAGATCCTCGCGCTGATCTGTGCGGGCTGCTCGGCCGCCGAGATCGCGGCCGAGCTTGGCATCAGCCCGCACACCGTGACCAACCACAAACGCCGGATCTTCGCCAAGCTGGACGTGCAGAGCCGCACGCAGGCCACCGCCGAGGTCGGCAGGCTCGGTATGCGGCTGCCCGGCCAGACGCGAAGACCCAACGGCGAGGCGCCGCGCAACCTGACCAAACGCGAGCGCGACATCCTCGACTCGATCGCCAGGGGCGAATCGGTCCGGCAGACCGCGCAGGCCCTCGGCATCGCCATCAAGACCGTCCAAAGCGAACAGCGGCAGTTGTTCTCCAAGCTCAGCGCCCGTAACCGCCCGCAAGCCCTGACCAACGCACGCGGCTACGGCCTGGTCGACTCGAACTAGATTCCAACCAGTGGACACGTCCGCATGACATCGATCACCACAACCCGTGCCCCGGATGCCTCCGACCGGTAGCGTTCTCCGGACGACCAGCGCGACCAGGAGGTATCCGGGCGATGTTCCGCAAGATACTCGTCGCCAACCGCGGCGAGATCGCCATCAGGGCGTTTCGCGCCGGCTATGAGCTCGGCGCCGGAACGGTTGCCGTCTTTCCTTACGAGGACCGCAATTCGCTGCACAGGCTGAAGGCCGACGAGGCGTACCAGATCGGTGCGCAAGGCCATCCAGTACGCGCGTACTTGTCGGTGGACGAAATCGTGAAGGCCGCTCGTAAGTCCGGTGCTGACGCCGTGTATCCCGGTTACGGCTTCCTGTCGGAGAATCCCGACCTGGCACGGGCCTGTGCCGAAGCCGGAATCACCTTTGTCGGCCCGACCACCGAGGTGCTCGAGCTGACCGGCAACAAGGCCAGGGCGGTCGCCGCGGCCAAGGCTGCCGGGCTGCCGGTGCTCGAATCGTCCGCTCCTTCGTCCGATGTGGACGAGTTGCTCGGCGAGGCGGAGCGCATCGGCTTCCCGGTCTTCGTCAAAGCGGTCGCCGGTGGCGGCGGCCGCGGTATGCGACGGGTGGAGCAGGCGAGCGCGCTTCGCGAGTCCATCGAGGCCGCGATGCGCGAGGCCGAGTCGGCGTTCGGCGATCCCACCGTCTTCCTCGAGCAGGCCGTGGTCGATCCACGGCACATCGAGGTGCAGATCCTCGCCGACGGCACGGGCGAAGTGATGCACCTGTTCGAGCGCGACTGTTCGATGCAGCGCCGCCACCAGAAGGTGATCGAGCTGGCGCCCGCGCCGAACCTGTCCGAGGAGCTGCGCGAGCGCATCTGCGGTGACGCGGTGAAGTTCGCCAAGCACATCGGCTATCGCAACGCCGGCACGGTCGAGTTCCTGCTCGACCCGGCGGGCAAGCACGTCTTCATCGAGATGAACCCGCGCATCCAGGTCGAGCACACGGTGACCGAGGAGGTCACCGACGTCGACCTGGTCCAGTCGCAGCTGCGGATCGCCTCCGGCGAGACGCTCGCGGACCTCGGTCTGAGCCAGGACACCGTGCGGCTGCGTGGGTTCGCGATGCAGTGCCGGATCACCACCGAGGATCCGGCGAACGGATTCCGCCCCGACACCGGCATGATCAGCGCCTACCGTTCCCCGGGCGGCGCGGGCATCCGGCTCGACGGCGGGACGGCCTTCGCGGGCACCGAGATCAGCGCGCACTTCGACTCGATGCTGGTCAAACTGACCTGCCGCGGCCGCAACCTGGAGACGGCCGTGGCCAGGGCACGTCGCGCGGTCGCCGAGTTCCGGATCCGTGGCGTGGCCACGAACATCCCGTTCCTGCAGGCCGTGCTGGACGACCCGGACTTCCGGGCAGGCCGGATCACCACTGGCTTCATCGAGCAGCGGCCGTACCTGCTGACCGCACGCAGTTCCGCCGACCGCGGTACGAAACTGCTGTCGTACCTGGCGGACGTCACGGTCAACAAGCCCAACGGCGAGCGGCCGAGGTTCGTCGACCCGGTGGAGAAGCTGCCGCCGATCGAGCTCAACGGCAACCCGCCCGCCGGTTCCAAGCAGAAGCTGACCGAACTCGGCCCGGAGGGATTCGCGCGCTGGCTGCGTGAGGCCAAGCTGGTCGGTGTCACCGACACGACGTTCCGGGACGCGCACCAGTCCTTGCTGGCCACCCGAGTACGGACCAAAGACCTGCTCGCCGTGGCGCCGCACGTCGCGCACACCATGTCCGAGCTGCTGTCGGTCGAATGCTGGGGCGGCGCGACCTACGACGTCGCCTTGCGGTTCCTGGCCGAGGATCCGTGGGAGCGGCTGGCGAAGCTCCGGGACACGATCCCGAACATCTGCCTGCAGATGTTGCTGCGTGGCCGCAACACCGTCGGGTACACGCCGTACCCCGAGGCCGTGACGCAGAAGTTCGTCGAGGAGGCCACGAAGACCGGGATCGACATCTTCCGGATCTTCGACGCGCTCAACGACGTCGAGCAGATGCGCCCGGCGATCGAGGCGGTCAGGGAGACCGGTACGGCCGTGGCCGAGGTGTCGCTGTGCTACACGTCCGACCTGTCCGACCCGGGCGAGCAGCTGTACACATTGGACTACTACCTCAAGCTCGCCGAGCAGATCGTCGGCGCGGGTGCGCACGTGCTCGCGGTCAAGGACATGGCAGGCCTGCTCCGGCCGCCGGCCGCGGCCAAGCTGATCACCGCGCTGCGCAAGGAATTCGACCTCCCGGTCCACCTCCACACGCATGACACCGCGGGTGGTCAGCTGGCGACATATCTGGCTGCGATCCAGGCCGGTGTGGACGCTGTCGATGGCGCGACCGCGTCGATGTCCGGTACGACCTCGCAGCCGTCGCTGTCGGCGATCGTGGCCGCGACCGACCACAGTGAACGGGAAACCGGGCTGAGCCTGCAGGCAGTGTCCGATTTGGAGCCGTACTGGGAGATCGTCCGGCGGGTGTACTACCCGTTCGAGGCCGGTCTGCCCGGCCCGACGGGTCGCGTGTACCTGCACGAGATCCCGGGTGGACAGTTGTCGAACCTGCGTACGCAGGCCAAGGCGCTGGGCCTGGGCGACCGGTTCGAGGACATCGAGACGATGTACGCTGCCGCCGACCGGATGCTCGGCCACCTGATCAAGGTGACTCCGTCGTCCAAAGTGGTCGGTGACCTGGCGCTGCACCTGGTCGGCGCGGGCGTGGACCCGAAGGAGTTCGAGGCCGACCCGGGTCGCTTCGACATCCCGGACTCGGTGATCGGGTTCCTGCACGGCGAGCTCGGCGACCCGGCGGGCGGATGGCCAGAGCCGTTCCGTACCAAGGCGTTGCGCGGTCGCCCGGCGCCCAAGGGCGTCACCGAACTGTCCGATGAGGACAAGAAGGCACTGGAAGAGGACCCGCGCGGCACGCTGAACAGGCTGCTGTTCCCCGGGCCGACCAAGGAGTTCCTGGCCCACCGCGAGCAGTACGGCGACACGTCGGTGCTGGCGAGCAAGGACTTCTTCTACGGCCTGCGGCCCGCGACGGAGTACCCGGTCGACCTTGAGCAGGGCGTCCGGCTGCTGATCGAGCTCGAGGCGGTCGGTGAGGCCGACGAGCGAGGCATGCGGACCGTGATGGCCACGCTGAACGGCCAGCTGCGGCCGATCCCCGTGCGGGACCGGTCGATCGCGTCGAACCTCCCGGTCGCCGAGAAGGCCGAGAAGGGCAACGCGAACCACGTGCCCGCGCCGTTCGCCGGTGTGGTCACGCTGGCGGTGGCCGAAGGCGACGAGGTCGAAGCCGGTGCCACGGTCGCCACGATAGAGGCGATGAAGATGGAGGCCGCGATCACCGCGCCGAAGGGCGGCCGGGTGCAGCGGCTGGCGATCGGCTCGGTGCAGCAGGTCGAGGGCGGAGACCTGTTGATCGTCCTGGCATAAGCGATAACGTGGCCGTGGCGGTGGTTTTCCACCGTCACGGCCATTCGCATGCTTGGGGGACTCGTGCAGATTCACGCTGTGCCGCAGCGACAGGGCGCGTTGGTGGACAAGGCGCGATTCCTGCCGGCGGGGTGCTTGGCGTTGAGCCAGCTCGCCGGGGACATCGCCGGTGTGAAGCCGTACGTGGTTCCGGTGTCCACCGAGGATTCACCCGCGATCGACGGGGTGGCGAACCGGGCGGCGTTGATCGTGAACCGGACGGCCCAGCTCGCGGCCTTGGAGGCGCCGGGCGGGCCCGTGCTCACGATCGGCGGCGACTGTGGTTCGGACGTCGTGCCGATCGCGGTGGCCCGGTTCCGGTTCGGCGATAACCTGGGTGTGGCGTGGTTCGACGCGCACCCGGACTTGAACACTCCGGAGACCTCGCCTTCGGGTGCGTTTCACGGCATGGCATTGCGGGTGTTGTTCGGTGAGGGCGATCCGGAGTTCGTTGCCAGTCCCGCTTTGCGGCCCGGCAACGCCGTTTTGGTTGGTGCGCGGTCGATTGACGAGGGCGAACAGGCCGCGATCGACCGCGGGCTGGTCTCGTTCGACTCGTTCCCCGGCGAGCAGATCTATCTCCATGTCGACTTGGACGTGCTGGACCCGTCCGAATTCGGCGGCGCGACCTACCCCGAGCCCAACGGGTTGAGCATCGCCGAGGTCGCGGCCGCGATCGACGGGATCCCGGTGCCGGTCATCGGCGCCGGGATCACCGAATGCGCGACCGCCGACGAAGCGGAGATCCGCAAGCTGGCGCCGCTTATCGAGGCTGTCGCAGGAGTTCTACGGCGCGGCGCTCAAGATTGAGGCACTCGTCGACGATCTCGGCCATCGCCGGGTAGTCCTTCGAGGTCTTGGCCTTCTGGGCGAGCCTCGACCACGCCGCACCGGACTGCCGGAAGATCTTCGCCGGTTGCGGCCTGCCCACCTCGTCGAGGAAGTCGGCGTACAGCGGACGGGTGGCGCCGGGCGCGGTGTACTGCTCCTCCAGGCATTCGTACAAGCGCTTGGTGCCGTGCTCGGTGTCGCCGAACCGCTTGGTCCACCCGGTTTTGGTCTTCGTGTCCCTGAGCTGGTCGGCCAGTTTGGCCATCCCGGAGAACCCGAAGTTGACGTCGAAGTTGTTGCCGAGAACCGGGCCGGTCATGTGGTCCACAGTGGTCTTGATGGCGTCGTCGACCGCTTTGCCGAGGTCGGTTTCACCGATCTCGCCCATGACGATGGCGTGGTGCTTTCCTTTGCGGTAAGTGGACCACGCCGTCGAGAAGTCCTCAATGGACAAGTCATGCTTGTCGACGTCGATCAGTGACACCGTTTCTGATACGTCCGTGACCAGAACGGTGTACGGGTCGTAGCCCGCCCATGGCGACGTCTCGTGCCACGGCAGCGCGCTGCGGTCCACTTCGGTGAAGACGGGCCCGGTCGCCTTGCGTAGCTTGGTGATCCCGGCTTCCACCTTGCCGCTGTGCTGCTCCACAAAGGACACGTTGAGCCGGTTGAGGACCGCGGGGACCCACGGATCCGGGTGGTGCTGGGCCACGATGGTCATCAGCGGGTGCAGGCCCTTGTACTCGAAGACGGCGTACATGAACCCGATCCCGCCGGCCAACCCGGTGATCATGGCCTCGCTGTACTCGTCCTGCAACGCGGTCGCGATCAAGCGGGACACCCGGTGCCGCGGCTTGGTCTTGCCGGTGATGTGCCAGCGTGCGGTGGTGTAGCTCTCGCCGGTGACGGCCATCCGGTCGCGGACGAGGCGCTTGAGCTTCTTGTGGTCGGTCATCGCTCTCCCAGGACAGCCGTCCAATGCCGTTGCCCACGCCAGCATCGGGTGCCGTCCACAGTCGTCGCGACATGCTCGACCACTCGCGATGACAAGGGCCACCTTCGCCTCCGCGCAGCCAGGCGGCGTGGGCACCCGGTCAGGAGGTCAGGCCCGCGAGCGGGCCAGGCAAGCACTATATCGGTTGGCGGGCTCGCGGCCAGCGCGTTATCAATGCGGTATGGACTTCGGTTACGCCGACCCGCAAGCCGAGAAAGTACTCCGCACGTTCATCAGGAACGGCCACCTCATCCGTTTCCCCGCGAAGCGCGGCCGCAGACGCATCCTCCTCGAACACATAGCGGCCAGCTTCGAACCAGGCCGCCGCATCCCAGAGAAAGAAATCGACATCGTCCTGCGAGCCTGGTGCGACGGCGGCGAAACCGACTACGTAACCCTGCGCCGTTACCTGATAGACGAAGACCTCCTCACCCGCGAAAACGGCCACTACTGGCGCACAGGAGGCTGGGTCACCTAACGCGAGGGACAGCTGGCCTAAGCACACCGGAGCGAAGCGAACGGCCGAAGGGCCACGCGCGTGTCCACCGGCGAGGGCATCGCGCGTGTCCACCGGCTCCGGCATGGTGTGTTGAACGCGAGCGGCGCACGGCGGCGACCAGCGGGACTGGGAGCGAGTCGAGCAGTTTGACTCACCGTGCCGGAATGGTGGACACGCGCCGGCTCGCGGGCAAAGGAAGATCCGGGATAAACCCGGTGCGGGAAAGCCCCTCCACCATGCCGCAAAGTGCATCTCACGGTGCCGCAATGGTGGACACGGCGTGCAGGAACGGTGGACACGCTGTGTCGGAGTGGTGGACACGCGCCAGCTCGCGGGCAAAGGAAGATCCGGGACAAACCCGGTGCGGGATAGCCCCTTCACCATGCCGCAAAGTGCATTTCACGATGCAGGAACGGTGGACACACCGTGCTGGAAAGGTGGACACAGGGTGCGGGAGTGGTGGACACACGCGGGTAGTTAGGAGGGCCAGTTCTCCTCGGTGGTCAGGACTGTCAGGCGCTGAGTGGCGCGGGTGAGGGCGACGTAGAGGGCGCGTGGGCCGGTCAATGACTCGGTCACCATCTCGGTCGGCTCGACGAGCACCACCGCGTCGTATTCGAGGCCCTTCGCCTCGATCGCGTCCACGATCTTCAGCCGGTCGTCGTCCACTTCGGACATCCAGGACCGGACCTTGTCGATACTCGTCATCGACGCGATCACGCCGACCGTTCCGTCGACCTGCTCCAGCAGTTCCCGGGCCGCGTCGCGCACCGCACCGGGCAACGACCCTGGTACGACGGTCTCGACCACCGGTGAGATGCCGGTGTCGCGGACCGCGCGCGGCAGTTCGTCGTCCGAGGCGACATCGCGGACGACGCGGGCCGCGAGGTTGAAGATCTCCGCGGAGTTCCGGTAGTTCGTCCGCAGGGTGAAGCGGCGGCGCGTGGTTCGCTTGCCCAGCGCGGTATCCCGCGCCTGCTGTGCCTCCGCCACGTCCGGCCACGTGCTCTGCACGGGGTCGCCGACCAGGGTCCAGCTGGCGTATTGGCCGCGTCGCGCGATCATCCGCCATTGCATGGGCGAGAGGTCCTGCGACTCGTCGACGACGATGTGCGAGTAGTCCTCGTAGTTCTCAGGGCGCCGACGGCCGGAAGCGTCCGGCTGTTCCTCGACGATCACACGGCGGTGACGGCGCTTGGGCGGCGGGCCGATCAGAGTACGCAACTCGTCGAGCAACGCGACGTCGGCGACGGACCAGTCGTCGTGTCGCCACGAGGCCGCGAGTTGGTCGACTTCGCGTGCTGACAACGTTGACCCGGCTGCACGGGCCAACCGGGCACGGTCGCCGAGCGAGCGGAGCACCTCGGTTGGCGTGAGGATCGGCCAGAAGACCACGACGAACCTGTGGAAGTCGATTCGCTCGCCGAGGTCGATCAGCAGGTCCTTCTTGTTGACGTCGTAGCCGTCGTAGGACTCTGCCTTGTGCCACAACGCTTCCAGCAGCGCTTCGGCGGCGTCCACACGGGAGCGGTTGGGCAGCCGGCCCAACGAGTGCACCTGACGGCGGACTTTCGCCAGCTCCTGCTCGTTGAGCTTGAGGACCTCGCCGCGGTACGTGATGCGCATTTCCGTCGGCGCGTCCGGTGGGGTGTCACGCAGGGCCTTCTTCAGCACGCGTCGCATCCGCAGCGAGCCCTTGATCGCCGCGATCGGCGCCGGGTCGATACGGGTCGCCTCGATGCCGTCCAGCAGGTTGCCCAACGAGCGCAGTTCGACGCTGTCCTCACCCATCGAAGGCAGCACGCGCGAGATGTACGACGTGAATGCGGTCGACGGCCCGAGCACCAGAACGCCCGCACTGCCCATCCGCTTACGGTCGCGGTAAAGCAGGTACGCCACGCGGTGCAGCGCCACCGCCGTCTTGCCCGTACCGGGGCCGCCGGTGATCTCCGTGACGCCACGCCATGGCGCACGGATGGCCTCGTCCTGCTCCTTCTGGATCGTCGCCACGATGTCGCGCATCTGGTCGCTGCGCGCGCGGTTGAGCGACGCCATCAGCGCGCCTTCGCCGACCACCTGCATGGTGTCCGGCTGCGCGTCGGGCATCAGCAGGTCGTCGTCGATCTCGACCACCTGCTGGCCGGACGAGCGGATCACCCGCCGCCGCACCACACCCATCGGCTGCTCGGCCGTGGCCTGGTAGAACGCCGCGGCCGCGGGCGCGCGCCAGTCGGTCACCAGGTTCTCGAACTCCGCGTCCCGGATGCCCAGTCTGCCGACGTACAGCGTCTCGCCGGTGCTGTCGTCGAGACGACCGAACACCAGGCCTTCGTGCTCCGAGTCGAGCGCCTGGAGGATCCGGTTGGCGTGCCGGACCATCACGTCGCGCTCGTAGAGCATGGACGCCTGCTCGAACACGGCCTCCGTGCCCGCACCGTGTGCGAGCCGGTCACCGCGATCACGCATCTCTTCAGCCTCGACCCGCATGTCGGCAAGACGTGCGTAGACAACGTCCACGTGCTTCTGCTCGATAGCGATCTCAGCCTGTCGGACTGCGGCCTGCGACACCCACGACCCCCGGTTCTTTCTTTGGGACGGAAGAGCCACATTACGCTCTCTCAGCGGTTGACAAACCAGTTGTCCAGTGGATGTTGGTCCAGATCACTATCCACGTATGTGAAAGCTTGACCAACTGTCCCGCCGGCCCAAGATTATGCCCCTATGACTCTGACTGCACTCGTCACAGGTGGCGGAACGGGAATCGGCCGTGCCATCGCATCACAGCTGGTCAGCGACGGTGTGGCGGTGATGATCACCGGACGCAGACCCGATGTGCTCGCCGTGACGGCCGCCGAGATCGGTGCCAAGCATGTGGTGTTCGACGCAACTGACCCCCAAGCGGTCCAAGCGGCACTCGACCAACTGCCCCAGAGCATCGACATCCTTGTCAACAACGCGGGCGCCAACATGGCCCGGCAAGGTCTCGCGGCCCCCGCGGGCGACCTCGCCGCGCTGAAGAAGCTCTGGCTCGCCGACTACGAGTCCAACGTCATCTCCACGGTCCTGGTCACCGAGGCGGTGCTGCCGAGGCTGGCCGAGAACGGCCGCGTGATCAGCATCAGCTCGATCGCGGGCGTGCGCGGCAGCGGCTCGTACGGGCCCGCCAAGGCCGCGATCGTGCCGTGGAACGCCGAGCTGGCCAAGAAGCTCGCCGGCCGCGCGACGGCCAACGTCGTGGCGCCGGGCATGACCGTCGAGACCGAGTTCTTCAACAACACGCTGACCGACGAACGCAGGGACTTCCTGATCAAGGAGATCCCGTCCGGCCGTCCCGGGCTGCCCGAGGACGTCGCCAAGGCCGTGTCCTACCTCGCCTCAGCCGGCGCCGCCCACGTCACCGGGCAGGTGCTGCACGTCAACGGAGGCGGCTACAACGGCCGGTGAGATCATCACCCGGTGACTCGGATAGTGGCAGGTACGGCCGGCGGCCGCCGGTTGGCCGTACCACCCCGGGGCACCCGGCCCACGTCCGACCGGGTGCGCGAGGCGTTGTTCAGCGCCGTCGAGTCGTTGATGGATCTTTCGTCCGCCCGGGTCCTTGATCTGTACGCGGGATCCGGTGCGCTGGGGCTTGAGGCGTTGTCGCGCGGCGCTTCGAGCGTCACCTTCGTCGAATCCGACCGCAACGCCGTGACTGTGCTCAAGGCGAACATCACTTCGGTCGGCCTGCCTGGCGCTTCGGTCGTGCAGGCGAAGGTGCTGACGTTCCTCTCCGGCGAACCGTCGGCTTTTGACCTCATACTCGCCGATCCGCCTTACGACATGGACGTTTCCGCCGAGGTGACGGCGCTGTCCAGGTGGACCTCACCGGGCGCCTTGGTCGTACTCGAACAGTCCGTCCGCGCTGTTGCTCCCGAGTGGTCCACGCCGCTGGAGTCGTTGCGGGTGAAGAAGTACGGGGACACCGTGCTGCACTGGGCCGAGCACCCAGAGGAGTGACCGGCGCCACGGGAGCAGTGGGTGAGCCCGATCGGCTGCTACCTTTCGGCCTATGCGGAGGGCGGTCTACCCAGGCTCCTATGACCCGGTCACCAACGGGCACCTCGACATCATCGAACGGGCCGCCGAGGTCTTCGACGAGGTCGTGATCGCCGTGATGATCAACAAGGCCAAGCAGACCCTGTTCACGGTCGAGGAACGCACCGAGATGCTCAGGGACGTGACCAGCCACCTGCCGAACGTGCGGGTGGACTCCTGGCACGGGTTACTGGTCCAGTACTGCGAGAAGCACGGCATCAAGGCGATCGTGAAGGGCCTGCGTGCGGTCAGCGACTTCGACTACGAGCTGCAGATGGCCCAGATGAACCAGCAGCTGTCCGGCATCGACACGCTGTTCATGCCGACCAGCCCGGCGTACAGCTTCCTGTCCAGCTCACTGGTCAAGGAGGTCGCGAAGTACGGCGGCGACGTCTCGCACCTGCTGCCCGCCCAGATCAACGACCGCCTGCTCAAGCGCCTGGCCGAACGCGCCTGAGACGCACAAGCGTTCAAGACGTCCCGCTCATGCTGGGGGCATGAACGAGCAGGTACGGGTGGCGGTCTACGCCCACTTCGCCCGCACTGGAAACGCGCCTTCCGTACAGGACTTGTCCGCCGTGACGGGATTTGCCGCCGCAGCGGTCCGTGGTGCGCTCGATGCTCTGCACGCGAGCCGCGATCTCGTGTTGCGTGACGGCCGGATCGTGATGGCTCATCCGTTCGCGTCGATCCCGCTGGGGTTCTCGGTGATGGGTGCCAACACGCTTTGGTGGGGCGGATGTGCGTGGGATTCCTTCGCGATCCCGCACCTGCTGGACGAAGAGCCGGACGTCCTGGTCGCGACGCGTTGCCCGGCCTGCGATACGCCGCATGCCTGGGTCGTCGGCCGGGACGCTCCGCCGGAAGGCGCGCAGGTGGCCCACTTCCGCACGCCCGTCGCCCGGATTTGGGACGACGTCGTGCATTCCTGTGCCAACCAGCGCCTGTTCTGCTCCACCGAGTGCGTCGAGGCCGTACATGAGCAGCCGGGTTATGTCATGGATCTGGCGACGTTGTGGCGGCTCGCTCGGGGCTGGTACGCCGGGCGCATGGAACCTGGCTACAGGCGGCGGGATCCGTCCTCGGCTTCGGCGTACTTCGCCGAAGTGGGCCTGCACGGGCCGTTCTGGGGGCTCAAAGCCTGAGCTTCATGCCGATGTGGCTGGCCTGGAAACCGAGCCGCTCGTAGAACCGGTGCGCGTCGACCCGGCTGGCATCGGTGGTCAGCTGGACCAGGCCGCAACCCCGGGACCGGGCCTCTTCGACGGCCCACGAGATGAACCGCTGCCCGAGCCCCGATCCCCGGTGATCAGGGTGGATCCGGACGGCTTCGATCGTCGCCCGCTTCATCCCGAGCCGTGACAGCCCTGGAGTGAAGGTGAGCTGCAGGGTCCCGGCGATGACACCGTCCACTTCGAGAACCGCGAGGTACTGGTTCGGATCAGCCGAGATCTCCTCGAACGCCGCCAGGTACCGCGGATCGCCCGGGCTCTCCCTGGACGCCCCGAGCTGGTCGTTGGCGATCATCGCCACGATCGTGGGTACGTCGGCGGCCTCAGCTCGCCTGATCTCCATAGGCACGCCGTTCATGATTCATCCGGGTGTCACACGACCGGGTTACTTTCGGTTAATGACCAACATCACATTACGTGCAGTGAAGGTCCTGTTCGCCCTCGTGATCGGTCTCGTCGGGGTCGCCGCGCCCGCCGGCGCCGGTCAGCCGGCCATCCAGGCCACGTGCGGCGACACCTCCGGGTTCACCCGGGTCAACCTCTCCGCCCTGCCCAGCCAGGCCACCGACACCGTTCGGCTCATCCAGCGCGGCGGGCCGTTCCCGTACCCGCAGGACGGCACCGTTTTCCAGAACCGCGAGCGACTCCTGCCGCTCTGCTCGACCGGTTACTACCACGAGTACACCGTCAAGACCCCGGGCAGTTCCACCCGTGGCGCGCGGCGGATCGTCACCGGCAACGCCGGCGAGTACTTCTACACCTCCGACCACTACCGCAGTTTCCGGCTCGTCAACATTCGCGCCTGACACACCCGGCGAGGTCCACCCCAGTCTGGCGGGAAACCGGCAGACTGGGGTGGGAGAAAAGTGCGTCTGGCGAGGGAGACAACAGCGTGTACCGGGTGTTCGAGGCTCTCGACGAGCTCGTCACGATCATCGAGGAGGCCAGGGGTGTCCCGATGACCTCCAACTGCATCGTGCCGCGAGGCGACTCCCTCGAACTGCTCGACGAGATCCGCGATGCCATCCCCGGCGAACTCGACGACGCGCAGGACGTGCTCGACAAGCGCGACGAGATCGTCGGCAAGGCCGAGCACGAGGCCGCGACCAAGGTCAGCAAGGCCACATCGGACGCGGAGAACACGCTGGCCAGCGCCCAGGCCGAGGCCGAGCGGATCATGGCCGAAGCCAGAGCCATGGCCGACCGAATGATCAGCGAGGCCGAGCAGCGGGCCGACCAGGAGATCGAGAAGGGCCACGCCCAGTACGAGGAACTCGTCGGCCGCGCACACGCCGAGGCCGAGCGGATGCTGCAGGCCGGCCGTGAGTCCTATGAGCACGCTGTCGAGGACGGCAGGCACGAGCAGGCGCGTCTGGTCTCGCAGACCGAGGTCGTGCAGGCCGCCCACGTGGAGTCCAACCGGATTCTCGAGGCCACCGCGGCCGAAGCGGACCGGCAGCGCGCCGAGTGTGACGCCTATGTGGACGGAAAGCTGGCCGAGTTCGAGGACCTGCTGGCGCACACCCTGCGCACCGTCGGCAAAGGCCGCACACACCTGCGAGCCACCCAAGCCACCGGCATCCACACGCCGAATCCGCACGTCCAGCCGGTGCTGCCGCAGAACAACGGCGCCGCACCCTTTGACTACGACAGTTGACAATGCCCCGATTTCGCGCCCAGCCGCCCAGTCACGTACGCTTGTCGGGTTGACCTTTCCCGACCAACTACCTTCTCGAGTTCAGACATGTCCGAAAACCGGCAGGCCACCACCCGGAACGCCGCCGCCAGCCCGTGGGTGCTCGACACCCGTGAGCTCGGCCGCCGCCCGGGCAGCAGTCGTGCCGTGCACCGGGAAGTGACTCTCGAGTCACCGCTCGGCGTCGAAGACGTCATCGCCGCCCCGCGCGGCGCCGTCGTCGATGTGGACGTGCTGCTCGAATCGGTGGTCGAGGGCGTGCTGGTCTCCGGCACCGCGTCGGCGCCCGTCGAGGGCGAGTGCGCACGGTGTCTCGACCCGCTGTCCAGCCGGGTCGAGGTGGATCTGACGGAGCTGTTCGCGTACCCGCACAGCGCCACGGAGGAAACCACGGACGAGGACGAGGTCCCGCGCCTCGTCGACGACCGGATCGACCTGGAGCCGGTGGTGCGCGACGCGGTTGTGCTCGCGCTGCCGCAGGTCCCCTTGTGTACGCCCGACTGCGCCGGGCTGTGCCCCGGTTGCGGGGGGAAGTGGGCCGATCTCGGCCCCGACCACGGGCATGAGAAAATTGATCCCCGCTGGGCCGCACTGCAAGAGCGGCTCGGGGATTCCAGTGACCGACCTGAGGAGAAGTAGCCGTGGCCGTTCCCAAGCGGAAGATGTCGCGCTCGAACACGCGCTCGCGCCGCGCCCAGTGGAAGACCACCGCGATTCCACTTGAGCCGTGCAGCAACCGTGCCTGCCGTCAGCCCAAGCCCCAGCACGTCGCCTGCCCGAACTGCGGCCAGTACAACGGCCGTCAGGTCACGCAGCCTGCTTGATCGAAAAGGCGGAGGCACAGAGGGCAATGGGAGGTAGGGGCGGCCGAAACGGCGCAGGAGATCCCGGTTCGCTGATGGACGCGCTTGGCGTCCAATTGGACTCCGATTTGTTGCAGCTCGCCCTGACCCATCGCTCGTACGCGTACGAGAACGGCGGCCTGCCGCCGAACGAGCGGCTGGAGTTCCTCGGCGACTCCGTGCTGGGCATGGTGATCACCGATCACCTGTACCGCACGCACAGCGAGTTGCCAGAGGGCCAGCTGGCCCGGTTGCGAGCGAGCGTGGTGAACATGCACGCGCTCGCGCGGGTCGCTCGTGGTCTCGGTGCGGGGGGACTTGGTGCGCACCTGTTGCTCGGCCGCGGTGAGGAGCTCACCGGCGGCCGGGACAAGGCCAGCATCCTCGCCGACACGCTCGAAGCCGTGATCGGCGCGGTCTACCTGCAGGAAGGCATCGACGTCGCGCGCAAGGTCGTGCACAAGCTGTTCGACCAGCTGCTCGACGAGGCGCCCCGCCGGGGCGCCGGTCTTGACTGGAAGACCAGCCTGCAGGAGCTGTGCGCGTCGGCCGGTCTCGGCGTGCCGGAGTACCGGGTCGAGGAGGAAGGGCCGGACCACCGCAAGGAGTTCAAGGCCACGGTGGTCGTCGCCGGGCAGAGCTACGGCAGCGGTGACGGCCGGACCAAGAAGGAAGCGGAGCAGAAGGCGGCCGAGGCGGCGTACCGCGAGCTCTCGGAGGTCCATCTGCCGCCCGAGAACGGCTCTGGTGCCTGAGCTCCCCGAAGTAGAAGTCGTCCGCCGCGGTCTCGCGGACCACGCCGCAGGCAGGGTGATCACCCAGGCCGAGGTGATGCACCCGCGAGCCGTGCGCAGGCACCTGCCTGGCGCACGCGATTTCGAGGCGCGGCTGGCCGGGCAGCGGATCGACGCGGCCCGGCGGCGCGGCAAGTACTTGTGGGTCGAGCTGTCCGGTGGCGACGCGATGATCGCGCACCTGGGCATGAGCGGTCAGATGCTCGTCCGCCCGGTCGGATCCCCTGACGAGAAGCACTTACGGGTCCGGCTGCGCTTCGACGACGACGGCCCCGAGCTGCGTTTCGTCGACCAGCGCACGTTCGGCGGCCTCGCACTGTCCGATGTGGTCGAAGTGGACGGTGACCGGCTGCCGTCCCCGGTCGCGCACATCGCCCGTGACCCGATGGATCCGGCGTTCGACCAGTCTGCGGTCGTGAAAGCCATGCGCCGCAAGCACACTGACGTCAAACGAGCCCTGCTCGACCAGACGTTGGTCTCCGGCATCGGCAACATCTACGCCGACGAAGCCCTGTGGCGGGTCAAGCTGCACTGGGCCAAACCCACCGACCGGCTCACCGCGCCCAAGGCCGGAGCGCTGCTGGACGCGGCTGCCGAGGTGATGAACGAGGCTTTGGCCGTCGGCGGCACGTCGTTCGACGCGTTGTACGTCAACATCAACGGCCAGTCCGGGTACTTCGACCGGTCGTTGAACGTCTACGGCCAGGAAGGCAAGCCGTGCACCCGATGCGGCCGGCCGATCAGGCGTGAGTCGTTCATGAACCGGTCGTCGTTCTCCTGCCCGCGTTGCCAGCCGAGGCCGGCCGCCTGACTACTCCACGATGTACACGCCGTTGATGCCCGCGTTGGCTCCCCGGCTGCGGGCGTCCCGGTAGAAGAACTTCCCCGGACCGGAGTGCTCGCCGGCGATCAGCTGGAATCCGAACGAGACCGCGGCCAGCACGTCCTTGGTGTCGATCAAGGGCGCGCTTTCGTCCGGTCCGGACGGGTAGCCGGTCCGGGTGTCGCTCCAGCGGTGGCCGTGCAAGTGGAACGTGTGCGGGAAGCTGTCCATGCCTATGACGATCCACTCGACACGCTCGCCCTTGCGGGCACGGAAGGTAGGCGTGTCCGGCGCGACGAGAGTGTTGATCGATTCGTCGTTCATCACGACCACGAACTGCTTGTCCGGCAACAGGTCGTCGCGCCTGCGGACGACCAGTGCGCCGTACAGGCCCTTGGCCACCCCTTCGGAACCGTGCTCGCCGCCCAACGCATGGTCGTGATACGGCCAGTAGCCCGCGCTTCCACCGTCCAAAGTGCCATCAGCACGGCGGAACGGCCGGTGGCTGTTCCATACGTAGATCCGGCGTTCCCCGGGCTGCACCACACCGCCGTTCATCGGCGTCCCGTCGCTCGCTACGTCGTAGTCCACCCCGTGGGTGTGCAACGACAACGGCCGGCCGGCGTTGTTGACGAGCTCGATCGACAGCGTCTCGCCCTCCATCATTTCGATGGTCGGGCCAGGGATGGTGGCTTTGCCAGGGAGCAGGCCGTAGCCGAACTTGTCGCCAGGCAACGCTTCCGCGTAGAGCCGCATGCTCCGATGTGTCACCCGAGTGCTCCTCAGTGCCCTTGGCCCGTCGCATGGCCCGAATCGGAATGCGTGCCCGACATCGGCGTCACGGGCATGGCCCGCATGTGCTCGATGTGCTTGTCCATCCCCGGCGGCATGCTGCCGTCCGCGTTCTTGACCAGGAAAAGCCCGACCATCCCCTGGTCGGCGTGGAATTGCACGTGGCAGTGGTACATCCAGGCACCTGGCCCGACATGCTCGCCCGCGCGCACCTGGAAGCCGTACGAGACGCCCGGCAGCAACGTCTTGGTGTCGATCACCGGTGTGGACGGGTTGGTCGCGTAACCGGTCCGGGTGTCGCTCCAGCGATGTCCGTGCACGTGGAAGGTGTGGACCTGGAAGCCGTGCCCGATGGCGATCCACTCGACTCGTTCGCCGAGCCTCGCCTCGTAGGTCGGGCTGTCCGGCCAGGACGTGTTGTTCAGCGAGCCGTCGTTCATCACGACCACGAACTGCCTGTCGGGCCGCAGATCGCCGCGCCGGCGTACGACCAGCGCGCCGTACAGGCCTTTGCCGATGCCGTCCGTGCCGAATGGGGTGCCCATGGCGTGGTCGTGGTAGTGCCAGTAGCCCGCGCTCCCGCCGTCCCAGGTGCCGTCTCTGCGCCGGTAGGGCGTGTGCGTGCGCCAGGTGTACGTGCGCTGCTGTCCTGGCGCGACGGTCCCGTTGTTGAGCGGGGTGCCGTCGCTGGCAATGTCGAAGTCCACACCGTGGGCGTACAGCGAGATGGTCTGATCGGTGGTGTTCACCAGCGTGACTTCGGCCTTCTGGCCTTCGGTCAGCTCGATGGTCGGGCCGGGGACGCTGGCTTTGCCCGGGGCGAGGCCGTACCCGATTCGATCGCCGGGAAGACGCTCGGCGTACAGCGTGATCCGCTTGGTCCCGCCGCCGGACGCGGGAACGGAGGACGACACCTCGGACCCGGCCACGAGCAGCGCACCGGTGGCCACACCGGCGCCGAGCAGCACCGATCTGCGCGGGACTAAAGATCCCGCATCATCACGTTCCATGTCCGTACTCCCGCTGTCCGGCGTCGTGGGCGTACGGAGCTTCGGCGTCGCCGCTCAAGATGCTCTCGACGACGGCTCAACGACCGGAAAGCTTGTCCAGGAGAGTAACGGTCTGGTGCAGCAGCTCTGGATCTACCAGGTCGAGGCGGTTGAGCCGGCCGGCGAGTTCACGGGCCTCGCCGTGAGCGAGTGACAGCAACAGGTCGCGGCCTGTTTCGGTGATCACGACACGGATGGCGCGGCCGTCCGCCGGGTCGGGTTCCCGGCGGACGTAACCGGCGGATTCGAGGCTGGCGACGGCGACCGTTGCGGTCGGCTGTGAGCACGGCACCCCGGCGGCGAGTTCGCCGACCCGCATCGGACCCGTGCCGACCAGTTGCGTCAGTACGAGTATCTGCGTGGGTTGTAGTGAGTTCTCACGTACCGCGTGCCGCAGCGACCTGACCAACCGATGCAACGCGACCACCATTTCGAAGGCCTGCTGCTCGGTCGTCACGCCGTCTGTCACGCACGCTAGAACACCATTTCGGGCTGATATATGTCCAGCCATGTCGCAAGTGTCAGGGTTCGTTCGATGGTGTGCCGCTGGCCACGCTCCAGGGCGGCCCGGTTGATCAGCGTGAACACCGGGTGGTTCGCCGGGATCTGCTTGACCTGGCGCTCGATGTCGGTGAGGTACTCCGGGTCTTGTGTGGACGGATACGGGCTCTTCACGCGCTGGACCACGGATTCCGGCAGGACGTCCTTGGCCGCGCCACGCAGCAGGCTCTTCTCCCTGCCGTCGTAGGTCTTCATCGACCACGGCGTGTTGTAGACGTACTCGACCAGCCGGTGGTCGCAGAACGGCACCCGGACTTCCAGGCCGACGGCCATCGACATCCTGTCCTTGCGGTCCAACAGGATTCGCACGAACCGGGTCAGGTGCAGGTAGGACATCACCCGCATCCGGTGGGTGAACTCGTCCTCGCCGTCGACCTTGTCCACTTCGGCCACTGCGGCGGCGTAGTTGTCGGTGAGGTAGGACCGAAGGTCCATCGCCTTCATCAGATCCGGGTTGAGCGAAGGCTCGGCGAACATGTCCTTGGCCAGCAGCAGCCACGGAAAGAAGTCCGCCCGCTGGATCTCCGGGTCGTGGAACTGCTTGTAGCCACCGAAGATCTCGTCGGCCGACTCGCCGGACAGCGCGACGGTCGACTGCTCACGGATCGCCTTGAACAGCAGGTACAGCGAAGCGTCCATATCGCCGAGGCCGACCGGGATGTCCCGCGCGGTGATGACTTTGCGGCGCAGTTCCGGGTCGGACAGCGCGCTGTGGTCGAGCACGATGTCGGTGTGGTCGGTCTTCACGTGGTGGGCCACGTCGTGCACGTACGGCGTGTCAGGGGTGCTGCGCAGTTCGTCGGGCTTGAAGTTCTCGGCCTGGCCGACGAAGTCGACGGCGAAGGTGCGTACCGGTTCGTCGAGCTGACGGGCCGCCAACGTGGTGATGGCGCTGGAGTCCAGGCCGCCGGACAACAGCACGCACCGCGGGACGTCCGCGATCAGCTGCCTGCGCACGATGTCGTCGAGCAGTTCCCGCACATGCAGCACGGAGTCTTCGACGGAGTCCTTGTGCGGCTTGGATTCCAGCCGCCAGTAGGTGCGCGTCTTGATGCCGTCCTCCGACACGGTCACGATCGTGCCTGGCTCGACTTCCTGCATGCCCTGCCAGAACGCGTTGCGGGGCGTCTTGATGAAGCCGAACAGCTCACGCATGCCGTTGATGTCGACAACGCGCTTGGCCAGCGGGTTGGCGAAGATCGCCTTGGGCTCGGAGCCGAAGAGCACACCGTCGGCGGTGGGGTAGAAGTAGAACGGCTTGATGCCCATCCGGTCGCGGATCATCACGAGTTCCCGCGTGCGACCGTCCCAGATGGCGAACGCGTACATCCCGTTCAGCCGGTCAGCGACCGCGGGACCCCACCGCAGATACCCACGCAGGACGACCTCGGTGTCGCTGTCGGAGAAGAACTCCTGGTCGCTGAGCTCGTCGCGGAGTTCGGTGAAGTTGTACGCCTCTCCGCTGTAGACCATCACCACGTCGCCGTCGGGAGTGGAGACGCGCATCGGCTGAGCGCCTCCGGGAAGATCGATGACGGCAAGGCGGCGGTGACCCAGGGCGACGTGCGGCTCGGACCATGTGCCCGCCGCGTCCGGGCCGCGACAGGCCATGGTCTCCGTCATCGCGTCGATGGTTGCCTGCTCGTGGGTGAGATTTCGCCGATAGGACACCCAACCGGTAATTCCACACATATGTCACCTCCTGAGTACTGTCCGTACAACTCCATAGTGAGCTGATACAACTAAGTTATGCAAGGGTGATCTGAGTCAGGCCGATCGTGATCAGGTCTGCGATCCGTTCTGGTTCGGTGAGCATCGCGAGGTGGTGGGCGTTTTCCCGGTGCACGAACCAGCCAAGGTGCTCGGCCTCGTCAGCCGCCGTGTCATACGGCGCACTCAGCCGGATGTACGCGGCTTGCCGGATGGCTGGCGTGACTGGCACGGCCTCGGCGAAGTAAGCCAGCGGAAGCCGGGGGATCTCGGCGAGGAACTGTGTCCGAAGTGGTCCGTGCGGGAGCTGGATGTCTTCGGGGGCGAACCATTCGTGCCACGGTGGAAGTTCGCCCTCGGTCGCGAGGCCGCGGAGTTGCGCCTGCGCTTGTGGTGGCGCGACGTCGAACCAGCTTTGGCCAGGGTGTGGCAGGACGGCGTCGACGAAGATCGCGGTGTCGGTGATCGCCGGGAGCAGGGCTCCGGCCCCGCTGTGGCCCACGGCGATCACGGGTTCGTCGATGGTCGCGGCCTTGATGAGCTTTTCGTGGTAGGGCGGCCTGGTGACCGCCATGGTCGGCGTATGAACCCGGTATCCCCTGCGGCGCAGGCATTCTGCCGTTGTGTGCCAGGTCGTCGGGCCCACGAGGGGACTGTGGATGAGCAGGAGCGTCCGTGGTCCGGCCATGAAGCAGATTGTGGCGGGCCTCGCCGGGTGCGAGGCCCGCCCGGTATCACGGGATCACGGCCAACGAGTGGGTGCCGCGAGGCGTGGTGATCTCGGTGGGAAGCTGCTCCAGCCGCGGCTGCTGACCGCGGTGCAGCCGCCAGAACTGCACCGCGCCGCGACCGGCCTTGGCCCCGTTGAAGTCGAACACCGCGACCGCGAGGTGCTCGCCGGTGCGGTCGAAGACCACGCCTTCCGGCAGGATCCCGTCGAACGGGTACTCGCCGATCACCTTGGTCGTGCCGGTGTCCCTGTTCAGTTCGGCCAGCGTGATCGAGCTGGTCGTCGGCGGGCGCAGCGGGTCGAACCCTTCCGGCAGGTGGCTGTAGCGCATGTTCACGGTCACCACGTGCTTGCCGTCCGGGCTGATTGTCAGGCCCTCCGGGTTGATTCCGGTCTTCGCGCCTCGGACGACCTCGTGCCGCACCTCGTTGGTCGTGTCGGTGTCAAACCGCACGCTGTAGAGCGAACCGGGCGGGCTGTTGCGGTCGGACACGGCCGGCTCGTCCCACTCCATCGACGCGGTCACGAAGAATCGTCCGTCCGGCGTCCACCTGCCGGGGAACGGGAACTGGCCCGCCGCGACGGGCTGTCCCCACGGCTGCAGCTCGCCGCCGGTCAATCGGTAGAACGCGACAAGGTTGCGCGGCCCGATGGTGACCGCGAGGAATTCCCCCGACGGGTGCCATGCGACCGTGTTCGGGTACACGAACGGGCCCGGGATGTCGTTGAGCCCGAACAATTGCGGAACGCCGAGCCGCCCGTCGCGCAGCGGAATCAGGCTGAGCTGCCTGCCCTGTCCCTCGGGGATTCCGGTGTCTTCGCCGGGTGCTGCCCAGTTGGCCACCACGACGTAGTCACCCCGGGGGCTGATCGCCAAGCTGTGTGCGGCGAACCCGCCTGTGTCGGTTCGCTGCACCACCCGGGGTTTCCCGTCGCGCAGGGCGACGACCGCGATCGTGGTGCTGAATTCCAGGTCGTCTTCGAAGCTCTGGTCGCCCGGTTCGCGCTGCCGCTTGACTTCCAGCACGACCGCGTGGCTTGCGTCCGGCGTGACCGCGAAGGTGGTCGGTGGTCCCCAAACCGAGTTGGACACCGCGACGTCCGTGCGCCCGCCGCGCCAGATCGTCGTGAGCGTGTCGGTCGCCCGGATCGCCGGCCCGATGTTGTCGTCGACGTACGCCTGAGCCCGAGTGTCTACATCAGACAGGGCGAGTAAAGCCCTTGCGTTGAACGGGATTCCGCCATGCTCGGCGGTGGCTTCGCCGGTCACGGCGGTCGCCAGCCCGGCGAGCACCGCGAAGGCGGCCGCGGTGCGCTTCGTCCTCGATCTCATCACCATGTCCTTTCCGTCCGGTTTACCCAGTCACCTTGGAAGCGGCGGAGCGGACCGTGAAGAGACCTGTCGAGGCTGGTACAGGCTGTACCACCCGGTTGTGGTCCGGGCGGCGCCATACTGGCCGCATGTCTCGCGAGGAGCTCGCTGCCTTTCTGCGCAGCCGCAGGGCACGGCTGCAACCGGGCGATGCCGGGCTGCCCGGGACCGGCGTCCGGCGCACGCCCGGCCTGCGCCGCCAAGAGGTCGCACAGCTTGCCGGGATCTCCGTGGACTACTACATCCGGCTTGAGCAAGGCCGTGGCGCGCGGCCGTCGAATCAAGTGCTGTACGCGCTGGGCCGCGCGCTGATGCTCACCATCGACGAGCGCGAGTACCTGTTCCGGATCGCTGACCGGCGGCCGCCGGTCGTGACGAGCCCCACGTTGTCGCTGCCGCCGAGCTTCCGCCACCTCCTGGACGGGCTGCCGACGATCCCTGCCTACGTCGTGGACGCGAAGTACGACATCCTCGCGTGGAACCGGCTGATGACCTACTTCATCGGCGACCCGGACACGGTGCACGCCGAGGGGCGCGACGTGATCAGGTGGATCTTCGCGCAAACCGGGCCGGAGAACGTGTGGTCCGACGAGCAGATGCTGCGGTTCGCCCGGACCACAGTCGCCGACCTGCGCGCGGCCTATGCCCGCTATCCCGGCGATCCCGGCATCGCGTCCTTGGTCACCGAACTGCTTGGCACCTCGCCCAAGTTCGCCGAGATGTGGGCAACGCACGATGTCGAGGTGCGCGGGGTGATCACCAAACGGATCGACCACCCGGAGTTCGGCACGCTGGAGTTCGCCTGCGAGATCCTGCATGTGCCGGCCACCGACCAGCGGCTCATCCTTTACTGCGCCGAGCCGGGCACAGCGACGTACGCGGCGTTCGCACGGATGGCCGTGGCCGCGCGATCTGCGGGATAGCTCGTTCAGTCTTTCGCCTCAGTGGCCATCATTGATCCGGTCAGGAGATCGCTTGGCCGGGGATTGCGTTGTGTGATGGCTCACTGGCCGATGTATCCCCCGAATGGCGTAGTTGGCGGACTGTGCGTGACCGGTGCCGTCAGGATCGCGTAAATGGGGTGGTTACGCGCATAAAGACCCCATCAGGCGATCCCCGGTCGGGCGTCGTGCGGATGCACGCTCATCGCAGCCGGGTCACCATCGGGGTGACCCAGTCGCTTGAGATGGGAGCGCACACATGGCCGACTTGGCCTATGCGGTGCTGCTGATCGGCATCTTCGCCGTGCTGGCACTGGCCTTGCGTGGGCTGGAGCGGATGTGAGCGGGATCGGGGATCTCGCCAACATCGTCGCCGGTGTGCTGGCCCTCGCGCTGCTCGTCTACCTGTTCGTCGCGCTGATTCGACCGGAGAAGTTCTGATGTCCGCAACCTGGGTCGGCCTGGCGCAGGTCGGCCTCCTTCTGCTGGCCTTGGCCCTGGTGTACAAGCCGTTGGGCGACTACATGGCCAGGGTGTTCAGCTCGGCGAAGCACCTGAGGCTCGAGAAAGCCGTGTACAGGGTCGGGCGCGTCGACCCCGGGTCCGAGCAGCACTGGAAGACCTACGCGTCCAGCGTGCTGGCGTTCTCGTTCGTGTCGATCGTGCTGCTGTACCTGATCCAGCGGCTGCAACACCTGCTGCCGTTCGACTTCGGGCGCACGGTCGATCCCGGTGTCGCGTTCAACACCGCGATCAGCTTCGTCACCAACACGAACTGGCAGTCGTACGTTCCCGAGACCACGATGGGCCACGCGGTTCAGATGCTTGGCCTGACAGTGCAGAACTTCCTGTCCGCTGCCGTGGGCCTCGCGGTGGCGATCGCGTTGGTGCGCGGGATCATCCGCGCCAAGACCGACCGGCTCGGCAACTTCTGGGTGGACCTGACCCGTGGCACGGCCCGGATTCTGCTGCCGATGGCCTTCGTCTTCGCGATCGTGCTGATCGCGCTGGGTGTCGTGCAGAGCCTGAAGTCCGGTGTGGACGTCACCAACCCGGACGGCAGCACGAGCCGGATCGCCCTGGCGCCGGCCGCTTCCCAGGAGGCCATCAAGGAACTGGGCACCAACGGCGGCGGCATCTTCAACACGAACTCCGCGCACCCGTTCGAGAACCCCAACTCGTGGACCAACCTGATCGAGATCTTCCTGATCCTGGTGATCCCGGTCAGCCTCACCCGGACGTTCGGCGTGATGGTCGGCAACAAGCGGCAAGGCACGATCCTGCTGTCCGTGATGGGTGTGCTCTGGGGCGGCATGCTGGCGGTCATCTGGTGGGCCGAAGCGCACCCGAACGGTCCGCTGGCACTGCTCGCGGGCGGCGGGATGGAAGGCAAGGAAGTCCGGTTCGGCATTCCTGGCTCCGCGCTGTTCGCCAACACCACCACAGCGACGTCGACCGGTGCGGTCAACTCGATGCACGACAGCTTCAGCGGTCTTGGCGGCGGCGGGACGTTGCTCAACATGATGTTCGGCGAGCTGAGCCCCGGCGGCGTCGGCACCGGTCTCTACAGCATCCTGGTGGTCGCGATCATCGCGATGTTCCTCGCCGGGCTGATGGTCGGCCGCACCCCGGAGTACCTGGGCAAGAAGCTGGGCAAGCGTGAGGTCACGTGCGCTGCCATCGCGATCCTCGCCATGCCGACCTGCGTTCTGCTCGGCACAGGCGCGGCGCTGCTGATGCCCGGTACCGCGGGTGCGTTGAACAATTCTGGGGCGCATGGGTTTTCCGAGGTTCTGTACGCGTACACGTCGGCGAGCAACAACAACGGCAGTGCTTTCGCGGGCATCACGGTGACCAACGACTGGTTCCAGTCCACTCTCGGCGTGTGCATGGCACTCGGCCGGTTCATTCCGATCATCGCCGTGCTGTGCCTCGCCGGTTCGCTTGCCGCGCAACGCAAAGTGCCGGAGACCGCGGGCACATTGCCCACCACCAGCCCGCTGTTCGCGACCATGCTCGTCGGCACAGTCGTGCTCGTCGCGGCGCTCACCTTCATCCCGGCCCTGGCACTGGGCCCGATCGCAGAGGCTTTGGCATGACCAGCACCATGACACGCACCCCGGAGGAGGAGACCCGGCACCACGTGGAGAACGTGGGCCGCGTGGGTGCCGGGGTCTTCGATCCCAAACAGCTCGTCCAGAGCTTCCCGGACGCGCTGCGCAAGCTCAACCCGCGTCACCAGGCCCGTAACCCGGTCATGTTCGTGGTGTGGATCGGTTCCGTGCTGTCCACGGTGTTCGCGATCGGCGACCCGGGCGTGTTCACCATCGGGACCGCACTGTGGCTGTGGTTCACGGTCCTGTTCGCCAACCTGGCCGAGGCTGTGGCCGAGGGCCGGGGCAAGGCGCAGGCCGAAACGCTCAGGCGGACCAAGAAGGACACCGTCGCCCGCAGGCTCGTCTCCGGCAGTGTCGGCGGTGCCGAGGAGCGTGTCCCCGGCACCGAGCTGAAGATCGGCGACCTGGTCGTGGTCGAGGCCGGAGAAGTGATCCCCGGTGACGGTGACGTCATCGAGGGCATCGCGACCGTGGACGAATCGGCGATCACGGGCGAGTCCGCGCCGGTGATCCGCGAATCGGGTGGTGACCGTTCCGCCGTCACGGGTGGCACCACGGTTCTGTCCGACCGGATCGTCGTGCGGATATCGACCAAGCCAGGCGAGTCCTTTGTGGACCGGATGATCGCTCTGGTCGAGGGCGCCGAGCGGCAGAAAACGCCGAACGAGATCGCGCTGACGATCCTGCTGTCGACGTTGACGATCATCTTCCTGCTCGCGGTCGTTGCGTTGCAGCCGATGGCCGGGTTCGCGGGCAGCTTGCAATCCGTCATCGTGCTCACCGCGTTGCTGGTGTGCCTGATCCCCACCACGATCGGCGCCTTGCTTTCCGCGATCGGCATCGCGGGCATGGACCGGCTGGTGCAGCGCAACGTCCTGGCGACCTCAGGCCGTGCCGTCGAGGCTGCCGGTGACGTGAGCACGCTGTTGCTGGACAAGACCGGCACGATCACCTTCGGCAACCGCAGGGCCACCGAGTTGATCCCGGTTGGACAGTCCACAGTGGAAGAACTGGCGCGGGCGGCCCGGTTGTCCAGCTTGGCCGACGGCACACCCGAAGGTCGCAGCATCGTCGAGCTCTGCACCAAGGACTACGGCCTGCCCGCGGCGCCGACCGGCCACGAGCGTGGCGGCGAGTTCGTCGAGTTCTCCGCCCAGACCCGGATGTCCGGCGTCGACCTGGATGGCACGTCGGTCCGCAAGGGCGCCGCGAGCGCGGTCAAGGCCTGGACCGGACAGGACGTGTCGCCCGAGGTGGACGAGATCGTCGAGAAGATCAGCTCAGAGGGCGGAACTCCGCTGGTCGTGGCGGAAGGCAAGGCGATCCGTGGCGTGATCCGGCTGTCGGACGTGGTCAAGCCCGGCATGCGCGAGCGGTTCGACGAGCTGCGGGCGATGGGCATCAAGACCGTCATGATCACCGGCGACAACCCGTTGACCGCCAAGGCGATCGCCGAGGAAGCCGGCGTGGACGACTTCCTGGCCGAGGCCAAGCCGGAAGACAAGATGGCCCTGATCCGCAAGGAGCAGGAGGGCGGGCGGCTGGTCGCGATGACCGGTGACGGCACCAACGACGCTCCCGCCCTGGCACAGGCCGACGTGGGCGTGGCGATGAACACCGGCACGATGGCCGCCAAAGAGGCCGGGAACATGGTCGACCTTGACTCCAACCCGACCAAGCTGATCGAGATCGTCGAGATCGGCAAACAGCTGCTGATCACCCGGGGCGCGCTGACCACGTTCTCGATCGCCAACGACCTGGCGAAGTACTTCGCGATCCTGCCCGCGATGTTCGCGGGCATCTATCCGCAGCTGGACAAGCTGAACATCATGCACCTGCACTCGCCGTCGTCGGCGATTCTGTCCGCGGTGATCTTCAACGCGTTGATCATCGTGGCGCTGATCCCGCTGGCCTTGCGGGGCGTGCGGTACCGGCCGTCCAGCGCGCGGTCGCTGCTGCGGCGAAACCTGCTGGTGTACGGCCTCGGCGGGATCGTCACGCCCTTCGTCGGCATCTGGCTGATCGACCTGCTGGTCCGACTCATCCCTGGAATGTGAGACATGGTCAAGCAAGCATGGGCCGGGCTCAGGATCCTGATCGTCCTGACCGTGATCACCGGCATCCTCTACCCGCTCGGGGTCTGGGCCGTCTCCCGGATCCCCGGTCTGGAATCCACCGCCGAAGGCTCGATCATCAGCCAGAACGGCCAGAACGTCGGCTCCGAGCTGATCGGCATTGACCCCGTGGCGCAAGACCCCAACCATGACCCGTGGTTCCACACCAGGCCCTCGGCGCTGGCCAAGGACCCACTCGGCCCGGCCGATCCGTCCAGCTCGGCCGCGTCGAACAAAGGTGCGGCCAATGAGGACTACGTCAAGGTCGTGCAGGAACGCAAAGACGCCATCGCCAAACGCGAGAACGTCGACCCCGCGCAGGTCCCAGCGGACGCCGTCACCGCGTCGGCATCGGGTTTGGACCCGCAGATCAGCCCGGCGTACGCCCGGCTGCAGGCGCCCAGGGTGGCCAGGGAGAACGGCCTGTCCGAAGTGCAGGTGAACGCCCTGATCAGCGAGAACACCACGCAGGGCATCGGTGAGCCCGGGGTGAATGTGCTCAAGCTCAACCTGGCCGTGCGGGCCATGAAGCGCGGGTGAGCGGCCCGAGAGCGCACACTGGCGACGTGGATTACAAGCGTCGTCGCGGAGAGCTGCGGATCTACCTGGGTGCCGCGCCCGGTGTCGGGAAGACCTTCGCCATGCTCGGCGAGGCCCACCGGCGCCGGGAGCGCGGCACCGACGTGGTCGTCGGCCTGGTCGAGACGCACGGCCGGGCCAAGACCGCGGACCTGCTCAACGGTCTCGAAGTGATGCCACGCAAGCACATCGAGCACCGGGGCAAGCAGTTCGACGAGCTGGACGTGGACGCCGTGCTGGCCCGCAAGCCGGAGGTCGCGGTGGTCGACGAGCTCGCGCACACCAACATCCCCGGCTGCCGCAACGCCAAGCGCTGGCAGGACGTCGAGGAACTGCTGGAAGCCGGGATCGACGTGTTGTCCACGGTCAACGTGCAGCACCTGGAAAGCCTCAACGACGTCGTCGAGCGGATCACCGGCGCCCGCCAGCAGGAGACCGTGCCCGACGGCGTGGTGCGCCGGGCCGAGCAGATCGAACTGGTCGACATCACGCCGGAGGCGCTGCGCAGAAGGCTCGCGCACGGCAACGTCTACCCGGCACACAAGATCGACGCCGCGCTGGCCAACTACTTCCGGCCCGGCAACCTGACCGCGTTGCGCGAGCTGGCTTTGCTGTGGGTGGCGGACCAAGTGGATGTGGCGCTGCGGCGGTACCGGGCGGAGAAGGCGATCACCGACACCTGGGAGGCCAGGGAACGGGTGGTCGTGGCGATCACCGGCGGCAAGGAGAGCGAGACGCTGATCCGGCGGGGCAGCCGGATCGCGGCCAGAGCGGGCGCCGAGCTGATGGTCCTGCACATCCTGCGTGGCGACGGCCTCGCCGGGGTGAGCCCGGGCGCGTTCGGCAAGCTCCGCAAACTGACCGAGGACGTCGGCGCGACCTTCCATACGGTCGTCGGCGACGACGTGCCCACGGCGATGCTCGACTTCGCGCGGGGCGTCAACGCGACGCAGCTCGTGGTCGGCACGTCCCGGCGGTCCCGGCTGGCCAGGGTGTTCGACGAGGGCATCGGCGCGGCCGTGGTCCAGCGGTCCGGGCCGATCGACGTGCACATGGTCACCCACGAGGAATCCGGTGGCCGGCTGCGCGCGAAGCTGGCCCGTAGCCCGATTTCCCGTCCCCGCCGGATCGTCGGGTGGTCGCTGGCGGTGGTGCTGCCCGCGTTGGCCACGCTGATCGGCGTTTGGCTGCGGGACGACCTGATCCTCTCGACGAACGTCATCGACTACTTCCTGGCGACGGTCGTCGTCGCGTTGGTCGGCGGCCTGGGGCCCGCGCTGTTCGCGTCCCTGCTGAGCGCCGCCTTGCTGAACTTCTTCTTCACCGAGCCGTTCTTCACACTGACCGTCGACGCACAGCAGAACGTCGTCACGCTCGTGGCGATGGTCGTCGTCGCGATCATGGTCGCGATCGTTGTCGACCGTGCGGCTCGTCGTGCCGAGTTGGCGGCGCGGGCACGGACCGAGGCGGCGTTGCTGGCGTCGTACTCGCGGACTGTGCTCACGCACGACCAGCCGCTGAACCGGTTGCTGGACAAGGTCAGGGAGAACTTCGGCCTGAATTCGGTGGCGCTGCTGGAGAAAACCGACGGCGAGTGGAACCGCGTGGCGTGTGTCGGTGAGCGACCGTGTGACGAGCCCGATGAGGCCGATGTGGACATCCCGGTCACCAACGACGTCCATTTGGCTTTGCGCGGCAGGGCTTTGCCCGCACACGACCGTCGAGTCCTCGAAGCCGCCGCGGGACAAGCGTTGCTCGCGTTGCGGCAGCAGCGGATGGCCGCGCAGGCCGATCAGGCGCAACGCCGCGCGGAGACCACGGAGCTGCGGACCGCGTTGCTTTCGGCTGTGGGGCACGACTTGCGCACGCCGTTGACCTCGATCAAAGCCGCGGTGGGCAGCTTGCGTGCGCCCGATCTGGCGCTGTCCGAGGAGGACACCGCGGAGCTGCTGGAGACCGTCGAGGAGTCCGCCGATCGGCTCGCTGGGCTCGTCGACAACCTGCTGGACTCGTCCCGGCTGGCGACCGGAGCGGTCGAACCCCGGATGAAGGCCGTCGGCTACTACGAGGTCGTGGCCCGTGCACTGTCCGGTTTGGATGGACGAAACACGATCGCCGTCGACGTGGACGAACGGCTGCCGTTGGTCCGCGCCGACGTCGGCCTGCTGGAACGCGTGATCGCCAACGTCGTGGACAACGCGGTGCGGCACGGGACTTTGGTGCCGCGCCGCAACGTCGATGTGGACGGTGACGGCCGGGTGAGCGTGGACGAACCGGCGGTCGCGTTGCGCGCCAGCGCATACGGCGATCACGTCGAGCTCTGGGTGGTGGATCACGGGCCAGGATTGCCGAAGGGCACGGCGCCGACCGTTTTCCAGCCGTTCCAACGGCTTAACGACCGCGGCACCGGCGTCGGACTCGGGTTGTCCGTGGCGAAGGGCTTCACCGAGGCGATGGGTGGCACGATCAGAGCCGAGGACACCCCCGGCGGCGGGCTGACCGTCGTGATCTCACTTCCGGAGGCGAAGTCATGACGAAGGTGCTGGTGGTCGACGACGAGCCGCAGATCGTCCGCGCACTGCGGATCAACCTGTCGGCCCGCGGATACCAAGTGATCACCGCGCACGACGGCGCGGCAGCACTGCGCGCGGCCGCCGAGGGCAAACCCGACGTCGTGGTCCTGGACCTGGGCCTGCCGGACATCGACGGCACCGAGGTGATCGCCGGCCTGCGCGGCTGGACGACCGTGCCGATCATCGTGCTGTCCGCGCGGACGGACTCCGGCGACAAGGTCGAGGCACTGGACGCGGGCGCGGACGACTACGTGACCAAACCCTTCGGCATGGACGAACTCCTCGCTCGCTTGCGTGCCGCCGTCCGGCGCTCCACAGTGGCCGGTCCGGGCGAGGAAGAGGCCGTGGTGGACACCGGATCGTTCATCGTGGATCTGGCGGCGAAGAAGGTGCTCAAGGAAGGCTCCGAGGTGCACCTGACCCCGACCGAGTGGGGCGTGCTGGAGGTCCTGGTGCGCAACAAGGGCCGGTTGGTCGCGCAGAAGCAGCTGCTGCAGGAGGTCTGGGGGCCCGCTTACGCGGCCGAAACCCACTACCTGCGGGTCTACCTGGCCCAGCTGCGGCGCAAACTCGAGCCGCAGCCGTCCCAGCCCAAGCACCTGCTGACCGAGCCAGGCATGGGTTACCGCTTTGAGGTGAATTGAGCCTAGGTCCACGCCACGGGATTGCCCGTGGTCACGGAGGCTGCACACAGCTTCTTCAGCGGCTCGACGATGGAGTCGAACTCCGCGGGGGTCACGTTCCTGGTGATGACGTGCAGACGCTTGGCCGGTGGTTCGCCGAGCGGCGGGCATGGCCAGTCCAGTTCCTGGTTGTCCGCGACCAACCGAACGCGATGCTCGTCGACTGATTGCTGGAACCGGGTTGCCTCGAACACAGTTTCGGCGTCGCGGCGGAAGAAGAAACCGTCCGGGGTCACCCCTGCCCGGTAACCGGGACCGGAGTACGGCTCGCCTTGATATGCCGGGACATAGGTCAGATGCCCGCGCCAGTGCCCTCGTCAGCCAGGACCGTTTCGGTGCCGACCGAAGACTGATCACCGAAGTGCTCCAGCTCTTCGAGGACTCGCGCCGACTCGGCCGCGCGCATCTCACCGCCGTTCGCCTCGGTCAGGCCGTCCTGCCAGCAGCGGCACATCACGAACGCGTCCAGCCCACCGGCTACCTCAGCCCTTGTAGAACGAGGCCAGCTCCGGCGCGAGCACCTCGTTGGGAACACCATGCCATTCGCCGTCAATACGTTTGTGCACGGCATTGGGGATCAGCTTGGCGATCTGTTCCACGCCGTCGTGCATCTCCTTGCCGGTGGCGGTGCTGTCGAGCACCAACGTGGGCGCCGAAACCGCCGTGATGTGCTCCGGGGTCGTGGTTCCCGCGATCGTCCAGTCGTACGGGTAGGTGTGCGCGATCTTCTCGAGCATCGGTTTGACCGGGTCCATCTGGGCCATGACCTCTTCCGGCACGCCGATCACCCGGTGGAAGAGGTCCACCGCTTCGCCTCGTTTCCCCTCCGCGACAAGGGTTTCGAGCTGTTCCCGGACTTCGTCGTCGTGTTCGTCCGAGCCGCCGTACGGTGGTTCGAACACCGCGAGCCGCGTGATCGGCAGCCCATGCGCCGCTGCCCGCATGACGAGCAACGCGCCTGAGGACCAGCCGTAGACGCTGGCCTGCCCGCCTGCCGCGTCGATCACGGCGGCGAGGTCTTCGATCTCACGCTCGACCGCGTAGGGCTGGGTGTCCGTGCTCAGGCCACGGCCGCGGCGGTCGTAGGTGTACGTCGTGAAGCCTCGCTCGGCGATCAAGTCGGCCAAGGGGCGCAGCGAGTTGAAGTCACGGTAACCGCCCGCGGCGTCCACCAGGACCACCGCGGGGCCGGTGCCCTCGCGCTCGTAGGCGATCTTCGTGCCGTCCGCGGATACTGCCGTGCCCATAACGGTGTCCTCTCTTTGCTGTGGTTCTCTCAAGAGGTAGACGGGCGGCGCCGCGGAAACTCATCGGTTAGGCCAAAAGTGGTCCTGGCATAACATCCCGGTTACGGGTGATCACACGATCGGGCGGTTTTTGTTGCTATGGACCAGACCATTCCGAGATTCTTTCATATGTGGAGGGCCTGTTCGCCAGCGACGACGAAGAAGGTGAGCAGTGTGAATGAGTGCCCAGTCTGTCTCGGGTCAGGAATGGCACCCAATCGCAGGGACTATTGTCGTGCCTGTGGCGGTGTCGGCCAGGTACCCAAGTGAGTGCCCGATGTGCCAGGGTGCGGGCGTGTTGCGGTGGCAACAGCCTTGCCCCGACGGGGTGCTGCGCGAACTAGAGCACCCGTGCCCCAATGGTTGTGGTGATGGCTGGCACCATCCCGATGCGGAGAACGACCAGGTCATCGAGGTTCTCGATGGCGAGTTGGTGGAAGACGACGATCGGCCGGGCCGCAGGCTTGGCCGCGCCGATCAGGCCAACACCGTCGGCGGCGAGTTCGTCGCCACCGCATTGGAAGCCTGGGGTTTCACCGGGAAGGGATGATCATTTCCGACAAGCCGCCGAGCCCGCCGGACTCGGCGGCTTTGTCGGGGCGGAAACCGCATTCATACGGATTCGCGATCGAGAACTGATCAGTATTCAACGCGCCTGCCGTTCGCAAAGCCGTACTGACGGTAAGGTGATCTCAGCAAGTCGGCTTGAGGTAAGCGGTTCTGCGTGTATCTGTGGGGATGGTTGGCTTTAGCGACGTGATTTGGCCCCATCGGCCGGGGTGCCGAATGGTTGATGTGGCCCCACGTGGAGGCATGACAGAAGCGCTGCCCGCCGGACGCGTCCGGCTCTGGGCCCAGCAGCTCGGCACCGCGCAGATGCCTTAGCGATGCTGAGTTCGCAGCCGGCCCTACTCAGCGTCCTGTGCCTCGATCAGATCGAGGTCGCGGACGCAGAAGCGGTGGTGCTCGAAGGTCTCGTTGAGCACCGTGCCGAGGCACTGCCGCACCGAGCGGCCCCGTGCGTACGGCGGCCAGACATCGTCGTCGGGCACCGGCGCACGCGCTGCGAGCTGCGCAGCGGTGACCTCGTCGAGCCAGGCCTCGAGCTCGGCGGCCTGTGCCGCACGCACGCTCACGATCTCGTCGAGCGCCGGATCGAGCGAGAGGTCAAGCCCGTGCGCCGCACGGTAGGGCTCGACGGCCGGCCCGATGCCCATCGGCGTGAACAGCTCCGTCGAGCCCAGGCAGCAGCGGCGGAACCACGAGTCGTGGACGAAGACCAGGTGGCGCATCGTCTGCACCGCCGACCACTCGTCGTTCACGCTGCGGCGCTCGATGCCGGGCGTACGACGGATTCGCTCGATCGTGGCGGCCCAGCCGGCATGGAGCCGACGCGCTGCCTCGCGCAGATCAGCAGGGTCCTCGGAGCGGATCAGCACCCGCACCGGATGACGCCGGTCGAGCTCCTCCTCGACGTACTTGGTGACCTCGACACCGTTCACCACGAGGTTGGTGACGAGCCCGTCGATCACGGCATCCTGCATCACGACGCCGATCAGGCGTGCCCCGGTCAGATCGCACTCGCGGAACTCCGCACCGTGCAGGTCCTGATCGACGTATCGCGTCATGCTCCGCATCGTAGGTCCGAGCACCGACAATCCAGCCTCCGCGCGTGGGCCGTCGTCGACCGGCTCATCGGTCGACAGGAACGCGTGCCTGGCGCACTCGGCTCAGAAGCCGAAGTTCTGGGTCCAGTAGAAGTCGTTGGTGTCCACGCCGACACCGATCGTCTTGAAGCCGCACCTGAGGATGTTCTCGCGGTGTCCGTCGGACTTCATCCACGCGTCCATCACGGCCTTGGCTGACCGCTGGCCCTGCGCGATGTTCTCGCCACCCGGCCGGGGATAACCCTCCGCCCTGATGCGGTCGGCGAACGTCCTGTCGTCCTTCGACGTGTGCGAGAAGTAGTCCTGTGCGGCCATGTCGCTGCTGTGCTTCTGCGCCGCCCTGGTCAGCCGGTCGTCGACGGTCAGCGCGCCGCACGCCGGCACGAACTGGCTACGGGCCTGATTGACCAACTGGACGACTTCGCCTGCCAGGCCTGCGTTCGGGGCTTGCGGCGGTGGTGGCGGTGCGGGCTGCTGCGGCTGCGTCGGGGAAGGCGACGGCTGGGTCGGGCTACTTGGCGGTGGGGATGGGCTGCCAGACGAGGGCGGGGCCGAGGAACTGCTTGTGGCGCTCGACGTTGTCGGGGATGTCGAGCCGGTGGCTCCGGGGGAACTTGACTCGGCGGAGAGTGCCTTCGCCGAATCGGAGGGCGGGGATTCGTCCGTCTGTCTGGCGTTGTTGGCGCCGTCATAGCCCATCACCAGTGGAACTTGGGGGGATTTTCCACTCGGCAGGGCCAAAATGGTCGCCCCACCGGCGATTGCCGCTCCTGCGGCGAGCGCGGTGAGACTTACCATGATCGTGGCGCGTCGGGGTCGCGTTTCACTCACGGTCGCGCAACGTACCACTAACGGGTGATCTCCACAGCCTTTCGGACGCCATTTGCTAGGAACGGCAGCTCAGCGTGCTTTCCGGCTTATGGCGGAATTTCAGCCGGTCGTAGGTGGCGGCGGATCGGTCGGCGGTGTAGTCGACGAAGGCGGCGGCGACACAATCGTCGACCCTGGCGGCGTTTTCGTCGGCTCGGTGGGCGTCGGAGTCGGCGTCGGCTGGGGATTGCCGCCCGGGTTGGGCGGCGTCGGCGTCGGCTGGTTGGGCTGCCCGGGCGGCTGGTTCGGCTGCTGCGGCGTGTTCGGCCTGTCTGGCCGGTTCGACGGCGAGCTGCCGTCCGAGGGCGCGTCAGAGGACGTTTCCGAGGTCGACGTGTCCGTCGACGACGTGTCGGACGAGGACGGCCCGGAGACCGGGGTGCTGCGGGGCGCGTTCACCTGCGAGATGTTGGTGTTCGAGTCGTGCCCCGGCTGGGCCTCGCCACCGCCTGCCACCGCGAAACTGGCCAGCGCCGCGCACGCGGTGGCGACACTGACGCCGGCCGCCGCGAGCAGCGCGTAGGAACGTTTGCTGCCGGACCTTGGCTCGTCAGCCGGGGGCTGGACCTCGGTCCGGTCGGGTGTTTCGGCCATGCGGGGGGCTCCTCCTCGCAAGCACTGTGAGAGTTCCTGTCCGGCCCCGACTGGACGGACAGGCAGTCACGGCCCGGTAACGTACCACTACCGAACGACACCCGTTTGATGCGACTGCGATCATTCGGGGCATGCCATCAACCGCCGATCAGCCTACGGTGCGGCTGACCGCTTGGGTGCACGGGTACGTGCAAGGAGTCGGTTTTCGCTGGTGGACGCGGTCCCGCGCGCTCGAACTCGGCCTTGTCGGAGGCGCTCGCAACCTTCAGGACGGCCGGGTGGAAGTCGTCGCCGAGGGAGCCAGAGCGGATTGCGAGCGCCTGCTCGCACTGCTGCGCGGCGGAGATTCACCCGGTCGGGTAGACACGGTGGTGGAGCGGTGGTCCGAAGCGCGCGGTGGTCTCACCGGCTTCGTGGAACGTTAGTCAGTAACCGCCGGACTGCTCGGAGCCCTGGTCGTTGGAGGCTGGGCCGTCGTTGGGCGTGCACGCGGCGAAAACAATGGTCGCCAGCACGCCGATGAGCGCGCCGACGGCGCGAGCTGCGATGCCATAGCTCATGCTTCTCGCTCCTTTCGGGTTCGTTCCTTGTACGTACGGCAACTTGCGAAGGTTCACCCTTCTGGCTTGAACCAGCCGAAGTGACACGGCGTAATAGACGCCGTGGGGAGCACCCCTGAGCAGCGAGAGATCCTGATTCGCGAGCTCTACGAGAAGTACCGCCGTCCGTTGCTGGCATATGCGCTGCGATCGGTCGGCGGCGATGTGCAGCGGGCGGAGGACGTGGTCCAGGAGACGTTGTTACGCGCGTGGCGCAATGCCGACACGTTGAGTGTCGATCAGGCCGGGCCGTGGTTGTACACGGTGACCCGCAACCTGATCGTGTCCGGCTACCGTCGAGCAGGTGCGCGGGTCACCGAGGTGCCGATGCCGGTGCAGGACCTCCCGCACACCGATGACGACTTCGACCGGGTACTGCAGAGCTGGCAGATCGCCGAGGCCATGCGCGCGTTGAGCAAGGATCACCGCGCGGTGATCGGCGAGCTGTTCTTCCGCAGGCGCACGGTGGCCGAAGCGGCATCAGTGCTCGGCATCCCGCCGGGTACGGTCAAATCGCGATCGTTTTACGCGCTGCGCGCGTTGCGCGACGCACTGGAGGAACGGGGGGTGACCGGGCCATGACCTGCCGCCATACCGTCTCGCTCGGCGCCTACTTGCTTGGCGCGCTCAACCCCGCCGACCGGCCGGCGTTCGAACGGCATCTCGAGACGTGCCCGATCTGCACGGCCGAGATGCTCCGGCTTGCCCCGATCCCCGGCCTGCTGCAGCGCGTCACCCCGGAGGACTTCGAAGCGATCCAGCTGCTGGACACCGAGCCGTGGCCGGTCGAGCCGGTCACGCCGGTGATCGAACCGCTGCCCGAACCCGAGCCCGAAGCCAAGGTGGGCTGGTGGCGCAGGCGCGGCGTGACGCTGGCCGCGGCGGCAGCCGTGATACTGCTCGCGCTCGGCGGCGTCTTCGTGTTCCGTCCGACGGGTGGCACCGACACCACGGCCACGTGGACCGCCGTGGACCCGACGACCGGCGTGCACGGCCGGGTCGATCTGACCAACCGCGCGTGGGGCACTGAGGTGAAGGTGTCGATGCAGGACGTTCCGGCCGGCCGCAAGATCTGTCACCTGGTCGTCTACGGCCGGGACGGCAGCCAGGAAGTCGCAGGCAAGTGGACCGCGGGCTACTACCGCGAGGTCGACGCGATCCCTGGGAGCAGCTCGATCAAGCTCAAGGACATCGACCGGGTCGAGGTCGTCGCGGGCGGCGGCGTGCTCGTCGGCATGCAGTCGCCGTAAACGCGGGTGTCGGGCCAGCTCTGGCCGGGTATCCCCCGACGCAGGGAGCCCGCCTGCGCGGTTGGCACAGCGTGCCCGGGTACCCTCGGGCGGATAGACGTGCCAGTTCCCAGCGAGAGGTCGACCGTTACGTGCACCTCAAGAGCCTGACGCTGAAGGGCTTCAAGTCCTTCGCCTCAGCGACGACGCTGCGCTTCGAACCAGGGATCACCTGTGTCGTCGGGCCCAACGGGTCCGGCAAGTCGAACGTGCTCGACGCGCTGAGCTGGGTGATGGGTGAGCAGGGTGCGAAGTCGCTGCGTGGCGGCAAGATGGAGGACGTCATCTTCGCCGGTGCGGGCGGCCGTCAGCCGCTCGGCCGCGCCGAGGTCACGCTGACCATCGACAACGCCGACGGGGCACTGCCGATCGACTACTCCGAGGTCTCGATCACCCGCCGGATCTTCCGGGACGGCGCCAGCGAGTACGAGATCAACGGCAGCAGCTGCCGGCTGATGGACGTGCAGGAACTGCTGTCGGACTCCGGTATCGGCCGCGAGATGCACGTCATCGTCGGGCAGGGCCAGCTCGGTGCGATCCTCGAGTCGAAGCCGGAAGGCCGCCGCGCCTTCATCGAAGAGGCCGCCGGCGTGCTCAAGCACCGCAAGCGCAAGGAAAAGGCGCTGCGGAAACTGGACGCGATGCAGGCCAACCTGACCCGGCTGACCGACTTGACCGGCGAGCTGCGGCGTCAGCTCAAACCACTGGGCAAGCAGGCCGAGATCGCCCGGCGGGCCCAGGTCGTGCAGGCCGAGCTGCGCGACGCCCGGCTGCGGCTGATCGCCGACGACCTGGTCAGCGCGCGGCATGAGCTGGCCAAGGAAGAAGCCGACGAGGCCACCGCACGCGCCAAGCGCGGCGAGACCGAGCGGGCGTTGCAGTTCGCCCAGGCCGAGCAGAACGAGATCGAAGCCAGTCTCGCCGAGGACGCCCCGGCGCTGAACGCCGCCCAGGACGCCTGGTACCGGCTGTCGGCGTTGGCCGAGCGGCTGCGCGGAACGGTCCGGTTGGCTGCCGAACGCGCACGGCACCTGTCCGACGAGGGCGCACGGGAGAACCAGGGCAAAGACCCCGAAGTGCTCGAAGCCGAGGCCGAGGAGGCCGCCGAGCTGGAAGTCGAGCTCGCCGAGGGCGTCGAAGTCGCCAGGGAGGCGCTGTCCGAGGCCTTGGCCCGCCGGTCCGAGCTGGAGAACGCCGTCGCCGCCGCGGAAAAGGCGCACATCGCCGCGGTCCGGGCGATCGCCGACCGCCGGGAAGGCCTGGCGCGGCTGGCCGGTCAGGTCGAAGCGCTGCGTAGTAAGAACAGTGCGACCGCCGAGGAGATCGAGCGGTTGTCCACGACTTTGGCCGAAGCCGAGGAACGCGCCGAGGCCGCGGCCGTCGAACTGGCCGAGACCGAGGTGGAGACCGGCGTCGAGGAGTCCGACGACGAGTCGTTGCGCAGCCGCCACGAGCAGGCGGTCGCCGCCTCCGAGCAGGCCAAGGCGCGGGTCAACGAACTGGTCGCCGCCGAGCGTGCGGCAGAACGGGAGATCGCTTCGTGGCGTGCCCGCGTTGACGCTCTCTCCCTTGGCCTGAGCCGTAAGGACGGCGCGGGCGCGCTGCTGGCAGCCGGGCATCGGCTGCCTGGTCTGCTTGGCTCGATCGCGGCGTTGCTGACCGTGGAGCCAGGTGCCGAGGTCGCGTTGGCCGCGGCGCTCGGCCCGATCGCCGACGCTGTGGCCGTCGCGGGCGGGGATGACGCGCTGACGGCGTTGTCTCTGTTGCGGGACAACGATGCTGGGCGTGCCGGGATCGTCATCGGCGGCGGATCGTCCACTGTGGACCGCTCGGCGTGGCCGTATCTTCCCGGCGGTGCCCGGTGGGCTGTCGACCTGGTGCGGTGCCCGGAAGCGTTGCGCCCGGCCTTGGAGCGCGCCCTCGATCGGGTGGTTGTCGTTTCCGACCTTGTGGTCGCCCGGCAAATCGTTGCGGCGCAGCCGTCTTTGCGTGCGGTCACGACGGACGGCGACCTGCTCGGCGCGGACTGGGCCGTCGGTGGCTCGGGCCGCAGCGAGAGCGTGATCGAGGTCCAGGCGGCCGTCGACGAGGCGAACGACAAGCTGACGGCGGTCGAGCACACGCTGGCGGAAACCGTTGGGGCGCTTGCGGGTGCGCGTGCCGAGCAAGAAGCCCGGCGTACCGAGGTCAACGCGACCAAGGAAGCGTTGAGCGAGGTCAAGGTCCGCAAGGCGCGGTCCGGTGAGCGAATCGCCCGCATGCGTCAGGCGGCGAACACGGCCATGGCCGAGGTCGAGCGGATCCGCAACCAGCGCGGCAAAGTCGAGCAGACCAGGGAAGAACAGCTCGCGAAACTGGCGGAGCTGGAGGAACGCCTGCTCGGCGCGCAAGAGCAGCCGATGGACGACGAGCCGGACTCGCGAGTGCGCGACGAAGCCGTCGCCCAGCTGAACACCGCGCGGCAAACCGAAATGGACTCCCGCCTGGCCCTGCGTACCGCCGAAGAACGCGCGCGGGCAGTCGCGGGCAAGGCCGAAGGGCTCCGCCGTGCCGCCCGTCAAGAGCGCGAAGCCCGCGAGCGCCACGAGCGCGCCCGCCAGGCACGGGCACGTGGCAAGCGTGTCGCGGACGCCGTGGTCGAGGGCGGTGAGCTCGCGATCGAGCGGATCGAGCTGTCGTTGCAGCGTGCGGCCGCCCAGCGTGACGAGGTCGCATCCCGCCGGACCCAACGTGAAGCCGCGCTGCTGGACATCCGCGGCCGGGTGCGTGAACTGTCGACAGAGCTGGAAAAACTGACCGACGCCGTGCACCGCGACGAGGTCCTGCGCGCGGAGCAGCGGCTGCGTATCGAGCAACTGGAAACCAAGATCGCGGACGACTTCGGCATGGGCCTGGACGACCTGGTCCTGGAGTACGGCCCGGACCGGATGATTCCGCCGCCGGCCAACGAGCTCGCCGAGTACGAAGCGGCGAAGGAACGCGGTGAGGACGTCACCCGCCCGCCCTCGACGCCGTACGACCGCGACGCCCAACAGCGCCGGGCCAAGAAGGCCGAGCGTGACCTGGCACTGCTGGGCAAGGTGAACCCGCTGGCGCTGGAGGAGTTCGCGGCGCTGGAGGAGCGCTACAAGTTCCTGTCCACGCAGCTGGAAGACCTCAAGGCGACCCGCCGCGACCTGCTCACGGTGGTCAAGGAGGTCGACGACAAGATCCTCGAGGTCTTCACGTCGGCATACGAAGACGTCGCCCGCGAGTTCGAGATCGTGTTCAACACGCTGTTCCCCGGCGGGGAAGGGCGGATGCTGCTGACCGACCCCGACGACATGCTGACCACCGGTGTGGACGTCGAAGCCCGCCCGCCGGGCAAGAAGATCAAGCGCCTGTCCCTGCTGTCCGGTGGGGAGAAGTCACTGGTGGCAGTGGCGATGCTGGTGGCGATCTTCCGTGCCCGCCCGTCGCCCTTCTACGTGATGGACGAGGTCGAGGCGGCGCTGGACGACACGAACATGCGTCGGCTGATCGGGCTGATGCAGGAGCTCAAGGCGACCTCACAGCTGATCATCATCACGCACCAGAAGCCGACGATGGAAATCGCCGACGCGCTGTACGGCGTGAGCATGCGCGGCGACGGCGTCACCCAGGTGATCTCGCAGCGCCTGAACAACAAGGACTGACTTCTACTTGGCGTGCTCGTACGCGTCGTGCCAGTTCCACCACTGGTACGGCGGGGTCTGCGGGTATCCCTCCGGTGAGTCCTCCCATTGCTCCTGGCGCCCGAGCGCGGTCATGTCGAGGTAGCTCCAGGTGCTGCCCAACGCCTCGTCGCCACGGTTGTTGATGAAGTACGTGCGGTACACCTGGTCGCCTTCGCGGATGAACGCGTTGGTGCCGTGGTACTCGTCCACGCCGAAGTCGGCGTCGAACTCGTCCGTGATCGTGTACCAGGGCATCTTCCAGCCCATTCGTGCCTTCAGGCGTTCGATGTCCGGCTGGGGCGCGCGGGAGGCGTAGGCGAATGCCGTGTCACGGGCCTTCAGGTGCGTGACGTCGGCGACCTGGTCGGCCATCAGCGAACAGCCGACGCATCCGTGGTCGGGCCAGCCGTGCACGCCGGGCTCGAAGAAGGCGCGGTAGACGACCAGTTGCCGGTACCCCTCGAACAGGTCGAGCAGGCTCGCCTTCCCGTTCGGTCCGTCGAACTCGTACTTCTTTTCCACCGCCTGCCACGGCATCCGCCTGCGCTGCGCGGCCAGTGCGTCGCGGGCGCGGGTCAGCTCCTTCTCTTTGACCAGCAGCCGTTCGCGGGCTGCTTCCCATTCTTGTGGTGTCACGATCGAGGGTGTTCGCATTGCTGTATCAGCCTTTCAGCGGTTGAGGTGGTCCTTCAACGCGGCCAGCGGGCCGTCCCAGTCCCGCGCCAACGCGGCCAGGAACTGTTGTGCCACTTGCATTGGCGCGGAATGCACTCGGTAGCGGACTCGGCGCCGCTCGCCCGGCTCGGCCGTCACCAAGCCGGCTTCGGTCAGCAGGGCAAGGTGTTTCGCGATCGCCTGACGTGTGATCGGCAGCCAGCCGGCCAGGTCGGTCGCGGTGGCCGGGCCGCGCGAGGCCAGTGTCGCGAGAATGGCCCGGCGGCTCGGGTCGGCGAGGGCGACGAAGACCTGCTCGGCGATCGCCTCGTTGTCAGGCGGCATCGAGGTAGTCGACCAGTTCACCAAGCTCGCTGGCCCAGCCCTCGGTGTGGCCGTCGTAAACCTTGCCGTAGTGGTCGTCCGGCAGTTGGGCGAAGCCGGTTTCGACCACGGTGAGGCGGGTGCCCGTACTGATCGGTTCCAGCGTGAACTCGACGTACGTGCGGCGCGGGTCGTCCTCGGGCAGTCCTTCGATCTTCCAGGTGAACCCGAACACCGTGGGCTTCTCCACCCGCTCGACGCGCATGTCGGCGGTGTGCCCGCCCGTCCATGTCATCTGCGCCGCCCCGCCAGGGCGCAGGTCGATCGTCGCGTCGTTGCCGAACCAGGTGCCGAGCCCTTCGGCTGTGGTGAGCGCGGCCCACACCTTCTCCGGCGGATGAGCGACTTCCAGGGTCCGCTCGATGCGATCAGGGAACCCCATGATTACCTCCCAGCTAGTAGCAACCGAACGGTTGCCACATTATGGCAACCGACTGGTTGCGTCAACTGGGTCGGGCCGGATTACCAATCACGGTCGGCGATGAGCAAGCTCGGTGCTCCCTCCCGTGCGGCGGGTACAGACACGCTGTCCCGGTGCGGAGATCCGCACCGGGACAACCCCCAGTGCCTGTGGCGTCGAGACCACTTTGGTGTGTCACGCGCACAGAATCCGCACAGTGCCCGCACACCTCGTCCCGGCGGGCGCCGGACTGTGCCAGACGTCACGCACAGATCGCGCACAGAACTCGCATGGAATCCGCCGGGCGGAGGTTGGGTGATCGAGTCCGCTACGGGACGATGGAGCAAACACAGAGTGACCGATGAGGGGACACGGCGTGGAGTTTCGACTCCTGGGGCCGCTTGAGGCATGGCACGCTGGCGAAGCCGTCGTGTTGGGCGGGCAGCGACAGCGGACGGTGCTCGCCGCGTTGCTGATGCGGGCGAACTCGTCGGCGAATGTCGGCTACCTGGCCGAGGCGGTGTGGGAGAAGCCGCCTGTGGCGCCGGAGTCCAACCTTCGTACGTATGTCGCCGGGCTGAGGCGCGTTTTCACGGCCATGGGCGAGAATCGACTCGTTACCCGCCCGGGCGGTTATCTGATCACGGTCGAGCCGGGCGAGCTGGACCTGGAGACGTTCCGGCAACTGGCGCGCACGGGCGATCGGGCTTGGCGGGACAGCGACTTCACGTCCGCGGCCGAGCACTTCGAGCGGGCGTTGAGCTTGTGGCGTGGGCAGCCGTTGGCAGGGTTGACGCCCGGGCCGGTACTGCGGGCGGAGATCGCGCGGTTGGAAGATCTGCGGCTGACCATCGCCGAACGGTACGCCCACGCACAGATCGAACTGGGCCGGCCGGAGGCGGCCGTCAGCGACCTCCGCGCGTTGCTCGCCGAGCATCCGCTGCGGGAAGAACTGTGGGCGCAACTGATGGTGGCGCTGCACCGGGCGGGCAGACAGGCGGAGGCGTTGGACGCGTTCGCCGACGCCCGGCGGCACCTGGTGACGGAGCTGGGCCTGGAGCCGGGCGCGCGACTCCAGCGCGTGCAGCAGGAGATCCTCGCCGGCGAACAGCCGCAGGACACGGAGATCAACGCGTGGCGGCAGCTGCCGATGGACATCGCGGAGTTCACCGGACGGCAGGCAGAGCTGCGGAGCTTGCACGCACTGGCCGAGCCGGCTTCGCGCACGGCACTGACGGTCGCGGTGATCCACGGAATGCCAGGCGTCGGCAAGACGCGCCTCGCCGTGCACTTCGCCCATCAACTGGTCGACTCTGGACGTTTCGACGAGATCCAGCTGTGGACGGACCTGCGCGGGTTCGACGCGGATCGGCCGCCGGTCGCTCCTGCCGCCGTCCTTGAGCACTTCCTGCGCCTGTTGGGCGTTTCCGGCCAGCAGATCCCGCAGGAACTCGAGTCGCGGGCCGCGCTCTACCGGTCCCGGCTGGCCGACAAACGCGCGTTGATCCTGTTGGACAATGCCGCGTCCGAGGAGCAGATCAGGCCGCTGTTGCCCGGGACCCAAGGCAGCCTTGTGCTGATCACCAGTCGTCGCAACCTGGCCGGACTGGTCGGCGCGCGCGGGGTACCGCTGGACGTCCTGCCGGAGCCGGACGCGATCACCCTGTTGTCGTTGATCGCCGGTGACGATCGCGTCGACGCCGAGCCACAGGCCGCGGCGCGCACGACTGCCCTGTGCGGGCGGCTGCCGATCGCGCTGTCCCTTGCCGCCAGGCGACTTCGGAAGCGTCCGATGTGGACCGTCAAGGATCTGGCCGCGCGGCTGGAAACCGCGGAGCGCAGGTTGGACCAACTCGCTCCGGGCACGCGCGAGATGCACGCCCTGTTCACCATGTCCTACCAGGCTTTGCCGCAGCCGCAGCAACGGATGTTCCGGTTGCTCGGGCTGCATCCCGGTGACGACTTCACCGCCGAGTCGGCCGCGGCGCTCGCCCAGTGCACCCCGGACGAAGCCGAATTCCACCTGGAAGCCATGCTGGACGAACACCTCGTGCAGCAGATCACCCCGCGCCGCTACCGTTTCCACGACCTGGTCCGCCCGTACGCCCGCGATCTCGCGCAGGCCAACGAGACCGGCCAGCCGGTGCATCGGCTGTACATCTGGTATCTGCACGCGGCCGAGTCGGCCCGTGGCGTGTTCGATCCGCTTCGAGGCCGCACTTTCCCATTGCACCCGCTGCCGGAACACAGCACGGTCCCGCAGTTCGTGGGCCACGAAGAAGCCTTGGCCTGGTACGAATCCGAACGCGGCACGCTGCGGGCCGTGGTCGAGTCCGCTGCCGAGGACGGGCTTCCGCAAGTCGCGTGGCAGCTGGCGTGGGTACTGCTCAGCTTCTACTACCGGCGCAGCCACTGGGACGACTGGATCGACACCTACCAGATCGCCCTGGAGGCGACCCAGTCGCTGGGCGAACGGCACGGCGAAGGCATCATCTGGGTTGGACTCGGCGTGGCGCACAGCGATCTGCGCCAGTTCACCACCGCCATCGACTGCCACCAGAAAGCGCAGGCGATCCTGGAGGAAGTCGACGACCGGCGCGGACAGGCCTGGAACCTCAACAACCTCGGTGTCGTGTACGTCTACCTCGACCGCCTCACCGCGGCCGCGGACTGCTTCCATCGAGGGCTGCTGCTGTTCCGGGAAACCGGAGACCGCCAAGGCGAAGGCATCTGCCTGAACAACCTCGGCGACACCTACCGCCGACTCGACCGGCCGTCGAACGCGATCGGTCATCTGGAACAGGCGTTGAGCATTCAGCAGGAGAACGGCGACCAACCCGGCTTGCAGTACACCCTCGGCACGCTCGGCGACATCCACTACGACGCCGGAAATCACAAGCAAGCTGTGCGGAGTTACGAAGAGGCCCTTGCGGTGAGCCAGGCTCTGGGCGATCAGCGTACGACTGCTCGGATGCTGGCCAACCTCGCGCAGACGCTTGACGCCGACGGTGACGGTGATTTGGCGAGGATCCGTTGGCAGCAGGCGATGACGATCTTCGACGAGCTGGGTGACGCGCAGGCGGACACTATCCGAGCACGGCTTGGCTGACGTGTTTGATGAGGTTGGCCGCTGGTTCGTCGGCGGCTGGGCTGTTTCGGACGTTGTTCATGACGTAGCCGAAGGCGATCCCGGTTTCCGGGTCGGCGTATCCGAGTGAGCCGCCGAGGCCGGAGAAGCCGAACGCGCTGGGCGAGTACCAGGCGGCGTCGGGCGTGGGCAGGCCGAAGCCGAGGCCGACGTGGAACGGCAGGCGGGTGACGAGATCGGGGCCGCCGACGTGCTCAAGGGTGGCCTGCCGGATGATCTCGGGCGAGAGAATCCGGTGGCCGTCCCCGATCAGCGCCGCATAGAACCGGGCCAAACCGCGTGCGGTGCAAATGCCGTTGGTGGCCGGGATTTCGGCGACCTGCTCGTCCGGATCGTTGTGGTCGAACGAGGGCTCGACGCAGGCGTAGGCGCGTCGGGTCAAAGAGGTCGGATCAGCGAACGCCTCCGCGAGTTCCCGGATCGGTTCGGGAAGATCGTCGGGAAGCGGGTCGAAGTTCGGCGGTGGCATGACCAGCCTGCTGACGCGGGGCAGGTCAGCCTCCGGTACACCGATGTGAAAGTCCAGGTCCAAGGGCCGGGCGAACTCGTCACGGAAGAAGGCGCCGAGACTACGCCCGGAAACCCGGCAGACCACCTCGCCGACGAGCCAGCCGAAGGTCAGCGGGTGATAGCCGTGGTTGGTTCCCGGCTCCCAGAGAGGTCGTTGTGCGGCAAGCGCTTCGACCATCGGGTCCCATAACAACGCCTCGGCACGTGCCACCGGCTTGTCCAAGGCCACGAGCCCGGCCTGGTGGGTCAGCAACCATCGGACCGGCAGCCGTTCCTTGCCCTCCGCGGCGAATTCCGGCCAGTAGTCAGCCACCGGCGCGTCCAGATCCACCTGTCCACGCTCGACGAGCAACAGCAGGCACGCGGCTGTCGCGGCCTTGGTGGTGGAGAAGACGACCTGGAGCGTGTCCCGTTCCCAAGGCCGTTGCGTGTCAGGGTCGGCGATCCCGCCCCACAGATCGACGACTTGCTGGCCGTGCAGATACACGCTGACTGCCGCGCCAACCTCGGCACCGGCTTCGAAGTTCGCCGCGAACGCGTCGCGGACCGCCTCGAATCCCGGCGCGGTGTGTCCGTTGATCACCCGAGGTCCTTTCGTGGCGTCATCACAGGCCTGCGCGCAGCGTAGCCCAGCCAGACTCGTGGCTGGCTAAATCAGGTCCTTGACGAAGCGGCCGCTGCGATCCGCCCAGTTGTCGTAGCCGAGTGTGCGGTAAAAGGCGTGTGCGGCATCCCGGCGGTTGGAGCTGGTCACTTCCATTCGGCCGCAACCGTTTTTACGGGCGAAGTCCTCGGCGGCATCGACGAGTTGCCGACCGATACCCTTGCCACGCGCGGATTCCGCGGTCACCAGCGCGACAATCCTGCCTTGCCAGCCGTCGCGCTCCAGCAGTGGTATCGCGGTCACGGATATCACCCCAGCCACGAAACCATCGCGTTCGGCGACAAGGACTGTGCTGCGTGGGTGGTTCGTCCAGTTTTCCAGTCGCTTGTGGACACTATCCGGGTCGTTGTCCGGATAGCCGAGTTCCGCCAGCAGTGCGGCGATTCGTGACGCGTCTGCGCCATTTGCTGGTCGCACAGTCATGGCCGGGGAGTTTACGCTGGCCGTGTGGCTGGTCTGATCTGGAGTGAAGAGCATCCGGTTCGCCAGATCCTCCACGCGAGACGGGCAAAACGCTCGTTGCCCGGCAGGCGGGAGGATCCGTACAAAGTCGGTCTCGCCATCGAAGGCGGCGGGCTGCGTGGCATCGTGTCGGCGGGCATGGTTGTCGCGCTTGAGGAACTCGGGTACTCCGATGCGTTCGACGAGGTGTACACGAGTTCTTCCGGTGCCATGAACGGCACGTACTTCATCCTGCGGGACACGTGGTTCCCGCTTTCCATTTACTACGACGACCTGGCTACGCGGGAGTTCTTGGACTTCGGGCGGATGCTGCGCGGCCGCCCGCCGATGAACCTGGACTACCTCTTCGACGAGGTCTTCGTGGCCAGGAAACCGTTGGCCTACCAGAAGGTGATCACGTCACCGCAGCGCCTGCACGTGATGGTCACCGACGTCGACGCGATGAAGATGGTCGACGTGTCCGACTTCCACTCACCCGACGACCTCAGGGAGACGTTGCGGGCGAGCGCGTGGTTACCGTTGGCGACCAAGGGAACCACGCCGTTCCGGGGCAGGCAGGCGGTGGACGGCTCCGTGCTGCAACGGCACCCGTTCCGGACAGCGCGAGCTGACGGCTGCACGCACATCCTGTCGTTGAGCACCAGGCCGATGACGTCGACGCAGCGCAAGAAGTCCTTGTCCAACCGGATGATCGCGAAGTACCTCGACCGGCTCGCGTCAGGATTGGGCTCGGGGTACATCGAGGCGTTGGGCGTGTACCTCGAGGAGGACCGGCCGTACCTCGCGAGGAGCAGGCTTCGGCCCGACGCGGACCCGGCCGTGCTCGACGTGGCGCCCATGCCGGGGACGCCGGAGGTGCGACGGCACGAGTCCAGCTTCGGCGTCTTGCTCCAAGGCGCCCGCTCGGCGTATCGCGCGTTACACGTCGCCTTGGAGGGCAAGGACGTCTACGTCGTACCCCGGCTGACCGTGTACCGATGATCCGATGAGCCAGTGGCGACTGCCAGGGGCAGTCGACGATAGGCATACTTTCTTCGCACACGCGCTGGCTTTGGCGGCGGCGCACGGTCCTGGCCCGTGGCCGGACGGCGGATATCCGATACCAGAGGACACATGTCAGCTATGGCATGAAGACGGTCAGACGCGCCCTTTAGTCGGCAAGGGGTGTGCTGAAGTGGCGGCCAAGGTGGTCGAGGTGATCGGCGGGATTGTCGAGTCACCACCGGATCTCCCTGCGGTGCAACGACTTCATGACTTGGTGCCGACAGCCGTCATGGGGGTGGCGATCGCCGATCGGATCGCCGAGGGCTTGGCGGACGCCGATCCTGATCGTCTCCGAGAAATCGGCCGATGGCTGGCCCAGCACGGCACTCGACGTGATGCCGTGGTGCCGGGGATCGTGCTGATCGGTCTCGGCGGTGCCGAGCGTGATCGGGAACTGTTGCTGTTGCTGGGATCCCTGGAAGATCTCGCGGTCTACGCCACTACCGCACTGGGCCGGACACAGTCCGATCGGGACATGGCGATTTTCGAGTTGGCGTGGCGTGTGCGTTCGTGGGGTCGCATTCACGCCGTGCAAAGGCTCGAAGGCACGACAGTTCCCGAGATCAATGACTGGTTGCTGCGCAAGGGCTTCCGCAATGCGATAGGCGACGAGTACCTGGCTCACATCGCCGCGACCACAGGCGGTCTCGTGGACGTGCTGATGAAACCCGAAGTGGACGACGAACTGCTGGATGCCGCGGGGGACATCCTGGCAGCGTTGTCGATCAAAGAGATGTCGCCAAAGAACATCACGAGTTACCGGGAAGGTCCACAAGCGATCGAACCGGACGACGAGATCAAATCAGCCCTGACGGAACTACTGGCCGCCTGAAGGTTCGTGTCCACCACTCCAGCACACCGAGATGCACACTCCGGCACACTGAAATGCCCATTGCGGCACCTGTCGGGCATTTCATGGTGCCTGATTGGTGGACACGGGGTGCTGGAGTGGTGGACACGCCGGGGCAGGCTGAGCTGGGATGAGTCATCCTCAGGGCTGACAATCCGCAGCCTGATGTGCGCGGCCTGTCAGCCCGGCAGGCTGCGTACATGCGAAAGATCATGCTTGTCCTCGTGGTCCTGTTCATGCTCGGCGGAAACGTCTCCGCGCACGCGGCGACCCTGGAGTTGCCCAAGCCCACGGGACGAAATCCGGTCGGCGTGACCGAGCTGCATCTGGTGCAACACGGCCGCCCTGACCCGTGGTTTCCCACCGAGACCAGGCAAGTGATGGCGAGCGTGTGGTACCCGGCTTTGCCACTGGGCCGCAAAGCGCCTTACGTGGCGCCCGCGTTGGCCAAGCACTACGAGACCGAGCCGCCGATCGGGGTCCGGACGGATTGGGGGAGCATCCGGACCCACGCCTACACCAACGCACCGGCCTTGCCCGGGCGCTTCCCGGTAGTGCTGTACTCGCCTGGCGTCGGCAACTCCCGCACGATGGGCACCATCCTGGCCGAAGAACTGGCCAGCCGTGGGTACGCGGTGGTCACGGTCGACCACACCTATGAGACCGCGATCGCGTTCCCCGGCGGGGAAGTCAAGACCGACAAGGCTTTCGACCTGCCCGGCGAGGATCCGGCCGAGATCGAGAAGGCCAAGCAGCGGATGATGGACGCGCGGGAGAACGACGTCCGGTTCGTGCTGGACAGCCTTGCCGGGCTGAAGATGCTCGACCTGTCCCGGGTCGGCATGGTCGGTCATTCCGGTGGTGGGATCACCGCGTCCCGTGTCATGCAGGTGGACCGCCGGGTCGACGCGGGAATCAACATGGACGGCTGGTTCTCGTTCGGCTACAACCGTCCTGAGCTGGGCGTCGACCGGCCGTTCATGTTCATGGGCGCGGCCTCGTCGCCGCAACTGCCGCCGCTGTACGGAAAGCCGCGCACTCATTTGTCCGAACCGGACTGGCAGAAGTTCTGGCAGGCGTCCACCGGCTGGTTGCTGGACCTGAACATTCCCACCGGCAGGCACTACACGTACACGGACGCGCAGTGGCTGCTGCCCCAGCTGGGCGGCGATCACACCGGCTTCCTCGGCACCGTGGATCCGGTACGGGCGATCGACGCCCAGCGTGCGTACGTCACCGCGTTCTTTGATCAACACCTCAAAGGACGGCCGCAGCCGTTGCTGACCGGACCGTCGCCGCGTCACCCGGACGTCTCGTTCATCCGGTGATATGCGTTAAACCAGATGCGCACAGCCGTTCGAGCGTTCAGGATTTCAGTCATGACTAAGATCCGTCCGGCTACGCGGGCCGATCTGCCGGCCGTCGTGTCGCTCATCGCGCGGCTGCAGGCCGATCCCGCGCACCACATCGGTTTCTTCGGGTACACCGAAGCGGAAATCGCTGACGAGCTGGCCGGCGTCCAACCCGAGTGGCACGAAGGCGCCCTGCTGGCCATCAGGTCCAGCGGCGCGATCTGTGGCGTGCTGAGCACCGACGTGAACACTGAAGTGGGCAGGGCATGGCTGTACGGGCCGCACATCGACGTGCCGACCGGCCATCCGGCGACCCCACAGGCATGGCACAAAACTGCCGACATGCTCTACGAGGCCGCGTTGCGGCTGCCGCACATGCGAGACATCCACGACCTGAATCTCTACGCCCACACCGAGCACCGGGAGCTCGCCGAGTTCGCCAAGCGACACGGCTTCCACCGGGAGACCCCGACTCGGATATTCACTTTGACCGGCGCCGACCTGCGGTGCATGCTGACCCAGGACACCGAGGCGGTCGAGCGACTACCGTCCGACGGCAGCATGAACGCGCAGTTCACGGCGCTGTTCGACCGCTGTTTCCCGGACACCAACAACACTGCCGACCAGCTGTTGTACGGCAAGCACACGGTGGTCGCGCTCAGGCAGGCCGACGGCAAGCTCGCCGGGTTCGCCGCGGGCTATACGCAGGAGGCCGAGCACTATGTCGACTTCGTGGCCGTCGAACCCGACATGCGCTGTGTCGGAGTCGGCAGACGCGTCGTCCAGGGCCTGGTGCGCGAGCTGGACGCCCAGAACGGGGCCAAGCCGCAGGCTGGTGCCGTGGTGAGCGTCGAGAACCACGCCTCCGCGGCGATGTTCACCGGCCTGGGATTCCAGGTCGAGCTAGTGCTTGTCTCCTACCGGCGAAAGCCATGACTGCAATGCCCACCACCACCGCAGCGAGTGCGCGAGCGAACCGTTGCCGTTCGGCGTCGGGTCGAACGACGTCAGCTCGGCCATCCGGCGAAGTCGGTGCTTGACCGTGTTCGGGTGCACGTGCAGCGCGCCGGCCACCAGATCGGTACGGCCGCCATGTTCTAGATAAGCCAGCGCCGTCTTGGCGAGCAGCTGGTGGAACTCGTCGTCCGGGTCCAGACCGACGAGATGTTCCGTGGCCAGCATCCGCCCCAACGCCGGGTGAGTGTCCACGCTGAGCGGCAAAGCAAGCGACGTCAGGTGCTGCAGACCTCGCAGATTCCGTCGGCGCGCTGAGGCCAGGGCCGTCTGACACAGGCGGTACGCGCCGGCCAGGTCCGCCGCGGGTACAGCGGGCGCGGCCACGAGCAAGATCTCGAACTTCCGCTCGGGCAGTCGCCCGCTGACCGCGCACAGATAGCCGTCCACCATGCCGCACAAGCCATCGGTGGTCGTCAGCGCGGCTTCGAAGGCACGAGCCTCCCGCGGCGCGCTGACGTCGGCGATCAGGCAGTGGTACTTCTTGCGGGGATCGAGCCCGACCGCGGCGACATTGCCCGTCGGTCCGTTGTGGAGCAAGCTGCGCAACGCCTGCAGCCGCACCGCATGCGTCGTGCGGGTCAGGCTCAGCTCGGTTTCCCGGTACACCTGGACAAGCCGGTTCTGCATCTCGTTGGCCAGTGCGTCCAGCTCCATCAGGCAGGCGAAGACCTCGTCCGGTTCGACGTCCGTGTTGGCGGTCCGCTCGAAGATCTGGGTCATCACGTAGTGCCTGCCGGCCTGGAACCCCTCCAGCAGCGAGGCCAACGGGATGCCCTGCAGCGCACGGTCCTCAGCGAGCCGGTCGGCCACGTGGATGCTGTCGCCGAGCTCGACGCCGTCGATGTACGCCGAGGACACGGCCGCCATCAGCGCCGCGATGTGCCGCTGGACGTCCTGTTGCGGCAACGCGGCGACCAGAGCCGACTTGGCCCTGGCCGCCGAGGTCACCCCTTCGACGGTGTCCGGTTCGGCACGCATCTGTTCCAGCAGCCGACGAAGTCTCGTCCGACCAGCAGGCATCTTTGCCTCCTCGCAAAACCTTCATCGGTGAAGGTATTGCGAGGAGGACAGATCAGCCAAATGACGCGATTGCCGCCGCGGAGAGCACGCCGAGCCGCTCACGCTGCGGGAAGTGCCCGACCGGGATCGATGCCACCTCTTTGGCAGTTGCGTAATCGATAACCGAGATGGCATTGCGGTTGCTCAACGACACCAGGCAGTGCTTGCCGTCGACGCTGGTCGTCGTCCAGTACGGCAGGCTGTCGGTCGGGTAGTGCACGTATCCCTTCGCAGCCAGGCCAGGCCGGTCGAGGATCACGGTGTAGTCGTCGATCGTGCCCGCGGCGCAGATCCGGTCACCGGAGTACGCCATGCCGTGGTGCGCGGAGTTCTGCGGATAGTCGTTCGGATCCATCGCCGCGGCCTTCTGACTGTACGGCAGCTGGACGGTCCGCACGATCCGCCCGGCCTGCAGGTCGTACTCGACCAGGCCGTTGAGGTAGGACAGCTGCGCGTACATCGTCTTGTTGTCCGGCATGAAGATCGCGGGCCGGATGCCGTAGTCGAACTGGTACGTGCGCTTGACCGTCCAGTTGCTCGGGTCGACGGCGGTCAGCTGGCGCTTGCCCTTGGCCCAGTTGAAGGCCTTGATCAACGACGTGGTGCCGATGCTGGAGTTGTACAGCGTCTTGCCGTCCGGCGAGTAGTCGTTGGCGTGCGGGTAGGTGCCGGTCGGGAAGGTCGCGGTGATCGCACCGGTCCTGGTGTCGAACACGTGCGCCTTCTCCACGCTCAGCGCGGAGACGATGAACTTGCTGCCGTCCGCCGAGATCGCGGCGTGGTCGGCCTTGAAACCCTCCACCTTGGTCCGCCACAGCTGGCGTTTGCTCGCCACGTCGTACGCGACCACGTCGGCGAGGTTGCCGCGCGAGACGTACAGCGTCGTGCCGTCGGGGGAGAGGGCGAGGTCGTCGACGAACTTCTTGTAGCCCTGGATGGCGTTCACCGTCTCGTACCCGATCCGCTCGATCGGGTTCATCGTGGCGAGCCGCTGTTCGAGGTCGGGGATCGCGTTGAGGGTGCCGATGACCTGGAACGTGTGGCCGTCGAGGAAGCTGACCGTGCCCGCCTGCGCGTTGCCGACCAGTACGACGTCCCTGAGCTGCTGGGCCTGCGCGGTCGCCGGGACGACACCGGCCAGCGCGACGAGAACACCCACGGCGGCGGCCGCCAGGCGCTTGGAGCGCATCGATTCTCCTCTCCATCGAGGGTTCACTCCCGGTGACAAGTCTGTTTTTCGCGGTGACCGGCAGCCAAGGCCCGGCAAGCCAACGGATCGCTGTGAGACTGTCCGGATCCGCCAATGAACCTTGTCGGACCGGGCGGCGTAGTACCGGCATGGGCAGATTCAAACGGCACTGGAAAGCGTGGCTGATCGGCGCGATCGCGCTCGGACTGCTGGCGTTCGTCGGTGGTCCGTGGTTCTACATCAACGTGCTCTCCGAGCCACCTGCCCAGGAGCTGGCCCTGAAGGACGGCCAGCAGCAAGGCGGTGGGGACGCCGTGCCGGTCGACGGGACGTGGACGGTGTCGGAGGGCTCGCAGGCGGGGTACCGGGTGAAGGAGATCTTGTTCGGCCAGAACACCACAGCGGTCGGCCGGACGGGCAAGGTGACTGGCACGGTCGCGCTCAGCGGTACCCAGATCACCAGCGGCACGGTCACGGTGGACATGGGGTCCGTGGCGACCGACAAGAGCGGACGGGACGCGCAGTTCCGCGACAACATCATGTCGGTGTCCCAGTTCCCGACGTCGACCTTCGCTTTGCAGGGGCCGGTCGACTTCGGATCCGTACCGGCCGCCGGGCAGAAGGTGACTGTCAAAGCCGCCGGCCAGCTCACCTTGCGCGGTGTGAGCAAACCGGTCCAGCCGGACCTGAGCGTGGTCCGCACCGGCGACTCGATCCAGGTCCAGACGAGCATCCCGGTGGTGTTCGCCGACTACAGCATTCCCGACCCGGGCATCCCGGGCATCGACATCGAGGACAACGGGCTGATCGAGGTGCTGCTGAACCTCAAGAAGGCGCCGTGATCGCGGCGACCGCGAGCCGGGTGACCTCGTCGCAGAGGTCGTCCAGCGGTCTGCTGCGGTTGTGCATCGACCAGTAGTACACGAGTTCGTTGACCGCGCCGATGAACGCGACCGCCGTCAGGTGGAAGTCGCGCGGTGTCGCTTCGCCACGGTCGACAGCCCGGTTGGCCTCGCCGACGAGGAACTCGATGATGCGTTCCCGCCACCTCAGCCTGTGCTGCTCGACCGCCGGTGAGACGCCGACGACCTCGACGTACGCCAGACGTGTCCACTTCGGATCGCTCGAGGTGGTGTTGATGTACGCCCGCACCATCTTCCCGACGCGCTCGCGCAGCGGATGCTCGTCGCAGCCGGCGAGTGCCGTGAGGGCGTTCTCCATTGCCCGTTGGGTGATGCGGTCGTGCAACGCGACCAGCAACGCCTCCCGGCCGGGGAACTCCTCGTAGAAGTTCCGGGTGGACACGCTCGCCGTCGCGCAGAGCCGCTCGATCGACGTGGCGGCGTAGCCTTCGGAGCCGAACAGTTCGAGGCCGGCCTCCATCAGACGTTCGTGCCGCTCGGCTCGCCGTTGCGCGTCCGACCTGCCGCCGTAGTGCCTGCGCGGTGCACGCGTGGTGCCGGTCATGCCGTCCCCTCCCAAAGGTGCTCCCACAATAGACTCCTTCACCCTTGGGAGGGGTGCGACGTTATGCGGCCTTGACCGCCGTCTCGGGTTGTTCGGTGTCCGGCGGAGTGGCGGGTGCGCGGTGCCGCAACGAAAGCAGCCCGCCGACCAGCAGCGTGATCACCACGCCGAGCACCGGGTACCACGGATAGGCGAGGCTCACCGAAGTCGCGGTCGGCTTGCCGAAGTCCACCGCGAGGAACTCACCCGTCGCCTTGGTGAACTTCAGCCCGAGGATGACGAACGCGACCACCACGACGGTCGTCAAGAACGCCACGATCGCGTCCAATTGCCTGGCCTTGCGGAAGATCAGGCCGAGCAGGAACGCGCCGAGCAGTGCGCCGGAGGTGAAGCCCGCGATGGACAGACCCTGTTCGACGATCGGCTCGCCGCGCCGGAAGAACGTCGCGAACAGCCCGGCGACCACGACGAGGATGACCGCCCATATGACTGTCCAAATGCGACCCTGCCGGAAGATCTCCGCGTCGGTCAGCTTGCGCCGCACTACTTTCTGATACACGTCGGTCACTGTGGAGGACGCCAGTGCGCCGAGCGACGAACTCAGCGCCGCCGCGAGGATCCCGGCGAGCACAAAACCGGACAGACCGGTCGGCAGTTCGTTCACGATGAAACTGGCGAACAGCTCGTCGTTGTTGTTCAGGCCCAGCGCTTGGGTCGGCGAAGCGCCGTTGTAGAACGCCCACAGCATCACGCCGATGAACAGGAAAAGCGCGAACTGCAGGAACACCACGATCCCGCTGCCGATCAACGCCTTCTGGCTGGCCTTGACGTCCCGTGTGGCCATCAGCCGCTGCACGATCAACTGGTCGGCCCCGTGCGAGGACATCGACAGCACCGCGCCACCGATCACCGCGGTGATCAACGCGTACTGGTTGCTCAGGATCGGCGACGAGAAGTCGAACAGCTGGAACTTGTTCGCGTCGGCCGCCCTGCCGAGCCATCCGTCCGGCAACCGGTCCGCCAGCACGATGATCACCGCAGCCGCGCCGAGGATGTACCAGAGCATCTGGATCGCATCGACCCAGACGACCGCGCGCACCCCGCCGAAGTAGCTGTAGACGACCATCGCGATGCCCAGCGCGGCCACGATCCACCAGTAGTTGACGTCCGGCAGGCCAAGGCTGGCCAGCACCACCTTGATCGGGATCGCGGTGGCGAACAGCCGCAGACCGTCCGCGAGCAACCGGGTGAACAGGAACGTCACCGACGCCGTGCTCTGGATCCCCGCCCCGAACCGCTTGCCCAGGAAGGCATACGCGGTCACCAGATCACCGGCGATGTACTTGGGCAGCAGGACGTACGAGACGACGATGCGGCCGATCACGTAACCCAAGGCGAGCGACAGGAACGTCATCCCGCCCGCGCCAGGCGCCGCGAGATAGGCCACGGTCGGCACGCTGAGAACGGTCAGGGTGGACGTCTCGGCCGAGACCACCGACAGGCACACGATCCACCAGCGGATCTTGGACTCGCCGACGAAGTAGTCGTCCGACGATTTCTGCCTGCCGCCGATCAGGACACCGAGCAGCGGCATGCCGACTAAGAAGATCGCGATGATGAGCAGGTCAAGAACGCGCAAGGGACCCTCCCAGTGTTGCTACGACTCGCAATTGCCTCACGGTGGTTGTCGCAGGGGCGGGCATGCGCAGCGGATCGCGGCCCGGCGTGATGCTGCCGAGCAAACGCGGTCCATCGGCGCCGGTCCGCGGATCGGCCGGAATTCCGTGCCACGTCAGAAAACCGAGCAGAGCGGTGAGATAGGCCTCCTTGGCGTCACCAGGGATCCCCAGTGCATCACTGGTCACGATGTCCAAGCGGCGCTTGAGGGCGGCCATCAACGCCGGGTTCCGCACCCCGCCGCCTGAGGCGACGACACGATGCCCGGCGCAGGCGTCGGCGATCGTGACGGCGGTGAGTTCGACGAGAGTTGCCATCAGGTCCGGGCCGGTGACTTCGGGGACCTGGGCGAGTGCGGCTTTCAGGTAGCCGATGTCGAAGTGCTCCTTGCCGGTCGACTTCGGCGCGGGGCGGCGGTAGTACTCGTCTTCAAGGAGCACGTCGAGCAGGTCTTTGCGGACCGTTCCCGCCAGCGCGAGTTCGCCGTCTTTGTCGAACCTTTTGCCTGTCAGCATTTCCGCGGCCGCGTCCAGCAACGCGTTGCCTGGGCCGGTGTCGAACGCGGCCCGGTCGCGCGGCTTGTCGCTGGGCAGGGTGACGTTCGCGATCCCGCCGATGTTCAGCGCGACGTCACCACGCAGCCACAACCGGTCGAACAACCCAGCGAGCGGCGCACCGTGCCCACCTGCGGCGACGTCCCGGGCGCGCAAATCCGAGATAACCGGCAGCCCGGTCCGCTCCGCGATCCACGCGGGTTGACCCAGTTGGAGCGTTCCGAGGCATACGCCGTCCTCGACCCAGTGGTAGACGGTCTGCCCGAGGGATGCGATCACGTCGGCCTCGCCGAACTCGCGGAGGGCGGTCGCAGCGGCATTGGCGAAGGATTGCCCTATCCGCGTGTCGAGTCTGCACATCTGCTCGGGATTGCAGGAACTGGCAGCCAGCAGTTCGTCGCGCAAGTCCGGCGGGTATTCCATGTCCAGGTGTCCGGCGGGCGCCAGTTCGACGACATCTCCCGACAGCCTGAACTCGGCCAGTGCCACGTCGATGGCGTCCACCGACGTGCCCGAGAGCAGACCGAGAACCCTGCACGCCTCCATGAACGTGTGGTGTATTCCACACAACGGGATATGGCAAGGCTTTCGGTGAATTCTTGACCTAAACGAGTTAAAAGCCGTTGAAGCTTGTCGAAGCTATGGATGCGAGGATGGCGGTGTGTCCACCGAACTCATCGTGATCCTCGCGGTCGTCCTGGTCCTGATCGCCGTGGCCGTGGTCACCGGGCTGGTACTGGCCAAGCGCCGCCGGGTGAGCCTGACCGACACCGACAAGAAGTCGGTCGAGGACCGGGCCAAGTACCAGGCGGGCGGCGGTATCAGCCTGTCGTCCGGCGGCACGACCACCATCGAACCGCCGGCGCACCCGGTGGAGGATCGGACCGAGGTCGACGGCCAGCCGGGCGTCGGCGACGACGCGTCGGTGCCGCGGGATTCCGAGAAACGCGACATAGTCGACATTCCGCTGCCTGAGTCCGTGGAGAAGCCTCAGCTCGACGAGATCGAGCCGACCGCGGGCCGTCTCGAGCGGCTGCGCGGCAAGCTGGCGCGGTCCCGGTCGACCTTCGGGCAGAGCCTGCTTGGCCTGCTGGGCGCGGGTGACCTGGACGAGGACTCGTGGACCGACGTCGAGGACACGCTGCTGCTCGCCGACCTCGGCGCGGCGACCACCGCGGAGATCATCTCGAAGCTCCGCGCAGAACTGACGTCTCGTGGCGTCCGCAACGCCGAAGAGGCCCGCGCGGTCCTGCGTTCCGTGCTCGTCGAGGCCCTGCACCCGGAGATGGACCGCTCGGTGCGCGCGCTTCCGCACGAGTCCAAGCCCGCCGTCGTCCTGGTCGCAGGTGTCAACGGCACTGGCAAGACGACCACGACCGGAAAGCTCGCGCGCGTTCTCGTGGCCGACGGCCGTTCGGTCTTGCTCGGCGCCGCGGACACGTTCCGCGCGGCCGCTGCCGAGCAGCTCGCCACGTGGGCAAGCCGCGTAGGGGCTGAGGTCGTCCGTGGCAAGGAAGGTGCCGACCCGGCCGCGGTCGCTTTCGACGCGGTCAAGCGTGGGACCGACACCGGTGTGGACGCGGTCCTCGTCGACACCGCGGGCCGGTTGCACACCAAGACCGGCCTGATGGACGAGCTGGGCAAGGTCAAGCGCGTGGTGGAAAAGCAGGCCAAGATCGACGAGGTGCTGCTCGTGCTGGACGCCACCACCGGCCAGAACGGGCTCACCCAGGCCCGGGTCTTCTCCGAGGTCGTCGACGTCACCGGGATCGTGCTCACCAAACTGGACGGCACGGCCAAGGGCGGCATCGTCTTCCAGGTCCAGCGGGAACTCGGCGTCCCGGTGAAGCTGGTCGGTCTCGGTGAGGGTGCTGACGACCTGGCGCCGTTCGAGCCGGGCGCGTTCGTCGACGCCTTGCTGGGGTAATCCACGCGACACTGCCGGTCGTTGCAACAGCTATGTCCACTTTGACCTGCGCCTGCGAGGATTCGCGCGCGGGGATGTAAGGCCTGGGCTACAACGGTTCCTGTGGGGGGTGCCGCTGCGAGTCCCCGCCTTCGTTGCTGAAGGGGACATGGCTTGACATCGCGAAGATCCGCACGCTTTTCGGCGTGCGCTTTGGCATGCGTCCTTGTGGCCGGCGCGCCACAGGCCGCTGCCGACCAGGAATCCACCCCTCCCGGTGTTTCGGGACAGGGAGTTCCTATCGAGTTGCCCGAGCTGGGCTCCGAGACGACCAGGGTGTTCCAGAACCCGTCCGGGACGAAGACTCTCGAGCAGTTCGTCCGGCCGTTCCGGGCTCGCACGCCGGAAGGCTGGGCCCCGGTCGACACGACCTTGGTGCGGGACGCGGACGGCTCGCTGCGGCCCAAGGTCGCGCCGATGAAGGTGCGGCTGTCCGGCGGCGGCACCAGCCCGCTGGCTTCGTTGGAACGGGACGGGAAAACGCTTGCGCTGTCCTGGCCTCGCGCCTTGCCGTCGCCAGAGCTTGACGGCGCCACGGCCACCTACCGGGAGGTGTTGCCGGGTGTCGACCTGCGTGTGACGGCCGATGTCGACGGGTTCTCACAGGTTCTGGTCGTGCACAACGCACAGGCCGCGGCGAACCCGGCACTGCGGGAGATCAAGTTCGCCACGTCCGGCCTGGCGATCAAGGCGGGCGAGAACGGCAAGACCATGGCCGTCGACGAGGCCGGGAACGCGGTCTTCGAATCCGGCACGCCGACCATGTGGCAGACGCCTCCCGCCGCGCGATCCGCGGTGGAGCAGAAGATCGAGCACCACCCGATGGACCTGCGCGTCGGCGACCGCGAGCTGACCGTCGTGCCCGACGCCGAGATGCTCACGTCACCGGACACCAACTTCCCGCTGTACATCGACCCGTCCTACAGCGGTACCCAGAACCGCTGGGTCTCGGTGGACTCCTACTCCCCGAACACCGAGTACTGGACCACAGACCGGGATACGGCACGGGTCGGTCTGCAGACCTTCTCGTCGCCGCACGGCCTGCACCGGTCGTTCTTCCAGGTCAACACGGCCCCGATCGCCGGTGCGCAGGTGCTCAACACGTGGTTCGCCATCACCCTCGACCACTCCGGCGCGTGTGCCGCGACACCGGTGGACCTGTACCACACCAAGGGCATCGAGGCGGGCACCAAGATCACGTGGAACACCACCACGGAGACGAGCACCGACAAGAAGTGGTGGCTGACCAAACTCGACAGCCGATCGGCCAACGCCAACGAGGGCGGCGGGTGCACCACGACCCAGCCGGACTTCCCGATGGAGTTCGGCTCGGCGGCGCTGAAGACGTTGGTGCAGAACACCGCCAACGCCAAGACGGGGACGCTGACGTTCGGCTTGCGGGCGCCCAACGAGAGTTCCAACTCCCAGTGGAAGAAGTTCTTCTTCAACACGGCTCGGCTGGTCGTCGAGTACAACAACAAACCGCGGGTGCCGACCAACTTCACGACCGTCCCGCCGACTCCGTGCGGCACGGCCGCGGCACCGGTCGCGTTGAACACCGCCTCCCCGACGTTCTCGTCCATCGCGTCCGACCCGGACGGTGACAACGTCAAGGGACGACTGGAGGTCCTCGACGGCGACACGGTCGTGCACACCCAGGACACACCGTTGTTCCGGTCCGGTGGTGCGTTCTCGTGGTCCTCGGTCCCTGCTGGCGTCCTGCCGGACAACCAGCCGACGAAGGTGTACAACTACCGCGCCCGCATCCTGGATTCGCTTATCGCGGGTCCTGATTCGCCGCGCTGCTACTTCACTGTGGACCGGACCCGGCCAGTGCCGCCGACGATCTCGTCGACGGACTTCCCGGACAACACGCCGGTTCGGTCGGTCGGTGAACTGGGCACCGTGACGTTCAGCGGCACGGATACGGACATTGCCGGCTTCCGATACGGCTTCCAGCAGGACAAAACGACCATGTGGGTCGCCGCGAACGCACAAGGCTCGGCCACGGTTCCGATCACCGTGTGGGACGACAATTCCAGCCGCCCCCTGTACGTCCGAGCCGTGGACAAGGCGGGCAACATCAGCCCCCTGAGTCCATCTTGGACATTGACGGCCCAGGTCCGGAGCGTGCCGGGCACAGCGGTGCGCGCGGACACCAACGGCGACAGGCGCGCGGACTTCGCCATGCTGTTCGACCAGGGCAATGGCCGGACGGCGGCGTGGAACTTCTTGTCGACGGGCAGCGGTTTCTCCTCCGGTTACGTCGGCTGGGACACCGATGTCAGCGGTGGTTTCCCGATGTACCGGATCAAGAGCGCCAACGGTGATTTCGACGGCGACGGCCGTAGCGATATCGCGGTGCTGCGGGAAGACCCCGACCGCAAGGTCCGGCTGTACCTGTTGCGCTCGGACAGCAACCGCTTCGACGCGGAAAGCGAACCAGCGTGGACCGGCGACTATCGGCTGTCACACCTGCGAATCACCGCGGGCGACTTCGATGCCGACGGCGACGACGATCTGGCCGTGTTCCAAGGCACTGCCGGGGCACAGACCAAGCTGTGGGTGCACCGCTCCAGCGGCGGCGTGTTCGCAGCTCCCGTGCAGCAGTGGGACAGCGGCGCGGGTGGGCTGGACATCAACCACCTTTCCCCGGTGGCGGGCGACTTCGACGGGGACGGCGACGACGACATCGCCGGATTCCGCGGGGCTCCTGGCGCCTTGCAGACCAAGCTGTTCATGCACGTGTCGGACGGTTCTTCGTTCGCGGCGCCGGTTTCGCAGTGGGACAGTGCTGCTTTTGACCGGTCCAAGGCGACTTTCGTGACGACGAACGTCAACGGCGACACCGCGGGCAAGGACGAGATCGTGGCGTCCTACAACCGTGGCGGGACATCGACACAGGTGCAGATCTTCACCTCCAGCGGCAGCGCTTGGTCCGTCGCTGTCGGCTGGGAGAGCACGGCGTTCGACTCACTGAAGTCCTCGCTGGCCGCGGGCGACTTCAACGGCGACGGTCGTGGTGACATCGCATCGCTGTACGACACCGGCAACGGCCAACGGCAGATGTACACGTTCGTCTCAACCGGAACCGCGTTCGCCGACAAGCGAACCGACTGGCAAGGCGCGGTCGCGGACGTGGCGGACGCCGTCTACATCGAACCGGGCCGCAAGTACCGCCTGCAGCCGAGTCACACGGAGAAATGCACCGGAATCCCGTCGGGCAACGTGGCCGACGGCGGCCCGTTCCAGCAGCAGGACTGCGTCGCCTCGGCGGCTCACCAGCAGTTCGAGCTGGACCGGATCGGCAGCACGCCGTACTTCCAGATCAAGACGACCGCGGGCAAATGCCTGGACATCCCGAGCTGGAAGCACGAGGACAACGTCGCGATCGGCCAGTGGACGTGCGAGCCGACCGGTGCGCCGCAAGCGAACCAGCAGTTCCGGCTGGACTACGTGAGCGGCAGCGGGATGGACGTCGTGATCCAGCCTCGGATCGTGCACAGTGACAAGTGCGTGACCGTGGCCGGTGGCGGCACCGCGACGAACACGGCCATCACCCAGGTGGCCTGTTCAGGAGCTGCGCACCAGCGTTACATCCTAAGAATCGAACCGTGACGGAGCCGCACACCAGCACATAAAGGAACGGCGGGGTGGCCAGGAAATGGCCACCCCGCCGTTCTTCTTGTATCGACCTAGCTGTGCTGAGGGAAGTCCTCAGCGATCCACCGCAGTGCCTCTTCCGGGGAGTCCCGGACGGCGTCCTTCAGCGCTTCGAGCAGGTCGAGCCGCCCGATGTGTTCGAGCAGCACGGCAAGAGCCCGTAGCTCCTCCCAGCGGTCCGGGTCCGGGTTCGCGATCTCCCGTGCTGCCAACGCTTCCAGCTGCGGGTCACGCATGCTCGGCCACAACCCGGCAAGGATGTACCGGGCTCTGGCCGCGATCGGGGAGTCGCCGAGCGCGGTGTCGAACAGTTCAGGCAACAGCGCCTGCACCAGTTCGGGCCGCTCGACGGCGCGATCCCCGATGAACCGGATGGCCGCGTGATGGCTGCTGCCCGACGCGAAGACCGCTCGCAGTGTCTCCACGGCGTCGGTCGCGAGCACCGCGTCACCGGCGTCACGGTAGGACGCGGTCGCCTTTTCCAGTGCCTTCCACGCCTTGTCTGCCTTGTCCACCGCTCACCCCCTTGGCCTCGTACTCTTGACCTTCTTCACATACTTCCACGGCAGCGTTTCGATCTTTTCTTTGTACTCGCTGAACTTCATTCGCCGCGTGGCGTAGATCGTGTAGTGACCGGGTGGATCGTTGTCATTCACCCAGTCGAGACCCTCCGGCAGTTCGGCGTTCGCGGGCAGCCGCCACATCGGGCCACCGCTGGTGTGCTTCTTCAGTGCGTCCTCGTTGTCGAACGTGGAGTGCCCGAGGTACTCGCCGTTCTTGTTCGGTTGTGGCAGGACGTCGTCGCCGTCGACTTCGAAGTCCTTACCCTTGCGGTTCGGATTCACCTGCGGCCCGACTGTGGTGTTCTTGCCGGTCGCGAAGAGGTCCGGCCGTGGCCCGCGCTTCTGCTCCCGCTGCCGCTTGCGCCACTCGTCGCGCTTTTTCTTGACCTTTTCCTTGATCTTCTTGTAGATCCGTTTGACCTTCTGGATCGCCTTCTTGATCCGCTGGACGTTCTTCTTGCCGATCCATTTGGCGATCTTCTTCTTGGCTTCCTTCCAGATCCTGGACTTCTTGACCGTTTTGACGATCTTGCTGACCCAGACCCGGACCTTCTTGACCACCATCACGGTCACCCAGCGGGCAACCTGCACCCACTTGATGCCGATCTTCTTGGCCAGCCACGCCAAGCCGCTGACGATCTTCTTGCCGACCCAGACCATCACGCGCTTGAGCACCGGCACCACGTACTTCTTCAGCACGGGCACAAGCACCTTGGTCGCCACGACCCGAGCCACGATCACCCAGAACCGGCCGTCCGGGTCGGAATACGTGACCGGGTTGTTGTTGGCGTACGCGTATGCGTTCATCTGCTGCGGCTCGGTGAAGTCGATCTCCGGGTCGGGCGAGATGAACTTGCCTGTCGACGGGTCGTACGCCCGTTCGCCGAGTTGGGTCAGCCCGGTGTCGGCATCGATCGTGCCGCCGACGAACCCTTGCTGGCTCGGCCACGACGACGGAGCGGTGCCACGCACGGAGCCGAACGGGTCGGTTCGCCGCCGCGTCACCTCCTGCGTGTCCGCGTCAATCGACAGCTCGGCGGTGCCGACGTGGTTGGGGTCCAACCAATGCAGCTTGCCGTCCGAGGTACGGACCGCGACGGTCTCCTCGTCGTGCACGTAGTGCCGCGTGCCCTGCAACACGCCTGCGGGCGTCAGCAGGACCTCGGTTGTGCCGAGGTACAACGTGGTTCCGCTGCCGTCACGGCGGATCATGCGTTCGCCGTCGGCGTCGTAGACGTACGACGTGACCTTCGTGCCCTCGGTGACCTTGGTCATCTGGCCTTCGAGGTCCCACTCCAGCGTCTGGCCCTTACGAGCGGTCGTGTTGCCATTCTCGTCGTAGCCGTAGTCGTCGACCTTGGTGCCCTGCGGTCCGGTCGTGGTCACCTTCTGCACGGCGTGCGGACGGGCCTGGCCGGGGGCGGGGTACGTGTACACACTGGACGTCGTCTTGCCGTCCGGCGTCACCTTGGTCTCGCTGGTGCGGTTGCCGGCCTTGTCGTAGGCCCAGCCGTGCCAGTACGGAGCCGGGCCGCCGAGGCCGGCGGAACTCGGCTGCGTGGCGCAGTTTCCGTCGCGCGGCGTCCACGCACCGGTCATCCGGCGCAGGTAGTCGTGCTGGAAACACTGGGTGTCGGCTGGTTCACCGGTGTCGGCACCCGGCTGGTTGTGGATCCGGGTGATGTTTCCGGCCGCGTCGTAGGTGAACGACGTGTTGGCCACCATCCGGCCGGGCGTCTCGCGCTCGGTCACGGTCCGCATCAGCCGTCGGGTACCGATCTCGTACTCGGCGGACCGCTTGACCCACTTGCCACCCGCGGACAGCATCACCTGCTGTGGCTCCGAATACGGGGTGTAGGTGGTGTTGGTGACGTACGACGTCTTACCCGTCAACGTGGTCGGCAGACCGAGGCTGTTGTAGCCGTAGGTCAGCGTCTCCTCGGCCAGCCCGCCCGCGGCGGGCATGGTCGCCGTGGCGATGTCCCCGTCCTGCCGGTAGGAGGTCGAGAACTTGTACGTTCCGGCCAGTTTTCCTTCCGACGCCGGGATCGTGATGCTCATCCCGGTCGGCCGGTTGCCCGCGTCCACGCCCGTGATCGTCTGGGTGTACGCGTTTCCGTTGACGTACCGCGTCGACGAGGTCGACACGCCCGGAACCGGTGTGCCGTCGGCCAGCTTGTCGAACGTCCACTCGGCACGCTTCGGCCCGGTCAGCGATCCCTCGTGGATCGCGGTGTTGCGGCCGATGTCGTCGTACGCGAACGCCAGCACGTTGCCCTTGGCGTCCTTCTTGGTCGCGACGTGGTCAGCCTGGTCGTAGGTGAACTCGGTGACGCCACGGTCCGGGTCGGTCGTCTTGACCTCACGGCCGAGCAGGTCGTACTCGTGCCGCCAGACGTTGCCCGCCGGGTCGGTGACCGTTTCGAGCTGACCGTGCGGGGTGTAGGTGTACGTCGTCTTGTCGTACTCCCCGGTCGGCGAATTGCCCTTGTACTGGCGCAGTTCGACGAGCCTGCCCTCGGCGTCCATGAACTTGCTCGTCGGGGTGGCACCGTCCGGCGGATCGATGTCGTAGCGGCTGCCCGAGTACGAGTGCGTGGTCCGCCACTTCTCGACGCCTTCGACCTTGAAGATCTCCGCGGTCAGCCGGTCTTCGCCGTCGTACTCGAACACGGTCTGCGCGGGCAACATCGCCTCGTCCGGCGTCACGATGTCCGTGCCGGGCGGGGCGTCGTTGTAGTACGGACCGTTCGTCTTGATCTCAAGACCCCGCGAGTCGTAGATCGTGTCGGTGATGACACGACCGCCGCCCGGTGCCGGGTCCTGCGACTGCCGTTCGCGCATCTGGCCGTCGAGCAGGTCGATGTCCGTGACGTACTGGCCGTCTGGCTGCAACGTCTTGTTGATGACCGCGTTGGGCCCGTTGGTGCGCACCAGGTAGCTGTGCTCGGTGCTGGGGCTCTGCGAGCGGTCCCGGCCCGGCAGCCACGACTTGATCACGCGGCCGAGCGGGTCGAACACCTTCTCGGTGCGCTTGCCGTTGGTGTCGGTGATCGCGGTCGGTTCGCCCCACGCCGGCTCGTAGTCGGTGCTCGACACGTGTCCGAGCGGGTTGGTGGTCGTGACCTTGGTCAGCGGACCGCCCACAGTGGACTCGAACTTCGTCGTGCTCTTCTTGCCGAAGACGTCGTACGCCTCGATCGGACGGCCGTAGCCGTCGTACTTCGTGCGGCCGACGGTCTTGAAGGTCGCCGCGCCGTTGGCCCAGCCGCTGAACTCGTCACGACGCGTCGGCTCGCCACGAACCGGCGGCGCACCAAGGGTGTCGCTGTCGTCGTAGTACGTCCGCTCGATGTCGACCAGGTCAGCCGGCAGGCTCGGCGTCTTGTCACACGCCACCCGGACCGTCTCCTCCTGGTACTTCACGTCCAGGACGTACGTCTGCGGGTTCTGCGTGTAGCTGTACCTGGTGCAGGTGTCGTCGTTCGGGTTGTTCAGGTCGTGCAGGTTCTCGGTGCGGATCAGCAGGCCGTTGGCGTCGAAGACGTTGTTGGTCCCCGACTTGAACTGCGCGCCGTCCGGGTGCACCTCGGTCTGCCGGACCGCGGCCTCACCGGTCTTGCGCGACCGCGTGGTTCCCCAGCTGCGGACCCGGGTCGCGGTCGGCTCGGACACCCACTGGTCGGTGATGGCTCGTTCGGCGACCTTGCCACCGGCCTTGTCGTAGGTGATCCGTTCCCGCTCGACACCGGCGAGCTCGTTGCTGTCCTCGACAGCGACCCCGTTGGAGTCGACGACCTTGACGTCCTTCACGCCGCCCGCGGCCGTCTTGTCCTCGTCCATGCCACGGAAGAAGAGCGTTTCGGTCTGCTCGCGCTCGCCACCCGGCTGGCCCTTGATCGTCTGCACGCGGTCGTAACCACGCCACTGCGACCACGACTTGCGCTCGGCCGGGATCAGGCCGTCTTCCTCGTCGTGGTGCCACGCCGGGGTGCCGACGTACTTCATCTCGGTGACCTGCGGGGCCAGACCGGTGGTCAGGTCCTTCTCGGACACGTCGGCCACGACGTACTTGTGGAACCAGTCCATGCGTTCCTTGGCCAGGTCGTCCAACGAGTCCGGCGTCCACTTCAGCGGGTGGCACCGCTTGGCGTTGTTGTCCTCGACCGGCAGGTTGCTCGGTGCGGCGCATTCCTTCGGCATGTAGTTGACCGCGATCTCGCCACCGGTCTCGGTGCGGATCGCCTTGAGCCGCCACCAGTTCATCGGCGGGATGCCCTCGATGCCGTCCACCCGGTTGGACATCTGCACGCCGTCGAAGTTGATCTCCGGCAGGCTGGCCGTGCCGCCGACCAGACCGGTCCGCTTGATCGACGCCAGCCACATGCCCGCCCTGGTGCCGTCACCCGGCGCCGGGAAGGAGTGCGTGAACGCCCACTCGTCGACGTTCTTGAAGGCGGTGTTGTTCCACACCTTCGTGGTGACCTTCGCCAGCCGCTTCTGCGACCAGAACGTCGGCGTGTACTTGCCCGAGCAGTTGGTCGTGCTGGTGCACAGCTGGTCCAACGGCGTGTCCGGCCAGTTCTCCGGCTTGGACGTGACGCAGTCGGTACCGGGGATGCACCGGTCGGCGACGGTGAACGCGACCTGTCCGATGGCCGGCTTGGTGTAGACCTCGCCGTCCTTCTGGCCGTACTCGATGCGCTCGAGGTAACCGTCCCGCACGTAGCTGCTGACCTTGGTGGCGGTCATGTTGCGGGCGTAGTTGTTGGTGTCGGTCTTGTAGAAGTAGCTCATCGTGTTGCCGTTGGCGTCCACGACGTAGTCGAGGTTCCACCGCCAGGCCTGCGGGCACCACGAGGTGTCGAAGGAACCGGCCTTGTAGCAGTCCTCACCGCTGTGGTTGCCGAAGACCGGCGCCGTCCACGTGGAGTTGGTGGCCTGCTTGCCGGTGACCCAGCCGGGAAGCTTGTTCAGACCGAAGAAGTACTGCGTGCCGTCCTTGGTCGTGATCTTCCAGGCTTCGCCGTTGTTGTCGCCGTTGTCCTTTCCGGACAGACGCTCGATCTTCGAACCGTCGTCGCTGCGCAGCCGCCACGCGCCGGTCGTGTCGTCCCGGACGAGCTCGCCACCGCTGCCGTTGAGCTGCAGCGTGGCGTTGTCGGTGCGCCAGCACAGGTCACCGGTCTTCTTGGTGGTGTTGCTGTCCTTGGTGTCGGTGGAACAGCTGGCGTACCGGCGTTCGATGTAGCCGCCGGGGTTGAGGTCGAAGCCCTCACCGGCCCAGCTCGGCTGGTTGTTCGTGGCCGACGTGTGCGCGTCGACCGAACCGGAGGAGTACGACAGCTCCAGCTCCGGCTCGGGCCCTTCGAGTGCGGGCGCGGCGTCCATTTCGTACTGCCACGAGAAGTCGCCGGACGAAGCGCCGGACGACCACGTGGAACCCGGCGACAGCGACGACGCCCCCAAGTCGCCGGCACCGGATGACGGACCGGCCGTGACCGCGAACAGCTGGTTCGCGCTCGGCGTCACGTCCGCTGACAGCGTGCCGGAGCCGTCGTTGCGCGTGCTCAGGGTTTTCGGTTGGCAGTCAACGGCTTCCGGTGTGTTCAGGGCACAGTCCGGCAGGATCGCCAGCTTCAGGCGGTTGGCCCAGTCACCGCCGTACGCGTCGCGGAAGCCGGAGTAGTCGACCTCGACCGCCAGCTCCTGGTTCTCCGCGCCGGAAAGCCGGAACGCGGGGCCGTCCAAGCGCTTGGGCAGAACCTCGACCCGGATCGTCGAGTCGGTCGCCGCCCGCGCGTTGTCCTTGCGCGACACCCGGATCGGCCCGGACGCGGCGGCACGTTGTTGCGCACCGAGCTCGGTGGTGGCAGGCGCGGGGAAGGTGACCTTGGGCGAACCCTTGAGGGCCTTCTCCTCGGCCGCGTCGGGTGCGACCGGTGCCGGTGGAACGGTTTTGACGGGAACGGATTTCTCGGTGCGTGGCGTGAACTCGGCCTCCGGCGCCGCCACGGCAGCCTCAGGGAGCACCGTGACCAGTGTCGAGACGATCGCGAACGCGATGCCCGCACCGGCCAGCCGGTGTCTTCTTCGTGTCATGCGGTTGTGCCCCTCCAGCGTAAAAAAGGCATACCCCCCAGACCGCTGATTCTCGGGTCTTCCCGGCAACCCCATCACACCGTTTGCGCGATGTGCCAAAAAGCTTCCGAAAAGCCGACTCCTGTGTTAATTCGCTGTTAGATTTACAACAAAACCGCACGTCAGGCCGTCTGTGAAAAGTGGGAACCCGTGCTCAATGCGCTGTTCGGCGTAATCCGATGTGAGATTAATCCGTGACCGAATATAAAAAGTTCCTGCACCGGTTCCGGGGTGCTGGGAGGCCGTCAATAGTCGAAGACGGTGACCCACTCGGCGTCGATCACGACATAGCCCAGTGCGGCCATCAGATAGGCCACGAGCGGGGGAACGTGCGCGGCGCCGTAGACGATCGCGACGTCGATGTGCTCGTGCCGCCGTTCCTCGTAGATCTTGGTCACCGCCTGGATCAGCAGGGCGTCGCGGTCGTCTCGGATCAGCCGGTCCAGGCCCAGTTCGGGTCGCCACTCGTCGATGTCGGTGTCGTCATCGGTGGCTACCTGGCGTGCCAGAGCTTCGCGCGTGCCGAACGCGCGGAGGTACAGGCCGGTCAGGGGAGCGGCGACGCTGGCGGCCGCTCGTTCCACCAGCGGCAGCTTGCGCCACTTGGCATCGAATTCGGCGCCGGACATGTCCGCCCAGAGGATCGGCACGCCGACCTCGTACACCGCGCGGGTCTGCTCGACCAGACCGAGCCGCTCTGAGCGGGAGGTCAGCCGGTGTACCTGCGTCAGCAGGGACGCTTTGGACGGCGAGCCGGCCGAGCGCTGGATGCCCTCGGCGACGATCAGGTCGTGGTCACGCAGCCGCCGGGACACCTCCGCGTAGAACGCCGGCTCGGCCACGTGGATCATCGGGTAGATCGTGAACCTCAGCGGTGTCTCCCGCCGGGTCAGTTGTGCCACCGCGGCCCGCAGGCCCAGCAAACCCGCTTCGACGACATCCATGTGCTCCCCCCGAGTCCGATGCTACGGACTTTTCGCCGGGGGGCGCGGGGGGATCAGCCGGTGCTGCGGGAGTGCAAGGTGTCGGCGATCGCCTCGGCGACCCGCTGCACGATCGGCGCGACCTTGTGGACGATCTCGTCGGTCAGCCGTCCTTCCGGGCCGGAGATGGAGATCGCGGCCGGACTGGGCGTTCCCTTGACGGGCACGGCGATGCACCGCACCCCCAGCTCCTGCTCGCTCTCGTCAATCGCGTAACCGCGGTTGGCGATCTCGGCCAGGTGCATCAGCAGCAGATCCGGATCCCGGAACGTGTTCGGCGTGTACGCGGGCATCCCGGTGCGCTTGAGCAGTTCCCGGACGTCCTGCTGCGGCATCTGGGACAGCATCGCCTTGCCCACGCCGGTGCCGTGCGGCAGCAGGCGGCGGCCGACTTCGGTGAACATCCGCATCGAGTGCCGGGACGGTGCCTGTGCGACGTACACCACTTCGTCGTGTTCGAGCACGGCCAGGTTCGCGGTCTCGCCGACCTCGTCGACCAGCTCTGCCAGCAGCGGCCGGGCCCATGTGCCGAACTGGCGCCCGGCGTTCTCGCCCAGGCGGATCAGGCGTGAACCCAGCGCGTAGCGTCGGTTGGGGTGCTGACGGACGTAACCGAGCGTGACCAGGGTTCTGATCAGCCGGTGGATGGTGGGCATGGGCAGCCCGGACGTCGTCGCCAGCTCGGACAGGCTGGCTTCGCCGCCCGCGTCAGCCAAGCCTTCCAGCAGGTCGAAGGCGCGTTGCAGCGACTGCACACCGCCGTTGGTCCCTGGGGCCAATGCCGCCTCCCGTCACGTGAACCGTCGCGTTGAAGTTCCGCTATCCAAAAATTATAGTCCGTAACGCAGAAAGAAAGGAGTCATCCCTTGTCCGATTCTGATCGGATCCTGACGCCTGCGGCCCGCGAGTTCCTCGCCGGCCTGCACCGCGCGTTCGGTGCCCGACGAGACGAACTGCTGGTCAAGCGGGCCGAACGGCGCGCGGAAGCCGCCCGGACCGGGCGCCTGGACTTCCTCGCCGACACGGCCGAAATCCGTGCCGCGGACTGGCGCGTTGCCGACGCCCCGGCCGACCTGAAGGACCGCAGGGTCGAGATCACCGGCCCGACCGAGCGCAAGATGGCGATCAACGCCCTCAACTCGGGCGCCAAGGTCTGGCTGGCCGACCTCGAGGACGCCAACACCCCGCACTGGGACAACGTGCTCAGCGGCCAGGTCAACCTGGCCGACGCCGTGCGCGAGACCATCGAGCTGACCACGCCCGAAGGCAAGGAGTACAAGCTCAAGCCGGGCAGGCACGCGACGATCGTGATGCGCCCGCGTGGCTGGCACCTCGACGAGCGGCACCTCGAGTTCGAGGGCAAGCCGGCCGTCGGTGCCCTCGTCGACTTCGGCCTGTACTTCTTCCACAACGCCAAAGAGCTGCTGGAACGCGGCAGCGGGCCGTACTTCTACCTGCCCAAGATGGAAAGCCACCTCGAAGCCCGGCTGTGGAACGACGTGTTCACGCACGCGCAGCGCGAGCTGGGCATCCCGCACGGCACCATCCGCGCGACCGTGCTGATCGAGACCATCCCGGCCGCCTTCGAAATGGAGGAGATCCTCTACGAGCTGCGCGACCACGCCTCCGGCCTGAACGCGGGCCGCTGGGACTACCTGTTCAGCGTGATCAAGTACTTCCGGGACGCGGGTTCTTCGTTCGTCCTGCCGGACCGCAACTCGGTCACGATGACCGCGCCGTTCATGCGGGCGTACACCGAGCTTCTCGTGCGCACGTGCCACAAGCGAGGCGCGTTCGCGATGGGCGGGATGGCCGCGTTCATCCCGAACCGCCGTGACCCCGAGGTCACCGCCAAAGCGCTGGACAAGGTCCGGGACGACAAGAGCCGCGAGGCAGGCGACGGGTTCGACGGCTCGTGGGTCGCGCACCCCGACCTCGTCTCGGTCTGCCAGGAGGTTTTCGACGGCGTGCTGGGTTCCCAGCCCAACCAGCTCGACAAGACCCGCGACGAGGTCTCGGTGACCGCCGACGACCTGCTCAACGTCGCCGCGACGCCAGGATCGGCGACCGAGGCCGGGCTGCGTGCGGCCGTCGACGTGGGCGTCCGCTACATCGCGTCCTGGCTGGGCGGCAACGGTGCTGCGGCGATCCACAACCTCATGGAGGACGCCGCGACCGCGGAGATCTCCCGTGCCCAGGTCTGGCAGTGGGTCCGCAACGACGTCGTGCTCGACAACGGCGCGACGGTGACCGCTGACCTGGTTCGCGATGTGCTCGCCGAGACGCGCAAGGAACTGGACGGCCTGCCGCACCTCGACGCGGCCGTGGAACTGTTCGACCAGGTCGCGCTGGCCGACGAGTTCGTGGACTTCCTGACCCTGCCCGCGTACGCGAAGATCGACTGATGCTGCTCGACGGACCCACAATCGCGTCGCTCACCGCTCGTCTGTCTGAAGTGGACAAGCGGCGGGCGGCGCGTTATCCCGGCGGCCGCGGCGGGCGCCAGCCGGTGCACACGTGTTATGTGCCCGCTTCCCAGATCGGGCCGTCCACCCCGCGCGAGTGGGGCGAGCAAGCGCTTGCGGCAATGGCGGAGCACGGCTTCGACCTGTCCAAGGACCTGACCGAGCGGGTCAAGGCCAAACTGGTCCGCGAACCGGTCGAGGACCTGCGGATCGACTTCGAGGACGGCTACGGCGCACCATCGACCGAGGACGACGACGCCCGCTACGCGGCGGGCTGCCTGGTCCGCTGGCACGCCGAAGGGATCGCGCCGTTCTCGTCCGGTCTGCGGATCAAGTCGTTCGACACGCCCGCGCTGCGTGACCGTGCCATCCGGACGCTGGACATCTTCCTGGAGACACTGCGCGACCTGCCACCCGGCTTCGTGATCACGTTCCCCAAGGTCACCGCGGCCGAGCAGGTCGAGGTCTTCGCCGAACTGCTGGGAGTGTTCGAGCAGCGGCTCGGCTGGCCGACCGGCTCGCTGACCTTCGAGATCCAGGTGGAGACCACGCAGTCCATTGTGGATAGCGAAGGGAAACTGGCCATTCCGGCCTTCATCACGGCCGGCGGACCACGCGTGGTGGGCTTGCACTACGGGACCTACGACTACACCGCCGCCGTCGGCCTGGGCGCGGCCCAGCAGAACCTCGCGCACCACGCGGCCGACTTCGCGCGGCACGTGATGCAGGTGTCCGCGGCTGGGACTGGTGTGCGGTTGTCCGACGGGTCGAGCAATGTGTTGCCAGTCGGCGACACCGCGCAGGTGCTCGCCGCGTGGCGCGTCCACTACGGACTGGTCAGGCGGTCCTTGGAACACGGTTTCTTCCAGGGATGGGACATGCACCCTGCCCAACTGGTCTCCCGATACGCCGCGGTGTTCGGGTACTACCGGGAAAGCCTGGACAGTGACGCTCGGCGACTGGCCGCTTACGCCGCGCGTGCCAACAGTGCCGACAGCGGTGGGGTTCTGGACGAACCAGCGACCGCGCAAGCGCTTTCGGCGTCGTTGTTGCGTAGCGTGGACTGTGGCGCGGCCACGGCCGAGGAGATCACCCAGGCGACTGGACTTCACTTGGACGTGCTGCGCGCGTATCACAGAAGGGCCGCCAGTTAGGGCAAGCTGGAGGCTTGGAGGTGTGGCGTGGATTTCCTGCGTCCTGAGAGCCTCGCTGAGGCCTTGCAGATGAAGGCGGCTGTGCCGGACGCGGTGCCGATCGCGGGTGGCACGGACGTGATGGTCGAGCTGAACTTCGACCACCGGCGTCCACCCGCGTTGCTGGACTTGACGCGCGTGCCCGAGCTGGCTGGCTGGTCACGGGACGGCGCTCTGGTCACGATCGGTGCCGCGTTGCCGTACACCCGGCTGATCAACGAGCTGGGCACCGATCTGCCTGGTCTGGCGATCGCGTCCCGGACTGTCGGATCGCCACAGATCCGCAACCGGGGCACGGTCGGCGGCAACCTGGGCGCGGCTTCGCCTGCCGGGGATACGCATCCAGTGTTGCTGGCGTGTGACGCGGTCGTTGAGGTCGCGTCTGTCCGTGGCACCCGGACGATCCCGGCGGACGAGTTCTACCTTGGCGTGAAACGCAATGCCTTGCAGCCGGACGAGCTGATCACCGCGATCCGGCTGCCTCGCGCGTCGGGCCCGCAGCAGTTCGCCAAAGTCGGGACGCGCAACGCGATGGTGATCGCGGTGTGTTCGTTCGCGATCAGCCTCCATGCGGACGCCCGGGTCGGCGCCGCGATCGGCTCGGCCGCGCCGACCCCGCGCCGCGCCCGGCAGGCCGAGGAATTCCTGGCCGCGGAACTGGACTTCGCTCAGCCCCGGCCGTTGCTGGACTCGGTCAAACAACGCTTCGGGGAGCTCGTTTCGGCGGAGGCGTCACCGATCGACGACGTCCGGGGCAGTGCGGCGTACCGGAAGCACGCGCTGGCAGTGCTGGCGCGACGGACGCTCGGCTGGGCGTGGGACGCGTATCGCGAAGGAGAACGGTCATGCGCGTGAACTTCACCGTGAACGGCGAAGCGCGTCAGGTCGACGACGTCTGGCCTGGTGAATCGCTGCTTTACGTGCTGCGTGAGCGAATGGGGTTGCCGGGTTCCAAGAACGCCTGCGAACAAGGCGAATGCGGCTCGTGCACGGTGTACATGGACGGTACGCCAGTGTGTTCGTGTCTCGTCGCGGCCGGTCAGGCCGAGGGGCGTTCGGTTCAGACCGTCGAAGGGCTGGGATCCGGCGACACGCTGGACCGGGTTCAGCAGGCCTTTGTGGACGCCGGTGCCGTCCAGTGTGGATTCTGCACGCCAGGCCTTGTGGTTGCCGCGCATGACTTGCTGGCCAGGACGCCGCATCCGACGGATCCCGAGATCCGCGAGGCACTGGCCGGGAACCTCTGCCGCTGCACGGGATACGAGAAGATCCTGGACGCTGTCAGAATGGCGGCCCGGTCATGACCATGACTGTCGCCACGCAGGGCGGTATCGGGACCAACGCTCAGCGACCTGACGGCGCATTGAAGACCCGTGGTGAGTTCGCGTACTCCTCGGACCTGTGGCACGAGGACATGCTGTGGGGCGCCACTTTGCGCAGCCCGCACCCGCACGCCCGGATTCTCGCGGTGGACATCACTGAGGCCTTGAAGGTTCCGGGCGTCTACGCGGTGCTCACGCACGAGGACGTGCCAGGGACCAACGTCTACGGCCTTGAGCACGCGGATCAACCCGTGCTCGCTGTCGACGTGGTCCGCTACCAGGGCGAACCCGTGGCGCTGGTGGCCGCGGACCATCCCGAGACCGCTCGGCGGGCGATCAACCGCATCGAGGTCTCGTACGAGGTGCTGCCGCCGGTCGTGAACACCGAAGACGCGGCGCATGGCCGTGCGGAATCCTTGCATCCGCATGGGAATGTCGTGCGGCACGTGAAGATCCGGCGCGGGCCGCAGGACGCTGTCGCGGACGTCGTGGTCACCGGCGAGTACGAAGTCGGCATGCAGGACCAGGCCTTCCTCGGGCCGGAGTCCGGGCTCGCGGTGCCCGCCGGCGACGGTTCGGTCGATCTGTACATCGCGACCCAGTGGCTGCACGTGGACCAGCGACAGGTCGCGGCCGCGTTGGGGCTGCCGCTGGAGAAGGTCCGGCTGACATTGTCGGGGGTCGGCGGGGCGTTCGGCGGCCGGGAGGACCTGTCGATGCAGGTCCACGCGTGCATGTTGGCGCTGCACACCGGAAAACCGGTGAAGATGGTCTACAACCGCGAGGAGTCGTTCTACGGGCACGTACACCGACACCCCGCGCGGATGTACTACGAGCACGGCGCCACCCGGGGCGGCAAGATCGTCTACGTCAAGTCCCGGATCTACCTGGACGGCGGGGCGTACGCCTCAAGCACCGGTGCGGTCGTGGCGAACGCGGCCACGTTGGGGATGGGGCCGTATGACGTTTCCAGCGTGACCATGGACTGCTGGGGCGTCTACACCAACAACCCGCCCTGTGGCGCGATGCGCGGTTTCGGTGCCGTACAAGCAGCTTTCGCCTATGAGTCCCAAATGGACAAACTGGCCGCCGCCCTGGGACTGGATCCGGTCGAGCTGCGGATCCGTAACGCGATGAGCGAAGGCAGCATCATGCCGACGGGACAGCTCGTCGACTCGCCCGCGCCGGTGGCCGAGTTGCTGACTTTGGTCCGTGACAAGCCAATGCCTGCTTCCGGGACTCACTTGACCGACATGCCTGGCGGGGTCTCGAACACGACTCATGGCGAAGGTGTTGTCCGCGGCGTCGGCTATGGGGTCGGCATCAAGAACGTCGGTTTCTCCGACAGCTTCGACGATTACTCGACCGTCCGGGTTCGGTTGTCCGTGATCGGTGGGGAAGCCGTGGCGTCGGTGCACACGGCCGCGGTGGAGGTCGGCCAGGGCCTGGTGACGGTCCTACAGCAGATCACCCGTTCTGAGCTGGGCGTCGACGTGGTGACGATCGAGCCGATGGACACGTCGATCGGCGACGCAGGCTCAACGTCCGCGTCACGTCAGACGTATGTCACCGGCGGTGCGCTGCGTGCGGCTTGCGATGCGGTTCGAACCACGTTGTACAAACGCATCGGACACACCGACTTGCCGTTGGACAGCAGTAAAATAGTCGAAGTGCTGGGCACGGACGTGATCGACGAAACCGTGGAATGGCGGCACCGCCCGACCTACCGGATCGACGCGGAAACTGGCCAAGGCGACGCCCACGTGCAGTACGCCTTCGCCGCGCACCGGGCCGTTGTCGACGTCGATGTGGAACTCGGCTTGGTGAAAGTGGTCGAGTTGGCGTGCGCACAGGATGTCGGCAAGGCGATCAACCCGGAAGCCGTGCTCGGCCAGATCCACGGCGGGACGGCGCAAGGCCTCGGGCTGGCCGTGATGGAGGAGATCCAGCTGGCGGATGGGAAGATCCGCAACCCGTCGTTCACCGACTACCTGATCCCGACCGTGCTGGACATGCCGCCGATGGTCGTCGATGTTCTCGAACGCCCGGATCCCCATGCGCCGTATGGACTTCGCGGTGTGGGCGAACCGCCGACGATTTCCTCAACCCCGGCCATCGTGGCCGCGATCCGAGCCGCGACGGGCAAGGCGTTGAGCCGCGTGCCTGTCCGGCCAGAACACATCACGGAGACCTGCTGATGGAAGAAGAGTGGCTGGCCAAGGCGGTCCGCCTGGCCACCGACAACGTCGCGTCCGGCGGCGGCCCGTTCGGCGCGATCGTGCTGCGCGACGGCGAAGTGGTCGCGACCGGCACGAACCAGGTGACGCCGACCCTCGACCCGACCGCACACGCCGAAGTCGTCGCGATTCGCAACGCCTGCAAGGCAATCGGGGATTTCAAGCTGTCCGGATGCGTGCTGGTCTCATCGTGCGAGCCGTGCCCACTGTGCATCGCGGCATCACTGTGGGCACGGCTCGACCGGGTGATCTACGGCGCGGACCGTGATGACGCGGCCAAAGCAGGCTTTGACGACCGCGCGTTCCACGACCTGTTCGGTCAACCACGGGAGTCGTGGCCGTTGCCCGTGTATTCGTTGCGTTCCGGTTCCGAGGAGAATTTCGAGCCGTTCTCCGCGTGGCTGGCCAAGCCGGACCGCGTGGACTACTAGAGGAATCGGTCGAAGAACTGCCCGACGACCTTGTACTGGATCTTCAGGCCCCGTTCCGGATCGACGGTGCCGATGAACTCTTCGAACTGGTCAGCAGGCAGTCCCAAAGGCTTGATCAGCTGAGGAAGAACGACCTGAAGGTCGGAGAAGTTGTGGTGCCGCGCGCCCTTGAGGACGAAGGACTCCTTGGGCCCTTTCTGGTTTGCCCAGAACAAGCCCCAGGACGGGTCGAGGTCGGTGAACGGCGAATGGTCGACGAGCTTGCCGTCCTTCAGAAATTGCCCGCCCAACAGCATGAACGGCCGGTCGAGACCGCGCTCGGCCACATCCCCGAAATCAGGGAACATCGAGCCGTCCATGTTGATGCCCGCGTCGATCCGGCGGTCGTGAAGCATGGTCTCGCCGGCGGTGAAACCACCGTAGGAATGGCCGAACATGCCGACCTTGTCGAGATTCACTCCCTTCCTGGCGAGCTGGTCGAGGACAAAACGAGTGTCCCCGACACGTGCCTGCAGTGCCTTACCCATCTCCGCATCCGAGATCGGCACCGGAAGTTCGACGCGGCCACCCGGGAATTCGACGGCGGTCTCAAAAGTGTGGTCGATCGTGACAACGACATTGCCGCGCGACGTCAACTCCTGTACAAGAACGGACCCGACGGACCGTGGCCCGCCAAATCCCGGAGAGTAGAGAATTACCGGCCACTTGCCGTGCTTGACGGGCGCGTTGACGTGCCCGGAAGTCCTGGCGGCCGTCCAATCCACGGACCCCTTGGGGATCCCTGCCTCTTCGGCGAAATCCTCGACAAGGGGAAGAATGCCAGTCGGCAGCCATTGTTGCCGGGGATGATGTCTGGTTTCCTTGGCGGGGTACCAGACACTGACCATGAGTTCCCGTTTGCGATCGGGCTTCCATGGATCCTGCCGGTTGTTGTCGGTGAGGTGGATATCCGTGGTCCCCACCTGATAACGACCCGTCGGAGCCGGAATCGAGAACGTCACCTTCGCCTCAGCCGAAGCGCTGACCGGCGCCGCCACCAGGACAGCGGCGCTCACCACCCCCGCGGCTAGCGTTTTCGTAAGTAGCGACATGCCTCCACCGTGCCAGTCCGGTCTGTCCTCCGCGTCACCCTGTGGGCTGGCGCGTGTCGTCCGTGCGGACGACATCCGTTGCCGGCGGGGCCTGTGCGAAATGATCGAGGAACAGCCGATGCACGAACGCATAGCCACCGCCAGTTCGCCGCAACAGGATGTGGCTGTCGGCGTAATCGAGATAGCGCAGAAGGTTGGCCGGCGTACAGTCATGGCGAGCGAGCAGCCGCAATACGGTGCGATGGCGCAGATAGTCGGACAGCCCTGCTCGCAAGGTGGTCAGCCAGCCCGCGATGAGAACGATCTGCAGGCTGGCGACTGACATTGGCCACATCCATATCAGGTGATAGTGGAGAAGCCTGCTGAGCACGAGGTCGCCGACCAGAGCGACAAGTACGGCCACTTTTATGCCTGCTGCGATGGCCTGGCGGCGAGTCCGAGCCATCGCCACACCCGGCGCCGTCGGCGACAGTTCAGCGGCCGGTCGGCTGTGCGTCAGAGCGCTGCTGAACAGCACGAGTGGCAGGACGATCACGAACACGACCTGTATCAAGTCGGCGGTAGCGTTGAATACGACAGCGGACGTGAGTGTGGCAACGACAGTCATGCTGACCAGTGCGCCACCGCGCTGGCTGACCTTCATCCATTCCGGATCCGGTGGATAGCGCGACGTGTTGCGTACCAACGCTTCTACGGCATACCCGAACAGGCCGCCAACGATGCCGCCCGCGAGCACGGCAGTCGAGAAGCGCACGAACTCGCCCAGCCAACCCAAGTCAACCGTCAGGACAGGCAAGACCAGCCAAATCCATACGAAGTATGTGCTGATGCCCGCGGCAAGCCCAGCTGCTGTCGACCGCACGAACCGGGTGACCGCTGACCGCTGCCATGCACGTACTGGAGCGATGCGCCTTTGGCTGCACGAGAGGGCAGCGACCAGTCCGACAGCGGCCAGGACTTTCAGATTGTCCAGTGAGAAGGCGTTGTCGAGATCAGCCCCTGCCAGGTGGGAGACCTCACCCACGGCCAATGACGCCAGGAATGTGCCGATCCCGACCAGAAGGGCCGGTTGAACCACGGCCCGGATCCGGAGCCATCGGGTAGGCAGCGACGACACCTGGATCCAGTCCGGGTAGAACACTGTCTGATGGCTCCGGCTCATCACGCCTGCCAGCCACGACAGCCACTTCCGGACATCTTTCGGCTGGTAGCAGGCCCGATCCTGGGCCAGGCCCGATCTCGGCCGGGCGAGCATGGCGGCGACATAGTCAGCCAGCAGCCGATCGCGGCGGGCCGTGATGTCTCCGTCGGAGCGGATCTTTGTCGCCGGCACCCGTGCGTACGCCAAGATGACGACGCTCAACATCAGTGGCGTGGTCAGCAGCTCCCACAGGCTGTCGTCCCTGGCCAACACGGTCCGCACGCCTGCCATCGGCCGACCCGCCTCCCGTAGGTAGCTGGCGACCATCGACCGGCTCAGCGGTTCCAGCATCACTGCCGAAGGTAGCCGCAGCCGTGTGGTCAACTCCTCGTATTCGGCTGTCCGGCTGCACACCACCATCGGGAGCAAACCATGGCTGTCCCGCCATGTGTTCATTGCGACGACGCAGGTTTCTCGCTGCACGGGGTCCACTTCGTCCAATCCGTCCAGCAACGGCAGTACCGCTTCGGTGCGCACCCACATCCGCGCCAAGGACGGCGGCAGGCCGTAACGCTTGACGAGCTCGTCGACAAGCCACCGCTCCAGACCGGCGTACGTGGGATTCCATGACGACAGGTGGAATACGACAGGCACCGGCAGGGCGGGGTCGCGTTCGGCGCGGCACAACAATTCCTGAGCCAACCCAAGCAAAGCAGTGGTCTTCCCAGCTCCGGGTGCACCGAGTACAAGAAGGCCCGTGCGGCATTGGTCGTACACGTCCACCAGAGTTGTGCCCGCTGGCCATCGCGTACGGTCAGGCAACGACGTCAACGCACCCCACCGGTGTTCGACAGCGTCCGATCGCGCCGTGAGATCCACCTCGATCCTGGCGACGACCTCCAGCGATCGGTCCAGCACGCCATCGATCCACTGTGACCGTACCGCCGTCACCAATTCCTGCCTGATCCGGAGATGACCGGCGGACGGCGGCTCGTCTTGACCGCCAGACCCGCTGTCCGCGTGGCGGCGGCGAGCCTGCACTTCCCAAGCCAGCCCGGCAACGACCAACACGGCGACCAGCGCCCATCCCCACCCGTTCCCAGCCTGACCGGTCAGCTTGCCTACCAGATCGAGCTGCTCATTGGCCCAACCCAACGCAGCCTGCACAATCCCGACCAGCACAAGCAGCCTCGGGCCGATACGTCGCAGCACCCGTCAATTCTGTCGAGGGAGTCGTCACCCCCGGAGGTGAACTTCACTCACCAATGGGGTCGGGAACGCTCGGCCGCTGGTTTTCAAGCCCGGCGTGTATCGCACTTCCTCAGTCATCCCCAGGACGGGTAGTGCAGGATTGCCGGATGGCGATGTTGAGCTACGCGGACGCGGTGAAGTTGCTGGGCGCCAAGGAAAGCAAGATCGTTGCGGCGCTTGACAAGCTGCTGGGTGGCGCGTTGCTCGCGGGTTCCGGCGTGGACCTCTGGGGCCTGCTCGGCTGGTTCGACGCCAAAGCCGAGTTCATCCGCCTCTCGCACGAACTGGCGACCAAGGTCTCCGGGCGCAAGCTGTCCCGTTACGACCGCACGCAACGCCTGCACGCGGCCCACACGGTGATCGTGCTCGTGGCGTTCTTCGAGGCGTTCAACGAGCTCGAATTCCCGCTGACCACCAAGGACTTGGGGCCGACCAAGCAAAAGGGGACCGGCCTGCCCAGTCCGACGGTCTATGGCGACGAAATGCTGTATGCAGCGGTTCCTGTGCCCAGCCCGGAACTTCCGCAGGACCGCTATCTCAACGAACTGACCGAGTGGTACGTCGACTTCGCCACGGACCTCCGCAAGACCGTGAGCCAGTTGGCGATCTGGGACACCTTGAACGAGACGCAGCAGGGCCAGTTGTCCGACCTCATCGAGACCGCACTGGTGGCTCGTGCTGTCCGTCGTTACGAGGGGCTCTTTCTGCAGTTGGTGGCGGACTTCCCGGAGATCGCGTACTGGCGGCAGGGCCACGAGCTGCGCGCCATGGGCACCGCGCTGGCCAGGCTCGAGGAAGCGCTTGTGCCCATGGGCGATTCTCCGACCGAGCGCCGGGCGGAACTCGCCCGCAAGTACCAGGCGGTGCTCAATCACCCGATCATCGAGCCCAGCCAGACGGTCTCGGTGCCTACCCTCGCCGAGTGCTACGTCGACCCGTACTACCAAGTCTGTGACGCGGGCGCCGACACCGCGTTCGCCAGCAAATCCTGGTGGGACGGCAAACCGGTACGCCAGGACATCCACCTCTTCCTGGCCGGTTACCTGACCTCGCCAAAGGCGACCGAGAAGCCCTTGCTCGTCCTGGGCGACCCGGGCTCGGGGAAGTCGGTGCTCACGAAGGTCCTCGCGGCACGCCTGCCCGCGAGCGACTTCCTGGTCCTGCGAGTGGAGTTGCGGACCACGCCGACCGAGGCGGACATCCGTGACCAGATCGAGCACGGCCTGCGCGAACTACTCCAGGAACAGGTCAGCTGGCCGACCTTGACCCGGTCGGCGGGGGCAGCGCTGCCCGTGGTGCTCCTCGACGGTTTCGACGAACTGTTGCAAGCCACCGGCGTCAGCCAAACCGACTACCTGACCAAGATCGCGCGGTTCCAACAGGACAGTGCGGAACTGGGCCGTCCGGTGGCATTCGTGGTGACCAGCCGAATCAGCGTGGCCGACCGCGCGGTCACCCCCAAGGACGCCGCGGTGTTGCGGCTCGTGCCGTTCACGCCTGAGCAGATAGACCGGTGGCTGCGCGTCTGGAACCGGGTCAACGCCCAGTATTTCCGGACATCAGGCCTCAAGCCTCTGACCGGCGGAACCGTTGCGCGGTACCCGGATCTCGGCGAGCAGCCGCTGCTGTTGTTGATGCTGGCGTTGTACGACGCGGACGACAACGCGTTGCAACGCACCAGCAGTGAGATCCGCGAAGCCGAGCTGTACGAGAGGTTGCTGACCACGTTCGCCCGCAGGGAGATAGCGAAGGACGGCGGCGGTGACGTCGAGACAGAGCTGCAGAGGCTGTCCATTGTGGCCTTCGCGATGTTCAACCGTGGCACGCAATGGGTTTCCGAGCAGGACCTGGACGAGGACATGGCCGCCCTGCTGCCCCGCGGTTCCGTGATGCGGGGCAGCAGGGCGCCACTTGGCGCGGGCGAGGCTGTCCTGGGCAGATTCTTCTTTGTGCAGAAGGCCCAGGCGATCCGAGGTGAACGCACACTGCGGACCTACGAGTTCCTGCACGCGACCTTCGGTGAGTACCTGGTCGCGAGGGCAACGTGGCATGTCCTGAAGAACATGGCCGCCGCGGAGAGCCATCGGCGAAGGACCTTCGCGGGCGCGGTCGACGACACCGAGCTGTACGCCCTGTTGTCCTTCGCGCCGCTGTGTGCGCGCACCCCGGTCATCGAGTTTCTCAAGGACATGTCAGGGGAGCTGGAGGTAGAGGACCGTGCCGCACTGGCGGAGCTGCTGATCGGTCTGTTTCAGACTGTCCATCAGCCAAGGTCGAATCAGGCTCTCACCGACTACGCCCCGACTCTCCAATCGCCTGCTGGACGATATGGGCACTACAGCCTGAACCTGGTCCTGCTTGTGGTTCTGGTGAAGGGCGTGCTCACGGCGAGTGAGCTGTTCGAGGAGGGCCGGGACGTTCACGAGACGTGGCGCAGTCACGCCTTGCTCTGGCAATCGCAGCTGGGAACGGCGAACTGGACGTCGTTGGTGGACATCCTGCAGGTCAACCGGTTCTGGCGGCGCGATGACCGTGACCTGACCCTCACGATCGGCTCCACACCGGCCATCCCGCCGGTCGACGTGAGGTGGGCGCTCGGCCATGGACCGGCACCGTGGAGCGCGGTTCACTTCCGCTACGCGGATCAGGCCCGCCTCGAAGCGAATTTCCTGTGTGAGTGGTGGAGCGACTTGATGAGCCACACCATCGAGCCACTCGCCGAAATAGTGCCTGACTCAGCCGGCACTTTCCGGTTGTCGCCTGATACCCACGTTCTGCTGACGAGTGCGAACGCGCTGCTGACCCTCTTGCTCGATCCTTCGCGGACGAACGTAGAGACGATCAAGACGGTGCTGGCCGCCGCGGATCCTGGGGCGCTTGAGGTTGGTGACCGTCCGTTGGTCCATGCGGTCCTCGGCATCCTCCGATCGCGGTCGGACCGGTTAGACATAGCTGAACTCATTGCCATTCCGCAACTCATGTCCAATGTGGAAGCCTGGATCCTGGCCTGTGAACAGCTCGGCAAGGGCCGCGACGATTCCGCACTGACCGGAGCGCTGTGCGATGTCTGGAACATGTTCCGGGCTCTCCGGGAGATTCCGGAACATGTGCTCGAAGCTGGGTTACGTATGGCTGAGCGCGGTTCCATCGCCGACAACTCATGGCCAAGGCTTGCTGAGGTGGTCGCGAGCATCGACATGTCCGCAATACGACGCAAGCGGCCAGACCTGGTCTTCCGGCTGGACGCCTTCCTTCGCTAGAACATGGGCAAGCTGTACCACGCCAATCCGGCATCTTCGGCGTCGTCGCGGATCACGCTGCCCTCGATCAGCCCATAAGGCCGGTCCGCCGCGTAGAAGACCTCGTTGTCGTTCTCCAGCCCAAATGGAGACAAATCGACAACGAAGTGGTGCTTGTTCGGCATGGACAGCCGGATCTCCGCGACCTCCGGCCGGGCCTCCACCACGGCCGCGCCCATCGCGTAAAGCGTCTGCTGCAGCGACAAGCTGTGCTTCTCGGCGAAGGTCGTCAGCAGGATCGAACGGATCGCGGAGAAACTGGCAGACCAATCAAGCGAAGAGCCTTGATACCGCCACCGAGCCGTCACCGCGGTCGCCAGGATCCGATCCGAGGTCTCGGGCAAAGTTGTGTACTTGTCCTTCGGGTACCCGTGGAACTCCGACCCCGTGGTCTTCAGCACCACGAGATCCCGCAAACCCGACACGACCCAGTGCTGATCCCCGGAGACAGTCACAGCAGTCGTACGCACCTCCGAAGAGCCGCGCGAGAAGGAATGCTGGTTGATCCGGTCCCACCCGTGCGAGTCGATCAGCACCCGCGCACCCGTGATCTGGGAGAACGACGAAACGAAGTGCCGGCCGAGACGCAGCGCGAAGTCCTCGATCTCCCCGACTGGCTCCTCCTTGGCGAACGCGAACACGGTGTTCTTCTGCGTGTCCGTCGCCACGACGTCGCTGTTGTCGCCCGTCAGGTGCGTGGCCGCCAACGAGCCGCGCAGGGCCGTGCTCACCGTCAAGTCCTGCAGGGAGTGGGTCGAACCGGAGCGGGACACCGTGACCATGCGGACCTCGGCCTTGCCGTACTGGTTCGGCCCCAGGCTGTACGCCAACTCAGCTCCCTCGGTAGGTCGAATACGCGAACGGGCTCAGCAGGATCGGCACGTGGTAGTGCCCCTCGGAAAATCGGAACTCCACCGTGATCGTCGGGTAGAACGCGTCCGGCCCGTGATACGCCGCGATGTCGAACACCAGCCGGTAGACACCGGGCTCCAAAGCCGACGGCCCCAAAGAACGCAACCGTCCGTCCGAATCGGTCGACCCCGAAGCGACCAAGGACCCGTCCGCGGCCTCCAGGCGCACAGGAACGCCAACCGCCGGACGCCCCAGCGCCGCGTCCAGGACGTGGGTCGTCACCGCGCTAGACAACCAACTGCTCCAACCGGCGCAACGCGATCTTGGCCAGCTCACCGTTCACGATCCGCAGCTCGTCGGCGGGCGAGTTGGCCAGGCGCTCCTCCAGGATCGCCAGCAGCTCCTCGCCACTTCGGCCCGAAGCGAAAACCAGGTAGATATGCCCGAATCGCTCCTCGTACCGCTCGTTCGCCGAAACGAGCCGCGATCCCAAGGACTGGTCAACCCCGGACTGCTCCGCCTGTGACCAAGCGTCGCCGTTTTTCCGTTCACCTATTCGGGGATGGGCGGCCATTGCCAGGTGGAGCTCGTCATTGCTCAGCTCACTTGCCCGGGAGAAGGCCACGGACAGTAATGTCGCACGGTCGGCGAATGGTCGCATGGCGAGCACCTCGTCGGCCCAACGAGGCACCGCGAGACAATCTCTCAGCATCGGACGAAGCTCTTCGGCCGGAGCCGAGTTGAATAGGCGCAGGTTGACGGCAGGCACGGGCCCACATTAGCCCGCGATCCTGTTTCACGAAGCGGAAAGCGCGAAGCGGAAAGAGGGTGGCAGGTGCTGGACCTGGTGTTCCGGGCCCGCAGGATGATCACCTCGGCTGGACAGACCGAGGGGACAGTTGGCGTGCGGGAGGGGCGCATCGTCGCCGTCGAACCGTTGAACAGCGCTCTTGACGCCGACCGGGTGATCGAGCTCGGCGCGAACCAGGTGCTGCTTCCCGGCCTCGTGGACACCCACGTGCACGTCAACGACCCCGGCCGGACCGAGTGGGAGGGTTTCAAGACCGCCACCCGTGCCGCCGCGGCAGGCGGCATCACGACCATGCTCGACATGCCGCTCAACAGCCTCCCGCCGACCACCGACGTGGACGCCCTCGAGGTCAAGCGCAAGACGGCGGAAGGCCGGTTACACATCGACGTGGGCTTCTGGGGCGGTGCCGTGCCCGGCAACCTCCAGCAGTTGCGGCCCATGCACGACGCCGGGGTGTTCGGCTTCAAGAGCTTCCTGCTGCACTCCGGTGTGGACGAATTCGGCCACCTGACCTTCGCGCAGTTCGAGGCCGCGTTGACGGCGATGAACCGGTTCAACGGGCTGATGATCGTGCACGCCGAGGACGGGCACTCGATCACCAAGCCGACCGGCCGCAAGTACGCCGACTTCCTGGCGTCCCGGCCGGACGAGGCCGAGAACACCGCGATCGCCAAGGTGATCGAGCTGACCCGCAAGACCGGGGCGCGGGCGCACATCCTGCACCTGGCGTCGGCCAGCGCCTTGCCGATGATCGCCGAGGCCAAGGACGAAGGCCTCGACCTGACCGTCGAGACGTGCCCGCACTACCTCACGTTCGTGGCCGAGGAGATCCCGGACGGCGCGACCCAGTTCAAGTGCTGCCCGCCGATCCGCGACGCGGCCAACCGGGAGGCCCTGTGGCAAGGGCTCAAGGACGGCGTCATCGACTTCATCGTCAGTGACCACTCGCCGTGCACGGTCGAGCTCAAGCGGTTCGACACGGGCGACTTCGGGGACGCGTGGGGCGGGATCGCGGGCCTGCAGGTCGGCCTGCCCGCGGTGTGGACGCAGGCGCGTCGCCGCGGCTTCACGATGTTCGACGTGGCCGAGTGGATGGCCCACCGGCCGGCCGACTTGGCAGGCATGCAGCACAAGGGCCAGATCGCGCCGGGGTACGACGCCGACTTCTGCGTGTTCGCGCCGGATGAGGCGTTTGTCGTGCAGGCCGAGCAGCTGCACCACCGCAACGCGGTCACGGCGTATCACGGCGTGCCGCTCGCGGGTCGCGTTGTGTCGACGTGGCTGCGCGGTATCAAGGTCACCGGTGAGGAAATGCACGGCGATCTGCTGGGCCGGGAGGACGCGTGAGCTTTCAGGACAGCCCTGACCTGGCCAATCGCCGGTTCGGCGGGGCGGTGGTGTGGGCGAACGACGAGCTGTTCGCCGAACGCGAGAACCTGATCAAGGCGACCGAACCGGTCTTCCAGCCGTACACCTTCGGCCACAAAGGACAGGTCTACGACGGCTGGGAGACCCGCCGTCGCCGCGAATCAGGCTGTGACCAGGCGATTGTCCGGCTCGGGATGCCCGGCGTGATCAAGGGCCTGGTGATCGACACGGCGTTCTTCACCGGCAACTACCCGCCCTTCGCCTCAGTCGAGGCGTGCAGCGTCGAGGGGTACCCGAGCCCCGAGGAACTGACCGGGTGGACGACCGTGCTGCCGAAGTCACCGCTGTCAGGTGACACCAAGAACCTGTTCGAGGTCACGGATTCCCGCCGCTACACGCATGTCCGGTTGACGATTTACCCTGACGGGGGCGTCGCCCGGCTGCGCGTGCACGGATCACCCATCGCGGACCCGAGGTTCCTCAACTTCGACCACCTCGACCTGGCCGCGCTGGAGAACGGCGCGGAAATCGCCGACTGCAGCAACAAGTTCTACTCGTCACCGAACAACCTGATCGCGCCAGGACCGGCCGCGGTGATGGGCGAGGGCTGGGAAACCGCGCGGCGCAGGGACGACGGCAACGACTGGGTGTCGCTTCGGCTCGCGGCCAAGGGAATCATCCGGCTGGTCGAAGTGGACACCAGCCATTTCAAGGGAAACGCACCCGGCTGGGCGACGGTCAGCTGCGCGGACGCCTCCGGCGAGTGGAACGAACTGCTCACGCGGGAACGCCTGCAGCCCGACACACGCCACCTGTTCCGCGTGACCGAGGAGTGCGAGGCCACGCAGGCCCGCTTGGACGTGTTCCCCGACGGCGGCATGGCCCGGTTGCGGCTGTGGGGTTCGCTTACCGACGAAGGCCGTGGCCTGCTGGTCTCCCGCTGGGAAGACCGTTTGCCGTAGTTTGCGCGGCGCCGCGGCTGTCAATCCCTTGACGAAGGGAGTTGGTCGTCGTGGTTGACGTTCGTGCCCGCAAGGCAACGCAGATGCTTGGCCGGTTCGGGATGATCTGTTACGGCGTTGTGCACCTGCTCGTGGCATGGCTCGCCCTGCAGGTCGTGTTCGGTGAGTCGGAGCAAGCCGACCAGAAGGGCGCGGTGGGTTCACTCGCTGAGACGCCTGTCGGCCCGGTCCTGTTATGGGCGTTGGCCGTTGGCCTGTTGGCGTACGCGCTCTGGCAGGTTCTGATGATCTTCAACGGGTACACCTGGGTCGAAGAGGGCAAGAAACGGTTCCTCCGCAAGTTCGGCGCGGGGTCCCGTGCGTTCGTCGCCGCCGCGATCGGCATCTACACCATTGAGCTGGCCACCGGCTCAGGCGGCGGCGGGTCGAGCAACCAGGCCACCCAGGAGTGGACGGCCAAGCTGATGGCCCAGCCATTCGGCAGGGTCCTGGTGGGGATTCTCGCGCTGATCGTCCTCGGCGTCGCGGTCGCGGCCATCCGGCGTGGCGTGAAGAAGAAGTTCCTTGAGGATCTGGACCGCGTGCGGTTGCCGAAACCCGCTGAGCCGCTGGGCATTTTCGGGCACAGCGCCAAAGGCGTGGCCTACGGCATCATCGGCATCCTGATCGGCCTTGCCGCGATCAACGCGGAACCCGGGCAGGCACAAGGCTTGGACGGCGCGCTGAAGACGTTGCAGGCCCAGACCTTCGGCTCGGTTCTGCTGTTCGTGGTCGCGCTCGGATTCGCCTCGTACGGCGCCTACTCCTTCGCCGCCGCACGTGCCCACAAGGGCTAGCGGAACTTGTTGCGGCGCGAGGAAATGACACCGGTGTCGAAGCCGGCGAGGTGCAGGCCTCCCGCGAACCGGGCGTGCTCGATCTTCACGCAGCGGTTCATCACGACGTTCAGCCCGGCCTCTTCGGCCCGCTGCGCAACAGGTTCGTGCCAGAGGCCGAGCTGGAGCCAGAGCGTGCGAGCACCGGCGTCGATGACTTCCTCGGCGACGCCCGGGAGATCGTCGTGCTTGCGGAACACCGAGACCAGATCCGGCGGCTTCGGCAGGTCGGCGAGCGACGGGTAGACGGGCTCGCCCAGCAGGGAATCCAGCCTTGGATTGACGAAGGAGACCTCGTACTTGGTGGACGACAACAGATAAGTGGCAACGAAGTAGCTCGGCCGCGCGGTGTTCGCGGACGCGCCGACCAGTGCGACCCGCTTGGTATCCAAGAGAATCTCGCGTCGGCGCGCCGCCGAAGGCCCTTCCCACGTCATGGCTTCACCGCCTGTGCGAGTGCCTGGTCGATGTCCCAGAGGATGTCGTCGATGTCCTCAAGCCCGCGACGGACAGCCGGATCAGATCCGCGCCGACACCGGCCGAGGCGAGCTGCTCCTCGGAAAGCTGCTGGTGTGTCGTGGAGGCAGGGTGGATCACGAGACTGCGCGCGTCGCCGACATTGGCCAAGTGGCTCAACAACTCCACGGACTCGACGAACTTCTGGCCGGCTTCCCGGCCGCCCTTGACCCCGAACGAGAACACCGCGCCGGGTCCTTGCGGCAGGTACTTCTGAGCCCTGGCGTGATGCGGGTGCGACGGCAGTCCCGCATAGCCGACCCAGGCGACGCGGTCGTCCTGGGACAGCCATTCCGCGACTTTCCTGGCGTTCGAGACGTGTTCGTCCATCCGCTGCGGCAACGTCTCGACGCCTTGCAGCAGCAGGAAAGCCGAGTGCGGTGCCAACACCGCGCCGATGTCACGCAGCTGCTCGGCTCTCAACCGCGTGCAGAAGGCGTATTCGCCGAAGTTCTCCCAGTACTTCAGCCCGCCGTACGACGGCACGACCTCGGTCATCCGCGGGAAGTTGCCGTTGCCCCAGTCGAATCTCCCGGACTCCACGACCACGCCACCGAGGGTCGTGCCATGTCCGCCAAGGAACTTCGTGGCCGAGTGCAGCACGATGTCCGCGCCATGTTCCAACGGACGGCACAGGTACGGAGTCGCCAGAGTCGCGTCGACGACCAACGGGATTCCGTGTTCCCTTGCCAGTGCCCCGAGGCCTTCGAGGTCGGCGATGGTGCCGGACGGGTTGCCGATCACCTCGGTGTAGATCAGCTTGGTCCGGTCGGTGATCACGGCCGCGTAGTCCTCGACCTCACCATCGACGAAGCTCGTGGAGATACCCAGGCGCCGCAACGTGCCGTCGAGTTGGGTGACTGTGCCGCCGTAGAGGCCGCTGGCGGAGACGATGTGGTCGCCTGCCTCGGCCAACGCGGTGAACGTGAGGAACTCGGCGGCCTGCCCGCTGGCGGTGGCCACAGCCCCGATCCCGCCTTCCAGGCTGGCGATCCGCTCCTCGAACGCGGCCACGGTCGGGTTGCCGATCCGGCTGTAGATGTTGCCGTACTTCTGCAATGCGAAAAGGTTCGCCGCGTCGGTCGTGTCCTCGAAGACGAAGCTCGTCGACTGGTAGATCGGTACGGCCCGGGCCCCGGTGGCCGGGTCAGGAGACCCACCGGCATGCAACGCCCGCGTCCGGAAACCCCACGTCCGTTCACTCACAAGGCACACCGTAGCTGCAGCGGGATCGTCATCCCACCAAGCGGGAGAGCCGCTCCAGCCGTTCCGCGGGCTTCTGCCTGGGACAACTCGTGCACTTGTCCTCGTTCACGGCGGTGTAGATCAAGCAGCACGACACCCGCCTGACGAATTCTTGCCCATTGACCTCGACGTACCGGGGTGTCGGCAACTCAGGTCCGATCATCGCTGCGAAGTCCGCGGCCTGGGACGTCTTGTCCGCCCACAGCAGGCGGGTCGCCAAAGAGTCCGCGGCAATCGCCCACAGCTGGCGTTCACGCGCACCGCTGACCTTGGCGACGGACGAGATCGCGGTCGTCAGCATCTCGTGCGTCCGCGCAGGCAGATCCCCGTCGAACACCGGCGAACGCGCCTCCCGCACCCGCCCTTCCGGGTCCAGCGTCAGCGTCAGCGCACTCAATGCCGGGTCCCGCGACTCCACGACCGCCCCGAACAACACCGAACTGGCCGAGTACCACCACAACACCCCGAGCGCGACCCGGTCACCCAACGGATAACGCTTCGCCGACAAGGAAAGCTGTGCACGTAACCACTCGGAGTCCGTGATGGCCGTGCCCGGGACTTCGATCACGGTTCCCTACGGTAGACGGAAACCACGAACGCCGCCGTCACTGTCAGCGTCCGTTTGATCGCGGCCAACGCCGACGGCGGCACGTGATACGCGTTCGGTCCCATGTGGACGACCCGGTGCACGTCCTCCGGCTCGAGCGTCAGCTCGATCTCGCAGTCGTGCCGTCCGGTCAGCGAGAACTGGGACTGCAGCGAAGAGTCGAGCCTGGTCAGCTTGTCCGCGTCCACATCGAGCATGTCGATGTACGTGCGTAGCTCGGACAGGTGCGTGGAGTCCGGCGTGACGACCACGAGCGTGCCGTCCGGCCGCAGCACACGATGGCACTCGATCAGGTTCCGCGGCGCGAAGATGTTCATGATCACGTCCGCCGCCCCGGTCTGCACCGGCCACGGCTTCCACAGATCCCACGCCACCGCGCCGATCCCCGGGTACGCGCGGGCCGCCCGGCGCAGGGCGGCTGTCGACGTGTCCATGCCGAGCCCGGTCGCGGCGTGAGCGCGGGCCAATGTCGCCGCAAGGTAGTAACCCGTACCGGTACCCGCGTCCACAACCAGGGCGTCTCGCCGCAGGTCACGGGCGGCCTCGTGGGCCACCAGCCGGGCCAGCGGGGCGTAGTGCCCGGCCGCCAGGAACTCGTCGCGGGCGGTCACCATCTCCTTGGTGTCGCCGACCCCGGAGCCCATCAGGTTCACGTAACCCTGCCGGGCCAGGTCGAAACTGTGCCCGGACGTGCACCGAAGCGTCCGCCCCTGCTGGTCGAAGGGCGACTGGCAGTGCGGGCAGCGCAAAGCGCCCAGCGCGATCGGTGGGAAACCCACCGGCTGGGCAGCCTTCTCGTCGCTCCTACCTCGGCTCATCGTCCTATGACGCTATCCAGCCGTGACCGGCCAGACAAAGCGGGATGTCCGATTGGTAACGATTCGAAGTCGACCAGGGAGGAAACGCGCTCGTAACAAAGCCGGTCGCACAGTTCACAGCGGCGAAACGCGCGGTGCCATCTCAGGAAACACCACTTATCGATCCTGCCGGAGCAAAACACAGCACGGGAGGACGATGTGAACGCAGGAGACACAGCCTGGATCCTGGCTAGTGCCGCCCTGGTCATGTTGATGACACCAGGGCTCGCGTTCTTCTACGGCGGCATGGTCCGCTCGAAGAGCGTGCTCAACATGCTCATGATGAACTTCATCGCGCTTGGCGTAGTCGGAGTTCTGTGGGTGCTCTATGGCTACTCGTTCGCGTTCGGCAACGACGCGTTCGGTGGCCTGGTGGGCAACCTTGACAACGTCGGGCTCGAAGGGACGATCGGTGCCGTCTCCGGTACCGCCCCCACGCCAGAGGATCCGGCTGGTCACCAGTACCCGGTGCTCGCGTTCGTGATGTTCCAGCTGATGTTCGCGATCATCACCGTCGCCCTGATCTCCGGTGCGATCGCCGACCGGACCAAGTTCTGGGCGTGGACGATCTTCGCCGGGCTGTGGGCGACCATCGTGTACTTCCCGGTGGCGCACTGGGTCTTCGCGTTCTCCTCGTCCGACGGCTCGGTGGTCGGCGGCTGGATCGCCAACCAGCTCAAGGCGTTGGACTTCGCCGGTGGTACGGCCGTGCACATCAACGCCGGTGCGGCGGCCCTCGCACTCGTCATCGTGCTGGGCAAGCGGACCGGCTGGCCGAAGGACACCGGCCGCCCGCACAACGTCCCGTTCGTGTTGCTGGGCGCCAGCCTGCTGTGGTTCGGCTGGTACGGCTTCAACGCCGGTTCGGCGCTGGGCGCCAACCAGACGGCCGCTGTCGCGTTCACCACGACCACAGTCGCCACGGCCGCCGCGGTCATCGGCTGGCTGCTGGTCGAACAGATCAAGTACGGCAAGCCGACCACACTGGGTGCCGCGTCCGGTGCGGTCGCCGGTCTGGTCGCGATCACCCCGGCAGCCGGTTTCGTCAGCCCGCTCGGCGCGCTGGCCATCGGTGTCATCGCCGGTGTGCTGTGTGCGCTCGCGGTGAGCCTGAAGTTCAAGTTCGGCTTCGACGACTCACTCGACGTCGTCGGCGTGCACCTGGTCGGTGGCCTGGTCGGCACCCTGCTGGTGGGCCTGTTCTCCACCACCTCGGTGAACTCCGCTGGCGCGGACGGCCTGTTCTACGGCGGCGGCCTCGCCCAATTGGGTAAGCAGGCGGTCGCGGCCGGCGCGGTTCTGGCGTACTCCTTCGTGATCACCCTTATCCTCGGTTTCCTGATCAAGGTCACCATCGGGTTCCGGGCGTCCAAGGAGGACGAGGTCTCCGGTGTCGACGAGGCGCTGCACGCCGAGAGCGCCTACGACTTCGGTGGTTTGGGCGGTGGCGGGGGCGTGAGCAACTCCGTCAAGCCCACTGGCGCACACTCCGCGGCTTCCCTTGAGGAGAGCAAGGCATGAAACTCGTAACCGCGATCATCAAGCCGTTCACCCTTGACGACGTCAAAGCAGCGCTCGAGCAGTTGGGTGTGCTCGGCATGACGGTCAGCGAGGTCCGTGGCTACGGCAGGCAGAAGGGCCACACCGAGGTCTACCGCGGTGCCGAGTACGCGGTGGACTTCGTGCAGAAGGTGCGCATCGAGATCCTCACCGACGACGCGGCCGTGGACAAGGTGGTGGACGCCGTCGTCGAGACGGCGCGGACAGGCAAGATCGGTGACGGCAAGGTCTGGGTCACGCCGGTGGACACCATTGTTCGGGTGCGAACCGGGGAACGTGGTACCGACGCCCTGTGAAATTGGACGGGGGAAAACCCGCGGGGGAAGTCCCGTCGGCGGCTGACCTCGTGCAGGCCCGCGACCGGTTGCTCAAACCGGTCGCGGGCCAGCGCAGGCTCACACCCGACGCGCTCCGCGAAGCACTGACCGATCTGCACGAGTTCTGGCTGACCGCGCACGCGGCACAGGCTGGAATCGGCGCGGACCAGGGGGTCGCGCTGGTCGCGGTCGGCGGTCTCGGCAGGAGGGAACTCGTGCCGTACGCCGACCTCGATCTGCTGTTGGTTCATGAAGGCCGCAGCGGTGCTGTCACCGAGCTGGCCGAGCAACTGTGGTATCCGCTGTGGAATTCCGGGATCGGCCTGGACCACTCGGTCCGTACCGTCGGCGAAGCGCTTGACGTCGCCGCCGGCGACTTGCGGACGGCGGTCGGCCTGCTGGACGTCCGGTTCATCGCGGGAGACGAGCAGGTCGCCGAGCGACTCGCGGTTTCCGCCCGTGACCGGTGGCGGACCGGTGCCCGCAAACGAGTTCCGGCACTGGCCGAGGACGCGCGGGCACGCTGGCAACGCAGCGGGGAAGTGGCCCACTGGGTCGAACCGGATCTCAAACACGGCCGTGGCGGCCTGCGGGACGTGGGCCTGTTGCGGGCCTTGGCCGCGGCCCAGCTTATCGACCGGCCGAGCGACGAACTCACCCAGGCGCACCGGCTGTTGCTGGACGTCCGGACCGAGTTCCGGCGGATCGTCCGGCGCGCCAACGACGTTCTGCGTGCTCAGGACGCCGACGAGGTCGCCGTCGCATTGGACAAGGGCGACCGTTTCGACTTGGCCCGTGCGCTTTCCGGAGCGGGCCGGACCGTGGCGTACGCCCTCGATGTCGCCCTGCGCGGGGTCGCCTCGGAAGGGCCTCGCCGCGTGCTCAGCAGACTGAGACGCGGGCCGGAACGTCGACCGCTCGACGAAGGTGTTGTGTTGCACGGCAACGAGGTCACGTTGGCCCGCGACGCGGAGCCCACCCGTGATCCCGCTTTGCTGCTCCGGGTCGCGGCAGCGGCGGCGCGCACCGGAAACCCGATTTCGCCCGCGACCTTGCAGCGGCTTGCCGAGACCGCACCGGAACCCCGTTCGCCGTGGCCAGTCCAGGCACGCGACGAGCTGATCGCGTTGCTGGGGGCGGGAGAAGGCCTTATCGACGTGATCGAGGCGTTGGACCGCACGGGTTTGTGGGCACGGCTGTTCCCCGAGTGGGGCGCTGTCCGTGACCTTCCACCACGGGATGCGGCTCACAAGTGGACCGTCGACCGCCATCTCGTGCAGGCCACCGCGTATGCCAGCAAGCTCGTCACCCGGGTCGCCCGGCCGGACCTGTTGCTGCTTGGTGCGTTGCTGCACGACATCGGCAAGGGCAGGCGTGCCGACCACTCGGAAGTCGGTGCCGCACTGGCCAATCAGGTCGGTGAACGCCTCGGACTGTCCAAACAGGACGTCGACACGCTGTCGGCCATGGTCCGCCATCACTTGCTGTTGCCGGACACCGCGACGCGGCGGGACGTCACCGACGAGGCCACGATCGTCCGGGTCGCCGAAACCCTCGGCGGCGACTCGGTGTTGCTGGATCTGTTGCACGCCTTGGCCGAAGCCGACTCCCTGGCGACCGGTCCGGGCGTGTGGACGGAGTGGAAGGCGGCGTTGATCGGCGATCTGGTCAGCAACAGCCGCCGGGCGATGGCGGGCGAGCCGATCCCCAGGCCCGACCCGCTCGACTCGCCACACCGGGCCCGCGCGGAAGCCGTTGCGGCGTCAGGAAAACACGACGTTGACGTGGAAGCGTCCGGCCGGGTCGCGACCATCACGGTCTTCGCCCCCGACCGGCCAGGTCTGTTGTCCAGGGCCGCGGGCGTGCTCGCGTTGAACTCCCTGGAAGTGCACGCGGCAAGCGTCGACTCCTACGCCGGTATCGCTGTCGACGTGTTCACCGCGTCGCCACGGTTCGGCTCATTGCCCAACGAGTCGTTGCTACGTGAGCAAATGGGCCTGGCGTTGTCCGGCAACCTGAAGCTCGCGGACCGCCTGGCGGACAAGGAACGTGACTACGGCGGTCAACCGCAGGACGCACCCGAGCCACGGGTGCTCTGGTTCGACGACGAAGCAGGCAAGGACTACCCGGGCGCGGTCGTGCTCGAACTGCGTGCCGCGGACCGCATCGGACTGCTCTACCGCGTCGCGGAAGCGCTGGAGCGGTGTGGTGCCGACGTACTGTGGGCGCGCGCGGCTACTCTGGGTGCCACGGCCGTCGACTCGTTCTGCATCAGGGCGGCCGACGGGGGCGAGTTCTCCGCCGCCAGCAGGCAGGAGCTGGCTGAAGCCGTCCGCCTGGCGGCGATTACCTGAACCAGTTGAGTAGTCCTACCCACCCCTAGTCAGGGGCCTTCACGCTGCCGGCACACCCCTGTTGAGCGGCAGGCTTGTCCCTGTCGCGAGGAGGCAGGTGCGAGAGGGGACACGGAGGAGGGAGACCGTCCGGACGGGGGCCGGGCGGTGGCCGTGACCGCGGGTGCTTGCTCGGACCGTGAACCGCCCGGCTGGCCCATCGAGGGGTAGGGCCTACCGGGCGGTTCTCAGCACAACAGCCGTGCCCACCATCCCCCACCCCATGTCCACCACTCCAGCACGCCGTGTCCACCACTCCGGCACCCCGAGATGCACTTTCCCGCACACCGAGTTGCCGGTTCCCGCCGTGTGTCCACCGTTCCGGCACCCCGTGTCCACCGTTGCGGCACCCCGAGTTGCACTTTCCCGCACACCGAAACGCTCTTTCCGGCACCCCGAGTTGCCGGTTCCAGCCTCGTGTGTCCACCGTTCCGGCACCCCGTGTCCACCGTTGCCGCATCCTGAGATGCGCTTTGCGGCGCATCGAGTTCGCGGCTAGTACTCCTCAGCCATCAGCTTGCCGAACATCTCACCCTGCTCGATCGCGTCGTCCAGCGCGTTGTGCGTGTGCCTCCGGTTCGAGAGCAGCCGCTTGGGCATCGTGCGTTTGGCCACCCCGCTGATCGGCCGCCCGGCCCGAGCCGCGAAGTACGTCTTCATGTCCAGGCACCGCGAGTGCCCGAACGGACTCGACCCGGTGAAGCGCATCACGTACCAGTACGTGAACATCCAGTCGAAGCTCGCCGGGTACGCGGTGAACACCGCGGCCGCCGAACCGGACACCTCACTGACCCACGCCGAGAAGTCCCGCATCGCGTCCGCGGGCTCGATACCCGACTTGATCAAGAGGTCACGATCCAGCCCGCTGACCGCCAGAGCCTCCGGCACGAACTCGGAGCTGATCGGTTTGAGCTCCCGGTAGAAGGTCTGGACCTCGGGATCCGCCGCCGTGAACACGTCACCGTCATGCCGTCCGGCGACGCACGCACCCAGCGAAATCATCGAGTACGGACCGGGGATCGGACCGTCGGCTTCGACGTCGACTGAGATGTAGACACTGGCCTTTGCCACATACACATTTTCCCGCGACTACCCTGGTGGTGATACCCACGACATGCCTGGAGTGCCGTACCCGTGTTCGACACCCTTTCCGACCGGCTCACATCGGTCCTGCAGAACCTGCGTTCCAAGGGGCGACTGACCGACGCGGACATCGACTCCACCGCGCGCGAGATCCGCATCGCGCTGCTGGAGGCCGACGTCGCGCTGCCCGTCGTGCGTGCGTTCATCACGCAGATCAAGGAGCGCGCGAAGGGTGCGGAGGTCTCCGCGGCGCTCAACCCCGCGCAGCAGGTCGTCAAGATCGTCAACGAGGAGCTCATCGCCATCCTCGGCGGCGAGACCCGCAGGCTGCAGTTCGCCAAGCAGCCGCCGACCGTGATCATGCTCGCCGGTCTGCAGGGTTCCGGTAAGACGACCCTCGCGGGCAAGCTGGCCCGCTGGCTGCGGGAGCAGAACCACGCGCCGATGCTGGTCGCGTGTGACCTCCAGCGGCCCAACGCGGTCACCCAGCTGCAGGTCGTCGGTGAGCGAGCCGGGGTGCCGGTGTTCGCTCCCGAACCAGGTAACGGCGTCGGCGACCCGGTCGACGTGGCCCGCCGCGCGATCGACGAGGCCAGGCGTGCCCAGCACGACGTGGTCATCGTCGACACCGCGGGCCGCCTGGGTGTCGACGAAGAGCTGATGAAGCAGGCCGCCGACATCCGGGACGCGGTCCAGCCCGACGAGGTCCTGTTCGTCGTCGACGCGATGATCGGTCAGGACGCGGTCACCACAGCTGAGGCGTTCCGCGACGGCGTCGGTTTCTCCGGTGTCGTGCTCACCAAGCTCGACGGCGACGCCCGCGGTGGTGCCGCGCTGTCGGTCCGGCACGTCACCGGCCAGCCGATCATGTTCGCGTCCAACGGCGAGAAGCTCGAGGACTTCGACGCGTTCCACCCGGACCGGATGGCCAGCCGCATCCTCGGCATGGGTGACGTGCTGTCGCTGATCGAGTCGGCCGAGAAGGTCTTCAACCAGCAGCAGGCCCAGCAGGCCGCGGAGAAGCTCACCGCGGGCCAGCTCACCCTGGAGGACTTCCTCGAGCAGATGCTCCAGGTGCGCAAGATGGGCCCGATCGGCAACCTGCTCGGCATGCTGCCCGGCGGCGCCCAGATGAAGGAAGCCGCGGCCAACATCGACGACAAGCACCTGGATCGGCTGCAGGCGATCATCCGCGGCATGACCCCGGCCGAGCGGGCCGATCCCAAGATCATCAACGCGTCCCGCCGTGCCCGCATCGCCAACGGCTCCGGCGTCCGGGTCGCCGAGGTCAACGACCTGGTGAACCGGTTCTTCGAGGCCCGCAAGATGATGCAGCAGATGGCCGGCCGGTTCGGCTTCGGCGGCGGTGGCGGCGGGATGAGCCGCAAGCAGAAGAAGGACGCGCGCAAGAAGGGCCGCAAGGTCAAGGGCAAGGGCAAGGGCAACCTGCCCGCGCTGCCCGGCTTCCCCGCGGGTGCGGCGCCGGACCTGTCCAAGATGCCGCCCGGCCTCAACCAGCTCCCGCCCGGCCTGGCCGGTCTGGACCAGCTGCCGCCCGGTTTCGACCCCTCCACACTGAAGTTCCCCAAGAACAAAGACAAGTGACCGCGCTGCACCTGCGGGGAGTCGTGCTCCCCGGCGAAGAGACCCGTGACCTCTGGGTGGTCAACGGCCGGATCCGGTTCACGCCGGTGCCCAACGCGGAAACCGTGGTCAACGGCGGATTCCTGGTGCCTGGACTGGTGGACGCCCACTGCCACATCGGGATCTCGCCGTCGGGCAATCCGACCCTTGAGGAAGCGGCCGAGCAAGCCGAGATCGACCGCGACAGCGGCGCGTTGCTCGTGCGTGACTGCGGCTCGCCGATCGACACCAGGCCCCTGCAGGAACGCCTCGACCTGCCCCGGATCGTCCGCGCGGGCAGGCACATCAGCAGGCCCAAGCGGTACATCCGGTATCTCGGCGTGGAGCTCGAGGACCCTGAGCAGCTGCTGGAGGCGGTCGCCGAGCAGGCGGCGTACGGCGACGGCTGGGTGAAGCTCGTCGGCGACTGGATCGACCGGTCGGTCGGCGATCTGGCCCCGCTCTGGCCGGACGACGTGCTGGTCAAGGCCATGAAGGTGGCCCACGACGCGGGCGCCCGCGTGACCGCGCACGTGTTCGGCGAAGACTCCATTCCGGGCCTGCTCGCCGCCGGGATCGACTGCATCGAGCACGGCACTGGGCTGACCGCGGACACCATCGCGATGATGGCCTCGTCCGGCGCGGCGCTCGTGCCGACGCTGATCAACATCGAGCTCTTTCCCGACCTCGCGGCGAATGCGACGAAATATCCGATCTACGCGGCGCATATGAGGCAGTTGCACGCTTCGGTCCGCGACACCGTGCGGACGGCCGTCGAGGCAGGCATTCCCGTGTACGCGGGCACTGACGCGGGTGGCGGTATCGACCACGGCCGTTTGGTCGACGAGATAGAAGCCTTGCACAGCACGGGAATGAGCCGTACGGACGCACTCGCGGCGGGGTCGTGGGCAGCGCGTGGCTGGTTGGGCTATTCGGGTATCGAAGACGGCTCCGCGGCCGACATCGTCGCCTATCCGGCCGATCCGCGTACCGACCTGAGCGTGCTCCGATCACCCACTCGGATTGTCTTGCGTGGTCGGATCGTGCGGTGACACGCCGAATTACTCGGTGACACGCCGAAACGCGCCGTAGTCTGCCAATCAGGTCGCGCACTTGCCGGAGTGCGCCGTTGATTGTGCTGTCGGAGGACGCCCGTGACACCACCACCGCCACGGGAGCCTGAAACAGTGGCCGCGGAACCGATCGAGCCGCCGCCCGCGCCGGACTACAGCCACAGATGGGGCATTGGCGCGTTTCTGCTCGTCGAGGCGGTCTTGCTGCTGTCGGCCGCGTTCATCAGCGCGATCCTGCAGCCGAGCTCGTCGAACGAGCCGGTCAGCGTGGCCACGATCGTGATCGGGTCGATCCTGCCGGTGCTGATCGCGACCGGGGTCGCGCTGCTGATCACCCGGCTGCGCGGGAACGGGCCCCGGATCGACCTGAAGTGGTCGTACTCGCGCGAGGACTTCAAGGTCGGGCTGAAGTTCGGCCTGATCGGCCTGGTGCTGACCACCGCGGCCGCGATGATCTGGACGAAGATCGTCGGCGAGGACAACGCCACCTCGGCGTTCAGCGCGTTGGTCGACAGCCGCTCGCTGCCGATCGCCGCGGGCGTGGTGATGTTCCTGTACGCCTGGCTGGTCGGGCCGATCTGCGAGGAGATCATCTTCCGTGGCCTGCTGTGGGGCGCGCTGGAACGCCTGCAGTGGGGCCGCTGGACCGTTTTCGGCCTGAGCACGGCCGTGTTCGCGGTCAGCCACCTCGAACCGCTGCGCACGTCCCTGCTGATCGTGATCGGCATCCCGATTGGGCTCGCCCGGCTGTTCACCGGACGGCTCGGCGCGAGCGTGGTCGCCCACCAGGTCAACAACTTCGTGCCCGCGTTGACGGTGTTGCTCGTCTCCCTTGGAGTGATGGCCCCCTGATGGACCTGAACAGCGATCTCGGCGAAGGTTTCGGCGTATGGAAGCTCGGTGACGACGCGGCTTTGCTCGGCGTGGTGACGTCGGCGAACGTGGCGTGCGGCTTCCACGCGGGCGATCCGCGGACCATGCGGTCAGTGTGCGAACTGGCCGCGTCGCATGGGGTCGCGATCGGCGCGCAGGTGTCCTATCGGGACCTCGCCGGGTTCGGTCGCCGCTTCATCGACGTCGAACCCGTTGAGCTGGCGGACGATGTGCTGTACCAGATCGGCGCGCTGTCCGCGTTCGCCTCAGCTGCGGGTGCTCGTGTGGCGTACGTGAAACCGCACGGCGCCCTGTACAACGCTGTCGTCCACCACGCTGAACAGGCAGCTGCGGTCGTCGCTGGAGTCAAGGCATGGGGCGACATACCTGTGCTTGGCTTGCCGGGGTCCGAGTTCTTGGCTGCCGCTTCGGAAGCCGGGTTGCGGACCGTCGGTGAGGCGTTCGCGGATCGTGGCTACACGCCGTCCGGGACGCTCGTCTCGCGGCGTGAGCCAGGTGCGTTGCTCACGGACACAGCCGCTGTTGTCGACCGTGCAGTCCGGTTGGCTTCGGACCGTCAAATCCTCGCCGTGGACGGGACCGTCATCGACGCTTCGTCGGTCGAGTCGTTGTGTCTGCACGGCGACACGCCCGGCGCCGTGCAGCACGCGCAGGCCGTACGCGCTGCGCTGGAGGAAGCCGGGGTCACGCTCGCCGCGTTCTGAGTCCCGGTCCAGCCGGGATCTTTGCCCGTCAGTCGCGGGTGCTGCACTCTGGTGGGTAGGGATCAGCAGGTCCAAGGGTATGTGGATCACTCGTTTCGCAGAGGAGATCCGCATGTCGCTCAACCGACGATCCCTGCTGACCGCGTCCATCGGGGCGTCTGTGCTGCTGTTGCCCGGCGTCGCCGCGGCGTCGGAGTTCCCGCCCGTGCCCGGAATGCTGGGCGACCGCAGAGCCAACGAGATGTGGTACCAGTTCGACGAGGTCGCGTTCTACAACGCGTCCCCCGAGATCCAGGAGACATACGCACGGCTCACTGCGCACGTCGGCGTGCCGAACTTCGTCGACGGGTTCCGGGACGTCTGGCTCGATCTGAGCGCCAAGCCGGGCTACCCGGACACCTACGCCGATTTCGCCCGGCCGGTCCGGCGTGAGCTGCAGACGCTGTCGACTCTGCAGTTGACGTCGTTCGACACGTACTACTCGCCCAACAGCACCCGGTTCGTCGACGCCTTCGGCTGGTTCGGCGAAGGCGTGTTGTTCGACCCGCGCCGGGCCGCTCTGGAGCAGCAGGTGCACACCATGGTGCCGATCACCAACTACCACGGCTGGCACGCGTACCTGCGGGCGATGATGCTGCTGGGTGTCGACACGGCTCGCTGGGCGCGGATCAACCCGGTGATCGGGTTCGCGTGGGCCGTGCAGTCCGTCGCCAACCCGAGCGCCAATACGCCCAACCCGTCGTTGCCCGTGGGGACGGTCAGCGCGTTGCGGGCATCATGGTTGCCACGGACGCCGGACCGCCTGGACCGTGACTTCAAGTCGATGCCTTACCCGGCCGAGTGACTTGAGTCATCAACAGGGGTGATTGTGAGCGGGGCGGACTCGTCTGGCACAATACTTGGCTGTCCGCTGTGGCTGGACCCTCTCACCACGCCATGGCTGCCATTCGGGCCTCGCCCCCGTGCCCCACGCGGGTCGAGCGAGTTCCACCCGTAGCACCAGAACGTCGAGGAGTACCACTACCCGTGGCAGTCAAGATCAAGCTGCAGCGTCTCGGAAAGATCCGGTCGCCGTACTACCGCATCATCGTCGCCGACTCGCGCACCCGCCGCAGTGGCAAGGCCATCGAGACGATCGGCCGCTACGCGCCCAAGGAGGAGCCGAGCCTGATCGAGGTGAACTCCGAGCGCGCCCAGTACTGGCTGGGTGTCGGCGCGCAGCCGACCGAGCCGGTGCAGCACCTGTTCGAGATCACCGGCGACTGGCAGAAGTTCAAGGGCCTGCCGGGCACCGAAGGCACGCTGAAGGTCAAGGAGGCCAAGCCGGACAAGGCGGAGCTGTTCGCCGCCGCGCTGGCCGCCGCCGGTGAGGAGCCGGTGACCGAGGCGACCACGCCGAAGCGCAAGGGCAGCAAGAAGGCCGACGCCAAGGCTGACGAGGCCAAGGCGGATGAGGGCGGCGCCAAGGAAGACGCGTGAGCTTCCTCGCGGACTCGCTCGAGCACCTGGTGCGCGGGATCGTCGACCACCCGGACGAGGTCCGGGTGGAGCTGGTCACCACGCGCCGGGGCCGCACTCTCGAGGTCCACGTCCACCCCGATGATCTCGGCAAGGTGATCGGCAGGGGTGGGCGGACCGCCACGGCCCTGCGCACGGTCATGGCCGGGATCGGTGGCCGGGGTGTCCGCGTGGACGTGGTGGACACCGACCACTAGCGCCCATGGATGTCGTCGTCGGCCGCGTGGCCAAGGCGCACGGAATTCGCGGTGAACTCGCCGTGGACGTGCGCACAGACTCGCCCGAGCAGCGTTTCGCTCCAGGTGCGGTCGTGGCCGCGCGGCTGCGCGACGGTTCCTCTCGGCCCCTGACGCTCGCGACCATCCGGTCGCACGGTGAGCGTCTTCTCGTCACGTTTGACGAGGTTCCTGATCGGACCGTCGCTGAGTCGCTCAGAGGCGCGTTGCTCCTCGCCGACACCGACGCGCTGCCGCCGACCGAGGACCCCGACGAGTTCTACGACCACGAACTCGAAGGGCTCTCCGCCGTGCTCGTTGACGGGTCCACGGTGGGGACTGTCCGCGAGGTCGTGCACAGCCCAGCCGGCGAGTTGCTCGCCCTGGACGTGGCCGGACGCGAGGTCCTGGTGCCGTTCGTGCGGGAAATCGTCCCCGAGGTGGACATCGTCGGGCGCCGCGTGGTGCTCGACCCGCCCGAGGGTCTGCTGGACTGAACCATGCGCATCGATGTCGTCACGATCTTCCCCGAGTACCTGACGCCCTTGCGCGCGGCGCTGCTCGGCAAAGCCATCGACCGTGGCCTGCTGGACGTCCGCGTGCACGACCTCCGCGACTGGACCCACGACGTACACAAGGCCGTCGACGACAGCCCGTACGGCGGCGGCCCAGGCATGGTCATGAAACCCCAGGTATGGGGCGACGCCCTGGACTCCGTGTGTGCCGGCGACACGCCCCGGTTGGTCGTCCCAACGCCTGCGGGTAAACCGTTCACGCAGGCAATGGCCCGTGCCTACGCCACGGAGTCACGCCTGGTCTTCGCGTGCGGCCGCTATGAGGGCATCGATCAACGCGTGATCGACGACGCAGCCCGCAGAATGCCTGTCGACGAGGTCTCCATCGGCGACTACGTGCTCGTCGGCGGAGAAGTCGCGGTCATGGTGATGGTCGAGGCCGTCGCCCGGTTGTTGCCAGGTGTTCTTGGCAACCCGGCGTCCGCGGAGCAGGACTCGTTCTCCGACGGTCTGCTCGAGGGCCCCAGCTACACCCGCCCCGAGGTCTGGCGAGAGTTCGCGGTCCCGGACGTCCTGCGGTCAGGAAACCACGCCGCGATCGATCGCTGGCGCCGTGACAGGGCGCTGGAACGAACCTTCCAACGGCGCCCTGACCTGCTCGAACGCCTCCCTGAGGACGCGCTGGACAAGCACGACCGCGCCCTGCTCGATCAGCTGCGCACGGGGGCGATTTCGCCTCCGGCATGACGACCTGTCATACTTGCTCGGTTGCTGCTGTCGGGCCCTGTTTCCGACGCGCGCCAGAAAGCCCTCTCCCAGGTTGGCTCAAGGTTGTTCTCATGCCTGCCGGGAGACACGAAGAACACACCCGATGACGAGGACGGACACACCGATGAACACCCTGGATGCACTGGACGCCCAGTCGCTGCGTTCCGACATCCCGGACTTCCGGCCGGGCGACACCCTCAAGGTCCAGGTCCGCGTCATCGAGGGCCAGCGCGAGCGGACCCAGGAGTTCCAGGGCGTCGTGATCCGTCGCCAGGGCGGTGGCATTCGCGAGACCTTCACCGTTCGCAAGATCTCCTACGGCGTCGGCGTCGAGCGCACCTTCCCGGTGCATTCCCCGAACGTCGCCAAGATCGAGGTCGCCAAGCGCGGTGACGTGCGCCGGGCGAAGCTCTACTACCTGCGCGAACTGCGTGGCAAGGCCGCCAAGATCAAGGAGAAGCGCGAAACCCCTTCGGGCGCGTGACGCAACCGGCTCCTTCTGCCGTAACCTGGCGACGTGGTTAATCCCGTGCACCCCAACGCACCCGAGGATGATCCGGAACGTCCGGAAGAAGTCACCGGTCCGCTGGAATCCCAAAAGTCCGAAGCGCGTGAGCCTGGTATTTACGAGTCTCGGCGCGGACGTCCAGCGGACAGCGATGAGTCGGAATCAGGCAAAAAGCCCAAAAAGAAGAAAATGTCTTTTTGGAAAGAGCTGCCGATCCTCATCGTCGTGGCTCTTGTCCTGGTCTTCCTGATCCAGCAGTTCCTCGCGCGGGTGTACGTCATCCCATCGGGCTCGATGGAGGAGACGCTGCACGGGTGCCCTGGCTGTCAGGGTGACCGGATCCTGGTCGAGAAGGTCACCTATTACTTCACCGATCCGGCGCCGGGCGACGTAGTCGTCTTCAAGGGCCCGGGTCCGTGGGTGCAGAACGAATTCACCGGCGAGCGCTCAGAGAACGCGTTTGTCCGTTTTCTCGAGCAGCTCGGTTCGGTGATCGGACTCGCCCCGCCGGACGAGAAGGACTTCGTCAAGCGCGTGATCGCGGTCGGCGGCCAGACCGTCCGCGGTGACGCAGACGGTAGGGTCTACGTCGACGACAAGCCCCTCAACGAGCCGTACGTGTACTGGGAAGGCGGTGCGCCCAACGGCGACCAGCAGTTCGAGCCGGTGACAGTCCCGCCGGGCACGCTGTGGGTCATGGGCGACAACCGCAACAACTCGTCCGACTCGCGCAAGCAGGGCAACACCCGGCTCGAGGGCGTCGTGCCCGTCTCCGACGTGATCGGCAAGGCACAGGTGATCGTGCTCCCGCCGAACCGCTGGGGCGGCATCTCCGACCCCAACCCGCAGGCGCTGGCGTGGGCCCCGGCGTGGCAGCAGGGCATCCCGCTCGGTGTCGGTGTGCTGTTGGCGTGGCCGGTGTGGCGGTCCTCCAGGCGGGTCGGCCTGGCCGTCTCCCGTTCATTCAAGGGTTCCTCCGAGCGGAAGTAGCCCAGTGGCGGTCACCATGAGCCTGCGCCCGCCGCGCGTACCCATCCGGCGTGACGGTGGGACCTGGGCGCTGCAGGGTGCGTTGGAACGTCGCGGCCTCGGACCGGTCGTCGGTGTCGACGAAGCCGGTCGTGGTGCTTGCGCGGGGCCGCTCGTGGTGGCCTCGTGCATGCTGAAGCCCAGCGACGCGGCGAAGTTCGAGGACCTCACCGACTCGAAGCTGATGACCCCGGCGGCCCGCGACCGGATGTTCGACATCGTGCGTAAGCGTGCGCTGGACTACGCGGTTGTCGTGATTCCACCCGATGAGGTGGATTCTCGAGGTGTGGGTTACGCGAACCTGGAAGGCATGCGCCGGGCCGTGGCGTGGCTGAAGGTGCAGCCGGGATACGTGCTCACCGACGGTTTCCGCGTGTCAGGGTTCACCGCGCCGAGCATGGCGGTGATCAAGGGTGACCTGGCTGTGGCGTGTATCGCAGCCGCGTCCGTGCTCGCCAAGGTGACCAGGGACCGGATAATGGGAGAGTTGCACGAGGAGCTACCGGTCTACGGGTTCGACGAGCACAAGGGCTACATCACCAACCAGCACCACGCTGCGCTCGGTGAACACGGCCCGAGTGCCGTGCACCGGTGGTCATACTCGAACGTGGCGTCCGCGGGCCTCAAGCACGGCCTGCGCCCGCCGCGCCGGGTGGCGCTGAGTGTGGCGGCGGCTGACGTGGTTCACAATGGGGGCTCCCCTCGGCAAGAGGCGGAATCAGAGCGAGGAGGAGCTCGGGTCGGATGAGTGCGGAGGACCTCGAGAAGTACGAGACCGAGATGGAGCTGCAGCTCTACCGGGAGTACCGCGACATCGTCGGCCAGTTCTCCTACGTGGTGGAGACGGAGCGGCGGTTCTACCTGGCCAACTCGGTCGACGTGCAGATCAGGGACGCGGACGGCGAGGTGTACTTCGAAGTACGCATGTCCGACGCCTGGGTCTGGGACATGTACCGGCCCGCTCGGTTCGTCAAGAACGTCCGGGTGATCACGTTCAAGGACGTGAACGTCGAGGAGCTGGACAAGCCGGAACTGCGGCTGCCTGACGAAGGCCTGGGTTCCTAGCCGAGCAGGTGGGCCCGGAGCAGGTCGTTGAACTCCACCGGGCGCTCGATGTTCGCCAGGTGAGCCGCGCCCTCCAGGACAGCGAGCCTGCTGCGGGGGATGGCGGCGGCGATGTCCCGCAGATGCTCAGGCGGCGTCGCCGGATCCTCGGAGCCCGCGATGACCAGCGTCGGCGTCGGGATCTCCGCGAGTTCGCCGGCGAAGTCCCATGCACCCAGTGCCGCGCAGGTGTTGATGTAGCCGTCCGCGGGCGTGTTGGCGACCATGGCCCGGACAGCGGCGATCTGGTGGGCGTCGTCGAAGTCCTTGCTGAGCCAACGACCGAGCGAGAAGTCCGCCAGCCACTCCGTGCCCTTCGTCCGCACGTTCTCCGCGCGCTCGGCCCAAGCCTCAGGCGGCGCGAACGACGACGAAGTGCAAGCAAGCACAAGCTGGTCAAGCCGATGCGGGTGATAGCGCCCAAGCCACTGCCCAACGGCGCCGCCGAGCGAAAGACCGCAGAAGTGGGCCTTCTCGATCTCCAACTGATCGAGCAGTGCGAGCACGTCGCCGGCTAAGTCAGCGATGGTGTACGGACCAGCCGGGACAGGCGACTTGCCATGTCCACGATGGTCATAACTGATCACCCGGTACTCATCGGAAAGCGCGGTGCGCTGCGGCAGCCACATGTCGAGATTGCTGCCCACCGAGCCGGAAAGGATGAGGACGGGCGCGTCCTGCGGGCCTTCGATCGTCCGATGCACCTCGACGGACTTCACTGAGCTCCCTTCTCCGCGCGCGCTGGCCTTGGGTCGGGCCGCTAACACACTAGTGGCATCCCGCTTGCCGAGACACCCGCCAATCGAGCGCGCCTACCACACCCGGCCGACAAAACCTCGCCCTCCAAGATCGCAAATCCGCGAACGATCCACAACCAACCACTTATCCACAGCCCCGTCCCCACCCACTGGCCCGCAAACCCACCCCGGCGGAAAGCTGGAATCACCACCAGCCGACCACAGGGGACAACGATGAAAACCACGGCACCGCAGACCACACAGCCGCAAACCTCGGTACCGCAATCCAAAGTGCCATCCCCCGTGACGCCAATATCCGCGAAGTCCAAGCGACCAGCACCAAAGGCGACAGAGCCCAAGCCACCCAACCCACACCATGAACTGGGCCGCAGAGGTGAGGACCTGGCAGTTGCCTACCTGACCCACCAAGGCCTTGTCCTGTTGGACCGCAACTGGCGCTGCAAAGAAGGCGAACTCGACCTCATCCTCACCGACGGCTCGATGGTGGTCGTGTGCGAGGTGAAAACCCGTGCTGGCACAGGCTTTGGCGATCCCGAGGACGCAGTCGACGAACGCAAAGCCAGACGCATCCGCCGCCTCACCCACATCTGGCTGTCCACCTACCGCATCCCCTGGTGCGAACTCCGCTTCGACATCCTCGCCGTCACCTGGCAGCCCGACAGCAAACCCCGCATCACCCACCTCAAGGACGCCTTCTGATGGCACTGGCACAAGCATGGTCGGTCGCACTGTTCGGAATGGACGGTCGAATGGTGGAAATCGAAGCCGACATAGGAAAAGGCTCGTCCAAGATGGTCATCGTCGGCCTGCCTGACGCGGCCCTCAACGAAGCGAAGGACAGAGTGCACGCGGCCGTCCGCAACAGCAACGAGGACTGGCCGAAACAGCAGATTACAGTGGCTCTTTCACCCGCTGCTGTGCGAAAGAACGGATCAGGCTACGACCTCGCACTCGCCTGCGTGATACTCGCCGCTGCCCGGGCGGTCCCGTCCGAACTCGTCCGCACGACAGTGATGATCGGCGAACTCGCCCTCGATGGCCGCATCCGTGACGTACGCGGCGTACTGCCTTGTCTGCTGGCGGCACGTCGCGCAGGAGTCAAACGCGCCGTCGTTCCGGCAAGCGCGTTGTCCGAAGCAGCTTTGGTCACGGGCATCGACGTCCTTGGCGCGGACGAGCTCAGGAGCGTCCTCGACTGGTTGAGAGGACAGGAAGATGCGTTGAAAACACCAGGTCCGCAAGAGGTGGCTGCCGTCGAGGAACTTCCTGATCTCGCCGATGTCGTCGGCCAACCCGAAGCCCGCTGGGCCTTGGAAGTCGCTGCCGCGGGCGGCCATCACCTCCTGTTGGTGGGCCCGCCCGGCACAGGCAAGACCATGCTGGCCCGCCGGTTGCCCTCCCTGCTACCGCCACTGACCCACGAGCAGTCGCTGGAAGTCACAGCGGTTCATTCAGTCGCTGGCCTGCTGAAGCCGGACTCGCCCTTGATCATGACACCCCCCTTCTTCGCGCCGCATCACACAACGTCCGTGTCCGCTCTCGTGGGCGGTGGGGTCGGGCTGGCCAAGCCAGGCGGCATCAGCCGGGCTCACCGTGGAGTCGTCTTCCTTGACGAGGCATGTGAGTTCGCTCCGGACAGATTGGAGTCATTGCGTACCGCGATGGAGGAAGGCGAGATCCGCCTGGCACGCAGGGACGGCGTTGTGCGATACCCCGCCCGGTTCCAGTTGGTGCTGGCGACCAACCCCTGCCCGTGCGCTCCTCCCAGGGAGACCGAATGCTCGTGCCCGCCCAACACCCGCCGTCGATACTTCGCGAAGTTGTCCGGCCCGTTCATGGACCGCGTCGACCTGCGCGTCCGGATGCGACCGCTTACCGCTATGTCCACTGTAGATGGACCGGAGCCTGAGAAGACCGAGCATGTGCGCGCCCGCGTATGGCGGGCGAGAGAACTTGCCCGACAACGCTGGGTCGAACATGGATGGACAACGAACGCCGAGGTGCCCGGACCGTCCCTGTGGCGTGAGTTTGCCTTGCCGCGCAAGGTGACGGCACTGCTCGATCGAGGGCTCCGTTCCGGTGCGTTGACCGGGCGAGGAGCGGATCGGTGTTTGCGTGTTGCCTGGACGCTGGCGGACTTGGCAGGAGTCGACCGGCCGGATGCCGACCATGTGGCGGCGGCACTGGAGTTTCGTGATCGGAGGGCGGCCTGACATGGTGACGGATGAACAGCGGCTGGCGTGCGCCTACTTGCTCAAGGTTGCTGAACCGCCCGCGTATGCGTTGAGAAAATTCGTTGCTGAGCAAGGGGTTGTCGCTGCCGCAGCGGCTGTGCGGGCTGGGGAGGTTCCCGATGCCGTCTCGTTGGAGACCTCGGCGAGACGACATATCAACACGGCGGCTGAGGATCTCGCCGCCGGAGAACGTGCTGGTGCGCGACTTGTGACGCCTGAGGATGAGGATTGGCCAGCCTGGCCTTTGCTCCCGCTGACCAACGCGGCGGCCAGAGGACTCAAGTGGGCGAGTGCGCCGCTGGGACTCTGGGTGCGGGGCAGTGTGCCGCTTGATGAGGCGTTGCAACGCGCGGTTTCCGTTGTGGGTGCCAGAGCGGCCACTTCATACGGCGAGCATGTCGCTGCCGAGATGGGTTATGGGCTTGCCAGTCGTGGCATGTCGGTTGTTTCTGGGGCTGCCTATGGCATCGATGGCGCCGCGCACAAGGGTGCGTTGAACGCCGACGGATGCACGATCGCTGTGCTGGCATGTGGCATTGATAAGGCTTATCCGGCTGGGCACAGTCTGTTGATCGAGCGGATCGCCGCCCGAGGCCTTGTGATCACCGAATACCCGCCCGGGACACCGCCGGGCAGACATCGCTTCCTCGTCCGCAACAGGATCATCGCCGCGCTTGGCATCGGCACGGTGGTGGTCGAGGCTGGCCAACGCAGCGGGGCTCGCAACACGGCGGCATCGGCCGCTGCGCTGGGGCGTGTGCTCATGGTTGTCCCTGGGCCCGTGACGTCGGCGATGTCGATGGGATGTCACGACCTGCTCCGCGATGGGCTTGCCACATCGGTGAGTTCGGTGGCCGAGGTCATCGAGTCCGTCGGCCTGTTCGGCGATGACTTGGTGACCAAGACCGGCAGTACCGCACGACCCACCGACGGCTTGGATTCGGAGTCGCTGAGAGTCCACGAAGCTCTCGAACTTCGGGCCACGCATTCCGCCGAACGGATCGCCGAGGTCTCCGGAGTCCCGTTGCCCAGAGTGCGTGCGGTGCTGCCGGCGCTTGAACTCACCGGACTGGCTGACCGGTGTGAGTCCGGCTGGCGCAGGGCCGGCGCGGAGGTTTAGGTGCGTGCCAACGCGTTGCGAAGCCTGATGCCGCTGAAACCGAGAGTGCTCGTGATGACTCCGTCCCAGAACTCCTAGAGGTTGGTCATGATCCGCAATTGGATGCCCGCGTCCTCATGCAGACGCAGAAGGTCACCGACCGGCTCCGGTGGCCCCAGAGGGATGACCGGGACCGTCGAGACGCTTGCGTTCGGCACCGGGCTGCCAATAGGCCGGAAATGCTGTGCTGGCAACCGATACGCGAACAACTCGACGGTACGCATGCGCTCCAACCAGCGGTACTCGATGGCATGCACCCGCTCACCACCGCCTGGCCCGAGGATGTGCTCCCGGTCCGCGGCTGAAGTCTCGGGTGTCGCCCAAGCCATCGCACGAGGGCATTCGCGCGGAAACCAGTAGTCCGGAGCACGGCCATAGTCCACTGCCCACACGTACGCGTCCGGCTGACTGGAAGTCGGCGCGACATGAGGAACAAAGCGGGTGATAGTCGGATCTTCGGAGAAGTGGAGCACCTGCCCAGGATCGGGTCGCATACCTCTCAGTATCCGGCCTGTGCGAAAGTCCGGTCCGCCTCAGCTTTCAGTATCCGACGGTGAAGCGTCGTTGGATGAACTGCGGGCGCTCGGCTTCGTCGATGAGGGCCACGGCGAGGTCTTCCGCGGAGATGTCGCTTGTGCCGTCTTCCATCACTAGAAGCTGATTGGCGCCGGTACGAAAACGCCCGGTGCGTTCGCCGCTGTTGACCAGAGCCGCTGATGGGCTGACGTAAGTCCAGTCGCGATTGGACAGACGGTAGAGGTTCAGCGCCTCCCGGTGGGCGAGGACGACCTTGCTGTACTCCGGTGGAACGCCGAGGAGAGCGGGCAACTGCTCGGCGAAGTCGTCGACGTCCACGAGCTGCAGGCCGGGCTCGACCTCAAGACTGCCCGCACCGCCGACGATGAGCAGCCGTGTCGACGGGTGTCGGTCCAGCGCGGCAAGCAACGCCGTTGCAGCGCCGGGAAAAACTTCGGCGTTGGCGATGGTGTCAGGGATGTCGTCGCCCGCGTTGATGGCGTTGACGACCACATCGAGTCCGATGATGGCGGTGGTGATGCTGTCCACGTCGAGCACGTCGGCGACCTGCCAGGTCACTGGGCTCGCGTCGGCCGGGATCTTGGACTGGTTGCGAGTGAACGCGCGGACTTCGTGGTCACGGCTTACCGCCTCTGCCACGACGCGCTGGCCGATCACTCCGGTTGCTCCGAACACACCGATTCGCACAGGTACACCCCAGATCGTCTCAACGGCATTCAGTGACTGAACGCCGTGTAGTAACTGTACGGCAGATAGTATGCCAACGCTGTAGCGTGTCAACCGTGAAAGAGGTGGTGCCTTCCAGGCGCGAACGACTGCGGGCCGAGACATCCCGTGAGATCAAGGCGATCGCGTTGAAGCTCATGGCTGAGAGCGGGCCGGATGGCATCTCGCTCCGGGCGATTGCCCGGGAGATGGGCATGACCGCCGGGGCGATCTACGGCTACTTCGCCACGCGCGACGACCTGATCAGCACGCTGATCTCGGACGTCTACACCGATCTGGTCGACCAGATGGAGGCCGCGCGCGACTCGAAACGCGAGGACGACGCAGGCGGGCGGCTATTGGCGTGGGGCGAGGCGTTCCGCGAGTGGGCGGTGGCCAATCCGCAAGGATTCCGGCTGATCTATGGCGACCCGGTCAACGGCTACCAGCCGCCCGAGGGCGGTGCGGCACCCGAGGCTGAACGCCGCGCATGCCTTGGCCTTGCCGGACTGGTCGCTGTCACATGGCCCGACGCCGAACCCACGCAGTCGAACGTGAACCATCGTTGGTCGGATTTCGATCCATCCCTGGTCGCGATGTTCCGTGAATCGTTTCCTGGTCTTCCGCCCGCCGCGGTGGCACTCGCTTTGCGTGTCTGGGGGCGTATGCACGGGCCGGTGGCCTTGGAGATCTACGGCCACTTCGCAGCCCAGACCGAGCACCCCGCGAAGCTCTATCGCGCCGAGTTGCTCGACCTGCTCGCCGCGCTGCGCGTCCCGGTCCCGGAAAAACGGGGCTAGATGCTGGAGTCGGCAGGGCCGTAGTTGTCGCGTTGCCACTCGACGGCGGCGACGCCGGGCACGGCCATCAGGGTGTCGACCGCCTCGGGGGCGATCGAGCCGGTGACCGTGCCGAGCGCTTCGAAGACCTCGTCGACCAGCAGGCCTGCCCGGCGTAGGTCGTCGACCAGCCGGGGCATGTCGGTCATGCTCTCGTCGTCGATGGAGACCATGATCTTGGGCACGTCAGCCTCCTAGCGTTCAGGAGACTGACGCTAGCCTACGGAGCCTGAACGAGGCCTGCTCCGACGTCAGTCGACGGCAGGTTGAGGCGGGCGGCGGTCTGCACGAGGCGTGCCCACAGCTCCCACGACTTCGCGCCGTACTGCGCGGAGATCAGCGCGGCGATGCCTGCCACGTGCGGAGTGGCCATGCTTGTGCCGCGCAGCCGCTTCTGTCCTCCGCCTGTCCAACTCGACAGGACGTTCTCGCCCGGTGCGACGATGTCCACCTGCCCGATCATGTCCATGGTGCCGCAGGAGAAGTCCGCGACGGCCTGGGCTTCGTTGACGGCGCCGACCGACATGATCGACGGGCAGTTCGCCGGGTGGCTGACCGACGCGATGTGGCCAGTACCGCGAGAGCTTTCGTTGCCCGCCGCGGCGATGATCAAAGTTCCCGCGTCCATTGCTCGCTTGGCGACCTGCTCGAACACCGTCGAGTGCGGCGTACCAGGCCGCGTCGGCGCGCCAAGGGACATCGACACCACGCGGCAGCCGTTCGCGATGGCCCACGAGATGCCGGACAGGATGCCACCGTCGGAGCCGGAGCCCCGGTTGCTCAAGACCTTGCCCGCATAGATGTCCGCGTTGAACGCGACACCGTAGCCAGGACCGGTCGCTGGCTTACGAGGACCGCACGCCGTTCCGATGCAGTGTGTGCCATGGCCATGACCGTCCTGCACCTCCTCGCCCCGGATGAACGAGGCAGTGGTGACATTGCGCCCGGCGAAGTCGGGGTGGTTCACATCGAAACCGGTGTCAAGCACCGCAACGCGCACCCCGGTCGCGTCGACAGGACATGCCGACGCACGGATGGCCTGCAAGCCCCAAGTGAAGGCGCTCTCGTCAGCCGTCGCCACTGGCTCGGCCGGAGCCTCGGCCGTGATCGCGTGCACGATCCGCTCGGCCTCAACCGTAGCGATCGGACCAGGCTCAGCCGCAGCGACTGCAAGCCGGCTCGCCTGATCCTCGGCCGCCGACACAACGGCAACACCGAGCTCGTGCAGGATCAGCCCGTCGGCTTCGTCGAACATCGACGCGACCGACGCACCCGCCGAATCAGCAGTGCTGGCCATCCGAAGACCAGCAACCTTTGACATCGCGCGAGCACCCGCAGCCACCGCGTCATCCTCGAGCAGAACCAGATAACGACCGGTCAAACCAGCATCTTGTGGGTTCGTCATACCTCCCCCTCCTCGTTTCCGTCCCCAGGTTTACGCAGGATCGAGACGATCAAGGAGGACGTAACGGGCAGGCCGTTACTCCTTTCGGGCTATTTCTCCGCCTGTCGAAAATCGCGATGCGCCGAGCTCCCTGGCGCGACGCTAGAAGCGATCGAGGCGGCAACCCGACAACGCCGATTCGACGATGCCGTCGACCAACTCCCGCGCGATAAGGCGACCCATGGCCGGGGCAAGCGTGACCGCCGCGTGCATCACCGCCAGGTACAGACCGGGTACATCGGCCACCGGACCGACGATCGGCTCGCCGTCGGCCGGCATTGGGCGTACTCCGAGTCGTGCGCTGAGCAACTCGACGCTCTCGGCACCGAGGAAAGTGGACCGGACGGCGGCAAGGGTGCGTTCAGGCGAGTCCGCGGCGGCGGTCAGCCGGTCCGCTGCGACCTGGCGGAGATCGAAGTCCTCAGTGTTGACCACGGTGCGAACCAGACCAGCCGGCGCCCGAAGCTGGAAGAGCGGGCACGGCGACGGCTCGACCGGGACACGCACGCCGAGCGACGCGCCCAGTGCGGCTGTGGCAACACCGGCCGCCAACACCACAGTCGTACCGGAGAGGGTTCCTCCGGCCGTCTCGACCCCGACAACCTGGCCCGCTGTATCCCGGCGGACGGCAGTGACCACGGTGTCCAGATGTACCCGGGCGCCATGGTCGCGGGCGCTGGTGACCAGCCGCTCGGTCACGCCCACCGAGTCGACGGCGCCGTCGCCGGGCGCCCATATGGCCCACTCTGGAGGCCGCCGAAGGTTGGGCTCGAGCGCCATCACGGTGGCCGCGTCCACAATCTCCTGTCCGGGCCCGGCCTCCGGCGCGCCGCCCTCCGTGCGCCAGCTCAATGAGCCTGACCAGCTCACCGGGAGTCCCGGCAACTCGGCCTCAACTCGGCGGTACTCCTCCGTGGCGGTGGCCCGTATCCCGGCCGCTGGACCGGTACGCACACCAGACGCTCCGACCCAAGCGAACGAGTCCGCCGTCACGCCACCGCCTGGCCGCCCGGCGTCGACCAACGTCACGGCGGCGCCCGCCCGAGCGGCGTGATAAGCCACCGACGCGCCAACGATTCCGGCTCCGACGACGATTACATGCGTACGCTCCGGCGCGCCCAACATGTTGACGGACCTTACTGTCCGTCGCGGCTCGGTCCCTGCGACTTTCTGCGCGGCACGGGCAAGACTTCAGCCCCAAGATCGGGCGAGCAGGGCAAGACGCCTGTCCGGTAGTGCGGCGAGGATGGATTCGCGCGGTGCTTGTGGTGAACTGCGCGACACAGTCCGCATGCGACGACAGGGTGACCACGATGCCTCTTGAGGGCGAGTACGGACCGAGCCCAGCGCAGTGGGTGCGCGAACAGGTTGAGCTGTACGAGAGTTCGGACGGTACGCAGGGTGCGACGCTCTGGGACACGGGCCTGCCCGTCGTCATTCTCACGACGCGGGGCGCGAAGAGCGGCAAGATCCGCAAGATCCCGCTGATGCGCGTGGAACACGAGGGGCGGTACGCGGCGGTGGCATCGAAGGGTGGCTTCCCACGTCACCCGGTCTGGTACTTCAACCTCAAGGCCGATCCGCACGTAGTGCTCCAGGACGGATCCGTCCGCCACGACATGACGGCCCGCGAGATCACCGGAGACGAGAAGGCCGAGTGGTGGGAGCGCGCCGTCGCCGCGTACCCGGCGTATGCCGAATACCAGGCGAAGACCGACCGTGTGATCCCCGTCTTCGTCCTGGAGCCCGCGTCCGAGGCAGGGACGGCCGACGCCTGAGTCGACCGGCCGCTGAGTCGACCGGCCGCGCAACGAGGTCCGGCAAGGCCGCCGAACCCACACCCAAGATCGAGGTCGACGGGTCGGTGCCCGCTGACTTGTGACAGCGTCGTTTTCGATGAGTCCTGTGCAAGAACAGGGCTTCGCCAGTCAACGGGTCGTGGCGCGCACGGTGGTCTGCAGGACCGCCGACTTTTGTGGGTGGGCTGTGGGCCCTGCCGCGGCATCTGGACTGGTGGGGCCTTGGGTGGGTTGTGTGTTGTGGCGGGGCGTCAGGGCTGGCGAGCGTTTGTGGGTGGGTTGTAGGTCGCGCCCGGCGTTAGGGCTGGTGGGGTGTCGATGGGCTTTGAGTCATGCCGGGTGTCAGGGCAGGTGAGTGTTTGTGGGTGGGGTGTGGGGTGTGCCGGGCGCATTAGGACTGGCGGGCCTGTGTGGTGGGGTGTGTCGCGTCGGGGTGTCAGGGCAGTGGGCGGGGTGTTCGTTTGGGCGGTGACCGGGGATGGCGCGTAGTCATGGTGGGCTGAGCTGGGGCACTTGGGCTGGTGGGGTTGTCGGTGGGCTGTGGGTCATGCCGGGGTGTCAGGGCTGGTGAGTGTTTGTGGGGGTTGTGTGTTGTGGCGGGGCGTCAGGGCAGGTGAGTGTTTGTGGGTGGGTTGCGTGTCGCGCGGGGCATCGGACTGGCGGGGCTGTGTTGCTGGGCTGCATGTGGCGTCAGGACATCAGGGCAGCGGGCGAGGTGTCGTTTCGGCCGTGACCGGGGACGGCGCGAAGTCATGGTTGGACTGAGCTGGAGGTGGGGTTGTCGGTGGGCTATCGGTCGACTGTGGGTCATGCCGCGGCGTTAGGGCTGATGGGGCCGTCGGTGGGGTTGTGAGTTGTGGCGGGGCGTCAGGGCTGGCGAGCGTTGTGGGTGGGTTGCGTGTCGCGCGGGGCATCAGGACTGGCGGGGCTGTGTTGCTGGGTTGTATGTCGCGTCGGGGTGTCGGGGCAGTGGGCGGGGTGTTCGTTTGGGGTGTGACTGGGGATGGCGCGTAGTCGTGGTTGGGCGGTGGTGGGGCATAGGTCCGGGTGGGGCAACACGCCAGGTTGGGTAGTGCTTGACGTGGTTGCTGTGGTCGCGCAGCGTTGTGTTGTGTCGTCGAGTGGTCGTGGTCGGGTTGACCTGCTTGGGGTTCGGGCTGATCTGCCGCCTTCTGATCAGGAGATGGTGGACGCCTATGAACGGCATCTTCGGGCTGAGCGTGGGCTTTCGCCGCACACTGTGCGGGCCTATGTCGGCGATGTGGTTTCGCTTTTGGGGCATGTTCATGGGCTTGATGTCATTGGTTCGGGATCGCCTCCGGCTCAAGGGAAACTGGATCTCGCGGGTATTCGGGCGTGGCTTGCCGCGCAGCGCACGGCTGGGACTGGCCGGACGACGTTGGCGCGTCGGTCGGCGGCTGCCCGGACGTTCACTGCTTGGGCTCACCGGCGTGGGTATCTCTCCTCCGATCCTGGGGCTCGGCTTGTCGCGCCCAAGCGGCAACGCACTCTTCCGTCCGTGCTGCGTCAGGATCAGGCCGATGACCTGATGCGGGCGTCGCAATCGGGCGCCGCCGAACGGAATGCCGTTGCGATGCGGGATCACGTGATCGTCGAACTGTTGTACGCCACCGGAATTCGCGTTTCCGAGCTTTGTGGTCTTGACGTCGACGACGTCGACATGGATCTTCGTGTGGTGCGAGTGATCGGCAAGGGCGACAAGGAAAGGACCGTTCCTTTCGGGCTGCCCGCGCAACGCGCTGTGCGGGACTGGCTGACGGATGGGCGGCCACAACTGGCCTCGGCGCACTCGCCACCGGCACTTCTGATCGGTGCGCGCGGGGGCAGGCTGCAACCCAGCAGCGTCCGGCGGATCGTGCACGACGCGCTCAAGGCGGTCCCCGGGGCACCCGATCTCGGTCCGCACGGCCTGCGCCACACCGCGGCGACTCATCTGCTCGAAGGCGGAGCGGACCTTCGAAGCGTTCAAGAACTCCTCGGACACGCCACGCTCGCGACCACTCAGTTGTATACACACGTGACAGTCGAGCGACTACGTGCTGTGCACGATCAGGCTCATCCCAGGTCGTAGCGGTAAACGTGTTCCGGACAGCGGTACTGTGCGACTCGCCGTGACAATTTGAGCGCACTAGGGGGCGAGATGAGCACGGAAAGCTCCTAAGCTGGACGGCATGTCGCGCGGCTCCAGGCTGGATCAGGTCACCCCCGATCCAACGAGATCGGATAACGCAGGGAGAGGTTCTCGTACCGTGGCCGTACCCGAGCCTGAATCCGAGCCCGCGAAGCCGAGCACCAACGGACGCGGCAGCGCCCCGTACGGCATCGGCCAGCCCAACGGCGTCCTGCCTGGTGACCACCGAACCGCCGACGACGTCGAAGCTGGCATCGTCGCCCTGTGGACCGAGTACGGCAAAGAGCGTGACCAGCCGCTGCGCGACCGGCTTGTTCTGCACTACGCCCCGCTCGTCAAGTACGTCGCCGGCCGCGTCGGCACCGGCCTTCCCGCCCACGTCGACGTCGGTGACCTGATCCAGTCCGGCATCTTCGGCCTGGTCGACGCGATCGAGAAGTTCGAGCCGGAGCGCGGCCTGAAGTTCGAGACCTACGCGATGCAGCGCATCCGCGGCGCGATCCTGGACGACCTGCGCCAACAGGACTGGGTCCCGCGTTCGGTGCGTGGCCGGGCGCGTGAGGTCGAGCGGGCGCTTGAGCGCCTGGGCGCCAAACTCCAGCGGCAACCGAGCGACGCCGAACTCGCCGCGGAGCTCGACATCAGCGTCAAGGACCTGCACGAGCTCTACGCCCAGCTGCAGCTCACCAGCGTTGTCGCGCTGGACGAACTGGTCGCCGCGGGCCGTGGCACCGCCTCGCTCGCCGAGACGCTGCCCGACGAAGGCGCCGAAGACCCGGTTGCCACGCTGGTCGACCTGGACAACCGCAGGCAGCTCGCCGGAGCGATCGCTCAGCTGGCCGAACGCGACCGGATCGTCGTAACGCTGTATTACTTCGAGAACCTGACGCTCGCCGAGATCGGCAAGGTCCTCGGCGTCACCGAGTCCCGCGTGTGCCAGCTGCACACCCGCGCCGTGCTGCGACTTCGCGCCAAACTGGTCGAACAGTCCGACGTCTGACGAAGGCAGCAGGCGAACCCGGCCACGGGACAGCAGCCTGAGCGGATCCAGGTACTCCTCGCCCCGACGAGCGCCCCAATGCAGACACCCGACCGGGCAATGACCGCCGAGCAAATGCCCGATCACGTCACCTCGGCGCACCCGTTGGCCGCGCGTCACCACAGGAGCGACGGGTTCATAGGTCGTCCGAAGGCCACCCGAGTGCTCGATCGAGACGAGGGGACGGTCGACGACCACACCCGCGTGAACCACTAAGCCATCGCCCGCCGCCATCACCTCCTGCCCGACAACGCCACCGATATCGGCGCCGCGATGGCCCGGTCCATAAGGACTGACGGGTGGGATGAACGGGCGAACGACTGGATGCGGCGGTGGAAGCGGCCAGGAAAAGTGCGTGCGCGTTCGGGAAGAAAGTGGTGCCGCCGCTGTCGCCGGTGCGGCGATCAGCAGGGCCACGATCATGGCGATGAGCTGGGGGAAGAGGCGCACGGTTCCAGGCTGCCGTGATCGCGACCGGGCGGCCATCCCGTCAAGATCAAGTTGTGGATAACTGGATGGCTGTGGACAAGTCGCTCTGGAAGGGGTAGAGCGGTTAATGGTTTGTCGGTTCGGCGGCGTACACTGCTCACGCGGCCCGTGTGTTCACGGGGCGACTTCGCGTGCCAGTGCAGCCGGTCGATCTGATCGGTGACGACGCCCGTCGGTCCCACTTCAGCGTGGGTTCGGGCGCCGGTACTGCCACCAGGGCGGCAGACCACCCGGTATGCCGCGAGAACCGACTAGCGTGCCGGCCTTCACGATGAGACCGGTATGCCCGAGCAGAAGAGGTGCGAATCCGGCCATGGCCGTCGTCACCATGAGGCAGTTGCTCGATTCCGGCGTGCACTTCGGGCACCAGACCCGCCGCTGGAACCCGAAGATGAAGCGATTCATCTTCACTGAGCGCAACGGCATCTACATCATTGACCTGCAGCAGACGCTGACTTACATCGACCGCGCGTACGAGTTCGTCAAGGAGACGGTCGCGCACGGTGGGTCGATCCTCTTCGTCGGCACCAAGAAGCAGGCGCAGGAGGCCATCGCCGAGCAGGCGCAGCGCGTCGGCATGCCCTTCGTCAACCAGCGCTGGCTCGGCGGCATGCTGACCAACTTCTCCACCGTGCACAAGCGCCTCCAGCGGCTCAAGGAGCTGGAGTCGATGGAGCAGACCGGTGGCTTCCAGGGTCTCACCAAGAAGGAGATCCTGATGCTGACCCGCGAGAAGGACAAACTGGAGCGGACCCTCGGCGGTATCCGCGACATGTCCAAGGTGCCCAGCGCCGTCTGGATCGTGGACACCAAGAAGGAGCACATCGCCGTCGGCGAGGCCCGCAAGCTCAACATCCCGGTCGTGGCCATCCTGGACACCAACTGCGACCCGGACGAGGTCGACTACCCGATCCCGGGCAACGACGACGCGATCCGGTCGGCCGCGCTGCTGACTCGCGTGGTGGCCGAGGCCGCTGCCGCAGGCCTGATCGCCCGTTCGGGCCGCAACGGTGCCGCTGCCGAGGGCGAGGACAAGCCCGAGCCGGGTGCCGCCGCCGAGCCGCTGCCCGAGTGGGAGCGTGACCTGCTGGTCAGCGCGACCGCCGACGCCGGTGAAGCCCCGGCCCAGACCGAATCCTGACGAAGCTCACAACGGTGCCCGCTCCCCGCGCGAGGGGAGCGGGCACCAACCCGAACAAGGACGGAAACACGCACGATGGCGAACTACACCGCCGCGGACGTCGCGCGCCTGCGTAAGCTCACCGGCGCCGGAATGATGGACTGTAAGAAGGCCCTCGAGGAGAGCGGCGGCGACTTCGACAAGGCCGTCGAGTTCCTGCGGATCAAGGGTGCGAAGGACGTCGGCAAGCGCGCCGAGCGCGCCACCGCGAACGGCCTGGTCGTCGCGGATGGCGGCGTGATGGTCGAGCTGCGCTGCGAGACCGACTTCGTCGCCAAGAACACCGAGTTCCAGGAGCTGGCCAACCGGATCCTCGAGGTCGCCAAGGCCACCAAGCCCGCGGACGTCGAGGTGCTCAAGGCCGCCGACCTGGACGGCCAGACCGTCGCCGACGCCGTGCAGGCGCTGTCGGCCAAGATCGGCGAGAAGCTGGAGCTGGCCAGGGTCGTCGTGCTCGACGGTCCGGTCGCGCTCTACCTGCACAAGCGTTCCGCTGACCTGCCGCCCGCCGTGGGCGTGCTCGTCGAGTACCAGGGCGACAACGCCGAGGCCGCCCGTGGCGCCGCGATGCAGGTCGCCGCGCTGAAGGCCAAGTGGGTCACCCGGGACGAGGTCCCCGAGGACCTGGTCGCCAACGAGCGGCGGATCGCCGAGGAGACCGCGCGCGAGGAGGGCAAGCCGGAGGCGGCCCTGCCCAAGATCGTCGAAGGCCGCGTCAACGGCTTCTTCAAGGACGTCGTGCTGCTCGACCAGCCGTCGGTCACCGACTCCAAGAAGACCGTCAAGGCTCTGCTGGACGAGGCAGGCGTGACGGTCACCCGCTTCGCCCGCTTCGAGGTCGGCCAGGCCTGACCCGAAGTTTCGGGTAGAACGAGCGATGACAGCATGGGCGGGGTCGCGGGCGCGTCTGGAGACGCTCGCGGCCCCGCCGTCGCATGCAAGGCCGCAGGAGGAGATGTGACCGACCCGAAGCCGTTCCGCAGAGTGCTGCTCAAGCTCGGTGGTGAGATGTTCGGCGGTGGTGCCGTCGGTGTCGATCCCGATGTCGTGCAAACGGTGGCCCGGCAGATCGCCGAGGTGGTCAGGGCAGGCACCCAGGTGGCGATCGTGATCGGCGGCGGGAACTTCTTCCGGGGCGCTGAACTGCAGCAGCGGGGCATGGACCGGGCGCGCGCCGACTACATGGCGATGCTCGGCACGGTCATGAACTGCCTTGCCCTGCAGGACTTCCTCGAGCAGGCCGAGGGCGTCGAGACGCGGGTGCAGACCGCGATCACGATGAGCCAGGTCGCCGAGGCGTACATCCCGCGGCGCGCCATCCGGCACCTGGAGAAGGGCCGTGTGGTCATCTTCGGCGGCGGCACCGGCATGCCGTACTTCTCCACCGACACCACGGCTGCCCAGCGCGCGCTGGAGATCGGCTGTGAGGTCGTGCTGATGGCCAAGGCGGTCGACGGTGTCTACGACGCCGACCCGCGCACGAATCCCGACGCGAAGATGTTCGACCACATCACGCACCGCGAGGCGCTGGAGCGTGACCTGCGGGTGGCCGACACGACTGCGTTCAGTCTCTGCATGGACAACAACATGCCGATCGTGGTTTTCAACCTGCTGACCGAGGGCAACATCGCCCGGGCGGTGCGTGGTGAGAGGATCGGCACGCTGGTGAGCACGCCCGCGAGTACGGTTCCGGTCTAGGCGGTTATGTCCGTACTGACGGGTTCGCTGGTAAATCGCAGTCCAACGAACGGCACGAGCAAGGAGCAGCCGTGATCGACGAGACACTTCTCGACGCCGAGGAGAAAATGGAAAAGGCGGTGACGCACGCCAAGGAGGACCTGGCGTCGGTGCGCACCGGCCGGGCCACCCCGACCATGTTCTCCCGCATCGTCGTCGAATACTACGGTTCACCCACGCCGTTGAACCAGCTTGCCGGCATCACCATCCCCGAGGCCCGGATGGCCGTCATCAAGCCTTACGACGTCAGCCAGCTCGGCGCGATCGAGAAGGCGATCAGGGATTCCGACCTCGGCGTGAACCCAAGCAACGACGGCACCATCATCCGCATCGTCATCCCGCAGCTGTCGGAGGAACGGCGCCGCGAGATGGTGAAGCAGGCCAAGGGCAAGGGCGAGGACGCCAAGGTGGCGATTCGCAACGTCCGGCGCAAGGCCAACGAGGAACTGCACCGGATCGCCAAGGACGGCGAAGCGGGTGAGGATGACGTCGCACGCGCCGAGAAGGAGCTGCAGAACGTCACCGACCGGTACGTCGCGCAGGTGGACGAGCTGGTGAAGCACAAAGAGGCAGAGCTGCTCGAGGTCTAGTTGACTACAGAGATGGGCAGCACAGCCGGCACCGAAACGGGCGAGCCGGCCGGGGACGACACGCCGAAGAAGTCCCGGGCCGGCCGTAACCTTCCCGCCGCCATCGGGGTCGGGTTGCTGCTCGGCGCCGCGGTCATCGTCTCGTTGGTGACCGTCAAGGAGATCTTCATCGGCGTTGTGGCGCTCGCCGTCGGCGTCGCCACATACGAACTGTCCGGTGCGCTCAAACGCAGTGCCGGAATCCAGGTCGCGTTCTGGCCGGTCTTCATCGGCGGCCAGGCGATGCTGTGGCTCGCGTGGCCGTTCGAGCGCAACGGCGTTCTGTCGGCGTTCGTGGTGACGATCTTGGCGTGCCTGTTGTGGCGCTTCCGCGGCGGCACCGAGAACTACCTGCGGGACATCTCGGCGTCGGTGTTCACGGCCGCGTACGTGCCGATGTTCGCCTCGTTCGCGGCGATGCTCGTGGTGCCGGACGACGGTGTCGCGCGGGTGCTGTGTTTCCTGATCGCCGTGGTCGCCTCGGACACCGGGGGCTACGCGGCGGGCGTGTTGTTCGGCAAGCACCCGATGGCGCCGACGATCAGTCCGAAGAAGTCGTGGGAAGGCTTCGCCGGATCGATGGTCGCCGGTGTGGTCGGCGGTTGGCTGTCGTTGAGCCTGATGCTGGACGCGCAGTGGTGGCAGGGCGCGCTGTTCGGCGCCGCGATCGTGATGACCGCGACGCTCGGCGACTTGGTGGAGTCGCTGATCAAGCGTGACCTCGGCATCAAGGACATGGGCAACCTGCTGCCAGGGCACGGCGGCCTGATGGATCGGATGGACTCGCTGCTGCCCTCGGCAGTGGTGTCCTGGTTGCTGCTGCGACTTTTTGTGCCGAGCTAGGTCGTTCGTGAGTGTTTAGTCCGGTTCTAACCGGCCTAAACACTCACGAGGGTTTTAGTCGTCGTACGGATCGTCGTTGCCCACGCCGAGTTCCTCTTCCGAGGGCGCGTGGGGAGTCTGCCGGTTGGACGAGTCGATCAACGTGAACACGGCCCCAGCGGGATCCTCGACCACGGATAACCGGCCGAACGGGGAATCCGCGGGTTCGGACAGCAGACGTCCGCCAAGCCGCACGGCCAGCACGGTCGCCTCATCCGTGCCCAGCATCGGTCCGACTTCGAAGTAGATCATCCAGTGCGGTTTGGTCGCCGCCGGGAAGTCCGGGCCGAAGCGCATCCGCCCGGCGACCGGTTCGCTGTCGCCGAGCAGTGTCCATGTCGTGTAGTCGAAGTCTTCGCCGTCGCCGATCTGTTCGAGTTGGTAGCCGAACAGGTCGACGAAGAACTTGTCGGCCGCGTCACCGTCCCATGTGTTCAGCTCGGCCCACCGGAACTCGCCTTTGGTGCCGGTGGCGAACGGCCACGGCGCCGCGGGCTCCCAGAAGCCGATCGTCGCGCCGGTCGGGTCGGCGGCGACCAGGAGGCTGCCCTGGCCGTCGAATTCCTGGGGCGGCATCAGAATCTGCCCGCCCAATCGGACAATTCGGTCAGCGGTTCGGTGGCTGTCCGAAACGGCGAGGTAAAGCGTCCACGCCGGCGCGTCCGGCATATCCGGAACTCGATAGAAACCGGCCGCTGGAACGTCGTCGGCCAGTGCGGTGAGATAGTCGCCTGTCGGATTTGCCCGATATTGCCAGCCAAAGAGGCCGCCGTAGAAGTCCCTGCTGGCCTTCGGGTCCGTCGTGGCGAGGTCGATCCAACAGGGTGTGCCGAATCGCATGGCGACCTCCGGTGGGGAAAGGGGCCGAACAAAGCCCACCGTCGGACGATACGCCTCAACAATGTGTTGTGGTTTGCTGTTTTGGTGTCAAGGTCATGGCTTCCTGGTCTCGTTTCCCGCGCGCGGGAGGTGTTGCTGGCAGGCGTTCGCCCTGATGACGTTGTGCCGAGCCCGAATATCTGGCACTGGCCGGAGCTCTACGAGGTGGAGAACCGGGCGCAGGATGTGGACGGTGAGATCTGGCGAGTCCTGGCCGAACGGTGCGATTGGACGGGCCTTGACGTGCTCGATCTTGGCTGTGGCGACGGGTTTCACCTGCCGAGGTTCGCCGAGACCGCACGGTCGGTTGTCGGTGTCGAGCCGCACCAGCCCTTGGTTCGCCGTGCCAGGCAACGGGTTGCCAACCTATCGTCGGTTGAGGTGATGGTCGGCGCTGCGCAACGGATTCCGTTGCCGGACGCCACTGTCGATGTCGTTCACGCCAGGACGGCGTACTTTTTCGGGCCCGGCTGCGAACCCGGATTGGCCGAGGCGGACCGGGTTCTGCGGCCGGGCGGTGTGCTGGTGATCGTGGATCTTGACGGCGGCAGCGCGCCGTACGGCGACTGGTTGCGCGCCGATCTGCCGAAGTACGACCCGGCGAGGATCGAACAGTTCTTCGCCGACGAGGGTTTCGACAGCCGGGACGCCGTGGCCACGTGGCGCTTCGAGGATCGCGCGAGCCTGGAAGCCGTGCTGCGGATCGAATTCTCCGCACCGGTCGCCCGCAGGGCGATCGCGAGCGTCACCGGAGTGAGCTTCCCGGTCGGCTATCGCGTGCGCAGCCGTCGTAAACCAAGTGGTCTAGTCCATAGCGACGGGTAGTGTCGTCACATGGCGATCGATGGTGACCTTCGTTCCGTGTCCCTTGTGACTACACGCAAGCACCGCCCGGCGCGTGTCCTCGATCTTGTCCGCGCACGGGTCGACGAAGAGGAATCCAGGACCGAGGCCGTGCCACGGCTGGAGCGCCGGGTCGCCGACCTGCTCGGCAAGCCGGCCGCGGCGATGTTCCCGACCGGCACGATGGCCCAGCAGGTCGCCATGCGCATCCATGCCGACCGCCGGAACACCAAGATGATCGCGTTCCACCCGCAGTGCCACATGGAAGTGCATGAGCACAAGGGTTACCAACTCGTGCACGGCCTGTCCGCCCTGCTGGTCGGCGACTACCACTCGCTGATCACGGTCGCCGATCTCGAAGCGATCAAGCAACCGGTTGCCGCGCTGCTGCTGGAGTTGCCGCAGCGGGACATCGGCGGCCGGCTACCCGCCTGGGAGGAGCTGGTCGCACAGGTCGACTGGACGCGGGAACACGGTGTCGCGTCCCATATGGACGGCGCCAGGCTGTGGGAGGCGCAGCCGTACTACGGCCGGTCGCACGCGGAGATCGCGGCGCTGTTCGACAGCGTGTACGTATCCCTCTACAAAGGACTGATGGGGATCTCCGGCGCGCTGCTGGCCGGGGACGCCGAGTTCATCGAGCACGCCAAGATCTGGCGCAACCGGCTCGGCGGCAACACCGCGGCGGCATGGCCGATGGCACTGGCAGGCGAGCGCGGCCTGGACGAACTCCTGCCGAGGATGCCCGAATTCCTGGTCAGGGCACGCACTCTGGCCGGAATGCTAGGCGGCATCCCCGGCGTGCAGGTGGTGCCGGAACCGCCGCAGACGCCGCTGTTCCACGTCCACCTCGCAGCCCAGCCCGAACGGGTGCTTGAGCACGCCAAGCTGTTGGCCGAGAAGACCGGGCTGCGGGTGTTCGGTCAGGTTCGCCGCTCGTCGAACCCGATGACCTGCAGTTTCGAGATCACGGTCACCGAGCAGTTCGACGACGTCACCGACGCGGAAGTCCGCGACTTCATCGGTGAGCTGATGCTGGCCGCGGGCTAGCGGGCTCACTCGCTCGAGCCCAGGATCGCGTAGATCGCGCGCCTGGTCTCGTTCAACGTCTCGATCGCACGGGCCTTCTGCGTCTCGGTCGCGGCTTCCGACACCTGCGCGACCGCGGAGACCAACTGGTGCAGTGCGGTGTGCAGTTCGACCTCCTGCTCGCCGACCTCGTCGGTGGCCTGCTCCCACGGCGGGGTCTCCTGCTGCTCGGCCTGGGCGCGGCCTTCTTCGGTCAGCGCGTACTGCCGCTTGCTGCCCGTGCCGCCTTCCTGGCTGAGCAGGCCACGGTCGGCCAGCATCTGCAGGGTCGGGTAGACCGAGCCAGGGCTCGGCCGCCAGAAGCCACCGCTGCGCTCGTTGATCTCCTGGATGATCTCGTAGCCGTGCATGGGGCGCTCAGCGAGCAACGCCAGCACGGCCGCCTGTACGTCGCCGCGGCCACGCCTATGGCCACGGCCGCGCCCGCGCCGTGGGCCGAAGCCCCGGCCGAATTCGCGTTCGAAGCCAGGTGGGAACGGCCCTCGCCGGCCTCGGCCGCCGTGCCGTCGCATCTCGAAATCGTGTGGGTGATGCATGGTTTCTCTCCTTAGTGAGTCAGTCGGGATCTATCCCGATGCACTAACGATATATCGGAATCGATCGCGATGCAACAGAACTTTGCCGGTTGTGAGGTGAGTGAGTACTCTCTCACCTATGGAGACGGCCAAGGAACGGATCGTCCGCGTGGCGATCCCGCTGTTCGCGGAACGGGGCTACGCGGGCACGAGCGTTGCGGACATCCAGCGGGCCGCCGGGCTGGCGCCCGGCTCGGGCGCGCTGTACAAGCACTTCAGGTCCAAGCAAGAGCTGCTCGCCGCCGCGATCGACTGGCACATCGCGGATTTCGAGCGCACCAGCGTGCTGTTGGTGTCCGCGCTGCCGAAGGATCCGGTCGCCGCGTTGAAGATCATCGTCGAGCAGCTGATCGGCTCACTGGACGCGAACGCGCAGCTGATCCGGATCACGTTGCGGGACTTGGACGCTCGCCCGGAGCTGGCCGACAAGATCGCCACCCACATGCTCGGCGCGCTGCACGACGCGATGCGGTCCTGGCTGGACAAAGCCGTTACCGATGGCGGTCTGCGCCCGCACGACACGCAAGCCGTCGCGGCGCTGCTGTTTTCCGCCATCTCCTACTACCCGGTCGTCGACATCCTGCTCGGCCAGCCACCGGCGAAGGTCGAACCGGACCGGACTATCGCCGCGCTGGTTGATCTGCTGGCGAAAGGGCTCGTGGCAGCCTGAGCGTCACGTCCAGGCCGCCGTCCGAGCGTGGCAACGCCTCGATGTCACCCTGGTGCGCACGGCTGATCGCGCGGGCGATCGACAGCCCGAGCCCGAATCCACGCTCGCCCGCGGTGCGTTCCCGCTCAAGCCGGCGGAACGGCTGGAACAGCACGTCGATCTCGTACGGCCGGACGACCGGCCCGGAATTGCTCACGGTGACCGTGCTCCACCCGTTCTGCGAGCCGGTGCGCACGCTGATCCAGCCGTCCGGGACGTTGTGCCGGATGGCGTTCTCGACCAGGTTCTGGGTCAGCCGTTCGATCATCACCGCGTCGCCCACCACGGGCGCAGGCGGCAGCACGGCGAGGCGGATGTCCACGCCCGCGTCCCGCGCGGCCGGTGTGAGCTGGTCGATCACGTGGTCGGTGACGTCGGCAAGGTCGAGCGGACTGCGTTCGACCGGTTCGTTGGAGCTGTCGGCCAGGGTCAGCAGACCGTCGATGAGCCGCTCGTGCCTGGCGTTGATCTCCAGCAGCGACTCGCCCATCTGAACCGCGTCCTTCGAGGTCCCCGCCCTGGTGATGGTGATCTCGATCAAGGCGCGCTTGACCGCAAGCGGTGTGCGCATCTCGTGGGACGCGTTCGCGATGAACCGCTGTTGCCCGTCGAACGAGCGGTCCAGGCGTTCCAGCATCGTGTTGAAGGTCTGCGCCAGCTCGGTCACCTCGTCCCGGGGACCGCTGTGCGTGATGCGTTCCTGCAGGCCACGGCTGGCGTCCGAGGCCGCGATCCGCTTGGCCGTCTCGGTGATCTTGTGCACCGGCTGCAAAGCACGCCGGGCCAGCAGCCAGCCGAGCGCCGCGGCCACCAGCCCGACCCCGATCAGGGTGACGACGCCCTGCGTGAGCAGCGAGTTGAGGATGTCCTGGCGTTGTTGTTCCTGCGCGACCCGGATGCTGTCGACCAGCTGCGCGAATTCGGCAGTGCTCTGGCCGTTCGGCAGCACCCCGAGGCGGCTCAGCGTGACGCGCAACGTCTCCGAGTTGGGGACCTCCATCTGCGACCGGTTGAGGATCTGCCAGACCAGCAGGTACGTCAGCGTGAGCAGGATCGCGCCCGCCGCGAAGAACAGCGAGCCGTACAGCGCGGTCAGCCGGCCACGGATCGTCCAGTTACGCAGGAGCAGGCGGTTCATCGGATCCGGTATCCCACGCCTGCGACCGTTTCCACGATCGGCGGATCACCGAGTTTGCGCCGTAGTTTCATCATGGTCACCCGCACGACATTGGTGAACGGATCGATGTGCTCATCCCAGACCTTCTCCAGCAGGTGCTCGGTGGACACGACCGCGCCATCGGCGCGGACGAGCTCGGTGAGCAACGCGAATTCCTTGTTGGCCAACGTGATCGCCTGACCGTCCCGGCTGACTTCGCGCCTGCCCGGATCGATTCGCAGCCCAGCGCGTTGCAACACCGGAGGCGCGGCCGGCCTGGTCCGGCGCAGCAAGGCGTGCACACGCGCGGACAGTTCCACGAAGGCGAACGGCTTGGGCAGGTAGTCGTCGGCGCCCAAACCCAGCCCCGCGACCCGGTCACGGACCCCTGAGGCGGCCGTGAGCATGAGGATGCGCGTTTCACCGCCGGCGACTGAACGGCACACCTCGTCGCCGTGCACCACCGGGATGTCACGGTCCAGCACGACCACGTCGTAGGAGTTCACGGCGAGTCGTTCCAGCGCAAGGTCCCCACGATGCGCGACGTCCACCGCGAACGCCTCGCGCCGCAGCCACTCGGCGATCGCGTCCGCGAGGATCGGCTCGTCCTCGACCACCAGAACTCGCATGTACCCATCATCGGCGAGACGGCCATAACGTGACCGTTAACTCTGCCCGATCGAGTTATGCCCGGGTTATGGCCACCCTGTTCGACTGACAACCATGCGACGGATCATTACTGCGATAACCCTTCTGCTGCTGCTCGGCGCGTGCAGCAGCGAGGGGAACTCCAACCAGGGAATCGCCTCGGCAGGCGGGAACAGCTCCGGCGCGCCGCCGACAACCACCACGCAGGCCGGCAGCACCGACGAGCAGATGCAGAAGTTCGCCAAATGCATGCGCGACAACGGGATCGACGTGCCTGACCCGGACCCGAACGGCGGCGGGGGCGACTGGGACAACTCGAAGATCGACCGCAACAGCCCCGCGTTCCAGAAGGCCATGGACGCGTGCAAGCAGTTCCTGCCCGGCGGCGGCGATCTGTCCAAGCTCGACCCGAAGCTGATCGACCAGCTTCGTGCGCTGACGCAGTGCTTGCGGGACAACGGGGTCGACGTGCCTGACCCGGACCCGAACAGCCCGAACCTCGGCTTGGGCACGCTGCAGGGCATCGACCGCAACAGCCCGGCCTTCAAGAAGGCGATGGAGGCCTGCCAGGACAAGGTTCCGGGGCGGCTGGGCCGATGAAACGCGCTACTCGCATGGCTGCCGGACTGGGCGCGGCCGTTGTCGTGGTGGGCGCTGGGGGTGTGGCGGCGTTCGGTTTCGGTGGTACGGACCCGGCGCCGCCACCGTCCACCGGGCTGCCGCCGAGCAGCGCCAAGGTCACGTCGACCACGCTGACCAGCACCGAGAAGGTGTCCGGGACCTTGGGCTACGGCACACAGCACCCGCTGATGCGAACCGCTCCGGGGACCGTGACGTGGCTGCCCGCGGCGGGTGAGGTGATCACCCGTGGCGAGAACGTGTATTCGGTCGACGACCTGCCGGTTCCGGCGTTCTACGGGAACATCCCGCCGTATCGGGTGTTGAAGTCCGGTGTCGAGGGCAACGACGTCAAGCAGTTCGAGGAGAACCTGCAGGCGTTGGGCTACAAGGGTTTCACCGTCGACAACGAGTTCACCTCGGCCACGGCGACCGCTGTGAAGCAGTGGCAGGAGGACCTCGGCAAGCCGGAGAACGGCACCGTGCAGACGTCGGACATCGTGGTCGTGCCCGGTGAGATCCGGGTCGCCGAGTTGCTGACCCAGGTCGGAGGACCGGCCAATGGCCAGGTGATGAAGTACACCGGGACGACAAGGACCGTCACGGTCCAGCTCGACGTGGCCAAGCAACACCTGGTCAGCCAAGGGATCTCGGCGAACGTGACGTTGCCGGACGGCAAGTCCGTCGCGGGCACGGTGTCGTCCGTCGGCAGTGTCGCGGTCGCTCAGCCCGCGCAGCAGGGCAGCTCCACCACGAGCACGATCGAAGTCGTTGTGACGCTTGCGGATCAAGCCGCGGCGGGCCGGCTGGACTCGGCTCCGGTCGACGTCACCCTGGTGTCCGACAAGCGGGAGAACGTGCTCGCCGTGCCCGTCGGCGCGTTGGTCGCCCTGGCCGAAGGCGGCTATGGAGTCCAGGTCCTCGACGGCTCTACCAGCAGGTATGTCGCTGTGGAGACCGGCATGTTCGCCGACGGCAAGGTGGAGATCCGGGGCACGGGGATCAGCGCGGGAACCGTTGTGGGAGTGCCGAAGTGACCCCAGTCGTCGAGCTTCGCGGTGTCAGCAGGGTGTATCCCGGCGGTGTCACGGCGTTACGCGAGGTCAGCGTGGCCATCGGCCGTGGCGAGCTCGTCGGGATCGTCGGGCCGTCAGGTTCAGGGAAGTCGACGATGCTCAACATGATCGGCACGCTCGACCGGCCGAGCGCGGGATCCGTGCACGTCGAGGAGTACGACGTGCACTCACTGACCGACCGTGAGCTGTCCGCGCTCCGGGCCCGCGTGCTGGGATTCGTGTTCCAGCAGTTCCATCTGGCCGCCGGTGTGTCTGCTTTGGACAACGTGGCCGACGGTCTGCTTTACACCGGAACGAATCTGCGGGAGCGCAGACGTCAAGCCAGGGAAGCACTCGGCAGGGTCGGGCTCGGGCATCGGGTGGATCACCAGCCGCACGAGATGTCCGGTGGCGAACGGCAACGTGTCGCGATCGCTCGTGCGGTCGTCGGTGAACCGGCATTGCTGCTGGCAGACGAGCCGACCGGCAATCTGGACACGCAGTCCGGCGCCGGTGTGATCGCGTTGCTGCGTGAACTGAACGCGGCGGGCACGACAGTCGTGATCATCACGCATGACCGGGACATCGCGGCCGGTCTGCCGCGCCAGGTGGACATGCGTGACGGCGAGATCGTGGGTGATCACCGTGGCTGACCTGCGACCAGCGCGGCTGAGCGTGCGTGACGTGCTCCGAGTCGGTGGGGCGGGACTGCGGGCGCGGCCGCTGCGCGTGTTCCTGTCCGCGCTGGGCATCGCGATCGGGATCGCCGCGATGATCTCGGTCGTCGGGATCTCCACGTCCAGCCGGGAGAACCTGGACCGCCAGCTGGCCGCGCTCGGCACCAACCTGCTCACCGTCGGCCCTGGCCAGTCGCTGTTCGGCGAGCAGAGCCACCTGCCGGACTCGTCGATCGGCATGATCGACCGGATCGAGCCGGTGCTGTCCACGTCGGCGACCGGCAAAGTGGTCGGTGCCAAGGTCTACCGCAACGACCGGATCCCGGAGACGCAGTCAGGCGGCATCGCCGTGCTGGCCGCAAGGCCAGATCTGCCTGACACCGTTGGTGCTTCGGTTATGAGCGGTGCGTTCCTCAACGACGCCAACGCGCGTTATCCCGCGGTTGTGCTTGGCCACAAGACGGCGGAACGCCTCGGCGTCGGCGTGGCCGGGCCGGATCAGCGCGTCTACCTTGGCGATCAGTGGTTCACGGTGGTCGGCGTGCTGAATCCTGTGCCGCTCGCGCCCGAGCTGGACACAGCGGCGTTGATCGGCTGGCCGATCGCCGAACAGTCGTTGAAGTTCGACGGTTACGCCACGACTGTCTACACGCGAACGCGGGAGGACGCCGTCGAAGCCGTGCAGGCGGTGCTCGCGGCGACGGCGAATCCGGAGAACCCCAACGAGGTCTCGGTGTCCCGGCCGTCCGACGCGTTGGCTGCCAAGCAAGCGACCGACCAGACCCTGAACGGGTTGCTGCTCGGCCTTGGCGCGGTCGCCTTGCTGGTCGGTGGCGTTGGCGTGGCGAATACGATGGTCATCTCCGTGCTGGAACGCCGGGCTGAGATCGGTCTGCGGCGGTCACTCGGCGCGACCCGTGGCCAGGTGCGGATCCAGTTCCTCGCGGAATCGTTGCTGCTGTCGGCTTTGGGCGGGCTCGGTGGTGTGCTGCTCGGTGTCGTGGTGACTGTTTCCTATGCGGCGTACCAGGATTGGCCGTCGGTCGTCCCGGCGTGGGCGTCCGCCGGAGGTGTGGTCGCGACGATGATCATCGGCATGATCGCGGGACTCTATCCGGCGATCAGGGCAAGCCGATTGTCACCGACTGAAGCATTGGCGACGCCATGACACCCGAACAGGCGAATTGATCCGGGAGCCCGGTACAGCTCCGCCGCAGGCGGGTAAGAAGGAAGCATGCGGGTGTTTCTCATCGCCGTCTTGGCGTTCGTTCTCGCACCCGCACTTCCGGCGGCTGCGCAGGCAGACATCCTGGCCCGGCTCAAGCTGGTGCCGGGGATGACTGTCGTGTCGGAGTCCGCCGCGCCCGCCGGCTACCGGTTCTTCATTCTCACCTACTCACAACCCGCTGACCACGACACGCCGTCGGCCGGCTCGTTTCAGCAACGAATCCAGTTGCTGCACAAGGAAACGAGTCGGCCGATGGTGGTGCACACCAGCGGATACACCATGCGCACCACGCCATTCCAGGCTGAGCCGACGCAACTCGTGGACGGCAACCAGATCTCGGTGGAGGCGCGGTTCTTCCAACCGTCACGGCCACAGCAGGCGGATTGGAGGCACCTGACCATCAGACAGGCCGCATCGGATCACCACCGGATCATCGTGGCGCTCAAGCAGATCTATCGCGGCAAGTGGATCGCCACCGGATCCAGCAAGGGCGGCATGGCCTCGGTGTACCACCGCAGGTTCTATCCGGCCGATGTGGACGGTGTGGTGGCGTACGTCGCTCCGAACGACCGCGACAACGACCAAGACGACGCGTACGACACGTTCTTCGGCACAGTCGGGACGCCGGAGTGCCGCGCGGCGCTGAACACCCTGCAACACGAGGCGCTCAGACGCCGTGCCGAGCTCGTACCCAAGTTCGAGGCGTGGGCAGCTGCGAGCGGGTACACGTTCACCCAGTTACACGGCACGGCCGACAAGGCCTTCGAGTTCACGGTGCTGGACACGGCCTGGTCGTTCTGGCAGTTCCACGGACCATCCTATTGCGACAGAGTGCCTGGCGTGACGGCGACGACCGACGACATCTACCGGTTCATCGACGTCATCGACGGCTGGTCGACGTACACGGATCAAGGTGCCATGCCGTTCGTGCCGTACTCCTACCAGGCGGCGACCCAATTGGGCTGGCCTTCGTTGAAGTTCGCGCACCTTCGGGACGTGATGCGTTACGAGGCGTCGTTCTACGGTGCGAATTCGAACCTGCCGCCGCACTTACGCTCCCCGCACGACCCGCAGCCGATGGCGGACATCGATACGTGGGTGCGTACGCAGTCGAGCCGGATGCTGTTCATCTACGGGCAAAACGACCCGTGGGGCGCTGAACCCTTCGTGCCCAGCACGAACGACTCGTACAGCTACACCGCGCCGGATGCCAACCATGTCACGACGAGTATCGCGGCCTTGACGCCCAGCGAACGGGACGCCGCTGTGCAAGCCCTGCGCCGATGGATCGGGTGAACTAAAGGGCGGTTTCCCCTGGTTAGCGACTTAGGTAGCTATCCGGTCCGGCGATTTCTTGCCAGAATGCGCTGATTCGCCGCTGGGAGTGAGGAGATCGGCGTGTTACTGCGAAAAGCGCTGGTGGCCAGTGTGGTCACCGCGTTGACGTTCGGCCTGGCGCCAGTCGCCACGGCCGAAGAGGACATCGTGGCGCGGCTCAAGCACGTGCCCGGACTGACGGTGGTGTCGGAGGGGACGGCACCGGCGGGCTACCGGTTCTTCATCCTGAGCTATTCGCAGGCCGCCGACCACCGGCGGCCGGCCGCGGGCCGGTTCGAGCAGCGGTTCCAGTTGCTGCACAAGGCGACCGACCGGCCGATGGTGCTGCACACCAGCGGCTACAACATGCGCACGACCGCGTTCCGCTCCGAACCGACACAGCTGATCGACGGCAACCAGATCTCGGTGGAGCAGCGGTTCTTCGAGCCGTCCCGGCCCAACCCGGCCGACTGGGACGACCTGAACATCTGGCAGGCGGCCACCGACCACCACCGGATCGTCGAGGCGCTCAAGCCGATCTATTCGAAGAAGTGGATCTCCACCGGCGCCAGCAAGGGCGGCATGACCTCGGTGTACCACCGGCGGTTCTACCCCCGTGACGTCGACGGAGTGGTCGCGTACGTCGCCCCGAACGACGTGATCAACAACTACGACCGGGCGTACGACAAGTTCTTCGAGACGGTCGGCGACGACGCCACGTGCCGTCAGGCGCTCAACGACGTCCAGCACGAGGCCCTCGAGCGGCGCCCCGAACTGCTGGCCAAGTACGAGGCGTGGGCCGCGGCCAACGGCCGTACCTTCAACCAAGTGCTTGGCAGTGCTGACAAGGCGTTCGAGATGACCGTGCTGGACACGGTGTGGGCGTTCTGGCAGTACTCCAAGCAGGCCGACTGCGCGAAGGTGCCGGCGACGACCGCGTCGTCCGACGCGATCTACGAGTGGATCGACGGCATCGCGGGCTGGTCGTTCTACACCGACCAGGACGTCTTGGCCTACGCGCCGTACTACTACCAGGCCGCGACCCAGTTGGGCGCGCCCGCGTTGAAGTTCAGGCACCTGCGGGACGTGACGCACTACCCGCCGTCGTTCTATGAGGCCAACTCGAACCTGCCGCCGTCGCTGCGGTCGCGCCATGACCCGTTGCCGATGCTGGACGTCGACTTCTGGGTCCGTACCCAGTCAAGCCAGATGCTGTTCGTCTACGGCGCCAATGACCCGTGGGGCGCCGAGCCGTTCGTGCCCAGCAAGCGCGACTCGTACACCTACACGGCGCCAGGCGCGAACCACGGCGCGAACATCTCCCAGTTGGTGCCTGCCGATCGCGAAGCCGCGACCAAGGCGTTGCAGCGCTGGGCGAACGTTCCCGCACCCGCCAACGCCGCGAAGACGTTGAGCGTCAGCGACTTCGACAGGCTGGAAGACGCACGGGACCGCTTCCCGCGCTAGGTGTTCCGAGTGGGCCGGGCGGTTGCGCCCGGCCCATTGCGGTTGTCAGACGACCTTGTCCTCGTCGTCTTCGTCGTCGTCCTCTTCGATCGTCCACTTGAGCTGGAACTCGATCTCTTCCTCACCATCGCCCCGCTCGTGCTCGATGGAGAACTCGGCACGCTTGGGCACGCGGATGCGCTCGCCCGCGATCGAAATGCGGAACGGGGTCTCGGACTCCAACGCGTCCGCGAGCCTGCGCAGCTTCGCGACCACGTCAGCGGTGGCGTAGATCTTCTCGACATCCCGTGTTGCGTCGGCCATGTGACCTCCGATCTCCGGGCCCCCAGTGCAGGCGCCTGTGCGCGGTATTCAACCGTGCCCTCGGATTTCTCAGAGACAGACCCAGACGTACAGGCGTTCGCCCTGTTCAGTCGCATGCCTGGCCAGATCGACCAGTTCCTTGACCAACTCGGTCAGAAACTCAGGATCGGCGTGGCCAAGGAACTCCTCCGCCTCAGCCCACTGCGCCGCGACTTGCGGCAGCCGTGCGTCGTCCGCTTGAGCGAGCGCGTCCCGCAACTTGTCCGCCACGCCGCAGACGTACATCTCCTCGTCGTCGGCCACCGCCCGATCCCAGCCAGGATCGGCCGTCACGACGTCGTAGTCCTCACCGGTCAACGCCATCGCCAATCTGGCTAACGTCACCGACGGCTCAATGCCCTTCGCCTCCACGGTTTTGAACGGCGGCTCAGCATGCAGCGGTCCGCCGGGTGCGTGCAGCGCGGTTGCCGCGAGTTCATCGGATGCGGCCGAGAAGTAGTCGGTCAGAAGTCCCATGCGCGACAGCCTGTCAGATTTTTTGACGCGTACCGCGCCGGTTGACAGGTTCATCCAACTGAGCGGTTCGTGACCGCCACCCAGCGAAGTCGTCTCACACGAGTCCGCCGCTCGGCTGCACGGCCTGGGTGATCTGCCGAACGACCGCGTTGAAATAACTGTTCCTCGTAGGCGCACGACTCGCGATCCCAACGTGTTCTTACGCCGAGGGGACCTGAGTGAATCCGATGTGATGCTGCTTGACGGCCTGCCGGTCACGACTCCGATCCGGACGATCCAGGACCTGCTTGACAGACACGCCGACGCCAGTCATGTCGCGACGATGATCCGGCAGGCCTTCCAGGCCGGTCAAATACAGCTCGATGAGTTACCTCGTCAGATCTCGCCATACGCCCGACGCTATGGCGCCGCACCCGGGGATGGCGCTGACTTGCTCGAACAACTCCTGGCGCAGATCGGGCTTTCCATCGACGATTTGGCAGCTCGCGCGCTGCGCGACACCTTGGGTTGGCCGACTGCCTCGAGCTGGGCTGATTTGCGGAACAAGAACATCACGTGGGGTGAGCTGGCACGGATCTCGCCGGAGATCATGCGACGTGTGCTGAACGATGCGAACCAGCAAGCCGCACCTGACCCGAACGACAAAGAATGAAGCCGCCGAAACCACTCACTTTCCACGCCTCACCAGTTCACTCAAGGTCCGCGCGGCCAACGCCTCGAAGGCCACCGGCGTACCGACAGGTGAGCTTCTGGAACGTTACTACCATCGCTGCCTGCTGGCTCGCGTATTTCTCGCGGACGGGGAGAACTGGGTTCTCAAGGGCGGTCAGGCTCTTTTGGTGCGCTGGCCGAAAGCCCGCTATTCGACCTATGGCGAACCGTCGAAGACGCCACCATCGACGAAGCTGTATGTGCCTTGATCGCCGCAGTCTCCGCTGATCTCGACGATTACCTGACGTTCGAACATTACGACACGTCCGTTGAGTCAGCTGCGAATCGGCCGTCCCGCAAGGTCCGGTTCAAGGGTGATGTTCGGCTTGCGTCAACTGGGCATGGTCAGTGTTGACATAGTCGTCGCTGGTCTCCAACCGATGGGGGATCTCCTTGTCGGAGGCCTGGAGGCGCCATTCACGATGGACTGCTCGGATTGGCCAGCCGTCCGGATGTGGCCACTGGAAGATCACGTCGCAGACAAGATCGCAGCGATGTATGAGCTCCACGGTGACCGGCAGCGCCCATCATCCAGGTTCAAGGATCTGGTCGACCTCATGGTGATTGCTGTCAAGTCCCCAGTGGACGGAGCGACGACTTATGCGGCATTGACCGCTGAAGTGGACAGGCGCAGGGCGGCGGGTACGAACGTCGTTCTTCCTGAGAAGTTCGTTGTCCCTGATCCGTCCTGGACCGCGGGGTATCGTGCCGCCGCCGCGCGGGCCTACGAACTTCCGACCGAATACCGGACGCTCGGTGGTGCGGTGCCTTTGGCTGAAGCTTTCGTGGCGCCGCTGTTGCAACAGCAGGGCCCACAAGGCGCGTGGAACACCAAGCGTCTTGTGTGGTGCTGAGCCGGTCAGAGCGCAAGGACGCGCCGCAGGCCCTTGTCCACATCCCGCATCAGGTTGAGCGGCAACGTGCCAACTTGGTCACCGAGGTCGTTCTTGTTCAAGGTGATGAGCGCGGTCACGTTCACAACGGAGTCTTTCGGCAGCCCGGTCGCGGACGTCGGCAGGAAGACGTTGCCGGGCGCGGCAGCCAACTTGGTGTTGGACGTGATCACGGCAACGAGAACGGTCGCCAGACGGCTCACGTTGTACGGGTCGGCTTGGATGACGAGGACGGGTCGATGCTTGGCGGGCCGTGAACCCTCAGGCTCGCCAAGATCAGCCCAGTGAACGCCGCCGCGTTCGATCACCACTCGTCGTCAGCACCCGCCAGGTAACGCCGCCCAGCGGCCGCTGCCACCGCACTCGACTCATCGACGCCATCCAAAGCCGCGTTGATCTCGTTGGTCAACGACTGCTGTTCCAGATGATCAAGATAGAACCGGGCCGCGCGCGTGTAGAACTCCGAGCGCGACACCCCCAAGGACTTCGCGCTCTGCTCGACCTGCACGAACGTCTCGTCCGGCACAGAGATCGCCGTCTTCATGCCATCGAGTATAACCCGGTATAACCAGGTCGTGTCAGCCCTCAGCGGCGGCCCGCTTCGTGGCGATTTCTTCCCGGATGGCAGCGAGGGCTTGTTCTTTGGTGGTGTCGTCGGTCATGGCATGCCGTCGTTTCTCGCGACTCTCTCAGCCTTCGGCGGCGAGCTGGCCGCAGGCTGCGGCGATCTCGCGGCCGCGGGTGTCGCGGACGGTGCAAGCGACGCCCTGGGCGTTGACCCGGCGCACGAACTCGGTCTCGACGGGCTTGGGTGACGCGTCCCACTTCGAGCCCGGGGTCGGGTTCAGCGGGATGACGTTGACGTGCGCGAACTGACCCAAGTGCCGGTGCAGCAGTTTGCCGAGCATGTCGGCGCGCCATGGCTGGTCGTTGACGTCCCTGATCAGGGCGTACTCGATCGACACGCGGCGACCGGTCTTCTCGGCGTAACCCCGGGCGGCGTCCATGACCTCGGCGACCTTCCAGCGGGTGTTCACCGGCACCAGGGTGTCGCGCAGCTCGTCATCCGGAGTGTGCAGCGAAACAGCGAGGCGGACCTGCAAGCCCTCCTCGGTGAGCTTGCGGATCGCCGGGACCAGGCCAACGGTGGAAACAGTCACCGAGCGCTGGGAGATGCCCAGGCCGCCAGGCGCCGGGTCGCAGATCCGCCTGACCGCCGAGACCACGCGCTTGTAGTTCGCCAGCGGCTCGCCCATGCCCATGAAGACGATGTTCGAGAGCCTTCCCGGGCCACCCGGCAATTCGCCGTCACGCATCGCGGCCGCACCATGCCGGACCTGGTCGACGATCTCAGCCGTCGACATGTTGCGTTGCAGTCCGCCCTGGCCGGTCGCGCAGAACGGGCACGCCATGCCGCAGCCGGCCTGGCTGGATACGCACAGCGTGGTGCGGTCGGAGTACCGCATCAACACGCTCTCGAACAGGGTGCCGTCGTGCGCGCGCCATAGCGTCTTGCGGGTCGAACCGTCGTCACATTGCACGTGACGGACGACGGTCAGCAGCGGCGGCAGGAGTTCGTCGGTGAGACGCTGCCGGGCGTCGGCTGGGATGTCCGTCATCGCCGATGGGTCGGCGGTCAGCCGTGCGAAGTAATGGTGTGACAGTTGGTTGGCGCGGAACGGTTTCTCACCAAGTTCGACGACCGCTTCCCGGCGTTCGGCGGTGGAGAGGTCAGCGAGGTGACGCGGCGGGAGGCCGCGTTTGGGCGCATCGAAAACGAGAGGAAGAGCGGTCATAGCCCTACCAGTGTGGCACAGCCCTACGAATGGCGGATCTGAAGTAAAGGCCGAGGCCATTACCCTCCCGGCGAACCCATGAGGGAGGACGACGTGGTCCGTTCGATCATCGTGGCCGGGGTCATAGCGACCGTCTCCGTGTGCGTGCCGGCAGTGGCCTCCGCCGCCGACACCACACGCGGCCCGTGCCAATACACGAAAACCCCCGAAGAACCGCCCGCTCGGCCGGTGCCGTTACCCCCTGACCCGCGCAAGACACCGTCGCACGGCACTGTGCGGGTCGACCTGCCGACCAACCAAGGCAAGATCAACCTGACGCTCGACCGGTCGAAGGCGCCCTGCACCGTGCAGAGCTTCCTGCACCTGACCAGGCACCGCTTCTACGACTTCACGTCCTGTCATCGGCTGACCAGCTACCCGACCCTGAAGGTCCTGCAGTGCGGTGACCCGTCCGGCACCGGCGAGGGCAGCCCTGGCTACCGCTACAAGGACGAGCTGCCCACGAACCTGCCGCCCGCGCCGACGGACCCGACAGGTGAGCGCAAGGTGTACGCCCGCGGCGTGCTCGCCATGGCCAACGCCGGACCGAACACCAACGGCAGCCAGTTCTTCCTGGTGTACGGCGACTCCGCGCTGCGCCCGAACTACACCATCTTCGGGACGGTCGGACCAATTGGACTGTCCACACTAGACAAGGTGGCCGCCGGAGGCATCGCGCCGCCTGGCACCGTCGACGGCAGGCCGGCGTTGTCCGTCGACATCCGCAAGGTCAGGGCGTACTGCTGACCTGAACGACGATCGCGGTCGCGTTGTCGTTCCCGCCCGCGGCCTCGGCATGTGCGAGCAGGTCCCGCACCGCCACCTCGGGCTCGTGACCCAGGAGCTCGAGGATCCGGTGGTACGGGACCTGCTCGGCGACACCGTCCGTGCACAGCAGGAAAACGTCCCCAGGCAACGGATCGACGTGCATGATGTCCGGGGCTGGCGCGCCGGGATGGCCGATATACCGAGTGAGTCGGTAGCGCGCCGCGGCAGCCTGCGGCGAATCGAACGCGAACCACCCGTTCACCGCGCCCAGCCAAGCCATGGTGTGGTCGACCGTCAGGATCTCCAACAGGCCGGCCCGCAGCCGGTACAGCCGTGAATCGCCGATCTGCACGACCAGCAAGCCGTCTTGACCTTCCAGCAAGGCGGTCAGCGTGCACCCGGCGAGACCGCCGAGCTTCGTGCCGAACTCACCTACTTCCTTGTGTGCGGCCATGACCGCGTTACGGATCCCGGCGACGGTCGGCTGGACGGCCGCCATGATGTCCACAGTGGTCCGTCCCGCCATCGCACTGCCTGGACCGTCGCCCATACCGTCGGCGACCACCGCCACCAATGGATCCAGGTTCAGCCGATGGGCGTCGAAGTTCGCCCGGTACCGGTTTCCGATCGCACTTCCGGCCGCCGCCTTGATGGTCATCGCAGTACCGTAAGGCGGGTGGAGATCTGGGTGAATCCGGCCTGTTCGAAGTGCCGGTCCGCGGTGAAGATGCTGGACGAGGCGGGCAGCGAGTACACGATCCGCCGATACCTCGACGACCCGCCGACAGCCGAGGAACTCGGTGCGGTCCTTGACCGGCTGGGGCTTGAGCCATGGGACATCGCGCGCACCCAGGAGAAGGTCGCCAAAGAGCTCGGGATGGCCAAGTGGCCGAAGGAACGCGACCGCTGGATCGAGGCCATGGTCACGTACCCGATCTTGATCCAGCGGCCGATCATCACCGCCGACGACGGCACGACAGTCGTCGGCCGGTCCGCGGAAGAGGTCCGGAAAGTTCTCTGACCACCATATTTGGTGCACATTTTCGTCCAAATCCGCTGCCATCCAGCCCACTTGCGGCTGAGGCATAAAGCCCATCCAAAGAGGACGTTTGGAGGAATATCGGTCATGTGCGCAATCGGGTGGGGATCCTAGGATCGGCGCTGTTGTTGGGCCTGGTCGCATGTACCGGGCCGGAGCTGGCCGGCACGCAGCCGTTGAACACCGACCCGGTCACCGATGGGGGACCGGAAGTCTGTTCACTGCTGCCGCGTTCGGCAATCGCTCATATGACCGCACGTGCCGAAGAGAATCTGATATCGGTCGGCGACATCGCCGTCGCACCTCACATTGACCGCGGTCAATGTGAGGTGCTTGTCTCCGAGAATTCCGGGAGGCAAACCGTGGCGTCGATACGAATCGACGCCGATCAAGTCGGGGCCATCACGCGGGTCAGCACCGCGATACAAGTCGCCAAGGAGCGTTCCGCGCGTTCGCCGCTTGGCAATCCGCTGCGAACCGGGACCGACAACAAGCCGGAGGTCTCGCTCGCCATCACGTGCGGCAAGCGCCTTGTCCACATCGGAATCGACATCACCGGGTACGACATCCGGCGCAAGATGGTCGACCAGGATCTTGCGGATCTCTCCGGAATTGTCGCATCGAAGTACGGCAACCGGCTGGGTTGCCGGGCCGAAGTCGCGTCGCCGCTGCCCGAGGACCCACGCGGCTCCGTGCGGATGATGGCGGGCAACGGCGGGATCAATGTCCCGAGTGGACCGTCACCAGGACCGTCCACAAGCATCGGTCACGTCGAAGCGCTGACCACAGCGGCAGATGGAGCCGTTTACTTCGTCGGCCGCAAGTACGCCAGCTCCGTCAACCCGCGCAACGCGGACGAGGACGCAGACAGGTGGGGCGATACGTTGCGGATCTTACGAATCCGCACCGACGGTGTGGTCGAAGTGGCCTGGGACCCCAATCTCGCGCCCTTCTCCACCAACAACGACCCGGTCGCCGGGGACATCTCCGAGAAGCTGCGACTGCAAGGCGGCAATACCTCCGGGGCGGTCAGCGGGATCGAGCTGCACAAGGACCAGGCATGGCTGCTGCCCCCGAGTACGCCCTCGCGTCGGGGGAACAGCCGGTTGAGCCGCCCGGTCCGGATCGTCCAGCTCGCCACCGGCCGCGCGGTCGATCTGCGGGCCATCAAAGCCCCGGTCCAGGCCGACACCACACGGATCAAGGACCAGAACGGCAGTCCCGCGCCCGACGGGGTGAACGTGTGGAACACCGCGCAGTTCGCCGCGCTCGCGTTCGACGGCGACACACCCGTCCTGCTGGACGCCGCACAGGCCAAGGTCTGGCGGATCGAAGCCCTGCGGGACGGCAAGGTGCTCGACGCGACGATGCTGCCGATCGGCGTGGAGATCGCGTCGGGAACCGGGGCGGCCGGGCTGTCCGGCGGCAGGTTCGCGGTCAGCACCCCGCAAGGCGGCTTGGCGATCCTGGATTCGCGCGGCCGCGAGATCCTGTCAACGCCTGTGATCAACGCCGACGTCGACGGCGTCGGCCCGTGCCCGCTGGAACTGGGCAGACGGCAGATAGCCGCGGCCGGTGACGACATCGTGGTGCACGCGGTCGCAAGCCAGGTCGCCACGCCCGCGGTCGTCCGGGTCGACAGCCAGCGCGGCACGGCGAAGACGATCCAGGTCAGCGGCTACCCAGGGCCGCGCGATCCCTCGAGTGAGGTGGAAACCACGCGGTTCGCCAAGTCATTCGGCACGGCCGCGCACGCCACTTCGCTGTTCGCGACAGGGTGGCCCGTATCCGCGTTGGGCGCCGTCGGACAGCACGTCCTTATGGCGCCCTATGGCACGAGAATCCTTTACGAGCTCGTGCCGCGCAGGTGATCAACGACGCCAGGAAGTCCGGCGCCGGATCTGGTCGATGACCAGCAGGATGACCAGGCCGGCGCCGGTTCCGATCAGCCAGAGGTCCTCGGTGCGGCCGGTGTGGTTGCCGATCAGCATGATGAACATCGCGAACGCGGTGAACCAGCCCGCGATCCGCGTGCCCTTGGGGAAGCTGCCGTGCCAGCCCCACTCGGCCGACGGCTCGTCCTCCGGGCTGACGGTGCTGACACTGTGCGCCGGAGCCTTGTCGGGCGTCGAGCTCGCCACGGGTCCCTCCTCGATCATGCTGCTGCCTGGTTCATCGTCGCACACGGCCCAGTGGCGCACGCTCCAGCCCCGGTCGGCGACAATGGGCGCGATGTCCGCAAACACTCGCTCAGTACTCCTGCTCGGTTCCACTGGGTCGATCGGTACCCAGGCACTCGAGGTGATCGCCGCAAACCCGGACAAGTTCCAGGTGGTCGGCCTCGCCGCGGGCGGCTCGAACCCCGCCGTACTGGCCAAGCAGGCCCATGACTTCGGCGTCAAGGCGATCGCCGTGCCGGACGCGTCCGGCACGGACTTCGGTGACGCGCGGGTCTTCACCGGCAGCCGTGCCGTGCTGGACCTGATCGAGGCGGTGCCCGCCGACGTGATCCTGAACGGGATCACCGGCTCCCGTGGTCTCGAACCGACCCTGTACTCGCTGGCCACCGGCGCCCGGCTGGCGCTGGCCAACAAGGAGTCGCTGATCGCGGGCGGCCCGCTGGTGCTGCGGGCGGCCAAACCTGGCCAGATCGTGCCAGTCGACTCCGAGCACTCCGCGCTGGCGCAGTGCCTGCGTGGCGGGCGCGCCGAGGAGGTCGAACGCCTGGTCGTGACCGCTTCCGGCGGCCCGTTCCGCGGCCGGAGCGCGGCCGAGCTGGGGGACGTCACGCCGAAGGACGCGCTGGCGCACCCGACCTGGTCGATGGGCCCGGTGATCACGGTCAACTCGGCGACCCTGGTCAACAAGGGCCTTGAGGTGATCGAGGCGCACCTGCTGTTCGGTGTGCCGTACGACCGGATCGACGTGGTGGTCCACCCGCAGTCGATCGTGCACTCGATGGTGACCTTCTCCGACGGCTCCACGCTGGCCCAGGCCAGCCCGCCGGACATGCGGCTGCCGATCTCGCTGGCGTTGGGCTGGCCGGAGCGGCTGCCCGGCTCGTCGCAGCCCTGCGTCTGGGACAAGGCCACCTCGTGGACCTTCGAACCGCTTGACGACGCAGTCTTCCCGGCAGTCCGGCTGGCTCGCCAGGCTGGTGCCGTCGGCGGCTGCCATCCGGCCATCTACAACGCGGCGAACGAAGAGGCCGTCGAGGCGTTCCTCGACCTGAACGTCGGTTTCACCTCGATTGTGGAGACTGTTCAGCGAGTATTGGGTGAGGCGGACGCCTGGACAGGCGCGCCGAGCGGGGTCGAGGAGGTCCTTGCCGCGGAAGAGTGGGCAAGGACACGCGCCCGGGAAATTCTGGGAAGGAACTGAGCGTGATCTTCTTCATCGGAGTCGTGCTGTTCGCGCTCGGCATCGGCCTGTCGGTCGCGCTGCACGAGGCCGGGCACATGTTCACGGCCAAGTGGTTCGGCATGAAGGTGCGCCGGTACTTCATCGGCTTCGGTCCGAAGATCTTCTCGTTCCGCCGAGGTGAGACCGAGTACGGCCTGAAAGCCATTCCCGGCGGCGGGTTCTGCGACATCGCGGGCATGACCGCGCTGGACGAGATGACGCCGGACGAAGAGAAGAACGCGATGTACCGCTATCCCGCGTGGAAGCGTGTCATCGTGATGGCCGCGGGTTCGGTCACCCACTTCATCCTCGGCTTCATCATCCTGTACATCCTGGCGGCCACCATCAGCCTGCCGAACCTGGCCGACAGGCCGGTCGTGGCCAGCACGTCGTGTGTCCAAAGTGACAGCATCGACATGGACACATCGAAGCCAAGGCCCGGGTGCACGCCGAACGACCCGAATCCGGCTGCCCAGGCAGGTCTGCGGGCCGGTGACCTGATCGTCGCGGTGAACGGCACGGAAACGTCGACTTTCCCGGAGTTGCGGTCCACGCTCAAGCCGTTGTCCGGTCCACAGCGGATCACCGTGGAGCGCGACGGTACCGAGCAGACGTTCACTGTGGACGTGACCGTCGCACAGCGACTGATGCTGCGTGACGGCAATCGCGTGCTCGAACCCCAGGGCAGCATCGGCGTGGTGCAGCAACGGCAGTTCGAGTACGACGCGTGGAGCGCGGTCGGCGGCACGATCTCGTTCACCGGCGACATGTTCGCCAAGACCTGGGAAGGCCTGATCCGGTTCCCCGAGCGTATTCCGGCTGTGGTGCGCGCCATAGGTGGCGGAGAACGCGATCCCGACACCCCGGTGAGTGTCGTCGGCGCGAGTATTCTCGGTGGTGACGCGGTTGAGCGTGGCCTGTGGGACGTTGTCTTGCTGCTGCTGGCGAGCCTCAACTTCTTCATCGGCGTGTTCAACCTGCTGCCGCTGTTGCCGCTGGACGGGGGACACATAGCGGTGATCGTCTACGAGAAGATCCGCAACGCCCTGCGCAGGATGCGCGGGAAACCGGCGGGTGGCCCCGTGGACTACTCGAAGCTGATGGCCGTCACCATGGTGGTGGTGTTCATCGGTGGAGCGGTGATGCTGCTCACGATCACCGCGGACATCGTCAACCCGATCAGGCTGAACTAACTCGCAGAGGAGATCTCATGACCAGCGGCGAAGTGCTGCTCGGCATGCCGTCGCTACCACCGCCGGTGCTGTCCGAGCGCCGCAAGACCCGGCAGTTGATGGTCGGTTCGGTGGGTGTCGGCAGCGAGTTCCCGATCTCGGTGCAGTCGATGACGACCACGGTGACCGCCGACATCAACGCGACGCTGCAGCAGATCGCGGAGCTGACCGCCTCGGGTTGTGACATCGTGCGGGTGGCGTGTCCGTCGCAGGATGACGCGGAGGCGTTGCCGGCGATCGCGAAGA
>JOAA01000007.1 GCA_000720375.1 Rhodococcus rhodnii | reverse complement strand
GCCCAGCGTGAAGGCCGGGGTGAACGTTGCCGCCAGCGACACCATCAGCAGCGTGTGCAGGCCCAGGATCTGCCAGTACGGCATCGTCATCGACACCTGGGTGAGCCCGGCGAGGCCGAGCACCGTGCCGATCGAGCCGGGCAGCACCAGCACCCGGCTGCCGAACTTGTCGAACACCTTGCCCACGGTCGGTCCCAGCAGCCCCATGGCCAGACCACCCGGCATCACCAGCAAGCCGGTCTGCAGCGGGCTCAGGCTGCGCAGGTTCTGCAGGTAGAGCGGCAACAGGATCATCGAACCGAGCAGCGCGAGGAATCCCAGGGACAACAGCGCCAACGAGAGCCCGTACGCGCGGTGCCGCAGGACACGCAGGTCCATCAGCGGTCCGCCCTTGCGCTGCAGCTTGAGCTGACGGACCACGAACAGCCCGATCGTCGCGCAGCCGGCGAGCACGATGCCGATACCGAGCCCGACGTGACCCGCGCCTTCACCGAACAGGCTCAGGCCGTACACCAGGCCGCCGAAGCCGAGCGTCGCGACGACGACACTGAGCCAGTCGATGGAGCTGATCTCAGGCTCGCCGATGTTCTCCATCTTGCGCAGGCCGAACACCGTCACCAGCGCCGCGATCGGCAGAACCACCACGAACAGCAGCCGCCACGAGCCGACCTGCAGGATCAAGCCGGACACGGTCGGACCGAGCGCGGGCGCCACGGAGATCGCCAGGGTGACGTTGCCCATCACGCGGCCGCGGTCGTGCTCGGGCACCACGACCATCAACGTGGTCATCAGCAACGGCATCATCACGGCCGTTCCGGAGGCCTGCACGATGCGGCCGATCAGCAGCACCCCGAACGACGGCGCGACGGCCGACAGCAAGGTTCCCGCGAGGAACACGCCCATCGCGATCATGTAGGCCTGACGGGTGGTCACCCGCTGCAGGAACCAGCCGGTCATCGGGATCACCGCGGCCATGGTCAGCATGAACGCGGTGGACACCCACTGCGCCAGCTGCTCGGTGACCTGCAGCGACTCCATCAGCCGCGGGATGGCGTTGATCATGATGGTCTCGTTGAGGATCACCACGAACGTGGCCAGGACCAGCAGCCGCACCACGGTTGGCGTGCGGCCCGCCGATACGGCTGGTCGTTCCTGGGTCGCACTTGGCATGGATTGCTCCTCGCTGGGTCTGGCCTGGGTGGTGTCACCGATACAGACCGGCACGCCTGGCGGAATTCATCGGCGAATCGAGTCTTCCGTATCACGGCATTGTTCTCATCCGAATTTACCGATTCGGGCCATTGTTCGCGGAGAACGAAACTCGCAGGTCAGAGCGGTTGACGAGGATCGCGGCCGGGACGAGGGCGAGCGCGCCTGCGACCTGGATCACGATCATCCACGGCGGCAGAGCACCGGGGATGCTATCGATAGCGACTATCGCAATCGGGACGACCACGCAGATGATGCGCACACGAACGTAAGCCCATCGTGCGCCCTTCGCGGCGACGACGGTCAGCCAGTAGGCCACCACCGCGCTCGCGAACATTCCGCCGGTGCGGCCCCACATGAACGACGTCACCTCGCGGCCTTCGGCCGAGAGGATGACCACCACGATGAGGCCTACAACGCTGAGCGCGCCGTAAGCGGCGACGAATTTCTTCACCTTGCTGAAAGCTTCCATGGCTCCTTCTTTCCTTGCGTTGACTCAAAGCTAGGAAGCACATGGAGGGGGCGGTATGCGTCTGGGCGCACTGTGGGGTGGGGCTAGACCTACTTCTGGGCGGAATTGGGCGTCCGGCGGTGCACAGTGGACCTATGAGATGGGTGACGGGCTTTGTGCGAGCGTGTGTCGCTTTTGCCGTTGTCATGCTGGTTCCGGCCGTGTGGGCGGCTGCCGTGGCGCTATGGATCTGGTGGGGCGGCAACCCGTGGTCGTGGATAGCGCCGTTCATTTGGGCTGTTATCGGCACTTTCGCCCTGTCTCGCCCGGTTTGCCGGATGGTTCGTACGCTGGTGGCAAAGTGGACAGACACCGTGATTCCCGCCGGATACCGGCAAACCGGGCCGGTGACGCGGATGTCGACGGGCTATTGGTGGAACGGTTTCTCGTACTCGCGCACCAGCAGGGACGCCCGCCAGGACCTGCGGTTGCGGACCTGGCGGAGTGACCCGGCGACATGGCGCGACCTGCGGTTCGTGGTGATCGCGCCGTTCACCGTCGGCGTTGTCGCGGCAATCCCGCTGGCTGCGGTCGTGGCAACTGTTTTCTGGTTTCCAGGTTTCATCGTCGTGACCATCGCGAGTGCTCCCTATGCCTGGCGGTGTCTCGCGCCGGTCGCCGTCCGTTTCCTGCGTCCGTCACCGGCTATGCGGGTGGACGAGTTGACGGCTCAGCGCGCCGACACCACGATCGCGCAGGCCGCTGAGATCCGCCGCATCGAGCGGGACCTGCACGACGGGGCACAGGCCAGGCTCGTCGCACTCGGACTCGCGTTGGCGACCGCGGAGAAGCTGATGGAAAGCGATCCTGCCCAGGCCAAGGCGCTGTTGCAGGACGCACGGGTCGGCGCAGCCACGTCACTGACCGAATTGCGCGACCTGGTCAAGGGAATCAGCCCACCGGTGCTGACCGAACGAGGGCTCGTCGACGCCGTGCGCGCCTTTGCCTTGGACAGCCCGCTGGAAACCACAGTCAGCGCGGACGGTGACGTGCGCCTGGACCCGCCGATCGAGTCAGCCTTGTACTTCGGGGTCGTCGAATTGCTCACCAACGCGGTGAAGCACGCTCACGCGACCCGGGTGCGGATCGCCATTGCCCGTACCGACACTGGTCTCGTGGTCGAGGTGGAGGACAACGGCCGGGGCGGAGCCAGTGTGCGCGCCGATGGCGGACTCGCCGGGCTGCGTCGTCGTCTCGCGGTGTTCGACGGGACGTGTGAGATCACCAGCCCGGCCGGCGGTCCGACGCGTGTGAGAATGGTGGTGCCATGCGAATCCTTGTAGCCGAAGACCTCTACCTCCTGCGTGATGGAATGGTTCGGCTGCTCGAGGCGTACGGACACGAGGTCGTGGCAACGGCGACAACGGGCGCGGAGACGCTCGACGCGATGCTGAGGTGGCGGCCGGATGTGTCCATTGTCGACGTCCGGATGCCGCCGACCCAGTCGGACGAAGGCCTGCGCGCGGCTCTCGCGGCCCGCCGCTCACTGCCTGGGCTGCCGGTGCTGATCTTGTCTCAGCACGTCGAGCAGTTGTATGCCCGTGAGCTGCTGGCCGACGGCGCCACCGGCGTCGGCTACTTCCTGAAGGAGAGCGTGTTCGACGCGGATGGGTTCATGGATGCCTTGGAACGCGTCGCCAAAGGCGGGACGGCCATGGACCCGGTCGTCATCACCAAACTGTTCGCCAACGGAACCACAAACCGCCGCCTCGAAGGACTCACGGATCGCGAACGGTCCGTGCTCAGCCTGATGGCCGAAGGACTGTCCAATCAGGCCATCGGCCAACGGCTTTTCCTGAGCGAGAGCGCCATCAGCAAGTACACCACGGCTTTGTTCGGCAAACTCGGCATCACCGATGACGACCACGTCAACCGCCGTGTCTTGGCCGTGCTCACGTACCTGAACAAGCCTTGATGGATGTGCGTTCGACTTGAACTGATGCGCCGCGTAGCCGCTCGTCGCATTCGCTGCATCGCAACTTTGGGTGGAAGGCGCGGCCGCATCCGGTGTGGGTGAGTCGTAGCGCGGGGCCTTCTGGAGCTTGGAACCACCGATGTCCCCACTCGATCACCGTTGCCACCACCGGGAAGAACGCCCGGCCTTTCTCGGTTAGGTGGTAGACCACCCAGTCGGGTCGTTGCGGGTTCGGCGACGCGACGAGCACGCCGATATCGCAGAAAGTCCGCAGCCGGTCGGCGACGATCGTGGGTGGCGCGCCCATCCTTTGCTCGAACTCGCCGAACCGGGTCGCGCCAAGGAAAGCCGCGCCGAGCAATGCCGTCGACCAGCGATTGCCGATCAGCGCCATGGTCTGCGTGACCAGTTCGGTCGGCCTGCTGCCCGAATGCGCCCGGCGGCGGGTGACACCGGTGGGAATGCTGCGCTCCCAGCCGCCGCTCGGCCCGAACTTGCCCCGTACATCCCGGGCCGCGACGACCGAGTCGCACGCCTCGCAGGCCAGCAGCGGGCTGAAGATCGTGCCGCATTTGGCGTGCCGCATCTCGGGGAGGTTCGCTTCCGGATCGTTGACCCACTTCTGCTCCCATGCCCACATCGACAGCAGGATCGGCCACATCTGCCTGCCGCGCTGGGTCAGGCGGTAGTGGCCCGCCTCCCGGTGCAGGATGTCGGCCTGCACCAGCCGCGTCAGCCGCGTGGTGAGCACCGCGGTCGATATCGGGCCGGCGTTGAGCCACTCGTTGTACTGGGTCAGGCCCTCGGTCAGCGCCAGTTCCACGATCCACAGCGTCCACTCGTCACCGACGATCCCGTTGGTCACGGCGATCGCGTTGGGCCCGCCGGCATCGAGTCGGGTGATCACTCTGTTAGTTGTAGCGCATCCACTCTGTTTGTTGTAGTAATGGAGGTGGCAACCACCCGGATCATCGGCGGTTACCAGACCGACTTCGCCCGCAACACCGTGCGGGAAGGGCTGGATGTCGCCGACTGTTCGCCGAGACCGTCCAGCACACCCTCGACCGGGCGAAGGTGCGGCCGTCCGACATCGGGGTGATCCACGTCGGCAACGCGTTCGGCCAGCTCTTCACCGGGCAGGGGCATCTCGGTGCCATGCCCGCCACCGTCGAGCCGGAGCTGTGGGGTGTCCCGGCCGTACGCCATGAAGCCGCGTGCGCGTCCGGTTCGATGGCTGTTCTCGGCGCCATGGCAGACCTCGAAGCGGGACGTTACGACGTCGCGTTGGTGCTCGGTGCCGAGATCGAGAAGACCGTGAACGGCGAACTCGGCGCGAAGTACCTCGATGCCGCTGCCTGGGTCGGCCACGAGGGCCAGACGGCGACCTTCATGTGGCCGCACATGTTCGATCTGCTCGCCGACGAGTACGACCGTCGCTACGGGCTGGACGACAAGCACCTGCGTGCGATCGCCGAGCTCAACGTGCGCAACGCCAAGAAGAATCCGAACGCACAGACCCGTGGCTGGACTTTCACCCCGGCGAGCTTCACCGCCGACGACACGGCCAATCCCCTTGTCGAGGGCCGGATCCGGCGGACCGACTGCAGTGCGATGACCGATGGAGCGGCCGGTGTCGTGCTGGTCTGCGAGCGTTATCTCGCCAACACGCCAACGGCCGTGCTGGCTGGCTGGGGACACCGCACGGTTGGCCTGCCGCTGGAGCAGAAGCTCAAGCGGTCCGCTGACGAGCCATATGTGTTGCCGCACGTCCGCCAGACCATTGTCGACGCGTTCACCCGAGCCGGGGTCGCCGAGGTGGACCTGATCGAGACCCATGACTGTTTCTCGATGAGCGAGTACGCCGCCATCGACCACTTCGGCATCACCGGCCCCGGCGACAGCTGGAAGGCCGTGGAGAGCGGGGATCTGGAAGTCGGCGGACGGATCCCGGTGAACCCGAGCGGCGGCCTCATCGGCGGCGGCCACCCGGTCGGCGCGACCGGCGTACGGATGGTTCTCGACGCTTACAAGCAAGTCACCGGAACGGCAGGGGACTACCAGGTGGGTGGTGCGAAGACCGCCGCCACGCTCAACATTGGCGGCAGCACGACCACGTCCGCCTGTTTCGTGGTCAAGGCGTAGGGGAGCAGGATGGACATCGAAATACTCAGCCGTGCATTGACGACCCTGCCGTCCGACGACGACCACCCATATCGCACGGGGCCCTGGCGCCCGCAGCACGTTGAGCGCGCCGCGGTCGACCTGGACGTGATCGGCGAGATCCCGGCCGACCTGGACGGCGTGTACCTGCGCAACACCGAGAATCCGGTGCACCCGGCAATGGAGATCTACCACCCGTTCGACGGCGACGGGATGGTGCACGCGGTCGGCTTCCGTGACGGGAAAGCCTTCTACCGCAACAGGTTCATCCGCACCGACGGGTTCGTCGCCGAACAGGAGGCCGGGCACGCGCTGTGGGCGGGCCTGGCCGAAGATCCCGGGCGTTCGCCGAGGCAAACGGGTTGGGGTGCGCGCGGCCGGATGAAGGACGCGTCCAGCACAGATGTGGTGCTGCATAACGGTGTCGCGTTGACCAGCTTCTACCAGTGCGGCGACCTGTACCGGCTCAGCCCGACCACGCTGGAGACCCTCGGCAAAGCGACCTGGAACGGCAAATTCCCCAGCGACGTAGGCGTTTCCGCGCACCCGAAGTACGACGAGCGCACCGGTGAGCTGATGTTCTTCAACTACAGCACCGAGGCGCCGTACATGCACTACGGCGTGGTGGACAGCAACGACAACCTGGTCACGTACATCGACGTGCCGTTGCCCGGGCCTCGGCTGCCGCACGACATGGCTTTCACCGAGAACTACGCGATCCTCAACGACCTCCCGCTGTTCTGGGCGCCGGAAGCGCTGGCAAAAGGCAAGTACGCGTCGCGGTTCCACCCGGACATCCCGACTCGGCTGGCGGTGATCCCGCGGCACGGCACGACCGCGGACATCAAGTGGTTCGAGGCCGACCCGACGTATGTCCTGCACTGGACCAACGCCTACGAGGAGGGCGACGAGATCGTCCTCGAAGGCTTCTTCCAGACCAACCCGGTGCCTCCGTCCGGCGGCGGCACGCTCTACCAGCGCATGTTCCGTTTCCTGGACAGCAACCAGCTCGGCACGCACTTGCACCGCTGGCGCCTCAACCTGACCACCGGGCTGTGCAAGGAAGAGCGGCTGACCGAGGTCACCAGTGAGTTCGGCATGATCAACCAGCGGTACGCAGGCAGGCGACACCGCTACAGCTATGCCGCGACGTCGCCTGCCGGCTGGTTCCTGTTCGACGGCCTGGTCAAACACGACTCGCTGACCGGTTCGGCCGAACGCTACGAGTTCGGCGAAGGCGTGTTCGGCAGCGAGACCGCGATGGCGCCCCGGATCGGTTCGACGGCCGAGGATGACGGCTACCTCGTCACCATCACCTCCGACATGAACCGCGACCTCTCCGAATGCCTGATCTTCCAGGCGAACGACGTCAGCGCGGGCCCGCTCGCCCGGATCCGGCTGCCTGAACGGGTCAGCAGCGGCACGCACTCCACGTGGGCACCGGGTTCCCTGATCTCGGGCTGGGACGATCCCACTACGGCATTGGGCTCGTAGCGCGTACGGACATCCAGCGCAGGGCAAGGGCGCCCAGCGCGATGTGCAGAAGGCTGGCCGCCGCGGCGATCACGTGCAAGCCGGTGACGAACGCCGCCTTCGCGTCCTCGACCAGCACGGGCGCGAGATCGGGGAGTTGGAGCGTTTCGTCAAGGGTGGGTGCCAGGTCGGGCCCGAAGAGCCGGAATACAAGGGCGGCAAGAGAACCAAGCAATGCGATGCCCAGGGCGTTGCCGATCTCGTTGCTCGTTTCCGCGATCGCTCCGGCCGACCCGGCTCGCTCGACGGGCACAGCTCCGACAGCGGTGTCGGCGACAACCGCGAAGGAGATGCCGTAGCCGACGCCTGCGATGGCCGTGGACGCGATGTACCAGCCGATCCCGCCCGTGATCGTGGTGGCGAGCAAGAGCAGCAGACCGGCCGCGATGGAGAAGTGACAGACGACGAGTGCCGTTCGTTTGCCGATGCGGTCGACCACGACCGGCGTGACGATGCAGGTGATCGTGAGCACCGCGGCGCCAGGCAGCGCGAGCAGCGCCGCAGCCAGGACCGACAGGCCAAGGACGGACTGGAGGTAGATGCCGGAGAGGTACGCGGTCGCCGACCACGCCGCCAACGGCAACAGCCCGGTGATGATAGCGACCGTGAAAACGCGGTCACGGAAGAGCGAGAACTCCATCAACGGGTGCTCCAAGTGCTTCTGACGTCGCGCGAACCACACCAGCAGCACCACGCCCGCTATCCCCACGGCAGCCGGGCCAACCGACAACCCTTCGGTGGCGGCGTGTTTGAGGGCGTAGATCCCGAGCAGCAGGCCGGCTGCGGAGAGCACGACACTGGTGACGTCGACTCGACCTGGCCTCGTCGCGCGGACCTCACGAAGCAAGACCGGCGCGAAGACCAGGAACAAGCCGATGACCGGCAGGTTGATCAGGAAAACCGATCCCCACCAGAACCTTTCCAGCAGCACGCCGCCAACGACCGGACCGATGGCGAATCCCGCCGCGAACGCGGCGGCGAAGATACCGATGGCCTGTGCCCGTCGCCGCGGATCGGCGAACAGTTCACTCAGCACGGCCAGTGCTGAGGGCAGCAGCGTCGCGCCGGCGGCTCCCATCAACGCACGCGCGGCGATGAGGAACTCCGCGCTCGGCGCGAAGGCAGCCGCGACCGAGCCGACGCCGAAGACGGTCGCGCCGATCATCAGCAGCCTCAGCCGTCCGTACCGGTCGCCGATGGTGCCGAACGCGATCAGCAAGGAGCCCACCGCGAAGCCGTAGCTGTCCAAGATCCACAGGGCCTGGTCGGCGGTCGGCGTGAGGGCCTGGCTGATCCTGGGCATCGCCAGGAACAGGATCGACCCGTCCATCGAGACCAGCAGGACGGGACCGAGCAGGACCAGGAGCCCAAGCCAGGCCCGCAGGCCAGGGGAGTGCTGTTGAGACATGCTGTGGACAGTCCGGCAGGACGCGCCGGCCAGCCATCCCTGTGCCGTGGGTACACCCAACAGGTACACCCAGCGGCGTGGTTGGGCGACATAGGCTCGGTGTCGTGGAGAGTCTTGGCGCGTTCCTGAAGAATCGCCGTGATCGAGTCACCCCGGCCGAGATCGGACTGCGCACGTACGGGACCGCTCGCCGGGTCCCAGGACTGCGCCGGGAAGAACTCGCCCACCTCGCAGGCGTAAGCGCGGGCTACTACACACGGCTGGAGCAGGGGCAGTCCGAGACCGCCTCCAAGCAGGTCCTCGACGCTCTCGCACGGGTGCTGCGGCTCGATCCAGTCGAGACCGTCCACCTGCACAACCTCGCGCGGCAGCCTGCGAATCCCGGGCTTTCCGAGCCGCCACAGGAACACCCGCATCCCCGAGTCCTCGCACTGCTGGAATCACTCGGTGACCGGACGCCGGCGATCGTGCTGGGCCGACGCGACGACGTGCTCGCGTGGAACCGTGCCGGACACGCGCTCAAAGCCGAGCACGTTCCCTTCGACGCACCCCAAGACCCGGCGCACCGGCCGTCGATCCCGCGGATGTTCTTCCTCGATCCGCTCACCCGGGACCTGCACCGCAACTGGGACGAGGTCGCCCGGATCCACGTCGCCTTCCTCCGGCTCACCGCGGGCCGGTACCCCACGGACGCGCGCCTGGCCGAGCTGATCGGCGAGCTGACGATGCGCAGCGACGAGTTCGCGGCGATGTGGGCGACCGGTGATGTCGCCGACTGCACCGTCGGGACCATGCAGCTGCAGCACCCGACCGTGGGTGCGGCGAACGTCGACTACCAGGTGTGGCTGCAGCCCGACAGCCCCGACCACCGGCTGGAGATCTACACCCCGAACGACGCGAGCTCGGCGGACGCACTGCGCCTGCTGACCCCAGCAGTTCGGCGAACAGCGCCCTCAACTGGAGGTTTGTCGCACTACGGGGCCCCGGCTCAACCGCCGGGACGGGCGTATCAGAAAATCATCTGAGTGAGCGTGTCATTATGGGCGGTTGGTGAGCGCGGCTCCAGCCCTGCACCCCCTGTGCCCCGAGGTCGCGTGATCCCACCGCCGGTGCTGTGGACCGTCGTCGTGCTCGGCGTCATCGCCATCGGTTACTACCTGATCCAGGTCTTCGAGGAGCCCGTTGTCCGGGCCCACCAGATCGACCTCTTCGCCTACCGGGTCGCCGGGGAACGCGTCCTGGATGGCATCTCGCTCTATGACACCCCACTGATCGGCACCACCAAGGGCGTCTTCGAGTTCGTCTACTCGCCGTTCTCCGCCTTGGCGTTCATCCCGGTCGTGGTCCTGTCGGGCACGTGGTTCACCGTGATCGGCAGCCTGATCAACTTCGCGATCATGGCCGGCGTGGTGTGGCTGGCGCTCAGCTGGCTCGGTTACGTGCGCGACGCCCGGCTCGCGGTGTTCAGCGTGGCCGTCGCCGGCGTGCTGCTGTGGTGCGAGCCGATCCGCCAGACGGTGATCTTCGGCCAGGTCAACCTGGTGCTGCTGGCGCTGGTGATGGTGGATCTGGCGTTGCCTGACCGCGTGCGCTGGAAGGGTGTGCTGATCGGGATTGCCGCGGGGATCAAGCTCATCCCCGCGTTCTTCGTGCTGTACCTGTTGGTCACCAAGAGGTTCCGGGCGGCTGCGGTGGCTGGGGCCGCGTTCGTCGGAACCGTGGTGCTGGGGTTCCTGTTCCTGCCGAAGGACTCGTGGCAGTTCTGGACCGGCGCGTTCCTCGACCCGGCACGGGTCGGCGTGCCGGACCATCCGGCCAACGAAACGCTGAAGGGCATGATCGCCCGGACCCTCGGAGTGGGCCCGGCGCAGCAGCTGCTCTGGCTCGCGCTCGCCGGGGCTGTCGCGGTGATCGGCCTCCTGCTGGCCCGGCGGCTGTCGCTTGGCGGCCGGGAATTGGCCGCTGTGCTGGTGTGCGGCTTGGTTTCGACCGCGGTGTCGCCGTTCAGCTGGCCGCACCACTGGGTGTGGCTCGGCTTGCTCCTGGTGTACTTGCTGCACCTGTCGCTGCGGCGGGGTGCCGTTTTCGACCGGTTCGCGTTGGCAGTGACCTGGTTGGTCAGCATGGGCGGGGTGCTCGCGCTCTTCGGCTCGCCCGTGCCGACGGTGATGGACATCCCTTCGTGGGGTCATCTTGGCGTCTTGTACCACAACGTGTACGTCTGGCTGGTGGTCGCGATCTTCGTCGTGGTCCTGCTGCGCATCCGTAAGGAGAACGCGCGGCTGGCCGAACTGGAGTCCGCGCTGCGGTAATGGACTACATGCCGTCGATCGGCGGTACCTCGACGGCGTCATGCAACGCGATTCGTGCGGCCGAGATCGCCGGATGGTCACGTGTACCACGGCGGTAAGCCAGATGTGTCCTGCGCCGGATAGGAAGCGGGGTCAGCACAACGGCGGCGTGCGGCGCGACGACGCCTAGGTCGGGAACGAAAGCGACGCCTTGACCGGCCGCTACTAACGCGAGCACGGTGCCGAAGTCGTCGGCGTGGTGGCGGATGTGGGGTGTGAATCCCGCAGCCTCACATGCCCTGATGGTCATCGCATGGCAGAGAGTGCCTGGCGTACCGGCAATCCAGGGTGAATCGCGCCGGACTGCCAACGGTTCGGCGGACAACGCGGCAAGGTGGACCACTTCCTCCAGCAGCGGTTCTGTCTGCAACGCCGGATCGGACGCGGCCGGCACGTAGTCGTATTCCTGAATCAGGGCGATGTCCAGGCTTTCGTCGCGCAGCGCGTCGGGAACGGACACCGGATCCAGCTCGGTGACTGTCAGATCCAGCCCTGGATGGTCGGTGCTCAGCGCGACGAGGGCAGGCGTGAGGATCGTCGGTATGGCCGTGGGGAAGACGCCGATACGCAGCGTCCCAGACAGTGCGGTCGAGGTCGCTGCCAGTTCGGCGGCGGCTTCGTGCAACGTCGCGAGGACGTCCTCGGTGCGTTCGACGAGACGTTGAGCCGCTGGAGTCAGCGTCACACGCCGGCCGGTCCGTTCCAGTAGCGGAACGCCCGTCTCGCGTTCGAGGGCGGTGAGCTGTTGGGAGACCGCCGATGGGGTGAAGGTGAGGGCGTCGGCGACCGCCGCGATCGTCCCGCGCCGGGCCAGTTCACGCAGGAGACGGAGCTTGCGTACGTCGAGCATAAGTACACCTTATGCTCGACGACAGAAATGCGAACTGGACCTGAACAGCTGAGCGCGCGATGGTCGAGGCATGTTCACGGGTCTCTTCGTTCCGCTAGTCACCCCGTTCACCGCGGCTGACGAGGTCGCTTCCGATGCCTTGGAGGCACTTGCGCACGCCGTACTCGACGAGGGCGCGGCAGGCATTGTCGCGTTGGGCACGACTGGCGAACCCGCGACCCTGACGCCGGACGAGCGCCGCAGGGTCGTCGACATCTGTGCCGACGTCTGCGTGCGACGCGGCGCGCAGCTGATCATCGGTGCAGGGTCGAACTCGACCGCCGACTCGGTCGACGCGTTCGCCGATCTCGACTTCCGAGCCAGCGCAACCCTCACCGTCGTGCCCTACTACACCCGCCCATCCGAGGACGGCGTCGTCGAGCACTTCCGCCGCCTCGCAGCCAACAGCCGAGTACCAGTGCTCGTCTACAACGTCCCAGCCCGCACAGGCAGAGCATTGACAGCCGACACCCTCCTCCGACTCACCGAAATACCGAACATCGTCGGCTTCAAGCAGGCTGTCGGCGGCATCGACGACGCCACGGTGGCGTTCATGAGCAGCGTGCCCGACGACATCTCGGTTCTCTCAGGCGACGACCTCTACGCCGGCCCGTTGATCGGGCTCGGTGCCAGCGGGGCAATCCTGGCCTGCGGCAACGTCGCCGCCCGCGCCTACGTCGACCTGATCGCCGCGTGGCGAGAGGGCCAGGCTGAGCATGCGCGTGAGCTCCACAATCGCCTCGTACCACTGGCCAAGGCGTTGTTCGCCGAGCCCAATCCTGCCGTGATCAAGGCCGTTCTGGCGGCGCAGGGCCGGATTCCCACGCCTGACGTCCGCCTCCCACTGCTGCCCGCCAGTGCCGCGGCCACCTCGACCGCACTCGAATCGTGCCCAATTCCGGCTGGCACGTTTTCAGCTCGATAATGTGATTGACCCGCGCTGCGGATTAGGTAATGATTGAGCCACGTCAGCAGATAGAAGGAGCGGTCATGAGGAACATGTGGGAGCGAGAGACGTGGCGCCGTCATGCGGCCGTCGCGATCGCTGCCGCGTGCCCGTCGATCTATCGCAGAGTCGCCTTCTACCAGCACGCTGGCATTATCAGCGTGGGCTCCCCGCCATGACATAGCAGGTGTCATGCCAAGGGAGCCGCCCATCGGGAAACCGATCCGGGCGGCTTTCTTTATTTGTCGTGCACGAAAACAAATCGGCGAGCTGTGGAAAGCGGAATGGTCTCCAAAACCGTTCGTCAGTGGGTTCGACTCCCGCCGCCGGTGCTGCTAATTCACAAATATGGTGGAGATGGGGTTGTGGAGCCCCACCCGGCTGTAAACCGAGAGGGTTCGACTCCCTCCTCCACCACGCCCCCGTAGCTCAGCGGACTTCAGCAGCGGCCTTCTAAGCCGACGGGCGCAGGTTCGACTCCTGCTGGGGGCACGCGGACGAGGTGGAGCATGGCGGTCTGTGCAGCGCCCTGATAAGGCGCAGGACCAGGTTCGACTCCTGGCACCTCGACCACGGGGGACGCGCCGGTGCGCAGACGATCCTTGCAAGATCGCCGTGGAGGGTTCGACACCCTCGTTCTCCACAACGTCCCGTAGCTCAGCTTGGCAGAGCGTCCGCCCGACACGCGGAAGGTCCCAGGTTCAAGTCCTGGCGGGACGACTGTGGTCGAAGCCGAAGCAGACGAGGCCCCGGACTGTGAATCCGGGCATTAGCCGGTGCGAGTCCGGTCGGCCACCCCAAAGCGTCACGGTTTGCGTGCGACGGCACCTAGCGCCAGCCGTTGAACCGGGTCCTGTGCCTTGAGCCGCGGGCCGTCGGGCCACCAGTCGGACACGGCGACCAGCCCAGGTTCGATGAGCTCAAGGCCGTCGAGGTAGGACAGGATCTCCGATCGGGTACGGAAGAGCCCGAGGCCGACCTCGCTGTTCTGGTAGATCTCCCGCAACTCAGGGGTGAACGATCCGTCCTCCGGGTCGTAGGCGTGGGCAAGCGCGATGTACGACCCTGACGGGATGCGGTCGATGTAACCGGCGATGATGTCCTTGGGCTTCCGGGCATCGCTGACGTACTGGACCGTGCCGATGTGGAAGACGGCGACCGGCTCGGACAGGTCCAGGAACTTGCGGATCGTCGGATGCTCGAAGACCCGGTCCGGGTACCGGAAGTCGGCCTCGACGAAGTGCGTCTGGTCGTTCTCGGCCAGCAGCGCGCGTCCGTGCGCGAGCACCACCGGGTCGGTCGCCGTGTAGACGACCGTGGCCTCGCGGTTCTCCCGTTGGACGATCTCGTGCGTGTTGTCGGTGTTGGGCAGACCCGGAGCGCAATCCAGGAATTGCTGGACGCCTCGGTGGGCTGCCAGGAACCGCGTCACCCGGCCGGCGAACGAGCGCACGTCCCAGGCCAGATCACCCAGGGCGGGTGCCCTTTTCAGCAGCTCGTCCCGCACGTCTCTGTCGACCTGGTAGTTGTCCTTGCCGCCGAGCAGGGCGTTGAAAATCCGCGCGACATTGGGACGGTTCGGGTCGATGGAGGGCGCCGGGGTGCGCTGGTCTTGGGGATCTGACACGGAGCCGCCTGGTGAGTCTGGTGCGTTTCGACAGGTCGTAGCCTAGATGGTCATGATTTTCTGGCAAGCAACCACGGCATGAGCTCCTCGGCCAGCGCACGGCTGTAGGGCTTGGCCAGGGCCTGGAGCTCGGCGCAGCGGGACTCGCCGAGGTGAATGTAAGGCTTCGCGCTGTTCTCGTCCGTCACTCGCTCGATCTCGGCGCGTCGTGCCTGGCCAAGGGCCGTGAAGGTGGGTTCAGGGGCCTCGGTGAGCCAGTCACGTTCCCGCAGGCCGTCCACGGCGTTGTACCAATCCGCTTCCGACCAGCCGCGTGTTGTGCGGAGCGTTTCGGCACGGATCGTGCCCGTCGCGGCGTGGGTGATGAGGGCCTCGATGCCGCTGAGACCGGCGGTGAGCAGGGCGGCGACGTGGGCGTCGCCGCGGTATTCGCGCAGCAAGGTCTGCGCGTGCCAGAGGACCAGGTGGGGCTCGTCCGGCCAGGGGAGAGCCGCGTGCGCGGCGTAGAGGGGACGCCCGGTGAAGTCGTCGGCCACGGTTTCCGCCGCTTCCCGCAGAAGCGTCGCCGCCCGGGCGATTTCCGGGGATTCGACGGCGTCGTGGCCGAGGACTCGACGCAGCGTCTGGTCGGCGGCGGTGCGCCGTGCCGCCAGGACGGACGCCGGGTCGGTGGTGGCCCACGCTGTGCTGATCGAGTCCGTGACCAGGCGTGGGTTGAAGTTGTAGAAGGTCGCGATCACGACTGAGGCGGGCACGGTGCCCAACCCGGCGGACCGCGAGGCGAAGTAGCCGGCGTGGTACGACAGGCCCAGGGCTTTGTAGGCCGCGGCCGCCTCGGGTGCGAAGTAGATCATCCCGTGGATGGGCTCGAGTACCCGCCAGGTGTCACGCGCCGTCTTGATCACTAAGCCAACGTAGCGGATCAGCTGCTGGCCGCGGCGCTGGTGGCGACGACCGAGGTGATCACGGCCGCCTGCATGGCCTGGACGGCCTTGCGGACCGCGGTGGCGGCCCAGTCGCCTTGAGCGATCTCTTTCGCCCGCCGCTTGGCCGTTTTCTTGTCGCTGAGGACCAGAACCTTGGTCACCGCGTCCATGGCGTGCAGCAACGCGATCAACGGGCCAGTCCGTGCGTCAGGCTGCCGTTCCCCGGACAGCACAAACGAAAGCCGGGACCGCATCTCGCTCTCGTACGAGTTGTTGTTGGCCGGCAGGCGATTCGTCCGGAACAGGCCCATCACCTTGTGTTCCTCGCGACGCAGGATGCCGCCGTCCACCAGTTCGTTGGCGAGTTCGTCACGCAGGCCCTTCGCCAGCCGCCCAAGCGCGGCTTCCGGTTTGCGGCCCTGGTACTCCTCGACGACGGCCAACCCGCGCTGCAGCACCGGCTCGGTCGGCGGTTCGGCGGAAAGCACGACCAGCCGGCCCTGTTCCGTGACGTCGACCAGCCCACGCGCGGCCAGGTCGACCAGCACCGCTCCGGCCATCGCCTTGTCCGGTTCGGAGACGCCAGGGGTGATCCGGCCCGTCTCGTCGTCGAGCACCAGTAGCAGGAGGTCATGAGCGGTCAGCATGATCGCGAGGGTAGTCCGCAACCGGCCAGGGCGCCGCCGCGGTCGCCAGTTGGTCGGCGCGCGGTGGGCTACCTTCGCGCGCATACCCCAGTAACGGAGGGAAGCGCTCGCGATGGACAACACTCGGTACGAGTACTGGCCACTGATCCACCGTCCCCGGCTGGAACTGCCCAACGGCGCCCGGCTGGCGTTCTGGATCGGGTACAACATCGAGCACTTCGAGGTGGACAAGCCCTCGACCAGCATCTTCGACGGCACCGCGATGCTGCAGCCGGATCCGCTGAACTTCGGCTGGCGTGATTACGGCGCCCGGGTCGGCGTCTGGCGGATGATGGATCTGTTGAGCCAGCACAACATCCGGGCCAGCGTCACGCTCAACTCGGACGTGTGCGCCCGCTACCCGCAGATCATCGAGGAAGGCAACAAACTCGACTGGATCTGGCTCGCGCACGGCAAGAACAACTCGATCTTCCAGACCGGCATGTCGCCGGACGACGAGCGCGCCTACCTGGCCGACGTGATCACCACGATCAAGGACAGCACCGGCAAACAGCCGAGGGGATGGCTCGGACCGGCGCTCACCGAGACCTTCAACACCCCGGACATCCTCGCCGAGCTCGGCGTCGACTACGTGCTGGACTGGTGCAACGACGACCAGCCGTACCCGATGAAGGTCAAGCAGGGCCGGATGATCAGCGTGCCCTATTCGATCGAGGTCAACGACATCCCGATGTTCGTCAGCAAGGGATACACCGGCGAGCAGTTCTACCAGGCGGTGGTCGACCAGTTCGACCAGCTTTACGCCGAGGGCGCGCAGACCGGCCGGGTGATGGGCCTCGCGCTGCACCCGTTCATCATCAACCAGCCGTTCCGGCACAAGTACCTGGCTCGCGCCTTGGAGTACATCACTGGTCACGACGATGTCTGGCTGACCACCAGCGACGAGATCGCCGAGTGGTACTACCGCGAATACTACGACTCGGTGACCCAGTGAGTGCTCTCGACGGCACCGAACTCGGGCGATATCTGCGCTGGCTGGCCGATGAGCGTGGCCTGACGTTCGATGACTACCAGCAGTTGTGGCGCTGGTCGGTCACCGAGCTGCCGGAGTTCTGGTCGTCCATTTGGGACTTCAGCGGCGTGCGTGCGCACACGCCGTACGAGCAAGTCCTTGGTAGCCGGGAGATGCCAGGCGCGCAGTGGTTCCCCGGGGCCACGCTCAACTACGCCGAGCACGCTGTCGGGACACCCGCCGACAGCGACCAAGTGGCCATCATCGCGCATTCCCAGACGCGTCAACAGACCGAGCTCACGTTCGGGCAGCTGCGTGACCAGGTCGCCCGAGTCCGGAATGGACTGCGCGAGCTTGGGGTGGTGCGCGGCGATCGGATCGTGGCGTATCTGCCGAACATCCCCAGGCAGTGGTCGGTTACCTCGCGGCCGCGAGTCTTGGCGCGATTTGGGCTTGCTGCGCCCCGGAATTCGGCGCCCGCAGTGTGATCGACCGGTTCGCTCAGCTGGAACCCAAGGTGCTGCTCGCTGTCACCGGATACCGTTACGGCGAGCGGTATTTCGACCGTACGGCGGAAGTCGCCGAGATTCGCGCCGGGTTGCCGACTGTCGAACAGGTTCTCATCGTTCCCTACGATGACGCTTCGTGGCCCGACATCCTGGACGGCCCCGCCGATCCCGGGTTCGATCCGGTGCCGTTCGATCACCCCTTGTGCGTGTTGTTCTCGTCTGGCACCACCGGAAAACCCAAGGCCATCGTGCACAGCCATGGCGGGGTGCTGATCGAACACCTGAAGAACCACCTGCTGAGCTTCGACCTGCACCCCGGTGACCGGTTGCAGTGGTTCACGACCACGACGTGGATGGTGTGGAACGCCCTGGTCTCGGCGCTGCTGGTGCGGGCATCGATCGTGTTGATCGACGGCGATCCGCAGTATCCCGACCTGGTCCACCCGTGGCGGATCGCCGAGCAGGCCGGCACGACGATGATGGGCGCGAGTCCTGGTTTCCTGATGGCGTGCCGCAAAGCGGGCGTGCACCCGGCCAGGGAGTTCGACCTGTCGCGGCTGCGGCAGCTCGGCGCCGTGGGCAGTCCGCTGCACGCCGACGGATTCCGTTGGGTACAAGAGGAACTCGGGCCGGACGTGCTGCTGAACGTCGGCTCCGGCGGCACGGATGTGTGCACCGGAATTGTCCAAGGTGGACCGTGGCAGCCGGTGGTCACCGGTGAGATCTCCGGGCCGTGCCTTGGTGTTGACGCGAAGGCGTTCGACGAACAGGGCCGCGAGGTCGTCGGGCAGCTGGGTGAGTTGGTGATCACGTCGCCGATGCCGTCCATGCCGGTCGGGTTCTGGGGAGATACGGATACAAGCCGGTACCGGGCAGCGTATTTCGCCGAATATCCCGGAGTGTGGCGGCACGGTGACTGGATCCGGTTCAGTGATACCGGAAGTTGCGTGGTGACCGGCCGTTCGGACGCCACCCTCAACCGCGGCGGCGTCAGGCTGGGCACGGCCGAGTTCTACGCGGTCGTGGAGGAGTTCGACGAGATCGCCGACAGTCTGATCGTGCATCTGGAGGACGCCGACGGCGGCTCGGGCGAACTGCTGCTTTTCGTGACCATGCGGCCTGGTTACGAGCTGGATGACGCGCTTCGCCAAAGGATCGGCAAGGCGTTGCGCAGTGGGCTGTCACCGCGGCACGTTCCCGACACCGTGCTGGCCGTGCCCTCGATTCCCCGTAACCGCACGGGAAAGAAGCTGGAAGTGCCGGTGAAAAGGATCCTGCAAGGCGCTGGCACCGAGGATGTCGTCAGCCGCGATGTCCTGGCCGAGCCGACTTCGCTCGACGCCTTCGTCAGCTATGCCGGGCGCCTCCGGTGAATCTGGGCTCCCTGCAGGCGATCGACATGCACGTGCACGTCGAACAGGACGAGCACGGCAGTTTCTCGATCGACGACGAACTCATGGCCGCCTCGGCGGCCTATTTCAAGTCGACCGAGGACCGGACGCCGACGATCGACGATATCGCCTCGTACTACCGATCGCGCGAGATCGCGGCGGTCGTGTTCGCGGTGGACGCGTTCACCGCGACCGGGCACCCGCCCTTGTGCAGCGCGGAAATCGCCGACGCGGCCGCCCGGCACGCGGATGTCCTGATTCCGTTCGGCTCGGTCGACCCGCATCGCCCCGATGCGGCCGGCCGAGCCCGGCGGCTGGTGACCGAGCACGGTGTGCGCGGCTTCAAGTTCCACCCGAGCCTGCAGGCGTTCGCACCGAACCACACCCGGTTCTACCCGCTCTACGAGACCATCCAGGAACTCGCCGTACCCATCCTGTTCCATAGTGGACAGACCGGGATCGGTGCCGGCCTGCCAGGCGGGCGCGGCATCAAGCTGGGGTATTCCAACCCCATGCTCGTCGACGACGTGGCCGCCGACTTTCCCGCTCTGACCATCATCCTGGCCCACCCGTCCGTTCCCTGGCAGGACGAGGCGATCTCGATCGCCACGCACAAGGCCAACGTCTACATTGACCTGTCCGGCTGGTCACCGAAGTACTTCCCGGCGCAGCTGGTCCGTGCGTCGAACTCGTTGCTGCGCCACAAGGTCTTGTTCGGCTCAGACTTTCCGCTGATCACGCCGGACCGCTGGCTGGCCGACTTCGCCGACCTCGACCTCAAGCCAGAAGTCCGGCCGCTGATCCTCAAGTACAACGCCGCCAGGGTGCTTCGATTGTCCTGATCAAGGAAGATCCTCGAAAACCGCGGACTGTGCCGAGCGGCCGTGGGTTGTCAACGACCATGTACTGTCCACCTTCGGGTCGTCCGCACACGACGGGCACGTGATGTGCAGGGTGTCGACGGTCTCGTAGATGCGGCACGTCTCGCTGGTCAACACGTGCCTGCCGCTGGGGCAGCGGTTGGGTATGACGACTTGCACACCGTGTGCGGTGGCGCGATAGCGAGCTGGACCGTGCGATGGAATGTTGTTGCTGGTCAAAGGTGTCGTCATGGGGAAGGATCGTAGCCCCTGTCGAACATACGTTCTAGGTCTTTCGGTGTGTCGCCGACGTTGTGCAGGCCGGTCGGCGTGTCGCCGCGGTCAGGGCAGATCGGCCCTGGTGGCGGTCAGTTCGGCGAAGAGGTCGCCGAGCAGGCCGACGCGTTCGAGGACGGTGTCCGTGGTGAATGTGAGGTCTTCCGGCGACCCGCAATCGCGGACCTCGTCCCAGGTGATGGGCGTGGCCACGGTGGGCTGCGGGCGGCCGCGTAGTGAGTACGGGCTGATCGTGGTCTTGGATGGGTTGTTCTGGCTCCAGTCAATGAAAACACGGTTTGTCCGCAGGGATTTGGTCATCTTGGCCGTGACCAGGTCCGGTGTTTCCCGCGCGAGGCGTTCGGCGAGTGCTTTGGCATACGCGGCCGGGGGTTTCGCGTCCGTGGTGTGGATGCCCGCGTAGAGCTGCATTCCTTTGGAGCCGGACGTCGTCGCCAACGGGGTGAGTCCGTCGGCGACCAGCAGATCGTGCAGGCGCAGGGCGACCCGTGCGCAGTCGATGATGGTTGCGCCCTCGCCGGGATCGAGGTCGAAGACCAGCCGGTCGGGTGAAGTGCGGGTGCCGTCCTCGCCGACTGTCCACTGTGGGATGTGCAGTTCCAGCGCGGCCAGGTTGGCGGCCCAGACCAGCGAGGGAAGATCGTCGATCAGTGCGTAGTTGATGGTATCGCCGCTGCCGCGAGATCCGCTGCTGGGCAAGGACACCGTACGCAGCCACGACGGCGCACCGCGGGCGACGTTCTTCTCGAAGAACCGTTCCCCGTCGACGCCGTCGGGGAACCGGATGAAGGTGACGGGCCGGTTGGCGAGGTGGGGGAGCAGCACCGGGGCGAGCTGCGTGTAGTAGCTGATCACATGGGCCTTGGTGAACCCGGACGGATACAACGGCTTGTCCAGATTGGACAGCCGTAGTTGCTTGTCGCCGACTCGGACGGTCACGCGTTGCTGCTGTGGCGGTTCGGGGTCACGAGACGTCGCGCGCGGGGCGATGACCTCGTCGGGGGACTTGTCGTGGCGCAGGCCGCGCCAGGCGGTGTGCCGTAGCCGGCCGTCACCGTGGGTGAACTGGCGGTACTCGACCTCGCCGACCAGCATGGGTTCTACCCACCTCGCGCGCACGACGTCCTCGCGTGGTGGGGTGGTGGCGAACGGATGCGTACGCCGTTCGAGCTCCTGGAGCTTGGCTTTCAGCTCGGCGCGTTCGCGCTGTGAGAAGCCGGTGCCGACGTCGCCGAGGTAGACCAGGTCGCCGCTGCTGGGATCGTGCCCGCCGAGCATCAGGCCGCCGAGGGTGTTGTCGAAGCCGCGCTGGCCTGGACGCCAGCCGCAGACGATGACTTCCTGCGTGTGGGTGAGGGCGTGTTTGAGCCAGGCGTCCGTCCGGCGACCCGGCGTGTAGAGCGCGGTGCGGTGCTTGGCGATCAGGCCCTCTTGGCCCTCGGTGGCCACCCGGCTGAGCAGCTGCTGCGGGGTGAGCCGGTCCGCGGCCAGCTCGGCGAAGGTGATCGACGGGACGATCGAGATGCGGTGCGGATCGGGCATCGGGATCTTGGTGAGCCACCCGCGGCGCTGCTCGTACGGCTGGTCGAGCAGGCGTTGATCACCGAGCTGCAGCAGGTCGAACACGAGATACCGGACGGACAGGTCCTCGAACTCGTCCAGCCTGCCCGCGGTCTGGTGCTTGCGGTACCGGCCACGGCGTTCCTGCAACAACCCGAAATCCACGCGCCCGGCCTGGTTGTAGACCACGATCTCGCCGTCGAACACCGCAGCCTGCCCGTCCAGGGTGAGCACGCCGATCAGACTGGGGAACTCATCGGTGAAGTCGATGCCGTTGCGGCTGGTGAGAATGGTGGTGCCATCACGAGCGATTCGCATCGCCGCGCGGTAGCCGTCGAGCTTGTACTCGTACGCCCAATCCGGGCCGCTCGGCAGACGACCACGATCGGGTTTGGCCAACATCGGCTCGACCCACGCAGGCACCTCCGCGTGATCGCGAGCTGAACCTGCCATCGCAGCCACCCTTGCCTGGACGTCAAGATGACCGTAACCCGATTGGCCTAACCTCGCTAGCTGGGAAAACGCGCCGGCCGGACCGCAAGTTCGGTCACCTGCGCGTCGGCTGGGCAGTCCAATGCGATGATCACGAGGGACGCGAGCGTTTCGGGACGTACGCATGCGTCGGGGTCGTAGGGACGCCCGAACTTGGCCCGGACCTCCTGCAACAGCTCAGTGTCCACACCGGATGGATAGATGTTGGTGACGCGAAGGTGCTCCTCGGCACGCAGCGAACCGGCGAACTCCTTGAGGGCTGCCTTGCTTGCGACATAGGCGGACCAGTTCTCCACCGCGTGCATGCCCTCGGCGATGTTGATGAACACGACGCTGCCGTTGGCCGCGCGCAAGGCAGGCAACAGGCCCCTGGTCAACTCTGCGGGAGCCATCACGTTGACAGCGAAGGTGTTCTGCCACAGCGTGGGTGGGCTTTCCTCGACCGACGCGACCTCCGCGATGCCTGCGCAGTGCACCAGCACGTCGAGACGGTCCAGCTCAGCCAACGGCCGCGGCAGCTCGATCGGGTCGGTGAGGTCGAGGATCACCGGAACCACCTGTGGCGATGCCAGCGCAGACAGCTTCGTCGCTGACCGGCCAACGGCCAACACACGGTCGCCCCGCGAGGCCAGCGCCCGCACGATAGCTGTGCCGATCCCGCCTGTCGCACCGGTGATCACCGCTGTCCGCGTCACGTGGGGGAGCATAGGCAAAGTTTTCGCTCGTGTGTCGATGTGCTGTCGTCTCGATCGACGCGTCGGTATGACAGACAACATGAACGAGCCAGTCTCGACACGTAACCTCGACCAGTACGGGTCCGCGGAGCTGCCGTGGAGCCGTGCGCGCGACCTGCTTGCCAGTGAAAGCCCGACAGCCGATCTAACGTTCTTCGTGGCGACCGTGCGTCCGGACGGACGGCCGCACTCGGCAGGTGTCGGGGCCATCTGGGCGAATGACGCGCTGTACTTCGTCGGCGGACCGGGCACACGCCGGTCACGCAATCTCGCGGTGAACCCGGCTTGCAGTATTTCCGTGCGTTTGCCTGGCCTCGACCTGGTGCTTGAAGGCGAGGCGCACCGGGTGACCGATTCCTCCACTTTGGAGCGGGTGGCGGGGTTGTACCGGGATGGAGGCTGGCCCGCATCCGTGGAGGGCGATGCACTTACGGCCCCGTTCACCGCACCCAGCGCAGGCCCGCCGCCTTGGCACCTCTACCGCCTCACACTGCACACCGCTTTCGGCGTGGCTGGTGCCGAGCCGCATGGCGCCACCCGCTGGGACTTCGCCCACTAGCGGCGTGTGCGGTACGCGTGCGGCGTGTCGCCCATGACTTTGCGGAACACGGTCGTCAGATGGCTTTGGCTGGACAGCCCGACATGATGGGCGATTTCGGCGATGGGCAGATTCGATCGCGTCAGCAGTTCCGCCGCGTGGGCGACACGCCGTTCGATCACGTACCGGTGCGGGGGAAGTCCGGTCGCCTGCTTGAACGCACGGCTGAAGTGAAACCGGTCCATTCCTGCCACGCCTACGAGGGCGTCGATACGGAGATCATCGTGCAGGTGCGCGGCGATGTAGTCGACGACCGTACGCAATCGTGCGCCGGTCAAGCCCGCCGGGCGCGAGGGGATTCGAGGGGCGCGGTCCGAATAGTGACGCAGCAAATGCAGTGACAGCGTCATGGCCACGGACTCGACGAACATTCGGCCCGCCGCCCACCCTCCGCGTGCCTCTTCACGCAGGGCGATGGCCAATTGCCGGATCAGCGGGTCCGGTTGATTCGTGAAACCCGCGTAATCCGCGTCCTCTTTGGCAGCCAGGTGGATCGTCACGTAGTCCAGCTCGCCGCTGCCATGGGTTGCTTCTCGGAGTCGTCCGGCGGGGATGAACGACACGGCGCCGGGAAAATCGGCGCCGACGTAATGGTCACCGCCCTCGATACTGGCCTTGGTGTGTGCGGTCGTGCCGCTGAGCGTCACGAAAACCAGGTGATCTTTTTGATGGCACAGGCCTTGTGTCGCCGGGCCGGAGCGCCACTTCGCCAGTTCGAGTCCGAGGCCTGGCCAGTGGTACTCGCGCCGTTGCAGGTAGCGCCCACCTGGTTCACGTGCCATGGCGTGAGAATGCCCGGCGCTGTGTGAGGCGGATGTTCAGCGGCGCCACGTTTTTGAAACGTGGAAGACAGGCGAATTGCCCGGCGGCACGCTCCCGGTGTCTCGTGACCGAAGGAGCACCACATGACGTCCCGTCGTACATTCCTCAAGGCCGCTGGAGGCGCAGGCGCGTTCATGGCCGCTGGTCCCGGCACCGCATCAGCCGCGAACCGCGTCCTCAAGCGGCAGATCCCGAGCACTGGCGAATGGATTCCGGCGTTGGGCCTGGGCACTTTCATGACCTTCGACCAATGGCCCAGCACTGCGCGCGGCAACCTCCGCGAGGTGCTGCGGTTGTTCTGGGACGCAGGTGGCCGTGTGATCGACACGTCCCCGCTCTACGGGCTCGCGGAGGCCAACCTCGGTGAGTTCGCCAAGGCCCTGGGCATCAACCGGCGGATGTTCGCGACGAACAAGGTGTGGACCACGGGCCGGTATCTGAACGACGACAGTCTCGCTGTCGCGCAACGTAACCGGTCATTGGAGGTGCTTGGCCGCGACCGGTTGGACGTCGTGCAAGTACACAACGTGGTGGCGCCGGAAATGCACATGCCGATCCTGCGGCGGTGGAAGGCCGACGGGAAGATCCGGATGCTCGGCATCACCCACCACGACCCGATGTACTACCCGATCATCGAACACTGGATCCGCACCGGCGATCTGGATTTCGTCCAGATCCACTACTCGATCCAGACCAGGATCGCCGAACAGGGCCTGCTCGACCTCGCCGCGGACCACGGCACAGCGGTCATGGTCAACATGCCGTTGGAGAAAGCACGCCTGCACGCCCTGGTCGGCAATCGCCCGCTGCCGGACGTCGCCGACGACATCGGGGCACGGACATGGGCGCAGTTCTTCCTGAAGTACGTGCTCGCGCATCCTGCGGTGACAGTCGTACTGGCGGCCACCACCAACCCGCAACACCAACAGGACAACCTCGGCGCCCTCACCGGCAGATTGCCCGACCGCGGCCAGCGTCAGGAAATGGTGCGGTACATGGAAACGATCGATGGTTTCGCCCAGCTGCAGTCGATGCGGTGGTATCCGGGAAAGACGTTCAACGGGCAGGTCAGACTAAGCTGATCAGTCCCGCTGGTGTCCGACCCGGTGAAGCCCGGCCAGTACCTCAACGATTGATCCGACGAAGGAAAGGTCATCACCACTCGGCGACCAAATCGTCCACACTGGACAAGTCGGGAGCGTGCACCCGCATGGTGTTCGGCGGCTCCTGCGGGGCCGGAACCAAGTGCAGGGTATGAATACCATCATCGGCCGGCAGTTGCGCGACGCACGCGCAGTCGTCCATGGTGAATCCGGCGAACCGGTAAGCGACCTCCATCATCCGGTTGCGTTCCGTGCGCCGGAAATCCGCGGCGAGATGCACACCTGCGGTGGCCGCCTGGCCGGTGAGCCACCGCAGGAGCACTGCGCCCGCGCCGAAGGACACCACGCGGCACGACGTGGCTAACAGCTTGAGGTGCCACGTCGAAGGGTGCTTGGCCAGCAGCACGATTCCCACCGCGCCGTGTGGGCCGAATCGGTCGGTCAACGTGGTGACGAGCACTTCGTGGCTCGGGTCGGCGAGCAAGGAGCGAAGCGCCGAGTCGGAGTAGTGCACGCCGGTGGCGTTCATCTGGCTCGTGCGCAGCGTCAGCTCCTCGACTCTGACCAGATCCTGTTCTGTCGCACGGTGAATTCCCATACGCAGATCGAGTGTGCGCAGGAAGTCGTCGTCAGCGCCGTCGAATGTCGCGCGTACGCCGGAAACCGGCCTGGTACATCGCACGCCGGTGCCGCGAGTCCGCGGTGACTGTCGCCGGGGTGAATTCGGGCAGTGCGGTGAGACTCGCGGCGTGTTCGGCCGGATAGCACCGGACTTCCGGCAGGTGGTGGTTGACCTCGGCGCGCTCGGTTGGCTGGTCGTCGATGAACGCGATCGTGTGCTGGGCGAAGCCGAGTTCGTCGGCGATCGCCCGGACCGAGTCGGACTTACGGCCCCAGCCGATCTGCGGCAGCACGAAGAACTCCGCGATGCCGAGTTTCTCCAGCCGTTCCCATGCGTGGTCGTGGTCGTTTCGGCTGGCCACTGACTGCAGGATGCCCCGGCGGTCCAGTTCGGTGACCACGTCGAGAATCTCGTCGGGCACCTGTACTTCGCCGTCCTCAAGCAGGGTTCCGCGCCACAACGTGTTGTCCAGGTCCCAGACAAGGCATTTCACCGTACTCATCAGATCTCCCACAGGCTTACCGCCCAGGCGGCGACCGGACTGTTGTTCAACACCAGGACGTGGTCACCCGACGCGAGCTCACCCGAGCGCAGCAGGCGGTCCAGGTTCAGCACGACGTCCATCGCGCCGAGGTGCCCGTACTGGGCAAGGTGCGTGCGGCACACCGGGTGGATCGCGATGCCGAGCAGCGATTCGTAGAAGGAGTACGCCGATGCGGTGACGTTCTGCATGATCGCGGCACGGACCTGGTCCTTGCGGACATCGGCGTGGGTGAGGACTTCCGTCACCATCCGGCTGAGCCTCGTCCGGCTGTGCATGGCCAGTTCGAAGCGGTACCGGTCCGGTGACTGGCATTCCTCGCGCCACTCGTACCAGGGCGCCTGCTTGTAGTCCACTTGGAACAGGTCGTGGAACGTACCGTCTGTCTCCATTCGGTGTGCTACCAACGCCGGTCGTCCATCGCGGACCATGGTCATCGCGTAGCCGCCGTCGCCGATCACCGTCACCGGGTATCGAACCCGGTCCGCTCCGGTTGGTCGGCTGCCATGCGTGATCAGGACGCTCTGCCTGGATGGTTGTGCCAGCAAGAGATCGTTGGCCAACGCCCAGGCGGCACTCGAACCCGTGCAGCCAAGACCGTCCACAGTGAACGCGAAGGAACCGGCGAGTTTGGTGTCCGCCTGTACCCGGCAGACGTCCGAACCGAGCAACACGTCGGGTGCGCGGGGGCCGACCATGAGCAGGATGTCCGGTTCGGATGGATACGCGGTCAGTAGATCCTGGCAAGCCTGTGTCGCGAGCTCGGCACTGGTCATGTCCTCGAACACGCCGACGGAGTCGATGCCGCTGACCGTAACGAACTCTGTCTCGTCCGGGCCGAGCATGGCGACCTCGGCGAGTTGTCCGACTGGGACTGTCTTAGCTGGAAGTACACAGTGTATCGTGCCGATTCCGATGCTCATGCCCACACCGCCAAGGCGTGCTCGGCGAGCAGGATCTGGCTGATCTCGTTGCTTCCTTCGATGATCTCCATCAGCTTGGCGTCCCGGTACGCTCTGGCGACCGGGTGACCGTCGTGGGCACCCGCCGACGCCATGACCTGAACCGCCGCGGCCGCACCTCGCGCCGCGTTGCCCGCAGCCAGGTGCTTGGCCAGCACGGCGGCCGGGACCAGTTCAGGTTTTCCGTCGTCCCAGCAACGACTCGCGTGCTCGCACACGCGGGTTGCGGCCTGTTCGGCGACCAGCAACTCGGCCACGTGGCGCCCAACGAGTTGATGTTCGGCGAGCGGTTTGCCGAATTGGTTGCGTGTTCTAGCGTGTTTGGTGGTTGCTGTCAGGCAGGAACGCAGGATTCCGACGCAGCCCCATGCCACCGACAGTCTGCCGTAGGTCAATGCCGAGGTGACCAACCATTCCAGCGGTAGCCCCGCGCCACTGAGCAGATGGTCATTGGGCAACCGGACACGGTCGAGTTGCACGTTGGCGTGCCCGGCCGCGCGGCAACCCAACGGATCTGGCACCGCAGTCACCGTGACACCCGCTGTCGCTGTCGGCACGACGGCCGCCGCGGCGCCCTCGCCATGCCGTCCGAACACGATCAAGAGATCGGCATACGCGGCGCCAGTGACCCATACCTTGTCACCGGTGACCACGATCTGATCACCCTCGCGCTCGATGGTGGTCGCCATTGCCGACAGATCGCTGCCCGCCTCAGGCTCGCTGAACGCAACCCCAGCCAGGTGACCGGAGACCAACCGCGGCAGGTACTCGGCCCGCTGTTCGCTGCTGCCGAATCGCCGGATGGTCCACGCCGCCATGCCCTGCGAGGTCATCAGGCTGCGCAGGGATGAGCACAACCCGCCGACATGCGCGGTCAGCTCGCCGGCTTCGATGCTGGACATGCCTAGTCCGCCGTATTCGCTTGCTACTTGCGGACACAGCACACCGGCGGCGGCGAGCTTCCCGACCACGTCCAGTGGCAGCCAACCGGCCCTGTCTCACGCGTCAGCCTGATCGCCGACCAGGTCGGTGATCTCGGCGAGATCAAGCATCGCCGCCTCCGCGTAACCGGGTCACCAGCGCCGTCATCGCGTCGACCGTGCGGAAGTTGTCCAGCTTCAGCTCATCGCTGCTGACCTCGACACCGAACGTGCTTTCCAGGTGCGTCACCAGTTCCAGCGCGAACAGGGACGACACCAGCCCCGCGGCGAACAGGTCGACGTCCGTCCCGACCGGGCTCTTGGTCCGCTGCTCGAGGAACTCCACCAGGTTGGCCTCGATCGTCTGCGTGTTCACCGTGTGCCTCCGTGCTCGAAGAATCCCGTGCCGGACTTCCGGCCGTGTTCGCCCGCTTTCACCTTGGCCACCAACAGATCGCATGGCCGGTAGCCCTCGTCGCCGGTCCGATCCAGCAGGACGTTCAGCGAATCGACGACGTTGTCCAGCCCGATCAGGTCGGCCGTGCCCAGCGGGCCGGTGCGATGCCCGAGACAGCCGGTGAACACCGCGTCCACCGCTTGCGGTGTGGCGATGCCGTCCTGCACGATCCGGGCGGCCTCGTTGATCATCCGTTGCAGAACACGGTTGATGACGAAACCGGGGCCGTCGCCGACGACAACGGCCTCTGTGTGCAAAGTGGACAGCAGCGACTTCGCGGCAGCGACGGCCGCGTCACCGGTTCTCGGGCCGCGGATCAGTTCGACCGTTTTGATCAGATACGGCGGGTTCATGAAGTGGATGCCGAGGAATTCCTCCGGCCTGGCCACCGAATCGGCCATCTCGTCGATCGGGATGGCCGACGTGTTCGACACCAGCAGTGTGCCCGACTTGACCACTGTGGACACATCAGCGAGGACCATTGCCTTGAGTTCAGGGCGTTCGGTGATCGACTCGATCACTGCGGTCGCGGATGCCACGTCGGCGATGTCGGTGGTGACGGTCAGCTGGCCGGTCGCGACCCCGGACGGGAACGCGCCCATCAGAGTGGCCAGCCGGAGTTGTTGGCGTACTTGTCCGCGTGCCTTGTCGAGGGTTTGCTCGTCCAGATCGACCATGATCACGGGCAATCCGTGTCCGAGCGCGAGGGTCGCGATACCGGTGCCCATCACACCCGCGCCCAGTACGGCCAACGTCATTTGTCCCCCTCGGTGATGAGTTCAGGTAATCGCCGCGTGAAATCGGCGAGTGAGTCGGCCAGCAGGATCTCGGCGGGTTCGACGGCGATGTCCAGCCGCTGCCTGATCCGGGCCGCGATCTGGACGGCAGTCAGGGAATTGCCGCCGAGATCAAGAAAGTTGTCGTCGGGTACGACGCGCGGCACATCCAGCACCTCCTGCCAGATCGCTTGCACGGCCTCGTCGATCGGTCCGGTGCGAACTGAGGCGACGGGCGCTGATTGGTCAAGCAGCGCAAGCAGGTGCGAACGATCGGCCTTCCCGGTTGGCCCGGTCCGTAGTTCGTCCAACAGAACCCAACGGGCCGGGATCATGTAGCCGGGCAGCCGTTCGGCAAGCTTGGCGGACACCGTGTCGATGCTGGTGCCTGGTGCCGGAAGTACGAACCCGGCGAGGTAGGCCGTCGGTCCTTCGCCCACCTTCTCGACGAAGATCGCCGTACACAGGTTCGTGGCCATGGCCGTCCGCTCGATCTCCTCGAGTTCGATCCGGAAACCACGCAGTTTGACCTGGCGATCACGTCGGCCGACCAGATCGATGGCGCCCGACCGCAATTGCCTGGCGAGGTCACCGGTCCGGTACAACCGAGCACCATCGGGCATGGTCACGAACCGTTCCGCGGTGAGGTCGGGCCGTTTCAGATAGCCCAGCGCCACGCCCGGCCCGCCGACGCACAGTTCTCCTGTCTGGCCAGGTGGAAGCGGCCGCATGTCCTCGTCGAGGATGAACAAAGTCGTGTCCTGCACGGGAAAGCCGACGGGGACGCGGTCGAGGCCGGCCAGACTGCTTTCGGTACAGTCGAAGTAGCTGGCGTGCGTCGCGGTCTCGGTCGGGCCGTACCCGTTGACAAGTCTGCGTGGCGGACCGGCCGCCAGCACCTGTCGAACAGCGGCGATGCCCAAATGCTCGCCGCCTACTATCAAGGTGGCCAACGAGCCGAACGCCTCGGGCCGCTCCGCCGCTACGGTGTGGAACAGCGACGTGGTGATCAGCAGCGTGTCGATTCGTTCCTGACGGACCAAGGACACCCAGTCGTCGATCGGCAGATCCAGGACAGACGGCATGATCACGACCGTCCCGCCCGCTGCCAACGCACCCCAGACCTCGACTGTTATCGCGTCGAACGCGGGGTTGGACACGCTGGCGACGCGGTCACCCGGCGCCACAACGCAGTGGTGCGACCGCGTGACCAGGCGGATCACCGCACGGTGCGGGATGATCACGCCTTTCGGCTTTCCAGTCGAGCCCGACGTGTACAGCACAAAGCACGGGTCTTCGCCGCCTACGGAAACGATCGGCGCAGGCCCGTCCTCCGGCGTGACGTCGAAATCTGGGCCGACAACGACGCTGATCTCTGCCTCGGCGAGCATTGCCGCGATCCGGTCGGGCGGCGCGTGCGCGTCGAGAGGAAGGTACGCCGCACCCGCACGGACGATGCCAAGCATCGCGACGACCAGTTCGATGGATCGACCGTGGGATATGGCCACGGTGTCGCCGTGGCCCATACCCTGCGCCGCGAGTTCGCGGGCGAGCAATCCCGAGCGTTCCCAAAGCTCACGGTAGGACACCGTGACACCGGTCGCCGGATCGCTCACCGCGGCCGCGTCCGGCCGCTCGTGCACCCAGCGGCGAACAAGCGTGTGCACGCCAAGATCTTCCTGCGGTAAGCCCATTTCCTCCCCTTTGGTGCTCACCGCGAGTATTGATCAAGGCAGGCGAACCTGCCGCACCCCCAGTACGGATATGCGGACACCGCCGCACACGTCATCGGTCGCCCGACAAGGCGGCCCGTTCGGACAGGGCTCGGTGCCTTCGAAGTCAGACGATGCTTGCCGCGATCAGTTGTTGCCAGATCACGCCTTGGTCGACGACCTCAACGCCGAGTTTCTCGGCCTTGGTGAGTTTGCCGGCGCCGACGTCGGCACCGGTGATCAGCATGTCGGTGTTCGCCGAGACCGAGGACGCGGTGGCGGCGCCCGCTTTCTCGCACAGTCGCTGGAAGGTCGGCCGGGCGACTTTCTCGCCGGAGCGTGGATCGCTGATCGAGCCGGTGATCACCACCGTCTTGCCGGCCAGCGGCGCATCGGACGCGACGACAGGCGGCAGGTCTTCCTCGCGTACGTCCAGGGAAACGCCACGCTCGCGCAACCGTTCGAGTTCGGGGCGCAGCCGCGTGAGGTGCGCCGACAGCGAGGCGGCGACCTTGGGGCCGATGTCGTCCACGGCAACGAGTCGTTCCTCGCCCGCGTCGGCGACTTCTTCGAGCGAGGCGAATCCCGCACGGCACAGCCGGGTGGCGGTGCCCTCGGAGGCCATCGGGATCGCGAGGCCGATCAGCGCGCGGCGCAGCCCGACCTGGCGGCTGGTGTCGATGGATTCGATCATGCGCGTGGCCGAGACGTCACCGATGCGGTCGAACTCCAGCAGCGTCTCCTTGGTCAGCTGATAGAAGTCCGACGGGTGCTCAAGCAGTCCGGCCTCGGCGAGCCGTTCGATCCACATCGGACCGATCGCCTCGATGTCGGCCGCTGCGCGCGAGGCCCAGTGCACCAATCGGCGCACGGTCTGAGCGGGGCAGGCGACGTTGGTGCAGAACAGTTCGCGGCTGTTTCCCTGCTCGGTCAACGGTTGCTCGCACGACGGGCACGTGGTGGGTGGCACGATGTCGCGCTCGGCGCCGGTGCGTTTCGAGGCGTCGAGCACGCCCGCGACGAACGGGATGACATCACCCGCGCGCCGCACCAGGACGGTGTCGCCGATCTTGATGTCGCGGGCGCGGATGACCTCCTGGTTGGCCAGTGTCGCGCGGGTGACCGTGGTCCCACCGACGAACACCGGTTCCAGCTGCGCGACCGGGGCGATCTTGCCCGTCTTGCCGACGTCCCAGAGCACATCGGAAAGGACAGTGGTCTTCTCCTCGGCCGCGAACTTGTAGGCCAGCGCGCCGCGGGGCGAACTCGATCGGGTGCCTGCGGCCGCGAAGGCGTCACGGTTGGCCAGGCGCAGTACGGCACCGTCGAGGTCGTAGTCCAGGTCGTTGCGCTGCTGTTCGATGGCCTCGATCGCCGCCTGCGCCGCGTCCGCGTCGGCGCAGTGCCGCATGTCGGCAGCGGTGAACCCGAGTGTGCGCAGCCCTTCGGCAAGGTCACCCGAGTCAGCGGAGGTGTACAGGTCGAAGGCGAAGAACTGCAGGCGTCTCTCGGCGACCGTCGCCGGATCCTTCGCGCGCAGGGTTCCGGCTGCCGCGTTGCGCGGGTTGATCAAGGGCCGGTCCGGGTGCGCGGTGTTGTACGCGGCGAACGTGGATCTCAGCATTACGGCCTCGCCGCGCACCTCGACCTGGTCCGTCGTGGGAATCCGCTCGGGCACGCCGTCGGTCAGCGCTCGGACCAGCACCGTCACGTCGTCGCCTGTCGTGCCGTCACCGCGAGTGACAGCCCTGGCCAATCGCCCGTCTTGATAGACGAGGGCCAACGACAGCCCGTCCAGCTTCGGCATGACCGCCACCGGCTGGCCGGGGAAACGGCCGAAGAACGCCGCGACCTGCTCAGGCTTGGTCGCCTTTTCCAGCGAGAGCATGGGCCGCGAGTGCCGGATCGGCGCGTGCAGCACCGCGGGCGCGCCCACCTGCTCCAACGGATTGGGATCAGGCGCCAACTCCGGGTTGGCCTCGATCAACGTCCGCAGCTCGTCCTCGACCGCGTCGTACTCGGCGTCCGCCACCAGGGGCGAGCCCCGGTAGTACGCGTCACGCAGCACCATCACCCGGTCGGCGAGTTCCTGTATCCGTTCCCCAGCGTTCACAGCGCACAACGCTACCGGTGCCCGCCGACAGTTCCGGGTGTTCACGCCTCGCGCGCCGGAGAGAATCGCTCCCCGAAAATGCGATTCACCGCCCCGCAGAGGTAGGTGACTATTGATGTGCCCAACCGGCAGAAGGAGCGACGACGATGGACATGCGAGAGCGAGATGCGGTCGCTTGCCTGTCGGACCTGGGCTTTCTGTCGTGGACATAGACTTCGTCATGCTTGGTAGCCGCCCATCGGGGAAACCGAGCCGGGCGGCTTCGCTTTTCAGGGCGTCGCCATTTTGGGAAATGGGCGGCAGGTATGTCCGCACATGCTCACGGACTGCAGCTCAGCAGTTCGTAATGGTCGATCTTCGCGTCCAACGACGCCAGGCAGTCGGAGAGCTCGGCGATCCGCTGCCGGACGGCGTCCCGGTGCCGTTCCAGCAGCTCCAGGCGTTCCGGCACGGTCACGTCGCCCCGCCTGCGCAGCTCGGCGAAGCGTTGCATGTCCCGGATGGACATGCCGGTGGTGCGCAGGCGGGTGAGGAAGCCGAGCCAGGCCAGGTCGGCGCTGCGGAAGCGACGCCGGCCGTCCGGCCCGCGGCCGACCGGGTCGAGCAGGCCGATCCGCTCGTAGTAGCGCAATGTGTGGGCGGTCAGACCGGTGACCTCGACCGTTTCCGCGATCGACAGCACACTTGCGTCGTTCATGCTGTCGACGGTAGGTGTTGGAGCGCGCTCGAAGTCAACCCGGCAGTTCCTCGAACACGTCCCTGGCCACGGTCACGGCGTTCAGGACGCGGGGAAATCCGGCGTAGGGCACGACGTGGATCAGTGCCTCGACCACCTGGTCCCGGCTCAGTCCGACGCGCAGCGCGGCGCCCAGGTGCACCCGCAGCTGAGGGGCGGTGTCACCGAACGCGGTCAGCGCGCCGATGGTCACCAGCTGCCGCTGCGGTGCGGTGAGCCACGGTCGGTGGTACACATCGCCGAACGCGAACTCGACCACGTAGCGACCGAGGTCGGGTGCGATGTCCCGCAACGACTCGACCACGTCCAGTCCGTGCTGCCCGTCGACCTCCACCAGCTTCTGCACGCCACGCTCGTAGCGGTCCCGCCCGTCGGTCTGCGCAGGCGGCTTGAACGTGATCCCCCGGTCGGCGAACACATCTCGGGCGACGTTCACCGCGTTGAGCGCCCTGGGGAAGCCCATGAACGGGACGATGTGGATCAGCGCCTCCACGACCTCGACGGGGCTCAGCCCGACCTGAAGCGCCGCGTCGATGTGAAAACGGAGCTGCGGTGCGGTATCGCCCTGCGCGGCCAGGGCTCCGATGGTCACCAGCTGCCGCTGCCGGAGGTCCAGTCCCGGCCGAGCGTAGACGTCGCCATAGGCGAACTCGACGACATAGCGGCCGAGATCCGGCGCGACGTCCGACAGGGACTCGATCACCTCGGCGCCACGGTCGCCGGAGACGCGCCGCAGGACGGCCATACCCCGGACGTATCGGCTCGACGCCGCTGACGCCGCCGGTGCCGTCGACACCTCGACGGCACTGATCAGCGCACCAGCGGCCAGCAGGGAACGTCGGTTGACGGCGGTGCCGCGATCTGACTTGGTCATGACGGCGACGCTAGGTCTTCGCGCGCGCTCGAAGTCAACTCGCCGCACCATGTCTTCAACCGACCAACACCGCGGTCGCTCGGGTTGCGCCGCACGCGGTGGTCGATTCCTCGGCACCGGTGCCGACGAGTTTTTTTACCCGGTGGGCATGTGGCTGTAATGGGCTTGTCGACTGAATTACTGGCGCTCGGATCGGTGTGGTGCGGGTGATATGCGCTACGGCTGGCGCTCCACGTGCGGACCAACGCCACTTAAGCGACTTGGGGCAGTTGGCGGAGTTGTCCGGCGCAATTCATGTACGGTATGCGAACGGGCGATCACAATTCTTCGACCGTTGACGCTGTATGGCGTCGACCGGTATCGTTACGCATTCACAAACTATTTTTTCATAGCGAAAGGATGTGTCTGCTTTGGGTAGGAGAATCGGTGCCCTTGTGCTTGCGACAGCAGGGATGGTTGCGCTCGCCACGCCTGTCGGAGCCACCAACGAACAGCCGAGGATTACCCCACCGTGGACGGTCAAGGCCGGGACGATAGGTGCGGTCCTCTATGGAGATTGCGTGGACGAAAAGGTCAAGATCGTTACTTCTGAAGGATTTGTCGGCGGAGAGGCGAGGATTGTCAAAAATGGTAACCTGTGGAAGGCTGAGGCTGACATCGTCGACAAACCCGGCACCTATTTCGCGCATATGAAATGCGACGGCCAACTCGGAAGGGGAGCCTACTTTACCGTCGTCCCATGAGCGGTCAGCTGGACTAAGGGCGTCTCGTAATTGATCGTGTGGTGGTTGCCGGGCGGGGTGATCAGCCGGTGATGGCGAGGTTGTGCGGGAAAGCGATGCCGGATGCTGTAGTGGCCAGGGTGTGGTAGCACGGCGGTAGTCGCGCAGGATCTTGTGGTCTTCATGCGTGCCAGGGCGTCTTCGACCCCTGGCACGCACTGTGCGGTGGGCCAGGGCCGGCCGAGTAACCGGCCATCTCGGCGACGGTGTTCGTCGGCGACCGCTAGCGTGGCTCGAGCATCGGCACGAGAAACCGCCGGGCGACGGCACGCAGCTGCTCCTCGTCGTCGAGGTCGACCACATGACTGGGCATGAGCAGGAACGAGGCCGACACCCGGGCCATCATCTCGGCCGCGAGCTCCACGTCCACGTCACTTCCCAGATTTCCCGCATGCTGTTCGCGGCGTAGCTGACCTGCGACGAACCGCTGGACCGTGGCCAGCGTGCGGCCGTCGTCGCCCATCATGGACGGCAAGAGCACATCCGGCTCCACGGCCAGCAGTCCACCGATGAGCGGGTTGCGCCGGATGGCCTGCAGTGAGCTCACGAAGCCGAGGACGACCCGGTCGGCGAGGGATCTCGCCTGTTCGATGTCGATCAGGAACTGGTCGAAGTATCGGCGGAACTCGCGGCGCACCACGTGTTCGACCAGGGCGTCCTTCGTGGCGAAGCGGCGGTACACCGTGATGCGGGAAACGCCGGCTCGGCGCGCCACGTCCTCCATGGTGGACCGCCGGATGCCCATCCGGCAGAACTGTTCGTACGCGCCGTCCAGTACGCGTGTGGTGATCGCGTCGCTGTCGTCGGCGCGTTCGACGGCTTCGGCGAACGCGCGTTCCAGCAACGAATCCGAGTCCGCTGTCATCGCCTGTCCAAGATTGGGGCTGGTGCCGGGGCCTGGCTCGTGGTCTCCTAGAGATACGCGGTTACACATCTTGTATCACAGTATCACCGGACTCAAGGAGGAGTCGGGATATGGAGGGATTCAGCCGGCGCAAGATGTTGATCATGGGCGGTGGCGCGCTCGGTGCGCTGAGTGTGGCCACGCCCGCACAGGCAAGTGATTCCGATCCACGGTGGCTATGGGATCCCGAAGCCGATCCGGTGGTCGCGTCGATCCTCGACCGCGGGCAGGTGCCCGAGGTGAACCGCCTGCTGCGCACCTGGACCCGTAACGACCAGCCGCTGCCGGCCGGGCTGCCCGCGGACCTGCGGGCGTTCATCGAGGACGCTCGCAGGCTGCCGTCGTGGGCGAATCAGTCCACATTGGATCGAGCGGCCGATTTCGTTGAGACCAAAGGCACCTATCTGATCCTGTTGTACGGGCTGGGTGGCGGCATGCTCAGCTGCGCGATTCCCAATGAGGCCCGTGCGGTCTACTACTCCAAGGGTGGCGCGGATTTGAAGGATCGCGCGGCCAAGACGGGCAAGCTCGGGTACGACATCCAAGAGCGAAACGCATTCCAACCGGACGGCCATGTGCTGGTGACCGCGGTCAAGACCAGATTGGTGCACGCCGCCGTCCGCCATCTGCTGCCGCAATCCCCGTACTGGAAACAAGGAATTCCGATCAGCCAGAACGACATGCTCGTCACCTGGCACACGCTGCCCACCTACGTGATGCGCAAACTGACCGAGTGGCGCGTGCGGGTCACTCCGGCCGAATCCGCGGCGTTTCTGCATGTCTGGCAAGTGACCGCGCACATGCTCGGCATCCGGGACGAATTCATCCCCGCCACGTGGGACGCGGCGAACGCCCAGTCCAAACAGGTGCTCGACCCGGCGATGGGGCGCACCCGCGAAGGCGTCGACTTGGCCGACAAGATCCTGGACATCTCCGCCAAGGGAATCACACCCGGCGGGAGTACGCGGCCGTTGCTGAACGCGCTCGCCCGATACGTGGTCGGTGACCGGGCCGCCGATATGGCCGCGATTCCCCGTGAAGTCGTCTGGGAACCGCTGATCCGCACCGGAGTCCCGGCGTGGATCGCCTTGCGGGAGAACCTGACCCCGTTGCCGCTGGTGCCCAAGATCGCCTGGACCCTCGACGAGGCCATCCGCAAGTACATCCTGTTCTACCTGTCCGGCGGCGAGCGGATCAGCATCGAGATACCCGATGCCAACCGGCCTTCCTGAATGCAATGACTGACAACGTTTTGTCCGTTTCGAGTGGCACGAACAGTCCTACTGATCAACGAAAGCGGCGGTTTACGCTGCTGTACACGTTTCAGGGGAGGGACTGTGATGAATTACTCGACCAATCGAGCCGTGCGATGACGGACGTGACGGTTTTCCCGCCTGCGCCAGCGGGATTCGACGCACTCACGGCGAGCAGAACCGACTTGATGCGCTACGGGCTGCCGCAACGCCCCGACCCGCGGACACATCCTGTGCCCGCGGCGTTGTGGGAGCAACGGGCCCGTCGCTACCAGAGTTACGAGCACCTCGAGCCCAGGCTGACACCCGCGACCGAACCGGCCGATCCGACCATCGCGGAATTGCCGGAGCTCATGTCGTGTGGATTCGAACTGTTCAGCAACAGTGCTCCGATCACGATGTTCTCCGGCACGTGGACCGTGCCGAATCTGAACTACACCACCGGAATCGGCCAGTTGCCGAACAGTTTCCGTACGTTCTTCGGCCTTGGTTTCCTTGACGTGCACGTATTGATGTCGGTGGATCCGGCGCAGAGCGTCACATCGGTGATCACAATCCACACCGGCGCGCAGGTCGGGCTGCCGGTACGACCGGGTGACACCATCAGCGCGACGCTGTGCCTGCTGACCAACGAAACCGCCACAGCGCACTACTTCCTGGCCAACCAGACCACGAAGCAGACCGTGAACGTGCAGATGGAGACGGGCTTCCCCCCGGCGGTCACGATCAACGCGGGCGTGAGCCGTGGCCTGGTCGCCGACCGCCCCAGCCCGTTGGCCAAGTTCGGTGCGGTGTACTTCGATGAACTGACCGCCTCGGCGTCCGGTCCGACGGTGCTGCTCACCAACGGCACACCGACCACGATGGTCGACTTCGACGGCAAGAAGCTCGCGACACCGGTGCGGCTGAACGACTTCACGTTCAAAGTGGTCCACGGATAGCACTCGGCGCGGCCTCGGTGGTGGGAGTGATCCACCACCGAGGCCGCGCCGGTCTGGTAGAAGACTTATGTGGCTACGACGCGTGATTGGGCTGAACACCTTGATGCCAACGATGAACTGGCCGCCTACCGTGACCGCTTTGTCCCGATCGCGGATCCCGGTGTGGTGGCCTACCTCGACGGCAACTCGCTAGGTCGCCCGCTTCTGGCCACGGCGGAGCGGCTGGATCGCCTCGTGCACCAGGAATGGGGCTCCCGCCTGATCCGCTCGTGGGGAGAGGGATGGCTGACGCTGCCTGAACGCATCGGCGACGAGCTGGGCCGCGTCGCCATCGGTGCCGCGCCCGGTCAGGTGATCGTCGCCGATTCGACGTCGGTGTGTCTGTACAAGACCGTCAGGGCTGCTCTCGCGCTGCGTCCCGGCCGGACCGAGATCGTCACGGACGCCTCGAACTTCCCGACCGACCGGTTCATTGTGGACGGTATCGCCGAGCAGTTCGGGTTGACTGTCAAGCGGATCTCCTCGGACCCGTTGACCGGTGTCCGGGCCGATGAAGTCGCGGCTGCCGTCGGCGATGACACCGCGGTCATCGTGTTGTCCCATGTGGACTATCGGTCCGCGGCGATCGCGGACATGGCCGCCATTACCCGTATCGTGCACGACCGTGGCGCGCTTGCCGTGTGGGACCTTTGCCACAGCGTGGGAGCTATGCCGGTCGAGTTGGACGCCGCCGACGTCGACTTCGCGGTCGGCTGCACGTACAAGTTCCTCAACGCGGGTCCGGGAGCGCCTGCGTTTCTCTACGTCAATTCCAAGCTGCACAAGGATTTCCGGCAGCCGATCACCGGCTGGATCGGCGCGGAGGACATCTTCGCCATGGCCGACCGATTCCGTCCGGCGGCCGGGATCCGCAGTGCGTTGTCCGGTACACCGCCGATCACCGGGATGGTCGGCGTCGACGAGGGCGTGGCCCTGCTGGCCGAAGTCGGGGTTGACCGGGTGCGGGCCAAGGCGCAGGCGTTGGGGCGATGGGTGATCGAGTTGGCGGACGAATGGCTGGTTCCGCTGGGATTCACGGTGGCCTCACCACGGTCCGACGAGCTGCGGGGCGCGCACGTCATGCTCCGGCATCCGGACGCGGAACGGTTGTCGCAGAAGCTGATCGACAATGGCGTCATCATCGACTTCCGTAACCCGGATGGGATCCGCGTCGGCCTGAGCCCGCTCACCACCGGCTACGTCGAGGTCTGGCACGCCATGGACGTGATCAGGGGAGCGTGATGGGACCGGTCCCCGGCGTTCGCGGCACGCTGGGCACATGACTGAGCGTCCACGGCGTCCTGGCGTACTGATCGCCGCCCTGGTGGCGCTGCCACTGGCGGCTTTGCTGTTCGGCATGACCGCATCGAACCTTGGCGGTCCGGGGACTACACACACCAGCCTGCCCGCACTGGCCCTGCTGATCTCGCTGCTGGCGATCCGTTTCAGTTGGGCCCGGACAGTGTCGGTAGTGGTGATGGCTTTCCTGACGCTGCAGTGGTTGCCGGGCGCCCTCGAGTACGTGGACGAAGCGAGAACGCAGCAGCCCGCGATCTACGTCCTGATCGCCACGGCTCTGTTCGCCGCAGGTGTCGTTCTGGCTTACATGACCCCGTCGAACCAGTACTACCGGCAGGCCGCCGAGTGGCGACAGAGCCGAAAGCAGCGAGCCGCCTGACGCCCCCTTGCCAGCACGATCCGGCCCATGCCATGCTCAACCAACCAGTTGGTGGAGAGTCTGGGGTGGGTGTGATGGATCGACGTTTCCGGTTCGGCGTGGTCGCGGAACCGAAGTACACCGGGGAACAGTGGCGCGCGGTGGCTCGTCGGGCCGAGGACCTTGGATATTCCACGTTGTTGATGCCGGACGGATTGCATCTGCTTGCGCCACTACCGGCTGCGGCAGTGGCGGCGACTGTCACGACGACCTTGCGTGTGGGCGCGTTCGTGCTGGCGAGCACGGTTCGTCCACCTCGGACCGCGGCTTGGGAGGCGCACAGCCTGGCAACGTTGACCGGCCACCGGTTCGAGCTGGGCATCGGCACCGGGAACCCGTGGATGAACCGAGCCGCGGTCGACGAGATCGGCATGCCCGAGACCACGCCTGCGCAGCGTCTGACGCTGCTTCGGCAAACCGTGGAGCACCTGCGTGCGTTGGAGACGACCCGGACTCCGCTGATGATTGCCGCTGGTGGGCGGCGGTCACGTGCCTTGGCCGGTCAGCTCGCCGACATCGTCACCCTCCCGCATGGCCCGCTGGCCAGGCGGGAGGACGTCAAGCAAATGGTCGCCGAGGTCGCGGACGCGGCAGGTGACCGTGCCGACGAGATCGAGTACAGCATGAACATCCTCGTCATCGGGGACGCCATCCCGCGTCCGCTTGTGCCGCTGGTCGGGGATGACCTGAATGCCTTGATCGACGCCGATTCCATGCTGATGCTCCGCGGGACGCCGCAGGAGATGGCCGACGAGATCCAGCGTCGTCGCGACGTGTTCGGCTACTCGTATATCACGGTCAACGCGCTGCACCTGGAAACCTTCGCCCCGGTCGTGGAATTACTCCGTGGTCGGTAGTTCAGCGGATGGTTCAAAGGCACGGTGGTCGGTAGCCGTCGATGTGCAGTCCGCGGAACTCGAGCTTGTTCGGCGTCTTGCCAACGAAAACGAACCCGCGCGCCTCGCGCAGCGCCGACGCGAACGAGTACGACGGCGTGCCTAGTTCCGGCAGCGTCGTCCAGGCGTTGGGGGAGAAGCTGAAGAACTTCCGTACGACCTTCCCACCCGTCGACGGCACCAACGTGAGCCACTTGTCCCCGCCGCTCCAGTGCGACGCCGGCCGCAACTGGACGTACAGGTCGTCGGTCGCGCTGTAGGTCATCCAGAAGCCCGATGACTGGCCAAGGTCAACCTGTGCCTCGAACTGGTTGGCCAGCCACACGACGACCACGTGCCACTCGACGTTGAGGAACTCGACCTTCGCGGTGTACCGGTTGCCTTGGCGGACAAGCAGGCTCCCGGTCGCCGGCACGGTCGCGCCCTCACCGCTGGCGATCCACTGCTGCAACCGGTCGATCGACGGCGTGGCGCACTCGCAGTTTCGCGAGGGCGACGCGTTGGCAGCGGTTCCCGGGCCCACCAGGCCCATCACGAGAACGGCCGTGATTGCCGCGAATATCCCGATGAACGGGACCCTTTTCCGTTGTGGCGTAAAGGCTGAGCGCATTTCAGCGAACCTAGCAGAAAGCGCGACTCGTCGGGCGGGCTTAGTACCTCAAGCGTAAGTCATTGCACCGTCAAACCGGGTAGTGAAGCGAGCTGATGCCATACAAGCGACTTCGCGAGGCACGATGCCTGATCAATTTTTCAATTGCGCACGCGCAGCGGGGCGCCAACCGTGTGCAGATGTCGCAGCACCCAGGCGTACGACGCCACGATTGTGCATTCGGTGTAGGACACGTCGCGCTGATGACAGAAAGCCCGCACGAGCGGCTGAGCGCGGCGCAGGTTGGGGCGCGGCATGTTGGGGAACAAGTGGTGCTCGATCTGGTAGTTGAGCCCGCCGAGCAGGAAGTCCACCCACCGGCCGCCGGCGATGTTGCGAGAAGTCAGCACCTGCTTGCGTAAGAAGTCCACCTTCTGCCCGGCCGGCAGGATCGGCATGCCCTTGTGGTTCGGGGCGAACGAGCAACCCAGGTACACGCCCATCACAGCTTGGTGCACAACGATGAACAACACCGCTTGGCCCGGTGAGAGCACGAGGAAAACAGCGGTTATGTAGACCGCCAGGTGACCCGCCAGAAGGGCTGCCTCGACCGTGACGGCTTTGACCTGCCTTCGCGCCAGTGCCTCGATGCCGCCTGCCTTCAGCATGACCGCCTGCGTCATCAGCAATGGCAGGAACAGAAAAGCCTGGTACTTGGCGACCCAGCGAAGGAATCCCTGCTTGGCTTCGGCTTGCTCCTCGCTGAACGCCAGTGCGGGGATGTCGATGTCGGGATCGGCGTCTTCCTGGTTGGGATTGGCGTGGTGACGCGTGTGTTTGCCGATCCACCAGCCGTAGCTGATCCCGGTCAGCGCACCGTGCGTGTAACCGATGATGTCGTTGCCACGGCGTGTTCGGAGAATCTGGTGATGTCCGGCGTCGTGACCGATGAACGCGAACTGGGTCAGCACGATCGCGACGTACGCGGCGGTGAACAACTGCCACCACGAGTCGCCGAGCATGACGAACACAACCGCACCTGCGGCCAGCATGACGACATTGGCGCTGATCCTGGCCGCGTAGTAGCCGATCCGGCGGTGCAACAGTCCCGCCTGTTTGACGTGCCGAGCCAGTTCAGCGAAATCGCTGCCTCGGGTGGCGATGGGCGCGACCGGGAAGCCAGTCATGGGTGTCCACCGTTCTGCGTCTGATGAGGGAACGATCTCAATGGGACTGTTCTGTCAGGACTTCAGTTGAGCGGTCCGACGTGCGGCGCCCGGGCGGCGGGCGCTCCGCTGTCGAGACCGAGCATCGCGATCAGCATTGCGCGGTCCTGTGCGTCGATGGCATGGCCGTCAACCAGACGGACCAGTCGTTCCTCTTGGTTGGCGCGTGCTTCGGTGATCCGGTTGTTGCCGTTGTCGGTCATCGGACTCCTTCGTGTTGCGGCGCCGCCGGTCGAGCCAGCCTGGCCAGCCGCTGCGGGGTTGGCCAGCGGACGCCGCGGGCCCAGCCCAGCTTCTCGAAAACCCAGATCAGCCGCGCCGAGATGTCGATCTGTCCACGTAGGACTCCGTGCCGCGCGGACGTCGGATCAGCGTGGTGGGTGTTGTGCCACGACTCGCCCATCGACAGGATGGCAAGCGGCCAGAAGTTGGCCGACTTGTCCCGGCTGGTGAACGGTCGATCGCCGATCATGTGGCAGACGGAGTTCACCGACCACGTGACGTGGTGCAGGAACGCCACCCTGGCCAGCCCGGCCCAGAGGAACCCGGTCAGCGCGCCCCACCAGGACAACGTGATCACGCCGCCGAGCACCGCGGGAAGCAGCACGCTCAGCGTGACCCACAACGGGAACAGCCGGTCCACGAACCGGATCCCGGGATCGGCGGCCAGATCCGGGGCGAACCGGTCGATGTTGGTGCGGTCACGGCCGAACAGCCAGCCCATGTGCGCGTGCCAGAACCCCTTGGCCAGCGCGAGCGGCGACGTGCCGAACAACCACGGCGAATGCGGGTCGCCTTCCCGGTCGGAGAACGCGTGGTGCCGCCGGTGGTCGGCCACCCACGTGATCACTGGCCCCTGCGCGGCGAAACTGCCTGCGATCGCCAGCATGATCCTCAGTGGACGGTTCGCTTTGAACGAGCCGTGCGTGAAGTACCGGTGGTACCCGACTGTGATACCCAGTGACGACACCACGTAGAACACCGCGGCGACGGTCAGATCGACCCAGGTGATCCCCCACCCCCAGACCAACGGCACAGCGGCAAGCAACGCCACGAACGGGATGATCAGAAAAGCCCGGATGGTGATCAGTTCCGCGCGGGAGGCGCGGCTGGACAACAACGGCTTGGGGACGTTGCGGGTAGGGGTGGTTATGGTCACTAAATACCTTTGTCTCGATGGGGTCCGCCAGCCACGAAAGTCGGCGCGCGCGATCGCTGCGGACGAGAGAACCCTGGCTTGACCTCCGCCAGGTCGGCGCGAAACGCCGTAGAAGGAGCAAGGCTCTGCCGTCAGCGATCGGCAGGCCCTCGTGACACCGACCATACGGCATCAGCAGCCGGACAGCCCTCCGGCGAATCCTGAATTCGCCGAGCGGTCACCGCTGAGAAGGCGGAAATTTGCCCCTGCTGCTGCCCAGCGCCAGCAGATCGGTGTACTGGTCCTGCCAGGATCGTTCGGTGGCGAGCAAATCGGCCAACCGCTGCACCCACGCCTCGTCAACGGGTGGACGGGCCGTGCTCAGATGCGCGCGGGTCTCATCACGTGCGCTCAGCCACCCAGCCAGCGTGGGACCGAGCACGGGGCCATCCGGCTCGACGGGCATCATCGAAGCGTACGCCTCCCGATCCATCCCCGCTCACTGGTCGATGTGGGGTACCGTCGGACGTGGAGGTGCTTCACACCGGTGTTGAGACCGGTGACCTCGGACAACCGGCCGGACGCGTGGGCCGGCGGCAGGAGCGTAGGCGTGACGACGTCGGCCCGCTCGCAGGCACTACCCACCCCATCGGCCGTAGTGGTCGTAGAGCAGCCGCGGCTGAGCATCCTATGTGGACGAAGCCGTTGGCGCCCACCGGAGGGGCAGTCGATCGGCCTGGCACTCGACGCCGAGACACCTGTCAACGGAGCTGTCCGCGCACGCTGAGGCGCGGACAGCCCCGTCCGCTAGGCCGTGCGTGCTGGTGCGCCCGGGCGATGGTCGAATCCACGCTGACCTTCCACGTAATCAACCCCGCAGCGTCAGCGCGGGCCTGCAACCGCCCCAAGACCCCGGCCCGCTGCCGGCGACGGAACAACGTGCGGAGCGCGCGTTCCTGGTCGGGGCGCGCACGTGGCGTCGGCGAGCAGCGAGCCGTGACGTACTCTCCTGGTCCCCCGATACCGTGTAGCCGACGGCCATGCTCAAGGGCTCGGCACCGGCACAGATGGCGTCAGCGAGAGACCACCTCTACGTCTTCTGACCTGGTTGTAGGCGCATGTGTCGCCGACCAGAACCGAACGCGTGAACAGGAGCGGGTATGACCGACGATGTGGCCAGCCAAGTGATCAAGGCTGAGCAGGATCGGATCCAATGTCTCCTCGATGTGGATCGCGGCGCCTACGACCGCTTGCACGCCGCGGAGTACCGGTTGTGCAACCCGACCGGCACCGTGTGGACGAAGGCCGAATACCTGGATCTCCTCACCACCGGGCGGGTCGCCTACCGGGAACTGGGGCTGACCGGCGACGTGGACGCCATCGTCGGCACCGACGTCGTCGTCCTCCGCTACCGGTGCGTTATCGAACTCACCGTCGACGGCGCGGACATCCCGCGGCACGAGGCCTGGCACACCGACGTCTACACCAATGCCAGCGGCACGTGGCGTTGTGTCTGGTCGCAAGCCACCGGCATCATGGACCTTCCGTTGGCCGCACCCTGACCCAGCACGAGGACGAGCCGCCCATCAATGGCCGGGCCGAGGAGGCGAGCTGGCGGCAGGCCGCCGGGGTTCGGCCAACGATCTCGGCCACTTCGGCGAAGCTGTATCGGAAAACGTCGTGCAGGATGAACGCGACGCGCTCGGCTGGGGTCATCGATTCGAGCACGACGAGGAAAGCCATGGTGACCGACTCGTCGAGGGTCACCCGATCGGCTGGATCGGTGATCGCAGGCTCGGGCAGCGGTTCGGGCACCCATTCGCCCACGTAGCTCTCCCGGCGCGCCCGTGCCGACGTGAGCATGTTGAGGCACATCCGGCTGGCGACCTTGGACATCCACGCGCCGGGGGACTCGATGGCGTCCTGCTGTTCCCGGGAGAGGGCGTACCAGCGGGCGTAGGTCTCCTGCAGGACATCTTCGGCGTCGGCCAGGGAGCCGAGGAGCCGGTAGGCGAGATTGATCAGCTGGCGCCGTTCGTTCACGATCGCGCTCAGCTGGCCGTCGTCCGGCTCGGACTGCAACGTCATGTCGGCTCCCTTGATCACGTTGTCGCTTGTTCATCCGACAAGACAGCGCAGTGAACTGTGAGGCCTGACATTCCGCTGTGGTGGGTTGTCGGTGTGGTGAGATCGAGAAGGGAACCTCACCATGCCCAACACATTCAGCAAGGTCGTCGTCATCGGCGGCGGTTACGCCGGCACGCTCGCGGCCAACCATCTGCGAATGCGCGCCGACGTCGACATCACCCTGGTCAACCCGCGCCCGGAGTTCGTCGACCGAGTCCGGCTGCACCAGTTCGTGGCCGGTACCGGCGAGGCCACAGTGGACTACGGCACGCTGCTTGGCGAGGGCATCCGGTTGGTCGTCGACAGCGTCACGCGCATCGACACCGCTGCCCGCACGGTGCAGCTGGCGTCGGGCGGCGCGCTGGACTACGACTACGTCATCTACGCCGTCGGCAGCACTGCGGCGATACCGTCATCGGTGTCCGAATTCGGGTTTGACATCGCTGAGTTCGAGCCCGCGCGGCGGCTGCGTGCCAGGCTGGCGGATTTGCCCGTCAACGCGCCGATCACCGTGGTCGGCGGCGGGTTGACCGGCATCGAGACGGCGGCTGAGCTTGCCGAGCATGGGCGCAGGGTCACGTTGGTGTGCGGCCAGACCCTGGCGCCGTCGTTCGGTGCACCGGGTCGCCGACACATCGCTAAGTGGCTGTCCCGGCACGGTGTCGCGGTGATCGAGGCCGCCGTGGTGAGCGAGGTCCGAGCGGATGCGGTCGTCTTCGCCGACGGTGGCGTGCGTGCGAGCGCATTGACCATCTGGGCGGGCGGTTTCGGCGTGCCGGAGTTGGCGGCCGCGAGTGGGCTGCGCACCGACGCGCTCGGCCGTTTGCTCACCGACGAGACGCTGACCAGCATCGACGACGACCGAGTCATCGCCGCAGGGGACGCCGCGGCACCATCGGGCCAGCCGCTACGGATGAGCTGCTACGCCGCCGGGCCGCTCGGGGCGCAAGCGGCCGACACCGTGCTGAGTCGTATCGCGGGAACCGAACCAACAGTGATCAGCCTGGGCTTCTCCGGGGCGTGCGTCAGCATCGGCCGACGCGCCGGCATCCGGCAGTTCGCCCGCAAGGACGACACCGCGGTGAACGCGTACATCGGCGGTCGCATGGGCGCGGCGATCAAGGAGATGACCTGCAAGCTCGCGGTGTCGAGGATCCGCCGCGAGGCCCGCAAACCAGGTTCGGTCCTCTACTTGAAGGGCGGCCCGCGTCCCGAACAACCGGCCGCCGCTTCCTGACGCCAGCTGTCACAGTTCGCGCCGTTGTCTGGTCGTAAATGGTGACGCGACGGAATGGCGAAACGGAGCACGGCCATGAACGACAAACTGTCCACATTGCTCGACGATCCCGAGGTTCGTGAGCTGATCTTCGCCATGGCGTCCGTGACGCCACCATCCGGAGCGCCCGTTGCGTCACGCCTGCACGCCGTACTGCTCTACCTCGCTGAAACGACGACGAAGGAGCAGTACGGCAGCTGGCTGTCCGAGGACGCGGTCAACAAAGCCATCACCGTCGAACAGGTACGGACGACGATCGGTGACAGCGCGATCGACGACCTCGCTCAGCTGATGAGCGCCAGCCCGGGCATTGTCGTCTGGCAGCTCGCTGCCGTGCTGCCGGACCTCGTGGACGCGGTCAGCCCTGGCGGGCAGGTCGTAGACCCGGACCGGCTGGCTCGCGAGATCGCCGAAGCGAGCGCGGATGACGACCGGTCGGCCGGATCGTTCGGCTCCCGTGTGCACTGATGGGCCGACCGTCACAAGGGACTTTCGGTGTTGAGCGTCCTTTGTGGACAATCTGGGTGAACGCCGTGGTATTGCGCCTGCGGGACGCATAGCGATACGTTGCGTAGTGGTGTCGATGCCGTATGGATGTGTCTGGGGTTGACGATGGTCATCACGCGTCGCATGGCGGTTTTCGTAGCTCTCGCTTTGGCAGCGCCGCTCACGGTGGTGCCCCCGGCTACCGCTGACGTATTGGAGTCGCCAAACGCCGTTGTCGTGTGGGATATCAACGCGCAGACTGCGATCTGGGACATCGCACAGCAGGCGCCCCCGCAAGTCGCCGGACGTGGTTTCGCGATGGTCAGCGGCGCGGTCTACGACGCGGTGAACGCAATCGCCGGTACGCCATACGATCCCTACCTCGCCGCACCGCGAGCCAACGGCCGCGAGTCGACGGACGCCGCTGTGGGCACGGCCGCCTACCGGGTGCTGGACGCCATTTTCCCGGCACAGCAGGAAAGACTCCGTGTGCAGTACGACGAGTGGCTCGCCGGCATCCCGGATGGACCGGCGAAGAGCGGCGGCGTGCGAGTCGGTGCACAAGCGGCCGCCGCGATGATCAAGGCACGGCAGAACGACGGCGCTTTCGACCCCCGGCTCTGGACCGTCGGCACCAAGCCGGGGCAATACCGCCTGACTCCACCGGCCTTCGAGAACACGGGCGCATGGGTTGGTTTCCTGAAGCCGTTTGCCATTCCGGACGCGACGATGTTCCGCACTCCCGGGCCGCCCGCGGTCACGAGCCGCACCTACACCCGTGATTTCAACGAGGTCAAGCGGCTCGGTTCGAAGACGAGCACCGTCCGCACCGCAGACCAGACCGATGCGGCGCTCTGGTGGCACGACCGGCGATCCGTCAGCTGGGGGATGAAGCGCGACCTTGCCGTCACGCAGAGACTCAGCGTGCTGGAGACCGCGCGCTTCTACGCGCTGGCAGACTTCACCGGCACAGACGGCGCGGTCGCGTGCGCGAATGACAAGGAGTTCTGGCACTTCTGGCGGCCGATCACCGCCATCCGGTCCGCTGACACCGATGGAAACCCCGCGACCACAGCCGATCCGGACTGGACTCCGCTGGTGGTCACGCCGCCGAATCCCGACTACCCCTCCGGCCACACTTGCCGAACCGCCGCGCAGATGACGGCGTACGCACACTTCTTCGGCAGGGACAACGTCTCCTTCAGCGCGTTCAGCGTCGACAGCGGCACCACACGGCACTTCACCAGCTTCTCGCAGGCGACCGCCGAAGTCGTCGGAGCACGCATCTGGGCCGGCATTCACTTCCGCTCGGCGGACGTCGACGGCACCACACTCGGCACGGCCGTCGGCAAGCACATCACAAAACGCTACTTCCTGCCGCGTCGATAACGGTTCCGTGAAATCACGGCGGTACGCACCGCAGACCGACCGGGTTTCCAGCCCGGTAGCGTCGAGCGGTGGAACCGGATTCATCGCCGTGGCCTGCGGCAAAGACCGGCCTGACATGCGGCGCGAACTCGGCCACGATCATGGGCCGGACGATCGATGGCCGCGGTTCGAAGGGCAGGACGACGTCAAGGTGACGGGCTGCTGAACACAGCATTGCCGACAACTTGGCACTGCTGAGTGCGGGACGGTCGGACGGAACTCTGACCGTCTCGTCGCTGTCAGGTGCCGGCGGCGAGCACGGCGGCAACGAGGCCAGGGAACCTCTTGTCCAGCTCGTCGATGCGCAACGTGTTCATCCGCTGCCTGCCCTCGTCGTACTGGCGGATGATGCCGCCTTTGCGCAGGGCCCGGAAATGGTGGCTCAGCGTGGAAGCGGCCACCGGCAGCCCGAATGTGCCGCAGGCTCGATCGCCCTCGGCCTGCAGCAGCCGGACGATCGAGCGCCGGGTGGGGTCTGCGAGGGCGTGCAGCACGTCGTCGACGGTGATCTCGTCGAGCTCGGGGTGCGAGACGGCGGCCCAGCGGCCGAAGGGCACAAGCTGTCCTTTCGCTGTCGATGTTCCTGGTTCTCTTCGATACTTAACGAAGACTCTACTCCTGGCCCGGTCTATTCGATGAGTATCGAAAAGAGGCAGACTGGGAGGTATCACCCATGCGTGCCCGTAATCTGATCGGCCTTACCGCCGTCCTGGCGTTCATCGCCACGCCTGCGGTGGCTTTAGCCGGCGACTCGTATCCGCACCCGACGCCGTTCGGCCCGCAGCGGCCGTACGAGCCCGATGTGGCGGGCCCAGTGAACATCGACAGGGGATCAGTGACGTACACCGAGGACGGCGGTTCCCGGTACGGCGTGAAGATCTCCTTCACCAGCCAACGCTCGACGACCACAGGCGTGGAACCGGCCGCGGCAAGGCAGTTCGTATTCCTGTTCGACCGCTCGGTGCACTTCAACCCGTACATGTTCCCGACTTGCGACCGGTCGGTCATCGCGAAACACGGTGCGGCGGCCTGTCCGGAGGGCTCACAGGTCGGCTCCGGCCGGGCGGTGTTCTTCCGCGGCGGCGAGAGCGACGTACTGGTCTTCAACACCACCTTCGACAAGGGATTGCGCGGTGTGCTGATCCACATCCCGGTCACCGGCGCCATCCTGGAGAACACCTTGGAGCGCGTGGTCGGTCACTACCGCGACGACTATGGCTGGGGGCTGAACGAGATCCTGCCGGTCAGCGATGTTCCGCCGCAGGAACGGCCGAGCACCAAGGAGTTCTACGTGACCTTCGGGGCCGTCTACAAGGGACAGAGTTTCGTGCGCAGCTTCGCGCGTCCGGGGGCGGAACTGGCCGTCGGCGTGTGGAGCGAGTACGTGACCGGTCAGACGACCCTCGTCGAGGGCACGATCACCCGGCCTTGACGGCGTGTGCATTGTGGACAAGTCGAGCCGGTTTGCTATGAGTGGACAGTGAGAGCGGCGCCTCCCTCTGGTGTTCGGCGGTCGGTCACGGTACAACCGATGTATGTCCGAGCGCGTCCGGCGCCCAGACCCGCATCTCGCCGTGAAGCGCGAGGTGCTGGTGCGGTACCTCGATGCCTGGACGGTGTCCGTGCTGCGGTCGCACCGCAGCGCCACCTACGTCGAGTCTGGGACCAGCGTCTTCGCGGACGCGTTCCAGGTTTTCGGTGAGTTCGCCGACCGCCTCGACGGACACCAGCTCGACATGCTGATCGTCGGGACGGAAACCGACCTGGCGATGGTGGGCGAGGCGCCCGCAGGGCTGTCTGTACGGTCAGTCGCCGATCCAGCGAACCTCTCGGTCGCTGGACCGGCGCTGGCGTACCTGGACGTCGTGGACAGCGCCCTCACCGAACAGGACGCGTGGCAGTTGGTCGGGTCGCTGGCGCGTGGCAAGGCGCGTGAGGTGCTGCTCGCGTTGCCTGCGGCGGAGCATGTGGCGGATCACCGCGAGCGTCTGCGTGCGGCAGGCCCGGCATGCATGGTCACCGTTGAACTGGTTGCCGAGGACGGCCGGGCGCAGCTGTTGGCGTTCGCCACCGGCGACAGCAAACATCTGGCGACGTTCAAGAACGAGTTGTGGGCGGTCGACGAGTTCGCTGGGATTCGCTACCGCGATCCACTGGACACCGAGCGCACTGCGGTCAACATCTCGCTCACGCCGCAGCTTCGGCCCTTGCGCAGGGTGTTGCTGGCTGAGCTGGCACGGCGGGGGAGTTGTACCGTTGCCGAACTACAGCAGCACACCCTGCTCGAGACGATCTACCGTCCCGCGGACGCCATCGGTGCGTTGACCGCGGAGGCCACGGCGGGCGGCGTCACCCGTGAGCCCGCGAAGGGCCGTCTGACCCCACGTACCGTTGTCGGCCACCTTGGCTGAGCCCGAGCTCCTCGGTAGGCAAGTGGTACGTCTCGCGCCCGCTGGCGACGGCGATGATGTTGACGGCGCACAGGGCGGCGGTGAACACCGCGACGATGATCCAGCCTGAGCCGTCGATCGCGGCGGCGATGGTCGGCGCGAAACCCGCGATGGCGAAGCCGATCTGCGTGCCGATCGCCATGCCGGACAACCGGACCTCGGTCGTGAACATCTCGCCGTAGAAGGCGGGCCAGATACCGTTGGTGGCGCTGTAGACCACGCCGAACATCACGATGCCGACCAGGAAGATCATCGGGTAGTTTCCAGCCGAGATGGCACCAAGGTAGGCGAACATCAACGCGGCGCAGCCAACGGACCCGGCGATGAAGACCGGTTTGCGGCCAATCCGATCAGCGACCGTGGCGCACAAGGGAAGCGCGATCAGCGCGGCGACGTTGGCCAGCACTCCGACCCACAGCATGGCCGACCGGTCCAGGTGCACGGTGTTCACGGCGTAGCTCAGCGCGTAGACGCTGAAGATCGTGCTGACCGACGCGATGATCGCCGCGAACACGACGCGCAGGACGTCCCGCCAGTGGTCGCGGAACAGCACCGCGGCCGGGAGCTTGGCGACGCCTTCGGTGGCGACCTGTCGTTCGAACACAGGGGTTTCGTCCAGCTTGCGCCGGATGACGTACCCGGCGATGACGACGATGAAGCTGGCCCAGAACGGGATTCGCCATCCCCAGGACAACAGGGCCTGTTCCGGAAGGGCGGCCACGGGCAGAAAGACCGCTGTGGCAAGGATTTGGCCAGCCTGCGTGCCGCTGAGGGTGAAGCTCGTGTAATACGCGCGGCGGTTCGCCGGGGCGTGTTCGAGGGTCATGGAGTTGGCGCCCGCCTGCTCGCCTGCCGCCGATAAGCCCTGGAGGAGGCGTAAGACCACCAGCAGAACCGGTGCCAGCACCCCTGCCTGGTTGTACGTGGGCAGGCACCCGACGAGGAAGGTCGCGACGCCCATCAGCAACAGGGTGAACACGAGCACTTTCTTGCGGCCGTAACGGTCGCCGACGTGACCGAGGATGAACGCGCCGACCGGGCGGGCCGCGTAGCCGACGCCGAACGTGGCCACGGCCAGCAGCGTTCCGGTGGCCGGATCGGACGCGGGGAAGAACACCTTGTTGAACACCAGCGCCGCGGCGGTGCCGTAGATGAAGAAGTCGTAGTACTCCAGTGCGCTGCCGATCCATGCGGCGATCGCGGCTTGCCTGGGTTTGCCCACCAGGTGCGTGCTCGCGGGTGGTGTCACGTCGTGCTCCTCTGTCGGGCGGCGTTGCGAAACAGTGGGGCGTAGGTACGAACTAGATAGTTAATTAAGATGAGGTGGACACGAGCACTTGTCAAGACCGCCCCCCAAGCCGTGTCCACCACTCCAGCACGCCGTGTCCACCACTCCAGCACCGTGAGTTGACCACTCCGACACCGTGAGTTGACCACTCCGGCACAGTGAAATCGCCCTCGCCGGCCTGCCCGGCGACTTCACGGTGCTGGAACGTGCGTTTCACCGTGCTGGAAAGTGCGTTTCACGGTGCCGGAACGTGCGTTTCATGGTGCTGGAAAGGTGGACACGCGCAGGCTTGGCCGTCGAGGTGAACCGGAACGTGCATCTCTCGGTGCGGCAAAGTGCATCTCACCGTGTCGGAATGGTGGACACACCGTGTTGGAAAGGTGGACACGGGTTTTTAGTGGGTGGTGACGTGGGCGAGGACTAGGTCGCCGAGCAGTTTGCGGTAGTGCTCACGCAGTTTCGGGTCCAGCATGTCCCGTTTGAAGATGGCGTTGAAGGTGTGCCGGTTGGCCGTGCGGAACACGCAGAAGGCGCTGATCACCATGTGTACGTCGAGTGGGTCCAGGTCGTCGCGGAAGACGCCGGCCTTCCGGCCTCGTTCGAGGATTGTGGCCAGGACGTCCAAGGCGGGGTTGGCCAGGCCGGGCAGCACGGACGAGCGGGCGATGTGCTCGGCGCGGTGGATGTTCTCGATGCTGACCAGGCGGACGAAGTCCGGGTGCGACTCGTGGTGGTCGAACGTCAGCTCGGCCAGCTGGCGGATGGCGTCGACCGGGTCGAGGTGCTCGACGTCCAGTGCCTGCTCGATGCTCCGGATCCCGGTGTACGCGCGCTCCAGCACCGCGATGTACAGCTGTTCCTTGTTGCCGAAGTAGTAGTAGATCATCCGCTTGGTGGTGCTCATCCGTGCGGCGATCTCGTCGACGCGGGCACCCGCGTAGCCCTTGTCGGCGAATTCGGCGGTGGCGACGTCGAGGATGTCGGCGCGGGTCCGGTCGGGATCCCGGCCGCGGTCCGGTGCGGCCAACGACTCGCCTTTCGTGGTGGTGAACGGGTGTGTTCACTGTAGCCGGGAGCTAAGTAACTATCTGGTACGTTCATTGCGTCCCACTTCCCGAGGGAGGCGATGATGCGTCTGGACATCGCGACGGTCTGCTTGTCCGGCACTCTCGACGACAAACTGGCCGCTGCGGCGCGCGCGGGCTTCCACGGTGTGGAGATCTTCGAGAACGACCTGGTCGTGTCGCCGTGGTCGCCGGGTGAGATCCGGCAGCGGTGTGCCGATCTCGGCCTGTCGATCGACCTGTACCAGCCGTTCCGTGATTTCGAGGCGGTGCCGCCGGACGTGTTCGCGGCGAACCTGCGCCGGGCCGAGCGCAAGTTCGACGTGATGGCTCACCTCGGCGCGGACACCATGCTGGTGTGCTCCTCGGTGTCGCCGGACGCGGTCGACGATGACGACCTTGCCGCCGAGCAACTGCACGTACTCGCGGCCAGGGCGGCGGGCCGCGGCATCCGGATCGCGTACGAAGCGCTCGCTTGGGGCCGGTTCGTGAACACCTACGAGCATTCGTGGCGGATCGTCCGACGCGCTGACCACCCCGCGCTCGGGCTGTGCCTGGACAGTTTCCACGTGCTGTCCAAGGGAAGCGAGGTCGGCGGGATCAAGGTGATCCCCGGCGCGAAGATCTTCTTTCTGCAACTGGCGGACGCTCCCCGGTTACGGATGGACGTGCTGCAGTGGAGCAGGCACCACCGGCTGTTCCCTGGGCAGGGCGCTTTCGATCTGAGTGCCTTTCTCGGAGCGGTCGCGGCCACGGGATACGCCGGTCCGCTGTCGCTGGAAGTGTTCAACGACGTCTTCAGGCAATCGGATCCTGCCCGCACCGCGGTCGACGCCATGCGGTCCTTGCTTGTCCTGCAAGAGGAAACGGCGGGGATGCGCGTCGCCGACTTGCCGGTCGTTCCGGCGCCCGACGGTTACGCGTTCGTCGAACTGACCGCGCCGGATCCAGCGGGAGTCCTCGGCGCGATGGGCTTTGTCTACACCGGACAGCACGATTCCCGCCCTGTCCAGCTGTGGCACCAGGGTGACGCCCGGCTCGTGATTCGTCCCGGCACGGATGTGCGGATCGGCGCACTGGGCGTGGCGACTGCCGATCCACTCGGCGCCGCCCAGCGCGCGGAGCGGTTGCTCGCCCCTCGTCTGTCCGATATGGACTACGACGATCCCGGAGTGCGGGCGCCGGACGGCGTCGGTGTGGTCTTCTGCCGTCCCGAGAACGACTGGATGGCGGACTTCACGCCCGCGGATCCCGCGCTGGTGAACACGTGTGGCATCACCGGAATCGACCACATCTCACTGACCGCGCCGTTCGACGACTTCGACCAGATCGCGTTGTTCTACCGTGCCGCGCTCGGCCTGGAAGCCGAACCCGAGGCCGAATTCGCGGCGCCGTTCGGACTGATCCGCAGCCGTTCCTCGGCCGACCGGAATCGACGGATCCGCATCGCGCTGAACGTGGCCGCCCTGCGCCGCGGTGACTGGGCGCCTGCCGTCGCCGAGCCGCAGCACATCGCCTTCACGTCGGACGACGTCATCGCCAGTGCCAAGGCAATGCGCGAGCTCGGCGCGCCCTTGCTCGACATCCCAGGCAACTACTACGACGATCTCCTCGCGCGGTTCGACTTCTCGGCCGAGCGGCTGACGGTACTGCGCGAGAACTCAGTGCTCTATGACCGTGACGAGCACGGCGAGTTCCTTCATTTCTACACGCGCATGCTGGGATCACGCGTCTTCTTCGAAGTGGTGCAACGCATCGACGGCTATGCGGGCTACGGCGTCGCCAACTCGCCGGTGCGAATGGCCGCCCATCGGCAGTTCAGGCTGACGCACGGGTGAGCTCGCCGAAGTGGCGCACCATCCGGGCGATGTCGGGTTCCCGCCCAGTGAAGAGCCGGAACGCGTCGGCCGCCTGGAAAACGACCATGCCGCCGCCGTCGAGAACCCGGCACCCCTTGGCCCGCGCGGTCATCAGCAGTTCCGTGTTCAGCGGCCGGTACACCACATCGGCGACCCACAGATGCGGCTCGATCAGATTGGCGGGCAAGGGAAGTCCCGGGTACGCGGCCATTCCCGTCGGTGTCGCGTGCACGAGTCCATCGGCTTTACGTAGGGCGCGCGGCAGATCGTCGTCGACGCGTCCCGTCACGGCCCGGTCAGCATCGAAGCGGCTGCGCAGTGAGCGGGCCAGCACGTCGCCGCGCTCCCACTCGGTGTCGAAGACGTGGACAGTCCCGGCACCCATGGTCAGCAAGGCGTGTGCCGCAGCTGCGCCCGCCCCGCCCGCACCGAGCAGAACCACCCTGTCGAGCGAAACATCGGGCAGGCCCAATGCGAGGTTGCGGGCAAAGCCGGAGAGATCCGTGTTGTGGCCGATGGTTTTGCCGTCGGCGAAGACCACCGTGTTGACGGCGTGCAGGGCATCGGCTTCGGGGGAGAGGTCGTCGAGATGGTCGAGCACGAGCTGCTTGCACGGGTGGGTGATGTTGAGTCCGTCGTAACCCGACAGCTTGGCGGCTGCCAGCAGTTCGCCGATGCTTTCCGGCGGCAGCCCGAGGGTGGTCAGGTCGAGCGTGCGGTAGAGGTAGCGCAGTCCCAGTTCGTCCGCTTCGCGTTCGTGCAGCGGCGGAGTCAGTGACGTCTCGATCCCCGCACCGACGAGGCCGACCAGGAATCGCTTGTTGTCGTGTCGTTCCGGCACGCCCCTACTCTTCACCATGCTATGAACGTACTAGATAGTTACTTATACCTGAAGTGTGCGCGACCAGATCACACGGTTCACGCCGGCTCAGCTGACGACGACAGACTTGGACGCGCGGGCTGCGGACGAGCCGTTGCAGAGCGCCGTGCGGCCGGTGAACACCTGACGTACCGAGCAGCCTTCGTCATCGGTGACCACCAGCTTGACCACGAAGACACCTGGTCGGTCGTAGACGTGTTCCGGCTTGGGACCGCCGTCGCGCAGAGTGGTGCCATCGCCGAAGTCCCAGTCGTAGCGGGCGATTTTGCCGTCTCGGTCCCGTGAGCCGGTGGCGTCGAACCTGGTTGTACGGCCTGGGATCGCGGTGAACGACGCTGTCGGTCCCTGGTTGGGCAGGACCGCGACCGAGTCGAAGGCTGGTCCGATGCCGTTCGCCGGGAAGGGTGAGCCGGCGACCTCGCGTGGTACGGGCGTGGGCTCGATAGCGAACCCGGATACGTTGTTGCTGAAGAAGTTGCTGACGTACAGCCACTTTCCGTCGGGCGTCGTGCTGATCCCGACCGGACCGACACCTGCCTCGACGCGGGACTGGACGCGGTGCAGCGTTCCCTTGTCGTCTATGGAGAAGGTCCACACACCGTCTTCCTCCGGCGTGTGCACCGGACGGGTAGCGACACTGGCGACGTAGAGGTGGCCACCGTCGGGCGTGACCGCTACACCTTCGGGCGTCCTCGGCGCCGGGAATGGTGAACCTGGCACCGGAGTGAGCGAGCCGTCGTACCCGATCCGGAACCCATGGACGTCATCGGTTTCCAGACATACGACGTACAAGAAGACGCCGTTGGGCGTGATGCCGATCCCGCCGCCCGCCGCGCCGATCGGCACCGGCGGCCGGGCTGCACCCAGTGTCCCATCTGGACGGATCACGAACGTGACGATCACGTCCGGATCCACGTCGCCCGGAACACCGTGGCTCACGAACAGGAAACGGCCGTCCGGGCTCACCGCCACGTTCCTGGCTTCAGGAAAGCCCGTGGGAACTGGATTACCGCGCCGGGCAAGCGTTCCGTTTGGGTGGACGGCGAAAACCGTCACGGTCCCGAATGGTTCGGACAACAGATTTGCGACGTAGAGTGTCCGGCCGTCCGGGGCCATGGCGATTCCGACCGGCGTGTCGCCGCCAGTCTCCACCGGCTGGCCATTGCGGACAAGCCCGCCATCGCTGGCGACGGCGTAGGGGTAAACCGTGTTCTCTTCAAGCGCCACAACGAAGGCGTACTTGCCGTTCGGGGTGAACACGATCCCTCGTGCTCCCGCTCCGGTCGCCACCGGGTCGCCTAGCGGATCAAGGGCGCCGCCCTGGCCGACTGTGTAGACCGAGACGTTGTGCGGTCCGGTCTCGGTGAAGTTGCGCCCGCTGGTGGTGACGTACACCGTCCGGCCCACCGAGCCATTGGACTCATCCGCTGCGGCCGTCGGGACAACCAGACCGGTGCCGACCACCACGCTCAGGCAAACTGCGGCAAAACCGTGCCGTACCACAACAACACACCCCAGTGTTGCCCGGTGCCCCCGACCGGGCCCGTCGGCCACGCTTCGCCGTTGTGTTCGTCCGGTCAAGGGGTTGACCGATCAAGTACGGCAATGGCCCGGGCCACCGGAAGCCCGGCGCTGTTTCGGCCAGCGCCGGGCAAGGTGCTTGGCAATGGTCAGCCGAAGTTCACGTCACTGCACCACATGTAGGTCTGGTCGAGGTGCGAGGCCTGCCAGATGGTGAAGATGACGTGGTGTCCTCTGTAGCCAGAGGTCTGCACGTTGAACGTGATGTCCTTGGCCGGCGGGTATCTGCCCGTCTGGGTGATGAAGTCGAGGTTTCCCCAACCGAGGCGCTGAGTGGCCGGGTTGAACCCGTTCTTGCTGACGTAGACGCGGAAGTAGTCGGCACCGTGGCTTGCTTGGTCGTACAGGTGCATCGTGAAGTTGTTGCTGATGTTGGTGGTCTTCCACTGTCCGAGGGTGTTCAGCGAGTTGTTGCGCGCGAGACCGTTGCTGCACAACTGTCCGTCAGGGGTCGATCCTTGGAAGTTGCCGCGAAGACCGTCTCGAAGGGCGCTCATCCAGTTCCACATGGTGTCTGGGTTCGCCTGGAAGGCTTGCCAGCACATGGGATCTTGTTGCTGCATAGCAGGGTTGGTGTGGTTGTTGCCCCAGGTTTTCCAGCATTGGTAGGCACGCGTGGCAGGGCTGACGATGGTGCCGTGGGCCGAAGCCGTCGGGGTCCAGATGAACAGGCTTGCCAGCGCGATGACCAGTGCCAGGATGCCGCGCCGTCTCGCAACGGACCCGGAGGTGCGTATACGCATGGTTGAGCCTCCGTCTCTGGCTGATCGATGCGAATCTGGGAGCGCTCCCAGATCGGCACCAGGTTATCCGCTACCGACCGAAACTGCAATGGCACATTGAGTCATCTCTGGCAGACCGCCAGCTGTCGCACCTGGTGAGTCCGATGTGGACGATCATGTGCCTGATCTGGCACGCAGGGGGAGGTCTTCGCGATGTCAAGGGGAAACTTGGCGCACGTCAGCCATGCTGTGTCCGGTTGCTTGGCATCTGTCGGTGATCTTTGGTGGGGTGGGACCGTCAACTGTCTGTCCACGGGGAGTGAAATGCGGATCATCGAGAGCTCGATCGGGATTGCGGCCAAGCCGGACGTGGTCTGGGCGTCGATCGTGGACTTCGAGGCCTACCAGGAGTGGAACCCGTTCGTCATCAAAGGGGCAGGCAGTGCGGTCGTCGGCAGCACACTCGACTTCATGTTCCAGCTGCCCGGTGACAAGGCGACGCGGGTCCGGCCGACGGTGCGGATCGCGGAGCCTGGGAGGCATTTGCGCTGGGAGGGGATCACGCTGAACCGGATCATCTTGAGCGGTCAGCACGAGTTCATCCTCGAGCCTGAGGGGACGGGCACGACGCTGCTGCAGCGCGAGTACTTCCGGGGCTTGGCCGTGCCCTTCATCGACAAGACGATCAAGTGGGCAGAGCAGGGGTTTCATGACATGAACCGGGCGCTCAAGGAGCGTTCGGAACAAGCCGCGAGTGTCGACTAGGAGGCTCAGCTTTCACCTGCGGCGCGCAGTGGGTCGTGATGAGCACGCCGTCCGGGGCGGGCGCCTCCGGTTGATGATGGGCAAGCTGAGCGTGGCCGTGCGGAGGGCCGCGACGAGCCCGGCCGCGCCCGGCGTGCCTTCACCGATCCAGTGCAGGCCGCGTCGACGGGATCGGGAAGGGCTGGTGCTTCAGTCGATCGTCTCTTGTGGAGCATCGGTTGATCGACACTGGTTGTGACGCGTGGCAGGGTTTGGCGCGGGTTGAAGTCGGCGTTGCCGGTCTCAGGTGCGCGGACTGTAAGTCTACATTGGATTAGTCTGGGCATTGGACTGTCCATCTGGTGCAGGGTGGGGTCCGGGCTGGACGGGTCTTGACCAGTGTGTTCGGTGGGTGGCATATTCGTCGAAGCGCTTCAACGCGCGACCCTGCGTATCCGTGCAAAGACGCTCGGAAGGAACCCATCCATGCGCAATCCACTACGTTCGTTGGTATGCGGAATCGCCGCGGTTCTTGTCGTCACCCTCGCACCGGCGGGGGCGGCGCAGGCTGCTGCCTGGTCCTCATCGGACAGGTGGGGGACCTGGTCCAACGGTGGCTACATCGTCCGTAACAACATATGGGGCAGTGGTCACGGGCCCCAGACGATCTGGGCGAACTCGTACAGCAACTGGGGAGTCTGGGCTGATCATCCCAACACCGGCGGTGTGAAGTCCTATCCGCACGTCGGTCGCACCATCGGACGGCAACTGAGCACCGTGCGGAACCTGAACAGCAGTTTCAACGTGTCCCGGCCGAATGCCGGCTCGTATGCGACGGCTTACGACATCTGGGTGAACGGCCACGACTACGAGATCATGTTGTGGATGAACAAGCAGGGCGCTGTGGGGCCGATCGGGTCGAAACAGACCACGGCGACCGTTGGCGGCCACACCTGGGATGTCTACCGGGGTAGCAACGGGTCCAACGCCGTGTTCTCCTTCCTGCGGACGTCCAACACGAATTCCGGTTCAGTCGATGTGCTCGCGGTGATGAACTGGATCCGCAACCGGGGCTGGTACGGCGACGTGACCATCAATGACGTCCAGTTCGGCTTCGAGATCACCTCGTCGGCAGGCGGGATGAACTTCACCACCAACAGCTACTCCGTCTCCACGTCCTGAGGGACGTGGAACAGGTGCTTTCGCCGCACGAATGTTAGCGCTAACAAGCGCGCAGCCATCGGAGTCGAAGCGATTCGATGATCACTGGAGGGGTTCTGAATGTCCAAGCGAGTTCTGGCCGCGGCCATGGCGGCCGTGCTGGTGACCAGCGGGTGTGGGTCAGGTGACCAGGCCGACGGCCCGAGGACGTTGAAGCTCTGGCACTACGAGGGCCCGGACAGTGCGATGGGGGTGGCGTGGGCCGAGGCGATCAAGCAGTTCGAGGCCACACATCCCGGGGTGAAGGTGGTCTTCGAGGAGAAGGGGTTCGAGCAGATCCAGAAAACCGCTCCGATGGTGCTGAACTCGAGCGACGCACCGGATGTCCTGGAGTACAACAAGGGCAACGCCACCGCTGGCCTGTTGTCCAAGCAGGGTCTGCTGACCGACATCAGTGACGAGGTGACCAAGCGCGGCTGGGACAAGAACCTCAGCCCGGGAATCCAGACCACGGCTCGTTACGACGAGAAAGGCGTGATGGGGTCGGGCAAGTGGTTCGGTGTGCCGAACTACGCCGAGTACGTGATGGTCTTCTACAACAAGGACATGTTCGCTCAGCAGGGCATCGCGGTGCCGACCACGATTGCGGAGCTGAGCGCGGCGATGGACAAGTTCGTCGCCGCGGGCGTCACGCCGCTTGCGGTTGGCGGTGCGGAGTATCCGGCGCACCAGATCATGTACCAGCTGGCGTTGTCGAAGGCGAACCGTGGCTGGGTGGACCGGTTCCAGCGGTACACCGGCCCGGTGGATTTCCATGACGCGGCATGGATGTACGGCGCCAGCACGTTCGCCGACTGGGTGGACAAGAAGTACATCAGCAAGGACTCGGCCGGGGTGAAGGCCGAGGACATGGGCATCTCGTTCATGCAGGGCAAGCACCCGATCATGATCAGCGGCAGCTGGTGGTACGGCAGGCTGGCGGCCGGGATCAAGAGCTTCCAGTGGGGATCGGTCCTGTGGCCCGGCATGACCGCCGGGTCGGCGGGCAACATGTGGGTGGTTCCGACGGGGTCGAAGAACAAGGATCTGGCGTACGACTTCATCCAGATCACGATGTCGCCGCAGATTCAGGACAAGCTCCGTGATGCGGGCGGTGTGCCCCTTGTGGACACTGGCTCGCCGTCGAGTGCCGCGCCGCAGTTGAAGGAGGTGGCGGAGAACTTCAAGACGTTGGTCGCGCAGGACCGGTTGGCGTTCTATCCGGACTGGCCCGCGCCCGGCTACTACGACGTACAGGTCTCGGCGGTGCAGAAGCTGATCACCGGCACGGCCACGCCGCATCAGGTGATGGACGAGATAGCCAAGCCCTACCAGGAGAACCTGGCGAACGTCGGCAAATGAACCGGCAAGGCGAACATGCCCTCATGGCAGCGCCTGCTGCTGCCCCGAAAGCAGCATTGGGCACTCCGAAATCCACGTTGAGGGTACGGCGGGAGGCGTCCTATCTGCTCTTCCTGATCCCGGGCGCGCTGCTGCTGATCGCGGTGATCGTGGTGCCGTTCGTGATGAACATCGGCATCAGCTTCACGCAGTGGCAGGGCGTCGGGGATCCGAAGTGGACCGGACTGGACAACTACACGCGGCTGTTCGGCGACGAGACGTTCTGGTCGTCGTTCCGGAACAACGTCGGGCTCGTGGTGGCGATGGCCATTCTGCCGACAATGGCGGGGCTGGTCATTGCGGCCGCGTTGTTCGACGTCATCGGCAAGCGGTTCGGGCCGAGGTCGGCGAGCGTGCTGCGGGCGTGCATCTACCTGCCGCAGGTGCTGCCGATCGCGGTGGCGGGGATCGTGTGGAGCTGGATTCTGGCTCCACAGGGGGCGTTGAACGAGTTCCTCGGCGCCGTGGGACTCGGCGAGCTGGGCCAGAACTGGCTGGGCGATCCGGATGTCGCGCTGTGGAGCGTGATGGGGGTGCTGTTGTGGATCCAGGTCGGCTATCCGGTGGTGATCTTCATGGCCGGGATGCAGCGGGCGGATCCGTCACTGTACGAGGCGGCCGAGTTGGACGGCGCGTCGTGGTGGGGCAGGTTCTGGCACGTGACCGTGCCGCAGATTCGGCCGGAGATCTTTGTGGTGTTGCTGACGTGCACGATCGCCGCGTTGAAGGTGTTCGGGCCGATCTACGTGCTGACCCGCGGTGGGCCCGGTGGCGCGACGAACGTGCCGTCGTACTTCTCGTTTCAGAACTTCTTCGAGAAGACCCAAGTCGGCTACGGCGCCGCGATCGCGACTGTGCTCACGGTGCTGATCCTCATCCTCACCACGGTGTTCCTGCGAGTGCAGAACCGGGGTGAGCGCTCGTGAAACGGCATGCGGTGTTCTGGTCGATGATCGTGCTGGCGGTCGTGATGCTGGCCCCGTTCGTGATCGTGGCGATGAACGCGGTGAAATCGCCCGCGCAGTACGCCTCCGACGGGCCGCTGGCGTTGCCGAGCGACATCACCCTGCAGGGACTCGTCGACTTCTGGGAACGGGTCGACTTCGGGCAGAAGCTGTTCAACAGCCTGGTGATCAGCGGGTCGGTCGCGGTGCTCGCGGTCATCGTTTCGGTGTTCAACGCCTACGCGCTGGGTATCGGCCGGGTCCGCGGCAGGCTGTGGATTCTCGTCGCCTTCCTCATCGCCAACACGCTGCCGCAGGAGGCGTTGGTGTATCCGTTGTACTTCCTGGCCAAGGAAACCGGGTTGTACGACACGCAGCTCAGCGTGATCATCATCTTCACGATCATCCAGGCCGCGTTCGGCACGTATCTGTTGTCGTCGACGTTCGTCGGTTTCCCGGCCGAATTGCTTGAGGCGGCCCGGATCGACGGCGCGAACAAGTGGCAGACGCTGGTGCGGATCGTGGTTCCGGTCAGCAGGCCGACCTTGGCGGTGTTGTTCGTCTTCTTCTTCATCTGGACGTGGAACGAGTTCTTCCTCCCGCTGGTCCTGTTGATCTCCAACGACACCCAGACCGTCCCGGTCGCCTTGGGTGTGCTGCAAGGCCAACGACTGATGGACGCGACGATGACCAGCGCGTCGGCGCTGCTCGGCGTGATCCCGGCGATCGCGTTCTTCCTGATCTTCCAACGGACATTGACACGTGGCATCACGGCGGGAGCGGTCAAATGAAGTTCAGCAACGGGTACTGGCTGCTGCGCGACGGCGTGCAGGCGGCCCATCCGGTCGAGGTCTACGACATCACGTCGGCGGCCGGGCAGATCGTGGTCCACGCACCGACCCACCCGATCCGTCACCGTGGCGACCTGTTGAAAGGCCCGGTGGCGACGGTCCGGTTCTCCTCGCCGATGCCGGACGTGATCGGCGTGAGCCTGACGCACTTCGAAGGCGAGCGGCCGAAGCAGCCGCAGTTCGGGCTGTCCACCGTGCCGCGTGACGTGCTGCTCAGCAATGACACGCTCACCTCTGGCGCGCTATCGGTCCGCGTCAGCCGGGACTGGCGGATCGACTTCGTCGCCGATGGCAAGGTGCTGACCACCAGTGGTGCCAAGGGAATGGGCTTCATGAGCCTCGACGGCAAGCACTACGTCCGGGAACAGCTGAACCTGGGTGTCGGGAACGTGGTGTACGGGCTCGGAGAGCGGTTCGGGACGCTGGTGCGCAACGGCCAAGTCGTCGACATCTGGAACGCCGATGCCGGCACAAGCAGCGAGCAGGCGTACAAGAACGTCCCGTTCTACCTGACCAACGCCGGTTACGGGGTGTTCGTCAACCACCCAGGGCACGTGTCGTTCGAGGTCGCCTCGGAGGCGGTGTCCCGGGTGCAGTTCAGTGTCGAGGGCCAGGCGCTGGAGTACTTCGTGATCTACGGCCCCAGCCCGAAGGAGATCCTGCGCAAGTACACGATGCTCACGGGCAGGCCTGCCATGCCGCCGGCATGGTCGTTCGGCCTGTGGCTGTCAACCTCGTTCACCACGTCCTATGACGAGCGGACAGTGTCCGGATTCATCGACGGCATGATCGAACGGGACTTGCCGTTGAGCGTGTTCCACTTCGACTGCTTTTGGATGCGCGAGTACAACTGGTGTGACTTCGAGTGGGACCCGAGGACGTTCCCCGACCCCGTCGGCATGCTCGACCGGCTGAAGGCCCGCGATCTGCGGATCTCGGTGTGGATCAATCCCTATGTGGGGCAACGGTCTCCGCTGTTCGCCGAAGGTGTCGAGGGCGGCTACCTGCTGCGCAAGCCGAACGGTGACGTGTGGCAATGGGATCTGTGGCAGCCGGGAATGGCTTTGGTCGACTTCACCAACCCGGCCGCGAGGGAATGGTACGCGTCCAAACTGGAGGCTCTGCTCGATCAGGGCGTCGACTGCTTCAAGACCGATTTCGGCGAGCGGGTGCCCACCGACGTGGCGTACTTCGACGGCTCCGACCCCGAACGGATGCACAACTACTACACGTACCTGTACAACCAGACGGTCTTCGAAGTGCTGCGCAAGCGACGTGGTGACGGCGAGGCCGTGGTTTTCGCCCGGTCGGCCACCGCCGGATCGCAGCAGTTCCCGGTGCACTGGGGCGGGGACTGCGAATCGACCTACGAGTCGATGGCTGAAAGCCTGCGCGGCGGGCTTTCCCTGGGCATGTCCGGATTCGGGTACTGGAGTCACGACATCGGCGGCTTCGAGGGCACGCCGGATCCCTCCTTGTTCAAGCGGTGGATCGCGTTCGGCCTGCTGTCCTCGCACAGCCGCCTGCACGGCAGCTCGTCGTACCGCGTGCCGTGGCTGTTCGACGAGGAAGCCGTCGACGTGCTGCGGATCTTCGCCAAGCTCAAGGCACGGCTGATGCCGTATCTGTACCACGCGGCGCTGCAGGCCAGCACCGAGGGAACGCCGATGATGCGCGCGATGGCATTGGAGTTCCCGGACGATCCGGCGTGCGCGCACCTGGAACGCCAGTACATGCTCGGCGACAGTCTCCTTGTGGCGCCTGTGTTCTCCGACGACGGCGAAGTGTCGTTCTACGTGCCGGACGGAGTCTGGACCGACTTCTTCACCGGCACGGAGATCGACGGCGGTCGTTGGGTCACGATGACGTGCGACTTCCGGACCGTGCCGTTGCTGGTCCGGCCGAACACGGTCCTCCCGGTCGGAGCTGTCGACAACCGCCCGGACTATGACTACGCCGAGGGCGTCACGTTGCAGGTCTACCAGCTCACGGACGGGGTCCGGATCACCACTCAGGTCGCTGGTTCCACGTTCTACATCCGCCGCAGCGGCAACCGGGTCCACGTCGATGTGGACTCGCCGCCGTCGGCTTGGCAGGTCGCGTTCCCCGACGGTGAGGATCCGATTTCAGGGAACGACAACGGGTGCACGATCGAGGACGTCCAATGAGGATTTTGGTGGCCGCGCTGATGTTGCTGGGGTTGATCGCCGCGCCCGCCGCCGCCGACCAGGCGCGCGGCCACACGGTGGCGTACGACAAGTACTCGCTCACTGTGGACGGTCAGCGGGTGGTGCTGTGGTCCGGCGAGTTCCACTACTTCCGGCTGCCCAGTCCCGGGCTCTGGCGTGACGTGCTGGAGAAGATCCGGGCGGCCGGGTTCAACGGTGTCTCGCTGTACTTCCACTGGGGATACCACTCGCCCGCACCCGGCGTGTACGACTTCACCGGTATCCGTGACGTCGAGCGGTTGTTGCGGATGACCGAGGAACTCGGGCTGTACGTGGTTGCGAGGCCTGGGCCGTACATCAACGCCGAAACTACCGGCGGTGGCCTGCCCGCGTGGCTGAAGACGGTGGAAGGCCGGGCGCGGTCCAGCGATCCTGGGTACACCGCCGCCTATCGCGACTGGCTCGGTCGGATCAATCCGATCCTCGCACGCCACCAAGTTACCCGCGGCGGATCGGTGATCGCGTACAACGTGGAGAACGAGTACGCGGTCAACGTCGACCCGCTCTACATGGAACAGTTGCAGGAGAAGGCAAGGGCGGACGGGATCGACGTCCCGATCGTGCACAACAACTGCTGCAACGGGGATCTGGCGAACTGGTCGTCCGGTCAGGGAGCCGTGCAGATCCCGGGTGTGGACGATTACCCGCAGGCCTTCAACTGCCAGGATCCCGGTACGTGGGGCACGTGGGGACAAGGTGTCACGCGGCGGCTGCGTGACGACGCCCCGGTCTACGCGGCGGAGTATCAGGCCGGTGCGATCGACCTGAACAACGCCGGATACGAGAAGTGCCGGGAGCTGACCGGCCCGGACTACATGAAGGTGTACTACAAGTCGAACGTCATCGGCAGCGGCGCCACGATGTACGGCTACTACATGCTCCACGGTGGAACGTCGTGGGGTTGGCTGCCGCAGCCCAACGACGTCTACACCTCGTACGACTACGGCGCCGCGATCACCGAATCCCGCGGCCTGACAACGAAGTACGACGAGTTCAAACGCCAGGGATACTTCCTGACAACGGTCAAACCCCTTGCCAAGACCGACGCCAGCCCAGCGCCGAGGTCCGCCGACCCGGCTGTGTTCACCCAGGCACGCGCCAATCCGGACACCGGAACGCAGTTCGTGCTCGTCCGGCATGCCGACCGGCGGACATCGGCGGACGTGTCGACGGTCCTCGACTGGTCCACACCGGACGGCTCGTACGCGGTGCCGGTGCGGGTCAACGGTCGTGACGCCAAGATCCTGGTGGCCGGGTACGACCTTGGCGGGCAACGCCTGGTGTGGTCCAACTCCGAAATCCTGACCCACGTCACCGTGCAGGGCCGTGATGTCGCTGTGCTCTATGGACGCGAAGGCGAACAGGGATCCACTGTCCTGCGGTACAACTCCGCGCCGCAGGTCCGGGTGCTCGACGGCACGGTGCGAAGTTCCTTCGACGGCAAGGACTTGCGGCTGGACTACACGCATTCCGGACTGGCCAGAGTGCTCATCGAGGGTGGCGGACGCCCGCCCATGCTGCTGATGCTCGGCACCGATCAGACGGCCGCGCAATTCTGGCGGTTGGACACCGCGGCCGGGCCCGTGCTGGTCCGCGGCTCATCGCTGGCCCGTTCCGCGGCTGTCGCCGGTGACTGGCTCGTGCTCAAGGCTGACATGGACCAGGCAGGCGAGGTGGAGACCTTCGCTCCCACCCGCAGGCTGGTCGTGGATGGCAAGCTCGTCCCCACCCGCCGGACGCCGAGCGGCTCCCTCGTCGGCCGGCTTCCCGGGCCACGCCCGATCACTATGCCCGCATTGTCGTCGTGGCAGTACCGGGCCGAGCCGCCCGCGTTCGGCGATTCAGGATGGACGGTCGCGGACAAGACGACGACAGCGAGCCCGATCAAGCCGAAGACGTTACCGGTGCTGTACGCGGACGAGTACGGCTACCACTACGGGAATGTCTGGTATCGCGGCACTTTCACCGCAGGCGATGAGAAGACCGTGTCGGTCAACGCGATCACCGGCAAGCGGGGGAACTACCTGGTGTGGCTCAACGGCCACTACTTGGGGTCCGCTCTTGGCGGGACACAGGCGGATTCCGAACCGGTCAACCCCGACCCCGGGCGAGGTGATTTCACCATCCCGGACGGCCTGCTGGTCAAGGGGAGCGCAGCCACGCTGTCCGTGCTCGTGACCAACATGGGCCACAACGACAACTGGACGGCCGACGACACCAGGTTCAAACAACCACGCGGCCTCTTTGGTGTCACCGTGGGAAATGCGAAGATCTCGTGGCAGATCCGGGGTGCGAGCAACAGCGATGTCGAACGCGGCCCGATGAACACAGGCGGTCTGTACGGCGAGCGCGCGGGATGGCATTTGCCAGACCGGCACAGCCGATGGTCGCCCGCTCCGGCGACGATGCCTGTTGGTGTTTCGTGGTACCGCAGCACGTTCCGGCTCGATCTGCCCGCGGATCAGGACGTGCCGGTGGCGTTGCGGTTCGGTGACCAGCCCGACCGCAAGTACCGGGCGTTCGTGTTCGTCAACGGCTGGAACATGGGCCAGTACATGCCAGATGCGCCGCAGCGGGACTTCGTGGTCCCCGCCGGGGTGCTGGGCAGGTCGAACACAGTCACGCTCGCGGTGATCGCGACCGAACCTGGCACGCTGGCGCCGGTCAGCCTGGTGGCGCTAGGCAACCACTGGACCGGTGCTGCCGCGGTCGATCAACTTGGGTGACAACAGGCGGACCTCGGACTGGTCGGCCCCGCCGTCGAGTTGGCGCATCGCCATCTCCACGGCGAGGCCGCCCAGTTCCGCCGTGGGCAGTGCGATGGACGTGAGCGGCACCGCGTGTGCCTCGGCCATGTCCTCCGGGCACACGGCAAGCACCGAGATGTCCCGCGGCACCTGCTTGCCCCGGCGGCTCAGCTCGGAGAGCAGGGACCCGAGAATCGCCTCGTTGTGCACGACTAGGCCGGTGACGCCGGGATGACGCGTGAATACTTCGTCGAGCCGGTTTCGCAACTCGTCGTACGACGGCGGGCAAGGAAACGACGACGCCCGGATCTTGCGTTTCGAGGCCGCTTGCCGGAAACCACGCAGGAAGCGTCCCGCGTAGCTGGTGCCACGTTTGTAGACCGCCGGGGAGGGGCCGATCAGGGCGATCTCCCGGTGCCCGAGCTCAGCGAGGTGCGTCACGCAGGCCGAACCGGCCGCCGTGAAGTCCAGATCGACACACGTGAGGCCGCCCGTTTCGTCCGGTACGCCGATCAGTACGACCGGCCTGTCCAGCGCCCGCAGCACGGGCAGGCGCGGCTCGTCGGCTTCCACGTCCATCACGATCAACGCGTCGGCGATCGACGACGCGGCCACCCTGCGCAGGCCGTCCGACCCTTCGTCCTTGGTCAACAGCAGCACGTCGTGGTCGTGCTGCCTGGCCTCGGTGACCGCGGCCGCGACGAACTGCATGACCACCGGGACATTCAGGTCGGTCCGCAACGGGATCACCACCGCGAGCACGTTGCTGCGGCTGCTCGCCAACGCCCGCGCGCCGGCGTTCGGGTGGTAGCCCAGCTTCTGGATGCTGCGCTGGACCCTTCGGCGGACCTCATCGGAGATGGGCCGCTTGCCCGAAAGCACATAGGACACAGTGCTCGGCGAAACCCCGGCCGCACGGGCGACATCCGCGATGGTGACCACTTGACGATGATAGTCGCGGCCGGGCCGCAGTGTCATGACCCGTGTCATGTTCGTCCTTATCGGACAGAAAGGCGAATCATTGTCCAGACACGTACATTTTGTTGCCAGAGTTGTGCTGACGGTGGTAGCGCTCGTCGCGGGTCTGGCCGGACCTGCGATCGCCGAACCGGCCGCCTATCCGTTCCGTGACCCGAGGCTGCCGCTGTCGGCGAGGGTCGATGATCTGGTGAAGCGCTTGACGTTACCGGAAAAGGTCTCGTTGCTGCACCAGTTCCAGCCGGCGATCCCACGGCTGGGCATCGGCGAGTTCAAGACCGGCACGGAAGCGTTGCACGGTCTGGCGTGGACCACCGAGCGGACGAACGGCAACGTCGTGACGGCCAACGCAACCGTGTTCCCGCAGGCGATCGGGCTGGCGTCGACGTGGAACCCGGCGCTGATCCGGCAGGTCGGCGCGGTGGTCGGTGACGAAGCGCGTGGCTACCACTCGCAGGATCCCGGGTTCTGGGGTCTGCAGCTGTGGGCTCCGGTGGTCAACTTGCTGCGTGACCCCCGCTGGGGGCGCAACGAGGAGGGCTACTCCGAGGATCCGGCGTTGACCGGCGCGATCTCGACGGCGTACGGCAAAGGTCTCATCGGCGATCATCCGACGTACCTCAAGACCGCGCCCGTGCTCAAGCACTATCTCGCCAACAACAACGAAGTCGACCGGACTACGGCGTCGTCCAACCTGCGGCCGCGGGTGCTGCGCGAGTACGACGAGCTGGCGTTCAAGCCCGCGATCTCCGCGAACGCGGCGACCGGCGTGATGTCCTCGTACAACCTCGTCAACGGCCGCCCGGCGACTGTCAACCCGGACGTCAACGACGTCGTACGGACGTGGACGGACAAGACCCTCTACAACGTCAGCGACGCCTCCGGGCCGTACAACCTGACGGGTTCGCAGAAGTACTTCGCCACCAACGAGGAAGGTTTCGCCGCGACCCTCAAGGCCGGGATGGACAGCTTCACCGTCGACGACAACCGGTCCGGCCCGACCATCGAGATCATCAACTCCGCACTGGCGAAGGGCTTGCTCACGGAGAAGGACATCAACTCGTCGGTACGCAACGTGCTGACCATCCGGTTCCGGCTGGGCGAGTTCGACCCGGACGGCGGGCCGTACGCCAAGATCCGCAAGGACATCGTGAACAGCCCTGCCCACAAGGAACTCGCCCGCAAGACGGCAACCGAAGCCATGGTGCTGTTGAAGAACGACCGCAACGCCTTGCCGCTGGATCCGAAGCGCAGTATCGCTGTCATCGGGCCGCTTGAGCGGACCCTGTACACGGACTGGTACTCCGGCGGACTGCCTTACCGGGTAACTCCGTTGGACGGAATCAAGTCCCGGCAGCCCAATGCGATCGACACCGAGGCCGTCGACCGGATCGCGTTGCGGGAGGCCACCACTGGCCGATACGTCACTGCCGGATCCGATGAGGACGGTGACGTGCTGAAGGCTGCGGGCACCAATGTCGGTGCGACAGAACAGTTCGACGCCTTCGACTGGGGCCACGGCGTGCTCACGCTGCGCAGCGCCGCCAACGGCAAGTACATCGAGCGTCAGAACCAGGGCCACCCCACCAGCCCGTTCGTCAACCAGGCGGCACAGCCGCGGGGCTGGTTCGTCCACCAGCAGTTCAAGCTGGAGGACGCCGGCGACGGCACGGTCGTGATCAGGTACGCCGGGTACGAGACGCCGAACACCTGGGATGGGCCGAACAACTACCTCACGGTCGGGGCCGACGGAACGCTGATACTGGGCTCGCCGGACGCGGCGGGTGCGACGAAGTTCCGCAAAGAGCTGATCAGCTCGGGCATCGACAGCGCCGTGCGGGCGGCGAAGGCAGTGGACACCGCGGTTGTCGTAGTTGGCAGCATGCCGTTCATCAACGGCCGCGAAGACCATGACCGTACCTCGATGGCCCTCGCGGAAAGCCAGTCCGCGCTCATCAAGGCGGTCCGGCAGGCGAACCCGAACACCGTGGTCGTGCTGGAGAACAGCTATCCGACCACGCTGACCTGGGAGCAGGAGAACATCCCGGCGATCGTGTGGACCTCGCATGCCGGTCAGGAGACCGGCAACGCGCTGGCCGACGTGCTGTACGGCACGGCCAACCCGGCGGGCCGGCTCACGCAGACGTGGTACCGCTCGGACGCGGACGTGCCGGACATCCTCGACTACGACATCATCAAACGCGAGCGGACATACCAGTACTTCGACGGCAAACCGTTGTACGCCTTCGGACACGGCCTGTCGTACACGTCGTTCCGCTACAGCGATCTCAGGGTTTCCCCGCCAGGTCGCGACGGCAGCTTCATGGCGACGGTACAGGTGACCAACACCGGTCAGCGTGCGGGTGATGAAGTGGTGCAGCTGTACACCCATCAGCGCACGTCTCGTGACACGCAACCGAACCAGCAGTTGCGTGCCTTCAAGCGCGTGAGCCTCAACCCGGGCGAGACGCGGACGGTGCGGTTGACCGTGCCGGACCTGAGGCATTGGGATGTCACCCGGGGCAAGTGGGTGCTGGAGTCGTCTGTCCATGACGTACTCGTCGGAGCGTCCGCTTCGGACATTCGGCAGCGCTCCGATGTACGTGTGCACGGCGAGCAGATCCCGCCGCGTAACCTCGGCCGGGAGACCAGGACGATCGACTTCGACGACTACACGGGCGTAGACCTGGTCGACGAAAGCAAGACCCGCGGTGAGGCAGTCGAGGCGAGCCCCGGCGACTGGGTGCGTTTCAGCGATGTCGAGCTTGGCCGCGGCGTGCGGACGTTCACGGCGAAGACTGCCCGCGCCGCAACGGGACCGGCCACTGTGGAGATCCGTCTGGACGATCCGGTGAACGGCAGGCTGGTCGGTACGGCCCAGATCCAGTCCACCGGGGACAAGTACAGCTACACGACCACGACGGGTGCTCTGTCGGGCGCGAGCGGGCGGCACGACGTCTACCTCGTGTTCACGGGCGAGTCCAGGATCAGCACATTCTCGCTGCGTTAGCCGATACGTCCACAGTGGTCCGCCGCTGGGCGGACCACTGTGGACCTCGGCGATCACACGGTGATGACGACTTTTGCTTGTGCGTGTTCCTCTTCCATGTAGCGGATGGCGTCTGGCACCTTGTGCAACGGAAACGTCCGGTCGATGGCAGGGACGACTTTCCCTGATTCGATCAGGTTCCGCAGTGCGGCCAGGTGTTCTTGCCCTGGAGTCACGCTGAGCACGAGCACCCGGTGGCGGATGAAGCGTGACACGATCTGGCTTCTGATGATCAGACTCATGGGGCCGAAGAAACTTCCTCCGTCGAACACGCCCCCGCCGGAGAGCACGAGCGTTCCCGTCGATGTCAGCGCGCTTCGCAACCGCGCCAACGAATGGTTGCCCACGAGGTCGAAAACGAGGTCGTAACGCTGTCCCGCACGGGTGAAGTCTTCCTGGGTGTAGTCGATGACGTGGTCAGCGCCGAGCGACTGGACCAGATCGATGTTCCTCTTGCTGCACACGCCGGTCACGTACGCACCAAGCGACTTCGCGATCTGTACGGCGAATGTGCCGACACCACCCGAGGCGCCGTTGATGAGAACGTGTTGTTCGGGCTGTACGCCCTGTAAGCCCGCCAAGGCCGTGGTACCCGCAAGCGGCACTGCGGCCGCTTGCTCGAAGGTCAGGTTCGCGGGTTTCGAGTCCACCAAGTCGACCGGTACACAGACGTATTCGGCGAAAGCTCCGTTGGCGTCGCTGAGATCGCCGTACACCTCGTCACCGGGCTGCACCTGCGTCACCGCCTTGCCGACAGCCTCGACGCGGCCGGCGAAGTCCCGGCCCCGAATCCTCCTTTTCGGACCGCTCAGCCCGAACCAAGCAGGGGACAGCAGGCGCATCACATACGGATCGCCCCGCATGACGTGCCAGTCGTACGCATTGATCGCCGCCGCATGCACACGCACCAGCACCTCGTTGCCGGCGGGCGTCGGCTTCGGCACGTCCATGAGCTTGAGGACGTCATAGGAGCCGTACCGGTCTTGAACGATCGCTTTCATCGAATCTCCTTGGCAACTGAAGTGGGTTTCCGGATGAGCCACTCGGCGACGGCGAGGTTGATCACCCAACCGGCGATGACCAGCAATGCCCGGCTGAGCGCGTCGGGCGGCCCGTCGGCGAAGCTCAAGGGCATGAGGGTGAGCACCTGTGTGCCCGCACCCAGCCCGATGGCGTAACCGCGGATCATCCAAGCCCGGTGCTGGATGAAGTCCCGTCGACGGATCGCAGCGAAGCCGAGAACCAGGCACAGCGCCATGGCCGAGCCGAACACGATCCGGCCGGCTGCGAGCACAACACTGTCCGGGATCTGGTAGGACAACGTCATCCACAGTCCCGAGAGCGCGGCGACCAGTCCACAAGGGACAAGCCAACGACCCGCTGTCCGGTGCCAGCCACGGCGGCGCAACCGTGGCGCGAACTGCAAGGCGCCCAGTACGCAGAACCCGCTGGCGCCGACAATGTGCAGCACCAGAGGCAAGGGAGCCGCGAAGAACCGGGCGTTCTCGGCGGAGATCGGTCCACCGCTGCCTAGCTCGGTAAGCCGGGCCGCGCCGGCGATCACTGGCACGGCGCTGAGCGTGATCAGCCCGGCGACCGCCGTCCATCCCGGTCTGGTGGTTCCCTTTTGCATGACCAAAATCGTGCCGTCACCAGGCAGCACACTTCATCGGAAGATAGGCCTGAGCCGAACCGGCCGATGGTACGGCGGGGAAGTCGTACTATCGGCGGAATCCGTTGCGCACGCGGTTGGTCTCGTAGGCCCACATGGCGATCTCGACCCGGTTGCGGGCCGACAGCTTCGCCATCAGGCTGGCGATGTGGGTCTTCACTGTGCTGAGCGTGATGTGGAATTCGTCGGCGATCTCGTTGTTCGTACGCCCCGACGCGACTGCGACGAGGATCTGCTCTTCGCGGTCGGTGAGCTCGTCGATGGGCTGCGCCGGTGGTGACGCGGGCCCGGTGTTGGCGAAGGCGCCGAGCAGCCGTGCGGTGATGCTCGGTGCGATGAGGGCATCGCCGCTGGCCGCGGCCCGGACAGCCTGCGTCAGCATGGTGCGGCCGGAGTCCTTGAGCAGGAAACCCCGGGCGCCGGCCCGCAACGCGGCGTAGACGTAGTCGTCAAGGTCGAACGTGGTGATGACGACGACGGCGAGTGGGTCGTCGACAGTGGGCCCGGCGAGCGCACGGGTGGCTTCGATGCCGTCGAGGACAGGCATCCGGATGTCGAATAGGCACACGTCGGGGCGTAGTCGGCGGGCGAGTTCGACGGCCTGTCGTCCGTCCGCGGCCTCGCCGACCACCTCAATGTCCGGTTGCGCGTTGAGGATCATCGTCAGCCCAGTCCGGGCGATCTCCTGATCGTCGGCGACTACCACTCGGATGCTCATCGCGCCGCCATCCGGGGCAGCACAGCCGTCACGGTCCAGCCACGACCGGGATCCGGACCGGCTTGACACGTGCCGCCGAGCAGGTCTGCACGCTCGATCATGCCGAGCAGGCCGTGTCCCGGCGTCACGACAGGACTGGGTTCGCCGTCGTCGGTCACCCGCAGGGACACCGACGTGTCGTCAGCGGTCACCCGCACTTCGATACGCGTCGCGTGTCGCGCGTGTCGTCGTGCGTTGGTGACGGACTCCTGGGCCAGGCGGTAAATCGCTGTTTCGACTGACGAGGGCAGGTCGTCGACGGCGCCGGTGATCTCCACGTCGACGTCCGGCCCGGGTCCGGCTCGGGTGGCCAGCCCCGCGACATCGCTGATCCGTGGGCTTGGCGCGACCTCCGCTGGTTCGTTCTCACGCAGGAGACGAACCATGGTACGCATCTCGGCCAGCGCGAGCGACGCCTCGGACTCGATCACGGTGAGCGCTTCGGTGGCTGCGCTCGGTTCCGACTCCGATGCCGCCAGACCGGCCCCGGCCCGCAGCGCCATCGCCGAGACGTGATGGGCGACCGTGTCGTGCAGATCGCGGGCCAGCCGTTCCCGTTCAAGCAGCCTGACCTGATCGAGTTCGCGCATCCGTGCCTTGGTGCGGTAGCGCAGTGCCGCGCCCAAAGCACTGACCGAGAACAGAACGACAAGCCCGGTGAGCGTATTGCCAAGGCTGATCGTGCCGAGGACAAGCGAAAGGCCGAGCTTCCCGAGAATGATCGCCGCGCCGAACACGATCTCGCGTCCCGACCCCCACCGGGTCAGCGAGTACACCAGAAGCAGCACGAACACCATCGTGTCCAGCCCTGCCTCGGCCCCGATCAGCACAGGGACCAGGCCGGAGACGCCGAAGACGATCGCGACCATCGACAACGGCCTGGTCCGGCGCCACACCAGCGTCGGCGCCAGCCCCACGGCCACGAGGATCGAGACGACCCGCCACGACAGGTCGGTACGCAGGAGGCCCTCGAGCACCGCGATCGACACGATCAGGCCGACCAGCGCCCAGTCCCGCCACGCCCGGGGCGTCGGCCGGGTGGGGCTCGGTTCGTCGTACAAGGACCGGAGAAGGCCGTACACCAACTCATAGTACGAGAGCCGGAGCCTGTCCAGATCAGCCCAAAGTACTAGGCCGGGGCCATGCGCTTTGGTAAAGGTAAGAAGGTAACCGGATGAAGGGTGAAGTCGTTGGGACGCAGGCGGTACGCGGTGGTGGGGACGGGTTCGCGGGCAGAACGGCACATCCGGGCGATCGCGGTCGACCACGGCGAACACTGTGAGCTGGTGGCGTTCGCCGATACCAACGCCGTTCGGATGCGGGTGCACAACGAGCGGCTGACCGCCCTCGGACATCCCGCCGTGCCCATGTATCCGGCGGACGAGTTCCTGGCGATGATCCAACGTGAGCGGGTGGACGTGGTCGTCGTGGCCACAGTGGACCGGTTTCACGCGTCCTACATCGTCCAGGCGCTTGAGGCAGGGTGCGATGTCGTCACCGAGAAGCCGATGACGACGAACGTCGCAGGTGCCAGGAACGTACTGGAGGCTGTCGAACGGACCGGTCGTAAGGTGACCGTGGCCTTCAACTACCGGTACAGCCCCATTCACGAGAAGGTGCGCGAAGTGCTCGCCGACGGCGCCATCGGCGAGGTCGGATCGGCGCACTTCGAATGGCTGCTCGATGTCCGCCATGGCGCCGACTATTTCCGGCGCTGGCATCGGGACAAAACCAACTCAGGCGGGCTGATGGTGCACAAGGCGACCCATCATTTCGACTTGGTGAACTGGTGGCTCGGCACGACTCCGGAAACGGTGTTCGCGCAGGGAAGACTTTTCTTCTACGGCAAGGAGAACGGCTCACGGCGCGGGCACGCCCGTGACTACGAACGGGTGCACGGTTCGGTGGCTGCCAAGGACGATCCATTCGCGCTGCACATCGAGCAGGACGAGTGGCAGCGTCGCCTTTACCTGGAGGCCGAGAGCGAGGACGGCTACTGGCGGGACCAGAACCCGTTCGCGCCGGGAGTGTCCATCGAGGACGACATGGCCGTGTTGGTCCGCTATGCGTCTGGCGCGAGTCTGACGTATCACCTCACCGCGTACTCGCCGTGGGAAGGCTACCGGTTCATGGTCAACGGCTCCGCCGGTCGCCTCGAACTCGAGGTGGTGGAGAACTCGTGGGTCAGCGGCCAACGGCCCGCGGTCCACGGAGTCGAGGCCAACCCGGAGGAGCACTGGGCACGGCTCACCGTTCGGCCGTTGTTCGAACGTCCCGTCGAGATCGAACTCAAACTGGCCGAGGGCGGCCACGGTGGTGCGGACGAACGGATGACCGCGGCGATTTACGGCGAACCGACTGAGCCGGATCCGCTCGGGCGGCGCGCTACGCACCGAGACGGAGCTATGTCGCTGTTGACCGGGTTCGCCGCGAACGAAAGTTTCGAGACCGGCCGTCCCGTCCAGGTTGACGATCTGATCAAGCTTTGAGGTGACTGGCGAGACTGATTCGTTGGTCTCGCAGTGCTTTGGCGACGACTCGGGCGATCTGCTGGGTTCCTGCCGCCTCGAAGTGGGTGTGGTCGTCGCAGAAGAAGGCGCCGACCGTGTAGTCGCCATCGTTGGGGCAGAGCTTGAGGGTGTTGTAGAGCGTGTAGCTCAGTTTGTGCAGGTCGATGACCCCGATTCCGCACGTGGATCTCCAGACTGCCGGGTTGTCTGATGTGGACACCTGTGGACGTGCGTCTTTGATCGTACCTCTTGCGCCGAGCGGGGGAAAGCGCTTTCCTGATAGGCGCGATTCCGGACGTGAAAGGGAGCCGACGTATGTCCCCACTCACTCGACGGACCCTGTTGGCCAGCGGCACGGCGTTGCCACTGGCGTTGTCCGCGCCGGTTGCCGAGGCGGCGGAATCCGGCGAGCCGACGGAGGTTCGCTGGCTGGAAGGCGCTGTTCCGGCCGAGATGAGTGGAGTGACGTGGGGACTGCCTTGGCCGAAGGGGCAACTGCGCCCCGATCAGTCGTTCAGCCTGCGAACGGCCGATGGCACCGCCGTGCCTGTGCAGACGTGGCCGACGGCCTACTGGCCGGACGGCTCGCTGAAGTGGAGCGCGCACGCCATCGCCGCCGGTGCGCCAGGAGTGGAGCGGTACCTGCTGGCTCCAGGTCCGGCCGCGGCGCCGGCGAAGGCGGTCACCGTGACTCGTCAAGCCGGTCGGATCGTTGTGGACACGGGAGTCATGCGGTGTGTGATCAACACGGGCGGGAAGGCGTTGATCGACACGGTTTCGCGTGCGGGCAAGATGGTCGCGAGGACGGGTGAGTTGGTCTGCTTGCACCAGAACGACCCTGACGAGTTCGACGAGGGCGGCCGGAAGATCGAGCGGTACACCGGCGAGGTGCACCGGGCAACGGTCGAACAGCAGGGGCCAGTCCGTGCGGTGGTGCGGATAGACGGAAAGCACCGCGCCAAGCATCGCGGCCGGGACTGGCTGCCGTTCACCATCCGCCTGTACTTCCACGCGGGCGCGGAGAACTTCCGGATGGTGCACAGTTTTGTCTTCGACGGCAACGCCGCGAAGGACTTCATCCGTGGGCTCGGCGTCCGCTTCCAGGTTCCGCTGAACGACGAGCCGCACAACCGGCATGTCCGGTTCGCCAGTGCCGATGGTGGTTTGTTCACCGAGGCGGTCCGTGGCATCACCGGGCTGCGCCGTGATCCGGGGTCGGCTGTCCGTGCCGCACAGGTCGCGGGCAGGGCGACTCCGGATGTGTCTACTTGGGACACACGGGTGAGCTCACGGCTGCACCTGATCCCGGCTTGGAGTGACTACACGCTCAGCCAGCTCACCGCCGAGGGATTCGTGATCCGCAAGCGGACGAAGCCGGGCCATGGCTGGATCAAGGCCGCGGCGGGCACTCGAGCGGGCGGCTTCGGCTACGTCGGTGGGTCGAGCGGCGGTTTCGCGTTCGGCATGCGTGACTTCTGGCAACTGCACCCGACACAGCTCGACATCCGTGGCGCGGCCGGAGCGTCGGCCGAGGTCACGCTGTGGTTGTGGTCGCCAGACGCCAAACCCATGGATCTGCGGTTCTACCACGATGGCATGGGCATGGACACGTATCCAGAACAGCTCGAAGGGCTGGAGATCACCTACGAGGACTACGAACCCGGGTTCGGTGACCCGTACGGCATTGCGCGGACCAGTGAGCTGATGTTCTGGGCTCTGGATGCCACCCCGTCGGCGGAACGGCTTGCCGCGCAGGCCGCAGTGGTCCGTACTCCGCCCTTGCTGGTTACGACGCCGCAGCGGATGCGTGACGCGGGCGTGTTCGGCGATTGGTCCCCAGTGGACAGATCCACGCCTGCCAAGGCACGGATCGAGGATCGGCTCGATTTCCTGTTCGACTTCCACCGCAAGCAAGTGGAGCAGCGCCGATGGTACGGTTTCTGGGACTACGGCGACGTGATGCACACCTACGACAACGACCGGCATGAATGGCGTTACGACATCGGCGGTTACGCGTGGGACAACTCGGAGCTCAGCACCGACCTATGGCTCTGGTACAGCTACCTGAGAACCGGACGATCCGACATCTTCCGCATGGCCGAGGCGATGACACGGCACACCGGCGAGGTCGACGTGTACCACATAGGCAAGTACGCCGACCTCGGAACACGACACGGCGTGCAGCATTGGGCCGACAGCGCCAAACAGTTACGCATCAGCACCGCCGCCAACCGCAGATTCCTCTACTTCCTCACCGCCGACGAACGCATCGGCGACCTGCTGCACGACCTGATCGACGCGGACAAGACGTTCCTCGCCCTCGACCCGCTGCGCAAGATCCGCACGGAGCCGTACGAGCCAGATCCCAAGGCACTGGCTGTCAGCCTGGGAACCGACTGGGGCGCGCTCGCAGCCGCATGGTTCACCGAATGGGAACGTGGTGGCGATCCGGTAGCGCGGACCAAGCTGATCAACACGTGCACCGCGATCGGCAAGCTGAAGAACGGATTCATCACCGGCGAAGGCCGCTACGACCTCACCACAGGCACGTTCGCCACCGACACCGTCGCGGTTTCCGTCTCGCACCTCAGTGCCGTCTTCGGACTCGTGGAAATGTGCAGCGAGATCATCGCAGCGGCGGATCTGCCCGAGTTCTCGCGTGCCTGGCTGCAGTACTGCACGCTGTACAACGGCACGGCCGCCGAACAAATCGCCGCGGTGGGGCAGTCCTTCGGCAGTCTCAACCTCAAACAGGCACACTCGCGGCTGACCGCGTATGCCGCGGCGAAGACGTCCAATCCGACCCTTGCGGCTCGCGCTTGGACGGAGTTCGACCGAGGTGAAGCAGGCTACCCGGCGACCAGCCCGTGGACGAGTACCCGTGTATCCGGGCCCGCGGTGCTCAACCCCGTCGACGAAGCGACATGGGTGTCGACCAACGCGACTGCCCAATATGGACTGGCCGCGATCCAGTGCCTGGCACTTGTCGGGAACCAGATTCCCGGTTAGCCGGAAACAGTCATTCCACGATGAATGTCGCGGCGTCCCGGCCGGCTGCGTCGCTGATCGGCTGGAGGTGAAGTAGTCCGTCGCTGTGCCGGATGTAGCGGCCGGGGACGTTCTGCGACTCGAAGGACACGCCCGAACTGTTCGCAAGTCCGGCACGGCGGGTGAAACTGGCGTCGCCGCGGAAAGTCGTGCTGCCGTCGGACCTCTCCACCCACAGCTCGTAGTTACGGTGCCGCAGGTAGTAGCCGGGGAAGTTGGTGGACTCCAACGACACGGTGCCCGAACCCGCCAAGCCGGTTACGAGACGGAACTGCGAGTCTGCCAACGGGTTGACGTTCGTGTCCAGCCGGGCGCGGAAGTCGTAGTGCCGGATGAACCTGTCGGTCAGGTTGTGGGACTTCAGGCGTACCGGTGTGCCGCCGTCGGGTACGGGGATGCCAAGGTTCGGTGTGCCGTCGGCGTTCCAGTAGATCTTCTGTACGCGGGTGCGGCGGTTGGGGTCGTTGAGTGGATCGCCGTTGATGTCCCGGTAGTTCCGGTCGTGGTACACCAGGATGTCGCTCTGGCCGTCCTCCGACACCGTGAAAGAGTTGTGGCCTGGGCCGTATTGGCTGGTGGCGTCGTTGCTGGCGAAGATGGGATTCGCGGTCTTGGTCCACGAAGCCGGGTTGAGCAGGTCGGCCGACGCGGACGCGGTGAGCAGGCCGAGGCAGTAGTTGGCGTCTGTCGCGCTGGCCGAGAATGTCATGAAGATCCGGCCATTGCGTTGAATCACCGCGGGTCCTTCGTTGACGCGGTGACCACGTGTCTCCCAACCGTGGGTCGGCACTGCGATCCGTGCTACGCGGCCAGTGATCGTCCACGGATTGGCGCCCATCCGAGCGAGGTAGAGGTTGGTGCCCGAGCCGACCGCTGGGTCGTTCTGCGCCCAGGTCAAGTACCGTACCCCGCCCGCTACGAACGTCGAAGCGTCCAACGAGAACGTGTCCAACGGAGTTGTGATCCGGCCACGTTCGGTCCACGCGCCCGTGAACGGGTTGGCGCTGGAGTTCTCCAGCACGTACATCCGGATGCGCCAGACGTCGTCGGTCCGGCCCGCGGCGAAATAGATGTACCACTTGCCGTTGATGTGGTGGATTTCCGGAGCCCAGATGTGCGCGCCCATCTCGCCGCTGGAGTGCCTGCGCCAGATCACCGACTCGGGCGCGGTGGACAGGCCCTGAATCGTGGTGGCGCGCCGCAGGATGATCCGGTCGTATTCCGGGACCGTCGCGGTGAAGTAGTAATAGCCGTCTGTGTGCTTGACGATGTGCGGATCGGCTCGTTGGAGCGCGATCGGATTCGTGTACTGCACAGCTGGTGACGCATTCGCCTGTGTGACAGGTAATCCCGCGACCAGGGCAACGGCCGCGATGGCCAACACGGCCACACGGCGGAAGATCGTCGTCATTGACTGTCCTTCCCGGGCTTCACCAAAGAAAGTGGCGTCACGCGTCAGAACTGTTAGCGCTAACACAACGAGAGGCCATTTTCGTCGACACAGGGTGGCGAAGTCAACTATGAACGGGCGAAGACCTGTACCTCGGCCATGTTCAGCTCCTGCGGACTCGAAGTGGCCAGCCAGATTCGCACATAGCGGCCCTTGGCGGGCAGGTTGACGGTTGTCGGGCGCTCAGCCTGGACGGTTTCGTGGTGGCTGACAACTCCGGGCGTGGTCAGCGCCTGGCTGAGGTCTGCCGGAAACGGCTGCTCTGACACCAGCACGTAGTAATTGGTTACGCGCTCGGCACAACAGTCGACCCGGTTGTGAACCTTGACCGTCGCTATGTCCACAGTGGTGCCAAGGTCGACCTGCCACCAAGGCTGAGGTTCCGCGCCGGACGTCGTCGAGAAGTTGAACAGATCCCCGTCGACGGATCGACTGGCACCGTAGTCGGACGACCAGTCGGATATCTGCGTCGCCTGCTTGCCTTGCGACACATTGACCAGCGGCGGCAGGCCAAGAAACTCGTCGTGCCGGGTGCGCACTCGGTCGAGGAAGACGTCGATCACGCCATCCCCGATCTGGACAACGCCTTCGACTCGGTTCTCGCCTGGCACGGACCGGATTTTGCGTGCCGCGCTTGCCAATGCGTCCATGCGCTGCCGCGCCGCCGCCGCGGCGGCCCGGTCACCCGCGGTGATCGCGTCCAGCGTGTCGAGCCCGCTGCTCATGGCGCGGGCCCAGAGTTCGGTGGCATCAAGCCAGTTTGCTGCGTCACTGAGGAACGCCTTGTCGGTGACGGTGGCTCGGATCGTCGCCGGCGCCTCGACCATCTGCTGGACATAGCGGCGCAGTTCATCGGGATCGCCGTCGATACGGGCCCGCAGCGCTGGGGCCTGGGGCTGCCACGGTTGAGGGCCGAACGTCGGCGCGAGATGGTTGAGATCGAAGAAGACCAGCAGCGCCTGGATTCCTGCCGGATCACCGCCTGCCAGGTACGAGGCGGCCTGACGCCAGCTGGTGTCGCGGTTGTAGGCCCGGTCGTTCCACACGAAGTCGGCCATGGTGAACACAGCGACCTTGCTCGCGGCCGCCTGGTTCATCGGATTGGACACGATACCCGCGACATGGCGCGAAAGGCCTGTCTCACGACGGTCGTACGGCGCGAGCAGCAAACGACCGGCAGCTTGGCCGTAGTCGTTCACCGGATAGTTGTCCCAGACGAAGACGTTGCGGCCGAACAACGCGGACGCACGCTGCGCCTGATCGACCGTGATGCTGGGTGGCACCACGTCAGTTCCGGTCCACATCACCAGGACTGCAGGATCGAGCGTCGCGCGGATCACCTGCTTGTACGCGGTGTCAGTCAGATCGCCGTACTCCGTCGGAACCATCTGCAGCGGATGCGATCCGGGATGGGAGGCGACGAAATCCCGCTGGACGTCGTTGAGCAGCTCGACCTGAGCCCGCGCGGCCGCCGCACGCCCAGGCGCGCCGTAAGCCGCCTGATCCTGCTGACAGTTCCAGCGCGTGTAGCTGATGTCGTCCAACGGAATGGAGAAAGCGCGGACGCCGAGGTCGTACATGGCTTGCAACTTCTGGGTGAGCGCAACGCGGTCCGCTTCGCTTGAGTAGCAGATGGACGTTCCCGGTGAGACCGCATACGTGAACCGCACATGGTTGTCTGCGGCCACCGTGACCAGCTCGCCCAGTTCTTTCAACTTGTCCGTCGGATACGGCTCACGCCAACGCTCGCGGTGGAAGGGGTCGTCCTTGGGCGCGTAGATATACGTGTTGGCCTTGACCGTGCCGTAGAACGCGAGTTGATCGAGGCGTTCACCGTGGGTCCATGGTGAACCGTAGAAGCCCTCGATGGTGCCACGTAACGGCATGGCCGGATAGTCACTGATCATGACGCCCGCGATGCGCCAACGGTAGTGAGTGCCAACGAACAACTGCCGGAGTGTCTGCACGGCGTAGTACTGCCCGGCCGCGTCCGTACCACCGAGCGCCACCGTGCCGATCAATGAACCGCGCCGGCTGGTGACATTCAGGGCATACGCCTCAGCGCCTTCCGGGATCGGTGTCCTGTCCAGCGCGGCGGCGACATCCGGCCGGTTGAGCGGTCCCAGGTGGATGGTCAACTGCGCCTTGCCGGACGCTTTGGCGCGCGCGTCGATGTCACGTACCCCGTGCTCACGCAAAGTCTTCTCAAGCAGGACGCGCGCGGCCGAGTCGGTTGTGTCAGTGAGCACCAGCTCCGCCCGGCTTCCGACGATGATGTCCGGCCCGCTGCGCCGGATGTCCTGCGGTGTCGGCGAAACTATCGGGACTTGGCTCAATGTGTCGGCCGTGGCGTGGACAGGGATTGTGGCGATCAGCGCCACGGCCACAATGAGCGAAACGGCCCTGCTGAACATGCGATCTCCCAGTACGTAAGTGCTTCGGATCGTTGACGTGCTCTGTGCCGCAGGATTCGCGTACCACGAGTGTGGTCCACAGCACGATCCGACGCACCGGCCGATCGACTGGATCGCTCGGTTACGAGTTCAGCGTGATGACTACTTTGACGTCGTCCTCCGCGGTTTCGAACGCCTCGGCGTACCGGTGCAACGGAAGCCGGCGTGTGATCAGGCCGCGCAACCAATCCTCGTCGGCTGCTGCCAGCGCGTCGGCGGCCTGCCGGTAGTGGCGCAGGTTGGAGCTGACCGAGCCGATGATCGCGTCGTTCTCCAGTACCAGTTGGCGGTTGATCGCTCCGGCATCCACCGGGATTGTCCGTCCTTGGGACGATACGCCGACGAGACAGACGATTCCGAAACGCGCCGTGTGGCTGATCGCGTCGAACACCACGCTTCCCGCGCCGGTTGCTTCGATGACGACATCCGGCCGGATCCGTGCGCTTACGACGTCCACGGGATCGTGGTGATAGGTCGCGCCTAGCGCATGGGCCAGGCGCGGTTTCGGTCCGCTGGTCACCCGATCGAGCACATGGACGTCGAGACCGAGCTGCGTTCCCCGCATGGCCGCAAGCAGGCCGATGGGGCCTGCGCCGGTCACAAGCACACGCTGAGGTTCGAACCACGCCCGTTCGCCGACACGGTGGATCTGCTCCCACGCTTTGACCACCACGGCCGTGGGCTCCATCAGCACGCCCACGTGTTCCAGCCGAGGGTCGAGTTTCACCGCATAGTCGTGTTCCACGCACCAGAGTTCGCTGGCGTACCCGTCGAGTTCCTTGATGCCGCGCTCGGTGTACTGGCCGTTGCGGCACATGTCGAACTCTCCTGCGCCACAAGCGCCGCACGGCACGGGATCAGGCCGCCGGACCACTCCGACCACCAGGTCGCCGGGGACGAAGCCGCTGTGCGGCGGTGCCTGGCGGACTCGGCCCAGCGACTCGTGCCCCAGTACCAGCCGACTGTGGCCGGGTGGTGCCGAGCCGAACTCGCCGTGGAGTATTTCCTTGTCGGTGCCGCAGACACCGACCGCCACCCCTTCCACCAACAGCTCATGCGGTCCCGGCGCGGGATCGGGAAGCTCGGACAGAGCCAATGAGCCCGCCTGTGGCGGTTGCACGGTCAGCGCACGCACGACTTCCGACTACCCCTAAATTGGCCGCTCCAAGGACGTCAGCGCACGGTACCGACTGCATCATCGCGGGTCAGGCGGTGGGTGGCTTGATGTCGTAGGAGATCCGGCCTGCGGGCAGGTAGAACAGGGCGAGCAAGGCACCGCCCTCGACCTCGGGGTAGTGGTGACTGCCCGGTCCCGGCGCCGTCCAGCCTGGACCGCTCCAGCCACGCGGCCCCATCAGCTTGGCATCGGGGTCCAACGGCACAACGAGGTTGAGCTCGCCGTACGGGTGCTGGCGGTACTGCCCGCGAAACGGCTCGACACTGTCCATGTAGACGGCCGTGATGCTGAAGTAGTGCAGCACCTCCTGCGGCTCGGCGATCCGGCTGCGGCGGTATTTTCGGCCTTCCACCTCGACGTTCGCGGCCCAGCCCGCGCGCACACCCTCGGTGATCATCCGGGCCAGGTCGTCGTAGAGGTTGGACCTGAGCAGCGCGCAGCCGCGTGAAGCCTTTGTGGAGGCTGTCCGCCGCCTGGATCCGGCCTACTTCAACCCGGACGCCATGGTGCTGATGGGCAACTTCGCGGGCGAGGCGATCCGTACTCCGGAACTGCTGGACAATCTCCGCAAGCACGCCGTCGAGCCCCGCGTCACGCTGGTCGAGAACGTGTTGGCGCCCTGTGCTTCGGCAGCTACTTCGCTGCCTTCTACCGTGGCGACAGCAAGAAGAAGATCCCTGAGGCGGTCGTCGACGTGCTGTGGCCGGCGATCGCCAAAAGTCGCGCGAAGCGGACGCGGTGATCTTGCGCGGTCACTTGGTGTCGTGGGCGCCAACGATCGGGTTCCATCGCCGCAACGCGGTGACGGTCACGCCGGCAGTGGTGTAGTACGGGTCTGCGGCCATGATCGCTTCGACACCGGCGCGGTCGGTGTCGAAGACCAGCAGCGCCCCGGAGTGGTCGTCCCACGGTCCGGCCATCGTCAACAGCCCATCGGCGTGCAGCGTGGCCAGTTGGCGTCGATGAGCCGGTCGGGCGGCCAGTCGGCGGGGATCGTCGTCGAAGGCCAATTCGAGTACGAACATGCCGCGACGGTAGAGCCGTCTGGGAGTCCAGCGCTGTATCGGGTGATACTGCCGTTCATGACCGGTCTGGACACGTTGGCGGCTGTGCCCTTGTTCGCGTCGCTCGACGAGGAGCGACTGCGTGCGCTGGCGGCACGGTCGACCACGCGTGTCCTCGACGCCGACTGCGTGGTGGCCGTGCGGGGCCAACCAGCGAGCCGTCTGATCGTGGTGGAGAGCGGGACTCTGGCCGCGACCCATGACACTGCCGATGGGCGGCGGTTGCGTCTGGGGGAGTTCCCGGCGCCGTGCACAGTCGACAAGGCTGCCGTGCTCGACGGCGGTGGTCACACCGCGACCTGGACGGCCGTGACCAGGGTGCACTTGCGGTTCGTGCCCGCTGCTGAGTTGCTGGCGGTAATCGACGACGTTCCGGCCGCGCGCCGCCATGTCATGGCCCACCTCGCTCGTAACCTGCGTGATCAACAGGACGAGCTGGTGCGTGCCGCATTCGCCGATGTCGCCACGCGGGTGGCCGTGTGGCTGATGCGTGCTCCGAAGCACGCAGGGACCACGGTCGTGTTGCCTGGCGCGCAGCATGGGTTGGCGGAGGCGATCGGCGCCACTCGGGTGTCGGTCAACCGTGCGCTGAAGGCATTGGCCGCGGAGGGACTGGTGTCGGTGGAACCGGGTGCTGTGGTGATCCGTTCACCCGAACGGCTCGCCGACCGCGCCAGCCTCGGCCGACCCGACTGACAAGTGCCGTCCGTCCACAGAGCTCGGACCCCCGTACCACTGTCTACTTAGAACACATCATTCGCGGATTGTGGCCAGTGATACGGGCTGTTCCCTTGTCGCCATGACGGCGGTGATCCCACTCGTCAGGGCGACGACGAACACCGACCCGAGGGTCACGAGTGCCAGCAGAGTCCATGGGACGGAGACCACCGCCGTGCCCACTGCCTTGTTCGTCGCACCACCGATGCCGACGAGACCGGCTCCCGCGACCAGGCAGCCCAGCGCCAGGCCGATGATCGCCACGGCCACCGACTCGATCACCGCGGCCGCTACCACCTGCGGCCGGGTCAGGCCGGTCACCCGGGCCACAGCGAACTCCCTGCGCCGTTCGGCACCCGCGACGACCACCGAGTTGATCACGGCCATCAGGGCGTAGAGGCCGGCCAGTCCCATCAGCACCGTGAGGATCTTGACGTTGCCGTCCTGCGCGTTCTCGGCCCTGGTCGTGGCCCAGTCGGATACCGTCTGGACCCGATCGAAACCAGCATCCTCGATCCGGCGGGCCACCACAGCCGGGTCGTACCCTTCCGCAACCTGCACCACCGTCTCGGTCGTTCCCTTCTCCAGGACAGCCGTGGGCAACGTCTGCCGAGGGATGAGGAAGCTGTCGCCTGTCTCCAGGGTTTCCGGCATCCGGCTGACCACCGTGAGGGAGAGCGGCTGTCCGGCCACGTCCACCGCCATGACCGTGCCCACCGGGATCCGGTCGGCATGGCGTGCGGGGCCGGTGACGATGGTGTTGCCGGTCAGTCCACTGAGGTCGACCCCTGGCGGCAGATTGTGCGTGCGGGCGTAGGTGTTCGGGTCCACGGCGACGATTCCGGAGTGGACGTTCTTCTCCGCCATGGTGACGACGATGTCCACAGTGGTCTGTATTGAGGCCACTGCCACCCCGTCGATCTTCGCGATGCGGTCCGCGCCGGTCCCGGTGGAGGTCACTACGAGCTGGGCGTTCACCGAGCGCTTGGCCTCCTCACCACCCGCCGCGGCCAGCGAGGCGAAGGTGCCCGTCAACCCGAGCAACAGCGAGACCAGCACGATCAGCGGTGCCGCGGTGGCCGCGCTGCGCCTTACCCCGTCCCGCAGGTTGGCCTGCGCCAGTCCGGCGAGAGGGCTGCCACGCAACACGATGCCGAAGAGCCAGGCCATGAAAGGCACCACCAGCGGACTGAGCATGCTCATCGCCACCGCGCCGAACATTGAGATTCCCAGCGCCGCCATCATCGCGCCGATCAGGTCAGCCCCCTGCGCCCACACGACCATGGCCACGGTGCACGCGGCGAAGGCCAGCCCGATCAGCCAGCGGGATTCGGTCATCACAGTGGACGCCGCGCCGGTCTCCCGCAGCGCTTCGAGCGGCCGGATCTTCGCCGCTCGCAGCGAAGCGGCGAACACACCAGCCAGCGCCACACCGACACCCATCACACCTGCCACCACCACAGCCCATGGCTGCCAGTCAGCCGTGAACCCGTTCGGCAGCAGCCCTATCTCGATCAGCAGCCAGGTCTGCGCGTACTTGGCGACCACGCCGAGCGGTACGCCCAGGGCCGCACCGATCAGTCCGAGCAGCAATGACTCGGACAACAGCAGCACTCGCAACTGTTGGCGGCTACCGCCGACCATTCGCAGGAGGGCGAGTTCCCTGCGGCGCTGCGCAACGGTGTAGGCGAACGTCGAACTGACGATGAAGACCGCGAGGAACATGGCAAGGAACGCCGTCATGCCCATAACCGTGGCGGCACCTACGAATCCCTCGCGCATCTTGTCCTCGTCCTGGCGGCTCAACCCAGGTGGGATCCGCGGTTTCCCCGTGGCGGTCAGTACCAGCATCGAAGCCTGCACCAGCGCCACACCAACGGCCACACTCAGGATGGCGCCGATGAACAGTTCCCAGCGATCGCGGAACGTACTGAGGGACAACCGAAGCATGGCTCAGCTCTCCAATCGGGCGAGGCGATCCGCGACCAGATGTGTGGTCGGGCTGTCGATTCGATCCACGATGTGGCCGTCTGCCAGGAAGACCACGGTGTCGGCGCTGGCCGCCACCGCCGGGTCGTGCGTCACCATGACGATGCTCTGCCCGGCCTGTCGCACCATGGCTCGCAGCAGCTCCAGGACCACCTTCGCCGAGCTGGAGTCCAGCGCACCGGTCGGCTCGTCGGCGAACAGCACCGCGGGCCGGGAGATCATCGCGCGGGCGATGGCCACTCGCTGCTGCTGACCACCGGACAGTTCCCGCGGCTTGTGCCTGGCCCGGTCACCAAGCCCAACGCCGGCAAGCACTTCGCGTACCTGGCCCTTGGACACCCGGACCCCGGCCAGCTTCAGCGGGAACGCCACGTTCTGCTCGGCGGTGAGGGAGCCGATCAGGTTGAAGTTCTGGAACACGAAGCCGATCACGCGACGACGCATCTCGGTGAGCACGTTGTCCGGTGCGGCGGTGATGTCCCGGCCAGCCAGCAGCACGCGGCCGCTGGTGACCTTTTCCAGTCCGGCAGCGCAGTGCAGCAAAGTGGACTTGCCGGAGCCGGACGGCCCCATGATCGCGGTCCAGGTTCCCGCCGGGCAGGTGAGGTTCACGTCGTCCAACGCCGCGACGCCGTTCGAACTGGATCCGTACCGCCGACTGACCCGCTGTAGCTCCACCGCAGCACCGTTCACGGCCGCAACCTCCCGGTGGCCAGGACCCAGGCAGCGAGCGCCGCCAGCGGGATCGTCGTGAGCACCGTGACGGCCAGGACACTCACGTCCGCCAGCAGGTACCCGACCAGCAGCGCGAACACCATGTTGTTCCCGGCATGGGCCAGGCTCGCTGTCCACACGCTGCCGCTGCGCACCCGCAGCCAGCTCAGCAGAACCTCCTGGCACACGAACGACACCGTCCACACCGCGAGGCCCACCACGACGTTCTCGAACTCGATGTACCCGACGAACGCGAGCGGGTAGTGCCACGCCGCCCAGATCAGGCCGGTCGTCAAGGTCGCCGCCACCGGACGGCCGGGGTACACGCGCTGCCGGAGGTAGCTGGTCCAGCCGAACTCCTCGCCCCAGTAGATCGGCGTGAGCAGCGGGACGACGAGCAGCAACACCGCAACCAGCGCCCATCCCGGCAATCCGCCCACCTGGCCGTCCAACGTGGCCAGACGCGTGCCGAACAGCACAGCCACAACAGCGGTGGCCGCGACGAGAACGGCTGGACCTAGCCACGCCGCAAGGTATTGCGGCCACGCCGCGCGCAACCGTAAACGCAGTCCCGCGTCCGCGAACCCTTCACCAGTCACCCACCGCCGGACGACGAACGCGGCCAACGCAGGCGCGAACGCGAACGGCAGTTGTACCAACGGATTCACCAACGAGAAGCCGAGCGCCCAAGCGCCGATCATGCCCAGCCAGGCGAGGCCGAACGCGAGACCAAGAAACACCGCGAGCCCGCTCACGCGGGCCTTGACCACAGTCATGCCGCCAACAAGATCATCGCCATCGTGCTTTGGTCACTGACAGCAACGGGCCACTCGGAGGTAGTGCTAGGCATACCTCGTGACGACGGCGAGAGGGCGGGACGCGGCCAAACGGGCTCGGCTACGGTTGGCCGGGTGATCAGGGGGAGGCCACGAACCGTGCGCGAAGCGCTGACCACCAGCCGGTTTCTGTTCAGCGTCTGGCCGTGGCGCGCGTACGGCCACATGCTCGGCACGCCAGTGGTCGCGCTACTGGCGCTGGTGCCGCTGGCGGTGCCAGCCGGACCGTGGTTGCTTGCAGCGGTTGGTCTTCAGCGCCCGACGCCGATGTCGTGGACGTGGGTACTGGTGCTCACGCTCGTCGGCGGCCTGTTGCTCGTCGCGGCGTTGCCATGGTTGGCCGCGCCGGTGGCTCGGCTGGAACGACGTCGGCTGCGGCTGGTGGACGACCGCCCGCTCGGCGACCAGCCGCGTGGGCGGATCCAGTACACCGACCCCGCGACCTGGCGCGCTGTCGCGTACCTGGTCCTGCTCGTCACGGTGGGTGCCCTGCTGTCCGCTGCCACTTGCGGCCTGCTGTTGTTCCTTGCCCTGGTGATCGGGTCGCCGTTCCTCGTGGACGGCACCTCGATGGTGTCGCTCGGTTTCACCACCGTCACAACCTCGGAAGCGGCGATTCCCTACGCGGTGGCTGCCGCTGTCGCCCTCCTGTTGTCGCCGTACCCGGTGGGTCTGCTGGCGTCGGCGCACGGCGCGGTTGCCCGTGCGCTGCTCCGCGACGACAGCGGGCCGCTGCGCTCCGAGCTGGTTGAGGTCTCGCGATCACGGGCCCGGCTGGTGGACCTGTTCGAGGCCGAGCGTCGTCGTGTCGAGCGTGACCTGCACGACGGCGCACAACAGCGGCTGGTCGGCCTCACCCTCCGGCTCGGACTGGCCAAAGTGGACCTCGAGCCCGATTCGCCCGCGTACGCCGAGGTCACGGCCGCGCACGACGAAGCCAAGGAGCTGATGACCGTGCTGCGCGAGCTGGTGCGCGGCATCCATCCCAGGGTGCTCACCGACCGCGGTCTTCCTGCGGCACTGGGAGAACTGGCCGACCGCGCGCCCATTCCGGTGAGCGTGCGCGCCGACGTCCCAGACCGCCTGCCCGCCCCGGTCGAGGCGATCGGGTATTTCGTCGTGGCGGAGGCGTTGACGAACGTGGCCAAGCACAGCGGCGCGGACACTGCGAGCGTCTCCGCGTCCCGGCAGGCCGGAATGCTCGTGCTGGAAGTGGGCGACAACGGTGTCGGCGGCGCAGACCCGGCGCGCGGCACAGGGTTGACCGGGTTGGCCGACCGTGCGGCCGTGGTGGGCGGGCGGATGTTGCTGTCCAGCCCGCCAGGCGGTCCGACCGTGGTGCGTGTGGAGTTGCCGTGTCAGTGATACGAGTCGTGCTCGCGGAGGACGGCGTGTTGCTGCGAGCCGGGCTGGCCGGGCTGTTGGAGCGGTTCGGATTCGAGGTGATCGCGCAAGTCGGCGACGCGGACGAGTTGACGGTGGCAGTCGAGCAGATCCGCCCGGACCTCGTGGTCACCGACATCCGCATGCCGCCGGGGTTCACCGATGAAGGACTGCGGGCCGCGGTGGCGCTGCGCCGGGCCGATCCGGGACTGGCGGTTGTCGCGTTGAGCCAGTACGTGGAGCGCAGTTACGCCGCGGAGTTGTTGGACTCCGGTGACGGCGTGCGGGTCGGGTATTTGCTCAAGGACCGGGTTGTCGACGTGGAGGACTTCATCGCGACACTGCGCCGGGTGGTGGCGGGCGCGACGGTGGTCGATCCACAAGTGGTCCGCCAGCTATTGGTCCGTCGGCGTGACCCATTGGCCCGGTTGTCGGCACGCGAGCACGAGGTGCTGGCACTGGTCGCCGAGGGCCATTCAAACGCCGCGATCGCGGCCAAGCTGGTCGTCACCGAAGCGGCCGTCGGCAAACACGTGGGCAACATCCTGGCCAAGCTCGAGCTGCCGCCGACCGAGGACACCAACCGGCGGGTGCTCGCCGTGCTGACCTATCTGCGAGCCACGGCCTTCTGATCCTCAAGGCCGCATGGCGCCTTACCTTAATAAAATTAAGAGTGGCCTCTTGAAAGTTAAACCTGCGCAGGGTACAACTTGAGATATGGCAGAACAGGCGATGGACTGGCAGGAACTCACGAACCTGACCCGAGGCCAGCCGTTCGTCGTCGAGCGGGTGCGCATGGCAGGCAACGGCGTCGCGATCGAGGGTGAGTTCGAGCCGCCGCAACTGGCGCTGCTCAATGTCGAGGACCAGGTCTTCGTCACGGCGTTCGTGCGGTGTCACGGGTCCATCAAGGAGATGGAGCGGATCTTCGGGGTGAGCTATCCGACGATCAAGTCCCGGCTGAACCGGATCACGCAGATGCTCGACTTCGTCGAGACCGATCCGGCGCCGTCGCGGGCCGATGTCATCGATCGGTTGCGCCGCGGCGAGATCACCCCGCAGGAGGCTGTGTCCGAACTGGAGGGTCGCGCATGATGCCGCAGCTGGTGACGGTGCGAGTCAGACGCCCGGACCGTCGCACCATACGAGTCTGGATCCCGGTACTTCCCGCGGTTCTCGTGCTCTCACCGATTCTGGTCCTGACTGTCATAGGGGTGATTGTGGCCTGTGGCATGTACAAGGTCAGCGCGGTGCGGGCACTGAGCACCGGTTGGCGCATTTTCTGGGCGTTACCCGGCACCCGGTTCGACGTCGAGGAAGGCCGTATGGCCCTGTTCGTCGCTATCCGATAGGAGAGGTTTTATGAACGATGAGCGCAAGGGTGTCCTCGACCTGCTGGCCGAGGGCAAGATCACCGTGGACGAGGCGGAGCGGCTGATCACCGCGCTCGAACAGGTCCAGCCGCCGGTGGTGTCCAGTTCTGACGGCCGGCCGAAGAAGTACCTGCGATTCGTGGTGGACACCACGGACATGGGCGAGCGGACGAAGGTCAACGTCCGGGTGCCGCTGCAGCTGCTGCGCGCAGGCGTGAAGCTGGCTGCGCTGATCCCGCCGGTGGCGGTGGAGAAGGTCAACACCGAGCTGGCCAAGGCGGGCGTGCCGTTCGATCTGGGGCAGCTCAAACCCGAACAGCTCGAGGAGTTCGTGGACCACCTCGACGATCTGACCTTCGATGTCGACCACACCGACACCGTAGTGCGTGTCTTCTGCGAGTAGGCGCCGTCGGACTTCGACTGACCCTCGAGAGGGTGCTGGAACACCCTCCCGAGGCCGTGCCTGCCAGAACAGAGCACGGTTGAACTGCCAACCTGAACTCTAGCCGCACATCGGCGCGCTGCGCAGGGGCCACTGCGGCAACGTGGTCCCTCCCTGCACAAGCGTTCGCAACGGCCATGTCAGCACAGTGACTGCCCGGTGTCAGCACGACGGGCGATCGTGGCTGCCGTGGTCTATTCAGTCAATTCAGCGATGCGGTCCCGGGGCAGCCACAGGCAGCCGGCCTGGACACCTCTATCGCTGCTGATCCATTTGCGGCTTGGAAAAGCCGTCACTCAGGCCGTGTGCGCGCTCGTGGCTGCCCACGGCCGGTCGAACCGTCGGATCAATCCATGCAGAACTGCTCGAACAGCTCTACCAAGGAGACAGATGACCATGCCTGACACCGAAAAAGGTGGCTTCATCGCCACGCTGATCATGCGCGCCGAGAAAGGAAGCCTCCGATGACCGAGCCGGCGATCCGTGTACGGGATCTGGAGAAGTCGTACAACGACCTGCATGTGTTGCGCGGCGTGGACTTCGACGTGGCGCGGGGCAGCATCTTCGCCCTGCTCGGCTCCAATGGGGCGGGCAAGACCACGGCCGTGCGAATCCTGTCCACGTTGCTCAAGGCGGACGCGGGAACGGTCAGTGTCAACGGCTTCGACGTGGCGACGCAAGCGGCGAGCGTACGCGAGTCGATCAGCCTCACCGGACAGTTCGCGGCGGTCGACGAAATCCTCAGCGGGCGGGAGAACCTCGTGCTGGTCGCCCGGCTGCGGCACCTGAGCAATCCGGGCCAGGTCGCGGACGATCTGCTTGATCGTTTCTCGCTGACCGATGCGGCCGCGCGGCGGGTGGCGACGTATTCGGGTGGCATGCGCCGCCGGCTGGACATCGCGATGAGCTTGATCGGCAATCCGCCGGTGATCTTCCTCGACGAGCCGACGACCGGGCTCGATCCCCAGGCGCGCATCGAGGTCTGGAACAGCGTCAAGGAGCTCGCCGGGCGGGGGACGACGGTGTTGCTCACGACGCAGTACCTCAACGAGGCCGAACAGCTCGCCGACCGGATCGCGATCCTCCACGAGGGACGGATCATCGTCAACGGCACCCTGGACGAGCTCAAGCAGTTGCTTCCGCCTGCCAAGGTCGAATATGTCGAGAAGCAGCCGACCCTGGAGGAGATCTTCTTCGCCGTCGTCGGCACGGGCAAGTGAGGAACGATGATGAACAAGCACTTCTTCGGTGACACCACTGTCCTGTTAGGACGATCACTGAAGCACATCACGCGCAGCCCGGACACCATCATCACGACCGCGATCATGCCGATCGCGATGATGCTGATGTTCGTCTACGTGTTCGGCGGTGCGATCAACACCGGGTCGCAGTCGTATGTGAACTACATGCTGCCCGGCATCCTGCTCATCACGATCGCGTCGGGCATCTCGTACACCGGGTTCCGGCTGTTCAACGACATGCAGGGCGGCATCTTCGAGCGATTCCAGTCCCTGCCGATCGCCCGGTCGGGTGTGCTGTGGGCGCACGTGCTGACCTCGCTGGTCGCCAATCTGATCTCGCTGGTGATCGTCGTGGGCGTCGCTCTGCTCATCGGCTTTCGGTCGAGCGCGGGAGTACTGGCCTGGCTCGCGGTCACCGGCAGCCTGATCCTGTTCACCCTGGCGTTGACGTGGATCGCTGTGTTGGCAGGCCTTTCCGCGAAGTCGGTGGAAGGCGCCAGCGCGTTCTCCTACCCACTCATCTTCCTGCCGTTCCTCAGCTCGGCCTTCGTACCCACCGGGACGATGCCCGGCCCGGTACGAGCCTTCGCCGAGAACCAGCCGGTGACCTCGATCGTCAACACGGTCCGTGACCTGTTCGCGGAGCAGCCGGTCGGCTCCGACATTTGGATCGCCCTCGCCTGGTGCATCGGCATTCTCATCGTCGCGTACGTCTTCGCCACGGCCGCTTACCGCCGCAAGATCGCCTGAACGAGCACGTCTGGGAAGCCGAACAAGGCGACCAGTGCCGGATCGTGGAACTCGATCACGTGGGAAATACCGGTGGCGGTTGGGGTCAGCACGACGATGCCGTGTGCTCGCAGCGTGCGGTTTGTGTCCTGGTGGTACACGGCGGCGGCGGGCTGGCCGTTGGCCGAAGTTGCGATCATCCGCCAGTCGCCTGGGGTGCCCAGCACATACGTGTCAAGCAGATGGATGCACTTCAGCCGGCCCGCGTACCAATCGCGGAATGGCGTCGCCTCCAGCGCCGCATCGGTGCGCAGCACTTGTTCCAGCAGGTTGGCGTCGGAGCGTTCGAAGGCTGCGATGTAGCCGTCGAGCAGAGCACGCGCCCGCTGGGTGGTCGGTTCGAGCAGTTCTTCGCGCTCTGGCTCCAGTTCGCTCAGCCGCGCGCGGGCGCGCTGCAGGCCGCTCTTGACCGCAGCCGTGGTCGTGCCGAGGATTTCCGCGGTTTCGGCCGCGGAGAACGCCAGCACCTCGCGCAGGATGAGGATCGCGCGCTGGCGGGCGGGCAGATGCTGCAGGCTCGCGATGAGCGCCAGCCTCAGCGACTCCCGCGCGACCGCCACCGCGGCTGGATCGTCGGCGGCCGGGGCGATCCATCGGTCCGGCAACGGTTCCAGCCACGAGACCTCGCCCGGGGCAACGTGACTCGGCGGGCGATCGGGACCGTCGTAAGGACCTGCCAGGCCCGAGGGCAGCACCCGGATCCGGCGCGGCTCCAACGCGGTCAGGCAGACGTTGGTGGCGATTTTGTAGAGCCAGGACCGAATCGACGCACGGCCCTCGAAGCCGGCGTAGGACCGCCACGCCCGAAGATACGTTTCCTGCACCAGGTCTTCGGCGTCTTGCGCGGAGCCCACCATGCGGTAACAATGCGCCAGCAGCTCCCGGCGGAACCGCTCGGTCTCGGCAGCGAACCGGTCCTGGTCGGCCTCCCGTACGCGCGCCGTCATGCCGCGACCTTAGGCCGCGGCATGACGGCCAGATCCAAGTTGTCCATCGGTTCCACCATGCGCTGCTCCCTTGTCCGTGTCATCAATTAGGACCGGGATGCCGTCGCGAAGGAATCGAGACCCAGGTCAGCGGGGCAACAGGGCCAGTTTGCCGACCGTCGCCCTGGCGTGAAGTTCCTCAAGGGCCTTGGCGCCGTCGACCAGGTCGTAGGTGGTGGGGCGAACGGGGGCGAGGACGCCGGCGGCGACAAGGGCGGACAGTTCGCCCATGAGCTCGCCGAAGATCTGGGGCGCGGCCTCGATCAGCACGCCGATGTTGAGGCCGATGACGTGGACCTGGTGCTTGTACACCAATTCCCAGTTGGTGATCGCGGTTTCGCCGCCTGTCACGCCGTAGACGATGACCCGGCCGGTGACCGGCCTGGCCGCGGCCAGGCTGGCCTTGAAAGTGGGACCACCCGCCGACTCCAGCACCACGTCGGCACCACCGGTCAACCGCAGCACTTCGGCGGCGAGGTCGTCGTCGAGGGAGTTCAGGACGTGGTCGGCGCCGAGCGCCAGCACTGTCTCGTGTTTGCTCGGCGAGGCGGTGGCGATGACTGTCGCGCCGTAGTGCTTGGCGATCGTCACCGCCGCCTGGCCGGTCGCGCCCGCCGCGGCGTGGATCAGCACAGTTTCCCCAGAGGCGATGCGGCCCAGGGGTTTGAGCGCGGCAAGTGCGGTCGGCCAGTTCACCATCAGGCCCAGCGCCTGCTCCGCGCTCCAGCCGTCCGGCACCGGCATCGCCGCGGGCAGGACCATGTACTCGGCGAAAGCCCCGTATCCGACTCCGACGACGAGGGTGCCCGGTTGTGGGCCGGACACTGCCTCGCCCACCGCCACGACCTCGCCTGCAGCCTCGAAACCCGCCAGATACGGCGGCTGCGGGCCGCCCAGGAACGTGCCGTAGGCCTTGGAGATGTCGGCGAAGTTGATACCGGCGGCGGCGACCCGGATCAGGACTTCGCCCCGGCCAGGGCTCGGTACCGGCGCGTCGTCGATCAAACGGAGGTCCTGCGGACCCTTCAGCGAGGTCTGCTGCAGGGCGCGCATGGTGGTGGGAATGTCCATGGCGAATCAGACCTCGGGCACCGCGGAAAGGAATCGGCGATGAGTCTGTCGGCGCTCGTCCGTCTACCTATCGACCGGACAGTCAACTCATCGGGAGTACGGCATGGGTCTCATCCACATCGAGCTGTTCGCAACCCTCGACCTCGTCGGGCAGGCGCCCGGCAGCCCCGATGAGGATCCGGTCGGATTCCCGTTCGGCGGCTGGCAGGCGCCCATGCTGGACGAGATCGCTGTGGCGCAGGTCGGCGCCGCGTACGAGGGCACGGACGCCCTGCTGCTCGGCCGGCGGACATATGACATTTTCGCCGCCTACTGGCCGCATCAGGAGGGCGGCCAGGACAACGAGATCGCCACGCTGTTCAACAGCGTCCCGAAGTACGTGGCCTCCCGTGGCAGGCCCGACCTGTCGTGGGCGGGGTCCACGCAGCTCGGCCCGGATCTGGCAGGCGCGGTGCGCGAGATCCGTGACCGGCACGAGCACGTCAAGGTCGTCGGGAGCCTGAACCTGGTGCAGACCCTCTTGCGCGAGAAGCTTTTCGACCGTCTCGACCTCTGGGTGCACCCGATCGTGCTCGGTGTCGGGAAGAAGGTGTTCGACGGTGGCGCGGTACCCACGAACGTCACACTCCTCGAACCGCCGGTAGCCAGTACGAAGGGCGCCGTGTACCTGCGCTACGGGCTCGCCGACGGCACGCCCCGGACGGGGGACATGACGGCACCTGATCGCGGTGTGGGGCGTGACGAGTGAAGTCCACACAGGACGATCCGTCCGTCCACATGTGAGTCGCGGCGTCGGTGTACGTCGCCCGAGAGTTGCCCGTGATGGAGCGAACGCTCAGCAGCGCTGGTGACGGGCCATCCGTGTCAACTCGCTGCCCACCGGAGCGCGCCGTCCATCCGTTCGTTCACCGGCTCAGTGTGGTGCGTCCTCCGCGAGCCGCTGACGTTCCTGAGACATGGGATGGATGTGTCGGCTTGGGGCCGAACTGACGTCCGCGCTGAAAGCCCGAAACTATCGCTACACAGGGGATAGTTGTGACCGTCCCAAGCTGACTGCTTCCCTGGAGATGGGATGGCTTGCTAGCCTGCGATGGGCGCGCGCCACGATTCGGGAGCCATCGATGTCATTGGCGGACAAGGCGATCAATCGCATCAGGGACATGATCCAGTCCGGTGAGCTGCCGCCAGGGGCCAAACTGCCGCCCGAGCAACAACTCGCCACCGAGCTCGGGCTGTCCCGCAACCTGATGCGTGAGGCGGTCAAGGCGTTGGTCGTCGCGAGGGTGCTGGAGATCCGGCGAGGCGATGGCACCTACGTGACCAGCCTGGAGCCGGAGTTGTTGCTGGGCGGCGTCGCATCCGCGGTGGAGTTGCTGCGTGGCGAGACACTGCTGGAGCTGACCGAGGTGCGTCGGCTGTTCGAGCCGGTCGCGACCGGGCTTGCCGCCACGCGCATCTCGGCCGCTGAACTCGCGGAGGTCGAACGCCACCTCGACGCGATGCGGGCGAACCGTGATGACGTGGAACTGCTCAACCAGCACGATGCCGCGTTCCACCGGGCGGTGGTCGCCGCGACGGGCAACGCCACGCTGGCGACCTTGCTGGAAGGCATCTCTGGTCGCACTGTGCGTGCGCGGGTCTGGCGTGGCCTGGTCGACGACGTGGCGAACCGCACCGTGGCCGAACACGAGGCGATCTACGCCGCGTTGGCCGGCCGCGACGCCGCTTTGGCTCAGGCAGCCGCTCTCATGCACATCAGCACCACCGAACGGTGGCTGCGCGAGCACTTGGAACGGGACGTTTTCGAAACCTGACACGCGAGGAGCGAGCATGGCACGAGTGTTGGTGCTGACCGCCGACGCCGCCGAGGAACTCGATTCGATGTACCCGGTGTTCCGCCTGCGTGAGGGCGGGCACGAGGCGATTGTGGCGGCCCCGTCGACGCGCCCGGTCAAGCTGGTGGTGCACGACTTCGAGCCGGAATGGGACGCCTACACCGAGCGGCCTGGCCACCAATTGCGTGTGGACCTGGCGTTCAAGGACGTCGATCCCGAAGATTTCGACGGGCTCGTGATCCCGGGTGGGCGGGCGCCGGAGTACATCCGGATGGACCCGGATGTGGCCCGCATCGTCCGGCACTTCTTCGAACGCGGGCTTCCGGTCGGCACGATCTGCCACGGCCCCCAAGTTCCGGCCGCGTTGGGGCTGCTGCGCGGGCGCGCCACGGCGGCGTACCCGCCTTTGCAGGTGGACATGGAGCAAGCCGGTGCCACCTTCGTGGACGGGCCCGACGTGGTGGACGGCGCGATGGTGTCGTGCCGTGGCTGGCCGGACCTGCCGGAGTGGTCACGCGCGTTCATGCGTGTGCTGGAGAAGTCGAGCGTGCTGACCTGATGGATCAGCCGAAGACACGGCGCCGGATCTCGCGGCGGTAGTCCTCGAGGGTGTTGTCCAGGTGGACGGCGGTCGCGTGGGCCGCCGCGTCGGGGTCGCCGTCGCGGATCGCCCGGTAGATCGCCGCGTGCTCCTCGATGGCTTCCGCGGCGTGACCACCGACAGTGCCGTGCAGGCCGATGGTGCTGGACTGGTGTTGCAGGCGGCGAGCCTCGCGTACCGACGCGACCAGGAAGTCGTTGTGCGCCGCCTTGGCGATCCCGAGGTGGAAGTCGTCGTCGCCGCGGTCGAACAGTGCGGTCTCCCCGCTGAGGTGGCCTTGCCTGCACGTCTCGGCCGCGGCTTCGATGGCCCGTAGTTCGGTGGGAGTCGCGCGTGTCGCGGCGAGCCGGCTGGCCGCGGTCTCCTGGACCCGGCGGAACTCGAAGAGCATGTAGACGTGGTCGAGGTCGGTGGGCAGGAAGAACCCGCCCCAGCGGTTCGAGCCCAGCATCCCGTCGTCGTCCGCGACGTAGAGCCCGCGGCCCTTCTGGGCCTTGACCCTGCCGATCGCCGAAAGGATCTTGACCGCTTCCCGTACCACCGTGCGGCTGGAACCCAGCTGCGTGGCCAGTTCGTTCTCCGTAGGCATCCGGTCGCCTGGCCGCAGCCGCAGTTCGGCGATGAGCTGGAGGATCTGCTCGGCCACCAGTTCGTATCCGGGCCGGTACGAACCGGTGGCCTGCTCTCGTGCGGGCGCGTTGACGCTGTCCACCTGCATGCCTCCTACATCGCGGGACGACCAAGAAAGAGTGTGACTCATCCTGGGCTGCCAAGACGACGGTACATCTGCGGGCTGCAGGCCAAGGCGGCAATCGGGGGATTAGTCAGGCTTATCTCTTGACCTGCGCGGCTGTTGGCGGTTGTTATGTGTGATCTAAGCCCGGAAATCGCCCAAGACACGGGTGGATGCCCACGGGATGAGTCAGACACATGCGCCACAACGTAGTGGAGTAGCTCATGACAGCGAAGAACGGCGGCGGAACGAATCCAGGCCGCAGGCGGATCGCGTTGCTGGCAGGTGTCGCGCTTGTCCTGGCCGCGTGCGGCGGCGGTGGTGGGACTGTGACCGCTCAGAACGAGTTCAAGCCGGTGGAGCAGACCGGCGGCAAGCTGACGGTGTGGGTGGATTCGACGCGCCTGGCCGCCGCCCAGCTGTACCAGAAACAGAACCCGTCGGTGCCGATGGACATCGTGACCTACGACGGTAACGCCAACGGTTCGAACTACCTGCAGACGAAGGTGAGCCTGTTCAACCGGACCGGCAGCGGCTGGCCGGACGTGGTCTTCAGCTCGCAGAACAACGAGACCACGTGGGCCGTCTCCGCGAAGTTCACCGCACCGCTGAACAAAGGATTGATCCAGCAGTCCCTTCTCGAGGGCTGGGCGCCCGGATCCAACGACCCGTGCATGGTGGACGGCACGCTTTACTGCCTGCGTAACGATCTGTCGCAGACGGTGCTTTGGTACAACGCGACCCTGATGAAGCAGTGGGGCTACGAGGTCCCCACGACCTGGGAGCAGTACGAGGCCCTCGGCCAGAAGGTCGCCGCCGAGCACCCCGGTTACCTGGTCGGTTCGGCGGGCGACACGTTCACACCGGAGATCTACCTGTGGGCCGGAAAGTGCGGCGCCAACCAGATCACCGGTCCCAAGGCGGTCACCGTGAACACCACCAGTCCGAACTGCACGCGGATGGCCGCGCTGCTGGACACGCTGATCAAGAACCGCACCCTGTCCATCAGCAGCGTTTTCAGCTCGGACTTCGGCAAGAACCACGCCGACAAGATCCTCATGATGCCCGGCCCGGCGTGGTACGGCGGCTCGGTGTTCCGGGAGACGCTGAAGGTTCCGGCAGGCCAGATCGCCGTCGCCCCGATGCCGCAATGGTCCGGTGACACCCAACCATCGGTCGGCAACGTCGGCGGCGGCACCTGGCTGTTATCCGCGCACAGCGCGAACCTCAAGGCGGCGACGGATTTTCTGACCTGGGTGACCACATCGGACGACTACCAGGGCAAGCTCGCGCCTGGCTATCCGGCGTACGGGCCCGCGGCCAAGACGTGGCTGGCGAACCAAAGCTCCTCCGGGTACTACGCCAACGACGTCGGCGCGCCGCTGCAGGCCGCCGCGGGGCAGGTGTGGCCAGGGTGGGGTTACGGGCAGTTCAGCCAGGAGGCGATCTGGGCGGCGACGGTCACGCCAGGCTTGAACGCGGGGAAGTCCATCGTGTCGATGCTCCCGGAGTGGCAGAACGCGATCGTGAACCACGCGCGGTCCGACGGTTACCAAGTCAGCCAATGAACTCGCCGTCGGCAAGGGGTCGTGCCGGTTTCGGTTTCGTTGCCCCTTACGTCGTACTGCTGATCGCGTTCGGCATCGTGCCGACCGGATATGCGATCTACTTCGCGTTCACCGACTCGACCGACACCTTCGTCGGGTTGGCGAACTTCGTAGCCGCCGCCAACGATTTCCGGTTCGTCTCAGCTGTCGGTCACGTGGCGCTCTACCTCGTCTTCTGGTTGGTCACGCTGGTGGTGTTCGTGGTCGGGCTCGCGCTCCTGCTGCACCGCGTGACCTCTCGTGCCGTAGGCAGGTCATTGCGCTTCCTCTACTACATTCCCGGTGCCCTTGCCGGAGCGGCAAGCGTGCTGGTTTGGTTGTTCATGCTCGACCCGGCGGTCAGTCCGGTCGGATTCCTGTTGCGGGCGTTCGGTTTCGACACCTTCGGTCAAGTGGTCGCGCCCGAGCGTCTGCCGATCCTGTTCACGCTCATCGCCTTCTGGACCGGCGCGGGTGGCTGGATCGTGGTGATGTACGGGGCGTTGAACAACATCTCGCCGGAGCTCATCGAGGCGGCACGGATCGACGGCGCGGGAGCATGGCAGACCGCGCGGCGTATCCAGCTTCCGTTGCTGCGCAAATGGATCGTGTACATGGTGATCCTCGCGTTCGCCGGCGGGACCCAGCTGTTCGTCGAGCCGCAACTGCTGTCCCAGGCGAGCGTCGGGGTCGCCGGTCGTGACTATTCGCTCAACCAGCTGTCGTACGACTTCGCCTTCCAGAACAACAACGTCAACGCCGCCGCTGCCATCTCGGTCGAGCTGCTGGTCGTCGGGCTCGTCGCGGCAGGCCTGTTCGTCGCGCGATCGGGGTTCTTCGATGCCGACTGACACCCTGGTCCGAGCGCCCGAAGCGGTGATCACCCGGCCGCGCCGCACACTGCCGAACCCGCTGTCCACAGTGATCCTTGGGTTCTTCCTGCTGTTCTTCGCGCTTCCCGTGCTCTGGCTTGCGCTGGCTGCCACCAAGACCGACGACCAGCTGGTGCACGACCACCCGTTGTCCCTCGGGTCTTGGCAGGCATTGCAGGCCAATTGGCAAGCGCTGACCTCATTCCAGAATGACGCGATCTTCCTGTGGCTGGGCAACTCCGCGCTCTACTCGTTCCTCGCGCTCATCATCACGCTGTGCGTGGCGATTCCCGCTGGGTACGCGCTCGCGATGACCGAGTTCCGCGGTCGGCAGACCCTGTTGGTGGTCACCCTTGTCGTGATGCTCATGCCCAACGCGACTTTGGTCGTGCCGCTTTTCCTTGAGCTCAACGCATTCGGTCTGATCGGCTCGATGTGGTCGATCATCCTGCCGTACTCGTTCTACCCGTTCGGCGTGTACCTGGCGTACATCTTCTTCAGCACAGCGGTTCCCAGGGAATTACTGGACGCCGCCAGACTCGACGGCTGCTCGGAGTTCGGGGTGTTCCGACGTGTGGCCCTGCCTTTGGCCGCACCCGTTGTGGCACTGGTCGGGTTCTTCAGCTTCGTGACCAACTGGACCAACTACTTCCTTCCCTACGTGTTGCTGCCCACGAGCGACCAGTTCCCGGTCCAGGTCGGACTCGGCGAGTTGCTCAACAACGTCCCCCAGTTCAACCCGACCGTCGGCGAGCTCGCGGTCCAGCGGCCGCAGCTGGCGCTGGCGACTCTGCTGGCGATCACCCCTGTGCTCGTCGTTTTTCTTTTCTCCCAACGATTCCTCGTCGCCGGAATGCTCGCGGGTGCGACCAAGGAGTGACCAAGGAGTGACCGGAACGCCCCAGGAACGGAGAACTCGCGGATGCACCCCGTCATCACCGCCTCGGTGCCCTTGCTCGAGCCGCCGAACTGGGCGATCTCGCAGCGCCACCTGTTCGACCTGCTCGAGTACGCCTGGCGGCGGTTCGAACACGACTTCACCGATCCGGACGGGCAGCTGACCTACCGGGCCCAGCTCAGCTCGCGTGACGGCGTGGACGACTTCTACGAGACCTTCTTCAACTGGCCCCAGCTCTACCTGCTCGGCGGGAGCACCGACCTGCTGGCCGCAGCCGAATGGCATTGGGAAGCGGTCACCCGCCAGCTCACCGAGCTGGGCATGCTGCACGACGAGTACGAGCGCGGTTACGACTGGTTCCACCAAGGCGAAAGCCTGCAGCTGTTCTACTTCCTGTGCATGGCCGCGCCCGACCGGTGGGCCGAGCGGGCGCAGCGTTTCGCGGAGCTCTACGTCGACCCGGCGCACGGCAACTACGACCCCGACCATCGCATCATCCGGCGACCGCACAACGGCAGCGATCCCTCGCGGGAAGGGCTGTTCGACGGCACGTCCTATCCCTGGCTGCCCGAGGAAGCTCGCATGTACGGCTTCCCGTTGGACTGGATGGACAACAATGCCGACCCTGACCCACGGCTGGGCAACGAGATGCACCGGCGGATGGCCGTCGGGGACACTGCGGTCAACCTGGCCGCGTCTGGTCTGGTCCTCAACGCGTTGCTACTGACCGGAAAGCAGCGCTATCGGGACTGGATTGCGGACTACGTCGGCGCATGGCGCAAGCGGGCCGCTGCGAACGGCGGCATCATCCCCGACAACGTCTCCCCGGATGGCACGGTAGGCGGGCTGCTGGAGGGCCGTTGGTACGGCGGGCACTACGGATGGTCGTGGCCGCATGGCTGGTACAGCGTCGGACAGGCGGCGACGATCGCCGCGTTGGCGGCGGTCGCGGCGACTGGTGACGAGTCCTTTCTCGACTTGGTACGCCCTGCCTTGGACGAGGTCATCGCGCAGGGCAAGGTCATGGCGTTCACCGAGGCGGATTCCAGTCTCCAGTCCCGGTGGGTGGCGCATTTGGCCGACGACGTGCACAAACCCACCCTGCACGTGCCTTTCCGGTACGCCGACCGCGGATGGTTCGACTACAACCCGATGCTGATGTCGATCCCCGCCGCACTCTGGCATCACTCCGCCGCACCCGCCGACTGGGAACGCATCGAGCGACTGCGTTCCGGCAACGGACACGACTGGCGGACCGTGCGTGCGTTCCGCAGCAAGGAAGAGGCCGGACACGAAGAACCGTGGCTGGCTTTCCTAGCTGGGGACAACCCTGAGTACCCGGAGCGGATCCTGGCTGCCGCGCAGGCTCAGATCCGGCATCGACTGTCGCGTATGGAGCGTTACCGCGGCGGCGACGTGCCCGAGGCCGACATTCACGTGTGGCAGCAATGCAATCCCGTGGTCACCGAAGCCTTGGTTCAGCTCACCTGGGGTGGGCCGCAGGTCATCTACAACGGTGGCCTGCAGCAAGCACGGGTGCGCTACTACGACGCCCAGGCCCAGCGGCCCGGCCTGCCGCCCTCGGTGGCGGCACTCGTGTCCCGCGTCGACCCTGAGGCGACCACGGTCGACCTGATCAATCTCGACCCGCAAGCCACGCGTTCTGTTGTCGTACAGGCAGGAGCGTTCGCGGAGCACACCATTCGCTCCGCACGCCACACCGTCTGTGAGGACCCGTCCTGGATCGGCGACCTCTACGACTACGGACACCGCCAGCCGACCGTGACGTCGGCATCCATGGATGTCAACGGGCCGTGGCTCGGAGTCGAACTGCCGCGCTCCACCCGTGTCCGTCTGACGTTGCAGCTCGAGCTGCGCGACCGGGCACCGTCCTACCGCACGCCCTTTGAGACTTGACTATCCCTGCACTCCGAAAGGTGAAAGACAGTGCCGCCCTGCACCAGATCGGTGATAGCCGCGCTCGTCGCGGCAACCACCGCCCTCATCGCCACTCCTGTCCACGCCGCCGACACATCGGTCGCGCGGATCGTGGTCGCCCCAAGTGGAAACGATCTCAACTCGGGTGCCGTCGACCGTCCGGTCGCGACGCTCGCCAAGGCCCAGGAAATCGCGCGTACCCTGGCTGACAAGACCGACGTGGTCGTGCAGCTCGCGGGCGGTGTCCACCGGCTTTCCGAACCATTGAAGTTCACCAGCGCCGACTCCGGGCGCAACGGCCACACCGTGACCTGGCAGGGCATGCCTGGCGCGACGGTGTCCGGTGGCGAGCCGGTGACCGGGTGGACGCTGCACGATTCGGCCGCCAGTATCTGGGTTGCTCCGGTGCCCCAAGGCGTTGAGTCCCGTCAGCTCTATGTGGACGGAACGCTGGCACCGCGCGCCTCGATCAGCATCTCGCGCAACGATGTGCAGATCACCACGAACGGCATGACGATCACGAATCCCGCCCTCAACTATCTTGCCACGCTGCCGCAGCAGAACCGGATCGAGCTGGAGAGCCTGAACTCGTTCACCGACCGGTACTCGCCCGTGCAGAGCATCAGCGGCACCACCATCACCATGCAGCAGCCCGCGTGGAACAACAACAACTGGGGATACGACACACTTGCACGTCCCTTCGCCGGTGGCGGCCTGACCCTGCACAACTCCTACTCGTTCCTGAAGAACGCCGGACAGTGGTACCTGGATCCGCAGGCCGGACGGCTCTACTACAAGACAGCCGCCGGACAGTCGCCCGTCGGACGCAACATCGTGTTGCCGCGATTGACCTCACTGGTCCAGATGAGCGGCAGCTACGCCGATCCAGTCCGCAACATCACCATGCGCGACATGGTCTTCGAGCACACCACGTGGCTGCAGCCGGGAACGTCGATCGGGTACGCCAACCAACAGAGCGGTACGTTCATCCCGACCGCCCACCAGATGCCCGGGGACTTCCTGACCTCGTGTCAGTCGGGCTGCCAGCTGTTCGAGGGCGCGCGCAACGGCTGGGGCCAGATGCCCGCCGCCGTGCAGGTCTCCGCAGCCACCGGGATCACCTTCACCAACAACACCTTCCGGCATCTCGGCCAGGTGGGTCTGGGCATCGGCAACGACGCGAACGCCAACCAGTCGGGGATCGGCCTTGGCGCGTCCACCATCACGGTGTCCCAGAACACCTTCACCAACCTGTCCGGCGGCGGGATCGTGGTCGGCGGGGTGCGGCCGGACGCGCACCATCCCACCAATCCGGCGATGGTCAACAAGGACGTCACGATCAAGAACAACCTGGTGACCGACGTCGCCAAGGACTACAAGGACATGGCGGGCATCCTGTCGACGTACGTCACGCACGCCGTCATCGAGCACAACGAAGTGTCGAACCTTGCGTATGACGGCATCGACGTCGGATGGGGCTGGGGCGCCAACGATCCCGGCGGCAGCCAGGACTACCGTAACCGTGGTCTGTACAACTACCAGCCGGTCTACACGACTCCAACCACCTTGCGCGACACCATCGTCAGGTACAACGTCGTGCACGGCACCAAGAAGTCCCTGCACGACGGCGGAAGCCTCTACAACCTGTCCGCCAACCCCGGCGGTTCGATCGACCACAACCTCGTCTACGACAACCGGAGCACAGTCGGCCTGTATCTGGACGAAGGCTCCCGCTACGTGAACGTGTCGAACAACGTGGTCATCGACAGCGGAGTCTGGGCCTTCACCAACGCCAGCAACACCAACAACACCAGTGACAGCGTCTTCGACACCAACTGGTACAACACCGGCACGACCAGGGTGGCCACCGGGCCGCCGCACAACAACGTCCTCAGGGGAAACGTCCAGGTGACCGGGACGTGGCCGGTCGGCGCGCAGCAGGTCATGGCGCAGGCAGGCATCGAATCCGCATTGCGTCCCAGCACAGGTGAGGTTCTCGCGTTGGCCGCGGGCAAATGCCTGGACGTTCCCAACAACAGCACCACGCCGGGAACACAGGTGCAGATCTGGGGATGCGTCGGCGGGGTCAACCAGTCCTGGACACGCACCGCGTCAGGTCAGCTGACCGTGTACAGCGGCAACACCGTGAGGTGCATGACGGCGCTCAACAACCAGACCGCCCCAGGCACCCAGGTCGTGATCTCGCAATGCACCGGCGGCGCCGGCCAGCAGTGGCGGTTCAACGCCAACGGCACCATCACCGGCGTGCAGTCCGGGATATGTTTGGACATCAGCGGAGCCGCCACCGCCAACGGCACCAAGGTCATCCTGTGGACCTGCCACGGCGGCAGCAACCAGCAATGGACCCTTTCCTGACACGTCGGTCCTCTTCCCTGCCCCAGAGGAGTGGCAAATGAGACACAGACTCGCGCGTTTGTTATCGATCATCGGCAGCGCGTTGGTGATGATCGGGCTGGCTACGCCGCCCGCCACCGCGCACCCGGAAGGACTGCACGTCCTGCTGTTCAGCAAGACCACCGGCTACCGGCACGACTCGATCCCCGCGGGGATCGCGATGTTCGACCAGTTGGCCGCGCAGAACCAGTGGGAAGTGACCAAGAGCGAGAACTCGACGGTCTTCAACGACACCACGCTCGCCACGTTCGACGTGGTCGTGATGTTGCAGACCTCGGGAATGGTCTGGGAGAACGACGCACAGCGCGCCGCCGTGCAGAAGTACATGCGCGGTGGCGGTGGCATTGTCGCGATCCACAACGCGACGGACATGAACATCGAGCAGCAGTTCCCGTGGTGGGACCAGATGCTCGGCATGACGATGACGCAGCACTCGGCGATCGTGCCCGGCACCGCCAAGGTCGCCGACCGTAAACACCCGTCCGGCCAAGGACTTCCGGACCGGTGGGCGCGCACGGAGGAGTGGTACAACTTCAATCGCTCCGCACGCGGTGACGTGCACGTGCTGGCCACCGCCGACGAGACCACGTACGACGCCGGCCCGAACAAGATGGGGCACGACCACCCGATCTCGTGGTGCCGCAACTTCGAAGGCGGCCGGCTGTGGGCCACCGCCATGGGCCACCAGGCGTCCAGTTACTCCGAGCCGCTCCTGCGTGATCACATCAAGGGCGGCGTGGAGTCGGCAGGCGGCAAGGTCGCGGCCGACTGCGGCCCCACCGTGTGGAGCAGCTTCGAGAAGGTCACGCTGGACGACAACACGGTCGGACCGGCCGCGCTGGATGTCGCCAAGGACGGCCGGGTGTTCTACGCCGAATACGGCGGCAAGGTGAAGATCCACAAGCCGGACACCCGCACCACCGTCACGGCGGCCACGATCGGCGTCTACACCGGCGGCGAGGACGGACTGACCGGACTCGCGCTCGACCCGAACTTCGCCACCACCAAGTGGATCTACCTGATGTACTCGCCAGCCGGCGGCTCCGAGCACATCGCACGGGTCTCCCGGTTCACTGTCAACGGCGACGCGCTGGACATGTCCAGCGAGCAGGTGATCATGAAGGTGCCGTCGTCACGGCAGGCACCCGAACCCGGCCACACCGGCGGGTACATCACCTTCGGCCCGAACGGCAATCTGTACATCGGCCCGGGCGACGACATCGAGCCGTTCCGTTCTGACGGTTACGCGCCGATCGACGAGCGGCCAGGCTGGGCGAACAACGACGCCCAGGGCACCGCGGCCAACACCAACGACCTGCGGGGCAAAATCCTGCGCATCCACCCCGAACCCAACGGGACATACACCATCCCGGCAGGCAACATGTTCCCGCCGGGCACGGCCAAGACGAAGCCCGAGATCTACGCGATGGGCTTCCGTAATCCGTTCCGGTTCTCGGTGCACCCGACGACGGGCGTGATCTACGCGGCCGACTATGCCGCCGACGCGGCCAACGACAACCCGAACCGAGGTCCGGCGGCGACCACGGAGTGGAACATCATTACCTCACCGGGCTTCTACGGCTGGCCGTACTGCGTTGGCGACAACATCCCGTACAACGACTACAACTTCGCCACCGGACAGTCGGGGCCGAAGTTCAACTGCGACAACCCGGTGAACAACTCGCCGAACAACACCGGGCTGACCCAGCTTCCGGCCGCACGTAAGGCTGATGTCTGGTACGGCGGCGGCGCGAACGGGTTCAAGTTCCCGGAGATGGGCGACGGCGGCGAAGCGCCCATGGGGTTCCCGGTTTACCAGTACGACCCGGCGAACCCGTCGGCCACGAAGTTCCCGGCCTACTTCGACCAGACGCCGTTCTTCGGCGAGTGGTCGCGCAACAAGATGTTCGAGTTCCGGCTCGGCCAGGACGGGAAGCTGCTGAAAATCAACAACTTCCTGTCGAACTTGAGCTTCAAGTCCCCGATGGACGCCAAGTTCGGCCCGGACGGGGCGATGTACCTGCTGGAGTGGGGGAGCGGATTCGGCAGGGACAACCCGGATTCCGGGCTCTACCGGATCGACTACACCACCGGCGACCGCAGCCCGATCGCGACCGCGACGGGCACCCCGTCTTCGGGTGCGTCACCGTTGACGGTGAAGTTCTCCAGCGCCGGATCTCGGGACCCGGAAGGCGGCCCGGTGACCTACCGGTGGGAATTCGGTGACGGCGGAACGTCGACCGAGGCCAATCCCACACACACCTACAGCGCTCGGGGACAGTTCAACGCCAAACTCACGGTGACCGACACCGGCGGCAAGTCGGGCGTGGCGAACGTGATCGTGACCTCGGGCAACACCGCGCCGACGGTCAACCTCAGCATCCCGGACGGCGGCATGTTCGACTGGGGCACGACGATCCCGTACACCGTGACTGTCACAGATCCCGAAGACGGCACCACCGACTGCACCAAGGTGAGCACCACACCAGCGCTGGGACATGACCAGCACGCGCACGACCTCACGCCGATCGCGGGTTGTTCCGGCAGCCTCAAACCCGAGACCGACAGTGCTCACGCCGAGGTGAACGTGTTCTACGTCGCGGACGCGAAGTACACGGACAAGGGTGCGTCCGGTGTTCCCGCGCTGACCGGCAGCCGGAAGGTCGTGTTGCAGCCCAAGCTTAAGCAGGCCGAGTTCTTCACGGGCTCGTCGGGCGTACGGGTCGTCTCTCAGGCCGGGGCGCAGTCCGGTGCCCGGGTCGGGGACATCAGCAACAACGACTGGATCTCGTTCAAGCCGTACAACTTCACCGGCATCAACCAGGTGTCGGTTCGGTTGTCCTCGCCTTCCGGCGGCGGCACGGTCGAACTGCGTGCCGGATCGCCGACGGGCGCGCTGATCGCTTCGGTCCCGGTCCAGAGCACCGGCGGCTGGGACAACTACGCCAGCATGCCTGCGGTGAACGTCACCAACCCAGGTGGCACCACAGAGTTGTTCATGGTGTTCAAGACTTCCTCGAACAACTCGTACGACATCGACTCGATGATGTTCACCGGCTCTGGCGTGGGCAGTCCCAGCACGGGCGGAACGATTGTCGGGGTGGGCGGCAAGTGCGTTGACGTGAACGGCAGTTCCACCGCTGACGGCACCAAGGTTCAACTGTGGACCTGTAGTGGTGGCGCCAACCAGGCTTGGACCCGGTCCGGGCAGACGTTCCAGGCTTTGGGCAAGTGCCTGAACGTCAACGGTGGCGGCACCGCGGACGGCACCGTTGTGCAGCTGTGGACCTGTAACGGCAGTTCCGCGCAGAACTGGTCCGTGCAGACCGACGGAACCATTCGCAACGGCACCAAGTGCCTGGACGCCACCGGCGGTAGTTCAGTCGACGGCACCCAGCTGATCATCTGGACCTGCAACGGCGGCACCAACCAAAGGTGGACGCTGTCCTGAGCAGACAACAAGACTGCGGCCCCGGTGCGCGCACCGGGGCCGCAGTCTTGTGTAACGGGAGATGCTGTGCCGGAAGTGGCTTTCGGGGCTCAAGGCCACGCGGGTGATGGCGGCAGACCCCTATCCGTTCCGGCACGATGCTGCGGCTGGAATGTCGTTGGAGGACTCCCGCCGAGCCTTTCTCTTGTCCACAAGGTTCGCCATGTCCGTCGAACAGGGCAAACCCAGTGCCGGAAGGGAAGTTCGTCTCGCTGGATGGGGAATTCGCGGGCATGCACAAGGTGGAGGCGGCCGCGAGCTCGGCGGCAGCCCCCACCTTGTCCGGCTAGGCTTTGGCCCAGCGCTGGTTGGTGCCGTTGTTACAACTCGCCACGTTCACGGCCGAGCTGTTCGCGGTGCCGTTGACGTCAAGGCAGAGTCCGGTTTGGACGTTGGTGACCGTGCCGTTGTCGTTGACGTTCCACTGCTGGTTGGCGCCGCCGTTGCAGTCCCAGATCCGCGTCCGGGTGCCGGAACCCGCGTTCGCGGGCGCCTCCAGGCATTTGCCCATCACCTGCAGCGTTTGGCCGGTACGGGTGAACTGCTGGTTGGCGTTCACGTGACAATCCCAGACGATCATCTGGGTGCCGTTGGCGGAGTTGGCTCCGGTGACGTCCAGGCATCGGCCAGCGGACTCGCTGCGCAGCCGGTACGTGGGCGTCGGCGTGGGGGTCTCACCGGTGAAGAACTTCCACACCTCATTCTTGACCCAGCTCCTGGCACCGCTTTCACACCCGGCGCATCCGTCGACGGGACCTTGCTGGTGACCGCCGTCGAACGCGGCCCAGACGACCGGATACCCGGCACGACACCCCGAGTAGGTCGTGGTGATGTGGGTTCGGCTGCCCGACGCGGGCTCGGGCGGGTTCTGCTGGACGCAGCCGTTGTTCCTGACGAACCTGTCCCGCAGTCCTCGCCCGGCACCGATGTTGTCACCGATGCCGTGTATGCCCATGTACGCGAACGGCTGGGTGCCGCCGCTGCATCCGCTGATCGGTCCCGGAGCCGCGATGGCGGCGACCGCACGGAAGGTCGTGGCCCTGGCACATGCGAGTGCGTAACTCATGGCGCCGCCGTAGCTGAAGCCGAGCGAGAAACGCTGTGTCGTGTCGACGCAGAGGTCGTTCTCGATGCGCCTGATCATGTCGTCGGTGAAGGTGACGTCTTCGCCGCCGGAGTTGGCCCAGCCGTTGCTGATGCCTTGGGGTGCGACGAAGATCGCCGTGTTGTTCGCGAGCCGACGCAATCCGTAATGGGCGTAGACGTCGCCATCGCTTCCACCCGAGGCGACTTGCTCCGCCGTGCCGCCCCACCAGTGGAACCCGAAGATCAGCCGGTGCTGGGTGGTGTTGGTGTAGTTGTCAGGGACGCTCAGGATGAAGCTGCGGTTCTTGCCGCTGCTTTGAATCGTGTGCGTACCGCTGCGCAACGTTGGTGTCTTGCCGCATCCGGGGGACGCGGCGAGGGTGCCGGTATCCGCGGATGCCACACCGGCACTGGCGAGAACCAGTGCGGCAGCGGCGATCGGCGTCCACCAGTGCCTCAGTCTCATTGGTGCACTCCTGTCAGGCCTTGGCCCAGCGCTGGCCGGTGCTGTTGTTGCAGGTCGACACGTTCACGGCGGCGTTGTTGGCGGTGCCGGTGACGTCAAGGCACAGTCCGGTTTGGACGCTGGTGATCGTGCCGCTGCTGGTGACGTTCCACTGTTGGTTGGTGCCGCCATGGCAGTCCCAGATCTGCACCCGGGTGCCTGATGTCGCGTTGGTGGGGGCGTCCAGGCATTTGCCCAGCACCTGCAGGGCCTGCCCGTTCTGCGCGAACTGCTGGTTGGCGTTGGTGTGGCAGTCCCAGATGATCAACTGGGTGCCGTTCGCCGAGTTCGCGCCGGTGACGTCCATGCAGCGGCCGGACGACTCGCCGCGCAGCCGGAACGTCGTCGGGTTCTGCGGAGGCGTCGTGTCCCCGGTGAAGAACTTCCATACCTCCGGCGCAGTCCACGTCCGCCAGCCCTCGCCACCACCGTCGATGGGGCCAGGGCTGTGACCGCCGTCGAAGGCCGCCCAGACAACCGGATACCCACTGCGGCACCCTGAATACGTGGTGGTGATGTGAGTACGGCTGCCTGCTGCGGGCTCACGCGGGCTCTGCTGGGTGCAGCCGTTGTTCCGGACGAAGGTGTCACGCAACGACCGTCCCATGGAGATGTTGAGCACGTTGTCGCTGATGCCGTGGATTCCCATGTATGCGACGGGCTGTGTGCCGCCGCTGCACCCGCTCAGCTGCGCGCCGGAGTAGACCGCGACCGCGCGGAACATGTTCGCCCGGCTGCAGGCGAGTGAGTAGCTCATGCCGCCGCCGTAGCTGAAGCCCAGGGCGAAGCGCTGTGCCGTGTCGACACACAGACCGTCGTCGATCCGCCTGATCATGTCGTCGACGAAGGTGACGTCCTGGCCGCCGGGGTTGGCCCAGCCGTTGCCGTTGCCCTGGGGCGCGACGAAGATCGCGCCGTTGCCGGACAGCCGCCGCTGGCCGTAGTAGGACCAGTTATAGCCGTCGGATCCGCCCGAGTCGACGTCGTTGGCGGTGCCGCCCCGCCAGTGGAACCCGAAGAACACCCGGTACTGGGTGTTGTTGTTGTAGTTGTCGGGCAGCCTCAGGATGAAGGTGCGGTTCTGGCCGCCGCTTTGAATCGTGTGCGTGCCACTGGCCAGTGTGGGGGCCTTGCCGCAGCCCGGGGACGCGGCGAGCGTGCTGGTGTCCGCAGGCGCGGGGGCAGGCCGGGCGTCGGCCACACCGACAGTGCCGAAAACCAGTGCGGTGGCGGCGATCGCTGTCCACCACCGGCCGAGGTGGTGCTTTTCCTTCATGGTTGTACTCCTGTCTGGGTTCAGGGCAGGGTCCAGCGTTGGTTGGTGCCGCCGTGGCAGGTCCAGATGATCAGCTGGGTGCCGTTGGCGGTGCTGGCTCCGTTGGCGTCAAGGCACTTGCCCGACTGGGAGTTGACCAAGGAGCCGTTCGCTCCGGGTGCCCAGTTCTGCGCGCCACTGCCGTTACAGGTCGACAGTTGCACCTGGGCACCGTTCGCCGTGCTGCCGCCCGCGACGTTCATGCACTTGTTGAACGCGCGCAGGGTGTTGCCGTTGACTGTCCATTGCTGTTTGGTGCTGTTGTCACAGGTCCAGAGTTGGATCTTGGTGCCGTCGGCGGTGCTGCCGCCGTTGACGTCGGCGCACTTGCCGCCGGGACCGGTGATCGGCCCGGTCCGCGGGACGGACCCGCCCAGCTCCTTGATCCGGATGTTGCGGAACGACACGTCGTCGCCGGTGCCGTGGTTCTGGATGCCGATGTGGCCGGAAGCCAACGAACGCACCGGATCGGTGTTGGTGAAATCGTTGACCTTGACGCCGTTCAGGAACACCTGCAGCCGTTCGCCTTCGACGAGCAGTTCGAAGGTGTTCCACTCACCCGGCGGGTTGAGCGCGGCGTCGCGGGCGGCGATGTCGGCGGCCTTGAACCCGTAGACCGCGCCGGTGGTCTTGTCGGCCGTGTCAGTGGCGTCGATCTGCACCTCATGCCCTTGGTTGAGGGCCGTGTTCGGGTCGCTGCCCGCCGGGAAGCCGACGATCACGCCGGAGTTGTCGTCGCCAGGCATCCGCCAGTCCAGTTTCAGCGAGTACGAGCGGAACTCCTTGGCGCTGTACCACAGCATGCCCATCCCGCCAGTGGACGTGAGCGTGCCGTCGCTGTTGGTGAAGCTGCCCGGTCCGGCTTGCGACCAACCTGTGGTGGATCCGTTGTACAGTGCGGTGTACCCGGTCTCCGGCCGGCAGTCGGCCTTGGTCCGGTTGGCCGCGTACCGGATTCCGCCGAGAATCATCGACCGGAAGCCGGTCTCGGTATAGCTGGCCTGAGTGTGGCCGCTTCCGGTGTAGAACGAACGTCCACTCTGGACTGTCTTGCACCAGGTGTGCGGGTGGTCGGCGCCCATCGAGCCGCCGGAGTACGTCGATTCGTCCAAAGTGGCTAGAACCCGGGCGCTGGAGCGCACGTTGGAGCGGTAGTTGTACCACTCGTCGGTCCGAGTCCACGCGGGCGAGAGGTGCTGGGTGGCCTGATGCGCCCGGTTCTCCACTCGTACAGTCGCTTGTTGGATCGCAGGATGTGATGCGAAGTACGCGCCGACCAGTTCGCCGTAGAACGGCCAGTCGTACTCGGTGTCGGACGCCGAGTGGATACCGACGTATCCACCGCCGCCCCGGACATAGGACTCGAACGCGCCCTGCTGGGTGGCGTTGAGCACGTCACCGGTGGTGTTGAGGAACACCACGGTCTCGTACTGGGCCAGGTTGGTGGTGCTGAACTGGTTGGCATCCTCGGTGGCGGTCACCGTGAAGCTGTTGGCCGCGCCCAGCTCCCGGATCATCTGGATGCCTGCCGGGATCGAGTCGTGCCGGAAACCCGCGGTCTTGGAGAACACCAGCACGTCATAAGGCGTGTCGGCGGCGCCCGCCGGTGGGCCGGAACTGACCGCGAGAGTGACGAGCGCGGCGGCGGTCACGCCCAGCGCGCGTCGGGTGAACGAGTGTTTCATCTCCTAGCCTCCGTGCAGGGCGGGTCAGGGCAGGGTCCAGCCTTGGTTGGTGCCACCGTGGCAGGTCCAGATGATCAGCTGGGTGCCATCGGCCGTGCTGGCTCCGTTGGCGTCAAGACACTTGCCCGACTGGGAGTTGACCAGCGAGCCGTTGGCACCGGTTGTCCAGTTCTGGGCGCCGCTGCCGTTGCAGGTGGACAGTTGCACCTGGGCGCCATCGGCGGTGCTGCCGCCAGCGACGTTCATGCACTTGTTCAAGGCACGCAACGTGGTCCCGTTGACTGTCCACTGTTGATTGGTTCCACCAGTACAGGTCCAGAGCTGGATCTTGGTGCCGTCGGCGCTGCTGCCACCGTTGACGTCGACGCACTTGCCGCCGGGACCAGTGATCCGTCCCGTACGGTTGCCGGTGGACGTGCCGAACGTGAACGCGTCCACATCGAACAGAGTGCCGCTGCCGCCCGCGAAGGTCAGATACAGCGTGCTGGTTCCGGCCGGGACGCCTGCCAGTGTGGTGGACACCTCGGTGAACGTGTCCCAGCCACCGGTGACCGGAACTGTTACGGTCCCGAGCACCGTCCCGGTCGGCGAACCGGTCCGCACGGACAGCGTGCCACCCGAACCGCCGGACGAGACCCGTGCGGCGAAACGCGTTTCGCCTGAGAGTGCGTAGGGCTGGAACGCGATCCAGTCACCGTTCTGAATGTCGCCGACCGTCTTGCCGCCCTCCGCGGCCGCCTTGTCGTACAGGCTCGTTCCCGACTGGCTGGCGTAGTGCTCGGCCTGGCGGTGCCGGGGCTGCAGGACGTGCTGCGTGTGGGTGGTCAGTGCCGGCTGGCCGTTCGCGCCTTGGTCGGTGTACTCCGCGTCGAACACCGCGTACAGGTTCGCCGCCGTGTCGTGCTCACCGTCCGCCGGGATCGGCAGCGTTCCCGAGCAACCGTTCCGTGAGGTGATCAGGTGACCGTGGCTGTCGTGGCCCAGGTAGTAGCTCAGCTTCACCCGGCTGCAGTCGATCGTGCTGTCCTCCGGGTCGGACACCGTGATCGTGTACGGCATGGTGTCGCCGAAGTTGAACAGGGTGCCGCTGATGGGCGTGGTCAACGTGACCGTGGGAGCGGTGTTGCCGACCGTGATCGTCACGTTCGCGGTGGCGGTGAGTCCGGCTGGATCCCTCACCGTGAGCGTGACCGTGCGCTGGCCATTGCTGGTGTATGTATGGCTCGGGTTGGCCGCGGTGGATGTGGCGCCGTCACCGAAATTCCACGAATAGGTCAGCGCGCCGCCTTCTGGATCCGACGAACCCGCCGACGAGAAGTCGACCGTGAGGGGCGCGACGCCGGACGTGCGGTTGGCGTTGGCCCGCGCGGTTGGTGCGCCGTTGGCATTGCCTTTGTACTCGATACGGTAGAGCGCGGAGCTGGCGTCCCCGCTGCCCCAGCCGGTGCCGTAGTCGAGCACGTACAACGCGCCGTCCGGGCCGAAGGTGGAGTCCATGACCTGCGTGCCGCGCCACGGGAAGTCGTTGATCTGACCGGCTGACCCGTCGGAGTTCACGTCGATGACCTTGATCCACCGTCGCCCGAACTCGGTGGCGAAGACGTGCCCGTCCAGCGCGGCCGGGAACTTCACCGACGACGGGTTGGCCGCGTCGTACCGATACACCGGCGCGCTCATCGGAGACTCCGAGCCGCAGCCGAACGCCGCCAAGGAACAGTTGTCGTACTTGATCCATGCCGCACGCGCGGCGGGCAGGGTGATCAGCCCGGTGTTACGCGGGGAGTTGTTGACCGGTGCGGCGCAATTGAAGCGGGAACCGGACGGCCCGGACGGGAACGTGTAGTCCACATAGGTTTCCGCGGTGTTGTTGGACCCGACGCAGTACGGCCAGCCGTAGTTGCCCGCCGAGGTGATCCTGTTGAACTCGACGAGGCCCGCTGGCCCTCGGGTGTTGCTGGCGGACCCCGCGTCGGGTCCGTAGTCGCCGAGATAGACGATGCCGGTGGCCTTGTCCACGTTCATCCGGAACGGGTTGCGGAAGCCCATCGCGTAGATCTCCGGGCGGGTCCGCGCGGTGCCCGGCGGGAACAGGTTGCCTGCCGGGATGGAGTACGACCCGTCGGCGTTCACCTTGATCCGCAACACCTTGCCGCGCAGGTCGTTGGTGTTGCCGGCGCTGCGCTGGGCGTCGAACGCGGGATTGCGGTTGGTGCGCTCGTCGATGGGGGTGTAGCCGTCCGACGCGAACGGATTCGAATCGTCCCCTGTGGACAGATAGAGGTTACCGGCCGCATCGAAGTCGATGTCCCCGCCGACGTGGCAGCAGACACCCCGGCTGGTTGCCACGTCCAGCACGGTTACCTGGCTGGCGGTGTTCAGCGTGAAGTCGGCGTTGAGGGTGAACCGCGACAGCCGGTTCACGCCGTTCCACGCGGAGAAGTCGGTTCCGTTCTCCGGTGCGTCACCGCCGGGAGTCGACAGTGGGGGAGAGTAGTACAGGTAGATGAACCGGTTCTGGGCGAAGTTCGGGTCCACCCCGATGCCTTGCAGGCCCTCCTCGTCGTGCGAGTAGACCTGGAGTGTGCCGATCACGTTGGTCGCGCCGGCCGCCGTGGTTCGTCGCAGGGTGCCGTTGCGGGAGGTGTGCAGCACCGAGCGGTCCGGCAGGACGGCCAGTGACATCGGTTCGCCCATCTCAGCCACCCCACGTGCCAGCTCGATCTGCTGGAAATCAGCGGGGTTGACCGCGTGGGCGGCGGCAGGCGGCGCGGCGCCGAGCATGGTTGCCGCCGTACCGGCGACTACCAGGAGTGCGGCGGAGATCGCCGCTCTGAGGCGGATTCTCATAGCAGGTCACCTCGGGGTTGAGGACCGCACGGTCAGACTGCGGCGATGGTCCAGTGGTTGTTGGGACTGCTGTTCGGCGACCACATGGCCACGCTGGAGCCGACAGTGGAATCGCCGAGGCTGTCCAGTGCGGTGCCCGTGCCGCGGTTGACGATCTGGTAGCGGCCACTGCCGACGCTGGTCAGCCGCCACTGTTGGTTGTTGCCGCCGTTCCACGCCGCCTGCTGGCATATGGCGCCGTTGGCGTTGTTTCCCCAACTGTCGGCGACCATGCCGTTGGCGCGGTTGACGATGCGGTACCAGCCATCGCCCAGGCCCACCAGCTGCCACTGCAGGTTGGTGCTGCTGTCCCAGTTCCACTGCTTGAGTCGTGATCCAGCGGAGACGTTGCCGCCGCTGTCAAGGGCGAGACCGGTGGCACCGTTGGTGATCCTCGCCCAGCCAGTCGGGACGGGCGCGGCGCCCAATGCCGGGATCTGGCCGGAGAACGTCAGCTTGACCACGTAGGCCGGGGCGGTGAAAGGAGCCGACGACGGCATCGAGATGTGCAGTCCAGAGCCGTTCTGGTTGCGGGTGGGCAGGTCGATGTACGACCCGGCCGTGGATCCGAGCAGTTGCACCGAGGCCAGGGTGCTCAGGTTGATCCGGCTCGAGTTCAGCGTCGTGATGCTGAGTGTGCTGCCCGGCCAGCCCATCACGGTGGCGTACAACACCGTGTTGTCCTTGCTCCGGGTGAACCGGATGTCCCGGTTGGTGCCTTCCCGTGGCTGGACGAACGAACCGCCGCCCATCTGCGTCGGTCCCTCGCCGTAGGCCGTCCACGCCCGCGTGGCGTAGATCGACTCGCCGAACCGCTTGAGGTAGTCGCCGATGCCCAGCAGGATCGTCCGCTGTCCACTGGGGATGGTGCCGTCCGCCACCGGGGCGATGTTGAGCAACATGTTGCCGTTCTTGCTGACCCGGTCGATCAGCGCGTGCAACATGGCCTTCAGCGAGTAGTAGCCGATGCCGACGGTGTAACACCAGCTGGAGCTGGAGATGCTGTCGTCGGTCAGCCAGAAGGGGTGCTGGATGTCCGCGGGGCCACCACGCTCGAAGTCGAAGACCGACCCGCGGTTGTTCAGGCCGTCCTTGTACGTGGTGACCACGTCCTTGTTCCACGCGACTGCCTGGTTGAAGTAGTACGCGAGGAAGTTCAGCCGCTGCGACTCGTCGACCTGGTGAAGGTTGAAGTCCTGCCAGACGATGTCGGGCTGGTAGCCGTCGACGACCTCCTTGAGCTTGTCGAACCACAGTTGATTCTGCGCGGGCCTGCCGAGCTGGCCGTACAGTTTGCGGAGGCTCGGATCCGACTGCGCCGGTACTCGGTCGTAGTAACCGGTGAAGTGGTACGCGTGGTGCAACGACACGATGAACTTCATGCCCTTGGCCCGGATGGCATCGGCGTGCAACCGCACCAAGTCCAGTTTGGGGCCGGTACGCACCGAGTTCCATTCGTTCACAGCGCTGTTCCACATCGAGTAGCCGTCGTGGTGCTCGGCGACCGGGCCGGCGAACTTGGCACCGGCGTCGGCGAACAGCTGCGCCCACTCGCCCGGGTCGAAGTTGCCGCCCGCCGAGCGCAGCTTGGGGGCGAACTGCACCCAGTTCCCGGCCTTGTCCCGGGCGCCGTTGATGAAGTTGTGGTACGGCCACGCCGACGGATCCCCATACGTGGCAATGTGATGGCGGTTCTCGTTGGACCCGCCGATGTACATGTTGCGCGGGTACCACTCGTTGGCGAACGCCGGGACGCTGAACACTCCCCAGTGGAAGTAGATGCCGAACTTGGCGTCCTGGAACCACTCCGGCGCGGGCGGATGCTGGTCGACCGAGGGCCACGTCGGCGTGTAGCTCGCTGGCCCCTCAGTGGCCCACACGGTTCCCGCTCGCAACAGTCCGGTAGCGGCGGTGAGTCCGCTCAGCACAAGCAAGTGGCGACGGTTGAACTGATTTGAGGACGAGGACATAGCGTGACCCCCTGATTCAGATCCGAGCCCATTTCTGGTTTGTCTGGCTGTTGCAGGTCCAGAGGATCAGCCGGGACCCGTTGGCCGTGGCGGCCTGGTAGACGTCCAGACACAGTCCGGAGTGGACGTTGGTGATGGATCCGTCGGGGTTCAGCGTCCACTTCTGGTTGTTCTGGCCGTTGCACGACCAGATGACCACCCGCGTGCCGTTGCTGGTTCCCGAGTTCTCCGCGTCAAGGCACTTGTCACCGAACACTCGGATCTCGCCGCCAGGCCACGTCGTCCACGACTGGCTCGAGGGGGTGTGGCAGTCCCAGATCACCACGCCGGCACCGGACGCGGTCGACGAGTTGGCCACGTCCAGGCAACGGCCCGAGCCGGTGCCACGCAGCCGGGATGTCGTGCTGGGCACGGGGCTGCCGCCGGTGACCCGGTACGCCACCACGCCGTGTGCCGGGACGCTGGCGGTGATCTGCCCGCTGCTGGTGGACGTGGCTCCGGTCCACAGGTCGGTCAGCGTGAACGACCCGCCGGAAAGGCCGACTTGTGCCGCTGTGGTGCTGATGTTGGTGGTTGCGTTGCCTCGGTTGAACAAGCCGATCGCGACCGAACCATCCGACAGCGGCTTCGCGAACACCTCCGTGGCACCGTCGTCGCGCACCCGGCGCCCGCCCGCGCCGAGCTTGTCCTGGTTCACCGCCAACAGCCGCGAATTGCGCAGAATCGCGCTCACGTCGGCGGACATGCTGCGGATGTCGTTGCCAGCCATGAGCGGAGCGGCCATCAGTGCCCAGAGCGAGAAGTGCGAACGGGATTCGGTCAGCGTCAGCCCGGGACGGCCGACCACCAGCATGTCCGGGTCGTTCCAGTGCCCGGGACCGGCCTGCGAGGCCAGGGGAGCGGTGATGTCGACGACGTTGCCGACGCCCATCGGATAGCTGTTGGTGTTGCCGTTCTGCCAGATGTCGAGCAGGTCCTCGGTGGTGCGCCACAGATCGGCGACCTCGCCCCAGTTGTACTTGTCCCCGGTGGCGGCGTGGTAGCTGTTCGGGTTGATGCTGTACACGATCGGCCGTCCGGTGGCCCGCAACGCGTCCCGCATGATCGTGAACCGCGCGACCTGCTGGTCCCGGGTGCCGTCCGGGGAGCACCAGTCGTACTTCAGGTAGTCCACGCCCCAGGAGGCGAATATGTTGGCGTCCTGCACCTCGTGGCCCATGCTGCCCGTGGAACCCGGGTGCGTGCCGCCGCGCTGGGCGCAGGTGCGTTCGGTCGGCACCTGGTAGATCCCGAACTTCAGGCCGCGGCTGTGGATGTAGTCACCCAGGGCCTTCATGCCGCTGGGGAACTTCGTCGGGTGGGCACGCAGGTTGCCCTGCGCGTCACGCTGTGGGTCGAACCAGCAGTCGTCGACCACCACGTACTGGTAGCCCGCGTCCCGCATGCCCGACGAGACCATCGTGTCCGCCGCCTGGCGGATCACCGTCTCGTTGACGCCGGCGCAACCGAAGCTGTTCCAACTGTTCCACCCCAAAGGCGGGGTGACGGCCGGGCTGCCAGGCGCAGCCCGGGCCACATCCTGGTCGGGTGCGACCGTGATCAGTGCCAACGCCGCAGCCGCGATCGCCAGCGTGGCGGCCAGTCGTCCACGTGATCGAGTGAGCATCGTTGCTCCTCCGGTAGTGAGCAGGGTTCACCAGATCCCGCGGGGGCGGGCGCCCCCGCGAGTCTGTTGTGGACTGTCAGGTGATCAGCATGAGTTCGTTTGGGTGAGCAGGCCCATCCGCCACGGCAACCTCAGGTATTCGCCGCTGGCACTGGGATCCTGGCCTTGGTAGACGTACTGCATCCGGCAGGGATTGATGGTCAGTGTCTGGTCGTTGCTCGCGCGGATCATCTCGCCGTGGCTGATGTCCTGTGTCCAGACGCCGTTGGGGAAGGTGACGTTGGCGCGGCCGGCGAACGGTTCGTTCTCCGTTGCCGCCAACGGTGTCCAGTTGCCGGTGAGGCTGCTGGAGACGAAGGACCGGAAGTACCTCCGTCCGGTGCCGCCGATCGCCTCCTGGATCAGCAGGTACTGGTTGGCCCCGTTCACCTTGTACACATTGGTCGCTTCGAACAGGGCGAACTTCGAGTCCGACAGCACGATCTGGGTAGTGCCGAACCCGTTGGGGAAGTTGGCCATCGTGGTATGCGCCCGGTAGATGTGGCCGTTGTCGTCGCTGAAGAACAGGTAGCAGTTCGCGGTGTCACAGATGACCCAGAAGTCGATCCAGGTACCGTCACCCTTGTTCTGCCGCACGATCTCCGGCTCTTGGGCGATGAACGTGCGCGGCGCCGACCACGACCGCGGATCGGCCGGGTTGGTGCTGGTCGAGTACGTGGGTGGGGCGGTCTGGTAGACCAGATACCACAGGTTCTGTGGTGCGAAGTGGAACAACTGCGGCGCGGCACGGTATCCGGGCCCGATCGCCGAGGCCGTGTCCAGGTAGGTGTGCGGCGCGGACGCCGCCTGTGACCAGTCGCTGAAGTTGAAGTTCACCAGGCCCCAGCCGGACGGACCGGCCGTGGTGGCGTAGATCAGCCACTGGTTGTTGTGCCGCACCACCGAGAAGTCCTTGATGGAGTATCGGTTGGGGTGCTGTGCGTCGGCTTGCGGGCTCGCCAGCACACCACTGGAGGACCACCGGAAGGTGGACGGCAGGGGACCGCCAGGGTTGCCGCCGCCGATCGGGACCAGCCGCCACTGCTGGTTGGCCCCGCCCGCGTCGGAGTACTGCACGACCTTCCCGCCGTCCGCGGTGGAACTGCTCTGCACCTCCACGGCCTTGCCGCTGTTGCGGTTGATCAGCCGGACGTGGCCGTCGGCCGAGTCGGCCAGCCGGAACTGCTGGTTCGTTCCGTTGTGATCGCTCCACTGCACGACGTTGGCGCCGTCCGCGGCCGAGAAGTTGTACACGTCCAGCACTTTGCTGGAATGCCGCGCCTTCAACCGGTAGTAGCCGCCGCCGGAGTCGACGAACTGGAACTGCTGGTTGGTGCCGTCGTGCCGGGCCCATTGCTGGACGGCGGCGCCGTCGCCGGTGCTCGCGCCGGACACATCCAACGCCTTGCCGCTGTTGCGGTTGACCAACACGTACCACGCGTTGGGGTCCACAGTGGCCGCCTGTGCAGTGGTCACGCTGATCCCGGATAACAGACCGGTCACCAGGGCCGTGACCGTGGCGAGCGCTGTCACCCGCCTGGGTCTGTTCATGCCGAGCATGTACTTCTCCTTCGACTGGACGAGTGCGTCAGGTCAAGGTCCACTGCTGGTTGCTGCCGTTGTGGCAGGTCCACAGCTGGACCAGTGCCCCGTTGGCGGTGGACGCTCCGGACACGTCCAGGCACAGCCCGGACTGCACGCCGGTGATCGTGCCGTTCGCGTTGACGTTCCACTGCTGGTTCGGCTGGCCGTTGCACGACCAGATGACCACTTTTGTGCCCGCACTCGTCTGCTGGCCGTAGGCGTCAAGGCACTTCTGCTCGCCACCCGAATAGACGGTCAACTGCCCGGACGAGGTACGGGTCCAGGCCTGGTTGGCGCCGCCGGTGCAATCCCAGATCCGCGCCTGCGTGCCTGCCGTGGACGACGGCACGTCGAGGCACTTGCCCGCGCCGACTGCCCGCACCGTGCCGCCAGGGTTGGTGGTGCCGGTGCTGTAGCCCGCCGCGACGATGTTGGCCTGCACCGCGTTCTCGGTCGCGTCCGACGGGTAGCCCGAGACCATGGCTCCCTCGTAGAACGTTCCCGCGCTGAGGTTCGCGCCGCCGCCGGGCTTGCAGCAGTCTCCGCCGCTGCCCAGGATGATGGCGCCCTGCTTCTTCATGGGGCTGTATCCCGGCGGAAGCGAGCCGTCCCACAAGGTGGTCAGGTTGCCGGACTGGGCGTTGCTGCCCTTGATCGCGAACCGCGTGGTTCCGTTGTTCTTCAGCGTCGCCGTGACGTACTTGCTCGTGAACGCCCGCTGGTTGGGGTTCCAGGTCTGGCTGCCGCCGGAGTACAGGCCCCATTCGAGATCCGCCTGGACCCATGGGCCGGTACCGGAGCATCCGCCGAACCAGCATTGCGTGCTGAAGTTGATCGCGTCCATCGCTCCGGCGGCGTCCGCTGTTCTGGTCGTTTCGCTGTTGCCGTAGTCGAAGCAGCAGCCGTTGTTGACGTGCGTGCCACTGGTCACCATGTACATGCCTTCGGGCGCGGCACCGGTGGGAACACCCGTCAGATGACCGTCACGCCAGTAACTGTTGCCGGGATTGATGTAGAGCGAGTAGGCCTTGTTGCCGCCGATCGTCAGCGATTCCGAGGTCGCGATCGCGGGTTTGCTCTGGCTCGAGCCAGGAACCACAGTCGATCCCTGGTACCACAGGTCGTTTCCTCGGCCGGACTGGTCGTAGACCACCGTGATGACACAGGAGGTGTTGGCGCAGAACGAATCCTGGGCCGCGGCGTCGGCAGTGCCGCCCGCGGCCAGAACACCGACGTTGCGGGTTGTGTTGTCCGAGGAACGTCTGACTTGGTAGAGGTTTCCGTTGTATGAACCGTAAAGCGCTCGCACGGTGCTGTGTGCGGCGACGCAAGGCGTGCCGCCCGAAGCGTAGATGTCACATGGCTTCGGATCAGCCGCTTGTGCCGGAGCGGTGTCGATCGCGATCAGGGCGCCGGACAGCAGAGCAGCCGCAACCGCTAGCGATCTGAGGGCGGACATGTGCGTCTCCTCGTCGGCTAGGCGCGTTGGAGCTGGAAGCGCTGGTTGGCGTTGCCAGTCAAGGTCCACTGCGAAATACGTGCGCCGTCGGCGGTGGACACCTCCCACACGTCCAGTGCCAGGCCGCTCTGCCGGTTCACCAGACTGACTACGCCGCCGCCCTGGTCGACTGCCTGCCACTGTTGGCTCGTGGCATTGGTGTCCGGTTGTTGCGAGATGTCCGCACCGCTGGTGGAGCCCGAAACCTGGAGCACCAGGCCGCTGTGGCGGGCCCTGATCCGGTAGTAGCCACCGCCGGAGTCGAGGAAGTCGAACTGCTGGTTGGTGCCGCTGGTCACCGACCACTGCCGCAGCGTGGCACCGGCGGCGGTGGAGGCGTTGGCGATCTCGACGGCCTTGCTGCTGTGCTGAGCCACCAGCCGGTAGTTGACACCGATCTGGATCGGGCTTGTGCTGCCCGTGCCGTTCAGCGCGGCGAGCACCGACTCGTAAGCCGGTTTCTTGTTGCCACTACGGTCGAACAGCAGCGGGTTCTCGTTTCCGCGCCAGGAGTCGCTGTCGCGGATGCCCCACGTCGTGATGCCGGTGCATCGCTGTACGTTCAAGCATGCCTTGACGGCGTTGGCGTACTGGGTCGAACCCGCCTGAGCGATGTCGAGCTCGGTGATCTGCACGTCGACGCCGAGCGCGGCCATGTTGGCGATGGTGGTCTGGAAGGTGCTGGGCGCGCCGCCGCTGCCGAAGTGCGCCTGCAGGCCGACGCAGTCGATCGGCACGCCGCGGGACTTGAAGTCGCGCACCAGCCGGTAGACGCCTTGTGTCTTGGCCGCGTTCCAGTCCTCGATGTTGTAGTCGTTGTAGCAGAGCTTGGCGCCGGGATCCGCGGTGCGGGCGGTGCGGAACGCCTCCTCGATGAACCCGTTGCCGAGCACGTCACGGAACACCGAGGGACGCAGCTGGCCGCTGCCGCCGTCGGCGAAGGCCTCGTTCACCACGTCCCACGAGTGGATCTGGCCGCGATACCGGCCCGCGACGGTGTTGATGTGGTTGTTCATCACGCTTCGCAACGTGTTCGCGTCACGGATCGCGCTCACCCAGCCGGGTAGCTGCGAGTGCCAGACCAAGGTGTGACCACGAAGCTGTTTGCCCTGGCTGCGCGCGTGGTTGGCGATCCGGTCGGCCGAGCCGAAGGTGAAGTTGTTGCGGGACGGCTCGGTGTGGTCCCACTTCATCTCGTTCTCGGCCGTGATCGAGTTGAACTCCCGGTTGAGGATGGTCGTGTACTGCGAGTCGCCCAGCTTGCCCGCGGCCACGGCCGTGCCGAAGTACCTGCCGGACTGGGCCGCCGCCGCGCCCAGGGTGGTGGCCGCCTCGGCCGTGCTGGGCACGAGTGTCACGGCGCTGGCGACAGCGATTGAAACGACCGCCGAGCGAAGCCATCGGGCGGTATGAGGGTGCAGGGTCATGATTTCTCCTTCGTCGTTGAAGGCGCCTATCGATTCTGGGAGCGCTCCCAGACACATGTAAAGAGGGGCCAGGGAATTTCGCGGGGTGGATGGGACTAGCGGCCGCCCCAGAGCCGCCAGGTCTGGTCGAGCCGGCTGGTCGACTTGCACGTCCATGGGATGGCTACCGCTTGCACCGCGGTGGAGACGCCGTTGATGTCGGCGCACTTGCCGCTGTGCCCGGCGACGAGTTGGAAGTCGTGCGGATCGTTACCCGCGTAGGTCACTTTTCGCAGGGCAAACTGCTGGTTGACCACCGTGCGGGCACGGCGCCACCTTCGGGGTGTGGTGTCCATGTGGCTCCTTGGCTGCAGGGATGGAGTGCACGAGATCACCGCGAACCATGAGGACTCCCGAAACGGGGGCGAACCGGTTCGATCAACTGACAACCGTACGCGACCCGTTGTGCACCGCGCAATGGTTCAGTCTTATCCCAGATGATGGTTCAGTCTTATCGGCTGGCCATCCAGCCAGTCGATGGGTGAGAACGGACCGGTGACGGTTGGAACCGCCGGTCGGCACGGTGTTCCGGCCGCGGTCGGAGCCTAGCGTCGGAGCATGGCACCACCACGTCAGCCCAAGCGAAAGATCGTCATGGCAGTCTCCTTCGGTGCCTGGGCTCGGCACCGTCGTCGACGCCACTGAGCAGTCCGGGAACAGGATCCGCATCGTCGTGGATGGTTCAGTCTTATTACCTGACGCGGCAGTGATGTCCCTCGATCTCCCTCTTTGATCGATGCTTTCGACGCATCAATGCATCGGACACTGATGTTGGACCAAGGACAACGCCCAGCCACACACTCATGGTGCCATCGCTCAGCGACGAGACGAGGGATCATGACAAGGGTCTCCAGACGCGCGGCCTTGACCTTGGCGGCAGGCGCGGTCAGTGCGCCGGTTGTGGGAACGGCACCCGTTGCCGCACAAGAGCCGCTGACGACGTCCCGCCGTGCCGTGATCGTGCGAGCCGATCTCATCACCGCTGTGACGCCACGCGACAACTGGCGAGTGATCGCCGTCGCGGTCCAGTGCACCGGCCGCATCGACCTGCGCGGCGCAACGATTCCGCCGTCCGCGTTCGAAGTCACCGCCACCATCGGCGGGACGACAACGCCCCGGACCGTGACTCGGGTGTACCCGAACATCGCACCCGAAGTGTCTGATCATGGCAGACCCGGCGAGTACCTGATCGTCGAACTGAACCCGGCGGACGCCAACGCACGTGCCGCGGGCACCGACCCCCTCCCGCTCGACCGCGCCTACAACATCCGCCAGATGACCGACATCCTGACTCCGCGCGGCGACGTTGTCCTTGCGGTGAGCCCTTTCGCGGTCCGCAACGACAGTGTCATCACCCCGGTCGTCGACCACTTCGCCGCGGGCTCGTTCACAGATTCCACAGGATTCCGGTTGGGCTACAGGGTCTTCCACCCGGAGGACTTCTCGCGGCGCAACACAAGGTATCCGCTCGTGATCACGTTGCACGGCGGTGGCGAGGTCGCCAACAACACCATGACCCAGCTGACGAGCAACCGGATCGCGGTCACGTTCGCCAAGCCGGAGCGGCAGCGCGAGCACCCGGCATTCGTGCTGTCGCCACAGATTCCGTTGCCACGTCCGATGGAAGGTCCCGACGGCACCGACTGGACCGACGCACGCGTCCAGGCGGCGACCGTCGAGCTCATTGACAGGTTCGCGGCCTGGTATCCGGTCGACACCGACCGGATCTACCTTGTCGGGCTGTCCTCCGGCGGTCGCGGGATCTTCAGCATTCTCCCGAAATATCCCGGCAGGTTCGCCGCCGCCCTGCCCACGGCAGGCTGGGGCGAAGTGTCCGCAATGGACAAGATCACCGATGTTCCGCTGTGGGCGGATCACTCGATCGACGATCCGGTCGTGCCGTACAAGGAGGGCAGGTTCGGCAAGCCAGGCACCTGGACGCTGATGAACGCCCTTGAGGCCGCGGGTGCGAAGGTGACCCGCGGGGAGTGGGCCAACGACCTGCCGAAGGCGGAATTCGAAGCACGGTCGCGGACGTTGCTGCGCGAAGCCCGCGCGGCAGGCAGCCACGTGCTGTTCACCAGCTACACGGCGGGGACCACGCCCGTCAATCCGCACCTGTCGTGGGCCCAGACCTACGAGAACGACGTGGTCATCGAATGGCTTTTCGCCCAGTCCCGGCGTTGATCTGAAACAGGGCGAGCGGCTGGTCCCACAGCTGACTTGGGGGACCAGCCACTCGATGATGGGTCAGCCCTTCGAACAGGGCTGCCCGTTGACCGTGAAGTCAGTCGGCTCCGCGTGGGGCGGGGACGACGAGGCGTTGAACCCGATCTGCACCGAGCCGCCTGCCGGCACGCGGCTATTCCACGGCACGGAGGTCGCGGTCACCGCGGAACCGGTCTGCGACCAGGCCGCCGACCACCCCTGAGTGATCTTCTGGCCGCCCGGCCACGTGAACCTCAGCGTCCACGAGGGCCAGTCCGTGCCGCTGGTGTTGGTGATCGTGATGCTCGCGGACAGCCCGTCGCTCCACCCGTTCGCCCGATAGGCGATCTGGCAATACGTCGCGCTGCCCGGTTTGGTGGTCACCGACACCGCGGCGGAGAGCGCGGACTTCAGTCCGGCTCCGTTGCGTGCCTGTACGGCGAACCGGTAAGCCGTATTCGGCTGTAGCCCGGTCAGCGTGGCGGAAGTGCCGGTGACTGTGGCGACCACGCGCTGTGTGTCACCCTCGATCGAGATGACGTCGTAGTCCTTGACGCCGCTTTCCGGATCGCTCGACGCGGTCCACGTCAGCGTCACGCCCGTTGCGGTGATGGCGGACGCCACCGGGGTGCCTGGCGTGGTCGGGGGAGTGGCATCGGCTGGACTCGACTTCTCCGCGGCCCAGTTGGCGATCCACGCCAGCGCCGAGTTCCAGTTGACCGTGACCTCGTTGAGCGAATACGCCTCGATGTGGTCCACGAAGCACTTCTGCGGCTTGCAACCCTGGAGCATGCGCGCGGCGATGGGGTCTTGCAGCGCGCTGTTCGGTCCGCCGGAGAGCGCACCGGGCGGCGCGATGGGCAGCGTCGGGTCGATCTGGTTGGCCCAGTGCCGGTGGTGGACGTTGCGCACCGGCTGCCCGCCGTACCCGCTGACATACGAGTAACTCACCGGGTTGCGGCCGAGCAGATAGTGCAGCGCCTCGAACACGCCCTCGCGGTACTTGGCCGCGCCGGTGAAGTCGTACGCCAGCGCCAGCACCGAAGCGTTGTTGGCGACCAGACCGTTCGAGCCCCACACGTACGTGCCGTCGGGCTCCCGGTATGGCGCGGGGTAACCCTGGGACGCCATCTGGTTCAGGTGTTTGTCAGCCGTGGTCACGAATGCCGCCTTGATCGCCGCGACATCCGCCGTGGGCAGACCGGTGGGCACGAGTGCCAGCGTGATGTCGCCGAGCGGACCGGTGGCACCCCAGTCGTAGCCGCGGTCGTCGATCGACTGTCCTTTGTAGAGAGACGAGCCGGTCACGTCCGCACGGTAGGACGCCTCGCCGGTCGTCGCGTACATCTCCGCGGCGGCCCAGTAGAACTCGTCAGTCAGCTTGTTGTCGCTGTACGCGCCGCCGCCGGTGCCGTCGTTGGGGTCGGCGATCTTGTTCGGGTTCGCCTTCGCTGCCGCGTACGCCTTCACAGCGGCGGCCAGCGCCTTGGCCGAGAACGCCGGATCGATGGTCTTGTAGATGCGGGCTGCCTGGGCCGCCACCGCCGCCATGTTCAGCGTCGCCGCGGTGCTGGTCGCCGACAGCCTGCGGACCTGGCTGTCCTGGTGTGGCAACGTGGGCAGGGCGGTCCAGTTCGCGTCGTGGATCTTGTGGTGCACCATGCCGTCCGGCGCCTGCATCTTCAGCAGGAACTCGACTTCCCAACGGGCCTCGTCGAGGACGTCGGGCACCCCGTTGGCCTTCTCCGGGATGGCAAGCTTGCCGTCGCCGAGCGCGGCGGCGTCGCCGATCAGCTTGGCGCGCTCGTAGGTGTTGAGCACCTGCCACGCCGAGATGCCGCCGTTGACGACGTACTTGCCGTGGTCGCCCGCGTCGTACCAGCCGCCGCGCACGTCCAGCGTGTAGCCGCAGTTCAGGTCGGACCGGCAGGGCACGTTGTTGTCGCCCTGGTTGGGCGCGACATTGAGATGGCCGGCGGGCCGCGCATGCGTCGCGCCGACGTACTGCGCCTGGATCTCGATGCCGCTGCGCTGGTGGTAGAAGAACGCCAGCGAGTCGTAGCGCAGCTTCTTGATCGGATCGGCGGAGATGGCGAACGGGAAACTGGTGTCCGCGCCGACGGTGAGTGTGTAGCCCGTGCCCGCGGTGTCGTACGACGAGAAGTCGATCAAGTGCACCGGGTCGCCGGACAGCGTGTCGACGCCCTTGGGTGTGGTCTGACCGGTGGCGACTGTCGCGCCCGCGGAGTTCTTCAGCGCCCACGGCTGCGCCGCGGTCTCGGTGGACACGAGGGTGGCGTGCTTCGGCAGGCCCGGTACGTACGCGACCTGGTCGACCTGGACCTTCTTCGTCGGAACGCCAGGGCCGCCGGGTGGGATCACGCCGCCGATCAGCGACACGTTGTCCACGCAGATGGTGTTGTCCGCGGCCTGTCCGCCGAGCTGGAAGGTGATCTGGCCGTTGCCGGCGTCCGGGAAGTCCAGGTTCGAGGTGAACGTGAAGGTGTAGGTCTGCTTGCTGGTGGTCAGCTGGACTTCGTGCCGGGCGATCCCGCGATACGGGCTGACGCCTTCGCCCGCGTTGGCGGCGATGGGCTGCGGTGTGGTGGCGTAGGCGTCGAAGGACATCGTGTACTGCTGACCGGCTTCGAACGGCACGCCGTTCTGGCCGATCAGCGCGTCCCACGGGTTCGTCGTGCCGCCGGTGACCGACGCGCACAACTCGCCGTTGACGACACGGTTGGTCACCCCGGCGCTTGCCCACCACGGGTCGGCCGACCCCGCGCCGAAGGTGCCGTTGACGATCCGTTGGTAGTCGGCAGCGTGTGCCGGGCCGGCGGCGAGCGCCGCTGTCACGGCGACCAAGGCGAGGGCGGCGGTGCGGCGGCGCCCGCGTGCAGGGAAAAGCGATCTCATCGGGCTGGGTCTCCTCCGTCTGCTCTGACGGTTGGGGAAGTCTCTGGGAGCGCTCCCAGAGACTTTAGGACGACCCGTCCGGTATTTACAAGAGGGGACTCGCCTCCGTTCCGTCGCCGCAGCATGGAGTCGGGTCGGGTAGTTCGAACGGGGTCACCATGCCGGGCCCGGCCGGCGTGGTGACCAAGGTGAGCACCCCGTTGATCCACTCAGGACGGACGTGGTCACGGGTGATCACGGTCGTCGACGGATCCGGACTGGACCGGCCCGGCAGCACGAGAATCCGGTCGATGTAGGACGTCGCAACCAGCTTCATCGCGGTGACGTCGCCGATGAGGCCTTTCACGCCGGGATATATGACCGCGCGGCCGCTCGTGCGCGCCGCATGTCTGCCAGCAGCTATGGCGGCCCCCGCGACCAGCTCGCGCGGACCGCTCTCGTGCCCGGCGCCACTAATCCCGATAGGACGGTCCTGCGCCGCCAGCACCTCGAGCATTCCGGCGACCTGATCGGCGGGCAGCCGCAGTGAGCACGCGACGTGCGGGGTGCCGCGCCGGATCAGGTGTGTGCACGCGATCGCCTCCTCCGGGACAGGGAGCCGGCGCAGCAGTTGGTCGGCTTCGGCCAGAGTGGCCGCGCCGAAGTCGACGCCGATGATGGTCACGTCGGCAGGGCCCAGATCGGATTGGTGTAGAACCACAAGTCCCGCCACGGGTCGGCGTTGCCGAGCACGTCCATCGCCGGACCGGCCGGATCGACGTCGGCGCCGCGCAGGCCGGGCGCGGTGCGATTGCCGTCCGTGCCACGAAGCCGGACGTAGATCGGCCGGTCGAGCCGTCCGAGCGAGTACTTGAAGCTGACCGTTCCGCTCGCCGCCGTGGTGTCGAAGGACTTCACGACCCTGGTCCGCGGCGCGGTGAACGTGTCGCGGTCGGCGGCCGGGCCGGTGACGTCACCCTGGATGACGTCCACCCGGGCGAGCCGCGGCACGAACTGCGCCCAGTTCGGCTGGGTGGCCAGATCGATGGTGATGACCAACTCGACCTGCGTGCCTGGCTTGGCGTGCAGTACGCCGCCGAGGGTCGCCGAGGAATGGGCCCACCGGCCGACCGTGCGCACTCGCACGTCGATGCCGTCGATCAGCTGACCGTGGTCGACCCAGATCCGGCCCGCCCTGATGCCGTTCATCACCGCGGCGTAGGAGAAGTCGTTGGCGCCAACGTGTGTACGGCTGTAGTACCCGGGCCAGAAATCTCCTTCGCCGAGGTCGATGCTGCCACGGTAGACCGGGTCGGCTTGCTTGCCGTTGGCCTCGTAGTTCGAGCCTGGCCCGACGGCCGCGGTGTCGGTGTACACGTGGTGCGAGTCGGAGTTCGCCGTGATCCACCACGGTTTGCCTTCGGCGAGCAGGCTGTCCCATAGCCCGCCGACGGTGGCGGTCATCCAGTCGAAACCGCCGAAGGTCCGGTAGCTTTCCAGCGGGTAGCCCGCGAACGACTGCGGGCCGGGGCTGCCGTCGTAGAGTCCTCTGGCCCGGCCCATGCCCGTCGGGGCGGCGATGCCCGCGGCCTGATGACCGGGCGCGCCTTCCATGCCGACGGCGATGTGCGGCTGGGCGTCGCGCCAGTTGCGGATCTCGTGTGGCGAGTCGATTCCCTTCCGGGCCGGGTGATTGGCCAGCATCAACGCGTCGCGGACGGTGCGCCTGCGGACCGCGTCGGCGAGGAAGTCGATGCCCGCGATGGCGAGCGCCTCGTTGGCCGGGGTGCTGGCGGTCGCGCCCCGTACGCCGCCGTCGAACGACGTTTCGAACTGGCGCAGCAGCGCGACCTCGTTCTGTCCAGGGTGGACGAACACGGTGCCGTGCTCGGCGGCCGGGATGTTCCACTCCAGGCCCTGGAACACCAGCGTCGACGGAAACCGGTCGCGGGCGGCGACGATGTCCGGGTTGACCTTCTCCACACCGATTCTGGCGTGGGTGGCGTTGCCGTGATCGGTGATCACCAGCCAGTCCAGGCCGTAGGTGTCGGCGTGCCGGACCTGGTCGGCGACCCGGTATTTGCCGTCGTTGCTGTACTGGGTGTGCACGTGGTGATCGCCGGACAGCCACCGGAATCCGCCCCGCGGCGGAGTACTGGCCGCGGCCGACGCGGTACCGGTCAGCACGGTGGCTCCAGCCAGGCCCGCACCGAGCAGGCCGGTTCGCCGCAACATCGACCGGCGGGAGAGGTCTGTGGGGGAGAGTGCCTCGTCCGGCAGGGACAAGTCGACCGCGGGTGATAACTCGGCCTGGTCGTGCTCGTGCTGGTGGTCGTGGTGATGTCCCATGCGCGCCCGCTCTCAATGTGAATTTGGTTCACCTATAGCCGGGACAGCGTCCCGATGATCGGGGAACGAAAGGTGAACAAGGGGTGACGACTGATAGGACAATTGATCACCTCGATGCGCCTTCGTATGGGCGATCACCCGGATGACGGAGTGCCGATCGGCCGTCTTTCGCTACAGTCCCTTTCTGGGAGCGCTCTCAGAAAGGTGAGATGTCCTATGTGGACAATGTGGTCCCGGGTCCTGTCCGCGGTGCTCGTGGTGGGTGCGTCCGTGGCGCCTGCCGCGGCGAGTGTGAGCGCTGCCGCCACCTTCAACTACGGCGAGGCGTTGCAGAAGTCGGTGTGGTTCTACGACGCCCAGCGCTCGGGTCGGCTGCCCGCGAACAACCGGGTTTCGTGGCGTGGTGACTCGGCCGTGACTGATGGGCAGGACGTCGGTCTCGACCTGTCCGGCGGTTTCTACGATGCCGGCGACCACGTGAAGTTCGGGCTGCCGTTCGAGTTCAGCATGACGATGCTGGCCTGGGGCGTGGTGGAGAACCCGGCGGCGTACCAGAGCTCCGGCCAGCTGCCGTTCGTCAAAGCCAACCTGAAGTGGGGAAACGACTGGTTGCTCAAGGCGCATCCGCAGCCGAACGTCTTGTACGGCCAGGTCGGCAAGGGCGACGACGACCATCGGTGGTGGGGCCCGGCCGAGACGATGACGATGGCGCGCCCGGCGTACAAGATCGACGCGTCCTGCCCTGGCTCCGATCTCGCCGGTGAAGCCGCGGCCCAGCTCGCCGCGAGCTATCTCGTGTTCAAGGACAGCGATCCCGCGTACGCCGCCACGCTGCTGACGCACGCCAAGCAGCTCTACACGTTCGCGGACACGTACCGTGGCGCGTACTCGAACTGCATCACCGACGCCCAGAACTTCTACCGTTCCTGGAGCGGTTACCAGGACGAGCTGGTGTGGGGCGCGATCTGGCTCTACCGGGCCACGGGCGACAGTTCTTATCTGGCGAAGGCCGAGGCCGAGTATCCGAAGCTGTCCACTGAGCCGCAGAGCACCACCCGTTCCTACAAATGGACGATCGCGTGGGACGACAAGTCGTATGGCGCCTACGTGTTGCTGGCCAGGCTGACCGGCAAGCAGCAGTATGTCGCCGACGCGAACCGTTGGCTGGACTACTGGACCGTCGGCGTGAACGGCCAGCGAGTGCCGTACTCGCCGGGTGGACAAGCTGTGCTCGATACGTGGGGTTCGCTGCGGTACGCGGCCAACACCGCGTTCGCCGCACTGGTCTATAGCGACTGGCTGAAGGCGCAAGATCCCACCCGTGCCCGCACGTACCACGACTTCGGCGTGCGGCAGATCAACTACGCGCTAGGGGACAACCCGCGGAAGTCCAGTTACGTGGTCGGTTTCGGTGCCAACCCGCCGCGCAATCCGCACCACCGGACCGCCCACGGCTCATGGGCCGACAGCATCGCGGAACCCGTGACCAACCGGCATGTCCTCTACGGTGCCCTGGTCGGCGGACCGACGTCGCCCAACGACGCGTATGTGGACGATCGCTCGAACTACACGATGAACGAGGTCGCGTTGGACTACAACGCGGGTTTCACCAGCGCGCTCGCACGTCTGTATGGGGAGTACGGCGGCAACCCGCTGGCCACGTTCCCAGTCGCGGAAACCCCTGATGGCCCGGAGCTGCTCGTGCAGGGCGCGTTGAACCAGCCGGACGGCACCAAGTTCACCGAGATCAAAGCGTATGTCCTCAACAAGTCGGCATGGCCGGCGCGGACGTTCACCGGTGCGCTGCGCTACTACTTCACACTCGACGGAGGCACGACGCCCAGCCAGATCTCCGTGACGTCGCCCTATAACCAGTGCAATGCGCCTTCGGTGAAGCAGTACTCCGGCACCGTGTACTACGTGGAGGTCACCTGCTCGACGGGAGTCGCGCCGGGCGGCCAGTCCCGGTACCGCAAGGAGATCCAGTTCCGGATCACCAGCGCGGGCACGTGGGATCCGAGCAACGACTGGTCGCGCCGCGGCCTGGCACCCAGCGGCTCGGCGCCGGTGGCCGTGCCGAGCGTCAACCTGGTCCAGGGCTCGACCGTGGTGTGGGGTGACCCGCCGGCCTGATTGTCCACAGTGGTTCAGCGTTTGGCCCTCCCGGGGATGAGGAGGGTCACCGGCCGGGCACCGATGCCGTGCAGCACGACGCTGCCCAGGACACACGTCACCGTGATGATCAGGATCGTGTCGGCGGCGGTGCCCTCCGGCAGCCGGTTGAAGGCCAGGAGCCCGAACACGATCGACGTCGTGCCACGTGGCCAACGCTCCGACCAGCAGGCGCTCACGTCCCGACATCCTGGACCCGACGAGGGAGAGCGCCACGGGCAGCATGCGGATCACCGTGAGCACCGCCAGGCAGAAGAGCCCCACCTGCCGAGTACACCAGGACAGCCGCGATTCCGACCACGAACCACATGGTCATGGTCAGCAGCGAGGTGACGTCCTCCAGCAGGATGAAGTCCTTGTTGACGGCGTCCGCCCGGATCTCCGCGCGATCGGCTCGGCCGTCGTGAACCCTGCGTGCCTTGCGCAGCCGGTGCACGTAGCGGAAGGCGATCCGGCGACGAACGACGCGACGAACCCGTTGCCGTCGATGGCGACGGTCGCCGTAAAGGTCAGCAACGGTGCCAACAGCGCCGCGACTCGCCCGGACTGACCGGTCAGCCACCCCGCCTGGTGTGCGTGATCCATCAACCACCCGAGCAAGGTGCCGAGCACGACACCGACGACGACGGCCTTGACCGCGAAGGGAACCACCGTTGCCAGCGCGTCGAGCGGGGTCCGTTGCTGAGTCTGGTCACCTGCGAGGATCAACGCGAAGAGGAACAAAGGGGAGATGATCCCGTCGTTGTAGCCGCTTTCCACATTCAGCACGCTGCGTACCCGCATCGACAGCGCCCGATCACGCACCAACCATTCGGCGGGAGCGAAGTCGGTCGGCACAGTGACACCCGCGATCAGCAGCAGAACGGCCCACGGCAGACGAGGGAACAGCAGCCAGCCCAGCAGTGCGGCCAAGGCGAGGCTCACCGGCAGCGCGACGAGCAACACCCTGGCGACCAGCCCGGGCTAACCGCCCCACAGCCGTCCTCCGCGCAACTCCGTGGCGTCGACGAACAGCAACACCGCGAGGATGATCTCCGCGGCATGCTGCACCGCTTAGGTGTTCAGGACGGCCGCGATGGAGTCCTCGTTCAGCAAGCCGACCACGCCCCCCGCGAGCACCATCACGACCGGCGCCCCGAGGTTCCAGCGGTCGAGTCGTGCCGCGGCCAGTGACCGGACGACCATGGCGACCGCGGCCGCGAGCAGTAGCGAGTTCATGCGCTCATCTTCGTGCATGAGTCCTAAATGGATCAGCTGGACCTGGGGCAGCCGCGTGGCGGGGGTTCGACCCGCCACCCGGCGGGGGAGAGGAGCCACCGCCATTCGGCCCGACCCGATGCGGGGAGGGAATGTCAGTGAAGCGTGCGGCCTCGGCGATCAAGGCGCGGGCCTGATCGATGTCACCGACTCGTGGCGCCGCCTCGGCGAGCCAGGAACCTGATCACTGTCCTCTCCGTCCCGGCGGTTGTCTGGACATCGTTCACATGATCGACGGCGCCCTGGGTTCGGGCCGTCTGGTCTCAGGCTGAACATCGTTGAGACACAGGGAAATCTCGAAAGTGGGGTAGGTGATCGGGGTCACAGGCTGACGTCCTATCATGGCGCCGTCTGCTCTCTCCCTTCCCCGAAGTCCTTTCTCTCGAAAGGGGAATACCCACCGTGCCCGAGATCATCAGCTCCCTGTTCGGCCGCTCCAAGAACACGGCCAGCTCCCAAGAGGACGCCACGGCCACCACGACCATCCAGACCTACGGTTCCCCATCCGAGGCCGTGGAAGTGACGACTACAAGCGAAACCCCTGACACCAACACGATCGACATCGAGCAGGTCGCCCCCGTGACCGAGGACGACACCGAGGCCACGCCGGCCGCGGACGCCGAGGTCGACACCGTCGACGCGGAGTCGACCGACGTCGATGCCGCTGACAACGACGCCGAGAACAGCGACGACGCTGCCGATCAAGCCGACGACGAGGCTGTGGCGAGCGAGGCTGCGGTCGAGGAGGCCGGGGAAGAGTCCGACGAAGCCGTTGGGGACGAAGCGGTCGCGGACGAAGCGGCTGCAGACGAAACCGCTGCGGAAGAGGCCGAAGAAGTCGCTGGGGACGAAGTGATCGCGGACGAAGCGGCTGCGGATGAAACTGTCGCGGTGGAAGCCGCAGAAGATGAAGCGGTGGCAGACGAAGCGGGCGCGGACGGACTGGCCACGGAGGAAGTGGCCGCCGAGTCGGCGGATGCTGTCGATGAAGCCGACGAGGACGAGCTTGCGGCGGACGAGGCCGCGGTCGAGGACGCTGCGGACGAGTCCGACGAAGCCGTTGGGGACGAAGCGGTCGCGGACGAAGCCGTTGCGGATGAAGCGGCGGACGACGCGGTGGCAGATGAAGAGGTCGCCGCCGAGTCGGCGGATGCTGTCGATGAAGCCGACGAGGACGAGCTTGCGGCGGACGAAGCCGCGGTCGAGGACGCCGCGGAAGAGTCCGACGAAGCCGCCGAGGACGAGGCGATTGCTGAGGAAGCTGCCGAAGATGAAGCGGTGACAGACGAAGCCGTTGCGGATGAAGCGGCGGACGACGCGGTGGCGGGTGAAGAGGTCGCCGCCGAGTCGGCGGATGCTGTCGATGAAGCTGACGGCGATGAGGCTGTGGCGAGCGAGGCTGCGGTCGAGGAGGCTAAGGAAGAGTCCGACGAAGCCGCCGAGGACGAGGCGGTCGCTGAAGATGAGGCGGTCGCTGAGGAAGCTTCCGACGATGAAGCCGTCGCAGCCGAAACCACCGCGGACGAAGAGGTAGCGGCCGAAGCCTCCACTCAAGAACCTGCCATTGAGGACAGCGAGAGCACTGAGGCAGTCGAAGCCGAAACCGAAACCGGAGCCGAAGCTGCAGCCGCACCGGTCGTAGCTGTGATCGACACGGACAACCTCGACGAGAAGACCCAGCCGGTCGCCGAGGAGACGCGACCCGCGGCAAGCGCCCGAGGCAACGTCTCAGTCGCCGACAGCGTCGTAGTCAAGGTCGTGAACATCGCGGTCGGCGCGATCGACGGCGTGCACGGGTTGGCCGACGATGGCATCTTGGTCGCGGTGGACGGGGACATCGCCACGATCAAGCTCTCATTGGTCCTCGAGTACGGCCACGCGATCAAGGCATTGGCCGAGCAAATCCGGATCGGCGTGATCGATGCTGTCGAGCAGTTCCTCGGTCTCGACGTCGCGGCTGTCGACATCCACATCAGCGACATCCACGTGCCTGCCGGCGCCTGACTGAACCACAGTGGACTCGGTCTTGGGTGGGAGGCGCACCCAAGACCGAGTCCCCCAAAAACAGAGGCTCATCCTTGGCCGAGTTCGAGCAGGATCTGGTACGGGCACTCCTACGCGAACAACATCCGGATCTCGCAGACCTCGAGCTGCGAGATGTCGCCGGTGGCTGGGACAACCAGCAATGGCGACTCGGGGCGGACTTGGCCGTGCGCATGCCGCGGACCGAGCGCGCCCCGGCTCTGCTGCGCATCGAGCAGAAGTGGTTGCCCGTTCTGGCTGAGCGGCTGCCGTTGCCGACGCCCGTCCCGGTGCGCATCGGTGAACCGTCGGCTCTGTTCGAGCACACCTGGACGATCACCCGCTGGGTTGAGGGTGAGCCGGCGGACTACGCGCCGATCACTCGTGTTGACGCGGCTGAGAATCTCGCGGGTTTTCTGAAGGCCCTGCATCAGCAGGCGCCTGCGGAAGCCCCGGCCAACCCGACGCGCGGCATTCCGTTGGCCGGGATACAGGACGGGTTCACGAGCGCATTGCAGGTCATAGCCGGCGACCCGAACGCTCATGCTGCGAGGGAGATCTGGGAGAAGGCCGTTGCGGCGCCCGCGTGGCAGGGGCCGCCGACTTGGCTGCACGGTGATCTGCATCCGGCGAACGTGGTCGTGCAGGACGGGACGCTCGCCGGGGTGATCGACTTCGGCGAGATGTGCGCGGGCGATCCCGCGACCGACTTGTCAGCCGCCTGGATTCTGCTGCCCGCAACCAGCCGGTTCTTCGACGCCTACGCAAACGCCGACGAGGCCACCATTGCGCGGGCTCGTGGCTGGGCTGTCCTGCGTGCCCTGCACCTGATCAGCATCGGGCGCAACGGCAGGCTCGGGCTCCCTGGGGGCAAGCCGACGTGGGAGCCGGCAGGCTGGGCCGCGCTCGAACGTGCCGTGAACTGAACTACCGGATACGCAGTTTCCGCATCATCTTCAGCGCGGAAAGCATTCCCTCGACGTACTTGTCGTACGTCTGGCCGCGCCGCGGGCCCATGACCTGCTTCTTGAGTACAGCCATATTTATCGCGTCGGTGTACTTGAGCAGGCCCTGGTCGCCGTGGCGGGCGCCGACGCCCGAGCTCTTCAGACCACCCGACGGCGTGCCCTTGGACGCGTACGCGGTGGCCAGGATGTCGTTGATGTTCAGGTTGCCGGACTCGATACGCGACGCCACGGCGCGGGCGGCGGCAACATCGCCACCCCAGACCGAGGCGTTGAGGCCGTAGTCGGTGTCGTTGGCGAGCGCCACAGCCTCGTCAACGGTGCCGTACTTGTGCAGTGCGACAACCGGCCCGAAGGTTTCGGTGACGCCGCAGTGCATGTCCTTCGTGACGCCCTCGAGAATGGTCGGCTCGAAGAACGCCGGGCCGAGGTCGGGCCGCGGTTTGCCTCCACAAAGTACTGTGGCGCCCTTGGCGACGGCGTCGTCGACGTGTGACTTGACGCGGCGCATGTGGTCGACGGAGACGAGCGAGCCCATGTCGGGCCCGAAGTCGTAGGAAGCACGGACATCGAGCGCTTCCGCCTTGGCCACGAACGCGTTCTTGAACTCGTCGTAACGGGACTCCGGCAGGTAGATCCGTTCGATGTGCATGCAGATCTGACCGGTGTTGCCGAACGCGCCGAACACCGCGCCCCGCACGGCTTCCGCCATGTCGGCGTCCTCGAGCACGATCATCGGGTTCTTGCCGCCGAGCTCAAGGCAGCAGCCGATGAGGTTACGGCCGGCCCGCTCGCCGATCACCCTGCCGGTCGCCGTGGAGCCGGTGAACATCACGTAGTCGGCGTGGTCGATCAGTGTCGGCCCGACGTCCGGGCCTTCGCCGCACACGACCTGGAACAGGCCCTTCGGCAGGCCGGCCTCTTCCAGCAACTGGACGCCGTACAGCGGCGAGAGCGCCGTCTTGTTGTCCGGCTTCAACACGACCGCGTTGCCGGCCATCAGTGCCGGCATCGCATCGGAAATGCCGGTGGCGAACGGGAAGTTCCACGGAGCGATGATGCCGACAACGCCCTTGGGCCGCCGGATCTCGGTGGAGGTCGTCAAGAACGGAACCGGTCCGCCGCGCCTCGTCGGCGCCAGCAACTTGGCGGCCCGTTTGAGGTAGTGGCTCATCACCATGGGCGGGTCGCAGGTCTCCTCGATCGCCATCCGCCGGTTCTTGCCACTTTCGACTTGGATGAGGTCGGCGATGGTCCGCGCGTTGTCGACGAAGATCGCGTGCGCCCGCCTGAACACCGCCAGCCGGTCCGTGAGCGGTGTGGCGGCCCACTTCCGTTGCGCGGCGCGTGCGACGGTGAACGCCTGCTCGATGTCCGAAGGCGTCGACTGTGGCAGTTCGACAACCGTGTCGCCGGTGTAGACCTCGGTGAGTTTCCATGTTGCGCCGGTCGAGCCCGGCACCCTGGCCACGAGACGCTGCAGTAGCGCGTCGGTCGTCGACGCGGGGCGGGTGAGCTCAAGCGGGGTGAGGGTCATGGTCCTCTTCCCGTCACTTGTCCGAGAGGATGAGTTGCGCGCCCATCTCGCCGATCATGATGCTCGGCGCGTTGGTGTTGCCGCCGGTGATCGACGGCATGATCGAGGCATCGCAGACCCGCAGCCCGTCGATGCCGCGGACCTTGAGGTCGGGGCTGACGACGGCGAGCTCGTCGACACCCATCCGGCACGTGCCGACGCCGTGATAGACCGAAGTCGCGCGATTGAGGATCGCGTCCCGCAACTCCTGGCCCCGCAACTGCCTGCCCGGGTGGATCTCTTCCTTCACGGTGCCCTGGAACGCTTTCGCGGCGAAGATCTCGCGGACCATCTCCGAGCCCTCACCGAGCACCTCGAGGTCAGCCGGGTCGGCCAGGTACTGGAAGTCGATGAGCGGTGCCGCCGTGGGATCCGCCGACGCGAGCCGCAACGTGCCACGGCTCTTCGGATAGATCAGTGTCGTCAACACGGTGAGCGCGGTGCGTTTGTCGACGTCGTGCCGGATCGGTTCGTCCTGGTTGGGCGACACGTACGCCCACGGCAGGACGTGCAACTGCAGGTCGGGGATCGAATCGGCTTGGGACGTCCGGAGAAAGGCGACTGCCTCGAACACGGAATGGGCCAGGAAGGTGGTGCCTGGCCGGAGCAGCTCCCTGACCAGGCCGCGCGCGTAGTACGGCGCCGTTCCCCTGTTCCTGCTGGACGACACGTGGAAGGTCAGGGCGTGGAACATGTGGTCGTGCAGGTTGTCGCCGACCGGCAGGTCCGCGACCACGTCGATGCCGTGCTCCTTGAGGTGCTCGGCGTGGCCGATGCCGGAAAGCATGAGCAGCTGCGCGGAGCCGACGAACCCGGCCGAGAGGATCACCTCTTTGCCGGCCCGGACAGTGCGCTGGGTGCCGTCGGCGTCGGTGACTTCGACGCCGGTCGCACGTCCGTTCTCGATGATCACTTTCCTCACCAGCACCCCGGACTGCAGCTGCAGCGTCGGGGACGCGAGGAGGTGGATGTAGCCGCGTGAGGCGCTGTAGCGCAGGCCGCCAGCGGCGTTCTGCTGCATCCGGCTGACGCCCTCTTGCGACTCGGCGTTGTAGTCGTCGATGATCTTGCAGCCGATCGTGTCGGCGGTGGCCTGGAGGAAGTGCAGCGACCCTTCTTCCGGGGTTTTGTTGCGGGTGACCCGGATCGGTCCGCCCGCGCCCCGGAACGCGTTCTCGCCGTCCTCGAAGTCCTCCATCCGCTTGTACGCGGCGTTCACGCTGTCCGCGTCCCAGCCCACGTTGCCCTCGGCGGCCCATGAGTCGAAATTGGCGCGGTTGCCGCGCACGTAGACCATGCCGTTGATGGAGCTCGAACCACCGACCACCTTGCCGCGCGGCACCGGCATCCTGCGGTCGAGCAGGTGTTTCTGTGGCACGGAGTAGTAACCCCAGTCGAAGGCCTTCTTGAGCTGGGGCACCGCGTGCATCGGGCCGACCAGACCGGGCTTGCGGACCAGCATCTTCTCGTCGGTCTTGCCTGCCTCGAGCACGATCACGCTCGCGCCCGACTGGGCCAGCCGACCCGCGATCGCGGCCCCCGAGCTGCCCGACCCGACGACCACGTAATCGGCTTCGTTGCCGCGCGGCGCCCTTTTCGCCATGTCCGCTCCTCGGTCCGACCCACCGGGAAAACTGTAACCTGTTCTACTTCCGGCCAACGGTATGCGTTCCCGCTCGGTTCCGCAATGTTGCAGAGGGGCACGGCGGTGGACGACCAAGATCATGCTTGCGCCGAGAACGAGTTGCAGAGTGTGGCCCGGGGCGGCACCTCATGCATGACTGACGAGGGTTGAACCCCTCAGTGGATCAGCTCGTATCCGACGGTGAAGGCACAAGCCAGCGTTTGGATCTGGTGGGGCCTGGAGAGGCAGGAAAGGACGCCATGAGGCGATCGCTAGCGTTGTTGTTGCTGCTGGTCACGCTGTTCACAGCCGGTCAGGCCGTCGCGTCCGCGCAACCTGGAAGCCAGCCGTTGAGCTATCTCGACGGAGAGCTGCTCACCAAGGTCAAGCTGGCCGGGCTCTGGGAGATACCCTCCGGCCAGATGGCGCAGGAGCGGTCGTCTGACCCCAAGGTGCAAGAGGTCGGCCGCACTCTGGTGAGTGATCACACGATGCTGGACGACGCGACAAACCAGCTCGCCGCGCAGTATGGGCACCCGTTGCCGCAAGAGCCGAATGACTCGCAGAAGAGCTGGCTCACGGAGATGGCGTCATCGACGGGTGCGCGGTTCGATTCCGTCTGGGCGATGCGGTTGCGCTCCGCGCACGGGATGATCTTTCCGCTGATCGCGCAGGTCCGCGCGGAGACCACGGATCCGGAGATCCGCAAGTTCGCCACGACGGCCAACACGATCGTGATGAAGCACATGACGATCCTCGAGAGCACCAACAACGTCGACTACGCCACCCTGGCCGACCCGACACCGCTGACGCTGAACTCGGACTCAGACGGCACCATGATGGTCATGGTGGTCGCGTTGCTGCCGTTGCTGGTCGCGTTGGCGGTGTTCCTGCTATGGCTTGCCACTCGCGGGAAGAACCGGCGCGCGTACCCGCCGGTGTCCCGAGTGGACGATGAGGACGACGACTACGGCGAGGATCGCAGGGGGCACCGTCGCGATGATGGCAGGCGGAGCCGCTTGTTCGCGGACAGGTAACTGACACAGACTGGGTGGCGGCCAGGCCTGCGGTGGCCTGGCCCAGCACGACAATGCTCAAGTGTCAGCTGGACTGACAGCGCACCAGAGGAGCCGTTCGCCTGGCTTAAGATCCGCAGGAATCCCTGATGACCAATTGGGTCGGCAGGATCACGGGGTCCTCGCGCCCGGCGCCGGTGATCATGGCCATGATGGCCTTGGCCGCGGCCACACCGAACCCGGGCTTGTCCTGGGCCACCGTGGTCAGTGCCGGATCGACCACGGATGCGATCTCGATGTCGTCGAAACCGACGAGTGCCAGATCGTCCGGGACGCGTAACCCTGCGGCGCGGGCGCCGAGCAACGCGCCGACGGCCATCTCGTCGCTGGCCGCGAACACGGCTGTGGGTGGCTCGTCCAATGCGAGGAGTCGTTGCATCGCGGCAGTTCCGCTTGCCCGGTAGAAGTCTCCGGCCACAACGTACTCGTCGCGCAGCCGCAGCCCGGACTCGCGCATTACCGTGCGATAGCCCGAGATTCGTGCTTCGGCGGGCTGGTTTCCTGGTGGGCCGGTGATCGTGGCGATTCGCGAGTGGCCGAGTCGGGTGAGATGGCGTACGGCCGACGCCGCGCCGGCGGCGTTGTCCGAAGTGACGTAGGTGGCCTTCGGGCCTTCGATCGCGACGTCCACCGCCACGCACGGGACACCCGACTGCGCGAAGGTTTCGAAGGCTTCCGCGTCGGACCCGCTGTCGATCAGGACCAGCCCGCCTAGGTGGTGGCGCCGGGTCATGTTCACGTAGCCGACCGGATCCGCCAGCGACGCGCCGACCTCACGGGAATCACCGCTGGTCGCCAGCATCAGCAGGTGGTATCCGTGTGCGCTGAGCGCGGATTTCAACCCGATCAGCAAATCCTGCAGATACGGGTGCCGCCAGCCGGGCCTGCGGTGATCGGTGTCCCAGACCAGACCGATCATCGTCGACTGTTTCATCGACAATGCCCGCGCGGATTCGTTCGGCCGGTAGTCCAGTTCCTTCGCGACCCGCAGAACACGTTCCCTGGTCTCGTCGTTGACCGTTTCCGGCTGATTGAAGACACGCGACACCGTCGCCACGGACACGCCGCACAGCTCGGCGATCTCTCGCCCGGTCGCCATCGGACCTCCGTCTCACCGTAAGCGGTTACAGCAACTTACGCAGTCGCAGGTTCCCTAGTCAAACCCAACACCGCACTGTGGACGGTTATCGTTTTGTTACTTGACGGATCTCGGTTTACCCCGCTGTCATAGACGCCACACATCTCGGACCGGTTTGCAGGAGAGTGCCGGTTCGCCCGCTTGAGACCGCATTTCTGCTCGAGCGCGCCCAAAAACAACGGAGGCCTTCGATGCGCCCCAAAGCAATGGCCATTGGCTGTGCCGCGCTGGCGACCGCCATGGTGCTCAGCGGCTGCGGCAGCGATTCCGCGGCCGGTGGCAAGACAAAGCTGACCATCGGCCTGTTCGGCAATTTCGGCTACAGCGAACTGCTCAAGGAGTACGCGAGCACGCACCCGGACATCGAGATCCAGGACCGCACCGCCGCTTACTCCGACCACCACAAGAACCTGGCCGCCCACCTGGCGACCAACAGCGGAGCCGCGGACATCGAGGCCGTCGACACCGGCTACGTCGCCCAGTTCAAAGCCACTCCGGACAAGTTCGTCGACCTGAACACCAAGGGCGGCGACCAGCTCAAGGACCGCTGGCTGCCGTGGAAGTGGGAAGCCTCGCTCAGCAAGGACGGCAAGCAGATCGGCTACGGCACCGACGTCGGCGGCCTGGCCATCTGCTACCGCCGTGACCTGCTGGAAGGCGCCGGGTTGCCCGCCGACCGCGACCAGGTGGCCGCGCTGTGGCCGACCTGGCAGGACTTCATGGCCGCGGGCAAGCGGTTCCAGGCCAAGGCACCCGCGGGCGTGAAGTGGTTCGACGGCGGCCCGACCGTGCTCAACGCGATCGTCGGACAGGCATCCGTCGGCTACTACGACAAGTCCGACAAGATCACCGTCGGCAGCAACCAGGAGATCAAGCAGGGCTGGGATCTCGTGGTCGAAGGCGTGCAGTCCGACCTGTCGGCCAAGCTGCTCTACTCGACGCCGGTCTGGAACACCGGGTTCAAACAGGGCCAGTTCGCGACCGTGACCTGCCCGGCCTGGCAGATGGCCAAGATCAAGGACCAGGCGCCGGACACCGCGGGCAAGTGGGACGTCACGTCCGTGCCCGGCGGCGGTGGCAACTGGGGCGGCTCGTACCTCACGGTTCCCAAGCAGGGCAAGAACATCGACAAGGCCGTCGAGCTGGCTGCGTGGCTGACCGCCCCGGAGCAGCAGGCCAGGGTGTTCACCAGCTCCGGGCTGCTTCCGTCCACCCCGAAGCTGTACGACGACCCGGCGATCGTGAACTACCAGAACCCGTTCTTCAACAACGCTCCCGTGGGCAAGCTGTTCACCGACGCGGCCAAGAAACTCCAGCCGCAGTACCAGGGCCCGAAGGCCGGTGACGTGCAGACCGCGATCGGCAACGCGATGCAACGCGTCGAGCAGGGCAAGCAGAACGGTGAGGACGCGTGGCGCCAGTTCGTCGGCGACGTCCAGAAACTGACGAGCTGACATGGCAGTAGTGGACCGGGCAGCCAGAAGACACCGGTGGGACACCAAGTTCGCGCCGTACGCGTACGTCGCGCCGTACTTCCTGATCTTCGGTGTCTTCGGGCTGTTCCCCCTGCTGTTCACCGTCTGGGTGTCGCTGCAGCACCGCAACCTGCTCGACTCGGCTGACGCGTACTTCGTCTGGTTCAGCAACTACCACCAGCTGTTGTTCGCCGATCCGTACTTCTGGAACGCCATGGGCAACACGCTGAGCTTGTGGCTGCTGACCACGGTCCCGCAGATCCTGTTCGCACTGGGCATCGCGCAGCTGCTCAACCGCAGGATCCGGTCCCGCACGCTGTTCCGGATGGGCGTGATCCTGCCGAACGTCACCTCGGTCGCCGCGGTGACGATCATCTTCGCCCAGCTGTTCGGCCGGGACTTCGGTCTGATCAACTGGGTGCTGGACCTGTTCGGCGCCGGACACATCGACTGGCAGGCGGGCACGGCCACGTCGCACATCGCGATCGCCACGATGGTGGTGTGGCGCTGGACGGGGTACCACGCGCTGATCTTCCTTGCCTCCATGCAGGCGATCCCGTCGAGCATGTACGAGGCGGCCACTTTGGACGGAGCCAACGGCTGGCAGCAGTTCTGGCGGATCACGGTGCCGTTGCTGCGGCCGCAGATCATCTTCACCACGATCATCGCGACCACAGGCAACATGCGACTGCTCGCCGAACCGCTGCTGTTCAACCCCGGCACCGCAGCCGCGACCGGTGGTTCGGACCGGCAGTTCCAGACCGCCGCGCTGTACCTGTACGAGCAGGGCTTCACCAACTACGACTTCGGCTACAGCTCGGCGATCGCGGTCGTGCTGGCGATCGCCACGATCATCGTCGCCGGTCTTGGTTACCTGGTGACCAAACGGATCCAGACGGATTGAGGGGCACCCCATGACTGCTGTACTGGATCCGCCCACACCGGTGCGGCCTGCCGGTCCGCAGGGCCGCGCACGCCGGCTGGCCAGGCGGGTCGCGGGGCCGTGGACGTACGCCGCGCTCATCGCGGTGCTGGCCGGCTCGGCTTTCCCGGTGTACTGGTCGTTCGTGGTGTCCTCGCAGACGCCGGACGCCATCGGCTCCGTCCCGCCGGTGCTGGTGCCGGGTGGTCACCTCTTCGAGAACATCGCCAGAGTCTTCGACACCACGGACTTCGCGTTGGCGCTGACCAACTCGATCGTCGTGGCGGGCACGATCACCGTGTCGGTGGTGCTGTTCTCCACCCTGGCCGGGTTCGCCTTCGCCAAGTTGCGCTTCCGTGGCCGCAACGTGTTGCTGCTGCTGATCATCGCGACCCAGGCGATCCCGACCGAGCTCGGCGTCATCCCGCTCTACATGATGATGAGCGAGTTCGGCTGGGCCGGCGAGATCCACGCGGTGATCGTGCCGGGGCTGGTGACCGCGTTCGGGGTGTTCTTCATGCGCCAGTACTTCGAGCGGGCGATCCCGGACGAACTGCTCGAGGCGGGCCGGATGGACGGCTGCAACTCGTTGCGGCTGTTCTGGCACATCGCGTTGCCCGCGGCCAGGCCCGCGGCGGCGGTGCTCGGGTTGTTCACGTTCATGCAGGCGTGGAACGACTTCTTCTGGCCGCTCGTGGTGCTGGTACCGGAGAACCCGACCGTGCAGATCGCACTGAACACTTTGGCCAGTGGGTACACCACCGACTACAACTTGGTGCTGACCGCCGCGACGATCGCCACGGTGCCGGTGCTCGCGGTGTTCCTGCTGTTCGGCCGCCAGATCGTCGGCGGCATCATGTCCGGCGCCATCAAAGGATGAGGAGCTTTCCGTGACCACTGGTTTCCCGGCTGGGTTCCGCTGGGGCGTGGCGACTTCGGCCTACCAGATCGAAGGGGCCGCACTGCAGGACGGGCGCGGTCCGTCCATTTGGGACACGTTCTCGGCGGTTCCCGGCGCGGTCGCGTCCGGCGACACCGGCGACGTGGCGGCGGATCATTACAACCGCTGGGCCGAGGACGTTCGTCTGCTCGTGGATCTTGGTGTCGACGCCTACCGCTTCTCGATCTCGTGGTCCAGGATCCTGCCGGAGGGGCGCGGCCGGGTCGAGCAGCGCGGCATCGACTTCTACCGGCGGCTCGTGGAGACGTTGCGGGACAACGGAATCGAGCCGTTCATCACGTTGTACCACTGGGATCTGCCACAGGCGTTGGAAGATCACGGCGGGTGGCGCAACCGCGACACGTCAGGGTGGTTCGCGGAGTACGCCGCGATCGTGCACGACACCCTGGGCGATGTCGTGAGCAAGTGGACGACCCTGAACGAGCCGTACTGTTCCTCGATCGTCGGCTACGGCGAAGGCAGGCACGCACCAGGAGCGCGAGAAGGACACGGCGCACTGGCAGCCGCGCACCACCTGCTGCTGGGCCACGGCTTGGCCGTCCAGGCGATGCGCGCCAACGCCCTGCCCGGTCAGGAATTCGGCATCGTGCTCAACCAGTCGCCCACCGTGCCGGTGACCGACGACCCCGCGGACATCGCCGCGGCCAGCCGCCAGGATTGCTTACTGCGCAGGCAGTTCACGGATCCGCTGTTCGGCTCGGCCTACCCGGACGAACTGACGTCGATGTTCGGCGAGATCACCGACTTCTCGTTCCGGCACGACGAGGACCTGACGATCATCGGCGAGCCGCTGGACTACCTCGGCGTCAACTACTACTACCGGCTGCACGTCGCCGACGCGCCTCACCGCGAGCCGTACCCGGCCAAGCGGACCGCCCACGACATCGGCGTGGACACGACACAGTTGCCGGACGTTCCCCGTACCGGCATGGGCTGGCCAGTGGAGCCGGCCGGTCTCACCACCGCGCTGACCGACCTCACGGCACGCTACCCAGGCCTGCCGCCCATCTACATCACCGAAAACGGGTGCGTGTACCCAGATTCCGGCGCATTCGAGGACGACGACCGCATCTCCTTCCTCCGCGACCACATCGCCGCGGCCGAAGCGGCCGCGACGGCCGGGGTGCCGCTACGTGGCTACTTCTGCTGGTCGCTGCTGGACAATTTCGAGTGGGCGCACGGCTACAAGCATCGATTCGGCTTGGTCCACGTCGATTACGCGACCCAGCGCCGCACACCGCGTGCCAGTTACCACTGGTACCGATCGTTCATCTCGGCTGTGCCCCCAGCCACTGGGTGATCAGCACTGTCCATAGAGGTTCCGACGGGGTCGGCTGCCTGTAACGCCGAACGTCCGCGTGCCGACTTCATGATGTTGAGCAGCCGGTAGGACGGGGCAGGCTGATGGGAAGGATCTGGGACAACTACTACAAGCGGGATTCTTCCGGGCGACCGCCTCGGGGGTTTGCCCGGTTCGTCTCGGTCGTCTGGCTCGTCGGCCTGTTTTCCCTTGGCGGAACGGGTCTCGTGAAATCGTTCGAGAAGGACGCGTGGCCTCAGACCGAGGGGACCGTCACGTCGCGGGAAGTGGACCGCAAGGGCTGGGTCTCGTTTACCGTCGACTTCGTCACGGCTGATGGTCACCGGACCGTTGCGACGGTCGAGAAGGTGGACGCCGATCACCGCGTGTCCGACAAGGTTCGGATCCGCTACTCCCTGAACAACCCGGGCGAGGCCGAGCTCACTGAACAGCCAGCTGTGCCGACGCTGCTCGTGGCCGGGTTGGCAGTCATGCTGGTCGCTGGGCTTGGACTCGCGTATTGGGCCTGGCGGCGGATGCCGCCGGACGAGCCGCCGAACGCACGGGACGAGCTCACATTCAAGGCGGACTACTGACCGTGCCCTGGTGGGTCGAAACGACTCGGCCGCCGAAGACGGGCGACCGCGGATTGCAAGCCGCCGGATGGCCGGTGCGGACCTGCCAGCAGAACTTCCAGCGCGTCAGCGGTGAGCCATCGGCGAGTGTGCCCATCGTCGAAGCCGTGCGCGTCGCATCCGCTGTAGCGCACGAAGACCTCCTGGCGGCGTACGCCATCGCGGACGACGAGTACCTGGGCCTCGTCGCCGTACATCACTTCCGGCACACAGTTTCCTGGCGTGTTCGGGCCACTTCCTTCCGGTGCCGACAGGATCGCGCGGACAAGTCGTGCCGCGGTCTCGCCGGTGACCCGGCTCAGCGAAAGCACCGGATTCGTCGGGCGATTGCCGGTGAAATAACGGCAGATCGTGACGGACTCGACCGGGCCCATTCCGGTCAACCCGGGATCAGGCCGTGCCTCGATGCCGTCCAAGATCCGGTGCCGGGCAGGGCAGTCGGTGTCGTCCAGGACCGGTCGGGCAGACGCGAACAACCGGCTTCGCAACGTGTCGTCATCGGTCAGCACAGTGATCCGCACTCCGGCCACGATTTGGCTTTCCTCCACCCATCCACCATCGTACGAGCGAATCGCAGGATCCTTGGGCAACGCGCTGAACCACAAGTACGGAACCCGGTCCGCCAGCGGCGGCACATCGTCCCTGCACCCGACAAGCGGGATCCCACCGGGACGGCCGACGTACCCGAACGGAGGTTGCACCACGCACGACGGCCATTCGCTGTTCCCGAAACCCCATTCGGCGGGAACCTCGACCTCGATCCCGCCGTACGTTTCCCAACGCCGACTCTCAGCCACAAAACCAGTGTGCACCTGCGCTGTCAGCCGGCGTGCAACGCGACCGGGAGGCTCGCGTAAGCGGTGACCAGGTTGGTCGGTTTACGGACCGGCGGACCGAGCAGGGTGATCCTTTCAACCCTGCTCAGCAATGACTCGAACACGAGTTTGATCTCCAGCCGGGCCAGTGACGCGCCGAGGCAGAAGTGCTTGCCCGCGGTGAAAGCCAGGTGTGGGTTGGGATCCCGGTCGATTCGGAACGCGTCCGGCTCGGTGAAGACCTCCTCGTCGCGGTTGGCCGAAGCCACCCAGGCACACACCAGGTCGCCCTCGTGAAGCTGCGTGCCCGCGAGTGTCTGCGGGCGGGTCACCGTGCGCATGAGGTGCTGTACCGGTGAGGTGTAGCGCAGAATCTCCTCGACTGCCGAGTCGAGCAACTCGGGGCGGCGACGCAGCAGTTGCCACTGTTCCGGATTTCGGCTGAACGCCACCAAACCGCCTGTGGTGGCGTTCTTGGTCGTCTCGTTGCCGGCGATGGCCAGGTTGAGGCAGTTCAGCAGCACTTCCTCGCGGGTCAGCCGGTCGCCGTCGATCTCAGCCGCCAGCAGCCGGCGCATCATCCCGTCCTCGGCCAGTTCGGCGTGATCGACCAGGCTGGCGAGGTGCACCATCAGCTGCCCGTTGGCCGTGGCGGTGGAGTTCCGGCGGACCGCGAGATCGCCCACTCTCGCGTCATCCGCGTCCAGGGAGCTGCAGACCGCGCGGCTTGCTCGGTCGGCGAGCTTGTCCCAATGCTGCTGTGGCAAGCCGAGGAGCAGCCCGGTGGCCGCGGACGGCACCCGTTCGCTGACCGCGTCCACGAAGTCGACCTCGCCCGCTCGGACGGCGTCGGCGACCCAGCCGTCCACCCGCCAGCGTAGGAGAGCGTCCATGTTCTGTGCCACCGAACGGTTCAGCCCGCCGCTGACCAGCTTTCGCAACCGTCGGTGCCGAGGCGGGTCGGTCAGCTCGATCATCTTTCCGGCCGCCGGATCGCGGACACCGAGCGCGGTGTCCAGTGTCATGCCGCCCTCGGAGCTGTAAGTCGTGGAGTCGCGGACCACCGTGTCGATGTCGCGGTAGCGGGCCACCGAGTAGAAGCCGGGTGCGTCCTCGCGTTCCTGGAACGGCAGCCCGCCGCGGCGGCGCAACGCCGCCCATGCCTGGTACGGCGGGTCGGGGATGAACGTCCGCGGGTCGGTCAGATCCGGCAGGGCCGTCTGGACATCAAGCATGGCCGGCCCTTTCGAGTGCGGCGGTCGGTCGCACGATGAAGCCGGAGTCGTGGAAGTACCGGACATAGCCGTCCAGCAACTCCCGGTCCACCGGCGGACAAGCCAGCCCACTGCCGGCCTCGGCCGCGTCCAGCCTGCTGCGGTCCAGCTGTGGCGTGATCCGCGCGCAGGCCAGTTCCTGCAGCGTGATCTCGGGGGTGACCCGCTTGGTGTACAGCTGGGTGAGCGGCGTGAACGGATGTCCGGGACGATCGGCGAGATACGCCAGCATCTCCTCGATCCAGGCCGGGTAGCCGACCGTGTGGATCCGGTGGCCGTGCGCGCGCAACCGGTCCACCAGGTCGCTCAGCATCGCCTCGCGCGGGTTGACCAGGTGGTAGGTCTGGCCGTCCGCGGGCTGCGTCAGTCCAATGTGGACAATTGAGGCCGCGACATAGTCGACTGGGACGAGGTTCAGCGCGAGGTCAAGGTCGGGCGCCAGCTCGAGTTCGGTGATGATCCGGAACAGCTCGCACAGAGCCGCCCCGCTGTTCCAAGTGAATCCCGTTGCGTCACCGGAGATCTCGTACGGCCGGTGGATCACCGTCGGCAGGCCGGCGCTGGCTGCGCCACGCACCACCTCCTCGGCGACCCACTTGCTTTCCGGGTATCCCATGCCGAGCAGCTCGACGTTGTCCAGCGGAGTGTCCTCAGTGACCCGTCGCAGGCCCGCCGCGCCCATGCCGTGCACAACGGCCAAAGTGGACACATGGTGCACGGGGATGGCCCGGCGTGCCGCGAGACGAAGAATCTCCTGCGTGCCGAACACGTTGGCCACCCGCAGCTTCTCGTACGGGTAAAGGAAGTTGACCTCCGCTCCACAGTGGTGGATGACGTCAGCGTGCGCTGCCTGCTGCTCCCAGTCAGCGTCCGCAAGGCCAAGGCGCGGTTTGGCGAGGTCGCCCAACACAGGACTTACCCGCTCTTCTGGCAACGGCCGATCAATCCCGTAACGGCGCTGCGCTTCGGCCAGGCGGCTGTAGGCGTGCGCCATGTCCCGTCCCCGGACGAGAGTGTGGATCTGGGCGTCGGTCTGGTCGAGCAGCTCACGAAGCAGGTGCGCGCCAAGGAAACCAGTGGCACCGGTCAGGAACACGTGCCGAGGGTTACGCCAATCCGGCTCGGGTCCGGCGTGCGTGACCTCCGGGACGTCCCAGACGATGTCGGGTCGCCAGCGGTCGGCCGTGGCCGCGTGCGCGTCCTCGGCGGAACCGGTGCGCCACACGTTCTCGACGGTCGACGTGAACGCTCGGATGGTCGGCTCGTTCAGCAGATTGGTGATCAGCAGGTAGTTGTGCTCGTCGTCGAGCCCCAGCTGTTCCTGGACCTGGGCGACGAGTTGGACTGCCAGCAGCGAGTTGCCGCCGCCCGCGAAGAAGTCGTCGTCCGGTTGGGCGTGGCCGGAAGGCAGGACCGAAGCCCAGATCGCGGCCACTGTTTCGGCCACGGACCCAGGAGAACCGAGTGCTTCGCTTGTTGTCGTGTCCGTCGGAAGTGCGGTGTGGTCCAGCTTGCCGCTTGCCGTCAGTGGCAGCCGGTCGAGCACCGTCACGGTGGCCGGAACCATGTATTCGGGCAGCCGCGCGCGCAGAAAGCCCTGCAGGTCCTGGGCATCGGGCGCCGATCCTGCGGTCGCTACGTACGCCGCAAGCACACGGGTGGCGCCTTCGCCACGAACCACGACTGCGGCGTCCCCGACGTTCGGATGGGAGGTCAGGACGGCACGGATCTCACCAGGTTCGATCCGGAAACCGCGGATCTTCACCTGATCGTCACGGCGGCCGACGAACTCCAGCACGCCGTCGGCACGTCTGCGGACGACGTCGCCGGTGCGGTAAACCGGCACAAGCTCACCGGATCGGCCAACCGGGAGACGGACGAAGCGATCGGCGCTTTCCTTGGGAGCGTTGAGGTATCCGGTCGCGATGCCGCCGCCGGCGACACACAACTCGCCGTCTTCGCCGTCCACGGCAAGCGTGCCGTCAGGCCGCACGACGTGACAGGCGGTGTCGGCGATCGGCACACCAATGGGCACACCGACCGAATCCGGTGACACAGCGGTGAAAACGTGCGCGGTCGCGACGCATGCGGCTTCAGTCGGACCGTAGGCGTTGACGAGGTGCGCCGGACGGCCGTGTTCCAGCACTCTGCGCGCCGCCTCGGTTTGCAATGCCTCGCCGCCGGTGATCGCGTACCGCAGCCCGGCGAACAGTTCCGGCTGCTCGGCGGCCATGTGGTGGAAGATGCTGGTGGTCAGGAACAGAACGCTGATCCGTTCCCGTTGCAGCAACGCGTGCAGGGCGGGCGCGGACAGCAACACGTCCGACGGGACCGGCACCAGGCAGGCGCCGTTGAGCAGCGTCGGCCACATCTCGAGAACCGACGCGTCGAACGACAGCGAACAGGCGTGCAGCACGCGGTCGGTCGGTTCTATGTCGAGGAAACCATTGTCGATCGAAAGCCTTGCCACGCCGCGCTGCGGGATCGCGACGGCCTTCGGTCGGCCGGACGTGCCCGACGTGAACATGACATACGCAGGGGTCGTGTCGGGTTGCGGTGTCGGGCCGTCCGTGCCGTGTCTGCCGAGGTCGAGGATGTCCGCGAACTCCAACGTCCGGCCGTCCACAGCCTTCGCGCCCGGCAGCCGGATCACAGCCACCGCGCCGCTGTCGGTGACCATGGTGTGCAACCGTTCGGCGGGCAGCGAGGGATCGAGGGGCACGTATCCGAGCCCCGCGTACACCGCACCGATCATCGCGACGCACGCGTCTCGGCCGCGATCGCCTGCCACGCCGACCATTGCGCCCGTGGGCAGCCTCAGCCGCCGCAGTCCACGCGCGAACTGTTCGACGAGCGATCCGAGTTCGGCGTAGCTGACTTGTCCGTCCGCTCCGGCGATCGCTGGCCGGTCCGGCTGGCGCCTGACCTGGGCCATGAACAATTCCCCCAGCGACCGGCCGGATAAAGCGCCGGGCTGTTCCGTCCTCATCGGACCCCCTCTTTGGTGCGTTGCCAGAGCCCGCCACCGCGCGCTGTCAGGCAAGAGCTTGAATCAGCAGAACACCGGTTTTCGCCAAACGGTGATTTCGTTCGAACCGGTTTATCGACACCCCATGTCGGGGATCAACGCTAAATGCGGCAACCGGCGATGTCAACGCCCGGAAACTGCAATGGCGATACTGCCCGCAAGGGCAATTAAGTGCAATTGGACTGGACGTTCGACGTGGAGACGCACATTTCGGGCATGCCGCGGTTCAATGGATCCACAGTTTCGCCGCTTTGCCGCTTTGGCCAACAGCCCAGCACGGGCCGTTACGTGCGCAGTTCACTGCGAACAGTGAAGTGTGGTCGATGAGACGCCAGGTGCGGCCACCGTCCGTGCTGATATCGGTACCGGTCCGGCCGACAGCCACGACAGTCTCACGACGGTCAGGAACCCATGCGACGCCAATGCGGACACCGGCCGGCGGTTTGGCGGACGTCCACGACTTGCCGCCGTTCGCCGTCACATTCACGGCGCCCGAATCACCATTCGTCGCCACGGTGCCACCGGATGCGATGCCTGTCCGGCGATCACGAAAGGCCAATGTGCTGACGCCCTCGTGGGTGTCGCCGCCGGGTAACTGCGTGGTGGAAGCGGTCCAGGTCCGGCCGCTGTCGGCCGAATGCAACACCCGCCCGTTGTCGGCCGGATCCCAGGTACCGAACCAGACATCGTGACGGCCGAACGTGGTCAGGCAGGTTCCAGTCGCTCGCGCCGCTTCGCCGGGCATCGCGACGGGCTGCGACTCGACGGGAGTCGGCAGCCAGGTCCGACCGCCGTCGCTGGTGGCCATGACCGGGAATCTGCCGTCAACCGAATCGGCTACCGCAAGCCCGCGCTTGTGGTCGAAGAAAGCCATGCAATCAAAGAAAAGAGGTGAGCTGAACACCACGCGCCAGGTCGTCCCGCCATCCGCGGTCCGATAGATCTGGGACAATCCGTCCTTGCTCGACAACGCGACCGCATGGTCCCGATCAAACGCCTCGACATCCCGATAAGGCTGCGTGACATCGCCGAACGGAGTCACATCGCGCCAAGTCCGACCACCATCGAACGTGCGCACGACGTTGCCGTCGTCGACAGATCCAAGAAGGCCACCGCCAGCCGCCCAAACAACCTTCTCCGAGACGACATCAACTGTACTCAACCTGTTCTCGGTAGCGGTTGGAACAACCCGCCACGACGTCGACGCCGCCACGGCAGGAACGCCACTGACCATAACGGCGGTACAGATAATCACCAATCCGAATGTGCGCACGTCCGTTCCCCCAAGGTATGCCGTTCTCCGTGCCTGCACATGTCGTGATCATTTTCCGGCCCGTTACCCAATGCGTCGAACACCAGCCCCAATGGGCAGCGTTAATGCAAAGCCGAAACATTCCATCCACTGCGGACCATGGCCGCAGTACCTGCGGGGGCTGACACCGGATCCGCACGGTGATCATGGCTACAAAGCACTCGTTGGAGTGAAAGATCAAGCGGCCGGCAGACTCACGGGTACTCACGCCGGTGGATCGGGCCAGCCCAGTGCGGCCGTCGATGCCTGATCGACGGAACGGGTGCCGTTAAACTGCCCGGCGTGGAAGCGCAGGCTCAGGCGGCAAGGCTGGAAAGGCTCATCGAGCAGATTGCCGACCTCGACCGTCTGGCCCAACAGGTCCAGGTTGACGACAGGGCCGCCGGAGCCCGGGCAGCGAAGGCACTCAACGACGCCTACGACACCTGGTTCGCGGACTGTTTGTTGTTGCTTCCCACCGATCTCAGCGAGAAGTTCCGGTTCGAGTACGAGGGCAATGTGCGTACCCTGCAGTACCTGATCAGGCACTTCCTCAACGAGCCCGTAAAAGCCACGGCCGAAGTTGCGGCTGACCAACGATGCCGGTCCTCGGAAGCTCCTGGCTCAGCGGCTCAAGGATATCGGCTGCCCGGTGGACATGGACGGCAACGACTGGCTCGAGGAGGGGGACCTCACGCCACCGGTTGCCATAAGTGACACATCACGGCAAAGGCCGACTGGGCCAAAAATCGCGGTAACCGATGATGACGGCGACGAAGATGGCATCGTGCTGGACAACTTCACCGTCGCGTCCGACCACACCGTGCACGGCGAGGCGTACAACGGCAGCACAGTCAAGAAGACCATGTCGCTCACGGCAACGTTCTACGATACGGACCGCAGGATTCTGGGTACGGCACGTGGCGTCGTCAACGAGCTCGCTCCGGGACAGACCAAGACCTTCAGTCTGCCGACCTGGGACGATGTCAGTGCCTACCAGGACTTCAAGGTTCAGATAGACGCGGCGTTCTAGCCCGCCGCCCAGCGGCTGGCACGTCCGGACCCGATTGTCCTGATTGGACAAATGTTGACTTGTCGCGTGGCCACAACAGCGCAGCCAACTGACTTCGTGTTCGACGTGGGGCTTCGGCCACAGACGACGGAGAAGGTCACCGTCCAACCGCTGTGACGAACGGAGTGCCCCAGACCGCGTTGCCCGAGCGGCACTTGGACTTGTCGACAGTGACCAGCGACGACCGCAACGTCAGCGCGAAGGTGTCCGGCGGGAGGTCCGCGCCCAGTTGCTTCGACTCGCCGGGATTCGCCACTACCGTCGCGATGGGCTTCACTTTGTCGTTGTTGATGAAGATCTCGAACTTGACGACCAGGCTCGGGTCCGACGTCTGGTCGGTTCCCACCGCCTGCACCTCGATGCGGCTGAAGTTCTTCAGGTTGAACTGCTGCTCGCCCTTGTACCGGTCATCGTTGCACGTGCTCAGCGGATGCCACAGTGAGTTCTGATACTGGGTCAGCCGGACGTCATGATCGCCGAACTCGGCGTACGACTGGTTGTTGGGCTTGGGCAGATCCTTGACGAACACGGGGGTGCCCTTCGGAAGGCTGCTGCCGTCGCCAGGGGTGCCGGGCACAACTCCAGATCCGCTTGGTGGAGGCGCCACCACACTACTGCTCGACGACGGCGATGGCACGGGCGTCGCCGTAGGTGAAACCTGCACGACCGACGTCACCGTGACCGGCGCGGGCGTGGGTGTCGGCACCGCCTCGACGTTCGCGGTCGAACGTCCGATGATGAAGGTGCCGGTCACGATGACGGCCGCTCCCAGAATGGCGAACCCTCGCTTCATCGTTTTCTTGCCCGGCATTTTCGAACCTCTCTCGATCTGGCCCGCCAGTACCCTGCCGAGTTCCCGGCCGAACTCCGGATCGCGGCGAATCTCTTCCGCCAAGTGCACTCGGAGAGCTTGCTGCTCGACCGTCGAAGTCGGGTTGTCGGTGAAGCGCCCCAGCAACTCGCCCTGAAACGCGTCCGACATTTTCACACTGAGTAATCCGTGCAGGTTCTCCAGGTTCGCGTCGAACGCGGCGCTGCCGGCGCCAGCCTTCCAAACAAGGTATTGCGACAATGCTCGCACAATGGAATTCGCCAGCTCGTCCGACATCTCGCCCTCCCTATTTCGTGAAACCGCAGGTCAGCGAAACGGCGCCGAACTTGCGGCACAAGTGCATCATCACGCACTTCAGGTTGCGCGCTCCGTATGCGTCATCTGCGGCAGAACCGTGCAGGTTTGTTACTCCACACGACGTCGCAAAGCGTCAAGGTCACGAATCGTCACAAGACCACGACGAGTTGAGATGATCCCGTCGTCACGCAGCGCCTTCAACGTCCGCACGACAGACTCACGTGACACACCGAGAAACCTGGCAACGTTCACCTGTGCGCCGATGTTCACGCTGACGCCCTGCTCAACCCGCACTCCGTGGTCTTCGGCACGGCTGACCAGCAGCCGGACGACCTTCGTGAGCGCGTCACCTCCCTGACTGCCTAGTGCGCGATCTGACTGCCGCAGCCGCTCCGACATCACGGCGCACAGGACTCGCATGACGCGCGGATGCCTGCCGAGAACATGATCGAATTCTTTGACGCCCACGGCCAGCACTCGTACGGGCGAGTCGGTCTGAACGGTCGCGGAACGCAACTTTCCGTCTATAAGTGCCTGTTCGCCGAGGATGTCACCCTCGCCGCGCGTCGCTATTATCCGGCCGCCGTCGAAACCGATCACACGCACACGTCCCGAACGGAGGACGGCCACCCACGTACCGATCTCGGCGACTCGCATAACGGTGGCACCTTTCGGAAACCGACGCAATTTACCCACGTCAACCAGTGCGGCGCGCTCCTCATCGGTGAGACGGTTCCAGAAGCTGTCGGCACGATGTTCGCCTGTCGGCGATGAGGTAAGTTGCGCATCAGTCACTGATCTGGCCGTTCGTCGACGGACTACTCGAAGAGAAACGTCGCGTGGCACACTACGTTTGTTCACATGGCCGACGGAAGAGGCGAGTTGTACAACGTCTTCATATCGTACTCAGGTGACGACATACATCAGATCGAAAAGATCAAGAAGCGACTCGACGGCCTCGGTATTTCGGCATTTGTCGATCGTACGGAGAACCGCCCGAGTGACAGCATCACCGCGAGCATCGAGCATGCTCTGCGCAACAGCGCGATGTGTCTCGTCTACTACTCCACACGGTTCGCCGAGCGGCACGCGTGCCAATTCGAGCTGGCGCAGGCGTTCGTCGCGAGCGCCAAGGAGGGCGGCCCGAGCCGGTTGCTCGTGATCAATCCCGGCCCTGGCCGCGGCCACATCGCACCGGTCGAACTGCAGGACAGGGTGTTCGTCGAGGACGACAAATCCGAAGCCGTGCTGAACCAGATCATCGACGGGATCCAGCACATGCTCGCCACGCTGACAGGCACGTTCCAGGACATCGACTTCCAGGCTCTGCCGAAGTCATACTTCGGCTCGTCAGGATACGAGCCCCGAGTCCGGCGCTACTCGGCCATCTGGGCGTTGCACAGTGCGTTGAACCGCAGGCAGTACCGGACGACCCAATGGCCGTCGAACAATACCGCTGTCCTTACTGGACTGTCTGGATCGGGCAAGACCAAGCTCGTCGAGGACTACGTCCTGCATTTCGGATTCGCCTACGACTCGGTGGTTTGGATAGACCTGCACAACGAGACAACCGGCGCACTGGAAGCGTACGAGGCGAAAGCGGGCAAGGTGAATCCGGAAGGCCGAGTGCTGTGGATCATCGACAACGTCTCCGCCGAGCTCGACGAGTCCGTGGTCCGGAAGATGATCTTTCCCGGCAAGGAATCGCATACGGTACTGATAACCCAGCAGCAGGCGTTCAGGAGCGTGGGCGAGTGGGTTCCGCTGCCGCGGCTCACTGAAGACGAGGGCGTTCAGTTGTTCTCGCTGTGTCGTCCACCAAGGGACGGCGAGGAGGAGCTGGTCAAGGCTCTGGTCAACCGCGTGCAGGGGCATCCGATGACAGTGGCCCAGTTGGCTGTGGCCGCCATCGAACGCCGAGGGCTGGATTCCCTCGCGGAGCATGTCGGCCGTGTGCTCGACGGGACCTCCAGCACGATCGACCGAGTTGCCAGAGTGTTCACTGATCGGTTGCAGCGTGTGGACGACGAAAAGCAACTGATGTTGCTCAAATTGTCCGCGATCGGCGCTGCCGAGCCGATGCCCGTGCGGTTTGTCCGTGACGTCATGCGGCGTATGGGCGTCACTGACGATGACGTTATCGCGTGCATGTCGGCGCTCGGGAAGGCGCTTCTCGCTAGCCGCGACGAGCATCGATGGGTGATGCATCCCGTTGTCCGGCAAGCTGTCCTGCACCAGTTCGACATCGATGCGCGCCTCACCACGACCGCGGCGGAAGTCCTGCTCGGTTACGACGACGAGGAATTCCTGCCGCACGCCCGGCATTTGGCTGACAGTTGCACACTGTCCGCCGACATCGGCAGCGAACTGCTCAGGTACGTCGCCTTCCGCCTGAGGAATTCGGGCCGCCCGGGTCTGGCAGCGCGGTACTTCGACCGCGTGATCGACACCGGCGGGTCGGACGTACTTCTGGACGGTGCCGCTGCACACTTCGACGCAGGTGAATACGCTGAAGCGGCACGACTGGCCGACCAGGTACGCGGCGACGGGGAGCGCTCAGCCGCGCTGATTCTCGCGTCCTCGTTGGATTCCTTGGGGCGCCTGGACGAGGCCGAAGCCGCTTGGCAGCGCGTGGCCACTCCGGACGTGCTCTGCGACCACCCGACAGGAGCAGATCTCGATGTACGTCTGCAGTGGATCCGCAGCAGGCGCCTGCGCGGCTCGCTGAACGAGCACAAGAACTTCCTTGTCGCGCTCGTGAGCAAGGCGAGCGATCTGCCCGACCACACCGCCAACACGGCGCGCCTGGAACTGGCCAACATCCAGATGCAGACGGACGAACAGAAGCAGGCCAGAGCCAACGCCAGCCAAGTCGTCGACTATTACGCCAGCCGCAACCGGTCACACCACCCGCAAGCCGCCGAGGCAGAGTTCGTTCTGGCCAGCGCGCACTTGCTGATCCACTTTCTCGAGTTCAAACCGGACGCCGGCAAGTGGTCAGCAGCGGAAACCACCTTTCGCAGGTTGGCCGAAGAACAGGCTCAAGACCTGGGCGACCGCAACATCCAGGTGTTGACCGCCCGTGTCGCGGTTGGGCTGGCATTGATCAGCCAGGGCAAGGCGACCGACGCGCGAGCCTACGCGACCGCATTACTCGTGGTCCTGCGCGGCCGTCTCGACGAGGGGCATCCGCTGGTCTCGAGGTGCCTCTACACATTGGGCATGGCACACTTCCAACTCGCGGACTTCGCCGCCGCCGCGGGTTGCCTCGAAAGCGCCCATACGGGACAGCTCGTCGCATTCGGTCTCTACCATCATGAAACGCTGCGCACGCAGTTCGAACTCGGTATGGCTCTCAAGCTCCGCAACAACGATTGCCGCGCCAACGCTCTGCTTGACGGCGTCCGTCTGGCTGCTCCCCGAGTGACAGGACGTGTCAACGACCTTTACGGCCAGGCAACCGTCGCCACGACCTTCGCACGTTGGGCTCCAGTCTGGATGCTGCGGCGGGCCCACCGGGCCAACCACAAGCACAAGTGGTAGCGGGCGATACCGGCGGCCTCACGTGGTGCGCACGAAGGTCAGCCGGCAGCGCCATCGGATTCATCGTTGCTCCGGGCGAGTCGGGCGAGGTCTTCTGACACCTCGTTCGCCAGAGTGGAGCCCACAGATTGGTAAAGTCTCAATGCGGCACACCAGTGTTGGCGAGCCTTGTCCGGCTGGTGCGTTGCCAGCGCGACAGCGCCGAGGCCCCGTAGGCTCCAGGCCTCCTCGTACCGGCTTTCACATCTGCGCGCCGCAGCCAATGCCTGTTGGTACGCGATCTCAGCAAGAGGGAGATCATCGAGGAGACGGTGGGCCGCGCCGAGAATGTTGTCGGCTTGCGCGATGTCCAAGTCATGCGACAGCCAGGTCGCGATGTCCACCGCCTCGTGGGCGTGCTGGACGGCTTCGGTCAACTGACCCAGCTGTAGATGAGCGTGAGCCATTCCGCGCAAGGTTATCCCGATGTGACTCAATGCGCCCTCCTGGCGGTAATAGGAGAGCGCCTCCCGCAGGTAGGTCAACGCCAGTGCGGAGTCGCCCTGCCTCCGCAGGACCGAGGCGATGTTCGCCACCGAGTTGCTGGTGCCCATCCCGTCGCCGATCCGCTCGAAGATCTCCTTGGCGGTTGTGAACAAACGCACCGCCTCATCGAGTCTTCCAGCAGCGGTCATGGCCATGCCGAGATTGTTGCGGGTGAGTGCTTCTGCTCGTGTGTCACCGCTTCGGCATGCTGCGTTGAGCGCGTTGACATGGCTCTCGATCCATCCGTCCAGCTGTTTGGTCAGATAGAAGTAGTCACGCAGGACGTACGCCAGTTGCCAACGGCGCACATCCAACCGGCGGTCGTCCATCTGGGACAGGGCAATCAGGTTCGGTTCCTCGGCGGCCAGCCACTGGCGGGCGGTCACAGCGTCGGGAAAGTCCCGTCCGGCTTCCGGATCACCGACGAGGGGAATTCGCGTCCGGTGCGGGGTGAGCATCAAGTCAGCACGTTCCGCAGAGTGCAGGTAGTAGTCGAACAGGCGGCGGCTGGCGTCGCCGGGGGACGGATCCTCGCCTCGACGTGCCAGTTCGCCGGCGTAGATGCGTAACAAGTCATGCATGCTGTAGCGGCCGTCGGGCTGTTCGGTGACCAGATGGACCCGGCTCAGATCGATCAGCGCCCGCTCAACCGGCGCGGCGGGGCATCCGGCGACGGCTGCGATCGAGTCGGCGTCGAAACCTCGCCGCGGTCCCAGACCGATGGCACGGAACACGGTCGCCAAGAACTCGTCGAGTTGTCGATACGACCACGAGAACACCGCGCGGACGTTGGCAGGTGGGTCCAGTGCGCTCAGCGATGCGAGGCGTGACCGCTCGTCTTCGAGCTCGTTGGCAAGCGATGTGAGGGATGTGGTCGGCCGAGACGCCAGCCGCTCGGCGACGATTCGAAGGGCGAGGGGTATTCCCGCGCACAGCGCCGTCAGTCGATCTGCCGCGTCCTTCTCGTGGGCCACCCGGTCACCCACATCGGCGGCAAGAAGTCTGGCTGCCGCGTCCGATGACAACGGCTCGAGCTGTACAGGCGTGGTGGCGTGTCCGATGTGCAACTCGCGCAACGAGTTTCGGCTGGTGACGAGCACCACCGCGGGACCTGCTCCCGGCAACAGGGGTTCGACCTGTTGCGCGGAGTATGCGTTGTCCAGCAGAACAATCATGCGTCGATCGGTCATCATCGTCCGGAACCGAGCTGAGCGCTCGGCGAGACCGTTCAGTTCCTCCGGTCGCTGCATCCCAAGGGCGCGAAGGAAACCGGACAGGGCCTCCATCGGTGTGACCGGTTCACCGGGACCGAACCCGCGGAGATCGACATAGAGCTGGCCGTCAGGAAACTCGGCCGCAGCACGATGTGCCCACCGTACGGCCAGCGCGGTCTTCCCGATCCCGGCGGTGCCGGTTACCACCACTATCGGCAGGACCTGGCCACCGTTGGTACGCAAGCAGCAGTCCAGCAGTTCGAGTTGCCCCTCTCGTCCGACGAAGTGGTGGTTGCTCGCCGGTAGCTCTCGCGGCACGACCGTCTGCTCGGACTCCACAACCTCCGTTACTTCGCCGCCGGCGCGCCGACGACCGACGGATCTGTGCGCAGACGTGGACGGCAACAAGCTTTCAAGGTGATTCGCAAGCCGATCGACGTCGGCTCTGAGACTGCGATGGCGTATCTCGGCCACTTGCCGGTGCACGAGGGAACGGATGTCCGCTGGGAGGAGATCCGCGGCTGGCAGTGCCACACCGTCGAGCAGGACAGGTATCACCGGGACAGCCCTCTCGATCGCCGTCCTGATTTCACGGCGGACCCAGTCCTCCTCTCGCTGGATCAACCGCTGTCCTTCATCAACTTCCGTCAACCAGTTTGGACCGATGAGCACAACAAGAACACGCATGGCCTGCAACGCCGTGCGAATCTGGTCGGGATACACCGATCCAGGACTCATGGACTGGTTGTCCAGGAAGATCGTCGATCGGTCGAAGTAGTCGGTCAGCAATTCGAAGGTGGCTGCCGCGCCGAAGCTCGCATCGGAACTCCGGTAGTTGATGAAGATGTCGACCACGAGTGACCCCAGCCGTAGCGCTGTCGTGACGTACATCCAGAGGTATCGGCTGGCCCGGCGTCATGCGAACACGTTTGTACGACGTCAGTTCAGCCGTCCCCCGGTTGGCCCAGCGGTTGACGCTGAGCTGGCAGCGCCTTCCGAGGTCCAACCCCCACGTTCGCGTGACCGTCGTTGCACGCACTGTAACCGCGGCGCTACCCTGGCGACTGGAAGAGGGGAGCTTCCGTGGATTTTCGCTTGCTTGGCCCGGTCGAACTCTGGTCAGACGGTCGCCGGGTGGATCTGGGGTCCGGGAAACAGCGGTGCGTCCTGGCTGTCCTGCTGCTCGGGGCCGGTCGTGCGCAACCTGTCGAAACGCTGATCAACCGGGTGTGGGGCGACGACCCGCCGACACAGGTCCGGACCGCCCTGTACAGCTACATCAGCCGGATACGGCGGGCGTTGCGCGGGTGCGGGGACCTCACGGTCGCCCAGGAGTCCAGCGGCTACGTGCTCGACGTGCCCACCGAACAGGTTGATGTCCATCGGTTCACCGCTTTGTGTGACAAGGCGTTTCAGACCGACGACCCGGCAGAACGGGCTGCGGTGTTGGACAGCGCTTTGGCTCTGTGGAGAGGTTCCGCGCTGCAGGGACTGTCCGGGCGGTGGGCCGAGGCCGAACGGCACCGGTTGCTTCGCCATCGCGTGCGCGCGTGCGCCGAATGGGCTCGCAATGCGCTGGTACTAGGCGAATACGGCCGCGCGAGTGATCGCCTCGAACGGGAGATCGTCGACCATCCGCTGGCCGAACCGCTCGTCGGGCAGCTGATGGTCGCACTCGCCGCGCAGGGCAGGCAGGCCGAGGCGTTGAACTGCTTCGCGGCGCTGCGTGAACGGCTCGCCGACGAACTCGGCGTCGATCCTGGACCGGCACTGGCTGAGTTGCACGTGCGACTCCTGCGGGGCCTGCCGGTCGGCTCGTTCAGCGAGTCCACCGAGTTCACTGGACCCGAGAGGCAAGCCGAACGGGCTCCGGACATACCGAAACGGATCCGTCCGCCACGCCGCGCCGACGGACGGGCGCCGTATCTCGGCCTGGAAACGTTCCAGGAGAAGGACGCTGACCGGTTCTTCGGCAGGCAGGATCTGGTCGAGGAACTGCTGGCCAGGGTGACCAGCCGGCGGTTTCTCGCGGTGTTCGGTCCGTCCGGCAGCGGGAAGTCGTCGTTGCTGCGGGCCGGGCTGCTGCCTGCGGTCCGTGCTTTCGCCGGGTGGCGGACCGTCCTGATGACGCCAGGGGAGCATCCGCTCAGGGAACTGTCGGCCTGCCTGGCGGCCGTCGGTGTGCTGACTGAACCTGTGCTGTCCGTGGATCCCGCTGGGCTAAGCAGCCAGTTGCGTTCCCAGGCCGACGCGACGGTCGTCATCGTCGTCGACCAATTCGAAGAGACTTTCACGCTGTGCAGCGACGAACAGGAGCGTGCAGGGTTCGTCGAGGCCCTTGTCTCCGTGGCCGACAACCCTTCCGTCCCGGCGCGCGTCGTGATCGGTGTCCGTGCCGACTTCTACCCGGCGTGCGCGGACTTCGCAGCGCTGGTGACTCTGTTCCGGGACAATCAGTTGCTGGTCGGAGCGATGGCCGAACCTGATCTCCGCGCTGTGATCACCGGTCCCGCGGAGTTGGCCGGGCTGACCGTGGAACCGGCGCTGGCCGACGTCGCGCTGGCCGAGGTGCTCGGCGAGCCAGCAGCCCTGCCGTTGCTTTCCCACGCCCTACGGGAAACCTGGCTGCGCAGCACGGGTGACGAGCTGACCGTCGAGGACTATCGAGCCGCGGGCGGGGTGCGTGCGGCCGTCGCCCAGACTGCCGACCACGTCTACGAGAGCTTCGACGACTATCAGGCCCGTATCGCCCGAGACATGTTCTTGCGGCTCACGGTTCCAGGCGAGGGTGGCGTGGATACCCGTAGCCGGCCACGACGGGCAGAGCTGCTGGACCGGGCCAACGCGGACGATGTGGCTGTCGTCCTGTCCCGCCTTGCCGACGCACGCCTGATCACCCTCGACGAAGAAACAGTGACAGTCGCGCACGAATGCCTGATCCGCGGCTGGCCAAGGCTTCGTGACTGGCTGGACGAGGACCGCGAATTCCTGCGTGCCCGGCATCGCCTTGCCAGCGACGCAGGGGAGTGGCAGCGGCAGGGTCGTGATGAGGACTTGCTCTACGGCATGTCGCGGCTCGCCGCGTGGCAGGACCGCGGCAGGATCCGGTCGCTGAACGACCTTGAGCGCGAGTTCGTTGCCGCGAGCAACCGGAAACTGGTGCGGGAACAGGAAAAACGGCGGCGGAGGCTGCGCCGGGGACTGGTGGGCCTGAGCGCGGCCGTCGTCATATTGCTGGTGCTCGCCATCATGACCGTGGTGCAGAGCCAGCAGGCCGAACTGGAGCGTGACCGGGTACTGGCCGGTCGGCTCACCGCGGACGCACGCAATCAGCTCACGCTCGACCCGCAGGTCTCACTGCTGTTGGCGTTGCGCGCCTACGAGATCAACCCAGGCGGGCAGACCGAGTCCGCATTGGCCGCTGCGATCAGCGCGTCCCGCGTCCGGACGACCTTCACTGGTCACCACGGTCCGGTCACGGCGTCCGAATTCAGTCCGGACGGCCACCAACTGGCCAGCGGTGGAAGTGACGGCACGGTGCGTGACTGGCCGGTCAGCGGCGGCGCCGGCCGGATCCTGGTCGAAACCGGACACGAGGTCACCGCGCTGACCTACGGGCCGGGCGGCAAACAGCTGCTGTTCGGGTTGGCAAACGGTGACATCGGGCTCATCCACTTGACCGACGGGCTGATTCGTCAAGTCGGCAAGGCCGAACGAGCCATTCTCGCGGTCGCGTTCGACCATAGTGGACAGAACATCGTCGCCGCGGCCAAGGATGGAACACTGTGGACGTCTACTGTGGACGGTCTGTCACGGATGCTTCCTGGCCAGAACCAGCCGTTGCGCGCGGCGGTGTTCAGCCCGGACCGCACGAAACTGGCGAGTGCCGCTCAGGACGGGCGGGTCTGGCTGCGGGATGTGGCGACCGGCCTGGTCACGCCGCTGCGCGGGCCCGATGTCGCCGTGGACAGTCTGGCCTTCAGCCCGGACGGGCAGTCGGTCGCGGGCGGCCGTGTCGACGGCAGGGAAGAAGTCTGGTCAACGAAGGGAAATCAGCCGCCACTGGTCCTGTATCCGAACCGGGATCGCATTCAGGCACTGGCGTTCAGCCACGACGGGAAGACTTTGCTGAGCGGCGGCCGGGACCGGACCAGTCACGTCTGGCAGCTGACGGCCCGCCGTGACTACATCGCACTGCGCGGCCAAGGCGGCCCGATCCGGGACGTCGACTTCAGCCCAGACGACCGCTTGGTCGCCACCGCGGCCGACGATGGCACGCTTAGTTTGTGGGAGCCTGCGCCTCGCCCGGATCGGCATGTCCTTGACGGGCACACTGGAAATGTCCTCGACACCGCGTTCAGTGTGGACGGTACGAAGGTGGTCAGCGGCGGTACCGACGCGACCGTGATGGTGCGGGCCGCGGACGGCAGCGGTGATCCGGTGGTCCTCCGCGGGCACCGGGGCCCGGTGGAGGCGGTGGCAATCCATCCCGACGGCCACCTTGTCACAGGTGCCGGTGACGATGGAACCGTCCTTGTCTGGCCGGTGACTGGCGGAGATGCGATCGCCACGTACACCGGTCATCACGGCGCGGTGCGTGGAGTGGCGTTCAGCGCCGACTATCTCGCGAGCGCGGGTGAGGACGGCGAGATCCGGAAGTGGCGATTGGACAGTGCTGAGCCACCGGCAGTGCTACGCCACGGAATCTCGCCGCTCAACGACATCGCATTCAGCCCCGACGGCAGGCTGATAGCCGCAGCCGACAACGGGACTGTGCAGGTGTGGCCAGCGTCAGGTCGTCGGGAAGAGTTGGTCATCCTGCGCGGTAACGATGGGATGCGTACAGTCGCGGTCAGCCCGGACGGTCAGTTGGTTGCCGGAGCTGGGAACGACGGAGCGGTGCGAATCTGGCGCAGCACCGGCGGCCCGCCGATCGCGGTGCTCACCGGCCACTATGGACTCGTGTTCAGCGTGGCGTTCAGCCAGGACGGGCAGTACGTGGCGAGCGTGGGCAACGACAAGGTCCTGCGCTTCTGGAACTGGGCCCGGTGGCGCGATCCCGTCGTGTTCAACGACTATCACGCCGGAATTCACAGCGTCGCGTTCGGCACAGGCAATCGCGTGGCCATTGGCCGTGGCGAAACCAACAGCACAGTCGAGGTCTGGCGATGTACGTTCTGTTTGCCGGCTGAACGCCTCGGCGAGCTCGCGGATCTGGCCAGGCAGCGCCGCACCCGCGAACTGACCGAGGCCGAACAAAGCCGTTACCTGGGGTCATGATCTCAGCGGCAGGTGTGCGCGATCCTCGGCAGCATCGCGACGAACGCGGTCCGGCTCGCCAGCACCGCGGCTGGGGTGGTGACTGGTTTCGTTGCGCTGAACCGGATCGCTGCGAAGTTCGCTTCCGCTCGTGCGCAGTCGTACGGCAGCACGTCGACGTTCGCCGCACTGACCGGCCAGTTCCGGAAATGTCCAGCTAGAGTGGTGGCACCGAATCCCGGGTGGCTGTCCAGCGTTTCGAGTACGGTGACCACGTTGTGCCAGGGATCCTGGAGTTTCACCGAGTTCGCCTGATAGGTCCAGCCACCGAGGTCTTCCCGATAGTGCCGGTGTATTTCGGTGCGCCAAGTCGCGACCTTGTGCGGCTTGGTCACCAGGCCGCGCCGGGCAGCGTTGTCCAGAAACCACACGGCGGCCGCGGAAACGTTCCATACACACGGCTTGCCGATGTCGTTGCTGTGTTCCGAATAAGCAGGACAACGTTCCCCGGCTGACAGCGGAAGCGACGCGATCAAGTTCGCCGCCTGACGCACCCGTCCTGCGGACACGCCGCCGCCGTCGTATCCGGTGATCAAGACGCGACCCACGTGCCAGGCGCTGGTGATCGTGTACGCGGTGTCAGCCGGGTTGACCGTTCCGTCGGCGAATGCGTCGAACTCCGCACCAAGGCCATATCCGTTGGTGGGCGTCCGCAGTGCGTAGAGCCGGTGCAGCCAAGTCTGTGTCCGTCTGTCCCGCCAACCGAACCGTTGCCCCGCGTACCAGGCGAGTGGCGCGACGTACTGCGCGCGGACGTAAACGCCGGTGACATCGGCTTGGTTAACCGCTGCGACGGCTTCACTGTAGGTCTGGTCTGCCAGCTGCCCCCATTTGTTGTCCGCGTCGGCGGAAGCTGTTCCCGTCAGCCCGGCAAGAATGGTGACGCCCACGAGCAGAAGTCCCGGCAAACGCACTTCGACCTCCCTCTTTCCGTTGGCCGAATGGTCATTGCCGGGGCATGCAAGAACCTTGCACCACCAGGTTGGTGAAACACGCGAACAATCACGCCTCGCTAAGGCGTCACTAGGCGACGGAGCCCACGGCCAGGCCGAAGGCTCCGTCGACTCGAACCCCACGCTCAGTTCACCAAGCGTCATTGTCCTCGGCTGGTGGGGTCGACTCTGGCGAAGGTGAGCAGGTCGACCATGGCGAACTCGCCGGTCGACCCGTTGCGCCGGGGCAACGTCGGCCGCCAGTTGCGGTCGGTTGCCAGGTAGGAGGCCGGGTCCAGCTCCAGCAGTCCGATGAACACCTCGCCGGTCAGCCTCGCACCCACCCCGGCCAGTGTGATGCCGTCGCCGAGCACTTGGCCTTCTTTGAGGATGTAGTACCAAAGCGGGGTGCTCGCATCCAGGCCGGCGCCCAACGGCCGCAGTTCGGGGAAGCTGTCCGGGCCGAGTACGGGGATGCCCATCGCGGTGGCGATCCGTTGGCCTGACGGCAGTGACCAGGTCAGGTGCCGCAGCAGGTTGCGTTGGGGCAGCGAGGTCGGCGGGTCGCCGGACGGGATCGCGGCCAGTGGCAGGTTGAACAGTGGCGTGGAGATCCTGGTGTCGATGCGCTTGTTGGGCCGCACTTGGCCGTCGCCGAAGTCGAAGAAGGTCTGCCAGCCGATGAACCGGCGCCGTGCGCGGGCACCGCCGCGTAGGTCGACGGGGTCCCGTTGGCCTTGCCCGGCCGGGTCGAAGATGAAGCCGAAGAACGCCGGTGCGCCGGTGGCGGGGTTTCCGCCGGGGTCGCCGCGCAGGTTCGCCCGGTAGGACGGCCGGATCATGCTGTGCCCGAACCGATAGCACGCGCCCTGGAACTCCACCGGCATGAAGTGCTGGCCGGGCGCGGGCCGATAGAACCGGCGACCGTTGCGCAGGATGTCCTGGGTGATGCCGAAGCCGACGATCTGCGGCATGAACTCGTGCACGATGATCCACTGGTAGTGCCAGGTGACCAGCCGTCGTGCCTCGGCGAAAAGCCGATCGGCCGGCACGCCCTGGGACCGCAACCGGTCGACGACCCGGTTGTGGAACAACAAGAACGCCGCGTGCATGCCGGAGATGATCAGGTTCTCGTCGTTACGCGGGTCGGCGATGATCGCCACGGTGTCCGACCGGCGTGGCACATCCTCGAACAGGCCTCCGCTTTCCACTCTGAACTTCACCCGGTCGGCCGGGTCGTAGAACTCGGGATTGACGTTCGGCCCGCCGCCGTACACCGAATCGAGCGACAGCGTGGGGATTCGAGTGTTCGGCGACGTTTCCGGGTTCGTCGGTATCCCGAGCGGTGAGTTGTTGTCGAACGTGAAGTCATGGTCGACGAACTGACCGAAGAACGTCGTACCGGCCGTATGGAACGGGTTGTCGACGTTGTTCGGGCTCAGTTCCGGGTTCGTGATCAGCCGGACCGGCCCTTCTCTCAACGGATCGCGGGCATCCATCAGCCCGCCTGGCCTGCCCAGCTCGCGCAGCGCCGCCCGCACCTGGTCGTTGGCGGGCGCGAACGGCGGCAAGTTGAAGATCCGGCCGAAGAACCGTGGTGAGGTTGCCGCGGGCGCGACCTCCTGGGCGAGTGCGGCATGTGGCCCCATGGCAACCGCGGTAGCCGCTCCAGCGGTGACGCCACCGAGAAAACCTCGTCTGCTCAGGCTCGTCTGTTGTTCTGTGTGGCGCGACATCATTGCCCTCCCGAGGGCACTGCAGGGTGGATGCCCTCCGGATAGAACATGTCGGCATGGCACACCAGGCCGCCAGGACGACAAGCCCTTAAGGCTGACGCGAAACCCTTAGTGTCCTGCGGGTTGTGACGTTAGCTCCAGCGTCCGGCGCGCACGCGCGCCACCACGGCGCTGAGGACGCGTACCCCATGGAGCGAACCGGGATCTATCCCGACGAGCTCGCGGACCCGGCGGAAACGGTAGTCGAGTGTCCTCGGGTGGATCCGCAACGCCCCGGCTGTGTTCAGCCGGTTCATGTCGTGCCGGTAGTAGACGTCCAATGTGGACACCAGGTCCGGCCCGTCGGCCAGCCGCTGCGCGATGCCGCGCAACCATTCATCGACTTGCGGCAACTGCGTGACGCCGAGTTCGACGAAGACGTCTGCCATGGTCCGCAGATGACGTGGCACGGTCTCGACGGGCGCTTCGCGGCTGACCCGGCGCGCCAACGCGACCGTGTCAGCCAGCGCGTGGATCCGCCCTGTGGCGGCGCCGGTCGCGCACGGCCGTCCGACCATCTGCGCGAAGTCGCGGGCGAGGCCAAGAGCACGTTCCTCTGCCGCTTCGGTGCCGCCGCAGGGGAGTAGGGCCACCAGCTCATCGGGTTCGCGCCAGGTCATCGGCACCTGGTAGCGCTTCAGCAACGCGCCGATGATCTCCTCGCGTCGTTGGACCGTCGGTGCGGACGCGCCGGACATTCGCACGACCGTGATGACATACCGGTCCGCGAGTTTCACGTTGAGGCTGTCCGCGAGGCCGGGCATCACGGAGACGTCCGCGAGCAAGGTGCACGCCAGGTCCTGGACACGCTTGACCAGTGGCAGCGAGCGCTTCTGCCCGGTGAGAAAGCCCTGGTTGTAGGCATTGTGCCCGGCCAGCGCGTTGACGGGCAGCCAGCCGATCATCTCCGTCACGTGGCCGACCTCGTTCAGGCCGGCCGCTTCGTGGATCTCCCTCAGGGTGAGAACGTCGTGCAGATCAAGAACACGTCGTCGGGAGCTCAGTGAAACGCCTTGCGTGCCGCGCTCCTCGCCGAACGCGGCCAGCATCGCCAGGTCCTTGTCGGCGAAGGGCGCACCCTCGGCTGCGAGCATGGCCTTGCGGCGTCTGAGAAGTATGGCGAAGTCGAGCATCGCGGCACGGGCCCGAGCGTCCTCGGCCGCCGAACGGAAGTCAGGGAGCTCGCTGACGTAGATGTTGACGGCGCGACGTGCGTTGCGGTGTGCACGGTCCCACAACACCTTGAAAAGTCCGTCCATTCGTTCGCCTCGCTGCTGTCGCCCAGTGATGGTCCTGGCGGCAGGGTCGCTCGTCGGACTGGACGCCGACTGAATTGGACTCCGCGGCGGCAACCCGGGAAAGTGACAAATCGATCTTGACCGGCCATGGCGAGCTTCACCCGCACTCACGTAGCTGGCGCTGCTGACCCCTGGAATGCTGACGCACAGGCCAAAACAATGGCCCAAGAATCTCGTACCGGAATAGTATGAGGAGAATCCACATGCGTCGACCACTTATCGGACACGAATCCATGGTGGCAAAGGCGATCAAACCATTAATCATCCTGGCAATGGCAATTTCTGCCCTCTTTGTCGCGCCGGCCGTGGCCTCCGCCGCGCCGGCCGGCGCTGTCACGGCAGGCGAGATCTCGACGGCGAACGCGGAGAGTGCCGAGGCGGGCATCAACGCCATCTATACCTGCAGGTACTCCAGTCTGCCGCCGTTCCAGTCCGCCCAGTTCACCTGCACGGTGCGGTTCGGTTCCATTCAGGTGATCATGAACTGTCAGGACGGCCGACAGATCTTCGGTCCCATTCTGCAGGCCGTCGGCACGTACAACTTCGGTCTCAGCTGTGCGCCGACCGCGTTTTCCACCTTTAGCGTCCGCGAATTCTCGTAAGCACATCGAAAGCATGCCGGGGCGGTCAACCGAGAACCGTGTTGACCGCCCCGGCGGCCAGCAACCATCCGGCCGGCTTATTGGTCAGCGGTGCTTGAAGCGCCAGGTTTTGCTGTCGAAGGCGGCGCAGACGCCCGGCGAGATCATGACCACGCGCAGTGTGCCATCGCGGGTGTCGTAGTCGATGCCTTCTGTTTCGAAGTTACCTGAGCAACTGCTGACCTGAGGCAGCGAGCCGAGCGACGTGACCTGTCTGATCGTGTCGCTCTGGTACGGCTCGATGTAGAAACCGCGGCGTGAGCCCGGGTCGCCGACGTGGTTCCAGCCGCGGTTTCGGACGTTCGACGGAATGGTGCCGAAGCCGGTGTACCGGATGAAGTTCCCACTCGGCCGCAGCACCGTTGCCAGGCCTTGGCTTTCGGTGTCCGGCCGGGCGCGGTCGGAGCCCTGGGTCACCAGGGGCCGACGTCCGCCGACACCGGTAAGGCACTCACCAGGAAGATCGCCGCCGTGACGACGAGTATTCGGCGCAGGGTCATCGTCGTGTCTCCTCAGGACAGTCCACTGTGGGTGATGCTGTCGAACTGGGCAAGGGTGGTCTGGCCTGGGTAGTTGAGGTTGACCGCACTCGCGGTCACGCCCGCATCGCCCGTGCCCGCGGCTGAAGGCACGTCCGCGGTGCCGATTTGCCGCCAGGTCACGCCGTCCTGGCTGGCGAGCGCGGTGTACGTGGTGCCGGCGCGGGACAGTTTCAGCCAGGCCGGGTGGAAGCTGGAACCACCGCCGGCCCACCCGTCGAGGACACCGTTTCCGTCGCTGTCCCACATGAATTCGGGGCCGTACTGGGCGGTCATCACAAGCACCGCGTAGCCGCCCCGATCGGGGTTGGTCAGGTCGTTGGCGACCGCGAGTCCTGCTTTCGCAATGGGTCCGCTGCCGGATTGGCTGGTCACCCGGGCCGATATGCCGTTCTGCGGACCGAAGACACCGGGCCGGTAGATCGTGCCCTTCTCGTCCACCCAGCCGGACAGATCCCTGCCACTGGCCCAGATCGCGAACTTCCCCGTGCCGGACTCGGCGTACTGGGCATCGGCGGTCGCGTGTGTCAGATAAGGATCGCTGATCCGGCCCGGGGTCGGCTGCACGTTCACGGTCACGTCATCGGTCCGCGAGCCCCGCCAGTACGTCGTCCGCGCGGTGAGCCGGTGCGCGCCCCAGTCCACTTGAGACGGAACGGTGACGCGGAAGGTCGCCGAAACGGCTTCGGTCGGACGGACGGCTGGGAAGTGTGTCTGGCCGGTCGGTCGCACCTGCCAACCGGTCGGTGCGTCGAGGGCCAGGTCGACGTGCGTGACCGGCAGTCGCCGCCAGTTCGCGAACCGTACTTCGACGTCGAAGACCTGACCAGCACTTGCTCCGTGGCGCTGTGGGGTGGCGATCGTGACGGGCGTTTGTGGCGCGAGCCTGCTGGACACCTCGTACGGATCGCCTGTCGGTTTGACCGGGAACGTGTCGGTGCGTCGGCTCCACGCGTCCTCCCAGGCGAACCAGTCGATGGCCTCGGGAGCACGGCCTTCGGCCAGGGCGGTGGTCAGCGTGTCGAAGTACTTCGCCCAGCGTTGCCGGTAGAAGTCGGCCGTCAGGCCGGACCAGTCCCGGTTGGCGTAGTCGTGCAGGCCGCCTTCGTCACTGGCACGCCGGTGGCCCCAGACCGTCAAGATCGATCGGGCATCCCATTCCAGCTGGGCACGCTCGGCCGGGTTGCCGCCCCAGGCCTTCGCTCGCTCCAGCCACGGCCCGAGCATGAACTCCGGACGAGTGCCGAGGATCTGCTCGGCGGCGTCGATGATCCCGAGGAACTCCTGCGACTTGGCACGGAACTCCGGCAGGTTCTTTGCTTCGTAGGCGGCGCGAACCTCGGGCAGCAGGGCACGGGTGCGGTCGGCGAGCGCCTGCCGGGTCACGTCGACGAGGTCGTACTGGTAGGTGTCAGCACGCCGCAACCGTGGCCCTGCGCGTAACATCAATCGCCATGCCTCGCTGAACAGGTCCGGATCGTGCCGGATCTGTTGTGGCCCCCATGTGGATGCGACGGTCGCGGTCAGGCTCGGCCGGGCGTTCGCGAGCGATTCCGCGGCACCCATCACTCCCGCGATGTTGTCGGCACGTGTGCCGTAAGCCGTTCGCAGCAACACTTCCCACGCTCGCGCGGCGTCTGGGTCTCGTCGGCCGTACCGGGAGTGGACGTAGTCGGCGATCCACTCCCCGAGGTCGATCGGCGTTGACCGCCAGATCATGTCCGCCATCAGGTCGAGCACGACCGGGTTCTGGTCCGTGCCCTCCATCGCGATCGCGACTGCGCTGAGATTCCCGCGTGTGCTCGAGTTCAGCACATCGGGCAGCGTTTTCGCGATCTCGGCGAGATTTCCGTACATCCCGGTCCGGCCACCGGCGTTCTGCAGGATTCCCCATGCCCACGGTGCGTTCCAGAAGGCCTCGGTCTTCGACCACCGGGGATCGTTGTCCGCGTTGATGTCCAGCACGAGCAGCTTGCTCTTGTCCACCGCCGCAACGAGTTCCCGGCGCGGATTGGTTTGCCACGCCTGCATGACCCACAGCGCGGACGGATCGGCCGTGCGCATCGCACGCTCGATTCCCCTTGCCGCGGCGGGGATATCCACGTCGCCCTGCTGGCCGCCTTCGTGCAGGATGTCCACCGCATAGGCGCCGGTTGTGCCGAACCGGTCCTTCTGGTGCTGGTAGAACGCATCGGCTACGCGCTGGTACGCCGGCGTGCTGGGGTCCAGCCAGTCCGGCCGGTTGAACCCGACCCAGTCGCCCTGCGGCACGACTTTCGCACCAGGATTGCGATCGGCGAACCCACCCGGCACCAACCCGCTGAAGCCGGGCAGAACGGGCGTGATGCCCAACGACCGCATCCGATCGGCGATCCGGCGACCTAGATCGGCCCGGCGCCGCATGAGGTCCAGCGAGATCGGACCGCCGAACGCGGACATGTTGCTCATCCACTGCCACGGCTGGTGCGCGGGCAGCACGATCCAGGAGCGGATCTCCTCATCCGAGTAGCCGAACTGGCGGAACGTGTCGTACCAGACGATCTCCTGGCCGACCGGCAGCAGCACCAGGTTCATCCCCTTGGCCGCGAGCAGGTCGATCTCGCGTTGCCAGCGCGGCCAGTCCCAGTAAGGCGATGTGTAGCCGAACTGTGTGAAGTTGTAGATGTACCGGTGCCGGTAGGGCGTGCGGAGCTTGATCGGGGCTTTCGGGGCGGGCAACGTCCGGCCCAGCTCGAGCTGATCCGCACTCCACGACACCTGACCGTGCGCGACATGCCGCAAGTAGTGGTCGAACGCCGCGGTCAACGCGATCGTGCTGGATCCTGACAGCACGATCCGCCCATCGCCGCCCGAAATCTCGAACGAATCGCCGTCCTTGTGGGACGGCAAGGCGCGAAGTTCGAACTGGCTGGCGTACTGCGGCGCCAACCTGGCGATCACGCCTCGCGCGGGCGCGGTTTCCCACGCTTCGGTTGCGTGCGCCGGGGCGGCGACAGTCGCCGCGGCTGTGACAATGGCGGCGACCAATGACCGTCTCATCGGGTCAGCTCCTGTACGACGAGCTTTCGGGCTTCGGCAATGTCACGCGGATTCTTGGACCTGCCGTCCAGATCCCGCGTGGCGAGCGTGAACGCTTGACGTAACGCCTCGGGATCGCTCCCGGTCCTTGCGCGCAATTGGATGATCAGCTCGAAGTCCTCGACGCCCTCACGCAGTTGTTCCCACCGCACACTGGACATCGGGCCGCCGCGACCGGGATAGACCAGATACTCGTCGCCCTGGCTGAAGATGAAGACCGGGTCGGCGAAAACGTTTTGTGGCCAACTGTTGTACGCCCAGCGCAGGAACCCGTCCAACCGCTTGCTCGCCGCGATCCACGGCAGCATCCGGGATTCGACGGCTGGCGAATAGCTGAGTGTGTTGGGATGGGCGGGCAGGCCGTAGACGTAGAACGTGGTCGTCTTGCCTTCCCTGCGTCGCTGCTCCACCAGCTCCGGTGTCAGTTGGTCGATGCCGCCCCAGTCGACCGAGAGATTGCTCGCGATTCCCGCGGTGGTCACCGATCCTGCGACGGAGATCCGATTGCCGAAGGCAGGGGCGACCTCATGCACGAAATCGCGGATCACCGCCATCATGTCGGCCGGGCGCTCGTCGAACGACAGCCACGTGTCCGCCAGCCAGCCCTTGGCCTGCAAGTGTTCCTGGAACTCGGTGAGGAACGCGGCCCACGCTTGCCGCCAGCGCCGGCCGCCCAACTCGACCGGCTCGGTCACGAGCTTGCCCGTCGTCAGGTCGAAGTAGGTGAGGTGTTCCTGAGTCTGGAACGCCAGCATCGAGAACGCGCCGATCGTCGGGCCCAGCCCGGCTTGGCGGGCGGCCTCGACGTACCGATCGAAGCGGCCGAAGTCGAAGCCGAACGCCCTTCCGTCCCACGTCCAGCCGACCATGCTCTGGTACGGCAGGTAAGTCTGCGATCTGGTCCGGCCACGACCCCACTGGTGGTGCCATGGGTTGTCCACGATCGTCGTGTTGATCACCTTCTGACCGCGGCTGAGCAGGTCACGGAAGTACGGTTCCAGCAGCGGCCAGTGCGCCGGTGACCATGGCCGCACTCCGGCATAGTGCGCGATGGTTTCCGGCTGCAGCCAGACGTCCATGAAGAACTTGTAGTCCTTGGCATCCGGCAGCACCGGGTCGGCGACCGTGATCGTCAACGGGTACTCGATGGCTGTGATGCCCCGCGCCGCAAGCTTGATCGTGCCCTGATACGAGCCAGGTCTGGCGGTACGCGGGACGGTGAAGGTGAACCAGAACGGCTGTGCCGCGTACGCCGGAACGTCCACTGTGGATCTGTCGGCGAGCGCGTCGCCGACCACATCGGGGTTGCGGTCGCCGGAGACCTCGCGGGGCGAGCTGACGTCCTCGACCGTGGCCGACCAGTCGAGTTCGGTCTTCGACCGCATCACCGGAACGTATTGGACGGTTCGAATCCGTGGCGCTGGCAATCCGCTCAGTCCGCTTACCGTCGCGGTCAAACCGCTGAGCCGGTGGGTCGCGGCCACCGCGATCTGCGCGGAGACCTGCTCGTTGCGAACAGCGGACACGGTCAAGTCCCTGGTGTCCCTGCCCTCGATCTGAAAGGGGTACCGGGGAACCCGTACTTCGGCCGAACTGTCGAACGCGCCACTGGGAACCCAGCTCGTGACGCCGTCAACGCCCAGTGCCGCACCGACCTTGGCGGTGAGCCACTCGGTGGTCGGCTTCGCGGGCATCGCATCACCTGGGTCCGGCACTGCGATGCCCGCTGTCGCCGCCGCGACGGCCGTTCCGGCCGCGAACGCCACCAGCAAGTGCAGAGCACGTCTTCCGCGCGGAGTGAACATCGGACGGCCTCTCCGTGATGCTCATACTTGCTCAATACGGCCACTAAACACGCAAAGATGGACATTCGTCAACAGTCCGCTCAGCCTGGCGGATGTCGGTCAATGCCGTAGATAGGTCGGGTCAATAGCGCTCAACTGGGAAAGATGTGCCCCTCTTGTGGGGTTTACATCGGATGTCTATCCCTCTACGGTCCGATACCGGTACAGACCCTCGTCGAGGAGGTGTCATGATCGGTCGCTCATGGGGGAGCACCCTGCTGGCGGTCGTGGTCACTGCGGCACTGGCAGGCGGAATTCCCGGCCAGAGCCAGACCGGCCCTAATCAGACCGGCGCCGCCCAGACCGAAACTGCTCTGGCCGGCCACGACCATCTGCCCAAGCCGCCGTCCGGCCCTGGGACCAACTACGCCGTCGATGACCCGTTCACCGCTCAACGCACGCAGTGGTGGCGCGACGATCGGTTCGGCATGTTCATCCACTTCGGTGTGTACTCCCACCTCGCGGGCGAATACCGCCGCCCGGACGGCACAACATGCCGCGACGCCGAATGGATCAAACGGCAATGCGGTATCCCGCAAGACGAGTACGAGCGGATCGCCGCGCGGTTCAACCCCGCCGACTTCGACGCCGACGCGATCGCCCGTACTGCCAAGGAAGCCGGTCAGAAGTACATCGTGATCACCTCGAAGCACCACGACGGCTATGCGTTGTGGCCGACCAAGGTGAATCGGTGGAACCTGCGTGACCACTCCTCCTTCGACAAGCGACGGGACATCTTCGCCGAGTTGAAGGCAGCAACCGAGCGGCACGGCATCAAACTCGGCTTCTACTACTCGATCTGGGACTGGAACGACCGGGACTTCGCCGATCCGGCCAGGTTCGACACCTACAAGCGACGGATGTACGCCCAGCTCAAGGAACTTGTCGACCGGTATCGGCCCAAGGTGTTCTGGTTCGACGGCGAATGGAGCACCGACCGGCCGAACAACCCTTGGCTGACTCAGGACGGCGAGGGCCTTGAAGCATACGTCCGCGCGCTCGATCCGAACATCGTGGTGAACAACAGAGTCGGCAAACGGCGACTGTCCGATGGCGACACTGGCACGCCCGAGCAGACCATCCCGGCGGCGCCGGTCAACGGACAGCTGTGGGAGTCCTGCATGACGATCAACGGGACGTGGGGCCACGCGGCATGGGACAACCGGTGGAAATCACCGGTCGACCTGACCCGCAACCTGATCTCGATCGCCAGCCGCAGCGGTAACTACCTGCTCAACGTCGGGCCCGACGGTAGCGGACGCATCCCGCAGGAGTCGGTCGACCGGTTGCGGGCCATGGGAGATTGGCTTCGTCAGAACGGCCATTCCGATGCTGTCTACGGTGCCGGGACGCCCGGAATCGTGGCCGAGCCGAAGTGGGGAGTGGTCAGCAGGCGTGGCAACACACTGTATGCCTCGGTGTACCAATGGGACAGTTCGCTGACGTTGAAGGCGTTGTCTCCCTTCGGTATCACCGGTGCACGGGTACTCGGCAGCGAGCAGCGCGTCGACGTGTCCCGTGCCGGGGACACTGTGACGATCTCGCCGTCGGGTCAGCCGACGAATGCTGTCGCCAGCGTCATCGCCATTGACGTCACACCGCCCGCGGAAGCCCCGCCTGGCACAGGAACCGGGCTGACCGGGTCGTATTTCGCGAACCGGAACGGCGGTGGCACGCCGACCGTGAGCAAGCTCGCCCCGCAGATCAACTTCAACTGGAAGTACACCGGTTCGCCGGACCCGGGCATTCTGTACTCCGGTTTCGCGGCCCGCTGGAACGGGTTCCTGCAGCCGCGGCACACCGAGACCTACCAGATCAGCACGCTGACATCGAACACAGTCCGGCTGTGGATCGACGACAAGCTGGTGATCGACGACTGGGTCGACCACGGCCCCGTGATCCATTCGATCTCGGTGCCCCTGGTCGCCGGTCAGCGCCACAAGATCCGCATCGACGTCAAGAAGGAATCCAACGAGGCCACGGCGAAGCTGCTGTGGTCAAGCCCGAACACTCCACAACAGATAGTCCCGGTGACACAGCTCTACCCGGCTGGTTGACGTGCACGGGTGGTGATCAGTCGCGGTGCAGGGAGCTGCCGAGCCCCAGCACCGCGACGTCAACGTCAGCCTCGATACCGCTGATCCGCACGTCTCCGAAGGTGACCATTCCGGATATGACGGTGGACCGCGGGACAGCGAGTTCGAAGTCGGCCGAGCAGTCGCCCAGGGTTTCCGGTCAACAGCAGAAAAGACCTGAAACAACTTCGTGTATCGGCCTGTCCGTCCACTTTGTTCAGTCAGGTAGTGGCAGTGGAATGCTCGGGCGGTCGGGCTGTCGACCCGTTCGGCGAGCGTCCTAACAGGACGGACGGTGGTCGCGGCTGAGCGGCTGGCCGCGGTCGCTCAGAGCCACGGAGGTCCTCCGCGCCGGGCGTCCAGTACTCGCGGTCGACGACAAGTTGATGCATTCGCGCCTCTTGACGTGAGGGCTCTGACTGCGTAGACATGACTGCGCAGTCAGACTGTTGACCTCGTCAGATGTGGCGAGTGGCCGCCGGGAGATGCGATGACGCAACTGGGCCGAGGTGCGGGTTCATCCGCGCCACGCAGCGTGGACGTGGCCCGGCTGGCTGGCGTGTCGCAGAAGACGGTCTCGCGGGTGTTCAACAACGAGCCATACGTGTCCGCCGAGGTACGCCAACGCGTTCTGGGCGCCGCTGAAGAGCTGGGCTACCGGCTGAACAACGCGGCACGTGCGTTGGCGTCCGGGCGGACACGGACCATTGGTGTCGTGACGCTGGGTACGGCGTTGTACGGACCCGCGTCGCTACTGGTCGGTATCGAGCGAGCTGCGCGCGACACGGGGTACGCCCTGCGCGTGGTCAACACCGCCGACGGGGATCCGGCGGGTATCGCGGGTGCCGTGGAGTCGTTGCTGGACCAGGGCGTGGACGGGATCGTCATCTCCGAGCCGATCGACGAGGGAAAGATTTCCCTCGGCGTGGATGTGCCGGTGTTGGTGCTCGGCGCCCCCGCGGGGTTCGTCGGGCCGCGTGCCGTGGCGACGGGAGTGCGGGCCGATCTGCTGGCCCGAGCGGCCACTGAGCACCTGCTCGATCTTGGGCATCCGACTGTCCACCATCTCGCTGGCCCGCAGCGGTGGTATTCCGCCCGGGACCGGCTGGAGGGCTGGCGAGCGGCGCTGGCGGACCGCGGCGTGTACGAACCTCCGGTGGCCCAGGGGGATTGGTCCGCTGCGTCCGGCTACGAGGCAGGCCGTCAACTGGCCGCGGACAGTGACGTGACCGCGGTGTTCGCCGCGAACGACGACATGGCCATCGGCCTGATCCGGGCGCTGGTGGAAGCGGGCCGGAGCGTGCCGAAGGACGTCAGTGTGGTCGGGTTCGACGACATCCCGGTCGCCGCCTACGTCACTCCTCGCCTGACCACCGTGCGTCAACCGTTCGACGCGGTGGCCAAGCAGGGGCTCGAACTTCTCGTGCACGCCATCGAGAACCCCGACGCGGACCCGCTGCCTGCCGGTGATCCACCGGTCGAACTCGTCGTCCGCGCCTCCACAGCACCACCCCGGTCCCGGACGACCCCGGAATAGACCCAGTTCCCGCGCGCGCTTTCGCCAGGCGTGCCGCCACTTCACCATCGGCGGGAGTTCACCATGCCCAATCACCTCACCAGCCGGATCAGCCGCCGGACGTTCCTCAGCGCGGTGGGCGCCACGTCGTTGACCGCGGTACTGGCCGCATGCAGCGGCGACGCGACCGGAGGCGCCGCCGCCCAGCCCGTCGGCAAGGCCGACATCGACAAGGCCATGTCGACGCCGACCGAGCTGACGTTCTGGACGTGGGTTCCGGACATCCAGCAGGAAGTCGCGTTGTTCCAGAAGAAGTACCCCGCGATCAAGGTCAACGTGGTCAACGCGGGTCAAGGAACACCGCAGTACACCAAGCTGCGCACCGCGTTGCAGGCCGGGAGCGGCGCTCCTGACGTGGTCCAGCTCGAGTACCAGTACATCCCGACCTTCGCGGTCATCGACAGTCTGCTGGACTTGCGGCCCCATGGTGCGTCCGCGCTGCGGGACAAGTTCGTCGACTGGACGTGGGGACAGGTCACCGGCGCAGGCGGGGAGATCTGGGCGATCCCGCAGGACACCGGTCCGATGGGGATGCTCTACCGGCAGGACATCTTCGACCAGTACGGCATCGGTGTACCGAAGACCTGGGACGAATTCGCCGCGGCGGCGCGAAAGCTGCACGCGGCCAACCCGGAGATCTACCTGACGAACCTCGCCGCGAACCAGCCCGCCGCGTGGCACGGCCTGTTGTGGCAGGCCGGGGCCAAGCCGTACGTGAGCACCAGCAAGACCGACATCTCCATCAACGTCAACGACGACATCTCCCGAAAGCTCGCGACATACTGGGGCGGGCTGGCCAAGGACGGAGTCATCGGCGTCGAGCCGGACTTCACCGACGCCTGGTACGCCGCGCTCAACAACGGCAAGTACGCCACCTGGATCACCGCTGCCTGGGGCCCGGTGTTCCTGTCCGGATCGGCGAAGGCCACCGCGGGCAAGTGGCGCGCTGCGCCGTTGCCGCAGTGGGACGCGGCCAAGCCGAGTTCGGGCAACTGGGGCGGTTCGACGAGCGCGGTCATCAAGAGTACGAAGAATCCGATCGTGGCCGCACAGTTCGCCCAGTTCATCAACAGCGACCCGGAGAGCGCGAAACTGTTCGCCACCAAGCAGTTCTTCTTCCCGGCGACCAAGGCACTGCTCGCCGACCCGAGCTTCGTCGGCGACGCGCCTTCCTTCTACGGCGGGCAGAAGGTCAACGAGGTCTTCGCCGGTATCGGCGACACAGTAAACAAGTCCTTCCAGTGGCCGCCGTTCCTCGACCAGGTCGTGACGGACTGGACCGAGACGGTCGGCAAGTCGTTGACCGACAAGGCCGACACCGTCGCGGCGACCGGGCAGTGGCAGGCCCGGATCGCCGCCTTCGCCAAGAACCAAGGCTTCGCCGTCCAGGGCGGATGACGGTGATGGCCGCCATGACCGTGGAGTCCCCTGTGGACACCCGTCCAGTGGAACGCAACCGCCGACGCACGAACCACGGCAGGGCGGGGATCTTCTTCGTTGCCCCGTTTCTGGTGCTGTTCTTGCTGTTCTTCATCGCTCCACTGGCGTATGCCGCGTACCTCAGCCTGTTCCAGCACAAGCTGATCGGCGGGACCGTCTTCGTCGGGCTGGACAACTACATCAAGGCCGTCACCGATCCGCAGTTCCTCCGCGGAGTACTGCGGGTCGCGACGTTCTTCGTGATCCAAGTGCCGGTGATGTTGGTCCTGGCGTTGGTGTTCGCGCTCGCACTCGACAGTGGACTGATGCGGCTCGCCCGAGTGGTCCGGCTGGGCATCTTCCTGCCGTACGCCGTGCCCAGCGTGATCGCCGCACTGATGTGGGGATACCTCTACGGACCGGACTACGGCCCGTTCGCCCAGCTCGGGCGGATTCTGGACATCCCGGTGCCACGTTTCCTGAGTGAGAACTGGATGCTCGGGAGCCTCGCGAACATCGTGACCTGGGAGTTCGTCGGCTACAACATGATCATCCTGTACGCGGCCCTGCGAGCGATTCCGCCGGATCTCTATGAGGCGGCCGCGGTGGACGGTGCCGGTGCGTGGCGGATCGCCTGGTCCATCAAGCTTCCCGCGTTGCGACCCGCGCTCATGCTGACGTTGTTGTTCTCGGTGATCGGCAGTTTCCAGTTGTTCAACGAGCCGAACCTGTTGCAGCGCATCGCACCGTCTGTGATCGACAGCGGGTACACGGCGAACCTCTACGCCTATTCGCTCGCGTTCACCGGTCAGCAGGTCAACTACGCGGCCACCGTGTCGTTCATGCTGGGCCTGATCATCGTGATCGTGTCCTATGCCGTCCTGCTCACCGCGAACCGCAGGAGGCAACGTGACTCGGCGGCGTAGCACTCCGTTGACAATCGCCATGCTGGCCGCATTGGCGTACTTCCTGCTGCCGTTGTTCTGGTTGGTCGTCGCGTCGACCAAGAGCACTCAGGACCTGTTCACCACGTTCGGGCTGTGGTTCGCACGGGCCCCGCAGCTGTTCACCAACGTGCAGAACACTGTGACCCACAACGACGGTGTCTTCGTGCACTGGCTGCTCAACACAGTCATGTACGCAGTGGTCAGTGCCGTCGGAGCTGCCCTGCTGGCTGCTGCGGCCGGATACGGGTTCGCCAAGTATCGGTTCCGTGGTCACGGCGCCGCGTTCAACCTGGTGATCGGTGCGGTCATGGTGCCCGTCACCGCGCTGGCGATCCCAACCTACCTGCTCTTCGCTGAAGTGGGCCTCGTCAACACGCCCTTGGCGATCATTCTGCCATCGTTGGTCAACCCGTTCGGGCTGTATCTCATGCGCATCTACGCGCAGGACGCCGTACCGGACAGTGTCATCGAGGCGGCCCGGATCGACGGTGCCGGGGAAGCCAGGATCTTCTTCCAGTTCGCCTTGCGCCTGCTGGGTCCCGGTCTGGTGACGGTCCTGCTGTTCACGTTGGTCGCCACGTGGAACAACTACTTCCTGCCGCTGATCATGCTCAACGACCCTCAGCTGTATCCGGTCACGGTCGGCCTGGCGTCCTGGTCCGCGCAGGCGCAGAACGGCGGCGCCGGCGTCAGCGGCGAGATGCTGCCGCTCGTCGTGACCGGGTCGCTGCTGTCGACCATCCCGCTCGTCGTGGCTTTCCTTCTGCTGCAACGGTACTGGCAGAGCGGGCTGGCCACCGGCGCCGTCAAGCAGTGACATCGATCCTTAGTGGAGGTTCCTCCTATGGCGGTTCTGCCCGCCCGCGTCCTGTTCGGCGCTGCCTACTACCACGAGTACCAGCCCTATGACCGGCTCAAGACCGACCTCGACCTGATGGTGGAAGCGCACTTCACGGTCATCCGGGTCGGCGAGTCGGTCTGGTCGACGTGGGAACCGGAGAACGGCCGGTTCGATCTCGACTGGCTCCAGCCGGTGCTCGACGGTGCCCACGAACGCGGAATCTCAGTCATCCTGGGAACACCGACATACGCCGTACCGCCGTGGCTGGCCCGGCAGTACCCGGAGATCACCGGTGAGCGCGCCACCGGGCAGCGCATCGGCTGGGGTGCCCGCCAGGAAGTGGATTTCACCCATCCCGCCTTCCTGTTCCACGCCGAGCGGGCGATCCGCAAGATCGTCGCCCGGTATGCCGAGCACCCGGCGGTCATCGGGTTCCAAGTGGACAACGAACCCGGCCTGGAACTGTTCCACAACCACGGTGTCTTTCAGCGGTTCGTCGATCACCTGCGCGGCAAGTACGGCGACGTCGAGACACTCAACCGTGAGTGGGGCCTTGTCTACTGGTCGCATCGACTGTCCACATGGGCCGATCTGTGGACACCGGACGGCAACGTGCAGCCGCAGTACGACGTCGCATGGCGAGAGTTCCAGGCCCGCCAGACCACCGAGTTCATCGCGTGGCAGGCGGACATCGTCCGCGAGTACGCCAAACAGGAGCAGTTCGTCACCACGTGCATCTCCTACACGCGCCCCGCCGTGGATGACGACGAACTGACCGACAGTCTTGACATCGCCGCGGGCAATCCCTACTACGTCATGCAGGACGGGCTCGCCCTGCCCGACCCCGCTCCTGACGATGTCGAGCAAAAGTGGAAAACCACCGGAGTCTGGGCGTTATTCCAAACCGCGGACTGGATGTTCTCCTCGCGTCAGGCACCTTTTCTGGTCACCGAGACCAATGCGATGCACATCGGCCAGCCATGGGACAACCGACCTGCCTATGAAGGCCAGTGGCGACAGGCAGCGTGGGCGCTGGTGTCCCGTGGTGCGCGGATGATCGAGTACTGGCACTGGCACACCCTGCATTTCGGTGCGGAGACCTATTGGGGTGGAATACTTCCGCACAGCGGTCAGCCCGGTCGTACCTACGCGGAACTGGCCCGGCTCGGCGCAGAGTTCGACACCGCCGGATCCCTTGTGGCCGGACTCGAACCGGACGCCGACATCACGATGGTCTACTCGACACCGAGCAAATGGCTCATGCAGAAGTATCCGCCACTGTCCACACCCGACGGAGAACCGGACGCCAACGCCTATCACCGGTTCTTCGATCCCTTCTACCGGGGCGCGTTCGACACCGGCCGTCAGGTGCGTGTCGTCCATATCAGACAACTTCACGATCCGCGCGGCGAGCGGGAAGGCTTTGCGCCGCAAGAGGCCGTGCAACGTCACCCAGTTCTGGTCGTCCCGGCCCTGTACGTCGTCGACGACGCGACGATCGACTGGCTCGAGGCCTATGCCCGGGCGGGCGGCCACCTGGTGATCGGCCCTCGAACCGCGTACGGAGACCACGAGGGCCGCGCACGCCACGAACCGGCACCAGGACGCCTCGTCGAGGCCGCCGGTGTGCGCTACGACGAATTCAGCAACCTGCTGCACCACATCCCGGTCCGCAGCGACCAACTCGAACTGCCAGAGGACGCGACCGCGACACAGTGGGTCGACGGCCTCACGGTCCTCGACGCCGAAGTGCTTGCCGAGTACGACCATCCGCACTTCGGCCGCTGGCCCGCCGCAACAACCAGACGTCACGGTAGCGGCCGCGTCACCTGCGTCGGCACGGTGCCCAGCCGCGGGTTCGCGCAGGCGCTGGCCAAGTGGCTGGTGCCCTCCGCATGCAGTGGATGGCACCAACTGCCCGCGTCGGTCACCGTCACGACGGGGTCCGCCCAGGACGGTCGTCGTGTCCACATTGTTCACAACTGGAGCTGGGAGCCTGTTCGAGTGGCGGCACCCATGGCGTTGACCGACGTGCTGGACAGGCGTTCCCTGCCCGCGGGATTCGCACTGAGCCTCGATCCGTGGGATGTCCGCGTCTTCGTCGCCACCAAGTCGTAGGGAAGGTGAGGAAGATCATGAACAAGCTTCGGCCGATCGTGCTCGTGATGATCCTTGTCGCCACCTGCCTGCTCGTGTCCACCCCGGCCAATGCCTTCGGGCCGTCCGTGTTGTTCGCGCCGTCGGGTGACTGCAACCGCCCCTACTGCACGACGTATGCCAAGTCGGTGCAGACGAACTCCGGACGGATTCTCGCCAGCTTCGAGGACAACAACCAACCCGCGCAGGGGCAGACGCTCCCGATCTTCAGCAGCACCAACAACGGGCAGTCATGGACGAAGATCGCCGCCGTGGCGGACACATCGCCACGACGCTGGGGAAGTAACTGGACCAACCCGTATCTCTACGTTCTGCCGCAAGCGATCGGCGGCATGCCGGCCGGGACCGTGTTGCTCGCCGGCATCGCCTCACCGCCGGACCGGTCGGGGACCGCGATCGAGCTGTACCGGAGCAACGACGACGGTTTCACCTGGACGTGGGTCAGCGAGGTCGCCGTGGGCGGCGGTGAGTGGGGGAGCGCGAACCCCACGCCGATCTGGGAGCCGTACCTGCTCGTCGCGAACAACAAGCTGATCGTGTATTACTCCGACGAGCGCGACAAAGCCAACCACGACCAGAAGATCGTGCACCAGACGTCCACCGACGGTGTCCACTGGGGACCGGTGGTCGAGGACGTCGCGATGGCCGACCGCGCGCTGCGGCCCGGCATGCCGGTGGTGACCAGAATGGCGAACGGCCAGTACCTCATGGTGTTCGAGATGGTCGGGCAGGCCGACACGCCCAACAACTACAAGATCTCGTCGAATCCGGAGTCCTGGAACGCCTCGGACGGCGGGACGACGATCGACCACGGCGGCAGCCCATTCGTGATCACCCTGCCGAACGGTCGTCTGGCGTACAACTCCCATGGCTCAACGGACATCCGGATCAACACCAACAACGGCGCGGGCGCCTGGACTCCGGTGCGTACGACGATGCCGCGCGGCTACAGCCGGATGCTGCAGTACGTCCGTGGCACTGGACGGGTCCTCATCCTGTCGGTCGAGGGATGCAGGACGGGACGCAGGTCGTGCAGTGGGCGGACAACGGCGGGCACAACCAGCACTGGCACGTGACAGACGTCGGCGGCGGCTACCGGACCTTGTTCAACAGGAACAGCGGCCGCGTGCTGTCCATCTGGGCGACGGGTACCAGCGACGGGGCGAATGCCGTCCAGTGGGTCGAGAACAACGGCGGCGACCAGCAGTGGCAATTCGTGCCGGTCGGCTCCTACTACAAGATCGTGAACCGGCACGCGGGAAAGGTCCTGGCCGTCTGGCAGGCCTCGACAGCGGACGGCGCCCGAGTCGTGCAATGGGCCGACACCGGAGCGCTCGACCAGCAGTGGCAGCTCGTCCAGGTCCGCTGAACTCGCGACCAGCAGGTCCCAGTGACGCGTCGGTCCGCCGTCGCCCCTGGGGCCGGCACGACGAACCAGCGGGTGGCCTTCCGCAGGTCCTTCGTGCTGGACGCGGCACCGACCACAGCCGTCACCAGGATCGCGGCGGACTCGAAGTGCTGACCTCAGACCTGGCGCGGATCGCGGATCGTCGCCGTGGACCTGGACTGGGTGGCTGTCCAGCTGGCGAGGACTTTGAGCCGGTCTTCGGATGCGGTGCCTGGCTCGGCGGTGTAGATGGTCAGGTCGTGCACCGCCCGGTTCGACAGGGGCAGGTTGAGGGATTGGTAGGTCAGCTCCAGGTCGCCGACCTCGGGGTGCCGCAGTCGTTTGATGCCGTCGTGGTGGATGCGGACGTCGTGTGAGGCCCACTGGGTGCGGAACTCGGAGCTGAGGGTGGACAGTTCGCCGACGAGTTCGCGCAGGGCCCGGTCGTGGGGTTCGCGGCCGGCTTCGGCCCGCAGCAGGGCGGCGGTGGTGACGGTGGCGGCGTCCCAGTCGACGTAGAAGTGCTGGGCGCTGGGGTCGAGGAAGATGTACCGGGCGATGTTGGCGCGGCCGTGTTTGCTGGTGGTCTCACTGCGGAACATCGGGGCGTGCAGAGCTCGTGCCAGTGGATTGTCGGCGACGAGGTCCATCCGGCCGTTGCGCACGAACGCGGAGGACATCGTCATTGAGTCGAGCATCCACTGGACGCGGGGCGGGACCTCGGCATCCTTGCGGCGGGGTGGCGTGCGGTGGTCGGGCCGGGCCGCCTTGGCCAGGTCGAACAGATAGGTGCGTTCGTCCTCGTCCAGCTGCAATGCCTGGGCGACGGCGTCGAGGACGTCTTCGGACACGCCGCTGATGTGGCCTTTCTCCAGGCGTGTGTACCACTCGGTGCTCACGCCGGCGAGCACGGCGACCTCCTCGCGCCGCAGCCCGGGCACCCGGCGCCGGCCGGTGGTGGGCAGTCCGACCTGCTCCGGGGTGATCTTGGCGCGCCGAGTGGCGAGGAAGTCCCTGATGTCGGAGCGGTTGTCGGGCAGTTTGTCCACGTCATCCAGGGTAAGGGGTCGGCGGCCGCCGAGGGGGGTTGAGCTTGTCCCCCCGATAAACGCGACCTTTTTCCAGGTGCGGGCAATCCGGTTTCGTGGGGTCGACATCAGTTACCACTGATTTGGAGAACATCTCATGCGTGCCACCCTCATGTACGGCGCTGGTGACGTCCGGGTCGAGGAGGTCCCGGACTCCGTCGTCAAGCAGCCGACTGATGCGCTGGTCCGCGTCACCGCGTCCTGCATCTGCGGCAGCGACCTCTGGCCGTACGGCTCGATGTCCCCTGTGGACGGTCCGGCCCGGATGGGACACGAGTTCCTCGGCATCGTCGAGGACACTGGCTCGGACGTGACCACCGTCAAGAAGGGCGACCTGGTCGTCGCACCGTTCGCGTTCTCCGACGGCACGTGCGAGTTCTGCCGTGAAGGCCTGTACACGTCCTGTGTGCACGGCACTTTCTGGGATGTCGAGCCCGACGAAGGTGGCCAGGCCGAAGCCGTCCGGGTCCCGCTCGCCGACGGCACCCTCGTCAAACTCCCTGTCGCCGCGGACTCGGCGCTGGTGCCGTCCCTGCTGACGCTCTCGGACGTGTTCGGCACCGGCCATCACGCCGCGGTCGCGGGCGGCGTCAACGAGCGCACTCGGGTCACCGTGATCGGAGACGGCGCCGTGGGCCTGTTGGCTGTGCTGTCGGCCAAGCGTCTCGGCGCCGAGCAGATCATCCTGATGGGACGCCACAAGGCGCGCACGGATCTCGGCCGGGAGTTCGGCGCTACCGATGTCGTCGATGCCCGCGGCGAGGAGGGCATCGCCCAGGTCCGCGAACTGACAGGCGGGCACGGCACGCACGTCGTACTTGAGGCGGTCGGCAACATGCCTGCCTACGAGCAGGCGCTCGGGGTCGTCCGGCCAGGCGGCGTGATCAGCCGTGTCGGTGTCCCGCAGTACGAGGACGCGCCGATCGGCTTCGCCAGCCTGTTCCGCCACAACATCCGACTGGCGGGCGGACCGGCGCCGAGCCGGGCCTACATCGAGGAACTGATGCCCGACATCCTGAGCGGCGCCATCGAGCCGGGGAAGGTCTTCGACGTCACGACCGGCCTCGACGGCGTGCCGGCCGGATACCAGGACATGGCCGACCGCAAGAGCCTGAAGGTCCTCATCAAGCCCTGACAGTGCATGACTGACTGGAGTGATGTGGTGGAGCGAATGCCGACCGAACTGCCCCGGCGCACGTTCATCGCGGCGACCGGTGGCGTGGTGGCTGGATCGTCCCTGCTCGCCGCCGGACCGGCGGCCGCGGCCGAGGTGGCCGCCGATGGGACGAGCAGCCAGGTCTCGTTGACAGTCAACGGGATCAGACGGACGGTCACTGTGGACAACCGGACGTCCCTGTTGGACCTGTTGCGTGAGCACTTCGCGTTGACCGGCACCAAGAAGGGCTGCGATGCGGGCGCGTGCGGCGCGTGCACGGTACTGGTCGACGGCCAGCGGGTGAACGGATGCTTGACCCTCGCAGTCCGTCTTGGCGGCACCGAGGTCACCACGATCGAAGGCCTCGCGCGGGGCGAGGATCTGCATCCGTTGCAAGAAGCGTTCATCGAGCAGGACGCGTTCCAATGTGGATTCTGCACGCCTGGTCAGATCATGTCGGGCGTCGGCTGCATCCGCGAGGGTCATACCGGCTCGCCGGCGGAGATCCGGGAATGGATGAGCGGGAACATCTGCCGCTGCGGGTGTTACGTGAAGATCGTCAAGGCGGTCCAGCAGACCGCGCACGGGAAGTGAGGCGCGATGTTTCCCTTCTCCTACAGCAAAGTCGGCACTGTTCGGGAAGCTGTCTCGGCGGGGCAGCGGGGCGGTCGTTTCATCGCGGGCGGTACGACGCTGGTCGATCTGATGCGCGAGACCGTGGAACGTCCTGACGTGCTGGTCGACATCAGCAGACTCCCGTTACGGGAGATCACCACTACCTCGCAGGGCGGTGTGCGCATCGGTGCGCTTGTGCGGATGTCCGATGCGGCGGCGGATCGGACGGTCCGCACTGCGTACCCGGTGATCGCCCAGGCGTTGGAGCTCAGTGCGTCGGCGCAATTGCGGAACATGGCCACGATCGGCGGCAACATCATGCAGCGCACCCGCTGCACCTACTTCCGCGATGTCGCGGCCGCGTGCAACAAGCGTGTCCCTGCTTCGGGGTGCGCGGCACGGGAGGGGTTCAATCGGAGTCACGCGATCCTCGGCACGTCCGAGGCGTGTGTGGCCACGCACCCCTCAGATGTCGCCGTGGCCTTCGCCGCACTGGAAGCGACCGTGCATCTCCTAGGGCCGGACGGAGAACGTCAAGTGGCCTTCGCTGATTTCCTGCTACAGCCAGGAAACACGCCCGACAAGGAGCAGGCGATACGGGCCGGTGAGCTGATCACCGCGGTCGAGATTCCGGCCCACCCGCGCCCGTTGCGATCGGGATATCTGAAGGTGCGGGACCGGCAGAGCTACGAGTTCGCCCTGACCTCCGCCGCTGTTGCCCTGTATATTCAAGGCGGCGTGATTCGCGCGGCCAAAGTCGCCGCTGGCGGTGTCGGCACAGTCCCCTGGAAATTGTCCACTGTGGAACAGCAGCTGCTCGGCAAACGCCCGTCGGAGCGGCTGTGGACGGACGCCGCGGCCGGGGCGGCAGATGGTGCCAAGCCGCTGGCGCACAACGAGTTCAAAATCGAGTTGCTGAAGCGCACGGTCGAACGCCAGCTGCGTGTCGTGGGAGGTGCCAGGTGAGCCTGCAGCCGCAGTCAGCAGCAGGTGTCGGCCAGTCCCGTGTGGATGGACGCCTGAAAGTGACCGGGCACGCCACGTATGCCGCGGACCATGGCGCTGAGGACGGTGTCAGCAACGTCAAATATGCGGCCGTGGTGGACAGCACCATCGGGCGCGGGCGTGTTACCGCAGTCGAGTCCCGGGCTGCGCTCGCCCAACCTGGTGTGCTGGCGGTAATCAGCCACCTGAACGCATCTCGACTGCCCTATTTGGACAATTCCGGGTCGAACAATCCGCCTGGTACCCGCCTGCGGGTCTTCCAGGATGACCGGGTGCGGTTCTTCGGACAGCCAGTCGCGGTCGTGGTGGCCGAGACGTTGGAGGCCGCACGGCACGCCGCGAGCCTGGTCGAGGTCCGCTATGACGCCGAACGGCCATCGACCGACCTCACCAAAGCCCTCGCCGACGCGCCCTCGACCTATGCCCGCGGCAATGCTGACAGTGCGTGGACCTCTGCGCCGGTTCGGCTGGAGATGACCTACAAGCTCGCCCGCAACCACCACAATCCGATGGAACCGCACGCCACCATCGCCCGCTGGGACGGCAATCGGCTGACCCTATGGGACAAGACGCAGTGGGTGGTCGGCGGTACGCAGCAGGAGCTCGCTGCGGTGTTCGGCATCCCGCAGGACGCGGTGCGCGTCATCTCGCCGTTCGTCGGTGGCGGGTTCGGCAGCGGCCTGCGGGCTTGGCCGCATGTCACTGTCGCGGCCGTCGCCGCTCGCGTGACCGGTCAGCCGGTGAAGCTCGTGCTGTCTCGCCGTCAGTTGTACTTCGGCACCGGTTTCCGGCCCGCGTACACCTACCACCTGCGGGTGGGCAGCGACCGGCGCGGGCGCCTGGCCGCGATGGTCCATGACATCAAGGCCGAGACGTCCAGCTACGAGAAGTTCACCGAGGCCGTGATGATGCCTGGCCAGATGCTGTACAGCATGGACAATGTCCGGCAGGCGTACTCGACGGTGCCGCTGGACGTGAACACGCCGATCTGGATGCGTGGCCCCGGCTATGTCAGCGGCGCGTACATCATCGAGTCCGCAATGGACGAACTGTCCTACGAACTGGGCGTCGACCCGATCGAGCTGCGCCTCCGCAACGAACCCGCCAACGACGAGTCCACCGGGCTGCCGTTCTCCACTCGCCGGTTGCGGGAGTGCTACGCCGTCGGAGCCCGTGAGTTCGGCTGGCACCGCCGGAACCCCAGGCCACGCTCCACACGGGACGGTGACTGGCTGATCGGCACGGGCATGGCAGCGGCCGTCTATGACACGGCACGCGCCACCGCCCAGGCACACACCCGGCTCCGTGCCGACGGCACCGCGCTGGTCCAGTCCGCGAGCAGCGACATGGGGCCTGGGACATACACCTCGATGACCCAGGTCGCCGCCGACGCACTCGGCCTCACCATGACCACAGTGGAATTCAGGCTCGGTGACTCGCTCATGCCACCCACCCCGCCGCACGGCGGGTCCATGACCATGGCGAGTGTCGGCTCTGCTGTGCAGGACGCCAGCGACAAGGTCCGGCGCCAAGCCATCGCCCTTGCCGTCAACGACCCGAACTCGCCGCTGCACGGGGTCAGCACCGACGACGTGGTCGTCCGAAATGGACGGATGCACGTGCGGAACAATCCCGCCCGCGGTGAGACCTACCAACAACTCTTGACGCGTAACAACCGCCCGCACATCGAGGTGATCGGCTCCTACACTCCGCCCGAGCAGGACCGGTTCTCGATGTACGCCTATGGTGCCGTGTTCGCTGAGGTCGCCGTGGACGCCCGGCTCGGGATGGTCCGGGTGCGGCGAATGCTCGGTGTCTACGACGCCGGGCGCATCATCAATCCGAAACTCGCCGACAGTCAGGCCCTGGGCGGCATGGTCGGCGGTATCGGTACCGCCCTGCTCGAACACACCGTCACCGACCACCGCGACGGTCGTATCGTCAACGCCAATCTCGCGGATTACCTCGTCCCGGTCAATGCCGACATTCCCGACCTACGCGCCATTTACCTGCACGGCAACGATCCCGAAGCCGATCCGCTCGGTGTGAAAGGGCTGGGCGAGGTCGTCCAGGTCGGCGTCGCGCCCGCTGTCACCAACGCGGTCTTCCACGCCACCGGTCGCCGCGTTCGCGAACTGCCCATCACCGCTGAAGCCTTGCTCTGATCGTCACGTCACCGTGGGCGGAGCGGTGGTGCTGCGTGCGATGAGAGTGGGGGAGAGTTTGACGTGCGCTGCTGGCGTCTGCCGGTCGGCGATCCGGTCCAGCAACAGCCGTGCGGCGTTGCTGCCGATCTGCCTGCCGGCCTGATCGACGCTGGTGAGTGAGATCAGACCGAGGGCGGCGAAGGTGGTGTTGTCGTAGCCGGCCACGGAGATGTCGTCCGGGACGGAGAAACCGGCCTCGGCGAGCGCGTGCAGGACACCCATGGCGACGATGTCCGCGCCGGCGAAGATGGCGGTGGGAAGCACGGGCCGGGCGAGCAGTTTCTGCGCGCCGAGGTAGCCGCCCTCCTGGGTGTAGGACGTGGAGACGACGTCGATCTCGTCCACGAGGCCACGCGCTCGCATGGCCTGCCGGTAGCCGTCCGAGCGGATCGCGTTGGGCATTTCCGCCAGGCGGTCGGGGTCGGTCTCGAGGTGGTCGATGTGGGCGATCCGCCGGTGCCCGAGGTCGGCGAGATGGTTGACGACGAGTTCGGCGCCCGCGATGTCGTCGTCGACGACTGTGTCGTACCGGGCGGAGTGGCCATGGCGTCCGACGACCACAGTCGGCACGATCCCGGCGATGTGCTCGAGACGTGCTCGTGGTGAGACCGGGGCGACGAGGATCAGGCCGTCCATGCCCCGGTCGATCATCGCGTCGGTGACTTCGGTTTCCGCTTCCTCGTCGTCGCAGCCGCCGGGGCCGAGCAGGACGTGGTAGTCGGTACCGCGCAGCCGTTCGCTGATCCCGTCGAGGATCTCGGGGAAGAACGGGTTGCGGATGTCGGGCAGCATCACGCCGATGGTGTACGTCTGGCCGCGCATGCCCCTTGCCGCCGCGCGCGGCCGGTAGCCCAGCTCGGCGATCGCCTGCTGCACCTTCTCCCGCATCGCGGGGCTGGCGCCGTAGGCGTTGCGCAGCACCTTGGACACGGCGGTGGTGGACACCTGAGCGTGTTTCGCGACGTCAACGATGGTGATCCGGCGAGGGGGCGACGCCATCCGGTGTCCTCCATCGGGTGCGGGCAACGTTTCTCACCCAGAATAGGCACAGCTCTTGACGCCTCGTCAAAGCGGCTCCTATGGTCTACCGCACCCTTTGGGAAACGTTACCCACTCCACGGCGGTGGTTGCGCCGGATCGGGTAATGAAACGTTTCAGTGAGAGGCGCCGATGACAGTCGCCCCGAATGACCAGTTCGTGGAGCCGGTCGTGGCCGGACCCAGCCGCGACGCACCCACCCGGCCGCGCCGCCGTCGCCCGGCTCCGCCCTGGTGGTTCGCGCTGCCTGCGATGCTGCTGTTCACCTTCGTCGTTCTGGTGCCCAGCGCCCGTGGCCTGTACTACGCCTTCACGGACTGGGACGGCCTCGACCCGGAATTCGCCTTTGTCGGGCTGGGCAACTTCGTCGACATGGTCGATGATCCCGCCGCGGTGCAGGCGATCTGGCACACGCTGGTGATCGCGGTGGCGATCACGGTGATCCAGAACGGCTTCGGGTTGTTGCTGGCACTCGGCGTGAACTCGATCATCAAGTCCCGCAACGTGTTGCGGGTGTTCCTGTTCGCTCCCGCGGTGGTCACTCCGATCGTGACCGCCTACCTGTGGCGCAACCTGCTCGGTCCGGACGGTGCGGTCAACAGCCTGCTTGGCGCGGTCGGGCTGGAGTCCTGGCGGCAGGACTGGCTGGGCGATCCGCAGCTGGCCCTCTGGTCGGTCGTGGCCGTGATCGTGTGGCAGTTCGGCGGCTACTCCATGGTGATCTTCCTGGCCGGGCTGCAGTCGGTGCCCAAGGAGATCTACGAGGCCGCGGCGATCGACGGCGCCGGTCCGGTACGGCGGTTCTGGTCGGTCACCCGGCCGTTGCTGGCGCCCGCGTTCACGATCAACCTGATGCTGTCGATCATCGGCGGCATCAAGCTGTTCGACCAGGTCTACGCGTTGACCGGCGGCGGGCCCGGCCACGCCACCGACACGCTGTCGACACTGATCTACAAGGACGCCTTCACGTTGGGCGAGTTCGGCTACAGCATCGCGCTCGCGGTCGTCCTCACGATCATCGTGGCGCTTGCCTCCACCGGGCAGTACTTCTTCCTGGCCCGCAACGAAAGGGCAGCGTCGTGAACCGTTACCGCTGGCGTACGTTCGGGCTGGAACTGGTGATGCTCGCCGTCGCACTGGTGGTCGGCTTCCCGGTGTACGTCCTGGTCAACCTGGCCATCCGGGCACCGTCGGACACCTCGTCACCGCTCGCGCCGACCACATCGCCCACTTTGGACAATTTCACGCAGGCGTGGCAGCAGGGCGCGCTGGGTGGTGCGCTGATCAACAGCGTGATCGTGACCGCGGGCAGCGTCGTGATCGTGCTGGCTGTCTCAGCCCTCGCGGCGTATCCATTGGCCCGCGCCACCGCGCGCTGGTCACGCGGGATGTTCCTGCTGATCATGCTCGGGCTGATCCTGCCGTTCCAGCTCGCCGCCCTGCCGCTCTACCAGACGATGCGCGACCTCGGCCTGCTCGGCAGCCCGGTGGGGCTGATCCTGTTCTACTCCGGTCTTCAGGTGCCGTTCACCACGTTCCTCTACGTCGGATTCCTGCGTGCGCTGCCCCGTGACTTCGAGGACGCGGCGATGATCGACGGCTGTAGTCCGCTGCAGGGCTTCCGGTACGTGGTGTTCCCGATGCTCAAGCCGGTCACCGTGACCGCGTTGGTGCTCAACGCGATCGCGGTGTGGAACGACTTCTTCACCCCGCTGCTGTACCTCAGCGGCAGCACCCAGCAGACCATGCCGGTCGCGCTGGCCGGATTCGTCGGCCAGTTCGTCACGGACTGGAACCTCATCTTCGCCGCGCTGGTGATCAGCATCATCCCGATCCTGATCGTCTACTTCGTACTGCAGCGCAGCATCATCAACGGTTTCGCCGGAGGACTTCGGGGATGACAGACGCATTGCACCCGTACGGACTGACGACCGAGCAACGCCACAAGCCGCTCGGACTCGACGAACCACGGCCCCGGCTGTCCTGGAAACTCTCGAGTGACCGGCCGGGAGCCGCGCAGAGCGCGTATCGGATCACCGCCGCGCTGCGCCGGACCGACCTTGACGATCCCGCTCGCCTGGTGTGGGACAGCGGCAGGCGAGAGTCCGGCGAAGGACTGCTTGTGCCATGGGAAGACGGCGTTCTGCAGTCGGCCACGCGATACCACTGGCGGGTCGAGGTATGGGACGAAATCGGCGACCTGAGTGGATCCGCCACGAGCTGGTTCGAAACCGGCCTGCTGCATCGTTCGGACTGGACCGCGGTGTGGGTGGGCCGCGACCCGCACACCGCACCGCTCGTCGACCCGCCGAGCGAGGATCACGTCCTGCACGGCGAACCACCGCTGTATCTGCGTCGCGAGTTCCATCTGGACCAAGAGCCGGTCAGGGCACGGCTGTACGCCACCGCACGCGGTGTCTACGAACCGCAGCTCAACGGCTCGCGCGTCGGCGATATCGAACTGGCACCGGGCTGGACGGAATATCATCACCGGTTGCAGTACCAGACCTACGACGTCACGTCGTTGCTGCGCCAGGGAAGCAATGTGCTCGGCGCGATCGTCGCCGACGGCTGGTGGAGCGGGTACGTCGGCTTCGACGAGCGCCGTCCCGCGCAGCACTACGGCGACCGCCCGTCGTTCCTTGCCCAGCTGGTGGTCGACTTCGCCGACGGGTCCCGGCAAGTCGTGGCCACCGACGCGGACTGGACCGAACAGCCCGGCCCCATCCGGTTCGCCGACCTGCTGATGGGGGAACACGTCGACGCGTCCACGGCAGCAACCGGATTCCAGCCGGTCGCCGTGCTCGACACCGACCCAGGGCCACTGGTCGCCGAACCCGACGAGCCGATCCGCGTGACACGCGACCTTGTGGCGGTCAGCGTCCACCGACGAGGCCTCGGCCGATTCATTGTCGACTTCGGACAGAACCTGGTCGGCCGAGTGCGGCTGGCGGTCCGGGATGCCGCCGCGGGCCGGCGGATTGTCCTGCGCCACGCGGAGATCCTCAATGACGGCGAGCTGTACGTGGACAACCTGCGGCGCGCCAAGGCCGTTGACGTGTACACCACCGGCGGCGGGACGACCGAGATCTTCGAGCCCCGGTTCACCTTCCACGGCTTCCGGTACGTGGAGATCGACAACTATCCGGGCGAGTTGTCCCCAGCCGACGTCGTAGCCCGTGTGCTGCACAACGACACACCGCGGGCTGGGCACTTCGAGTGCTCCGACGAGATGGTCAACCAGTTGCACGCCAACATAACCTGGGGGCAACGCGGCAACTTCGTGGCGGTGCCGACGGACTGCCCGCAACGCGACGAACGCCTGGGCTGGCTCGCCGACGCCCAGATCTTCGCACCGACGGCGAGCCGTAACGCCGACGTCTCGGCATTCTTCGCGCGCTGGATGCGTGATGTGATCGACGGACAGGACGCCGACGGCGCTTTCCATGACGTGGCACCTGTTGTCGCGTTGAACCGTGAAGCCGCACCGGCCTGGGGCGACGCGGGCGTGATCATTCCATGGCACCTCTGGCGCACATACGGCGACCTGCGAGTACTGCGCGACAGTTTTGACGCGATGGTCGCCTGGGTGGCACACATCCGTCGGCACAACCCGGACCTGCGCTGGCGGAATCGCACCGGAAACTCCTACGGGGACTGGCTGCAGGTCGACGCCACCACTCCACGAGACGTCCTGTCGACGGCGTACTTCGCACGCAGCGCCCAGATCGTCGCGGACGCCGCGGAGATCCTGGGCCAACGCCGCACGGAGGCCGAGCACAGGGCGCTGTACGCGGCGATCCGGAACGCGTTCATCGAGTCGTACGTCGCCGACGACGGCACTGTCGAAGGTGGCACCCAAACCGGCTATCTGCTGGCGCTGGCGTTCGGTCTGTTGCCGGAACGACTTGTGCCGGCGGCGGTGGACCACTTGGCCGCCGACATCGAGAAGCGGGACAACCGGCTCACCACTGGGTTTGTGGGTGTCGCGTTGCTGTGCCCGGTGTTGGCCGGCCATGGCCGCGCTGATCTGGCGTATGCGTTGCTGCAACAGGAGAAGTTCCCGTCGTGGGGGTATTCGATCCGGCACGGCGCCACGACGATCTGGGAACGCTGGGACGGCTGGACCGAGCACGCCGGATTCCAGGCCGCCGCGATGAACTCCTTCAACCACTACAGCCTCGGCAGCGTCGGCGACTGGCTCTACGGCCGAGTCGCCGGCATCGACCAGACACCGGAGTCAGTGGCGTACAGCGAGTTGCTGTTGCGACCGCTGCCTGGTGGCACGCTGACTTGGGCGCGGGCGTGGCAGGAGACGGTACGTGGACGAGTCGCTTGTGGATGGTCGCTCGCCGATGGCCGGATCACCGTGACTGTCACAGTTCCACCGGGCAGCACTGCCGTGCTGGAGATTCCCACGTCGGACCCGGACAGCGTACGCGCAGCGGGTCAGTCGGAAGCTCCCATCGTCGAGCCGACGCCTGCTGGGGCGGTTCTCCGGTTGTCGTCCGGCCACTACGTCTTCAGCGCCGCGGCGCCCGGCACTTGAATCTGACCGCCGCCAACGGACTAGAAACCCGCCGCCACCAACGGGCTTGAACCCGGCCATCACCAACAGATTTGGACCCGACCGTTATCAACTGACTTGGACCCCGACCGCCATCAAGGGACTGGACCCCGCCGCCACCAACCGACTGAACACGACCAACACGAACCGACTCGGACCCGAACGCCGCCAACGGACTTGAACCTGGCCGCCACCAACAGACTGGACCCGCCGATCACCAACGGACTGAACCCGACCGTCCGCAAGAACTTGAATCTCAGCGTCTGCGAAGGACTTGAACCGTCTGCAAAGGAGCAGGGGCATGGCTCACCGCAACAGCAATTCCCACAGGGGGACCCCTGAATTCAACGTTACCGCTCCGGACCGACAGTTTCGTCGTTTCCGCAGGTCAGGGCTTATGAAGGTGCTCAGTCTTGCGGCTGCCGGCACCTTACTGGCCGCATGCGGCGGTGGGACCAACGCCGGTTCCACTGGCGGCGGCGGGGACATGACACTGACGCTCGCCTCGGTCGACCAAGGCTCGGTCGAGGATGTCGTGAAAGCCTTCGAGGCAGCCAATCCCGGCGTGAAGGTCAACTTCACCACCAGCGGTGCCGACCAGTACCAGCAGCAGATCCGCACCCAACTGGCCTCCGGGACCGCACCCGACGTGATGTCGGTGTGGCCGGGCAACGGCAACCCCGGTGCCACCTACGTCCTGGCGAAACCTGGTTATCTGCTTGACCTTTCCGACCAGCCGTGGGCTGCGAAGCTGCCTGAGTCGGTCAAGACCGTGGCCCAGTACGAGGGAAAGACCTACAACGGACTCTTCGGGCTCAACGCGATCGGCGCCGTGTACAACCAGCAGGCCATGGACAAGGCCAGGCTCACGCCGCCGAGCACGTGGACCGAGCTGCTGGCGTTCTGCCGGGCGGCCGCCGCCAAGGGGACACCGGCGTTCGCGCTGGGTATCCAGGACAAATGGGTGACCCAGTTGGTGCCGTACGCCTTCGTTGCCACGGCCGTCTACGGTGACGACAAGGACTTCGACAAGAAGATGCAGGCCGGGCAGGTCACGTTCGCCCGTTCCGCCTGGACCACCGCCGTGGCGAAGTACCAGGAGATGGCCAACACCGGCTGCTTCCAGCAGAGTCCGCTCAGCACCAGCTACGAAGCGAGCCAGGAACTGGCCGCGACCGGCAAGACGCTGGGCCTCGTTCAGGGCAACTGGGTGGTCGCACTGCTCAAGAAGCAGAACCCCTCGGGCACATTCACCCTCAAGCCGTTGCCGGCCACTGACGACGTGGCCAAGACGCTCATGCCCGCCGCGGCAGGCGCGGGCTACGGAGTCAACGCCAAGGCGAAGAACAAGGATCTCGCCTTGAAGTTCGTCAACTTCGTGATGTCGCCGGAAGGGATGAACCTGTTCGTCGGCAAGCAGGGCGGTCTGCCGTCCCTGCCCGACACCGGATTCGCCGCCGACCCGGCGCTGGCCGAGGTGGGGAAGTTCATCAAGGACAACCGGACCGTGCCGTTCATGGACCAGCTCTGGCCGAACGCCAAGGTGCAGCAGACGATGCTCAGCGGGCTACAGGAGATCTTCAGTGGACAGTCCACTCCGGACAAAATGCTCGCCGCGATGGATGCCGACTACAAGGCAGGAGCCTGAGCAGTGGCAAGAACACGACATCTGGCGATCGTACTCGGCATGGCACTGGCTCTCATCCTGCCCGTTACACCGGCCGCGGCACACGGTGGGCAGTCGAACGTGGAAGTGACCAACCTCCGCGTCAACGACCGGCCGGACGAACCGCTGGGCATCGACGACCCGAATCCCTTGCTGGCTTGGCAAATGGTCGAGACAACACGCTTTCCCTGCCGGGTGTGTCCAGGTGATCGGCAGACCGCTTACCAGATCCAAGCGGCGGCGAGCGATCAGGACCTGCGCAGAGGGCGGCTGACCTGGGACACCGGCAAGGTCAGCTCCGCGACGCAGTCCGGCGTGCGGTACAACGGGAAACAGCTCGTCTCCCGTGATCGGGTCGTCTGGCGCGTGCGGGTCTGGGACGCGAACTCGCGGCCATCGGACTGGAGTCGCCCGTCGTCCTGGGAAATGGGTCTGCTCCAGCAGACCGACTGGGGAGCGGCCCGGTGGATCGACTATCCGGGGCGGACTGAGGGCCAGCCCATGCCGATCTTCGCCCGTCAGTTCACCGTCGACCGCGGCAGGCAGGTCAGCCAGGCCCGGCTCTACCTGTCCGGGGTCGGCCTGCACCTGCCGACACTCAACGGCAGGAAACTGACCGACGAGGTGCTCGCACCGGGGAACTCGAACTACCAGCTCTCCAGTGAATACCGGACCTACGACGTCACGGACGACCTCAGCCGAGGCGACAACACCCTGGGTGTCCAGCTCGGCAACGGTCCGGCGTACGTCCGGCGAAGCGTCACCAATCCCGCGGTCGGCAGGACATCGCCGTACTCGTGGTGGCAGAGCCAGCTCAAGGGCAACAGTGTGCTCGCAGCCGATTCCGCACCCGATGCGACGACCGTGAAGCTGGACAACGTCACCAACTACCATGTCGGCGGGACGATCAACGTCGACACCGGCAACGGGGGCGACAACCTCGAATCCCGCACTATCACGGCAATCAGCGACACAAACATCACGTTCACACCCGGACTGTCCAAACCGCACACTGCTGGCGCGACAGTTACCGGCTCTGGCAACAACATCGCTGCGAGCGACCCGAGTGCCGGTGCGGCGGTGACGCCACGGATGATCGCGCGACTGGAGATCTCGTACACCAACGGGAAAACCGACGTCATCATCTCGGACCGCACCTGGCGCACCGCGCTCGGCCCACTGGTCACCGACGCCTGGTACTCCGGCGCCGACTACGACGCCCGCCGGGAACAGGTCGGCTGGGACTTGCCGAGATCGGACCTCTCGGCGAACGCCAAGCGGCGCGACGGATCGCCGATGTCGTGGGTGGCTGCCGGAATCGCGCCACCGCCGAACCTTGCCACGAAGCTCGTCGCCCGGATGGCCGAGCCCGTCAAGATCGTCGAAAGATTCACTCCCGTCTCGGTGACCAATCCCGTCCCAGGTACGTGGGTGTTCGACTTCGGACAGAACATCGTCGGCTGGCCGCAACTGAATCTCGGCAAACGGATCCCAGCCGGCACCGTCATCCGGGTCACACCGGCGGAGTCGCTTGCGGCTGACGGCACCGTGGACCAGGCATCGCTGAAAGGCGGAGGAGGCAGCCGCGGTACCGACCTGTTCAACACCTACACCACAGCAGGCACCGGCCGGGAGACCTGGCATCCGGAGTTCAACTACTTTGGCATGCAATGGGTTCAGATCACCGGCCTGCCGGACGGCTACGTACCGTCGAAGGATTTCGTCACGGGTCTGCGGTTGCAGGCGGCGACACCGGTCGCGGGGGAGGTGACGACGTCGAACGCGCGGATCAACCGTATTCACACCATGTCCCGCTATTCCTTCGCGTCCAACATCATGTCGGTGTTCACCGACTGCCCAGGGCGCGAGAAGCTGTCGTATCCGGCCGACTACACCATGCCGATGGGAGCCATTCACCGAAACTACGAGCTCGGCGCGTATCTGCGTACGACCATGCGCCATCTGGTCGAGGGACAGTCGATCGCCGACACGCCGATGAAGGGCAACGTCGCGCTGAAGACGCCCGTCTACGACTGGGGCTACAGTGGACGGTTCGGTGACGAGATCAACTGGGGCAACGCGATCATCCTGGTGCCCGCGTTGCTGTACGAACTCTACGGCGACACCGAGACCATGGCCCGCCACTACGACCAGATGGTGGCCTTCGCCGACTATGTCCGGCGCCAGAAGGCAACTCCGGAGCACATCGTCGACGCCGCCCTCGCCGACTGGGTCTCCGCCGAGCAGACTTCCGGCCGGATCACCGGAACCTGGGGCTACCACGTCATGATCAGCAAACTGGCGACCATGGCCGACCTGACCGGCCACCAAGCCGACGCCCAGAAATACCGAACCCTGGCCCAGGACATCAAGACCGCATTCAACACCCACTTCTACAACACATCCCTGCGCCGCTACACCACCGACGGGAACAACGGGACAACCGGTGCCACCCAGGCAGCACAGGCGTTGGCGCTGGATGCCGGACTCGTCCCGGACAGCGAACGGGCGGCAGTCCTCGATGCCCTTGTCGAACTCGTCTATGCGTTCCACCCCAACGGCGATGGCCCGCACTTCAGCGGCGGAACCATCGGCATGGCCTCGACCGTCCGGGCACTTGCCGCCGGTGGCCGGGACGATGTGCTCTGGGATCTGTTGCAGGAGGACGATCAGCCCAGCTACGGATACTTCATGCAGCCGACCACCGCGAATCCCAACGGGATGACCACTATCGGCGAGCGGTGGACCCGGGGTGACTCCAAGAATCACATGATCCTCGCGCAGATCGAGGAATGGTTCCACACTGGACTCGCCGGCATCCGGGTCAACGGTGCCCGGTCAGTGGTGATCCAACCGAGGGTGGTCGGTGACCTGACCCGTGTGAGCGGCAATTATCAGACGGCACAGGGCGTTGTGCGGTCGGAATGGTCCAAAACAGACCGGTGGTTCCGTTTGACGGTGCAGGTGCCGGCGAACACGGCTGCGGAGGTTTGGGTTCCCGTGCAAGGCGGTGCTGTTATGAAACCTGATCGAGCCGAGTTTGTACGTTCGGAGGCGGGTTATTCGGTCTATCGGACGGCGTCCGGCTCGTTCACCTTCACTGCGATGGCTGGTTAGCGCGGGTGTGTCTCGACCAGGTCTTCCGGTCCTCCTCACCTCCGATGGGGAGGGCCGAATCCGGTCGCTTCTGCCTGTGCTGGACGTCAGCAGCGCGAGGCGCCAGACCGGCTACGGAGCCGGCTGATCGGGTCGAGCCACCAAGACGGCAATGAGTCGGCTGAACAGGTTGTCCCGGGGTTGCGACGCAGGTAGTCGAGGTGGTCACCGAGCCAGGCGTCGAACTGCGCCAGCGCTGTCTCGACGCCGCGGGACGCGCGCCACCCCAGGCCGAAGTCGAGGCTGGGCGCGCCCGCCGCGCCGAAGGACAGGACGCGGCCGTGATCCTGGGGCGGAACGCCGAGGATCTCGCTGATGACCGTGACCGGGAGCAGCCCGCAGTAGGACTCGACCAGGTCGACGGGCTCGCGAGGGCCGAGCTTATCGAGGAGTTGGTTGGCGATCTGCTGGGTTCGTTCACGCAGTTGCTCAACGGCTCGTGCGGTGAACACGCGGGTGACGAGCTTGCGGTAGCGGGTTGCTGGACTCGCCGGGCCTCGCGCCGCAGCAGGGTCCGGGGGAGTGCGTGGGCCAGGCCCCACCTGACCGCCGGCTTTGCTCGTGCGAGGGCTCCGTTCAAGGCCACGTGCGGGCTACTCACCCGTTGACGCCTACAGCGCAGGGTTCGATACCTACATCGTAGATTTACAGTGGAGGTGAGCGAACAAAGGAAGTGGCCGGAGTCGGCGCTTAAGGGGTTCGAGCACTACTTCGTGACGGTGGTAGTTACCGCGTGTCGGCGGTTTCGTCGACGAGGTGCCGCGTCGGGTCGGTCACTACAAGGTCGTGGACCTCGTGACCGTGGTGGCTGGTGATGTGCTCGACAAGCGCGTCGGCGCCATCATGCGTGGCCTCGATTTCCACCCGCCACTGCTCGCTGGCGTGCTTGTGACCGTGCCAGCGGTGCACTCGCCGGATCGGTCCTTCGATGTGTGCGCAGCAGGTGGATTCGATGCCCGAGACCTCGGTTGCCATGGTGCACGCGAGTTGCTTACTGTCCGTGGTGAACGTCACGACGACGTGTCCGTAGTCCATGGCTGTGATACTAGTCACCAAACGTGGACTGTAGGAGCTGGAAAACGCTAGGCGGAATCAGTCGCCGTTGATGTCCATTGTGGTCAGTTGGAATGCCGGCGACAACCGAAAGGGCAAGGAGATTGCCCACCTCCCTGCCACTTCCAACATATAGCGCACTGGGGGCCTTGCGGCAAGACCCGGGTCATGCCCCAGAATCACCAGCCCGGACGGGGGAAGGTGAACGCATGGGCAACTTCGTGCTCGGTTTCCAGGAGATCGACCAGACGCAGGTCGCCGTCGTCGGCGGCAAGGGGGCGCATCTAGGAGAGCTTTCACGGATCGACGGCATCCACGTGCCGGCTGGATTTTGCGTGACGACAGACGCTTTCCGGCGAATCCTGCAGGACGCGCCGTCGATTGACGATCGGCTTGATCGGCTGTCGCGGCTGAACCCGGACGACCGGGAGGCGATTCGCACGCTCAGTGCGGAGGTCCGAGAAACCCTTGAAGGAATCGTCATCCCTGACGATCTGGCGGCGGCGATCACCGGCGCACTCGCCGGGCTCGGCGAGGCAACCGCCTGCGCCGTCCGATCGAGCGCGACGGCGGAGGATTTGCCAGGGGCCTCTTTCGCAGGCCAGCAGGACACTTACTTGAACGTCATCGGGTCGGCGGCGGTCCTGCAGCACGTCAGCCGGTGCTGGGCGTCGCTGTTCACCGAGCGAGCCGTGACCTATCGCCTGCGCAACGGTTTCGACCACCGCAAGGTCCTAATGGCCGTGGTCGTGCAGCAGATGGTCTTCCCACAGGCGGCTGGCGTCCTCTTCACGGCCGACCCGGTCACGTCCAACCGGAAGGTCGCCTCCGTGGAGGCCAGCTTCGGCCTCGGTGAAGCCCTGGTCTCCGGTCTGGTGAACGCCGACATCTACAAAGTGCGCGACGGCGACATCGTCGCCAAGACGGTTGGCGCCAAGCAGCGTGCCATTCTCGCTGTGCCGGGAGGCGGAACGCAGGAACAACTGATCGAAGCGGCACAGCAGGAACAGCCGGCGTTGACGGACGAGCAGGTCGTGCGGCTCGTGCAGCTCGGCCGACGGATCGAAGCGTATTTCGGCCGGCCCCAGGACATCGAATGGTGCCTGGTCGACGACGGCTTCCAGGTGGTCCAGAGCCGGCCGATCACCACGCTGTTCCCCATCCCCGAGACCGGCGACCAAGCCAACCACGTCTACATCTCCGTCGGTCATCAGCAGATGATGACCAACCCCATGAAGCCACTGGGCCTCTCGCTGTGGCAGCTGACGACGCCCCGGCCGATGGCCGAGGCAGGCGGGCGGCTGTTCGTCGACGTCACCCAGCAGCTGGCGTCGCCGACGACCCGCGCCGGACTCCTGGACGTCGCGGGGAAGTCCGATCCGCTGATCGGGGACGCGCTGCAGACCGTCGTCGAACGTGACGGCTTCCTCCCGTCGGTCGAGGACGACGGCCCCGGCGAGCCGGTCGTCGGCGTCGCGCCGGCCACGATCGAGACCGATCCGGCCATCGTCACCGAGCTGATCGAGCACAGCGAGGCCTCGATCGCCACGCTGAAACGCGACATCCGAACGAAATCCGGATCGGAGCTGCTCGACTTCATCCTGGCGGACATCCAGGAACTGCGCCGGATCCTGTTCGATCCGCGCAGCCATCAGGTGATCATGGCGGGAATGCAGACGACCTGGTGGCTCAACGAGAAGCTGCAGGAATGGCTGGGCGAGAAGAACGCGGCCGACACGCTCTCCCAGTCCGTCCCGCACAACGTCACCTCGGAGATGGGGCTGGCGCTCCTCGACGTCGCGGACGTGATCCGCCCGCATCCGGAAGTCGTCGCCTTTCTGCAGGAGGTAGCGGACGAAGGCTTTCTGGACGAGCTGCCCAAGCTTGCCGGTGGGCAGGAAGCACGCGACGCCATCCGGGCCTACCTCGACAGGTACGGCATGCGCTGCGTCGGCGAGATCGACGTCACGAGGCCGCGTTGGAGCGAGCGGCCGACCACGCTGCTGCCCATGCTGTTGTCCAACATCAAGAACTTCGAGCCGGGCGCAGGCGAGCGCCGCTTCGAGCAAGGGCGGCAGGAGGCGCAGCAGAAGGAACACGAAGTGCTGGAACGCTTGCGGGCCTTGCCGGATGGGGAGGACAAGGCCGAAGAAACCAAGCGGATGATCGATCGCGTCCGGACGTTCATCGGCTACCGGGAGTACCCGAAGTACGGCATGGTCAGTCGCTACTTCGTGTACAAGCAGGCCTTGCTGGACGAGGCCGAGCGCCTCGTGCGGGCCGGCGTGCTTCGGGAGCAGGAGGACATCTTTTTCCTGAGGCTGCAGGAACTTCAGGAAGTCGTGCGTACGAACCAGGTTGATGACGAGCTCATCCGTGGGCGCAAGGAGGCCTTCAGGTCATACGAAGCGCTCACGCCACCCCGGGTGCTCACGTCGGATGGCGAAGGCGTCGCCGGAGCGTACCGACGCGACAACCTGCCACCCGGTGCGCTCGTCGGCCTGCCGGTTTCGGCCGGGACCATCGAAGGGCGAGCCCGAGTCATCCTGGACATGGCCGAGGCCGATCTCGAACCGGGCGACATCCTGGTCACCGCGCACACGGACCCGAGTTGGTCGCCCCTGTTCGTCGCGATCACGGGCCTGGTGACGGAGGTCGGGGGCTTGATGACCCACGGCGCAGTGATCGCACGGGAGTACGGCCTGCCAGCCGTCGTCGGGGTCGAGCACGCCACGCGCTTGATCCAGGATGGACAGCGGATCCGCGTGAACGGAACCGACGGCTATATCGAGATCCTCGACTGAGGTGTCCGTTGACATCGAAGTTTGCCCGCCTGCAGCCCCCTGATCAGGGCGGGCAATCTTGATTGGCACGATCTTTGGGTTGGTGTTCGTTTCCGCTTCCCCCGTGGCCGGTGGATGTGCCATCCAATCCTGTCCGAGTTGGCTGGCAGCATGCGCAGCTCACGACCACTCGATGGCGGGGGCTGATCGGTAGTTGGCGCTGTTCCCAGATCCATCGCGACATTGGGTCGTCGCCGTTGCGGGGCCGGTAGGGCTGGCCGATGCGGCGGCTGACCTCGAGCCGGAAGTGGTTGCGTTCGGTGTCGTCCGAGGAGCCGGCCAGGCCGCGCCGATAGTCTGCGGCGAGAGGCTGGTTAAGGCGACGATCTCGGGATAGGCCGCGGCGTGGGCAAGGCTGCGCGGCGGAGTGCCGACGAGCCGTTCGGTGGTGAAGGTGTGCATGCGGCGGTGGCTGTGGTGCTGGTGGTCGTCGCGTTCGTTCCAGAGCCAGCAGATGCGAGCGGCTTCGGCGTGCGCGGCGGTCACTCGCTCACGTCCATGACGTCGGAGGAGGTTGAGCTGCCGGCGTTGGGCGTCGACGACTTCCGGCAGACTGGTCAGATCGAGTTGCTGTGCCGGGGTATCGACGCCCGCCCCGATCCAGAGCTGGTGGCGCAGGCAGACGCTGGACTCGGGAGCTTGCCAGTGCTCGACCGTGCCCTGGATGCGGCGTCTGCCAGCTCGATCCGATCGTCGGCACGGACGTCGATCACCACGCCCGTGCCGTCAGTCAGGCGAGCGAAGTAGTCCGGCGCATGCCGACGGTCCCGCTCGCCGCCTGGCCAATGCAGCCAGAACGGCTGGGAGGACAGCCCCACCACCACGGGGTCGAAGTCCAGCAGCAGTACGTGATCGCGCTCCAGCCACGACTCGTAGCCGACCTGCTCGGCAGTCGTGGCAAACCACCACCAACCCGGCCAATGACGCTGGCGCTTCGACCAGCGGAACGTCCGCACCGGCCGGACATCCTCGAACCGGAGATTCCAGCAGGCTGCCAGCGGCTCCTGCTGGCGCCGCCCAGCGCCGTCGATGAAGTCCAGCCTGTACGCACGACTACTGTGCTCAGCAAGGTCGATCGCGGCCCCAGTCACCAAGTGCACGCATGCCTATCGGACCGCCAGCGGACAAACTTGAGTGGCACAAACCAGGTCGATGGCCTCAATGGGATGACGGACCTGATGTCTCATGCGGTACTGCGTCATGCGGTCGTTCAAGCCATCGCGCGTGTGGATCTCGTAGAGACACCAAGGCGGCGGGCCCGCCGGACGCGCCCGGAAGCCTCGGGCTGTCACCGCCAGTCGCCGCCGACCCGCTACCCTCCCCGCCAACTACTGGTAGTTGGCGAAATCTTGAGATTGGTTCGTTGTTGCTTGCGCGCGGCTCGGCGGGTCGGGAGGGGCGAGGCTGTTGGGGCCTCTGTCCCGTTCATGCTGACGGGGGTGTGCTTTTACCTGGGTGCGGTGCAATCTGTGGTGATGATTCCAGGCGTTGAGCCGCTCTCACCGAGAGACAAGCGGCTGCTCAAGAGATTGGCTGTGTATAACGGGTACGGTCGCAAGCTGTTCGGCTTCACACGTCCTGACAGGCATGGTGTGCGCTACGCGACGGTCTGGAAGATCGACTATCACATGCCATTGCGGCCTCTCGGACGCTACTGCCTGGTAGAAGAAACCACGTGGTCCAGCTCGAACGATAGAGGAGGCATCTTCGAGACCAACTCCACGTCGCGTTTCCAATTCCTCGGCGCGACAGCACTGAATCGCGCTGAGATCGTCCGGACCTACCTTTGGGCCTGGCTGTTCTGCCCCGCTGTCGTGGCCATCCCCTGCTTCCTGTGTGTCTCCCAGCTCATCGCGCTGGGCAACGTTCCCGGCAACAATTTTTATGTCGTCTTGCTTACGATCGCCTTGTTCCTGTGGCCACTGGTCGCGTTCTTCATCCTGAAGTTGTGCCGAGGCTCATACCAGAAGCGATACGACTTTTTTTAGGCGGAGACTACTTCCACCGCGTCTGGTCCACCGCCTTCCGCGCCACTGACCTCGCCGACGCCGTGGCCAGCGAGAACGGGGGAGCCTGCGTATGAGCACGCAAACCACGCCCCAGCCACGCACGGGTCCTGCAACTGGCCGATGGACCACTCGGCGGTGACGTCGTGGCCACGTCGTATGAGGTTGGCGCCGGTGTACCCTATTGGACCGCCAGCGGACAACCTTGAGTGGCACAAATCCAGACTGGACCAGATTGGATGGCACGCGGACGAACTTCGCTGTCAAAGGACATGAGGCACCAGGCGCTGTGGTGCCTTTACGTCACCAGGTGACGGGCAGGCGCCACAGCGCCCGGACCGCCGCTTCGCGCCTCCATTCGAGATCGGCGTGCGGGACTGCGACATCGAGGTTGGGGTACCGGCGTACCAACGCGGCCAAGGCCATCCGCATTTCGGTTCTCGCCAGCTGCGCGCCGAGACAGAAGTGCGGGCCGTGCGTGAAGCTCAAGTGTTGCGACGCATTGGATCTGGTGATGTCCAGCCGGTTGGGATCCACGAACACAGCGGGGTCGCGGTTGCCGATGTTGGGCACGCCGACCACAGCGTCGCCTGCTTTGACCTTGTGCCCGTCGATGTCGAGGTCCTCGCTCGCGATCCACGGAATGGTCGCCACGATCTGCTTGACGTAGCGCAGTAACTCCTCGACGGCATTGTCGGCGAGGTCCGGATTCTGTCGTAACAGGTCGAATTGGCCGGGGTTACGAGACAGCGCGACGATGCCGTTGCTGAACTGGTTGAGCGTGGTCTCGAACCCGGCGACCAGCAGAGTCTGGATGTTGATCACGAGTTCGCCCTCGGTCAGCCGATCGCCCTGGTCACGCACCTCGACCAGCGCGGTGGTCAGGTCGTCGGCGGGGTGAGCGCGTTTGGCTGCGATGAGTCCGGCCAGATAGGCCCCCACTTCCTGGTGGGTGGCGGCCATCTCTTCCGGTGCGCCTGCGGTCATGAACCGGTGGGCCCAGCCGCGCAGGTTCGACCTGTCCGCCTCGGGCACGCCCAGCAGTTCGCAGATCACCGTGATCGGCAGCGGCGCGAAGAACATCTCCATCAGGTCGGACGGCTTGTCGTAGCTGTCGAACCTGTCCAGCAGGTCGTCGATGATCGTCTGGATCCGCGGCCGCAGTCGGTCCACCATGCGGGGAGTGAACGCCGCGGCGAGCAGTCGCCGGACCCTGGTGTGGCGCGGCGGATCCATCACTGAGATCACTTCGGTGACACCGACCAACGCGGGCACGGTGACCGGAGCGTCCGGGCTCGTAACCGGCTGCCGGGCCATTCGCGGGTCGGACATCACCTGGCGGTTGGCCTGGTAGCCGAGTGCCAGCCAGACCTCCTTGCCGTCCTCGGCCATCCGTGCTCTGGCCATTGATCGATCGGCGAGCAGGCGCAGGCCCTCGGGATCGGTGTCGTCGCCGTGCGGCGTGTCGAACGGGAAGGTCGGAAGCGTCGATGCGGTTCGTGTCGCAGTCATGATCACTTGCCCCCATCCACTGCTGGATCCCACGATTCTCTCGCCTGCAGTGCTGTGCCGACAGCGCCGTTCGGTCGCTCAGGGTGCGGTCTGGTGGCGGACAGCATGGGCGAGGATGCGGATGCCCCGGCTGATCTGGTGTTCGCTGACGTTGCCGAAGCCGAGCACGAGCGCGGGCGGGAGCGGGTCCGGTTCGGTTTGCGCGTCCGCGGGCACGAACCGGTAATTGCCGAGTCCGTTGACCCGGACACCCATGGTCGCCGCGGTTGCTACGACCGCGTCCTCGGATGTGCCCTCGGGCAGGCGAAGCAGAGCGTGACAGCCGGCCGCGAGCCCGTGTAACCGCCCTGGCCCGAAGGCGAGTTCGGCCTCGGCTGCCAGTACGTCCCGGCGTGCGCGGTAGATCTCCCGTACGCGTCGCAAATGGCGGTCGAAACGGCCGGTCTCCATGAGCAGCGCCAGCGCTTCCTGGTCCAAGCCGGGAGCGCCGCGACAGCTCAGCCGCTTCTCCTCGACGATCCCCGCCACGAACCGTGGCGGCGCGAGCACCCAGCCCAGCCGGATCGCGGGTGTGAGCGTCTTGCTGACCGAACCCAGAGCGATCACGCGGGCAGGGCCGAGGCCCTGCAGCGAGCCGACCGGTTGACGGTCGTAGCGGAACTCGGCGTCGTAGTCATCTTCGAGGATTACGCCGTCGACCTCGTCCGCCCAGGCAACCAGCTCGCGTCGCCGTGACGGGCCGAGCGCGACACCGGTGGGGCATTGGTGGGCCGGCGTCAACAACACGGCCCGTGCTCCCGTATCGCGCAGGCGGCTCACGTCGAGGCCGTGATCGTCGACGGGAACCGGCACAGCGTCCAGGCCCGCGCGTCGGGCGATGACGTCGTGCTCACGGGGACCGGGATCCTCCAATGCGATGCGCCGGATTCCGTGCTGTGCCAGCGTTGCGAGGGCGAAAGCCAGCCCCTGCCGGAAACCCGAAACGATGATGGTGTCGTCGGCGACCGCGCAGCCCGACCGAACGCGACGGTGGTAGGCGGTGACAACCTCGCGCAGGTGCCTCGAACCCGCTGGATCCTCGTCACCCAACTCGGCGGTCGGCAGGGTTCGCGTCGCCTCCGACACCGCCCAACTCCAGTCGGTCAACGGGACCGAGCCGAGGTCGGGGATGCCGTACTCGAAGTCGGCCTCGACCGGTCGGGGCCAGGCCTTGACGACGCTGGGCGCCTGCCGGACTGGCCCGTCGGCCGGCATCGTGGCCACTCGGGTCCCGGAACCGACCGCCGACTCGACGTATCCCTCGGCCAGCAGCTGTTCGTAGACATCGACGATCGTGCCGCGGGAGACGCCGAGCAGTTCGGCCAGGTGCCGAGTCGACGGCAAGCGCTCTCCGGCGCCGAGCCGTCGATCGCGGATCGCCGCCCGCAGCTGGTCCTGGATCTGGGTTCGCAGCGGACCAGCGCCGCGGTCCAGCGTCACCAGAAAATCGGGGCCACCGCGTGCCCAGTCCACCGTCATGCCACCAGTACACCAAATGGTCCGCTCCGCGGCTGCGGGAATGGACCTTCTGACTGGACCGCATCGGCTCCAGGCTTGATGCATGCACCTCGGAATCCTGCTGGCACTCTCGTCAGCTCTCGCGTACGGCGCCGCGGACTTCATCGGCGGAGTCGGCTCACGCCGGTACTCCTCATGGCAGATCGTTCTGGTCGGGCAAGCCGCTGGCGCGCTCGTCATGCTCGTTGCCGGCCTGATGCTGCCGGGTAGTCCGGCCGCATCGGACTTCGCCTGGGCACTCTTGGCCGGAGTCGGCTCGGCGACCGGCAGCATCTTCCTGTTCCGTGGGCTCGCCCGCGGCCGGATGGGCCTCGTTGCGCCGATCTCGGCGGTCGGGGCCGCGGTCCTGCCTGTGCTGGTGGGCGTCGCCCTCGGGGAACGTCCCAGCTGGCTGGTCTGGGTCGGCATGCTCGTCGCACTTCCGGGGATCTGGTTGGTCTCCCGCGAAACCACGTCGGATCAACCTGCGCGTACGCGGGGAGCGTTCGTCGACGGCGCGATCGCGGGCGTGGGCTTCGGGATCCTCTTCATCGCACTGGCACAGATCTCGGACGAGGCCGGTGTGCTGCCGCTTGCCGCCAACCAACTGATCGGCGCGATCCTGACCTTGGTCGCCGCCACGAGCCTTGGCCAGCCATGGCGTCCCTGCCGCGGTTCGGTGGGCTGGGGCAGCGCGTCCGGCGTGCTCGGCGCCTCGGGCACCCTCGCGTTCATGGTCGCCACCGGAGCGACCAACCTCGGCATCGCCGGAGTCCTCGCGTCCCTCTACCCGGCCGTCACCGTACTGCTCGCGGCCGGCGTGCTCGGTGAGCGGATCGGCGCCGGGCAGCGAACGGGCATCGGGATCTGCACCCTCGCCGTCGCCACCCTGGCGTTCGGCTGAACCGGCACGGCCACAAATGAACGAGGCAGCCGCGGATTCAGCCGGTCTCGTCGAGCTTGCAGATCGCCACGGTGGTCTCGACGCCGTCGTCGTGCAGTACTTGGCGGATACGGGAAAGGTCGATGAAGGCGCCGTCGAGGGGATGTGCGGCGAGGCGGGAGATGGCAGTGCCGTATTTGGCCATTGAACTCTTGCCGGGAATGAATATCGACAGTTCGGTCCGCGCCTCGAAGGTCTGCACGTCGATAGCGCCGGACAGCGCCGCTTTGTCGTCCACGGTGATGGGAATCTTCACCAGCCAGTGCGGCCCTTCGGTGGTGAGGTTCTGCCGCTTTTGTTCCTGGGTCTCGATAGCGGGCGCTCGCCATGGAGTTCCTGATACGACGGCTCCGCAGGACTCCACCGTCTTGATGGCCTCCTGCAGGGTGGTTCTGAGCGCCGCGTCGGCCTGGTCCCAGTCGTACTGATCAGGCCCGGCCGCAGGACCAGGCACCAGCTTCGACACCACGGTCATCGTATGCAACAAGGCGTTGGCCGTGTCCGGCTCGTCGAGTGCCCGCCGGACCAGCTTGACGCTCATTCCCGTGCCGCGAAGCACCGTGATCAGCATGGCCCGTTCGATCTGGTCGAACGTGTACGAGCGGTAACCGGTCTGCTCGTTGACCTCGGCCGGAACCAGCAACCCCCTCGGAGTGGTAGAACCGCAGCGTCTGCGGCGACAGACAGCACATCTCGCTGAAATCGCTGATGGACAACATGACACCAAGGTTCGCCTTTGTGGTAACTACAAGGTCAAGCCGCCCGGCCGAGCGGGAAGGTGGCGACCACTTCGAACCGGCCGTCGTGCGGACCGGTCCGCAACTGCCCACCGGCGAGTTCGACCCGTTCCCGCATGCCGACGAGACCGTAGCCGGACCCGGGCACGCCCGAGTGGTGCGGGGCGAGGCGGTTGGTGATCGTGACGGTGAGCGTGGACTTGGTCGCGGTGACCGTCGCGTCCACAGTGGTCTGCGGTGCGTGCTTCTGGGCGTTGGTCAGTGACTCCTGGACGATGCGGTACACGGCCCGGCCGACGTCACCGGGCACCTCGGGCCACGGGTCGGGCAGGCTCAGGTTGACCGTGGCGGCGCTTTCGCCGATCAGCTTGCGGATCGCGGCCGGGATCCCCACCCCGGACAGCTGTGCGTCCTCGGACCTGTTGTCGCGCAGCACACCCAGGATGCCGCGGAGTTCGTTCAAGGCGACCACACTGGACGAACGGATGTCCTCGCCGATCTTGGCCGTGCGCTCGTCCGGCGGAGTCAGCGTCAACGCTCCGGCCTGCAGGGTGATCGCCGTGACGTGATGCGCGACCACGTCATGCATCTCCCGCGCGATGCGCCGCCGCTCGGCCAGCACCGCTTGGTCCGCCAGCAGAGTCCGGTTGCGCTCAGCCTCCTCGGCACGACCACGTAAGGCGGCGAGCAACGCGGCACGCTGATACATCCACAAGCCACCCAGAACCGGCGCGGCGACCAGCAGACTGAACGCGCTTATCAGGGATACGACGTCGAATGAGTCCGTGAACTGGGGGTGCAGGCCGCTCGCCGCGACGATGACGGTCGCGACACCCGTAGCAAGGCTGAGCCCGTGCCGAGCAGCCACCGAGTACAGCGCCACTGTGATCGGAACGAGCGTGACCCCGGCCAGCAGGCACACGCTGACCACGATCAACACCACGAAGGGGAACCGGCGCCTGGCCAGCAACGCCAACCCGGCCACGCACGCCGCGACCACGTACAACGTCTCGGGGACCGGGAGCCGGCGAGTTGTGCTCAAGTCGAACGCGATGGCCACAGCGGCCACGGCGACATCGAGCAACAGCAAGCCGATCCGGCCGTCCCACCACGGGAGCCGCTTGGCCCAACGTCCATCTGACCGCATCGGCGCATACGATATGCGACGGCTGATCACCCGCCGCACGAGGGCATGCCTCCGGCATTTCTCGTGGAAATTACCCCAATCCTGAGTCAGCGACTTTCGCTCGAAGGTAATGAGTCGAGCAGAATGAATCGCTCTGCCAGACCGGTCAACTCGATCGTGCGCCGAGCGGCGTGCCCGCAGACCAAGCGCACCTCGACGCCACGCAGCGCGGCCTCGTCCTGAAACCGGATCAACGCGGCCAGCCCGGCGGAGCCGAGGAAACTGATGTTGGCCATATCGACGACCAGAACATCACCACAGGTGGTCAGCGCCTTACTCAGCTGGGTGGCGAAATGCTGCCCGGTAGCCATATCGATTTCACCCTGAAGTGACAGCACAGACGCAGCGTGAGCGCGCGTGGTCGAATAGGCCAAGCCGTCGACTGCCTCGTTCATTGCTTCCTCCGAATCACCCCTGGGTGCCGCAGTGCGACAGATACCCGGCCGTAGATGCGTTCAAACGCCGCCCGTGCGCTGTGCGAATATTGGGTATGTCTTCCGCGCCATCGGATTTCAACGAGTTGCTTGGCGAACTGGACTATCCGATGCTGGTCGTCACCGCAGCCGGCAATGGCCGGCAGGCGGGCTGTCTGGTGGGGTTCGCGTCGCAGTGCAGCATAGAGCCACCACGCTTCATGGTCTGGCTGTCCAAGAAGAACTACACGTATGTCGTCGCACGTGAGACCGATGTCCTCGGGGTCCACGTGTTGTCCACGCAGAACACGGAGTTGGCCACACTCTTCGGCACCCTCACAGGTTTCACCGCGGACAAGTTCAGCCAGTGCCGATGGCGGACCGGGCCCGAGGGGGTTCCCGTGCTCAGCGACTGTCCACAGTGGTTCGTCGGCGAGGTGCTGCAGCGGTTCGACACCGGGGATCACGAGGGGCTACTTCTCCAACCAGCGGTGGTCGCCAAGTCACCCGGTGCCGGACAGACGGGCTTCCAGCGCGTCAAGAGCCTCAAACCAGGCAATGAAGCCTGATCCCATGCTGGCTAGTTGCTGTCTGCCTGCTCCAGCCGTTTGAAAAGTGAAGAGGCAAGCAGTTGTGTGGGCTGTGCCCACGACTCGGCGAAGGTTTGCCAGCGACGTGTTGATGTGCCGCACAGTTTCGATATCTCGGCGGCTAGTCGTGGACCGTAGACGGGATGTCGTTCCAGGTCCTGGATGGGAAGACGCCATGCGAGGTCATCGGTCATGTAAGTCGACCGGAGCACGTGATCGAGAACGGCGTTGCGGTGCGGTCCACGGTCGCGTGCCAGTCCGAGCAGCACTTTGGCTGGATCCGCCACAGTGGACAGTTCTTCGTCGGTGGGCAAGTCGGGCGCGTGACTGGCGGGCTGGACCGACGTTGTGGTCCGATTCTGCCGGTTCGCGAGCTCCTCTGCGCACAAGCGGCTGAGTCTGCTGCGCTTTCTGGCTGAATCGTGGAGTTCCGCGACGTGATCAGACGCGAGATGCCGCAACAGAAAACTTATGTCACCGCTCGATGTGGACGGGTTGGCGACCAGCAAGTCGATGAGTTCGTAGCGCTTGGGGTCTTGCCATCGTACGTCCCCCGCGATGCGCACCGGTCGTGGGGGAAGTGTCGACAACAGCGGCTTTTACCAGTGCAGCAAGGAGTTCCGGGTCGTCGGCGATCCGTGCCGCGGTCACGAGTGTGGCCCATCGCCCCGACTGAGCCGCTTGTTCTGGAGACCATCCGTCTGACATCAGCTGTCCCGCGGCCTCGCGCAGCAGTTCGCCCGCGAGTTCGATCAGTCGGGGAAACCGTTGGACGTAGTCGAGAAGCGGTGGCGGGGTGGAGTTTTGACGCTTGGTCACCTCTGGAAGGCATTCGACGAGCTCGTCATCGGTCAGGTCCGTGCCCGCGAGCCAGGCGCGCTGCACCAGCGGTCCGTGTTGTGGATGGCGTGCCAGGGCAACACGTTCGTCATCCGGCAGATGCGACGTCAGTGACCTGATCAGCGCAAGCTGGTCGTACTGGTCCGCCCGGTAACCGGCGTTGGCCGGAGTTTCCGGGGTGGCGGTGAGAACGACCTGGAGCACTGCCGAGGCCAGTTCCGGCGCCTGCTTTGATGAGGTGCGGGTATCCAGCCACAAAGTTGCGCACCTGGCGTATGACATTCGCCCGACCTGTTGCAGGGCAGCCTCTTTGGTATCAGGTCTGCGGAGGGCCGCCAGGATCACCTCAGGCGAGGTGGCGAACCTGGTCAACAGCGCTGTCGCCTCGGCTGTGGCGCAGTGCTTGCTGGCGATCAAGTCCGACGCAGTCCATGAATGTGTCGCGTCCAGCAGTGACTGCCGGGTCTGCTGGTCGAGGTCGTCCCTCGCAAGCAAGGCGATCACTACGTCGCTTCGCACGGCATCGGAGTACCGCTCGACGATCTGGCGCCGGCCCTCGGCGGGCAACTCGGGCAGCTCAGCGAGGCAACGCCACAGATTACCCGGTGGCACCCAATCCGATGGCCGTTCCCATCCGACGGATTCCGTTGCCTGTGGGCTGGATACGACCACCTTGTTCCTGGGAAGACCGACGGCGAGGCGGGCGGCTTTCAGGTCGTCGACGAAGAACACGTCCTGGCTCCACTCGCCGGGCCACGCGGCCAGCAGCAGGTCCGAGTCGTCGGCCTGCCCCAGCATCGCGCGTTTCTCCCCGTCCGTCTTGGCCTGGGTGACCTGACCGCTCTGTGTGACACGAACCAAGGTGACAAGTCTGGTCAGCCAAGGGAACGAGTCCACGGAACTGGTGGCTCGCAAAACCGGGCGGCTGAACGGAATCCGCGATCTCACTGGACCGATCTTAAGCCACAGGGCGGGCACTGCGGGGACGTGCTGCTGTCCCTCGGCGGCGACAACAGCATCCAGCGGGCTCAGGCCTGGACGATGTGAAACCTTGCGTCATGCACCCGTCGTTTCAACAGCTGAAGAACGCTGACCGCCGCAACCTGGACACAGCGTCGCCCGTGCGGCGGATCTCTTTTGTAACCAGCGTCGAACTCCCACGGTGCCGCTCCCAAGTACGGCGATCGCTCCGCCTGCTAAGGGCGAGAAGGAAATTGTGATCGCCAGCACGAACAAGATCAGCGCGATCGGCCAGAGTAACAGCAACGCACGGTGGGTCCGACTGTCGTCATCCAGAACATATCCGATCACTCCACCGGGTGGATGGCGACGTGCCTGGCTCATTGGGCGCGTCCTGTCGATTTCGCACGGAGTGACCACCGCAGCATCGGCACGGTGAACAGAAATCGAGTCACGTGCAAGATCTGTCGCACATTGGATTTGTTCGCGTCGGCGTACTCACGGAGTTCACCAGCCAGTTCTTCACGATACCGTATTTGAGCTCTTACTGGCAGTCCTCGCAGTGCGAGCGAGAGGATACGGGCGGCAGTCTTTGAGGAGTAGTTCTCGCTGATCGGTGGCTGTGGGCCGTCAATCGCAAGCAGGTAGTCCTCGATAGGCAATATCAGGCGATCGGCGTACTTGGACGCGTGCGGAGTGAGCTTGCGGGCTTGCGGCAGGCTGGGGGATTCGACGATCCGCTGAAGTGACGAGTATGACTTGTTGAAGCGCCTCCGCATTCGGTTGTGGAAGGGAACACCTGCGATGCGCGCTCTGACGATGTTGATGTTCATGTTGAGAACGGCTGCGTATGGGCGTGGGTCGGCTGCGCTGCGGCCGCCAGCGATGAATTCGAAGTTGTCGATCGCGTGACATAGCTGCCTGAGGCCGCGTACGGCTTCGCTGATCGACATTACGTCTCACCGCCGGCCATATTCGTGCGAAGTCGGCGCAAACCTGCTGCGGAAGCATTGACACGGGCCAACGCGGCTTGAACCGATGCGATGGTGTCCGGGTTCAGCTTGTAGTACCGCCGTCGTGGCCTGCCTTGCTCAGATGGATCGACGTCTTCCCAACGGGAAATCAGCCAGCCGAAGTTTTCCAGTCGGGCGAGAATGGGATGGATGGTGCCGCTGGGCAGACCTGCTGCCGCGCAGAGCTCCATGCCGTAGTGCTCGGCGTTCGGCTCGTCGAGCAGTACCTCGAGTACGAGTCGAGTGGACAAAGTCATTCGCGGCCCAGCTCGTTCGTCTGCCATAGTAGTACTCTACCTAGCCTAGGTGTACGGACACAAGAGGTTCTCTACCATTCCTTGTAGCGATTGGATACGTGAACTCCCCACGGGTTCCTGCCTTTCTCTTTTTGCAAAGCCCAAGAGGTTGCGATTAGCCCCAGGGAATGCTTGTACTGTCGCCATCTCGATGCCCCATGTGTAGCTAGATTCATAAGATCCTGAGTGTTTTCAAGGCGATACCTTGCCCGGTCGGTAGCGGATAGTCCCCATAGTGCCAGCCTGGCAAACCGTGAGGCCCATTTGCTCATGCCATCTGGTGTGGGCACGGAGATCATCGTCCGCTCGTGTAGTGAATCGAGCGAGCTGGCCAGCTTGTCGGTGATCACGTGCAGGTTCTCGAACTCGAACGCGACGATTTCATTTTTCTTGACAAGGCGACGGAATGTGCGGTCGCGGCCAAGTGTCGACGCTAGAACGCGGGTAAGTTCGGTCGCCAGATCGACAAGTAGTTCCAACGTGTGGCTCGCGACCTGCGCCAAATCTGTCCTGGTGATCAGATTGGCATTCAATGCTCGGATAGCGTCGCGAGCGAAGTTCAAACGGACTTCTATTACTTGGTCCAGTCGATGATCCCGGACGACAGCGCTGTTCAAGAACTGTGCGAGCTCGATCGCAATGTCAAGAACGCCGGTCAAGTCGCTGGCTAGTTTCTCGCTGATCTGCGGGCTGAAGCCAATGACGCGGCGGAGGTCGGCGACGAGTGCCCGAGACAAGGCGTGGGCCTGTATGTAGTCGAAGGTGATCTCGTGATCACGTTCATCCGGTCTCATAGGTCACCGTCGCAGATTTTGGGCGGTTGTGACCGGGAATCGACCTGGGCATAGTCGAACTCTACCTGGAGGGCTAGGTAGAGAACAAGGGAGTGTCTGGGTAAACCGTTCGTAGCAGATCGGGGATGACGGGATGTATCAATCACGAGGCATGGCGGCTGTGGTTGTTTGTCGATAGTCGAACCAATGCGGATCGATCACCGACATTTGACAAAGTTGGCCTTGACCAGGCCTGTATCGAAGATTCGCTTCGGCTGTCTGTGCGCCGTGTCGGCGAACACGAACGCCCGATGGCAAGGCTGATTGACGCGATCGGATCAGGGCGACCGCCGCGGCTGCATTCGGTGGCCGTCGTGGGCTTAGTTCGTCGAAACGAGCCGCCTGCGCCCATGGGAGTCGCACTCGGCGCGATGGACTCGCAGGTCGTCAACGAAGGGCGTCGTCGAGGCGGCCGGATCATCGGGACAGGCGGTGTGTTGCTGTCCTGCCACTGGGTATTCGTTGGCTGACGCGGCACAGCGTCCGTGCCGTCTTGACCGAGTCGACGCCAACGTCGGGAGCAGCTATGCCTTGGGTTCACAGACATCGCCGCCGGTTACCGGGAAGTTGGTTTCGCAGCACCGTTGTCCGGAGCCATTACCGCAGTTCAGCAGGGCGGGTCCCAATCCTTGCCATCGTCGCCGCCGTCGCGGTGATCGTATTGCTGATCGTGATTTTCTGACTCGGCCCTGTCACAACTCGGATGGCTGCGCTGTCCTCGCTGGTGAACCAATCCGTGGCGAGGAAGGCGGGTCGTCATGTGGGGCATTAGGGGTACGTCCCAGGGCGCGAGAGGCGTCGAACCATGACTGCCGGGACGGCGGGTTTGCGTGCCCTTCCTCGTCCTGTGGCCGTGGCGGTGGGTGGCGGCGGTGTGCTCGGTGCCGCGCATGTCGGTGTCGGATACGCGCTGGAGCAGCGGGGATTCGTCCCGGACTTGATCATCGGCACTTCGGTGGGTGCCCTCAACGGGGCGATCGCGGCCGGCCACCCCGGTAAGGCCGCGCAGTGGCTGGACAACGTGTGGACGCGGTTGCGTCGCCGTGAGGTGTATCCGCTCGGCTATCTGTCCTCACACGCCAGCATCTTCACCGATCGCGGCCTGCGTCGGCTGATCGCCAGGGCCGGACTGCCTGCCCGGGTCGAGCACCTGGCGATCCCGTTCACCGCGGTCGCCACGGACTTGGTCACCGGCGCTGAGGTGCTGCTGGACCACGGGGGCCTTGAGTCCGCTCTGCTTGCCAGCACGGCCATTCCTGGGATCTTGCCCCCAGTGGAGCACGAAGGCCGCACGCTCGTCGACGGCGGAGTCATCGCCTACGTCCCGGTGCGAGCGGCGCAGCGAGCCGGGGCGGCCAGCGTGGTGGTGCTTGCGGTTGGTCCGGAGAGTTCGCCGTTGTGCCATACCGTTCCGCGGCGGCGCGCCAGTGCGATCGCTGCCAGGGCCGCGCTGTTGGGTCTACGCAATCAGATCGAGCGCGATCTGCGCGATGTGGCCGAGCACATCCCGACCGTCGTACTGCCGACCGGCGTCGATGCTTGGCCTGCGCCGTGGGACTTCCGCCATTCCGAGCGGCTGATCAGCACCGCATCGCGTGCGGCGGGGCGCTTTCTCGACGGGCTGCGGATCAGCGGGCCTGGCTTGTATCGGGACGCGACCATGGTGGAGGTCGGCCGATGAGCACCATCGCGTTCCTCAACATCGCCATGCACGGGCGCGTCAATCCGACCCTGCCGATCGTGGCTGAGCTTGTTCGGCGCGGCCACACCGTCACCTACCACACGTCGCCCGCATTCCGTGCGGAGATCGAGGACGCTGGCGCGACGGTGTACCTCTACCCAGGGGGCGATCAACCGCTTCCGGATCCGCCGACACCGATCACGCTGATGGACGGCCTCGTACGCGCCGCCGCCCAGTTGGTGCCCGCCGTGCTCACCGACTTGCGACACGTCCAGCCAGACCTGATCGTCCACGACAACGCCTGCGTGTGGGGCGCGGTCGCCGCACGCGAACTCGGGGTGCCAGCGGCTTCGTCGTACACCACATTCGCCTTCAACCGGCACGTGCCCAGCCCAACCCGAGCGTCGTGGGACCTGCTGGCCGGAAACTTCGCAAGCTACCTGCGGTCACGCTGGAAGCTCAGCCGCCGCTTCGACACGCGTGGGTTACCAGTGTTCGACGTGGGCAACATCCGCCAGCCGCTCAACCTGGTGTTCACCTCACGGGCCTTCCAGCCCGCCGTCGAGGACTTCGACCAGTCCTACCAGTTCGTCGGCCCAAGCATCGGCGCCCGCCCGTCCGACCCGTCGTTCCCGGCCGACCAGCTGCGGGACCCGGTGCTGTACGCCTCACTGGGCACGGTGTTCAACGCCGATCCACGGCTGCTGCGCAGCTTCGCCACCGCGCTCGCCCCGCTGGGCGGCACCGTGATCGTCTCCAGTGGACAGACCGATCCCGCTGCGTTGGATCCGTTGCCTGCCAACGTGATCGCTCGCCGTTTCGTGCCGCAACCGGAGGTGCTGGCCCGCGCCGCGCTGTTCGTCACTCATGGCGGGATGAACAGCGCCAACGAGGCCCTGGCCGCCGGGGTCCCGTTGCTGGTGGTCCCGCAGGGCGCCGACCAGCCGATGGTGGCCCGGCGCGTCGTCGAACTCGGCGCTGGGCTGTCGATCCGCAGTCAGGACGTCGCCGAGGACTCCGTGCGCGCCCTCGCCGGACGCCTGCTCGACGAACCGCGGTTCCGAGCAGCCGCGCACGCCTTGCGGACCGCGCAGCACGAGGCAGGTGGTTATCGGCGCGCTGCCGACGAACTCGAGCGGTACATGCACGAGGCACGCCCGGTCAGGCTGCACAGCGAGGCCGAGTGATGTCGCCCGCCGTCATGGTTCTGCTGCTGCTCGCCGGGCTGTCGGAGGCTGTCGGACGCGTTCTGCCCTTCTTGGCGCGCAGGCCCGGCATGTCGTGGAGGGTCGTGGTCAGCTTGCTGGCGGCCGGTGGCCTCATCGAGGCGGCCGTGTTCGCGTTGTGGCCGCTGACCGCGTGGACCCTCGCCGAGTTTGTGCTGTCCACGCCACCGCCATGTACCGCGTTGGTGTGGACACCGGGCTTGGTCGCGCCGCTGGCGCTGTCAGCCGTTCTCGCGTTCCCGTTGCTTGGTCCTCTGCTCCACCTGCTGCTGTTCGTGGGAGTTGGCGCGGGCATGGTCGGCCCGCTGGTCACGGCGACCGGGCTGGGCTGGTGGGCCGCCGCCGGTTGCGTGACCGTCGCCGGTGCCGGGCTCGGTGTCGCTGTGGAGGCCGTTCGACGGCTGGTCGTGCGATTGACCGCGGCAGAGGTGCGGGAGGTCGTTCCGTGAACGGATTCCTGCTCTGGGCCATCGTTATCGGACCGGTTCTGCTCGCCGAAGGTCTGCTCGCCCGATACGAGTTGTTGATCTACGGCGCCGGCTGGCGGACTCCCACCAGCGAGCTCCCGGCCGGCGTGCCCTACGCCCGCGGTGCGGCCCCGGACCGTCCACCGGATGCCTACCTGGTTTACCTGGACGGCATCGGCAAACGCCGGGTCCGCGACAGCCGGGACGGTGGCCAGCTGGTCAAGGCCCTGCTCACCAGAGCGCCGGAGCTGCGCGTGCTGGGCCAGGTACAGCCCTACTCGCCGCTGGCCGACCCGCTGGCCGATCGGCCGGTGTGGGCTTGGCTGCGCCGCCGCGCCGGGCTGTTGTTGTTCCTGCACAACGTGATGCAGATCTTCGTGGCCGCCGACCACCGATACCGTCCGCTCTACAACCGGGCCGTCGGTTCCCAGATCGCCACTCAGCTCCAGCTCGCCGGCTACCAGCCCGACAGCGGAATCCCCGTGGTCTTGCTCAGCTACAGCGGCGGCGCACAGGTCGCCACTGGCGCGGTCGACGTACTGCACACGCGGCTACGCTGCCCGCTGTTGCTGATCACACTCGGCGGGTTTCACAACGGCGCCAACGACGTCGCCCACGCCGAGCACCTGCATCAGCTCACGAGTGCCAGCGACCGGATCGAACGGGTCGGCACATGGATGTTCCCGCAACGTTGGCGGCTGTTACGACGTAGCGGATGGAACCAGGCCCGTCGCGCCGGGAAAGTCACCCTGCACCAGCTCGATCCTGCCACCCACGTCGGGCCGCGCAGCTACATCAGCCCGACAGCCGAACTGCCCGACGGCCGCACCCACCTCGACCGCACCGTCGACACTGTGCTCACGCTGATCCGCCAGCACCACATCATCGGCAAGATCGACTGAAGAGGCAGTCGTCCCGCGCCCATCTGGCCGACGTCGGCGGCGCGGTGGAATGAACAACGGGCTGCGGGACTTTCCCGTTGAGACGTTTCACGCCAGGATGATTCCCGTCGTCGATCGCGGGCTGACCAGCACTGATCGACTGCGGCGAAAGCGGGCAACGTGGCGGTTGGCAAGCATGTGGGACTAATCGGGCGCGGATCGGAGTGCGCTGCCCTCGATCAGGTGATCGCGGCAGTCCGCACGGGGGAGAGCCGTGTCCTTGTGCTGCATGGCGAGCCGGGAGTGGGAAAGTCGGCACTGCTGGAACACCTGGCGAGCTCGGCGACGGGCATGCGGGTGCTGCGCGCGGTCGGTGTCGAGTCCGAGATGGAGCTGGCGTTCGCCACGCTGCACCAGTTCTGCGTGCCGCTGCTGGACCGAATGAAGGATCTTCCCGCACCGCAGCGCGACGCGCTTGAGACGGTGTTCGGGATGCGGGCGGGCGCCCCGCCGGAACGCTTCCTCGTCGGACTGGCGGTGCTGAGCCTGCTGTCGGACGCCTCCGAGGGCAGCCCGGTGCTGTGTCTGGTGGACGACGCGCAGTGGATGGACCGGGCCTCGGCGCAAGTCCTCGGTTTCGTGGCCCGCCGCCTGCTGGCCGAGTCGATCGCACTCGTCTTCGCCGCCCGCCACCGGGCGCAGGACCTGCTCGACCTACCGGAGCTGGAGGTCACCGGGCTGAGCCAGGCCGACGCCCACACCCTGCTGAACTCGGCGACCCACGCCCGGCTCGACCACAACATCCGTGACCGGATACTGGCCGAGGCCAGGGGCAATCCGCTTGCCCTGCTGGAGCTTCCGCGCGAGTTGACCGTCACCCAGCTGGCTGGCGGATTCGGCCTGCTGCACACCGATACGCTGCCCAACCGGATCGAGAAGAGCTTCCTGACGCGGATCGAGGAGTTGCCCGCGCAGAGCCGGCTGCTCCTGCTGGTCGCGGCCGCCGAGCCGGTCGGCGATCCCACCCTGGTGTGGCGCGCCGCCGAACGGCTCGGCGTCAAACCGGCGACGGCCCTCGACAGCGAGGTGGACGAGCTGCTGTCGTTCGACGTACGCGTGATCTTCCGCCATCCGCTCGTGCGCTCGGCCGTGTACCGCGCCGCCAACGAGGAGGACCGCCGAGCCGTGCACCTGTCGTTGGCCGAGGTCACCGACAGGCAGACGGACCCGGACCGCCGTGCTTGGCACCTGGCGTCCGCCGCTGCCGAACCGGACGAGGCCGTCGCCGCGGAACTCGAGCGGGCCGCCGACCGTGCACAGGCGCGCGGTGGGCTGGCCGCTGCTGCCGCGTTCCTGCAGCGCTCCGTGACGCTCACCGTCGATCCCTCGCGTCGCGTCGAGCGTGCCGTTGAGGCCGCGGACGCCAGTGTCCGGGCGGGCGATCTGGCTGCCGCACAGGAACTCGTCGAGATCGTGGAACTCGACGCAGAAAGCGAGTTCCTCCGCGTACGAGCGCAACTGGTACGAGGTCGCATCGCCTACGCGGCAGGCTCCTACAACGAGGCGCCAGGCACGTTGCTGGAGGCCGCGCGGCAGCTGGAACGTTTCGACATGGATCTCGCGCGGGAGACCTATCTGCTGGCCTGGGGCACCGCCGGGGACGGTGAGCGTCTCCTGGCGATCTCCCAGGCGATCAGGGAACTCCCTCCGCCCGAACGCGGCCCGCGTCCGATCGACCTGGTGCTCACGGGATGTGCGCTGCTGGCCACCGACGGCCGGGGTGCCGCGATCAGCACGTTGCGCAGGGCGATGACGGCGCTCGCCGATCTGCCCGTGCAGGACCTGCTGAAATGGGGCTGGGCGGCCTGTGGTGTCAGCCCGGCCGTCTGGGACGAGCAGGTCATGTGCGAGACGTACGCCCGAGCCGTCGAGGTGGCACGGGCCGCCGGGATCCTGACCGAGCTCCCGATCTACCTCGTCTGCCTGGGCTCAGCGAACTCGTTGATCGGGGAATTCGCCACCGCGGCGTCGATCATCGCCGAGGCCGAAGCCGTCGCCAGCACCACGGGCATCCCGATGGCGCCGTACGCGACGCTCATCCTGACGGCGATGCAGGGCAAGGAGGCCGAGGCCGCGGAGCTGATCGCCGCCACGATCGAACGGCCCGCCGCGGATCGCCGGTCGGCCGGTGTCACCACCGCGCACTGGGCGGCCGCGGTTCTCTACAACGGCCTCGGCCGTTACGAGAAAGCTCTGTCGGCCGCGCAAGCCAGCAGCGGGATCGCCCAGCTGATCGTCTCGGTCTGGGTGCTGCCCGAGCTCGTCGAGGCGGCGGCGCGTGTCGGAGACGACGAGATCGCGCGCGGCGCACTCGACCGTCTGGCGGAGGCGGCGGAGGCCTGCGATACGAACTGGGCGCAGGGAATCCTGGCTCGATGCCAGGCGCTGCTGAGCGAAGACGCCGCGGAGGACCTCTACTGCGAGGCGATCGAGCGGTTGGGCCGGACACTGTTGCGCCCCGAGTTGGCGCGCGCCCATCTGCTGTACGGCGAGTGGTTGCGCCGGCAGTCGCGGCGCGTCGACGCACGGCTTCACTTGCGCACCGCGTACGACATGTTCGTCGCGATCGGTATGTCGGCCTTCGCTGAGCGAGCCCGCCGCGAGCTTCTCGCCAGCGGGGACAAGATCCGCAAGCGCACCGTCGAAGGATCGTCGAGCGAGGGGCTGACGCCTCAGGAAAGACAGATCGCGCTGCTTGTCCGGGAGGGTTTCTCCAACCCGGAGGTAGGCGCCCGGCTGTTCCTCAGCCCGCGCACGGTCGAGTGGCACCTCCGCAAGATCTTCGCGAAGCTGTCGATCACCTCCCGCCGACAGCTGCGGGATGCTTTGCCACACACCGAATAACTCCCTGGTCTGCACGGACCAGGGGGATTCCCTGGGGCATATGGGCGGCCGGACACGCGAATGTTCTCGCATTGGCCCTCGACCCCAGGGAAATGAGGCAGTCATGTCCGGTCAGCCGTTGGACGGAGCCGTCGCGCTCGTCACCGGCGCCAGCAGCGGTATCGGCGCAGCGACCGCGCTCCGTCTCGCCAGCGAGGGAGCGGCGGTCGCCTTGGTCGCGCGTCGCGGTGATCACCTGAACCAAGTCGCGGACGACATCACCACCCTGGGCGGCCATGCCATCGCGGTGATAGCCGACATCACCGAGCCGGAGTTCGCCTCCCAAGCGGTGGAGGACACGCACGATCGCCTCGGCCGTCTGGACGTGCTGGTCAACAACGCCGGCATCATGCTGTTCGACACGGCGCTGCACACCGCGATCGAGGAATGGGACCGGATGATCTCGCTCAACGTGTCGGCGCTCGTGCACGTCACGCACGCCGCCGTGCCGTATCTGATCGACGCGGCCGCGACCTCGCCGCGGCAGGTGGCGGACCTCGTGAACGTCGGCTCGACGGCCGGACGGGTCGCCCGGCCCGGCGGCAGCGTCTACAGCCTGACCAAGTTCGGCCTCAACGGGTTCAGCGAATCGCTTCGCCAAGAACTGGTCTCCGAACGCGTGCGGGTCAGCGTGGTCCAGCCCGGCGTCACACTACGGCCGGAGGACGTCGCGGACGCCATCGCTTACATCGTCACGCGTGAGCGGGGAGTGGCCGTCAACGAGATCCTGGTCCGGTAGTTCACGCCCGGCGCAGCACCGCCTCGATCTCGAGGTTGATCTGCACCTTGTCACCGACCACAACACCACCACCGTCGAGCGGCAGCTTGATGTCGACGCCGAAGTCGTTGCGGTCAATGGTTGTGGAGGCCGACACACCGGCGCGCGTGCCGCCGCTGTCGTCCGGCCCGATGCCGTTCACCGTCAACGCCAGCGGCACGGAACGCGTGACGCCCTTGATCGTCAACTCCCCGTCGACCACAAGGCCGTGCCCGTCGACCCGGACGCCGGTGGAACGGAAGGTCCACCGCGGGTGGTTCTCGACGTCGAAGAAGTCGGCCGAGCGCACGTGTGCGTCCCGCTGTGCGTTGCCGGTGTCGATCGAGGCGGGCTGGATCGACGCGGTGACAACCGAATCGGTCACGTCGTCGCCGGTCACGATCTGCCCGGAGAAGGTCGCGAACCGGCCGCGAACCTTGCTCACCATCATGTGCCGGACGGTGAAGGAGACATCGGAGTGGACCGGGTCGATGTCCCAGGTGCCGGCGAGGTAGCCGGGGATCTTGGTGGTGGCTGCGGTGGTCATCGGATCTCCCAACAGGTGATTGAAATCGCCGACCAAGGACAAAGGCGGTCGTTCCTTGGTCGCGGCGGAGAAGGGGTAGCGGCGAAGGCAACTCAGTGCAACGCCTGTGCCGTCCACTTGAGAACGAGTCCTATCGCGATGAGCACGCCGGTCAGCAGAAGCGCCGCGGCGCCCGAGCCGGCACCGAGCAGAATCAGAACCACCGCAAGCGATCCGGCGTACCACTGCGTTCGTCCGCTGACGCCGCCCCCGAACGAGCGGAGCTTTTCGGCGAGCTCGGGGTCGTCGACCTTGATGTTCTTTTCGATGGCGCGCAGCGCGCGTTGCTCTTGGCGGTTCATCACGACGTCTCGGCGGCAGGGCTCGACCCGGTCCGCACGACAGCGACCGGGCAAGGGGAGTGGTGCAGCAGCGCGTGACTCACGGAGCCGAGCACGAGACCGGCCGCGCTGCCCCGGCCGTGTGACCCGACGACCACAAGCTGGGCGCCGGTTGCGTGCTCGATCAAGGCGTGTGCGGGCCGGTCGCGTACGACCACACGCCGCACCGCGACATCGGGATACTTCTCGCCCCACCCCGCCAGCCGCTCAGCGAGCAGCACCTGCTCCTCAGCCTCGACGGCGTCCCAATCCACCAGAGGCGCCACGGCATCCTCAAGCGCGCGGTCATTCCAGACGTGCACCGCGACCAAGGGCACTCCACGCGCATCCGCCGCGTCGAACGCGAACGCCAGCGCCTCCTCGCTGATCGGCGAGCCGTCGATGCCGACCACGACCGGGCCGGTGTCAGAAGTGTGTTCGCCGCGCACGACGACGACCGGGCACTGCGCCCGGGCGGCCAGTCCGATCGCGACCGAACCGACCAGCAGCGAAGTGAATCCGCCCAGGCCGCGATCACCGATGACGAGAAGTCCCGCGGTACGCGACTCGGTGGTCAGCAGCGGTACCGGGAAGCCGTCGACGACCAGTTCGGAGATCTCGACACCCGCGGCAGCCTCTGCGGCGGCCTTGGCAGCCGCCGAGACTGTCTCCCAGGTGCTGCGCATCAACGTCTCTCGGTAATGGCCGAGGCCGGGGTCGCCGAGGTGTCTTTTCCCGGACCAGCCGAACGCACTGACCAGGTGCACCGGGGTCCCACGGCGGGCGGCTTCGCGTGCGGCCCAACGGACGGCGTCAAGGGCTGAGGACGACCCGTCGATGCCGACGACGACTGGCAGGCTTCTGTCTCGCCACTGTCCCATCTCATGCTCCTGTCCGAAGTGGCCCTGTGACAACAAGGACAGGTCAGGCCGCAGTGTTGTGACAAAGGCAAGTTGTGACAAAGGCAATCAGTCGGTCAGCGCCGAGCGGAGCTCTTTGCGCGAGGCGACGTCGAGCTTGGTGAACACCTTGCGCAGGTGCCATTCGACGGTGCGGGGGCTGATGAACAGCTCGGCGCCGATCTCGGAGTTCGTCTTCCCGTCGCCGGCGAGCCGGGCGATCTGGGTTTCCTGCACGGTGAGGACGTCGCGCGTCTCGGCCGCGCGTTGGTGCACTGCCTCGCCGATGGCCAGCAGTTCGCGCCGGGCGCGCTCAGCGAAGGCATTCGCGCCGAAGCGGTGCAGCATCTCGTAGGCGGTTCGCAGTTGCTCGCGTGCGTCGAGGCGCCGGTTCTCGCGGCGCAGCCATTCGCCGTACACCAGGTGGGTGCGCGCGAGGTAAACGGCGACACGGCTGCGCCCGAGGTGCCCGATGGCCTCGCGGTACAACAGATCGGCCGTCTGGCCGTCGCTCAACAGCGCTTTCGACCGGGCCAACACACCGAGTGCCCACTGCGTGCCGCTGGCGGTGGCTCGTTCCTCGAGTCGTCGCAGGGCATCAGCGGCCGCCTCGGGAGCATCACCACGGACGCCCGCCTCCACCAGCTCGATGAGAGCGAGACCGAAGAGTCCCAGATCGTCGTGCTCGCATGCCTGCTCCGCGCAGGACAGGGCGTCCTGGTACTGACCGACGCCGTTGTGCAGCACCGCGTTCAGGTAGTGGCCCCCACCGATCGCTCGTCCCTCACCCCAGGTGCCCGCCCACGGGACGCTGGCCTCGAGCACCGCAGTCACCTGGGGATCACCACGCCAGGCGAGCAGCGCCACCCCGGCGTAACCGAGGTACGAGTTGCCAGTCACCTTCAAGATCGCGTCGGACTCCTCGATCAACGCGGCGGCCGCGTCGAACTCGCCGGCGTGCACGTGCACTACAGCGCGGTAGGTGAGGGCCAGCGGAAGGAAGTTGAGCGCGCCGGTTTCGCGAGCCGTCCGGACCGCGTGCGTGACCAGTTCATGCCACGTCTCGTCGTCCCACATGTCCGCGGCGGCCAGCCACGCCAGCCACAGCCAGCGCATGATGTCGTCCCCATTGCGTGCCGCCTCCCGCCGGAAAGCGTGCAGGGCGTGGTTCAACAGCGGCGCACCCTCGACGTAGCCGCTGGCGAACCGTGCCGCCAGGCCATCGAGAAGTGCGTCGACCAGCCGTGGTGGTCGAGGTCCCGGCGGTGCGGCGTGGGCGGCCTCGGCCACCTCTTGAAGCGCGCCGGGCGCGCCGAGCCTGCCTGCGAACACCGCCGATCCGATGGCTTCGAGGTAGACCTCGCGCGCTTGTCCGCCGTCGAGCAGCTCCAGCCGGTTGGCGGCGTCGAGCAGCAACGGCAGCGCGTCACCGCCACGCCTGCGCGCGAAGACGATCTGCGCGCGCAGCCGGGTCAGCCGCGCACGCTGGAGGTCGTCCAACGGGCCCATTTCCGCGGCGGCGAGGAGTTCCAGCGCCGCGTCGGGCGCTCCGGCCTCGAAGGTGGCCTGGGCCGCGGCCAGCGCTCTGCCTCCCCGTCTTGCCGGATCAGGCGTCAGCCCGGCCGCACGCGTCAGGAACGCGGCAGCCGCCGCGATACCGCCGCGGGCCTGGGCCCGGTCGGCGGAGAGCTCCAACTCGCCTGCCACGGCCTCGTCCGGTTCGACCGTCGCGTGGGCGCGATGCCAGGCTCGGCGATCCGGGTCGGATTCGGGATCCGTCGCCGCGGCCAGCGCACGGTGCACGTCCCGGCGTTCTTCGCGGTCCGCCGCGCGATAAGCGGCCGAGCGCACCAGCGGATGACGAAACCGCACCCGTACACCGAATTCGATCAGCCCGGCCGCCTCGGCCGCCGCAGCCGCATCCGCGCCGATGTCGAGTCGCTCGGCCACGCGCCGCAACAACGACACGTCGCCGACCGGCTCGGCGGCCGCCGCCAGCAGCAGCCGCTGCGTCGCCGCCGGAAGCGATCCGATGCGCCGCAGGAAACTCTGCTCGATCTGACTCGCCAGCGGCCGCACGTCCGGGCGTGTGAACCCGCCGGCCAGCTCCGCTCCGGTCAACCCACGCGGCAATTCCAGCAGCGCCAACGGGTTGCCACGGGCCTCGGCGACGATCCGGTCCCTCACGCGATCGTCGACCCGTCCCAGCACCACCGAATCCAGAAGTGCACGCGCATCGCCGTCGGGCAGACCCCGCACCACGAGTTCCCGCAACCCCGCCAACTGGTCGTCGCCCGTCGAGGAACGCACCGCGAACACCAGCACAACCCGCTCGGCAAGCAGCCGCCGCGCGACGAAGGCCAGCGTCTGCGCGGACACGCGATCAAGCCACTGGGCGTCGTCGACCACGCAGACCAGTGGCTGCTCGTCGGTCACCTCTGCCAGCAGGCTGAGCACCGCCAACCCGACCAGGAAACGGTCCGGCGCGCTGCCCGTACTCAGACCGAACACGGTCGTCAACGCATCACGCTGTGGGCCCGGCAGCCGACTGAGATGCGTCATCATCGGCGCGCACAGCTGGTGCAACCCGGCGAACGCCAGCTCCATCTCGGACTCGACACCGGCCGCCCGCGCGATCCGGAATCCCGCCGCGCTGTCCGCCAGGTAGTCCACCAACGCGGACTTGCCGATCCCCGCCTCGCCCCGCAGGACTAGCACCTGACTGCGGCCCGACCTCGCTTCCGCCAGCAACCGATCCAGCGCCGCACATTCGCCACGTCTGCCGCGCAGCATGCGCTGAGGATCGCTGCTCGCCATCGCCACCACCGCGCGGGTTGAGGGGCCCGAACTTGATCAGCGCGGGCCGCTTCATGATGCACCCTCGCGGCGCGGGTCCGCACCGTCATCGAGGTGTGGCGTTCTCCACGTGAAAGCCAGCTGCTCAGCGGGACGCCCGGCATCCCCGCACGTGTCCCTGGTCGCGTTCCGCCAGGGATTCACCAGGGTCACTCAAGGGCGCGATCAACCCCCGAAGCGGACGACCGTGGCTGTGCCACGCCCAAGCGATCACCGGGGAGGCAACCAGTGGAGGCCACAACGAAAGGACGATCGTCATGCGCTCGACGAACATCGACATCGGACCGCCTGACCCGCGGTCGCCCCAAGACGCCGAGGACGCGGCAGACTTCCAGAGCGTACGTCCTCGCCTGTTCGGAATCGCGTACCAGATGCTGGGCCGAGCCGCTGACGCCGAGGACGTCGTCCAGGACGTCTGGCTCCGCTGGCAACGGGCGGACCGGTCACTGGTGCGCGATCGCGTCGCGTTCCTCGTGAAGATCACGACGCGCGTGACGCTCAACGTCCTCGGCTCGGCCCGTGTCCGCCGCGAGATCCCCGTCGACCGCTGGCTGCCGGGGCAAGTGCTCAGCTCCGAGGACCCGACACTGGCCATGGAACGGTCAGCGGACCTCGAACAAGCCGTTCTGCTGCTGCTCCAGCGGTTGTCCCCGACCGAGCGCGCGGTCTTCGTGTTGCGCGAAGCGTTCGGCTACTCGTTCCGCGACATCGCCGAGGCGCTGCAGATAAGCGAAGCCAACGCGCGCCAACTCCGCCGACGGGCCGGCGAGCACCTCGCCGGGCCACGGGATGAGCCCGTTCATCGGACGGCCCGCGACAGGTTGCTGACGGCTTTCCTCGACGCCGCCCAGATCGGCGCCCTGGCGCACCTGGAACATCTGCTCATCGACGATGTGCTGTCCCATTCCAGCCGACGTGCTCCAACGCCTTGCGGCACAACGATCTAGCGACCCGGCAGCTCAGTCTGCCGCAGCTGCCTGCGCGAAGTGATGCCCAGCTTGGGGAACACCTTATGCAGGTGCCACTCCACGGTCCGCGGGCTGATGAACAGCCGAGCGCCGATTTCCGGATTGGACAGGCCTTCCTTGGCGAGCCGGGCGATCTGGGACTCCTGCGCGGTCAGCTCGTCAGTCGTTTCGACGGTGCGCTTGCGGACGGTCTCGCCGGTGGCCAGCAGCTCGCGTCGAGCCCGTTCCGCGAACGCGGCCAGGCCCATCTCGGTCAGCATGTCGTGCGCGGTGCGGAGGTGCTCACGCGCGTCGGCGCGGTGACCCTCGCGGCGCAACCATTCGCCGAACAGTAGGTGGCTGCGGGCCACTTCCACGCGTAGCGGCGTACGACCGAGCTGTTCGATCGACTCGCGGTACAAGTCCGCTTGTGGACTCTGCAACGCGCGCAGGCGGGCGTCCATCCCCAACGCCCAAGGAGTGCGCAGCGCCTGAGCCCGTTTGGACACGCGCTCCACCGCGGCCGCCAGCAACGGTTCGTCGCCGGTACGCGACGCCGCCTCTGCCAGCTCCGGGAGGATGAGCGCGTCGTAGCCGATGACGTCGCGGCCGATCACCCGTCGGGCCGCGTCACGAGCGACGTCGTGCTGCCCAAGACCGTTGTGCAGCACCGCGTTCGCGTAGTTGGCGAACGTCACGACGCGGCCCTGGCCCCGCTGCGCCGCTTCGCGCGCGGTGGTCTCGATCAAGTCGGCACCGTGGCCACGGTAGGCGGCGAGCAGGATCGAGGTGTACGCGACCGGCGGGATGCCGGACACCTCCGCGAGCAGGCGGTCCTCGTCGATCATCGACTCGGCCGCGCTGAGGTTGCCCGCGACGACCTCGGTGTTGGCCAGAAAGTTGAGCGCGAACTGCAGTTGCACGCGTGCCCCGGAGTCGCGGGCCAGCTGGACCTGACGCTGCGCCAGTGCACGAACGGAGTCGTAGTCCCACATCTCCGTGGCGAGGATGCCGCCGGCGCGGTTGCCCATGAGCCAGAGCGAGCGGCTCACGTCATCCTCGCCGGTGTCCAGCGACCGCAGTGCGTCCAACGCTTCGGCCATGATCGGCGCCGCGGCGTCGTGTCCCGCGCTCAGGTACGTGGCCACCGCGTCCAGCACCAGGTCGACGGGTCGGTTGGCAGTCCGGGGAGCGGCCAGCGCGGCGTGGGCGGCCTCGACGACACCGGACTCCGCCCACATCGCGGCGGACAGAGCCGCCAAGTACGCCTCCCGCGCGCGGTCGCCGTCCAGCGGTTCGAGCCGGGTCGCCGCGCTGAGCAGCAACTTGGCCGCGTCGGTGCCGCGGCGCTGGTCGAACGCGATCTGGCCGCGCAGGTACTCCACCTCGGCGGCGCGCAACGGGTCCGGCGGGCCTGATTCGACCGCGCCCAGCAGGCGCAGCGCCGCGTCGAGCGCGCCCGCGTCACGCTTCAACGTGGCCGCCGTGAGTTCGCGCCGGGAACGGTTGGCGGGGTCCGGGGTGAGCAGCGCCGCGCGTTCCAGGAACGCCGCTGCCGCGAGGAGACCGCCGCGCGCCCGCGTACGTCCCGCGGTGTGTTCCAGGTCGGCCGCGACGTCCTCGTCCGGCACCGATGTGGCCTGCGCGCGGTGCCAAGCACGGCGGTCGGGGTCCACGATGGCATCGGTGACCTCCGCGAGCGCGCGGTGCACCTCTTGCCGTTCCGGCAGGGACCCCGATCGGTAGGCGGCCGAGCGCACCAGCGGGTGCCGGAACCGGACACGTGCGCCGAACTCGATCAGTCCGGTCGCCTCGGCCGCGGCGGCGGGATCGGCGCCAAGGCCCAGGACACCCGCCGCGCGCCAGAGCAGCGTCGCGTCACCGAGCGGTTCGGCGGCCGCGGTCAGCAGCAGCTTGCGGGTGTCGGCGGGCAACTGGTCGAGCTGACGCTGAAACCCTTGCTCGATCCGGCTTTTCAGCGGGGTCTCGTCGAATCCGTCGGCCAGTTCGGCTGCGGTCCAGGCACGCGGGAGTTCAAGCAGCGCCAATGGGTTGCCGCGGGTCTCGGCGATGATCCGGTCACGGACGCGGCGGTCCATCGGGCCCCGGAACACCGAGTCGAGCAGCACGCCCGCGTCGGTGTCGCTGAGTCCGCCGACCACGAGTTCTGGCAACGCCGTCAGCTCGTCCTCGTCGCAGCCGTCGCGCACCGCCAGCACGACGCAGATCCGTTCGGCAAGCAGCCGCCGGGAGGCGAACCCCAGTGCCTGCCGGGACATCCGGTCGAGCCACTGTGCATCGTCGACCACGCACACCAGCGGCTGCTGCTCGGCCACGTCGGCGAACAGCGTAAGCACCGCGAGCCCGACCAGGAACCGGTCCGGTGGGCCACCGCCGGTCAACCCGAACGCCACGCTCAACGCATCCCGTTGCGGACCAGGAAGGTGCTCCAGCCTGTCCAGGAATGGCGCGCAGAGCTGCTGCAACCCGGCGTACGTCAGCTCCATCTCCGACTCGACGCCCGTGGCACGCACCACCCGACAGCCTTCGGTGAGGGTCAGCATGTGGTCGAGCAGGGCCGACTTGCCGATCCCGGCCTCGCCACGGAGCACGAGCACCCGGCTGTGTCCCGCTCGCGCGTCCGTGACCAGGCGTTCGAGCGTCTCCATCGCACTGCGCCGACCGCGCAGCACCGGACCAGGACTCGACATCGGCTCCCGCATCGGTGAGTGGCCGTCGCCCGGGACAGTACCGCGCCCGGGTGCGACCAGGGAGTTCCACTGGGGCGAAGGGCACACGGGCGGACGCACAGTGATGTCACCAACCGATCGAGAAAGAACAGGAAGTTGAAGATCATGGACATGAAACTGGAAGTAGTGGCCATCCCCGTCTCCGACGTCGACCGGGCCAAGCACTTCTACAAGGCCATCGGATGGCGCGAGGACGCCGACTTCGCCAGCGAGGACGGCATCCGCAAGGTGCAGCTGACCCCGCCGGGATCGCCGGCGTCGATCCACTTGGGCACCGGCGTCACCGCGGCGGCCCCCGGCTCGGCGCAAGGCATGTTCCTCGTCGTGAAGGACATCGAGGAGGCCAAGGCCGAGCTGACCGAGCGCGGCGCCGTCGTGAGCGACATCTTCCACGTCCTCAGCCCGGTCGACCGGGAACCGTCCGCCGGGCCGCACCCGGACCGCGGCACGTATTCCTCGTACGCGACGTTCAGCGACCCGGACGGCAACACGTGGCTGCTGCAGGAGGTCACCAAGCGCCTGCCCGGCCGGATCGACACGACGCGGGCGGCCTACGACTCCGTCGAGGAGCTGGCCGAGGCGATGCGCCAAGCCGAGGCCGCACACGGTGAATACGAGAAGACCCTCGGGCACCGTGACGAGGACTGGCCCACCTGGTACGCGCGGTACATGGCCGAGCACCAGGTCTAGGCCATCCCACGATCTCGCTTTTCCCTGATCGGGTCCACTGTGGAGTCAGCCGAGCGCCTTGCGCGGGATGTGGATTTTGGGCCAGCCGTCACAACCCGCGCGGTTGCTCTTGTCCTAGCGAGGTCCGGCCTACGTCGTCAGGAACGAGAACTCCGATGACCGCTCTCCGAAAGTCGCAAGTGCTCAACGTCATCCGCCGTGCCTACGGGCCGGACTACGCCGAGTCCGTGGCAGACCGGCTGCCCGAACGCATCGATCCGCACAACGCCGCGGACATGGGACTGCTGTCCGAGTTGGGACTGACCGCGGACGGCCTGTTCGACGCGCTCGGCGCTGAATTGTGAAGCTGGCGTCGCTGCGAGACAGTCCTCCGAACTGCGCTGCGGTCCCGCGGCGCGGTTCGGTTTTGCCTCAACGTGCCTGAGCCGCCCGTTCGATGATTCGCTTGACGGGACTTCACGTACGCGGCGTCGCTCGACGGTGATCGCTCAACGCGACGATGACGGCCGCGACGGTGAAGAACTCCATGATGGCGCGGCATGCCTGGGCGCGGAGAGCAGCGGAACTGAAGGTGTTGTCCATGTTCTGGTCCTGTTCTCGGTGACGATCTACTCGAGCAGGAAGACCGGACGACCGGCCCGCCGCGTGACATCGAGTCACACAGTCTCGTGCCCGGTCCTCGTGGTGAGAGAGCGCATCGCCGCCGACTTCCTCACGTTCGTCAACCGGAAAGGGACGTCAAAATGAAGACCATCGTTCTGGTCCACGGCTTCACTTCAGGTGCGCGGCACGTAGACGGTGGACGCCATCGCTGGGCGGCGGAGAAACCAGCGACAGGCGGTGGAACTGATCAGAGCGCGACGTCGGCGAGTGTGGTGCCGAGACGGGCGCGGTTGAGGAAGGCGACGCTGGTACCGCTGTTGCTACCGGAGCGGTAGACGCCCCACTTGTGGTTGATGTGGCTGCCCCACAACGTCGGACAGGGATAGCGGGTCTGGCCGTTGCTGAACCTCTGCTGGACGCCGTTCCACCAGAACTCGACCCAGCCGTCGCCGCCCCGAGACACTCGCATCCCGACCACGATCCGGTTCCACTGGTTCACCGGGAACCTCGTCGACCAGATATGCCTGGTCGAGCCCGCCGGTGCGGTGAGCTGGAAGTGCAGCATGCCGTCGCCGACCGTGCGCAGCACGAACGGGCCGGACTTCGCCTGCCCGCTGCTCGCTCCGGAGATGTGCAGCTGGTACACCGCGATCCAGGCGTTGTTCGGGTTGACGTTCCACAATGCGCGCCAGCCCATGTAGAGAGTGCGGCCCTCGTATGACGAGTTCAGGCGCAGCACTGAACCGTCGGGGTTGCGCAATCCTCTGCTCTCGCAACGTTCTTTGCCGTTGGACCAGTCTTGCGTCTGGTACCGGAAACACCGGCCGAAGGTGCCTTGCGGGTCGTTCGCCACCGTGATCGAGCCCGGATCCCGCTCAAGGCCGTCGAACACGCCAGTTCCCCTGGCCGGATCGCCATCCCAGACGACCGACTGCGTGCTCACGTCCGCCATCGCAGGCGTCGCGCCCAGCAGTGGCACGGCGGCAGTCCCTAGGAGCACGTTTCGTCGTTTGATACCCATCGGATCTCTCCCAAAGTAGGCAGATATCCGATGTATCGTACGAAAGTCGGGGTTGCGGTGGCTGAAATGTGCCGCTAGTCGGGAAAAGAGCGGATGTATGTCCGTCTCTCGGTCTCCGCAGGTGGACGTATCGCAAGAACTCGTACCCGTCGGCGCCGTGATCGCTTGGGTCGGACTGGTGGCTAAAGCCGTGTGCTGGCTGCCAGGCTTAGTCGGCGACGAGATCCCATGGTTGTCGGTTCGGGTCGTCGATGATGGCCACGACCAGGCGACCGGACACCAACACGGTCGCGTTGCGATTCTCTTCGTATTTGGTCCGCTCACGCAGGCGCGCCGTGACACTGTGGCTGCGTTCCTGGGACAGCGGTTGTTCGAGTATGCCGAGCAGAAACGAGCCGGAGGCTTCGTCGGCCATGTCGAGAGGTACCCAGTCGCCGCGAATAGGCTGGTCCGCGACGCGGATGTCGGTATCAGCTTGGGGCGCGGTCGCGTAAAGCTGTTGTTCGATGGAGTTGATTCGATGCGCGACTTCGTCGGCAAGGGTGCGCGGTGAGCGTCGGTCGAGATCCTTGCCACGGTCGCGTTGATACGGCTGTTTACTTACGTCTTCGATTTTCAGGTGTTGTCGAAGCCCGGCGACCATCATCTCTGCGGGGACGTCGAACTCGGGCTGGCCCGGTTCTGGTGCGGGGCGACCAATTGGGCCTTCGACGCCTGGCAGACCGCCGGCCCGGGTGTAGAGATCGATGACGACACCGTGCTTTGTCGCGTAGGCCCAGGTCATTGCGAGCGGGTGGTTTCCGTGGTGGTGAGACCACGGCAGTAGGCTGTCCAGCCGCTTACGCTGCTGCGTGAACGTGGCCGCCGGAGGGCGGGACCGTCCGCGAGCTTCGCCGGCGAGTAGTAGGCCCGGCATGTCGAACAGCAAGTCTGGCCGGGCTTTGCGGGTGTTGTAGGTACTCGCCAGCGCGGTTGGCAGGGCATCGAAATGGAACACATCCTTTGACGAGGCGTGCCATCTGTAAGCGGCTTGGATGGCCGCCGTGAGCATGCCCATGCCAAAGGACTCGCTGACGAATCTGCGGATGTGCGAGGCACTCGCCCGGAACGGCGCATCTCGCAGACGGATTGGCTGGCCTGGATTGTCGATCAGATACGAAAGGAGAAGGCGGATCTCGTTTCGCCTGGTGGTGTAACGAACTGAGCCGCGTACTGGGGTGGCAAGTGCATTGACACTAACGACCGTGCCCAGATCAATGGGCAGGACGCGCTCGCGGCCGACCTGACAAATGTCCGCGACCTCTGGGTACGGATCTGTAGCCCTTGGTCGTTCAGTCCAGACAAGATGCCGCAAGATGACTCCACCCACCCGGGCAGGTTAGCGCCCCGGTCGGGCCCTGCGAGCCAAGTCCTCTGCTTGCTGTCCATTCAGGACGGAGTCAGACGCGAGCCGTGCCCTGAGTCCGATTGCCGGAACGGCTGAAGGTGGGCAGGTTCTTGACGGGCGTCACCAAGATGCCTAAATTGCGAGGGTGCGATCGAGACGAATCAGTGGGTTCCTGACCGTCTGCGTTGCAGCGTTCGCGTTGACGGCGAGTCCTGTGGCGAACGCCGAGGCGTCCGCTCCCGTCCGGTATTCCGGGGTTCTGGCCAACGGTGCGACCTGGACGGCACGTGTGCCCCAGCCGTGGAACGGCAGTCTCGTACTGTTCAGTCATGGGTTCCGGATCGGTCCGGAGAATCCTGCGGCCGACGCGCCCAACGAGGAGACCGCGGAGGCGTTGCTGCGGCGCGGGTTCGCCTTGGCCGGATCATCCTACGCCCGGCCTGGGTGGGCGTTGGACACCGCGGTGAACGATCAACTGGCCACAGTGGACGCACTGGGAACGCACGTTGGCAAGCCGCGTCAGGTGATCGCGTTCGGGCAGTCGATGGGCGGGTTGGTGAGCGCGCTGCTGGCCGAGCGTGGACGGCCCATCGACGGTGTGGTGAGCACCTGCGGATTGGTCGCAGGCGGCCTGAACCTCAACAACCATCAGCTTGACGGGACCTACGCGCTCGCCGAGTTGTTGCTTCCAGGGCAACAGATCCAGTTGACCGGCTTCACCACCTTCGACGAAGCCAACGCGACTGTCGCGGCACTGACCGCCGCTGTCCGCCAGGCGCAGACCACGCCAGCCGGACGGGCTCGGATCGCACTGGCGGCGGCCCTGATGAACATGCCGATCTGGTCGACGGGGGACAAGCCGCCGGCGCGTGACGACTGGAGCGCTCAGCAACAGGCGCAGTACGAAGGACTAATCGCGACACTGCCTTTCGTTGTGCCTGCCCGAGTCACCATCAACGCCGTCGCCGGTGGTGACAGCTCCTGGAACGCGGGCGTGGACTACCGTTCGCTGGCCCACAGGTCCGGCCGGTCGACCCAGGTGTCCACTTTGTATCGTCAGGCTGGACTTGACCTGGCCGAGGACCTCGATCGGTTGACGCGCAACGCGACCATCAAACCGGACTTCGACGCGGTGCGCTGGCTGTCGGCGACTTCTGTGCCCCGTGGGCGGTTGGCGGCACCGCAGCTCACTCTGCACACACTTTCCGACACCCTTGCTCCCGTCGAATTCGAAGGCCAGTACGCGGGCAAAGTGCGTCGGGCGCACAGCGCGAGCCTGCTCCGTCAGGCTTACGTGAGTCGCGTAGGGCACTGCGCCTTCACCCCTGCAGAACATGTCGCCGGTGTGCTCGCCGTTCAGGACCGCATTCGAACCGGAACGTGGGGCAACAGCACGCATCCTCAGCGGCTGCAACAACTCGCGCAGTCACTCGGGCTCGGCCCCGCGGCTTTCGTCGCGTATCAGCCCGAACCGTTCGTCAACGATCGCGTGCACTGATCAGGCACGCGGGGCGACGGAGTCGCGGATTCGCACTGGCATGGGAACCCGGTGCACCTGGCTTTCCGGTGTGCTCGCCGCACGGTGTCGTTCGATCTCCGTGAACAGCACGTCGACCGCTTTGCGGCCGAGTTCGTAGTGGGGGAGAGCGATGGTGGTGAGCTGGGGGCGGATCCACGTGGCGACGGAGTGGTCGTCAAAGGAGATCACCGAGACGTCCGCGGGTACCTTCAGGCTGAAGTCGTCGAGGGCTTGGTAGGCACCGACGGCGATCCGGTCGTTGAGACAGATCAACGCGTTGGGCCGGGTGTGTTCCAGCAGTTCGCGGGTGGCCTGGTAACCGTATTCCGGCTGCCAGTCCGCGCAGACGCGGCCGCTGGCGATCTTCACCTTCGCTGCGGCGAGGACCTCGCGGATGCCGGTGAGCCGTTCGATACCGGCGAGAGCGTCCGGAGGCACGTCGCGGACACGCGGCCCCGCGCCGATGAGGTGGATGCCGTCACGGTGGCCCGCGTCAAGGAGAACGCGTGCTGCCGCGCGACCGGCCTCGATCTCGTCCGGCACGATCGCGGAGAGCGTGGACGGCCCCTTCGGCACCGCGTTGAGCAGAACGGCGGGGCCTGACGTCAACGCGGCCGGCACTTCGACGGCCCGGGTGAACATCGACGCGAAGATGATGCCGTCGACCTGACGGTCGTGCATCGCCTGCAACAGGCCGCGCTCGAGATCCGCTTCTCCTTCGGTCTCACCGATGAACAGCATCATGCCCTGTTCGCGCGCGGCCTCGAGTGCTCCTTTGATCATGTCGCCGGCAAGCCGGGTTGTGGCGACGGTGTCCGAGACGAACCCAATGGTCCGGGTCGTTCCCGTGCGCAGTCCGACCGAGACGATATTGGGCCGGTAGCCCAGTTCGTTCGCCGAGTCGAGGACTCGCTGCGCCACGCTCTGCGAGATCCGCAACTCGCGTCCCCTGCCGGCGAGCACGAGCGAAGCCGTGGTGCGCGAAACGCCCGCGTGCTCGGCGACATCGGACAGCGTGACGCGTCGTGAGCTCACCCGCGGACCTCCAAGGGCATGTCTTGACATCGGCCAGTGGTGAGCGTAACACTAGCGCCGCTCTTTGCTAACCCGATTTAGCAACACGGGGTCCACACGAGAATCAATCGAGGAGACGCAATGCCGCGTCACATCAGCCGTCGCAGGACCGTGCTCGGAGTCGTCGCGTTGGCGGGCACGCTGGTCGCGGGCTGCGGCGGACCGGGCAGTGACAGTCCACAGCCGACAGACACGGCCGCGGCCCTCTCGTCGCCGCCGACCTGTGGCACGCAGCCGGTCACGATGTCCGCCTACTTCGAGACCGGTTTCCCGATTGCAAAGGCACTCACCGACGAGTTCACCAAGCAGCATCCGAACGTCACCTGGGACATCCGGGAGGACCAGTTCGCGGTGATCACCCAGAACGCGCCCCGCGTGCTGGCGGACAACCCACCGGATCTGATGCGCCTGCCACAGGTCTCCGAACTGGTGCGCAACAATCTGCTGAAGAACCTAGACGGCTACGCGAAGGCGTTCGGCTGGGACAAATGGCCGGCCTCGCAACTGGAACAGCTACGGCTGGGACCGGGTGGTCGCCCCCGGGGTGCGGGTGCGCTGCACGCGATGGGCCTGAACTTCAGTGTCACCGGGGTTTTCTACAACAAGACGCTCGCGGAGCGAGTCGGGATGACGGCCCCGCCCGCCACCCTCGCCGAGTTCGATGCCCTTCTGGACAAGGCGAAGCAGGCGAACATCACGCCGATCGTCCAGTTCAACGGCGGCGCGACCGGCGGATTCGCGTTCCCGCTGCAGAACCTGATGGCGGCGTACGGCCAGCCGGGGCCGATCAACGACTGGATCTTCCAGAAGCCCGGCGCCACCATCGATACGCCGTCGAACCGCAGCGGCGCGGAGCATCTGGAGCGGTGGATCAAGGCGGGCTACTTCGACCGGGACGCCAACGCCATGGAATACGCGAAGATGATGGGCAAGTTCCAGGCGGGCGAGGGCCTGTTCATGTTCAACGGCGACTGGGAGTCCGGCAACCTCGACAAGGCGATGGCGGGCAAGGCCGGCTTTTTCCCACTGCCATCGGCGAATGGCGGCAAAGTCGCTACGATGTCGGCGCCACTGACGTACGGCATCGCCACGAACGCGAAGCACGCGGACTGCGCCGCGTTCTACCTCAACTGGGTGGCGACGAACGCGAACGCCCGGCGGATCGCCGTCGAGGTGGGTGGGTCGCACCCGATGGGTCCGGCCGACGCCCCGATGCCGGAAGTCAAGCAGGGCACGGTCACCGCGGAGACGCTCGCGGCCGGCGCCAGGATTCTGCGGGACAACGCGGCAATGGACTTCATCGCCAACGCCACCGGCGCGATCTACGCCAAGAGCTGGACGCCACAACTGCAGAAGCTGTTCGCAGGCCAGCAAACGCCGCAAGGACTGCTGCAGAGCGTCCAAAGTGACTACGTCAGCCAGATCGGGAGCTGACGTCCATGGCCCAGACGACGCTGGCCTCGACCGCTGATCAGACCGGCGAACCCGCCACTCGCAGGGCGGGACGCCGCGCTGCGAGTGGTGCGCTCGCCTGGCTGTTCGTCGCGCCCGCGGTAGTGGTGTACGCGGTGTTCGTGTTGCTGCCGATGGGGCGCACGATCCAGTACTCGTTGTACCGGTGGGACGGTATCGGGGCTTCGCCGTGGGTCGGGCTGGACAACTACGTGAAGGTCTTCACCGATCCGGAGCTGTTCGACACGATCCTCAACGCGGTCAAGCTGATCGTGTACTTCAGCGGCATCCCGGTGGTGCTCGGCTTGGCGATCGCGGCCACCATCCGGCGCATCGCCACCAGCAAGCTCGCGGTCGTCGCGCGGACGGTGGTGTTCATACCTCAGGTCATCCCGCTCGTCGCCGCCGGTATCGCGTGGAGTTGGCTGCTGTCCTCGACCGGTCTGATCAACCAAATGCTGTCCGCGATCGGACTGGATGGCGTGACGCGGGCGTGGCTGGGCGACTTCGCAACCGCGCTGCCCGCGGTCGGCGTGATCGGCGCCTGGGTGCTGCTGGGCCTGTGCACGCTGCTGCTCCTCGCCGGCATGAGCAGGATCGATCCCGCGCTGTACGAGGCCGCGCGGCTGGACGGCGCCGGGCCGTTTCGCGAATTCTTCTCGATCACCGTGCCGAGCCTGCGGCAGGAGATCGGCGTCTGCGTGACCGTCACGGTCATCGCGGCGTTGGCCAGTTTCGACATCGTCTACATCGCCACCCAGGGCGGCCCCGGCAACACCACGATGGTGCCCGGACTGGAGATCTACTACCGCGCCTTCGTCGAACGACAGGTCGGCGTGGCTTCGGCACTCGCGGTGGTCCTGATGGTCCTCGTCCTGGTGTTCGTCCTACCCATCCAGCGGCTCACCAGGGAGGAGTCGTCGTGATCGTCGGACGTCGCGAGGCGTGGACCGGTCGGTTTTTCCTTGTCCTGCTGATGGTTGTGACGGTCGTACCGTTCGTCAGCCTGTTCGTCACGGCGCTGCATCCTTCGGGCAGCTATCCGGCCGGGCTGTCGTGGCCGAGCGAGCCGCAGTGGGGCAACTTCGCCATGGCGTTCCAGGCGGCGCACATGGGCGACCTGCTCGCCTCGAGCGTGCTCATCGTGCTTGGGGTGGTACCGATTTCGTTGCTGATAGCGACAATGGCGGGCTTCGCCATCGGTCACCTCAGAATGGCGGGGCGCCGCGTGGTGTTCCTGATGTTCGTGCTGGGCCTGACATTGCCGTTCGAGGGCATCATCACGCCGCTGTACTACCAGATCCGGGACATGGGCCTGCTCAACACCAGGTGGGCGATCATCCTGCCGCTCATCGGGCTGTTCATGCCGTTCGCGGTCTTCTGGATGCGGGCGCACTTCATCAACGTGCCGGACGAGATCTCCGAGGCCGCCCGGATCGACGGCGCCAACACCTGGCAGCAGTTCTGGCGTATCCACGTGCCACTGGCCATGCCGGCGATCTCGTCGTTGGCGATCCTGCTGTTCCTGTGGACGTGGAACCAGTTCCTGCTCACCATCGTCCTGGTCGACGATCCGGCCAAGCGGACCATGGCGGGTGCGCTGGGTGCGTTCCAAGGCCAATGGGGAACCAACATTCCGTTGCTGTGCGCGGGTTCCCTGCTCGTGCTGGCGCCCACGCTGATCATCTTCCTGATCTTCCAGCGCCGCTTTGTCTCCGCCCTGCTGCAGGGCTCGCTGAAGGGCTGACTTTTGCCAATGCGCGACGCGCACACCCCCGCCCGGTGGACCCGCGATCATCTCGACCGGCTCGTCGAGGACCCCGCGACCACCGCCGGGGAGATCGGTCCGGCGACACCCCCTCGTGTGCTGCCCGAGCACGACATCTGGGACAGCTGGCCGGTCCAGGAGGAGGACGGCTCGATCACGGTCGTCCAAGGCGCCGAACTGTGGATGGCATTGTCGGCACCTGCCACCGGTCATCCCGAAGAACGCCACGACCGTGCCCGCATCCGGCTGTTCGCGAGGACCGCTGACCAGTGGCGTGACCTCGGCAACGTGTTCGAGGACGGCACGTCACTCGGCAGCCGCGAATGGTCAGGCTCAGCGATCCACCGACCTGACGGCACGGTGTCGGTCTTCTACACCGCCGCAGGCGTGCGCGGTGAGGCCCGCCCGACCTTCCACCAACGAGTCGTCGAGGCACGACCAAGGCTCAGCACGGTCGATGGCGTCGTCCGACTCGAACGGAACGTCGAGCACCGCGTGGTTCTGCGCCCGGACGGCGAGACCTACCTGCCCGCGAACGACGTCGACGGAGGCCCAGGCCGTATCAAGGCTTTCCGCGACCCCAGTTGGTTCCGGGATCCCGCGGACGGACGCGAATACCTCCTCGTCGCCGCGTCCGTTCCCTGGCACGACCGCTTCATGGGAGCCGTCGCTGTGGCAACCTCCGCCGACTGGACCCTCCTGCCGCCCTTGGTGTGTGCGGACGGCGTCAACCACGAGATCGAACGACCGCACATCGTCGTCCACCAGTCGCGGTACTACCTGTTCTTCTGCACCACCCGCCAGGCGTTTCACCCGGCAGGCAGCGCGCCCACCGGGTTGTACGGCTTCGTCGCGCCGACGCTGCACGGCCCCTACGAGCCGCTCAACGGTTCCGGCCTGGTCATCCAGAACCCACCCACCCGGCCCGATCAGGCCTATGCCTGGCTCGTGCTGCCGGACCTGCGTGTCGAGAGTTTCGTCAACTATCTGGGCAGCACCGACTCCCGGCAGGCCGAACCCAGGGCAGCGCGGGCGCGTTTCGGCGGGACGCCCGCCCCGACCTTGGAGTTGGTCCTGCGCGAGACCGGCACTGCCCTGGCGCACAAGTGCGCTGCCCTGGGATCTGAGTGACCAGCTGGTTCAGCTGCCGATGGTGGCCTCGAAGGTGTGGCGTTCCTGGGCGGGGTCACTTAGGCGTCGGGTGCGGCCACGGAGTCGCGGATTCGCACTGGCATGGGCACGCGGTGCGTCTCGGCTTCCGGTGCGATTCCTTCACGGATCCGGTTGATCTCGGCGAGGAGCACTTCGACGGCCTTGCGGCCCAGTTCGTAGTGGGGGAGTGCGACGGTGGTGAGTTTGGGCCGGATCCAGGTGGCGACCGGGTGGTCGTCGAACGAGATGACGGAGACGTCCGCGGGCACCTTGCAGCCGAAGTCGTCGAGTGCCTGGTACGCGCCGACGGCGAGCCGGTCGTTGAGGCAGATCAGTGCGCGTGGCCGGGTGTGTTCCAGGAGTTCACGAGTCGCCCGGTAGCCGTACTCCGGCAGCCAGTCGTCGGTCAGGCGCCCGCCGGCGATCTTGACCTTCGCCTTGCCGAGGACCTCGCGGATGCCGGTGATCCGTTCGACGGCGGCGACGCCTCCCGGGTGTACGTCGCGGATCCGAGGGCCGGCGCCGATGAGGTGGATGCCGTCGCGATGGCCCGCGTCGAGGAGCACCTGCGCGGCGGTGCGGCCGGCCTCGAGTTCGTCGGGTACAACGGAGGAGAGTGTGGACGCCCGCTTCGGCACCGCGTTGAGCAGCACGGCGGCTCCGGTCGTGAGCGCTGCCGGCACATTGACGGCCCGGGTGAACATTGACGCGTACACGATGCCATCGACCTGACGGTCGTGCATCGTCTGCAACAGGTCGCGTTCGAGGTTCACGTCTCCGTCGGTCTCGCCGATGAACAGCAGCATGCCTTGTTCCCGTGCGGCTTCAAGGGCTCCTTTGATCATGTCGCCGGCGAGCCGGGACGTGGCGACGGTGTCGGAGACGAAGCCGATCGTACGGGTGGAGCCCGTGCGCAGGCTGCGGGACACGATGTTGGGCCGGTAGTTCAGCTCTTTCGCCGCTTCGAGGACCCGCTGCTCGACGCTGTCGGAGATCCGGAATTCACGGCTCCGACCGGACAGCACGAGCGACGCCGTTGGGCGCGAAACGCCCGCCCGCTTGGCGACTTCGGCGAGCGTGACCCTTCCTGAGCTCAACGGGACCTCCAGCGGCTTCGTTGACGTGTGCCATATCCGAACCACCGGGTCCCCTGTGGTCTCTCGCGGCGTCTCAGCGTCTTGACGCTCAAGTCAAGCGACCAATGTGGACACAAGCGCTCGAAGGTGCCTGTTCTGCAGCCAGAAGCATACCAGGGACTTCAGTGAACCCCAGCCCGGACCGAACAGGCGCGCGTCCCCGTGCGGGCATGAATGTTCCGAATTCATAGGGCTGCCAGGCGGTTTTGGCTCCTAGGATCACGGTATGTCAGTTCAAGCGGTTGAGTCCAGGGTTGATTTGAAAGCGCGAACCGCCGATGTTTCGGCGGCCATGCGCGCGTTGCACATGTCTACAGTGGATGCTGCCAGGCAGGCCGGGGTGCCACCGGAGCTGCTGGAGTTGATCCGGATTCGGGTTTCACAGATCAACGGCTGTGCGTTCTGCTTGGACATGCACACCCGCGATGCCAGGGCCGGCGGCGAGGAAGAACGGCGTATCTACGCGCTGAGCGCGTGGCAGGAGAGCCCGTTCTTCACTGCCGCGGAACGGGCCGCGCTCGGCTTGGCCGAAGCGATTACGTTCGTGCACGACGGTCATGTGCCGGACGAGGTCTATCGGGCCGCGGCCGCGGAGTTCGACGAGTCGCAGATCGCCGCGCTGATTTGGGTGAGCACTGTCATCAATGCCTACAACCGCACGGCGATCTCGACTCGGATGATGCCCGCTGGTATCCGTTGACCATTGTGGACACTTGGCCGTAGGGCGCACGTTCGAGCCACGCACCGAACCGTGGCACGAGCGGGGCCAGTCGCGCGGCGGTGAGCTGGCGTGCGCGGGCCACGCCGCCGGAGGGGCGCATGTGTTTGAGCGCCGCTCCGGCAGCGGCACTGTTGGACAAGGCAGCGGCACGTCGACGCGTTGCGAACTCGGCGATCGCGCGGTCGCGGTTGGCGGACGCGACCGCCGTGGCCGCTGCGTCCGCGTCGGCGAAACCGCTGTTCATGCCGCGTGCACCGAATGGCGGGAACAGGTGCGCCGCTTCTCCGACAAGCAGTACGCGGCCGGTGGCGTCGACAAAGCTGTCAGCTATCAGTTGCCGGAACCGGTACACCGAGATCCAGGTGATCCGATCCTCTTGGACAGCACCGATCACGCCGGGCAGCCACGCACGCACCGCTTCCGGTGACGCGATTTCGTCCGGTTTGTCGTCCGCCGCGCATTGCAGGTCCACTTGGAATCCACCGGTGTACGGCACGGTCAGCACATGTCGGCCGTTCATCGCCGGATGCCGGTAGTGGAAGACGCGCTCCAGGCGTGGCCCCTCGTCGCTGATGTCCACCACGACGTGGAATCCGTCCGCGGTTGAGCCGTGCAGTCCGATCCCGGCTTTCTTCCGGACTGTCGACCGGGCACCATCGGCGGCCACGACATGACTTGCCCGCCAGGAGGCGCCGCTCGCGGTCGTCACGGTCACACCCGTCGCGTCGGGCGCGATGGACGTGACCTCGGAGTCCCAATGCACCGCGACACCGGACTGCGCGCAGGCGTCCAGCAGAATTCGCTCTGTGTCGGTCTGCCGGAGGCTGGTGAACGGCGGCATGTCCTCCTTTCCTTGATACGGTGGATAAGTCCGGGCGTACACCTCTCGTCCGCGAAACAGCGTCCGCCGAACGTTCCACAGAATGCCGCGCGCCACCAGGCGTTTTCCCACGCCGCCGCGCATCGATTCCAGCAGTTTCAACGAATCACGGTGCACGTACAGCGCCCGGCTGCCGGGCCGGATCCGGTCGTGTGACTCGGCTTCCAGGACGACCACGGGGACGTCCCGGGCGCGGAGAGCCAACGCGGTGGCCAAGCCGACCGGTCCGGCGCCGACGACGAGCACCGGTGTCTCACCCATTGCTGACCGTGCTTTCCGCGGCGAGCATGTGGGCGAGCGTGACCCGTTTGATCTTCCACGTCGACGTTCGGGGCAGATCGTCGAAGGCCCACTGCTGAGGCTCGGCCATCTGCGGCAGGTCCGCGGTGGCGGCCCGCCAGCGGTCCAGGTCCAGCGCAGTGCCGGTGCGGGTGCAGACCACAGGAACGGGCGTGCCGGTCAGTCCCGGGATCAGGATGATCTCCCTGAGCTCCGCCAGGCGGGACATCAGCACGTCCTCGACCGCGAGATTGCTGTCCACCGAGTCGATCCGGTCGATCTCACGGTCCACAAGAGACAGTCCGCCCCACCGCGAGCGGCGGCCGAGATCGCCCATCCGCCACCATTCCCCGTTCAGTTGTGCGGCGTAACGTTCCGGGGCGCCTTGGTAGGTCAGGATTCTACCGCGAGTGCGGGCCTCGATGTGCCCGACATCGCCAGGTTTGCACGGCCTGCCGGAGTCGTCGGTGACCCGGATCTTGGTGAAACCGGGGATACCGAACCCGACCAGCCGCCCGTTGCCGCGAGCAGCACCACGCCGGGTGAACCATCGGACAGCGACCGGACCGGTCTCACTCTGTCCGTAAAGCTGGCACAACCAAGGGAACGAGCGGCGTGACGCGCCCAGCAGACGTTGCACAGTCCGCGGATGGATGGCGTCGAACGTACTGCCGAAACAGCGCACGTTCGCCAGCGGCGCCTCGTCCGCGTCCGCCAGATCCTCCCACAGGACAAAGGTGTTCGGGTGCGTTTCGACGACCCCCGGCCGCCACTGTGCCAGCAGCGGGCCGACGGACGCCGGGTCGTGATCGACGAGCAGCAGCAACGGGCTACCGCCGCTGAGGAATACGCCTAACGCGTGGTAGAAGCGCGAATGGACGAACGACATGCACAACGCCGCGGTCTCGCCGCGGACCGGCAACGCCATGATCTTCTGCGGAATCAGCCTGTTCCACAACGCTTCCGCACAGTGCACGGCCAGTTTCGGCACATCCGTGGTGCCCGAGCTGTGTGTGATGAGCGCTGGCCGCCGTACGCCGCGCCGGACTCTGGGAACCTTGGTGCTCGACGGCGCGGGGACCAACGGTATGGAAAGGACTCCTCGCGTGCGTCCCGTGGGGTCGGTCAGCTGCGAGAGTTTGGTCTGGTCGGTGACCAGCCACGGTCGTTCGAGCCTCGTCAGCAATGTGTCCACGACAGCCGGGTCCAGTCCCGGGGACAGCAGCGCGGGGACCGCCCCGATCCGGGAGACGGCGCAGGCGAGCAGGGCGATGTCGACGTTGTCCGCCTTGTGGATCGCCACCTGATGACCGGTCCGGACACCCGCGGTCCACAGCTGGGCCGCCAGACGGTCCACGATCTTGGCGAGCGATGTGTACGTGTGCCACGTTCCTTCGCTCGTCGCGACATCCAGCGGCCGGTCCAGGATCACGGCGACGTGGCCGTGCCGGCGGGCCGCCTGGTGGAACATGTCACCGATATGGAAGCCACGGGCCATGTCGAACTCCGTTCGTCTTGTCGGGCAGGGAGAATCACCAGGAGCCGGTGCGGACGACGTGCCTGCGCAACTTCCCGGTCGGGGTGCGCGGCAGCTCGGACACCATCTGGACGCTTCGGGGCACCTTGAACGCGGGCAGCCGGGAACGGACCAGCTCGATGAGGTCTTCCGGGAGGTGCGGAGCATCGGCCGCGACCACGAACGCACGCAGTTTGGTCGCCTGCCGATCATCGCGCACCGCAGCCACCGCCGCCTCACGGACCAACGGATGACTGAGCAGAACGCGTTCGACCTCGATGGGCGACATCGATATGCCGCCGACCATCTCCATGTCGTCGGCCCGGCCGACATGCCGGTAGGTGCCGTCTTCGCCGAGCACCGCACGGTCATGGGTGGCCAGCCAGCCGTCGACGAGCGTGCGCGCGGTGGCTCTCGGCTGGTTGAGGTAGTGCGAGAACAGGGTGGGGCCGCGCACCCACAAATCTCCTACTTGACCGGGTTCGACCAGTTCTCCCGCGGCGTCGCGCAGTTGCAGCTCCCAGCCGGGGACCGGGCGCCCGAGCGTGCTCGATACGTTGTGGTCCACTGTGTTGGCGCAGAAGGCGTGTCCGGCTTCGGTCGAGCCTATCTGCTCCAGCGCTGCGCAGCCGATGGCCTCCGGCAGCCGCTCGGCCAACGGGTTCGGCATCGTCTCGCCTGCGGACACCGCGGCGCGTACGGTCCGGAAACTGCTGCGTGCCTTGGTTTCTGCGAGCGCGGCGTAGGAGGACGGCACCGAGCAGAGAACCGTCACGCCGTGGCGCGCCACCAGTTCGACGATCTCCTCCGCCGCCGGACGGTGTCCAGAAAGGACAGCAGCAGAACCGGTGTACAGCGGGAAAACCAGCGCGTTGCCGAACCCGTAGGCCCAGAACATCTTCGACACCGACAGGGTTACGTCGTCAGGGCGGATCCGCAACACGTCCTGCGCCACTGCGGTGGCGTAGCCGACTGGGTCGCCGTGCGTGTGCACCACACCTTTCGGGCGACCGGTCGTTCCGGACGTGTACTGGATGTACAGCGGAGCGTTAACGCTAACGTTGGCGGCCGCAAAAGAAGCCGAAAGCAGAACCTGGTTGCTCACCAAGGCTTCGACATCCACCCACGTGCGCGAAGCGAACCGATCGGCCAGGGATTCCGGCGAGAGACACAGTCGCGGGTCACAGTCAGCCAGCAATTTGGTGTGGTCGGCGGCGGTCAGCTCCGGGTTCACCAGCACAGCGGTCGCGCCAAGCCGCGCTATCGCCAAGAAGGCGACCACCCACTCGATGCCGTCCGGCGCGGCCAACAGCACACGCTCACCGGGACGAACGCCGCGTTCGAACAGCACACCGGCCGCGCGCGCCGCCAGATCGTGTACTTGTCCGTGGGTCCATGACACGTCGCCGATCACATAGGCGGTTCGACCCGACCGACCGTTCTGTTCCGCTCGCGTGGCCAGCACGTCGGCGAAGTTCGAGTTGCGTCTCATCAGCCCGCCTCGGAGCCGGTGATCCTGGCTGCTGTGACCTTCTGACGGCGCGCACTGCGAAGAAGACTCTGTACTTGCAGCGCCGAAGGAACCACCGTCGCCGGCGGGTACGCCGCCGCCTCCCAGTACGCCCGCACCGGTGCGACGAGCTTCAGCAGCATCTCCTGGTACTCCTCATCCGGATCGGACGCCAGCACGATCGCCCCGCCCGCGCCGATCCGGACCTTGCCGTCGGCGAACACCGCCGTCCGGATCACTATGCTCAAGTCGGCGGAACCGTTGCAGCTCAAGAAGCCCAACGCGCCCGAATACACGCCGCGCGCGCCGGGCTCCAGCCCGTCGATGATCTCCATGGTCCGTTCCTTGGGCGCACCCGTCATGGAGCCGCCGGGGAAACACGCCCGGACGCAGTCCAGCGCGTCCAGTCCCGGCGCCAGCTCGCCACGAACCGTGGACACCAGCTGGTGCACTGTGCGGTAGCTTTCCGTCTGCATCAGGCCTGGCACCTCGACCGTCCCCACCCGGCACACCCGGCCGAGGTCGTTGCGCAGCAGGTCGACGATCATCAGGTTCTCCGCGCGGGTCTTCGCGTCGGTAGCGAGGCGGTCGCGCAGTTCCGCGTCCTCGTCCGGGGTGGCGCCACGCGGAGCGGTTCCTTTGATCGGCTTCGCTTCGACCACACCGTCGGCGCCGACTCGCAGGAATCGCTCGGGCGACGAACTGGCCACGTCGACCTCGCCGAACCGAAGGTACGCCGAATGCGGGGCCGGGTTGATCCGCCGCAGCACCCGGTAGTACTCAAGCGAATCGCAGACCACCGGCAGTTCGACCGCGGTGGTCAAACAGATCTCGTAGCTCTCCCCGGCCCGCAGTTCCTGTCGGCACTTCTCGATATCAGCCCGATAGCCGCCTGCGTCGCGCAGCAGCCAGCGTTTGATCACGTCCGGCACGTCGTGCTGCATTGTGGACACTGTGGACCGTGGGGCGTCCGTCGGCAGGTAAGCCAGGTGCTCGAGGGTCGCGTCAATCCATCCGATCGCCTCAGCCTCCGCCGCGGGGGAGTCCTCGGCCAGGCACAGCACATAGGCGGTCTGGTCCACGCGGTCGATCACCACCATGCGGTCGGCGAACAGCCAACCGGCGTCGGGAGTGGCGCTGCGGTGGGCGGCCTGCCCGCCCAGAGCGGCCTTGAGCTCGTAGCCGAAATACCCGACATAGCCACACGTGAAGTCGAACGGCAGATCGGGCGGGGTGAACGCGTGCGCGGCCAGGCGTCGCCGCAGGTAGGTGAAGACGTCCTCGCGAACCTGCCTGACCGGCTCGCCCGTGCGGTGCACCGTGACGACACCGGAATTCACGTCGTAGCTGCAGAACTCGGACAGTGGGCCGGTGTCGTCCCCGAGGTAGGAAAAGCGCGAAAGCCCGTCGTCGACGCCCGCGCCGTCCAGCCAGAACGACCGGGGCGATGCCGCGAACAAACTGGTGAACAGCTGTTCCGTGGCCACTGGTCCATTGTGGATGGCAACGTGCAGGCGGTGCCGGGACAGCCGGGTGACCACGGCGGACGTGTCATCCTGCGGCGAAGCGGTCGTGACGATCGACGGACGTTGCACAGTCTGTGAAAGGGCCCGGAAGTTGCCGAGCAGTTCGGACCCGCATTCGGTGAGAATCGACTCCGGGTGGAACTGCACGCCCCACTGTGGCTTTCGCCGGTGCCGCAGGCCCATCACCACGCCGTCCTCGGCCCATGCGGTGGCCTGAAGATCCGGCGGCAGCGGTTCCTCGATGCATAACGAGTGGTAGCGCACCGCCGTGAAGTCCTGTGGCAGTCCGGCGAACAACTCACGACCGTCATGGCGGACCGAAGTCGGATGCCCGTGCCGGGCGGCTGGCGCCGGCCCGACCGCCGCGCCGGCCAGCAAGCCGATTCCCTGATGTCCCAAGCAAACCCCGAGCACCGGGAGGTGGTCCTGGCGCAGGAACCGCGCGGCGTGCCCCAGATCCCTGGCGCGTCCGGGGTGACCAGGCCCGGGGGAGATCACCACGTTGTCGAACTCGTCGAAGGACGCCCGGGCCAGCGCGGGCTCATCGTTGCGCAGCACCACCGGCTCGACACCGTTCACCTTGGCGATGAGGTGAAAGAGGTTGTACGTGTACGAATCGTGGTTGTCGATCAGAAGGGTTCGCACAGATCATGCTCCCGGTCTTCGTGGATAGCTGGTAATGCTCATCTGCGTCCGGTGGGCACCTGACGGCCCGGCGAAGTGGCCGGCCTGGCCGGCGGGTGGGGGCGTACCCGGTGGCCCATCGGCCGGTGCCGAGGCCTGGCAGCAGGCAAGGGAATCGGGATGGGGATCGTGTCGTCGGATAGCACCTCACGAGGTTCGTCTGGGGTCGTTGTTCGAACCGGTTCCCCGGCTGCTCTCAGGCCGCGGCGCAGCCACGGACCAAGCAGTTTCATCAGCCGAGGCATGAGCACCCACGTCATCAAGGCCGTCACGATCACGCACAGCACGAACGTCCGTGGAATCAACGCCAGGCCGGTGAGCTGCGAGATGACGATGACGTTCGTCCCGAGCACGGCCGGGAACACCGCGATCAGCGTGACCACAGCCATCTTCCAGCGCGGCGGCTGGGTGGGCTTCGATACGGGCTTCGTGGACACCGTCCGTGGTTCGGGCTCCTGATCCGCACTGGCCGGACGCTGCGTCGATCGTTCCAGCACGTCGGCCCACAGCGAGCGCGACGCCTCGTCCCGCCAGTCGTCCGCGGCCTTCTCGGAATCGAATCGGCAGACGATCTGCCACGCCGAATCGTCGGTAGGAGACCTGACCAGATCGCCGTCGAGATAGCCCCGTGATCTGGCTGCGAGGCTCAGCAGACTGTTTGCGGCGACCTTGAAGTTATTGTCCTGACCGGCCGATACCCGGTGGCTGCTGACAACCACCACGGGATTGTCAGCAGACATCGAAGGTCACCTCGTGTTCCCATGATTCACCGGCCGAGCAGCGCAGACAGGTGCTGCGGCAAGTCGTCACCCAGGTATGGAAGAAAGACGCTCACTGACGAATACGTCCGCCCAAGGAGGGTGGTTCAACGTTGAATCAAGGTTTTTCCGACACCTTCTTTACGTGTAACACACGCTGTGTCGACTACCGCTGATGCGCGGTATTGACGTTCGTTTTCATGTGCGATAAGAAAATGCGGCGGACAGCTGAGGGCTCACCGCCGCGGTCCGATGGCGTCACCGGGCCGCGACAGTCAGGTCTCAGACGCGCACGATCCGCCACAGCTGGTTCTGGCTGCCGGTCGGCGGCCACTGCTTGGCCGGCGCGCCCATCTGCGTGCCACGGCCCGCGCCGTCGAGCAGAAAACCGGTCGCGCGGTTTGTGAGCGTGAACAGCCCGTTGCCGACTTCGACCGGCATCCATTGCAAGGCAGGGCTGGCGTCCCACCAACGCTGGCCCACCCATGATCCGGCCGTGTTGGCTGCCCGGCCGTCGACGGCGAGACCGTTGGTCCGGTTGACCAGCCGGTAGTAACCGCCCCCGGTCTCGACCAGCTGGAACTGCAGGTTCGTGCTGGGACTGCCGGATTCCCACAACTTCATCGCAGTCCCAGGCTGGACCCAGCCGCCACTGTCGAGCGCCAGCGAGTTGACATGGTTGACGATCCGGAAGGACGCCGACGGATCGAACCGCGCGGGCACTGGTTCTTGCCCGGTCGGGGGCTGCGGTGGTGGTGAGTTCGTTGTAGGTGTTGGGTTCGTGACCCTGCTGGCCGGTGCTTGTTGCTGCGCTGAGTGAACTGGTTGCTGGTACGTCTCCGGTGGCGCCGCCGCGGACGGCATCACCACGGTCAGTTCGGTCGCCGCGACTTCAGTCGCGGTCAATGACGGTGCTGGCAGCCCTGATGACTCAGTGCTGTCCGGAACCGGTACGACAATGCCGGAGGCTCGATCGTCTGAATCTGCCACGATCACGGCCAGTGTGGTGGCGGCGATCGCGGCCACCACACCGGCCAGCACTCTTTTTGCCCTGCGCCCCACGCGGATCTCCTCCGTGTTCGGTCATCTGCGTGCTCCTCCTGTGCTCCCGCGAGAACACGTATTCCGGTCACGGTGGACAGTCAAGTGATCATGTGCGCGCGGCATCGTCACTCCGGGTATCCTGGAGGAAATGCCTGCGAGGTACGGATGCTCGTTGTGACTGGCGGCCTCGGCCGAGTAGCAACCGTGCTCAGGCCGGCCCTGGCCCCGAACACCCGGCTGATCGACTTGCGGCCCGGCGCGGAGCAGCTTGATCTGTCCGACCCTCGGCAAGCCGCTGAGGCCGTTCGCGGCGCCGACGCGGTCCTTCACCTTGCCGCGACTCCCAGCCCAGGACAGGACTGGAGTTCGGCCCATCGGGGGAACGTCGTTCCCACTGAGGTGTTGCTTCGGGCGTGCGAGGGCCGGGTTGCGCGGGTCGTGCTGGCCAGTTCGGTGCACGCCGTGGGCCTGTACCACCGGCCTGGCCGGGATCTGATCAGTCCGGAGTGGACTCCTAAGCCGTGTTGCGATTATGGAGTGAGCAAAGTCGCCATCGAAGAGCTCGGCCAGCGGCACGCCGAGCGGTATGGCGTGTCCGTGATCTGCCTTCGCCTGGGATCGACCGGCTATCCGCTTGATCAGCAACGGCATGCCAACATGTGGTTGTCCGATCGCGATGCCCGGCAACTCGTCCTGGCCGCGCTGACCGCTGACGTGCGGTTCGGCGTCTACTTCGGAGTCTCGGCCAACACCCCTGCCCGTTGGGACATCACCAACGCCCGCGCCGAACTCGGCTATCAGCCCGTCGATGACAGCGCGGCATTCGACATCCCCGTGGGCCGGCCGTACGAGTTCCCGAACTGCCGGATGTTCGGCTAGTGCTTGGGGTTGGTGGCGGTGAGTGATCGGGAGTGAAGGCCGTCGGTCAGTTGATGTCGAACTCGTTACCTTCGGGGTCTTTCATCCCGACCGCGTAGTGGTCGATTCCTTCCTGGTACATGACGCAGGTGATGGTGGCGCCCAGGCCCACCAGGCGGTCGGCTTCGGCGTCCACTCGCTTCTTGCGCGTCTCGATCGGGTCTGCCCGGTCGCCGCTGGCGTGGATGTCGATGTGCAGCCGGTTCTTCACCGACTTCGCGTCCTCGACCACCTGGAACCAGATGGCCGGTCCGCCGCCCTGCGGGTCGCTGATCCGGTCCGCGCCGCCGGTCAATGCTTCTTCCGGCAGCCCCAGATCGCGATAGTAGTCGTCCCATGTCGCGAAACCGGTTGGCGGCGGCGCTAATTCATAGCCCAGTGCGGCGGCCCAGAAGTGGGCCTGGCGGTCGGGATCAGCGCAGTCGATCACCAACTGATAGCGCACGGACATCGAATTTCCTTTCCAGCCGGGTAACTGTGTGCGCCATCCTGCCAGCATCTGACCTCCAGTCACGCCGTTATCCGGTGGCCCGGCCTCGTGGTGCCTTTGTTTGTCCACTGGCATCAGGCCTGGCTGGACAAACCTCGCTGCCCTACGTTGGCCAGCGTCCTGGGGTGGAAGGAGTCCAATGTCGAAGAGCACGGCGTTTTTGGCCACGACCGCACTCGTTCTGGCAGCACTTACCGGCACGGCAGGTTCGGCGACGGCGGCCGCGCCAATGGCCGGGTATTGCGATGGTCCATGGATGGCGCCGGACGTCATAGCGCTGAGGTCCGATGCTATGGCTTCAGTGCGAAGCGTTATCGCGTAATGGTCGAGGCATGTTCGGGCAGCCGATGCGATTTCCGGTACGGCCCATGGCGGAATATGGACAGCGGGGCCTGGTCGACGCGTAGCGACAGCTATGTCTGGTACACCAACGCCGGTTATCAGTTGGGTAACTGAAACAGATTGGCAGCGTGCATGTGTAGTGCAGGATCATATTTGAAGGGGGAGCGATGAGGCGGGGAAGAATACTGGGGATCAGCATGGCGGTGGCCACGGTTCTCAGCCTGCTGATGGTGTCCGGATCGGCGCAGGCCGCCGCCCGGTGCGTGGGCCGGACGGGGATGCTCTACTACGACAAGGGTTATCCGTATTCGGTGACACTGCACGGGTTCCAGGTCACCTTGCAGACCGCACGTGTCGGCAGCAACGGCAATCCGAACGGTGGCGGGGCGGCGCGGGCGATCATCCATCCCGGCAGTTCGTACAGATACCGTGCGGGAGACATCATCTCGATCGATCGGTCGATCTCCGCGTTGAGCCCGTCCAGCAACCCCTGGTCAACGGACGACATTCATCGGTTCGGCGGCTGGGACTACTGCGAATCGACTCTGCACAGTCCCGATTCGATTCGCACGACCACCGTCGACGGCTACCACCACGCCGTGCGGGTCTGCTTCCGCCGCAGCGGATCCGTGCAATGCAGCAACAGTTGGTACTCCGACGCAGGCTAAACATGTGGAGAGACAGATGAGAGGACGATATCGGCACACGTTCAGACGACTTTCGATACTCGTAGCGGTTGCACTGCTCGGCATCATCTTCGGAACGCTGCCCGCGTACGCCGCTGTGTCGTACACGCCTGACGGTTGCATCCTGTCCATGCGGATCGACGGTGCTATCCGCATCGGCTCGATCGTCGCCAGGTCGGGCACGTGCGACCGGGACAACGTCTACCGAGCCACCGTGTACGACAACGTCGCGACCAACGACGGTTACTGCGTCAGGGCGGTCATGCAAGGAATCATCATGGCGGTGTCCTGCAACGCGTCCGGCACACCATTCACGTTCACCGATCCCGACGGCGACAGGACCGCCTCGACCTGGGTCTGCCTGGCGACAAGCCAGCAGATCTGTGGCGGCCCCGCTGGGGGAAACAGGAACTTCTGAGTACGACAAAGTGACGCGGCGGCCACGTGCCGCCGCGATCCTCCTTGTCGGCATGTTGTGTCAGGCGTCCAGGTACCGGGCCTTCGCGGTGCCGGACCGCGTCTGGGCATGGCGTTCGCCCCACAGGACGAGAACCACGGCGGCGATGATCAGCGCGCCGCCTGCCAGGATGCTCGGCGTGAGCTGTTCGTCGAGGATCAGCCAACCGAGCACCAGTGCGATGGCCGGATTGACGTAGGCGTAGGTCGTGGCCACCGAGACCGGGGCGCGGGTCAGCAGCCAGATCAGCGAGCCGAACGCGAGGATCGAGCCGGGACCGATCAGGTACAGCAACGCCCACCAGGAATCGCCCGACCAACTCGCCGGATCCACGTCCTCGCCGACGATCAACCCGGTGACGAGCAGCAGAGGCCCGGCCACCAGCATCTGAACTCCCGCGGACAGCAACGCGTTTTCGGGCAGCCGTACCCGCGGCGTGTAGAAGGAACCGATGGCCTCGGCGATCGCGGCCGCCACCAGAATCGCCAGTCCGGTGAACGCCACCGGCCCGCCCCACCCGGACGGCGCCAACAGCACTACTACGCCGCTGAACCCGGCGATCAGCCCGAACAACACCATCGGGTGCGGGCGTTCCCTTGCGAGCAGCCGGAAAACCGCCACCCACAACGGCATTGAGGCGATCACCAGCGCGGCCAGGCCGGACGGCACGGTGCGTTCTCCCAGAGTGAGCAGGCCGAGCCCACCGCCAATGATCAGCACACCGATCACCGCGGCGCCGCCGAATTCGCGGCGGTTGAGCGGAAACCATCGACGAGCGCGCAGCACGCACCACCCGTAGAGCACCAAACCGGCGACCACAAACCGGATCCCCGCTCCGGACAGCGGCGGAATCGTCTCCACCTTGATCCGGATGGCCAGGTAAGTCGACCCCCAGACCAGGTACAGCACGAGCAGGTTGACCCCGATCAGCCAGCCGGGTGTGCGGGCCTGGTCCATCACAGCTCCAGGCCGGACATGGCTTTGGTCAGTTCGAAGGCAACCACCGCTCCGACGCTATGGCGGATCAGCGCGTAAGGCAATTCGGCGAGTCCATGCCTTAAAGTGAGGCGCCGGCGCACTGGACAAGGAGTTGTCCTGTAATCGCACCCGCGTCGGGGCCGAGCAGGAACGCAGTCAAGCCAGCGACCTCCGCGGCAGACACCAGCCGGCCGAGCGGCGGCAGCGCCGGGGGAGTGTGTGCACGGCCGGGGTCGGGCAGCATCGGCGTGTCCGTCGGACCGGGCGCGACCACGTTCACCGCGTGATACCCCTGTCGATAAGTTCCGCGGCCCAGGACCGGGCGAGCGCCAGCAGCGCGGCTTTGGTTGCGGCGTACTGGCTTTTGCCAGGTACTCCCGTCATGGTCAGGCTGCCGATGAGCACTACGCGTGCGCCGTGCTCGATCACCGCCCGTTCCACGCGTGGGCAAAGCTGCCCTTGCCGTGGATCTTGGTCACCGACGACGCAGCCGACACCAGCGTCGTCGAAAGGCTGCGCGCCCAAGGCATCGACGTGGTCATCGCCGACCCGAGATCAGGAAGAGGCGGGGCCGAGTAGGTCCCAGCGGTTGCCGGCCACGTCGCGGAAGACGACGAGCCTGCCGTAGGGCTCAGTTCTGGGTTCGGTGAGGAACTCGACGCCCGCGGCTTGCATGCGTCGGTAGCTGGCGTCGAAGTCATCGACGCGGAGGAAGAAACCGACCCGACCGGCGTGCTGGTTGCCGATCGCAGCGATCTGGTGTTCGCCGTCGGCGCGGGCGAGGAGGATGCCGGTCTCGGCTCCGGGCGGGCGGACGACCACCCAGCGCTTGGGACGGCCGTCGTTGGTGCGAGCCGGCGAGTCCTCGGCCAGCTTGAATCCCAACGCCTGGGTGAAGAAGGCGATCGCGTCGTCGTAGTCCTCGACGATGATCGTGGTGAGTTGCAGGAACGCCATGAACACAACCATGGCAGCAGCTGTGTGTCACCGTCACCGTTCGCGTGGCAGAGTTGTACGTCCCGCCGGACACGCTCGTCACCGTGGAGCTGGCGAAGACCGGTAACTGAACGAGGACCGGGCTGCCGGTGAGGTTGACCGTGATCACACTGCCGGTGCCGGGCCGAGTGGTGGACAGGGAGACGCCGCAGGTGGAACGGGCGCCGTTGGTGATGTTGTACAAGGACGTGATGTTGCTGACCGCGACGGTTTGGCCAGGGGCGATCCAGGTGTTAGGGATGCCACGGCCGATGTAGAGCGGCTTGCTGTATGTGAAGGGGCCGCTGCCGGTGGCGGTGAGGCCTTCGGCGGCGACAGCGCGGATCAGCGTGAGTTGCTGGTGGGCGGTGGGCCAGGCGTAAGGGATGGCGCCGAACTGGGGTCCGGCGTGGTTGCCTGCCCAGATGTTGTTCGGGCTGGGGCCGCTTCCGTTGGCTACCCACCAGGCGTTCGGACCGCCGGTGGTGTTCTCACGCACGTAGCGCGCCGAGCCGGTCAGCAGCCCATCTGGATCGTCCAGAAGCACACCCTTGTGAAACACAAGCCGCACCCCATTGCCGGAACACGCGATACCGCACAGCCAGTCGTGCCAACGACCGTCGACGGTGAAAGTGATCCGACCCCACTTCGCTGCTTGCTCAAGCCGGGAACCCGCGGCACCGTTCCTGATCGCGTCCACCGGACCGAGATCCATGCGGCTGGCCGCCGAGTACGGCCACGGTTGGGTGCTCGCCGGGATAGCCGGCCACCACGATCAGCGAGCAGTGGCCGAGCGAGCCCAGCTAGATGGACGACGTGCTGACCGCGCTGGGCCGGACCGAGGCAGCATCGACCGGTATCTCAGCGCCGACAGCTCGGGCAAGTACTCACTGTCCAGTGTGGAACGCTTCCGGACGTCCTAGGCCGGGCAGCCGAGTTGGGGTTCACTGATGTGGTTGTGCATTGGCCTCGAACGCAGGGCGTTTACGTCGGCAGCGAGGCCGTGCTCGAGCAGATTGCGGCCGAGGTACTGCCCAACCAATAGAATCACTGGAATCGCGCCGCCCACGCGGTCAGCTCGGCCAGCGCTGCGTCTGTCGACGGCGGCCGAGGTCCATTGCTGAGCAACGCGAAGTGCACAGCTCCAGTGTCCGAACTGGACAAGATCACCCGGTTGACACCAGGTTCGCCTGGCTCCGGTGCCACCGCCACCGGCTCCTTCCCGGTGTACGCAGGCAGCCCACTGACCGGCCCGAGATCGCTGACCACGGTGGTGCTCTCCGGGCGGAAACTCGCGGGCAGATGCACCTCGGTAGGTGCCTTACTACCGTTGGAACGCCAGGCAAGCACGGCATACTGACCCGTGCCGACAAGCGCGCGGACCGCGGGCATGGTGTCCGGGATCTTGTTCCACGCGACCACGGCCCGATCCTCGTAGGTGAACGCGAGCGTGTCGCCCGCGACCGCGCGCGGGAACACCCGGTCGATCAGTCGACTGTCCACATTGAGCACTGGTGTCGCGTTGTCAAGACGGACAGCGGAGAAGTGTTCGTCGTTCATGGCGTCGCCGTCGGTCTTGACCTTGTTCGGGTTGTCGTTCATCAGCTCGTGATGACGGTTGTAGTAGATGTCCCAATGCCATTGGCTGCCGGACAGGGCACGGCCCGATTCGCGCGCCTTCGTCCACCAGTCGGTGCCGTTCACCCGGGAGTCCAAGGCCTGGTACATCGCTTTGAGCACGCTCGGTGCCTTGTCGGAGGTGAAACCGGCGATCGGGTGACCGAACTCCGAGACGATCGCCGGGCTGCCCAGGGACGTCGCGCGGTCGCGGATCCTGCTGAAGTCCGCTGTGTACTCGCCGTCGTTGGCCTTGCCGGGTTTCAGCACTCCGGACTGGGCTTTGCCGTCATAGAAGTGTGAGTTGAACACGTATCGCCGGCCGAGCCGGGGCACCTCGGTGAATCCGCCGGGTTCGGCGAAGAACTCCACGTTCTGGTTCCAGAACACCAGCGGCTCGACGAACGCGGCCTTGTCGGCCCAGCCGGACTCGTCCATTCGCTGCCGGAACTGTTGGTAGAACGGCCAAACCAGGTCACGTTCCCACGTCGGCCCGCTTTGCCCGGCGTCGTACCGCCCGGCGTAGGGCTCGTTGAGCGGGTCGACGCCGAGCAACAGGTTGAACGCGGCGGGGGAGAGGTGTTGCTTGAGGTAACGCAGTGTTTCGCCTGCCTGGAACAGGAATTCGTCACGGATCCGGATCGGCCCCGCGGTGGTCTGCAGTTCGCGGTTGTGCCAGAAGTCGTACACCGCGCTGGTGACCGCCTGGTTGTTCTTCATGTTCTGGCCCCAGTGGAAACACAGTCCGCACGACTCACGGGGGTAGCCGCCCGCCCGCACGAGCCATTCCGGCGCGCCGTCACCGGTGTACCAGCTGTCGCGGTTGAACAGGTACCGCGAGTACAGATCCTGGTGAAAGTCCAGATAGACCCGGATTCCCTGGTCGGTGAAGGCGGTGATCTGCTCGGTCACCGCGGCCAGATACGCCTGGTCGATCCGCTTGGGCTCCGGCTCGATCCACGCCCAGGTCACCAGAAACCGGACGGCGTTCGCTCCGCTCATCTTCCGCAGGGCAGCCGCGGACGCACGAGCGTCGGTCATGTTCGCGAAAGGCAGCCCTCTCAGCTCGGCCAGCTTCGCTTCGCCCGAGACGTTGAATCCACGCAGCACGATCTCGCGTCCGTATTCGTCGCGGAACACGTCACCGGAGACGCCGATCTTCGCGTTGTCGAACCAGAGCGGTTGCGCCGCGGTTGCCGGGAACGGCAGAAGTAGCAGGGAAATCAGGACAACAACGAGGAGTCGTTTCACCATGATCACCTTGCCCCGGGAGATGAACGTGAGAAATGCTCGCATATCGACTGTACCTCGTCCGATCGCTGAGCACCAGGTCAGAGACCTTCCCGGCAGCACAGCAGCAAGCGAGCTCAGCGGGTTCCGTTGAGCAGGGCACGGGCGCGTAACGCGGCTTCGGTTTCGAAGCGGAAGTCCGGGTCGTTCAACCGTTCGCCGAACAGTTCGGTCAGCTGGTGCATGCGGTAGCGGACGGTCTGCGGGTGGATTCCCAGGAGTGCCGCGACTTCCGGGGCGCTGCGGCCGGTTGAGGTCAGCCAGGCGAGCAGCGTCGACTCCAGCCGTTCGCGCTGCATCGGGGTCATGTCCTGAAATGCCTGCATCGTCCGGTCACTGACCTGTTGGGCGAGGCGTTCGTCGTTGAGCAGGAGTAGATCCGACAGGTGCTCGGAGCAGTAAATCAACGGTTTTCGGGGAATCGCGCCGTGGTGGACGAGTTGCAGGGTCTGCCGCGCCCACAAAAGCGAGTAGCGGACATCCGCGATCGGAACGGTAAGACCGACAACGGCGATCCGCTCGCGGAGTACGCGGCGCAGAGTCGTTTCGTGTCTGTGCGAGTCAGGTTCGGGCACCAGTAGGTACGGCTCGCTGTCGTCCATCGACGCCAGGATCGTATTTGGAAGCGTGGGTAATTCCCCGGGTGCCTCGTCGATCGCCACGCAGGCTGCGGTGCCGGGTAACGGCCACTTCGCGTGCCGGGCGAGGTCTTCCACTGTTGTCCAGGAAACCGGAGCGGCGGACATCAGTTGCGCCAGGAGGCGTTCACGGCTGCGCTGCCACGTCGTGGCCGCTGACGCCTGCGCGTCCGCGTAACCCTTCACAGACTCGGCAGCCATGTCGTTGATGTGGGTGAACACTGCCTCGGCAAGGATTCCGGTCACATCGGCCGAGAATCCCGCGCGCCTGGCCACGTTCGCGTACTGGCGCCATGCGACGCGCGCACCGACCCGGTAGGCCGCCTGTAACGCGTCGAGGCTGCGGCCCTCGTACCACTCGCCTCGCCCTAACCGCCGGTAGATCTTGGCGTTGTGGTCCTGTGGCGAGTCCGGATTGTCGATCAGCTCCACGAACTGCCGCAATGCCTGTTCGACGCCCAGTCGCAGGCCGACGCCGAACGCTCCCTCCAACGGCCGGTTGTAGGCAGGCACCTCGCTGCGGATCGTGTCGATCATCTCGGCGGCCACCCGGGGAATTTCCGGTCGCAGCCAGGACGCGACCGACGCCGGTAGCGCCTGCCATGGCAAATTGTCTCCCTGCGCAGGGTCCGGCATCCGTCGCGCCCTTTCTCGGTCAGCCTCCCAAGCGCCTGGTCATTCATCAATAGCACACTTGGCCGCGTGAATCAGCTGCCATTTGCCGTAAGCCGCACCGGGTGGAAATATTTGCCGCGTCCGGACTGTCCGACGGGCCGTGCGTTGTCACAGCCGTGACAATTGTTCAGACCTTTCCGGCGATGAACGTGGCCGCGTCGTCGGCATTACGGAAGTAGCTCAGGTGAGCCAGGATGTCGGTACCGCCGCGCACGCAGACCGGGTCGCCCGCCGCGCAGTATTCCTTGGACCTGCTCTGGTACGGCCCAGTGATGTGCTTGCCGATCGATCCGATCGGCGGCCCGAACACCACGACTGCGGCCACGCGCCGTTCGAGCGACGAAGGGATGGTCGCGGCGATCGGCGCGCCGACGGGAGCCCCCGCGCTGCTGACCCCGATCGAATTGCTGACCACGTTGGCGCCCTGCGAATAACCGACCAGCACGAACCGCTGGTTCGGGCAGGCCGCCGCCTGCGAGGTCACGTGGTTGACCAGATCGATGTTGCCTTTGGTCGCGGACGTCAGATCGAGGTTGGCCGGATAGTTCACCGGGTAGGCGGTGGTCGATTTGCCGGTGAGTTTGCGCTGGACCGCCGAGTACACCGGATCGCCGACGATGATGCCCAGTGTGCCGGGCTCGCCGGTGCCGCGGGCGGAGACCACGTCGATGTCCGTGCACGGAGCGGCCGCCGCCGGTGCCGCGCCCGCGAGCACACCGCCGGCGAACAGCGTGGTCACGACGACGAGCGAACGGATCGAGGATCTGCGGATTGGTCTGAACATGCTCGACACCTCTGTGTATCGATACCGGAAGAAAGAACCGAATAAAACCCGGAGCCGTCTCATGAGGAGCGATCGCACTGGAAATATGCGCGGCTCGGGAACGTCACCATAACGACGCCGTTATTCGCTGCGGAAGTCATGCTCGCGAGTAACGGAGGCGAGGATTTTGTCACGACGTTGAGTATTTGCGGCGAACTGTTGCCGTCCGGCGACCGGTTGACGTTAGCTGTCCGTACTCGCCAGTAGGAGGCGGATTGCTGATGGGCGTGGACGCCCCCACCCGCGTGCCACCGGTCTCCCGGCCGACCCGCGTGACCGGGCGGTGGCTCGCGGCCATGGTGCTCCTCGGGTGGCTTGCCCTCGGCATCGCGGGCGGCGCGATGCCCGGTGCGCTCAGCGAAGTGCAACGCAACGACGGTGAATCGTTCCTGCCTGCGGACGCCGAAGCCACCGAAGTCGTGCGGCTGCAGGAAAAGATCGCAGGCGGCAAGGTCCAGCCCGCCGTGATCGTGTTCACCAGATCACGCGGCCTGACCGAGGCCGACAACGCAGCGGTTGCCCGACGGTCCGCCGAGATCGCCAAGCTGGATGGGCTGACCGGTCCGCCGTCCGCGCCGATCCCGGCCGTGGACGGCAAAGCGGCGCTGCTCAGTGTGCCGGTGTCTGGTGTGGACGGTTTCGAGACCGCGCGGACGACGCAGAAGATGCGTGAGATCGTCCGGTTGGATCTCCCGCCGGGACTGACCGTGCATGTCACCGGGCCAGCCGGTTACACGGCGGACTTCGGTGAGGCCATTTCAGGGATCGACGGGCGATTGCTGGTGGTCACGGCCCTGGTCGTCGCGTTGGTGTTGATTCTGGTCTACCGCAGTCCGTTGTTGCCGATCGTGGTGTTGGTCTCGGCAGGTATCGCCCTTGTTCTCGCCGCAGTGGCGGTGTATCCGCTCGCCGCAAGCGGTGTGCTCACGCTCAACGGACAGAGTCAGGGAATCCTGTTCATCCTGGTGTTCGGCGCGTCCACGGACTACGCGTTGCTGCTGATCGCGCGCCACCGGGAAGAGCTGGCGCTGGCTGTCAGCCCGCGTGACTCGGTCATGGCCGCGGTGCGGGCGTCGTTCGAGTCGATCACGGCATCGGCAGGCACGGTGATCCTCGGCTTGGCATGCCTGTTGTTCAGCAGTCTCTCGTCGAATCGAGGGCTTGGCCCGGTGGCGGCCATCGGGATCGCCGCGTCGCTGCTGGTGTCGCTCACGTTCCTGCCCGCGGCGCTGGTTCTGCTGGGACGCGCGGCTTTCTGGCCGTTTCGGCCACGTCCGGTCCGGTCACGGCGGTGGGGCAGGGTGGCGGACTTGGTCGGCCGCCGGTATCTGCCGGTCTGGGTGATCTGTGTCGAAGTGCTTGTGCTGCTGTCGATCCTGCTCGGGGCGTTTCATTCGAGCGGCGTCAAGCAGACCGAGATCTTCCTCGACCGGGTCGAGGCGGTGGCCGGGCAGGAGACGTTGGAAGCGCATTTCCCGGCCGGGGCAGGGGAACCTGTCGTGATCATCACCGAACCCAGGTTCGCCACGAAGGTCGCCGATGCGGCGCGTGTCGACGGGGTCGCCGCGGTGCTGGTCGGTCAACCGGCAGGCGACCTGGTGCAGATCGACGCGATCCTCGGCGTGCCGGCCGACTCCCGGACCGCGCGGGAGATCTTGGCGGACATCGGCGAGTCTGTGCGGGAAGTGCCTGGCGCGTCGGTCCGCGTGGGCGGGCAGACGGCGATCTGGCAGGACATCACCGCGGCGGCCGAACGGGACCGGCAAGTGATCATCCCGGCCGTCCTGCTGGTGGTGTTCCTGGTGCTGGCCCTGCTGCTGAGATCCATTCTGGCCGCGGTCGTGTTGATCGCGACGGTCGTGCTGTCGTTCACCGCCACACTCGGCCTGGGAGCGTTGGTGTTCAACGAGGTACTTCGGTTCCCGGGCTCGGATCCGTCGGTTCCGCTCTACGCTTTCGTGTTCCTGGTGGCGTTGGGTGTGGACTACAACATCTTCCTGATGACCCGGGTCCGTGAGGAATCCCGGACGCTGGGCACGCGGGCCGGAGTGCTGCGGGGGCTCACCGTGACCGGCGGCGTGATCACGTCCGCCGGGGTGGTGCTGGCCGCGACCTTCGCGGCGCTGGCGGTGTTGCCGATCCTGTTCATGGCGCAGATCGCGTTCCTGGTGGCGTTCGGCGTGTTGCTGGACACCCTGCTGGTGCGGTCACTGCTGGTTCCGGCGTTGACCATCCACATCGGACGAGACATCTGGTGGCCGGGCAGACTCCGCCGAGGAAAGGTTTGACGTGCGCGTGGCGAGTGCGGCGCCCAAAGCGATCACGGCCGCGGCGGCGATGATGGCGGCGTGCAAGCCGGGAACGAACGCGGCGGAGCTCGCGCCAAGGCCTTGCGCCGCTTGGTCCACGTCGGCGTCCGGGACGAGTTGGCCGACCCGCCAGGACATGACCAGGCCGAGCACGAGGATCCCGGTCACCCCGCCGACTTGGGTGGCGACCTGCTGTAACGCGGAGGCGAGGCCGGACATGGACACCGGAGCGTTGCTGATGATGATCTGTGTCGAGGCGATCAGCGCGACCCCGGTTCCTGCCCCGAGAATGAGTGCCGCGGGCAGGACCTCGGCCTGCGTGCTGGCCGGGCCGAGTGCGAGAAACCCCACCATACCGACGAAAACCAGAGCAAGGCCGCCGGTCGCGGGCCAGCGTGGCCCGAACCGCGCGGTGAGGGCGCCGCCGATCGGGGCGCTGACCACCACGACCGCCGTCAGCGGCAGCAGCCATCCGGCCGCGCCGATCGGATCGAACCCGCGCAGGTTCTGCAGGTACAGCGTGAGGAAGAACAGCAAGCCGTACAAGGAGAAGTAACTGAGTCCAGTCAGGACAGCGCCGAGCCGCACCCCGGGACGGCGGAAGAGATCACGCGGCCGCTCAAGCGAATCCCGCGCCCGTGACTCGCCGACCGTACACAGCGCGAGCACGATGGTGACCGCGGCGATGGGCGCGTTGATCAGGAACACCACGGGCCAGCCGAAATGTTGCACGATCAACCCGGCGACGACCGGGCCCGCGGCGATGGACAGCGCACCGGCGCCACCCCAGATCCCGAGTGCGATGTCGAGCCGCTTGCCAGAGAAGGCAGCACGGATCAGGGCGAGTGCCGCCGGCTGCAGCAGCGCGCCGCAGATTCCTTGAACCGCGCGTAAAACGATCAGCAGCCAGGCGGACGAACTCGCCGCGATCAGCAGCGAGGCCACCCCGAACCCGGCCACCCCGGCCACGAACACACGTCGCCTGCCGACGCGGTCGGCGAGACGGCCGGCGGGGAACAACGCGATGGCGAGTGCGACCAGATATGCGTTCGCAATCCATTGCAGTTCGGCGAGTGACGCGCGGGCGGCATGCGCGATATCCGGTCCGGCAATGGTGAGCGCGGTACCGTCGAGGCCGACGATCATTCCGCCGAGCGATACCGTCACCAGCGTGCCGACCGGGTGGCTTCTTGGCGCGGTTCTGTTCATGATGAGCGTTCACGGTAATGGCATTGGTTCGCGGATATCAATAGGTGAGGATGCGATGGACATCGAGGTGGTCACGGAAAGATTTGTTCGCCCGAATGTGCTTGAGCTGGCGGTCCGTTCGTCGGCAGTGAATACGACAGTTACCGTCTTCGTGATTACTCCGCACGACTGGATGCCGGGCACGGAGCGTAACTGGCCGGTGCTCTATCTGTTGCACGGAGGTGACGACGGTCCGGCCTGCTGGCTGGAGCGCACCGACATCGTGGGCCGGGCGCTGGCGCATCCCGGTGGCCTGCTGGTGGTGCTTCCCGAGGGCGGCAGGGCCGGTTTCTACACGGACTGGCAACGCCCGAAATTCCCAGCATGGCACCGGTTTCACACCGTCGAGCTGCGGATGCTGCTCGAAGAACGGTACGGCGCAGGGCAATCCCGTGCCATAGCGGGGGTTTCCATGGGCGGCTACGGGGCCGTCATGTACGCCGCGCGCAACCCGGGCATGTTCCTGGCTGTGGCCTCCTACAGCGGCATGCTGCACACGACCCGGCGCGGAGCTCCTTTGCTGCTGCGGTATTTCATGCGCAGCGTGGGGGAGCGGATGAACGCGATGTGGGGGCCGCGATGGCTTCGGCGCGCGGTCTGGGCGGCGAACAATCCCTACCGCTTGGCTGAGAAGTTGATCGGGACGCCGCTGTACGTCGCGGCCGGCGACGGCGTGCGCGTCCCGGGCGATCCGCCAGTGCAGGGAGATCGCTTGCTGGAGCGGCTGGTCGCACCGGCAAGTCGGGCATTCGCCAGGCGGATGGCCGAGCTCGGTCACCCTGTGTGCACGAGTTTCGGGCACGGTACGCACGATTGGCCGAGCTGGCAACGCGAGGTGGACCGGTCGTGGGATTTCCTGACCACGCCACTCACCGAGGGTGAAAAATACTCCTGAACGTTCAGTACGACTGTCATGGCTGTGCAGGGTTGTGACAAAGGAACCGCATCCGAAAAATGTAGTGATGTGGGTCACATGTTCGCGTTGTTGTGATGCCGTTCTTGGCGTCGTTAATCTGCCGATCGTCCTGTGGACGTCCGGGTTCCCTGTGCGATTGTCGCCTGGTAGGGGTCACTATGTCTGTTCGGCGTAATGCGTTCTCGAATTGGTTCGAACCGGTGAGTTCGGTGTTGACCCGGCGTACCGGAGACAATGGGCCGGCCTACACCTTCGTCGACTATCTCGACGACGTGAATGGTGTCAAGCGGACCATCACATGGTCCGAATTGGACAGTCGGGCGAGAGCGATCGCCGCCCGGCTCGCCGACGTCAGCGTGCCCGGCGAGCGGGTCGCGCTGCTCTGCCCGCAGAACCTGGACTACGTCGCGGGGTTCTTCGGCACGCTGTACGCGGGCATGATCGCGGTCCCGCTGCACGCCCCGGAAGTCGGCACGAATCCGAACCGCCTGGTCGGTGCGCTTGCCGACTGCGATCCGGAGGTCTGGCTGACCTCGGGCGCGGCCGTGCAGGGCGTACGGGATCTGCTCGATCAGTACCCGATACCACGGCCGAAAGAGCTGGTGGTCGTGGATTGCTTACCGGACCGCGACTTCGAGCCGGTTCAGGCGTACGCGGACCAGCCCGCGTACCTGCAGTACACGTCCGGGTCGACCAGAAACCCGGCTGGGGCCGTGATCACCCATGGCGCCCTCACCGCGAATGTGGGCCAGGCGCAGGTCGCCTTCGGCGCGGACGTGAACACGACGTGCGTGGGCTGGTTGCCGCTCTTCCATGACATGGGCCTGGTCAATCTGCTGGCTCTGCCCGCCGCGCTGGGCTGCCGCTCGGTGTTCACCACACCGTTCGCGTTCGTCCGCAAACCCGTGCGCTGGCTGAAGATGCTCGGCGAGTACCCGGATGCGGTCAGTGCCGCGCCGAACTTCGCCTTCGACTACGCAGCCGCCGCTCTGTCCGAAAAGGACTTGAATGGATTGGACCTGAGCCGGGTCAAAGTGATCATCAACGGCAGCGAGCCGATCAGGGCGGCGACGATCGAGAACTTCCTCGCGGTGACCGGGCCGCTGGGATTCCGGGCAACCGCGCACCGGCCGTCCTACGGGCTCGCCGAGGCGACTGTGTTCGTCAGCACGACTTCGCCCGGCGTGGCGCCAAAGGCCACCACCTTCGACCGAACCAGGCTTGGCCCTGGCGAGCGAGCCGTCATGGTCGACGACGATGCCGATCGGGCCGTGCAGCTGGTGTCCGTGGGGTGGGCAGTCGGCCAGGACCTGCGAATCGTGGTCGACGGACGTGTGGTCTCCGACGGGATCGTCGGCGAGATCTGGATCCACGGGCCCAACGTGGCCGACGGCTACTGGCGGCAGCCGGAACGCACCGCGGAGTCGTTCGGCGGACGGTTGCTCAACGGCACACCGGAAGCGGGCTGGCTGCGCACGGGGGATCTCGGCGTGATCCACTCCGGCGAGCTGTACGTCGCCGGGCGGCTCAAGGACCTGATCATCGTCGACGGCACGAACCACTACCCGCAGGACATCGAAGCCACGGTACAGCAGGCACATCCGGCGATCCGGCGGGACAGGCTCGCGGTGTTCAGCATCGAACGCGACGGCCGGGAGGGCCCAGTGGTGGTCGCCGAGTACTCCGCGCGCGTCACGATGCACGATGAGCTGGCCGACGAGATCGGGCGGCTGGTTCGCGCGGCCGTGGCGAGGCGGCATGCCCTGCGGCTACTGGACTTCGTCATGGTGCCGCCGGGCACAGTCGCCCGGACGTCCAGCGGGAAGATCGCGCGTTCGGCCACCCGCCGTCGTTATCTGGACGGAGAACTGCGTTGACCGCCGCGCAGCTGCGGGACTGGCTCGTCACGTCCGTCGCGCGGGTATGCGGGATCGCTGAGTCCGATGTAGACATCGATCGGCCGTTGCTTGAATACGGCCTGACATCGCGGGAAGCCGTCCAGCTCGCCGGTGAGCTCGCGGACGTGCTGGACCGCGAGCTGCCCGCGACCCTGGTCTGGCAGCATTCCGGCATTTCCTCGCTGGTGGCGGCCTTGACGGACGCGCCGATCGAAAGCACGGTGGATTCGCCGGTCGTGACCGGCGATCCGATCGCGGTGGTCGGAATCGGCTGCCGGTTGCCTGGCCACGTGAACAGCCCGGCAGACTTCTGGGAGCTGTTGTCGGACGGCGGCAACGCGATCACGCGCGTTCCGGACGGGCGGTGGGACCAGTTCGGCCACGACTCACTCGAACAGGCCGAGCAACTGGCCCGGACCACGCGCTGGGGCGGTTTCCTCAGCGATGTCATCGGATTCGACGCCGACTTCTTCGGTATCACCCCGCGCGAGGCGGCCGTGACCGATCCGCAGCAGCGGTTGCTGCTGGAAGTCACGCAGGAAGCGTTGGAGCACGCGGGAATGGCGCCAGACCGGCTGCGCGGCAGCAGGACCGGCGTCTTCATCGGGATCAGCGGCAACGAGTACAGCCGGCTCACCTTCGGCGACGTCAGCCGGGTCGACCCGTGGACCGCGACCGGGTCGGCGTTGAGTGTCGCGGCGAACAGGCTGTCGTACGTCTTCGACTGGCGCGGGCCCAGTATCGCGGTGGACACCGCGTGTTCGTCCTCGCTGGTCGCGGTGCACCTGGCGATGCAAAGCCTGCGCAATGGCGAGAGCGAGATCGCCGTGGCCGGCGGCGCCAACCTGCTCCTGGGCCCTGGGGTGACGGCGACCTTCGACCAGATGGGGGTGACCGCGCCCGACGGGCTGTGCAAGGCGTTTGACGCCTCCGCGAACGGGATTGGTCGCGCGGAGGGCGCGGCCGTGGTCGTACTGAAGCCGTTGAGTGTGGCGCTGCGGAACCGGGATCGTGTGCTGGCGGTGTTGCGCGGATCAGCGGTGAACTCCGACGGCCGTTCCAACGGGTTGACTGCGCCCAACCCCGCCGCTCAGGAAGCGTTGCTGCGTGCCGCGTACGCATCGGCGGACGTCGATCCGGCAAGGATCGACTACGTGGAGGCACACGGCACCGGCACGTTGTTGGGGGATCCGATCGAGGCAGGCGCGCTCGGCACGGTCCTGGGTATGGCACCCGGACGGGAGCGGCCACTGCTGATCGGATCGGTCAAGACGAACCTGGGGCACCTCGAAGCCGCTGCCGGGATCACCGGGTTGATCAAGGTCGTGCTTGCCCTCGTCCACCGTCGGATTCCGGCAAGCCTGCATTTCCACGAGCCGAACCCGTACATTCCGTTTCAGCAGTTGCGACTGGCCGTGGTGGCAGGGCAACGGTCCTGGCCAAGCGACGAGCGGCCGGCCCTCGCCGGGGTCTCGGGGTTCGGGTTCGGCGGCACCAACGCCCACGTCGTCGTCGAGCAGGCACCTCGGGACGACCACCACACGAACGGGCACAAGAACACCCGGCGCCAGTTCCTGGTCGCCGCGAACACGGAGAAACGTGTCAGGCATGCCGCCTCTCGGCTCGCGGATTGGTTGTCAGGGCCGGGAAGCCATGCCGAGCTCGCGCACGTGGAGCACACATTGGCACGGCGGGCAAGCGGGCGTACCCGCGCGGTGATCACCGCGCGGGACCATCAGCAGCTGGTGTCAGGGTTGCGCTCGCTGGCTTCAGGAACGGCACAGCCCGGTGTCGCGATCGGAAACCGGGAGAACGCGAGCGGCGGTGTGGTCTGGGTCTTCTCCGGCCAAGGCGCGCAATGGGCGGGCATGGGACAACGGCTGCTGGTCGAGGAGCCGGCGTTCGCTGATGCCGTGGCCGAGATAGACCGCGCGGGCATTCCGTTGTCCGACGTCCTCGCAAAAGGTCTTGTGCCAGAGGCGTTTGAGGAGTTGCAGCCCGTCCTGTTCGGACTGCAGGTCGCCCTCGCGCGGCTGTGGCAGCACTACGGCGCACAACCCGCCGCTGTGATTGGGCACTCGCTCGGCGAAGTCGCCGCCGCGGTCATCGCGGGGGCGGTTTCACTGGCGGACGGCGTGCGGATCGTCAAGACACGCTCCCGGTTGCTGGCCGCGACGGCGGGAATGGGGGCGATGGCCGCGCTCGAAATGTCGGAACAGGACGTGTCCGAGCTGCTGATCGCCTATCCGGCAGTGGATCTGGCGGTGTTCAACGCACCTCGGCAGACCGTCGTCGCGGGTCCGGTCGGCGATGTCCTCGAGGTGATCACCACGGCGAGCAGGCGCGGAGTGTCAACCGGGCTGATCAAGTCCACAGTGGCCGGGCATTCCCGGTTGGTGGAACCGATCATCGCCGCACTGCGGGCCGAGCTGTCCATAGTGGAGGCCATGGATCCGCTGATTCCGATCTACCCCACTGCTCTCGACGGCGGACGGTTCGACGCGGAGTACTGGGCCGCGAACGTCCGTCGGCCTGTGCGGTTCACACAAGCAATCGAGGCAGCGCACCGCGACGGGTATCGGGCGTTCTTGGAGATCTCAGCCCATCCCTTGCTACGCCACGCCATCGGCGAGACCGTACCCGATGCCACAGTGCTCGGCACACTACGCCGTGACGAACCGGGTAGCTTCCATGCGAGCCTGGGTGCCTTGATCGCCAACTGTGATCGCCCACCAACAACTGCCGGTCGTCTCATCGACGTTCCGACAACAGCTTGGGAACACAGGGAACATTGGGCTCCGCCGATTGACTCCGCGCCGGCCGGTGAACATCCGTTGCTCGGCACGCACGCCGAGATTCCCGAGCAAGGTTTCCATGTGTGGCGAGCGGATCTGGGTACACGGAGGCATCCATGGCTGGCTGATCACCGGATCGACGGAAGTGCCGTGCTGGCCGCGTCCTGTTATGTCGAGATGGCCTTCGCCGCGGCGGCGACCACATTGGACCGGCCTGCCGAGAAACTGGGATTGCGGGCGCTCACGCTGCATGAACCGTTGGTTCTCACCGAGAACACCTGGGTCACGACGACATGTACCCGCGATGAAGTCCTCTTCTACACCAAGGGTTCGGATGGTAGGTGGATCCTGCACTGCGGTGCGTCGATCACGGATGCGGACAGCAGCGAATGGGCCAAGATCCCCAATTGCGACGAACCGGTCACCGGGTTCTACGACCTGCTGCGATCAGTAGGAGTCGACTACGGGCCCGCGTTCAGTGGCGTGACCGAAGCGTACCGAGGCGAAGACGGCGCCACGGTGACGATCTCGTTGCCGGAGACAGCGCCTCGGATCGGCTACCTGATACATCCTTCGATACTGGACGCGTGCCTCCAGGGCATTGTCGCCGCTGTACCGTCGGCCGAACCCGATGTTCGTTACGTGCCAATGGAATTTGGACACGTCAGGCTGCTCGGTGATCCTGGATCCAGTGTACGGGCGTACATCTCGGTCACGCAGGGCGACGGTGGGCTGACGTGCGACGTCCGGCTGATTGACGACGACAGCCAAGTCCTGCTGGAGATCACGGACGTGTTCCTGCGCAAGGTCGAGCGTTCACCGTTCCCCGGACGGTTGCGGCAGAGCCTGCTCGCCCGGAGTTGGGTGCCCAGCGATCCACCGGACGCGAGCGACCACGGACCGGTGCTGCTCGTGGCCGAGCCGGATCACCCGTTCGTCGAGACCGCCGCAGCCGCGATCGAATCCGCCGGAGTGCCGTGCCGGGTCGTGCCGGCCGTGGACGATGACGCGCTCCGGAGCGAGCGTCCCGCAGCAGTGGCATTGCTGGTCTCGCCGGACGCGTCCCATGGGCTGGAAACCGGCAAATGGGCCGTGCTCGACTGTGTGGACTTGGTGCGAACCGTCGCCGACCTGCCAGGCAAGCCACCGCGGCTGTGGCTCGTCACCACCAACGCCGCGGCGGTCGCGCCGGGCGAACGTGGACAGCCCGGTCCTGCTTCGCTTCGTGGCCTCGTGCGTGTTCTGTCCTACGAACACCCAGGTATCCGCGCGAGCTGGCTCGATGTCACGGATGTCTCGGAGTTGGCCCGTGAGCTGACGGCAGACGCGCCCGACGACGAAGTGGCCTGGCGAGAGGGCCGTCGGTACGTGGCTCGCCTGACGAGCGCCCCGGATCTCCCGTCGGTCGTTCCTGTGGTACGTCCGGACGGCGGCTATGTGATCACCGGTGGCCTGGGCGGGATCGGCCTGCTCCTGGCGGGATGGCTGGCGGCCAGGGGCGCTACCCGGCTTGTCCTGAATGGACGAAAGCCGCCCAGCCGCGCCACCACGGCGATGATCGACGAGCTGCGCTCGGCGGGCACCTCGGTCGAGGTCGTGCTGGGCGACGTCGCGGACCTGGGCGTGGCCGAACGCCTGCTTGAGGCGGCGGGAACGCCACGCGGGATCGCACACGCCGCAGCCGTGTTCGACGACAACACAGTGTCGCTTTTGGACGAGGAAACGCTGTGCCGGACGTGGCGGCCCAAGGCACACGGCGCATGGCGGTTGCACGCGGCAAGCCTGGGACACGACCTGGACTGGTGGCTCGGATTCTCGTCGGCCACCGCACTGCACGGGTTGCCTGGCCAACCAGCCTATGCCTCGGCCAACGCCTATCTGGACGCGCTTGTGGCCATGCGACGTGCCGATGGTCTGCCTGCCGTGACGGTGAACTGGGGCACGTGGGCGGAAGTCGGCGCGGCCGCGGACATCGAGGTCCCGTGGATCCATCCGATCCCTCCGGCCGAAGGGCTCGAGGTGGTCGAGGCCGCGATCTCCGCGCGTGGTGCCGAGATCGCGGCCGTGCGGCTGAACACGGCCCGGCTCGCGACTGAGTTCCCCCAACTGGCAGGCATCCCGTTCTTCTCGGAAATCCTCATTGGACACATGGTAGCCGAGACCGGTGACTGGCCGGGGATGGCCGCCGTCCAGGCCCGTGGCCCGGGGGAGGCCCGTCGGCTCGTGGCTGCCCAGGTCCGATTCCGCGTCGCGTCGGTGATGGGCTTGGCTGCCGACGCGCTCGCTGACGATCTACCGCTGACGAGCCTCGGCGTGGATTCGCTGCTGGCCATGCGGATCCGTAACGCACTGCAGCACGACCTGGAGATCAGCCTGCCGGTATCGGTGCTGCTTACCGGCGCCACCCTCACCGGACTGTGTGCACGCGTCTTCGCCGAGACCGGCATTGAACAAGCGCCCGAGGCATCGTCGCCGTCGGTCCTCGTGCCACCCCGGGACGCGGCCGAGCGCTTGATCGCATCGGTTTGGCAGGACGTCCTCGGCACCCCGATCGGAGTGACCCACGAGTTTCCCGGTGACGACGCCCAGGCCGAGCAGATCGCGGCACTGCTGAGCAAGCGGGCGGCACACGAGTTCAGCACGACTGAACTGTTCGCGAGACCGACTGTCGAACTGATGGCGAACCTGGTGCGTGCGGCCGATCGAGCACACGGACCGGTCAGGGTGTTACGCGCGGGCGACGATCCGCTGTTCTTCTTCCACCCTGGAGGCGGCGACACGGCGGTGTTCCGTCAGCTCGTCGATCTGCTCGAGGTTCCGGCGTATGGATTCGACCGGATCGACGACACCAACACCGTTGAACAACGCGTCGACCGTTTCCTGCCCGACCTGCGGGCGATCCAGCCATCAGGCCCGTACAAGCTCGCTGGCTGGTCCTTCGGCGGGTTCCAGGCTTTCGAGATGGCACAACGCCTTTCAGTCGCGGGCGAGGTGGTCGACTTGCTCGTGCTGATCGACCCGATCCTGCCGTTGCCGGAAGAACCCGGACTCACCGCACGGCAGCGGCTGGAGCGGCGGTTCCACCGGTTCGGCGAGTTCCTGGAGAGCAGCTACGGCAGGCGAGTCGATTTGCCGTACGCCGATCTGGCCACGATGAGCGAAGAGGACCAGGCGGACCTGTTGATCGCCACGATCACCGCGGCCGGCCTGGTCAACGAACAGGTCAGTGCCGCGATCCTGGCCCACCAGCGATCGTCCTTCCTGGACGCACGACTGCTGGAACGCTATCAGCCCAAGCAGTACGACGGTCCAGTCGTGTTCTACAGCGCGGAGTCCAGTGTCCCAGGTGGACTGCGAGATCCCCGGTTCGACCGCACGGATCCCGCCCGCGGCTGGGATTCCGTCTGCGGGAACCTCGAAATCATCACCGTGCCGGGACATCACCTGTCCCTGCTTGATCCACCCACTGTGAACGTGATCGCCGAACACCTGGCCGGTGTGCTACGCCGGTAGATCCAGGAGGTCGTCATCCATGCGCAGAGCAGCGCGACTCGTGCTCGCCCTATCCCTGATGTCCGTCGCTGTGACCGGCACAGCCGAAGCCTCGGCCGCCCCCACTGTGACGGCTGTGCCGGCGAATGCGGGGAAGGGATGGCCGGTCAGCGGCGCGAAGGGCGTCATCGACCTTGCCGCCCGAGGGTATGTCGAAGAGGAATACCTGATGTCCGGGCGTGCCAACACCTATGAACAGGTGGGCTCGTGGACCAGCGACGGCAAATGGAACATGCGGATCGCCACGAGCGACAACCCCTACACGACAAGGATTGTGGTTGTCCGGCCGGCCAATCCGGACAGGTTCAGCGGCACGGTCGTGGTCGAGTGGCTGAACGTCAGCTTCGGCGTGGACATCCCGGTCGACTTCTCCCAGTCCTACGAGCACTTCCTGCGGTCCGGGCACGTCTATGTCGGTGTGACCGCGCAGAAAGGTGGTGCCGACAAGCTCAAGAGCCTCGATCCGGGCCGGTACAACGCGGTGAACATCAGCGCGGACACCTTGTCGTACGACATCTTCAGCCAGGCCGCGGAAGCGGTTCGAGCCAATCCACGGTTGCTTGGCGGCCGGGCTGCTGATGTCGTTCTCGGCACGGGACACTCACAGTCGGCGTTCCGGCTGACGACGTATGCCAACGCGGTGCAGCCTGTGCACGCGGTATATGACGGCCTGATGCTCCACGGCCGCGCCGCGCCCGCAGCACCGATCGGCGATGGCCTCATCGGTGCCCTTACAGCCAAGATCCGTACGGACCTGCGTGACCCGGTGTTCATCCTGCAGGCCGAAACCGACGTCGTGTTCTCGTCATCCGTCCGGCAGGACACCGCGCTCGTCCGGACGTGGGAGGTCGCCGGCACAGCGCACGCCGACCAGTACGGGCTGGACCTCTACAACGCGGCAAACGCTCGTGACAAGGCAATCAACGACGGCGCCGCGACGTACTGCGACAAGCCGGTCAACAGCATGACCTTCCGATACGCGGAGAACGCCGCGTTCCACCACCTCGACCGATGGGCGAGAGGCGGCGCCGCGCCGCCCACGGCGTCGCCGATCACCATGCTGCTGGGCCTGATCATCGTGCGTGACGCCGACCAGAACGCCCTGGGCGGCGTCCGGTTGCCGGATCTCGACACGCCGATCGCGGCGCACGCGCCGAACAACAGCGGCGGCAACGTTCCTGGCGCCTGCGGGCTGCTGGGTACCACGACTCCGTTCACGCCGGACCGGCTTCGGCAGCTGTATCCGGATCACGCTACGTACGTCGCGAAGTTCATCGAAGCCGCGAATCGAGCACTGAACTCCGGATATCTCCTGCGGCCGGACTACGACGAGGCCGTGGCCCGCGCCCGTGCGGCCAACGTGCCACCTTTGTAAGGGTTTCAGCGCACCGATCGAACGGGTTGGATCAGTGCCGCACCGACCAGGCCGAACGCCGCTGCGAGCACGTACAACGGCGTGTATCCACCCAGGCTGGTGATCACGACGCCGGCGAGAGCCGGGGCGATGGCCTGCGGAGCGGTGTTGGCGATGTTGACCAGACCAAGGTCGCGGGCCCGGTCCGCGTCGGACGGCAGGACTTGCGTGATCAGTGCGTTGTCCACGGCAAGGTAAACGCCGTACCCGACGCCCATCAGGCCCGCAGCCCACACCGCACTCGGCCAGGATTTGCCCAGTCCCAGTACCAAGCTCGCGGCGGCCACGACGATCGAGGACACAATGACGAACGGCTTGCGTCGGCCGGATCGGTCGGACCAACGCCCGGCGATGATGCTCGTCGGCACCACACTGGCCGTGTAGATCAACAGCAGCAGGAACACCGACTGCGCCGGATCTGGCCGATGCACCACGTCACGCAGGTAGTACAGCAGATAAAGAGTACCGACGGCGTTGGCGACCTGGATCGCGAACCGGCATCCGAACGCCCATGCCAGATCCCGGCTGCCACGCAGCCGGAACCGTGCCCGCAACGGTTCCGGCTGATGTGGACGGTCGGTCGAGTCGAGCACGAACGGCAGTACGAACACCAACTGGGCCACGCCCAGCGCCAAGTAAGCAGCGAACTGGTCGGTCACGACCACGGCGACGACGAAAGTCCCGGTGATCAAAGCCAATGGAATCGGCAGGCCGACGAACGCGGACACCACACCGCGCTGATCCACCGGGACTTGATCGGGCACGGCGGCGCTCAGCGCCGCGTACATCGCGTTGGTCGCGGCCTGCACGGTGATCCAGAACACGGCGACGCCGAGGATTGTGTGCTGGGCACCAAGTACGACGAGCGCGGCGCTGCCAGCGATACCGCTACCCAACACCCACGGTCGGCGGCGCCCGAACCGGGATGTCGTCCGATCGGAGAATGCCCCGGCGATCGGACACACCACAATGGACACCACGGCGGCCACCGCGGTGATCCAGCCGAGCGCGAGCACCTTGCCGTCCGGGTCGATCGCTTCGATCTGCAACGGCAGAAGGACCTGGATCGGCGTCAGCACGGCGATCGACATGCCGAACGTGGCCAACGACAGCGCCCCGATCCAGCGCTTGCCAACCGTCATAACCGCTGTTCACGCACTTGTGCCCGACGTACTTTCCCGGCGTCATCGCGCAACGGGAACTCCACGCGTTCGAACGTTCGCGGCAGTTTGTACGTGGCCAACCTGTCCTTCAGATGGTTGAGCAGCGCGGCCTCGTCCAGTGGGCCGTCGGTTTGCACGACGGCGTGGATGACGTTGCCGTATTCCTCGTCTGGCAGGCCGATCACGCAACTGGACAGGACGGACGGATGCTCGTCGAGTGCGTTCTCGATCTCGGCAGGGAAGACGTTCGCCCCGCCGACCAGGATCATGTCCGGCTTGCGATCGGCGAGGTACACGTACCCCTCGGCATCCACCCTTCCGATGTCTCCTGTGGACTCCCAGCCATCGTCCACAATGGTCGCTTCCGCGCCGAGATACCGGTATGTCTCCGGGGAACCGGGCGTGCGGCGCATCCAGATCTCACCGGTTTCGCCAGGCGGGACATCGCGGCGGTCGGCGTCGAGCACCCGGATCTCACCGCGGGCCACCCGGCCGACGCTGCCCGGGTGGGCGAGCCACTCCGCGCCGGAGATCAGACACGCCGCCTGTGCTTCGGTGGCCGCGTACAACTCGAAAACGCGTTGCGGGCCAAGCCAATCCAGCCATGCGCGCTTGAGCCACTGTGCGCAGGGAGCGGCTCCGTGCAGGACGATCCGCAAGCTGGACATGTCTGCTTTCGCCCGGACCTCATCGGGCAGCCGCCACACTCGGTGCATCATGGTCGGTACCAGAAACGTCCACTGCACTCGATACGTCTCGATCAGCCGAAGCAGTTCGGCGGGGTCGAACTTGGGCATCACCACGACATGGCTGCCGGTGAACAGGGCTGCCGAGGCCATCATGAACGGCCCGTTGTGCGACAACGGTCCGGCGACCAGATGAACGCCGTCCGGCGGCATCGCGAACGCTCCGGCGTACTCGTCCATGACCTCCGCACATGCCGGTTGCGTCGACATGATCACCTTCGGCCTGCCGGTGCTGCCGCCGGACGCTGGAGCCTTCCAGGAAGCCGCGATGACCGGCGGCAAGGGATCATCCGGGTACTCGTGACCCGCCGGAACCGATTGGCGCCCGGGGACATCCAGCCCGATCACGAGAGCGGGCTCGGCGACGTCGAGCACTGCGGTGAGCTCGGCCAGGGGGAGTCGGTGGGATACCGGCTGCGGGGTCGCGCCGAGTTTCCACGTGGCCACCGCCGCGCAGACGAACTCGACTCCGTTGGGCAGACCGATCGTGACCAGATCGCCCGCCGTCACTCCACAATCGGCGTAAGCACGGGCGAGCACGTTCGTCCGGCGGTCGAGTTCCCGGCGGGTCAGCGTTTCCGGCCCGCAGGTCACGGCGGGCCGATCGGGGTCTGCCTCGGCGAGTCGGGCCAGGCGGTCGGCGAGTGCGGTCGGCTGCATCCCGGCATCGTCACGCCGGCCGGAGGTTGCGGCAATATGGCCGGACGAACGCTGGTGTCGTGGCCACCCTGGCGATGATCAGGTTGGAGGTTTGCACAATGACGGTGCGCGCTGTGCTCGACAACCTAGCCGGGCAACCGGCCCGGCTCGACGCGCTGGTCGACCGGCTGGTCGCCAGAATCCGGGACGCGGTACCGGAATACGCGACGATTCCCGATCACGTGCTGCGGCGGGGCAACCGGCAGATCGTCGCTGCCGCGGTCGGACACCTCAGAGACGGCTGCCTGCCAGACACGGCCGAACTGCGTCAGATCACCGAAGTCGGCGCGGACCGGGCACGCCAGGGAATCAGCGTGGCGGCCGTGCTGGCCGCGTACCGAGTGTCCGGCGAGGAGTTCTGGAAAGTCCTGTCGGCCGAGGCGCATGAACGTGGCGCGTCCGATTCGGCACTGCTCAGCACGGTCGAGTTCGTCTGGCAATGGCTGGACGTCGTGACGGTGGCCGCGGCGGCCGCTCATCGCGAGGCCGAACTCTGCAGCTACGGCGATGCTCTTCGAGCCCTGCTGACCCATCCCGGCGCCAGCACCCATTTGCGGCAACTCGGCCTCGATCCGGCGGGGAAGTATGCCGCGGTACGTGGTCGACCTGCCCCAGGAATCACGGCGTCCAACTTGCGCGAGCATGGCCTGGTCGTGGCCGTGGACAACCGCGAGGTGCTCGGCCTCGTGAGTGGTCCAGATGTCATCGAGCCTTGGTTCGGCACATTCGGGATCGGCCCACTGGTGGCGGTGGCAGACCTGCACATGTCGTACCTGACAGCCGGACGGGTCCTCGTGGCAGCCCTACGGCTGGGTCTGACCGGCGCTCACCGGCTCGACACCCTGCGGCTCACCTACATCGCCGCCACCGAACAGCAGATGACGCACATCCTGTCGAGCAGGATCATCGCTCCGCTCAGTGCGAAAGGACCGTACGGCGCAGACATCTGGCGATCAGTACTGTCCTATATAGACAATGGAATGTGTGTGGCGGATGCCGCGGTCGCATTGCATGTGCACCCGAACACCTTGCGTCACCGGCTGGCGCAGTTCACCGAGCTGACCGGCGTAAGCCTGCGTGATCCCGCGGACCTCGCCGAGATCTGGTGGCTCACGGTGGCCAGCCGGCAGTGAACCTGGTCTCGCGCTTCAGGACTTCTCAGGTAGGAGATCGACGGCCACGTCGTGGTGGGTGACGCGGGCGTCCCATCGCGTGAGGGCTTGGCGTGCGGCGTCTTCGACGACGGCATTCTCGTAGTTCTCGCCGGCGAAGGCGACGACATCGTTGATGCTGGCGAAAAACGTGATGGACGCGAACATCACCTCCTCGCCGTCCTGGTGGCGCAGAAGCCGTGCGCCGCGGAAGCCGGCAACCTGCTGGAGGTGCTCGGCGACCTCGGAGTGGTAGTGCCGCTGGTAGTCGTCGGCTTTGTTCGTCGTAGCCCATCCACGCCATGTTCGCGCGATCATCTGACGCTGCCTCCTTCGAGTGTCGTGCTGGGGCCACGCCGTTGAACATCGGCGTGGCCCCAGAGGCTGTCAGATCATGGCCTGGCGCCGCACTGCTCAGATCGAGCAGATGCCCGAGCTGAGGTAGAAGGCGTGGTCGACATCGGCGGCCATCCCCAACCAGGTGCTCCCCGGGTTGACAAGCTCGCAGTGGTCGTTCTCAGGGCCGCCGCCCGCCATGTTGGTTGATCCGGATGAGGATCCTCGAATCGCCACAGTGGTTGTAGAAGGCGTACTGGTGATCCTCCCAGAAACCACAAACCCGCTCGGGGGCGGCGGTCGCGGCCTGTGCCGGGGCAACAAAAGCCAACGTTCCCGCGACCGCCGCGGCAGCAGTCAACATTTTCCGCACGGAAAGAATGCTGCGGCACATCGTGCTCACCCTGGCCTACGCTGAGGCCCGCAAGCGTCCGCTGGCTCGTCCGCGCTCGGAGCTCCACGACCGCCTTTGCTGGCGCGAACCGGCTGACCCGCACCGAAGTTACCCAACTCTGTCTTCGCGGCCTGCGCTTCCACTATCCGCCAGCGGATCCCAGCAACACCACCAGCCACCCGACCGCCGGCGAGCAACCCGGAAACCCGCCCGGCTTGGGCGCCGGGATGTTCGTTCGATCCACCTGCAGAGGCGAATCAGCGGCTCACCGAACGGCGCGCGAAGCGCCCTTCGCGGCGTCATCGATGACGTCGGAGACGACCCCGGCCTGGGTCATGAAGAGGGCGTGGCTCGCGGACACGTTGGTGATCTTCGCGCCGCTCCGCGTCGCCATGTGCTGCAGCATGGCCTGGTCGAACGACTTGTCCTCGGTGGCGATGACGGCCCAACTGGGCTTGTCACGCCAGGCGGCGTTCTTGACCGGCGTGTCGAACACCGACATGTTGATCGGGACCTGCGTGTCACGCAGGAAGGCGGCGTCCGCGTCGCTGGCATCGTGGGCGAAACCGGCCTTGAACTTGTCGTGGTTGAGGAACCCGTATCCGTCGTCAACGACATCGATGACGAAGTCCGGCGTCGCCGCGAAGCCCTCGTACTGCTGGCCCGTGGTCTCGCCGGCGTCGGGCGCCAGGGCGGAGACATAGACCAGGCCGGCCACGTTCGGGTGGACCCCGGCTTCGGTGATGACCGTGCCGCCCCAGGAGTGGCCGACGAGGATCGTCGGACCGTCCTGCAGATTCAGAACCCGAGTGGTCGCCGCGACGTCGTCTTCCAGTGAGGTGAGCGGGTTCTGCACGATCGTCACCTTGTAGCCGCGCGCGGTCAGGTCGTCGTACACGCCACGCCATCCCGAGCCATCAGCGAATGCGCCGTGCACCAGCACGACATTCTTGATCTCTTGGTCGGTGCTCACGGTCTGGTCCTCTCCTTCCCGCACTGGGGAGTCCCACGCGCGGATCCTGGGAAGAGTGCGGCGATCGCCGCATGCGATGTGCAATATATTGCACATCGCATGATCTGGTCAAGGCGCCGCTAGTGCGGCGCCTGCTGACGACTACCGCTGGCTTGCTCGGCGCGGACTCGGGCGCGGCTGATCCGACCGGCAGTGACTTGACCGGCACCAGTGCGGTCGGCTCGCGCGTGCCGCGGTGGTCCGGCAGCGCCGCGGCGTGCAGTGGCAGTTCGCGATCGTCGACACGAGCGGCTACCTCCTGCTGACCGGTCCGCTGGCGGCGCCGACCACGATCGGGTGCCCCGCAGGCCACATCCAGGTCCGGGACCGCACCTGTGGGGCCGGGCTGTGCGAGCGGTCGGCACACCGCTCGGAGCTGGACCACACCCCGACCACGCCCGTGGCGGGGCCATGGAGTCCAACTCGGGGCCGGCTGCTTTCGGCACCACCCGGACAAGGACGGGCTGGACGGTGACCCAGCTGGAGCCGAGGCGGTTCGTGTGGATCCCCGGCTGTCGACCTACGTCGACGCCCAGCTCAGGCCCCTGCTCCGGCTCGACGAACCAACCCGTGGGCGGATGTTCGAAACGCCGGCCGCCTGCCTCGGCGCCGACGGCGACATGACGATCTTCGCCGCCGCCGTGCGAAGTGCAACGTGTTGCGCGTTCCGGTGGGGACTGTCAAGCCCGCGGCGCGTTGACAACATCCATCGTTGGGCATGCAATGTGTTGCATGCCGGTTCCACAGAGTCGCGGACTCGTTACCAGATCGCTCCTGCGAGAGGACGCCTATCGGGCGATCCGAGACGCGATCGTCGACGGCACCCTCGCCCCAGGCGAACGTCTCAACGACAGCGACCTGGTTGAGTGGCTGGGCGTCAGCCGCACGCCCGTTCGAGAGGCTCTCGCACGGCTGGAGCAGGCAGGCCTGGTACAGACGAAACCCGGCCGGTACACCATCGTCAGCCCGCTCGACGTCCGCGCCGTCCGCAACGCCCACTCGGTCACGGCCGCCATGCACGAACTCGCCGTTCGGGAGGCCCTGCCCAACCTCTCCACCGCCGAACTCGAAGCCATGGGCAAGGCCAACACACGTTTCGCCGACGCCCTGCGACGCAACGACGCCGACGCAGCCACCACCGCCGATGACGACTTCCACGGCGTCCTCGTCACTGCCAGCGCCAATTACGCCATCCGCGATGTCCTCGAGCGGTACACGCCAGTGCTGCGCCGCCTGGAACGACTCCGCTTCTCCTCTTTGAGCGGCCGGGCATCCGTCGCGCAACACAACCAGATCATCACGCTGTGCAAGGCTGGAGACGTGGAAGGCGCGGCCGCCGCCACCCGCGCCAACTGGGAGACCCTGGCGTCCCTGATCGACAACCTCGCCGACGACGACACCGCTACCGTTTCGCCGACCTAACGCCTTCAGTCGGCCAGCTTGGCGCTCAGCTGACCCGAGCCGTCGGTGATCAGGGTGTTGCCGAGTGCGCCGCTGGGCAGGGTCGCGTATCGCAGGAAGATCGCGGCTTGCGCTGTCGCGGTCGTTAGCCAGCTACCCGAACACTTGGCTTCAAACGGTGGATGTCACACGCCGCTCAGCCCCGAGAATCGTCGATATTCGCCCACGACTGATGTCGATATTCGGCGACTGTGCACCGGACCGCCTTGCCGGAATATGGCGAAGCAAATCGACGACGAAAAGGAGTCAGGGTATGTTTCGCCGAATCCGCCATCCCGTTCGGGTCGTGGCGGCGATTGCGCTGGTCTTGCCGGCCGTACTCGTCACGTCGGCAGCCGCTGCCGAGGTGGGGGCACCGGTCCGGCATTCGGGCGGTCACGCGAGGGTCATCAGCGAGGAGCACGTCGGGCAGCGGCTGGTGGATCTGACGATTTCCTCGGCGGCCCTCGGCCAGAACGCCACCGTCCGGCTGCTCACGCCGGACGGCTGGGGCCGGCGCGGGCCCGACCAGCGATGGCCGGTGCTCTACCTGTTGCACGGCGTGGCCGGAAGCCACGCGGACTGGACCAATGACAGCGACGTGGAGGATATCCCCGAATTGCGCGACGTGCTCGTGGTCATGCCCGACGCCGACGCGGGTTTCTACCACAACTGGTGGAACTACGGTGCTGGCGGCCCGCCGGCATGGGAGACCTTCCACCTCGACGAACTGCGCCAGATCCTCGAGCAGGGGTACGGCGCCGGCACCCGCAGGGCGGTGGCGGGACTGTCGATGGGCGGCCTCGGCGCGCTGTTCTACGCCGCCCGCCGGCCGGGCATGTTCCGCGCGGCCGCCAGCTACTCGGGACTGGTGCACCTGCTCCACCCCGACTGGGTGGAGTCCTTCTACGCCACGGTCGACGAGGCGCAGCAGGCCGGCTTCGACCTGTTCCGGCTGTGGGGCGATCCGGTCCGGCAACGTCAAGTCTGGCAGGCGCACGACCCCTACTACCTCGCCGGGCGGCTGCGGCACACGCCGGTCTTCCTCTCCTGTGGCGACGGCAGCCCAGGGCCGTTCGATCCGCCGTCGGCACCGGCGGATGAGGAGGTCCTGCTGATGGAGATGAACCGGCTGACCGCCGACCGCCTGAACCGGGCCGGCGCGCCGCTGACGACGGACTTCTACGGACCGGGAACCCACACCCCCGCCTATTGGGAGCGCGCGCTGCATAGGTCGCTGCCGATGTTGCTGCGGGCGCTGCGGCCCGGCCACCTCTCTCCGCGTTGACCGGACGCTGCTCATCGTCCGGTGTCGTCGGGCGTGAGCAGCCCGGTGCGGTGAGCAAGGATCGCGGCCTGCACACGGTTGGCGCAGCCGAGCTTGGTGAGGATCCGGCTGACATAGGTCCGAATGGTCGCCTCGGTCATGTGCGTGCGCTCGGCGATCGTGCTGTTGCGCAGTCCTTCGGCGAGCAGCGCGAGGATGTCCCGTTCCGCGGCGGTTAGACCGGCGACGAGCCGGGTGGCGTCGGGATCGGGGGAGGCGGCGGCGAATCCGTCGACCACCCGGCGGGTGACCTTCGGAGACAGGTAGGCATGATCGTCCGCCACCGACCGGACCGCGCCGATCAGCTCCTCCGGCGTGCTGTCCTTGAGCACGAAGCCCGAGGCGCCGCCGCGCAATGCCCGGTCGACGTAGTCGTCGACCGCGAAGGTGGTGAGCATGATCACCTTCGGTGCCGGGTTGAGCCGGCGCAGCTCGACGAGCGCGACCAATCCGTCCAGAACGGGCATCCGAATGTCCACCAACGCGATGTCGGGGCGATGCCTGCGGGCGGCCTCCACCGCGGCACGGCCGTCCCCGGCCTCCGCGACCACCTCGATGTCGCCCGCCGAGGTCAGGATCGTCCTGATCCCGGTGCGCACCAAGTGGTCGTCGTCGGCGATCATCAGCCGGATCACGGCAGTATTTCCCGCTTCTCCACCAGCATGCCGTTGCGGAAGCATAGCCGGTACCTGGTGTCCAGATCATGGTCAGCGCCCGCGTAAGCAACGTCCAAGAGGTACACCACGCAGCTCGCTCCCTCGGCAGGCGCAATACCGACGTCCCGTGACGGCGCGATCAGCTGGCGCGGAATCCGTTGGGAGACCGCCTGTTCCCGGTCTCCCACCTGAATGGCGTCGTACACGGGCGTGCTCAGGTACAGGCCATTGGCGATCGCGGAGACCAGTACCCCCGCCGAAAGGAGCAGGGCGACGATCCCGGTCGCCACCGGGTGTCCACGCGCCGGGCGGTCATCGGTCCCTGCGGCATCGGCCTCGGACTCGGCGAGATCGGCCTAGCACGGCAGGATCGCCGCGATCCGGTAGTCCGGGCCGTCGGGTCCGGCGCGCAGCAGACCGCCGATCAGCCGGACTCGTTCCCGCATGCCGACAATGCCCTGCCGGCCACCCGGACCGGTCAGCCGGACCGACAGCGGGTTGCGGATCTCGGCGAGCAGGGTTCCCGGCTCGTACCGCAGCGTCACGGTGACGGCTGAGCCGGGGGCGTGCTTGTGCGCGTTGGTGAGGCTCTCTTGCACGACCCGGTACAGCGCGTGCTGGGTCAAGGCTGACAGTTGCTGCTCGTCGCCGTCCCGGACCAATGTGATGCGCATTCCCGCGGCACGGGCATGCTCGACCAACTCGTTGATACTGCGCCTTGGCAGGGCCTGACTGTTGGTTCCATTCGGGTCGCGCATCGTCATGACGGCCGCGCGCAGCTCGTCTATGGCCGTCCGGGCGGTCGCGCCCACGATCCGGCTCGCCTCGCGCTGCGCGTCGCTCAACGCAGGGTCCACCTCTAGCGACGCCGCCTGCACCGAGATCAGGGTGAGCTGATGACCGAGAGAGTCGTGCATGTCCGCGGCGATCCGGGCCCGCTCGCGCAGCACGGCGCGCTCGGCAACCAGCGCACGCTGCTGGGCAAGGTAGTGGCCGACCAGCCCGGGCACCACGACTGCGAATGCGAGCGTGAGTGCCTGCTCGACGACAACGGCCCACGGCTGCGGCGCGCCGAGTTGCCAGCGGACCAGCACGATGGCTCCAGCAGCGCCCAGGTACCCCGCCAACCAGGCACACAGGTGCCGGCGGCTGGCCACCCGGTAGCCGGCGCCGAAGCACAGCACGACGAGCAACACCTCGGCGCCCACCCAGGCGCTGGCCACGACCGGAAGCGCGGCCGCGACCAGCGGCCACCGGCGCCGGATCGCGAGCGCCACTACGCCGAGCGCCACCAGCGCGGCCAGCGCAAACCACTGCCGCAGGACCCCTTCGACCAGGACCAGAACACCCAGCGTGCCGAGGTAGACACCGGCCTCACGCAGGACGTGAACACGCTTGCCGGCCGTGCTGGTGCCCATCCATACCTGCCTCACGCAGTGTTCGACGGTTCGCTCACACTTCGGGTGCGCTCAGCGTTTCACTCCAGCCCGCCGAAACCTATCCCGCCACATGATCGCTACCAGCAGGATCGGGCGCAGTCGCACAATATCGACAGTCCGGGTCGACGGACGTCGACCGCCTGGCGCCCAGGCGCTGGTGCGGTGGTGGCTGCAGGCTCCGGTCAGGAGTTTCTGGCGTTCCTGCGCGCCATCGACACCACCGTTCCCGGCGAGCCGCAGCCGCCTCACGGTTCTCTTGTGTCACAACCTGATGATCTTGAGGCGGCTGCCCACCTGATCACCGGATCCAAACCACCTCTCACCAGCCACGATCAGCCAAGTGCGGCTGCCCTGCTAGTGCAGGATGGGCGGCGCGGAGCTGGGCGGTCGAACTGGGAGGAGCTCTGATGCGGAAGATCCTTGCCGTGCCGGTGGTGGCGGCGACTCTCGCGTTGACCTTGGTCGCGCCGGCGGCCGCGACCTCGCCGAGCCAGGTGATCATGCTTCCTGGTGCCACTTCCGCCGAGGGCCCCTTCACCGGAGCCAGCAAGCTGGTCGAGGGCGTCGACATCCCTGGTGCCGACGGCCTCGTGCTTGAGGGGCGGCGGCTGTGGGCCGTGCAGTTCGCCAACCAGGTCAGCCGATGGCAGCTGAGTGACGACCTGACCAGTGGGACAGCGGACGGGGTGATCACCGACCCGCGGTTCGCGGAGCCGGTGACCGCGGCCAAGTTCGGTGACCGGCTCGCCGTGGTGAACTCACACCTGAGCACCGGCTTTCCACCCAAAAGCCCGACCTACGAGGTGGTCCTGGTCGACGCCGGATGACCCGCATCCTCAGGCCGCAGCAGCAGTCGTCGACATATCTCGGCTGGTGATGGCCGGGACAGGCACATCCTTGGTGGGCACCCAACGCGAACCGGCAGGACCGTAAGCGGCCCGTGGCTCGGGGAACAGGAACAGCAGCGCGAAGAACAGCACCGCGGCGATGGCGATCGACAGCGGCAGGCTGATGTCCACGCCGCCGGCGAGGTCGCCGAGCGGTCCGACGAACTGGCCGGGGATGTTGGTGAACAGTACGCCGGTGACCGCGGCGATCCACCACGCGGTGGTGCCGCGCCAGTTCCAGCCGTGTGCGAACCAGTAGCGGCCACCGCGCTGCCGCCGGTTGAACACCTGCAGCGCTTCTGAGTCGTACCAGCCGCGCCGGGTGAACAGGCCGAGCATCATCACGATCATCCATGGCGTCGTGCATGTGATGATCATGGTCGAGAACGTGGAGATGCTGCGGACCAGGTCAAGGCCGAACCGGCCGACGAAGATGAACACAATGGACAGTACGCCGATGAACACCGTCGCTTGGACACGGGACAGGCGGGGGAACACCGAGGAGAAATCGAGACCAGTGCCGTAGAGGGCGGTGGTGCCGGTGGACATCCCGCCGATCAGGGCGAGCAGGCACACGGGCAGGAAGAACCACTGCGGTGCGATCGCCAGCAGCCCACCGACGAAGTCCGGCGCCGCGGGATCCACATAGGCCGGTTGCTTGGCCGCGATGATGCTGGCCGTCGAGAGTCCGAAGAGGAACGGCACCAACGTGGCGATCTGGGACAGGAACGCGGCAGCCAGCACCCGTCGGCGTGGAGTGTGGGCGGGGATGTAGCGCGACCAGTCGCCGAGGAAGGCGCCGAACGAGATCGGGTTCGACAGCACGATCAGTGCCGACCCGACGAAGGCCGGCCAGAACAGCGCGGTGTCGCTTGCCGATTCGAAGGTGCCGGGGTACGACGGGTCGAAGTCGTCGGCGAAGGCCGCGATCCCGACGAGGAACAGCAGCGTCGCGGAGGCGACGGCGATCTTGTTGACCCACAGCATGAATCGGAACCCATACACGCACACGATCAGTACCAGGCAGGCGAAAATCGCGTACGCGATGGCATACGACAGCGTTTCTCGTTCCAATCCGAACAGTCGATGAGCACCACCGATCAGCGCGTCGCCGGAACTCCACACCGCGAGCGAAAAGAACGCCACTGCGGTGAGCAGAGACAGGAACGAGCCGACGATACGGCCGTGCACGCCGAGATGGGCCGACGAGGAGACGGCGTTGTTCGTCCCGTTGAGCGGCCCGAAGAGGGCCATGGGGCAGAGAATCAACGCGCCGACGAGCACACCGAGCAGCGTCGCGGCCAGCCCTTGCCAGAAGGAAAGCCCGAACAGGATCGGAAACGCGCCGAGCACGCAGGTGGAGAAGGTGTTGGCGCCGCCGAACGCCAGCCGGAACAGGTCGAACGGGGTCGCGGTGCGGTCCGAGTCGGGGATCCGTTCCACGCCGTGGCTTTCCACCTCGGTGATCGGTGGCTGGGTTGCGGAGTCGGACATCACGTCACCTGCCAGGCAATGCGTGCGGCTGTTCCGGCGAACTTAACCAGCCGTGCGGCTCCAGCCCATTGTGCAGAACGTCCAAAACCCGGTTGTCCGTTGGACGAAATGACCACTCAGTCGCCGTGTCAGTGACAGAAGAGCGGAAGATAACCACAAGCTGGCTCCGGTAGATCTCGGTGTGCGCGACCACACGGGTTGCCGTCGGGGACGCGCAACCAATAGGGGAGGATCAGCGTGACAATGACAGCGCGCGCCGTAGGCGTGCTCGCATTCTTATCTTTGCTGCTCGCGGGCCTGTTGGCGGCTCCGGCGAGTGCTCAAGCCGGCTTGCAGGTCACCGCGTCCGTGACCGGCGGGCCTTTCGTGGTCGGCAATCGGGAGTCCATTCCGGTGAAGCTCACTGTCACCAACTCTGGCACCGAGGAACGCCGGGGCGTGAAGGGACGGTTGCGGACCATCGAGGGCTCTCCGTTCTATGTCCGGTCCGACACGTGGCGCGACCTGGACCCATTCGGCGCCGGTGCGGTGTTCGCCGCCGGTGAGACCAGGACGTACGACCTGATCGGACACGTCTCCGAGTGGGCCGGTCAGCCGCGGATCATGATCGGGGTGCAGCGGCAGACGCCCAACATCCCGGAGATCGCCGAGACCGAGGTGAGTTTCCAGCTCGTCCCCGCGGACGTCACCGAGCACGTCGGCGGGCAGGTTTTCCAGGACGCCAACGAGAACCGGGTGGCAGACCCCGGCGAGGAACTGCCCGGGATCACTGTGCGCCTCGCCAAGGGCTGGCAGCCGTTCAAGGAGGCCGTCACAGGCGCCGACGGCCGGTTCGCTTTCCCGGACATCCCGGTCGGGTTCTACGAGCTGACGTATGGGCCCGCGCCCGGCGGCTGGTTGCTTCCGTCCACCAATTTCCTGCGTTTGGACGGCACGGGCACCGCGAGTGATCTCGGGATCCGGGCCCGGCGTCCGATGTCCGAGAACCTGCGCGCGTCGGTGGCGCTGGACCGCAAGACCTACTCGGCAGGTGACTCCGTCCAGCTGACAGTCACCCTGACCAACACCGGCCAGTATCCGCTGACCGGCCTGGTGGCGGGATGTGACCGGTACGGATCGAGTTATCACCTCCTGGTCACTCAAGAGGCGTGGGGCGAATTGGCCTACGGTGGTCCGGGCGCGACTGTCCAACCTGGACAGACCAGGGTCTTCGCGGTCACCGGCACAGTGCCGGACAAGGGGGACTACTTCGGCTTGGTCTCAGCCATCTGCGACTTCGTTGACGACGAGCTGTACCTCTACGGAGCCGCAGAGGCGGCACCGGTCTACCACAAGGTGCGAAGCAGCAAGACCGCCAACACCTTTGGCACGGTCTACCACGACAAAGACGGAGACTTCTCGGTGGACGAAGGCGAGGCCGTGGTCAACACCCGCATCGGCCTACGCGATGTGACGACAGGCCGCGTGACTGTCACCGCCACCACCGACGCGACAGGGCGCATCGACTACACAAAGGTGCCAGTCGGCCGCTACACGCCGCAGATCTTCGGCCCGTGGAAACCAGTCGACGGTGCCATCGAGGTCGCGGCGGAGCCGTACACTGTTCCGTTCTTCAACTTCAGGGTCACGCCTCGGCACGGCGACTGATCCGAAGCGAACTGTGTCCGTTCCGTGTGGCCGACCTGTGTTGGATCCACGACCGGGTCTGTTCTGACAGAGCCGGACGTTGAGGGATCGGGACACAGGTGGACTATCCAACTCAGGAGATCAACCCAGTCAGGTATGCCCAGACATGGGCGGCCCCACCGCCTCCGCCGCCACCGCGGCGGAGCCGGAAGGGGCCGATCATCGCGGTGAGCGCGGCCGCGGCGGTGTTGGTGGGTGGCGGTGTGACCGCGGTGGTTCTGCTGAACGGCGACGACAAACCACAGGCGGCACCCCCAGTCGCGACCACGACGAGCACAGCGAGCACAGCGACCTCGACGACTGAGTACGTGCCGTCGAGCGAGCCGCCGACGGCCACCGCGGCGAGTTCGACGGCGAGTTCGGCGACCGCCGCCTCGAGCACGACGAAGTCCAGCAAGGCGACCACGCAATCGTCGACTGCGGTCGACGAGGTCGCCGCGCTCAACACAGCCGCCGATCGGTTTGTCGCCGGGGTGATGGCCGCGGACAAGTCGACTCTGCTGCAGGTCGTCTGTGACAGCGGCAGGGTCGGCGAGCCGAAAAAGCCGCCGCCCGGCGAGTCCGTGAAGCGGGTGGGCAGCGCGAAGGTAACCGGCACCACCGGCACCGTTCCGTTGAAGATCGTCACGAGTGAACGAACGGTCACCGAGGACTTCAACGCCCGCAAGCAGAACGGGAAGTGGTGCTTCACGATGCGCTGACGCCTGGACGTCAACACGGACAGACGCGCAACCACCGGCAGCCGTAACGACCGAGGGAGATCTTCGCGTGGCCGTCTCCGGAGATCTTCGTCGTGCCGTCGACCAGAAGGTCCGTCAGCTCGTGTGAATCGTCGAACTCGGGGAGCTGCAGCGAGACGTCGACCGGTTCGTCACCGAGGTTGTGCAAGGCGACCACCATGTCCTTGCCGATGCTGCTGCGATGGGCCATGACGGCGGGGTGCCCGGTGTCGATCACCTCGCACTCGCCCCACGCCAACTCGGGCGATTCGCGGTACCGCTCGATCAGCAGTCGGATCCACGACAACATCGATTCGCCGCTGCGCCGTTGATCAGCGACGTTGACGTGCTCAGGGCCGTATTCCCCCTCGACCATCGGGGCGGGGAAGCGGTCACGGTCCGCGGTGGAGAAACCGCCGTCGCGGTCGGCCTTCCATTGCATCGGCGTGCGCACGGCCAGCCTGCCTTCGGCCGCGAGGTTCTCGCCCATGCCGATTTCCTCGCCGTAGAACAGGACCGGGGTCCCGGGCATGCTGAACATGAGGCTGTAGGCCATCTTCGTGCGCTCGACGTCGCCGAGCATCGGCGGCAGACGGCGTCGCAACCCACGGTCGTAGAGCCGCATTTCCTTGGCCGGACCGAACTGGTCGAACACCTCCTGGCGTTCGTCCTTGGACAGTTTGTCCAGGGTCAGCTCGTCGTGGTTACGCACGAACATGGCCCAATGGCCGTCGCGCGGTGGTTGCGGACGCTCGCGCAGCGCCTCGGCCAGTGGCTCGGCCGAACGGCGGGCCATGGCGAGGTAGAACTTCTGCATCGCGATGAAGTCGAAGCACATCGTCAGCTCGTCACCGACGCTCTGCGGATCACCGAAGAACCTCAGTGTGTCCTGGTAGGACAGATTGACCTCACCGAGCAGGACGGCCTCGCCGTTGCGACGGGTCAGGAAGGCGCGCAGATCCGCGAGGTAGTCGTGCGGATCGGGAAGTTCGCCCGCGTCCTGCTGGCCCGAGGTCTCCAGCAGGAACGGCACCGCGTCGACCCGGAAACCGGACAGGCCCAGTTCCATCCAGAACCCCATGATCCGGGCGATCTCGTCGCGCACCGCCGGGTTGGCGACGTTGAGATCCGGTTGCTGTTTGTAGAACCGGTGCAGGTAGTACTGGCCGGCCTGCTCGTCGAAGTCCCAGAGGCTCTTCTCCTTGTCCGGGAAGACAATCCCCTGCGGACCATCCTGTGGCGGCTCGTCGCGCCAGACATACCAGTCACGGTAGGGCGAACTGCGGTCGGAGCGTGCACTTTGGAACCACGGATGCTGGTCGGACGTATGGTTGACCACGAGGTCGGCGATCACGCGGAGGCCGCGGTCACGAGCCGTGCGGACGAATTCCACGAAGTCACCCAACGTACCCAACCGCGAGTCGACGTTGTAGAAATCCGTGATGTCGTATCCGTCGTCCCGTTCCCGAGTGGGGAAGAACGGCATCAGCCATACACAGGTGACGCCGAGGCGGGCCAGGTGGTCGATCTGCTGTGTGAGTCCCAGGAAGTCACCGCAGCCATCACCATTGCCGTCTCGGTACGTTTCCACGTCGAGGCAGTAGATGACCGCGTCCTTCCACCAGACGTCGGCGGTCCGGGTCAGTCTCACGACGCGTCTCCTCGTAGCTGGGGCAGTACTTTGTCGCCGAACACGTCGATGAACGCGTCGAGCTGCTGGCCGACGTGGTGCAGGTAGATCTCGTCGAAGCCGAGGCCGGCGTACTGGTGAAGCCAGTCGGCGTGCTGGTTCGGCTGCGCCGACACGTTGACCACCCTGGCGACTTCCTCGGCGGTGACGTGCTGGGAGATCACGTCGAAATGCTCGGTCATCTCCAGGTCCCAGCAGACGGGAGGCGCGAACACGTTGCTGCGCCACTGTTCGTGCGCGATCGCCGCAGCGGTCTCGTCATCGGCCGCCCAGCTGAGGTGTACCTGGAGATACACCTTGCCGCGGCCGCCTGCCGAACGGTACGCGTCGATCATCCGACGCAGGTGGTCAATCGGCGCGTTGACCGTGATCAGGCCGTCCGCCCAAGCGGCACATTTGCGGGCAGTCGGTACGCTGACCGCGGCGCCGATGAGGTTGGGGACTTCGGCCGGTCTTGTCCACACCCGTGCCCGGTCGACGGTGACCAGCCCGTCGTGGCTGACTTCCTTGCCTGCCAACAGATCACGGATCACCTCGACGCATTCGAGCAGCCGGGCGTCCCGAATCTGCTTGCGGGGCCAGCCTTCCCCGGTGATGTGCTCGTTGCTGGCCTCGCCGGTGCCCAGCGCGGCCCAGAACCGGCCCGGATACATCGCACTGAGCGTGCCGATGGCCTGGGCGATGATGGCCGGGTGATACCGCTGGCCAGGCGCGTTGACCACGCCGAACGACAGTTCCGTCGCCTGTAACGCGGCACCCAGCCACGACCACGCGAACGCTGAGTGTCCCTGTCGCCGGCTCCAGGGCGAAAAGTGGTCCGAACACATGGCCGCGCCGAACCCCGCAGCTTCGGCCCGCTGGACAGCCGCCAGCAGTGCGGCCGGGTGAACCTGCTCGTGCGACGCATGTATCCCATAGACCGTCATGTCCGGTTGGTACCCCTTACCGGCCGGTGCGGAACGTGCCGGGTTTCAAGTTGCGGATCGCCAGGGGGCGAGGAGACTCGAAGACGGATCACGGAATCGCCTGGAGGGACGCAGTGCGTCGGCTACGGCTGTTATCCGCCTTGGTAGGTCTGTTCATCATGGTCGCACCACCCGCGCTCGGCCAGACCGGCGCCAACCCCGGCTATCTGCCTGCCGACAAGCAAGGATTCGGCACGGCACGATCGATCGAGAGCCCGGTGTGGTTCACGCTCGGTCGCGGCGGGATGACCGAGACGTTCTACCCGGACCTTTCCACACCAGCCTCCCGCCGCCTGGACTTCGTCGTCACCGACGGCCGAGCCTTCGTGCAGCGGCTTTCCGACGTGCGCGTGCGTACCGAGCAGGATCGGTTGTCCTACCGTCAGATCGCGAACGGACGTGGCTGGACGGCAACGGTCACATACGTCACTGATCCGGCGCGCGCGTCGGTGATGATTGACTTCGAACTCCGGTCACACCGCCCGTTGCGCGGTCACGTCCTCTACGAACCGACGTTGTCCGCCAAAGGCGTTGATGACCAAGGGAAATCCGTGGGTGACGCGCTGGTGGCCTCCGACGGCACTGCCGCGAGCGCTCTCGTTGCCGAGCCGCCTTTCTTCGCGACCTCAACGGGAAATCTCCGAAACCTCCAGCAGACCGGGCAATTGAAGATCGACGGCGTACGGGACCGTAACGCCGTGGTGATACTCAGTTACGGCGACAACGAACAGAACGCCCTCACGACCGCCCGAGCGTCGGCACAGCAACGCTTTGCGGACGTTCGCCGCTCTTATGTCGAGGGCTGGAACGACTATCTGCGCGGCCTGAAGACTCCGGCCAGTGCCCAGCGTGCGATCTATGAAACGTCCGTTCTGGTCCTGGCGGCCAGTGAGGACAAACGAAACCGCGGCGCCTTCATCGCATCGCCGTCCGAACCATGGGCGTTCGGAACGAATCAGGAGGTGTCCCCGACACCTGGGCCGTACCATCTGGTGTGGCCACGGGACCTGTACCAGATCGCGACGGCACTGATCGCGGCGGGAGACGTGGCTGCGGCGAACCGGACCGTGGACCACATCATTGGTGTGCAGCAACCGGATGGCCACTTCCCGCAGAACAACACCGTTTCCGGTCGTCCCTACTGGACAAGCATCCAGCTTGACGAGTCCGCGCTCCCGATTGTGCTGGCGTGGCAACTGGATCGGCGTGACACAAAGACAGTCGCCATGGTCCGGCGCGCCGCCGACTTCATCATCGGCTACGAGCAGGACGGGTTTTCCGCCCCCTGGAGCCAGCAGGAACGGTGGGAGAACCAAAGCGGCTACTCTCCGGGCACGATCGCCGCGACCATCGCCGGCCTGGTGTGCGCGGCTGACATGGTGGAGCGATCCGGCGACGCGGCCACGGCGCAACGGTACCGATCCATCGCCGACGACTGGGCAGCCCGCGTCGAATCCTGGACGGTCACCAGCAACGGACCGCATTCACCACAGCCGTACTACCTTCGGCTCACCAAGGACGGTCAGCCCAACCAGGGCACCGCGTACAACCCTGGCGACAACTACCCTGGCACGGTCGATCAGCGAACCCAGGTAGACCCCAGTTTCCTCGAACTGGTGCGGCTCGGCGTGAAGTCCCCGCAGGACGCGACGATCCGCAACACCATCGACGTTGTCGACCGGGTATTGGGCGAAACCACGCCCGTCGGCCAGTTCTGGCACCGGTTCACCAACGACGGCTTCGGCGAGCGCCCAGACGGCGGCCCATGGGACATCGGCAAAGGCCGTACGTACGGCAGGCTCTGGCCGATCTTCGCGGGAGAACGCGGCGAATACGAACTGCTCGCCGGAAAGGCGCACGCCGCCAAGGTCCGGTTGCGCGCCATGGCGGCCACGGCCAACGACAGCATGATGCTGCCCGAACAGGTGTGGGATCGCGAGGCGCCGTTCGGGCGGCGCCCAGGAACGCCAACGACATCCGCGACGCCCCTCGTCTGGACGCACGCCCAGTACGTCCGGCTGGCTTGGTCGATCGACGCCGGAAAACCCGTGGAACAGCCCGGCGTCGTCGCTGAGCGGTACCTCAAGTAGGCACTGTTCCCTGTGTGGCGGATGCTGGCGGTGGGAAACCTCGACACAGAGGTGATATCGCCATGAGTACGAACTCTTCGGAACGGCGTGCACGTAAGCGCTGGCAATGGCTGGCTGTTGCGGTGACCGTGCTACTGATCGTGGCGACCGCGGTGTTCGTGGTCGTCCTGGTCGCTGATAAGCCTGATCAGCAAGGTGCCTTGACGTCCGGCACGCCCAGCGCTGACCCGAGCACGACGTCGCCACCGCCGTCGACGACGGTGTCCGCACCGATGTCCTCGCCGATCGCGGGCTACCAGATGTTGTACCCGTTCGCCAGCGTGACCGATGCGAAGCAATGGCAGACCAGTTACCGGCAGAGTGGTGACCAGTCGTGGCATCTCGACGCCGGGAAGACCGCCCTGTCGTTCACCCAGGTCTACCTCGGCTACACCACTCTCGACCGGGTCACGAGTACGACGGTGACCGATACACAGGCCTGGATCGGTGTCGGATACGCGATACCCGAAAGTGGTACCCGCACGGCCGCGACGGTCCATCTCGTCAAGACAGGCACGGATGAAGACTCGCCATGGGAGGTCGTCGGCACGCGGGACAAGGTGTTGACGCTCACGCAACCCGCCTACGGTTCGACGGTCACATCGCCCGTCTCAGTCGGTGGCCGGATCAGCGGCGTCGACGAGAGCCTGGACGTGCAGGTCCTGGCCGGCAAGCGAATCGGCGAGACCAGCGGGCTCCCGGCAGGCGGCATGAACACGCCGTGGCAGGCCAATGTCTCGTTCACCGCTGCTGAGGGCACAACGTTGACCATCGCGGTGGCGACCGGCGGGCACGTCTCGGACGTGGAGTTGTTCGCGATCACGGGTGTTCGTGCCGGCCGCAGTAGCGGGTGACTGCTGCGTAGGGTGGGTGGATGGAGGTTGTGCATTGCCCGTCGGCGCGGCTCGGGCCAGAGGTGGTGCGGTGCTTCGGATATCGCGCGTACCTGGCTGAGCCGCGGCTACGGTGGCTGGTGCCCAGTGGTGGCGTGAAGCTGATCTTCCGGTTCGGCGATCCGCTGCGGTCTTCGGCCGGGATGTCGGTGCCGGCTAGGGCGTCCGCGTTCGTCGTGGGGCCCAAGGACAAGCCGGGGCAGACGGCACATGCCGGTGACGTGCATAGCATGCAGGTGCAGTTGACACCGCTCGGCGGATACCGGCTGCTGGGCGTACCCATGCACGAGTTGAGTGGCACGGCGGTCGACCTGGCCGATGTGCTTGGGCCTGCGGCGAACCGACTGGTCGAGCGTCTTGCATTGACTGAGGACTGGGATGCCCGGTTCGGCCTGCTCGGCCAGGTGCTCGGCGCGGATATGGCGTCTGGAGACCCACCGGATCCGGTGATCACGTGGGCGTGGCGGCGGCTGTGCGAGTCGGGTGGCAGGGTTCCGATCGGTGAGTTGGCCACGGAGATCGGGGTGAGCCGCCGGCATTTGAGTCGCCGGTTCCAGCATCAGATCGGTCTGCCGCCCAAGAACCTCGCGCGCGTCCTGCGTTTCCGGCGCGCGTTGCGTCTTTATGGCACGGTGCCGCAGCAGCCGTGGTCACGGATCGCGGCGGAGTGCGGGTACTACGACCAAGCGCACCTCAACGCGGACTTCCGCGCGCTGGCGGGGTGTGGCCCGACCGAATTCATGTCCAGATCGGACGGATTCGCGTTGCCGGTCTGATCGCCTGTCCCATTTCTCCAAGGCCAGTTCACCGGGGCGTCCCTAGCGTCGTGGCGTGCCTTTCACTCTTCGTGCGGCGATCAGCGTGTCCATCCTCGCCGCCACGCTCATGGTTGCCGCGACGCTGGTCGGGCAGTTCGCGGGAGCGGCGATACGAACGGCGTTCTGGCCCGTTTTCTGGTCGTCGGCGCTGGTGTTCTTCGCGGTCATGGCCGATCGGCAGTGGGGGAGGGTGATGCTCGCGGTGCAGGCCGGGCTGACCGTGTTGCTGTCGCCTGTGCTTGTCTTCCCGGCATCGTCCGAATTGGACACTGTGGCGCGTCCAGATTTAGCGGTCGGACTGGCGGCGGCGTGCGCGGCCGGTCAACTTATCGCTGTGGCGCTGGCGTTTCTGCCGCCTTCGACGGCGTATGTCCGTGCTGCTGGGGAGCTGTCTCCAGCCCTGCGGAAGTGCGTGCTGGTTGTGCACGTGACGAGCTCGGTCGCGTGGCTCGGGATCATTACGGTTCAGGGCTCGCTTGGCATCACCGCTGTCACTACCGAGGATCTTGGTGTGGCGCGGGCAATGTTCACCGCGATGCTGGTCATCGACGGGACATTCCTTGGTCCGGCGGCGTTTCTGGCCTTCTTCACCGGGATTGTGCTCGCCGCCGGTACCCGGTGGGGCTTGTTGCGTCGGTGGTGGGTGGCGACGAAGTTCGCCAGCATGCTCGTGCTGATGGTGTTACCGATCATCGCCTGGCAGGACATCCCGGTCGACGGTCACGCACTTGTCGAGGCCGGACGCCCGCTCGTCGAAGTCCGTGTCACGCTCGACGTCACCCCATACCTGGCTATGGTCTCTCCGGCACTCGCAGTGTTCGCGGTCGTCCTGTCGATCGTCAAGCCGTGGGGCCTGACGCCGCTCGGCCGCCGAGAGTCTCGTCATCGAACTCGCCGATGACTTGTTCCGACCTTCGGTAGGTGCGGACTTGTGGCCAGCAGTGCGACGTAGTCCCGGTAGGCGCGCTCGACCCGGGAACGATCGCCAGTCGCGTCGAGGTCCAAGAGCAACCCGCGGACCTGCGCGAGGAGGCTCGTGGCCAGCCGCCTTGCTATCGCGGGGCGGCAGCCACATGCGGCGAAGCCATCGGCGAAGATGTTCAGCCATTCAGTGGTCAGCTGTGATCGCGGCACGCTCGGCTGCTCCTCCTCGCCGAGCCGCCCGACCGCCGCTACTTGGCCGAACAGCCGGAAAAACCGGTGTGCTTCGTCGCTGCCGAACCAGTCCCACGCCCCGGCCAACACTTCGATGAAGTCCTGGCCGGGTGGTAGTGCGGCGCGCGCGTGGTGCATCTCCCAGCTTCTGGCGCGGTCAAGGGCGGCGTCGATCAATGCTCGGCGCGATCCGAAGTGGTGCACCAGCATCCGTGCGCTGGTCCCGGCCGCGGCCGCGAGGCGATCAAGCGTGGCTCCCGGCAAGCCGTGCTCGAGCAGATCGTGCGCGGCGGCGTCCACCAGGCGGTCGCGATGAGCCGAGTCAACGGTGCGAGCCATGGACCCAGTCTTTCATGTAACGTTCCTTACATGAAAGGGCGCCACCCCATCACCGAGGAGACCGCATGCTGCGTGCCGTGTTCGCCCGCACCCTGAAGCCTGGCGTCACCGACGAGGAGTTCATCCGAACGTGGCTTCCCCCCGGCCTGACAACGGACTCCTACCCCTCGACGGTGAGCATCAGCCACAACATCGCCGACCAACGGCAGATCATCTCGATCTTCGAAGTGGACTGCACCCCGCAGGAGTTTCCAGACGTGCTCGCCTCGCTGGTACATCCGGACTCGGCCGCGCGACTGGCCGAGATCGTCGAGTCGACGCAACTGGAAGCCATTTTCGAAGACACCGCCACGTTCGGGACACGAAAACCGCTCAGCCCCGGCGGTCGGTAGACGTCCTCCACAGTGGAGGCTCCGTCGTGCTGGCCTGATTTGTGCCGCCCCGGACGCTCGTCTTCGTGCCTAGCATGCCCGTATGACTGAGGTGCCTGAACCGAGTTCCCCGCCTGTGCCGACGGAGCCAGCCTCGGGCCAAAGCACATCGGTGGGCCGCTGGGCGTTGATTGTCGCCGGTCTGGCCGGCCTGACGATTGGCGTGCTGGCTGTTGGCGGGGCATGGCTGCTGAGTGGATCCGGCACCTTGACGGACAGCCAGCCGATCACGGCACCCGATCGGATCGGGGCGTTCGTGCCGTTCGAACAGGTGGAGCTGAACAAGTCCCCACGGGCCGCGAACAACGTGACCAGGATCCAGTCGTGGAACGAACAGAGCTCGCAGCGCCTCTCGCGGTCCCATGGTGGCACGGCCGCCGTGGTCCGGACCTACGCGGACGAGACCTTGAAGAGCCAGTTGACTGTGATGATCTTCCGGGCGTCATCCCCTCATCCGCAGTATGTGCCGTACGAGGATCCGGCGGAGCTCGGGGTCGAGCGACCACTGAACGAGCTGCAGGAGTTCGGTCAGGTCTCCTGTTCGATCCGCAACAACACGACACGGGCCGGCAAGGCGCCCGAACCCGACTCGGTGAATACCATCAGCTGTGCACGCACCGGCGGTGCGCTGACCGTGGAGATCCGCCCGTCCGGGGATGTCCGGCACGAGCCGCAGCAGGTGGCCGCGATGGTCGACCAGGTGTGGGACACGGTGTCCTGACAACGGCGCCGAGAGCGAAAGTCTTTCACTGAGTGAAAACGGTGCTCCGGCCACACCGGTTCGATGGCTGATGCTGGCCCGACAGCCAACGCCGGTGTGGAGGTCCAGCTATGACGGCTTTCGTGCGAAACCAGTGGTACGTCGCGGCTTACGGCAGCGAGATCGGCCCGGAGTTGTTCGCCAGAACCATTCTTGGCGAGCCGATCGTGTTCTACCGCACCGCGGACGGCGTGGTCGTGGCGTTGGCCGACCGCTGCGTTCATCGGCGTTATCCGTTGTCGGAAGGCAGGCTTGACGCCGACACGATCGTCTGCGGCTATCACGGCTTCACCTACGACAGCACGGGAACCTGCGTGTTCGTGCCGGGACAGACACGCGTTCCACGCACCGCGCGCGTGTCGAGTTACCCCGTGGTGGAACAGGATTCCTTTGTCTGGGTGTGGATCGGCGATCGGGAGAAGGCCGACGCGGCTCCGATTCCCCGCGCGCCGTGGCTCGCCGACCCGGACTACACGACCGTGTGCGGGATGGAGCCGCTGGCCGCGCGTTATGAGTTGCTCGTCGACAACCTGCTCGACCTGTCACATGAGACCTATTTGCACGGCGGGTACATCGGGACACCTGAGGTGGCGGCCACTCCGATCACCACCGAGGTGGACGAGGACAACGCGATCATCCGGGTGAGCAGGCGCATGGCCGACGCCGAGTGCCCGCCGTTCTACGCCAAGTCGACCGGGATCGAGGGCCGGATCACCCGGTGGCAGGACATCGAGTACCACCCGCCGTGCCTGTACCTGCTGCACAGCCGGGTCGCACCGGCCGGTGTGCTGCCCGAGGCCGACGGCTCGGATCCGCACGGATTCCACGTCGAGGTCGTGTACGCCATCACCCCGGAGACCGAGCACAGCACGCACGATTTCTGGGCGGTGGCACGGGATTTCGCCCTGGAGGACGAAGGCGTGTCGGAGTTCTTGCGGGAGAGCAACCGGACCGTGGTCCTGCAGGACGTGACCGCATTGGACATCCTCGAACGGGTCATCCAGACCGAGCCGGAGGGCTACCAGGAGCTGTCGATCAACATCGACGCCGGTGGCCTCGCGGCACGCCGGATCCTCAAGCGGATGGCCACGGCATGACGGAGAAACCCGGTGCCGTGTACCGGATCCACTGGAAACCGGGCAGCGACATCCTGGTGGGCGTGTGCCACTGCGGTACCGAGCACGAGGCGAACGACCCCATCGAACTGTGGGACTGGCTGCTCGACCACCCGAATGGCCACCGTGTGAGGCAACCACGATGACGCTCGAGGTTGTGGTCACGGAGAAAGAGACCATCGCCGAGGGCGTGGTCCGGCTGACCCTCGGCCATCCCGAGAACGTCGCCCTGCCCGAATGGGAACCTGGTGCGCACATTGATCTCCTGCTGGGGCCGGATGTGGTCCGGCAGTACTCGTTGTGCGGCGACCCGGAGGACCGGTCCGCCTTCCAGATCGCCGTGTTGCATGAGCCGGATGGTCGCGGCGGCTCACGGCAGGTGCACGAGCGGCTGCGGGTCGGCGACCGGATCGGCGTTCGCGGTCCGCGCAACAACTTCCCTTTGGTGGAGGCGAAACGCTACCTGTTCATCGCGGGCGGCATCGGAATCACCCCGATCAGGCCGATGCTGGCGGCCGCCGAAAGGCGTGGTGTGGAATGGACATTGCTGTACGGCGGCCGCACGCGCCGTTCGATGGCGTTCCGGGACCAGCTCGTCCATGACCACGGCGACCGGGTGAGCATACGGCCACAGGACGAAACCGGCCTGCTGGACCTGGCCTCGCTGTTGAGCGAACCAGACCCGGAGACCTTGGTGTACTGCTGCGGGCCGGAACCCCTGCTGGCGGCCGTGGAACAGCACTGTGCCGGGTGGCCGTCCGGAGCCTTGCGGGTCGAGCGGTTCACCGCCCTGCCGGACACCGGCGAGCGCACCGGCTTCGAGGTCGAGCTGGCCCAGTCGGGCAAGGTTCTCGCTGTGCCGGCGGGCAAAACGATCCTGTCGGTGGTCGAGGAAGCCGGGGTACAGGTGCTCTCGTCGTGCCGGGAAGGGACGTGCGGGACATGTGAGACGGTGGTGCTGGACGGCGTGCCTGACCACCGGGATTCGCTGCTCACCGAGACGGAACGGGCCGCGTGCGACACAATGATGATCTGCGTGTCACGGGCGTGCGGCCCGCGTCTGACTTTGGACTTGTGAGGTCGGTGATGAGCGGCAGTTCGGTCACCAGCAAGGTTTTGGCCCTGCTCGGCGCGTTCACCCCGGCCGCGCCGGAACTGACGCTCAGCGAACTGGCCCGGCGCGCCGGGCTGTCGCTGCCGACGGCGCATCGGCGTGCGATCGAACTGCTCGAATGGGGAGCGCTCGAACGCGGCGTTGACGGCCGTTTCCACATCGGACTGCGGCTGTGGGAGGTGGCCTCGCTGGCGCCGCGAGGCCTCGGCCTGCGCGAGGCCGCTCTGCCTTTTCTCGAGGATCTCTACGAGGTCAGCCACGAGAACGTTCAGCTGGCCGTCCGTGAAGGGCTTGAGGTGGTGTTCGTCGAACGGATCGCGGGCCGGGGCGCCGTGCCGGTGCTGACCCGGGTGGGCGGCCGCTTTGCCTTGCACGCCACCGGAGTCGGCATGGTGCTGCTCGCGCACGCACCTGCCGACGTGCAGGAAGAGATGCTTTCCGCGCCGTTGCAGGCGTACAGCCCGAAGACCATCACGGATCCGGTACGGCTGCGGGAGGTTCTGGCCGATGTGCGCCGTTGCGGGTACGCGGTGAGCGACGGTCAGGTCACTGTGGACGCCCTGTCGGTGGCGGCGCCGATCCACAACGCGGATGGCGCCGTCGTCGCCGCGGTTTCCCTTGTGGTGCGGGCGGACAACGCCCAACCGAACGCACTGGCAGCGCTGGTCAGGGCGGCCGCCCGCGGTATCAGCCGGTCGTTGGCTGGTCGAACCGGAGCACCGGCTTGATCGTCTTCCCGGCGGTGACGTCCTCGACCGCCGCGGCGATCTCGTCGAACCGGTAGTGCGTGATCAGCCGGTCGACGGGCAGTCGTCCCGCGGTCACCAGACCGGCAAGGACCGGGACGAGCGCTTCGATCTCGGCGTCCCCGAGCGTCAAGCCCACCACGTGCCGTCCGGGGAGCATGAAGTTGACGTCGACCGGGACTTCGGTGCCGAACGCCGGTGCGCCCACGATCACGGCCGTCCCCCGCACCGCCAGCGTGCTGATCGCCGTGCGCAGCACACCGACGTTGCCGGTGCTCTCGACAACACCGTCCACGCCGTGATCGCCGGTCAACCGGCTGACCTCGTCGGCGAGATCGGACATCGTCGTGTCGATGGTGTCGGTCGCGCCGAACTCGCGGGCCAGCCGTAGCCGGTCTTCGACCCGGTCGGCGACGATGATCCTCGTCGCCGGTGTCATGGTCGCGGCCATCACCGCGGACAGACCGACCGCGCCGGCGCCGGTAATGAGCAAAGTGGAGCCTGGCCGGGGTTGCAGCACGTTCCACACCGCGCCAGCACCGGTCATCACGCCGCAACCGAGCGGTGCCAGGAGGTCCAGCGGTGCGCCGGGACCGACCTTGACGACGCCGCGCTCGTCGGCGATCGCGTGGCGGGCGAAACTGGACTGGCCGAAGAAGTGCCCGCCAACGTCGTGTCCGCCACGCGTGATCGTGGCCGAGCCGTCGAGCCTGCGGCCGCCGATGAGATTGGCGGGCAACCACGTCTCACAGTAGGCAGGATGCCCGTCATGACAACTCACGCACCGGCCGCACGACGTGTAACTGAGCAATACTTGGTCGCCGGGGCGCACCCGCGTAACCGAAGTACCTACGGCTTCGACGACACCGGCGCCCTCATGCCCCAGAACGGCAGGCATCGGGAACGGCAATGCGCCGTGGGCGACACTGAGGTCCGTGTGGCAGATGCCTGCCGCGACCATCCGGACGAGGATCTCGTCGGGGCGCAGGTCACCCAGTTTCACTTCAGACAGTGTGAAGCCGGCGCCCGGCGATTCGACGACGGCCGCTGTGGTGATTGTGGACATTCGCAGGCTCCTCATCAGTCCAAGGAGATCACGACGGACTTGGTGGTGGTGTAGGAGGCCAACGCCTCCGGGCCGTACTCACGGCCGAATCCGGACTGCTTCACGCCGCCGAACGGCACGGCCGGATCGAGCATCGCCCAATCGTTGACCCACACGATCCCGGCCCGCAGCCGCGCGGCGACCCGGTGGGCTCGCGCGAGGTTCTCCGTCTGCAGCCCGGCCGCGAGCCCGTACGGTGTTCCGTTGGCCAATGCGATCGCCTCGTCCTCGTCCGAAAAGGACTGAACGGTCAGCACCGGGCCGAAGATCTCCTCCTGGATCACGCGTGACTCGGCGGGCAATCCGGCGATCACGGTGGGCCGCAGGTAAAAGCCGCCGTTCAAGTCCAGCCGTTCACCTCCGGCGATCACGCGTCCACCCTCGGCGCGGGCTTGCTCGATGTACGCCAGTACTTTCGCGAGTTGGCGCTCACCCGCCATCGGGCCGATCACGGTCGTTCCGTCGAACGGGTCGCCGATCGGGACACCGGACACGGCGTCGGCGAGAATGCCGAGCACGGTGTCGTACAACGGTTCGGCGACGAGCAGTCGTGGGCCGGCCATGCAGAACTGGCCGCTGTTGAACACGAACGCCTTGATCACGGCGCCGATCGCCTTGTGCAGGTCGGCGTCTTCGAACACGACGTGTGCGGCGTTCCCACCGAGTTCAAGGGTGACCGGTTTGAGTGCGGCGCCGGCCAGCTGAGCAGTGTGTTTGCCGATCGCGGTTGACCCGGTGAAGGCGATCTTGTCGACACGCGGATCCCGTACCAGCGCCTCACCGGCCCGTGCGCCGCCGGTCACCACGTTGACCACTCCGTCGGGCACGCCCGCTTCGGCGAGGATTTCCGCCATCAGCAAGGCGCTCAGTGGCGTGTCCGGCGCGGGTTTGTGCACGACGGCGTTCCCGGCCGCCAGCGCTGGAGCGATCTTGGTGGTACTGAGGATCAACGGGAAGTTGAAGGGGGTGATCGCGCCGACCACGCCCAGGGGCTCGCGTCGTGTGTAGGCGTGAGCGTTGATCGGGATGTCACGCACGGCGCCGTCCATCGACTGAGCCAGCGCGGCGTAGTACTCGTACTGGTCGGCCGTGGTCATCACGTCGACGGGACGGCATAACGCCACCGGTTTGCCCACGTCCAGGCTCTCCACGGCGACAAGGTCATCGGCACGACGGCGGACCAACTCGGCGACGCGGTTCAGCACGCGCCCGCGTTCCCTGCCTGGCAAGCGCGCCCACTGTCCATTGTCGAACGCCGTGCGGGCGGCCAGAACGGCGTCGCTCACTTCGTCTTCGGTCGCGTCGACGACAGTCGTGATGACGCTCCCGGTCGACGGATCGATCACCTCGCAGTGCTGTGCGCCCTCGCGCCACTGGCCCCCGATGAACAATTTGCCCGGATCGACCTGCGGCCTGCGCACGGCCGGTCCGGCATGGGTGTCTACTGCGGTCATAGTCAGTCGCCTCTTCGCGCCTCGGCTCCGCTGCCGTGACCACATTAACAGGATTCCTGATAATCATCGAGGGATGTTTTGGGGTTAAAAGAGTTTCGGTGACAAGATTCCTGATCTACACTCGCGGTATGTCAGGCGTCAACCGAGTGCTGCGCGGTCGCCGGGCGGCCCGGCCGTCCCTGCTCTACGCGATCAAACAAGTCGAACTGGTCGTTCGCGCACACCTGGACGAACTGCTCAAGCCAGCCGGAGTGACCGCGCTGCAGTACACGGCGCTGACGGTGTTGCAGCGGCGAGACGGACAGTCGTCGTCGGCTGAGCTCGCCCGCAACTCGTTCGTCACCCCACAGGCCATGGCTGATCTGGTTTCCGGGCTGGAACGGCGTGGACTGATCCGCCGGGACCGCGACCCGAACAACCGCAGGCGCCTGCTGCTCAGCCTCACCGACGCGGGCCGGGCCGTGCTCGCCGACAACGAACCCGCTGTACGTGCGTTGGAAGAACAGATGGTGGCGGACCTGGACCTCGCGGAGCGCGAGGCGTTCGGGGACTACCTCAACCGGTGCCGCGCCGCGCTGGCCACGGAGCCTCCACACTGACGACGCCTCCACACTGACGACGTCTCCGCAGCTGCGGCGTAATCGATGGCCGTCTTGAACTCCTGCTGGTGTCACGCTATGAGATGCTCGTCGAACCAGCTCGTCGCCAGCCGGGCCACATGCTCGAGGGTCACCACCGCCCGCACGGAGCTGTCTCGTGCGGCGGCGATCAGCGCGGCGGCCGCGCCGGTGCTGGCGCCGAACAAGCCGATCGGAAGTCCCCGCACCACCATCTGGTCGCCGATCTGTTCGACCGCCGTGACCACCCGGTCGGCGAGCAACGGGATGTCGAACCGCAGCTCGGTGGTGCGCCGGTCTTCGTCCTCGGTGAGCAGATCCAGCAACAGCGTGGCGAACCCGTTGTCCTGCAACAGTTCGGCCACCGCGCGGTTGCGCAGGCTGTGCCGGGAACTGCCCGAGCCGTGCGCGAACACCACGATTGCCCTGGCATCACCGGGAACCACCAGATCGCCCGCCAGCTCCGCGCCTGCCGAGGAGATGACCACCGGAACAGACATCATCTACTCCAGTGATCCCGCAACACGTGTCATCGTTGATCACCCTTCATTCCACTCGGCGGAGCTCGCCCTGCGCGTGCTCGAACTGGTGCAAGGGATTCAGTGCCTCGGTGTGGTCGCAGTGGACGAACGCGTCGTACCTCTGGTCGAGGACCGTCGGCACATAGTTGCCCGCCCGTTCGGTGTTCGGGTGGTAGACCACTCCGATCGCCCGGTGCCCACGAACCTGGCTCGCCCACGAGGAATCCGGGAACACGAACAGGCTGTCGCTGTCCGGGACGGCCTCGTGCAGCAGATCCTCGACGCTGCCCGATCGTGCGTCGGGCACCGGCATGCGGCACATCGGCCCACCCCAGAAGTCAGACGCGATCACACTTCCCCGGTGACTGCCGAAGCCGATCAACATCACACCGTCCAGGGCATGCCGCTCGCGTACCAACTGGCCGATGTTGACCATTCCGGCCGCCGCCATGTCGGTCGCTCGGGCGTCACCCACGTGCGTGTTGTGCGCCCAGACAACAGCTTTCGCTTTGGAACCGTAGGCGCTCATCACGCGGTCGAGCGTGTCAGTCATGTGACGATCACGGACATTCCACGACCTGCCACCGCCGCGCACCATTTCCCGGTAGTACCGCTCCGCGCCCGCGACGACTTCGGCGTTCTGCCACGCCACGAACGCCGGATCGAGCCCAGGCAGGGAATCCTCGGCAACCGGCGGTCTGAGCTCGGCCAACATGCGGACGACGTCCTGCTCGCAGTTCTCCGGCACGATCCGGGTCGCGAACGCGTACTCCTGCGGGTCGGTGTACGGCTCGAAGCAGCGGTACGCCTCCAGCGCGGCATCCACCCGGTCAGGATCGTGCGCGCGCAAGTACGCCAGGACGGCGTGCAGCGAATCCCACAGGCTGTACACGTCCAGGCCGTGAAATCCCACCGGACGCGTCCGTGAGGCGTTGAATCCACGCAGCCACCTGGCGAAGTCCACTACTTCCTCGTTGGCCCACATCCACCGCGGCCACCGCTCGAACTCCCACAGCACCGCAGCCGGATCATTCGCCACACCAGGCGCACCCGCCACACAACAGTGCAGCCGGTGACAGTCGGGCCAGTCGCCTTCCACGGCCACGAACGAGAATCCCTGCTCGGCGATCAGCCGCTTGGTCAGCTCCGCCCGCCACGCGTAGAACTCCGACGTGCCATGAGACGCCTCACCGATCAGCACGTACCGAGCCGACGAGGTCGACGCCAGCACTTCGTCCAGATCCTGCGACCCACGCAATGGCCGCGCCATGCGCCGGGCCTCTGCCACGGGGTCCATGACGTCGGGCTACCCGAACAAGCCCGCGCTAACCGTACCCATTCAGCCTTGGTTCAAACGTGGCTCACACGGTGCTGGCAGGTGTCGCGCGTCCGAGCCGTGTCCGCATGGCGAGGCTGAGTACGATCATTCCGATGCCCAGGCCGAAGTGCAGCCAGTCGTCGGCGGTGTTGAGCGGGAGGAAGTTGGCGGAGCCGGCTTTGTCGATCATCAGCCCGTAGATCCACAGCAGCAGGTACACGATGCCGCCGCCGAGCAGGAATCCCCGCGCGCCGCGGACGGTTCGTGCGAGCGCCGCGCCGGCCACCCCGAAGGCCAGGTGGACGACGTTGTGCAGAATGGACACTTGGAACACGTTGAACAGCAACGCGTTTGACTCGTGCCCGCTGAAGGTCATCGTGTCGTAGCCGGTCGTTGCACCTGGGACGAAGCCCAGGATGCCGATCAGAGCGAAGAACGCCGCGAGAAGGTAGGCCACGGTCCTGGCCAGCGCGACGTTGTCGAGACGGTCCGCGACGGGTTCGTGGTGTGCCATGGTCGTCACTTCGTTTCATCGGTGATGCTTCCGGAATACCCGCCTGGGCACGGCCGACACCCGATCACGACATGGCTGACCGGCGTCCCGCGAACCGGCGCCCGACGACGGCTTCGCGATCACTGTTTCCACAGTAGACGGTTTCCCGCCATGTTCGCCCGGGCGGTGAGGGGTGCGTCGCAGGTGGTGGTGCCCGTCGGCCGAATGTGTTAATAATGAAAATCGTTTCCATAGTCAGTTCGACCGTGAGCCGGGACGAGTCTCGGTGACCGACCGAAGGGGGAAATCGGCTGTGCATCAACCGCCGACCACCGGCGCGTCTCCTGGGCCGCCTGTTCTGCCAGGCACCGCGACGGGTTGGGAGTTGCATGGCAGGCTGCCGCACACGTTGCCGGCCGAGGAGATCCGGGCGATCAACAACCCGAGTCGTGCTATTCACGAGCACCGCGCCTACCAGTGGAACGGGTGGGATTTCGACCTTCCGCCTGGGGTGTTCCATCCGGGCGAGACGAGCAGGCTGGTGCACAGTCGTCTGCTCGACGGGACGCTGCCCGTAGCCGGACTGCGCTACGCGGCGATTGGTGCAGGCCTCGGCGTGGAGGCTGTCGTGGCCGGGGTGCGAGGCGCGCGGGTCGTGTACGCGCTGGATGTGCACCCGGAGAGTGTGCGTACGACGGCACGGCACTACGAGCGGATCGTCGGCAATGATGGGCCGCGGTTGGTTGCCTTGGTCGCTGACGTGTGGGAGGGCTTCCCGGACGGCGAGCAGGTGGACGTTGTGACGTTCAACCCACCCGCCATCGAGCTGCCGCTGTCCGATGATCCGGAGATCGTGCGGAACCTGTGTCTGGGGCGCGATATCGCGGCTCGGTTCTTCGATCAGGTCGTGGCCAGGGATCTGCTCGCTGCGGGTGGGGTGGTGTACATGATCCTGTCGAACACCGCGCCGCTGCGCGACATCGTGGCGATGGCGCTGGAGAGCGGGTTCGGTGCGGAGGTGCTGCACGTGGAGGACTGGCCGGGTGACAACGTGCAGACGTATCTGTTCGCGTTACGCCGCGAAAGCCTGGTGGGGGAGGACTGACGGCGTGCACGAGCATTATGCGGATGCCATCGCTGATCCTGATCACATCCGGCTCGCGCCTGACCTGGTGTGTCTGCGGTTCGAGGTGATGAAAGTACGCTCGGCGCTGGGCGCGGTGGGCCATTTGGTGGCCGCCGGGACGGTCCGTCCCGGTGACACGCTGGTGGACAGCTCCAGCGGAATCTACGCGCTGGCGTTGGCTTTGGCGTGTCATCGATACGGGATGCGTTGCCACATCGTGGGTTCGACGACGGTGGACGAGACGTTGCGGGTCCAGTTGGAGATTCTCGGGGCGACGCTGGAGCGTATGCCTCCGTCGAAGGATCTGATGCTGGATCAGAACCGGCGGGTCGAGCGGGTCGGGCAGCTGTTGCTGGAGAACCCGGGCTTCCACTGGATGCGCCAGTACCACGACGCGATCCACTATGCCGGATACCGCGAGGTGGCCGAGCAACTCGACCGGGAACTGCCGGTGGAGCCGCTGACGATCGTCGGCGGCGTGGGGACGGGCGCGTCGACCGGTGCGCTGGCGGAGTATTTGCGCGCGATGGGCCGGGATGTGCGGCTGGTCGGGATCCAGCCGTTCGGCAGTGTGACCTTCGGCGCGGAGCACACCGCCGACCCGGACATGATCATCGCGGGGATCGGCAGTTCGATCGAGTTCCGCAATGTCCGGCGTGAGCTGTACGACCGGATCCACTGGGTGTCTTTCCGGTGTGCCCAGGCCGGCGCGGTGGCGTTGCTGCGGGACAGCGGGATCTTCGCCGGGCTGTCCGCGGGCGGGGCCTATCTGGCCAGCCAGTGGGAGCGCGGCCGTGCACCTGGGCGCACCGTGGTGTTTCTCGCCCCGGACACCGGGCATCGGTATGTGTCGGCGGCGTTCGCGGCGCACTCCGACATCCCCGGCCTCGCTGAGCTTTCCCCGCACGAGGTGTCCGGCAGCGACGATGTCCTGCTGCCTTGGTCGGTCACGGACTGGGCCACCGACATGCCCACCCAACGCGCTGTTTCGCGGCTGCCTGTTGGTCTGCCGGGGAGGTCGTCATGACGGGACGCATGGAGACGGTCGCTGACCTGGTGGCCGACGTGCTCGCTGGCCGCCGGGGTCCTGATCCTGCCGACGTGGTCGCGACGAGTGTGTTCTGGGTGCACCACGGCACCCGGCTTGCCGGCGGGAACGTCACCTACCGCAACCAGTACCTGCTGGTGCGCGTGGGAACCGCATTCGGGGCGTGTGCGTTCGAGACCGGCGAAGTGTTGCCCGAGATCTGCGCGGACGCGTCCGGCCAGGCAGTGGCCGAGTTGTTGCGTTCGGACACTGCCGTGTTGCGGGTCGCCGCGCTGGACGCGTATCTCGGCGCGATCGCCGCGCACCGGACCGATCCCAGGGCCTGCGTGGTGGAGTTGCCTGTCGGGACCCCGGAGATCAGGGCGGCCGCCAGGGATGCCGCGGTGGCCGGACTGCTCGATGTGCCAGCGGGATCCAAGGTCGGGCTGATCGGTGTGGTCAACCCGTTGGTCGCGGCGATCCGGGAACGCGGGGCAGAGCCGCTGTTGTGCGATCTCAACCTGCGCACTACTCGTTGGGGCGACGCGGTGACCACGGACATGACCGAGGTGCTCGACGCTGCCGACGCGGTTGTGGCGACCGGAATGACCATCGGCAACGGCACGTTCGACACCATCCTCGCCCGTTGCCGGGAACGGCAGGTGCCACTGGTGGTGTACGCCCAAACCGGCGCCGCGGTCGCCCGCGAGTTCCTCGGCGCCGGTCTCACCGCGCTGTCCGCTGAGCCGTTTCCGTTCTCCCAGTTCAGCGCCGACACCACGGCACTGTACGTGTACTCATCCGGGAGCCCGGTTAACGCGCGGCAGCCGTCAACAGAGTAAGAATGCGCACCGTGCGGTCGCCGGTATGGGCGTCGCGCCCGTGCCAGCAGCGGTAGTTGTCGACCGCGAGGATCTCGCCTTCGGTCAAGGTGAACCGCGGCAGCTCACGTTCGAGCTGCCGCACGGTGTGCTCAAACCGTTCGAGCATCACGCGAATCTCGTCGGCACCAGGATCACGGTGGAGCGGGACGGCCCCGTCGGTGCGCCGCACGATGCGGCGGCCGGTGCGGGTGTACTCGACGTGACGGGCGACGCGCGGCATGGCGGGTAGGCCGCGCAACCCGGCCCATTCGCCGTAGAGGTCGACATCCGCACCGGTCAGGAACTCGACCAGGTCTGCGTCGGCGCATGTGTCGACGAAGCGGTAGGCATCGGCGAGAAACGAGTCACCGCCGGACGTTGGCGGACTCACGCATTGGATGAGAACGCCGTCCTCGTCGGGGTCGCGGCGCCGGTTGGGAATGCCGCCGATGTCGACGACCTGGTCGAAACTGTCGGCGTGCAGGTGGACCAGGTCGCCGTCGTGGGACTGTCGTTCCCGGACCGGGAAAATCTGGCGCAGATTGTGGCCGTACAGATGTGCTGCGGCGACAACGAGGGCGTCCGGCGTGGGCGGCAGGTTGGTCAGGATGACCGCGCCGCTCTCACTGAGCGCCTGTTTGGCCTTGAGGGACTCGGTCGCGTCCACACGCGCCGGCAGGATGCCGATGTCGTGGCCGTTCATGATCGAGTCCCTGCCCGGGAGAAGTCCTTGCTGCTGGGCACAAGCGCGGCGAGGGCGGGAGCGAGGAAACACACTGCGGCACAGGTGCCGAGTACGGCCGTGACGCCGAACGCGTCGATGGCGGGAGCGATGAGCGCGAGCCCGAGGGGCGCGAGGCCGTACGAGAACAGGAAGTCCAATGAGGACACTCGGGCGAGCTTGTCCGGCTCGACCTCGCGCTGGGTGGCGGTGAACCACGGCACGTTGAACAGTTCGATACCCAGACCCGCCACGACATACGCGGCGACCACGACGGCTGGGTGCACGGGCAGCATCAGGCTGAGGGGCGCGAAGCCGTAACAGGCAAGTGCAGCGAGCGCAGTCCAGCCTTGGGCGCGGGGACGCCAGCGGGCGATCAGGAGCGCACCGAGCAAGGCGCCGACGGTGTACGCGGTCAGCGAGGCGGCGAGCACCACCTCGGTGTCGTACTTGTCCCGGCTGATCAGGGGCAGCGCGACACCGGTCGCGGAATAGCCGGTCGCGATGACCGCCGTGAGCGCGCCCAGACCGGCGAGGAACCACGGATGCCGCTTGGCTTCCTGCAGGCCCTCGGTGAACTGGCGGATGAAGGGGACTTTCATTCCGGTGGCGGCGGGCGTGTACTGGCCCGCGGGCGGGATCAGCGCAGCGCAGAGCCATGTCAGGCCGATACCGATCAACAGCGCTCTGGTGTCGAACACGGTCGCCAGCAGCGCCGTCAAAGCGGGCGCCGTCAGCGTGATCACTCTGACGGCCAGCGACATCGCGGCATTGGCCTGCTGGCGTCGTTCGCCGTCGACCACCTCGGCGACCAGCGCCTGGAACGCGGGCCGGCACGCACCCTGGCCCGCTCCGGCCACGGCGGCCGCGACGGCCATCAGCGGCACCGACGACACCGCGAGACCGAGCGCGATCCCCGGCGCGGCCACTGCGGCCGACAAACCGGACCACAACACGACCCCGCGGCGGGAATGCCTGTCGGCCAGCACGCCGGCTACCGGCACCGCGAGCAGGAACCCCACGGTGCGCGCGGCCAGGACAATGCCGAGGCCCACGGCACTCAGTTCGCGGTCCAGTACGGCCAGGCCGAGCACGAAGGGTAACGCCCACGTCGCCAGGCCGGACGCCGTCGTCCCGATCCACAGCCGCACGAACCTCGGTTCGCGCAGGATGGACCGCTGCCGGGTGGCGTTCCCGACCCCGGTCGCCTCCGACGGTGCACTCACCCATGACCCCCTGTAGTCGTAGCTCTTGCCTTAGTCTGGCAAATGCCAGTTGCCCGCGATAGGGCCGACCGCTATCGCTAGTGAAATTGATTATCACTACACTCTAGGCGTTCGCTGGATCGGCGTACCTGACTGGGAGGTTGTCCATGGCGCCACGCTTACTGGCCGGCGTGACCGGAGCGGTGGTGGGTCTTCTCGGGATCACCGGATGCGCGCAGCCTGCAGCCCCATCAGGCGATCAGGGCGCGGCAGCCGTCACGGTGACCAGTTGCGGACAACAGCTGTCGTTCCCAGCCTCGCCGAAGCGTGTGGTCACATTGGACCAGTCATCGACCGAGACGATGCTCGCGCTCGGACTCGCCGACCGGATGGCGGGCACGTCGAACCTGAAGACGAAGGTCGCGCCCGAGTACCAGGCCGATTACGCCAAGGTGCCTGCGTTGAGCCCCAAGTTGCTCAACGCGGAGCAGTTGCGCGCCGCGACTCCGGACTTCGTCATGGCCTCGTTCAAGGCGCAGTACACCGCCGACCGCGTGGGGACTCGCGAGGAGCTGGCCAAGCTGGGCCTGCCGACGTTCGTCAGCGCGGTGGAGTGCCCGGAGAACAACAATCCTGGCACGGCGCCGTTCGACCTGTTGTTCTCCGATTACAAGGCAGTGGGCCAGATCTTCCGGATCGAGGACCGCGCCACGGCCTTGATCGACAAGCAGCGCGCGGCCGTGGCCGCCGCGGCCGAGACCGGTAAGAAGGTGTCCAGCAAGCCGACCGTGCTCTGGCTGTACTCCACGTTCAACGGCGTGCCCTACGTCGCAGGCGGCACCAGTCTGCCGGCCGAGATGAGTCGGCTGGTCGGTGCGAAGAACGCGTTCGACGACGTGGCCGAGGACTGGCCGGAGGTGTCGTGGGAGCGGATCGCCGAACGCGACCCGGACGTGATCGTGGTCGGTGACCTGTCCGAACGCGGCTCGCCCGGGGACAGCGCCGCGGAGAAGATCACGATGATGCAGGCACATCCGGTGATGTCGCAGCTGAAAGCCGTGCGGGAGAACAAGATCATCAAGGTTCCGGGCATCGAGATGGACCCGTCGGTGCGCTCGGTCAACACCCTCGACCTGGTCGCCAAGGGCATGCGCGAGCTCGGTCATGCCCAGTAGCGCGACCGGAGTACGGCTCCCTTCGGTACTTCATCCGGCCACACAGGACACTCCGAGTCTCACGCCGTCGCGGCCGGAACGGCGTGAGCCCCGGCGCGGTTCGATGGTCCCGCTTCCGCTGCTGTTCGTGCTCGGCGTGGTGGCATTGCTGGTGTCGCTGGCCGCCGCCATGGTGATCGGCAGCGGCGACATCGGTTTCGGCGAACTGGCCCGGGTGTTCGGCGGGCACATCGGGCTCGACGTGGAACCGTTGCCCCGGCTGCTCGACTCGCTGATCTGGGAGTTACGCATCCCTCGGGTGCTGATGGCCGCTGTCGTGGGTGCGGCGCTGGCGATCAGCGGCGCGGTGCTGCAGTCAGTGACTCGCAACGCACTTGCTGAGCCGTACCTGCTTGGTGTCTCGCACGGCGCATCCACCGGAGCAGTGATCGTTGTCGTACTTGGTGTCGGCGGCGGCGCGCTCAGCGTGTCCGGCGGCGCTTTGGTGGGGGCGCTCGGGTCGTTCGCCCTGCTGCTCGCGCTGCTCGGCCGGCGAGGACTCGGCTCGGTCCGCGTGGTGCTCACCGGGATCGTCATCGGCCTGCTGTTCCACGCGATCACGTACCTGATCCTGATGGCCTCCAGCGACGCCGACACCACCCGGGCGGTCATGCACTGGCTGCTCGGCTCGATGGCACCGGCCAGGTGGGACTCGCTTGTCGTGACCGCCGTTGTCAGCGCGATCGGATTGGCGATTCTGTGGTTGTACTCGACCGCGCTGGACGGATTCGCCTTCGGCACGGATACCGCTGCCTCGCTGGGAATCAACGTGCGAAGGACGAGGGTCGTGCTGCTTGTCGTGACCGCGGTGATGACCTCCGTCGTGGTGGCGTCGGTGGGTGCGATCGCGTTCGTCGGCCTGATCGTGCCGCACGGCATACGGTTCATCGCCGGACCGCTGCACCGGACGCTCTTGCCGTTGAGCGCGCTCGCGGGTGCGATCTTTCTTGTGTGGACGGACGCACTGTCGCGGGTCGCGTTCGCGCCACGGGACGTTCCGGTCGGCGTGTTCACCGCTTTGGTCGGCGTACCACTGTTCTTGCTCGTCCTGCGTCGCCGAGGTGAGTTGTGAAGATCGCTGCCGAGAACCTGAGCTGGGGTGCCAACGGCCGCACGATCATCCGGGGGATCACCGTGCGGATCAGCTCCGGCGAGACCGTAGGGCTGATCGGGCCCAACGGTTCCGGGAAGTCCTCGCTGCTGCGGTGCCTCGCCGGCCTGCGCACCCCGACGGCCGGTGCCGTCCACTACAACGGCGAGGACATCACCGGCTGGGACACCCGGCGCATCGCCCAGCACCTCGCTTTTGTCGAGCAGGCCAGCGAAAGCGAGAGCGATCTGCGGGTCGTCGACGTGGTCTCGCTCGGCCGGACTCCGTTCCGCGACCGCTGGCGTGGTCTGAGCGCGGCTGACCACGACGTGATCGACGCGGCACTCGACCATCTCGACCTGGCGGGTTTGCGTGACCGGCACTGGAACACCCTCTCTGGAGGTGAACGGCAACGAGCCCACATCGCACGGGCGTTCGCGCAGCGACCGTGGGCGATCCTGCTCGACGAACCGACCAACCACCTCGATGTCCGTCACCAGTTCGAGCTGATGGACCTGCTCGCGGGCACTGACCAGACCGTGCTGGTCGCCCTGCACGACCTCGCGTTGGCCGCCCGCTACTGCGATCGGCTCGTCCTGCTCAGCAAAGGACAACTCGTGGCGGACGGCCCGCCGGAGGAAGTGCTGACCCGGGACCGGCTGCGTGAGGTGTACGAAATGGACGCTCACATCGGCCGGGACGATCTGGGGAACCTCGCCATCACGTACCACGGAACGTCGAACCTTCAGGAAGTGAACTGACCTGCCGTACGGTCCTGCCCCACTTGTGTGCGAGGCAGGACCGTACGAGTTAGGCATCGCGCCGGAATCCGGTTGCCGCGGTGATCGCTCCGAGACCGGCGAGGATACCGATAGCGGCGAACGCGGTGTGGAAACCGTCGAGGCCGGTTCCGGCCACGAGAACCGTTGACACCGCGGCGACACCTGCCGCGCCACCGATCTCACGCGTCGTCTCGATCAAGCCCGAAGCGAGTCCTGATTCCGATTCCGTGACGCCGGACAGCGCACCGATCTGCAGCGAGGGCAAGCAGAGCCCGAAGCCGAGTCCGGCGAGCAGGAACGCGGGAAGCAGGTCGGCGAGGTAGTCGACCTCGGCGGGAACCTGTGTGAGCAACACCATTCCGGCGGTCAACAGCATCAGGCCGATCATCAACAGGCGCCGGACGCTCACGGCAGCAGCGAGTCGGCCTGCGGCGGACGACGTCACGAAGACGGTCGTTGTCGTGGCAAGCCACGCCAGACCTGTTTGCGTTGGCGAGTAACCGAGTTCCTGCTGCATCAGCAGCGATGCGAGGAAGATGAACGAGAAGAACGCGCCGAACGTGAGTAGCGCGGTGAGGTTCGCCGCGGCGAGCGTGCGGTTCTTCAGTGCGCTGGCCGGCACAAGCGGGGCCGGTGAACGCTTCTCGATCCAGACGAACGCGGTGATCAGCACGCCGGCCGCGATGAACCACGCCAGTGTGACGGCGGAGGTCCATCCGTGGGTGGAGGCATGGTGGAGCGCGTAGACGAACGTCAGCAGTCCACCGGTCACCGTGCTGGCCGCTGCGATGTCGAGCCGCCCAGACCGGCCACGGGGCACATCGGCCGCGAGACACGTGATGGCCAGTGCGATGAGTACGAGGCCTGCGGGAACGTTGATGAAGAACGCCCACCGCCAGCCCGGGCCCGCGGCAATGAGACCGCTCGCGACAACACCGACCGTTCCGGCGATTCCGCCGACGGCTCCGAAGATGCCCAGAGCCCGATTGCGTTCCCGCCCTTCGCGGAAGGTGACGGCCAGCAGCGACAAGGCTGCCGGTGCGATGAGTGCGCCGCCCAGCCCTTGAAGCCCACGAGCGGTGATCAGCATCCCGGCGTGCTGCGCCACGCCCGCCAACAGCGATGCGGCGGTGAACATGCCTAGGCCGGCGAGCAAGACGCGGCGCCGTCCCAGCAGGTCGGTCATCCGGCCGCCGACAAGGAGGAATCCGCCGAGCAGCAGGCCGTAGGCGACGACAATCCATTGCAGACTGCTTTGGCTGACGCCGAGATCTCGCTGGATCGACGGCAGAGCCACGTTCACGATGGCGATGTCAAGGCCCACCATCGCCTGCGCGGCGCACGCCAGTCCCAGCACGAGCCCGTGGCGCGTGGCGGCCGGGGGAGTGGCGGCGGGTTTCACGAGGCTTTCGGTGACAGACATGGGTTTTGATGTCCTTTCGGCTCGCGGCGTGTCAGTCGTCGTACCTCGTGATGGGCTGGCCGACGCCGGTGGTGATCAGCTGCGGCAGGCTCTGGGTGATGTAGAAGGTCCAGCCGCGCGAGCACGCTTCGAAGCAGGCGGATTCCGCCGCGGTGAGGCCTTCGTGCGTGAAATGCAGCGTGGTGCCGTGCGCGTCGGTGGTGAGGTCGAAGATGACGTTGGTGCCAGTCCATTCGTCGTGGTCGTCGATGAAGCTGAGGTAGGCGTCCACGACGTGCCAGACCATCCGACGGCCGGGCACGACCTCGGTGATCTGGAACCGCGCGAACCGGATGCCCTCACTGGCCTTGGCGGTCTCACCGGGGTGTTCGCTGTCGTCGGTGAAGACGAACTCGTCACGCAGGGCGGCGCTGTCGCCGATGAGGTTCTCGCTCCACCAGCCGCGGACGTTGGTGATGGCCTCGAAGACCTCCTCCGGCGTCTGGGCGACGGTCATGGTGGCGCTCAGGTACTCGGTGTTCGACATCGTTCTTGCCTCTCTTCTTGGTGGTTTCGCCCCACCGACGAAGGAGGCCGCGCGGGATCGACATCGACCCGCGAGAAATTTCGAAAAATGTGTTTGTGCTGGTCAGAGCTCAGAAAGGCGACGCGACAGGTAGCGGCGTTCGGCGTCGGTCGGCACTAGTTTCAGAGCCTCCTCGTAGGCCGCGGCGGCCTCGGCGACGCGGCCGTCCCGGCGAAGAAGATCGGCTCGTGTCGCGGGCAGCAGGTAGTAGCCGTCGAGTCGGCCGGACTCGGCGAGCTCCTCGACGAGGAAGAGCCCGGCGGGGATGCCGTCGGCCATCGCGATCGCCACGGCGCGGTTGAGGTCCACCACGGGAGACGGCGCCAACCGCGCGAGCTCCGTGTAGAGGGCGGCGATCTGTGGCCAGTCGGTGGCCGCGGCGTCGGGCGCTGTGGCGTGACAGGCGGCGATCGCGGCCTGCACCTGATACGGCCCGGAGCGTCGCATGGTCAACGCTTCGTCAAGCGTCGCAACACCTTCGGCGATCAGCGCGCGATCCCACCGGGATCGGTCCTGGTCCTCCAACGTGACCAGCACGCCGTCGTCGATGCGACTCGCGCGGCGGGCCTCAAGCAGCAACATCAACGCCAACAGGCCGCGCGCCTCGGGCTCATGGGGCATCAGCCGGACGAGCATCCGGGCGAGGTGAATGCCCTCAGCCGCCAGTGCCCTGTGTCCATCTTCCCTGGGCTCGTCTACTTCGTCGTAGCCCTCGTTGAAGATCAGGTACAGCACGGCCAGGACGGCTGTCAGCCGCCGCGGCAGGAGGTCTGCCGGTGGGACCCGATACGGGATCCCGGCCTCGACGATCTTGCGCTTGGCCCGCACCAGGCGTTGCGCCATTGTCGGCTCGGCGGTCAGGAACGCCTTGGCGATCTCACCCGTGCTCAGCCCGGCCAACGTGCGCAACGTCAACGCGACCCGGGCAGGGAACGGCAGCGCGGGATGGCAGCAGGTGAAGATCAGTCGCAGCCGCTCGTCCGGGATCTCCTCCGCCGACGGCTCTATCGGATCCCGCTCCAGCACGGCGAGCTGCCGCAGCTTCGCCGCCCCCGTTGTGTCCCGCCGCAGCCGATCGGTTGCCCGGTGACGTGCCGCCGTGGTCAGCCACGCACCCGGACGAGCCGGAATTCCGTCGCGTCCCCATGTGGTCAACGCGGCGGCGAACGCGTCCTGCGCGCAGTCCTCTGCCAGGTCCCAGTCGCCGGTCATCCCGATCAGCGTGGCGACCACTTGGCCCCACTCGTCCCGATACGCCGCGTCGACCGCGGTACGAACCTCCTCCGGCGTGGTCATTCCCACACGGGGCGGACCTCGATGCAGCCCCAGCTCGCGTAGGGGTGCCGTGCCGCGAGCGCGATCGCCTCGTCCAGATCGGCACATTCGACGATGTCGATACCGCCGATGAAGTCCTTCGTCTCCGCGAACGGGCCATCGGACACCAGCGTCTCCCCGTCACGGACGCGGACCGTCGTCGCGTTCGCCACCGGACGCAGCCGCGCGCCACCGAGACTGCCACCCAGCCGATCCAACTCCGCCGCGTACGCCTGATGCGCCGGGTCCGCCGCGATCTCCTCCATGGACGGCGACACCTTCTCATCGTCACAAATCAGGAACACGTACTTCATGGACCTCACTATGCCCGACACATGTTTGACTAGCAGGTTTTGAGCTGGACCCGGCGGCAGACGTTGCGGACACTGTCGTACACGGAATCCTGGACCTCTGTGTAGGCGTACGCGTTCGCGTCGCTGATCGGGCATTCGCCCTGACAGAACCCGTTCGCTCGCAGGTAGTCGGAGTTGGCCTTGTCCTGGATCGCGGTGATCAGCTGCTGCCGCACGTCGGCGGGCACGGTTTCGGAGATCACCATCAGGGCGCCTGGGATGAGAGCGGATCGCCAGAAGATCTCGATCTGGCCGGGTTGCAGCCTGCCCCGTTCGACCAGCGTCCGGTCGACCATCGTGTCGTAGGCGAAGCCCGCGTCACACTGGTTGTCCACGACCGCGTTGATGACTGCCTCGTGGTCCACTTTGAAGATCGGAACGGTGTCCTCCAACGGCCTGATCCCGAGCTCCAGCAGTGCGGCGCTCGGGTACACGTAGCCGGACGTGGAATCGTCATCGACGAAGCAGACCCGCCGTCCGCGCAGATCCTCGAGCCTCTTGATCGGCGAGCCCGCTCGGACGATGCCGTACGAGCGGTACCCCGGCTCTTGACCCCGTTCCGTTGTCTGTGCGGCGACGGGGATGATCGCGGGATTCTGCCGTTTGGCACGTACGTAGGAGAACGGTGAGATCGCGCCGATGTCGATGGTCCCGGAACTCATTCCGTCGATGACGGCGTCGTAGTCGGATCCCAGCTGCGCGCGGATCGTCCTGCCGGTTTCCTTGCTCAACATCTTGAGCACCGCCTGGGTGTGGATCAACGGGACGTCCGTGAAGCCGCTCGGCGTCTCCGAGAAGACCAGCGGCTCCGGATACGTCACCGGCGTATCACCTTCGGGGCCGCCCACGCAGCCCGCTGTGGTCAGTAGCGCCACCACCGAGATGACGGTGCGACGGAAGGTTCTGTTCATGATCGCTCCCCCGCGAGTTTCGCCTCAGCAGGTCTCCCGATAGTCCAGTTCGGAAATATGGCGGGCCCATTCGTCGGAACTCAGTCCACCTCCCGCGACGGAACAGACGTGCTCGGCCGGGTTACCAAGCAGCGTGAGGTCCCAGAGAATGACTGTGTTGTCGGTGCTGCCGGTGGCCAGAATCCTTCCGTCCGGCGAGAACGCCAGCGCCTTCACGGACTTGCTGTGCCCGGCCAGCGACTGTCCGAGCGGATAGGACCTGCCAGGGTCACGGACGTCCCAAAGGATGACCGTGCCATCACCGCTGCCTGCCGCCAGAGTGTTGCCGTCCTCGGACAACGCCAGCGAACTGACCGGCCGGCGATGTCCGGATAAGGGTTGCCCGAGGCGTTGCGGCCGGGCGGTGTCCTTGACATTCCACAACATCACAGCGCCGTCGGCGCTACCGGTGGCGAGAGTTTCGCCGTTCTTGGCGAAGACCGCGGACGTGACCAGGCCGTTGTGCGCCGTGAGCGGCGGCCCGACCTGGCGCGGCTGCTGGCGATTGGTGATGTCCCAGAGAATCACGTCGTTGTGCGGACCCGCAGTGGCGTCCATGTGCCCGTCAGGGGTGGAGGCGAGCGACATCAGCTGCTTGTTCACCCCCAGTTGGGATTCGCCGATCGGGCGTGGCTGATGTGGATCCGTGATGTCCCAGCGGATCTCTTTGTCGTTCGGACTGACGGTGGTCAGCACGTTTCCGTCGAATCGGACGGAGGTCACCGGATTGTTGTGGCCGGACAGTGGTTGTCCGAACTGCCGCGGCCGACTGGTGAGATCCCAGAGGATGGCGGTGCCGTCGTCGCTACCGGTGATGACCGTGTTCCCGTTCGGGGCGAACGCCACCGACGACACCCGGCTGCGATGGCCCATCAGCGGTGGCCCGATTTGCTTCGGCGCTGCCGGATCGGTGACGTCCCACAGAATCGCGGTCGAGTCCTGGCTCCCAGTGATCAACCGATTCCCGCTTTTGGTGAACGCCACCGACGACACCCAGTCGTTGTGGCCGGTCAACGGTTCGCCGAGGCGTTTGGGCGCGGCCGGATCGGTCACGTCCCAAATCGTCGCGGTGGCACCGGAACTACCAGTGACGACGATGTTGCCGGCGGGTGCGAACGCCACCGACGTCACAGTGCCGGTGTGGTCTTTCAAGGGCTGTCCAAGCTGGGCGGGACGGTCTCGTCGAGTGACATCCCAGAGGATCGCAGTGCCGTCGTCGCTACCGGTGACGACCGTGTTCCCGCTCGGGGCGAACGCCACCGACGACACCCGGCTCTTGTGTCCCAGGAAAGGTTCGCCGATCTGCCTGGGTTTGCCGACAGGATCGGTGACGTCCCAGATCGTCGCACTGCCAATGGAACTACCGACGGCCAGAGCGCTTCCGTCAGGGGAGAACGCCACAGAGGTCACCGCGTGCTCCGCGCTCACGCCGTCGGCGAAGGGCTGGCCGACCCGGTTCGGACGGTTCGGATCGGTGACGTCCCAGATCGTCGCGGTACCACCGGAACTGCCGATGGCCAGAGCGCTTCCGTCGGGAGAGAACGACAGAGCGGTCACCGCGTACGCGGTGCGTTCGTCCAAGGGGTCCCCGAGACGACGAGGACGATCCAGATCGGTGACGTTCCACAAGGTTGTCGCGCCGCTGTTGTTTCCTATCGCCACGATGTTCCCGCGTGGCGCGAAGGCCACCGCGGACACTCCACTGTGGCCGCTTCCCGGAATGGCGCCGGCGTAGCGGGTGGTGAGCAAGGTGGTGACCATGCTGGCGCTGGTCTCGGCACTGGGATAAAGCCAATGAGCCGCGACACCCAGCCGTAACGCCAGTTGCGGCGACGAGTTCCGTACCCCTTCGGCCAGTACCACGAGCCCACGTGCGCTGGCGCTGTCACGCTGGTCGGCGGCGATGACGTACTGCGTGAGAGCGATGACGCTGGCGATCACCGCCACGGCCGTGAGAACACCCAGTGCCGCGACACCGAGCCGGCGACGAAACCGCTCTCGACCCCGTTTTTCCCTGCTCTGCTTGAGGAACTCCTGCTCGGTTTCGTTGACCGCGACGGTCGAGCCGTGCTCCTGCTCCCAGGAGTTGACCTCGGCGAGCCTGCCAGGTGGGTACAGCAGGTCGGAGTCCTGCTCGCCGTCCGCCCATCGCTGCGTGGCGGTGGTGAGGCGTTGGCGGATCAGCAGGCCTGCGCGATCGGCGTCGATCCAGTCGCGCAGCAGCGGCCACTCCCGCAACAGGGCGTCGTGCGTGATTTCGACGTTGGTCTCGTCGGTGGTGACAAGGCGAGCCCTTTCGATGGCGGCCAACACCTTTTCGGCGGCCTGGAGATCACCGGACTCGTCGATCAGCCGCTTGCGCGGGACGCGCTGACGGGCCAAGGGCTCGCCGTCCTCGCCGATCTTGACCAGGCTGAGCAGGATCTTGCGGGCCACCTGCTGCTCACCGGAATCGAAGCTCGCGTATGTGGCGTCCGCGGTGGTACGAATCGCGCCCTTGATTCCACCGGTGCCTTCATAACCGGCGATGGTCAGCTTGCCGTTGTCGCGCTGTTCCCAGGTGGCGTGCAAGGCATGCGACAACAGTGGCAGCCGTGCCGGGTTGTACCTGGCCTCACCGGCTCTGGCCTCCTCGTCGTCGAACTCCTTGATGATCCGGTCGACCAGGCCGTCCTCAAGGGTCAGATGCACGGTGTGGCCGGGTTTTTCGATGACGTCGCGCAGTTCGGCGTCGGTCATCGCGCCGAGCATGACCTGGCCGTACCGCAGCGCGTTGACCAACTCGGGGTATCTCGCGCAGTAGCCGAGCAGGTCCGCGCGCATGCCCAGCACCACCAGCGCAGGCGCTTGATGCTTCTCGGTGCTGGTCGACGCCGCGCAGAGGGCGTTGATGAACGTGTTACGCCGCTGCTCGTCCGTGCACAGCGTGAAGGTCTCCTCGAACTGATCGACCACGATCAGGATTCGAGCGACGTCGCTGGGCGGCGCATTGACTTCCTGGTTGTTCTTGGCCATCGACGCGGACAACATCTGGGCCAGGCTGGTGGGATCGGCTCGCAGGCGTTCGAACACCCGGCCGGGTTCCTCTTCGGTTCGACCGGCCACCAGGTCGGCCAGCTTCTGGTCAGGCTGTGCGGTCGGCGTGAGCAGCAGGCGTGGCCAGGTGCGGGCGCCTGGAACCGGAAACTTCCCCTGCCGGAACGCGGGCAGCAGACCCGCGCGCAGCAGCGAGGACTTTCCCGCGCCAGAAGGACCGGCCACGACAAGCGGCCCCGTGCCCTCCATGCGTTCGGCAAGTCGTCCCAACAGTTCCTTCGTCGCCCTGTCCCGGCCGAAGAACCACTGTGCCTGGTCTTCCCGGAACGACGCGAGGCCGGGATAGGGACAGGCCCCGCCGTTGTCGTCAGGCGGTGGCGGCGGTGGCGTGTCGGGCTGTGCGGATACCCGGTGAGCCGGATTCTTGGCCACCACAAGGGCATCGGCGTCGCCACCGGCTTTGTGACGCGGTTTCGGCAGTCCCTTGGCGGGCAGGACCCGTCTGAGATACCGGGTCACGTCGCGAAGGGTCAGTTCCTGCGGTTCGCCTGGTGACCCGTTGGTCAGCAGGTTGATCAGTTCCCCGGTGAAGGCCGTGTACGTCGCACCTGGCGGGGCGAGCGCGACCTCATCACGCCCCGCCGACGTAAGCACATACGTGCCACTGATTTCGGCGATCTCGGCGACGTCGGCCGTGGGGTCGCCAAGCGCGCCCACAGCCCTGCCGGAGAAGCAACAGTCCAGGATCACCACGGAGGTACGGGCGCGACTTTCCAGCACACAGTTACGGACCTGCGAATAGGGCAACGCGGTGATCCCGAGCCTGCTCGGTCGCCGGTCGGTGATCCTGGTGGCCAGATGCAGTTCGCCGCTGAGGCTGACCAAACCGTGGCCGACGTAGTAGACGAGCAGAACGTCTTCGGCCTGCTCAGCTTGTTCGGCCAGTGCGTTTCCCATCTCGGCAGGCGTCGTCGCATCGATCACCAGCTTGAGGTTCTGCTCGTCGAGGCCGCAGCGCTTCACCATCGCACTCCCGAGGTGGTGCACTGACGTGGTCACCGCGCCGACGTTCGGGAGGTCCGGGTCTTGGTCGTGGATGCCCGTGCCCATCAGCACCACTCGAGTTCCCGGCGTGCTTAACGCTGTCACCCTTCGCCCTCGGCCTTGTCGCTCGTCACGTCCACCAACCGTCACCTACCCCACCGATGCAAGCCCTTGCGGTTACTGAGCTTAGTGAGAGTCAATGGTGTCGCGCCCGCGAAACGCTCGTAGTATCGGGCGATATTGGCCGGAAGTGTCCACGGACAGAGCCCGGCCGGCCAAGCTCACGGACCGTCGTGCCTGTTGTTGGTGCTCGATGATGCTGATGGCAATGGACGGATGCTGTCGGCTTCGGCGGCGTCGGCCACTGCCTCGGCTGCGGCCTCGGCGGCTCGTGCTGCGTCGTCGGCTGCTTGTTCGGCGAGGCCTTCCCGCACTGTGGTGTCGCGTGTGGCCGGTGACTTGGGCAGGGCCTCGGTGAACGCTTTGGATATCCCGGACAGTGCGGCCGTGACCTCGCTGGGGATGACGAAGAACGTGTTGCCTTGTCCCTTGGCGAGCTGTGGCAGTGTCTGAAGGTATTGGTAGGCAAGGAGTTTGGGGTCGGGGTCGTTGCGGTGTACGGCCTGGAAGACCTGGTCGATCGCACGGGCCTGGCCTTCGGCCTTGAGGATCTCGGCTGTCCGGTTGCCTTCCGCGCGCAGGACAGCGGCCTGCTTGTCGCCTTCGGCGGTGAGGATCTGGGACTGGCGTTGTCCTTCGGCGCTGAGGATCGCGGCGCGCTTGTCCCGTTCGGCACGCATCTGCTTTTCCATGGCGTCTTTGATGGTCTTGGGCGGGTCGATCGCTTTGATCTCGACCCGGTTGACGCGGATTCCCCATTTGCCCGTGGCCTCGTCCAGGACGCCGCGCAGCTGGCTGTTGATGGTGTCGCGGGAGGTGAGGGTTTTCTCCAGGTCCATGGAGCCCACGACGTTGCGCAGGGTCGTGACGGTGAGCTGTTCGACGGCCTGCAGGTAGCTCGCGATCTCGTACGCGGCCGCGCGTGGGTCGGTGACCTGGAAGTACAGGACGGTGTCGATCTCGACGACCAGGTTGTCCTCGGTGATCACTGGTTGTGGCTGGAAGGAGACGACTTGCTCACGCAGGTCGATCGCCGGGTAGACCCGGTCGATGTACGGGATGACGAAGTTCAAGCCGGGTTGCAGAGTCCGGTTGTAGCGGCCGAGTCGTTCGACGTTGCGGGCGCGTGCTTGCGGCACGATGCGAACGGCACGCAGCACGGTGAAGATCGCGAGCACCGCCAGCACGAGTCCCGCGATGAGCAAGGCTGAGATTTCCATGGTTCACTCCCGTGGGTAGACAAGTGCGGTGCTGCCGCTGATCTCCATCACGTCGACGACGCTTCCCTTGGGAATGACCAGGGTTTCGTCGTACGCGCGGGCGCTCCACTCCTCGCCGCCGATTCGGACCCGGCCGCCGAGGCCAGTGACTTCCTCGAGGACGTAAGCGGGTTTGCCGACCAGTGCGTCCACTCCGAACCGTTCGAGTTGGGGTCTGTGCATGTGCCGCAACGCGATCGGCCGGATGAGGACCACGCCGGCGGTGGCCGCCGCGGTGAAGACGATCAGCTGGAAGGGCAGCGGCAGGATCGCCGCGGACACGGCGGTGACCAGTGCGGCCGCGCCCAGCACGCCGAGTGCCGCGGTGAGGGTGAAGATCTCGGCGACGACCAGCACCACCGCGAAGATCAGCCAGATGACCCACTCGTCCATGGCGACCTCCCTCCCTGAGTTCCATGCTCGTCCGCGAACATCGGTGGAACAAGGAGACTGGATCGCCACGCTGAGAGCTGGTTCGTTGCCGGGGTCCGGCAATGTCAGGCGAGGGCAGACGCGCAGGCGACGACTGCGGCGTGGGTGGCCGGGTTTGGGAAGCTGCCACGGAATTCGCCGTTTGACACCTCGACGCGTTCCCCGAACAGCCCCAGCGGGTTCGCCTTGGCCGTCAGTTCCTCGAAGAGTTGGTTGGCTTGGTCGAGTTGGCCTTGGCCGGCCAGGTTCTCCGCGAGCTGGAAGCCGTAGGTGAGGGTGGCGCCGTGGGCTTGTCGTGACGGTTCGAACACCAGGCCTGGCGCGGCGCTGAGTTCTTTCGCGATGGCGTTGGCCGTTGCCGCCATCCGTGGATGGTCGACCGGGACGACACCAAGCGACGGCAAGGCAAGCAGCCTCGGATCAAGGTCTGCGCCAGGGGAAAGCCGTGCGGTGAGGCTTTGCCGGGACTCATCCCATGCCTCGCGCAGGATCCGGTCCCGCAGATCGTCTGCTTTCGCGTGCCAATCACGGTGTCCGGCGATGCCTAGGTGGTCGCTGAGCCGTGCCGCCCGGTCCAGTGCGACTTGGTACATCGCCGTCGTGTAGGTGATGGTTGGCTGCGGACCTTGCGCGGCGGCGTTCGCCAGTGCGGCCAACCGGTTCCACAGCACGTCATCAATCGGGCCACGGTTGAGGGCCCATTGGTAGGCGCAGTCCAGGAAATAGCCGTACCTGCCTCGCGGTTCGCCCACCTCGAGGGTGTCGAGGGCGCGGCCGAGAACGTGGTCGGACTCGGTGAACAGGCCGAGATCGCGCAGCGCCGACGCGGCGAGCGGCGAGTCCGTGTGCCCCAGTAGCTTCAGCGTCAGTGCCGATCGGCGCACCAGGTGCTGGTACGGCCCGTCGTAGGTGATCGCGCCGGTCCAACGCCGCCACGCATCCGCGGTCTCATCGAGCAGATGCCGAGGATAGAGGCGGTGTATCCGAGGACTGTGGTGCCAGCGCAACAGAAACCACAGGTCCTCGCCGGCTTCGACCGACACCGTCGCCGATGGATGATCCAGTGGCCGGCTTGTGATCAAACGCAGATCGTTGCCGGATGCGTAACGGTGAAACCGAAGTCCGCCTCCGTGGCGCTCGGTACGGAACACACCGTCCGGCTCAACGGACACGCGTAGCAGAGCATGGCCTTCCAACACACGAACGTAGCGCAGTAATTCACTCCGCACTGCCGGGACGTCCTCAGAGAGATCGGCCGACGTGCACAGTGTGAAGGCATCGGTCACTTCCACGACGCCTGCCTGGTTGCGCATCTCGGTGACAAGGACGTTCGTGTTGGGCACGTAGTACTGGCGGCTCGTCTGAAGTCCGTCCACGGTGACGGTGAAACTCTGGTGCTCGTCGAAAAGCGAGGACCCATCGGCATCAGAGACGGCCATTCGCGTGATCCGGCCGTCACGGCCGACAAGAGCCCAATCACGGCCATCGCCGATGAGCCCATGGTCGGCGAGGTGCAGTCGCGCCGTTATGGGTGGTGCGGAAGGCATATTGCTGATCGTCGTTGCGTGAAATCCGGCGCACTAGGTGCGGTCACGGCTACGGTCAATGCCACTTGGTTGCCGAGTACCGGCAACGACGGCGAGAGGACTCACAGTGGCCGATCGACTGGACGTCGCCGCAGTGACGGCACGCGCCGCGCGGGACGCGGGTGGTGTGCCGCCGAGGTATCTCGCCGGCTACCTCGAAATGCTCGATGGCGTCAGCTCGACCGGTCGCCGGCTGGCGCGCGACGAACTGGAATCTCGCCGCGCTCTGGGCGCGAGCGCGGCGGAAGGGAGCGTGCCGCTGCGGTCGTTGGTCGACCTTTATCTCAGCGCGAACTGGTTGGTGTGGCGGTCGCTGCCCGCGGTGCGGGATGCGCGTGACAAACAGGCGGTCGTCGGGATCGCCGAAGCGGTTCTGCGCGCCGCGGATGACGTGGTCGTCGCGCTCGCGGAGGGATATGTCGAGGCGCAGCGGTCGACCATGCGCCAGGAGGAGGCCGAGCGACGCGAGTTCATCGACGACCTGTTCTACGGCCGCAGCGACCTGGGCCGCCTCGCCGAGCGAGCCGAACGCTTCGGACTTCGCCTCGCGGGCAACTACCTTGTCGCCGCGGCCAAAGCCGACCAGCCGTTCACCGACGGCGATGCCGTGACGCGCCGCGTCGAATCTCTGCTGCTGCGGCAATTCGACGCGCACGAGGTCCTGGTCACCACGAAACAAGGGCAGCTGTTATGCGTCGCACCCGGAGTGCTGACCGAGGCGGCAACCGAATTCGCCCGGCACCTCGAAGCCGTTCTCCCATCGGGCCAAGCTTGGCAGGTCGCGATAGGCCGGGCCCATCCCGGCCCCGGCGGGATCCTCCGCTCGTACGAGGAAGCCCGCACCACACTGGAACTCGCGAAGTCGTTGGGACTGAACGCCCGCGTCCTCAAGGCGACTGACCTGTTGGTGTTCCAGGTCTTGTTCCGTGACCGCGCGGCGATCATCGACTTGGTCGCGACTGTGTTGGGCCCGCTCGACACCACCCGTGGCGGCGCGCGACCGCTGCTGGCCACTCTCGCGGCATACTTCGCCGAAGGGGACAACGCCGCAGCGGCGGCCCGGCGGCTGTTTCTGAGCGTCCGGGCGTTCACCTACCGCCTCGACCGGATCAAACACCTGACCGGCCATGACCCACGTGATCCCGCGCAGCGTTTCACCCTTGAGGCAGCGGTTCTCGGTGCACGCCTGCTCAACTGGCCCGACCAGGAACTACCGGCCTGATCATCAGACGAAGTATCGCAGCCACAGGTACGGCGCGGCGACGACGACGGTGATCACGGTGACCACGGCGCCTTTCTTGGTGAATTCCCAGAAGCTGATCGGTGACCCGGCGCGGGCAGCGATGCCGAGCACGACGACGTTCGCGCTGGCGCCGACAGCGGTCATGTTGCCGCCGAGGTCGGCGCCCAGTGCCAGTGACCACCACAGCGCCTGCGACTGCGTAGGATCGGCCACGCCTGCGGCCAGTTGCTGGACGAGTGGGCTCATCGTTGCCACGTAAGGGATATTGTCGATGAAGCCGGACAGCACCGCGGAGACGCCGAGGATGAGCATGACCGCGAGGAGGGCGTCGCCGCCGGTGGCGTCGGTGGCCAGGGAGGCGAGGTTACCGATGACACCGGTTTTGACCAGCGCGCCGACCATGATGAACAAGCCGGCGAAGAACAGCAGCGTCTCCCACTCCACGCCGCCCATGTAGTCCCTCGCCTGCAGACCGGAGACCAGCACCAGCACACCCGCGCCAAGAAGGGCCACAATAGACGGTTCAATGTGGAACGCGGAGTGCCCGACGAACCCGGCGAATACGGCGAGCAGAACGACACCGCACTTGATCAACAGGCGTTTGTCCCGGATCGCCTCGCGCTCGTTGAGCGCCATCACACCCGCGATGCGTTCCGGGTCGGCGGTGAAAGAACCCCGGAACAGCAGCGGCAGGATCAGTGTGAACACGATCAGTTCGACGACGATGATCGGCGTCATGTGGACGACGAAGTCGTTGAACGACAACCCGGCGCGGCTCCCGATGATGATGTTCGGCGGATCACCGATCAGCGTGGCCGCACCGCCGATGTTGGACGCCAGTACCTCGGCGATCAGGAAGGGAACCGGGCTGATACCGAGCCGTTCGCACACCAGCAGTGTGACCGGGGCGATCAGCAGCACAGTGGTGACGTTGTCCAGGAACGCGGACGCGATCGCGGTGATCAGAACGAGCAGGACCATCACGCGCAGTGGAGACCCACCCGCGCGTTTGGCTGCCCAGATCGCGATGTACTCGAAAACACCGGTCTTCCGCAGCACACCGACTATGATCATCATCCCGAGCAACAGGAAGATGACATCCCAGTCGATGCCGGTCTCGGAGGAGTAGAACGCGTCCTCCGACCCGACCACGCCGATCGCCAGAAGGACCGCGGCTCCGCCCAGCGCGGCCATCAGCCGGTGGACCTTCTCGGTGGCGATGAGGATGTACGCCGCGACGAATACGGTGATTGCGACGGCGATCATCGGATGCTCCTCGGCGCGGTGGAGCGTGCTCCAACAGCGCTGACTACGCCGATTGCTAGGAGCACGGCGGTGCCGCCTAGCGCGGCCATCGGCCGGTGGACCTTTTCGGTGGCCACTGTGACCGCGTCGGCGCGGACACTCCTCAGCGCGGCAGAGCGTGCTCCAGCAGCCGTGAAGCGGTGATCACGCCGATGATCCTGTCGTTGTCGACGACCGCGACCAATGGGCAGCGCATGCGTGCCATCACGGCAGCGACTTCGATGATCGTGTCGTCCGCTTCCGCGATGGCCAGCTCCGGCCGTTCCTTGGGCAGCAGTTCGCGCACTGTGTGGCCGGAGAGTTTCTCGGCGACCTTGTCGGCGAACTGCTCGTCGATCACCCCGGCCAGCGCCGGGTCGTCCTGGACATAGCTCGGCACCAGGAACCGCACCACCTGGGACGCCCCCAGCACGGAGTGCGGCTTGCCGTCGGTGTCCGTCACCACCAGGCCGGGCAAGCGGTGCTCGCCCATGAGGTTCGCCGCGTCCAGTGCGTCGGCGTCCAGGCTGGTGACCGGATAGTCCTCGGCCATCTCTCGTGCTTGCACGTTCGCAGGATACGACTGCGCGAAGGGTCATGCCGGTTTCCTGTCGTTGTCTTGACGCGCACCAGTCGGCAGGTTGTCCGGTGGTTCGACCCGTAGCGCCTTCGCGACGGGCACATCGGTGGAGGAGTGCAGCACGATGGACAGTGCGATGGTGATGGCAACCAGGTCGAAGACGTGCTCACCGGCCGGGATGCCCGATTGGAGAGCGAGCAGTCCGTAGACCACGGAGGCGAAGCCCTTGGGACCGAACCAGGCCGCGGCAGACCGTTCCCGACTGGACAAGCGGGTACGCAGCAGCGACAGCAGCATGCTCGCCGGGCGCACGAGCAGGATGGCCAGTACCGCGACGGCCCAGTCGCCGAGGCTGAGGTGGGAGATCCGTTCCGGTGTGATCAGGGCGCCGAAGACCAGCAGTGCCCCGAACTTGGTCAGCTCGGACAGCAGATCGCCGAGCGGTTCGAAGTGTTCGGCGGCCGTGCGGTCCAATGTGGCCAGTGTGGATCCGGCGATGAACGCGGCCAGGTAAGGGTTCGCATGCGTCAGGTCACAGACCGCGAAGAGCGCGACCGCGACGGCCAACGGCCCGAGCGCCTGCAGGCGTGGCTCCGCGGTGAGGATCTTCAGCCGCCACGCCAGCGCGACGACTGCGGGAACGGCGATGCCGAGGGCCAGGCCGAGCGCGAGTTCGACGCCGACCTTGCCGAGGTCGGATTGCTGGCCTCTCGCGGTGGCCAGGAAGATGAGCACGAATGGCAGCGCGAGCCCGTCGTTGAGCCCGGACTCGACGTTCAGCAGGCGACGCAGCCGCAGCGGGACGTCGTCACGACCCACGATCGCCGAGGCGAACACCGGGTCGGTGGGGGAGAGGATCGCGCCAAGCAGCAGTGCGGTCGGCCAGTCCAGTCCAGCCAGGAAGTGGCCGGGGACGGCGATGCCGATCATGGTCAGCGGCATCGCCAGGCCCAGCGCCCGGCCGGACAGCCGCCAGCCTTCCTTCAACGCGGGCAGGCTGGCACGTTGGCCGTCGGTGAACAGCACGGTGAACAGCGCGATGTCGGCGAGGCCGGTCACCAGCGGACCGGTGGCAGAGATGTCGACCAGGCCGAAGCCGCCCTGGCCGATCAGCGCGCCGGCGACGAGGAACATCAGCGCGGTCGACAGGATCGTCCGGGCCGCGACGCCGGACAGCGAAACGCTGATCAGTAACACCACGCCGAAGGCCAGGACCAGCGCCACGCCGAAGTCTCCCCTCGCCCAACTCCGCGGCACGATGCAGCGAAGTGCCGACCAGACTTCCCGGCGCACCGCGCGTCAAGATGCCGTAAAAATCGATCACACGCAAATCGGCAAGGCCGGTTCGGCGAGCGCGGTCCGGCAGGGAAGTGGGACGAGTCGGCTCAGGACGATCGGGCGAGACCGGCCTTCCGGACAGCTGAACCGGCAGTGGTTTCCAGGGCCAGGAGGAACAACCCCGCTGGGACCCCGATCATGGTGAACACCCCCGGGGCCAGAAAATGTGACTGTCGACAAAGGACACGCTCGCGGCCGGCAGAAGCACGGCGCCAGGCACTGCCCGCCATCGATCCTGTGACGCGATGCCAGCTGTGACAAGGACATTCGCGGCGAGGATCCACCAGTGAGCGTTGGCTGTGTCCAGCGGCGCCGGATGCACAACGCCAAAACCTGCAAGGAGCGGCCCCGGCGCCGCGATGAGCAAGGCACGTAGCCATGGTGATTGGAGCACGACCCGAGCGCTCATGTTCGGGGCCGGGTAGCGCCGCCTGTTGCTTCCTTGGCCATCGGCAGCTGTACGGAGACTCCGTCGATCAGCCAGCCTTCGACGGCGGCACTGCCGTTGATCACGCAGATCAGGTGCGCGTCGAGCAGTGCCCATAGCTGCAGCAGCTGTGTTTCTGTTGGCGGGTTGTCGAACACGACGGGGTCAGACTTGTTTCGTGGTAGCGGTTTGCGCCGAGACATGACGCGTGACCAGATCGTGCAGGAACGCCGCGACGAGGCCGCCGATCAGCGGACTTACGAGGTACACCACGAATTGTGACCAGGCCACGCTCGTGCCGGCCAGTGACAGCACGACATCCGGGCCGAGGGTGCGCGCCAGGTTCACCGAGGCGCCGGTGAGCGGTCCGAACACCATGATCTGCGTGGCCAGGGCCAGCCCGATACCGAGCCCGTGTATGCCGTGTGGCGTGTTCGCCAGCGCGAACACCGCGGTGACGAGAATGAACGCTCCCGCGGCCTCGGCCAGAATCGCCTGGCCAGAGCTGACATCCGGGCCGAAGGTCGTCGCACCAAGGCCGGCGTCGAGAGCCGTGCCGGTGTAGGCCGCGTATACCAATGCCGCGGCGAGGATTCCGCCGAGCAGTTGTGCCAGCAGGTAGCCGGGGACCTCGCGCCAGGCGAACTTGCCGCGGGCGGCCAGGGCGAGGGTGACGGTGGGGTTGAAGTGGCCGCCGGATGTCGGTCCGAAAGCGTAGATGGCCACCGCGAGTGCGAGGCCATGGGCCAAGGCGACAATCAGCAGTCCACTGCCGCCAGTTGCTGCTGCGGTGACGGAGACTGCGGCGCCGATGCCGAACGTGCAGAGGATTGCGGTGCCGGCCAGTTCCGCGATGAGGCGGCGAACCAGTGCGACGTGCACGGTGAGAGGTTCCTTTCGCTGCGGGGCCGCGGCGTGACCCAGTGGACCTGCTTTGCTCCTCCAACCTGCCGTTCCCCGGATGTCGCGGCATACCGCCGAATCCATCAAAGAGTCTTACGGATCCCTTACGCGGCAAGGCACAGGCCTCTGCGATGCCGTCGAGGACATCACCGCCGCCCGCTTCAAGCCGCGCACCAGGCGGGTCAGCGGTTTCGTGGCGTCATGACGCGGTCCAGATCGTTGGCGACGCTGATCAGGTTGTCGCGAACAGTGAGCTCCCCGGCGTGATAGGCCTGTGCTGTTTGCCTGAGTCTGGCGCTCAGATCGTCGATGCCGACCACGGTGTCCGCCATGGCCTGCTCGAGGCCGAGGCGTACGTTCGTCCACGCGGTTTCGAATTTCGCGTACATTCTCAGGCCGGGGACCTGGTCCGGGCGCTTGTCGCAGAATGGGCCGGAAGTGTCGTCGCCCGATTGATTCAGGCCGTGCTGCTGATCTGCCTGTGCCATGCTTGCCCGGATGGAATCGATCCCGTTGCGTGCTTCGCCGAGTATCGTGTAAGGAGGCGGGTTCTGTTCCATTCCTGGATGATCTGTGTCGTCGATATATGGAACCGGCAGCAGTTCCATCACGATGGCAGAGACTGTCTGTATTTTCTCGGTGAGGGCCGATCGGAAGTTATGGTCAGATCGCACGTCGTATGACATTCGTCCCCCTTGAAGAGTCCCCATTTCCGCGCAGGCTAGCAGGCGGTCGGAGTGGCCGGACGGGGTTTTCCGAAAGGATCTTGGCGGCACAGTCACCGGCCTCGAGTTGATCGCCGAGTGCTTCTGCCGGAAGCTGGGGTATGGAGTTCTTGTCCAGCAGGATCCTGGTTAGGCCCACGGACTTTGAGCGTTCACGCGGGTTCTACGCCGAAGTGCTCGGTCTGGCCGTGTACCGGGAATTTCCGGGCGGCATCGTGTTCTTCCTCGGCCAGGGCCTGCTTGAGCTGTCCGGATCCAGCAGTGGGCCGCCCAGTGCCAACATCGGGATCTGGCTGCAGGTCAGGGATCTTGCGGCGACTGCGCGCGAGCTCACGGCCAGGGGAGCGGACATAGTCCGTGAGCCGCGTCGTGAGCCGTGGGGCTTGACGGAGATGTGGATCGCCGACCCGGACGGGCTGCCCATCGTGGTGGTGGAGGTCCCCGCGGATCACCCGCTGCGAACAGACGTGCGGGGCACGTGAACACGCGTCACAGTGGCGAGGTGTCGGCCGATGCACTGATCGCCTGGTAAGCGGCATCGGCAAGCTCGCGCCGGGCGTGAGGCGGAAACGTGGTCAAGCCATGATCCACCGGGTCATGGACATCCACCCGCACGATCAGGTCGCGCGCCCGCACGACCTGCCAGAGGGACGCGACCAGCGAGCCGCCGCCGACGAACGCGGGTACGGTGCTGGGTCGTCCACCCTGCGTGTAACTGATGGTTACCGGCCGCACGGGAGCGCGGGCGTCCAGCGCCGCCTGGAACGCCGCACGACGGAACCGGCCACCAGGAGGACCACACCACGTCGTGCCGCCGGGGAACACGGCGACGGTCCGGCCATGACGCAACTCGTCGGCGAGCACTCCGATGGTCAACGGCAGGGCACGCAGCCCCTCTCGGTGGATGAAGCGTGTGCCGACCCTGCGGATCACCCGGCCGATGATCGGCCAGGTCGCAACCTCCTGCTTGGCCAGAAACGTCACCGGTTCGACGGCCAGCACGGCAACCGCGTCGAGCCAGGAGATGTGGTTGGCGGCCAGCAACGTGCCAGGTGGAATCTGTGCCGGTGCCGCCAGCTTGACGCCCAGTGCCCGCAACAGCAGCCGGCACGTCCAGCGCACAGTCCGCCTTGTCGAGCAGAGCAACACCACAAGTACGCAGACGCCTGCGAGGCATCTGGCGACCCGGCGCGGCAGCCCGACCGGCGGTAGCTTGTGGACCACGCACTCGGGAGTGCATGACGAAACCGAAGTCCACACGCTCAACGAACGACAATCGCATGCGAGCCGCGGGGAACGAGCTCGCCGATCACGGGCATGCCAGGCAGCTCACCGGCCAGCAGCAAACCGCCTGACGTTTGTGCGTCGGCGAGCAGCAGAGCCTCATCCTCGCTCACCGCTGACAAGTCCGTGTGCGGCGACACCCATTGCAGGTTCCGACGTGTCCCGCCGCTGACGTAACCGTCACGCAGCGCGGCTCGGGCGGGTTCGAGGTAGGGAACGGCTGTCGAGTCCACGATCGCGGTGGTCCCGCTGGCATTGGCCAGTTTGAACAGATGCCCGAGCAGGCCGAAACCCGTGACGTCCGTGGCACAACGGATTCCCGCGTGCACGGCAGCACGCGCGGCGTCTCGGTTGAGCTGCGTCATCGCTGCGATCGCCTCGGGGAAGACTTCTCCGGTCGCCTTGTGCCTGCTGTTCAGCACTCCGATGCCGAGCGGCTTGGTCAGCGTGAGTGGCTGCCCAGGTTTCCCGTTGTCGTTACGCAGCAGCTTGTCGGGATCGGCGATTCCGGTCACGGCGAGGCCGTATTTCGGTTCTGGGTCATCAATGCTGTGGCCGCCAGCCAGATAACAGCCTGCCTCGCTGGCGACGGACATGCCTCCGCGCAGCACTTCGGCGGCGAGGTCGAACGGCAGTGTCTCGCGTGGCCAGCCAAGCAGATTGACCGCGACGACCGGCTGCCCGCCCATCGCGTACACATCGGACAGTGCGTTCGCCGCGGCGATTCTGCCCCAGTCGTAGGGATCGTCGACCACCGGCGTGAAGAAGTCCGTTGTCAGCACCAGTGCCCGGCCGTTCTCGATCCGCACGACCGCCGCGTCGTCGCCGGTGTCGAGGCCCACCAGCAGGTCGTCGCCTGCCGGGGTCGTGTCCGCCAGGCCACGAACCATTTGCTCCAGCTCACCGGGCGGGATCTTGCAGGCACAGCCACCGCCGTGTGCGTACTGTGTCAGCCGGACGGTCATGGTCGCGAACCTCGTATTCGTCGTCGGTCGTCGGGCAGGCGCTGGGTGACGCCTTTCCGATCAAGGAGTTCGAGCAGTGGCACGGCGACCCGGCGAGTTGTGCCGAGCGCCTTGCGCGCGTCGCTCACGGTGAAAGGCTGCGGCAACGTGCCGAGGGTTTTCGCCGCGTGTTGGATGCTGTCGGGCAGAAGCACCACGCCGTCGGCGATCCGCACGAGCGCACCGACCCGTGCGGCGGCGGCGAGTTCCCGTGGCCCCAGGCCAAGGGAAGTGAGTAGTTCGGTCGGCGGTGCGGCGAACGGGTTTGCTTCGAGGTCAGTTCGAATCCGTTGGAGCGCGCGGACAATGGGGGCGGGCAAGGCTTGTTGACTCGTCCGCACGACCCGACCCGCTTGCACCGCCAGCGGAGGCGTCACCAACGCGTGTACGAGGGAACGGTCGGGCAGGTGAAGTCCTTGGCGGACAACGTCGACAGGCGGACCAGGTTCGAGCGGATGGTCACGTAGCCAGTCGGCGACGACCCGAGGCAGCTCGGACCGCAGCTGACGCCACACGCTCTCCTCGACCAGCCAGTCACCCGCCACTGGACGGGAAGTCACCGTCACGCCCATCCGCTCCAAGTCCTCGCGCCTGGCGATACGGCGGCGGTGCAACTCCGAATGCTCGTCGGCACGCCCGTCGAGCTCGGTGAGGACTGCCGCACGGGTCGCGGCGGCTCGTCGCCTGGCCAGCGCCGGAGGTGCGACGTCGAGCACTGTGGCGCCGCCGCTGACGTGATGCGCGCCGGGATTCCGGAGCAGGCCACGGTCACCGATCCGCAACGGCAACGGTTGCGCGAGCGTGAGCCTCGCGGTATCGGCCCCGAGCGGGCGGACCCGCACGGATACAGCGGCTGAACCGATGTGCAGCATGACGCTTTTCGGCAACGACGCCACCGGATCGCCGTGTACCCGGACGTCTATCACCTGGGTGGAGCGGAACCTCTCCGGGGTAAGCAAAGCGTCGCCCCGGCGAAGTTCGTCGCGTTCGATCCCGCGTACGTTCACCGCGACCCGGGCGACCGAGTCCACTTCGGACATCGGGTGACCGAGTGACTGCAGGGACCGGACCCGCGCGATCTGGCCGAGGGACGCGACTTCCAGTTCGTCCCCGATACGGATCCGCCCGGCGGCCAGCGTGCCGGTCACGACGGTTCCGCTGCCTTTGATGGTGAAGGACCGGTCGATCCACAGCCGGACCGGTGCATGGTGATCTGGTTGGGGGATACGGGAAAGCAGCCGTTCGAGCGCAACCTGCAGCTCGGACATCCCGGTTCCGGCAGGCGCGCTTACGGCCACGGCGTCGATCTCACCCAACGAGGTCCTGGCGATCTCGGCGCGTGCGTGCTCCATGGCGGGCGCTGGGTCGGCGAGGTCGCTGCGCGTGATCACGAGGAGCCCATGCCGGACGTCGAGCGCGTGCAGCGCCGCGAGATGCTCGGCCGACTGGGGCATCCAGCCTTCGTCCGCGGCGACGACGAACAGCACGGCCGGCACCGGGCCGATGCCGGCGAGCATGTTCGGGACGAACCGTTCATGCCCAGGGACGTCGACGAACGCCACAGTCATCCCAGGTCGCAGCTCTGTCCACGCGAAACCGAGGTCGATCGTCAGCCCACGGCGTCGTTCCTCGGCCCACCGGTCCGGTTCCATCCCGGTCAGCGCACGTACGAGCGTCGACTTTCCGTGGTCGACGTGTCCTGCGGTGGCGACGACGTACATCCCCCGCTCCCTCCGCGGCCGTGGCGGAGGTGGACGGGAATCGAACCCGCCTGGCCCGGATACCGGGCCACACCGGTTTTGAAGACCGGGAAGGGCACCAGCCCCTGCACACCTCCACCGCCAACCATGGCGGCTGTGCGGGAGATGTCAACTTCTGCGGACCGGCGTGAGCCCGATCTGACGCCCTGCCAGGCCGCGTCCGCGTGCGTCCAGCTCGGTGCCGATGGCGAGAAGTTCCCTGGCAGCGGGCGTGTCCGGATCGGCAAGGACGAGCGGCACGCCGGCGTCGGATTGTTCCCGCAGTCTGAGGTCCACGGGCACCTGACCGAGCAGGGGAGCCGACAGCGCGTCCGCCACGGACTGTCCACCGCCCGAACCGAACACGTCGATCTTCTCGTCGCAGTGCGGGCAGGGCAGCCACGCCATGTTCTCGACCACGCCGGCGATCCGCTGGTGGGTCTGCTTCGTGATCGCCCCGGCCCGCTCGGCCACCTCGGCTGCGGCCAGTTGGGGCGTCGTCACGATCACCAGCTCCGCGTCGGGCACGAGTTCGGCAAGGGAGAGCGCGATGTCCCCGGTACCGGGCGGCAGATCCACCAGCAGTACGTCCCGATCGCCCCAGTACACATCGGACAGGAACTGCTTGAGCACGCGGTGCAGCATCGGCCCGCGCAACACCACGGGTGCATTGCCCTTGGTCAGCAGGCCGATCGAGATGACCTTGATGCCGTGCGCGGCCGGCGGCACGATCACCCCGTCGACCTGGGTGGGTTCCGCTGTCACGCCGAGCATCCTGGGCACGGAATGGCCGTAGATGTCCGCGTCGATGATGCCGACCGCGCGTCCCATCCCGGCGATCGCGGCGGCCAGGTTCACGGTCACGGTCGACTTCCCGACGCCGCCCTTGCCGCTTGCGACGGCGTAGACCCGGGTCAGCGGGTTCAATGGACCGGGAAGATCACGGCCGCGCGCAGCGCCAGCACCCCGATCAGGATCAGCACAGGCGCGAGCACGGTCTTCGCCGCCGACGCGGACTCGACCGGCACCACGACACCCTCCGGCGTGACGGCGAGCCTGCCTTCAGCCAGGCCGGCGATCCCCGGCAGCAGTCCGGCGAACGCCACCAGCCAGAGCAACAACCACGGGAATTCGAAAGCGCGGTCCAGCATCCCGGCCGGGATCAGCGTGAGTACGAAGACCACCAGCAGGGCGAGTTCGAGCACCGCGTAAAGCCGCTCCGAGATCAGCAGCGGACCGGCGTTCCCGGCTTTTCGCAACCGCAGCAACAGCAGCAGCAACGCCGCCGACCCGGACATCCCCGAAGCCAGGAACAGCCCGCCGAGCGCCCACGTGTCGCTCCACACCGGCTGGTTGGACACCGACAGCAGCACACCCGTGTACCCCGCGATGAACAGGCCGAAGATCATGCCGACGACCGTGATGACCTTGCCGAACACGCCGCCGAGCACCCGTCGTACGAATGACCAGCCCAGCGCGTACAGCAACGACACCGTGACGAAGGCGCCGAAGATCAGCAACGCCCACACACCCACGGACATGGGGGAGTACCACTTGAAGTTCAGCCCAGGATCGCCCGGGGTGGTGTTCCACATCATGTGCCAGAACCGCAGCGGGCTGCCGAGGTCGAGGATCAGCATGACCGGGCAGGGCAGCAGCGCGACGAACGACGCGATGTAGCCGAGCCGGACCACCGGTTCGTCCGCCGGACCACCGCGCAGCCAGAACAGCGACGCGATGACGTAGGACCCGCCGGACAGGCCCGCGAAGAAGAAGTAGAACAGGATGTACCAGGTCCAGTCGGGTGCGCGGACGAAATGCTGAACCTCTTGCGCCAGCCACGTCAATGTTCGTCACCCGCCTCAGCCACTGCCTCCTTGCGGCGCCGCAACGCGAACAGGCCGCCGAGCACGGCCAAGATCGCGGTGCCCAGCGCGCCGAGGTAACCGCCCAGGTTGTTGCGGCTTGGCAGCACGGCGTTCTCGGCGTTCGGCATTTTGTACGCCTCAGGCTCGTCCATCAGCAGGAAGAACGCGTTGAGCCCGCCGTAGACGGACTCGTCCGCACCGTACAGCCGTGCCTGGGTCACGCCCTGATCGTGCAGAGTGTCCAGGCGCTGCTGGGCCATCTGGCGAAGCTCGTCCAACGGTCCGAATTGGATCGAATCGGTCGGGCATGCCTTGGCGCAGGCCGGTTCCAGGCCGCCTTGCAGCCGGTCGTAGCAGAGGGTGCACTTCTGCGCGATGCCCTTGCGGTCGTCCTGCTCGATCACGCCGTACGGGCAGGCCGCGATGCAGTTGCGGCAACCGTTGCACACGTCGGGCTGGATGTAGACGCTGTCGAACTCGGTCCGGATCAGCGCACCGGTCGGGCAGACCTCCATACAGCTGGCGTGCTGGCAATGCTTGCAGACGTCCGACATCATCAGCCAGGCCTTGCCCTGACCAGGCGCCGCCGTCTCGTCCGGGACGTTGTCGATGAACTGGACGTGCCGCCAGTTCTGCGCGCCGAGGCTCCCTGTATTGTCGTAGCCGTCGCCGAACACCGGATCGTTGCCCGGCAGCTCGTTCCACTGTTTGCAAGCCACCTCACAGGCCTTGCAGCCGATGCACACGCTTGTGTCGGTGAAGAACCCATAGGCCTTGCCAGGCGTGATCTCCGGCATCGCTACACCCCCAGCACGTTGGGTGTGATCTTGGAAAGGCCGCGCTCGGCCGCGTACAGGTCGAGCGGAAGCGCCGCCAACTCGTCGACCTCCGGCACGGCTCGTGGGTCACGGCCCAGATCGACGTCGATCAGGTACCGCTCGCGCCGCGCGCAAGCCTCGACACGGATGTGCGGGAACATCGCGTCCCCAGCAGCAGCGCGGCCGACTTGTGGACCATCACGGTGTTCGGTGTAGACAGTGCGCTTGTCGCTTTCGCCGCAGTACGCACAACTGCTGCTGGAAAAGCTCCAACTCTCCGCGCATCGGGCGCATTGCAGCTTACGGTGCCCGCTGACGAGACTGTCGCCGGTTTCGCTCCGGAAGCTGAGTTGCGGAGGACCACCACATCGCGGGCACCGACGATCGCCCCGGGGCGCCGGGTCCGCCGCGCACGCGGCTTCGACGTCCACTGCCGCCAATGGTCCCCGCAGTGTCGCCCGCGCCAGATACCGTTCAAGCGGGACAAGCTCCTCGCCGGAAAGCCACGCCTTCAGCATCGCTTCGGCCGCTCCCAGGTCGCTGACCGGCCGAATCGGCGTCGGACTGTGTTCACGGGTCGTGGCCACCACTTCGGGGAACACTCGGCGCGCTGCCCAGCCGGCGAGGTTCGCCGGGTTCTCGGCACCGGCCGCTTCCCATGCGCGTTCCCACACGTCAACGAGTCCGATGTAGAGCGTGAGCTGCTCCGCCGCGAAGGGATATCGTTCGCGGAGTGTCTCGGCGCGGCGCCGGGGAGCAACCCATGGAGTCATGTCATCTTCTCGATGTTGACGAGGAATGCCTTGAATTCGGGCGTACGTGCACTAGCGTCGCCGACGAACGGAGTCAGCGCGTTGGCAAGCCAGTGCTGCCCTTCGTTGATACCGACGAAGCCCCAGTGGATGGGAATCCCGATCTGGTAGACCTTCTTGCCGTCGATCTGCAGTGGACCGAGCCGCTTGGTGACGACCGCGCGTACCTCGAGCTTGCCCCGCTTGGACGAGACGCGCACGTGATCGCCGGTCTTGATCCCTTTCTCCGCGGCGAGCTCGGCCGGTACCTCGACGAAGGCCTCCGGCTGTAGCTGCACCAGGTGCTCGATGTTCTGGGTGACGTAGTGCTCGTGCTCGGTGAGGCGGTACGACGTCGCCACGTACGGATAGTCCGCGGCGGTGCCGAAGCGGTTCGGCCTGCCTGCCTTCTGGTCGTAGAGGAACGCGGCAGGCGTGACCGAAACCCTGGGGTGCAAGGGATTCTCGACCGGAGACTCGATCGGTTCGTAGTGCTCGGGGAACGGCCCGTCGGCCACCCCGTTGCTGAACAGCCGTCCCGTGCCCTCGCCCGTCATGATGAACGGCAGCGGGGCGTTCGGACCGGGCGCGGCGGTCGGCGGATAGTCAGGCACGTCGCCGGCCCATTTGGCTCCGTCCCAAGCGATCCCGGGTCGTGTCGGATCCCACGGGCGGCCCTGGGTGTCGGCCGAGGCGCGGTTGTAGAGCACGCGGCGGTTGAGCGGCCACGCCCAGGCCCAGTTCGGGTAGAAACCCATGCCTGTCGGGTCGTTCTTCGCCGGATCCTGCACGCCGTCCCGGCGTTTGGCGAGGTTGCCGCTCTCCGGGTAGTGGCCGGTGTAGATCCAATCGCCCGCGCTCGTGGTGCCGTCGTCGAGCAATTCCGCGAAGGTGCTCAGCCGTTTGCCGGTGGTCAGGTTCTTGCCGTTGATCTCCTGCGCGATCTCGTCCAGCTCGGGTTTGCGCGGGTCTCGGTAGGGCAACGTGAGCTGCAGGACCGGATCGGGATACTTGCCGCCCTGCTGCCGGTAGAGCTCACGGACCCGGCCGAAGACGTCCGCGAGGATCCAGTGGTCGTGCCGTGCTTCGCCTTCCGGCGGGATGACCTGGTCCTTCCACTGCACCCAGCGGCCGCTGTTGGTGAACGACCCGTCCTTCTCGATCCAGTGCGTCGCGGGCAGCATGAACACCTCGGTCTGGATCTGCGCCGGATCCATGCCCGGCGCGTTCCAGAACTCGGAACTGGTGGTGCGGAACGGATCCATCACGCACAACCACTTCAAATTGGACAGTGCCTGCAGCACCTGGTTGGAGTCGGGGCCGATGCTGGTCGCGGTCATCCCGGACAGGATCACGCCTTCCATCTTCCCGCGCAGCGCCTGGTCGAAAATGGAGATCCAGGACGCGTTCGCCGCGGGTTTGGGCAAGTGGTGGAAGGCGAACTCATTGTCCTTTGTGGCCGCGTCGCCGTACCACGCCTTCAACAGGCTGACGGTGAACTTGCGATAGTTCTCGCCGAAGAAGTTCACCGAGTTCGGCCGCGCCTTCTTGCTCGCGCTCTGCGCCACGTAGTCGGTCAGGTTCGTCTGTCCCGGTGCGGGAATCCGCATGTAGCCGGGCAGAATGTCCCAGGAGATCGCGTGGTCGGTGTTGCCCTGGATGTTGGCGTGGCCACGTTCGGCGTTCATCCCGCCGCCCGGGCGCCCCATGTTGCCCAGCAGCAACTGCAGCACGGCGGCCGAGCGAATGAGCTGCACGCCAGTGGTGTGGTGCGTGAGGCCGACGGCGTACACCACGGTCATGACCTTGTCCGGGCGTCCCATCTCGCCGACTTGCCGCGCGACTTCCAGGAACTGCGCACGGGGGATGCCGGTGATCCGCTCGACCATCTCCGGCGTGTAGCGCTTGTAGTGCTCACGCAACAGGTTCAGCACCGATCGCGGATGCGCGATGTCCACTTTGGCCGGTGAATCGGGGGTGTCGGCCTCGGTCTCGTACGTCCAGGCCGTCGCGTTGTAGTTGCCGGTCTGCTGGTTGAAACCGTTGAACATCCCGTCTTCGAACTTGTAGTCCGCGCTCACCACGAAGCCCGCGTTGGTCGCGTACTCCACGTACTCCTTGTGGTAGAGGTTGTTCTCCAGCACGTAGTTGATCAACCCGCCGAAGTAGGCCACGTCGGTCCCGGTACGGATCCGCAGGTGCATGTCGGCGACCGCGGACGTGCGCGTGAACCGCGGGTCGGCGTGGATGATCTTCGCGCCGCGGTCGGTCTTGGCCTTCATCAGCCACCGGAAGCCCACCGGGTGCGCCTCGGCCGGGTTGGCACCGTTGACCAGGATCAAATCGGCATGCCTGATGTCACGCCAGTGGTTGGTCATGGCCCCTCGGCCGAACGTGGCGGCCAAACTGACCACCGTGGGGCCGTGTCAAACGCGGGCCTGTTGCTCCAGGTGGACGACGCCGAGGCCACGCATCAACTTGGTGGCCAAGTAGCCTTCCTCGGAGGAGAACGCGGCGCCGCCTGCGAAGGCGATGCCCTCGCACCGGTTCACCACGTTGCCGTTGGCGTCCTGGGTGACGAACGTGCGGTCCCGCGACTCCTTGATGTTCCTGGCGAGCTTGTCCAGGGTGAAGTCCCACGAAACCCGCGTCCACGTGGTCGCCCCTGGCGCCCGGTACAGCGGGTTCGGCACGCGCCGACGGGACACGGCGAGCTGCAGCGAGCTGGCGCCTTTGGGACACAGGGTGCCCTCGTTGACGGGGCTGTCCGGGTCGCCCTCGATCTGCAGCAGCTCGACGTGGCCGTTCGCGGCCTTCTTGGTGTAGGCGAGCAGGGAACATCCCACCGCGCAGTAGGGACAGACCGAGTGCGACACGGTCGCGCCTTCGATCAGGAGGTTCTGCTTGAACTGTGCGGCCTTGGTCAGATCGAAGCCGAGAGCGCCTGCCGCGCCCAGGCCGAGAAACTCACGCCGCGTGACGTTCTCCACCGCTGCCTCCGCATCATCGTCGATGCTTCAGGTCGCTTCGGGTCGGTTGAAGTCATTGTCGATCTGGCTCAGTCCGGGCGTCAATGCCTCAACCTTGAGCAAGCTGAAGGTCCGGGCGTTCATCCGGGTCATGCGGGTTGCGCAGGATGTCCAGCAGTCGAGGATCGGCAGCCACGACAACGCCGGATACCCCCTGCTCAGCGGCATCAACGAGCGTGGCCCGCCAGGACGCGCGGCCATCCGGCACCGGCACCGCGATCCAGCGCCCCGACTCCTGGGCGTTGGAGACAAGGCGGTCACGGCTGAGCCGCTGAATCGTGTCAACCACGTTGCTGCTGGCGTCCGGCAGCGCCACGACCAAACGAGCACGGTGCGTGACCGTCGCCAGCGCCGCCGTCAACGTCGGCATGTCCAAGTCGGTAGGTTCGGGGCTGACCCAGATGGCGTCGGCCCCGGCGGCGTCGAAGGCCGCGGCGTCCGCGAGCCACTCACCCAGATCCGCCGTTGGAGTGGCCAGCAGGACGCCCACCTTGACCCGGTGCGCCGCGACGTCCACCATTCGGCCAGCATACGGTTCCACGCGGGCGGCGGTAGCCCATGGCGCTACGTGACGAAGAGCAGCGGAAGCTAGCCGAGATAGAGCGTGGCCTGGCAGCCGAGGACCCCCGGCTGGCCAGCCAGTTCACCGAGCGCCCGAAACTGCGCACCGGCACGATCGCCGAGATCGCCGTGATGCTGATGGCCGGTTCGGTGATGGCCGGCGTCGGCGTCCAACTCGGTTCAGCGGTCCTCATCGTGATCGGCGGCATCGTCGCCACCATCGTCCCGATCATGATCGCGGCCCGGTTGTGACAGGGGAAGGGTTGGCGGCGATTGGGTAACTGGCCAGGAGATTGGGGTGCATTCAAGCACTCACATGCTGGATGTGGCACGAGTTCCGTAACTGCGACCCCTTCAAGATCGTCGGCATGCTGATGTCCGCCGCGATCGATCGCTACGATGCCCGACCACTTCACGGTGTGCCCAAGATTTCTGGATATTCGGTCCGTGGCTGAACCATAGGCTCCCAGAGGACCGGTGCCTGCGGGTGGCCGTCGCGCACCCAGTTCTGTAAAGCGGCCAACTGTCGCCGGGGCGGGATGTCGGAACCGGCCACAGGCTGAGGACAAGGCATCGCGTAGCACTGGGTCCTGCGCTAGGCCGTTGGCAGGGGCACACCACAGGCCCGAGCGCAGTGGCTCGTCGTCGGCGATGCCATCACGCCCGCGGTGCGGCTGTCGCCCGCAATCGCCGAGGCGAGGGCACCGGACGTCAGGCTTTTCTCTAAGGGGCTGAGTGTTCCCGAAATCCGGTGTGGCGTTCGTGTGGGTGCCAGAGGAGGAAATGCCATCGAGGTAACGCCGTCCGGCGGTGGAGCGACAACCGGACATCGTTGAGCTTATGGAGGCCGCTGATGCATCCCGGAGACCGCAACGACCAGGAATACGAGCGGCTGGCCCATGACTTCGAAGATCATCTCCGTCACGGCTATCGCTACCTCGTGAGGAGAATTGGCTATCGGGCCAAGGCGTTCAACGAGATGGTGACGATGCACGGTGGTGTCGGTGCGGTGCAGCGGCTGCTGCGGGGCCGCGACACGTCGGAAGGCTTCGCCCGGTTGTGGGAGACCAACATGCTCCAGCACAGCGTCGAGGCCTCGGTGTTGCGTCCCGAGTACGAGCCGCTGTTCACCGACGACGAGCGAGCTACAGCGCGCAGGCGGTTGGAGGACCATCAGTTCGATGTGGACGGATTCCTGCGGCAGGTCGGGTAATCCGTCATTAGGCTGTGACGATGCTGCCTCCACCTTCTCATGCCCAGTAGCACGCAAACGAGCCCCTCGGAGAGGTTGGCGTAAGGCTCCGGTTCGAGGCGGGCGGTTGTCACTTTGTCGTGCTTGCCAACCGGTTTGGTTCCCTTCAACACGAGGTGCCCTTGTCCCCGGATTCGCTACGCGCCGGTATGGATGTGTGCCGCCCACACGTGCGGGTGCTGCGGATAGCGCTTTCGTGCTTCGAGAGTCGCGGCGTGCACGGCGTACGCGGTTGATTCGGCTCCCTCCGCAGTGACGGTCCCATACACAGTTTGAGTGAATCGGGCCGCGGGACGGTCCCTGACCGGCCACAGCGTCGCAATGACGTGCCGGTAGCCTGCCAGGTTGAAGGCGGCGGCCAGGTGGATCGTCTCATCGGTCAACGTCGTCCCCACCTGTGCGGTCGAGCACGCGGACAGGCAGGCCAGATCGGCGTTTTCCAAATGCAGCCGGGAGATGTCCAGGATCGTCAACGGTTTCGTGGCGTGGTCGTCGAGCAACAGGTGGCTGGCCGACGGATCGCCTGGGTCGCTGAAGCCGTGACACGCGAAGTGCGCCCAGTTGTGCCGGGGCAATTCGGCGAGGACCCGATCGCGAACCGCATCCGCCTCACGCAGGACTGTGGGCCGGCGCGGGAGGTTGTCGGCGAGAATTCCGGCTTCGTGTGCGACACCGGGCAGGTCCGGCGTCGCTGCGGTGTTGGGCATCGTCACCACCAGTGCATTCACGTCAGCACTGAATCCTGGGCGACGGCGAGCGTGCAGAAGTGCCCGAACAGTCGGCGTGTACGACGAGACAACCCGGTCCATCACTGTCTTCGGCGGTCCCTCTGATGACGGTTGGTGGTAACCCGCGGCGTGCAAGGGAAGGAAGGACAACGGTCCCGTCGGGCACCACCAGAGCCGGGGCCATCTGTCGCCAGCTGGCCCGTGCAGGCCAACGTGCTCGAGCACCGGGCCGGTGACGTTGTCCCATAGCCATTCCAGTGTCTCGGTGACGGAGTTCGCGTCGGCCTGGAATTCCGTCGCGCGCCGACGGATCTCCTCCGGCGTCACGCCCGGCAAGCGGACGACTTCAACGCCTCCCGGAGTGAGGACCAGCGCGTCGGAGCGGAAGTCGCTGATCGAGAACAACACCACGGGCCCGTCCGTGGCGGCCGCGAGCAGTTCGTCGGCTGGTGGCGGCAGCAGGAAGTGCGCGAATCCCGGCAGGGCGCGGATGTCGGTGGTCAGCTGATCCCACCGCACTGTCAGTGCGTGCTGTTCGTCCGCATCAGCCGCGTTGCCGGTCGACCAGTTGGCGAGCCTTTCCCGAATCTGCGCGACCTCGTCGGCGAGATCGGGGCGCTGCTCTCGCAACTCGGTGAGCTCGTCGCGGTTCTCCAAAGCCTGCGCGAACAACACACCGCGGCCGTGTTCGAGCAGTGCGAGCGCACGCTCAGGATCTCCAGCGTTGAGCGCGCATGCACACGCGTCGTGCACAACCCCCGCAGCCGTGCCAAGTTGCCGTTCCTGGTCTGCTCGGACCAGTCGGCGCGAGGCAAGCCGTGGCAACAGTTTGACCGCGTGGGCCATCGCGTTGGCCGCGGTTTCCCATTCCCGCTCACTGATGTAGAACAGCGCGGCCGCCCGGGTGTAGAGGATCTGGTTGATCGAGGAGGCCGGGGTCAGCGACGCGGCCAGCAGCAATCTACTGGCTTCCTGTCCGGCGGCGCGGTCGCCGAAGTCGAAGTATCTGCGTTGCAACGCGGCCGAGAAGGCGGCGAGCAGTTCCGTCCGGCCCCCGTGCCCTGCGGGCAGCGCCGCCAACTCCGCCCGGCCTAACTCGATGGCCTCCTCGAGCACCTCCGGGCGCGTGGTCGCGTGGAACAAGGACCTGAGCGCGTGGATGGCCGCGGAGACCAGGACCGGCCGGTCTGGATCGGACGCCCGCAGCGCGGCAATCGCGTCTCTGGCCCGTGCGGCTGCCTCGGTGAGCACTGTGAGGTCGTCCGTCTCGTTGTACTTCCTGTGCAGCCGGACACTGAGCCTGCTCAGATATCCGGCTCGGCCCGGGTCCCGTCCTGCAGCGGCGGCGATCGCCTGCCTGCCCAGGTCGATGGCACGATCGAGCTCTCGCGGATCACCGGTTCGCAGGAACGAGTAGTACAGCGCCTCGCCGAGGTTGCTGAGCCGGCTGGCCAGGAATGGATCTTTGCTTGGCGTCGCGCGGACGGCGCGTTCGAGCGTGTCGATCGCTTCCCGCAATGCCCGGCTGTCGCCGGTCTGAGTGAACCGGCCGATCAGGGTGGTCCCCAGGTTGTTCAGCGCGAGAAGGTCGTCATTGCCTGCCGCGGTTCGTCCTATTCGGACAGCTTCACCGTGGACGGTCTCATCCGATACGCGGTTGTCGGCGAGAGACAGCACAGCGGAAAGGTTCGAAGCGAGCACCGTGTAGCTCGGGTGGCCGACGGGAACCGTCTGAACCGCGTGGCGCATAGTGCGAACCGCCTCCGCCAGGTCGTCGGGGTCGCCGGTGCGTTGATATCTTGCCCGCAACGCGTTTCCCAGTTTGCCGTGCGCCAAACCGGAATCCGTGCCGGTCGCGTCCGCGGCCCAACCACCGAACAACTCGATCGACTCGTCCAGCGCTGCGTCGTCGGCGGCGTGTTCGTACAACGAGAAGAGCAGTTGGGCTGTGTCGGAGCGTAGATCCCAGTCAGGGAGCCTGCTCGCCGCAGCACGGCTGATGCTTATGGCCTCTCGCAACAGGTCCGGGTTGGGCGTGAGCTCGCATTGGTGGCGCAGGGCAGTCGAAACGGAGTACAGGATCTGGCCGAGGGCAGGGTGATCGTCCCTGGCTTCGGCGAGTGCTTCACGTGTCCACCGCACCGCCTCGGCCACCGCGTCGTTGTCGTCTTCCTCGTGGAAGAGGTCGTGGTACGCCATGCCGAGGCGGCTCATCATCTCGGGACGGTCCGGATGTCCCGGCGGCATACCCGACAGCATCCGCAGTCTGGCCCTGATGACCGCCCTGGTCGCGTCGGCGCTGGGGGAGTGCAGGGTGTGGGCGACCGCCATTCGCCCCAGGCTGTGGAAGATCCGATGCCGGAACGAATCGTTCGCTGCCCGCTGCTCGACTTCCGGCAGCAGTACGGCTTCCGCTTCGGCGACCACGTCGAGGTCGCCGAACCGTTCGGCGAGCAATTCCAGTGCGACGCCGTAGCAACCCAGGTAGTGCTCGCGGCAAGGGTGCTGGCGCGAAGTCGTGTCCAGTGCGAACTTCATCAATGCCGCGACCGCGTCGAGCGCTTGCCGGGATGCCTTGTCCTCGCCCTTTTCGAACAGATCCACCGCGATGGCCGACCACTCCAGGGGGTCGTCCCCGATCCGGTCGAGCACCGCACACGCGTCGGACGGCAGTTGCCCGGCACTCGCGCCAAGCCGATCAAGGATAGCCGCGCGTGCTCGTTGTCCACGCATGGTCAGCGTTGTCCTCTCACGAAGCTGCGGCGCCGATCGCCACGAAACCGGCCCATGTCCACGGAGTCGCGAAGGTCTGCGGGTGCGATTCGCGCATCTGCTCTTTCGCCAACCGTAGCGCCACGGCAGGGGCGGACCCATCGCGCATCAACTCGGCGAACCGCACTATCAGCCGACGGGTGGGAATGTCCGGCGTCGGCCACAGGCTGACGATCAGGCAGCGCGCTCCCGCGAAGAACAGTGCCCGGCTCAACCCCACCAGCCCTTCGCCCGCGAGCAGTCTGCCGAGACCGCTCTCGCATGCCGAGCAGACGACCACGTCAGCGTCGATCCGCACATCGATGATCTCGAACGCGCGCAGCACAGGGTCTTCGTCGACGCCGGGAACCGGCGTGCACCACAGACCGGACTGCATGGGCTGTTGGTCGTCAAGCAGTCCGTGCGTGGCGAAGTACACCTGCTGCGCGCCGGAGATCGTCTTCGCCACGATGTCCTTGGTGGCTACGGTGTGGACGTCCTGTGGGCCCGCTCCCAGCACTTGCGCGACACGGCGTATCTCGGTCCGCGCCCCAGGCAGAGGTGTGGGTGCGTAGCCCACGAACGGTCGCGCCGCGGCCTGATCCGGGCGAATGCCATGGTGCAGAACGGAAACCGACGGAACGTAACTGATCGCGGCCACGTCGCCGAGCACACCGTTCTGCCAGGGCAGCATTTCGAAGGGCAGGTGGAAGAGCCGTCCACAAGGCACGATGACGACGTTTCGCACGTCTGTCGTGAGCGCCTCGGGAATCGGTTCCAGCAGTAAATCCGCCAGTTCGGCCCGTGCCAATTCCTCCTCGTCGGCACCGGGTTCGCCCCGCCGGTAGGCCGCAGTGGCGAGCTCGACGAGCGGCACCACGTCGGCTGACGAGATGTTGACAGTGACGTGAGCCGACGCATGCCTCCGCGCAGCCCACAGGTGCAGGCGTGTTGTGCCTTCGGCGTAGGACAGCAGGAGGGTGTCGTCGGAGAGCTGGCTCCTCGCCTCGGATGCCGAGACAGGCTCCGGCGTTACGGCATTCGCGTACTGCGGAGAATCCTGCCGAAGCCGGTGACGGCACTCCGCGAGCCGGTCCTCCAGATCACGGACCGCCTGGGCATCGGTTCGGCCTGCGGCCAGCCGGGCACGGGCGTCGAGCAGCTCCCGATGGAGCGCCAGTTCCTCCTGCAGTCGCAGGGCCATTGCGCCATCGCGCAGTGACGACCTGATGGGCCGTTCACCCAGCAGGTCGGCGAGAGAACGTGCACGTGCCGCCTCGGCGACGGCGAACGCTTCGTCGCCGTCGTTGTCGCCCTGTCGTTCGTGCAGCATGTCCAGCAGCAGCGAGAACGGAGACTGGTTGAGCGCGAACAGCTTCTCGCGTGTGTCGGGGTGCCCGGCCAGCACTCTCGCCCTCTCGGCTGCCGCGCACGCACGCCTTGCCGCGTCGATGGCCGCGTCGATCTGCCCCGACTCACCGAGTACGAAGGCGAGGTTGGTACCGGCCTGGGACGCATCCGCGGGCAGCTCGAACTCCTCGAACATCGCCACCGCCTGCTTCAGCAGGTGTACGGCGTCGTCGCTGTTGCCAACCTGGTGTTCCGCCGTGCCGAGGTTGGTGAGATCGAAAGCCACGTCACGTGAGGAACGTGCGATGGCTGCGTCGATCCCGAGCGCCCTTCGATAGTCGTCGACAGCAGCCGCAGGCCTGCCCGCGAGCTGGTGCGCGTATCCGGCGTTGAGGAATGCGGTCGCGGTCGCGCTGGACGAAGGTGCCGCCCACTGCTCGATGCGCAGCGCTTTCGTGAGGTGCTCGATGGCGTCGTCGAAACGTCCGAGATCGAGCAGGATGATGGCGATGTTGTTGTGGTCGGCGGCTGTTCGCGGTGCTTCGGGCGCGTAGGCCATGTCGATCTCCAGCGCCCGCTGGAAGGACGAGAGCGCGTGGTCGACGTCGCCCAACGCGTGGCTCACGAGTCCGATGTTCGACCACGCGGTCGCGGTTGCCGGTGACTTCGGGTCGACTGCGGTCTCGATATCGAGCGCAAGGCGGAACAACGACCTTGCCTCGTCGAGGGCGCCACGGTTGAGCAGCAGCGTCGCCTTGTTGGTGAGTACGCCAGCGTGCGCGGAACTGTCAGGTTCCGTGGCGGTCGTGATCGCCAATGCCCGTTCGTACATGGCGAAGGCGTCGTCGGCACGGCCAAGCGCCGACAGCACCTGCCCCGCAGCTGACAGGGAGTCAGCGAGATCGAGCGACATAGGGTCGATCGCCGCACGTAGGGCGATCGCCTGCTCGTAGCGCGCCTGCGCCACGTCAAGGTCGCCTTGGTGGTACGCGACGCTCGCGAGGTTGTTCAGCGCTCGGGCCGTCTCGGGCGATTCCGGATCGAGTTCCTCCTCAATCCACAGCGACTCCTCGAACGCGGTCCGCGCACCACCCACATCGCCGATCTCCAAGCGCACGAAGCCGATGACGTTGAGGAATGTCGCACGCCACTGTTCGGCGGCCCGCCCCTCAGGCAGACGATCCGCCCAGCGCAACGTCTGCTCGGCGGACTCGAGCGCCGCAATCAGGTCGGCCCGCCGAACCCTGCGGTTGATGAGCCAGTACCTGAAGCGCAGCAGCGGCTCCAGCACCAGGCGCACGGGCGGTCAGCGGGCCTGCTCGGGACGCTCGGGCTCGGTTGGCGGAGTGTCGTCCTCCGGTCCGTGGACGAGCCTGTTCACCCTTTCCCGCACGGGTTCCGAGATCGACGATGTGACCCGCCTCTCGTCACCCATTCGGGTGGCGCGCAACGGGCTCGCGAGTTCCAGTGCCACAGTTGCCCGCTCGAGCGCGGGCCAGTCCTGTGCCTCCCACGCCTCGATCGCCGCCGTCACGAGCTGGGCGATCTCCGCCCATTCCTCGGCGGTGGCTTGCCATTCGAGCACATCCGCCGCCACTTCGCGGGCGTCCCTGCGGATGGCGTGGTCGTTCAAGATGGACATGGAGCAACTCTAGCGATGGCATGGTCTGCTGGAGGGGCACCACGCGAGGAGGTGGACGGTCTGATCGCGGAGCAAGAGTTGATCTTGCACGTGTTCGCGCACGCGGACGATCGCAAGCCGGCCGACGTGGCCGAAATGGGCGCGTTGTGGACGCGTTTCGCCGACGAACTCGGCCTGACCGATCCGGTGCCGTTGCTGGGCCTGCCAATGGAACCGGACCGATTCACCGGTTTCGGGGCCGGCACGGTCGTGCTGGCCGCCCGGCAGAGACCGGATACGCACGTGCAAGCGGTGCTTCGGGGGATGCACGACGTTCTTAACCTGTCGGTGCTGGCCGCGTTGCCGGGCGCGTCATGGCAGCAGCTCGACGCGATGGTCAGAGGCGTGCTTGGCGAGATGTCACAGGCGTTCATCGGCGTCACGTGGCTCTACCAGGGCAAAGACGAGCACCTTGATGCGGGCGCGCGATGTTTCGAGGAGCTGGAGGGCAGACGGGTCGGCCGTGGGTGCGAGCTCGAACCAGGCATCGTCCTGCGGGAGTTCTCCGGCCGCGAGGACACGCGAGCGGAGCGGCGATTCGTGGTGCTGGCGCCGCCAGACCGCGATGACGAGCAGAGCGACTGGACGTGGTCGAACGGTCGTGCCGACATGCCAGTACTCGCACGCTATCTCCTGCACATGGCCAAGGTGCGCTACCAGCTTCGAGTGCATGCGCGGCTGCCGGAAGCGGGCATGCTGTGCCGGACGATCGACGACGCGGTGGCACAGCGGGACCAGGCCGCGCTGAGCACTAGCCGGTTCAGGATCGCCCGCCATGTGACCGACCTGAAGACCATGCGTCATACCGTGGAGATCGCGATATCCAATGCGGTGGCGGCGCTGAAGCGCGTCGGCGACCTTCCGCAAGACGGGCCGATAGGTGATGATCTCGCGCTGGGAACGTATTTCCGCCAAAGGCTGGACGACGACATCACGTACTTCGAGACATCAGCGGAAGGCGCTCGGCTGATGACGGAGTCGCTTGGCCCGGCGCTGGTGCGGACGCACGAGCCGACGTTCGGCATCGTGACAGCGATGCCCGAGGAGTGCGCCGCCGCAAGGTTTCTGCTCGACGACTGGAAGCGCGTCAACGTGCCCGGCGACCGAGCCAACTACTTTGTTGGCACGATGCCAAGCGCTGTGCCGGACCAGCCGCACGTCGTGGTGATCACGCTGCTCGGCGAGACGGCGAACAACGCCGCCGCCGACGGTTGCGCGAACCTGATACGGAGCTTCGCCACGGTCAACTGCGTGCTGATGTCCGGCATCGCGGCGGGCGTGCCAAGGGTGACGGACCCGGCCAAACACGTCCGGCTCGGCGACATCGTCGTGGCGAGTTGGGGAATCGTCGACTATGACCATGTTGTCGACGCTCCGGACAACGTCTCACTGCGCCAGCCGCATCCCAGGCCGTCACCGTTGCTCAAACACGCGGTCAACGCGCTGCAGACCGACGAACACATGCAACGTTGTCCGTGGGAGACGCACATCGACGCCATCGTGCGCGCTTATTCCAGCTTCGCCCGCCCGGCCGACAGCACCGACGTCGTCTACACCGACGAATCTGATGACCAGGCCACGACGCCCCATCCGGATCCTGCGCTCAGCGGGCACCGTCCGGGCCGGCCCAAGGTGCATTACGGCCGCATCGGCAGCGCGGACCGATCGTTGCGCAACCTGCGTAAACGCGATGCGATCGCGGCGGAACACAACTTGCGCGCGTTCGAGATGGAAGGCACCGGCATCGGCAAGGCCAGCTTCGCGAACGGCCTGGAGTGGTACGTGGTCCGCGGTATCAGCGACTACGGCGATCGCCGTCACGGTCATCTGTGGCGCAACTATGCCGCCGCGGTAGCTGCCTCCTATGTCAGGGCGCTTCTGGGCGCATGTCCTCCGCTTGACGTTCGCGGAGGACAGATCCGCGCGTGATAATCGTTGGGGGGAGGTGTCATGGGCGGAGTGTTCGTGAACTACCGCGTGCGGGAACAGCCTGGGTATGCGACTCTGCTGCACCGCGAGCTCGCCGCGAGACTCGGACCGGATCGTGCGTTTCTGGCATCCCGGTCGATCCGTCCCGGCGATGACTTCGTCACCACGGTGTTCGACACCTTGCGCCGTTGCGACGTGCTACTCGCGGTCATGGGTCCACAGTGGATCGAATTTCTGACCGACCCCGAGCGTGACTGGGTGCACCGTGAGATCCAGGAAGCCTTTTCCTGTGGCCTACGCGTAATCCCTGTCCTGGTGGAGGACGCCGAACTACCCGACGCGGAACTCCTGCCCGGAGGCATCGCCGCACTCGCCCGGTGTCAGGCCGTGCGGATCAGGCACTACTCGATCGACAGCGACCTCGACCGGCTCATCCGTGAGTTGGGCCGGACCACAGGCAACGTCGCTGTGCCGGACAGCCCGGTGGAGTTCCGGCTGAATGGTTCTCCGTGTGGGCTGGAGGTCGTGTCCGGCAGCATCCGCCGGGTCCGCACCGCCGATATCTGGGTCAACAGCGAGAACACCGACATGAAGATGGCGCGCCACAACGAGTTCAGCGTGTCCGGAATCATCCGGTACTGGGGCGCGGTGCACGACGACGCCGGCCGAGTCGTGGACGACCTCGTCGCGGACGAACTGGAAGCCAAGGTACGCGACCATCGACCGGTCGCACCCGGCACAGTGGTGATCACCGACGCCGGAGCATTGAGCGCCAGCCACAACGTCAAGCACATCGTCCATGTCGCCGCCGTCCATGGCGAACCTGGCGCGGGCTATCGGCAGGTCCTCAACATCAGCTGGTGCGTCACCAACGTACTGACACATGCGGAGCGGCTCGCGGCGCGCACGGTGCTGTTCCCCTTGCTCGGCACGGGTGTTGGCGGTGCCGAGGTGATGCCCACGGCGGAGCGAATGGTGACCGCCGCTATCGACTACTTGCGGACGAATCCGGACACTGCGTTGCGCAAGATTTCGTTTCTCGGGTTCGAGGAAAGGGAGCGGCAGGCCTTGATGGGGGTGTTCGCGGACATGCCGGTCGTCATACGGAAATACAACGAACGGCGCTAAGGTCCGGTGTGGATGAGCGGTGCCCAGAGATCGGCACGAGTACGATATCTGTCACGCAGCATGAGCGTGACTTCTCGCATGGCGGCGGCCGAATGATCCGCGGTGGGCTTGTCGGGCAGGCGTTCGTAGAACGCTCGAGCCGCGACTGCGGCAATGCGGTCCTTCAGCGGCCACAGGCTGGCGATCACGTGCCGAAATCCGGCCAGTTGGAACGCTGAGGCGAGGTGCAGGGACTCGTCGGCGTGACGGATCCCGCCGTCCGCGGTCGAACAAGCGGAGAGATAGGCCAGTTCGGCGTGCTTCAGGTGGAGCCGGCTGACCTCTGACAAGCGGAGGACGCGGTCGTGCAAGTGCACCCCGCCCTGCGAAGGGGCGGTGGCGTTGGTGCTGGCGTGGCAGGCGAGATGCACCCACGTGCTTCTCGGCAACGCGGTCAATACGCCGGTGGCAGTGGCCGTTTCGTTGGTCAGGGCCGGAATGTCGGGATGTTGGGCCTGGAGAGCCGCTGCTTCTGTGGCTGTGCCGACAAGGTTGGCAAGACCAGGCGTCCGATCCAGGGCGACTACGAGCTGGCGGCGTTCTGTCGCGGATGGCCGTGCGCGCGCATAGGTGAGTGTTCGCAAGGTGGACGTGTAGGACGAGACGAGACGATCCAGCGCGCCGGGTTCGTCTGGGTGACCGGCCGCGTGTAGCGGAAACAAGTTCAGCAACCCCAGAGGCATCCACCACACCCGGAGCGGGGAATCCCCAGTATGGGCAAGAGCATCCACGATGGGCCGAACCGCTATGTCCCACAACCAACTCAGAATCTCCGGCAGCACCGTGACCAATTCGCTGTCGCCTGTGGCAGTAGCGGCCATCAGATAGGCGCCGCGCGAACGGACAGCTGCCATAGTGAGTTCGGGAAGAGGCACGAGCTCCGGATCGGCGTCGGCGTGGATGATGATCGCATCGCCGCGGTTCTCGCCCGCGTTCACCAGCAGCACGGCACCACCGGTTGCGGCCGCGCGAAGATCAGTGAATCGAGCCGGTAGGAGGAACCGGGCGAAACCGGGACGCCGACGGATCTGGGCGAGCAGATCGTCATACTCGGCCCATAGTCTCCTGCGAAAGGTGACAGTGCTCCCGGTGGGAGTGTCGTCGCTGGCGTTGAGCTGTGCTCGGACGTGGTGGAATGCCGAGGCCAGTTTCGGATCGGCCTCTTCCAGATCTGTCAGGTCGGTGCGGGAATCCAGTTGGGCGGCCAAAAGGATCCCGCGACCGAGTTCGGCGATCTCCACCGCGCCTCTGACGTCGTTCGTCGCGCAGTGTGCGGCAACGGCTTCACCGACCAGGCCGGCTTGTGCGCCTAGACGGTGTTCCTGATCGGCCCAGCTCGTCTCTCTGGGTACTGCCGACGGAAGCAGAGTCACCGCGGTGTCCAGCATCTGCGTGGCAGTCGCGTACTCGCCCATTGCCTCTGCCAGCAACCCCACGGAAGTGGCTGCTTTGATTCGGTGAACGGGGAACGACGTGGTCGCCTCGGAGACGTCGCGAGCGAGAGTGTGCAACTGGTGCTGGCTGACGGTTTGCGTGCTGGCCAGATAGGCGCCCGCAAGGGCGTCCGCGTAGATCGCACGGTGCGGGTGGTCATGTGGTGCGGCCGAAAGGGCTTGGCGTGCCAGCGCGGTCGCCCGGTCCAGATCCGCGTCCACGTGCAGGAGATCGAATCGTGTGGTGTGGAGGATGCTGAGACTGGACAAATAGCGAGCTCGTTCCGGGTCGTTCGGCGAGCTGAGGGCGAGTGCCTGCTGCACGAGATCGATCGCCATGTCCAGATCCGCTTGGCGCTGTGATCGTCGATAGCGGCGATGGTGCAGTCCGGCAAGATCGGACATGTAGCCCGGGCGGGTGTAGTGGCTCTGTGGAGTGATTTCGACAGCGGACTTGGTGTGGTGGATGGCGCGATCGAGGTCCGTCACCTCACGAAACCGACTGTATCTGGCTTGGTGGATGGCACCAAGATGGGCCAGGTAGCTTCCCTTGTTCGCTGCGCTGTCGGGAGTTTGGGCGACCGCCGCTTCGCCGAGGGCGATTCCACGATCCAGGTCGGCGGCCACCCCGCCCCGGTCGAACCGCTTCCAGTAGGCGCCGCAGAGGTTGGCGGCGACCACCGCCCAATCGACATCGTGCTGTTCTGTTTCGAGAAGGACGTGCTCGCCGAGATCGATCACCTGGTCCAGGTCCGCGGGCGAGCCGTTCCGATCGAAGCGCGCCATGTGGGCATTGCTCAACGTGAGCAGACAGGTCACCTTGTCCAGGCTTGTGTCGTCGACGGCGTCGGCCGCCCGTTTGGCGAGATTGAACGCCTGGTCCAGATCTTCGGCGGTACCGGCGAACCTGAACCGTTTCCGGTAGGCCGAGCTCAGCCGGGCCAGCATGCGGGGCCATTCGGAGTGGCTTTCCGAAGCGGTCGCGATGGCCTGTTCACCGAGATCGATGGCCCGTTCGAGATCGGCCGCCTGCCCGCTGTGGTCGAATTTCCGCTGATACGCCATTCCCTGTTCGGCCATGTGGACAGGCCGGTCCGGGTCATCAGGCCGCATGAGAGCAATGGCGTTACCAAAATTGTGGATCGCATCCGTGAGATCCACCAAGGCGCCGGAGTGTTCGAACCGCGCATGTTCGTGGAGTGCCAGGTCGGCCAGATACGTGTGGCGCTGGGGATGTCCGTCGCCTGCGACGGCCACTGCCCGCTGTGCCACTTGGATCGCAGTGTCCAAGTCGGACAATGCGCCGCGACGGACGTACCGGTAGGCGTGGGCTCTGCCCAGCAGACTGAGCAACTCGGCCAGTTGATCGTGCCCGTCCGGCATGACCGCCAAGGCTTGCTCGAGGTGTCCGATCGCGGGATCGACGTCCGCTCCATGGGACCGTGCCATTTCCATACAGGCACTACCAAGGTTGAACAACGCCAGCGGTCGGTTCGGGTGGCCTTCTTCGATGGCCGAGACTGCTCGCGTGGACAGTTCGACAGCTTTGTGAAGGTCGGCCTTGTTCTTGGTCCGATCGTGGCGAGTGCGGTAGACGCAGCTGAGGTTGATGATCGATTGCGCCCGGTCCGGGGCGTCGTCAGACGATGCCGCGACGGCCTGCGTGCCGAGCTCGATGCTCTGGTCGAGATCTGCTTCTCGGCCGTCGCGTTCGTGCCGAAGCCAACAGCCATTGGCCAGAGTGGACAGAGCGATCGAATAGGTCTGGTCATCGCGGGAGCATGCGCCGGCAGCTTCGGTGGCGAGGCGGATGGCGGTGTCCAGGTCCGCGTGCTGTCCTAGACGCTGGTACCGGTCTTGCAAGGCCGAGCTGAGGTTGGAGAGGTAGGCCGGTCGTCGAGGATGCTCGGCGTCGATCGATGAAATCGCGGCGGTCAGCAGGTGGATCGCGGGGTGAAGAACGGACAAGTCGGCGGTTTGTCGCGCGGCGGCCAGCAATCGGGTGCCGTCCGCGCCCTGGACGTCCGGATCGGCGGTGGGGCCGAGTGCGCGACGCAGCGGCTCGGGTATGAGTTCTGGATTGTGGGTGAACGGTTGGAGAAACGTGACTGCACGGGCCAACTCGATCGAGTCGGAGCCCTCAGGTAAGGCGAAGTAGCGCAGGCAATACAGCCAACCGATGGAAGTGCAAGCATCGGCAAGCCGTTGACGCTCTGCACGGGTCGGACGGGAAGGGTTCTGTGGTTGCGCCACCCGCCACAGGTGATTGGCTTCGACCAGCGCTGACTCGGACAGGATGATATCTGCCGCAGCCGACGCCATGTAATTCGTGATCCGTCGGCGCACCAAGGCATGTAGCTCGTCGAACACCATCAGGGTCCAAAGTGGACGTGCGCGGCCCAGGCCCACGGACTGTCGGGGTAGCGTTCCCGAAGCGCACGCGTCGCGCGGTGCAAGGCGAACGCCGACTGCTCGGGTTCGAAGCGATCGCCACCCTGCGGGGCATATACGTCCTGGACGACCCGACGGGCGGGAGCGTCGCCGATCGGCCACAGCGTGCCGATGACGTGTGTGAATCCGGCCAGTTGCAGCGCCGCGGCGAGATGGATCGACTCATCCGGCAGGTCCTTGCCGCCGAGGGCCGAATCGCAGGCCGAGAGGAAGGCGAACTCGGCGTGGTCCAAGCGCATCCGGCTGATGTCAAGCACGGTGAGCCGCCCGTCGGTGAGAACGAGCTCGCCCTGCGAGGGATTGGCAAGATCCTGGTTGCCGTGGCAGGCGAAGTGCGCCCACGCGTGTCGGAGGAGCTCGTCGCGTGTGCGTTGCGGGGTTGAGTCGGATGGGTCCAGTCGGGTCGTCCCCGGGAGCCGCTCGGCAAGCAGCCGTGTCTCCTTGGAAGCACTGGGTATTGGTGCGGTGTCAGGGGACTCGGGTACTGTCACGGCGAGCAGGCGCCGTAGCGTTTCGGGCGGTCTGGGCCGGGATCTCGTGCGAACCAACTCGTGCACGGTCGGCGTGTACGAGGAGACGACCCGGTCCAGTACGGACTCGCCCGGTTGCCCCGTACCGGCAGCGTGCAAGGGCAGTGCGGCGAGGAGACCGGTGGGGCACCACCAGATCCTCGGCCAGCGGCCACCTCGCCGGGGTCCGGTCAGCTCCAGGTGGGCCAACACTGGCGCCGTCACTTCGTGCCACAACCATCCCAGGATGTCACGAATGGCGGCGGCGGCCTGCTGCTGCGCCGGGGTTCCTTGTTCGTCAGGTTTTTCATCAAGGGCAGCCCGGAAAGCGGTGACTCGTTCCCGCACCGCGGCGGGAGTGAGCCCGGGCAGGGGCACTCGCCGCAGGTGCCTGCGAGTGAGGATCAGCGCGTCGGAACGGACGTCGCTGACGTTGAGCACCGCGACCGGTCCGGCCGAGGCGGCACGGCGCAGCTTCCGCAGGTCCGGACCCTCAAGGAACAGGGCGAACCCGTTGCGGCGCACCTGTTCCACGAGTCGGTCCCACTCGTGCGCCGCCTGGCTCCGCCGATCGGCTGCGGCTTGCGCCTCGTCGTCGAACTCACCGTCCAGTTCGGAACGCAGCGTGTCGAGTCGCTTCGCAAGCTGGGGCGCCCGCTCGCGTAACCGGGTGAGATCGGCTCTCGTTCGCAATGCCTGCTGCAACAGGACACCGCGGCCTTTCTCCAGCAACGCGAGGGCCTGCTTCGCGCTGGCCTTGTCGTTCTGCAGCACCGCGGCCGCGGCATCGGTTGCGACCTGGTTGAACATCGCCAGGTTGAACTCCTGGTCGGCGCGGTCAAAGCCGTGCCAGGCATGCACGGGCAGCAGGTCGACTGCCAGCTGCGCGGTCTGCGCGCTCGTCGCGTCGTCACGTACCGCCACGGCCAGGCCAAGCAGAGATTCCGCCGCGACCAACCGTGCTTTCACGGGGGAGTACCTTGCCTCAGCGGCCTCCCTCAGGAGGTCTCGCGCCACTACGTAGTACGCCGAATCGCGTGTTCTGGCCAGCGCGACGATCGCGAGGGCGGCGAAGTCGTGATTCAGCGAGGCCAGCAATGGGTGCCCGTCCGGAAGTTCCGCCCGTGCCCCATCCAGGACGTTCATGGCGACACGGAGATCTTCCTCGTCATGGTGAGCGTCGTAACGCAGTTGGAGCGAATCGGCTCGTACCCGCGCCGCGCGGACACGATCGAGAACGTTGCCCGTGTCGATCGCGGCAGCGGAAGACGTGGCCTCGATGGCCTCGTCAAGATCGGCCTGTCGCTGTGACAAGCGGTACCTGAGGTTCAACGCCTCGCCAAGGCGGCTCGCGCCGACTGCCTTGACTCTCGACGGCTCGGCCGTGGCGCTGAGAAGCTCCCGCAGGCTGGCGATCAGCTCGTCGAGCAGGTCCCATCGCTGTTCCCGGACGGCGATGTTCAGCTGATTGGCTGCGTGGGCAAGAACTCCGACACCGCGCAGCGGCATGTCAGGGGACGAGGCGTCCAACGCCTGCCGGAGCATGTCCGCGCCTTCGGCCATGGCACGGTGGCTACCGCTGTACGACCCGCGCACGACGAGCGCCTCGCCCAGGGAAATCAGCATGTACATTCGCCCTTGGTGATCGTGCGGCAGGTCGATCATCGTGGTGCGCAACAGAGGGATCGCCTCGTCGAGGTCCTGCGGCCGACCGATTCTCTCGCCGCGCTTCTGCAACGCCATGCCGAGCCACAGATCGACCGATGCGTTGCCGGGGTTCTCGGTGCGCAGCGCCCGCAGATCGGCGACGGCCTGGTCGAGAAAGGTTCTGTCGTTCGTGCACTCGGCGAGCTGGACCAGTGCCGCGGTGCGGTTGCAGCGGTACTGCACGTTGAACGGCACACCGGGAGGGAGCAACCGGATGGCTTCGTCGAACAACTCCAGGGACTCACGGAAGATCGCGATGACGCGAGGGTTCTCGGACGGGTGCTGCTGTACGGAGAGGGCGACGCCGAGGTACGCCAGGGCGGCATGCCGATGCGGGTAGCCAGGGGGCATGAGCTCCAACAGGCTTCGGCAAGCGTCGACCATCTCAGTGGTTTCAACCGGGGTCTCCGGCCCGCCGACTCGCCTCATCAGCAAGGAGATGAGCACCATGAGGGCGAGACCGCGCTCGAGAGGCTGTGGCGCCGTGAGCGCGACGGCCTGTCGTGCCTCGGCGAGGCCGTCCCGATACGCGGACGGATCGCCGGTCCGTCCAAAGTGGTGCGCGTAGGCAGCGGCGAGACAGCTGTGGACAACGCCGGCCAAAGAGGCGTCGCTCGTCGACGCAGCTTCGAGGAGTTGTCGTCCGACGGTGACGGACTCGGTGAAGTCCCGCTCATCGCCGTGGAGTTGGTACCGCTGGTTGAGGGCGACGAGCCGGGCATGTCCGAGTTCAGCCGACATCACGCTGCCATCCAACGGCACCCTCCGGTACAGGGTGATCACGTCGTCCAGGGCCGCGTGGTCGCCGTTCAGCTGGATCAACGTGCCGAACGCGGTCGCGAGCGCCACCGACGAAAGGATTCGGTCCTCCGGCAGGTCGGCCATGGCTTCACGGCCCAGTCGCATGGCTTCGGGCACCCGTTCACCGCCGCCGCCGACAGCGGTGAACATCGCAAGGGCGAGGCACAGTTGTGCCTTGATCTCGGCGGTCGCCGCCAGGTCTACCGGAGGTGGGTTCAGCAGAGGTTCGACAAGGCTGATCACCTTCCGTAGGACGTCCGGAGCCGGTGAGACGAGTGCTTCGGCGACTGCGGCCCTGACCATCTCCACCGGGTCATCGAGCACCTACGACCACTTCCTTCTTCATCGCCGCGCGATTCGCAGGCAGCAACGGCATTCCACAGCTGGTCTACCAGCTCCTGGAAGTCGCGCATCATCGCTCCTGTTGCCGCCCGTGAAAGAAGACCCCAGCCACGCCATTCGATCAGACGACACAGACCGGTTACCCGCAGTTTTGCGGCATCGCTCGGAGCCAACCCGGTTGTGTCACGGCGATGTCGTTGAGGGGGCGTTGTTCGTGGCGAAGGCCAGGAGAGGCACGGCGGTCCGTGATGGATCTTCGAGGTTGGGGGAATGGCCGAGGCCGGGCAGCATCGTGACAGTGGCGCCGGGAACGGCGTGGTACTCGGTAGCGGACGAGGAGCGCCACCTGCGATCTTCCTCGCCGAAGATAACCAGGAGCGGCTTGCCAAGGGGCGCCAGCCGTTGCGGGAGCGACTGCTCGTCCAGGTATGCGCGGACGGCCTGCGATGTCGCGGCGAACACGTGGAGGTCCATGTCGCGTACCTGGTCCAGGAACGGTTGGGGGATCTCGTAGCCGGGGGCGAATCCGGAGCTGACGGCGTGGCGGAGTTGTTCGTCGGTGAAGTCCGGCCACTGTGTCGGGTCAATGGCGGCGTCTTGGCCGATGAAGGCGGCCATGTCGGGTCCGGTGTTGATGAGCACGACCGCGGTCACGAGGTCAGGTCGTTGCTCGGTGAGGGCGGTGGCGACCGTTCCACCGCTGGAATGGCCGACGACGATGGCGTGTTTGACGCCGAGTCGGTCCAGTGCGGCGCCGGCTCGGCGGGCCTGGTCGGGGACTGCGTAGCTTGCGCCGTCTGGTTTGGCTGACCGGCCGCAGCCAAGCAGGTCGATCCGGATGACGTGATGGGATTCGGTCAGCAGCGGGACCATCGGCTCCCATGTGCGGGCCGAAGCCGCCGTCCCGTGGATGAGCAGGAGCGCGGGGGCGTCGCGAGGGCCGTCCTGGTACACGTGGATCTCGCCGTCGTCCACCGCGTGGGCGTGCGTGGAAACAGTCATGCGTGCACTGTGGCCGCGGGTGCGTGTCCGTGGCTTGGACGAATGTTCCCGTCCACGCTCTCTGGCGTTATTCGGGTTGGCGCAGGCCTTCGAGGGTCATGCGGGCGTGGGTCGACATCCAACGCTGGCGCATCTCGACCGATACCGCGGTGGCAGACGCGCGGCGCATGACGTCGAAGACCACGGCGACCAGTGCCTGGCTCGCGATCTCCACGTCGATGTCCGGGCGCAGGAATCCCTTGTCCACACCGATCGTGATGAACCTGTCCGCGTAGCCAACGAACGTGTCGTGAGCCAGCGTGAGCGTGGTCGGGTCGGATGCCTGGCGGAAGAGGAATCGGATCAGGTGCGGGTGCTGGTCCTGCAGCACGAACAGCCGCAGGTACACGCGCTCGATCATGGCGCGGTGCTCGGCCAGCGTCGTGCTGGACGACGGGTCCTCCTGCAGCACCGTCTCGTCGATCTGACGCAACGCCCACGCCACAGCCTGGTTGACGATGTCCTTCTTGTTCGCGAAGTAGCGGTAGAACGTGCCGTGGCCGATTCCCAGGTCCGTCGCGATGTCGGCGATGCCGGCCTCGTGGTAGTGCTTCTCGGCGAACACCCGGATCGCGCCGTCGAGGATCTGCTCCCGGCGGCGGTCGGTTCGGGTCTGTTTGCCGGATTCGGTGACGGTCACGAGCAAATGATATGAACCACTCATAGGTTGCGAAGCCCGGTGAGCACCCGCTGCATCATCTCCAGATCGGGTGACGACGACGGCGAGGCAGACCGGAACATGATGTAGTTACGGTCGACAAGATCGCTGATCAGCACTTTCGCCACTTCCAACGGTAGCTGCACGGCCGAGGCGACCTCGGCGACCGACGATGGGTGCACGCACGCCCACAGCACGGCTGCGTACTCTGGCTCCACGGTCGGTGCGTGCAGGTCGGGTGCGACCGCAACCACCAGGGTGATCAGGTCAAGGTCATACCGCCCGGCGTGCGTACGGCCGCCGGTGACCGCGTACAACGGGACCAACGGTCCGGCGTCGTCGTCATACCAGGTCTCCCCCTCGTCGGATCTCATGGCGGCACAACCCGGCCGCTCACCTCATCTGTCATGTGTTCGGCCACCTCCAGTCGTACCGCTCCCGTTCGGACTGGGGCTGGGAGTCCTGTTCGACCTGTTGTGCGGCAGCGGAACGCGGCTGAACCTGGCGTTTGGGCAACTGCATCGGTACACCGTTGTGGTGCGCTGTGACCTCGGCCGGGGTGTCCACTGTGGAGTTCGCGATGAGCTGGTTCGGGATCAGCACGATGGCGTCGATGCCACCGTAGACCGACTCCCGCAGGGAGACCCGCATCCCGCATCGTGCGGCCAGCCGGGCGACCACGAACAACCCGATCCGGGACTGAGTGGACGTTGCCATCACGTCGAAGTCCGGCGGATTCTGCAGCATGGCGTTGAGCGCCTCGCGCCGCGTTTCCTCGATGCCGTGCCCCTGGTCCTCGATCTCGAGTACCACCCCGCGGCCGACCACCTTGCCCCGCACCTCGACACTGACTTCCTTCGGGGAGAACTCCGTGCTGTTGTCGACCAGCTCGGCGAGCAGGTGCACGACGTCGGCGACCGCCGCGCCGACGATCGGCACGTCCGGGATCCCCGTGGTGATCACCCGGGTGAACTCCTCGGTCTCGGCGATCGCACTGCGCACGATGTCGCGCAGGGACACCGGATTGCGCCATTGCCGGCCGGGACGCTCGCCGGCCATGATGATCAGGTTCTCCGCGTTGCGCCTGGCCCGTGTGGACAGATGGTCGAGTTTGAACAGCAGCTGCAACTGGTCCGGGTTCTCCGCCGAGCGCTCGGCCGCGCCCAGCACCTTGAGCTGGCGGTGCACGAGTGTCTGGCTGCGCTGGGCGATGGCGAGGAACACCGAGCGCACACCCTGTTTGGTCTCCGCCTCACGCACGGCGGTCTGGATCACGGAGCGCTGCGCGGCGTTGAACGCGTTGGCCACCTGGCCGATCTCGTCCCCGCCGTGATCCAGCCAGGCGACCTGCTTCTCCACGTCGATCGGCTTGCCCTCGCGGATCGTGGCGACCAGTTGTGGCAGACCGTTGTTGGCCTGATCCAGCGTCTGCTCACGCAGGGTTCGTAACCGCCGCACCAGTTTGCGGGACAACTGCAGTGCCACGACCATGGCGGCCACGGCGATCAGCAGGATGACGCCGCCGCCGACGATCGAGGCCAGCAACGTCGAACGCCCGCGTTCCGCGGCCAGAGCCGCGGCGTGCTGCGAATGCGTGTGGTACAGGTTCATCAGGCTCGTGCCCACCTGCTGCGCCGCGTCTTCCCAGACAGCGACGTCGAACTTCACTTCCTCCTTGCCAGGCCCGCGGTTCATCAGTGAGTTGTCGTTGGCGACCAGGGTGGCCCACTCGGGGGTCTTGTTCAGCGCCGCGTACGCGTCCCGCTCCTGCGGGGTCATCCGCGGCACGATCGAGTTCGCCTGCTCGTGGTACATGCCGAGCTGGTGGGCCATCTCGTGGAACTGGGTCGGGTCGAGGCCCTGTGCCACCGCGCGGACGGCCATCGCGTGCGAGCGGGACATCGCCTCGGCGGACTTGAACAGGTCGTAACTGATCATCTGCTCGAAGCCGGCCTCCGCGTCGGCGGAGGACTTGGCGATGCCCTGGATCGTCTCGCCGCACAGGTCGAGGATGACGTTGTACGCCTTGTAGGCCTTCCACGCGTCGATCGCGTTGCTGTCGATCTGCCTGCGCAGGGTCGGCAGGTTCTCCCGGGACTGGGTCAGGTTGGCCAATGTGGCGCGCAGGTCGTCGGAACCGTTGGTGGCCAACGCCTCGGTGGTCCGGGTCATCTCCGGCATCACGTCGTCGACCGCCCGGCGCTGGGCCTCCAGATCGGTCTGGCTGTCGCTCTGCCCGATCGCCCGGGTCATGGTGAGCCGGCGCTCTTCCTGGATCCCGGCGACGAACGCCGCCACCGGCCCGAGCGAGCCGCGCACGTCGTCGGCGAAGCTGTTGATCTTGGATCCTTGGTTCACCAGGTAGATCGCCACGGTGGCGCCGACGGCCAGCACGGCGACGCTCGGCACGAGTGCGATGAGCAGAACCTGGGTCCAGATCGTGGTTACCTTGCGCCGCGACGGCTGGGCGGGCATCGGGGCCTTCCTCTATGGACTCTTCGGGCACGGTTCGACGACACGGTTCGACGGCGTGAATTCCCAAGCGGTGGTCGCAGGTTAAAGAGCCTCGCGGCGATCGTCAACCATTTCGCCCCCATATTCGCGGACATTTGACCTGGCGGCTGTTAGGGGATTAGGGGACAGCCCCAATAATCCCTGTTCGGCTTGCCCCATCTGGGGGATGCGGCTACAGTCCCTGGAACTGAACCGCCATTCCGTTCTGTCTCGCCGGGCTACCTGCTTGGTGACTCAGCTCTGTCGTCAAACCCTGCCTGGGGGCGTGATTCCCTGGTCTGGCAACAGTTCTGCGGTCGTCGGCGCTGGCCTGGTCGCACCCCAGGCCAGTGCGGCGAAACTGAACGACGGTTCCGTGTCACCGGTCGGCAAGACCTGCTGCCCGGGCTGGCGGGGTGCCGTCACCGCGGCGGTGCATTAAAACTTGGGCAATTCGACCGAGGCCGGAAATCCTCCCGGAGAAACAAGATAACATGCGCGAAGCTCGGCAGAAAACCGCGGCTGACAAATTCGCCCGTCGCAAGGCGCTCGCCTTCCTGGCCGGTGTGCCCACGCTGACCATCGTGGCCAGGTTCGGCCTGACGTCCGACGCGGCGCCGGTCGGCTTGGCGGTGCCCGGGCTGCCCGACCTCACCGACTACGTGGACCTGGGCGATCTGCTGACCACGCTGGCGATGCCCACCTCGGGCCAGCTCGTGCTGGAGGTCACCGCCGAGAACCGCGTTGTGGTGCAGGTGCCCAGAGCCGAGGTGGGACAGGGCATCACCACCGCGATCGCGATGATCGCGGCCGACGAGCTGGACGCCCGCCTGTCCGATGTGGACGCCGTGCTCTCGGACGCCCGGCCGGAGTTGATGTTCAACCAGACCACCGGCGGGTCCAACTCGATCCGGTCGCTGTACGCCCCCGTGCGCGCGCTCGCTGCCCAGGCCAGGGCCCGACTGATCACCGCGGCGGCGGAGAAGTGGGACATCCCGGCCAACCGGCTGATCACCAAGGAAAGCAAGGTGTTCGCGCCGGACGGTCGCAACGCCACATTCGGCTCGCTGTCCACGGCCGCGGCCAAGATCATCGCGCCCGCCGTGGCCGCCAAGCCGAAACCGGAATCCCAGCAGCGGATCGTCGGCACACCGGCCACCCGGCTGGACGCCAGGGACATCGTGACAGGCAAGGCCAAGTTCGCACTGGACATCCGGGTCCCGGGCGCGAAGCCGGCCGTGGTCAAGCGGCCGCCGTCGATCGGCGGGACCGTCCAGTCGGTCGACGACACCGCCGCCAAGGCCATGCCCGGCGTGCTGGCGGTCGCGCGTATTCCCTCCGGTGTTGCGGTCGTGGCCGAAACTTTCGGACAGGCCATCGAGGCGACCAAGGCGCTCAAGGTCACCTGGGGCAAGGGGACCGTCGACGAGATGTCCGATGTGGACGTCAAGCGCAGGCTGCGAGCCTCGGTGCCGCCGCTCAATCCGCTCAGCTCACTGACCGGGCACGTCGATGCCGAGTTCGACTTCGCCTTCGTGCCGCACGCGCCGATGGAGACCGACTCGGCGGTCGCGGACGTGCGGTCCGACCGGGCGGAGATCTGGTCGTCGCTGAAGAACCCGATCATCACGCAGAAGACCATCGCCAAGGAGGTCGGCCTGCCGCAGAGCAAGGTGACCGTGCACGTCACCCGCGGCGGCGGCTCGTTCGGACGGCGGCTGTTCTTCGACGGCGCACTCGAAGCGGCCCAGATCTCCAAGGCGACCGGACGGCCAATCCGTCTCATGTGGACTCGCGCCGACGACATCCGGCACGGCCGGATGCGTGGGGCCACGCACCACAAGCTCCGGGTCGGCCACCTCGGTGGGGCGATCATCTCGTACGAGCACCGGGTCGCGAGCGTGGAGACCGACTTCCGCACCGGTGCCGGTGAGGCGCTGTCGGCGGCGTTCGCCAACCTGGCTCCGCCGCTGTTTCCCCAGGCCGTGTTCGCGCTGACCGAGAAGGTCCCGTACAACTTCGGGCTGATCACCGAGCTGCTGAACGAGATCCCGCTGAAGATGCACACCGCGAGCTGGCGTTCGGTGTACTCGGCGACCGTGCGGACCTCCGAGGAGATCCTGGTCGACGAGGTGGCCCGCAAGCTCGGCAAGGATCCCGTGGACTTCCGGCGGACGATGCTCAAGAACGACCGCGCCCGCGCCGTGCTGGACACCGTGGCCAAGCGCGGGAAATGGGGCCGCAAGATGCCGTCCGGGCAGGCCCAGGGCATCGGGTTCCACGAGGAGTACAAGTCCTGCGTGGCCTACCTGGTGGAGATCGACGCCCATGACCCCCGCAAGCCCCGCGTCACCAAGGCCACGATAGCCGCGGACGTCGGCAGGCCGATCAATCCGCGCGGCCTGGAGTCACAACTGCTCGGCGGACTGACCGACGGGATCTCCACGATCCTGCAGGCGGGCGTGCACCTGGACAAAGGGTTGCCGTTGGAGAGCAGCTACGAGAACTTCCGCTACGCCAAGCAACGGCACTCACCGACGGCGGTGGACATCACGATCATGCCGGCGAACGGCGAGCCAGGCGGCGCGGGCGAGCTGGGCGTACCGGCCGCGGCGGCAGCGGTGGCCAACGCCTACGCCCGGGCGACCGGCACCAGCCCGCGCAGCTTCCCGATCAACTTCGCCGTCGACTTCGAACCGTTGGCCCGCTAGGAGAATCCCGAAATGCCAAGCTACTCCTTCACGGTGAACGGGAAGTCCGTCACGGTGGAAGCACCCGCAGACCTGCCCCTGTTGTGGGTGCTGCGCGACAAACTGGGCATCACGGGGCCCAAGTACGGTTGCGGTGTAGGAGTGTGCCGCGCTTGTACGTCCCATATGGATGGCAAGGAAATCCAACCGTGCGCCGTGGAGGTGGCCGACTGCTCGGGCCGTAACGTGACCACGATCGAAGGACTCGCCGACGGCGACAAGCTGCATCCGGTGCAGCAGGCGTGGATCGAACAGGACGTCGCCCAGTGCGGGTACTGCCAGCCCGGGCAGATCATGGCCGCGGTGGCGTTGCTCAAGCGCACGCCGAACCCGACGGACGCCGACATCGACAAGATCGAGAACATCTGCCGATGTGGTTCGTACTTCCGCATCCGCGAAGCAATCAAACGAGCAGCGGGCGCCTGAGGACGTTAAGCGCGTCCCGGCGGCCACGTGGTTCAACGCAGGAAGTGCTTGATGGCTCTCGCCTCTGACGCGCTGGTCTGCTGATCTTCGACGTTCCTGGTCACGTCAGCTGTGCAAGAACGTGCAAGACCGATGTCGTCGTTGACGGTTGTATGTGCGGCATGGGTGATGAGGGGATTTCCCGACGGCAGGTGCTCGCGGGCAGTGCGGCTGCTGGTGTGGCGTTCAGCGCTCCGGCTCCGGCTGCGGCCTCGGCCGGCATTGAGCTGACGGTCAACGGCGAGAAGCATGTGGTGGATGTTGAGCCGCGGGTGACGCTGTTGGACGCGTTGCGTGAGCGAATTGGTCTGACTGGCACCAAGAAAGGCTGCGATCGCGGCGAATGCGGCGCCTGCACGGTGCTGATCGACGGGCGGCGGGCGAAATCCTGTCTGACGCTCGCGGTGATGCAGGAAGGCGCTCAGATCGTGACGATCGAGGGCGTTCGGCATCCGCTGCAGGATGCGTTCATCCGGAATGACGCCCTGCAGTGCGGTTTCTGCACGCCGGGGCAGATCATGTCCGCGATCGGCATGCTCGCTGAGCGAAAACCCGACTCGGATGCGGAGATCCGGGAGCAGATGAGCGGCAACCTGTGCCGCTGCAGTGCGTATCCGAACATCGTGCGGGCGATCCGGGAGGTGTCGGGGTGAAGGATTTCCGTTACGTCAGGGTGGATTCGCCAGCCGAGGCGGTTCGGTTGGCCAGTGGGCCGGGGACTGCTTTGTCGCGGGCGGGACTGAATTGCTGAATCTGATGCGGGACGGCGTGCAAGCGCCGGATCTCGTCATCGATGTGAATCCGGTGCCATTGGCCAGGGTCACGCAGGAGCAAAACGGGGTCCGGATCGGCGCGTTGGCGCGGATGGCTGACGTCGCCCAGAATCCGCTTGTCCGCGACGGCTTTCCCATGGTGTCGCAGGCATTGCTGGCGTCCGCGTCCGGACAGGTGCGTAACATGGCGAGCATCGGCGGAAATCTGATGCAGCGCACCAGGTGCTGGTACTTCCGAGATTCCGTGATGCCGTGCAACACGCGCTCGCCAGGTACTGGTTGCCCCGCGATCGGCGGCCAGAACCGGTGGCACGCCGTTTTCGGTGGCAGTGATTCGTGTATCAAGGTACATCCATCGGACCTCGCGGTCGCCTTGACAGCATTGGACGCCCGGGTGCTGATCGAGGGGCGCCAGCCAGTGCCGATCCGTGATTTCTACGTACTTCCTGGCGACACTCCGCACGTGGAAACCGTGTTGCGGCCAGGAGAGTTGATCACCGGTGTGGAGATTCCCAAGACACCGGGGTTCTCCCGGTATATCAAGGTACGGGACCGGGCTTCCTTTGAATTCGCGTTGGTCTCCGTAGCGGTTTTGTTGCACACCCGAGGCGGGGTGGTGCACGACGTCAGGTTGGCGTTCGGCGGTGTCGCACCGAAACCGTGGCGATCGGTGATGGCTGAAGACGTGTTGCGCGGTAAGCGGTTGACCAAGAGCCTCATGGACCAGGCTGCGGAAGCGGCGGTCCGCGGAGCGATTCCGAAGGCGCACAACGGCTTCAAGGTCGAACTGCTGAAGCGCACTGTCCGCGAAGCCTTGGACGGTGCACGATGATCGTCGGCAAACCACTGGATCGGGTGGACGGCCGCGCCAAAGTCACCGGTGCGGCCAAGTACGCAGCGGACCAACCGGTACCTGGCCTCGCCCATGCTGTGCTGGTGACCAGCACGATCGCGCGAGGCAGGATCACGCGGACAGATACCGATCGGGCTGCCCGCGCGCCTGGCGTGCTCAGCGTGGTGACGCATCACAACGGTCCGCGGTTCGCCCACCAGCCACCGGAACACCCCTGGGTCTATGGCCAAACGCTTGTTCCGTTGCAGGACGACGTAATCCACCACAGTGGACAGATCGTGGCGGTCGTCATCGCGGACACCCTGGAGAGAGCCAGGTACGCGGCCACGCTGGTCCAAGTCGACTACATGGCGGAGAAGCCGGACGTATCACTCGAAGCCAATCTCGACCGGGCCTTCGTACCGGAAGGCGGCCCGTTCGGGCTTCGGTACGAATATCGCCGAGGTGATCCGCATGGCGCCTTGGCGCAGGCACCGGTGCGGGTGAGCGGCAGGTACAAAACATCGATGCAGCACCACAATCCGATAGAGCCCGCAGCGACGACCGCGGTGTGGAGCGGCGATCACCTTACGCTGTACGAGACCACACAAGCGCTGGCGTTCACCCAGCCGAAAGTCGCGGAAATGCTGGGCATCGACGAAGAACACGTCCGCGTGATCTCGCCCTATCTCGGCGGCGGATTCGGATGCAAGGGGTACGTGTGGCCGCACACGTTCATCATCGCGGCGATAGCCAGAAACCTGGGCAGGCCGGTGAAACTCGTGCTGACTCGGGCGCAGTCGTACACAATGCACGGTCATCGCGCCGAGACGATCCAGGAGTTGGCCGTCGGCGCGAACCGAGACGGTAAGATCACCGTCTTCGTGCACAACGCCGTGTCCCAGACGTCCATGTTCAACGACGTTTCCTGGGAGGACATGGATGCCACGACACAGTTGTACGCGTGTCCGAACGCGGAGTTGATCCGGCGGGTGGTGCGGCTCAACCTCGGCACACCCACGCCGATGCGCGCGCCCTCGGGCGTCGGCGGCTACGCGCTCGAGGCGATCATGGACGAGCTGAGCCACACCATCGGCGTCAACCCGCTCGAAGTGCGCCTGCGCAACTACTCCACCCACGACCCGGAAAACCCCGAAACTCCTTGGGGGACAGGTAAGTTCCTGCGTGACTGCTACCGGCTTGGCAGTGAGCTGTTCGACTGGCCTGACCGGCTGCCGAAGCCGCGATCAACGCGACGCGACGGGCACTGGATCGGTATCGGCATGGCGACCGCGTTCCACCCGACCTACGTCAGCACCGCGACAGTCACGATCCGCCTCGGGCCAGACGGCGCAGTGCTTGTCCGCTCCGCGACCCAGGACATCGGCACAGGGACGTACACGATCATCACCCAGGTTGTCGCGGACGCTTTGGGCGCGTCAGTCGAGTCGGTGCACTTTGAACTCGGCGACACAACCTTCGCACGGAGCGCTCCCGGCGCAGGCTCCCGCACTGCGGCGAGCGTGGGTACGGCCGCGCACCACGCCGGAACCCTCATCCGGGACAAAGTGATTGCCATTGCTGTCGCGGACCCTCGTTCGCCGCTGTATCGCGTCCCTGCGGCGCATGTCGCTGTGGCTGAGGGACGTTTGTTCCATCGGATGGATCCACGCCGTCATGAAACCTATGCCGACATAGTGCGGCGGCATGGCGCGATAGATGGGGAAGCGACCTGGCCTGCCGGTACGCAGATGAACCGGTCGTACGGCGCCGTGTTCGCGGAAGTCCGCGTGGATGTGGTGACCGGCGAGGTGCGCGTGACCCGGTTGGCGGGCGCATTTGATATCGGGCGCGTGCTGAACGCGAAAACCGCGCGCAGTCAAGCGGTCGGCGGCATGATTTGGGGCTTGGGCACGGCGTTGACCGAACACACGCTGGTCGACGAACACCTTGGCCGGATTCTCACTCCGAACCTGTCCGGTTACCTGGTGCCCGTCGAAGCTGACGTGCCGGACGTCGATGTCGCGTTCGTCGACAAAGCCGACCCGCTCGCCAGCGAAATCGGGGCGAGGGGGATCGGTGAACTGGCGAGCAATGGCGCGACGGCGGCGATCGCGAACGCGGTCTTTCACGCGACGGGTCGCCGCGTCCGGGACTTGCCGATCACGCCCGACACGTTGATCTAATGGCCTTCGCGGTATGCGAGCGGAGTCTCGCCGATCAGCTTGCGGAATGTGGTGGTCAAGTGGCTTTGACTGGAGAAACCGACCTCGTGGGCGATGTCGGCGATCGGCTGGGTGGATCGGGTCAGCAGTTCAGCGGCCCGCTCCACCCGCTGTCCGATCACGTACCGGTGCGGCGACTGGCCGGTGGCCCGTTTGAAACCACGGGCGAACTGATAGACGTCCATGTCCGCCAGTGCCGCGAGTTTGGCCAGCGCCAAGTCGTCTGCGAGGTGGTCTCGGATGTGGTCGAGGACCTGCAGTAGTCGCTTTCGTTCAACGACAACGGACTTCGGCCGGGGTGCGCCCGCCGAGTATTTGTGGAGCAGGTGCGAAGACAGTGACGCTGCGAGATTGTCGACGAACAAAGCACCCGGACAACCGGTCGCCTGCGCTTCGTTGCGGAACTTCAGCGCGAGGCGGTGGATTACCGGGTCAGGTTGGTTGGTGAACCCGCGCAGCTCGACCGCGTCCGGTGGAATCAAGGCCTGACGCACACCGATCGTGACGAAGTCGATCACGCCGGTCTCGTGAAACGCGTGCCGTCTCACGCCGGCCGGAATGAACGTGACGGCGCCAGGGAAATCGGCCCCGATGTACTGGTCACCAGTGTCCAAAGTGGCCACGGTGCGATGTGTCGCACCTGCCAAGGTGACGAAAACCGTGTGGTCGTCCAGATGGCACAAGCCTTCGTTCGACGGACCCGAGTGCCATCGGGCGATCTCGACCTTCACGCCGTCCCACTGACGTTCGAAGATCGAAAGAAAGCGTCCCCCGGGTTGACGAACGGAACAGTCGTCTATCGTCATGGCCGAATTTTCCCGACCGTTTTGTAAGCCTTGCGTGAAAAGCTCGGCCACGACAGCGAACCGACAGACTGCCGGACGCCCAGGATGCATGATTTTCGTGCGGATCGTGCGAAAACTCCCTTCTCGCCACACGCTGGCAAGGCCGCGATCGTTCCCGCGTTCCGCGCGATGTTCGCCCCCTTCGAGACCTTCACATCGGAGCTGACCGGAGTGTATCCAGCTGGCGATTCCGACGCCGTGTGCGTCGAGTACCGCAACCGTCAGGAACTTCCGGCCAGGCTGCGCCGACTGATTCCAGTTCCTACATCCCGGAGTCACGGGTGGCCGCCGTGAGAACCACCCGCGACTCGACGTGATCACGTCGTGGACGGTCTGGTGATGTCGAGCAAATCTGGGTGAGTTTTGTGCCAGTGCCTGTAAAGCAGGTCGACGTCCTGCATGGCGAGCTCGATCTCGTGGCGGGTGATCGGCAGGAGGGTGACGATCTGCAGTTCGACGGTGCCACGTATGCGGGCGGAGTTCCGCGTGAGGTAGTTGAAGTCCTTGTCGAAGCAGGGATGTGTGGTCGCGAGTAGACCTTCTTTGGCCGTCCCGTTGAAGAGTTCGCTGTGGTTATCGATGACTTGGCCGAAGTCGATGCCGGTACGTGTCAGGGTGATGAACTCGCACACTGCTCCGACGATCGCGCGTGCGTACCCGGCTTGTGGGGTTTGGAGTGTGCAGGCGATTTCTTCGGCGAACGGTGCGTCCTCGATGTGGCGGAGGCCGTTGCTGGTGATGGTGGTGATTCCGCTGGGGTGGTCGAACCGGTCGAGGGTGTACTGGTGGCCTGGTTTGTCGTGTGGCTTTGACTCGGTTCCTCTGTGCTCGCCGGCGTAGGTCTGCAGGTGGTGGTGCAGTGGCCCGGACTCGATCTGCTGGCCCATGGGGACCCATCCTCGCGTCGCGAAACGTACGTCGAGATTCCCAACGTTGACGCATTCCGATATGGGCATATGATGGCCGCCATGGCACGAGCGGCGACCACCTCAGACGCGTTCAACGCGATCGCCGAGCCGCAGCGGCGGGAGATCCTCGTCCTGCTGCGGGGCGGCGAGCGGCCGGTGACCGAGCTGGCGCGGAATCTGGGAATGAGTCAGCCGCAGGCGTCCAAGCACCTGCGGGTGCTCCGGGAGGTCGGGCTGGTGCGGGTCCGCGGGGCGGGCAAGCAGCGGCTGTACGGCCTGGACGCCCGCGGGCTGCGGCCGGTGCACGAGTGGCTGGGCGGCTTCGAGCGGTTCTGGAGCGGCACCTTCGACCGGCTGGACGAGTACGTGCAGGACCTGAAACAGGCAAGGCAGGAGGAATCACCGGATGGCGACGACCAGTAGCCGCAGCGCGACCGCGGACCGCGAGATCGTGATGTCCCGGGTCATCAGCGCACCACGGGAGCTGGTGTTCGAAGCGTTCACGCAGGTGCGGCACCTGTCGCGGTGGTGGGGACCGGAGGGGTTCTCCACCACCACGCGGTCCTTCGAGTTCCACGTCGGCGGGACCTGGGACTTCGTGATGCACGGGCCGGACGGGACCGACTACCAGGAGTGGATCACCTGGCAGGAGATCGTCCCGCCGGAGCGGATCGCGCTGCTGCACGGCGAATCCCGCGACGACCCCAACGCCTTCGAGTCGATCCTGGCCTTCGAGCAGGTCGGCGACCAGACCCGGATCGTGATGCGCACGGTGTTCCCAACCAGGGAACTCCGTGACGAGGCGGTCGAGAAGTACCACGCGGTCGAAGGCGGCGAGCAGACCCTGCGCAACCTGGCGGCCTACGTCGCCGAACTCACCGACACCACCTCGAAGGAAGCGGAGAGCTGATGGCCGGGAAGGTGTTCTTCAGCGTGACGATGTCGCTCGACGGTTTCATGGCACCCGAGGCCGTGCCCGCGGAGGACGCCTTCTCGCCCGAGAAGCGGGACGACCCGGGCGTCAGGCGCTGGATGTCCAAGTGGGCCGAACTGCAGGCGTGGGCGTTCCCGCTGCGCTGGATGCGGGAGAACCTCAAGCTCGGCGAAGGCGGCGAGGAAGGCACCGACAACGACATCGCACGGGCGACGTTCGATCGCACCGGCTCGAGCGTCATGGGCAAGCGCATGTTCGACCTTGGCGAGCAGTCATGGCCGGAGGATGCCCCGTTCCACACCCCGGTTTTCGTTGTGACGCACGAGAAGCGTGACCCGTGGGAGCGGCCGGGCGGCACGACCTTCCATTTCGTCAACGACGGCATCGAAAGCGCGCTCGACCAGGCCCGCGAGGCCGCCGGCGACCGCGACGTCCGCATCGCCGGCGGCGGCGAGACGATCCAGGAGTACCTGGACACCGGCCTGGTGGACGAGTTCTCGGTGACGCTCGCGCCCGTGCTGTTCGGCACCGGCATCCGCCTGTTCGACCGTGTGGACCCCGACCGCCTGGCCCTGAACCAGGTCCGCTCGGTCGCCTCGACCCGGGTGACCCACCTGACCTACACCGTCGGCAAGCGGTAGCCGGCTGGATACGTTGACGTGGCACAGGATCGGCGGCAGTAACCATACGAGGCGGGCCGCTCAGACGGCTACTGCGGCTCCGAGGCAATAAGCTCACCGCATGCGCGAGAGATTCCACGGTGAGCTCGCCAAGCTCGGCGAGCAGTTGACGCACATGAGCAGGCTTGCGGCGGATTCGATGCGCCAGGCCGGCACCGCGTTGCTGACGGCCGACTTGGCGCTGGCCGAGCAGGTGCTTGATGGCGATGCCGACCTCGACAAGGCTCGCGCGGACTGTGAGACGCACGCCCAGTCGCTGCTGGCACTGCAGGCGCCGGTGGCCGGTGACCTGCGGGCCATTCTCGCCGCGGTCTACTGCGCGGAGAAGATCGAGCGAATGGGCGATCTCGCCGCCCATATCGCCGACACGGCCCGCTTCACCCATCCGGAGCCCGTTGTCCCCGCCGAGTTGGAGCCCACGTTCGCCGAAATGAGCGATATCGCCGTGGGCATGGCCGACCGGCTCGCGGAGCTGATCGCCAGTGAGGCAGTCGGCGGCTTCGCCGAACTTGACGAGACCGATCAGGCAGTCGACGCCCTGCACGCCCGGGTCCTGCAGCTGATCACCAATGAACAGTGGCAGCATGGCGTCCGTTGTGCCACCAGCCTCGCGTTGCTGGCGCGGTTCTACGAACGGTTTGCAGACCAGGCCGTCGCGGTCGCGAAGCGGCTCGAGTTCGCCGAAACCGGTGAACTCCCGCCGAACCCGCAGGCGTAATCAGTCTCTGCGGAAGCAGGCCGTGTTCGCGGACACTGTGGACGGTCGCTGCCATCGACGTCCTGAAGCGTGACGCGTCGTCCCCGCGCCATGCCTTTCCCAAGCCCGTTCGTTTGATCAGTGTACGAACGAACTCGTCCGACCTTTTGGGGATGTTGTCGCCGAAGGGTGGACAATTTCTGTCGGTTGCGGTGTCATGATGAAGCTCTCTGCTTGGTGTTGTTTGATTCTGTTGGACATTCATTGGTGAGGTCCGATGATTAAACATGTACGTAGAGTGACTGCCGCAGCCGCGACAAGTGTCCTGCTTGCTGTGGGCATCGGTGCCGCGCCACCCGGCACCGCTGTCACTGCCGAGGCCGTGATCCCGGGTGACGGGCTGGCGCTGACGCCGCCGATGGGCTTCAACAACTGGAATTCCACCCACTGCCGGGCCGAGTTCAACGAGGCGATGGTCAAGGGCATCGCCGACATCTTCGTCGAGCGGGGCCTGAAGGACGCCGGCTACCAGTACGTCAACCTCGACGACTGTTGGGCACTACCGCAGCGCGGGCCTGATGGCAATCTCGTTCCCGACCTTGTCCGCTTTCCCAACGGTATCAAGGCTGTTGCCGACTATGTGCACTCGAAGGGCCTGAAGTTCGGCATCTACACCAGCGCGGGCACGAAAACCTGCAACGACAACGGTTTCCCCGGCGCGCTGGGCTTCGAGCAGAAGGACGCCGACCTGTTCGCGTCGTACGGTGTGGACTATCTGAAGTACGACAACTGCAACAACCAGGGCGTGGACGCCAAACTCCGCTACACGACCATGCGCGACGCGTTACGCCGCACCGGAAGGCCGATCGTGTACTCGCTGTGCGAGTGGGGCGAGAACAAGCCCTGGGAGTGGGGCAAGGACGTCGGCCACCTGTGGCGTACGACCGGCGACATCTCCGACAGCTGGAACAGCATGCTCGGCATCGCCAAGACGAACTGGGCGCTGGCGGACTACGCCGGGCCGGGGCACTGGAACGACCCGGACATGCTCGAGGTCGGCAATGGTGGCATGACCGATACCGAGTACAGGTCCCATTTCAACCTATGGGCGATCATGGCCGCGCCCTTGCTGATCGGTTCCGACCTGCGCAAGGTCACGCCGGAGACGTTCGAGATCCTCGGCAACCGCGAGGTCATCGCGGTCGACCAGGACCCGTTGGGCGTGCAGGGCAAGCCGATCAGGTCGGCCAACGGAGTACACGTTTTCGTCAAGCCGTTGAAGAACGGCGACAAAGCGGTGCTGCTGTTCAACGAGACCGAGAAGACCGAACGCGTGACGACGACGGCTACCGAAATCGGTCTGCCGCAGGCAACTGGCTACAAGGTCCGTGACCTGTGGGCGTACACCGACCGCCACACGGCAGGCACGATCGCGACGACACTTCCGCCGCATGGCAGCGCGATGTTCCGGGTGAACGCGGATCGTGGCTGGGCGAAGTACCCGCCAGCGGTCGACACCGGTGCGGCGCTGCAGACCGTCTACCCGGGAGCGTCGCCTCTGGTCGAGCCCGGTCAGAACGCGACAGTGACCACGACCGCGACCAACAACGGCCGCGTGCCCGCAGTCACCGTGAAGTCGGCGCTGTCCGGCCCCGCAGGATGGGAAGTACTGCCGGAATCGCCGAGCGACAAGATAATGCTGCGCCCGGGTGAGTCGTTGAGTACCAAGTGGACAGTCAAAGTCCCGGCAGACGCCAAACCCGGCACGTACGTCCTGGCGGTACGGACAACCTACCGGCCGGATGCGGACACCCGGTTCGACTTCGAAGTCCGCGTACCGCCACCGGCACCGGCAGCCAACGCCTACGTCAGCGACATGGCCTGGCTGAGCTCCACCAACGGCTGGGGACCGGTCGAACGTGACACCAGCAACGGCGAATCCGGTGAGCGCGACGGAAATCCGATCACCATCAACGGAACCACGTACGCCAAGGGAATCGGCGCTCACGCACCGAGCAACGTGGAGTTCTACGTCGGCGGACGCTGCACCTCGCTGACGGCGGACGTGGGCGTGGACGACGAGGAAGGAAACGACGGCTCGGTCGGCTTCGAGGTCTGGGCCAACGGCGCCAAGGTCGCGGACAGCGGAGTGATGACCAACGCGATGCCCGCCAAACCGATCACCGCGAACATCACCGGAGCGATGGTGGTGCGCCTGGTGGTCAATGACGGTGGCGACGGAATCACCAGCGACCACGGCGACTGGGCCGGCCTCCGGGTGACCTGCTCGTAGCTGTGAGGTGTCCTGAGCTGCGAGGAGATGACGTGTCCTTGCAGCTCAGGACACTTCCGGCGCGGTGTCGATCTACGCGATGGCAACCGCCGAGGCGGTCCGCACTTCATGGACATCACCACAGGCGCGCCAAGTAGGCGACGTCACTGTCAACTGGCCTCGTAGAAGGCGTAGTCGGCGGTGTAGGGGACCGAAGTGGTGGTGCCCTCGGTGCATGGGCCGGTCGGAGCGACGCCGTTGGTGGTGTTCAGACGTTGGATGAAGGTGACGGCGGCCAGTTTGCCGGGGCCCCGGTTGCCGACGGATTTCAGCAGCAGCTGGGGGATCGCGTTGGCGACGGGGGAGTTGGCGACAGCCGTCGCGGTCACGGAGCTGCCGTCGACCACTGATGTCCACACTGGACCCTTGGTGTGCAGGATCTCCGGTCGCCCTCGGTTGGTCAGGATGGCATCCGGCTGCACGAACGTGAGCGTGTTGTTGGTGCACTGATAGGTCTGGACGCCCCTGGCGTGCTGCAATGCGATCAACTTGTTGCCTGCTGGCACTTTCAGGTTTTCCGGCACGCTCGGTTGCGGATACGCGGCACTTGCCTGCGCGGTCATTCCTATGCCCAGCGCGGTGAGAGCGGCGGCGGTCAGACTTATCGCGATGTTCCGTGCACGACTCATTGTTGTCCCGGTTTGGTGTTGGTGAGATGGCTCGGCGTGGCCGGGGCAAGACTGTCCGTCCATCAGCGGGACAAGCAATGAACGCGGTTCAACAAGGCAAGCAGTTGCCGAAGTTTTCACAGTGACCCGCCCCAGGGCACTACCTAGGTAACTGCCGAGTCCAATCACGACGAATCACAGGGCGGACCGCCGTCGACAGCAAACAGACAGCAGCGACCTGTGTGTCTGTGTCTATGCTCGTCCACGGACCGTGGGGCAGCCGGTCACCGGCCGGGTGCCACTCTCGCGGAGTCTGTTGGGAGCAGCCATGACCGAGATTCAACGGTACCTTGCCGAAGAGGTCGCGGAAGACCTCGCTGACGGCATCATCAACCGAAGAGAAGCGATACGCCGCTTGGGTTTGCTTGGCGTGACCGGCGCGGCGGCGAGCGGGATGCTGGCCACGTTCGCGGCGGGCAACGCGGTGGCGGAGCCGGCAGACCAGGTCGGCGAACGCTCGGCGTCGGAGACGAACTGGGCTCCCGTCGCTCGTGAGTCGATCACCTTCGCCGGACCCCGGGTGCCGCTGATGGCCGCTTGGGCTCCGGCCGTCAAGCCTCGTGGTGCTGTGCTGGTCATCCATGAGAACCGCGGGCTGAACGAGCACATCCGCACGGTAGCTGGGCGGTTTGCCGCCAGCGGGTACTCCGCGTTGGCGCTCGACCTGCTTTCCGAGGAGGGCGGCACCGGGGCATTCCCTGGCGAGGCCGAGGTGGCGGCCGCGTTGTCCCGGATTCCGCCGGAGCGCTTCGTGGCTGACATGAAAGCCAGCCTGACCGAACTCAAACGGCGCGTGCGTGGCAAGAAACTGTGTGCGGTCGGGTACTGCTTCGGCGGCAACATGGTGTGGCGTCTGCTCACCTCGAACGAACCACGTCTCGCCGCAGGCGCTGCCTACTATGGGCCGTTCCCGGAGGGTGGGACCTTCGCGGGTTCCCGTGCCGCGGTATTAGGCGTGTACGGCGGACTCGACGCCCGAGTGAACGCGACCCGGCCCGCGGCCAGGGCAGCGCTTGAAGCAGCGAGGCTGAAGCACGAACTGCTTACCTTCACCGAAGCTGATCACGCCTTCTTCAACGACACCGGAGCCCGCTTCAACGCGCACGCCGCGACGGAGGTCTGGCGCCGGACCCTGAACTGGTTCGACGCCGCCGACAAGCGCCACGACTAGCTTGCAACACCCCACAGGCCTACCCGTATTCCCACTGGTGGCGGGTAGGTCTGTGGTTCGCCCCAGGAACTGTCATGAGTTCGTGGCGACGCTGTTCTTCGACGGATTCGGCGCCAAGCCAAGGTCAATGAGGCTGCGGGCGGTGTCCAAGATGGTGTCGCGCAACGGGCGCGTCGTCCATCCGAGCTCGCGATGAGCCTTCTCCGCGCTCACCAGTTCACGCCGTCCCACAAAGTCGAGCGCAGGGCGAATCGACGCGTCGAACCTGGCCATCAACCGCACCAGCAACGTCGGCAGCGTGCCGGTGGGCACGCGGTAGCCGAGCGGGTTGAACTCCTCGGCGAGCACCGCGGCGATGTCGCGCATCCACATGTGTTCGCCCGCGAGAATGTACCGGTTGCCCGCGGCGGCAGGCGTCTCCAGCGCGAGCCGGTGCGCCGTCGCGACGTCCCGCACGTCAACCGGTGCGAAGCCCATCTTCGGTGACGCCGGCACGTCACGGGTCATCAACCGGCGCACGACTTGCACCGACGTGCCGACCGTGGAGCTGAGCAGCGGGCCGAGGACCATACCAGGGTTCAACGACACCAGGGCCAAACCGGACTTCCGGCTGAAGTCCCACGCCGCCCGTTCCGCCAGTGTCTTGCTCTTCGGATAAGCGCGGATTCGCTCCACGATGGACCAATCGGCCTCGGTGCGTACCGCCTGGTCATGGTGCCCTGATGTCACGGCTGAGAGCGATGACGTCAACACGACTCGCTTCACGCCCGCGTCCGCCGCGGCGCGCAGGACCCGCAGCGTTCCATCGACGGCCGGCCGGACGAGATCATCTTCGGACTTCGGAGTCTCGTTGGGGAACGGCGAAGCCACATGCATGACGTAATCGCAGCCCTCGACCGCCGCCGCCCACCCTTCGTCACGGGACAGGTCCGCCGTCACCGTGTCGTCCAGCCCGTCGACCGGCCGCCTGGTGGTTCCCCGCACCTGGTACCCATGCGCCCGTAACTCGGCTATCACGTGCCCGGCAACGAATCCGGACGCGCCAGTCACCAGTACCCGTTCAGTCATCGCCCGCACGACCTTCCAATCTACACGGTGTATAGATAATCTAAGCACTGTATACATCAGGCCGGGCGATGCCCGCAAGGCATCGCCTAGGCTCGGTACGTGACCAGGACCAGCTACCACCACGGCTCGCTGCGGGAGACCCTGCTGCAAGCGACCCTTCAGCTGATCGAGGCGGACGGCATCGGAGCAGTAAGCCTGCGGCAGGTGGCGCGTACGGCGGGGGTCAGCCCTCGCGCGCCGTACCACCACTTCCCGGACCGCGCGGCACTGTTGACCGCCCTGTCGGATGAAGGTTTCCGCCGCCTGGCCGTGGTGCTCACCGAGGCGCGCGCCGCCGCGGCCACCCCGACCGAGGCGCTCGAATCGATACTCAACGCGTACGTGACGTTCGCGAAGACCAACCCGGCGTACTTCCGCCTGATGTTCCGGCCGGAACTGAAGCAGTCACACAAGAGCGAGAGCGGAATGGAAGCGGGCGAGGCGGCGTTCGGCGTGCTGGTGGACACTGTGGACGAATGCCTGGCCACGAAGGCGGCGCGGGCCGCCGACAAGGACGTGCTGGCGATCACCATCTGGAGCCTCGCGCACGGCTACGCGACCCTGTGGGTGGAGGGCCAGCTGGATCGCCGGACCGACGATCCGGCCGCACTCGCCTGTCAGGTGGCGGCCCTGTTCACGAGTCTCACCACCGCCCCGCGCTGACATGGTTCATGGCGTGAGGCGTGACAGATGAAGGTCCACAAGGGACGTTGCCTCGGCCGGCGTCCGATGTCCGAGCAGGACCGCGTCACCGAGACCGGCGATGACGGCCAGTAGCAGGTCTGCTTCCTGAATCGGGTCCAGCTTCGCGTCCAGGTCGCCGTCTTCCTGTGCGGCGGTGATCATGGCGGCCACGGCCTCGCGCAGTTGTTCGTGGCCGACCCGGAATCGGTCGGCGATCTCCGGGTCCTTCAACGCGCGCACGATGAACGCGTTCGCCACCAGCGCCTCGGTCCGGCTTTCCTCGTCGAGGGGCAAGAGGCTGACCAGTACGGCGCGCAGGCCGGTCAATCCACTGGCGAACTGCGGCTGTACGCGGGTTTCCACCTGGTCGCGCAGTGTTCCGGTGGTGTAGCGCAGCATCGCATCCCTGGTGGGGAAGTAGTGCTGCACCAGGCCTTTCGAGATGCCCGCCTCGGTCGCGACCTCGCCGAGGCTGACCGCTTCCAGGCCCCGGTCGGCCGCGATCCGGCGGACCGCGCCGGCGATGAGTCGTCGCCGCTGTTCGTGGTCGACCCGTTTGGGCACCCGTCACCTCTTTATGATCCGATCGGATTGCAAACCGTTGCAACCACGTTTACGATGCGATCGTATCGTGAAAGAGGGGAGGTCTCAATGACGGTCGGCGGATTCAGATCACCGCAAGCCCGTGCGGAGTATTACGCGGCCTACGACCGAGGGTTTGCCGCGCTGCCTGCTCCCACGGAGGAGTGCGACGTTCCGACGGCGTTCGGTACCGCGCGGGTGTACCGCTTCGGTGAGCCCGGCCCCGCTCCGGTGGTGTTGCTACCTGGCCGAGCAGGCACGACGATCATGTGGGAACCCAATCTTCGTGCGTTCGTGGCGGGCGGTCCGGTGTACGCGCTCGACCTGATCGGCGAGCCGGGACGCAGCGAGCAGACCGCACCCATCCGCAACACCGACGATCAAGCCGCGTGGCTCGGCACTGTGTTCACCACGCTGGACCTGCGAAACGTGCACCTCGTCGGCTATTCCTTCGGTGGCTGGCTCGCCGCGAACCTGGCTGTGCGCGCGCCGGACCGGCTCGCCTCACTGACCTTGATCGACCCGGTGCAGACGTTCGCCGGGTTCCCGATCCCGTTGCTCGCGCGCACCGCACTCACGCTCGTCCCGGGCATCCGTCGCTGGGCCCGGCAGTCGTTCTTGGCCTGGGTCTCCGACGGTGCCGAGGTGGACCCGGATGACCCGGTGGCAACAGTGATCGACGAGGGTATGCGGACCTACCGGATCGTCCTACCGACCCCACGCCTGTTCACCGACGTACAACTGCGCGGCATCAAAGTCCCAGTGCTCGCACTGATCGCGGGTCGCAGCGTCATGCACGACGCCCAGCGCGCGGCCGCCCGCGCCCGCGAACTGCTGCCGGACGCCCGCGTCGAACTGTGGCCGACGGCGACGCACGCGATCGCCGGCGAGTCGGCCGCGGAGGTCAACACCCGCGTGCGGGGATTCCTGACCGAGATCGAGGTGCCGCGATGAGTGACCGGGCATCAGCCGGCCGCCCGTTGGTCGCTCTTTTGTTGTGGGACGCGGGTTTGCCGCTGGCGGCTTACTACGGCCTGCGCCTCGCCGGGCAGAGCGAGCAGGTCGCGCTGCTGGCCGGTGCGGTGTTCGCCGGGCTGCGCATCACCTGGGTGGCGGTGCGGCATCGCTCGTTCGACGGGTTCGCCGCACTGCTCGCGGCGGTATTGGCCATCGGGCTCGTATTGTCGTTCGTCACCGGCGACGCGCGGTTCATCCTCGTGAAGGAGTCTTTCGGTACGGCGGCGGCTGCGTTGATGCTGCTTGCCAGTTGTGTGACCGACAAGCCTTTGGTCCTCGTGGCGGTACGGGCGGGCTCGTCCGCGGCCAAGCGTGCGGAGATAGACCGGTTGCGCGTACAGGTACCGGAGTTCCAGCGGGCCTTCGTGCGGATGTCAGCCGTGTGGGGAGTGGGGCTCCTGCTGGAGGCAGTACTGCGCGTGCCGTTGGTGTACGTGCTGTCCGCGGATGTGATGGCCGGTGTCAGCGTTGTCCTGCTGCTGGCGGTGATCGGACTGTTGTCCGGCTGGACCGCCTGGTACGCCGGCCGAGTGCAGGCACGGCACATGCGGTTCGTGCGTGCCATCGAGCACTGAACCGTCCACAGTGGAGTTCTCCTGCTTGGTCGCCGTCGACACCGCGAGGACCGTCGTCAGCGGGCGATGTAGCGGACCACGGCGATGTCTCGGCTGGTGGTATCGGGATGCGTCCCTTCCCCTGCGACCACGATCTTGCCGTCGCGCTGGATGGCGACGTCGCGGGCGTTGTCGAAGGCACCCTCGAAGTCGGTGGTGACTTTGCCGTTGGTGCCGAACGAAGAATCGAGGGAACCGTTGACCTGGTAGCGCACCAGCGCGAAGTCACCGCGACCGATGGGATTGATGAACTGGTCGGCCACCCCGGCGGCGATGATCTTGCCGTCGGCCTGCAGCGCCAGCCCGAAAGCCTGATCCAGCCCGCTGGTGAATTCGGTCTCGACCTTCCCGTACGAGCCGAATGCGTTGTCCAGCTTGCCATTCGGCAGGTAGCGGGCGAGGGCGAACGCGCCGCCGGGCGCCGGATCCTCGGATATTCCGCTACCACCGGCGGCGATGAAGGTGCCGTCGGGCCTCAGGGCCAGCGCGTCGATTTCGTCGTAGCCTCCGCCGAAGTCGGTGAAGACCTTGCCGCCCGAGCCAAACGAACCGTCGAGCGATCCGTCAGTGCGATAGCGGACCACGCCGAAGTCGCCTTCAGGGTCGGGACCCGTCGCCGATCCGGCCACGAGGATACGGCCATTGGGCTGGGCCGCCACAGCGAAGGCGGAGTCAGCGCCGCCTGCGAAGTCGGTCTTGACGGTCCCACCGCCGCTGAAGGACGTGTCCAGCGAGCCGTTGGTGTTGTAGCGGGCGACGGCGAAGTCGTAGCTGGCTTCGTCGGATTGGTTGCCGCTGTACCCTGCGACGACGATCTTGCCGTCAGTCTGCAAGGTCACGCTGCGGGCAGCGTCGTCGTCACCGCCGAAGTCGATCGTGGCTCGTCCGTCGCCGCTGAAGGACGTGTCCAACGAGCCGTCGGCGTTGTAGCGGGCCACCGCGAAGTCGAAGTTCCCACCTGCGGTTCGGGTGCCGGACTCCCCGGCGGCGACGATCTTGCCGTCGGGTTGCAGTGCCATATCGAATGCCAGCTCGAAGTCCTGGCCGAAGTCGGTGAACACCCGGCCGCCGACACCGAATGACGGGTCGAGCATGCCGTTGGCCAGATAACGGACCACTGCGAAGTTCCGATCCCCGGTCTGGGGCGGATCCTGCGGGTTCACCGTTCGGATCATCTCGCCGGCGACGACGATCCGGCCGTCCGGCTGGATGGCCATTGCGCGCCCTTCGTCGAACCGGCGCTCGAAATCGGTGCTGACCTTGCCGGCGCTGCCGAAAGTCGGATCCAGGTCCCCAGGGGCCGCGGGTGCGCCGATCAACGCCAGCGCAGCGATTGGGCCGTACAGCACAAGAGAATGAAGAAACACCTGCTGGTTCCTTTCAGCTCGGCGCTACTGACGGACGGGAACGGCGTGTGCGGCCGAGGGTATTGCGAATCCCCAAGCGTCGTCAGAAAGTGGCACTGGATCCACGTGCCAATCCTTTGAAACGCCTACGATCTGCGTCAGCCCGCGAGTTTTAACGTCAGTCGCACGGTCGCTCGGCCGGTGCGCCCAGTTGGGCCAGCAGGGTGTGCTCGTCGTCGGTGAAGTCACGGTTGTTGAGGCGGCACAACATGTCCCGCCACAGCGTCGGGTTCCATTCCACTGAGCGGTCTTCCTCCCGGCCGAACATCGTCAACCGGTTGTTCTCCAGTTCCATGGCGAACGTCTGGTCCGGTCCGGTGAAGCCGGCCAGCAGCTTTCCGCTTTCGTGGTCCCAGATCCGGGCTCCTCGGCGGTCGGATGCGCTGTGAACGGTGATCACCTGCCCGTCCGGGGTGAAGCCGAGCAGACCGTCACCCTTTCCGACCGGGATCGGTCGGCCTCGCTTGCGCGCGTTGCCGACGTCCCAGAGTTGGATGTTGCCGTTGGGAGTGCGCACCGCGGCCACGGAGCCCTGAGGATCGAAGCGAACCGAATCCAAGGCGCTGATCGCCTCGTCGAGTACGGCAATGACCCTGTGCTCATCGAGGTTCCACACTTCGACCGTGCCATTTGGTTCGACGACGACCGCGTCGGCCGGATGGTGCGCACGCGGTTCCAGTCTGGCTCCGTGGGCGGCGCGACGAAGGGCGTCGCCGTCGGGTCGGACTTGCGTTGGCGTGCCGATCTGGGCGCGGTCGGTCAGGTTCCACCGGGTGATCATGCCCGCGTGCAGGACCGTGACCCGATCGTTTTCCAGCATGCCAAGGGAACTCGCCCATTGCTGGGCCTCTGCGTCATCCTCGCTGGGCGGTCCGCCGAGCCCTGGTGGCACTGGGAGCGTGATACGGGCCTCGACGGCCAGGGCGGGCATGGAGTAGACCACCAGCGTGTCACCGTGCACGGCGAGCAGCCGGTTGCCGTCGGGGCTGAGGGTGACCGGTTGGCTGAGGCGGCTGCAACACATCGGGCTGCCGGTCGCCGTGGCGGCGACTGTGGCCTGCGTTCTGAGGTCGATCACCTTGATCGCCCCGGACGGTTCGAAGTTGATTCCGAGGTTTCGTCGCGGGTCGATCAGCGGGCTGGTGGTGGCTTTGCGGACGCTGCCCGGGTCGAGTGCCGCCGAGCGCTGGCGGTACAGCAGGTTCCCGTCCCCGACCAGTGCTACCGGAAGCCCGTCGGCGCTGGTGAACACGGCGACTTTGTCGATCGTCTCGGACAGGTTCGGGGTGGTCAGCCGATAGGTGGCGCCGGTGCGCAGGTCGGTGACCGTGAGCCGGCGGTTGGAGTCGGTGTCCTGCGTGTTGGAGGCCACGAGCGCGTAGTTCGTGCTGGTGTCCAACGTGAAGGACCGACAGGTCGGCACCGGGATGCTGCGGAGAAGCGCACCCGTGGCAAGGTCGAGGACCCGGAACGTGCCCTGTTCCTTCAGAGCCTCGTAACGGATGTCGCACTGAACCGCCACTGTGCCGTTGAGCGCGACGTGACCCGTCGGGGAAGCCGGTTTGGGAGCCGTACGCACCAACTGCCCGGTGGTGACGTCGTAGACCTTCGCGGAACCGTCGATCATGCCGAGCACCACCGTGTTCGGCGTGGGACCGAGGAACGCGCTCTGGGCGCCGTTGTCCGTACTACCCACATTTTCGGCGATGGGAACGGTTTTGCGATTCGCCAAGTCCCACAGTTCGAATTCCGGTTTCTTCCCGTCACGGCTGGTGCGCCGGATGAGCAACTGGGACTCATCCGAGGAGAACGCCAACGACTTCACGACGCGGGCGGCTTCCACGGTGTCACGCAGCATGACTGCCGGCGCGCGGTGCTCGAGGTCCCATAGGACGACCGTGCCGACGCCGTTGGCGTACCCGAGCAGTTTTCCCGACGGGCTGAGCTGGAACGTCCCGCCGGGCAACTGATGGGGCGCGGGTCCCCGCAGCCCTTGCCGCGGCTCGTCGCCGCCCAGCCCGGCCCACTCGCTCGGCAGACCACTGTCGTTGACCATGACGGCGGCCGAGCCGTCAGGACTGGTCATGATCCGAGTGAGGTTGTCCTGCCACAGGTTCTGGAACACCTTGTCCACCGGCTGCAGGCCGACGTATTGGCTGAACAGGGCACCGTACGCCTCCGCGGTCGGCTCGGTGTGCCATGCGGCCTGCGCCAGTTGCAGGGCCATACGGGGATCGCTGTCGCGGAACCGCATCGAGTCCTCGGCCAGTGCCCTGGAGTGTGCGAGCCGCAGTTGCCGCTGCGCCTCCTGGTTGGCCGCTGTGGCCCACACCGCGAGACCGCCGGCGACCAGGGCCAGGACGGAGATCACGGCAACCACCCCGCGCAGCACGCGCTGCCTGCGTCGCTCCCGGGACCGGCTCGCCCGGATGTACTCCCGGTCGTCGGCGGACAGATCGACGTCATCCGCGAGCCAGCCCTCGGCCCGGGCCAGCGCCGCCCCGCGGAGCAATCCGCCCGGGTCCCGGCTGTCGGCCAACCACCGGGTCATGTCTGCGCGCAATTGTTCGCGCCAGGCAAGGAAATCCCGCTCGTCGGCCAACCAGCGGCCGAGTCGGGGCCAGCGGTCCAGCAGCGCCTGGTGCGCCAGTTCGACGATCTCGGTGCCGTCGGCGGTCCTGCCGACCACGACCAATCGGGCGGCGGACAGCGTGCCCAGCATCGGAAGCAGTTCACTGTCCACATCGGAGCGCCGAAGCGGGCGGCGGAGAAACCCGCCGTCCTCGTCCGGCCGGGCCATGCCCACCAGCAGCCTGCGCGCGGCGGCCTGCTCGGCGGTGGTCAATCGCCGGTAGAGCCCTTCGGCGAACTCGGCCAGCGCGCCCGCGACGCCCTTCAGTTCGTCATACGCCTCATGCGTGAGCCTGCCCGCGTCGCGTTTGTCCCACAGCCGCGCCAATGCGAATTCCACCAGCGGCAGAGTTCCCGGCTCGGTGCCCGCGTCGTCGAGGATCCGCTCGACGAGCCCGGGCTCGAACACCACGCCGTCACGGCTGATTGCCTCGGTCAGCTGCGCGCGGGTCATGGGCGGCACGAACACCACGCCATCCGCCACCGCATCGGCAGTCCGGTCGGTGACCAGGTCGTCCAACGCGCTGGGGCGCAGGGTCACGGCCACGACCAGTGCCGGCGATCCGTCCCGATGCCGCTGTGCCACCCCGGCCAGGTCCACCAGCAGCTCGAACAGCTCACGAGCGTCGTGCGGACGTTCGGCAGTGGTTTCCTCGAACTGGTCGACGAAGACGAGCAGGCCCCCTGGTCCGGCCTTCGACAGCAGCCGGTCGGCCAGCCAAGGCAGGGTCTGTGTGCGCGCCGTGGACAACCGGTCCGCCAGCGATTCCGCCTCTGTCAGCAAAGCCTGCTCGCCCAACTCCGGCTCCAGCACCGGTAGCAGCGCCCGCGCCAACGACGTCAGCAGGGATTCACCGGACAGCACGCGGAACACGGCGACATCCATCCCACGCTGCCGTACCGCCGGGATCAGTCCGGCGCGCACCAGCGAGGATTTGCCGCTGCCGGAGGGCCCGGTGACGACCACAACCGGCCGCTTGCCGACGAGATCCGCCACCCGCTCGGTGATCGGCTCCCGGCCGCGGAACCATTCGGCGTGCTCCTCGTAGAACGGTTCCAATCCGCGGTACGGACACGTGTCGCCAAGGCTGGGCTGGGTTGGTGGTGGAGGTTGGACGGTGGTGCCCTGGCGGCAGTACTGGATGACTTCGGTGGGTGTGGGCCGCCGGTCCGGGTCCTTTGCCAAACAGGCCGTGGCGATGTCGCGGAGGGGTTCCGGGCAGCCGCCGAGGTCAGGGTCCAGTTCGAGGATGCGGTAGGTGACGGCGTGGTCGTTGCCGCTGCCGAAGGCCAACTGCCCGGTGACGGCGAAGTTGGCGAGTACGCCAAGGGCGAAGACGTCCGCGGCAGGGGTCAGGGTGTGGCCGAGGATGTGTTCGGGTGCCATGTAAGCGGGCGTGCCCGGCCGGACGTCGGTGCCGGTGATCGAGGTGAGGTCGGCGGCGCGGGCGATGCCGAAGTCGATGACTTTCGGGCCGTCGGGGGTGAGGATCACGTTGGAGGGCTTGAGGTCGCGGTGGACCACCTCCACGCTGTGGATGGCCTGCAACGCCTCGGCTATCTGCGCGATCAGTCCCAGTGCCGCGTCAACACGCAAGGGCCCGTGCTCGGTGACCGCGTACTGCAGCGAAGGGCCTGGGACGTACGCGGTGGCCAGCCACGGCTCAGCTGCCTGGACGTCGGCATCGACGACCGGCGCGGTGTAGAGCCCCTGGACACGTCTGGCCGAGGCCACCTCGTGCTCGAAGCGCCTGCGAAAAGCCTCGTCGGCGGCGTACTCCTGGTGCACGACCTTGATCGCCACCGCGCTGCCGGCCGGTGTGTGTCCTAAGTAGACCCGCCCCATCCCGCCTGCGCCGAGTACCGCCGCGAGGCGATACGGCCCGACCATGGCCGGATCGGACGGTCCGAGCGGGTGATGTGGCGGTGGCGTGGTCGGCCAGCCTGCCTGGTGGCCCACGGACATCCTGGGTTGCCTCCCCGTTGGATCAACCGACCCCCACGCTCGGTTCGCGCGAGCAGGCACAGCGTAGATAACCCCGGGACGGCACCGGGTACCGAGGTTGACCGGCAAAGGCCACACCGGTGATCGGTGTGGCCTTTTGTGTCGCGCGGTCTTACGAGTGCGGCCGTCCCGGTGCGGCGCCGGGCCGGGCCTTGAGGTGACCCGGCATTTTGTTGTTCGTGGGTACCCGGATGTAACCGTTGATCGTCGGGTCGTCGCGCTCATAGTTGCCGATGGCGACCTTGTTACCGGAGTTGCCCTCGATCGTTTCGATACTGCCGTCCGGCTTCACGTCGGTCACGATTCCGGTGTGGTCGGACTCGTTGTTGCCGTTCGGCCAGTCGAAAGTGACGATATCGCCGCGCTGGATGCCCGCGGTTCCGTCGTGCCACATTCCGTGCTTTTGTGCCCACTTTTCACCGGCCGGCACGTACTGGAATCCGGTGTCGTGCTTGTCCCACATGTCCTGCTGCATGTCCGGCAGCGGGAACCCCGCCTGCGCGTACACCCAGGAGACGAACCTGGCGCACCAGTCCACTGTGGGGTCTTGCGGGCCGTACCACCGTCCGTACTTGGTGCTTCCGTCCGGACCGTAGTTGGTGCTCGGATTGCCCTCCAGCCAGGCGCGGAGTTCCTCCCTGGCCTTGTCGACGACCTTGTCGTTGTCCAGCGACCGAATTCCGGTTCGTGGTTTGGGCTTCGGGGGTTTCGGTGCGGGGTGGACGACCAGGCAGCCCGCTGCGTCGCACCGGTTTTCCTTGTGCGGCGGGGGAGGGGCGACCTGGTTCGGCGGCTTCGGGCGCTGCCCGGTCAGCGACTTGAGGATGTTGTTCGCGCCGATGACGATTCCCGTCGGCGCAGGTTGGGAGGCGGTGCCGGGCTTGGACACCGGTGCGGTTCGCTGGTTGTCGGTCTTGGTGTCCCTCTTCTTGTTGTCGTTGTCCTTCGCACGGTCCTGCGACGACTGCCCCGCGGGCGTGCGCTTCTGCGGCGTTGCCTTGTGCGCGCCGCGGTCCACCGGTTTGTCCTTGCGCTGCTTCGGCTTGGGTTTGGGCGCCGGTGCCGGGTTGCTCGGTGCTGCGCGGCCAGGCGTCGTCTTCTGCTTGGCCCTGGCATCGGTCTGCTTTTTCTTGGCCGAAACGCTCGACTGGGACGAGCCCTGGTGCGTCGACGCAGCAAGGGCTATACCGGCCGGGGCCAGAAACGAAAAACCAACAGCCAGCGCGGACGCGGAAAGCGCCGCACGGATATATCGATTCTTAAGCCACCCATTCATTGGTCGGCTCCTTACCGAATGTCGTGGAACCACAGTGTCGTGCTTGCCATTGACAAGCCGTCGATTCGCAACGTACAGACGCGATTGTGGGACCTGTCCCAAAAAGGACATCAGCCGGAGTGAACGAGCAGCGCCTCGCGTAGCTCTTGGGCGGTACGGAAGACGCTTTCCGGGTTTTCGCGGAGTGCCTCGTCGATCACCTCGGCGAGGGCCACCGGGATGTTCGGCTCCCGCTGCCGGATGGGCACGGGCTCAACCTGAAGGACAACCCGCCACGGATCCTTGCCATGCGGGAAATCCCGAGGGTACGCGCCGGTCAGGGCATGGTAGAGGCACGCGGCGAGCGCCCAGACGTCCACCGCGGGCGAGACGTTCCGGAAGTTGATCACTTGCTGACGGGGAACGTAGTAGGGCTTGCCCGCCGTCGCGCCGGTCCGGGTCAGGCCGCTCAAACCGGCGTGGTCGAAGGCCTTGGCCAGGCCGAAGTCGCCGACCTTGGCCACCAGCGAGCCGTCGGTGTTGCCCAGCAGGACGTTATGGGGCGTCAGATCGCGGTGCACTACGCCCTCGCCGTGCGCGTATGCCAGACCCGCCAGGGCCTGGCAGGCCAGCCGCACAGCCTCGGCGACGTCAAGCAGACCACCTCTGCGAGCCAAGAGCTGGTCCAAGCTGCCGTCGGCGCAGTACTCGGTGGTGAAGTAGAACGTGCCGTCCGCGAAGCCGACGTCGTGCAACGCGGCGATGTTGGGATGCCGCAGCGCTCGGGTGAGCTCGACCTCACGCAAGAACCGCGCGCGGGCGACCGGGCTTGCCGCGACCCTGGGCAGCATCACCTTCAACGCCACTTCCTCGCCGGTGTCCTCGTCGCGGGCGAGGTACACCGCGCCCATCCCGCCGCGGCCGAGTTCGCGAAGCAGTGTGTACCCGGCGATCGGCGTGAGCTCGTGGTGTCCGCCGTGCGCGAGTTCCACCAGACGTAGGGCCGCGGCACCCGGCTCGGCCTGGCAGCCGGCGCAGACGTACACACCGGGTTCACCGCGCATCTCCCGGTCGCATTTCGCGCACCGGGACACTGACAGGGTGCGGTAACCGACGGGGAGACGGATGTCCACCCGGAAAACCGTCTCGCCGAGCCGGATCTCGTCGCCGTCGGTGAGGTCGTGTTCCGGAAAGGACACCGCCGCGCCTTCCTCCGGTGTCTGGCGCGCCTCCCGCTGGCCGATTTTCTCGCCGTTGACGAACGTGCCGTTGAGGCTGCCGAGATCCCGGACACGCACGTCGGGCGGGTTGATGTCCAGCAGACAGTGGTGCCGGGAAACGGTGCCGTGGTACGGATCGCTGGGCAGCCGAGGAACACAGTCGTTGGCGCGGCCGAGAATGCAGGTGGTCCGCTCGTCGAACACGTACTCGGTGCGGTCGAGCTGTCCCTTGATGAGCCGTAACGTGACGGTGGCTGTCATCGTGCCGTCTGGTCCGGGTCCTCGCCGAGCAGGTGCAGATCCGACGGCATCAGCGTGGTGCTGCGCAACAACGCCTGAATCAGGTTGTGGTTCAACGTGTTGCCCACCGGTTCGCCGACGCCGTCCTCACGACGGATGCCGGGAATCGCATCGGGCCCCTCAGCCAGCCGCTCGCGCACCGCACCAACAGTGTGCGCCGCGATCTTCGGAGTCCAATGCCTGCCGTCCCCTAGCCGGTTGAGGTCGTCGGCCACCTGGTTCCACGACACCGGTTGCGGATAGCGCTCCTGACGCAGATACCGCTGGGCAAGGGCGGTCAACACCAGCCGCTCCACCAGGCTCAGGTCGTAGACATCCGGTGCCTTCGTCCGGCTGAGCTGCTCGACATCGGCACCCGCGGTCCGGGAGCCCACGACGTGGACCTCCAGCAGATGTGACCGGCGCTTGGACGACCCGATGAACATCGGGGTGTACCCGGGTTCGATCAGCAGTTCGTTGCCGGACAACAGCATCGCGCCGTCCGGCAACTGGATCGGCAACTTGCCCTTGTTGCGAATCCACCACTCCCGCCCGTCACACACCAGCACACCGTGCAGCCGGCTGACATACGGATCGTTGACCCCGATCGGCACATGAACGTCTTCCTTGCCGCGACCGAAATGAAGCGTGAACTTCCGTGGCGGCACAGCGAACCCACCGTCGACAGCCAAGGCGAAGATCGTGCCCGGCGGCGCAGCCGGAACCCCGCTCGCCAGACTCCGTGTGGAACCCGGCAGGATCTGCGGCCTGAACTCCTGGCTCGTCACTCCACACTCCCTTGCGCTCACCGGACAATCGGACAGTACCGGGAGCGTTTTGGGAACGGTCTCAATCTGTACGGCAATGCACCTGAGCTGCGCAAGGTAGGACAACAGTCGACAACTCACTACGATGAGGCTCCCGTGTGGACCGCGCCAGTGAGGTGAAATGGGTTCTGCAGGCGACAGACGGGCGAGGCCGCGCGAGATGCCCGCCGCCGGGCCCCGCCGTGTGACGATCCAGGACGTCGCACGGGATGCCGGCGTCTCGGTCTCGGCGGTGTCCAAAGTGCTCCGTAACGCCTACGGAGTCAGCGGATGCGGGAGAAGGTCAACGCGGCGATCGGAACCCTGGGCTACCGTCCCCACACGGCAGCACGCGCCTCACCTCGTGGGCCTGGGGCACGAGCGCTTCGTGTACACCGGTCACCCCTCGGGAGGATTGAGAAAGCCGCATGTCCTCTCGTTCCAGCGCTTCGCCGAGAGCGGAGACCTGTCCCAGCTGCGGACCGTCAGGGTCACGGTGCCATAAGCCCGGCCTCAGACACTGTAGTTCCAGTACAGCCTTTCGTCCTTGTCCGGATCGTTGACGATCTTGCATTCGGCGTCGAGCCACATCGTGGCCCGGTTCCTCGGCGTGTAGGCGGGCCATGCCGGCACGTTTGCCGCAGTGGGACGGCCTTTGTGGGCGAAGCCCGCCCACAGTCCGCTCATGTGCCGCGCGGTCGCGAGCCGCCCCGGCGACTGATCCGCGTAGAGGAACGAGTCGAGGTTCTTGTCGGTGTTGGCGAACTTGAGGTTGATGTCCGTCGCGTGCGGCGAGCCGAGGGGGAGCCGATCATGTAGCCGCCGCCGTGGTTGTAGAACATCACCGGCCGCCGCTCGCAGTCCGCGGCAGGGATCCAAATGTTCAGATAGAGGCAGTCTTCCGAGGGTGCGGGCATCCGGCCGTTGCCGTTCGGGCCCATCTCATTGCCCGCTACCTGGAATGCCGGGTTGGGGAAATCGACTGTGTCTCGCACGCCGCGCCAGCTTCTGGGCGGCTTGGGGGCCTTGAACCGCAGTTGGCCGAGAGGCGGCGTGGCGTAGGGCACGCCGAGAAACTTCACGATGCCGTCCTCGCGTTTTCCGCGCACCCTGCCGTAACGGGTGGCCGCCTCGTCCGCGCCCCGCGCGAGGGCCGGAGACGGCATGCTCATCCCGACGACCACGGACAGCGACCCGCCGATCAGCGCCCTGCGGGTCAATCCCGAGTCCACCATCGGACCTCCTCCTTCTCCAGAGCGCACACGGCCGGTCGATTTGAAACGTTTCAACCGAAGCCGCAGTCGACAGTTGACTTGAGCTATCCGATGGAAGCGTCCTAACCGTGCTCCGGTGACACAAGCGCGGTACTGCTCGTGTGTTCCCGGTTGGGTAACGTTACCCATGGTGTTGCGATTGACGCTAGGAGTTCACCTGATGTGGCGTCAAGAGCTGAATGGACCATTGATCCAACGTGACACGAGACCCTAGGTATCGCCCGAGATTGTTGCGGCGCAACGGAATCCCATGTGGCCGGTGCTGGAGTCAGGCGTGTTGAAGGTGCGTGCGGCGACGCGGTAACGGTTGCAGTAGCTGTGGTGGCACAAATAGGAACCGCCGCGGATTACCTTGGCCTCGCCCGCGGACGGGCCTTTCGGGTCGACGCGGGTGTCGGTGGTTTCGGGAACGTGCCAGGTGTTGCTCCACCAGTCCGCGCACCATTCCCAGACGTTGCCCGACGTGTTGTACAGGCCGAAACCATTGGGAGTGAATGCTTTCACCGGCGCGGTGCCGAGGTGGCCGTCTTCTGCCGTGTTGTGGTGGGGGAACTGGCCTTGCCAGATGTTGCATCGGTGCCGGCCGTGCGGGGTGAGTTCGTCACCCCACGGGTAGCGGGCCGCGTCCAGGCCGCCGCGAGCGGCCTTCTCCCATTCGGCTTCGGTAGGAAGTCGCTTGCCGGCCCACGTGGCGTAGGCTGCGGCGTCTCGCCAGGACACGTGCACAACGGGATGGTTGGGGCGATCACCGATGCCGGAGCCGGGTCCGTACGGTGCCCGCCAGTAGGCACCGTCCACCGCGAGCCACCACGGAGCATCTGGCACGTGGCCGTCGCGTACGGAGTCGGATGCGGTGGGAAGCACCAGCGCGTAGAACACGAACGACCACCCCGCGCGCTCCGCGTCGGTGCGATAGCCGGTGGCCTTGACGAAGGTCGCGAACTGGCGGTTGGTGACCGCGTACGGATCGATCAGGAACGGCGGGACCGTCACGGACCGAACCGGGCCTTCGCCGTCGTCGGGGAACGCGTCGGCGTCGTCACTGCCCATCTGGAACGGGCCACCAGGCACCGTGACCATGCCACGGGCCACTTCGGCGGGGTCGCGGCGAGGCGGGTCGAAGGGCAGGGCGTGCGCCTCGGATGCCGTGCCGCTGGACGGCCCGCAGCACGCGTTCATGCGACTCACCTCCTCGCAGCGAATCTACGCCACCGTCCAAATCGGTCTAGGCTGCCCGGCGTGGAGCGTCGCCAGTTGGAGTACTTCCTAGCGGTGGTCGAACATGGTGGGTTCACCAACGCGTCGCGGGTGTTGCACGTGGCCCAGCCGTCGCTGTCGCACGCGATCGCGACGCTGGAAGCCGAGTTGGGCGGCGCGCTGTTCCACCGGCTGCCACATGGAGCGATCCTCACGCCCGCCGGTCAGGCCTTGGTGGCGCCCGCCCGTCAGGTCGCGCGAGATCTGGTCACGGCAGCGGCTTCGGTACGTGAGGTGCTGGGGCTGTCCGGTGGCCGGCTCGACATCGTCGCGCAGACCACGTTGGCGGTGGATCCACTCGCCGGCATGGTGGGCGCGTTCCTGGACAGGCACTCGAAAGTCGAGGTGCGGGTGACCGACCCGGAACAAGGGGCGCGGGTCGAGCACCTGGTCCGTACGGGTCAGTGCGAGCTGGGCCTGGTGGACGCGACAGTGCGGGTCGGCGACCTCGACGGGGTGGTGCTCGCCGAACAGGATCTGCAACTGGTGTTGCCACCCGGCCACGAACTGACGCATACGCCCGGATTGCCGGAGTTGGCGACGTTGCGGTTCGTGGTCACGCCGCACGGCACGGCAACGCGCGACATTCTGGACGAAACCCTGCGCCAGGTAGGCATCGACCCGGTGATCTCCGTGGAGACGGTGCACCGCGCGATGATCGTGCCGCTGGTGCTGGCCGGTGCGGGTGCGTCGCTGCTGCCCCGGTCGATGGCTTCGGACGCGGCAGCCAAGGGCGCCAGGGTGCTGCCCACCGAACCGGCGCTGCGGTATCGCGGCCGTCTGGTGTGGCGGTCCGGGCCGCTTTCCCCAGCGGCGGCCAGTTTTGTGGAACTGGCCCGAACCGGCTATGCCGGCCCCATAGATGAACCGAATGGGCCGGATCGAAAACCGGTCTAGGTCTGACCCCTTCGCGGCGTTGTCCGCGCTGACCGGCGCATGTGACTGTGTTCCACAACACAACACAGGGGCTGAGGCAGGGATGACCTATGGGATTCACCGTTGTCGACGACGCCCCGGTCAGCGGCTTCCACCGCAAACTGGCCGTCGCCTGCAGTGGCGGGCCGTTGCTGGACGGCTATCTGCTTGGGATCGTGGGAATCGCGCTGACCGGCATCTCGGCCGAGATGCGACTGTCCACAACGGCCGAAGCGGCGGTCGGGGTGGCCGCACTGGTGGGCATGTTCTTCGGTGGCTTGATCTTCGGGCCGATCACCGACCGGATCGGCCGCAAGACGATGTACACATTGGACCTGCTGGTGTTGATCATCGCGTCCGCCCTGTCGGTGTTCGTGGATTCCACCTGGCAGCTGATCGTGCTGCGGTTCGTGATCGGGGTGGCCATCGCCGCGGACTATCCGATCGCGACCGCCCTGCTGGTCGAATGGCTGCCACGGCGGCACCGCGCGCGGATGTTCACTTCCGTCATCATCATCTGGTACATCGGCACCGCGCTCGCGTACCTGGTCGGCTACCTGATCACCGACGCCATGGGTGACGCGGGCTGGCGCTGGATGCTCGGCAGTTCCGCGGTTCTCGCGGTCGCGGTGTTCCTGCTGCGGCTGGGGACCCCGGAATCCCCGCGCTGGCTGGTCTCCGCGGGCCGGGTCGATGAGGCGTGTCAGGTCGTGCACCAGGCGTTGCGCGTCACCGTGACGCCGGCCGAACTACGCGAGTCCACGGAGGCGCCAACCGCCGCTCGCGGGAGTATCGCCGCGCTGTTCCGAGGTGTCTACTTGCGACGCACCGCGTTCGTCGTGATCTTCTTCAGCTGCGCGATCATCCCATTGTTCGCGTTGCTGACGTTCGGTCCGCAACTGCTTGCCGCGCTCGGGCTGGGCGCGGGCAACGAGGCCAACCTGGGCACCGCGATCATCAACTTCGTGTTCGCCCTCGGATGCCTGCCTGCCATGCGTCTACTTGAGACACTGGGCCGCCGTAAGACCATCATCTGGTCCTTCGCGTTGATGGTGTTGCCGCTGCTGGCACTGGGCGCCTGGACGCACGCGCCGGGTCCGTTCGTTGTGGCGTTCTTCTGCTTGTACGCGCTGTTCTCCGGTGCCCCAGGAATTCTCGAATGGGGATATCCCAACGAGTTGTTCCCCACACACATTCGCGCCGCCGCGGTCGGGGTCGCCATCGCGCTGACCCGGTTCGGCGCCGCGGTAGGTACTTTCCTTGTGCCGCTGTCACTGGCGAGCTTGGGCACGTCGGCGACCATGTACATCGGGGCGGGGATCACCTTCGTCGGGTTCCTGGCCTGCGTGGCGTGGGCCGAGGAAACCCGCAACCTCTCGCTGGAGGACACCGGCGCCAGCCGCCCCGCACCCGCCGATGCCTTGTCTTTGGCCGTCAAACCCGCGGAGTCATCGTGACGAGCTTCAACGCAGAACGGCACGTGTTGCCCGAACCCGACCCGGCTCAAGTGGTGGTGACCGCGCTCGGCATCGACGAGCAGACCGCCGCGTTCCAGCCAGTACGACCGACGCAGCCGCCGCCTGGCGCGCCGAACGTGGTGATCGTGGTGCTGGACGACCTGGGGTTCGGCACCTCCAGCGCGTTCGGGGGTCCGTGCCGGATGCCGACGGCCGACCGACTGGCCGGGGATGGCTTGCGGTACACCAGGTTCCATGTCACCGCGCTGTGTTCGCCGACTCGACAGGCGTTGATGACCGGACGCAACCACCATTCGGTCGGGATGGGCGGCACCACCGAGATGTCCACATCCGCGCCGGGCTACAACGGTTTCCGCCCGCGCAGCGCCGCGACCCTCGCACAGATTCTGCAGGGCAACGGTTACAGCACCGCGGCGTTCGGCAAGTGGCACCAGACTCCGCCCCGGGAGATCAGTCCGGTGGGGCCGTTCGAGCGGTGGCCGACGGGGGAGGGCTTCGACACGTTCTACGGGTTCATGGGTGCGGAGATGAACCACTGGTACCCGTTGCTGTACCAAGGCACCACGCCGGTGCAACCCGACCGGCGGCCCGAGCAGGGCTACCACCTGTCGGAGGACTTGGCCGACCATGCCATCGACTGGGTACGGACCCAACGCACGCTGACACCGGATCGGCCGTTCTTCACCTATCTGGCCTTCGGTGCGTCACACGCGCCCCTGCACGTCGCTCCGGAATGGCGGCGTAAATACGAGGGACAGTTCGACCATGGCTGGGACAGGCAGCGTGAATTGACGCTGCACCAACAGAAGCAGCTCGGCGTGGTACCATCAGCCACGCGACTGGCCGGTTGGGCCGATGGCGTGCCGCATTGGGATGAGCTTTCCGACACCCAGCGGGTACTGGCGGCCCGGTTCATGGAAACCTTCGCCGGCTTCACCGAGCACGCCGACCGGCAAGTCGGGCGGTTCGTCGCGGCGTTGGACGAGCTGGATGCGTTGGACAACACGCTGTTCATCTATCTGCTCGGCGACAACGGCGCGTCGGGGGAGGGCGGCATCGAGGGCACGACCGTCGAGCATCGACTCGGGCACGGCGTGGTGGACGACCCGGACGAGATGATCGCTCACCTGGACGCCATCGGTGACCCCACCACGTACCCGATCGCGCCGGTCGGCTGGGCGCTGGCGCTCAACACGCCCTACCAGTGGACCAAGCAGGTCGCCTCCCATTTCGGTGGCATCCGCGACGGACTGATCGTCCACTGGCCCTCGCGAATCACCGAGCGCGGTGCGCTGCGCCACCAGTTCCACCACGTCATCGACATCCTGCCCACTGTGCTCGACTGTGCCGGTATCCCGCAGCCGTCCACTGTCGACGGTGTGACGCAGAAACCCGTTGAGGGTACCAGCATGCGCTACACCTTCGACGCCCCCGATGCGCCCGACCGGCGCCGGACGCAGTACTTCGAAATGTGCGGAAACCGCGGTATCTACCACGAAGGATGGATGGCCGTCACCCGTCACGGCACACCGTGGGAAATGGTTCCCGAAGGCGGGAAACGCTTCGCTGACGACGTGTGGGAGCTGTACGACATCGACCACGACTGGAGTCAGGCCAACGACCTCGCCACGCAGTATCCCGACCGGTTGCGGCAGTTGCAGGACCTGTTCTTGGTGGAAGCCGCGAAATACCAGGTGTTCCCGCTCGACCACCGAGTCACCGAACGCGAGAACCCGACGTTGGCCGGGCGCGTCGATCTGCTCGGCGACCGCCGCTCGGTCACCTACAGGGGTGGAATGCGGCGCTTCACTGAGGAAACCACCCCCAACGTGAAAAACCGCTCGCACAGCATCACCGCCGACGTCGAACTCGACGCCCACACCGACGGGGTGGTGATCTCGCAAGGCGGGCGGTTCGGCGGCTGGTCACTGTACTTTGTGGACGGACGCCCGTGCTACGACTACAACTACTTCAACCTCACGCACTACACCGTGCGCGGCGCCGACCAGTTGCCCGCCGGGCGGCGCGAGATCCGGTTGGAGTTCCGCTATGACGGCACCGGATTCGGCAAAGGCGGCACAGTGATCCTCGACGTCGACGGGACCAAAGCCGCGGAGGGCCGCGTCGAGCAGACCATTGCCTACTACTTCTCCTTCGACGAAACCCTCGACATCGGCGTCGACCTCGGCACCCCGGTCACCGACGACTACCCGCCGATCGACAACGCCTTCACCGGCATCGTGCACACCGTCCGCATCGACCTCGACGACGCCAACCCGCCACCCGAACCCGGCGGCGGCCTGCACCGCCGCATCATGGGAGCCCAGTGACAAGGTTTCCGGGAAACCACGTGTCCTGAACGTGCGGGGAACGCCGCCGGTAGCATCCGGGTCACTTCGTGTTCTTGGTGACGGGTAGGTGGGCGTGAACCTGTGGCTTCCGGCAGCGCTCTCGCTGGCCACCGGTTTGCTCACGGCCGCAGCGGCGATGTTCGGTGTCCGCCATTCGGTGCGGGGCAACGACCGTGCCACCGAGCAGCGTGAACTGGCTGCCCGCCGGGAGGAATGGTGGCGGCGGTTCACCTGGGCAGCCGAGCTCGCGATGGACGAGTCATCGGTGAAGCGGGTGGCCGGCTTGAAGCTGCTGACCCAGTTGGCTCAGTCCGACCTCGCGGAGCGCGACGAATGTTTGTTGCTCGATGTCTTCCAAGGGCGTGTACTGGACGAGCTGCTGGATGATCTGGCAGACCCGAACGATCGGCGATCGGCATCATGAGGCGGCTGGACAACATCACGGATGAGCAGATCGCCGCCGCCCAGCTTCGGCTTGTGATCGACGACAAGCTCGGCCGTGACACCCCTGAAGTGCTTCGCAGGATCGCGGCGATGTCACCTACAGAAATCGATGACGTTCCAGCGCCGGTCTTCACGGGGCCACACAGTTCGCTGCTCGACGCGCTCGGTGTCCCGCTCAGTTCCGAGCTTCTGACCCGTGCACTGACTCACCGTTCCTATACGGAGGAAACCGGCGAGCATCTGTCCAACGACCGGCTGGAATTCCTCGGTGACGCCATGCTGGGGGCGGTGGTGACCGATCATCTCTACCGGACGAATCCTGACGTCTCAGAACGCGGGCTGGCCAAATTGCGGGCTGGCGTGGTCAACATGAATGCGCTGGCCGAGGTGGCTCGAGGGCTGGGTACCGACGGCCTGGGCCCGCATCTGTTGATGGGCGAACACGAGGAAGCCTCGGGCGGACGTGACAAGTCGAGCGTGCTCGCCGATGCGCTCGAAGCCCTCGTCGGCGCCGTGTACGTAGAGCACGGCATCGACGCCACATCGGCTGTCGTCCATCGGCTGTTCGACCCACGGATGGCCGAGGTATCGGCTGGTGGCGGGTTGGTGGACTGGAAGACCCGCCTTTATGAACTCACCGACACCATGGATCTGAGCCCGCCGGAGTATCTGGTGGACTCGGGAGATCGGGAGTACACCGCGACCGTGATGGTCGCCGGCCGCAGTTACGGGCCTGAAATCGGCCGGACCAAGCGGGAGGCCGAGCAGAATGCCGCCAAAACCGCCTACCGCGAACTTTCTCCCTGACAGTCAGCGCTGACAACAGGTCTATTAGGAACGCGGGCGCGTGCGTAACTTCGTGGCGAGCTCGCTGCCGACTGCCTTCATTGCCGCCCGGACGCCAGACTCGTCCACGCCGCGTAGCTCGAGGACGTCGAGCCGGTCGGCCAGAGGCTGCAGCCGGGCCAGGTCGGCGAGCGGGTGCGCGTCGTGCAGTACGAGGTGGCGCAGCCCGGGTAGCTCGCACAGCGCCGCGATCTCCTTGGGCTGCGGCACACCTGTGACGGCTACCTTGGCCAGCAACGGAAATCGCTCGATGCCCAGCAGCGATCGGCTGTCCGCTCGGTTGTGCACCGCCAGCTCGGTCAGTGGCAGGTCAGCCGGAAGCGGGTCCAGGCCGCCGGAAAGCCCGGGGTGGCGAATCGTCAGCGAGCTCAGCCCGGTTCCGGCCAGCGTGCCGAGGCTCGGATAGCCGTGCACCGTCCTGCCGATCGTGAGCAGGCGGAGCTCTCGCACTGAGGCACCCTGCAGCCCGGACAGGTCCCGTAGTGCGCTGTAGCCGGAGATGATCAGTACTCGCAGTGCGGCACAGTCCGCCAAGGGGCGCAGGTCTCGCACGATCTCGTTGGAGGCGATCTCCAGCCGGCCCAGCCGGTGCAGGGCGGCGAGCGGGCGCATGCCGTCGCGGTCGCTGACCAGCGCGAGGTCGCCGATCAGCTTCACCGCGCGCAGGGTGGTCAGGTGCCGCAGCGGGGACAGCATCCCCCAGCGGTGGACGTTCAGCACCCGCTCCCCGAAGTCTACTTTGGACAACAGATCGGCGGCGTAGTCCTCGGAGAAGTCGAAGGTCCGCCACCCGCGCAGCAACTCGTCGACGACAGTGGACTGGTGCATCGCCGTGAACGGCCGGATCTTCTCCCACGCCTCCTCGCCGCCGACCAGCGCGAGGGTCCGCAGCACCGCGGCCGCCGCGGTGTCCCGGTTCGGCCCGGTCAGCTCGTCCGGTCCGGGCAGCAGGCCGACGACGAACCGGCCCGCCTTCGCCAGCATCTCCGCCTGCTGCACGTCGGCGGGTGGCACCAGCTGGCGAGCCGCTTCCTCCACTTCCAGGCGCCTGCTGTACGGGTCGACCACGTCGGCGTACTCCAGGCACGCCGCCGCGACCAGCTTCAGCCGGTCGGCGGTCGACCGGTCGGTGCTGCTGCGCCTGGCGCGCCGCAGCAGGGCGTCGAGCAGATCGGCGACCTCGCCCTCCCGCGCTCGTGCCGCGGCCATGAAGACCACCTCGTACCAGGAGTCCTCGTGCGCCCGGCCGGCCAGTTCGTCCAGGCTGCCCCGCTTGACGATGTCGGCCGCGGCCAGGTAGTCGCGGAACGTGCGATGCAGAAACTGGATCTTGTGGTCGGCCGGGTTCTCCCGCAGCACGGACCGTTCCAGCAGATGCTGCAGCAGCTGGCCGGAGTCGATGGCCTGGGCCCGTAACTCCCTCTTCGCCTCGCCCAGCCGCTCGAGCGCTTCCTGCCTGGGCACCAGCAGTTCGTTGCGCCGCACCATCGGCGAGGCGAATCGCTCCAGCAGGATCTGCTTCTCGGTTTTGACCAGGTCGAGCTCCCCGACGACGGCCATGCCGCGGTGCGCGGTGTCGTCCCAGCGGGCGAGCAACAGGTCCAGTGCCTGGTCGAGCAGATCCCGGCGGGTTCGCGGCAGGTACTGGTCCTCGCGGTACAGCGCACACAACAGCCCGGCCATCAGCGGGCTGGACACCAGGCCACGCAGGTTCGGGCGGGTGTCCAGCTCGGCCCGTAGCCGCTGCGGGTAGCTCTTCAGCAGCTCCTGCTGCTCGGCGCTGGGCTCGAGGTCGGCCGCCGCGGCGAACCAGCGGTCGATCACCCGCCCGAGGCCGGGGCGGCTGAGCTCCGGCAGCTCGAAGCGATCAAGGCCGATCGCGGTGTCGGTATCGACGAACCAGTGATCGTCCACTGCGGACGGCCGGGTGCTGACCACATAGCGCGCGTCCGGATAGGAGCGGACGAACTTCTCGATCCAGCGCTGGGCCTTCGCCCGGCGATTCTCCACCAGCTCGTCGAGCCCGTCGACCAACAGCATCGCCCGTCCGGACCCGAACAGTTCGGTGACCCAGCCCGCCGGCTTCTCCTCGGCGAGCGTGGGCGCCACGGCGGCCAGCAGTCGCTCGGGATCGTCCGGCAGGTCGGTTTCCGAGAAGTGGCGTAACGAGATCAGGAACGGCACGACCCCGTGCCACGGGCCCTCCGCGTCATGCCTGCGCGCGACGTCGTTGGCCAGCCACGTCAAAAAGGTCGTCTTGCCCGCGCCCGCTCCGCCGAGCAGCAGCACACGACGTGCGCCGGCGATGGCGTTGGCGGAGTCCGTGCCCGCACCGGTCAGCTCTGGGGCGGACGTCGCGGCCTGCCGTCGCGTGATCGGCGGGACGACGTAGTACTTGTCGAAGGAATAGTCCCGGGAACCCCGCCGCCTGGCCACCTTGAACAGCTCGAAACCCGAGTTGTCCTCCCGGACGAAGTCGACATAGCGTTCCTCGAAGTCGCGGTCCGGAATGACGTCGTCGTCGGAGACCCGATCCGGGTACGGGTCGTCAGGGCGGCTGATCCACGCGTGTATCCGGGTTTCCTTGTTCTCCACGAAAACGCGCCGGTACGACTTCGGCCGCGCCGCCGCGTGGTGCTGGATGACCTCGTCATAGAACCAGGTCGACGCGGCGAGCGCGACGAACCCGTCGGACTTGTCCAGCGCCCCACGCAACGGCGCCGAGTTGACCAGCCGGAAGGTCAGGTTGATGGCTGTTCCGGTGTAGCCGTAACTGTCTCCGGCAACTTCTCCGGCGTGCACCGCGACCCGCAGCTGAATCCGTTCGTGCTCCGGCAGCGCCGCGCTGTGCTCACCAAGGGCACGCGCCAGCTCGGTGGGCAGCGGCGCGGCGAGCGGGATTTTGGACAGCTGGCCGGGAATCAGTACCAGCACACCGTCGCCACGGTCCTCGTGAATACACTTCTCCCATGGGATCCCGGACCGATCGAACGCGGCCCGCAATGCCTGATATACGCCTTTCCTGGCGTCGAGCTGCTTCGGCCGAGTGGTGAACCGGCTGTATTCCTTGATGTCGACGACGAGAATCGTGTAGTGCCCGTCGAGCCTGCCCGTGGTCACGATCCCAAACTACACAACAGATGGCCGGCGAACGTCCAGCGCTGCCGAGTGGTCCACAGTGGAAGGCGGGGACATACCTCGGGCGCGTGCACCGTGACAACGGCCAGCTCGACCAAGCACGTCAGCGCTATTTGGAAGAGCTCGCCCTCGTGCAGGAGCTGGTGGACGAAACGACGCCCCCTCGGCCAGGTGACGACACGGCAGCGAAGGTAGCCCTGCGCGACCTCGGCATCGTCGAGGAGAATCTCGGCGACCTCGCCTTGCAGACCGGCGACCGCGCCGCCGCGGGTCGGCACTACCGGGCCAGCCGTGCGGCACTGCATCGGATCCCCGACGCACCCGCCGACGAGATGCGGCTACTGGACGAGAAGATGCATCGCAACGGGTTCTGCTGAACTTGGTCGCGGTGCGCCCGTTGCTTGATATTGAGCCGGTTCTCTTTCGCCTGGCGCATGGACTGGGCTATTGGGGTGAACAAAGAGAAGCTCAGCTGGGCGTATCCCTAGTTCGATCTCACTGCCCGTAACGGGCATGTCGCTGGTTCGATCCTGTGGGCATCAGATTACCCAGCGTCGACAGGAATGTGATCTTCGTGTGGCATGCCTTCGGATTCCGAGAGAGCCCATACACGACTGAACCGGTGCCTGCCACCGAAGAAGGAGACCATCTCCTGGTCGGTCGCGAAGATGATATTCGCAAGCTCGCGTCCCGCATTCTGGCCGGTGGCAACCATCCCACCATCGAAGGCGACAACGGAATCGGCAAGACCAGCCTGCTGCAGGTGGCGTGCTACCGGTTGCGGCGGGATTTCGAAGCGGGGCAGTCACAGGCACTCTTCATTCCGCTTCGGAACCTCTTTCAGCCGAATGAGGCGTCCACAGTGGACGAATTCATCAAGAAGGTCTACTTCGAGATCGCGGGCACGATCATCGAAGAGTATCCTACGCTGCGCAAACATGCCTCGAAGGCGCCGGATATCAAGGAAATAGAGGCATGGCTCACGTCGCCGATCCTGCGCAGCGGCGGCGTCAACGGATCTTTCTTCGGTGTTGGTGGCGGTGTCAGCAGGGGTGCTTCGGCGAACGGCGGTTCAGGGTTCGCTGACCTCGGTTTCATCTCCACCGTCGACGCGTGGCTGCGACAGCTTTTCCCGACCGTTCAGGCGGGTGGTTTCATCTGTGTGATCGACAACCTCGAGCTGCTGGAGACCACGCGGCAGGCGCGAAACCTGCTCGAGGCGATCCGGGACCCGTTGCTGAACCGGCGTGGACTGCGATGGATTCTCTGTGGCGCACGAGGAATCATGCGGACCACGGTGTCGTCTCCGCGCCTGGCCGGGCGCCTCAGCGATCCCATTGAGCTGGCACCGATATCGCACGACTGCGTCGCCGATGCCATCAGGAAGCGTATCGAGATATGCGGGCAACGCCCCTCCGCGACCGCGCCTGTCGGGCCAGAGACCTTTCAATCCCTGTACGACATCCTCAACCGTAACCTCCGGCACGCGTTGAAGTCGGCGCAGGACTTCTCCTTCTGGCTGCACGACGAAAACCTGGCCAGCGGTGACGCGAACGAGTACGCGAACCTGTTCGAAGTCTGGCTCACCACGCAAGCGGACCAGAACCACACGCAGACAGCGCTCGGCAACCGCACCTGGCAGGTCTTCGATGACCTGGCCGAACGGGGTGGCCGCTGCTCTCCTGGAGACTTCGCGGACTTCGACTTCAACTCCACCACCGCGATGCGGCCGCACGTCAAGGCCTTGGAGCAGGAGAACCTCGTAGCGATCTCCGCGGAGGACGACGCGGACAAACGCCGGAAAACGATCTATATGACGTCACGCGGCTGGCTGGTCCGATATGCGAGAAACGGCTACCAACCACCTGCTTGGACCAGAGAACTGGCCAGGCTGTAAGGAAGGCGAGCCGCTGATTTCGGCGGATGTCGTGGCAGCCAACCACCAGTCACCGCATCGGCGTTTCAGGCTCAGCGGAATAGGCCGAACGCGCCTTGGCCGCGTGCACGCGTGCCGCAGAGGCTTGCGGGCATTCACACACAATGCTGGGGGATACAGCATGGAACAGTTCCGCATCGACGTACCTCAGTCCGATCTGGACGATCTGCACGCCAGGCTGGCCGCGGCGAGGTGGCCGGACGATTCGCCCGAGGCGGGCTGGGACCGCGGTGTGCCGCTGGGGCATTTGCGGGAGCTGGCCGAGTACTGGCGGACCGGCTTCGACTGGCGCGCCCAGGAAGCGGCACTCAACGAGTTACCCCAGTTCGTCACGCAGATCGACGACCAACGCGTGCACTTCCTGCATGTCCGCTCGGCGAACCCGGACGCGATCCCGCTGCTGATCACGCACGGCTGGCCGGGATCGTTCGCCGAGTTCACCAAGATCATCGGCCCGTTGACCGACCCGGTCGCGCCGGTCTCGTTCCACGTTGTGGTGCCGTCGATCCCGGGATTCGGCTTCTCCACGCCGGTGGCGCAGTCCGGCTGGGGCCTGATGCGGGTCGCCGGCACGTTCGCCCAGCTGATGACCCTCCTGGGCTACGAGCGCTTCGCCGCCCAAGGTGGGGACGCGGGCGCGGGGATCACCAGCATGCTGGGCATGATGGCGCCGCACCGCGTGATCGGTACGCACCTCAACGGCCCGTCACTGCCAGCGACCGGGACACCGCCGCAGATCGAAGGCCTGTCTGACCGGGACAAGATCCGGCTCGAGCGGCACGCCAAGTTCCTGCAGGACGGTGACGGATACATCCGGATCCAGGCCACCCGGCCGCAGACCCTGGCGTACGCCCTGACCGACTCCCCGGTCGGGCAGCTGGCGTGGATCGTGGAGAAGTTCCACGAGTGGACCGACCCGAACGACCTCGTCGACCGCGACCACCTGCTGACCAACATCAGCCTGTACTGGTTCACGCGCAGCGGCGCGACCTCGGCGCACTTCCTGTACGAAGGCATGCGGGAATGGGCCTCAATGGCCGGGCACGACGTGAGCGGATGGGAGGCGCCACCAGCGCCGCCGCAGGCCGTCGCGGTGTTCGCGGCGGACAACTCGATCAGAGCCGTGATCGACCCGGACGGCAAGGTCGACCGCTGGACCGAGTACGAGCACGGCGGGCACTTCGCCGCGATGGAGGTCCCTGACCTGCTGGTCGACGACATCCGGGCGTTCTTCGCACCCCTGGTGTGAATCAGCGGTCCGGCTCAGCTGCTGGGCTGGTTGGATTTGGCGCTGCCTGCACGGCGTTCGCCGGCAAGGCCGGCAGTCTGGATTGGACAGTAGTGGGGCGTGGTCGATGAAAAGGCCACGGTCGAAATGTGCCGCGCTGCTAGGCTTGTCGCGTGTTGCGGGGGAAGTCGCCCGGTGCGTTCTTGACTACGTGGCTGAAGAGCAGCATCGCGCTGGCGGACAGGAAACTGCCCCGGTGGCGTGAGGGGCCCATCGACTTCATCCATCGCTGGCGGCGTGGTCTCGCCCAGCACCGTGGCATCCGCTACTGGCTGTTGGTCCAAGGGCCGCTTGTGCTGCTTGGACTGGCCACGCTGTTCATCATCAACGGGTTCGTCATCGGCTGGGAGAAGGCCTACAACGTCACGGTGCAGATCACGTCACCGTGGGACGAAGAGATCGCCCAGCCCTGGGTCGCGATGCCGCTCTCACTCGCCGGCTGGCTGGTGTGGCCGTCGGTGACCGGGGCCGTGGTCGGGTACGTCCTCGCCGACCCGACCGGCGGCCGGGCTCGGTCGGGAACCAGCCTGATTCCGCGGCTCGACAGCGACGACGGGCAGATCGACGAGCCTTTTGCCCGGCGATTCGAGCAACTGCACCGCGGGCGCCGGAAGAAAGCCAACACGCACTGGGTGAAGATCGTCGGACGGTTCCTGTCCACCGACGCGGTCAACTCGAACGCGCACTCCCAACGGAAAATGGAACAGGCGGTGGCAGCCGCGATCGCGTTCCTCAACGCCATGCCAGGCGAAATGCGCTGTCCCATCTGCCCGCCCCCTGAGCTTGCCGAGGAGGGGAGCCTGCCATGAGCCTGAACGATCCGAACTCGCTCGACACCTCCACCGCTGACCTAAGCCGCGAATTCCTGCGGGATGCGTATCCCGATCGCTCGGCCGAATGGATCGAGCGGCAGGTGGCCGAGTCCGTGCGGCGCATCAACCAAGCGGTCCCGCAGCGCGGGCACTCTGTCCCCGCGGCCTCCCGGCGCCGGCGCGGATGGCTGCTGTTCCTGGCCGTGGTGGCCGTGATCGTCGTCGTCGTGATCGTGCTTCGCGAGTCGATCGCGGCGGCCGCCTTTGAGAACACCGGCGTGATCGTCCTGGCCGTGGTGGCCGTGCTGGCCGGGGCCACGACGCTCTGGATGCGGGTGCGTGAGAAGCGAGCGAAGGTGTTGTCCTGCCGGGTCAGGATCAACACGCGGTTCTCGCCCGATGCCGGCGAGAGACTCAAGTTCACCGGCCCGGACGCCGCCGCCGTCGAGGATCCCGGAGTGGTGGTGGTGCGCATCAAGAACCTGGGCGGCGCCGTGATCACGCCGGAGGACTACATCACGCCGCTGACGCTGCGGTTTCCCGGCCGCCGGGTGCGCAGCGTCGACGTCACCGCCTCCGACCCTCCGCCGCTACAGGACGCCGTGGCCAAACACCCGGATTTCGAGAGCAAAGCCGATACGGACTTCATCACCCTGCCCAAGGTGCGGCTCGCGCCGGACGATTCGGTCTACCTGATGGTCCTGCTGTCCGGCACGAAGCGCGGCGAGCGGTATGCGGTGCACGTCGAGGGGCAGCTGGACAAGGGACGGATCACGCCGGAGTCGAACATTCCATGGATCAGGCGACGCACGGTCGCCGGGGTCGGCGTGACCACGCTCGCGGCCGGAATGCTCGCGGTCGTGTTGCTGATCAACAACGTCAGGTTCGCGCCGCTTCCGGAAGGCCTGGTCTGCGTGCCGGGAAGGCTGACCGTGGAAGGCTCGAGCGCGTTCGGACCGGCAGCGATCAGGGCGGCCACCGAATACCAAACGTACTGCCGCGGCTCGACTATCGACGTGAGCACACCAGGGAGCGGGCTGGGCGTGCAGCGGCTGCACGATGCTCCAGAGAGCGAACGGCCGAATCGCCTCGCGCTATCCGACGGAAAGGCGTCGAGCGAATTCGCCGGGTTGGTGCCACACCCGGTCGCTGTCGTTCCGTTCACGTTCGTGGTGAACAACAGGAACAACGAGGCGCGCGTTGACGGGATCAGCCGGCAACAGGCCAGGAACATCTTCACCGGCCAGGTGAGTGCGTGGAGCGAGATCACCGGCGACCGCAGCCATTTCAACGACGAGGTCCGAGTGGTCGTCCGCCCAGACGACTCCGGAACCCGGCGCACCCTGCAAGAGCACGTGCTGTGGCCGGGGGACAAACAAGCCGAGCCGAGCTCGGACACCTGCGAGGCCCGGCGGCCGGGCGCCGACGATGCCGATGCCATCGTGTGCGTCCGCAGCACCACCACGGACGTGCTGAACCGCACTGCAGCGGTGCGTTTCGCCGTTGGCTACGCGGATATGGGCGATGTCAGCCGCACCGACGGGGTGAAGGCGCTGAAGCTGGACGGCCGGAACGCGGACATGGAGGGCATTCGCGCCGGATATCCATTTTGGACGGTCGAGTACGTCTACAGTCACGGCCAACCGAAGAACGGTTCGCTGGCAGAGGCGTTCATCGACTACCTGAAATACTTCCTGCTCGAAGCTCAGCAAGAAACCGAGGACGGCGGGAAGCAGCCGGACTACTTCGCATGCGGCGCCGCGGACGTCCAAAGGTACTGCGAGCGCCGCGACCGGTGACACAGGCCGTCACCATGTACTGAGTATGTCGCTACTTCGCTGAACCGATCCTGTAGTGGCTGGCCGATCACCGGGCCGTCGAACACCGCATGCTGACCGTCGACTTTGGATCGTCCACGGAGGTCGATGTGCTCGGGCTGCGGGAGAACATCGACCTTGGCCAGCGGGTCATTGCGGCCTGTCTCGTGAGTGTTTTGCCGGTTAGACCCGGCAAAACACTCACGAGGTTTGTGCTCAGCTGACCGCGACCCTGGCTGGTGCCGGGGCGTAGCCCGCCGGTTCGGCCGTGAAGGTTCCACGGCCCTGGGTGCGGCTACGCAGGCGGTCCGCGTAGCCGAACAGTTCGGCCAACGGCACGGTCGCGGTGATTATCACCGTTTTCGCGCGCGTGACCGACGCGGTGACCCGGCCGCGGCGCGTCGCCAAGTCACCGAGCACGCCGCCCACGGCGTCCTCGGCAACCGTGACCGTGACCTCGGACACCGGCTCCAGGAGGGTCATCACGCACGCGCGCAATGCCTCGCGGAGCCCGAGCCGCCCAGCCGTCCGGAACGCCATTTCCGACGAATCCTTCGAATGGGTCGCGCCATCGGTCAACGTGACCCGCAGCCCGGTGACCGGATGCCCGCCGAGGGGACCCTCGGACAAGGCGTCGCGGCAGCTGGCCTCGACCGCCCGGACATACTCGCGCGGCACATGCCCACCGACCACAGTGGACTCGAACACGAAGTCCGCTGTGTCCGACCGTTGGACGTCGAGCACGACATGAGCGAACTGACCGGCTCCACCGTCCTGCTTGACGTGCCGATAGACCAATCCGGACACGCCACGCTCGACCGTCTCCCGGTACGCGACCTTAGGCCGGCCAACGGCGATTTCCACACCACGGTTCCGGCGGATCTTCTCCACCGAGACCTCCAGGTGCAGTTCGCCCATGCCGGACAACACAGTCTGGCCCGTCTCCGGATCAGTCCGTACTGTCAGCGACGGGTCCTCTTCGGCCAATTGCGCCAACGCCGTCGCCACCTTGTCGGTGTCGATGGACCTGCGTGCCTCGACCGCCACGGAGACAACCGGATCGGCAACCCGCGGCGGTTCGAGCAGCAGAGGCGCTGCGGGATCGCAGAGGCTGGCACCGACACGAGCCGTTTTCGGCCCGACAACGGCGACAATGTCGCCTGCCGTCGCGTGGTCCACTTCGGTCTGCCGGTCGGCATGCACCCGCAGGATCCGGGCAACCCGTTCGGTACGCGTCGCCCCGACGTCCAGCACTGTCGCTCCTTTCCGGATCGTCCCTGAGTACACACGCAGATACGTCAACCGCCCGGTGGTCGTCGCAACAACCTTGAACACCAAAGCAGCGAACGGTTCCGCCGGATCGGTAGGCCGTTCTCGCGTCACGCCGTCCTGGATGCCTTGCACTGGTGGCACATCCAGTGGTGACGGCAGGTACGCGACAACCGCTGCCAGCAACGGCTCGATCCCGCGGTTGCGGTAAGCCGAGCCGCACAACACGACCAGACCCTCGCCACTGTGAGTCAGGTCGCGCAACGCGGCCGCCAGCGTGGCAGGGGAGATCTCCGAATCTGTGCAGAACTCGGCCATCGCCGCCGAATGACGTTCCGCCACCGCCTCTTCCAGCATGTGACGGCGCCGTTGGGCTTCCTCCCGCAGCACGTCCGGCACGGGGGTGTCAACAAGATGACCGTCCATCCAGGACAGTGCGCGCATCTCAAGCAGATCGACCACACCGGTGAACTCGTTTTCGCTGCCGATCGGCAGATGCACCACGAGCGGTACCGGATGCAGCCGCTCGCGAATCGACGACACAGCCGCATCGAGGTCGGCGCCAACGCGGTCCATCTTGTTGACGAACGCGATCCGCGGCACACCATTGCGATCCGCCTGCCGCCACACCGATTCGCTTTGCGGTTCAACGCCTGCCACGGCGTCGAACACCACGATGGCGCCGTCCAGGACGCGCAGCGAGCGCTCCACCTCGTCGGAAAAGTCGACGTGGCCGGGTGTGTCGATCAGGTTGATGCGATGACCGTCCCAGGCGCAGCTGACAGCGGCGGCGAAGATGGTTATGCCGCGCTCACGTTCCTGGGAATCGAAGTCGGTGACGGTCGTGCCGTCGTGGACCTCGCCGCGTTTGTGCGTCGTGCCTGTCGCATAGAGGATCCGTTCGGTGAGAGTGGTCTTGCCTGCGTCGACGTGAGCGAGAATGCCCAGGTTCCGGATGGTGGTACGCACGGCACATTGCCCTTTCGGGGTGATCGGAGAACATGTCGGCGCGATTCACGGGACATCGACCCGCGCGAAGCTCAACAGCGCAGGGTGTTCGTCACCGAGTCCGGTGGCGGCCGCGCAGCCGGCACCGGGCACGCGAAGACATCAGGATCACCTCGTACCGCGACTGGAGGACAACGGCTTCGTGACGGAACACGGCCGGCCCCCTTCTAGTCGCGGTGCACCGCAACGGGATGGCGGCGCAGATGTCGGGGGAACTGTAGCGGATCTTGAGTGGACGGTCTACTGGCTTTGTCACCGGGTTCTGCGCACGTCGGCGATCAGGGTCGTCGCTTGGTTGACGGGCCCCGGGCGTCCGGGGCCGTCGAGGCGGAGGCGCGGTCAGTGACCGGGCTTCCTTATCGCAGTGCCGCTTTGGCCTGGTTCATGGTGTCCTTGCCCTCCACGCCGGCGCAGACTTCCGTGGCCCTGTCGTACGCGTGGAGGCCGATCTCCGATGCGTGACGTCACGCTGTTGCGTGACCTTCCAAAGCACTAGGAACTTCCGCCGATGGCAGTGATCACCCGCACGTGACCAGTGCCGCGATGTTCATGATCGGCCTCCTCTTGCGGTGGGAGGGAATCAGCGCCGGTAACCCGCGGCCTGGGTGGTCTCGTCGGCCACGCGTACCCCGTAGTGGTAAGCGAGTTTGCCGCCCAAATAGCCCGATACGGCGAGCACGGCCAGACTCACCGCCGAGAGCAGCAAGGGGCCGAGCGCGACCGCGTCAGCTTGGCCGTAACTGTTCTGCCGCCAGAAGAAACCGCCCACGTACGCGACCGTGACGGCAAGATTCAGTCCCATGTGGACGAGACCGGTCCGGAACGCCGCGGTGCCCCGTGGAATCGCCAACAGGTCCAACAATCCGATCATCGCCGCGGCCAGCGCGCCGACGACTCCGATACCGATCAGCCATACCGAGCCCATCGCCAGGAAGCCGGGGGCGCTGACGAACTGCGAGGCGACGTCGAACACCAGACTGGCCACCCACGCGCCAATCGGGACAGTCACCAGGATCGGATGAAACGGGTGTCCGTACGGGCCGGCCAGCGCCGCGCTCACCGGACGTTTCGCTTGGTGCAGTTCGTCGGTCATCGTCGACCTCCGCGTCCGCGCAGTTACACCAATAAATACTGGTCTTATTACCCGGCGGAAGTCAAGACGTCCCGATTGATCGAGTTCGCCCGATTTTCGGACATGATCATTCGCGTTATGAACGCCGACGCGGCTTGCCCTTCGACGACGTGCGCCGCTGGTTGCCGCGTGCCGTGGATTTTCGCGGCTGGGCGGTGCGTTTCGGTTGAGGCTGGACCTGCTGACGCCCGCGCGTGCTGTTGACCGTGCGGCCACGGACGATCCCGATGAACTGCTCCATCAGGTCAGTGGTTTCGTCCTCCAGCCACGACAGAACGACGCGGGACTCAGGCGCGTCAGTGACCGGCCGGTACGTCAGATCCCTGCGGTGATGCAGCCGAGCCAGGGATTGCGGCACCACCAGCACGCCGATGCCCGCCGCCACCAATTCGACGGCATCCGCCGTGCTGGCAGGCCGCTCGTACGCCGGCTGTCCCGGCTGCCGCTCCCAGTCAAGCGTGTCATCAAGGGGATGCAACACAATCTGGTCAGCCAAGTCCTCAGTGGACACCTCGTCGACGGCCGCGATCAGGTGGTCCTTCGGGATGACGACGACGGTCGTCTCGGTGTAGAGCGGAATGGCGTGCAGCCCGGTCCGGTCAGTCGGCAGCCGGAGCAGTGCAGCGTCCACGTCGCCGTTGCGAACCAGGTCGGCAGCTTCGGCCGCGGCGACGTTGACGAGCTCGAGCGGGACGTCGGGCTCTCGCTCGGCCCAGACGCGAGCCCACTTGGCAGGCGTCGCTCCTGGCACGTATCCGAGGCGGAACGAGCTTGTCACCGGGGCAGATTACCCTGGGTGGCACGCGAACGAGCCACCCAGGGCGCCTTAGCAGTTGCGCAGGAACCGGTCCAGAACGCGGGTGCCGAACTTGAGGGCGTCGACCGGAACCCGCTCGTCCACGCCGTGGAAGAGAGCGGAGAAGTCCAGGTCGGCGGGAAGTCGCAGGGGAGCGTAGCCAAAGCACCGGATTCCCAGCTGCGCGAACGACTTGGCGTCCGTACCACCGGAAAGCATGTACGGAAGAGCCTTCGCGCCAGGGTCCTCGGCGAGGATGGACGCGGTCATGTGGTCAACGAGCGCACCGTCGAAAGTGGTCTCCAGCGGTGGCAAGCCAACCCATTCCCGCTCGATGTCGGGGCCAAGGATCTCGTCGAGCTCGCGTTCGAAAGCCACCTGCCGCCCGGGAAGGATCCGGCAGTCCACAGTGGCCTCGGCGATGGACGGGATGACATTGGACTTGTACCCGGCCTTCAACATGGTGGGGTTGGCCGTGTCACGGAGCGTCGCGCCGATCATCCGCGCGATGTTGCCCAGTTTGGCGACAGACCCCTCGAGGTCGTCCTCGTCGAAGGCGAGTCCGGTGATGTCACTGATGCCCTGCAGGAACTCCCGGACGGAGTCGGTGAGGACAATCGGGAACCGGTGCGTGCCAAGGCGAGAAACTGCCTGAGTGAGTTTGGTAACAGCGTTGTCGTCATGAATCATCGACCCATGCCCGGCACGGCCCCGAGCCCGAAGGGTCATCCAGGCGATGCCCTTCTCGGCGGTCTCGATGAGGTAGGCCCGGACACCGTCCTTGACGGTGATCGAAAAGCCCCCGACCTCGGAAATCGCCTCGGTAGCACCCTCGAAGAGCTCAGGCCGGTTCTCCACCAGCCACTGCGCGCCGAAGTGCCCACCGGCCTCTTCGTCGGCGAGGAAGGCGAAGATGATGTCCCGTTTGGGCTGAATGCCGTCCCGCTTGAGCCGCCTCGCGAGCGCCAGGGACATCGCGACCATGTCCTTCATGTCAACGGCACCGCGACCCCAGACATACCCGTCCTGGACGGCGCCGGAGAACGGGTGAACGGACCACTCGGAAGCATCGGCCGGAACAACATCAAGATGCCCATGGACCAGCAAAGCCCCGCGACTGGGGTCGCTGCCGGCAAGCCGTGCGACAACATTGCCCCGCCCCGGAGCACCAGACTCGACGTAAGTGGTCTCGTATCCAACCTCAGCCAACTGCGCGGCAACGAACTCAGCGGCAGCCCGTTCACCGACAAGAGTGTCCGGATCACCGGTGTTGGTGGTGTCGATCCGGATGAGCTCGCTGGTGAGCCGCACCGCCTCGTCCTCGGCGAGAGCGGTGCCCGGAACGTCAGGCGTGGTGGTGGGTGGCAACTGCTCAGTCACAAGGCCTTCCTATCACTGATTTCCCCAAACCCGACCCCCGATTTGGGATGATCATCAACCATCCGCTACGCTATGCCCACTGCAGCAAGAACGCAGGTCCGGGTGGCGGAATGGCAGACGCGCTAGCTTGAGGTGCTAGTGCCCGTAAAGGGCGTGGGGGTTCAAGTCCCCCCTCGGACACACGCACTATTCACCCGCACAGAGGCTGTCACATCGACAGCCTCTTTTTCGTTGTCGTACAAGAGGTTCAGCTCAAGGTCGTCGTAGAGCTCGATCAACTTCTCGGGTCGCTTGCCAGTCAGCACGTCGGCCACGTCGGCCATCGAATCCAGCCTCGCGTAGACCTCGGCAGCCGTGACCGCGTCGGGTGGCGGAGAGTTGTCGAGTTCCGCCCTAGCTGCCGCTCTCTCGGCTTGTGCCTGGTTGATGACCTCGACCAGCGCCGACGGGTCGATACCCGCCTCTATAGCCGCCTGGAAACGTCGAAGCTTGGCCTCTGCGTCCTTGAGTCGCCTCGCGGCAAGCTCATGATCACCTGAAGTGGTTGTCTCCTCCTGTGATCCAACCAACATCCGCGCGGTGCGATCTCGGTTCTTGGGATGGAACAGCCCACCGAGCCACTCGTTAACCGCCTCCAACAGCGGGTCCTCACGCACGTACACAGTTGGCGGATGGTCAGCAAGGGCGGGCGATCCCGGCGCCAGCGTCCGCGCCGGACACCGGTAGTACATCCCGTGTGCCCGCGGACTGCCCTCCATTTTGCGCTTGCACACGCTGCACCGGATCAGCCCTCGGAACAGGTAGGTGTGTTTCGTCGTCCGCCCTGCCCGTTCGGACTTCCTGGCCGTCCGCAGGCCGCCCGCGCCCTTCGCCCGGCGCTTCAACTGTGCACGAGTGAAGTCCTCAACAGACACGATCTCCGGGTGCGCCGGTCGCCTCGACCGCACCACCTTCTCCGGAGCGGCACGCCTGAACCGGATCACGTGCCCCGCGCTGACGTCATCCGGGTCGAGCAGCATCTCCTGCCGCGCCCACCGACCGAAGAACGCGTAGCCGGTGTAGCGCGGGTTCTCCAGAATCGCCCGGACCGTACTTCCCTGCCAGCCATCAGCCTGCCGATGCCGGTTCTGCTCCGGCCGCCGCGCGGACGGACACAAGATCCCGTCTTCGTTCAGCCCCTTCGCGATCGCCCGGTCACCCTTGCCACTCAAGTACTCACGGAAGATCCTCCGCACCACCTCGGCGCCGAGTTCATCGAGCGCCAGCACCCGCAGCCGAAACCCCTCAGCCGCCTTCCTCGGGTTCGGATGCGGCCCACCATCGACCACGACGTACCCGTACGGCGCCCGGCCACCCTGGTGACGCCCCTCGTTGATGACCTGCGAGTCCATCGCTGCACGGACCCGCGCCTGAACATGCTGCCGCTCCGACTCACTCATCCCGCCGAGAACGCTCATCAGCATCTTGTGCGACGGGTTGCGCGCGTCGTACTTGCCGCCCAACTCCGGGACCCACAGATCCACCCCGTAAGCGGCGAACCTGGGAGCGATCAACGAGAACTGGTTACCGAACCAGCAACGAGTCCCCTCGCCCACAACCACCGCGTTCCACTTCCGGTTCGGATCCTTCAACGCGGCAAGCAGTCGACCAGCCTCGTCGCGTCGTTCCCAAGGGACAGAACGGGACTTGCCGACGTCGAAGAAGTCTTCGACGATCTCACCACCCAGCGGCTCAACAAACTTCCGAGCGTTGCCGATCTGCCAGCCGTAGGAAGTCTCAGGGTCCTGGTTGTCCTCGGTGGAACACCGGCCGTAGAACGCCAAGGACCACGCGCGATCGTCAACCGCCTCCATGGCTACCTCGATGCCCCACAGGTCATCGAGGGTCGCCCAGGGGTTCAGGCTGATTTCAGCAGTCACGAGGCATCTCCGTCCAAGACTTCCACCGTGGTCACTTCGACGAGTATCTCTAGCAGTATGCGCCATCCTCGCCTTGTTGGTGCGGGAAGTTCGTCCGGAACGTTGACCGTGACCTTGTCCTTACGCTCAGCCCGTCTGGTCATGGCTGGTCACTTTCAGCCACGCTGTCCGCGCCGAAATCATCACGTGCGGCTCTGATGTCCACAGTCATGTACCCGCGGACTCGGCGCGTACCGCCGTCCTCGCCGGGCACGTACTGCCGGACCGGCTTGCATCCCAGCTCGGCCATCTGCCGGGCGAACGCTGTCGGCTCAACCTCCAACGCCTCCACCAGTTCGGCCGTCGGCACGAACTCCCGCGCGTCCACCTCGTCGCCCAGATACTCGATCACCGAACCGAGCGGTTCCGGCAGGCCCTCACCTGCAGTACTCGGACCCAACGCCATGACCACGGCCGACGGATCGAGCGCACGCGTGGTGTCGTCACCGGCCGCGTGTCCGGTCAGCGTGCCCGCAGCCTCCCTGAGCTCCCGACCACGCGCGCAGATCGTCCGCCACTCGCTGTTCGGCATGTAGAACGTCCGCACGGTCGTAGCCAGCGTGTCTGCTCCGGCCGTCTCGCCGTCCGGCCGCAGAATGCCCACGCCCTTGTGACTAGGAAGGAGCGTGGAGGCGTCGTACCCGCGGGTGTTCATCTGTTCGCCAAGAACGATGTTCGAGTCCCGCCAGTCCATCACTCGCAGGGCGAATCGCGACCCCAACACCGCCCGCAGGCGGGATGGAATGGTGTTCGAGTCCGGCCGTTGAGTCGCCAGGATGACCACAATCCCTGCCGCTGGCCCCTTGCGAACCAGGTACGTCAGCAGGTCCGCGATGTACGCGCCGACCGTGGTCTTCTTGCCGCCAACGTCCTGCCGCGTCGGGTTCTCCAGGAACACCTGAACCTCGTCGATGACCACAGCAGTGATGGGCATCTGTAGGTTGGCGTCACGTGAGATCCCCGGCGTGATCTTCGACTCTGGGCAGACCTCGTCGTCCAAAGTGGCCATCCGGGCGTAGCGGGATTGGACTTCTGCCGCCAGTTCCACCAAATGGTCTCGAACCGACTCGACATGCTCTAGCTCGTCGCCACACACGAACCGGTGCGCCACCTGTTCCGCCGCGTCCCAGTCCTTACCGCCCTTGCCGTCGAACACGTACAGCCGCGTGTACGGGTCGAGGATCAGTCCGGCCGCGGCCAGCCGCGTAGCGAATGTCTTGCCCTGCCTAGGAATCGCGCCAACCAAGAGCGACGTCCAGACCAACGGAAGATCGATCCGGCGGTTCCGCGCGTCCCGCCCGAACGGGACCGGTTGCCATGCATCCCAGTACTCGACGTCCAGCAGCGGTGTACGCAACGGTGGCCCTGCGTACGGATCTTCATCGGCAACCCACAAGAACACTCGCCCGGCGTGCCCACCACGCCCGCGGACACGCTCAACGATCAACTGCACTTCATCAACGGCCAGGGCCGACGCCAACGCATCCCGGTGCTTGATCACGTCATCCGCCTTGCGCGTGGCAGGCAGATCTACCGTGATCGACCAGCCGCCACCGACCCGCGAAGCGCGCTCGACCAGCCGAAGCGACTCGTCCTTGCCGATCAACTTCGCATCCCGGAAGGCGTCCACCAGGACCTGCGGGTCCATTGTCCACGTCAGCGTGCGCGGCCCAGCCAATACCGCCTTGCGGCCTGGTGAACCGTCCTTGCGACGCCCAACGATCGCCAACGCCACCGACCCAATGGCACCTGCTATCCATAAAGGCGTCCCGCCGTACACGAGATCAACAAGAGCGACCACGAACGACACGAGCACGGCGACAAGACCAGTGACCTTCCACCGGAACAACGTCAGCGCCCGGATCTCAACAAACTTGTCGGCAAGCTTCTCGGCGTGCTCGGCAGCCGCGCGGTAGTCGACCACCCGAATCCATCGCCGCCACGTACGAACCGACACAACCAGTCCACGGCCAACGGCACCAACGAACCGGAGAGGCGCCCGCAGCAGCCAGGCCGCCGCATCCCTGAGTCCCTGCCGCGATTTGAAGACGTCCGGCACCCACCGTGAACGCCACCACCAGTTCATGAACCCGCCAGAGTTCACGTGTACGGCGGGTGTCTCGTCGACCAGTTCGGCGTCCAATACGGCCCGTACTACCTCGTGCCCGCTCATGACGCCGCCTTGAGCGCCGCAGCCAATTTGGACGACAAGCCGCGCGAACAGCCGGTGACCTCACGAACCCACGCAGGCGTGACGACGGTGTCTCGCTTCCGAGCAGCACGCGCTACCGCCAGATACTCGGCGAACGTCGTCCGCCGCGGACGCGCCGCCGCTTCGACGCTCTTGGATGCCCTACCAGCAGCCTCGCCCAACTTGTCACGCAAGTCGGTGACCGCCTCGGCCGCGACGAACACAACCAGCGGCGGCACCGAATGCAGCACGACCGATGCCGCCGAACCAGCCGCGTAGGCGGCCCACGTGTTCAGGACGTACGTTGCGGCGAGCGTGAACCACTTCGCGCCTCGTACCCATCCACCGGTTCGCACGCCGTGCCGTGCGAGAACCTGCTCCGCCCGAAGAATCGCCAGCAAAACCAGCGACACCATCGGGTCCAATAGCCACGCTGCAAGCCAAGGCAGAGACCACGGCGTGGCACCGGCAGCCGCGAACTGCTGAACGTTGGTCATCGTGAACGCCAGCCCGAGCAGAATCCCGGTCCAACACAACCGATCCACTTGAGAGGCCACGGTTTCCACAGACTCGGCACTCATCGCCGCCGCCTTGGCATGTCCCGCGTAGTCACGGTCAACGCCCGCGTCAGCGTGTACGAAGCGAACAACGCAGGCACGCCAAGCACCGCGAGCAACAACCACCCGGTACCAGCCTGCGTGATCACCAACCACTGAGCAGCGACGATCAGCCCCGCCGTGAACAGCACCCGCCCGGCGAGCGACATGAACCGCGCCCCGGAACGAGCAGCCTCGGCCGCAGCCTTCGCCCGGCGAGAACCAGCCCGCCACACCATGAACAAGACCACAAGCACACCGAGACCGGCCATGATCTCGACCGCGGACAAGCTGATCGTGGTCATGGCGTCGCCCCGTCCTCGGCGCGTTCGCCGCGTTGACGCCAGTGCGGGTACAGCGCCCGGCGGTTGTCCTCCGAGAGCGCGCCCCACACGCCGACCGTGTCCAGGCCTGCCGTCCGGAGCTCCAATTCCAGGCATTCGTCCTGAACTGGGCACCCGGAGCACAGCACGGCGGCCAACTCCTGATCGGTGAGCCGTTCGTCCTGCCAAGCAGGTTCATCGTCGGCCCAACCCCACATACACAGCCCGTCGCGGAGAACGATCTCCGCCAGAACCTCACGAGGCACCCAACGCAGCCGATCCAGCCGCCAAGCAATGCCGATCAACCGGTGGTCAGTCGTCATGACGTGCCCCCGGACTGTTCTCAAGAGGCTCACCCAGCAGCTTGACCAGCACAGACGCAGGCACAACCCGACGACCGTGACGGCCGACAGTGCGCAGCGTGCCGAGCCTGATCGATCGCGACACGGCCGAAGGGGCGACACCAAGAATCCACGCGGCCTGCCGAACGGAATACGAAGAAGACAAAGAAGTGCGCATCACGAAAGTCCTTAAGTCTGATGATTTCAACAACATAATGCTGATTTCAGCGCTCAAGAGCGCGCGAGATATCCACCGCGGCGCGAAACACGTCGTGTCACGCGGCGGAAAGGATTGGAACCGCTAATCTCGACGCCGAGGCGGAGCGCGGAGGAATAGGTGTCGGAGGATTGGGCGGCAGTCGCCAAGGCCATCAACGAGCGAGTGAACGAACTCGGATGGCGTCAACGCGAACTGGCCGAACGCTCGCAAGTGTCGCAAGCCATCGTCCGCGAAATCCAACACCACGTCGTCGAACGGCGACGCAGCGCCCGAACCCTCGAATCGCTCTCGACGGCCCTCGGTCTGCACCCGCAACACCTCGAAGCGGTGTTGCACGGCCGAACCCCGCCATCGCCCGATGAACCGGTGACGCAGCGGGAAACCAACGTGATGTCCCGTTTGGACGGTCTGGAAAGGCGGCTTGACGACATCACCGACCGTCTCGACGACCTGAAAGCCGATCTCGCGAAGATGATCGAACATGTCCGGAAGACCCGGTAGCGCGGTGCTTTTCATGCCATTAATTCCACTGCGAATTACGCGGCGAAACGATGCATCACCAGTGCACAACCAGTGCAGGTTCAATGCATAAAGCGACGTGGGGGACGCGATGAGCCTGGTAAGCGGCTGGACCGGTAAGACTGCAGGCGCACTCCAGGCGGCCTTACGGATGAGCAATGAGGCATTCGCGCATCACCTACGAATCGGCGTCCGAACGGTCGCCGCCTGGCACAAGAAACCCAGCTTGCGCCCGCAATCCGAGATGCAACGAATCCTGGACACCGCTCTCGAACAGGCCGCACCCACGGTTCAAGCACGCTTCGCCGAACTCATCGGCAAGACCAGCTCAACCCCAGACGACCGGCTGTCAGCTGACCCGAACATCACCTCGGCCCTGGACTGGCTAGACCACCATGCAGGCTGGCAACCAGGAACAAGCCGCCGCGAGGTCGCCACCCGGGTCCAACACGTCGACACCCACGAGTTGGAGCTCCGTGGCCGAAAGCGCGGTCGAGTCGACCAGCGGCAAATCGCCCGCGCGTTGGCCGAGTACTACGGCAATCCCCGTGGCTTGTACGGCACCGGAAACGGTGTAACCACAAGCATTCTCACACGACCGGACTGGTTGGACCTCGCCTGCCCGCTGGTCGCCAGCCGCGACCGCCTCAGCCTCACCAGCGCGACCAAGCAAGTCGTTACCCTCGACGCTGAGGCAGCCGGACGCGCTGCACAGCGCCTGGCCGAGACACTCGCCCTGGGCATTCGGATGGTCGATATGCCGATCTACCAGCTGCTGAGCACCGATATCCACCGCGGCGAAATCGGCGGAACGGTCGGAGTAAGCACGTTCGTGCACTACGCGCTTACCATGGATCTCCTCGAAGGCGAGCTCGTCGACGCCTTGACGACAGGCGCGACGTCGCACCCTCTGCGCGACCGCTACCTACCCAACCTCGACAGCGTCTTGAACCTCTCCACTCGCCTCTGCGCAGGCGGCACGTTGGCCGTGACGGCAATAGCCCGCCCGGCGGACCCATATCGAGGCCCGGCCGACTACGTTCTTCTGGTGCAGGAACGCTCGGGACACGTGGTCAACGCCGCTCGTCGGCTGGCCGTGATCCCGAAGGGCTTCCACCAACCGCTGACCGACTACCGAGCCGACGCCCAAATCGGCGCCACCCTTCGGCGCGAGATCGAAGAGGAACTCTTCGGCCGTGACGACGTCGACAACACGGTCGGCGAACAACGCTTTGCCGACCCCATGCACCCAAGCAGGCTGTCCGAGCCGATGCGTTGGCTGATGTCCGACCCCAGCCGCATGCGCATGGAGTGCACCGGCTTCGGCCTCAACCTCGTCAGTGGAAACTATGAGTTCGCCGGTCTGATCGTCATCGACGACGAAGAGTTCTGGACCCGCTACGGCGGACAGATCGAAGCGAACTGGGAAGCGTCAACGCTCCGCCAATACTCCACACTCGACAGTGACCAGATGACGCACCTGATCCAAGACGTGGCGTGGAGCAACGAAGGCCTTTTCGCCCTCCTGCAAGGACTTCGCCGCCTGAGCGAGCTAGGCGGAAGTAGAGTCAACCTGCCCGAGATCGAATGGGAGACAACGTAAGTGGCTGCAAACTGGACTCACGGAAACGCTGGAGAAGACACCGGCGACACCCGCGGCTGGCTGCTGGGCCACTTCATCGACCCGGCAGAAGGCGTCCGCTCATCCAAGGACGTCGAGGTCAAATGGGGTGTCCACCCCGCCGGCGACAAGCGTCCAGAATGGACCTCCGATGACCAGCGCACAACGCTGCTTCTGTTGGTACAAGGCAACTTCCGCCTTGACCTCACTGAAGGCAGCTTCAACCTGACCAAGCAAGGCGACTATGTCCTATGGGGACCTGGCATCGACCACTCATGGGAAGCCATCGACGAAACAGTGATCATCACCGTACGATGGCCATCAGCTCCGGCAGCCTGACCCGGTCGCCGCCCAACTCCTGCAGCCGTCGCAGCCCAAGCAGGAACGCGAACAGCCCCTCATTGCTCCAAGACTCATCCGAGACCAGTTCGCCGACCAGGTCAACGTCCAGGCTGGAGTACACCCGAAGACCGACGGCTTCCCAGTTCGCCTCAACGTGCCCACCGAAGCGTGTCCAGAACTGGTCGTCATCGATGACGACCAGTCCGGCGAACTCATAGTTTCCGCTGACGAGGTTCAGCCCGAACCCGGTGCACTCCATCCTGAGCCGCCCTTCCTTCCCTGTGAGCCAGCGCATCGGCTCGGACAAACGACTCGGATGCATCGGCGCTGCAAGCCGTTGTCCGCCAACGGTTCCGTCAACCTCGGCCCGCCCGAACAACTCCTCTTCCATCTCCCGCAGAAGGGTCGCACTGATCCGAACATCAGCCCGCGGGTCCTTGAGCGGCTGGTGGAACGACTTAGGGATCACGGACAACCGCCGCGCCCCGTTGAGCACCGTGGCCGACCGTTCCTGAACCAAGAGCGCGAAGTCCGCAGGACCCCGGTACGGGTCGGCCGGACGCGCGATCGCACACAAGGCGAGCGCTCCACCAGCACAGAGCCGTCCCCGCAGGTCCAGTAACGCGGCCATGTCTGGCAAGTACCGATCCCGCAGCGGCAGTTTCCCGTGCTGACCAGCAAGCGCGTCAACGAACTCGCCTTCCAGCAAATCCACCGATAGCGCGTACTCGGCGAACGACGAGAGCGCCACCATGCCGCCGATCTCGCCGGACTGAATGGCAACGTCCAGCAGTCGGTAGATCGGCAAGTCCGTCATGCGTACGTCCAAGGCGGCAGCCTCAGCCAGCCGATCGACGGCATACCTCACATCGACATCGCCACCAGCCGCCACCGCGGTCACGAGCTCGAATCGCTCGTTCTCCGGTACCAGTGGCGTGGCGAGATCAACCCAGTCTGAACATGTGACGATGCTCGTGATCAGCTCGTGGTCCCCGACCCGGACGCCATACGCGCCGTACCCATCCACCAAGTCCGCGTAGTACTCCCGCAGCGCCCGGCTGAGCTGACTCCGGCCGACACGAGAGCGCCGGACCAACCGGTCGTGCAGCGCATCCGTGTCCACGGACGCCAGCCGCGACGTCACTTCCCACTGACTCGACTCAGGCAGCCAGCCGACCCGCGCGTCCAACCAGTCGAACGCCCCACCAAGTCTGTCCACGTCCACTGCTGCTCGAACGGCGGGTTCCTCTGCGCGCGGCGGCGCCAACAACTCGTCAATGCTGACGTCGAAGATCTTCTCTAGCAGCCGAGCAGTCGCCGGACGCACCTCGCCAAGCGGCCGTCCCTTCGGCCCGACTCCAGACGCGAGCCGCTGAAGGTGCCGCGCGCTGACTGTGCCAAGCTTCAACTCTTCATGTTCCCGAGCGAACACCTCGGTGAATTCGGCAAACTCCTCGATGCTCTGCCGCCGTTCCCTGATCTTCTGCTCAAGCACAGTCCGGAACGCGCGCATCGAAACCTCTCCCGTCCGCTCAGCCCAAGTAACGAACAGCCCTGACTAACCAGCTGATTTCAGTTTCGCACGAACGGCAACCGCCCCTGTCCCGGCCCGTCCTTCTCAGGCCCAACGATGACTTGACCTGTCGCAATACCGGGACACCCCGTATTAGCCTCCTGACCTGGGAAGATCCTCACCTGGGACGACCGGACACGTCAGGCACGAACCCGTCCCACCGGCCCGAATCTCCCCTCAGGAGGGCCTGGCCCCTCATGTCGCCGAATGTCGTCCCAAGATCGTGTTTTGATATCTGGAATCCCGACATGCTGATTTCAGCCAACCCGAAGTCTTCCGGAATCGGACTCGGCGAGGCGGTCCAGCGCGGCGAACATCGGCGCCGTCTTCCAGCGCTGGACAACGTCGCGGACGGGATCAAGTGCCCAGTCCCGTCCGCGACCCAAGCATCGGGAGGGAACACCTGTGTCCGCGACAACCAGCGCTCTGGCATGCCCGGTGCGCCCTGTCTGGATAACCAGCATCGTCGATAACGCCGACCACGCAGTCACCCGGGAGGACATGGCCGTGGGGATCACTTCCCGGTCCGGCACCTACCGCGCGTTATGTCGAGCAACGGTCATTCCACCGTCCATGACCGAGCCACCCCACGGCCGCTGCCCGTACTGCACCGCAGTACTTCGCCGTTGCCGCACTGCCACCCCGTAGCCCTCTGCCTTCGCACGACGCACCAACGAGGACGCCCCTATGCCGACCAGCGAAACCGAGTCACGTCACGACGCAGAACTGTGCCCTGACTGCGAACTCCCGATGGTGCGCCCGTCCGTGCCGAACCTCATCGGCTACCCCAAAGACGGCCCACTCACGAAGTCCACGCCGCTACAACGCGTCCTCGCCCTGGCCGACACGACCAATGTGGACGTCTTCGACCTCACCGACGGCACCCCAGCCGATGTCTCCGCACTCGCCACTCTCAGCCAAGACAACGACAACCTTGCTGCGACGATCGGCCTCGCCCCAGATCTCACCGACGACCTTCGCACCGACGTGATCGCGTTCGCCATCGCCCTCATCGTTGCCATGCCTCAAACCATTACCAGCACACCAAAAGGCGCCATTGCCATCAGCCGAACCCGACTTGACCCGGCTACAGACGGTCCTGGCCACCTAGCCCGCCACATGCTCTACACCTGCGGCCGCACCACGCCATCCGCCACCTTCGCTGTCGCCGCGGTCTAACTCCCACGACGCGACGACGCCCCGCACCCCAACCAACGCTTCACCAACGAACAGCACACGGGAGACCCGACGTGTCCGAACGGAACCGTCCTCCAGTCATACGCCGCGAGCTCGGCGCCAAGCTACGCCGGATGCGTGAAGAGGCGCGCCTCACCATCGACATCGCCGCGCCGAAGCTCGACAAAACCCGGAGCGCACTGCACCGCGTGGAAACCGGCCAGACCAAGGCGAACGTCCATCTCGTCCGCTCAATGATGGACCTCTACGACGCCTACGACCCCACCCTGCTCGACGAAGTCCGCGAAGCCAACAAAGCGTCTAACCCACATAGTCGCACCAACCCCAACCCCAACCACATCATGACAGGGAGCTCAACCGTGCCCACGAGCCAGTCCGAAGTAGACAAGTATACTTCAGAGCCCGACGCCCCTGACTCTCTCGGCGATAACGAGGAGTTCAACAGCCTGCTGGTCGAAATGGTCACCGACCAGGCACCTCGTGTCTTCGCCGTCGTGATCGAACACGGCCACCGCGAAGACGCAGCGATCACCGCATGGGGCATGGCCTTCGAAGACAGCGCATACATGGTCACCGCCGACGGCAACAACCACTACTCCCTGACGGCCCCTGAGAATGCACTGAACTACGTCCGCATCAACCCCCAGACCACGCCACACCTCATCTGGGCCAACCCCGCCGAAGCGAACCTGCCCGCCAACCAGAAATAGCAGACCTCGCGACCACTTACAGGCCAACAATGGCGGCGGAGTACCATCGGCACCCATCCACAAAGCGCAAAGTGTCAGATCGAACCAAGAACGGACTGTAACGGTTGGACTCATTCCGGCGAACCAGGTTTGGCAAGAACGGCAAGTACGAACTAGTTCCTCCGTACTCCAGATGCCCGCAAATATGACGCCAAAAAGCGGAATCTTACGTAAAGCACTCCCATGTGCACTGGGCTGCTGTTGCAGACTATGGCGTCGGTCGTCGTGCAATAGCGAGCATCGCGAAGACGGCTTCGATCACACTTTCGTGTACAAGCGCCTGTCATCTTAAGGTCAACTGGACCATGGTATGCTACACAGTAAGCTGCCGTTGATGCTTCGAGTGTTCGCCTGATCAGCTGACACCGTAAGAAGGTCAACGGATGGCCCGATTGGTGTAATGGTTAACACGCCCCGTTTAGCGGGGAGTTCCCGGGTTCGATTCCCGGGTCGGCGGAGGACAGAACCTAACGTCCTGTCTTGCGCCGACCCGGCAATCCAGACTATGCGAGCGGCGATTGACTGATCAATTTCGGATTTGGCGTTACCATCACGAAAACTCCAAGCTGCTGCAAACTGGGTTCGCCGCCACTGCCCGATACTGTCGCGAGTTCATCAAACGCGGCAAGACCGAAGATATACAAGCTCAAACTAGGCTGGCGGCTCTTAATCTGGCGGCTCTCTTCGAGAGTCGCCTAATGGAGTTTATATTTCATAAAGACTCCGCCGCCTTCGCGAGACGTGACGAGATCCTTGCTAGCGATACCATCATGGACACGTGGCACCGCCTAATCGACATAGGTTTCGCCAATTTGGAAGACATTCGACTTCGCCGCGTACCTGAAGGTCTTCGCCCTTCTAACAAGGCTCGCCATAAGGCTATTTCCGACGCAATTGACCTGCATATATCCCCATTGATCGAGCTTCGCAATGCATTGGCACATGGAGGCTGGGTATACACGCTGGGAAACGATCGAATGACCGTCTCGCCAGTAAAGATGAAGCACCTAAGCGAAACAAATCTCTGGCAACTTCAAGTCAAACGCAACCTCTTCAGGCATCTTTCAAGGGTCGTTTATGACCTACTTATCGCGAGCTCATTTGAACGAGATTTCGACAAACAATTTCAAAATCTACTGTCTGCTGCTTCTCGACTGGAGAAAGATGGCAGCAAGCAATGGGAGGAAATGCTTCAGCGACGCTGGCAGCGGCGCCCCATTCGAGTAAAATCGTCCAGCAATGCGATGCAGATTTCTACACCAAAAGTGAAGCTTGATCTCGACGAGGATGGCTACTAAATAATCCGTTCCCGTCGAGTAGTAGGCATGACTGAACCGCGCTTGTAGCGTCACTACTAACGTCGCGAATATCAAATTGTCATGTCACGAAGCAGCACGCTCGCTGCGATGACGCCACCTGGAGTGTCCTCCTTCGACCGATTCCACGTTCGTGGCCCGCCTAGCTCCAAGACAAGCAAGCGTGTGCACGCCTTGGTGAGCGAGAAGACTAGTTCATGCGAAAAGTCTCGCTCAGGGTCGGTAGAGAATATATCCGACGAACGATCAAGACCAAGGCTCCTGTCGTGACCGAAAAGTTTTCCTGCATGTGCAGTGGCTGATCTATTTTCGTATGCGGAACTTACTTTCCGAGCCTCAGAACTGTGCAGAACCTCACGGAGCATCTTCCGAAATCTGTCCGCGTAGCCAGTCTCCGCTTCGCATTTTTCACAACACGAACAATGTTTCAATTCAACATGTCGGGCTCCAATCGATTCGATCGCAGCAACCAACAGCACCACCGCAACAGATGGATGAGCGGCGGATAGAATTAGTGATTCATGGAAGGCGATCAACGTGTCTGCCAGATCGAGATCTTCATTGAGCGTCCGCATGGCGTCGTCGAGCCAAGGAACTGAAGGAAGCGTTCCAGGTTTTTCGTATTTTTCGTTGCCATGGACTTTTTCAATAGCTTCTTGAGTAACTGGAAACTGAAAATCGAAGCCCTCTATGAGCTGACCGGGCAATACCCTAGGAACCCACGTTTGAAACGCCGACCGATAAGCAACCGACAGCAATGCGCAAATTAGTCGGATGTTACGTGAAGCAGACTTGCACGCCTCCCACCAATCCCTGCCCGGTGAAACGCCTTTTAGATGAACTGGCCAACTAATCATCAACGCAGAAGAGCTTGGGTCTAGCGGGTTCGTGGCATACTCTATCAATCGGTGTGGGCTAACTTCAAATTCAAACGACTCTATTGATATATCGGCGGGCAATCTAGCATTCATCAATGGAGTCATATCCTTGATTCGTGACAGGCCGATTAGAGCGTGCCAAGTAAACTCTTGAAGCGGTGTCGCAAGGTCCAATGAAGCAGATTTGAAAGCATTTCGCCACGCGATCAGTTCGTTGTTATCTTGATACCCATGCAACCAGCATTGCGCGGTATTGGAACGCTCAAACAATACTTCTAGGAAGGTATCCGACTCGATATCGTGCGCGCTATATTCAAATGCGCTTACATGCTTGCCTGAAGGTCTCGCCTGATACGCCGACGCTCCAAGCATGCGAAATCCGTCTGCCAGCCAACGGTCGCGGTCTTCTACAGGAACGAAGACTCCCTCATCGAAGAGGCGTGCCGATCGACGCTTTTCCATCGTCCAACCTTTCGGATTGGGAATCTCGCTGTCTAGGATAGTCAAGCTAGCAACCGGGTTTTTGGAAACGTAGGTCAGAAGTAACTAACCATCCTGGTAGTTAGCGAAGATTCAGCCACGTTATTGCATGGAGGCGTGGAAACTCATGGACGTGTAGCAGGCGCCGCCGGGTCCGACATCGGCCGCGATTGCGGCCTGACGCCGCTTCAAACTCGTCTCTGCGTCGGCAAGCCGTCGCCTCGCCTGCTCATGCGTGTGGGCGCCACACCGGTCGCCTCTTCCTGGGATGCCAGGAGCGCTGCAACAGTCTCCTCAACGTTCTCGTAGGTTCACCGTCCTCGGATGATCCGCCAAGGTCTCCGAGCCTGGCGCTAGCGTGCGGGCGAGACAGTGGTAGTAGACGCCTTTCCGGATCATGCCACCCTGCTTCTTTCGGGTACAAATGCCACACGAACCCGACCATGCGCCAAGTACGTCTGCTTACCAGAGCATCTCGTAGTAAGACTCACCGGAGATCATCCGGCCCAGCTGATGATCGCTCTCGGGTCGATGCTCGTGGCGCCCGTTTTGAACATAGGTTCGAAAATCGTCAACTTTGCAACAAATCGACTTCACTCTATGTGTCGACGTTGTTCATGAGGTAACGTTCCGCCCCTGGCTTCTCACCAGAGGAGGTCGAGATGACAGAAGCGCAGGAGGACGAGAAAGCCCGGCCGCGAGTGGTGCGAGGCACGCCTTTGCCGAAGTCAAACCTTCAGCAGGCACAAGAGGTAGCAACCAAGCTCTGGGAGCTGGGGCGAACGCAAGAAATTCCGAGGGAATCGCTGGCGCAATCACTCGGAATGTCTGAGAAGTCAAGTGCTTATGATATGCGAATTGGCTCGATGGGCCACTATGGACTAGCCACTGCCAGCGGCGGCACTATTAAGATAACGGAACTTGGTCGTCAGGTTGTGCAAGATTTTGATTCCGCCGCACAGTTGGACGCTCGTCGCCAAGCTCTATTGTCGCAGAAACACTTCGCTGCGGTCTTGGCCGAGTATGACGGAGACAAACTTGCGAATGAGGAAATTCTTGCAAAGAGGTTTCACTATCAGCATTCTGTCAACCTGCCAGTTGCCCAGCAAGCCGCCCGCGCATTGATAGAATCCGCGCGATACGCACAGGTTCTCGATGCCGAAAATAACGTCTCATTGACGAAGCAGGAGCAAACTCGCGTCGAAGAGGAAACCACTACCGGGCACCTCGACGAGCCGGAGGCCCCAACTGCACCTACAATCGAGGCGCCACATGCAAAAATGGATGGATTGACCGGCGCTAAAAACGTGACGAGTGGGGACGTTACAGTAAATGTCACCGTGAACATAACAGTGAATGACGACAACGTTGAAGGGCTACGGTCACTGCTCAAGACGCTCGGACTTGGAAACAAGTCGGACAACACATGACTACCTGGTCCGAAGACCTTTGGGACACGTCGACCTCTGCATTGCTAAGATCGCTACGCGCACTCGGTACAAAAGAGGTGGCCGACAAGAAGACCATTCAAATATTGAACGGCGCACTTCTGGCCGACGGCATGGATCTCACAAGTGCTGGCCAGGAACTCTACAAATCGGCTTTTGTTCAAAGGGATCAGCAGCGATCAAAACAGATCCTAGCCGATGCAATCCGCGGCGCATTTGTGATTCAGGTAATTGAGCAAGAGTTGCAGGGCTACGGGCCTGTAACCGATGAGGGCATATTTGACCTGCTGCGACTGCACGGCGCGGTACCCTCTGGGAAGACGCTGGTCGATTTGCGCCGACTGCTCAATTGGATGAATGAGTTGGGGCTGATTGCGTACTCAAAGCGCCTCAAGACGGTTCGCTCGCTGCGCCCTGCACCAGAAGCAGCGAGCATAGGGGAAGACCGCAGACTTTCGGCGATAATATCACCACGTACACCTATGTTAAATGTCGTGCGACTTCGCCAGGTAATACGCTCTATTACGGGCACCCTGTGGTGGATTGATCCACATTTCTCCAGACGATGCCTTGAAGACCTTATCGAAGAAATAGACTTCACCAGAGTTGGCGAAATAAGAATTCTGTCTGGCAATGACGCGCAAGTGCTTGGCGACAAGCCAAAGTCTGATTTTCGTCGCTTTCAAGCCGAAGTCGACATGAAGGGCGGCAAGGCGTTCTGGTTCGCAGATTCTATGCGAGATTGGCACGATAGGTATTTGATTGGGGACACAGTCGAGTACAATGTTCCGCCTGCAAATACCCTTTACAAGGGAGACTACACGGAGATCCGTCCTGCTGTAGCCCGGCCTCCCGCTCAGGAATGGTGGGCAAGATCAGATCCCGCGTGGTAGAGGAGCTGGAGGCGTTTGAACAGTACGCACAACCGTCTCGGACACTCAACTACCCCGTGAACTCGACTCACACTCATTCGAAGGGTTGGTCAGGTCGGGCTCGCCGAACTCGATCTTGGTTCAGCAATAGGTGGAGAAGAGCGTCTTGGCGTGTGCGCCATGGACCGCCGGGCACGAGAAGCAGCGGCGGTGTCAGCGCTTGCCAGGCCGCGCGGCCGGAGCGGCGCAGGATGCCCACCAGCACAAGTTCGCCTTCTACTGTGGTAAGCGCGTGGTAGTTGCCGCTGACTTCGAAGTCTGAGCTGCGGGAAACTTGGACAGAATCAGGATCGATCACATCCATTGGTGTTACTGGCCGCGCTTTGCCTGCTTGGGTTTCGCCGTCTGGAGTTTCGTGTGCCGGTGCCAGTGTGGCCTGGTCGGTGGAAGAGCTCGGTGTCTCCGTCGGAAGCGTGACGTATTTCGTGACATCGGTTCGGGCGGGATCACCTCCTGGCAGCCGTCGAGCAAGCAGCAAGGCTGTTGCGGCCGTGTTCAGCTGTGCAATGGAAGCATTTGGGTCCTGGCCGTTGAGCACCGCACGGCGAGCCGCGGCAAGAGCATGTTCCGCCTGATCGAGTCTGGCAAGCAGCGCGTGGCTTTCGGGCGCGACGGCTAGTCGTGCACGACGGGCGCGTTGCCGACACGTTGGGCCGTGATACTCCGCGCGGCGTCCTCGCCTGCCAGCGCGGACTGGCAGCTCCTCACCACATCCGTTGCAGAGCACAGACATCACACCCTTATTCGTGACGCATTGCGTGACAAGTTACAGGTCAACGCCACGTCTGTCACGAAAATAGTCACGGTTAAACACCCGCGCAGGTCGGCCAGGGTCTGTGTTTCCGGCGACTGTTCGCAGGCGCCGCTACCTTGCTGAGTGACCAACGATCGAGTTGACCTCATGTGGAAGCCCTACGGCGCGCGAACTGTGTACAACAACCGGTGGGTCAATGTGTCACTCGTCGACGTCCAGCCACCCCGTGGTGGAGAGCGCTTCGAACATCACGTGGTGCGACTCGATCGAGTCGCCGTTGCGTTGATCGTGAACCGACACAACGAGGCCTTGATGTTGTGGCGGCAAAGGTTCGTCGTCAACCAATGGGGATACGAACTACTCGGCGGCCTTGTTGAGCCAAGCGAGGACCCCGCAACGACCGCGGCGCGGGAGGCGGAGGAAGAGAGCGGCTGGAGACCGGTCGGACCGCCCGAACACCTGACCACGTTCCAACCTCTACCGGGGATCGTTGATGCACAGGTGGACGTGTACCTGTGGCGCGACGCTGAACAGGTCGGCCAACCGTCCGATCCGGATGAGACAGGCCGACTTGAATGGGTCGCGCTCGATCGAGTACCTGACCTTGTCCGGAGTGGACAGCTGCTGGGAGCGGGAACCGTCATCGCGTTGTTGCACTACTTGACTATGCGCGACTCCTGAGGCAGATCCTGGCTCGACGACAGGCTGATATTGGCGCCCTGTATGAAAAGTATGCTGCGGTCGAACAGCGGCCCTCAGATCAGTAACACACCAAGTAGGTGAGACACATGGTCGATACGGAGAAACTCACGAAGGCGCCAACCTTCTACACAGTCAGGGAAGCCCAAGTGTTGTGGTGCGACTCCGCGCCCCTTTACCGCGCCATCCGCGACGAAGCCTTTCCCGCAGTACGCATCCGCAGTCGCTACGTGGTGCCAGCCAAGGTCATCGATCAAATGATCGCCGACGCCATCGAGACCGGCAGCATGGTGGACGTCGCCAAGATGGCCGCCGAACGGCGGGTCGAACGCCAGCTCAAGCGACTCGGCCACTAGGACGTCCAACACAGTGCGTCCTCCGCTAGCTCCGGCGGAGGCCACATCTTGATCGCTTATGGACAGTTGGTTCGGTCTGATCTGTGGACATCGACGGATGTTGAGAAGGGCGATCTGATCCTGACCGGTGATCGGCGGTGGCAGTGGTCGTAGCGGCCGGGCGTTGGCGATGCCTTGGTGGGGTCGGTGGTTGTTGTAGAACTGCTCGTATTCACGGAGTGCGTGGAGTAGGTGTCGGTGGTTCCAGATCAGGGTGCGGTCGAGCAGTTCGTGGCGGCAGGTCTGTACCCAGCGCTCGATGATCGAGTTCATTTCTGGGTATCTGGATGCCGCTGGGGACGACCCGGATGCCGGCGTCGGCGAGGATGGCGTCGAACGGGTGAGGGAATTTGCCGTCTCTGTCGCGGATCAGGAACCGTGCTCGGTGGCCGGCGTCCTGGAGATCCATGACGAGGTTGCGGGCGGCTTGCGTCACCCACTCCGCGGTCGGATGAGGTGTGGCGCCGAGGATGCGGATCCTGCGTTGCGCGTGCTCGATCACTGCCAGCACATACATGCGGGTGCCGGTGAGGGTGACGGTTTCGAGAAAGTCGCAGGCCAGCAGGACCTCTGCTTGGGAGCGGAGGAACTGTGTCCAGGTGCTGGATGCGCGTTCGGGTGCGGGGTTGATGCCGGCGTCGGTGAGGATCTGCCATACGGTCGAGGCGGCGACGTGCAGGCCCAGAACGAACAGTTCGCCGTGGATCCGGCGATAGCCCCAACTCGGGTTCTCCTTGGCCAGGCGCAGAACCAATACTCGAATAGACCGGATGGTGCGCGGCCGGACCGGGCGTTTCGGTCGCGATATCGTGGCGTGGCGTCGGCGGAGTAGATCGCGGTGCCGGCGCAGGATTGTATTCGGGCGCACCAGCAGACGGAGCCTGCGCAAGATCTGGCGTGGTAGCCGGTGCAGGAGTGCGGCGAGTAACGCCCTGTCAGCCGGGCTGAACCGCACCCTGGTATCGCCGAGTTGCCGTTGCAGTACTCCGATCTGGTGGCGCACGGCGAGGATCTCGATGTCTTTGTCCTGGTTGCTCATCGGGATCAGGCGGAGCATGGCGAAGGTGTTGGTCAGGCCGAGGTAGGCCAGTCGCAGCAGCACGGCCGGTCATCCTGCCGTAGGACCGCGGAACGGTAAGTGGACGGTGCTGATTCACCGTTTACAGCATCTGATCAGCACGGATGACGTTTTCGGCAAGCGCAGCGCAGACGCCAGCAGTGCCGTCACCAACAACGCCCGCTGGTCCCGAAGCCGCCGCAACAGCAGCGTCAACACGGGGACGTACTGATGATTACGCGATGGTCCACGACTGGTCCCGCCTCCGCCACTCTCCAACACCAAGCTCAGGTGACCGCCGTCGGGTTCAACCGCGAACTCCGCGTTCAGCTCAATATCGCCCGGATCGTGCTCCCTGCCGGCCATCTCCCTGCCAATACCCTGCACGTTGGAGGCCCTTGAACTAAATGGCGACAATACGAGGATAAAGTGCGATATCAGACGCTGAGCGTCAGCGGGCTCTTTCCTGTTTCCCCTCAACTTCAGTAAGCCTTAGGACTCGGATCTCCGAGTAAGTATCTGACGTGCCGGGCAGCTCCCCAAATGAACGACGACTTCGCGGGGATGGCCACAGGACAACGGTAGAGCCAGCGGCCCACCGTTCTATGTGAGCGAATATTGGAGTGGTCACTATGATGGGCTGGCTGGGCATTAGACCGTCCAACTCCGGTGCAAGTTCCGTCATCGGAATCTCTGTGGTGAGAACCGCACAGTGCCGGTTACCCGAGCCATCAAGATAACCGGCTATATAGTAGGCATCCGTAGCCGTCGGAGCGACGACGATACAGCGAGCACCGCTGGAAGTCTCCTTTTCAACAACCTGCTCTAAAACGCGTACACGTGAGTCGGCAGGAGCATTCTCGATACGGTCGACGAGACCCCAAGCGCGCTCGGCAAGTGCGGCGTCGACCTTAGTGTAGCCCAGATCAGAGCCGGACTTTTTTTCGGGATAATCACCGCTCGATGTCAAATCGAGCAACAACGTGTGCAAGTGAGGCTTGCTATCACTGGCCAACCTCAGCGGCACCCCAGCAGAAACTCCATATTCTGTTAGTAATTCGACAATTTCGGCACGTAGCGCGCGCTCCTCATTACTCAGGACGAAGGGGACGTCTACAACAGTGGCCAGTCCGCTGTCGTGTGTCACGTCGTCTGACGTAATGTCTGCAAGCAGCGGCCATTCGATTTCAGTTCGGGTCGTCTCTTGATTGGTCAGGGCGATCACATGCTCTGCGCGATAGTTAAGCTGTTCAACCTTATCAGAAAATGCACGAAAGGGTGTGTCATGGATGATCAGCCCGTAGTTCAGTTCTGACAGCGCAAGCCGACTCGGTCCATGTGAAGCGCGAGCATAAGTCGCGAGCACCACATACCCATGTGGTACCAGTGACTGTTCCAACAGTTGTAGCGCTGTACTTGAGGAATCGAGCACGATGACCGGGACGTCAACGCTCTCGCGCAGCCGGTAAGCCCACTGTTCGATAATTTCTCGCCTCGGAGCAAGAACAAGAACCAAGGCGTCCGTTGTCACTTCGCGGATATATTCCTCAATTGCCCTGCGGATCCCGGACCCCGTAACTGACTTGACGACCCCAAAGCGCGGGCGGGCAGGGTCCCGGAGTCGGTCCAATACCCGCTGCTGGAATCCAGGAAGCTCCCTCATCACACCTCCTCTCTGATCAACACTTTGCGCCGCAGCCACGTCGCGGCGCGGATCAGCTCATGCAAGTCTTCCTCGGTGGCGTCATCACGAAAGTGGAACACCTTGTTCCGTATATCGCGAATCGGTTCCAGGCGAGTCCGCACGAGGTTGCGGTTGGGACCGAACCGCAATCTGAAGTATTTCCCGAAGCTGTCGCCATGTAAGAGCACGGACAACAAGTCGCCTAGCGTTAGATCCTCCAGACGTTTCGGCTCCAGATTCGGTTCGCCTGCAAAAACGTCAACCATACAGGCTGCAAGTTGCTCAACGGAACAGGCCGACCGCATTAAGTCGCGGATGGCCAGCTCGATGTCACGCAACAGCACGAAAGGCTGGGTCCGCCGCCAAAGGAAGCGGGTGACGTCAGCTGTTGTTACCAGTGCAAGCAGACGGTCTTCATCACCCACGAAAACAGCGTTGTCGGCCTCGATTGTACTTAGAACCTTGCCCACTTCGTCGGATGGGCGGACAAACGCCAAATCCTCGATTAGATCGTCCACGGGGACACTGCGAGGATCATCTTGTACACGCACATGCCGCAACTCGCGAGCAAACGACCGGTAAGTAAAAGCACCTATGACGCGGTCTCCTGCCGTCACCACCGGGATCTGGTCGAACGCGTTCTCCTGCATGAGATCCAACGCATCACCAGCCCGAGTGCCGATCGTCACCGTAAGAACATCCTGGTCCAGGGGCACAAGCTGGCCAATGCGAACAAACTCCAGTGCCGGATTCTCACTGGATCCGTTGGCCGTGACCTGCGGGCTCGCCACTTTCGTCATCAGTCACCGCAGGCCGAGGCAATGCTGGCTGGTAGAGTGACCACGTCGACCTCCCTATTCTGGTGCATCGATCATTTTAGCGGCTGTGAACGCCCTGAGCGCAAGGGCCCCGACCAAGCACCGTGCCACACGGTATATGCACCCGGACGGGTCGCCCGAGTATCCAGGCAATTTTCCTCACATCTGTTCTCGCTATGGCCTTAGCGGTCCAGTGTTCCACTGGGCGACGGGTCATGAATATGGACTTCTTGCAGGGGCTCCACTAAAATTGTAGACGGGTGAATAATGTGCAAGATCGTCCTCGGACACTGAAAATCGTTTCCGTCACGTTGTGGAGGTTCAGACACTAGTCTTTCGCCTTGATCGGCGGATAGGCGGCCTGGACCTGTCGCAGGAAGTCCGGCCACTGCCCGCTAGGGCTGTCGTAACCTGCCTGGCGAAGGCTGAGCTGCAGGGTTTTCCGAAGCGGATGAGGTGACTGCATGATCGCTTCATTTCGCTGGGCAAGCAGGTCGAGTTCGGGCGGAGTAGGCGGTCGGTCGCTTTTGTCACTGTTACAGGTTGCGTGAGCTGGCGCCAGATTCCACAGTTGATCCAGGTCCGGACCGGCCCAGACACCGACTCCGCTGAAGCGTCGCATCAGCGCGTAGGGAAAGACATGATCGGCGGCGACCTTGGCGTCCGCGGCGATCGTCTGGCCACAGATCAGGCATCGGCCGTGCTGGAACCCGATCACCGCGTCGGTGACACCAGCGACTGAACGCCGCCGACGCTTGTCGGTCAGGACCAGCCTGTCCAGGTCGACGGCCACTCCTTCTGTCATCAGCGTACGGCCAACACCAACGGCGAACGAACTTTCCACGATGTTCCAACGCGCAGCCAGTTCGGTCCGCAAGCTGGGAGCGTGTTCCGAGAAGACGACTTGGCGCAGCGCGGGTGTTAGCCGCACGATCGTGCCACGCCTGTCCCGCACCAACTCGTAAAAACGGTGCGGCAGCTCGGTACTGCCCCTGAGATTATGAAATTTCTGCATCACCATGATCGGTATGGACCGCTGCGCGGCCTCTAACAGCCGTTCAGTGGGCTGGCCAAGCGCCATAGACTCTTCGGACTCACCTTTGGCCACCGTGAGGAAGTCCGTGTCGCTGACAGCGCTGTCTGCTGGCGCCTGGGGTGCATCGGCCAAGTGCGCCACGAGGCTCACGGCATACGGTACGGCCAACTCGCTCAGCCGCACCTCATCGCGGCCCTGACCGGCCAAGTCCAGCAGCGCGGCACCTAGGGCGAACTTGTAAGTGCGGGTGTTGGCTCCCATCAGCACGGCCATGCGCCAGGATGTCCAAGCATCCGGCTCAGCTCGGTAGAAATCGAGCGTCACAACGCCGCTCCGGTCTGCGCTCCAGCTTCTCTGTGCAGCACTAGCGTGCTCCACCGCACCCCTGCGCGGCCTTGGAGATCTGTGGTCTCGTCGCAGTGCACCGCCCGCAGTCCCCACTGACCAGCGAGGGCGACCGTTTCGGCCGCAGACACGGCAAACATCCGCCGCCCCGGCGGGACTGGACCATGCCGCAGCGACATGATCACCTGCGTCTCGGATGCCAACAATCGGCTTATCCGTGCCATACCAGCGGCCCGCTCAGAGGCGTCCAGGTGCATCCATACCGCACTTAGCAGGATGAGGTCGAAGGTCCCGCGCACCCTGCTCAGGTCGGGCAGTGCGTCGTCGAGCCATTCGATGTTCGCATCGGAGTGCAGGCGCTGCCCAATCTCCCGCAGTTCTGCGGTCGGCTCGACGGCAACCACTCGGTATCCACGGGCAGCGAGCGCCGCCGCGTCCCGCCCTGTGCCAGCACCAATGTCAATGACCGTGCTAGAAACGACCGGCAACCACCGCAGCACGGCATGGTGCACCACATCGAAAGGCACACCCTCATACTGCCGAGCTAACATCTCGGCGTCCTCGCCGTAACCGGCGATCCCAGCAGGCTTCGACTGGGCCAGTGGCGAAACAGCTTCCCCATCGTCGCTGGAGATCCGCATGTCAACACGCTACGGCATAGAAGTTGACCAGACCCAACTCGCGACACGCGTGTCGAATCGCACGTGCAGCGCTGTCGCCCTGCCCTCAGCGACGATCACCGAGGACGAGTCGGGTGGATAATGCGCAACTCGCTCCTCGGACACTCACGTGTGGAACTCCTGCCACATCTCACGTACGAGTGCTTGAGTGCACTCCAACCCTCTGAACCGATCCCCCACCGTCTCAGGCGGTGGTCGTCGTGACCGGTTCCACTATCCAGCCAGTGGTCTTCCCGACCATCCGCACGGCAGCCACTGGTTCACCGGCGGCACGCCTGCCGATGCCGTTGCCGGTGGCCCCGCTTACCCGATCGAGCACTGCCCTCTACGGGGTGGCCACGATCGACGACCGCGGACGGTTCGTCGATCACGCCTTGACGACCGCGTTGGGCTGGACACACGGCACCGGCTTGGGCATCCGCGAGTCCGACGACTGCGTGATCTTTCATCCCAACGAGTGCTCCGTGACCATGATTACCAAGCACGGCCGTCTGCACCTGCCAGCACAAGTCCGGCACTGGTACGGCCTGAGCGCAGGCGACCGCATCCTTCTGGTCGCTGATGCCGACCGGCAAACCCTCACCGTGTATCCGCCCGCGTCGCTCGACCTTCTGCTGGCGGGTGATCGGCCATGACCATCAAGCCGTCATCTGCGGAGGTGGACGCTGCTCGGCTGCTGTTGGATCGGATGGGCATCACGCCCGAAGACCTGCTCGCCACACCGGTCGAGCGACCCGCGATACCGACGTTCCGCGAGTACATCCCGACCGTCTCCGCCGCCGTCACCCCCGGTACCCGTCGTGCCTACGGCTCCTACTGGAACCGCATCGAGAAAGAATGGGGCGACCGACGCCTCGACGAACCCACGCCATCCCAGATCAAACAGCTGGTCGAGACGATCAGGACCAACGTGGTCGTGCGGCGCAACGCACGTGGCGGGCGCAGCACCGCAGAGCACCTCATCGCGGCCTTGCGCTGCATCTACCGCCATGCGGTCGACGACGGGCTCATCGACGAGGCCGCGAATCCGGCCAAGAAGGTGGCCAAACCGCGACGGCTATCTTCCACGCGACGTGCGGTGGCCGATACCCGGCTGGCCGAGATCAATCAGATCGCCGGAACCACCGGTGACGATCCAGCCCTGGACACGCTGATCCTGCGCTTGCACACCGAGACGGCCTGTCGACGCGCAGGCGCGCTCGCCCTGCGCCCACAAGATCTGGATCGTGATCAATGCCTGGTCTTCTTGCGCGAGAAGGGCGAGACGGTGCACTGGCAACCCGTGTCGCCGACGCTGATGACCCACCTCGTCGACCACGCCGAGGCCCGGGAAGCACCGCGGGATGGGCAGTTGTTGCGTTATCGCAATGGCAAGCCGATCACCACACGGCGATACGACCACCTGTGGGTCCGGATCGGTAAACACCTCCCCTGGGTAGCTACCCAGCAAATTTCCACGCATTGGCTACGGCACACGACCCTCACCTGGGTCGAGCGGAACTTCGGCTACGCCGTTGCCCGCGCCTTCGCCCGGCATGCCGAGAACACCAGCGACACCGGCACCACGACCACCTACGTGCGCGCGACGCTCGAGGAAGTCGCCACCGCCCTGGCCGCGCTCACCGGCGAACCACATCCGCTGGGCAGGCAACCATGACCCGAGACCGGACCACATGTCCAAACAAGACCGTAAAAACCGGATTCAGTCTTATACAGGACAGCTCATTTGACCCACGAGTCCGCACCGTGACTCTGGCCGGAGGTGACCCGACATGACCAGCCGACTCACGATCGGGCAACGCTTCGCCCTCGGCGGCGCGATCATCATGGCCCTCGTCTTGGCCGCCTATGGTGCGGTCGGTTCGTACAAGACGGTGTCCGACACCGCCGCCGCTCTGGGTGTGCCGTTCCCGCACTTGGTGCCGATCGGGATCGACGGCGGACTGGTTGGCGTCGTCACCCTCGACTTGGTCTTGGCGTGGACCGGCCACCCCATCGCGTGGCTACGCCAACTCGCCCGCCTGCTCACTCTTGGAACGGTCGCGGCGAACGTGTCGGCGGGGTGGCCGGATCCGATCGCGGTCGGCCTGCACGCCGCCGCCCCGGTCATGCTGCTGGCCATGGTCGAAGCAGGCAGATCAGTCCTGTTGCGACGCGCCGGTCTTGCCGCAGGGATAGTCCGGGACCGGATCCCGATCGGACGATGGCTGCTGTCCCCGTGGCGAACCTGGCTGCTGTGGCGTCGCATGGTGCTCTGGCAAATCGCCGACTACCACGACGCCCTGGACATGGAAGCCGCCATCCGTCGGGCCCGCACGCAGCTGCATATCCAGTTCGGTCCCGACTGGAAACGCGAAGCACCGCCAGACCTGGTGTGGATGCTCGGCGTCGCGCCGTTCGCCAGGGAAGCGTGCGACCGCGTCAACAACCTCGCCCACAAACCAGAACCTCAACCCACTACCCTGCAGGCTCCCGCCGCAACCGGTCAGCCCACGATCGATGGTGACGACCAACTCGACGAAGTGATCAAGATCAACGAACAGCATTGGGCAACACGAAACCGCCCGGTATCAGCCGATACGGTCCGCGAACAACTACGTATCGGTGCCGCACGCGCTCGAGAACTCACCAAAACCGTCCGAGCGATGGACAAAGCCCGCATCGAACGCCAGCGCCCGGCCGCATCCGAGCCAGCGTGACCAGTGTGGTGCGGGGCGCTAGGCGTTACGCCCTGCACCACTCCCCTTGCGCCATGGGATGTGCCTCGCCAGTAAGCGCAGCCAACGCCGTGGCAACTTCGTGGATGTCCGCTCGTACGTAGGTAGACGTCGTTCCGCCTGTCCTGGTCGAAAACTCGGTTACCGGTTCTGGCCTGGAGTTTCATGCGGCGGGTCGGTATTCGTTGAGCAGTCCGCCGAGACACTGTCGGCGTCGGATCGTGTCGATCCGTGCCGGGGACGGGACCGTGTTCGGTTCGTCGTCGGGAGCCCACAGAAGCATTCTGTTGCCTTGGTGGCTGCGCCCGCTGTTGTGATGGGCGGCGTAGATGTCGAGTACGTGGCGTAGGTGGCGTTCTCCAGTGATGAGGATCCGGTCGGTGCACTCTCGGCGGGCGGAGCTGATCCAGCGCTCGGCGAAGGCGTTCATCCGCGGGGCCTGCGGTGCGGTGAGCACGATCTCGATGTCGATGGAGGCGAAGACCGCGTCGAAAGCGGCACCGAACTTCGCATCGCGGTCGCGAATGAGGTGTCTGAATCGGTGGTCGGCCTCGTCCAGATCACTGGCAATTTCGCGGGCGACCTGAACTACCCAGGCCGTGGTCGGATGCTGGGTAACGCCGAGTAAGTGGACCCTGCGGGTCTTGATCTCGATGACGAAAGCGACGTACAGCCGCTTCAGGGTCACGGTGTCGACGTGGAAGAAGTCGATCGCAAGCAAGCTGTCGGCTTGAGCATGCAGGAAGGTACGCCAGGTGTCGTTACGGTGGGTCGATGGCGGGACTCCGTTGGCGCGCAGGATTTTGCGGATGGTCGAGGCGGCGACTCGATGGCCGAGGCGACGTAGCTCGCCCTGGATGCGAACCGCGCCCCAGGTCCGGTTCTCTCTCGCCAGGCGAAGAATGAACGTGGTCAGTTCTTCGCTGATCGGCGGACGACCCGGCGGTTTTGGCTGTCGCCACCGCGCGGCGATCAGCTTGCGGTGCCAGCGCAACAACGTTGCGGGCGTGACAATCCGGTGGACGCGTAGCGCCTTGGGGAGCATCCGGGCAAGCCCGGCCAGGACCGCGCGGTCCGGCCAGGACAGGCGAGGTCTCGGGTTGCTGCGTCGCAGTACGGCGAGCTCGTGCCGCAAGGCGAGGATCTCGGCGTCCTTGGACGCTGACGATCGAGCGAACAGGGCAAGCCAGGACAGCACCTGACCAAAGAGCCGGTAGACCAGACGCACAGACACGATCGCCGATCATCGGATGTCGCGATTGCCCAGGTCAAACCAGATGGCCACATTCTCGACCAGGACAGGGGCCGAAGCGCGTGCGCGTCTGGTCGGGGGTCAGGAAGCGGCGGTAGCGGGGATCGGCCGGATCGGACACCGCACGCGCGTAGGCGGCCAGTCCGGCGGCGTCCCCGGTGAGGAACACCTGGGCGCTGACCTGAGTGGACGGATCGGTCGGTCCGGTGTCGGTGCCCTCGCGGACCACGCGGTCGGCCCGGGTGTCCGTCAGACGCGGCACGGGCACCCGGTCCAGCTCGTCCGCATGGGCCGTCCCGGAAAGGCCGACGGTCGCGGCGACGAGAACGGCCGACGCCGTGGGGAAGAGACGTTTTCTCCGCATGGTTCTCCTTCGTTCGAGACTTATAGGGAAGGGCCTCGGTCGGCGTGAGCCGGGAGGCCCGCACGGACGGGCAGACCCCCGCGACCGCGCCGATGAGCACGGTGACGTCGGGGATGTGGCTCATGCGCGGGTGTTCACCAGCTTCGGCCACAGCGTGGACCACGGCTCGGTCCGGCCGGTCGCGAGCCACAGCGGGACGCCGTCGAAGTAGCTCGGTTTCGCGGCACCGGTGTCCACTGTCCCGATCGGTCGCAAGTCGGTGAAGTGCCCGAGCAGTGGCCGCGGGTCGGCGCCGACGAACAGGACGTTCGTCGCGCTTTCGGGCGGCACGACCAGCGTCGCGTACCCGCGGTTTCCGCTGGCCGGCTCCGGCAGGCCCAGGTCGCGGCCGTAGCGGTCCAGCGCACTGGCCTCCCAGTAGGTCTCGGTCACCACCGCGGTCCGAGCTGTCTCGGGCAGCCGCGCGAACGCGCCGGCCACCGAGCGGGCGGCCTCCGGCGAACCGATCTCGGTGTAGGCCAGCAGCGGGGACGGCAGCGCCGGGTGCTCGGTCAGCCACGCCCGCGGCCAGACCGGCAGCGCGATCGGCAGCACGAGCAACGCGGACAGCGCGTAGCACGGCCAGGTCGCGATCCACCGCCACCAGCGCGCCGGCTCCCCGCGTTCGAGCGCGACCGCGGCCATCGCCCAGCACACCGGGTACATCCCGGCGAGGTAGTAGAACCGGCCGTTCACCACCAGGAACACCACGGTCAGCAGCATCACCGTCCAGCCGAGGAAGCGGAGTTCCCGGCTGCGCAACAGCCGCCACAGGCCGTAGCAGAGCAAGACCACGCCGACCGGGAGCCCGGCGACGAACAACGCCCCCGGCACGAACGTCAGCCGGCCACCCCAGGTGCCATCGACCTCCGCCGAGATCGCCGCGCCCATGCCCAGCTGCGGCCAACCGTGCGTCGCCTGCCAGAGCAGCGTCGGCACCAGCGCCACCGCGGCGATCGCCGCGCCGAGCCACAACCCGGGCCGGCGCAGCAGTTCCCGTGGTCCGCACACGAGGACCGCGACACCGGCGGCGAGCCAGAAGCCGCCGATGAGGAACTTCGTGTACAGCGCGATCGCCGTGACCACGCCGGCCCAGACGAGCAGGCCGTCGGCGCGGGTGCGCAGCCAGCGGACCAGCAGCCACAGCACCAGTGTCCACAGAAAAGGGTCCACTGTGGACGTCGCGAGGTAGTGCCCGCCCGCCAGGAACAGCGACGACACGCCGAAGGTGGCCGCGGCGAGCGTCTGGGCCTTCGCGCCGCCGCCCAGCTCGCGGGCGATCAGCGCGGTGAGCGCGATTCCGGCGAGCACGGCCAGCATCGCCGGGATCCGCAGCACGAACGGCGAGTGCCCGAGCGCGTCCATCGCTTTGGCCAGCAACGGAAGCAGCGGTGGCTGGTCGACGTATCCCCAGGCGAGGTGCCGGCCGGCGGCCAGGAAGTACAGCTCGTCGCCGGCGTAGCCGTAGCGGTTCGCCGTCAGCAGCAACGGGATCGCCATCAGCCCCGTCACGAGCGCCACCGGGACCACGGCGACCGGCGCGACCGGCCGGACCCGGGCCGGAGCGGGCACGGTCGTCACTCCCACCGGAACACCCGCGCCGCGATCGTCGAGCAGACGACGGCGAAGACCGCCATCGCGCCGAGCTGGAGCAGCTCCGGGGCGTCGCCGGCCCAGGTGGCGCGCAACGCGTTGAGCGTGCCTCCCAGCGGCAGGACGTCGGCGACGTGCTGCAGGAAGACCGGCAGCTTCTCCTTCGGCACCCAGACCCCGCCCAGCGCCAGCATCGGGAAGAACAACGCGCTCCCGATGCCACTGGCCGCGCGGCCGGTCGGCGCCAGAGCTGCCACCAGCAGGCCGACGGAGAACAGCGCGACGGCCCCGAGCACGAGCGACAGCAGGAAGCTGCCCGGGTTGCCCGGCAACGGGATGCCGAGCGCGAGCCCGCCGACCCCGGCGATCAGCACGACCACGACGACGGCGGCGGCCAGGTTCACCAGCAGCTGCGCGGCGAGCAGCAGGCTCGGCGACACGGGACTGGCGGAAAGCCGCTTCAGCAGGCCTTTTTCGCGGTAGGTGCCCATCGCGGTCGGAAACAGCGTCAGCGCCAGCATGGCCAGCAGGATCGTGATGGCCATCGGCGCGATCAAGGTGGCCAGCACGCTGTGCCCGCCGTACTCCGGGTTCGGCTCGTTCACACCGGGCAACAGCCCGAACACCAGCAGCAGCGCGAGCGGGATGCCGATGACGATGGCCGGCGCGCCCGGGTCCCGCAGGAACACCTTCGCCTCGGCGGTGGTCAGCTTGGTCAGGACGGACATGGTCTCCCCCTCATTCCGGCCGGTGGCCGGTCAGGGCCGCGAACGCGTCATCGAGGCCGGCCTGCTCGACGCGCAGGTCCCCGGCGATCACTCCCAGGCGGGCCAGCACCGAGGTCACCGCGTGGAGCACGTTGCCGTGGCCGCTGACGACGAATTGCTCGCCGCGGCGCTCGACGCGGTGGACCTCCGGTAGCGCTTCGAGCACGCGGGGGTCCAGGGGTGCCGACGGCCGGAACCGCACGACCTGCTCGTCGGTCACCCCGGCGACCAGCCCGGCCGGCGTGTCGACGGCGACGACCCGGCCGGCGTCGATGACGGCGATCCGGTCGCAGAGCCGTTCGGCTTCCTCCATGAAGTGCGTGACGAGCAGGATCGTCACGCCCCGGGCGCGCACGGTCTCGATGAGGTCCCACGTGTCCCGGCGGGCCTGCGGGTCGAGGCCGGTGGTGAGCTCGTCGAGCACCGCCAGCTCCGGGCTCCCGACCAACGCGAGCGCAATGGACAACCGTTGCTGCTGGCCCCCGGAGAGCTTCTTGTACGCGGTGTTCCGGTGCTCGGTCAGGCCGAGCGTGGCCAGCAGCTCGTCGGGGTCGGCCGGCGTGCGGTAGAACGCGGCATAGAGGTCGAGCAGCTCACCGACCCGCAGCTTGTCCTGCAGCCGGCTCTCCTGGAGCTGGACGCCGACGCGCTGGCGCAGCTCGGCGCGGTCGTTACGCGGGTCGAGCCCCAGCACCGACAGCCGCCCGCCGTCGGGCACCCGGAGCCCTTCCAGGCACTCCACGGTCGTCGTCTTGACCGCGCCGTTCGGGCCCAGGATGCCGAAGATCTCCCCGCGCTCGACGTCGAACGACACGTCGTCGACCGCGACCTTTTCCCCGTACCGCTTGTGGAGGTGCTCGACCTCGATTACCGGCATTCCGCCGTCCCTTCTCGATCCGTTTCCGACAGATCGAGAATCCCGCGGCGACCCGGTCCGGCGCGTCAACACAGCAGTCCGCATCGCCTCCACCGTTCGGAGGATGCGGCGGTCACCCGCGCGGCCGCGAGCGCCGGGCGGTAGAGGCCTTACGCAACCGTGGCCACCCGAGCGAGGGCTACCCTCAGGAGCTCGAGGCCGTTTTGCTGATCCGGCAACATTGTTGGCCGGGCCTACCACGGTACGTGCACTGTCGAAGCATGAGCGATTTCGACGTTGTGATCATCGGTGGTGGGCCTGCGGGCTTGGCGGCGGCGGTGACGCTGGGGCGTGCCCGGCGGGATGTGCTGGTCCTCGACGCGGGTGCGCCACGCAACGCACCGGCCACGCAGGTTCACAGCTATCTCGGGCATGAGGGGATCGACCCGCGCGAACTGCTGGCCATCGGCCGCTCGGAGGTCGAGCAGTACGGCGGCACCATCCGCTCGGGGACCGTGGTCCGGGTGGAGCGTGTCACCGAGTCGGCCCTGCGGGTCACCGTGTCGGACGGGACCGCCGTCGGTGCGAGGAGGGTGCTGGTCGCCACCGGCGTCGTCGACGAGCTGCCCGACATCCCCGGGCTGGCCGATCGCTGGGGCCGGGACGTGTTGCACTGCGCCTACTGCCACGGCTGGGAGGTCCGGGACAGGACCATCGGCCTGATCGCCAGTGGTGTCGCCTCGCTCCACCAGGCGCAGCTGTGGCGTCAGTGGAGCGACGAGGTCATCTTGTTCACCAACGAGGCCGTCGAGCTGACCGCGGGCCAGCGAGCCGAACTCGCCGCGCGCCAGATCGCCGTGGTGCCCGGCCAGGTCACCGGCATTGAGGTCACCGACGACGAGCTCAGTGGCATCCGGGTCGGTGACCGCGTGATCGGCGTGCAGGCCGCCGTGGTCTTCCCGGTGTCGGTGGCGAAGGTGGGCGACCTGCTCGCCGAGCTGGGCCTCAAGACCGAGGAGACGGACATGGAGGGGCAGGTCGTCGGTGCGACCCTGCCCGCCGACCCCCAGGCCGGCGCGACCGCTGTCTCTGGTGTGTGGGCGGCTGGGAACGTGCGGGGCCATCGCGCCCAGGTGATCGATGCCGCCGCGCAGGGCGGACTGACCGGAGCGATGATCAACATCGACCTGGTCTACGAGGACGTGCGCAACGCTGTCGCGTCACACCCCTTCACCCCTGAACTGGAACGTGAGGTCAGTGCACGGGTGCTCGGCGACGACCGGAACGGCCTTGGCCATCAGCCAGTTGAGTCACGCGGGTAACACTGCTCCGGCGGCGTCCACCGATCACCGTATCGTCCGTTGTGGACGGTCGGACCGTGATGCTGTCGAACGGAGCCGACGTGCTGGTGCATGCCCCGGCCGTCCGGGCCGACATGCCCGGCAGAGGCCGGCCGGTCTGCTACTCGGCATTGCCGGTGATCGGCGGTCAGTCCCGAGGCGCCAGGTAGCCGCGGGACAACGCGGCGGCCACGGCGGCTGCTCGATCGTTGACGCCCAGCTTCGCGTAGACGTGCAGCAGGTGTGTCTTGACCGTCGTCTCGCTGATGTAGAGCCGCTTCGCCGCCTCGCGGTTCGTCGAGCCCTGGGCGATCAGCTCCAGCACCTCCAGCTCGCGCTGTGACAGCGGTGCCGGGGCTGGTTTGCGCACCTGCCCCAAGAGCCTCGTCGCGACGGAGGGGGAGAGTACCGCCTGCCCGCGTGCCGCAGCCTCCACCGCGCGGACGAGCTCCGCCCTCGGCGCCTCCTTGAGCAAGTAGCCGGTGGCGCCGGCTTCGATGGCCGGCAGCACGTGGCTGTCCGTGTCGTACGTGGTGAGCACCAGCACCCGTGACGGCACCCCGCGCTTCGCCAGCTCCTTGATGGCGGCGACCCCGTCGGTCCCGGGCATCCGCAGGTCCATGAGGATCACGTCGGGGCGGAGGCGCTCCGCGGCCGAGACCGCTTCCGCACCGTCACCGGCTTCGCCGACCACCTCGAAGCGCGGATCGGCGCCGAACATGCCCCGCAGCCCGTCCCGCACCACCGGGTGGTCGTCGACGATCAGCAGTGAGATCAACTCTCGCTCCCGGCAGGGATCGCCGGCACCGTCACCGTGATCGCGGTGCCCCCACCCGGCTCGGACTCGACGTCCAGCCGCCCCGCGAGGAGCTGCACCCGCTGCCGCATGCCGGCGAGCCCGAAGCCCCCGTCCACGGAGCTGCCGGCACGCATGCCGTTGGGCAGGAAACCCACGCCGTCGTCCAGCACGTCGAGCGTCACCAGGTCCTCCATGTACGACAGGGTCAGGGAGACCCGACCGGCTCGTGCGTGCTTGGCGACGTTGGCGAGAGCCTCCTGCGCGGTCCGCAGCAGTGTCACCTCGACGTCGGTGTGCATCGGCCGGGCGTCGCCGGTCGTGGTCAGCACCGCCTCGACGCGGTTCACCTTCGACCAGCGCCTGGCCACGTCGCCGATCGCGTCCTGGAGGCGCGCCTGCGCCAGTGCGGACGGTCCCACCGCGTGCACCGTCCGGCGGGCCTCGGTGAGGCTGTCGCGGGCCAGGTCCATCGCGTTCGCCACGTGACGGCGCGACACCGCCGGTTCGTGCGACGCCTGCTCGGCGGCCTGGAGCTGGGTGAGGATGCCGGCCAGCCCCTGGGCGAGGGTGTCGTGGATCTCCCGTGCCATCCGCTGCCGCTCGGCGAGCACTCCGGCCTCGCGGGCCTGCGCCAGCAGTTGAGCGTGCAGGCCCGCGTTCTCCGCCAATGCGGTCTCCAGCTCGGCGTTGGCCTTGTGCAGCTCGACCAGCGCCCGCTTCTGCCGGTGATTGCGCCGGTCGGACATCACATCGGCGTGGAAGGCCGCGGTGGCCATCACCGTGGTGAGCACGCTGACGGCGGGCCACCTCCACCACTGGTCGGCCGTGATGTTGGCGGCCCCTCCCACGTAGGAGATCGCCGAGACCGCGGACGTGACGGCCACGCCGACGTACCGCCACCGGCCCTTCAGGTACTGGAAGGCGTGCACGTAGCCGATGAACGCGAAGAAGCCGAACCAAGGCGTGAGCAGCACCAGGCAGGCGGTCAACGCCACGAGCCCTGTGTAGTACAGACCCATCAGCGGGCCGTTGCCGTGCAACTCCGGATGGAACGTGTGGAACCACATGACCCACGCGGTGAGCAGGGTCGAGAGCCCGAGCACCCCGGCAAGGTGCACCTCCGCGTTCCAGAGCGGCTGCAGCAAGGTCAACACGACGCTGACCGCCAGCAACGGGTACGGGAGCACCTTCAGGACCGCGGTCTCCTTGCGCTCCCAGCGGTCGAACTCCTCGCGCAACTCGGCCTCGACACTCACGACCTGCTCCCAGCGGAAATACTTCCCGGCCCGATATCGGCGAGGATCGCCCACCTGACGCCACCGGCCAAGTGCAGCGGCTGCGGCCGGTGACCGGCCATGGTGTCCTGCCATGATCGCACGCTTTCGTCCAGGGGGTGAGCGGCTGGTACTCGCACCCCTCGCCGGCCGGCGTCGGCAGCAGGCCGGGCACCCCGGTCACTGTCAGAGCTGGGTGGTGCCGCCGTCGACGACGAGTTCGGCGCCGGTGGTGTAGGTGGCGTCGAAGGCGAGGAACAGCATGGCCTTGACGACCTCGGCCGGGGTACCCATGCGCTGCATGGGAGTGGTGCCGATGAACTGCGCCAGCGCCTGCTCGACCATTTCCGGGGGCAGCACCCTTTCCAGGGCACCGGAGTCGATGGGGCCCGGGCTGACCGCGTTGACGCGGATCTTCTGCGGGAGCAGTTCCCGGGCCAGGCTGCGGGTTATCGACCGCAGGGCCGCTTTGCCGGCCGCGTACGTGCTGAACATCGGCAGGCCCAGTGTGTTGGCGATCGTGGTGGTGAGCACGATGCCGCTGCCCTCCGTCATGAGCGGGGTGAGTTTCTGGATCGTGAAGTAGGGGCCTTTGGTGTTGACCGCGAGGTTCTGGTCGAACATCTCTTCGGTGATCGTCTCGAAGGGGCCGTAGCCGTTGTTGCTGCCTGCGTTGCCGATCAGGGCGTCGACCGTGCCGAACTCGGTCTTCACCCGGTCGGCCAGCGCTTCGATGTCGGACAGCGAGGTGGCGTCACTGCGGACTGCCACCGCGTTTTCGCCGAGCTGCTCAGCGGCCGCGTCCAGCGTTTCCTGGGTGCGCCCGGTGATCAGTACCCGCGCCCCTTCGTCCACGAGCGACTGCGCGGCGGCCAACCCGATCCCGCTGCTGCCGCCCGTGATCACGACGTTGTTGTTTTCGTACCTGCCCATGCCGGACATCTCCTGGTTCTGGAAGCGAAGTGCTGGTTTCTGGGGCACGCACACCGTCCCGGTACCGGCACCGGGCACACATCGCCCGAATCGAAGATCTGCGGCTGAAACCCGGTCCACCGGATGACCAAGCCGCATCCACCGATCGGAGGACGTTGTAGGTGCCGAAAACTCTGTCCGACCTGGTCAGGCAGCGTAGCGATATTCGTGGAGGATGATGCCGCCGAGTTGATCACGTCTTTGGATGTTGAGATGACGGAGTTGGTCCGGTTCGGTGATCGGTGGCGATAGTGGACGTAAGGGTGCTGCGGCGTGGGGTGCGCGGTGCGGCCAATGCTGGTTGTAGAACGACTCGTATGCGCGTAGGGCGTGTAGTAGGTGCGCTTGATTCAGGATGAGGGTCCGGTCGAAGGAGTTCGGTTCGGCAGGTGCGGATCCAGCGTTCGATGATTGCGTTCATGCGTGGCATGCGGATGCCGGTCTTGATTGGGGTTACTCCGCTGTCGGTGAGGACAGCATCGAATGCGGTGGTGTATTTGCTGTCACGGTCGCGGATCAGATACCGCACTGCAGTCGCGCTGGCGTCGTGGAGGTCCATGATGAGGTTTCGGGCTTGTTGGGTGGTCCAGGCGGCGGTGGGGTGCGGAGTGGTGCCGAGGATGCGGATGCGGCGGGTGGTGTGTTCGATGACGGCGAAGACGAACAGTCTGGCTCCCGTAAGCGTTCGAGTTTCGAGGAAGTCCGCGGCGAGGATGGCGTGTGCTTGGCCGCGCAGGAACGTGGCCCAGGTCTGCTGGTCGCGGCGAGGTGCTGGGTCGATGTTGTTGGTTCTGAGGATTTCCCAGACGGTAGAGGGCGCGAGCTTGATCGCGAGGCCGGCGAGTTCACCGTGGATGCGTCGGTAGCCCCAATTCGGGTTCTCGCAGGCGAGGCGGAGGATGAGGGCTTGGATGCTGCGGATGGTGGGTGGTCTGCCCGGTCGCTTTGGCTGGGACGTTTTGGCGTGGCGTCGGCGGAGCAGGTTGCGGTGCCAGCGCAGGATCGTGTCGGGGGAGACGATCAGGTGAAACGTGCGCAGTGTGGGTCTGGGGATGCGGTGTAGCAGGGCGGCGAGGAAGGCGCGATCGGGTCCGGTGAGGCGTGATTTGGGGACGTGGCGTTGCAGGATGGCCAGTTGGTGGCGCAGGACCACGATCTCGATGTCCTTGTCGGTGCTGCTTGTCGGCAGCAGTCGAAGCAACGCGAATACGCCAGTGAGAGCGAAGTAGGGGAGCCGGAGCACGAAGAGACATCCTCACCTGCCCTGGGCGACTGACGCCAGAAGTACCACGTGTGCAGGTCAGAGCTGTGGACGTGGTTTTCGGCACCCACAGCGTCAGTGCCGACAGGATCGCACGATCCGGCCATTTAGGACGTGGCTGGCTGACCTGGCGGCGCAGGATCGACACCTCGTGACGCAATACCAGGATTTCGACATCCTTGGCGGCGGAGCGTCGGAGCAGTAAACCTAGCCAGCCGAACAACCGCACCGTGATCAAGTACATCAGTCGAAGCAGCACGGTCGGTGACCATCGCATGACCCTCGTACCGGGCAAATCGGCAGGTCACCGAGCCAGACGTCGAGTTATGGCACGGTACAGGCCTCCGGAGGTGCTGGCCCGGTGCACGCCCGGTGGTGTAGCGGCGTGGCGCAGGAAGGCAGCATCTCCCGGAACTCGTGGAGTGCGACGTGCGGCGGTGGCGGCACGGTCGCTATCTCCGAGATCAGCGATGGTCACGCCGCAGTCCGGATAGCCGTGTCCTCAGCAGTGTGGGAAGGGCTCACTGTTACCGTTTGGGCGAGTCGTTCCCGGTTTCGCGTAGGTTTCGACGAGTGGCGCGACACGGTCGACGGTCTCCAGGTTGGCGCACTCCTTGCGGACGGTGTCGGCCGTAGCTCGGAGCGCGGGATCATGCAACGCGTGCGTTGCGGTGGCGGCGATTCTGTCGGCGTCGACCTCGGCCAGGTTCAGCGGGAGTGCCAGCCCGGCCTCTGCGGCACTCGCCGCGTTGAGGGGATGTTCAGCGCCGATGATGATGGACACCATCGGGACGCCGTGATAAATCGCGCCGAGCATGGTGCCCAAGCCCGCCTGGCTCACCACCAGTGACGCTTTGGACATGGCGTAGGCCTGGGGTACGAAACGTTCGATGCGCATCCTCGGCGGGACCGGAGCGAGCGTGTCCGGGTCGACGGTGCGCCCGACCGTCAGCAGTACGTCCACATCGAGTTCGGCGAGACCGTCGATCAAGGCTTGGCGTGGCTTGCGCAGCCGATTGAAGACCGTGCCGAGTGTCGCGTACACGAGCGGACGTTCGCGGCCTAGTGTGTCTAGCCACGCGGGCCCGAGGGTGTCCGGCCCGTCGGCCAGTGGAAGGCGGAAGTGCCGCACCGTCGCGTCTGTATTGACCCCGGTGAACCAGGATGGAGGCAGGCCGGTGAGCGTCAACTGCCGGTCCCATGCCGTGTTGGCGTCGTCGAGTTCGATCCCGAAGGTCCTCGCCTCACTCCGGTAGTGGTCAAGCACCCATGGCCAGTCAATCACCGACCCCCAGCGTCGCGCGTCGGTCGGCAGGGCCGACCACGAAGCGCAGATCACGGGAATGCCCGCGACCTGGCCGGTGAGCGTGGCTCCGTTCTCTGCGAACTCGCGGATCATGACGTCCGGTCGCCAGGTGTCGAACGATGCGATCAGGTCACGGGCCGCCGCCGGATTCCATTTCGTCCAGGTGATTTCGTTGGCCCAGTCCCTGACCCCGGCGCGCGAAATCCACGAACTCGGGGAACGTCGTCTCCGGGTTCTCCCAGCTGAAGTTCTCTCCGATGGCGGTGAAATCGAAACCAGCGGTCTCGACGGTCCGGGCGAACGCCGCGCTGCTCGCGACACGTACTTCGTGACCGGCCGTACGGAGCGCCGCGGCGCAGGGAACCATCGGATCGAAGTGCCCACGTCCGGGCTGGGTGGTGAGAAGAACGCGCATCAAGCTTCCTTCGATCAGCCGTCGCTTCCGGCGGCGGACGGAGCCTCTGCTCGCGCTTACACCGCAGTCTATGCCGGGCTGAGCGGTCGGGGGTGTCGGCCGGAGCCGCACCTCAACCGCAAGACACCCAACGGCCACCCGTCGACTACACAGCGAACAAAGGCGGTCACCATCGGGAACCAGCGCTCAGAACGTCCGCAGCACGCTGAGCAAATGCTCACGCGCTGCTCAGGTACACGCGGAAATGCTCGAATCGGCGCGGAAACTACAACGCGAGAGTCAACCACGGGACGGCTCGCCGCAAGGTAGTCGTCGCCGTTCCACCGATACTGGCTGACCTGAATGGGTTGTCCGAAGTCTGGTGCGTGCATCATCTTGCCGGCACCGATGTACAGGCCGACGTGGTGGACGTTGACCGGCGTGCCGCAGAAGACCAGATCTCCGGGCAGCAGCGGTTGCCCAGCAGGCACCAACGGGCCGGCGTTGTACTGGGTCTGGGCCGTCCGCGGCAAAGAGATGCCGGCTGCGTTGTAGGCGGCCATGGTGAAGCCGGAGCAGTCGAAACCCTTGTCGCCCTGGGCTGGTCCGTTGCCGTCCCACTGGTACGGCCGTCCGAGTTGGCCGCAGGCGAAGTTGATCGCCATGATGGCCGCAGGTGTCGGCGCCTGGATGTTCTTGCAGTCACCGGTGCCAACCAGGGCGTCACCGTATTTCTTGGCCTGCGCAAGAACTTCGTCAACGTACCAGTCGGCGTGGTTGTAAGCGAAGATCGCCTTGCGCAGGTCTTTGGGTGCTCCTGAGTCGCATAGGTAGTACGCCGCGGCGTAGATGGCGTCATGCGGGTTGTACCGAGATGGTGGTGTGGCGCCGCCTGCGGGCAATGCGTGACGGCCGACGACTCCGTGGAATGTGGACTGTAGGAACTGCATGGGACCACCGGCGCCAGCGTAGTTTTCTCCGCTGGAGAGCAGGCCGCTCGGCCCGTACAGCCTGGTCGGCCGCATGGCGTCGACAGCGCTGGGCTGGGTGGCCAACCGACGCGACTTCCACGGGCCCACGATGATGGTGGACGCCGGACCCGCGTCCGGGCTCGCGGCGCTGCGCACGGCGAGTTGCTACCTCCGGCGCGCTCGGTGCTCGCGCAGGAAGTCGGCCGAGGCCTGGTGTGCGTCCGTCCCGGCCAGCGTTGTCGCCATGCCGGGCCCGAGACAGCCGATGGCGGACTCCACGGCGGAGCGGGTCAGGCCCGTGGTGTGCGCCGAAGATCCCCGTGCGTTCCCGCACGCCCTCCCAGATCGGTGCCGAGTCTGGCTCCCGGTGTCCGAGCCGCCCGGCCAGCTCCACCGCGAGCAGTTGGCTCACGTCCAGCTGGGCCGCCACCCTGGGCGAGCCGGACCGCGACGGTGGCGTCGTCGGGACGGCCGGGAAGCAGGGCAGTCCAGCGGACGAGGACGACCTCCTCGCACCGCGACGGTGGCGCGGACCGCACCCCGCGCGCGGCGGGCCCCGGCGCGGACAGGAGTTGGTAACCGTTGATGCCGCCGAGTCCGCACGCGAAGACGCCGGCGAACGGCGACCTCTCGGCCGCGGCCGACGGTTTCATGCGACCTCCTCGGTCGGCACGCGGACCGGCAGCGAGCGTGCGTGGCCCGGCAACGCCGTGTAGTTGGGCTGCCGGGGGATCGTTCGACCGGGAAAGGCCCATCGCGGCCTGGATGAGCGAGACCACCCCGCATGCCATGCCGGTGTGGCCGAGCATCGGTTTGTTCCCCGTCACCCAGGGCGTGGCGCCCGGATGCGCGGCGGCGATGGACCGGAGTTCGGTGTGGTCACAGGCGGTGGCGGTGCCGTGTCCCACGACCCACGACACCGCGCTGCCGGGCAGGTCGTTGACCTCGTGGGCGCGGACCATGGCGCGGGTCTGCCCCTCCTGGCTCGGCGCGAAGATCGCCTTGTTCCTGCCGTCGGTGGCGGCACCGAACCCGGCCAGCACGGCGAGCACCGTGTCGTGGTCACGCAGTGCGTCGTCCAGTTGCTTGAGGACGACCACGGCGGCGCCCTCGGAGAACAGGGTGCCGTCGGCCGCCTCGTCGAACGCGCGCAGGTCGCCGGAAGGGGACAGCGTGCCCATCTCGGCGAAGTAGAACTGGCGGAGCGGACCGTGCGAGCTCATACCGCCGCAGTAGGCGATGCCCACCGAGCCGTCAATCAGGCGCCGCGCACCGAGGTCCACCGCGTACAGGGACGACGGGCAGATGTTGTCCACGATGAGGATTGCCGTGTCCTCGGGGAGTATTCCCGCGATCGCGCGCTCGGTCTGCCGGTACGGCAGGAACTCCTCGTCGATCTCCTTCGCCACGTCGGCGGCGATCTCGCGGCCACGTGGGTAGTGGGCGAACGGGGCGCTGAAGCCGGACCCCGCGCCGGGAAAAAGCAGCACGGTGCACATGGTCATCCGTAGGTGAGGCCGGCGTGGGCGAGCCGGGTGAGCGCCTCTTCGAGCACCGGCGCAGGTGGCCCGAGGTAGACGCGGAAGCAGGGTGGATCGGGTGTGCTGCCGTCCGGCCAGCGCGCGTGCCAACGGTCGACCCCCAGCAACACCCCGGCGCGGGTCAGGCATGCCTGACGGAACGCCTCGATCGACTCCCCGGTGCCCTGGTAGGAGGTCGGTACCCGCAGTCGCAGGAAGGTGGCGCACTCGCCGAGTTGAACGGTGCCGGCCGGGTAGCCGAGCACGTCTTCGGCGAGTGCGCCGACCAACGTGCGTTTCTCGGCGTAGGCGTGGTTGTTCTCGTCGACGAACCGCTCCGCGGCGGGGTCTGCCAGCCAGGTGGCCATGGCGTGCTGGAGGGGGATGGCGGTGGCGAAGCCGCGCTGCAGGTGCACGGTGTTGAGCAGGGCGTGGAGGGTGTCCGGGTGTGCTGTGGCCGCGCCGAGGCCCCAGCCGCTGCAGTGGAACTGCTTGCCGAGGGACCGTACGGCCAGCCAGCGCCGGCGTGCCGCAGGTGGGCAGTCCTGGAGTTCCTCCAGCAGCAGGCCCAGCGCGGAGGTGGGGACCAGGCCGGGGTCGTGGACGGCGAAGTAGGCGTCGTCGAGCAGGACGGCCGCGCCGGCGCGCAGGCTGGCGCGGACCATGTGCTGTACGACGTCGATGTGCCAGTTCACGCCGGTCGGGTTGTGCTGGGCGTTGATGGCGACCAACGCCAACTGCTGCCCGGGGTCGGCGGCCACGGCGTCCAGCGCGTGGTCGAACTCCTCCGGCGAGGGTTGGCACCCGTTGCCCTCACGCAGCGGCAGGAACCGGGTGCGGTAGCCGAGGGGCTCGACGACGCCCTTGTAGTCCCAGCCGGGCAGAGGCGCGACCAGGACGGGGATCTTGCCTGGCGGGGTGGCGGTGGCCGGGTCGAGCTGGAGCAGCCGCGCGAAGTCGAACATGGCCGCCCGGGTGCCACCGCTGGTGGCCGCCACCTCGAAGTCCCGCCCGGCCCGCAGGCAGGACGGCAGCCGGTGGGTCGAGGCGATGTGGGCACGCAGGACCTCGTGCAGGGCGGGCAGGCCGTACTGGGAGAGCACGTAGCCGTGGGCGTGCCTGGGCAGCGGCCGGGCCAGCGTGGCGGCCAGGCCGGGGGCGACCTGCGTCCATGTCTCACCGAAGCCGAGATAGATGAGTTCGCCGACGGGACTGCCCGCGTCGAGGTAGCTGTGCATCAGCGCGATGTCGGTGAACGTGGTCGGCAGCGCGGAGTCGGCGACGACCTGCTGGTAGGGGATCGGCATGGCGTGGCGTCCTCATCCAGACGGCGGCAGGGGGCCGAACAACAGCTCGCATGCGTGCCCGATACGCAGCAGTGTCTGGTCGCGACCGGGCGTTGTCTCCAGCGAGAGCCCGACGGGCAGTCCTGCGTCGTCCACACCGGCCGGCAGGGTCAGGCCGGGCCAGCCGATGCAGCTGCCGGGACCGGTGTTGCGGGTGTAGGCGAGGAAGGCGGAGATCATCTGCCCGCCGAGTTCGACCTCATCCACCCCGATCGCGGCTGCGGTCAGCGGAACGGTGGGGTAGACAAGGGCGTCCAGGCGGTGCGTGGCGAACAACTCGCGGTAGGTCCTTTGTAGAGCGGGGCGCTGGACGGTCATCGCGTGCAGATAGTCGGCGATGGGCACCTTGTCCTCACCCAGGAGGCCCGTGAGGGTTCGTCTGATCCCCGGGCTGCCGCAGCGCTCGACGACGTCGGCGAGGCTCGGGGCCTGGGCGGTCTGGGCGAGGTAGGCCTGCACGGTGATGGGCGTCTCGTAGAACGCGATGGGGAACCCGGCTGTGATGATCGACTGTGCGATGTGCTGTGGCAGGTCGATGCCCACCAGTTCCACACCCTGCCGCGCCAGCTCGGCCAGGCGGGCGTCCACGACCTGGGCGAGATCCGGTGCCAGGCCAGCGAAGAAAGGCCTGGACAGCACACCCATGCGTAACCCCGCCAGGTCGGCGGGCGCCAGGGGTGCGCGGGTCGCGCCGGCCAGGGCCGCGTCGAGCAGGGCGACGTCGGCGACTGTCGCGGCGAGGGGGCCGACGGTGTCGCGGGTGCTGGAGACGGTCATGACGCCGTGCTGCGGGTACCGGCCCTGGGTGGGCCGCAGTGCCGTCACGCCGCACAGCGCGGCGGGAATCCGGACCGAGCCGCCGGTGTCCGTGCCCAGCGCCGCTGGGGCGAGCCGCGCGCTCACCGCCACGGCCGAGCCCCCGCTGCTGCCACCGGCGATACGGTTGTGGTCGAACGGGTTGCGTGTCGTGCCGAACACCGCGTTGTCGCCCGTGACCCCGTAGGCCAGTTCGTCGAGGTTCGTCTTGCCCATGACCAGCGCACCGGCCTGCCGAAGCGCGAGTACCACGGCGGCGTCCGCGTCCGGCCGGTGCCCGTGCAGCGACGGCGTGCCTCCGGTGGTCGGTAGGCAGCTGGTGTCGATGTTGTCCTTGACCGCGACCGGCACACCGTGCAGCGACCCGAGAGCCCCGTGACGAGCGAGGACCTCGTCAGCCCGCTTGGCTTGCCGCAGCAGGCGGTCCGGATCCAGGGTGATGAAGGCCCCAAGATGCTGGTGGTCGTGCACGCGGTCCAGCAGCGCCCGCGCGCACTCGGTCGCCGACAGCGCGCCCCGCCGGATGTGTGCCGCCAACTCGACCAGGCCCAGCCGCGTCGGATCCACCTCACACCGCCGTAGCGGCCGTGCCGACCGGCCGGTCGTGGACGAGATGCGGCAACGTCCGCGCGATGTGGGGTTTGAGCAGAGCCAGCGTCTCCCCGACGGCCGTGGTGAAGTAATGCAGGTCCTCCCGTGTCATCGGCAGGGACAGGGTGAACACCCCCCGGCGGGACAGGAAGATCCCTCGGTTCATCAACTCCAGGTGCAGCAGCTCCGGGAGGTCGCCAAGGCCGGTTCTTCGCGCCAGTGCGTCCTGGGCGTCACGGACAGGCCCCTCACCCCAGTGCAGGTGGCACAACGATCCGACGCCCGTGACCGCCAGCCTCAGCCCCGCGGCGCGCGCGGTGGCGGCGACGTCGAGCATCAGTTGCTCGCCGGTCTCGTTGAGTTCGGCGACCTCGGCCGGGCCGTAGGTGGTCAGGGCGGCGATCCCCACCGCGAGGCTGAGATTGTTTCCGCCGAACGCGCTGGCGTGGTACACGGCACCGGGCCGCGCCGGGTCGTAGACGGCCATGATGTCCGCACGCCCGCCGAACGCCCCCAGGGGATGGCCACCCCCGATGACCTTGCTCAAGGAGACCAGGTCCGGTGTGACGCCGTGGCGTTGGTGCAGTGGTCCGACCCGGAACGTGGCGCACTCGTCGACGACCAGCAACGCACCGTACTCGGCGGTCAGCCGCCGCAGGCAGCCCAGATATCCGGGGACGGCGGGAATACAGCCAGCAGCGCCGAGCATCGGCTCCACGATGACACAAGCGATCCGCTGGCCACACCGGCTGAACAGCTCGTCGGCGGCCACGAAGTCGTTGTAGGGCAAGAGGAGCACATCGCCAAGTGTGCTGAGGGGCACACCCCGCGCCAACCGGGCAGCGGGGAATCGCTCCGGCAGGCCCTCCTGCGGGCGGGGCGTCTCGGACATGCCAGTGAACATGTTGATCTGCGCGTCGTCATGCATCCCGTGGTAGCCGCCGTCGATCTTCACGATGACGTCCCGTCCGGTGAACGCCCGCGCCGTGCGGATCGCCAGCATCGTGGCCTCGGTGCCCGAGTTGCAGTAGCGGACCTTCTCCATCGCCGGAACGCGGGAGCACAGCAGCCGTGCGTGTTCGACCTGCACCCGTCCGGGGGCTCCCAGGGCGGTGCTGCGGGCCGTCTGCTGCGCCGTGGCGGCTACCAGCGCGGGATGGGCGTGCCCGTGCACGGTCGCGCTCATGTTGTTGGAGAAGTCGAGGTACTCGTTGCCGTCGACGTCGGTCATCCGGCAACCCCGGCCATGCTCCATGAACGTGGGATAAGGCGTGTAGTGGTTGATGGTGCGGGTGTCGCCGCCAGGAAGCCACTGCCTGGCCTGCTCGAGCAGCGCGCGGGACCCAGGTGTCCGCGCTCGGTACCGCTCGATGATGTCCTGGGTCTCGCGGGAGGCGGTGTCAGCCACGTGAGTGTCCCTTCTGGACGGTGGCATCAGATGAGCGGCCAGATATGGGAGGGCTGCTGGGCGAACAGCCTCGGGATGAGCAACCGCCCGGTCCTGGTCTGCATCCGGCAGTCAGGGAAGGCGACCGCGAGCTCGTCCCAGCCCGCATGTCCGAACACCAGCTGCAGCAGCATCTGCTCGGGCAGTGACGCGTCGGCCCCACGACGGCTGTGCCCGGCCCACGGCCGCACGCCGGCCAGCCGGCCCGACTCGAAACTCAGGCAGAGGCCGTAGTAGTACAGGTGCAGCAGGAGATCCCCGGTGTACGCCTGCGCGGCGGTCCCGGTCAGCCGCCGCTCCAGAGCCGGCGCGATCCGGCTCAGGAACGCGCCGGTGTCCGGCACCCGTAGGAACCAGCCGATCTGCTGGGGCCGCCGCGTCAGCAGATCGGCCAGCACGTCGTACGCCGGGTGCGTCACTCCCAGCCACAGCAGGTAGCCGGTCGGATCGGACCGCCCAGTGCTGGTCAGCTGCCGCAGCACGCTGGGCGCCACCTCGGGCCACGGCGTGCCCGGTAGCAGTTCGAACTCCGCCACGGACACCACCGGCTCCGGACACGGGAACCCGGGCAGCCAGGACGGGATGGGGTAGCTGGGGATCCCGCCGTACCCGAGAACCACGTACCCGACCGGCCCAGATCTCGCCTCCACCACCATGATGTCGTCGCACACCATGCTGTCCGGGCTGCGCCCGGTCAGTTCGTGGCGCCACTGGGCCGCATCCCTCAGGCACGAGACCAGTACCCGCTCGCGCAGGTGGCTGTCGACCTCGATGAGGAACGGGATGTCGCCCACCACGGCCCGGCGCAACCGGACCGGTTCGTCGGCCGCCTGTGGCAGCTCAGAGGTGTACCCGCCCCGGCCGGCTCGTTGCGTCAGCACCGGCCGGTAGTCGGAGCCGTCGCCGAAGAACAGGATGTCGCTCAGGGCCTGCACCAGGTCCCCGCGGCGAGCGCTGCCTTGTTGCAGCACCTCCAGTTGACGGGTCATCAGTCCGCGGCGGCGGTACCGCGGACTGGTCGCGGCCAGCTCCACCGTGCTCACGCCGAACGGGATCCCCGCGTAGCACCACGTTTGCGGGACCATCAGCAGACAGGAGACCAGCGCACCGGTGGCCTCCTCTTCGACCACCATCATCTCGGAGAACCCGACCGTGGGGTGGCCACGGTCGAAGTAGTCGCGCTGCCACCGCCCCACCGCCGCGCCCGGCGTCCCGTCAGGGTGCGCATGGGCATCCGTGAGCAGCGCCGCTACCGCGTCCCGGTCCTGCGGCCGAGCCGCACGCAGCAGCAGACCGTTCGCAAGGGACGGCATCTGAATCCTGACCCCCTGTCAGAGTGTTGATCTTCTACACTTCGGTTGTGCCGAGCAGCGGGGGCAGCGCCGCGTCTTCGGCGTGCGGCCGCCTGGCGTGGGTCAGGGTGCGGCAGACGGCGACCGCGCGGGTCGCGAGCGCCAGGGGTTCCCGGCCCAGACCGCACGCGGTGCTGACCGCCTCGGTGCGCCGGCCGGCAGCCGCCTCGAACAGCTCCAGCGCGGCCCGCGAGACGTCGGGGTCGCGGTGGTCGGCCACCCCGGCGTAGAGCGGGTAGCCGGCGTCGAGCCGCGTGAGTGGTTGGTAGTACTCGGTGTCGACGGGCGGGGGTTGGTCGCCGAACGCGGCCGGGAGGTGCACCGCCGGTCGTTCGCGTTCCCGGTGCCGCAACAGGTTCGCGAGGGCGTTCAGGAACAGCACCGCGGGTTTCAGGCTGGTGGGACGTACCAGGGAGGTGTGGTCGAGGTCGCCGTAACAGAGGTGCAGCACGACGCTCGCGTCGGCAGGGAGCCGGGTCAGGACGTCCGCGACCTGCCGCGCCAGGACCCGCGCCAGCAACGGCCGGACCGGGGCGGGCACCGACCACAGCCCGACCAGCACGGACGGCGCCTCCACCTGGAACACCAGCTCGTCGCCGAAACGGTCGTGCAGCTCGACGACCTCGCCCACCACGGCATCCCGGAAGACGCCGTAGTGCCGCAGTGCGGCCGCCACAGCACGGGCTTTCGTCACGGGACCGACCGCGGCCTTCGGACTGGCGAGCGTGAACAACGCCAGGTCCAGCGGTGAGGGCACGGACACCTGGTGGCGCAGCCGCGGCTGACCGTGCTCCGCACGCAGCATCCGGAACCCCGGCATCAGCTCGGCGACCTGCTGGACCCTGCCGAGGGCGACATGCTCGGGCCTGAGCGCGACGCCCCTGGCCATCCGGTGCAGCGGCACGTTGTCGTACATGGTGGCGACACCGTCGACGACGACCTCGAACACGGCCCGCTTCTCCTGGGCCGAATCCCCATCGACAACATTCCGGCGGTCGAGCAGCCACGGCGCGATCCACCGCGGGTTCTCACACGGCAGCGCTGTGATCTCGTGACTACCGGCACCGTCGAGCAACCACCGCATCACCCCCTCCGGCTCGGCCGAAACCTCCGCCGGCACGCTGCCGACGAAATGCAGTGCGCGATTGGGCACGTTGATCCAATCCTCTGTGTACTCCACTTCGAGGACACACCGGTCACACAGACGACCTCACCAGGTACCGGGCGAGCATCACGTGCCCTCAACCGACTTCTACCCGGGATCTGGTCACCGGTGCTGAAGCCGAAGCAAAACGGGCACGTGACAGGTGACTTTTGGGCATGTTCGGCAGCTTGACCGCGGGTCTCGTCCTGACGGTTCACGGGAGCTGCTCGACGATCTTGTCCAGCGTGATGGGGTGTTTCGGATCCGGATTCCGGTCGCGTTGTAGATGGCGTTTCCCACCGCCGCGGCCGAGCCGACGACGCCGAGCTGCGCGAGCCGGATGGCGAGGCTCAGCCCGACCGGCCCGCCGCCGACGATCAACACCGTCACCCGCGCCACACGGTTCCCCTGCGTTCGTACTCCAGCACAGTCTCCACTCGCTGGGCGGTTTTCGCGCCGACGAACCGCTCCACGACCCAGAGCGCGACCTCCAGGCCGGAGGTGATGCCGCCCCGGTGATCAGATCGCCATCATCCACCACGCGCGCGTTGATCACGGTCTCGCCCTGGGCAGCGAGGTCGGCCTTCGCACCGCTGTGCGTGGTCGCGTTGCGGCCCTTGGTCATGCCCGCGGCGGAACAGCACCATCGTGCCGGTGCAGATGCCCACAGGCAGGGCGTCGGCGGCAGCCAGGCGACGCAGGAAACCCTGGTCGGCGATGAGCCGGTGCACGCCCGGCCCGGTCCGGTCGTGTAGCCGCCACCCGGCACCACGAGCACGTCCGTGTCTCCGGGTGACCAGCCGCGCGCCACGTCCACCGTGGTGCCGTAGGTAGGTACACGTGACCGTGCCGGGCCTGCCGGTGGTCACCAGCGTCGTCCGGATGGCGCCGCCGGACATCTTCCCGGCGAGCCCGAGCACCTCCACCGGTGCGACGAAGTCCTGTTCCGCCACCCCGTCGAACATCAATACCTGGACCCGCAACGGGTTCGCCGCCGTCGCGGTGGCGCCTGCCGCGCCGGCGAGGCCCACGGACAGGGCTGAAGCGCGTAAGAATGTCCGGCGTTCCACGATGCCCTCCCAGTTCGGTGTCATCCCAGAGGTCGGCCGCGACCCTCATCCGGTTCCCGCCGGATTGTCAGAGCGGCCGTTCGGAGCGGTTCCTCGACGTCGAGTGCTTCCCACGATGACCTGCCGCTCGCTGATCCCGGCCTGCCGTCTTCAGCAAAGGTTTTCGACGCACCCCTTCTCGGGAGGCTTTTCTGCGAGGCGGTGATCCACCAAGCGCAGCACCCGGTCGGCCAGCACGTCTAGCACGGCCTCGTCATGGCTCACGAGGACGATCGCCGTCCCGCTGTCGGCGACGCGCGCAGCAGGTGCAGCACGCCCGCCGCCGTGGTGATGTCCAGGGCGCTCGTCGGCTCGTCGGCCAGCACAAGCGCCGGATCGGCCGCCAGCGCGCGGGCGATTGCCACGCGCTGGCACTGGCCGCCCGACAGCACCGTCGGTCGCGCGTTGGGGTCTACCCCGCTCAACTCGACCCGGTCGAGCAGTTCCCGCGCCCGGCGCCCGCACATCATCACGAGCGGACGAGAAGCGAGATGACCGGTGCTCACTGTGACCGAGGTACGGCCGGAGAACGGCTTGCGGTCGCGGGAACTCGCGTATAGGTGCGTCCGACTACTCCAGTGAACTGACAACCTGGAGGTATCCCTTGGAACGCCGGACTTTCCTGCAAGCCTCGGCTCTGTCCGCCGGTGCGTTGGCCATGAGCGCGCCGATGGCATCGGCCTCCTCGTCTCTGCGTGTCCACATCCTTGCCTACGACGGCGTCGAGGAGCTCGACTTCATCGCTCCGTTGGATGTCTTCGCGATGGCGGCATTCAAGGGCGGCGCCCTGCGCGCCACACTCGTGTCCACGGACCGGCCAGGCTTCATTACGACGTCGAAAGGCGTCCGTATGGAGATCCCCACCGGCTGGTCACCCCAGGACTCGGACGTCCTGCTGGTCCCCGGCGGCGGACCGCACGACCTGCCCGGCTCCGGCTTGCACCGGCTCATCAACGACAAGGCCTTCATACGGCGCCTCACCCAGGTCAGGGCGGTCAAGGTCGGGGTGTGCACTGGCGTGATGGCGTTGTCAGCCGCCGGTTTCACCCGCGGACGGCCCGCAACGACCCATATGATTGCCAAAGCCGCCCTCGCCGCCCAAGGCGCGATTCTCATCAACGCGCGTGTCGTCGATGACGGCGACCTTGTCACGTGCGGCGGCATCACCTCCGGTTTGGACGCCGCGCTATGGCTGGTCGAACGTTACTTCGGCGCACGGGTGACCATCGAAGTCGAGACAATGCTGGAATACGAGCGCCGAGGCACTGTCTGGCGGGCCCGATAGCGCACCGAATGTGGATCCTTTCCGGCGGTCCGGCCGGGAATGATTTTCCCTCTACTCGGTCGAGTGAAGGTCCCCGGCAGGTAGCGCGAAGAGTGCCGCGGTGCCGCGGTTTCATGAATCGGCGGATACGAACGACGACGATGGAGCACGGGCGGCTAGCCGCTGCCGCTGAGGTGTGCCACGGTCTCGCCAGAAAATTTGGCCGTCGGGTTTGTTGAGCACAGCGCCGTCTCGGCCGAGTCCGTACAGGTCGAGGAACTTCTGGCAGCCAACAGCGTGCGCCGTGATTGGGATACCGGTGCGGCGCAACGGGGTGGCCGCCTCGTTGCGCGGTCGGGACGCGTCAGCAGCGTGAGCCCCTCACCTATGAGGTCCATTGTGGACTTGTCGGTGTAGAGCCAGATATGCGGGGCGCGATGTCCCGGTCGTGCGATGGGGGCGTACTCGGTCACCGGGTTCGGTGACGCGCTGGCCACTGCACCGGTCATGCCGGAGTATGACAAGGGGCCGGCCGGGGACACCCGACGCGCCATCGCGGACGGCAGTTTCCCGCTGCCCAACGATCCCGAGAAGATCGTGCGCGCGATGCTCGACCTCGTCGACCGCGACGAGATCCCATTGCGGCTTCCCCTCGGCTCCGACACCTACCGCGACATCCGGGCATCTCTCGTCGCACGCCTCACCGAACTCGACGCACACCGCGAAACGGCCCTGTCGGTCGTCCGCGACGACCTCACAGGACCGGAACGCTGATCTCCGATGAACACCGCCCACTCAGCGAACCACCGGCGGATCAACGCCTTTGCAGGCCCGGTCGAGATGGTCCGCCCTTCGGGGCGGTTCAGGTGCACAGCCGCTCGACCGCGCCGTGCAAGGCGCGCTCGTGCAGCCGGTCGAGACGGTAGTGGAGGTCGGTCCTCGTCTGGGCGAGGACGAGCGAGATCGTGCACCGCGGAGTCGGGCGACGCAGGTTCTCTGTGGCGGCGAGGTGGTCGATGAACGCGACGGTGATCCGGTCCAGCGCCGGGCGGACTTCGGTGGCGAGGTCGGGACGGTCGGTCGGCGCCAGCTCAGGGTGTCGTGTCCAGCGGTCGTAGAGGCCTCGTTGCACCACCTTGTTCATCTCGATCTGTGCGCGGAAGAACTCGACGGTCTCCGGTACGTCGATGCCCGCCTCGCCGGCGAGCGCCGCCGCCCGGTCCAGCACCTGCTGCTCCCGCACAGGGTCTTCGATGGGAGTGCTCGTGCCGAACTTAGCGGCGGCGACCTTGTCAGCGAGCAGGATCCGTTCGGCGGCGAGCCCGACCAGCGGGGTCAGCCCTTCCCGCGAAGGTGTCTGCGTGGGGGTCGCCGCCGCGGGCGTCGCGCCGGCTACCGCCATACCGCAGAACACGAGGGATGAGAGCCCGACCCGCAGCGGGGCGGAACGGATGGCCTTCATGGATACGGGCCTGCCTTTCTCGGTGGTTCCAGGATAGTGAAGTGAGCACAGTGGACGAACGGCTCTGTCAGCACGGCTGTCCGTGAACGCTTGTGCAGCACATTCTGCCAATGTTCATCGGTTCGTACGCTCAGTTGGCATGGGGCGGCGGATTCTTGCCGCTGCGATGCCGTTCGGACAGACGTGCGACTCGATGGGTATACCGCCCACGACAGCCGGTCACACCGCGTCAGTGGCGGGAGAGTCGCTTTCCCTGAGCGAAAGGATAGGTTGCTTCGCAGGTTCTTGTCGTCGTGTCCGCTGCCCACGAAGGTAGGGGCGCGCGCTGATCGATGGATCAGTGCGTCCGAATGTGACTAGGGGAGGAGCGTCTCGTGCCTTGAGGTTTCTTCCGGAGCCGCGAGCGATCAGGCTGAGCAGGCGGGCGCGTGATCGGGCGGATGCTGTCGAGCAGGTCGGCCGGACGCTGATCGATGTCGGCGCTGTCGCCGAGGAATACCTGTGCGTGATGCATCGGCGGGAGGCGTCGGGGTCGACGTACATCGGTGGAGGCGTGGCGATCCCGCACGCGACCGACGAGTTCGTGTCCATGTGCATCGTTCGGCGATCGCGGTGGTGCAGTTCCCCGATGGAGTTGTCTGGGACGGGCAGGATGTGCGGCTGTGCTTGGGCATTGTGGCCTTGGACAACGAGCATGTCGGTTTCCTGGCATTGCTGGCTCGGGTGCTGGTCGTGCCGAGCAGGCAGAACGTCTGCGCACGGCACAGGACGCGCGTTCCCTTATCCGGATCCTGCAGTCGACGGCGAACATCAAGCCGTGACAACACCTCACCAGGCGCAATGGGCACTCGATGTCAACAGTGTGACCGCAGTCACGGAAACTGCGGCAACCCGGTTGGTCTCCGAGGGCTGGGGAATGGGTGAGGCACCACGCACGAGTGGTGCACCGATTGCCAGGAGAGTGATCAGTGCGAGCACGATTCGTCGTTGCGGTAACCCTTGGTCTGACGGTGGTCGCGGGCCCCGCGATCGCCTTCGCGAGCGCTGAACCCCAAACCACACCGCCGGCTTCGCCGACGCACCAACGGCCCGCACAGCCCGTGCAGCAACCGGCCGTACCGGTTCAGCAGCCGGCCGAACCGGCTAAGCCAGCCAAGCCGGCGAAGACCGCACCGCAGGGAGACGAGGCGGATCCTGCGAACACCACGCAGCGGCCCGCGCAGCCGGTGTCTGGCCGCTGACGGGAGCCGCAAGGAGCGTTCCCCATGCTGTCCACTTCGGACGACGCGGAGTTCAGCCGCTGTTACAGCGAACACGTGGCGTCACTGACCACCACTGCGTATCTGCTGTGCGGTGACCGGTATCGAGCCGAGGACCTGGCGCAATCCACGTTCCTCGCGCTCTACTTGGCGTGGGACCGAGTGGACGAACGCGAGCGACTGGGCAATTACCTGCGCACGCTGTTGCTGCGCAGGTACATTGCCCAGCGCCGCGCCTCATGGTGGCGACGAGAACGCACGACCTGGGAGCTCCCAGACCTGCAGGCGCTACCCCAGGATAAGGGGGAAGACCGGATGGTGCTCTGGCCGGCGATGAACGCGTTGTCCGCCAGGCAACGCGCGGTGCTGGTGGCCCGGTTCTGGCTGGACCTCGGCGTGGACGACACCGCGCGGGCGCTGGGCTGTTCCACGGGCACGGTCAAGAGCCAGACGGCCAAAGCACTCGCGGCACTCAGAAATCGACTGGGAACGAGTCTGGCCGAGTACACCAGAGGTGCCCGGCATGGATGAACATGACCTCCGCAGGGCGTTCCACCACGCCGCTGCCCAAGCACCGTCATGGCCTCCGGTCGAGTCGGTGCTCCGCGCTGGCCACCGGGCGCGCCATCGCCGCAGAAACGTGAAGATCGCGATGACTGCGGCCGCTGCGATCGCCGCTGTGGTCGGCGCCGTGACCTTCCCGGTGGCGTTGGCGCCTGGCCCGGTCCAACCGGCCACACCCCCATTCCCGACGACGACCACCACCTCCCCACCCGCCACACAACGTCCGGCCTTGCCCGTCGGCCCGCCAACCCAATCCCGGTGACTGTCCACAATCAACAGACGTGGAGTGACACCTGAAGATCGAACCCCTCGTTGCAGACTTCGTTGTCCCGGTGAGAGAAGCAGTTCGGTCCTCGTCGGGACGAGGGCAGTCTGTTCAGCGCCACGCCGATCTCGCCCGGGTCTGGTGCGCGAGGAGTAACAGTGGCAGGGTGTTCCGACCGTCCACACAGGACCTGTTTTCCGAACGACGACCTCTAGTTCGAAACAGTCGAACGTCCGCTCGTAGCCGCGAAGCGCGCCTCTGCAGAGGAGCACGGCGACCCAGTGTCAACCCGTTGACCGTTTGGAACAACGAGCGGTGGCGCATGCTGGCCAATGTCTTCTATTCGCCGGCGCGGACGAACTAACGAACGAGATTAATTCGGGCCGCCGAACCTGCACTGATTTGCGCGGATGACATTTCCGGCAAGCGCAACGTCGAGGTGGCGAGAGACCTGGTCGGAGAAGCTTCCTTTGAGCACCTCGGCAACGCCGCACATTGAGGCCTGCTACAGCA
>JOAA01000006.1 GCA_000720375.1 Rhodococcus rhodnii | reverse complement strand
TGGCTACCCGCTACGACAAACTCGCCGTCCGCTACGAAGCCACTGTCCACATCGCGGTGATCAACGAGTGGCTCTGATCGACTTCGATACACGCCCTAGTGACACCCGTTGACTTTTGTCGATTCGTTGCGCCAAGTGGCGCAACTTTCGCGCGAGTCCACCGTTCTTTTGTTGACTTCTGACGGAAGTCGTTCTCTTCTGGGAGGGACGGGGTCGTCGCGCGAAGGGCGTGGGGACCCCTTCATCGGCCCTCAAGGAGGAGGCGTCATGCCGCCAGTCGCTGCCCTGCTTGCCGCTGTCATCGCAGTGCCCTTACTCCCCGTCCCGGCGTCCGCCCAGCCTGCCATCCCGCCCCAAGAACCGGGCGTGACCATGCGCGTATTCGACGTGCAGGTGCCGCTCAACGACTACTGCAAGCTCAAACCGGGCCAGACGCCCAATGTCGACAAGCTGATGCCGGCAATCGACTGGTCAAGCAACGCGGACTTCGGGATCGCTGATCGTTTTGTCACCGAAGTAAGCGCTTACCTTCACGTGTCCACGGCCGGAACCTACGACTTCCGGCTCACGAGCGACGATGGTGCACGGTTCCTGCTCGACGGCACTCAGGTGATCGACCACCCCGGCCGTCACGGCGCCACCGCGAAAGACGGTTCGGCCCAACTGGCCGCGGGCCACCACGCACTGCGCATCGACCACTTCGACGCCGACTTCGACCAACGGCTCAAGCTCGAGTGGCGCCCACCGGGCGCGGCCGAATACACCGTCGTGCCGAACTCGGCGCTGAGCACCGACGCCGACGTCGTGCGTGTCACCTCGCCCGGTCGCAAGCAGTGCGAGGGCGTCACGGACGCTCCCGGCGATGGTCTGCCGTTGACCGATGTGCACCCGGCCTACACGCTGACGAACTTGCGTCCCAACGGGTTCGAGCCGCAGGTCACCGGGATGGACTGGCTGCCGGACGGCCGGCTGGCCATCTCCACCTGGGGCGGCGACCGGCTGACCGTGCTCGGTGAGGTGTTCCTGCTCGATGGCGTCACCGGCAACACCGACCCGTCCAAGGTGAGCATCAAGCGGATCGCCCACGGCCTGCGGGAACCGATGGGACTCAAGTACGTCGACGGCACCGTCTACGTGTCCGAGAAGCACCAGTTGACCGCGCTCGTCGACAAGACCGGTGACGAGGTCGCCGACGAGTACCGCAGGATCGCGACCTGGCCGTTCGGCGGCAACTACCACGAGTTCGCGTTCGGCCTGCTGTACAAGGACGGGTACTTCTACGTCACCACGGGCATCGCGATGGTCCCCGGTGGCGCGACCGCCGACCCGCAGCCCGTGCCCAACCGGGGCAGCACTCTCAAGATCGACAAGAACACCGGCGATGTGTCCTATGTGGCCGGTGGGCTGCGCACACCCAACGGCCTGGGCTGGGGGCCTGAGGGCGACGCCTTCGTCACCGACAACCAGGGCATGTGGGTGCCGGCGTCGAAGCTGGTACGGATCAAGCACCGCGCTTTCTACAACCACTACACCAACCCGGGCGGCCCGTTCGACGACCAGCCGGTGACCGAACCCGTGCTTTGGTTGCCGCACAATGAGATCTCCAACTCGCCGAGCAACCCGATCGTCCTGCCCGACGGTGTGTTCAAGGACCAGATGGTGTTCGGTGACGTGACCTACGGCGGCCTGCAACGCGCGTACCTGGAGAAGGTCGGCGGCGAGTACCAGGGTGCTGTTTTCCGTATGACACAAGGGCTTGAGTCCGGGGTGAGCCGGATCAGTGTCGGGCCGGACGGCGCGATCTACACCGGCGGCATCGGCTGGGCAGGCAACTGGGGCCAGGAAGGCAAACTCAAGTACGGCCTGCAGAAGCTCAGTCTCAACGGTGCCAACGCCTTTGACATCCACAGCATGCGGGCCATCAAGGGCGGCTTCGAACTGGAGTACACGCAGCCGCTGTCCGACGAGACCGCGAAAGACCTCGCCGCGAAGTACAAGGCTCAGCAGTGGCGGTACGTGGCAACGCCCCAGTACGGCGGGCCGAAGGTCGACGAGGAGACCCTCGGCGTCACCTCGGCGACGCTGTCGACCGACCGCAAGAAGGTGACGCTGCAGATCGCGGGCTTGAAGCCGGGCCGCGTGGTTTACCTGCGCTCGCCGCGCCCGTTCAACTCGGCGTCCGGTGCGGAACTGTGGAGCACCGAGGCGTGGTACACCCTCAACCGGCTGCCCGATGGCACGGTGGCGCCACAGGAGTACGAAGCGGAGTCCGCCAGGTTGACCGGCGGGACCGGCTGGAACACCAACCACGCCGGCTATTCGGGCGCCGGTTTCGTCGACCGCAACTGGGAGCCGGGCAGCACCACCACGTTCGCCGTCCGCCCCGCGCGAGCCGGTCGGCACAACATCGCCCTGCGGTACGCGAACGGCCCGAACCCGAGCCCCAACCCGGTCTCGAAGTCGATGAGCCTGTACGTCAACGGCAAGAAGGAGAAACAGATCTGGCTGGCCGCCACCGGGAGCTGGAGCAAGTGGGCGACACACGTGGAGACGGTGACGCTGCGCCCTGGCGCGAACACCATCTCCTACGTCTACGAACCGACTGACACCGGACACGTGAACCTGGACAAGATCACGCTGTCGATGACCAACCGGGTCACGTTGTTCAACGGCACCAACCTTGACGCGTGGGAGACGACGTCCGGCGCCCCGGCGACGTGGCCCGTCGCGGACGGGTCGATGGAGTCGTTCGGCGGTGACATCCGTACGAAGGAACGGTTCGGCGACTTCCGCATGCACGTCGAGTGGTACGAGCCGGACTACCCGCCGGAGGTCACCGGGCAAGCCCGCGGCAACAGCGGCGTGTACATCTACGAGAGCTACGAACTACAGGTGCTGGAGTCCCACGGGCGGCCTCCGGAGCTCAACGGCGCCGGCGCCATCTATCTGAAGAAGGCGCCCGACGTGAACGCGGCGACGCCGACCGGCACGTGGCAGACGTACGACATCGAGTTCCGTGCCGCGCGCTTCGACGCGGCGGGCAAGAAGGTGGAGAACGCGCGGATAACCGTGTGGTGGAACGGAAAGCTGGTGCACAACAACGTCGCCATCGACGGCCCGACCGGCGCGGGCAAACCGGAAGACCCGGCCCCTGGCCACATCAAGCTGCAGGACCACGGCGATCCCGGCGCCAACCCGCGATTCCGCAACATCTGGATCGAACGCCGCTGACGCCTGACCGGCCAGCATCCCGCCCGAGGTGGACGGGATGCTGGTCCGGCGGTCAGAGAATGTCGACCTGGCAGTACGGCGCGCCGCCGACCACGGTGCAGCGAACCTCGTGGTAGTCCTCGATCTTGAACCACACGTCGCCAGGGACCCAGCCGTACGAGCTGACGTAGTACCGGGAGACGTTCTCCACCTGAAATCCGTCGGTGTCGAACCAGTAGCCGCGCAGGTCGGAGTCACTCTTGCCAGAGGGCAGCCAGTACTCGCGACAGGTGAACGAACCCGCGTTCCTGGTCGAGCAACGGTGACTGCCACCCGTGCCGAACTCCGCGATCTTCACCGGCCATGCGGCAGGCAGGCGGTTGTCGATGTTGCCCCAGGCGCCGGCATCGGCGTGCGCGGGCTGAGCGTTCACGAGCGAGAGCCCGATCGTTCCGGCGACCGCCATTACGAGCGAAGTGACGCGTCGAACCGCTTTGAGTTCTAAGAAACTCATTGTCTCCCCATCTAGGACGCAATGGAACTGCAAGCGCCGCGCGACCAAGGCTGATCTTCTTTCCGGCGGCGGTGTCATATCTAGCACCCGAAGGTCCCGTGGACAGCGGTCCAGACCGCTGAACAAACAAACCCGGGCGAAAGGGCAAGCGGGGGCGAGGCCCCTCGGTGGCGGTCTTCATGCACGTCAGAAGATTTGCGGTATGTGCACAAGTTGTTCAGTGCCCGTCTGTGCGTCGGACAACTAGGTTGTCTGGTGTGACGGTTCGGTGGCCGAGGCCGATGCACAGGTCGGCGCGGTTGGGGATTTCTGCGGACATTCGGCGGACCATGGAAGGTAGGGGGCATGGGCAGGCGTGAACGTCCGCTGGATCCAGATGCGGGATCATTACAGCGTTTCGCGTTCGAGCTGCGGCAATTGCGTTCGGTGGCCGGACAACCTGGTTATCGGGAATTGTCCAGACGCGCGCACTATTCGATAACAGCGTTGGCCGAGGCCGCGGGTGGGCAGACATTGCCGTCGCTGGCGGTCACGTTGGCGTACGTGCAGGCCTGCGGCGGCGATCGGCAGGTATGGGAGACGCGCTGGCGGGAGCTTGCTGAGGAACTGGCACTCGCCAACGGGGACTCGGCTGACCCCGACGCGTCGCCTTACCTTGGGTTGGCCGCGTTTCAGCCCGACGACGCCGACCGGTACTTCGGTCGCGACAGCTTGGTCGAGCATGTCGTGCACAAGGTCGCCCAGACGCCGGTCGTCGCGGTGTTCGGAGCGTCGGGCAGCGGGAAGTCGTCTTTGATCCGAGCGGGCCTCATCCCAGCGACACGCACGCACTCCGCGTTCTCCGGGAACCAGTGGACCTGCGTTCTGTTGACCCCCACCAGTCAGCCGCTGCGAGAACTCGCCCACGCCGTCACGGAACTGTGCGGCACCGAACCTGACCGCAGCGAACCGGGCTGGCTCGGCCGGGCGCTGCACCACGCGCACCACCCTCGGGTTCTGCTGGTCGTCGACCAGTTCGAGGAATTGTTCACCCTGTGTCCGAACCCGGACGAACGGGTCGAGTTCATCGATGCCCTGCTGGACGCCGCCCGCAGCCCCGACGGGATGGTGCACGTCGTCTTGGGCGTCCGCGCAGACTTCTACGGGCACTGCGCGACCCACCCTGGCCTGCTGAAGACGCTGGGCGAAGGCGCACAGGTGCTGGTCGGCCCGATGACCAAGGACGAGCTGCGGTCCGCGATCACCGGGCCCGCCGCGATGGCCGGGTTGACTGTCGAGCGGGAACTCGTCGCCACCATGATCGCCGACATCGCCGACGAACCCGGCGGGTTGCCGCTGCTGTCACACGCACTGCTGGAAACCTGGCGGCACAGGCGCAACAGCACCATGACCAAAGCGGGTTATCACGTGTGCGGCGGCGTACACGGCGCGCTCGCTCAGACCGCCGAGCGCCTCTACGCCGAGTTCGATGCTGCGGAACAAGAGGTGGCTCATCGGATCTTCCTGCGTCTGACCGCGCTCGGCGACGGCACCGAAGACACCCGGCGCCGCGCGCGCCACGGCGAACTGGCCACCGTTGGCGATTCGAGCACCGTGACCCGGGTGCTGGACAAGCTCGCCGCTGCCCGGCTCGTCGTCATCGGCACCGACAGCGTCGAGGTCGCGCACGAGGCCTTGATCCGCGCCTGGCCCCGGTTGCGCCGCTGGCTCACCGACGACCGCGAGGGCGTGCTGCTGCACCGTCGGATCACCGATGCGACCCAGCTCTGGCAGTCATCCGGACGTGACCCGGGGTTGCTCTACCAGGCCACGCAACTCGATCAGGCGATCGCGTGGGCCGATCAGACGCACCGCGCGTCGGCTCTCAACGCCGACGAACGAGAGTTTCTCGATGCGGCAACCCTGTTGCGAGACAAGCAGATCCGATCCCGCAAACAGCGCACGCTCCGCCTGCGAGTGGCCACGGCAGCGGTGGTGGCGGTGCTCGCCGCTGCCTCCGTCATCACGTGGCAGCAGCGCAACGAAGCCCGTGACCAACACCGGGTGGCGGTCGCACGCCAGCTTGTCGCCGAGGCCACCGCGCTGCGGGAAATCGATCCGCTGCGGGCCGCGCAACTCAGCCTCATCGCGTGGCAGATCGCGCCGGACGTCCCGGCCACTCGGGACAGTCTGCTCAGCGTCCAGGCCTATCCGTTGCCCACTCGGCTGCTCGGTCACACCGGTGAGGTGCGCGATGTGGCGTTCAGCCCGGACGGCCGCGTCCTGGCCACGGCGGCTGGAGACTCGAGCGTGCGCTTATGGGACATCGCGTCCCGCCAACCGCTCGGCAACCCATTGACCGGTCACACCGGCATGGTGAACGGGTTGGCTTTCAGTCCCGACGGGACGACCTTGGCAACAGCGTCCGCTGACCGGACTGTAAGGCTGTGGGACGTCGCGCGTCACAGACCGATCGGTGAGCCCATGTCCGGGCACACGAACACCGTCACCAGCATCGCTTTCAGCTCCGACGGGCGGTTGCTCGTCACGGGCAGCGCCGACGGCACCGTCCGAACGTGGGACATCACCAGCCGAACGCCGATCGGTGAGCCGATGGTCGGGCATAAGGGCCCGATCACCGCAGTCGCGCTCAGCCCGGACGGCGTCACGGCGGCCACGTCGAGCAACGACAAGACGGTGCGGCTGTGGAATGTGGCGACCCGAGCTCCGATTGGCGATCCGTTGACCGGGCACACCAGCGTGACCAACGGCGTCGCGTTCAGCCCTGACGGCCAGATCCTCGCGTCGACCAGCGGTGACAAGACTGTGCGGCTGTGGAATGTGGCGACCCGGGCCCCGATTGGCGATCCGTTGACCGGGCACACCAACGTCACCTACGGCGTCGCGTTCAGCCCTGACGGTCGGACTTTGGCCACCAGCAGCTGGGACAAGACGGTGCGGATCTGGGACACCACCAGCCGACGGCAGCAGGGCACCGCGCTCATCGGGTCCACGAGCAGCGTCTTCAATATCGCGTTCAGCCCGGACGGTTCCGCGCTCGCAGGCGGCGACTCGGACAGCTCGACACTCGTCTGGTCACTGCGGGGAACCCTTGTGCCCGCGCACGCCGACGCCGTCTACGCCGTGGCGCTGAGCCCCGAAGGCCGCGTCCTCGGTACCGGAGCGGACGACCGGAAGGTGCGACTGTGGGAGACCTCCACACACAGAGAACTCGTCGCGCCACTCACCGGGCACACCGCCGAAGTCCGCTCGATGGCGTTCAGCCCGCAGGGCGGGATCCTGGCGACCGGTAGCTGGGACGGAACTCTGCGGCTGTGGGACGCCGCCAACCGCGCGCCGATCGGCTCGCCCCTTACTGGGCATGTCGACTGGGTCCGTGGCCTGGCGTTCAGTCCCGATGGGCACTTCGTGGCCACCGCGGGCATGGACATGACCGTTCGGTTGTGGAACGTAGCCACTCGCGCGCCCTTCGGTCCTCCGCTCACCGGACACACGAACTCCGTGACCGGGATCGCGTTCAGCCCCGACGGCCGCAGCCTGGCGACCGCCGCCAACGACAAGACGATCCGTCTGTGGGACGTGCCCTCTCGAAGCCCAATCGGGGAACCGTTGACAGGCCACACAAGCGTGGTGCGCGATGTCGTGTTCAGCCCTGACGGCAAGCTTCTGGCCAGCGCGGGCGACGACAAGACCGTCCGCCTATGGGATGTCGCCAGCCGCACGCTGATCGCCACGCTGGAAGGCCACACCGGCGAAGTCCTCAAACTGGCTATCTCACCGGACGGCCGCGAGCTGGCCAGCACATCTCTGGACAAAACGGTTCGACTGTGGGACACGGCGAACCGGTCGACGACGACGGTCCTCAGCGCGAGCACCGGCCTCGCGGGCGTCGCCTATACCCCCGACGGCCTGGTGACCGGTGGTGTCACCGGCAACGTCCTGCTGTGGACCACCGACGTCACACGTCTTGCCGGCCAAGTGTGTGCGGCCACCGGTTCTGAGCTGTCCGACGATGAGTGGCGCAGGTATTTGCCGACGTGGCCGCGGATGAAGGTATGTGCCGGAACGTGAGTCCGCTCAGGAAAGCACCCGGTAGGTCACGTGCGTGACCGAGGTCGTGGCCCGCGACTTCACTTGCTCGAGCTTCAGCGGCGGGACGCCCTCGAACAGCCGTGTGCCCGCGCCGAGCGTGAACGGCACGATGTGCAGCCGCACCTCGTCGATCAGGCCGGCGGCGAGGTACTGGTTGATGGTGGTCGCGCCGCCCAGGATGGTGACTTCGCCGTCGCCGGCCGCCGCACGTGCCTGCTCCAGTGCCGACTCGATTCCGTCGGTGACGAAGTGATACGTGGTGCCGCCGTCCATCGGCTGCGGGTCGCGTTCGTGGTGGGTGAGCACGAACACCGGGCCGTGGAACGGCGGATTGTCTCCCCACCAGCCGTTCCACGGCCGATCCCACTCACCACGCACAGGGCCGAACATGTTGCGCCCCATGATGAATGCTGTGGCGGCGGTCATCTGGTCGATCTCGGCCTGGTTCTCCTCGGGAGAGTCGAACATCCAGGCGTGCAGCTTGTCGCCCGTGCCGTCGCCGCCGTCGTCGCCGAACGGGCGTTGCTCGGTCTGGTTGTGCCCGGCCGAGTACCCGTCGGCCGAGATCGTGATGTTGCAGTTCACCGTGGCCATAGTGTTCCTCCTGCTTGTGGGGACCTTCGCGCCATGCAGACTCACGAGACGGCAGAAACTCATCGCTGTCGATAGCCTGGCTACGGAAATACTCGGACGAGCGGGCGGAGACAGATGAGCGAGACCGATCCGCATATCCACGTCGAGCAGAAGGTGCTGGAAGCCGGACCCACTGTCCGCAACATGATCTCGTCGATGCTGGGCCGCGTGACCGACGCGCCGAGCGTCGTCACCACCGGCTGCGGAATCCAGGTGCCCTACGCGATGACCTCGCATCGTCCGGAAAGCGTCACCTGCCTAGCCTGCAGGGACCATGCTCACCGGGAGTACCTGCGCTTCGCCGATCAGTTCGAGCGCCTGGGCCAAGGCGCGATGTCCGGCCTGAACATCACCGAGGACCAGGTGGCCGAGGCGGTGGAACGGCTCCGGGACCTGGCGAAGAGGTTCTCCAGCTGATGCTTCTGACCACAGAAGTCGGCCCGGATCAGTACCGTACGTGTTTCCCGCCGTCGACGATGGCTTGGGCGCCGGCTTCGGCGAGGGCGAGTGCGATCGCGCGGCCGATGCCCGTACCGCCGCCGGTCACCACGGCCACTGTGTCCTTCACGCGCATCCCGTTCAGATTCCCCTCAACGTTGTCAGCACACCGTTCCGGTCGAGCTGGTGCATGGCGTCGGTGAGCAGTTCGCCGAACACGCGGGAATCCCGCAACGCGGGGCGTGCGGCGAACAGGCAGTCGGGTGTCTCACGCTCGTGACGCAGGAAACCGGCCAAGGCGAGACAGATCATCCTCGGCTCCGCACCCGATTCGAGAAGTTCGGCAGCGGGGTCGAGCAGACGTTGCGGAAGCTTGCGCACACCGTCCGCGGCGATCTGAGCCAGGCGGTGCGTGATCCGCGGATTCGCCAGGCGCTTCAGCAAACCATCGATGTCGACCGGAATCCCGAAGCGGGCCAGGGACGCTCCGGTTTCCTCGCGGATCAAGCGCTCGGCGTACCGGGCGAACTCCGGGCGAGTCGCCACTTCGGCCGTGCTCGTGCAGCCTGCGAGCAGCCCGAGGTAGGTCAAGGCGGAGTGGGTGCCGTTCACCAGACGAAGTTTGGCCGCCTGGTGGGGTGTTATGTCGGCGACCAACCGCACACCCGCCTTGTCCCAGGCGGGTCTGCCTGCGGCGAAATCGTCCTCGATCACCCATTGCCGGTACGTCTCGCCGACGACCGCGGCGCGGTCCAGCAGGCCCAGGAGTGAAGCCACGTTGGCGATGTCCGCGTCAGTCGTGGCGGGCACGATCTGATCGACCACTGTGGACGGACACCGCACCTGTTCGGCGATCCGTTCAGCCAGTTCGGGTTGCCCTGACAACACGCAGAAATCCCGCAACAGTCCCGCGACCAACCGGCCGTTGTCCGGCAAGTTGTCGCAGGGCACGACCGTCAGCCCGCTGTGTTCACGTGCTTTCAGGCCACGTATCAGTTGGCCGATGACCGTCCGCGGTGGTCGGCCGGCCACATCGGCGGCGACTTCCGGGTCGTCGGCACGTAACCGCCCGGTGGCCGGGTCGTGGCGATACCCTGCCTCGGTCACCGTGATGGTGACGATCCGGGTGGCCGGGTCGGCCAGTGCCGCGGTGACTTGGTCCGGTTGCTCGGACGCCAGCAGGACATCGCGCACGCTGTCCACCACTCGCAGGTCCTCGTGCTCGGCGTCGCGCTCGGTCACCGTGAACAGGCAGTCCTGTGTGGACATGGCGTCGCGGACGGCCGGGTTGCGCTGGCCGACGGCGCAGATCGCCCAGTCTCCGGGCTCGGCGAGCATCGCCTCCTGGGTGAACACCGCCTGGTGCGCCCGGTGGAAGGCGCCCAGTCCCAAGTGGACAATGCCGATACCGGCCCGGGGCGAGGCCGCGGGATACGTCGATCTGGACAGCCGGGGAACCACGAGGCGTCACCGGGTCGCGTCGATCACAGTGATGTCGACGTCCTTGCTTTCCTTGGACAACCAGAAGGCCACGAACGAGATCGCCGCCGTCGCGATCATCCAGAGCGCGACCAGCCAGCCCTTCCCGCCTGCCTGCGCCACCAGCGCCGCGGCGATCAAGGGGGAGAAGCCGCCCAGTGCCGCGCCGATCTCCCGGGACGCGGCGAACCCGGTGTAACGCACCCGTGCGCCGAACAGTTCCGCGTAGAACGCCGGCTGCACGGCGATCATCGGTGCGAACCCCAGCGATGTCGCCAGCACCAATGCGATCCAGATCAGCACCGGTTCTCGGGTATCCAGCAGCAGGAAGAACGGGAACGCGAACGCCGCGGTGAACACCACGCTGAACAGGTTCAGCGGCCGTCGGCCGACACGGTCGGACAACGCGCCGTACACCGGCTGCAACGCGATGACGATGACGCTGAAGATGATCACGCCGGTGAGCGCGACCCATCGCGGCATGGCCAGCGTCTTGGTGATGTACGTCAGGCTGTATGTGGCGTAGATGTAAACCACTGCGGTGTCACAGATGTGCGCGCCGATGCCGATCAGGAAGTTGCGGGGATAGTGCCGCAACGCGTCCAGCACAGGCATCTTCACCGTCGTGCGCCGCTCGCTCATCTGCTGGAACACCGGGGATTCGGCGACCCGCAGCCGTACGTACAACGCCACCGCGATCAGCACGAAACTGAACAGGAACGGGATCCGCCACGCCCAGTCCAGCACGGTCTGCCTCGGCAGCAGCTCGATCAGCAGGAACACCGTGACGCCAGACAGGAGTCCGATTTGGACACCTGTCTGCGCGAAGGACGTGAAGAACCCACGGCGCCGCGCCGGCGCGTGCTCGGCCAGCAGCGTCGAGGCACCGCCGAACTCCGCTCCCGCGCCGAGGCCCTGGCACATCCGTAACACGGTCAGCAGGATCGGCGCGGCGACGCCGATGCTGTCGTAGGTCGGAAGCAGCCCGATCAGCCCTGTGGACACGCCCATCACGAGCGTGGTCAGCACCAAAGTGGACCGACGGCCGATCCGGTCGCCGAGGTGACCGAACAGGAATCCACCGATCGGCCGGACCGCGAAGCCCACACCGAACGTGGCGAAGCCGATGATGACGCCCATGGCCGGGTCGCCCGTGGTGAAGAACAATTCGTTGAACACGAGCGTGACGGCGAAACCGTAGATGAAGAAGTCGTACCACTCCAGCGCGGTGCCGACCACCGAAGCGCCGACCACTCGGCGCAGTTCTGTCGGTGTGGTGTCCTGACCGGCTCCGTCCTCGTTGACGGCTCTGGTCATGGTCACTCCTCCTCTGTCCTCAGTAGAGCGTTGAGTTCGCGCCAGGTGTTCGCCGTGACGGGAATGCCGTCCCTGGCCCGCTCAAGCCGGATCCGCTCCTCCGGCTCGCCGGGAACCAGCACCTCGCTGGCCCCTTCGGCGAGCGGGGTCTCGGCGAGCGCCTGGCAGAACCGCTCTGTTTGGGCACGAAACTCCGGTACCGGAAGGAAAGCGGCGATGTCGAAGGCGACCAGGACTGTGCCCCAGCCCTCCCGGAAGCCGGGCATGCTGCCGATGCCGATGCCCGACAGCAGTCCGCCGACGATCTCGATGAGCACACTCAGCCCGTAGCCCTTGTGGCCGCCGAACGGCAGCAAAGCGCCGCCCTGGTAGAAGTCCGCGGGTGTGGTGCTCGGCCGTCCGGCCGCGTCCAGCACCAGGCCTTCGGCCACCTGCTCGCCTCGGTCCCTGGCCACGCGCAGTTTGCCTTCGGCGATACCGGACGTGGCCCAATCCATCACGATCGGAGGCTGGCCGGGCCCTCTGGGGACGGCCCAGGCGAGGGGATTGGTGCCCAGGCGTCGTTCCCGGCCGCCGTACGGCGCGACCGTCGGGTCGGCGTTGCCGAAGGCCAGCCCGATCAGGTCCTGATCGGCCAGCATCGCAACGTATTCGCCGAGTCTGCCGATGTGGTTGCACTCGCGCACAACGGCCACACCCGATCCCTGGTGCGGCACGAGGGAGAGCAGCTCACGCACCGCGCGCCGGACGGCGAGCTGACCGAACGCGCGACGCCCGTGCACCACAACGGTTCCCGGCCGGGTGGTCTCCGCCTTCGGCTCGGCCCGCGGATCGATCAGTCCAGTGTGGATCCGCTTGACGTAGTCGATGACCCTGCGGACCCCGTGCGAGTCGTGGCCGAGCAGATCGGAACCCACCAGCGAACGCGCCACCGTCTCGGCGTCCACTGTGGACGACCCGGCGGCGACGAGGATCCGGGTGGCCAGCGCCTCCAGCTCGGCGGCTTGAACGTTCATCGTTCCGCCTCATGGAACGGCATTCCATCCTGACTCTCGGACATAGTGCCACGTATCACCCACTCCTGTGAAGTGGGTCACTAGGCTCAGTGCGCTCCGAGAGCCTTGGACACAGCCTCGGCAGCGGCGGTGACCTGCGCGGGAAGGTCCTCGACGACCGGCGCAAGATGCACCAACGCGGCAGCGGACAGCCCGCCGATCACGCCGCCGGTGTGGTCGAACACCGCGGCGCCGACAGCGCGGACACCGGCCTCGTTCTCTTCGTGATCCTCTGCGTAGCGACGGGCCCGCACAGCGGCGAGTTCGCTGAGCAACGCGGGTGCGTCGGTGATCGTGTTCTGCGTGCGTGCGGGCAGGCCGGCACGAGCGGCTATCTCGGCGACCTGGTCGTCGGACATCGTGGCGAGAATGGCCTTGCCGATCGACGTGCAGTGCAGCTTCAGGCTCATCCCGACCCGCGAGGCGAGGTGGTACGGCTTGGCGCCCTCGACCTTGGCCACGTACACGGCCTCATCACCGGAAAGCAAAGCCAGATGCACGGTCCATCCAGTGCGTTCCTGCAGGTCACGCAGGATCGGCCGGACCTGCTCGGCGATGTCCAGACGCTGCAGGAACCGCCCGGCGAGGCTGAGGATGCGGGGGCCGCAGACGTAGTTGCCCTGCCCGTCGGAGCGCGCGAAGCCGTGCTGCACCAGGGTTTGCAGGATCCGGTGCACGGTCGGCTTCGGCAGGCCCGCAGCGCCGGCGATGTCCGCGATCCGGGCGTGGTCGGCGAGCGCCTCCAGCACGATCAACGTCTTGTCCGCCGCTGACTGCGGACTCTTGCCAACCATGTGCCCCAATGTAGCTGTCGTCCAGCACGCAGCCGGGCAACCAGGATGCCGACGCCGAGGAGTACCACCAGACCCAGCACCAACGGCACCGGGCCGACGGCGTCCACCCACTCGGAGAGCAGCGCCTGAACCTTGCCCGCGCCGTCCACGATCGGGTCGTCCGCCGAGCCTCCGGCGTGGAACAGGCGCAGTTCGTAGACGCCGTAATAGCCGATGTACAGCCCCGCCAGCACCAGGATCGCGCCGCCGATGCGGTTGACGTACGGCAGAACGCGCCGGACCCACGTGGTCACGGCAGTGCTCGCGAGGGCGACCGACACCGCGAGCACACCGACGACAAGGGCCATGCCCAGCGCGTACACCAGATACGCCGCGATGCCGGTGACGACCGAACCACTGCGAAAGGTCTGGCTGGTGACTGCCAGGAACGGTCCGATCGTGCAGGACAGCGACACCACCGCGTACGCGAGGCCATAGCCGAACATCGAGCTCAGCCGCGCGGTGGGCGCGCCCTTGCGGGGTTTCGGGACGAGCAGCGTGATCTGTTTGCCCGCCAGCATCCACGCCCCAAGCCCCACCATGACGACGCCGATCACTACGGTCGCCGCGGGCAGATACTCCTGCACGGAGGAACCCAGCGGCGCCACGACCAGGCCGAACGCGCCGAACACGGCCAGGAAGCCCAATGCCATCAGGCCAGTGACGGCCAACGCCCGCCACACCGCGTTCATCGTGGGACGCGACTCGCCCGAGACCACCAGCGTCAGATAGGCGGGCAGCATCGCGAATCCGCATGGGTTGACCGTGGCGATCATCCCGGCGGCCAGCGCGAAACCGAGGGTGTCGAAGTCCATGTCAGGCCGCGGTCAGTGCGTTGACCCGTTCAGTCAGCGCGGATTCCGACAGTTGCTGCTTGACCACGTCGACCTTGCCGTCTGGGCTGATGAACGCGTACGCGGGTTGTTGGGTCACCCCGAACCGGGTCCAGATCGCGGCGTCCAGGTCGGCGAGATGCGTGAAACCACTGACCTTGTAGTCGGTGACGAACTTCTTCATCGCAGGCAGCGCGTCCTGCGCGGCGACGCCGACGAACGTGACCTTGCCGCTGGTGGCCTGCGCGGCAGCGGCCACCCTTGGCGCCTCCGCTCGGCACTTCGGGCACCACGGCGCCCAGAACCACAACACGGCCTTCTTGCCGGCCAGGCTCTCACCCGAGAAGCTCTGCCCGTCCACGGTCTGCACGGTGAACTTCAGCTGGTCCGGCACCGAAGGGCTGGCCTGCGTGCTTGTCGTCGATGTCCCAGTGCTCGTCGTCTGCGGTGGCGCGGCCGAGTTCGTGCCCGGCGCGGTTGAGCTCGTGTCCGTGCCGCACGCGGCGAGCGAGGTGAGAATCGCGGCGAGAACGGCTCCTGCGATTCGACGGCGAAGCATCGAAGACCTCCTTGGTGGCGGGGAGTCGATCCTTGCGCACCTGGCGGCCCGCGGCGACGTGCTCGCGTATTACGGAGTTGTGACGTGTCCCATTTGTCCATTGCGGACAGTGCGTGGAGGTGGGCTGCGTGGAGGTGGGCGGCGTGAAGGTGGGCTGGCGCTGCGCAACGGGCGGGGAGACCGTCGCGCAGCGCGCCACGCCGACCTGGGTGAGGCGGCCCTGCCCCGCCTCACCCGGCGGCCATAGAGTTCTTCGTGTTGCCGCCCGCCGTCTGACGCGGGCTCACTCGGATGGCCGAGTAGATACCTCACGGCACCAGCGGTGGACCGTCGATGTGCCACCGGGCGCATCTCGTTCAGCCGGTCCGGCCGGTTATCCGGCGATCACTTCCATCCCACCGTCACCTTCACCGACGCCCACGCTGACTTCGGCCCCTGAGAACGCGTTTCACAGCTGCCGGACACGCAGTACGCCGGTCAGCATCGGGAGGGTGAATTCGCCCTCGTTGGTTTCTGGTCTGCTCGCGAGGAAAGCGCGGATTCGGCTGAGCGTGGCCCGTCGTTCCTGTTCTGGCATGACCAGCAGCCCTGCGCGTGTCGCGAGTGTCGCGACGAGGGAGTCGGCGGTGCGGCGTTGCCCGTGCGGGAACTCGGCCTGCTCCGGCGAGCCGAACCGCGCGGCCACGCCAGTGTGGGGACGATGCAAGCCTGTCGTCGCGGCGCGCCAGCTGCTGAAGGTGTCACGCGAGCCGATGGCCGCGCTTCCGCCGACCCGTTCGAGTCCGGCAACCCAGTCGACTCGGTTGTCCATGACGTTCCACAGACCGGCCAGGATGCCGCCGGGTGCGAGGACCCTCGCTATCTCGGGTCCGGCGACGGACATGTCGAACCAGTGCAGAGCGTTTCCGGCCAGCACGGCATCGATGGACGCGTCCGGCAGCGGTATCGCCTCGGCATTTCCCGGCAGGGCACGGACAGTCGGCACTGCGCGGCGCAGCTCGGTCAGCATTGCCGGGTCAGGCTCGACCGCGATGACCTCGGCGCCCAGCGCGACCAGTGCGGCGGTCAGCTTGCCGGTTCCTGCACCGAGATCCAGCACTCGCGGGCCGGGCGCGTGCTCCAGCGCCCAACGCGCCGCGGCCGGCGCGTAGTCCGGGCGGTGCTCGGCGTAGGACGCCGCCGCAGCGCCGAACGACGAGGCATGAAGCAACCGCACGTCCTGTTCCATGCGATCACGCTATCCATGGCTCAACGTCATTCGGCTGCCGCGGCGACGAGTTGGTCACCGAGTGGCGTGCGGCGGTAGAGGACCATTCGGCCGTCGCGCCGGGCGGTGACGATGCCGGCCTTCGCGAGGGCCTTGAGGTGGACGTTCACCGTCGGTGGTGCGGAGCCGAGCTGCGCGGCGAGCTGGGTTGTCGACATCGGCAGGTCCAGTAGGGCGAGGATGGTTGCCCGTGCGCCACCGATGACTGCGGCGAGTGGTGGCTCGGCGGTCGCTGTCCGGCCGGACTCCCAGAGTGTGCCGAGGCCGCGAGGTGGATAGGTGAGGCTGGGCATCGGGTCCGCCGTGCTGACCAGGACGTCCGGCCAGGCGAACGCGCACGGCACAAGCAGCAGTCCTCGGCCACGCAACTGAAGGCGGCCTTCGAAGTACTTCACGATCGTCAACAGATCACCGCGGAAGGCGACCGACGGGTGCAGGGACCGGAACAGTTTCTCGACGCCGCCGGATGCGAGTTCGTCGAGCCGGTGGGCGAGATCCGCGTGCAGCAGTGCGTTCAGCCGCGGCCAGTGTGGCGCGATCGCGACGTCCCAGTAGCGCTCGAGCTGGCTGACGATCGTGCGCAGCGCCCGCTCCGGATCGTCGGCGAGCTGCAGGATCAACGCCTCTCGCCTCTCGCGGCCCGGGCCTTGCTGAGCGATGTCGTGCCTGGCGAGGTGGTCGAGTTCGTACCGGACGACGTCGAGGGGCGTCGCGGCGATTTCGGCGAGCCCGTCCGCGATGCCGGTGCTGCCGCCGGACGGGAGCGGGCCGAGGAAATCGGGCAGGTAGCCCTGTGGCCGCACCAACGCCGAAAGCAACTCCAGATCCACGGTTTCGGTCAGGTCGGTCTCGGCGAGCCAACCGAGCCACCGGCCGTGCAGTCCGCCTTTGCGGCCCGCGCTCAGCACGCGCAGGCTCTTGACGGCTTCGCCGATCGGCGACATCGCGAACCTGATCAGCCGGTAGTCCTCCGCGGTGAACTCCAGCTCGATCACGGCTGAAGTTTAGGCCTGAGCCTAATCCTGGTCGAAGTCTTCGACTGGGGGCAGCGTGTGTGCCCATGAGCGAGCTTGCGAGCGAATCGTTCAGCACAGTGCGTCCGCTCATGCAACGCGTGGGGACCCACAGCGAGGAGCGGGCATGAGCGAGCTTGCGAGCGAGTCATTCAGCACAGTGCGTCCGCTCATGCAACGCGTGGGGACCCACAGCGAGGAGCGGGCATGAGCGCATTGGACGACTTACTGGCCGCGTATGAGCGGCTCCATGGCGCCGGTCCGGAGTTCGGTGGTGATGAGGAGGGCAACCATGGATTGACCAACCACGGGCCGATGGCCGTCGAGGTGATGGTGCGGCGGGGGTTGGACATACCGGTGGAGAAGTGGCTCGACGGATACGTCGGCCGCCTCGACGAGCTCCCGACGGCTTCGCGCCGTATCGACGCCGACGACTGGCGCGACGCACTCGGCGATCACCGTCGCATCGCTGACTGGACGGCCTACTTCCGTGCGGAACTGCACCGCGCGCCATGGCACGACGTGCTCGCCACGTGGTGGCCGCGACTGCCGCCCGGCATCGCCGCCGGCTCGACGCACGGGGTGATCCGGGTGGGGCACGCAGTCCGCACGCTCATGATCACCGATCACCCCCATGTCCACAATGAACTCGCGAACGGAATGGCGTTCTGGGCGGCACGCTGGCGTCCGATCCCGACGGCGCGGGGCGAAGGCACGCTCACCCCTGCCACGGCACTCGACGCGCTACCCCGGCTGCCCGACCAGACCGGTTTCATCGCGCACCGAATCAGCCGCCTCGGCACGCTTCCCGAGTGGCCGGGGGCGGTCGACTCGCTGCGGGTGCCGGACGATCCCGATGCGGTACGTGCCACGTTGACCCAACTCATCGACGCCGCGACCCTCCGGTATCTCGCCGTCGGTCGCGACGCTCCCGTGCTGCTGGTCCACACCGCGACCGCGCCGAACGCCGTCTTGCACTGTCTTCCTGTGCTCCCGCAGCAACTCTGGCGGCCGAGCCTTGCCGCGGCGTGGACCGCGACGGCGGCGATCACCGTCATGTACGCCGGCCACGCCGACCACACCACCCCTACGACGGTCACGGGCTCCGACCTCGCGGGCAACCTGCTTGACCGGGCAGCCACACACCGCGACGAGCACGTGCTCAAGTTCGCCGACACCGCGACCGAGTCGTACGCCCGAACGGGTGATCGGGCGACGATCGCGGCCGCGCATCTCGCCGCCGACCTGATCGCCGCGCCCGCGGCATGACCGACACACCAACAAGGCACACCAACACAAGGAGAGAAACCATGCGCACGCTGATCTCGACCTCGTTCGTCTCACTGGACGGCAAGCTCGACCCGACCGGGGGAGACCCGGCACTGCACAGCACCAAGTGGACGTTCAAGACCGTCGACTTCCTGCCGGAGGCCTACGAGATCAAGGGCCGGGAACAGGAGGAGGCCGGGGCCCTGCTGTTGGGTAGGGCGAGTTATGAACTGTTCGCGCCCGTATGGCCTGGGATGGCGGAGTTCGCCCGCTACAAGGGACTGCCGAAGTACGTCGTCTCCACCACCCTCACCGAGAACGACCTCGTCGACGACTGGGGCGACAACACCATTCTCCGCTCGCTCGACGAGGTGGCCGAACTCAAGCAGACCGAGGGCGACCCGATCCTGGTCCACGGCAGCGCGACCCTCAACCGGGCGCTGCACGAGGCCGGTCTCATCGACCGCTACCACCTGCTCGTCTTCCCGATCCTGCTCGGCGCCGGCAAACCGCTGTTCAGCGACGCCGACCTGCCCGCCACCCGGCTGAAGCTCGTCGAGCACGAGGTCTACCCGAACGGGATCCAGAAGCAGGTGTTCGACGTCGTCCGTTGAGCCGAGCGGACTCCACCCCGCTGGCTCCCGCTTCCCTTGCCGAGCGTCCAAGTGCCAAGAATGTGAGGTTGGTGCGCAAGGTGGACAGCTCGTTGGCCGGGAGCCGGCAAACGGCCCAATCTACGAGCCCGCGCATATCGTCGGCATATCGAAAATCGCATACGTGCAGGCAACACCACCCTGCATTGACTGTATGCATGGTCTACAGGCAATCCCTCCCCGAGCTCGAGGATGCGGCACCGCCCGAGGAGGCTGCCCGGTGGACGAGCAGGGCGCGCTGACCGGACGCGCGCCCAACCCACGCATCCTCACGAACGTGAAAAATCACCGTTTTCGGCGGTATGATCAGCCCGATCGCAGCCCGATCGAGTTCGGGCCCGCTCGCCAACGACCTGCCGACAGCGGTCAAGTGGCTCCCTACGGCGTCGAACACCAGACCCGCACTCACCAGACGACGCGGTCGCGCGCTCGTCCCTTCACCACCATCGGACTCGAGTGATGACCGGCCCGTCTGGTGCGACGGGCTTCTGCCGGTGTGCTTGATCGGGAACCCCCAAACCCGAGATCCGCACCGGCAACCGAAGGTGGGACGCACGAACGGCCCCCGCAGCCAGGAGTGCGTCCCACCTCCGGCTTCATGGCGCCGCACGCAACGAGGCGACTCGCCGGCGATCGCCCACCACGAGGACAAGACGGCCAGACTCCGGCCGGGCCGGAATCGGTGAACGCATGAAATGGAACGGTCGAAGACCTTTGTGTCGTGAGATCAAATAAGTGTCATGCGGGATCGGGGGAAAGCGCGTTCGATCCGCAGATAGTGAAGGATCGGCAACGCAGGGTGAGACCTCCCGGTACGTCGCTGAGATCCGTGCCGCTGCTCTCGCTGAAGAAGCGCGATGTTTTGGATCACCAGCGGGGTGATCGCGGTAATGAAGGCGGTCCAACCGGTCACTTGACGTGGCCTGTGCGGCGGTGTTCGTCGACGCGGTCCATGCCGGGGTGCGCGCGGCCGGGCAGCCAACTGGCTGGTCCAGCCGCTGCCGGTGCCGCTGTGGACGGACGCGAAGGGTGTACTGAGCGCGTGGATTGGTGCGCCGGCAAATCATCGGGCATATTAGTATCGGTCAAGCGATCGGAATAAATTCCGGCCGACAAGCAATTGGGCGGCGATGATCCGGCGATTGCACAATGCCTGGACGAATTCGTGCCGTTCCTCGACGGTGGCATCGAGATCCGGGCGGATGGCCTGTTCCGTGAACGCGATCGAGTTTCCGAACGCGCGCGATTCGTATCCCTTGGTGTTTCCCGGCCCGGTAAGCCGCAACTGGATTCCTATAGTGCTCGCGGCCTGGCCCCGACCGGTCCGGGGCGTGCCAGTTGGACCCATCGCCTTGAAGGCGCCGACGGCGGTGAGCCGAAACCTCCTGAAATGCCCGGTGTGGAACGCGGCAGGTCGATACCATGATCATCCCACGCGGGCAATGTCGTTGTTCATTAATTGCCAACAACGATGGGTCATGCCATGCTGCGAGTGTGGACTTACTGGGGAGAACACAAGATCGACCATGTCCTGAGGCGTCGCATTACGGCGGGCGTTGGCCTCGATGAGCAGTGGTTTCGCGGCGATCACCGCCGGGGCAGGCGCGAGCCTGCCCTTGACCGCCGTCAGTTCGTTGGAGAGCACCCTGATGTCGGCCACCTGGGGGACCGGCGAGGGCGTCCGCGGCGCTGCGGACGTCGGCGGGGACCGGATCGTGGCGTCCAACCGCACGGGTCGGGCAGTTGGACGGCGCGGTGCCCGGCAAACGCCGGAACTGCTCTTCGAACTGTCATACGCAACGAATACGGTCGAATGCGTCTCGACGGACATGGCTCGTGAGTTGGCGAACCGGCGGCAACCGAAGAACAGGGGTAGCTGTCCGGAATAGGGGGGTAGTTCAGGGTTACTGCCCGCTTTAACATGTCTGTGAAAGGCCCACAAACCGGAGTGGTTGGAATGCTTGCGGGAAGCGTTCTGCAATTCGATCAGTGCGCGCCTACGTGTTCATCGCACCAGATGATGGCTGGGAGGGGCGTAGTCTTGCACACATCGGTACCCAATGGGAACCCATGAGGGTCGGGTCAAGTTTCAGGTGTTTCAGGGGATAGACCGCGTACGCGGTCGCCTTCACAGAGAGAAAGTTTGAGTCTGCTCCATCGGCGCAGATCGAGCATGCGGCGGCAACGCCGAGTTCTGTGCCGCACCGCAAAGTTGACGAAGAAGAGATCCAATTTGGGGGCTAGGTGGATCCGACGAGAGATGACATAGTCGCTCTCCCAGTCGTCGAAATCGAGTTGTCCCGGCTGTGTTCTGACTCCTCGCCACGAACCTCGGGCGAGGATCCGGAGCACGTCGAGACACTGTTGTCGGCAGAAGGGAACCTGCCGCCGATTCTCGTTCACCGACCGACCATGCGGGTGATCGATGGCCTGCACAGGTTGAAGGTGGCGCGGCTCAGGGGCGATACGAAGATTCTGGCAAGGTTCGTGGACGGCACCGAATCGGACGCCTTCGTCCTGGCCGTCGAATCGAACATCCGGCATGGCCTGCCGCTCTCGCTCGCCGATCGCAAGCGTGCGGCGGTCCAGATCATCGGGACGCATCCGCAGTGGTCTGATCGACGGGTGGCCTCGGTGACCGGCATATCCGCCGGCACGGTGGCTGACCTGCGCAGGCGCGGAGGAGAAAGCGGCAACGAGGCCAGGATCGGGCGGGACGGGCGCATTCGGCCCGTCGACGGTTCGGAGGGCCGAAGACTCGCCGCCGAGCTGATCCGTGGTGATCCCGGTCTTTCGCTCCGCCAGGTCGCCAAGCAGGTCGGCATCTCCCCGGAGACGGTCCGGGATGTGCGCGGCCGGCTGGAGCGTGGCGAGAGCCCGACCCCGGACGGCAGCAGACGGCTGCAAGCCAAGCCACAGCCACTGCGTTGGTCGGGGCCCGACTTCGGCCGCGTGGTGGACCGGGATCGTCTCGCTCTGCTTGAGCGTCTCAAGGCCGATCCCGCGCTGCGGCTGACCGAGGCAGGCCGAACGCTGTTGCGGATGTTCGCCATGCACTCCATCGACGGGCAGGAATGGGGACGGGTCCTGCACGGCGTCCCGCCGCATCTGTGCAGTGTGGTCGCCGGATTCGCCAGGGATCACGCCAGGGTCTGGGCGGAGTTCGCCGACCACCTGGAAAACCGGGCGAGCGATCTGGCAGCAGGATGATCATCACGTCAGCAGGACTGCGACTGGGGGACATGGTGGTGACCGAGAGCGGCACGATGCGGCCGCGTGCGGTGTCCGCGGAGATACGAGGGGACGCGGCGACGATGCCGGAGGGGCGTGGCCCCGTGAAACGTCCCGACGGACTGACTTCTCAGCAGCGTGAGGTGTGGCTGCCTCGGCAGCAGAACGCCGGCCGCGACGCTCGGGATGCGGCCGGTCCGGCGCACGCGCCGCTCACCCGTGCCGAGCTGCGGGTGGCGGCACTCGCCGCGCGAGGATGCGTCAATCGGGAGATCGCGGAGCGGCTGTTCATCACGCCGAGCACGGTCGAGCAGCACCTGACCCGCGTGTTCAAGAAACTGGGGATCACCGGCCGGGATTTCCTGCCGACGTCGTTGTCGGCGGTGAGCTGGCAGGACAGTGGTGCCCCGCGCAAGGACGGCTAGCGGCACAACCGGTGGGTGAGTGGGGAAACCGACCGCCTCGCCTGCCCACATCGGGTGGCAGGACCTCGCGAGTCACTGGCGAGGTCCTGCCCCTCCTGATGGCGACGTCGGCTGTATGCCGAGCAGTTGTGGACGAGACCGCGGGGCAACTACTTTCGGCGAGGATCGCACTCGATCTCGTTGCGACGCGGGCGAATCAGACGCGGATGTCTCTTCTCTGCGCGACCACGACCGCGGCCGCGATCATGAGACCCTTCGGTGAGTGTCCCGCATTTGCTGCCATGGCGTGGATGTAAGGGGATGTCTTGAGCACCCATCAAGTGGTCTTCTTGTTGCTCGATCTGGCCGTGATCGTCGTGCTGGCGCGTCTGCTCGGCGCGGTGGCCCGGCGGCTGGACCAACCGCCGGTGATCGGTGAGCTGCTCGCGGGAATCCTGCTTGGACCGACGTTGTTCGGCGAGGGGTTCGCCGCCGCGCTGTTCCCGACCGACGTACGCCCCTTCCTGGCCGCGTTGGCGAACGTCGGGGTGGCCATGTTCATGTTCATGGTCGGCCTCGAACTGGAACAAACCCTGTTGCGTGGCCGGGGAAAGCTCGCCCTGACCGTGTCGGTCAGCTCGATCGTGCTTCCGTTCACCCTCGGCGTCGGGCTGGCGTTCTACCTGGCGATGAACCGCCCGGTCGAGCACCGGCTCGGCTTCCTGCTGTTCATCGGCGCGGCCATGTCGGTCACCGCGTTCCCCGTGCTGGCAAGGATTCTGCAAGACCGTGGGATGCTGCGAACGATGCTCGGCGGGCTGGCGCTGACGTGCGCGGCGATCGGCGACGTGCTGGCGTGGTGCCTGCTCGCGGTCGTGGTGATCGTGTCGGGCGGTGCCAGCGGTACCGAACAGTGGCTGATCGTGCTTGGGCCGATCTACGTCGCACTCATGCTGTGGGTGGTCCGGCCGCTGCTGCGCAAGCTCTTCACGGCCGGCGTCACCGGGGCACTGCCGACCGTGCTGGCAGGTGCGCTGATCTCCGGCGCGGTGACCGAACTGATCGGTCTGCACTTCATCTTCGGTGCTTTCCTGTTCGGCGTCATAGTGCCGAGGGAAGGCACGGACACGCTGCGGCACAGGATCATCGACCGGGTGGAGGAGTTCAACTCGGCGTTGCTGCTGCCCGTTTTCTTCATCGTCAGCGGCTTGAAGGTGAACCTGTCCACGCTCAGTGCGACGGGTCTCGTCGAGTTCGGCCTGGTGTTGTTGGTGGCCATCGCAGGCAAGTTCGGCGGTGCGTTCGTGGGTGCCCGCCTGCATGGCCTGCCCGCACGGAAATCCGCCGCGCTCGCCACACTGATGAACACCCGTGGCCTGACCGAGCTGATCATTCTCACGGTAGGCCTTCAGCTTGGCGTACTGGACCAGTCGCTCTACTCGATCATGGTGGCGATGGCGGTGATCACGACGGCCATGGCGGGACCGTTGCTGCGACTGATCTACCCGGCCTCGGTGATCGAGCGGGACCAGGCCATCGAGCAGGCACGACTGTGAGTGTCCACATGAGACCAACTCCCGCACGGTGCCAAGACGCCTGTGGCCGGACATCCGCCCAGCGAGCTAAGAAGTAACGGTGACAATGGAGAAGGTGCTCGTTGTCGGCACTGGACTGATCGGCACCTCCGCGGCGCTGGCACTTCGCGAGAAGGACGTGACGGTCTATCTCTGCGACATTGACGCGGATGCCGTACGGCTGGCACGAGAACTCGGCGCGGGCCAGGAATGGACCGGCCAGGACGTGGACCTGGCGGTGATCGCCGTGCCGCCGCATCTCGTGGGGGAGTCGCTGGCCGATCTGCAGAAGCAGGGTGCCGCCCGGGCGTACACCGACGTGGCCAGCGTCAAGGTCGATCCGATCGCTGACGCGGAACGGCTTGGATGCGACATGACCTGCTATGTGCCGGGGCACCCGCTCGCCGGGCGGGAGCGATCCGGTCCGGCCGCGGCACGCGCTGACCTGTTCTTGGGCCGCCCCTGGGCACTTTGTCCCGGCCCTGAAACGGAAGCTGGTGCCGAACAGCTGGCGCGGGAGCTGGTGTCGTTGTGCGGGGCGAAGTCCGTCACGGTGGGCGCGCGCCAGCACGACTCGGCGGTAGCGCTGGTGTCACACGCTCCGCACGTGGCGGCATCGGCAGTGGCAGCGAGCCTGGAGAGCGGCGACGAGGTCGCGCTGGGCCTTGCGGGACAAGGGCTGCGCGACACGACGCGCATCGCCGCCGGGGATCCCTTGCTGTGGCGGATGATTCTTTCCGGCAACGCCCAGCCGGTCGCCGGTGTGCTCGACCGGATCGCGGCCGATCTCGTCGCCGCGGCCTCGGCGCTGCGGTCGGGTGATCTGGATGACGTGACGGATCTGCTGCGGCGTGGCGTCGACGGTCACGGCCGGATCCCGGGCAAGCACAGTGGACCGGTGCGCGATTTCGCCACGGTTCAAGTGGTTCTGCGGGACCGGCCGGGGGAACTGGCCCGGTTGTTCAACGCGGCCGGGCTGGCGGACGTCAACGTGGAGGACGTCCGGCTGGAGCACTCGACCGGCCTGCCGGTCGGTGTGGCCGAGATTTCCGTGCGCCCGCAGGACACCGACCGGCTCGCCGACGCACTGCGGTTCCACGGCTGGCACGTTCCGCCTGTTCCTGCAACGCATCAGGTTTCCCAGCACCGGTCCCAGGGTTGTCCCCGCTGATCGTTCAGACCGGGTTGGTTTCGCTGTGCTGCCATGTCCTTTCACCTACTGTGGTGATCAACGTGGAGGCGTGAACGAGCAGGTCGGTGCGTGTGAGAAAGACCGCGCCACAACGAGAAATGCTCGCTCGGATCCACTCGTGGACATCGACCTGATTGAGCACGATTGAGATCGCCGACTTGGCGTACGAGAGAGGTGACCGGATGGATATGGTGTTGCGCTTCGAGGGGGTGGACAAGAGCGAGAACGATCCCGACCCCTGGGTGACCACGGTCCGCAAGGGGACGCTGCGCCGGGTGCTCGGCTACTTCCGCCCGCACGTCGGCAAGGTGGCGCTCTTCGGACTCGTCGCCGTGCTGGAGTCGCTTATCGTCGTCGCAACTCCCTTGCTGTTGAAGGAGCTCATCGACAACGGCATCGAAAAGAACGATCTCGGCCTGGTGATCTGGATGGCCGCCCTGACCGCCGTGCTCGCCGTGCTCGCCGCGGGGCTGACGCTGGTGTCCGGTTACATCTCCGGGAAGATCGGCGAGGGGATCACCTACGACCTCCGGGTTCAGGCGCTCGACCATGTCCGGCGGCTGCCGATCGCGTTCTTCACCCGCACCCAGACCGGTGTGCTGGTCGGTCGGCTGCACACCGAACTGATCATGGCGCAGCAGCATTTCACCGGCTTGCTGATGGCAACCACCAGCCTGGTGATGGCGCTGGTGGTGCTGATCGAGCTGTTCTACCTTTCGTGGCTTGTCGCCGTCATCTCGCTGGCGCTGATTCCGCTCTTCCTCGTGCCCTGGGTTCGCGTGGGGCGGGTGATCCAGCGGCTGTCCGGACGGCAGATGGACGCGAACACCGGCCTTGGCGGACTGCTCCAGGAGCGGTTCAACGTGCAGGGCGCGATGCTCTCCAAGCTCTTCGGCCGTCCGAACGAGGAGATGGCCGAGTTCGAGGACCGTGCCAGCGGGATCCGCAAGATCGGCGTGAGCCTTTCGGTATGGGGCCGGATGGCCTTCGTCATGATGGCGCTGATGGCCTCGCTCGCCACGGCGCTCGTCTACGGCGTCGGTGGCGGGCTCGTGCTCGCCGGGGCATTCCAGGTCGGCACGCTGGTCGCCATCGCCACCCTGCTCGGGCGGCTGTTCGGGCCGATCACCCAGCTGTCCGGGATGCAGGAGCTCTTCCAGACCGTCGTGGTGAGCTTCTCCCGGGTCTTCGAGCTGCTGGACCTGAAGCCGTTGATCCAGGAACGCCCCGACGCGGTCAAGCTCGACAAGGACGTGGCCCCGGACATCGAGTTCGAGAACGTGTCGTTCCGCTATCCCACCGCGGACGAGGTCTCGCTGGCGTCGCTGGAGCACCTGAAGGCCAAGCGGGAACGCGGGGAAGTGACACCGGATGTCCTGCGCGACGTGAGCTTCCACGTGCAGGCCGGAACGCTCACCGCGCTCGTCGGCCCCTCCGGCGCGGGCAAGAGCACCATCACCCACCTGGTCTCCCGGCTGTACGACCCGAACTCCGGGACCGTTCGCGTCGGCGGACACGATCTGCGGGACCTCACCTTCGACTCGATCCGCGAAGCGGTGGGTGTGGTCAGCCAGGACGCCTACCTCTTCCACGACACGATCCGGGAGAACCTGCTCTACGCCCGCCCGACGGCCACCGAGGACGAGCTGATCGAGGCGTGCAAGGGGGCCCAGATCTGGGATCTGATCGAATCCCTTCCCCTCGGGTTGGACACCGTCACGGGTGACCGCGGCTACCGCATGTCCGGCGGGGAGAAGCAGCGGCTGGCCATCGCCCGGCTGCTGTTGAAGGAGCCGAGGATCGTCGTGCTCGACGAAGCCACCGCGCACCTGGACTCCGAGTCGGAGGCCGCCGTCCAGCGGGCACTCAAGACCGCGCTGCGCAGCCGTACCTCGCTGGTGATCGCTCACCGGTTGTCCACGATCCGCGAAGCCGACCAGATCCTCGTGATCGACGGCGGCGGGGTCCGTGAGCGTGGCACCCACGACGAGTTGATGGCCAAGGGCGGTCTCTACGCGGAGCTCTACCACACACAGTTCGCCGACCCACGAATCAATGAAGCCAAGCCGGAACGCGAAGACGAGCTGGACGAGCCGGAGCCAGAGCCGGTGGCTTACATGGGTTTTGGAGGATGACGATGACTTCCGCAGCGCGTACCGCGCCGACGGTGCTGGATCTGTTCGCCCGGCACGTGGACCGGACGCCCGATGCGGTGGCCGTGGCCGACGGCGATCGGGTTCTGACGTATCGGGAACTCGATGAGCTCTCGGGCCGGTTGTCCGGACGGTTGATCAGCCGGGGCGTCCGCGGTGGCGACCGCGTCGCGGTCATGATGGACCGTTCGGCTGACCTGGTGGTCGCGCTGCTCGGCGTGTGGAAGTCGGGCGCGGCGTACGTGCCGGTGGACGCCGCCTACCCCGCGCCGCGGGTCGCGTTCATGGTGGCGGACTCGGCGGTGTCCCTGACGGTGTGCTCGGCCGCGACCCGCGACGGCGTACCGGAGGGAATCGAGTCGATCGTCATCACGGACGAAGACGCGAGCGACACGTCGGTGGCCACGGTGCGCCCAGGGGACCTGGCGTACGTGATGTACACGTCCGGCTCAACGGGCACGCCGAAGGGCGTGGCGATTACGCACGGCACCATTGCGGAATTGGCTGAGGATCCCGGTTGGGTGATGGAGCCCGGCGAAGCGGTGCTGATGCATTCGCCGCACACCTTCGATGCGTCCCTGTTCGAGGTCTGGACGCCGCTGTCGTTGGGCGCTCGGGTGGTGATCGCCGAGCCGGGTTCGGTGGACGTCCGGCGCCTGCGCGAGGCGGCCGCGGCCGGCGTGACGAGGGTGTACCTGACCGCGGGGAGCTTCCGCGCGGTGGCCGAGGAATCGCCGGAGTCATTCGCGGCTTTCCGTGAGGTGCTGACCGGCGGTGACGTGGTGCCCGCGCACGCGGTGGAGCGAGTGCGGGAGGCCTGCCCCGGGGCGCGGGTTCGGAACATGTACGGCCCGACGGAAGCGACGATGTGCGCGACGTGGCATCTGCTGCAGCCGGGTGACGTGATGGGTCCGGTCATGCCGATCGGACGTCCGCTGGCGGGCCGCCGGATTCAGGTGCTCGACGAGTCGCTGCGGCCGGTGGAGCCGGGTGTGGTCGGTGACCTGTACCTGTCCGGTGGTCTGGCGGAGGGCTACTTCAACCGGGCGGGCCTGACCGCGGAACGGTTCGTGGCGGATCCATCCGCACCCGGGCAGCGGATGTACTGGACGGGGGACCTGGCCCAGTGGACCGCGGACGGTGAGCTGCTGTTCGCGGGCCGGGCCGACCACCAGGTGAAGGTCCGCGGGTTCCGGATCGAGCCCGGCGAGATCGAGGCCGCGCTGATCGCGCTGCCGGACGTGCAGGACGCCGTGGTGGCGGCGATCGATGGACGGCTGGTCGGTTATGTGGTGGCGGACGGGGATGTGGATCCCGCTCTCATCCGCGAGCGCCTCGGGGCGCAACTGCCGGAGTACATGGTTCCGGCGGCTGTGATCGCACTGGACGCGTTGCCGCTGACCGCCAACGGCAAGGTGGACAGGGCGGCGCTGCCCGCCCCTGAGTTCGCGGCGAACGCCACGAGCCGGGCACCCAGCACCGACGCGGAACGTGTCCTCTGTGGACTGTTCGCCGAGTTGCTCGGTATTGACCGAGCCGGTGTGGACGACGGCTTCTTCGAGCTGGGCGGCGATTCGATCGTCGCGATGCGTCTTGCGGCACGTGCGGCCAAGGCCGGGTTGCTGGTGACGCCCGTCCAGATCTTCGACGAGAAGACCCCCGCGCGGCTGGCGGCCGTGGCGCGTGCGGTACCGGCCGACAGGCCCGACGACGCCCCCTTGATCGCACTGACCGCGGCGGAGGAGGCCGAGCTGGCGATCGCCGCCCCGGGCGCCGACGAGATCTGGCCGCTGGCACCGCTGCAGGACGGGTTGCTCTTCGAGTCGACCCTCGATGATCAAGGGCCCGACATCTACCAGGTGCAGGTGATCCTGGAGCTGACCGGGCCGCTGGACGAGGCCCGGCTGCGGGCCGCGTGGGACACGGTCCTGCGCCGGCACGCCGAGCTTCGGCTGAGCTTCCATCGACTCGCGTCGGGCAAGACGGTGCAGGCCGTCCACGGGGACGTCACCCTGCCATGGCGGTCGGTGGATCTGTCAGGTGCCGACGATGTCGACGCGGCCGTCGAGGCACTGGTCGGACTGGAACAGCAGGAGCGGTTCGATCTCGCCACGGCGCCGCTTGTCCGGCTGGTGCTGGTGCGGATCGCGGAGGACCGGCACCGGCTGCTGGTCGTCATTCACCACATCCTGATCGACGGGTGGTCGGTGGCGGTCATTCTCAACGAGGTGTCCGAGGCGTACACGGCCGGTGAGCAGTTCCCGCAACAGCGGGGTGGCGCCTCCTTCCGGGACTACTTGGCTTGGCTCAACCGGCAGGACAAGGACGCGGCACGGGCGGCATGGCGGGCGGAGCTGTCCGGCCTCGACGAGCCCGCGCTGATCGCGCCGGCGGGCACCGCGACGGACTACGACTACCGCGCCACCCACCTGTCGCCGGTTCTGCACACCAGGCTGCTGGAGTTCGCCCGTGAGCAGGGGCTGACGGTGAGCACGGTGGTGCACGGTGCCTGGGCGATGGTGCTGGCGAGGCTTGCCCGGCGAACCGACGTGGTGTTCGGCACCATGGTCGCGACCCGTCCCGCGGAACTCCAGGGCGTGGAGTCGATGCCGGGCCTGCTGATGAGCGCGGTGCCGGTCCGAGTGACACTGGACGGCGGGCAGTCGGTCGTGGACATGCTCACCGATCTGCACAACCGGCAGACGGCCCTCATGCCGCACCAGCATCTGGGACTACCGGAGATCCAGAAGGCGGCCGGGCCTGGCGCGACGTTCGACACGATGCTGGTGATCGAGAACTACCCGCGCAACTACGCCGGTCAGTACACGTATCTGCGCACGATCGAGGGGACCCACTATCCGGTGACCCTCGGCATCACCCCGGCGGATCGGTTCAAGATCCAGCTCGGCTACTGGCCGGGGCAGATCCCGGACGCCATCGCCGAGTCGCTGCTGGAGTGGTTCGTCGGCGCCATCGGCGCGCTGGTCGCCGATCCGTCCGGCCTGGTGGGGCGGGTCGGTATGGGCACGGCCGCGGCACGCGGCTGGGCCCCGCCATTGGTGGCGGGGCAGCCGCTTCCCGCGCTGGTAGGACAGATGGCGGCGCAGCGGCCCAACGACGTGGCGTTGGTGGATCGCGATGGTGAGTTGTCGTATGGGGAGCTGTGGGAACGGTCGGTGAAGTTCGCGGCCGTGTTGCGGGCCCACGGGGTTGGCTCCGAGAGCCGGGTCGGCCTGGTGGTGGGGCGGTCGGCCTGGTGGACGGTCGGCATGTTGGGCGTAATGTTGGCGGGCGGCACGTTCGTGCCGGTCGACCCGGCATATCCGGACGAGCGCAAGGAATGGATTTTCCGAAGCGCGGATCCGATGTTGGTGGTGTGCGGGGGTACGACGCGCGAGACGGTGCCCGCGCAGTTCGCGGACCGGTTGTTGGTGATCGATGAGGTGGACCTGGCAGCGGGCTCGGATGCTGCGCTGCCACAAGTGGATCCGCGTAATGCCGCGTATGTGATCTACACGTCGGGGTCGACGGGAACTCCGAAGGGAGTCGTCGTCACCCATGCGGGGCTTGGGAACCTGGCGTTGGCGCACATCGACCGGTTCGCTGTGGCCCCGTCGTCCCGGGTTCTGCAGTTCGCGGCGCTCGGCTTCGACACCATCGTGTCCGAGGTGATGATGGCGTTGCTGTCGGGAGCGACGCTGGTGGTGCCGCCGGAGCAGGATTTGCCGCCGAAGGCGACGCTGACCGAGACCTTGGAGCGGTGGGACGTCACGCACGTGAAGGCCCCGCCGTCGGTGCTGGGCACCGTCGACGCGTTGCCCGACAGGGTGGAGACGGTGGTGGCGGCGGGAGAGCTCTGCCCGCCGGGCCTGGTGGACCGCCTGTCGGCGGACCAGCGGATGATCAACGCCTACGGGCCGACCGAGACCACGATCTGTGCGACGGTGAGCATGCCGTTGTCGCCGGGCCAGCATCCGATCCCGTTCGGCGGGCCGGTCCCGGGCGTTCGCGGTTATCTGCTGGACTCGTTCCTGCGTCCGTTGCCGCCCGGCGTCACCGGTGAGCTGTATCTGGCCGGGATCGGGGTGGCCCGCGGCTATCTGGGCCGTTCGGCGCTGACAGCCGAGCGGTTCGTCGCCGATCCGTTCGTCCCCGGTGAGCGGATGTACCGGACCGGTGACCTGGCGTACTGGACCGACCAGGGTGAGCTGGTGTCCGCCGGGCGCGCCGACGACCAGGTCAAGATCCGTGGATTCCGGGTCGAACCCCGCGAGATCGAGTTCGCCCTGTCCGGCTACCCGCGGATCACCCAAGCCGCGGTGACCGTCCGCGACGACCGCCTGGTGGCCTACGTGACACCAGGCGACATCGACACCCAAGCGGTGCGGGACGATCTCGCGTCCCGGATGCCCCAGTACATGGTGCCCGCGGCGGTGGTGGCGCTGGACGCCCTGCCGCTGACGGCGCACGGGAAGATCGATCGACGCGCGCTGCCTGACCCCGATTTCACCGCCGGGACCACCTCCAGGGAGCCGACCACCGAGACCGAGCGGGTGTTGTGCGAGTTGTTCGCCGGCGTGCTCGGTCTGGCACGGGTCGGCGTGGACGACAGTTTCTTCGAGCTGGGCGGGGACTCCATCCTCTCGATGCAGCTGGCTGCGCGGGCGCGGCGGGCAGGACTGACGTTCACCGCGGCGGACGTCTTCGACGGGAAGACGCCCGAGCGGATCGCGCACCTGGCAGCGGTGGAATCGGCGCCGTCGGAGCATGGTCGTTCCACGACGGCTGATGGTGTCGGTGATGTCGCGTGGACGCCGTTGACGTGGATGTTGGGCGACGGCGTTGTGGGAGCCAGGTTCGCGCAGTGGATGGTCGTGGGTGCGCCTTCGGATTTGACGGAGAAGGCGTTGGTCGCGGGGTTTGCGGCCCTGGTGGATACGCATGACATGTTGCGGGCGCGTGTCGTCAACGATCAGGGCGGCCGGCGCTTGGTGGTGGGTGAGCGTGGGTCTGTGGATGCGGCCAAGTTGGTCACCCGCGTGCGGGTTGACGGTGGCTCGTTGGACGAGGCTGTGGAGGACGCGGCGCGAGAGGCCGTGAACCGGTTGGACCCGCTGGCGGGCGTGATGGCCCAGGCGGTGTGGGTGGACGCCGGACCGGATCAGGTGGGCCGGTTGCTGGTGGTGGCGCATCACTTGTCGGTCGACGGCGTGTCGTGGCGGGTTTTGATGTCGGATCTCCAGGCGGCCACCGAAGCGGTGGCGGCGGGGCGGGATCCGGTGCTGGAGCCGGAGGGCGTGTCGTTCAGGCGGTGGGCGGGCCTGCTGAAGGAGTGGGCGGTCGCCGCGGACCGGGTCGGCGAGTTGGCGGCGTGGAAGGCGATTCTCGGTCACGAGGAGCAGCCAGTCGGTGCACGTGGGCTGACCACAGGCCAGGCCGCGCAAGGCGATGTGCGCTCACGCTCGTGGGTGGTGCCGAAGGCCGAGACGTCGGTGTTGATGGGGCGGGCTCCGGTGGTGTTCCACTGCGGGGTGAACGAGGTTCTGCTCGCCGGGCTGGCCGGAGCGGTGGCCCGGTGGCGCGGCGGCGACGCGGTGTTGGTGGACGTGGAAAGCCACGGCCGTCATCCGGTCGACGGGATGGACCTGTCCCGGACCGTTGGCTGGTTCACCAGCGCACATCCGGTACGGCTCGACGTGGCGGGGATCGACTTGGCGGACGTGCTCGCCGGTGGTTCGGCGGCCGGGCGGTTGCTGAAGGTGGTCAAGGAACAGTCGCGGGCCGTGCCCGGCGACGGGCTCGGATATGGACTGTTGCGTTATCTCAACGGCACGACCGGGCCGGTTCTGGCTGAACTGCCGTCGCCGCAGATCGGGTTCAACTACATGGGCCGGTTCGTCACCAGTGAGAAGAGTGGTGTGCGGGCGTGGCAGCCGGTCGGTGACATCGGTAGCTCGCTGGAACCCGGCATGGGCCTGCCGCACGCGCTCGACGTCAACGCGCTCGTCCAGGATTTGCCGGACGGCCCTGAACTGACGCTCATGGTCGAGTGGCAGGAGGACCTGCTCGGCGAGGCCGAGATCGAACGACTGGTCCAGGAATGGCTGGACATGTTGTCCGGGCTGGCCCGTCAGGCGGACGATCCCGCCGCGGGCGGACACACCGCGTCCGACTTCGATCTCGTCGACCTTGACCAGGACGAGATCGAGGCTCTCGAGGCCGAACACGCGGGTGTCGGTGGGCTGGCCGATGTGTTGCCGTTGTCGCCGCTGCAGCACGGGCTGGCGTTCCACGCCGGCTACGCGGGTGGCGTCGATGTCTACACCGCACAGGCGGTGCTGGATCTGACCGGTCCGCTGGACATGCAGCTGCTGCGGAAGTCAGTGCGCGGGCTGCTGGATCGGCACGCGAATCTGCGTGCCGGATTCCGGCACGCCGCCGACGGAACCGCCTACCAGGCGATCGCCGGCACCGTGGAGGTGCCAGTGACCCTGGTGGACGTGACGGACTCGGCAGATCCGCAGGCCGAAGCGGTTGCGGTGGAGGCGGCCGAACGGGCACGGCCGTTTGACCTGGCCCGGCCTCCGCTGCTGCGGTTCATGGTGGTGGCGCTGGGCCCGGACCGGCATCGGCTGGTGCTGACCAACCATCACATCTTGCTCGACGGCTGGTCGACGCCGCTGCTGTTGGACGAACTGCTCACGCTTTACCGCAACGGAGCAGTCCCGTCCGCGCTGGCGCCGGTCACCCCGTATCGGCAGTACCTGGCTTGGATGAGGGAAACCGATCGAGACGCGGCCACCGCCGCATGGCGTAACGCCTTGGCGGGCTTGCCAGAGCCGACCTTGGTCGCCGCGGACGGGCCGGCACCGGTCCAGGTGCCTGAACAGATGTGGGCCGCACGGGACGAGGCGTTCGCCGAGGCATTGGCAGCGCGGGCACGCGAGTGCGGTGTCACGGTCAGCACGGTGCTGCAGGCCGTGTGGGGCATGGTGTTGGCGACGATCACCGGACGCGACGATGTGGTGTTCGGATCGGTGGTGTCCGGGCGTCCGGCCGAGCTGCCAGGCATCGAGACCATGATCGGTTTGTTCATCAACACCGTCCCGGTCCGGGTCCGGATGCGGCCGCAGCACACATTCACCGAGCTGGTGCAGCGACTGCAGAACGAGCAGATCGCGTTGCTGGCACACCACCACGTCGGGCTCACCGACATTCAGCAGGCCGCCGGGCTTGGCCAGCTGTTCGACACGATCATCGTCTACGAGAACTACCCCACACCGGCCGCGGCCGGCGACGAAGCCGCTGATGCGCAACCGGATCGGTTGCGTGTGCGGGGTGTGGAAGGCGCCGACGCCACCCACTACCCGATGGCGCTGGCGGTCGTCCCAGGCACCGGCCTGCGGCTGCGGCTGGAGCACCAGCCCGCGCTGTTCACCACCGCCCAGGCCAGTGCCGTGCTGGATCGGTTCGTGCAGGTGCTCGAAGCCGTGGTCGCTGATCCGCGGTTGCCGCTGTCGGCGGTGCCGATCTTGTCCGAATCCGAACGGCAACAACTGCAGGCACGCAATGACACCGCGCTTCAGGTGCCGTCCCGGATGCTGCCGGAGCTGTTCGCCGCGCAGGTCGCCGCCACCCCGGAGGCGACCGCGGCGATCTTCGAGGACCAGTCGCTGTCCTACGCCGAACTCGACGCACGCGCCAACCAGCTGGCGCGCTGGCTCATCGAGCAGGGTGTCGGGCCCGAAGACCTGGTCGCGGTGATGCTGCCCCGGTCGCTGGAACTGGTCATCGCGTTGCTGGCGGCCACCAAGACCGGCGGCGCCTGGCTGCCGATCGATCCGGACTATCCGGCCGACCGCATCGCCTACATGCTCGACGACGCCGAACCAGCGCTGGTGATCACCACCGCGGCGCTGTCGGCATCGCCGGTCGGTGAAGTGCTGGCCGCCCGGTCGACGACGATGGTGATCGATGATCCCTCGGCCGCGGGCGAGGTAGCCGGTCGGGATCGCGCGCCGGTCACCGACACCGACCGCACTCGACGGCTGGATCCGCGCCATCCGGCGTACCTCATCTACACCTCGGGCTCCACCGGTCGCCCCAAGGCCGTCGTCATCACCCATCGGAATCTGACGAACTACCTGTTCCACTGCGGGCGGATGTACCCAGGTCTGCGGGGACGGTCGGTGATGCATTCGTCGATCGCGTTCGATTTGACGATCACCGCGATGTTCACTCCGCTCACCGTGGGCGGAACGGTTCACGTCGGCGCGCTGGAAGCAGTGATCGGTGCGGTGGACAGTGCCCCGTCGATATTCCTCAAGGCCACGCCGAGCCATTTGAGGACCTTGGACACCGGTTCTCGGGAAAGCGCCGTTTCGGGCGATCTTCTGCTCGGCGGCGAGCAGTTGCCCGTCGACACGATCGTTCAGTGGCGTCGCACGTACCCGAATACTGTCGTGGTCAATGAGTACGGGCCGACCGAGGCAACGGTCGGGTGTGTCGAATATCGACTGGAACCTGGACAGGAATGTCCGCCGGGCGGTGTGGTGCCGATTGGTACTCCGCTGACGAATATGCGGGCTTTTGTGCTGGATTCGTGGTTGCGATTGGTGCCGCCGGGTGCGGTGGGCGAGTTGTATGTGTCAGGTGTGGGTGTGGCGCGGGGATATCTGGGCCGGGCGGGATTGACCGCGTCGCGATTCGTGGCCGATCCGTTCGGTTCCGGTGAGCGGATGTACCGGACCGGGGACTTGGTGCGGTGGAACCCGGACGGGCAGTTGGTGTTCGCCGGTCGTGTCGATGATCAGGTGAAGGTGCGGGGTTTCCGGATCGAGCCTGGTGAGATCGAAGCGGCCTTGGTGGCGCAGGAGTCGGTGGGCCAGGCGGTCGTGGTGGCCCATGACAGTGATGTCGGCAAACGGCTGATCGCGTACGTGACCGCTGCCGGGCAGACCGGAGTGGACACGGCCGCTGTGCGCGAGGGTGTGGCCGCCCGGTTGCCGCAGTACATGGTGCCTGCGGCGGTGGTGGTGCTCGATGCGCTGCCGTTGACGACGAACGGCAAGGTGGACCGGGCGGCGCTGCCGGATCCCGACTTCAACGGACGCGTCGTGGGCCGGGAGCCGGTCACCGAGGTCGAGCGGCTGTTGTGTGAGCTCTTCGCCGAGGTGCTTGGCCTGGAGCGGGCCGGCGCGGACGACAGTTTCTTCGAACTGGGTGGGGATTCGATCCTTTCGATGCAGCTGGCGGCGCGGGCCCACCGTCAGGGAATGGCCTTCGGCGCGCGCGAGGTGTTCGAGCAGAGGACACCCGCGGGGATCGCGGCGATCGTGGAGCGGGCAGCGGCATATCCCGTGGCGGCGGGTAATGCCGCGTCCGACGTCGCCCTCCTCGAGCTCGATCAAGCCGAGATCGACGAATTCGAGTCCGAATTCGACAGCGACCGTTGAATCTGGCTGGACTGGACACGTTGTCCGGTCCGGCCAGTCAGGCGGATGATCCTGCTACGGGGGAATGCGGCATCCGGCGTCGCCCTCCTCGATCTGGAACACGCCGAGATCGGCGAATTCGAGTCCGAATTCGCCGAAGAACTTCATGCCCTTTGCTGATCGAGGGAGACATAAATGACCCAGTCGCGGATCGAGGAAATCTGGCCGCTGTCGCCACTGCAGGCCGGTTTGCTCTTCCACGCGGTTTACGACGGCGAAGGGCCCGACGTCTACATCGGTCATTGGATCCTGGACCTGGACGGACCGGTGGACGCGGCCAGGCTGCGCGCGGCTTGGGAAACGCTGCTGACCCGGCACGCCCCGCTCCGGGCTTGTTTCCGGCAGCGCAAATCGGGCGAGACGGTGCAGATCATCGCCAGGCAGGTGGAACTGCCGTGGCGGGAGGTCGACCTTTCCCACCTCGACGACCCCGAGCAGGCCGTGCGGGAGCTGGCCGAGCAGGATCGGACGACGAGGTTCGACCTCACGCAGGCGCCGTTGCTGCGGCTGACCTTGATCCGTCTCGACGACGACAAGTTCCGCCTGGTGGTGACCTGCCATCACACGATCATGGACGGCTGGTCGCTGCCCATCGTGATCGACGAGCTGTCGATGCTGTACCCGGCAGGCGATGCCCCGGCGGCCCTGCCGGAAGTGACGTCATACCGGGAATACCTCGCGTGGCTGAGCCGGCGGGACAAGGAACGGGCGCTGTCGGCATGGGCCGCGGAGCTGCGTGGTGTCGAGGAACCGACGCTGGTGGCGCCCGCCGATCCGGGGCGGGCGCCCGCCGAGCCGGAGAGCGTCGAGGTCGACCTGCCGGAGAACCTCACGCGATCGCTGGCCGAGCTGGCCCGTGGCCATGGGTTGACGCTGAACACGGTGGTGCAGGGCGCGTGGGCGTTGGTGCTGGCGCAGCTGTCCGGCCGGACGGACGTGGTGTTCGGCGCGGCGGTATCGGCGCGCCCGCCGGATTTGCCCGGCGTGGAGGGAATGGTGGGGCTGTTCCTCAACACCGTTCCCGTGCGCGTGCGGTTGCGTGGCTCGATGCCGGTCATCGAACTGCTGGCGGAGCTGCAGAAACGGCAGTCGGCGCTGATCCCCGACCAGTTCGTGGGTCTGGCGGACATCCAGCAGGTGGCCGGCCCTGCCGCGGTCTTCGACACGCTGCTCGTCTTCGAGAAGTTCCACCATGGGCCCGCCGGATCGGACTCCGCGCAAACCTTTGGCATTCAAGTAAATCAGGGCCGGGTGGCCGCCCATTATCCACTGACGCTTGTCGCTGTCCCCGGCGAGTCGATGTACGTCAAGCTCGACTATCTGACGGATCTGTTCGATCAGGACACCGCGCTCGCCATCGTCGAGCGATTCACGGGTGTGCTGCGTCAGCTGACGGACGCGGGCGACCTCACGGTGGCCGATGTCGATGTGACGAGTGCGGCCGAGCGTGCCTTGGTGGTCGACGAATGGGGTGCTGCATCCCAGGCGACGCCCAGCATGCTGGCACTGGATCTGTTCGGCAGCCAGGTGAAGGACCGTCGCGACGAGGTAGCGGTCGTCGATGGCGATCGGGCGATGTCGTACGGAGAACTCGCTGAGCACGCGGAGCGGCTCGCCGGCTATCTGAACGGCAGGGGAGTTCGGCGCGGGGACCGGGTGGCCGTGGTGCTGGACCGGTCACTCGACCTGATCGCGACATTGCTCGCGGTGTGGCAGGCGGGCGCGGCGTACGTGCCGGTGGATCCCGCCTATCCGGTGGAACGCATGAAGTTCATGCTGGCGGATTCCGAACCCGCGGCGGTTGTGTGCGCGGAAGCGTACCGGGATGCCGTGCTGGACGTCGGGCTCGATCCGATCAGCCTCGACGATCCACAGACGCGGCAGGCGGTGGCTGCGGCCGCGCGTATTTCGGTTGGTACGAAAGCCAATGACCTCGCATACGTGATGTACACCTCGGGGTCGACGGGAACGCCGAAGGGCGTCGCGGTGTCGCACGGCAATGTCGCGGCGCTGGTCGGCGAACCGGGATGGGGAGTGGGCCCCGACGACGCCGTGTTGATGCATGCCTCGCACGCGTTCGACATCTCGCTGTTCGAGATGTGGGTGCCGCTGCTGTCGGGCGCCCGGCTGGTGCTGGCCGGATCCGGTGCGGTGGACGGCGAAGCACTTGCCGGCTATGTCGCCGGTGGCGTCACGGCCGCCCACCTGACCGCAGGGGCCTTCCGGGTGCTGGCCGACGAGTCACCGGAGTCGGTCGTCGGTCTGCGCGAAGTGCTGACCGGTGGGGACGCGGTGCCGTTGGCGGCGGTGGAACGGGTCCGGCGGACGTGCCCGGACGTGCGGGTGCGGCACCTCTATGGCCCGACGGAGGCCACGCTGTGCGCGACGTGGTGGCTGCTCGAACCCGGTGACGAGACGGGATCGGTGCTGCCGATCGGACGTCCGCTCGCGGGACGGCGTGTCTACGTCCTCGATGCGTTCCTGCGGCCCGTGCCTCCGGGTGTGGCCGGCGAGCTGTACATCGCCGGAGCCGGTGTGGCGCAAGGCTATCTGGGTCGTTCGGCGTTGACGGCCGAGCGTTTCGTCGCCGATCCGTTCGTCGCGGCTGGGCGGATGTACCGAACCGGGGACCTGGCGTACTGGACGCACCAGGGTGCGCTGGCGTTCGCCGGCCGGGCCGACGACCAGGTGAAGATCCGTGGATACCGGGTGGAACCCGGCGAGATCGAGGTGGTCCTCGCCGGCCTGCCAGGTGTCGGCCAGGCCGTGGTGTCCGTACGGGACGAGCACCTGATCGGTTACGTGGTCGCCGAAGCGGGGCAGGCCATCGACCCCGCGCGGCTGCGCGAACAGCTCGCTGAGACGCTGCCCGAGTTCATGGTTCCGGCCGCGGTGCTGGTGCTGGACGAATTGCCGTTGACGGTCAACGGAAAGGTGGACCGGCGGGCACTGCCCGAACCGGACTTCGCGTCGAAGTCGGCGGGCCGGGAGCCGGTCACCGAGGCCGAACGAGTCCTGTGTGGAGTGTTCGCCGAAGTCCTTGGCCTTGACCGGGTTGGCATCGAGGACAGTTTCTTCGAGCTGGGCGGCGACTCGATCTCGTCGATGCAGGTCGCCGCTCGTGCGCGGCGCGAAGGCATCTCGCTGACCCCGAGGCAGGTGTTCGAGCACCGGACCCCTGAGCGCCTCGCGGCACTGGCACAAGAGGCCAGCACGACGCCACGCGCCGAGGTCGTCACAGGCGTCGGGGAGATCCCGTGGACGCCGGTGATGCGTGCGCTCGGGGACGACGCGATGCGCCCTGGCTTCGTGCAGGTGAGGGTCGTCGTCACGCCGGCGGGCTTGAACCTGGACGCGTTGGTGAGCGCCCTGCAAGCGGTGCTGGATGGGCATGATCTGCTGCGGGCACGGGTGGAGCCGGACGGACGGCTGATCGTGCCCGAGCGCGGTGCGGTGGACGCGACCGGCCTGGTCACGCGGGTGGCCGTCGGGACAGGGGATCTCGACGAGATCGCCGAGCGCGAGGTCAGGACGGCGACGGGAACGCTGAACCCGTCGGCGGGAATCATGGCGCGGCTCGTGTGGATCGACGCCGGGGACGCCGAGCCGGGCCGGTTGGCGTTCGTGGCGCATCACCTGTCCGTCGACGCGGTCTCGTGGGGAATCCTGCTGCCGGATCTGCAAACGGCGTACGACGAGGTGATCTCCGGCGGGACCCCGGCCCTCGAACCCCCGACGACGTCGTATCGGCAGTGGGCGCGCCGGCTGACCGAGCAGGCGCTCAGCGAGAGCACCGTGGCCGAGCTCGACCAATGGGTCGCCGTACTGGACGGCGCCAACCCGCCACTGGAGCAGGACACCGGACAGCACACGGGGCAGTCGCACTCGTGGTCCACGAGACTGTCCGGCACCGAGGTGCGCAACCTGGTGGCTCACTTGCCAGGTGCCTTCCACTGCGGGATCCAGGACGTTCTGTTGGCGGGCCTCGCGGGTGCGGTGGCGCGCGTGCGCGGCACCGGCGCCGGGCTGCTGGTGGACGTCGAAGGCCACGGTCGCGAAGCCGCCGACGGCGAGGACCTGTTGCGCACCGTGGGCTGGTTCACCAGCGTGCACCCGGTCCGCCTCGATCTGTCCGATGTGGACCTCGCGGCCGCGGCAGCGGGCAACGCGCCGGCCGGGCAGTTGCTGAAGGCCGTGAAGGAACAGATCCGTGCCGTGCCCGGCGACGGATCCGGCTACGGGCTGTTGCGCCATCTCAACCCCGACACCGGTGCGCGGCTGGCCGAGTTGCCGTCCGCGCAGATCGGATTCAACTATCTCGGCCGGACCGTCCTCGCCGCCCAGAACACCGCGTGGCAGCAGCCGGTGGCCGAGGGGCCGCTCGGCGGCGGTCCGGACATGGTCCTTGCCCACGCCGTGGAGGTCAGCGCGGAACTGCTGGACACGCCCGCCGGACCCCGGCTGGGTCTGGCCATCGACACCCGGGATTTCGACCTCGCCACGGTGGAGCGGCTCGGCGAGGCCTGGCTGGAGATGCTGACCGGCCTCGCGGCCATGGCCGGGAATCCCGGCGCGGGCGGACACACACCATCCGACTTCGACCTGGTCGACCTGACGCAGCGGGACGTGACGGAGCTGGAGGCCGCGGCGCCAGGGCTGACGGACATCTGGCCGCTGTCGCCGCTCCAGGAAGGCATGCTCTTCGAACGGGCCTTCGACGAGGACGGCGTCGACGTCTACCAGACGCAACGGATCCTGGACCTCGACGGACCGCTTGACGCGCAACGGCTGCGTACGGCATGGAACCAGGTGGTCGCCCGGCACGAATCGCTCCGGACCAGCTTCCACCAGCTCGGATCCGGCGAAACGGTGCAGGTCGTCGCGCGCGAGGCCGACATCCCGTGGCGGGTGGCAGATCTGTCGCACCTCGATGAGGCGGAGGCGGCCGCTGAGGTCGAACGGCTTCTCGCGCAGGATCAGGCCGAGCGGTTCGACGTGGCCACGGCGCCGCTGCTGCGGCTGTTGCTGATCCGTCTTGGTGCCGACAAACACAAACTCGTGATGACGTCGCACCACCTTCTCGTGGACGGCTGGTCGACACCGCTCATCGTGGGGGAGATGTCGGCCGGCTACGCGGGTGGCCCGAGCGCGTCGAAGTCGCCGTCCTACAAGGACTATTTGGCGTGGTTGAGCCGTCAGGACGAGGAGACGACCCGATCGGCGTGGCGGTCCGAACTCGCCGGGTGCGACGAACCGACCTTGGTCGACGCCGACGCGGGCAAGACGTTGGTGATGCCGGACAACCGTTCCGAATTGCTGTCCGAGGCCACGACGCGGACACTCGCCGATTTCGCACGAGGCCACGGACTGACGTTGAGCACGGTCGTGCTCGGCGCGTGGGCGTTGGTGCTGGCGCGGTTGGCCGGCCGGACCGATGTGGTGTTCGGGTCGGTGGTGTCGGGGCGTCCGGCGGACGTGCCGGATGTCGAGCGAATGGTGGGGATGTTCATCAACACCGTCCCGGCCCGCGTGCGGCTCGACGGCCGCCAGCCGGTCGTGGAGATGCTCAAGGACCTGCAGGGGCGCCAGTCGGCGTTGACCGAGCACCAGTACATGGGGCTGCCGGAGATCCAGAAGGTGGCGGGGACGGGCGCGATCTTCGACACCATCGTGATGATCGAGAACTACCCGCACACCGCCGCCGGTCTCGGCGACGACGGCGGCGTGGTGATCAGCTCGGTCGCCACCCGGACCGGCACCAGCTACCCGCTGACGATGAACGTCAGCCTCGGGGAGCGCTTGCGGGTCAACGTGTCCTACCGGCCCGACCGGATCGACGACGAAACGGCCACCGAGGTCGCCAGGCAGGTCGTGCGTGTCCTGGAACAGGTGGTGGCGCAGCCTTTGCTGCCAGTGGGCCGCCTTGGCGTGACGAGCGAACCGGCGCGCGCGTCGGTGGTGGAACGCTGGAACTCGACGGGCGAAGCGGCCAACAGGACGTCTGTGCTCGAGTTGTTCCGGCAGCAGGCCGACGCCTCGCCGGACGCGGTGGCGGTCATGGACGCGGCACGCACCCTGTCCTACGCCGACCTTGACCGGGAATCCGATCGGCTGGCCGGCTACCTGGCCGCGATGGGCGTGCGGCGCGGTGACCGCGTTGGTGTGGTGATGGAACGCGGCACGGACCTGTTCGTCGCTCTGCTCGCGGTCTGGAAGGCGGGGGCCGCGCAGGTACCGGTGAACGTGGACTACCCCGCGGAACGCATCGAGCGGATGCTGGCCGACGCCGGCGCATCGGTCGCGGTCTGCCTGGAAGCGACCCGCAAGGCGGTGCCGGACGGGGTCGAGCCGGTGGTCATGGACGTACCGGCGATCGACGGAGTGCGGCACGAGGCACCACAGGTCACGGTCGGAGCGCACGACCTTGCCTACGTGATGTACACGTCGGGATCGACCGGGGTGCCGAAGGGCGTCGCGGTGCCGCACGGAAGCGTGGCGGCACTGGCGAGCGACCCGGGTTGGTCGCAGGGCCCCGACGATTGCGTGCTGCTGCACGCGTCGCACGCGTTCGACGCGTCGCTGGTCGAGATCTGGGTGCCGCTGGTCAACGGATCCCGCGTGATGGTCGCGGAACCGGGCGCGGTGGACGCGGAGCGGCTCCGCGAAGCGATCTCCCGTGGCGTGACCACCGTCCACCTGACGGCAGGCGCTTTCCGGGCGGTGGCAGAGGAATCGCCGGACTCCTTCACCGGACTGCGAGAAATCCTGACCGGCGGGGACGCGGTCCCACTCGCGTCCGTCGTCCGGATGCGCCGGGCATGCCCGGACGTTCGAGTCCGGCAGCTGTACGGCCCCACCGAGATCACCCTCTGCGCCACGTGGCACGTCATCGAGCCAGGGGCCGAAACGGGCGACACCTTGCCGATCGGCAGGCCGCTGGCCGGCCGGCAGGCGTATGTGCTCGACGCGTTCCTGCAGCCGGTGGCTCCCAACGTGACCGGCGAGCTCTACATCGCAGGCGCCGGCCTGGCGCACGGATACCTGGGCAACAACGGATCGACCTCGGAGCGGTTCATCGCCAACCCGTTCGCCTCCGGTGAGCGGATGTACCGCACGGGCGACCTGGCGCGCTGGACGGATCAGGGCGAGCTGCTGTTCGCCGGTCGCGCCGACTCCCAGGTCAAGATCCGGGGCTACCGGGTCGAGCCCGGCGAGATCGAGGTGGCGCTGACCGAGGTCCCCCACGTCGCGCAGGCGGTCGTGGTGGCGCGGGAAGACCACCCTGGCGACAAGCGCCTGATCGCGTACGTGACCGCGGAAGAAGGGCCGGCGCTGGCTGCCGATGCGGTCCGTGAGCATCTCGCGGCGCGGATGCCGGAGTTCATGGTGCCGGCCGTGGTGCTGGTGCTGGACAGCTTCCCGTTGACACTCAACGGAAAGATCGACCGCGCGGCCCTGCCCGCACCCGAGTTCACCGGGAAGGCGGCCGGTCGCGAACCGCGCACCGAGACCGAGCGAGTGTTGTGCGACCTGTTCGCCGAGATCCTCGGGCTGGACCGGGTCGGCGCCGACGACAGTTTCTTCGAGCTGGGCGGAGATTCGATCCTCTCGATGCGGCTGGCGGCCCGCGCGCGTCGTGAGAACTTCGTCTTCGGGGCGAAGCAGGTCTTCGAGCAGAAGACGCCCGCGGGGATCGCGGCCGTCGCCGAGCGCGGCGGACAGGCACGGGTCGAGGACGCCGAGGGCGTCGGTGAAGTCCCGTGGACGCCGGTGGTGCGGGCAATGCTCGAACGCGACCCCATCGGGTTGACCCGAGGTGCCATGGCGCAGTGGGTGACCGTGGACGTGCCCGACGACCTTTCGGTGACCGCGCTGGCGGCCGGATTGGGCGCGGTGATCGACACCCACGACATGCTGCGGAGCCGGATCGTCGATACCGAGGGCGCGGAGCCCCGGCTGGTCGTGGCCGGCCGTGGAACGGTGGACGCGTCGACGCTGGTCGAACGGGTCGAGGCCGGTGCCGATGACGTCGACGAAATCGCGGATCGGTGCGCCAATGACGCGGCGGCACGCCTGGATCCCGTTGCCGGCGTGATGGTCCGGGCAGTCTGGGTGGACGCGGGACCAGGCCGCGCCGGGCGGCTCGTGGTGGCCGCGCATCACCTCGTGGTCGACGTGGTGTCGTGGCGAACCCTGCTGCCGGACCTGCAGGCGGCATGTGAAGCCGTGGCCGCGGGCCTGCGGCCGGCGCTTGATCCGCCGGACGTCTCGTTCCGGCGTTGGGCGCGAACGCTGGCCGATGAGGCAGCGATCCGGACCGCGGAGCTGGCGACGTGGACGGACATCCTCGATGGGGCACGATCCCGGCTCGGCGAGCTCGATCCCAAGCGCGACACCGTATCGACCGCGGGACGCAAGTCTTGGACCGTGCCGCAGAAGCACGCGGGCGTGCTCGTGGAGAAGGTCACGTCGGCCTTCCACTGTGGAGTGCATGAGGTCTTGCTGGCGACCCTGGCAGGCGCCGTGGCCAGCTGGCGCGGCGGCACCGACGTCGTGGTGGACGTCGAAGGTCACGGCCGTCAGCCCATCGGTGAGATGGACCTGTCGCGGACGCTCGGCTGGTTCACCGACGTGCATCCGCTCCGGCTGGATGTGACAGGCGTCGACACGGCCGAGGCGATCGCAGGCGGCGGCGCGGCCGGTCGTTTGCTCAAGCAGGTCAAGGAGAACGTGCGAGCCGTGCCCGACGGCGGGCTCGGCTACGGGATGCTGCGTTACCTCAACGCCGAGACGGGGCCGGTCCTCGCGGCGCTGCCGAAGGCGGAGATCGGGTTCAACTACCTCGGCCGCTTCTCGTCGCGGCCCGACGGTGAAGCACAGCCTTGGCAGATAAAGGGAATCGTCGGCGGCGCGGCAGAGCAGGACACGCCTTTGCGGCACGTCGTGGAGATCGACGCGGTCGTGCTGGACGGCGCAGACGGACCTGAGTTCACCCTGACCGTGACCTGGGCTGGCCGGATTGTCGGTGATGCCGAGGCCGAGTCGTTCGCCAACGCGTGGCTGGACATGCTGAGCGGCCTCGCCGCACACGTCGAAGCCGGCGGCGCCGGGGGACACACCCCATCCGACTTCCCGCTCACCACGCTGACGCAGCGAGAGGTCGCGGAGATCGAGGCCGCCGTACCGAACCTGCTCGACATCTGGCCGCTCTCCCCGCTTCAGGAGGGCTTGCTGTTCCACGCCGCAGACGAAGGCGGACCGGACGTCTACGCGAGTATGCGGACCCTTGTCCTCGACGGCCCGCTGGACGTCGACCGGTTCCGTGCGTCCTGGCAGACCCTGCTCGACCGGCACGCCGCCCTGCGCGCGAGTTTCCATCAGGTCGAGTCCGGTACGGCCGTGCAGGCGATCGCCCGCGAGGTGACGCTGCCCTGGCGGGAGACCGACCTGTCCCATCTGCCCGAGGACGAGGCAGTGGCGGAATTCGACCGCCTCGCGGCGGAGCTGCTCGCCGAACGGTTCGACCCGACCCAGGCGCCGCTGCTGCGCCTGCACCTCGTGCGCTTCGGCGAACGCGAGCACCGGCTGATCTTCACGTCGCATCACATCGCGGCTGACGGCTGGTCTCTGCCGCTCATCGGCGTCGACGTGCTGGCGGCGTACGAAGCCGGCGGTGATGGCCGGACGCTGCCTGCCGCGACGTCGTACCGCGACTACCTCGCCTGGATCGCCCGGCAGGACAAGACAGCCGCCCGGGAGGCGTGGCGGACCGAACTGGCGGGCCTCGAGGAGGCGACCAATGTCGTGCCGCCGGAATCGATCCGCACGCCCCTGGTGCCCGAACGCGTCAGGTTCGAACTCGGCGACGAGCCGAGCAGGCGCCTGGTCGAGTTCGCCCGACGGCACGGTGTCACGCCGAACACGCTTTTCCAGGGGGTCTGGGCACTGCACCTGGCCCGGCTGACCGGACGCCAGGACGTGGTCTTCGGCGCCGCGGTGGCCGGGCGCCCGCCCGAGATCCCCGGCGTGGAGTCCTCGGTCGGCCTGTTCATGAACATGCTGCCGGTCCGGGCCCGTCTCACCGGCGCGCAACCGGTCGTCGACATGCTGAAGGACTTGCAGGAACGGCAGATCGCGTTGATGTCGCACCAGCACATCGGGCTGAGCGAGATCAAGCAGTTCGCCGGTCCCGGCGCGGCGTTCGACACGATCGTGGTGTTCGAGAACTACCCGCCCCCGCCGCCTCGGTTCGACGGCCCCGACGCGCTCGTCATGCGCCCCGCGGGGACTCCGAACGACACCGGGCACTATCCGCTGTCCATCCGCGCGTCTGTGGCGGCAGGCCCCGTCCAAGGTGAATTCATCTACCGGCCGGACGTGGTCGACCGGGCCGAGGCCGAGGAGATGGTCGCGGCGCTGCTGCGTGCGCTTGAGCAGGTGCTGGCCGATCCGCGGATGCCGGTGGGCCAGGTCGGCCTGATCGGCCCGCAGCAGCGTCGTCTGGTGGTGGACGAGTGGAACCAGACCGACGCGCCGCTTGCGGCGGAGACGCTGCCGGTGTTGTTCCGCGAGCAGGCGTGGCAGTCGCCGGATGCGGTGGCTGTTCAGGATGGGGTGCGGAGCCTGTCGTTCAGTGGGTTGCTGGACGAGGTTGAGGCGCTGGCGCGGCTGCTCGTGGGGTTGGGCGTGCGGCGTGAGGCCCGGGTGGGAGTGCTGGTCGAGCGTTCGGTCGAGCTGGCGGTGACCCTGATGGGGGTGTCGTTCGCCGGCGGCGTGTTCGTGCCGGTCGATCCGGACTATCCCAGTGAGCGCATCGAGTTCATGCTGGCCAACTCGGCGCCAGAGGTGCTGGTGTGCACGAAGACGACCCGAGCGGTCGTGCCTGCGCAGTTCACGGGCACGGTGCTGGTGCTGGACGAGCTGCCCGCCGCCGATCCGGGCGTCGAGTTGCCGGACGTGGCACCGGAAGACGCGGCCTACGTGATCTACACGTCGGGGTCGACGGGAGTGCCCAAGGGCGTCCTGGTCACCCACTCCGGGCTCGTCAACCTGGGGTACGCGCACATCGAGCGGATGGCCGTGACGTCGTCCTCGCGGGTGCTGCAGTTGTCCGCGATCGGATTCGACGCCATCGTCTCCGAGCTCTACATGGCTCTGCTGGCCGGTGCGACCTTGGTACTGCCGGATTCGGCGAACATGCCGCCCCGGGTGACGCTGGGCGACGCGATCCGCAAGGCGGGTATCACGCACCTGACCGTGTCGCCGAGTGTGCTGGCGAGTGAGGACGACCTGCCGGACACCCTGCAGACCGTGTTGACGGGCGGCGAGGCACTACCCGCCGCGCTGGTGGACCGTTGGTCGCCGGGCCGCCGGGTGATCCAGGCCTACGGGCCGACAGAGACGACCATCTGCTCGACGATGAGTGCCCCGTTGTCGCCGGGACACGACCAGGTCCCGCTCGGCGGCCCGATCTACAACGTGCGGCACTACGTGCTCGACGCGTTCCTGCAGCCAGTGCCGCCCGGGGTGGTCGGCGAGCTCTACATCACGGGCGTCGGACTGGCTCGTGGATACCTCGGCCGCCCTGGCCTGACGGCGGAACGGTTCGTCGCCAGCCCGTTCGCCCCCGGTGAGCGGATGTACCGCTCCGGCGACCTGTTCCGCTGGACCCGGGAGGGCCAGCTGATGTTCGCGGGCCGAGTGGACGCGCAGGTCAAGGTGCGTGGGTACCGGGTCGAGCCAGCCGAGATCGAGGCCGTGCTCATCGAGCATCCGGGGGTCGCTCAGGTCGCGGTCGCCGTCCGCAGGGACGGGCCGGGCGACAAGCAGCTGGTGGCGTATGTCGTGCCATCGGCCGACGCTGCAGGCGAGAACGGCACGCTGACGTCCGCGCTGCGTGAGCTGGCGGCCGAACGCCTGCCGGAGTACATGATGCCCGCGGCGTTCGTGTCGCTGGAGAAGATGCCGCTGACCCCGAACGGCAAGCTCGACCACAAGGCGTTGCAGGCACCCGACTTCGCCGCGATGTCAACGAAGCGGGACCCGAGCACGCCCATGGAGGCGCGGCTGTGCGAGTTGTTCGCGGACGTGCTCGGCCTTGAACAGGTGGGCGTCGACGACAGCTTCTTCGAGCTCGGCGGCGACTCGATCACCTCGATGCAGCTGTCCGCCCGAGCACGCCGCGAAGGGCTGGAACTGACGCCGTGGCAGGTGTTCGACGAGAAGACGCCGGAACGGCTGGCGGCCATGGTCAAAGAGATCCAGGCCGAGGAGGAGACCGCCGCGGTGCCGAAGCCCGCGGCAGGAACGCTCCTTGCTCTTTCGGCTGACCAGATGAACCAACTCGAGGCCGGACTGGCCGGTGAGTAACTTCCATAAGGAGCAGATCGTGACCGTTGACGACACTCGCGCGAAGCCGCGCTCCAGTGTGGAAGACGTCTGGCCGCTTTCCCCGCTGCAGCAAGGAATGCTCTACCACACCGCCCTCGACAACGACGGGCCGGACACGTACACCGTGCAGACCGTCTACGGCATCGACGGCCCGCTGGACGCCGGGCTGCTGAGGGCGTCGTGGCAGGCCCTCGTGGACCGGCATGCCGCGCTGCGGGCCTGTTTCCGCTATGTCAGCGGCGCGCAGATGGTGCAGGTCATCGCGCGGGACGCCGAGATTCCGTGGAACGAGACGGATCTTTCCGGGCTGCCTGAGGACATCGCCGACAGCGAGGTGGACCGGCTGGCGGCGCAAGAGGTGGCCGAGCGGCTGCGCATCGAGGTGGCGCCGCTGATGAAACTGCACCTGATCCGGCTCGGCCCGGAGAGCCACCGGCTCGTGCACACGCTGCATCACGTGCTGGTCGACGGCTGGTCGATGCCGATCATCCACCGCGAACTCGCCGCCATCTACGCGGCGGGCGGTGACGCGTCCGGGCTCCCGCCCACGGTGTCCTATCGGGACTATCTCGCGTGGCTTGGCCGGCAGGACAAGGACGTTGCCATCGCGGCATGGCGCAAGGAGCTGGCCGGGCTGGAGACGCCGACCACGGTCGCCCCGGCCGATCCGACCCGCGTGCCGGACATCGACACAGTCGTGATCGAGTTGTCCACACAGCTGACGGACGATCTGTACCGGCTAGCGCGCGGCCACGACCTCACCCTGAACACGGTCGTGCAGGGCGCTTGGGCCGTTGTGCTGTCGCAACTCGCCGGCCGCAACGACGTGGTTTTCGGCGCGACCGCCTCGGGGCGGCCGGCCGACCTGCCCGGTGTGGAGGCGATGGTCGGCCAGCTGCTCACCACGCTGCCAGTCCGTGTCCGGCTCGACGGCGAGCGGCGGGCGGTCGACCTGTTCGCCCAGCTGCAGCGCGACCAGTCGGCACTCATGGCTCACCAGCATCTCGGCCTGCAGGACGTGCAGGCCGTCGTCGGCCGCGGAGCGGTCTTCGACACGCTCGTCATCTACGAGAACTTCCCCCGCAAGGGACTCGGCCGGGCGCCGGACGGCGGCCTGACCCTGCTCCCGGTCAAGCGCGGGCGCAACTCGTCGCACTACCCGTTCACCCTGGTCACCGGTCCAGGCGAGCAGATGCCGCTCATCCTCGACTACGACCGTGGCCTCTTCGACCCCGCTGCCGCCGAGTCTGTCGTCGGCGCGTTGGCTCGCGTGCTGGAGCGGCTGGTCGCCGAGCCTGATATCCTCGTCGGCCGTCTGACGCTGGTGAGCGAGGCAGAGCGTGCCCTGGTGGTTGACGAATTCAACGCGACCGCGGGCCCGGTGCCGGGGGAGTCCGTAGTCGAGCTGTTCGCCCACCGGGTGGCCGAAGCGCCGGACGCGGTGGCGATCACCGATGCCGGCGGCGCGAACCTGACCTACGCCGAAGTCGACCGGGCGTCGAACCGGCTGGCCGGCTACCTCGCCGGTCGTGGCGTCGGCCGTGGCGACCGCGTCGGGGTGGCCATGGACCGCTCGCCGGAGCTGCTGATCGCGTTCCTGGCGATCTGGAAGGCAGGCGCCGCGTACGTCCCGGTGGACGTCGAGTACCCGGCCGAGCGGATCGCGTTCATTCTCAACGACTCCGGGGTCTCGACCGTTCTGTGCACTCAGGACACCAGCGGAGTCGTGCCGGAGAACGCGATCGTCCTCGACGCGCCGGACACGCGTGCGTCCATTGAGGACTGTGCGGACACGGCGCCGGAGATCCGGCTGTACGCAGGCGACCTGGCGTACGTGATGTACACCTCGGGATCCACCGGCCTGCCGAAGGGCGTGGCCATCCCGCATGGGGCAGTGGCCGGCCTGGCCGGCGACTCGGGCTGGCAGATCGGTCCCGATGACGGCGTGCTGATGCACGCGACACACGTCTTCGACCCCTCGCTCTACGCGATGTGGGTGCCGCTCGTCGCGGGTGGCCGGGTCTTGCTCACCGAGCCGGGCGTGTTGGACGCGGCCGGGGTACGTCAGGCCGTCGAACGGGGTGCGACCGCCGTGCACCTCACCGCCGGTTCCTTCCGTGCCCTGGCGGAAACGTCTCCGGAGTGTTTCGCGGGTCTTGTCGAGATCGGGACCGGCGGAGACGTGGTTCCCGCGCAGTCCGTGGCGAACCTGCGGCGGGCCCAGCCCGGCCTGCGGGTGCGCAACACCTACGGGCCGACCGAGACCACCCTGTGCGCGACGTGGCTGCCGATCGAGCCCGGTGACGTGATCGATCGGGAGCTGCCGATCGGCCACCCGATGACCAACCGCAAGATCTACATCCTCGACGCCTTCCTGCGACCGGTCCCGCCGGGAGTGGCAGGCGAGCTGTACATCGCGGGCACGGGTCTGGCCCGTGGCTACCTCGACAGCCCGGGCCTGACGGCCGACCGATTCGTGGCGTGCCCGTTCCTCGCCGGTGAACGCATGTACCGCACCGGTGACGTGGCGCGCTGGACCCGTGATGGTGAGGTGGTGTTCCTCGGCCGCGCCGACGACCAGGTGAAGATCCGCGGCTACCGGGTCGAGCTTGGCGAAGTCGAGGCCGTGCTGGCGGCCCAGCCGGGAGTGGTCGAGGCGGTCGTCATGGCGCGGGAGGACCAGCCCGGTGAGAAGCGCCTGGTCGGCTACTTCGTGTCCGACGGCAGCGACGCGGGCCCAGCCGAGATCCGCAGGCAAATGGCCCAGGTCCTGCCCGACTACATGGTTCCGATCGCGGTCGTCGCCCTGCCCGGCCTGCCTGTCACACCCAACGGCAAGGTGGATCGCCGGGCCCTGCCCGCCCCGGACCTCGCCGGACGCTCGTCGGAGAAAGCGCCTGAGAACGAGACCGAGAAGGTGCTGTGCGCGCTGTTCGGCGAGATCCTCAGCGTCGACCAGGTGGGCGTCGACGACACCTTCAACGACCTCGGCGGCAGTTCGGCGCTGGCCATGCGGCTGATCGCGCGGATCCGTGAGGAACTCGGCGCGGATCTGCCCATCCGGCAGCTGTTCTCCTCGCCCACACCCGCGGGTCTGGCCAGGGCACTTGCCGCGAAGTCACGCCCCGCACTGGAAGCCGCCCAGCGGCCGGACCGGGTGCCCCTCACCGCCCGGCAGCTGCGTGCCTGGCTGCTGGCGCGTCCCGGCGAGGACACTGCCGACCAGCACGTCTCGATCACGCTGCGCTTGGGCGGCAAGTTGAACGTGCCCGCGCTGGCGGCGGCGATCGGCGATGTCGCGGCCCGCCACGAGATCCTCCGCACGACCTTCCCGGGTGACGCGCAGAGCGTTCACCAGCACGTCCACGACGCCTTGGCAATCGAGCTGACTCCCGTCCCGGCCACCGAGGAGGACCTCCCCGGGTTGCTCGCCGAGCGGCGTGAGTCGGTGTTCGACCTCACCCAGGAGGTGCCGTGGCGATGTGACCTTTTCCAGCTCTCGGAAAAGGACCACGTGCTGCAGGTGAAGATCCACCGGATCCTCGCTGACGACGACTCGATGGACGTGTTCTTCCGTGACCTGGCGGCCGCGTACGGCGCGCGGCGTGAAGGCCGGGTCCCTGAGCGTGCGCCACTCGCCCTGCAGTTCGCCGACTTCGCGATCTGGGAGCACCGGCTTCTCGAGGATGAGCAAGAGCTGGACAGCCTGATCAACGAGCAGATCGTCTTCTGGCGGGACAACCTCGCCGGTATCGACGGGGAGACGGTGCTCCCGTTCGACCGCCCGCGCTCGGCTGTCCCGTCGCGGCGGGCGGGCACGGTCGCGCTGCGGCTGGACGCCGATCCGCACGCCCGGTTGACGGCAGTGGCAGAGCCGGTAGGCGCGGACACGCTCCAGATGGTGCACGCCGCGCTCGCCATGCTGCTGGCCAAGTTCGGAGCCGGCCACGACGTGGTGATCGGCACGACGCTGCCGCGGGACGAGGAGCTCTTCGATCTCGAGCCGATGATCGGGCCGTTCACCCGGCCGCTCGCCCTGCGCACGGACGTCTCGGGCGACCCGACCTTCCTTGAGGTCGTCACCAGGGTGCAGGAGGCTGCCCAGGCCGCGGGCGAGCACCTGGACGTGCCCTTCGAGAGGATCGTCGAGCTGCTGGACCTGCCGGCCTCGCTGTCCCGCCACCCGGTGTTCCAGGTGGGACTGCAGGTGGACGAGGAGGACATCGACGGGTGGGACGCGGCGGAACTGCCCGCCCTGCGCACCAGCGTCGAACCCGGCGGGACCGAGGCCATGGAGCTGGATCTCGCGGTCAAGCTCACCGAGCGCTTCGATGACGACGACAACTCGGGCGGCATCGAGGGTGCGCTGCACTACGCCACCGACCTGTTCGATGAGGCCACAGCCGAGTCGGTGGCCCGCCGGCTGGTCCGAGTCCTTGAACAGGTGGCTGAGGATCCCCAGCGGCGGATCAGCGACCTGGACATCTTCCTGGACGACTTCGAACGCGGCCGTCCGGCCATCGCACCGGCGCGGTGGTCCGGGGCCGTACCCGCGGTGGTCGCCGACCTGGCGCAGGACGGCCCGCTTGGTGCGCTCCTGCTCGACGAGCAGCTGCGCCCCGTGGCTCCCGGGGCGGTCGGCGATCTTTACGTCACCGGTCCGGCAGTGGACGCGGGAACGGCCGGTCTGCCGACCATGCCGTGTCCATTTGGGACTCCCGGGCACCAGATGATGCACACGGGCCTGCTTGCTCGTAAGTCCCACACCAAGGCTTTGGTCGTCGTGGGCGAGCGGCGGCGATCAAGCGCCTCGGTGAAGACGGGTGACTTCGAGATCCTGCTGCCGCTGCGAGTCGGCGGTGACCGCCCGCCACTGTTCTGTGTCCACGCGAGCGGTGGCCTGAGTTGGAACTACGAGCCGTTGCTGCGGTATCTCCCGCCGAATCAACCGGTCTACGGCGTGCAGGCACGCGGCTTGGCCCGTACCGAACCTTTGCCGGGCAGCGTCGACGAGATGGCGGCCGACTACCTCGAGCAGATCCGCGCCGTGCAGCCGACCGGGCCGTACCACCTCCTCGGCTGGTCCCTCGGCGGCAGGATCGCGCAGGCGATGGCCAAATTGCTTGAGGCGGAAGGGGAACAGGTCGGCCTGCTCGCTCTGCTCGACGCGTATCCCGTCTACATGGGACGCAAGACGACCGGCGCCGCGAGCGAGGAAGAGGCCCTCGAAAGGCGCAACCAGCAGGACTTGGAGCTCGCGGGGCAACTGGTCAAGGGGGCAGCGGCCCGGTCGCGCCTTGAGGCGGTCATGCGCAACCTCTGGGATGTCGGGCCACGCCACGTCTCCACGCCGTTCGCCGGCGACATTCTGCTCTTTGTGGCCACTGTGGACCGTCCAGGGCATCTGCCCGTCCCGGTGGCGAAAGACAGCTGGAAGGACTTCACCAGCGGGGCCATCGAGGCTCACGAGATCGCGTCCAACCACTACGACATGGTGCAACCCGCGGCGCTGGGCCAGATTGGAGCCATCGTCGCCGAGAAACTCCGGTCCCGGCCGGATGCTGAAAGGACACAACGATGACGAACCCGTTCGACAACGAGGACGGTTCCTTTTTCGTGCTGGTCAACGACGAGGGCCAGCACTCCCTCTGGCCGACCTTCGCCGAGGTGCCTGCCGGCTGGACCCGCGTGTACGGCGAAGCCACCCGTCAGGAGTGCCTCGCCTATGTCGAGGAGAACTGGACGGACCTGCGGCCGAAGAGCCTCATCCAGGAAGCGGGCGTCTGAGGGAGCAGGTGTCCAGCCGCTCAACGCGGACGGTTGGACGAGCTCGACGCTCGTCCGACCGGCCTGGAACATCCGTTTCGCTTGAGTTCATCGGCTGGATGAGGCGAAAGGACCTTGTGCAGTGTTCGCGGAGAACAACGCCGTCCGGGGCACCGAGATACACCGGAGAGAGCAATTCGATCCGGGACCGGAGCTGCGTTCCCTGATGGCCGAGGGCCCCATGTCCATTTTGGAGGCCGATGATCCCGCCGAAGGGCGGACCGGGTGGCTTGCCACCGGGTACGACGAGATCCGGCAGGTTCTCGGCTCGGACAAGTTCAGCGCCAAGCTGCTTTACGGCGGGACCGTGGCCGGCCGCATCTGGCCGGGCTTCCTCAATCAGTACGACCCGCCGGAGCACACGCGCCTGCGCCGAATGCTGACATCCGCGTTCACTGTCCGGCGGATGCAGGGGTTCCGCCCGCGGATCGAGCTGATCGTCGAGGCCACCCTTGACGACATCGAGGCCACCGGTGGCCCGGTGGACTTCGTGCCCCGGTTCGCGTGGCCCATCGCGACGACGGTGACTTGCGACTTCATCGGCATTCCCCGTGATGATCAGGCGGACTTGTCGCGCGCGCTGCTCGCCAGCCGGTCCGAACGGACGGGCAAACGGCGCGTGGCGGCGGGAAACAAGTTCTGGACGTACATGAGCCAGGTCGCGGCTCAAGCGCGCCGCGATCCCGGTGACAACATGTTCGGCGCCGTGGTGCGCGAACACGGCGACGCGATCACCGACGCGGAGCTGCTTGGGGTGGCCGCATTCATCATTGGCGCGGCTGGGGATCAGGTGGCTCGTTTCCTCGCGGCGGGCGCGTGGCTGATCGCCGAGCATCCCGAGCAGTTCGCTGTGCTGCGGGACAAGCCGGACACCATCCCGGACTGGCTCAACGAGGTGGCCCGATACCTCACCAGCGACGAGAAGACCACTCCGCGCATCGCGCTGGAGGACGTGTACATCGGTGATCAGCTCGTCAAGGCCGGCGATGCCGTCACCTGCTCTTTGCTGGCTGCGAACCGCCGGAACTTCCCCGCCCCTGAGGACCAGTTCGACATCACCCGGGAAAGGCCCGCGCACGTCACGTTCGGGCACGGCATCCATCACTGCCTTGGCCGTCCGTTGGCCGAGATGGTGTTCCGGACCGCGATCACGGCTCTGACGCGCCGCTTTCCCACGCTGCGGCTGGCCGAACCGGGCCGTGAGATCAAGTTGGGCCCGCCGCCGTTCGACGTCGAAGTCCTGCTGCTCGACTGGTAGCCGGAGCTAGGAGAAACCGTTGGTAGCACAGGAGCTTTCCCAGTCGGGTGACGATGACCCGCGCCCGCTGCACATTCGCAGGCAGGACTTGGATCCGGCGGACGAACTGCTTGCCGCCGGAGCGCTGACGAGGGTCACCGTCGGATCCGGAGCGGACGCCGAGACCAGCTGGATGGCGACAACGCACGGTGCCGTACGGCAGGTGATGGGCGATCACAAGAGCTTCAGCACACGGCGCCGCTGGCACCAGCGCGACGAGATCGGCGGGACGGGTATCTTCCGGCCGCGTGAGCTGGTCGGCAACCTGATGGACTACGACCCGCCCGAGCACACCCGGCTGCGGCAGAAGCTGACCCCCGGATTCACGCTGCGCAAGATGCAGCGGATGCAGCCGTACATCGAACAGATCGTCGCGGATCGGCTCGATGCCATGGAGCAGGCGGGATCCCCGGCGGATCTGATCGAGTTCGTCGCCGACGAGGTGCCTGGGGCCGTGCTGTGCGAGCTGATCGGGGTGCCCCGGGACGACCGGGCCATGTTCATGCAGTTGTGTCACGGACATCTCGACGCCTCGCGAAGCCAGAAGAGGCGGGCGGCGGCAGGCGAGGCGTTCTCCCGCTACCTGTTGGCCATGATCGCCAGGGAACGCAAGGACCCGGGCGAGGGGCTGATCGGCGCCGTCATCGCCGAATACGGCGACGAAGCCACCGATGAGGAGCTGCGGGGCTTCTGCGTTCAGGTGATGCTGGCGGGCGACGACAACATCTCCGGCATGATCGGGCTCGGCGTGCTGGCGCTGCTGCGCCACCCCGAGCAGATCGCCGCGTTCCAGGGTGACGAGCAGTCGGCGCAACGGGCGGTCGACGAACTGATCCGGTACCTGACGGTCCCGTATGCCCCGACTCCCCGAATCGCCATGCAGGACGTCATCGTCGCGAGCCAGATGATCAAGAAGGGGGAGAGCGTCATCTGCTCTCTCCCGGCGGCAAACCGTGATCCTGCCTTGGTACCGGATCCGAACCGCCTCGATGTCACCCGCGAGCCCGTCCCGCATGTCGCGTTCGGGCATGGCGTGCACCATTGCTTGGGAGCCGCGCTGTCCCGCCTCGAGCTGCGAACGGTCTATACCGCCCTGTGGCAGCGCTTTCCCACGCTGCGGCTCGCGGATCCCGCCAAGGAAACCAACTTCCGGTTGACCACCCCCGCGTATGGAGTGACCAGTCTGCTGGTCGCGTGGTGATCGGCCGTGTCAGCCGCTGGACCCGGTAAGCGAAGGAGTTGCCACTCGGTATGGCGCACGGCATAGATCAGCACGGCATAGATCAGCACGGCATAGATCAGCACGGCATAGATCAGCACGGCATAGATCAGCACGGCATAGATCAGCACAGTATTGATCAGCACGGCATAGATCAGCACGGCATGGAGCAGGTGGCGCCGCTCTTACAGGAGCCTGCGAACTTTCAGATGCGGACGGGCTGCGATCCGCATGAGGAGAATTTCGACCTCAGGGCGCATGGCCCGCTGGTCCGGCTAGTTGGGGATTCATCCACTCAGCTGGGCAGGGACTATGTCTGGCAGGCCCATGGCTACGACGTCGTGCGCAAGATATTGGGTGATCACGAGAATTTCACGACGCGGCCGCAATTCACCCATGCGAAATCTGACGCACACGTAGAGGCCCAGTTCGTCGGACAGATATCGACTTACGATCCGCCTGAGCACACTCGCCTGCGAAAGATGCTGACGCCGGAGTTCACGGTGCGGCGGATTCGCCGGATGGAGCCCGCGATTCAGGGCCTCATCGATGATCGCCTCGACATGGTGGAGGCCGAGGGGCCGCCCGCGGATCTCCAAGGGTTGTTCGCCGACCCGGTCGGCGCTCTCGCCCTGTGTGAACTGCTCGGCATTCCGCGCGATGACCAGCGTGAGTTCGTCCGGAGGATCAGGCGGAACACCGATCTGAGCCGGGGACTCAAGGCACGGGCGGCCGACAGCGCGGCGTTCAACCGGTACCTGGACAACCTCATCTCCCGGCAGCGCAAGGACCCCGACGAGGGGTTTCTCGGCATGATCGTGCGAGAGCACGGTGACAACGTCACCGACGAGGAACTGAAGGGCCTGTGCACGGCGCTGATCCTCGGCGGTGTCGAGACCGTCGCGGGGATGATCGGCTTCGGAGTGCTCGCCCTGCTGGAGAATCCTGACCAGATCCAGTTGCTTTTCGCCGGCCCCGAGAAGGCCGACCGCGTCGTCAACGAGCTGGTGCGTTATCTGTCCCCGGTGCAGGCGCCGAATCCACGCCTCGCCATCAAGGACGTCGTCATCGACGGACAGTTGATCAAGGCAGGTGATTACGTCCTGTGCTCGGTTCTCATGGCCAACCGAGATGAAGCGCTGACGCCGAATCCCAACGTTCTCGACGCGAATCGCGCCGCGGTGTCGGACGTCGGATTCGGGCACGGCATCCATTACTGCGTGGGCGCGGCGCTGGCCCGGTCGATGCTGCGGATGGCTTATCAGACCCTGTGGCAGCGATTTCCCGGGCTGCGGCTGGCAGTGCCGATCGCGGAAGTGAAGTACCGCAGTGCGTTCGTCGACTGCCCTGATCAGGTTCCAGTCACCTGGTAGCGCAATCCGGACTGGAAGACCAGCTTCAGCAATTTGACAGTCGATAGAGGAATGGTGGGAGATGTCGGTCGAAGACTTCGATGTGGTTGTTGCTGGTGGCGGGCCTGCCGGTTCGACCGTGGCCACCTTGGTGGCGATGCAGGGGCATCGGGTGCTGTTGCTGGAGAAAGAGGTCTTTCCCCGGTACCAGATCGGTGAGTCGCTGCTGCCTGCCACGGTGCACGGGGTGTGCCGGATGCTCGGCATCACGGACGAGCTGGCCAATGCCGGGTTCCCGGTGAAGCGGGGCGGCACTTTCCGCTGGGGTGCGCGTCCGGAGCCGTGGACGTTCCACTTCGGTATCTCCGCCAAGATGGCGGGCTCGACGTCGCACGCCTATCAGGTCGAGCGGGCGCGGTTCGACGAGATCTTGCTGAACAACGCCAAGCGCAAGGGCGTGGTCGTGCGGGAAGGGTCCCCGGTCACCGATGTGGTGGAAGACGGTGAGCGGGTCACCGGTCTGCGGTACACCGACGCCGATGGCAACGAGCGTGAAGTGTCAGCGCGCTTCGTGATCGACGCGTCGGGCAACAAGAGCCGCCTCTACTCCAAGGTCGGCGGTTCGCGGAACTACTCGGAGTTCTTCCGCAGCCTCGCGCTGTTCGGCTACTTCGAGGGTGGCAAGCGGCTGCCCGCGCCGGTCTCGGGAAACATCCTGAGCGTTGCCTTCGACAGCGGCTGGTTCTGGTACATCCCGCTGAGCGACACGCTGACCAGCGTCGGCGCGGTGGTGCGCCGGGAGGACGCCGAGAAGATCCAGGGTGACCGGGAGAAGGCGCTCAACGCCCTGATCGCCGAGTGCCCGCTGATCTCGGAGTACCTCGCGAACGCGACCAGGGTGACGACCGGCAAGTACGGGGAGTTACGCGTCCGCAAGGACTACTCCTACCAGCAGGAGACCTACTGGCGGCCGGGGATGATCCTGATCGGCGACGCCGCGTGCTTCGTGGACCCGGTGTTCTCGTCCGGTGTGCACCTGGCGACCTACAGCGCGCTGCTCGCGGCCCGGTCAATCAACAGCGTCCTGGCGGGCGATCTGGACGAGAAGACCGCACTGAACGAGTTCGAAATGCGGTATCGCCGCGAGTACGGGGTGTTCTACGAGTTCCTCGTGTCGTTCTATCAGATGAACGTGAATGAGGAGTCGTATTTCTGGCAGGCCAAGAAGGTCACGCAGAACCAGAGCACCGATATCGAGTCGTTCGTCGAACTGATCGGTGGGGTGTCGTCCGGTGAGACCGCGCTGACGGCCGCTGACCGGATCGCCGCGCGCAGTGCCGAATTCGCCGCGGCCGTGGACCAGATGGCCAGCGGCGACGGCGACAACATGGTGCCGATGTTCAAGTCGACGGTGGTCAAGCAGGCGATGCAGGAAGCGGGCCAGGTCCAGATGAAGGCGCTGCTCGGCGAGGACGCCGAACCCGAGCTGCCGCTGTTCCCCGGCGGCCTGGTGACCTCGCCCGACGGAATGAAATGGCTGCCGCACCATCCGGCATGAGCCTCCGCACGGTGGTCGAGGATCTACGAAATAGGGGATGCGAAATGCGCGTGTTGATTACGGGGTGTGGATCGCGCGGAGATACCGAACCGTTGGTGGCATTGGCGGCACGGTTGCGGGAACTCGGTGCGGACGCGCGGATGTGCCTGCCGCCGGACTACGTGGAGCGGTGCGCCGAGGTCGGTGTGCCGATGGTGCCGGTCGGTCGGGCGGTGCGCGCAGGGGCACGCGAGCCGGGAGAACTGCCGCCGGGGGCGGCCGAAGTCGTGACCGAGGTGGTCGCCGAATGGTTCGACAAGGTCCCGGCGGCCATCGAGGGGTGTGACGCGGTGGTGACGACCGGCTTGCTGCCCGCCGCGGTCGCTGTCCGGTCGATGGCCGAGAAGCTGGGCATCCCGTACCGCTACACCGTGCTGTCTCCGGACCATCTGCCGTCGGAGCAAAGCCAGGCGGAGCGGGACATGTACAACCAGGGCGCCGACAGGCTTTTCGGTGACGCGGTCAACAGCCACCGGGCCTCGATCGGCCTGCCACCGGTGGAGCACCTCTACGACTACGGCTACACCGATCAGCCCTGGCTGGCGGCGGACCCGGTGCTGTCCCCGCTGCGGCCGACGGACCTCGGCACTGTGCAGACCGGTGCGTGGATCCTGCCCGACGAACGGCCGCTTTCCGCGGAGCTGGAGGCGTTTCTGGCTGCCGGGTCGACGCCGGTGTACGTGGGTTTCGGCAGCTCGTCCCGACCGGCAACCGCTGACGCCGCGAAGATGGCCATCAAGGCGGTCCGTGCCAGTGGCCGCCGGATCGTTCTCTCCCGCGGCTGGGCCGATTTGGTCCTGCCGGACGACGGGGCCGACTGCTTCGTGGTCGGCGAAGTGAACCTTCAGGAGCTGTTCGGCCGGGTGGCCGCCGCCATCCACCACGACAGCGCGGGCACGACGCTGCTGGCCATGCGGGCGGGCATCCCCCAGATCGTGGTGCGCCGCGTAGTGGACAACGTGGTGGAGCAGGCGTACCACGCCGACCGGGTGGCCGAGCTGGGTGTCGGTGTGGCGGTCGACGGTCCGGTCCCGACCATCGACTCCTTGTCGGCCGCGCTCGACACGGCTCTGGCCCCGGAGATCCGTGCGCGAGCGACGACCGTGGCAGACACGATTCGCGCCGATGGGACAACGGTGGCCGCGCAGCTGCTGTTCGACGCGGTCAGCCTGGAAAAGCCGACTGTTCCCGCCTGAACCACACCGAGCCTATGGAACGAGGAAATTCGTAATGCGTGTGCTGTTGGCGACGTGTGGATCGCGCGGAGATACCGAACCGCTGGTGGCACTGGCGGTTCGGGTGCGGGACCTCGGCGCGGATGTGCGGATGTGCGCACCGCCGGACTGCGCGGAGCGGCTGGCCGAGGTAGGTGTGCCGCATGTGCCCGTCGGCCCGTCGGCGCGCGCGCCGATCCAGCGAGCGAAACCGTTGACGGCCGAGGACGTGCGCCGGTTCACGACCGAGGCGATCGCTACGCAGTTCGACGAGATCCCGGCGGCGGCCGAGGGGTGTGCCGCGGTGGTGACCACCGGCCTGCTGGCCGCCGCGATCGGCGTGCGGTCGGTGGCCGAGAAGCTGGGCATCCCCTACTTCTATGCCTTCCACTGTCCGAGTTATGTGCCGTCGCCGTACTATCCGCCGCCGCCCCTCGGCGAACCGTCCACACAGGACACGATCGACATTCCGGCGCAGTGGGAGCGGAACAACCAGAGCGCCTACCAGCGGTACGGCGGCCTGCTCAACAGCCACCGGGACGCGATCGGCCTGCCACCGGTGGAGGACATCTTCACCTTCGGCTACACCGATCACCCCTGGGTGGCGGCGGATCCGGTGCTGGCCCCGCTGCAGCCGACAGACCTCGACGCCGTGCAGACCGGCGCGTGGATCCTGCCCGACGAACGGCCGCTTTCCCCGGAGCTGGCGGCGTTTCTGGACGCCGGCCCACCGCCGGTGTACCTGGGGTTCGGCAGCCTGGGCGCACCTGCTGACGCGGTCCGGGTGGCCATCGACGCGATCCGTGCCCATGGCCGCCGGGTGATCCTTTCCCGTGGCTGGGCCGATTTGGTCCTGCCCGACGACGGTGCCGACTGCTTCGCGATCGGCGAAGTGAACCATCAGGTGCTGTTCGGCCGAGTCGCCGCCGTCATCCACCACGGCGGCGCGGGCACGACGCACGTGGCCGCGCGGGCAGGTGCACCCCAGATCCTGTTGCCCCAGATGGCGGACCAGCCGTACTACGCCGGCCGGGTGGCCGAACTGGGTGTTGGTGTGGCACATGATGGTCCAATTCCGACCTTCGATTCCTTGTCGGCCGCGCTTGCCACGGCTCTGACCCCCGAAACCCACGCGCGAGCGACGGCCGTGGCAGGCACGATCCGCACCGACGGGGCAGCGGTGGCCGCGCGGTTGCTGCTCGACGCGGTCAGTCGGGAAAAGCCGACTGTTTCCGCGTAAACCACACCGAGCCGGCGCCTTGAGAATCGGCGCGTGGGTGACCTCGACATTGTCCATCGTGTGATCTTTCTGGACATAAATGCCTCGCCGTAACATGCCGATTAATTGTCGGCATGTGGCCAGAACCTATCAAAATAGGGGATGCGAAATGCGTGTGTTGTTGTCGACGGCTGGCAGCCGCGGAGACGTCGAACCGCTGGTGGCATTGGCGGTTCGGCTGCAGGGGCTCGGCGTGGAGGCACGGATGTGCGCATCGCCGGCCTCCGCGGAGCGGCTGGCCGAGGTAGGTGTGCCGCACGTGCCGGTCGGCCTGCAGCTGGAGGGCATGCTGTTGCAGGAGGGGATGCCGCCGCCGTCGCCCGAGGAGGAGCGCCGGCTCGCGGCCAAGGCGATCGACATGCAGTTCGACGAGGTCCCCGCGGCTGCCGAAGGGTGTGCCGCGGTGGTGGCGGCCGGCGAGCTGGCCGCCGCGGCCGCCGTGCGGTCGGTGGCCGAGATGCTGGGCATTCCCTACTTCTACGCCGCCTACAGTCCGAACTATCTGCCGTCGCCGCACCACGCGCCGCCCGAGGACGAGCGGACCACGCCGGGCGTGACCGACAACAAGGTGCTGTGGGACGAGCGTGGCCAGCGTTTTGCCAAGCGGTACGGGGACACGCTCAACAGCAGGCGGGCCTCGGTCGGCCTGCCACCGGTTGAGGACGTCTTCGGCTACGGCTACTCCGAGCGGCCCTGGCTGGCGACGGACCCGATCCTGGCCCCGCTGCCGCCGGATTTCGACGCCGTGCAGACCGGTACGTGGATCCTGCCGGACGAACGGCCGCTTTCCGCGGAGCTGGAGGCGTTTCTGGCTGCCGGGTCACCGCCGGTGTACCTGGGGTTCGGCAGCGCGTCCGGACCTGGCATCGATGACGCCGCGAGGGTGGCCATCGAGGCGATCCGTGCCCATGGCCGCCGGATCGTCCTGCTCAGCGGCTGGGCCGACCTGGTCCGGCCCGACGACGGGGCGGACTGCTTCTCCGTCGACGAAGTGAATCTTCAGGTCCTGTTCAGCCGGGCGGCCGCCGCCATCCACCACGGCAGCGCGGGCACCGAGCACCTGGCCACGCTGGCCGGCATCCCGCAGATCGTGATTCCTCGGCACACGGACCAGCCGTACTACGCCGAACGAGTGGCTGACCTGGGTATCGGCGTGGCACTCGAGGGTCCGGTCCCGACCTTCGACGCGATGTCGGCCGCGGTCGCCACGGCCCTTGCCCCGGAAACCCGCGCGCGTGCGACGGCCGTGGCAGGCACGATCCGCACCGACGGGGCAGCGGTGGCCGCGCGGTTGCTGCTCGACGCGGTCAGCCGGGAAAAGTCGGCTGTTCTCGCGTAATCCACGTGCCCGACCGTTCTTCGATCGGTATTTCTCCCACAATTTCGTCGACGACAAGCACAAGGAGACTGCATGTCGGTCACGTCCCAGTGCCGTATCTGTGACGGCACTGTCAAAGAGTTCATCGATTTCGGACGCCAGCCGCTCTCAGACGCGTTCGTCGTTCCCGGCGATGAGAAGGGTGAGTTCTTCTTCCGGCTCGCCACCGGGATTTGCGATTCCTGCACGATGGTGCAGCTGATGGAAGAAGTCCCGCGGGACCTGATGTTCCACGACGCGTATCCCTATCTGTCGTCCGGTTCGGCGTTCATGCGCACGCATTTCAACGAGTTGGCCAAGCGCTTGCTGACCACGGAGCTGACCGGCGAGGACCCGTTCATCGTCGAGCTCGGCTGCAACGACGGCATCATGCTCAAGGCCATGGCCGAAGCGGGTGTGCGCCAGCTCGGCGTCGAACCCTCCGGCAGCGTCGCGGATCTGGCCGCGGCCAAGGGAATCCGCGTCCGCAAGGACTTCTTCGAAGAGGCGACGGCAGCCGACATCCGCGAGACCGACGGCCCCGCCGACGTGATCTACGCGGCCAACACCCTGTGCCACATCCCTTACATGGACTCGATCCTGAAGGGCGTCACCACGCTGCTGGGCCCGAATGGCGTGTTCGTCTTCGAGGACCCGTACCTCGGTGACATCGTGGAGCGCACGTCGTTCGACCAGATCTACGACGAGCATTTCTTCTTCTTCACCGCACGGTCGGTCCAGGAGATGGCCAAGCGCAACGGTCTTGAGCTCGTCGACGTCGAGCGCATTCCGGTGCACGGCGGCGAGGTCCGCTACACCCTTGCCCTCGCTGGGGCTCGTCAGCCGACCGAGGCCGTGGCGGAGCTTCTGGCATGGGAGGCCGAGCGCAAGCTGGCGGAGTACGCCACGCTGGAACGCTTTGCCACCAACGTGAAGAAGATCAAGGACGACCTGATCGCGCTGCTGACCAAGCTGCGCGCCGAGGGCAAGCGCGTCGTCGGCTACGGCGCGACGGCCAAGAGCGCCACCGTGACCAACTTCTGTGGCATCACCCCGGACCTGGTGGAGTTCATCTCGGACACCACGCCGGCCAAGCAGAACAGGCTCAGCCCCGGCCAGCACATTCCGGTCCGCGAGCCCAAGGAGTTCGCCGCCGACTACCCGGACTACGCCCTGCTGTTCGCGTGGAACCACGCCGACGAGATCATGAACGCGGAGCAGGCTTTCCGGGACGCCGGTGGGCAGTGGATCCTGTACGTGCCGAACGTGCACGTGAGCTGACGTGATCGCCATGTCGCAAAACCTTGGCGCGGGCCGGCTTCTGGCGATATCCCCGCATTTGGACGACGCGGTCCTGTCGTTCGGAGCCGGCCTCGCCCGGGCGGCGCAGGACGGTGCGAAGGTGACCGTCTACACGGTATTCGCCGGTACGGCGACGCCCCCTTACTCACCGGCGGCGGAGCGATTGCACGGGATCTGGGGCCTTTCGCCGGATCAAGACGCGTCGCTGCATCGCCGAAATGAAGACATCGCCGCGCTCGACCACCTGGGGGTCGACTACCGGCACGGCCGATTCCTCGACGCCATTTATCGCACGTTGCCGGATGGGCGATGGCTGGCTGACAACGTGCCAGGCAGGCAAAAGCTGGCAATCAGCCGGCTGTCGCCGCAGACCGATCCGGATCTGTTCGCCGCGGTCAGGGATGACATCAAATCGGTCGTCGAAGAGTGTGATCCAACGCTGATCCTCACTTGTGCGGCAGGCAACGGTCATATCGACAACGAGATCACGCGGGATGCGGCACTGCTCGTCGCGCACGAGAAAGATCTCCCGGTGCGACTGTGGGAAGACCTTCCGCACGCGATGTTCGGGGCAGGTCCCGCCGAACTGCCGGAGGGCTTCGATCTCGGTACTGGAGATTTCGGCTCCGTCACGACGGACATGCGGGACCGGAAATTCGAGGCTCTGCGGCTCTATCCGTCGCAAATGTTGATGCTCCACGGGCCTGGCAAGGATTTTTTCGCCCAGCTGGACGAGCATGCCCGGAAGAACTCGCCACAGGGCGGATACGGCGAAACGACCTGGCCTGTGGTCTCTCGCGAAGACAACAGCTGAGCGATCGTGCCGGAGACGAGGAGGTTGTCCCTATGAGCAATCAACTGGAGCGTGGCCCGGTGCGGACCCCTCACGCCGACGTTCTGCTGGCCTCGGTAGGTGAGCGAGGCGTGCTGTGCGACTTCTACGACGAGGGCGCCGCGGACACATATCGGGATTTGATCCAGGACGCGGACGGCACGTCGGAAGCGCGGGAGTTCGCCACCCGCACAGGCCCGGTTTCCGGACCTGTGCTGGAGCTGGCGGCTGGAATGGGCCGGCTGACGTTCCCTTTCCTGGATCTCGGCTGGGAGGTGACCGCCCTGGAACTGTCGACCTCTGTGCTCGCCGCCTTCCGGAAGCGGTTGGCAGAAGCGCCTGCGGATGTCCGGGATCGGTGCACCCTGGTTCAGGGAGATATGAGCGCCTTCGCGTTGGACAAGCGCTTCGGAACAGTGGTCATCAGCTCAGGCTCGATCAACGAACTGGACGAGGCCGACAGGCGTGGCCTGTACGCGTCGGTTCGTGAGCATCTCGAGCCTGGCGGGAAGTTCTTGCTCAGCCTGGCCATGTCGGAGGCCGCCGAGTCGGAGCCGCTGGAGCGCAAGCAAGAGCTGCCAGGCCGCAGCGGCCGACGGTACGTGTTGCACGTCAGGCATCTGCCGGCGGAAGAGATCCAGGAAATCACCATCCACCCCGCCGACGAAACGACGGATCCGTTCGTCGTGTGCACGCATCGCAGAAGGCTCCTCGCACCGGATCAGGTAGTGCGCGAACTTGTGCGGTCCGGCTTCGACGTGATCGCACAGACGCCGTTCGCGTCCGGCGGGGCGGGCCGTAAGGACATGGTGTTGGTAGAGGCGGTTATGCCCGGGGCCACCGCAGACGCGCGGTGATGAGCGCGGCAAGCCGGGTCACGCCCTCCTTGATCAGCTCCGGCGTGAGCAGACTGATCGACAGCCGGAGCTGATTGAACCCGTCCTTGCCGCCGTAGAAGTGATGCATCGGGGTGAACAGCACGCCATGGTCGCGGGCGGCATGTGCCAGCAGTTCGTCGTCGACGACGAAGGGCACGGTGACGGTGACGAAGAAGCCGCCCGTCGGCGTGTTCCAGCCGACCTCGGGCAGGCCGCCGAGCGTGCGCTCCAGTTCGCTCAGCGTGAGCTGGAGGTTTCGCTGGTAGATGGCGATCTCGCGGGCGTTTGCCTTGGTCAGGCTGAAGTCGTTGAGCAGGAGCTTCCCGGCGATCACCGCCTGTGCGATGGGGGAGGTGTTCACCGTGAGCATGCCCTTGAGCTTCGAGAGCTGGTCGGCGAGCAGGCCGCCCCCGGCCACCCGCTGATCCGCCACCACGTAGCCGACCCGGGCGCCGGGCATGCCGGTCTTGGCGAAGGAGCCGATGTAGACCACGTTTCCCGACCGGTCGAGGGACTTCAGCGACGGGAGGCGTTCGGATCCGAAGAGCCCGTACGCGTTGTCCTCCAGCAAAAGGATGCCGTTGGCTTCGGCGACCTCGAGGAGCCGGTGGCGGGCGGGCAGGTCCATGCTGGTGCCGGTCGGGTTGGCGAAGTTGGGTGTGACGTAACAGGCCCGGACCCGCTTGCCTTGTTCGTCGGCCCGTTTCAGTTGCAGGACAAGGTCTTCCGGGTCGACGCCGTTCGCGGTCGACTGGACCGGCCAGACCGGGGTGTCGGTCAGCAGCGCCGCCCCGGTCAGCCCGACGTAGGTGGGAGCGGGGGCGAGCAGCACGTCCCGCTCGTCCGCCCGCAGCGTGCGGAGAATCAGGAACATGGCCTCCTGAGCGCCCACGGTGACGACCACGGACTCAGCGGCGGCGTCGATGTTCTCGTCCTCGGCGAGGTTGCGGGCGATCAGATCGGCGATGATGCCTTTCGTGGTGCCGTACTGGAAAAGCGTGCGGGTGACCACCGCCTCTGCCAGTTTCCGATCGTGCCGGAGATGGTCGCAGTATGCGTCGATGTACTCGTGAATGAGCCGGACATCGAAAAACTCCTCATACGGCCGGCCTGCCGCCATGGAAATGGCCACCGGATATTCGTCGATCAACTCGTTCAGCAGGTTCATCGATGAGATCGCCGGATCGGTGAGCGATCCGTGCAGCGTTTCCATGCTCAATTGAGTGGACAGACCGTATGAATCCATGAATACTAGGATTTCCATACGCCGTCGAGGTGTCAAGCAGCGGCAGTGGACGCGATCTGACGGCGATTCTCGCTGATTCCCACTGTCCATCGTCAATTCCGCCGGAAACTCGATCTCTGCAGGTACGGTCGTCACGAGTGCGCCACAGCACCTGGGGAAGGGCACAACCGTTGAGGGGAAACAAGAACTCGTCGCCGCGCGCCCGTGCGTGCGCGGTGGGCGGGGGAGGACCTTCATGCTGATGACAACTGAGACCGGGATCCGGTTGTCGTACCACGACCATGGCGACGGTTCGCCTGTCCTGTTGCTGACCGGCACCGGGGCGCCGAGCTCGGTATGGGACCTGCACCAGGTGCCCGTGCTGCGCGCCGCCGGGTTCCGGGTGATCACCATGGACAACCGTGGCATCCCGCCAAGCGACGAAGGCACGGACGGGTTCACCATCGACGACCTCGTCGCGGACGTGGCCGCCCTGATCGAGCACCTCGGTGTGGCGCCGTGCCGCGTGGTCGGCACCTCGATGGGCTCGTACATCGCACAGGAGCTGGCACTCGCGCACCCGGAGCTGCTGGACGCGGTCGTGCTCATGGCGGCCTGCGGCAGGAGCAGCCTCGTCCAGCGGGTGCTCGCGGAGGGCGAGGCGAAGCTGATCGAACTGGGCACCGAGCTGCCACCGGGCTACCTCGCCGCCGTTCGCGCCATGCACAACCTCGGGCCCGCGACGCTCGCCGACGACGACCTCACCGGCGACTGGCTTGACTTGTTCGAGGCGTCGGACAACTGGGGTCCGGGAGTTCGGGCGCAGCTGCAGCTGAGCGCGTTGCCCGACCGCATCGACGCCTACCGTGCGATCAAAGTGCCCTGCCACGTCATCTCGTTCGAGCACGACCTCGTGGCGCCCCCGTCAGCTGGACGGGAGCTGGCCGCCGCGATTCCCGGCGCCACGCACCGCACCATCCCCGGTTGCGGGCACTTCGGCTACTTGGAGAACCCGGAAGCGGTGAACCGTGAGCTGCTCCGGTTCCTCCGCGCCGAGTCCGCCGCGCGACTGGAGGAGACCGCATGACCGGCGAGGCACAGCCGCCATCCACTGCGCCCGCGTTGTTCGAGGCGACCGCCGCCGCGGTGCCGGACCGGCCGGCCGTGGCGATGGGAACCACCACGCTGACCTACGCAGAGCTGAACGGGGAGGCCAATCTCCTCGCGCACAGGCTCGTCGAGCACGGGGTGGGCCCGGAAAAGCTTGTCGCACTGGCGATGCCGCGGTCGGTCGAGTTCGTCATCGCGATCCTGGCCGTGCACAAGGCAGGTGCCGCGTACGTGCCCGTCGACCCGGACTATCCGGAGGACCGCAGGCGGCACATGCTCGACGACACCTCAGCGCATTGTCTTTTGGCCCTGCCCGGGCAGGATGTGGCCGGTGCGCCGGTTGTGATGAGCGTGGAACGTCAGGCAGGCCTGTCCGCGCCGAACCTGACCGACCAGGACCGGCTCGGCCCGTTGCTTCCCGATCACCCCGCGTACGTCATCTACACGTCGGGCTCGACTGGGCAGCCGAAAGGCGTACTGGTCACGCACCGCGGCATCCCGAACCTGGCCGACGACTACGTGCGCCGCCAGAACCTGGTGCCGGACAGCAGGTTGCTGGCTTTCGCGTCACCTAGCTTCGACGCCGCCGTCGCCGAGTTCTGGCCGATCTGGCTGGCCGGTGGCTGCCTGGTGCTTGCTCCCGCGTCGGACCTGATCCCCGGCGAGCCGCTCGCCCGGCTGGTGCGCGACCAGCGGATCACCCACGTCACGTTGCCGCCGTCCGCACTGGCACCGCTCGAGGAAGGCGGCGGCCTGCCCCCGGGACTGACCCTCTTGGTCGCGGGCGAGGCGTGCCCGGCTCCGGTCGCGAAAAGCTGGGCACGCGACCGCGTCATGATCAACGCGTACGGCCCGACCGAGGCCACGGTCGCGGTGACCGCGAGCGACCCGCTGACCGGCGAAGGCACGCCGCCGATCGGCAGGCCGATCACCGGCGTGAGCACGTACATCCTGGACGACCGGCTGCACCCCGTTCCGGACGGGGACGTGGGCGAGCTGTACATGACCGGCCCTGGCCTTGCCCGCGGTTACCTGCGCAGACCGGCCGCGACCGCGGAGCGGTTCCTGCCGAATCCCTTCGGTGGCCCGGGTGAGCGCATGTACCGCACCGGCGACCGGGTGTGGGCGGGTTCGGACGGGCAGCTCGTGTTCGTCGGCCGCGTCGACGACCAGCTGAAGGTTCGTGGTCACCGGATCGAGCCGGGCGAGGTCGAGTCCGCGCTGCTCGCGGTGGATGGCGTGGCCCAGGCGGTGGTGACCGAGCACGACAACCGGCTCGTCGCTTATGTGGTGGGCGCCGGCGGGGCGCGGGTGGCAGCCGAAGACCTCCTGCCGCCGCTGCGCAAGCAGCTGCCCGGCTACCTCGTACCGGACGTGGTCGTCGGCTTGCCGCGCCTGCCGACGTCGCCGAACGGCAAGGTCGACCGGGCCGCCTTGCCCGATCCCGATGCGGACGGCGCCGAGCGCGCGACCTCGGGGCGAGCACCGAGCACACCGACCGAGATCCGCCTGGCCGAGTTGTTCGCCGAAGTGCTCAGCGTCAGCAGCGTCGGCGTCGACGACAGCTTCTTCGACATCGGCGGCCACTCGCTGCTCGCGACTCGGCTGGTGGCCCGCATCCGGGAAAGCCTGCAGGTCCGGCTGCGCGTGCAGGCCTTCTTCAACGCGCCGTCCGTGGCACAGCTGGCCAAGGTGCTCGACGGCGCATCGACGTGACCCTGGAGACCATTCATGCAGACGACGACAGCCGTCGGTGATCTCGGTAACCCGGATCTGTACACGACCTTGGACCGGCACGCCCGCTGGCGCGAGCTGGCCGCGCGGGACGCGATGGTGTGGAGTGAACCGGGCAGTTCACCCACCGGTTTCTGGTCGGTGTTCTCGCACCGGGCGTGCGCCGCGGTCCTCGCGCCCTCGGCGCCGTTCACCTCCGAGTACGGAATGATGATCGGGTTCGACCGTGACCACCCGGACAAGTCGGGCGGTCAGATGATGGTGGTCTCCGAGCAGGAGCAGCACCGCAAACTGCGCAGGCTGGTCGGGCCGCTGTTGTCCAGGGCGGCTGCCCGCAAGCTGTCGGAGCGGGTGCGCACCGAGGTCAGCGGCGTGCTGGACCAGGTGCTCGACGGCGGCGTGTGCGACGTGGCGACGGCGATCGGCCCGCGCATTCCCGCCGCGGTCGTGTGCGAGATCCTCGGTGTGCCCGCCGAGGACGAGGACATGCTCATCGAGCTGACCAACCACGCGTTCGGCGGTGAGGACGAGCTGTTCGACGGGATGACGCCACGCCAGGCGCACACCGAGATCCTCGTCTACTTCGACGAACTGATCACCGCGCGCCGCGAGCGTCCCGCCGACGACCTCGTCAGCACGCTGGTGACCGATGACGAGCTCACGATCGACGACGTGTTGCTCAACTGCGACAACGTGTTGATCGGCGGGAACGAGACCACGCGGCACGCGATCACCGGTGCGGTGCACGCCCTCGCCACGGTGCCCGGCCTGCTGACCGGGCTGCAAGACGGGAGCGCCGACGTCGACACCGTCGTGGAGGAGGTGCTGCGCTGGACCTCGCCGGCGATGCACGTCCTGCGGGTGTCGACCGACGATGTCACGATCAACGGCCAGGACCTGCCGGCAGGCACACCGGTGGTCGCGTGGTTGCCCGCCGCGAACAGGGATCCCGCCGAGTTCGACGACCCCGACACGTTCCTCCCAGGGCGGAAACCCAACCGCCACATCACCTTCGGCCACGGTATGCACCACTGCCTCGGGTCCGCGCTGGCGCGGATCGAGCTGTCGGTCGTGTTGCGAGTGCTGGCCGAGCGGGTGTCGCGGGTGGAGCTGGTGAAGGAGCCTGCCTGGCTGCGCGCGATCGTCGTGCAGGGGTACGCGGAGCTTTCGGCGCGGTTCACCGGGCGCTGACTCCGCGGCCGCGCTGACAGCGCCGCGAATAGGCCGAGTCGTAGCGCTCGGCTAATTCGGCATAGGAACTTTTTATCGTCCGGCCGGTTGGTCGAACCGGGTTTTGTCCAACCCTGTTTTGAGGGTGTCATGGCCTGCTGAAGTGTCCATGGACAACCATTGATGCGAAATTGGCTTGCGGCCATCCTGGCGAATGAGCAGCCCGTCTATTTCACGGAGGAGAACCTTGACTGCGGGATCGTCAATGCAGAATTTCGAGATCGACTACGTAGAAATGTATGTGGAAAATCTTGAGGTGGCTGCGTTCAGCTGGGTGGACAAGTACGCGTTCGCCGTCGCCGGTACCAGCCGGTCGGCGGACCACCGGAGCATCGCGCTACGGCAGGGGCAGGTGACGCTGGTCCTCACCGAGCCCACGTCGGATCGTCACCCGGCGGCGGCCTACCTCCAGACGCACGGCGACGGTGTCGCCGACATCGCGATGGCCACTTCGGACGTCGCCGCCGCTTACGAGGCCGCGGTGCGGGCGGGGGCGGAAGCCGTCCGCGCGCCGGGGCAGCACTCGGAGGCCGCGGTCACGACGGCCACCATCGGTGGTTTCGGCGATGTCGTGCACACCCTGATTCAGCGCGACGGAACATCCGCCGAGCTGCCCCCGGGCTTCACCGGCTCGATGGACGTCACCAACCACGGCAAGGGAGATGTCGACCTGCTCGGCATCGACCACTTCGCGATCTGCCTGAACGCCGGCGACCTCGGCCCCACGGTGGAGTACTACGAGCGGGCACTGGGTTTCCGGCAGATCTTCGACGAGCACATCGTGGTCGGTGCGCAGGCGATGAACTCCACCGTCGTGCAGAGTGCGTCCGGAGCGGTCACCCTCACCCTGATCGAGCCCGACCGGAACGCCGACCCCGGCCAGATCGACGAGTTCCTCAAGGATCACCAAGGGGCAGGCGTTCAGCACATCGCCTTCAACAGCAACGACGCGGTCCGTGCGGTCAAGGCGCTGTCCGAGCGCGGGGTGGAGTTCCTCAAGACGCCGGGGGCCTACTACGACCTGCTCGGTGAGCGGATCACGCTGCAGACGCACTCGCTGGACGATCTGCGGGCGACGAACGTGCTCGCCGATGAGGACCACGGCGGCCAGCTGTTCCAGATCTTCACCGCGTCCACTCATCCGCGTCACACGATTTTCTTCGAGGTCATCGAGCGGCAGGGCGCGGGCACCTTCGGCAGCTCCAACATCAAGGCCCTGTACGAGGCCGTTGAGCTGGAACGCACCGGGCAGAGCGAGTTCGGCGCCGCTCGGCGATGACGTACGTTTCCCTGGCCGACCTCGAACGTGCCGCCCGGGATGTCCTGCCCGGCGAGATCTTCGACTTTCTCGCTGGGGGTAGCGGCACCGAGGCGTCTCTGGTGGCCAACCGCACCGCGCTGGAGCGGGTCTTCGTGATCCCCCGGATGCTGCGTGACCTGACGGACGTCACCACCGAGATCGACATCTTCGGCCGGCGCGCCGCGCTGCCGATGGCGGTCGCACCGGTCGCGTACCAGCGGTTGTTCCATCCGGAGGGCGAGCTCGCAGTGGCTCGCGCGGCCAGGGACGCCGGCGTGCCGTACACCATCTGCACGCTGAGCAGCGTTTCGCTGGAGGAGATCGCGGCCGTCGGCGGCCGGCCGTGGTTCCAGCTGTACTGGCTGCGGGATGAGAAGCGGTCTCTGGACCTTGTCCGCCGCGCGGAGGACGCAGGCTGCGAGGCGATCGTGTTCACCGTCGACGTGCCGTGGATGGGCAGGCGGTTGCGGGACATGCGCAACGGCTTCGCGTTGCCGGAGTGGGTGACGGCGGCCAACTTCGACGCCGGAACGGCCGCACACCGCCGTACCCAAGGGGTTTCGGCCGTCGCCGACCACACCGCGCGCGAATTCGCCCCGGCCACATGGGAATCCGTGGAGGCGGTCCGCGCGCACACGGACCTTCCAGTGGTGCTCAAGGGGATCCTCGCGGTCGAGGACGCCCGTCGCGCCGTCGACGCGGGTGCAGGCGGAATCGTGGTGTCCAACCACGGAGGTCGTCAGTTGGACGGTGCCGTGCCCGGAATCGAGATGCTGGGCGAGATCGTCGCCGCGGTCTCCGGCGGCTGCGAGGTGTTGGTGGACGGGGGAATCCGCAGTGGCGGGGACGTCCTCAAGGCGACCGCTCTCGGTGCGTCGGCCGTGCTGGTCGGGCGGCCGGTGATGTGGGCGCTGGCCGCGGCAGGCCAGGACGGCGTTCGGCAGCTGCTCGAACTGCTCGCCGAAGAAGTTCGCGACGCGATGGGCCTGGCGGGTTGCGAGTCGGTGGGCGCGGCTCGCCGGCTGAACACGAAACTGGGGGTTGTTTGATGTCGTCCTTCGTCGTTCCATCACTCACCGCGGTGCGCCCTCGTGACCACCACGACTACGCCGACCGCATCGCCTTGTCGGCCGCGACCACCGATGGGGTACAGATGCGGACCGAGGATGTCCGCGCCTGGATCGCCGAACGCCGCGACGCCAACGTCTTCCACGTCGAACGAATCCCGTTCGCCGACCTGGACCAGTGGTGGTTCGAAGGCGTGACCGGCAATCTGGTGCACCGCAGCGGGCGGTTCTTCACCATCGAGGGCCTGCACGTGATCGAGCACGACGGCCCGCACGGCGACGGCCCGTACCGCGAGTGGCAGCAGCCGGTCATCAGGCAGCCCGAAGTGGGCATCCTCGGCATCCTGGCCAAGGAGTTCGACGGGGTGCTGCACTTCCTGATGCAGGCCAAGATGGAGCCGGGCAACCCCAACCTGGTGCAGCTCTCGCCGACCGTGCAGGCCACCCGGAGCAACTACACCAAGGCGCACGGCGGTACGAACGTCAAGCTGATCGAGTACTTCGCGCCGCCGGACCCCGAGCGGGTCATCGTCGACGTTCTCCAGGCGGAGCAAGGATCCTGGTTCTTCCGCAAGTCCAATCGCAACATGATCGTCGAGACCGTCGACGACGTGCCGTTGTGGGACGACTTCTGCTGGCTCACCCTCGGCCAGATCGCCGAACTGATGCACGAGGACGAGACGATCAACATGAACTCCCGAAGCGTGTTGTCGTGTCTGCCCTACCAGGACATAACTCCTCGCGCGCTGTTCTCCGACGTTCAGCTCCTGTCGTGGTTCACCAACGAGCGTTCGCGTCACGATGTGCGCGTCCGCCGCATTCCGCTCGCGGACGTGTGCGGCTGGAAGCAAGGCGCCGAGGAGATCGAGCACGAGGACGGCCGTTACTTCAAGGTCCTCGCGGTCGCCGTGAAAGGCAGCAACCGCGAGAAGATCAGTTGGACCCAGCCGTTGGTCGAATCCGTCGACTTGGGTGTCGTCGCGTTCCTCGTGCGGAAGATCGACGGTGTGCCGCACGTTCTGGTGCAGGCCCGCGTTGACGGTGGTTTCCTGGACACGGTCGAGTTGGCGCCGACCGTCCAGTGCACGCCCCTCAACTACGCACACCTGCCCGCGGAGGAGCGTCCGCCGTTCCTTGACCTCGTCCAGAACGCACCCCGGTCGCGAATCCGTTACGAGGCGATCCATTCCGAAGAAGGCGGCCGCTTCCTCGGCGTCCGGGCCCGATATCTCGTGATCGACGCGGACGAGGCAATCGATCCACCGCCTGGCTACGCCTGGGTCACCCCGGCGCAGCTCACCGCGCTCACCCGGCACGGGCACTACGTCAACGTCGAGGCTCGCACGCTTCTCGCGTGCATCAACGCCGCGGCGGCCCAGCCTCGGGGAGGTGCATGAGATGAAGCTGATCACCGTGCTCGGTGCGTCGGGCTTCATCGGCTCGGCTGTCACGCGTGCACTGGCGCAGCAGCCAATCCGGCTGCGAGCGGTGGCGCGCAGGCAGTTCACGCCCGCGCCCGGCCAAGCCGAGACGACCGTCGTCGCCGCTGATCTCACCGACCGTGTCGCGCTCGCCGACGCGGTCGCGGGATCGGACGCGGTCGTGTACCTGCTTCTGTCAGACGGCGGATGGCGCGCGGTCGAGACCGAGGACGCCGAACGCGTGAACGTGGGCGTCATGCGGGACCTCATCGACGTCACCGGCAGCGACAACGGGACGCCCCCGGTGGTGGTGTTCGGCGGTACCGTCTCGCAGGTCGGTGTGCCACCTCGGGAGCCGCTCGACGGCAGCGAGCCCGACAACCCGGCGACTCCCTACGACATACAGAAGCTGACAGCGGAACAGATCCTCAAGAAGGCCACGGCAAATGGCCAGGTGCGCGGCATCAGCCTGCGTCTGCCGACGATATTCGGTGAAACCACGGCACAAGGCGCGAACCACGACCGCGGTGTCGTGTCGTCCATGGCGCGGCGAGCGCTCGACGGCCAGGCACTCACCATCTGGGGCGACGGCAGCGTGCGACGCGACGTCGTCCATGTCGAGGACGTCGCGGCGGCGTTCACCGCGGCACTGGCCAACCCGGATTCCCTTGTCGGCGGCCACTGGCTGATCGGCGCGGGCCGAGGCGATCAGCTTGGGGAGATTTTCCGCCTCGTGGCACGGGAAGTGGCCGAGCAGACCGGGCAGCGCCCGGTCGAGGTGACCTGTGTGGAACCACCGTCGCACGCACCTGAGATGGATTTCCGCAGCGTCACCATCGATTCCTCGCCGTTCCGGGCGGTCACCGGCTGGCGCCCAGAGATTTCGCTGTCCGAAGGAGTGCGTCGCACTGTCGCCGCATTGACGACATCAGTTCATGGAAAGGCTCGCGCATGACCACGCGTGTATGGGATTACCTGACCGAATACCAGGCCGAGCGGGCTGACCTGCTGGACGCGGTCGAGACGGTCTTCAACTCGGGACAGCTCGTGCTCGGCGCGAGCGTGCGCGGTTTCGAGGCGGAATTCGCCGCCTACCACGGGGTTGAGCACTGTGTCAGCCTCGACAACGGCACGAACGCGATCAAGCTCGGCCTGCAGGCGCTGGGCGTCGGGCCGGGCGACGAGGTGATCACGGTGTCGAACACCGCCGCCCCGACCGTGGTCGCCATCGACGGCACAGGCGCCACCCCGGTCTTCGTCGACGTCCGCGAGGACGACTTCCTGATGGACACCAGCCAGGTCGCGGCCGCGATCACCGACCGCACCAAGTGCCTGCTGCCCGTGCACTTGTACGGCCAGTGCGTGAACATGGCTCCACTGAAGGAACTCGCCACCAAGCACGGACTGTCCATTTTGGAGGACTGTGCCCAGGCGCACGGGGCCCGGCAGAACGGCACGATCGCGGGCTCGACCGGTGACGCGGCCGCGTTCTCCTTCTACCCGACCAAGGTGCTCGGCGCGTACGGCGACGGCGGCGCGACCATCACGTCTGACCAGTCCGTGGAGCAGCGGCTGCGGCGGTTGCGGTACTACGGCATGGAGAAGACGTACTACACGGTGGAAACGCCTGCCCACAACAGCCGTCTGGACGAGGTCCAGGCGGAAATCCTGCGGCGCAAGCTCAAGCGGCTCGACACGTACACGGCCGGCCGCCGGGCCATCGCCCAGCGCTACGTCGACGGCCTCGGCGACACCGAGCTGAAGCTTCCGCAGACCGTGCCCGGCAACGAGCACGTGTACTACGTGTACGTGGTGCGGCACCCTCGGCGTGACGACATCATCGAGCGCCTCAAGGCGTACGACATCCACTTGAACATCAGCTACCCGTGGCCCGTGCACACCATGACCGGGTTCGCCAAGCTCGGCTACGCGGAGGGCTCGCTGCCGGTGACCGAGCGGCTCGCCAAGGAGATCTTCTCGCTGCCGATGTACCCCGCGCTGTCGGCTGACCTGCAGGACAAGGTCATCCACGCGGTCCGCGAAGTGCTGTCGACCCTCTGACAACTCCCACTACAGGAGCAGCTGTGCAAGCACGCAAACTCGCCGTCGACGGCGCGATCGAGTTCACCCCTCGCGTCTTCGCCGACGACCGGGGCCTGTTGATCCTGCCGTACCAGGAAGAGGCCTTCGTCGAGGCGCACGGCGGCCCGCTTTTCCGTGTGGCACAGACGATCCACAGCATGTCCAAGCGCGGCGTGGTGCGGGGCATCCACTACACCGTGACGCCACCGGGTACCGCCAAATACGTCTACTGCGCCCGCGGCAAGGCCATGGACATCGTGATCGACATCAGAGTCGGCTCGCCCACGTTCGGGCAGTGGGACTCGGTGCTGATGGACCAGCAGGATCCCCGGGCGGTGTACCTTCCGGTCGGCGTCGGCCATGCGTTCGTGGCCCTCGAGGACGACACCGTCATGTCGTACATGCTCTCCAGAAGCTATGTGACGCAGGACGAACTCGCCCTCTCGGCCCTGGATCCCGCACTGGGCCTGCCCATCGACATCGGCGTCGAACCGATCGTGTCCGATCGGGACCGGGTGGCCATCACGCTCGCCGAGGCCCAGCGGCAGGGCCTGCTGCCGGATTACACCACCAGTCAGGAGATCGAGCGGCGGCTGACCGCGGTCCCCGTCTCGACCTGACTGCTTGCCCACAACCGCGTCCGTAGGTGATTCGCCCGCAGCAGCCGGTTCTTGGCGTGCTGCGGGCATTGGACGAGCTGGACCGCCGAGATCGGCCGCGGTTACCGTCGCGATGGATGTTCCTGATCAACGAGAGGTGGGATCGATGTTCGCGTCAGAAGTCAAGCTGTTGCTGCGAAGCAAACTCAGGACATGGGGGTGGATGTATCGATGACGGTCAGTGCCGCCCCCGCCGAGGACCTGTCCGTCCTTAGTGGACTAACCGAGATCACCAGGTTCGCAGGTGTGGGCACCGCCGTGTCCGACACGTCCTACTCACAGCCCGAGTTGCTGGAGATCCTCGACATCGAGGATCCCAAGATCCGGTCGGTCTTCCTCAACAGCGCGATCGATCGGCGTTTTCTCACGCTTCCGCCGGAGAGCCCCGGCGGGGGACGCGTGTCGGAACCACAGGGCGATCTGCTCGACAAACACAAGAAGCTCGCCGTCGACATGGGCTGCCGGGCGCTCGAGGCCTGCCTGAAGTCGGCCGGAGCGACGCTCTCGGACCTGCGACACCTGTGCTGCGTCACGTCGACCGGGTTCCTGACCCCCGGCCTGAGCGCATTGATCATTCGTGAGCTGGGCATCGACCCGCACTGCAGCCGTTCGGACATCGTTGGCATGGGCTGCAACGCCGGCCTGAACGCGCTCAACGTGGTCGCGGGCTGGTCCGCGGCGCACCCGGGTGAGCTCGGCGTCGTCCTGTGCAGCGAGGCGTGTTCCGCCGCTTACGCCCTGGACGGCACCATGCGGACCGCAGTGGTCAACAGCTTGTTCGGCGACGGATCCGCCGCACTCGCCGTCATCTCCGGTGATCGGCGTGTGCCCGGCCCGCGTGTGCTGAAGTTCGCGAGCTACATCATCACCGACGCGGTCGACGCGATGCGCTACGACTGGGACCGTGACCAGGACCGGTTCAGTTTCTTCCTCGACCCGCAGATTCCTTACGTGGTCGGTGCGCACGCCGAGATCGTCATCAACAGGCTGCTGTCCGGTACGGGGTTGCGCCGCAGCGACATCGGCCATTGGCTGGTGCACTCCGGCGGCAAGAAGGTGGTCGACGCCGTCGTCGTCAACCTCGGCCTGAGCCGGCACGACGTCCGCCACACCACCGGTGTGCTGCGTGACTACGGAAACCTCTCCAGCGGCTCCTTCCTCTTCTCCTACGAGCGACTCGCCGAAGAGGGCGTCGCCCGGCCTGGAGACTACGGCGTGCTCATGACCATGGGACCTGGCTCCACCATCGAAATGGCGCTGATCCAATGGTGATGAACCCGTCCACGCACCCCTATCGATCACCGAGCAACACATCGAACAACGGAAGCCTCTCGACGAACAGCCAGCCACACAAGCAGGACAGGCCGATACCGGCTCCCGGCCGTGCACGACCAGGCTTCCGCCGATTGGAGTTTTCCGTGAACAACGAACTTGTGCTGCGTCTCGACGGCACTCAGCCACTGTCGGCCACGTCGGTCGAGGAGCTGGCCGACCTCTGCGACCGCGCCGAGGACCACCGGGAGTCCGGGCCGGTCACCCTGCACGTCACGGGTGTCCCGCCTGCCGACTGGTCGAAGGAGCTGGCGGTCGGCCTGGTCTCCAAGTGGGAACGGCAGGTGCGCCGGTTCGAACGGCTCAACCGGGTCACGGTCGCGGTGGCGTCGGGCGACTGCGCCGGAACGGCACTGGACCTCCTGCTCGCCGCCGACGTCCGGATCGTCGCTCCGGGAACCCGGTTGCTGCTGTCCTGGGCGGGCGGCGCCACCTGGCCGGGGATGACCGTGCACCGGCTCACTCAGCAGGCCGGTGCGGCCGCCATCCGGCGGGCCGTGCTGCTCGGCGTCCCGATCGAGGCCGACCGCGCACTCGCCCTCAACCTGATCGACGAGGTGTCCGAGGACCCGGCGGCGTCGCTGGCCGAGCTGGCCAAGACGGCCGATGTCGTGGATGGCGCGGAGATCGCCATTCGCAGGCAGCTGATCTTCGAAGCCGGCGCGACCGCCTTCGAGGACGCGCTCGGTGCTCATCTTGCCGCGGCGGACCGAGCGTTGCGCCGGGAAGCCGCGTCGTGACAACGGATTCCGCGACGCTGTCGCCAGGGCTCGACCATCGAGCCCTGGCGGAGGCGTGCAGACAAGTCGATGATCTGCTCGCCGAGCTGCCCGCGCCTCCTGACCGGACCTCCGCCGAGCGTGAAGCCGCGTCCTCGGCGCTGGACAAGATCAGGGCGATGCGCACGGACTACGTCGAGGCGCACGCCGAGGAGATCTACGCCGAACTCACTCTGGGCCGGACGCAGTACCTGCGCATCGACGAGCTCGTCCGCGCCGCCGCCATCGCCTATCCCGGCCTCGTGCCCACGGACGAGCAGATGGCGGCCGAGCGCGCGCGGCCGCAGGCGGCCAAGGAAGGGCGCGAGATCGATCAGGGCATATTCCTGCGTGGGATCCTGCGTGCCCCGAAGGCCGGTCCGCACTTGCTCGACGCCATGCTCCGGCCCACCGCCAAGGCTCTGCGGCTACTGCCCGAATTCGTCGAGACCGGCGTCGTGCGAATGGAAGCGGTCCGGCTGGAACGCCGTGACGGTGTCGCGTACCTGACCCTGTGCCGGGACGACTGCCTGAACGCCGAAGACGCGCAACAGGTCGACGACATGGAGACCGCGGTCGATCTGGCGCTGCTCGATCCGTCCGTCCGGGTGGGGATGGTCCGGGGCGGAGAGATGACCCATCCCCGGTATCAGGGGCGCCGCGTGTTCTGCGCCGGTATCAACCTCAAGAAGCTCAGCTCCGGCGACATTCCCTTGGTCGACTTCCTGTTGCGGCGGGAGCTCGGCTACATCCACAAGATCGTTCGTGGTGTGCTCACGGAAGGTTCGTGGCACTCAAGGTTCGTCGACAAGCCATGGCTGGCCGCCGTCGATTCGTTCGCCATCGGCGGCGGGGCTCAGCTGCTGCTGGTCTTCGACCACGTGCTGGCGGCCTCCGACAGCTACTTCAGCCTGCCCGCGGCGAAGGAAGGGATCATTCCCGGCGCGTCGAACTACCGGCTCAGCCGGTTCACCGGGCCACGCGTGGCCAGGCAGGTGATCCTCGGCGGCCGTCAGATCCAGGCGGATGAGCCGGACGCACGGTTGATCCTCGACGAGGTCGTCCCGCCGGAGGGGATGGACACGGCGATCGAGGGCGCACTGGCGCGCCTCGACGCGGACGCGGTGCGGGCCAACCGGCGCATGCTGAACCTGGCTGAGGAACCACCCGACGAATTCCGGCGGTATATGGCCGAATTCGCGTTGCAGCAGGCGTTGCGCATCTACGGCGAGGACGTGATCGGCAAGGTCGGCAGGTTCGCGGCGGGATCGGCATGAGCTACACCCGGGTGCGGTACGAGAAGAAGGATCACGTCGCCTGCGTGACGATGGACCGGCCCGACGTGCTGAACGCGATGGACCGGCGGATGCACACGGAGCTCGCCGAGATCTGGGATGACGTCGAGGCCGATGACGACATCAGGGCGGTTGTACTGACCGGCGCGGGAAATCGCGCGTTCACCGTCGGCCAGGACCTCAAGGAACGCGCGCAACGCAACGACGCGGGCGAGGAAGAGTCGACGTTCGGCAGCCGGGGCCAGGCAGGCCATCCCCGGCTGACCGACCGTTTCACGCTCTCCAAGCCCGTGGTTGCCCGGGTACACGGCTACGCGCTGGGCGGCGGCTTCGAGCTCGTGCTCGCCTGCGACATCGTGATCGCCTCAGAGGAGGCGATATTCGGCCTGCCGGAGGTCCAACTCGGCCTGATCCCCGGGGCGGGCGGCGTGTTCCGGCTGCCGCGGCAGCTGCCGCAGAAGGTCGCGATGGGCTACCTGCTGACCGGGCGACGGATGGATGCGGCGACAGCGCTTCGATACGGACTGGTGAACGAGGTCGTGCCGCTGGATGAGCTGGATCAGTGCGTCGCCGGATGGACCGACAGCCTCGTGCGCGCCGCGCCGCTCTCGGTTCGCGCGATCAAACAGGCCGCGTTGCGGTCGCTCGACCTCCCACTCGAGGAGGCATTCACCGCCTCGTATCCGTGGGAGGAGCGTCGCAGGCGAAGCGAGGACGCGATCGAGGGCGTCCGGGCCTTCACTGAAAAACGGGATCCGGTTTGGACAGGGCATTACATGTGAAAATGGGTTGGCTGGCCCGCGTTCCGGGCCAGGTTCGCCGTTCATCCGAGACCGCCGGCCGGGCCGGGAAATCGTGGTTCTCGCCACCGCCTGGTGCCGGCAGAAATCGTGGATACCTGTGATGACAACATCTACTCCCGCCGCCGCGGTCGACCTCGACAACCAGAGGATCGACCGCATAGTCCCATTGGTGACACCGGCCCTGCTGCACCATGAACTGCCGCTCAGCGCCAAGGCAGCCGACACCGTGCGACGAGGTCGTGAGAACGTCCTTCGCGTCCTCGACGGTACGGATGACCGGCTGCTCGTGATCACTGGACCGTGCTCCATCCACGACCCGGCCGCGGCCCTCGACTACGCCGACCACCTCGCCACGATGGCCGGCCGGTTCACTGACGACCTCCTGATCGTCATGCGCGTGTACTTCGAGAAACCGCGAACGGTCGGTGGCTGGAAAGGGCTCATCAACGACCCCCACCTCGACGGCACCGGCGACGTGAACCACGGCCTGCGAATCGCCCGGCACCTGTTGCTGGAGCTCGCCGAACGCGGCCTGCCCGTCGCGTGCGAGTGGCTGGACACGACCATCCCGGCCTACCTCGCCGACACCGTTTCCTGGGGCGCGATCGGTGCCCGCACCGTGGAAAGCCAAAACCACCGCATGCTCGCCAGCGGTCTGTCCATGCCGGTCGGCTTCAAGAACCGCCGCGACGGCGACATCACCGTGGCCATCGACGCGATCCGCGCTGCGGCGGCCCGTCACGTCGTTCCTGGCGTCGACCCCGGCGGCTTGCCCGCCATCCTGCACACCGCCGGCAACCCCGACTGCCATCTTGTTCTGCGCGGCGGCAATTCCGCGCCCAACCACGACGCCTCGTCTGTCCACACAGCACTCACCGCGCTGCAGGACGCCGGTCTTCCCCGCCGGGTCGTGATCGATGCCAGCCATGACAACAGCCGCAAGGACCACCACCGGCAACCTGTTGTCGCCGGGCAGATCGCCGACCAGGTCAAGGGCGGCCAACGCGGCATTGTTGGCGTGATGCTCGAATCCAACCTCCGCGCCGGCCGCCAGGACCTCCGCCCCGGCCAGCCTCTGACCTACGGCCAGTCCATCACGGACGCCTGCATCGACATCCCCACGACGCAGACCGTTCTGCAGACCCTCGCCACGGCAACCGCGGCTCGGCGGCGTCTCAGCCAGAACTGACCAGGTTCAGCCGAGCGGGATGGCGGTGATCGGACTGAGGCCGTTGGCGTCGGCCTTTTCCAGTTCCACCACTGCCTTGCGGCCGCTGATCCGGAGTGTGGCCAGTGCGTTGGTCATGTACGGTCCCGCGATCTTGCGCCACTTCACGGGCGGTCGCAGGGACCGCTTTCCCAGCACGACAGCCAAAGCACGGGACCAGCCGATCCGGAACAGCGGGTGGAAGATCCGGGGGATCCGGTTGTGCATGGGGGAGCAGACCAGTTGGTACACCTTGGCATTGACCGGGGTGCCGAAGCTCGCCTCGGCCGCGTAGAGATGGTGCACGTCGCCCGACAGCACGCACACGGTCGCCGCGGAGCCGGAGGCGGACCGCTGTATGAGCCGGGTCAGGCGGTCGAACGATGCCTTGAACGCAGGCCAGTGCTCCTGATCGACCGCTCGGCGGATCTTCTCGGCGATCCGGCCGCGTAGTCCGGGCCGCGCGCTTTCGGCTTCGTTGGCCGTCTGCATGGCGCTGATCGCGTGTGGCATCAGCCAGGGCAGCGACGAGCCGATCAGCAGGTGGTCGTACGAGCCCTCGGCGTTGGCCTCGATCCATTCGAACTCGTCGTCGCTGACGATCGAACGCTTCCCGCTGGACAGAATCCGGCCCGCCCTGGTGTCGATCATCAGCAGCCGGACACGCCCGAAGTCACGCCGATAGCTCCACCGAGTCGCCCGGCGGCCATCGGACTCCCCGGCCGCCGACTGCGCGAACTCCCGCAGCACCTCGGCGGCGTCCTCGGCGGCACGGACCTTCCCGTACGTCGGGTCGGTGGCCAGTTCGTCCGGGTGCAGGTTGCCCAGGTGCTGGTACACCCAATACGACATGAGGGCACTGGTCTCCCGCTCGGCCCACCACGGCTTCTCGGCCATGTGCGCCCGCCAGGCCGGCGAGGTGTTCCAGTCGTCGATGACCTCGTGGTCGTCGAGGATCATCGACGTCGGCACGGTCGACAGCAGCCAGCGCACCTCCGGTGTCGACCACGCCTCGCGGTAGAGGTACACGTACTCCTCGAAGTCGGCGACGCCCACCGGCTCACTGGTCCCGCGCCGCTCGGTGATCCACTGCGTGGTGGCCTTGGACGTCTCGTCGGCGTAGATCTGGTCGCCGAGCAGCACCAGCGAGGCCGGCCAGTCCGCGGGGTCCTGTCCGGCCATTCGCCGCGCGTAGGCGGCCAACGCGTCGGTGCCGAGTTCAGGGTCGTCGCTCTCGGGCATCCGGCACGACCCGAAGACCATGGTGAAGTCGTCGCTCGAGATCACGGGAATCCGGCTTGGCGGCAGCGTCGAACCGGCTTGCGGCCAGACCTGCGCGCCGTCGAGATGAACCTCGTACGGCGCACCGGGTGAGAACCCCGTGACCACGACGAGCGCGTAGTGATGGCCGCTGACTTGGAACGTCTCCGCCGAGCACCCAGCGATCGTGACGGTGCACGGCCCGCCGGTCTCCACCCAGATCGTCGCCGACGATTCGTCCACGTGCCGCAGCACCGGACCCAGCACAAGATCGGTCACGCCGTGAATTCAACACCCTGGGCTCGTCCGGTGTGTCTGGACACCGCCTGGATCCCGTGAACAGCCCGAAACTTTTCGGCTCACGCTTTCAGTGATCAACCCGTGTGCCGATGGCAACCACTTGTTGACACTACTGTAACACCTCCACTACCCTCCGAAAAGGTTTTCGGCACTCGCAAATCCCGCCCTGCCTTCGGGAAGTGATGCGTATGCGCAGATCAGCCGCCGTGACCGCGTTGGTCGCATTCGGACTGTCCTTGGCAGTGCCCGTGACCGCGGCACAGACCATCGGTTACCCGAGCTTCACGGGGCCTGCCGTTGCTCAGCCGCCGGTCGCGTACACCACGAACGACATGATGCGGGCCATCTACGACCGGGAGAGCCAGGGCACCGACTTCTGGATGGACCGGTTGCTTGCCCGGCAGGGCAACGATCCCGCCGGTACCTGGTTGATGACCCGGGGTCGTGCCGTGTTCATGAAGACGCACGATCCTGCCGTGATCGGATTCGGCGGTCAGGTCGCCTACTGGGAAAGCATCGACAACCGCGGCGCGTACTCGATCAGCCTGAGCCCTGGCACGTTCACCGAGAACGCCGCCCAGCGCGTGCAGGCACCGAGCTACTGGAAAGGCTTGTACACCAGTGGTTCCCTCCGGGTTGAGGCCCTGAAGTTCATCACGCACAACAATGCCGCGGTCACCAACCTCACTGTCACCAACACCGGGAGCAGTCAGCAGACCCTGCAGTTGCGGGCCAGCTCGCCGTACACCCAGACCGTGGAAGGCAACGAGCTCACCGGGATCGTGGACGCGAAGAACAAGCTCACCACGGTGTTCCCCAGGCTGGCCGGAGACGGGTTCACGGTCAGCGGCACCGATCTGACCCGCTCGATCACCGTCCCGGCAGGCCAAAGTGTACAGACCAAGGTCGTCATGGGGTTCGTGACCGAGGAGATCCCGGCGTCGCTGACCGAGTACCAGTCCTACCGGGACGCGACTCCCGCCGCGGCCCACGCCACCCACGTGCGTGCCTACAACCGTTGGTGGGCGGACAATGTGCCGTACTTCGACGTCCCGGACCCGGCGATCAAGAAGCACATCTACTACCGCTGGTGGCTGATGCGCTTCAACTACCTCGACGCGGACATCCCCGGCAACGACTTCCAGTTCCCCACATCGGTCGAAGGCGCGCTGGGATACAACAACGCGATCGTGCTGACCGTGCCGATGTTCGTCGACGACCTGAAGTACTTACGCAATCCCATGTACTCGTTCGGGCCGTGGGTCTCTGCCGGTGAGGTCTCCCGTAACCGCCGGTACACCGACAATCCCGGCGATCCGGAGAACTGGAGCAACAGCTACACGCAGTACATCTCCGAGGCAGCATGGCGTAGCTACCAGATCCACGGCGGGCAGCCGGCGATCGCGGGCAATCTCGCCCGCTACGCCGAGCAGGATGTCAAGGGGCAGCTGGACTTCTACGACCAGGACCGCAACAACCTGATCGAGTACGACTGGGGTGCGCTGACCGGCAACGATGCCGACGCGGTTTCGTTCCACTGGCGTGACGGACGCCTGGACCGCACCGAGTCCGCGTACGTCTACAGCAACGCTTTGGCCGCGGCGCAGGCTTACGAGACGGTCGGCAACACCGCGAAGGCCAACGAGATGCGTGCCATCGCTGCTCGTGTTCAGCAGGCTGTCGTGGACGTCCTGTGGAACCAGCAGGCACAGGTGTTGCAGCACAGGCATGTGGCGACCAACTCGTTGGTGCCGTGGAAGGAGATCAACAACTTCTACCCGTACTCGGTCGGCCTGATGCCGAACACCGCGCAGTACCGGGAAGCGCTGCGGTTGCTGGCCGACGAGAAGGAATACCCGATCTTCCCGTTCTACACGGCCAACCAGCGGGACAAAGCCGCCGCGGCGGCCGCGGGCAAGCCCGGTACCAACAACTTCTCGCAGATCAACTCGACCGTGCAGTTCCGGCTGCTGTCCTCGGCCCTGCGCAATTACCCGACCTCGTACGTCACCACGGAGATGTACAAGAAACTGCTGTACTGGAACGCGTGGGCGCAGTACATCGGCGGCGACACCCGGTGGCCTGACTCCAACGAGTTCTGGGCCGACTGGAACGCCGCCACCAAGACGATCGACTACCGCTCGTGGATCCACCACACGACACTGGGCAGCAGCAACTGGACGGTCGTCGAGGACGCGATGGGCCTGCGGCCACGCAACGACGACAAGGTCGAGCTGTCCCCGATCAACATCGGCTGGTCCCATTTCACGGTCAACAACCTGCGGTATCGCAACAACAACCTGACCATCGTCTGGGACGACCCTGCTGACGGGATCACCCGCTACCCGGGTGTTCCCGAGGGATATTCGGTCTACGTCAACGGAAACCGGGCCGTCACGATCGACCGTCTGACCCATGCGATCTGGGATCCACGGACCGGCGCGGTGACGTTCCCCGGGCAAGCGGGAACCGTGCTGCACAGCGTGTCCGTGAGCGGGATGCAGACGCCCGGCCAGGTCGTGCACACCGATCCCCGGATGGTCGACGTGTTCGCCAAGGCCGGTGTGAACCTGCAGCCGAACAGCCCGAACCTGGCAGCCGGCGCCACCGCGTCGGGGTCGTACACGGCCACCGGAACGACAACAGCGGCCGCGGTGGACGGCTTCACGATCAACGAACCGTTCTGGGGCAGCAAAGGATCGCCGAACGCGCAGGACTACTACGAACTCGACCTGGGCGCTGCCAAGAAGTTCGACGAAGCCCGCGTGCATTTCGGTAATGACAGGGCCGGGTACGCCGAACCCGCCATGTACCAGGTCCAATACCTCAACGGAAGTACATGGGTGACGCTGCCAGGCCACAAGACACCGGCAGTGCCCAGATCCAACTACAACCGGGTGCAGTTCCCCGCGATCACCGCACAGCGGGTCCGGGTGGTGATGACGCACCAGCCCGGGCTGAAAACCGGGCTGACCGAGGTGAAGCTCTTCGCCACCGGCAGTCCACCGGCGGCCACCAACACAGCGCCCTATGTCCTTGCGAGGCGCGATCCGGCCTTCAACCAGCCAGGACAGGCGAGATTGCTCGGCAAGGTCAAGGATGACACCCTTCCGTCCGGCACGTTGACCTCGACGTGGTCCAAAGTGAACGGTCCTGGCAACGTCGTCTTCGGCACGCCCAACTCGGCCACCACCTTGGCGTCCTTCAGCGCCACTGGCACGTACACCCTTCGATTGACGGCCAGTGATGGTGCCGTGTCGTCCTCATCCCAGGTGACTTTGACTGTCACACAAGGCTCCGCGTTCAACCTCGCTCCGTCGGCGACACCGTCCGCCTCGTACACGTCCTCGTGGGAAAGCGTGGCGGCGTTGAACGACGGGGTCGATCCCGGAAGCTCGAACGACAGCCCAAGGTGGGGCACGTGGCCGGAGACCGGGCAGCAGTGGGCCGAACTCATGTGGGCACAGCCGCAACGACTGAATGCCGCCGCGCTCTACTTCTTCGATGACGGCGGGGGAGTGCGGGTGCCGAGCGCCTGGAAACTCCAGTACTGGAACGGTTCCTCGTACGTCGACATCCCGAGTTCCTACCCCGTGACCGTCAACCAGTTCAACAACGCCTCTTTCCCAGGTGTGACAACGACAAGGCTACGGGCAGTGCTCACCTCCGGTGCCGGATCCGTTGGCCTGGTCGAGTTCAAAGCACTGGCGGAGACTCCGGCTTCGCTCAGGCCCGTGCACCAGCCGACGCTAGTGGGGCAGGTGCCGACGCTGCCCGCCAAGGCGACCAAGATCTACGCCAGCGGCGCGCGTCTCGATTCCCAGGTCACGTGGCAGCCCATCGATCCCGCCCAAGTCGGCACGGGAGGCACGAGTTTCGCCGTTCAGGGCATTGTGGACGGCACCGGCGTGCCCGCGTCGGCAACGGTTTGGGTGCGGTCGACCAACCAAGTCAGCATCACGTTCATCGAACCCGAGAACATCGTGACCACCGTCGGTGTGGCACCTGCGCTGCCGCCGACCGTCACAGCGACCTTCAACGACGGCTCACGTGACAACGTCACCACGTCGGTGACGTGGGCTGCTGTCGATCCGTCGCGTTACGCACAACCAGGGACCTTCACCGTGACTGGCCAAGTTCCCGGCACATCACTGATCGCACAGGCGAACGTGGAGGTGAAAGCCAATGGCTGAAGTCAGCCGTAGAACCGTACTCGGCAACACCCTGGACATGCACACGCTGGCCGGTAACGCTCAGGCGCTGGCCGTGCTCACAGGCATGGCGGCGTGGCGAAGCGGCGCAACGACCGGCTCACCCTGACCCAGCGGCAGAACACGTGCTGTCACGGCACCGGCAGGAGACGCGGTTCCCGGAGTCGCCGTCGACAAGGCTGACCTTCACCGGATCCGGCCAGACCACACGGAAGCTGAGAATCCCGTCGTGGACGTCGAATGCACGGATCCGCATCAACGGCACGACGAATCCGTCCACAATGCCCACCCTGAATCCGGCCTCGATCCGGACCACGAGCACACCGTTGCAGTTCACCGCGACAGCGAGTACCGGGCCGGTGAACCTGCTGCCGTTCTACGCCATGCACGGCCAGCGGTACACGGTGTACTGGCGGATCGGCTCCGCTGCCCCATAAGGGATAGGAGGAGAAGAATGAAACGACGAAGGGGCACCGCCCTGCTGGCCGCGGTCGCGGCCACGGTGTCCATGTTCTCGATGGTGTCGGCGCCCGCCGCGAACGCGGCGGACCAGTGGAACCCACCGGCGAACCTCGTCCGGCCGATCGACGAGGTCTGGCGGCACGTCGAGACCACGTATCCGAACCTGTACGGATTCCGGAACTACGGCTGGGACCAGATCATGGCCAACCGTGGATACATCAACTACTGCGTGCGGTGGGACTCCAACCAGCCGGTGACCGCGGCCCTGCGCGACCGGATCCACGCGGCACTGGCCCGGCAGTTCAAGAAGTGGATGGACGTCCAGCTGGAGAACGGCCAAGGCTACAACAACTGGCCGTACCGCGAGGTTCCGCTGAAAGTCGTCGGCTGGGCCGTACGCAACCGCAGCACTCTGCAGTGGTCGGACAGTTCCGTCGACATCTACGTGGGCAACATCAACGAGAACGCACCGCAGTGCGCTCCCGAATGTGGCCGGTTCTTCAACCAGAGCGGCAATTACCCGCGCTGCCCTGGCGGAGTCGCGCGGCACTATGACATGTCGCTGTGGCTGACCGCCGGTTTGGGCGGTGGTTTCGGTGGCGATTGGGGTCAGCGGATCGGCAGCGAGTACTACGTGAACTCGCTCAACAACGACAACATTCACATCCTGTTGCACGAGATCGGCCATTCGTTCGGTCTTGACGACTTCTACGACTGGACGCCGACGGGTGTCTGCTGCTTCCTGATGAAGGCGGGCAGCGCCGCGCAGATCACCGAGTTCGACAAGTGGATGTTCCGCGACTTCTGGCGGCATCTGAAGAGCCGGTACGGATATTGAGGCGACAGGGCGGTGAGTCACTCACCGCCCTTCGTCAGTCACCGGTCGATCAAGGGCGCGAACACGGTCCGCCAGTTTCCCTGCAGGTTCGCCGCGAGCGACCCGAAGTACCGGGACACCACCAGTTCCGCGTCCGGACCGGTCAGTTCCATGCAGCGGTCGACGGACTCCCACTCCTCGTCCGGATCGAGTTCAAGGCGCTTCAAGGCGGCGACGACCTCGTCGTCCTCGAACATGTCGGTATTCCACGAGCTCGCCGCGCCCAGCAGGTAACGCAGGTGATAGGTCGTCCGCCCGGACCGCAGGTCGTCGGTGGAGAAGTCACGGTCGTCCGGTTCGGTCAGATCGGAACCGTCCACCGCGTCGGTGACGAGTTCCGCCCAATAGGCCTCGTCATGGGTGCCGTCGCGCTGCGCCATGTACTTCGCCGCGTACGCCGCCATCGTTGCCTGGTCCTCGATCAGAGGGGAGAGGACCAGGTCGCTGCTGTAGTCGAACCCGAAGAAGTACCGGGTGCCGTCCAGCGTGATCGATTCGATCCCGCCGGTCCAGCCGACCCGGTCGGGGTCCAATGGTGCCAAGTTCACCGCGCTATTTTCCGCAACGCCTCAGCGCAGCACCACTGTGGTCAGCGATCGGGGAGCGAGGTTCGCGGAGAGTGTCCGGCCTCGTACCTGAACAGTATCGGTCGCCGACATGGAACGCGTGGTGTCTGTGACGTAAGCGGTCGGACGGCCCGGCACGTCGAGGGTGAAATCGGTGTTGACGGTCGTGGTCGCGGTGTTGAGGATCGTGACCACCCGGCTGCCGTCCACGTTGCGGTACGCCGAAACCTTCAGCGCGGCGTCGCCTGCCCGCGCCGGCACACGCACGGCGTCCGGCCGGATGAACCGGCTGTAGGAAGCCAAGGCCCACAACCGTTTGGAAACCCGGTAGCTGTCAGTACCGTCACCGAGCTGGATCAAGCCACGGGTGGCGCCGAGAGACGCACCGAACCAGAACACGTAGCCGTTCGCCTGCCCAGTGGTCAGCGTCTCGTGGATGTTCTGCGCCACCGCGAAACCGTCGTACCCGCTGTTGTCGTCCCAAGCCTCGTTCCAGGTGGTGCCGTTCGGTGACCACTCGGACATCCAGGTCCGCTTGTTGGTCGGCAACGGTCCGGTGACCGGATTGCGGTACGGGTGGCCCGTGTGTGTCGCAACCTGCGCCCGCGCCAAGGGATCCGCCTCGATCGCCGCGGTGTACTCGATTTGCTGGCTCCAGCCCGCCGCGTCACAGCAGGCGACTTTCATGGGCCGGGCGCGTGGACCGAGTATCTTCGCGAACTCGACGGCCTGCACGAGGGTGAACCGCATGGAGGCGTAGGAGGTTGTCAGGTCAGGTTCGTTGGTGAACCCGAGGTCGGTGATGCCGATGCCTTCGTTGGCGTAGAACCGGGCGTACTGCACCAGATAGTCCGCATAGGCCTGCCGCCAGTCGCCACTGGCGCAGGTCGTGCCCTGCAGGCCACAGAGTGTTCCGCCGTTCGCGTCGTTGCCGTTGTCCTTCATGTAGCCGGGTGCGCTCCAAGCATCGGCGTAGAAACGAGTCACGCCGTATGCCTTGGCATGCTTGGCCAACCACACCTGCCCACCGTCATCGCCGTCCCACACGTACTTCGGCGGCGCGGTTGGGCCACCGGGGTCCACCGGCTGGATGGAACGCATGTGGTCGTAGACGTTGTCGGCGGACGAACCGATGCCCAGCCGCAGAATGCTCAGTCCAGCGCCCGTGTTCCGGTTGAGCAGGAGGTCGAGCACTGCACGTTGGTTGCCCGGCGACAGGCCACGTATCCGGGCCGCGCGCTGAAATGCCTGGGAGAAGCCGAATCCGTCGATGGGCTGGAGGCTGTGGCGGAAGGTGATGCTGCCCGCGGCACGCGGCTGCGCCTGTGCCGCGGGCATCGCCAGGACTGACAGGGCGAGCCCGGCGACGATGAGTGCGAGGAGGCGCCTCATCGGCAACTCGATTCGTTCAGGGCGAACGACTTCGGCGGGGGATTCAGGCCACTGTGGGACGCGAGGAAGCCGAACGTCACCGACTTGCCTGGATCGATCTTCGTGTTCCAGTTCGCGGCGGCCGCCGAGACAGCCTGGTCGCTCTGCCGCACCGCGGCGTTCCAGCCGTTCGAGACCTGCTGGCTGTTCTCGAAAGTCCATCGCAAGCTCCAGCCGTCGATGGCCGTGGTGCCGTTGTTGGTGACGGTCACCGACGCGGTGAACCCGTTACCCCACTGGGAATCCACCCGGTAGGCCACCGAACAGTCCACCTTGCGCGCGAAGCCGACTTGGTGCAGTTGTCCTGGCAGGTCGTTGACCAGGTAGATCTCGCCATCGGCGGACGTGCCGAAACTGGTCGGCTGGATGGGGAACTCACCGATCTTCGCCTGGGAGTACGTGCCGTCGGCGTTCTTGCGCAGTGCCCAGGCGGGGTTGCTGCAGTAGTCGGAGGCCACGTACGTGCCAGCGGCCAGGTCCGCGTACCGGGAGCCGCGGTAGACGACCCCGCCGATGACCGAGCACCCTTCGACCGAGGTCTGATAGCTGAACACCGGATCGGTGTACGTGGCTCCCGGCGTGCATCGGGCAGGGTCGAAGACCTGCGGACCTTCCCGGCAGGACCATCCCAGGTTCGCGCCACCCGCGGTCAAGTGGTCGATCTCCTCGAACGCGCCTTGTCCGACGTCACCGATCCACAGTGACCCGTCAGCCGGATCGAGAGAGAACTTCCACGGGTTACGCAGCCCGTACGCCCAGATCTCCGCTCGCGCGCCCGCAACGCCGGCGAACGGATTGCCCGCCGGAATGCAGTACGGCAGCGGATCACAGGCCCGGCTGACGTCCAGCCGAAGGATCTTGCCCAGCAACGTGTCCAGGCGCTGGCCACTGCGGAACGGATCGCCCGCGTCACCGCCGTCGCCGATTCCCCAGTAGAGGTAGCCGTCCTTGCCGAACGCGATGTGACCACCGTTGTGGTTGGAGTACGTAGCGTGCTCCTGGTTCAACAACTCCTCGATCTGGCCATCGGTCAGCCGATATCGCGCCAGGGTGACCGCGCTGTCCGGAACCCGGGTGTACGCCAGGTACACCGTCTGGTCGTGGGCAAAGCCTGGTGACGCGGCGATGCCGAGCAGGCCGCGTTCGTTGCCGGTCTGGCTGACGCGGTCCTGGATGCTCAGGATCGGGTCGGCCGCCAGGCCGGTCGTCGGGTGGTAGGCGCGGACAGTGCCTGCCTTCTCAGTGATGAACAGGCGGCCACTGCCGTCGTCCGGAGCCACGATCGCCGTGGGTCTGCGCAGCCCGAAGGCCACTTGCGTAGTGGTGACCGAGATTTCGGCCAGGCCGGGAACCGCCGCTGGCCGCGGCTGGGCTGCCGCTGGAGTGCTGACCAGGCTGGCCAGCACTCCTGCCGCGGCGGCCATACCCAGATGGTGTCGCCACATGTCCACTCCGACGGTGCAGGGAATCTGGGAGCGCTCCCAGACTGGACCTTGGGGACCCCTCTTGTCAATCAGCCGTGTCGACCGGGTGACATCGTGATGACGCCGGCAAGGCGCTGAAGCCGACACCCGCTGGGGCCCACGCTCAACCCAGCCGCGATCCAACGCGAAATCCTCGACCTAGCCCACGCATTCGCACGCCTGGCCACCATCGCAGACCTGCCCAACCCCACCACCACGCCTGCTGCCCGCGGACAGCCACACATGAGGCAACGACCCGGGCAACCTCGCGATGAGGTAACAAGTCAGCCCTTCAGCGCGCCTGAGCTGAAGCCGCGGACGTAATGCCGTTGCAGCAGCATGAAAAGGATCATGCACGGGATCGCCGACACCACGATCCCGGCTTGCAGCGCCCCGTAGTCGATGGCCCCGAAGTTGCCGGAACGCATCGCGGCCAGAGCAGTGGGCAACGTGAACTTGTCGCCGTCGGACAGAAAGATCAGCGGCGCGATGAACTCGTTCCACGAGGCCAAGAACGCGAACAAGCCAACCGTGACCATGCCTGGCACCACGGCGGGAAGCAGCACCGACCACAGCACCCGCAGCGGCCCGCAGCCGTCGACCAGTGCGGCCTCGTCGAGTTCTCGTGGCACGGCCTCGAACGAGTTGCGCATCATGAACAACGCGAACGGAAGCTGGAACATCACCAGCACGATCGCCAGCCCCGGCAAGGAGTTCTGCAGCCCCAGCGAGCCGAGCAGGACGTACAGCGGGATCAGGATCGTCGGATACGGCACCATCATGATCGCCAACGTGGCGAGGAACAACGCGGTCCGGCCGGGAAAACGGAACCGGGCCAACGCATATCCCGCCAACATGGACACGAACAGGGTGCCGACCACGGTCATCACAGCGACAGCCGCACTGTTGACCAGATACGTTCCCAATCCCGCACCGTAGTCGAACAATCGTTGGTAGTTCTCGCCGCCCACACCGCCGGAACCCCCTGTCGCCCGCGGTCCGGTCACCGACGACCACGCCGTCCACACCAGGGGGAACACGAACAGGATCGCCAGCGCGAGGCCGGTGGTCAGATGTGCCGCGTGCCGGATCCGGACCACCAGGCGCATCTCACTCCCCACCCTTGCGCACAATGGACAGTTGGAGCACGTTCCCGGCGATCAGCGCGATCAGGACGACCACCGACATGGCCGCCGCCACGCCGAGGTCCAGCAGCCGGAATGCCTGCCGGTACAACACCATCACGACAGTGACCGTGGAGTTGTCCGGTCCGCCGCCGGTCAGCAGATAGAACTGCTCGAACGCGAGCAGCGAACCGGTGACCGACAGCACCAGGAGCAGTGCGATGGTGGGACGCATCAACGGCAACGTGATCGAGCGCATTGTCCGCCACCACCCGGCACCGTCGATCCGCGCCGCCTCGTAGACGTCGACCGGGATCGCCTGCAGGCCCGTCATCAGGATCAGCATCTGGAACCCGGCGAACCGCCACGTCACCATCGCCACGGTCGACCACAGCGCGCTGTCCGGTGTGTCCAGCCATTGCACCGGCTGGTCCACCACGCCCAGCCAGATCAGCACATCGCTCAGCGGGCCGACGTCGTTGCTGTACAACGCGAACCACAACAGGCTTGCCGCCGCCAGGCCGACGGCGGCAGGCAGGAAGTACGCCGTGCGCATCAGTCCCACGCCCGGCCGGGAGTGCTGCACCAGCAACGCCATGCCGAACGCGATCACGAACAGCACGACCGTGGTGATCACGGTGTACTTCACCGTGAACCAGATCGCGGACGTGAACAGCTCGTCGTCCGCGATCGCGGTGTAGTTGTCCGCGCCGGTGAACGTGGGCTCACCGAGCAGCGGCCACTCGTTCAGCGACATCCACACGGCCAGGCCGAGCGGGATCAGGAAGAAGACGCCGACGACGAGCGCCGCGGGCAGCGACAGCACCCAGCCGACGCCGGCGTCCCGCCGGAGCACGCGCACGTGTCAGGACTTACCAGACAGCAACGCGGTGACCTTCGGGTTGTTGTCCCGCAAGGCGCTCGTCAGGTCCGGGCCGAAGAGCGCCCCTCGGATCATCGCCAACCATGGTCCTTGTGGGTCGTTGAACGTGGCTCCGAAGTTGACCGCCTTGGGCGTCCGTCCCTTCTGCACGACGTCGTTGAACACGGCGACCCGCTTGTCCGCGGGTGCTCGGTCGGTGAGATCGGTGCGGGCCAGCACGTCACCTCGGGCCGCCAGGACGTCCAGCTGCGCTTGGTCGGACAGCGTCCACGAGATGAAATCCCATGCCGCAGCGGTCTTCTTGGTCGTGGATGACACCCCGATGACATCGCCGCCGACGAACGTGGACTCGGTCCCGTTCAGGCCCCGGATCGGCGCGACACCGATCTCCAGGTCCGGCCCTTCGGTCATCAACCGCAGCATGGTCGACCCCATCGGGCCGACGCCGATCTTCCCGGTGCCGAACGTGGAGACCCACGTGTTGCCGTTCTCCTGGCGGACACCTTGCGGCACAACGCCGCCGGCCGCCATCTTGCGGTACACCTCGAAGACCGCCTTGGCCTGCGGGCCGTCCAGCAGTGCCTTCGTGCCGTCGTCGGACAGCACTTCGCCGCCGTCGGCCCAGATCGACGGCCACATCGTGAACAACGCGCATCCCGGGCAGTTCCCGCCGAAGTACGAACCGCTCACGCCGTTGCCCAGTTGCTGGATCTTGGTCGCGTGCTCGGCCATCTCGGTCAAGGTCGCCGGTGGCTTCTCCGGATCGAGCCCTGCCTTGCGGTAGAGGACCTTGTTGTAGAACACCGCGGAGACGTCCAGCGTGTGCGGAACCGCGTACGTCTTCCCTGACTCGGTCGTGGCGTCCACATGCGACTTGGCGAGCGCCCCCGCGAACGGCAACGCCTTCACGCTGTCGGAGATGTCCTGGAAGAAGCCCTGTTTGATGAAGTTCGGCGCGTAGACGACGTCCGCGCCGAGCAGATCGGGCAGATTGCGCCCGCCTGCCGCGGTCGAGACCTGTTGCAGGTAGCTGTCGTTGGGCACCACGGTGAGCTCGACTGTGTTGCGGCCGAGCTTGTTGTACGCCTCCACGAAGGAACGGGTCTGCGCCTCGGTCGCCGCCCTCGTCCAGATCGAGAGCGTCTGACCGGTCGCGCCACCACCTTCCGTCGAACCGCCCTCACATGCCACAGTGGACATTCCCAGGCCGAAGACCGCCAGTGCGGCCAAGCACCGTTGCCATCCGGTCCGCACGGCTCCTCCTTTCATTGTGGTGGATGCTCTGGTACGAAGACCCGCATCGTGCTGGGCCCTCGGTTGCCCCACAGGTGGTACGGCACGAAAACAGCCGTACTGGCCAGCTCCGCCGGCGTGATCGCGCTGCCGTACGGCCAGGATCGGTCGGGCAGACGTGACCATCGGGCGGGCGCTGTCAGGGTGAACCCGCCCGACGGTTCGGGCGGCTGGCTCGTCAGTACGGCCAAGGTGTCAAGATCCGCGTCCGGCTGATCCACCGACTCGAGGCAGTAGACCAACGGGCCGCGCTCCGCCGCGACACAGCCGCGGACGGCGTCGATACGGGGGTCCGGCCACGTCCACCGGGCGGCCATCGGCAGCTCCAGCACAACCTGGTCCCCGGCCTGCCATTGCCGGCGCACTTTCGTGTATCCGGGACCCACGGTCTGCCGGGAATCGGCGGTGCTGATCGCCGCGTCCACCGCCCAGGAAGGGATCCGGATCGACAATGTCCACTCACGACTGACAGTGCGCAGGACGTGCACGGTCACCTTGCCGTCGTGGGGATAGTCGGTCTGGACGTGCAGGTCCGCCACGTCGGTCTTGATCTCGGCGGCCATGAACTGGTGCAGTTGCACACCTTCGACATCGGTCGTGGCGACGTACCCGCCGAGGCTCGTCAGCGTGCGCGCGATATTGGTCGGGCAGCAGGAGACGTCGTACCAGGGTGCCCGCATTCCAGCCGCGGCGCGCGGACTTACCGAGTCCGTGACGGGAACATCCGGCAGCCGTCGCTGATGCAGTGTGTTGCGGTAGAAGAACGACGTACCGTGCTCGTCCGGTGAGACCGCGACAGCGTTGAACAGGGTGCGTTCGATCAGATCGGCGAAACGTGCCTCACCGGTGGCGAGCAACAACCGCCATGACAGCATCACCGAGGCGATGGCGGCACATGTTTCCGCATAGGCCCGATCGGGGGCCAGTTCGAACGCTTCGCCAAAGGCTTCATCCTGGTGGCGTGACCCCATGCCGCCGGTGATGTACGTCCGGCTGGCAAGCGTTTGCTCCCACTGCCGCGCAACCGCCCAGAGCAGTTCGTCGTCACCGGTCTCCACGGCGACGTCGACCGCGCCGCAGGCCAGGTACAGCGCTCGGACCGCGTGCCCGTGCAGCACATCGGCCTGTTTGATCGGCACGTCGTCCTGGAAGTACTGACGGCCGAACTCGATGTCGGCCAGCGTCCGCGTGCCTCGCCGGTCGACGAACAGCCGGGCCTGCTCCAGATACCGGTGTTCGCCGGTCGCCCGGTAGAGCTCGACCAGTGCCATCTCGATCTCCGGGTGCCCGCACACGCGCTCTCGCCCGCCTGGTCCGAACTCGGCGCAGACGTGGTCGGCCGCGCGAATGGCCACAGCGGTGAGATCGTCCTCGCCTGCCGTGCGCAACCTCGCCACCCCGGCCTGGATGAGGTGGCCGTAGCAGTACAGCTCGTGGCCCCACTCCAGGTCGGTGTAGCGCGCGGCGTCGAACTTGGTGTTGAGATACCCGTCGGGGTGCTGTGCCGCGGCCAGCAGCTCACCGAAATCGAGTATCTCCTTGTCCAGCCGTACGTTGCCGCTGCGGCCGACCTCCCATGCCATCGCCTCCGCCACCTTGTACACGTCGGCGTCGGAGAATTCGCGGCCACGTCGTGCCGCCGGGAGCGTGCCGTCGATCGCCGCGGTGAAATTCGCCAGCCAGCCGGCTCGGCGCGCCCAGGTCAGGCAGTGCGCGATCGTCCGGTCCGCGTTGCGTTCCTGACGCTTGCCCCAGAAACCGCCGGTCAGGCGAACGTCGTCGATCACGATCGGGCGCAGGGCGCTGGTAGTGGGAAGAACCGGACAGGCCATGGGCTGCGGCACGGGACGTCCCCCTCGGTCGAAAGAAACCGAAAACGTTTTCGAACGCTAGGCGGGCGGCGGGTGCACTGTCAAGAGCGGCCGATGTCGTATCCTGAGCCGGAGGCTGAAATCGAGTCGTGGAAAGGTTTCGATGGCCAGACGGGGTAGTGGAACGCCGACGCTGACCGACGTGGCCGCGCTGGCCGGCGTGTCGCCCGCGACCGCGTCGAAAGCGCTCAACGGCCGGGACGAGGTGGCCCCGGCGACCCGGGCGAAGGTGCTCGAGGCGGCCGAGAAGCTCGCCTTCCGGCCCAACGCGCTGGCCAGGAGCCTGGTGTCCGGCAACACCAGCACCATCGGCCTGCTGACCAGCGACAGCGGCGGGCGGTTCAGCATCCCGGTACTGCTGGGCGCGGAGAACGCGTTGGGCGACAACCAGATCTCCGTACTGCTCGCGGATGCCCGTGGCGACGCGATCAGGGAACGGCACTACGTGCGCACCCTGTTGGCCCAGCAGGTGGCCGGCTTGATCGTGGTGGGGGAGAGCAGCAACCGCCGTCCGTCGATCGGCCGGGACGTGCCGGTTCCGGTGGTCTACGCGTACGCCGAATCGACCGATCCGCAGGACTTGTCCTTCCTGCCGGACGACCGTGGTGGCGCGAAGACGGCGCTGGAGCACCTCTACTCGCTCGGCCGCCGCAGGATCGCCCACATCACCGGGCCGGTCGACTACCGCGCCACCGTGGAGCGCGTCAACGGCCTCAACGAGTTTCTCGACGACGCCGGGTTGGCACTGGCCGGCCGGCAAGTCCGCTACGGTGAGTGGTCCCAACGCTGGGGCAGGCACGCGGCCGAGTTCGTACTGAACGACGACCCGGACGTGGACGCGATCTTCTGCGGCAGCGACCAGGTGGCCGCCGGTGTCACCGAGACGTTGGCGGCGCGGGGAGTGCGGGTTCCCGACGACATCGCCTTGGTCGGCTTCGACAACTGGGAGATCTTCTCCACCGAGACCAGCCCGCCACTGACCACAGTGGACATGAACTTGCAGCGGCTGGGGGCGATCGCCTCGCAGCACCTGTTCGCGGCCATCGGCGGTGAGCAGGCCACCGGCATCCGGCACCTGCCCTGTCGCCTGGTGATCCGGGACTCCTCCGGCGGCCGGTGAAGTGACCATCGCACATTCCTTTCAGGACAACGGAATACTGCCCGACGTCGGCATCGTCCACATCGGTGCTTCTTGGTTCCTGCCTGTGTACAGGTGAGCCGTATTCGTTGTAGCGTGGTCGGCGGGCGCCCCTCTTTCCCCTTCTGCTTGGAAGAAATGAGGGCTCGATGATGTGTCCTGTTTCGGCGAAGCGATCGCGGTGGACCACGTGGCTGATGGCGGTGTGCATGGTGGCCGCGCTGATCACCTTGGTTCCGGTCGGGCAGGCCCGTGCCGCGGCCACGTTCACAAATCCGTTGGACCGCAACGGGCCTGACCCGTGGCTCCAGTACTACAACGGTTACTACTACCTTGCCGCCACCACATGGAACTCGACGATCACCATGCGCAGGTCGCGCACGCTGGGCGGGCTGGCGACCGCACCGGAGACGGTCATCTTCAACCTCACCCGGCCGAACGGAGCCGGGACGATGTGGGCGCCGGAGTTCCACCTGCTGGACGGGCCGAACGGCAAACGGTGGTACTTCTACTACACGGCCGGCCGGATACCGTTCAACCTTGGCAGCCAACGTATCCACGTGTTGGAGAGCGCCGGGACCGATCCCATGGGACCGTACAGCTTCAAGGCGGACATGCTGGATCCCCAGCAGGACAACACATGGGAGCTCGACCCGAGCATCCTGCAGCTGAACGGCAAGCTCTACCTGCTCGGCACGTTCTACAACGGATCCCAGCCCAACTTCATCCGCCCGCTGTCCAACCCGTGGACGGCCAGCGGGACGAGGCGCATCCTGTCCAGCCCGACCTACGGCTGGGAGACCGTGGGCGGTGCGGTCAACGAAGGCGCCGAAGTCCTGCAGCGCAACGGCAAGACCTTCATCGTCTTCTCCGCGAGTCACTGTTCCACTCCCGACTACAAGCTGGGAATCCTGACCTACACCGGGGGTGACCCGCTGCAGCAGTCCTCGTGGATCAAGTCCAGTCAGCCGATCTTCCAGCGCAGCAACGCCAACGGGGTGTTCGGCCCTGGACACAACGGGTTCTTCAAGTCGCCTGACGGGACGCAGGACTGGATCGTGTACCACGCGAACAGTTCCGCCAACGGCGGCTGCGACATGAACCGCTCCACCCGCGCCCAGAAGATCACCTGGAACGCCGATGGAACACCGAACTTCGGCATCCCGGTGGCACTGGGAACACGGCTGGCCTCGCCATCCGGCGAACCTGCTTCGTAGTGCACCATCCGCCGCTGGTAGGTGGGCCACCTTTCAGCGGCGGATGCTGTGCAGGGTCGGCGCGATTTGGTGTGGAGTGCCCAGCCTGGCTCCTGCCGCCGGCGCTACTCCACATGAAATCGCGCCGACGGCCACCAGGCGCGCCTCCACTTGGGTTGATCCATGTCAGGCGCGGGCGCGCTGCCACTGCTGGTTGGTGCCGGTGCCGCACGTCATCTGCACAGCCGGCGCTCCGTCCGTGGTCGCGGCGTTCTGGATGGTGAGGCATTTGCCGCTGTGCCGGGCGATCAGCTGAAGATCACCGTTGCCGGTGTCCTGAAGCCGCCACTGCTGGTTCGCGTCGGTATGGCACGTCCACTGCGTGATCCGGACACCGTCGGCGATGGCGCCGGTGCCGCCGTCCACATCAAGGCATTTACCGCTGTTGACGTTCACGACGTTGTAGTAGCCGTCGCCGGCGTCACGGAAGTCCCACCGTTGGTTGTTCTGCCCATTGGCCGCCCACTGGACCACATCCGCGCCGTCGTCGGCGGAGAGGTTGAAGACGTCCAGAAGTTTGCCGCTGTGCCGGGCGGTGAGGGTGTCCGCGGTGGCACTGCTGGTCGGCGAAAGCCGGTACAGTCCAGCGCCGTGCGCCGGGATCGACCTGGTGAGCGTTCCGTTGACGGTGCCGATGTCGGCTCCAGACCACAGATCCGTCACCGTTGCCGAGCCGATGCCGAGGGCGGCGAGGCTGAGGGAGACATTCCCGGCCGAGCCATCGCGGTTGAACAACGCGACGTACTTGTCGTTGCTGCCCGGTATGTCGGCCGCCCACGCCTGACGCGCGCCGCCGACGATCTGGCGGTTGTTGGTGCTGTTCTGATCAACGGCCATCACCGCGGCGTTGGTCATCAACGCCAGGTCGGATGGGCGGTTCTCGACGAGGTTGCCACCCCACATCAGTGGCGAGCGATTGATCGTCCACAGTGTCATCAGGGTGCGTTGCTCGTCAGGAGTCAGATTGGAATAGCGAGGCGCACCAACAGGACCGAACTTCGACAACCGTCCTATGGGGATCATGTCCGGGTCGGGGTACGCGCCCTGCGCCCGGTACGGCGTCCAGTTCCGAAGTTGGTCGAACAGCGCGTTCAGGCCAGGCCAGTCGTCCCACAGATCGTTGACGATGCGCCACATGTGGGCGTTGTTCTGCACGTGCGATCCGGCCGAGAGTGGCGTGGGGCCGGGGGAGAGGCTGAGCACCATCGGCCGCCCGCTGCGCTGGATGGCCAGTCGGTAGCCCTCGACCTCGGCTTGCCGGTACGTCGGGGCAGCGATGTCGTCGACCTTGACGTAGTCCACGCCCCAACTGGCCAGCAGCTGGAACACCGAGTCGAGGTACGCCTGCGCGCACGGTTGGCTCATGTTCAAGCCCCACATGAGGTTCAGCCATGCCGCAGTGGTGTTGTTGTTGATCTGGTTGGCACGGCAGTCGGTGCCGAGGATCGGCACGTTGTCGGCCACCGCCTGGCGGGGGATCCCGCGCATCAGGTGTACGCCGAACTTGAGACCTTGCGCGTGAACGTAGTCAGCCAGCGGTTTGAAGCCGTTGGTGCCAGCCGCTGACGGAAAACGTGTGGTGTCTGGCAGCAGACGGCCGTTGGCGTCCATCCGCAGCCGAGGGTTGAGGTTGCCGTCCTGATTGGGGCTGCTGTTGTGCTGGCCTGGATAGTACCAAGCCCAGTCGATGACGATGTACTGCCAGCCGTGCTGCCTCAGGTTGGTCCGCATGTAGTCGGCGTTCGCCTTGACGTCCGCCTCGGTGACGCTCCAGTTGAACGCGTCGTAGCTGTTCCACCCCATCGGCGGGGTGTTCGCCGTTCCGTTGTCCCACGCGCTGGCCACTGTCGGTTGGCCGACGGCGACGACCGCCGAGATCGCCAAAGTCGCCACCGCGGTCGCTGAACGCTTTCGGAAACGCTTCATCTCGATCTCCGATCGGGTCAGTTCGTGATGCGGAATGTGGCGTCGTCGCGGCCTTTCGCGTCCGTGATGGGATCGAGCCGGAGCACGTAGTTCAGGTGTCTGATGTACCGATCGGGGAAGTTGTACGACTGGAAGGACGTCCACGAGGAGTTGGCGAGGCCGGGGACTTGCCGGAACGTCGCATCCGCTCGGAACGCCGCCGATCCGTCGTCGGGCGCGAGCACGAAGTCGTACCCGTAGTGCCGCAGGTAGTAGCCGGGGTAGTTGACCGAGTGGAACGACACGTGGCCGGAATTGTCCGCCAGGCCGGGAACCAGCCGGAACTGGGCGTCCTGCGCGGGGCTGACGTTCGGATCGATCCGGACGTCCAGGTTCACGTGCCGGACGTACCGATCCTGGAAGTTGAAGGACTGGATCCGGTTGACCGGAGCCGAGGTGCCCCACCGGCCGAGGACACGGTTCTCCTCCGCGGCCGTCAGGTTGAGGATGGAACCGTGCCGCTTGCGGTCGGCGCCCATGCTGTAGTCCGTGCGGGTACGGAAGTTGCGGGTACTGCCGAGGTTCGTCGACGTGATCGGCATGTAGCCGCGGCCGGTGGCGAACTGGTCAAGCCAGAGGTTCCACTCGTTGCGGCCGTTGAACTGAGCCCACATCGGACCTTCCACGACGGTGCCACCGGTCGCGCCGTTGGAGATGCCCATGTGCGCGAGGTTTCCGATGTTCGTCCATGAACCCAGGATCGAGTTGCTGCCCTCGATCGTGATGTGTCCGTCCGCGGAGGCGCGGTAGTAACGGAATCCGCCCACGCTGCCAGGCACCTCGATGATCTGCGTGTCAATGATCCCTTGGCTGCCAGGGCGTTCGATGTAGACGGCCGGTGTGGTGGTGCTGCGGAAGTCGCGGGTGCGTGCGGCGTAGATCCGATGCTTGTACGCGCCGTTGACCGGGGTGTTCGTTGCCCAGTACAGGACGTAGTCGCCCGTCGCGGAATCGTAGATGGCCTCCGGCGCCCACGCGTTGCCTGCTCCTGTGATCGCGCCCGCGACGTCGAGCAGCCACGGCGCCGACCAGTTCACCAGGTCCCGCGATTCCCATACGACCAGCGACTTGCTGCCTCGTTTGGCGGCGTCGTCCCACGAGATCCCACTTGCTATGCGCAGGTCGGTCGCGACGATCCAGTAACGGTCACCGGCGGGGGAGCGGACGATCGCCGGGTCGCGAACGCCTCTTGTGCCCACAGTGGACAGCATGACCGGCGCGGAGGTGTTCAGATCGTTCCAGCGTAAGCCGTCCTTGCTGTGCGCGAGGTAGATCTGTTCACCGTTGGCCGACTCGCCGGTGAAGTGGACCATCAGATATCCGGTGAACGGGTCGGCCGCAGCGGACTGCGTTGCTGTCGCCGGCCAGGCAGCGAACGTGATGACGATGACGGCGAGCAGCGCGGTCACCCGGGATAGCGCTCTGGACATCTTCGGCTTCTCCTCATTGACAAGCACGAGATTGATCTCTGCAGGGAATGTTAGCGCTAACATTTTTCCTGATTAGATACTAGACCTGACACCCGCATGACATCAACGCCTTCCGCCTCGCCGCAGCACGTCCTGGTGTTCGCGACATGCGTGATTGTTAGCGATAACAACGAGAAGTCGTCGCCAAGCTCTCGTTGCACCGCGGCGGAAAAGCATCGCGGACCCCAATCGGCTCGCCGTCGCCGGGTACAGCTACGGCGGCTACGAATGGAGACGCTCCAAGGGGCTCTTGTGACTGATCCGTGGGTGGCTATCGGCCGGGAAGGGCGGGTTTGTGGCCGCCAAGGGCGAACAGGCTCAGTGCGAGCAGGCCCCGTGCGATGAGGGCTTCGGGTTGGTCGTGTCTACGAACCGACGGTTGAGCCGGTCGAGCGCGGTCTGCCCCATCGGTCAGTGCGCCCATCACCTTGTTGGAAGCCGAAGGCGTTGCGGATCAGTGGCGGGAGTTTGGTGTTGGTGGATTTCACTAGCGCGTTGGATGGCCGTAGATCAGCGTCGCGGTGATGGTGTCGGGGCCCGGCGGACACGTCGGCCGGTGGCCACGAACTCGGGAATCCTGCTGCGGGCGGCCCAAGCCGGCCACCGGTCCATGGCATGCAGGGTGTCGTCGAACACGCGGGTATGCCCGGCACCATGCCTTGCCCACGGCACACCCGCCACCACCACCCCATGCACTCTAAGGTCAGTCGAGTGACTTCTGAGGCCTTTCCAGGAACCACCGGCCCCATCCGGGCCATCGCGGTCACCGCGGACGGTTCGCGCATCATCTCGGGTGGCGAGGACGGCGTCGTGCGCGTGTGGGACCTGGTCAGCGGCGCCGGCCTGGCCGTGCTCACCGGCCACAAGCGGCCAGTGCAGGCGATCACGGTGTTGCCCGGCGGCGGCCTCATGACCTGCGACGGCGACGAGACCTGGCGTTGGGACCTGGGCAAGGACACCAGTGAATCCACGCCCTGCCGGTGGAGCTTGGCGGCCACGGCGATCGCGCCGGTGGGACCCCTTGTCGTGGGCGGGTGGCTGAACCACGTGGGCGTATGGACCGTGCCCGGCGGCGAGATGCTCGCGCGAACGACCGCGGACAACGCGCTGGTCCAGTCGATTGCGACGACTGGGGATGCGTCCGTCGTGGCGTTCGGTGACGACAAGGGTTTGGTGCGGCTCTGGCGGCGCGGGGACGACTCCGTCAAGGTCTTCGGCGGTGGGGCAGCGGTCAGCCGTGTCGCGCTGGCTGCCGACGGCGCTCAAGTCCTCGTCGCCGACCAGGCCGGGGGAGTCAGGCTCTGGAGTGAGCAGGGCAAGGTGCTCACGGAGTTCACCGAACCGGCTGAGGTGAGCGCGATCGCGTTCGGCGCGGACGGCTGGTCCGTGGTGTCCGGCAGGCAGGACGGCGTCATCGTGGTGCGGGACGTTGTCCGTGGCGGCACAACGACACTCATCGGGCACACCGACCGGGTGCACGCGGTCGCCGCGGTGCCGGACGGCCGGTTCTTGGTCAGTGGCGGAGCCGATGGCACGATCCGGGTTTGGGATCACCACGCGGGCGTCGAAGTGCTCAGCAGTGGTGCGCCATGGCGGATGCCGCCCCGGCGGGTCGGGCTGACCAGCGACCAGGAGACCGGCGAGGACCTGCTCGGGTTCTACGACGACGTCGACACCATGGCCGCGATGATCGCCGACCGTGCCACCGAACCGCCGCTCTGCGTGGCGCTGTTGGGGCAATGGGGATCGGGCAAGTCGAGCTTCATGCGCCAAGTCCAGGACCGCGTCGACAAGCTCGCCGAGATCTCCCGCCGCGATCGGGACCGCAACATGTTCGCCGCGAACGTGCGCCAGATCCGGTTCAACGCCTGGCACTACAACGATGACCACCTCTGGGTCGGGATGGTCGACCACCTGTTCCGTAACCTGGCCACGCCGGAAGCGCAGCCGAAGGTCGAGGATGTCCGTGCGGAACGGGAGAACCTGCGTTCCCGGTTGGCGGCCATTCAGGCCTTGCAACAGCGCTCGCGTGGGCGGCTGCTGCTGTTCGGTGCCACTCCGCAGGAGACGCGTCGGCGTTGGTTGGCGTTCGTCCTCGCCATACTCGGAATTGTCGTTGTCGTACTTGGCTTTACGGTGTGGCACAACGTGATCGTGATAGTCGGTGCCGCGGTGACCGCACTGTTCGCGGCGGCCGCACCGTTCACCAAACTGGCGGCACCGTTCCGCAATTCCCTGGACGTGGTCCGGCGTGAGCTGGACAAGCACCAGGTCAGCCTGGACACCGCGGAACGGCAGACCACCGAGCGGCTGCACCGGCTCGACGCGGCCGAAAGGCTCGCCGCGCTGATTCAGGAAGCTCGCACCGGCCGGTACGACGAGTACCGCGGTCTGCTCGGCCGGGTGCATGACGACCTGCAACGGTTGAGCACCGACATGGAAGAGGCCAAGCGCCAGTGGGAGGCCACGGACGGCAAGGATCCGTGCCCGCTGGAGCGGATCGTGCTCTACGTCGACGATCTCGACCGCTGCTCGCCCGCCAAGGTCGTGGACGTCCTCGCAGCGGTGCACCTGCTGTTGGCGTTGCGGCTGTTCGTGGTGGTGGTCGCGGTGGATCCCCGTTGGCTGCAGCAATGCCTTCGCCAGCACCACAGCGAGCTGTTCCAGCGCGGCGAGGCGCGCCCGCCGGACTACCTGGACAAGATCTTCCAGGTGGTGTTCGCCTTGCGCCCCTTGGGTTCGGCGGCCGGCGAACTGGTCAGCTCGCTGATGCCGTACGTGGATCCGGTGCGGGCAGCGGAGTCCGGTCTGGCGAACGTCGAACCGCCGGCGGGCATACCGGCCGCGTCGACCGCGCCGCCGGGGATCCGCAAGCACATGACGTTCACCGACCTGCAGCCAGACCGGCTGCGGATCACCAAGGCCGAACGGGACTTCGTACACCGGCTGCAGCCCAAACTCAAGACGCCCCGGACCGTGAAGAAGCTGGTCAACCTGTACCGCCTGGTACGCATCGGGATCCCGGACGCGGAGCTGGAGGCGTTCGTGGCCGGGCCCTACCAGGCGGTGCTGATCCTGCTCACCCTGCTGGTCGCCGATCCCGAAGAGGCACGGTCGGTTTTCACCCGCCTGACAACGGCGAAAGACCTGGCAGAGGCGCTTCCGCCGAACTGGCTGACGGTGCCGGAAGATCAAGTGCACTCGGACGTCGCGACATATCGCACCTGGACCGGGACGATCGCCCGGTTCAGTTTCGAGACCTACGACCTCGTCGAGCCGCTGAAGTTTCAGGGGTGACACAGTGGTCCACCCGGGAATGGGTTAACTTTGCTGGATGGGGAGGTTGCCGAGCCGGCCGCGAATGGTGCTGGCACTGGTAAGCGGCGCGGTCATGGGTGTGATCGTGCTGGTCTCGGTGTTGATTCTGGTTCCGGCGACCGACCGGCCCGCCAACTGCGTGCGCCTGGTGACCAGTTCGTCCACCGAGAAAGGCGATCTGATCAAGGAACTGGCCGACCGCTACAACGCCGCGGGCCGCACGTTCGGCGGCCGCTGCGCGCGGATCGAGTCGTTCAAGAAGACCTCGGGCGCCACTATGGACCTGCTGGCCGCCGGTAAGTGGACGGACACCGAGGAGGGCCAGCCCGAACCGCAGGTGTGGATGCCCAGTTCGGCACTGTGGCTGGGACTGCTCGAACAGCGTGGCAAGTCCGGGCTGATCGGCGCGGGACAGGGCACGTCGCTGACGGTGAGCCCGATGGTGATCGCCATGCCGAACGTGATGGCCGAGGCGTTGGGCTGGCCGCACAAGGACATCGGCTGGAGCGACCTGAACCTCAACAGCCGCGGCGGCTGGGCCGCGACCGGCAGGCAGAACGAGCGGTGGGGCCGGTTCACCCTCGGCAAGGACAATCCGCTGCGGTCGACCTCCGGTCTCGCCGCGACCATCGCGACATATCACGCCGCCACGAAAGGCAACTACAACAACATCGATACCGCGGACGCGGTCGCGTTCGTGCGCGGCGTCGAGGCTTCGGTGGCGTACTACAGCGACGACTCCGTGCCGTTCCTGAAAACCCTGTATGACGAAGATCAGAAAACGGATACGCCGTACATCAGCGCGATGGTGATGCAGGAACAAATGGCGTACCTGTACAACAACGGCGCGCCTACCGGCGATCCCAAGCAGCTCGTCAGTCCGGTCAAACTGAACCGTCCACTGGTGTCCATCCAGCCCAAAGAGGGCACGTTGATCATGGACCACCCGTTCTACACACTCGCGTCGGCCGCTGCCGACCAGAAGGACGCCGCGCGGGACTTCTACGAGTTCATGCTCGAGAAGCCACAGCAGGACCGGTTCCAGGAGCTCGGTTTCCGGGACCGGTCCGGAACGGCCAGTGACAAGGTCCTGGCGGGCGCCAACGCCAAGAACGGCGGGGTGCCCAACCGGATCGAGGTGCCCAGTACGGCCGATCTGGACAGGATGCTCAAGGCGTGGGAATACACCCAGCGGCGCGGACGGATCCTGTTGGTACTGGACACATCTGGCTCGATGAGTTCCCCCTTCGACAAGAACAGGAAGGACCCGCCGTTCTCCACCAAGCGGATGGACTTGCTCAAGCCCGCGGTCCAGAAGCAGCTGAACCTGTTGCACGACGACGACGAGGTCGGTTTGTGGACGTTCGCCACGAGCAGCTCCATCGAGCAGGTCCCGATCGGCAAGGCCAAGGATGTGCGCGGCCGGATCAGCTCGATCGTCGATGGCCTCAAGCCGGACCAGGACACCGCGCTGTACAAGACCGTTTTCGACGCCAGCAAGAAGATGCAGGCCGAGTTCGACCAGGATCGGATCAACGCGATCGTGCTGCTGTCCGATGGTGTGGACACCGAAGGAGGCGTCACCAAAGAAGAGCTGCTGAACCAGATCGACGCCTCCCGGCTGGACAACACCGTCCGGATCTTCACCATCGCCTACAGCCCCGACGCCGACAAGGGCGTGCTGACCGAGATCGCCGACAAGTCGAAGGCGCGGACCTATGACGCCGGCAACCCGGTGAACGTCGACAGGATGTTCGTGTATGCCTTCAGCAACTTCTGACCCGTTATGGTTCCGGATAGGAGCGTGGATCCTCCCGGTCCTTTTCGGCGTGATCACGTTCTTCGCCGCGGGCCGGTATGCCTGGTTGTTCGGCGTGGGGGCGGCGGGGGCAGTGGCCGCGGTCATCTGGATCATGTATTGGGCCCTGGGAAAACCGGCGGAACCGGCAACGCCGCGGCCCGTGCGAACCATCTCGGATCAGGACCGGTGGATGACGGTCTGGACGGAGGTCAGAGGGAGCGAGCTGCCCGAAGCCAAAGCACTGGAACCGGTTCTCAACGAGTACATGGGAGTCATCACCCCGGCGGCGCGCCAGCTGGGTGATGACGACGACGACGTCATCCAGTTGCGCAACGATCTGGACATGCTGGTCAAGGTCCTCCGGCAGGATCCCGACAACCTCCCGTCCACGATCCAGAACCTGAAGACGCTCATTGCCGAGGTACGTGCCCGGTTGTGAACTAAGGCATTCTGGGAACGCGCGCATGGTCACGAGGATGGGGGCCGAGTGATGATCAAAGCCAAGCGCTGGGCCGCGGCTGTGGCAGCCGTGACATGCCTTGCCGGTGTCGTGGTGCTGGGCATGGACAAGGCGCATCACGCACCGTGGATGCGTCTGCACGGTGGAGCCGCGTGGCTGGCTTCCAGCAAAGTCGGCGAGTTGACCCTGTTGGACGGTGCCTCGGCGGAAGTGGCCGCCCGAGTCCCGGTCGCGCCACCGGGTGCACCCATCCGGGCGTCGCAGCTGGGTTCGACCGGGTACGCCCACAACCTCAGGGACGGATCGGTGGTCAGAGTGGACGGTGCGACCCTGCAACCGTCCACCCCCACCTTGTCCGCAGGCAGGCTTTTTCCCACACCTCAAGCCCTTTACGCCTTTGACCCGGAGCGCGGCCTCGTCACGCCCCTCGACCCGGTCACGATGGCGCCCCTCGGCGTGCCGCGCTCGCTTGCCGCTGAGGCTGAGGCTGAGGCTGAGGCTGAGCATTCCATAGTGGACGGTAGCGGTCGACTGTGGATTCTCGACGCCCGCACGGGTGACCTGACCTGGTTGTCCCTCAATGCCCAGCATTCCCGTACCGACGCGGGCACCGCACTCGCGGCGGCCGACGGCCGGCCGGTGACGCTGGATCTGGCTCGCCGCAGGGCGGAACTCCTCGACCCGGAAACCGGATCGGTGGACGAATCGATGCCCGTGGGCGTGCGTTCGGATGACACCGTGGCGGTGGCCGGTTCTCCGGGCAAGCGCCGGATCTTGATCTCCATCGCCTCACGTGGCCTGCTTCTGGTGTGCGAGTTCGGAGCGTCGTGCGAGAACCCCGTCCCGTTGGGGCCGGGGAAAGCGGATCTCGGGGCGGCGGTGGAAGTGGGAGACCACGCGATCGTGCCCGACTACTCCACCGGACGGGTGTGGATCGTCAACCTGGAGACAATGCGTGTTGTCGCGGAACGGCAACTGTTCGACCGCGCAGTGCGCTTCGAGTTGCTGACCCGCGACGGCGTGGTGTTCTACAACGACCCGGACAGCGCCGAGGCAGGCATCCTGGACCTCAACGGAAACGTTCGGGCGGTCTCGAAGTACAACCCGGTCAAACCGGATTCCGGCCCTGTCCAAGTCGCTGCGGACAACCGTGACACCTCACGGCAACAACCCCCGTCAACCGGCCGGCCACGCTCCGGGCCAACTGGTGCGGCGCCGCCGGTGCGTGGGCCAGGTGACACTGAACCCGTGCCTGTTGGCGCTCCTGCGGCGGACATCGTCATCAAGCCCAGCAACCGCGGATTGGTCGGCGAGGAGTTCGAACTCGCGGCGGTCGCCCGCGGCCCGATCGGCCTGGCCACCGCACGGTGGACTTTCGGCGACGGCACTTCGGCGACCGGGCTTGTCGTACGTCACCGATGGGATCGTCCCGGCGAGTTCCAGGTCAACGTTGCGACAACGCTGGCCATCGGCTTACCCGCCCCGCCCGCCACCGCCACGGTTGTCATCGAGCCCGCGGACGCTCCTGTTCGGATCGCTGGGATCAGTGTCGACCCTGAGGCTCCCCGGGTCGGCGAGGTGGTGCGGTTCGGTGCGGAGGTCACGGGTCGGCGGCCTGATCGGTGGGAGTGGTTTGTCCAGGGCGAACCGGTGTCTTCGGCTCCGGACTTTCAGCACACCTTCGCTGCCCCGGGCACGTACACCGTGACTCTCGCTGTGACAGCTGGGGCTGTGCGGGTTCAGCAGTCCAGACAGGCGACCGTCGCGCCTGAGCCTCCTCCGGTGGGGTGCGGCGATGTCCTTATTGCCAGTGCGGTTCTGAAGAACGACCTCGTCTGTCCGCAGGAGGTCGCGCTGACCATCGCCGCCGACAATGTCACGTTGGACCTCGGCGGCCACAGCATCACCACCCGCAACCCGACAGAAAACAGCGCCGGGATCAAAGTGGCCGGGCCTGCGATGGTGCGGAACACCACGATCAAAAACGGAAGGGTCGACAAATTCGCCTCAAGCATCGCCCTGGCCAGCGTCGCTGGTGTGAGAATCTCGCATGTGGGACTGAGTGCGTCCGAGCCCATTCAGCAGTTGTACAAGGGTGTTGCCATCCGTGCCGTCAACGCTCAAGGTGTTTCGATTACCGACGCAAGTATCGGAGGGCATGCGGCGTTCGTGTTCCAGGACGGCTCGGAAGTCACAATCAGCGATTCACGTGTCGAGGACCGTGCCGCGGCCGGCGGCAAGTGCCTGAATCGCAGCTCATGTACGATATTGCGAAGCACAGTTCTCCTGCAGAGTGTGACCTGTGCGAACGCGGCAAATGAGGTGAGCTCTTCGCTCCGTATCGATGGTGGTGTCCTCGGAGTGTGGAACATCGGAGACCTCTGCCAGTCGGTCATCGTCAGAAACGCCGCCATGACCCCGGCTCGAGTCGCGGCGGACGGGGCATTGGAGTTCGCCGGGAACACGGTTTCGCACAAGCATGACTGGCCCAAACGGAACGATATGGAGATATTCGCCGACAACGCCGCCAGTTCACTCATCGCGGACAACACGTTCTCGGAAATGCAAGTCGGGCTGACTGTGCATGGACCGACTGGTCACGTGGTGAGAAACGCGTTCTTCGGAAACCACATCATCGGCCTGAAAGCGATCCATGGCAGGTCGATGGTGGTCTCCGAGAACACGTTCGCCGCCAACGGCCCGTACTACAAGGGAAGTCCCATGCATCACGGCGGCTTGATCTACACGGCGGATCGAGACGGCCAGGTGAACATATCGAACAACCACGCGCGAGATAACACTGGATACGCCATATACGCCGAGAACGCCGCCGGCGACGGGAATACCACGTCCGGCGACGAGAAGGGTTGCCACGGCGTCGTTTGCGGACCGCCTTGAGATTCAGGGTCCGGGTCGGGGACTTACCTGATCAATTCCGCCGCCCCAACCGGAACTCTGCAGACATGACCATCACACGACTCCTTCGCGCGGCCGCCGTCGCCGTTGCCGCGACGACGCTTTTCGGCCTGACAGCGCACACCGCGACCGCGCGAACACCGGCATTCGACTTCGGCGACTGCCCGGCGATCCCCGCCGGCGCGGATCCGGCCAAGTGGCGCTGCGAAGTCCTCGTCTCCACCGGCACCGTCCGATTAGGAACGCTGCCTGAACTCCCGACCGGGTCGATGCGGCTGACCTTCGCCGAGGGCGAACTGAACGGCAAGTACGCACAGGTCTTCGGCGCGCTGCGCAGCGAGCCGATCCGAGTGCCCGGCGGCTTGCTCGGCATCCCCGATGCTGAGAAAAACCCGTTGCTGCGCATGGAGCTTCAGCTCCGCTATGCCGGGTTCGCCGACTTCTTTTCCGAGGGCGACCGCATGGGCACGCAGCATCTCAAGCTCGGCGTTGTCTCGCCGCTGGTCGGCAAGAACTGCACGATCGGCACTGACGACAACCCGATCATCTTCCGGCCCATTCGCACCGCCGGCCCGGACGTGATCTCCACGAATCCACAGGTGTTGCGGTTCACCATCAACGACAACGCCTTCGCGGTACCCGGTCCACACGACTGCGGCGCGTTCAACCGCCTGCTGAGCAAGAGGCTCGGTGTACCGGCACGCGCCGGAACCAACGCGATGACGTTCACCACTTACGTCGCTCTGCGCGACTATGCCTGAGTAGCGGCTCTGCGCACCTGGGGGTGGTGGCGGGTCAGCTGCACCACGCCGCCGATCGCCACCAGCCCCGCACACACCATGCCGACGGCTGTCCACGTGCTCGCGGCCGGGGCCTCGCCGAGCAACCAGATCGCGATCCCGGACGCCACCAACGGATTGAGCACGGTGTGACAGCCGACCACGACGTCCGGCGGACCGCTGGCGTAAGCGAGCTGGATGAACCAGGAACCGACCGCGAAAGCGACGACCAGCCCGATCACCGACACCGGCGCGACGTCGGCCCACCCGCCGATCTGCACGGTGTACATCACGTCGCGGGCCAGTATGGACAGCAAGCCGTAACCTGCGCCCGCGCCACTGGCCAGCAACACGCAGCGCACGATGCCACGACGCAGTGCGGCGGAGACTCCGAGCAACACGATCGTGCCCGCGATGATCTGGCACGCCAGCAACACCGATGAGGGCGAGAACGCCACCGCGGTCGCGGTACGGGACGCGAGTGCGACGAACACAGCGATACCGCCCGCACTGGCTATGACCGCGGTGGTGGCCACGCGATCCAATCGTTTCCTCGATGTGTGCGCGTTCAGGATGGCCGTCGCAGGCAGCGCCAGCACAACGATCGGTGCCACGATGGTGACTGGCGCCAGCGCGAGGGCCACGGTCTGTAGCACCGCGCACGTGAACAGCGTTCCGAAGCCGAGCAGCCATTGACGGTTACGCAGCACACGCCTCGCGACACGAGGTCCTCGCTGGGAGGCTTCAGCTTCGTCGCGTACGCCTTGGTGCTGGAGGTGGACGCCGATCGCGGTACAGCACGCGCTGATGACGGCGAACATGATGGCGAGCGCGGTCATCAGCTGTCAGGTGTACCGCTGTAGTGACCGCGCGTCCATCGTGTTCTCCTAGTGCTCGCAGCTCGCTGGAGTCTCTTGCCGCAAGTACCCGGTTTGGCCGTGATCAATCATCAGCTGGTCACGGACGGTTCTCCTGGACGTCCCGGAACATCATGATCTGGATCGATCGACCCGCTGGTGATCGCGGCGGGGCGTGGACTCATCGCCGCGGTACGAGCAGCCGTGGCGTTATTCGTCACGCGTCCAAGATTTCTTCGTGGCGGCACTGGCGGCGAATCGCCATCGTCGCGGTGGGGTCGTTCTGGGCTGGCCGGTGCTGATCGCCTTCGCCATGGTGCGACTTCCGGCTACCCATGCGGCAGTCGTGGTCGGCGTGTTGCCCGCGCTGACAGCGGCTTTCGCGGCACTACGAGGACGTGAACGGGCGACGCCCGCGTTCTGGGCCGCAAGCGTCGCCGGACTCGTCGCAGTGGTTGTCTTCGCCTTGGTGCAGGGCGGCGGCTCCTTTCACGCCGCGGATCTGTTGTTGCTCGGCTCAGTTGTCTTGTGCGCGTGGGGATCGCTGAAGGTGGCCTGATCGCTCGCGAACTCGGTGCGTGGCAGGTCGTGGCCGGCTGCCTGGTCGTCGTCTGCGCGATCATCGTGCAGCGAGCCAAGTGAGGCCGAACAGTGGATCATGCGCCGATCGCACGGGTCAGCATCGGGAACCAGGCGTGCAGTTCCCGTTGCCACCAGGGCCACGAGTGCAGGCCCGCGCCGTAGAAGTTCGATGTGATGGTGCCGCCGAGTTGCTGGATCCGTTGCGCGAACGCGACACTCTGGTCGAGACACACCGGTTCGACTGCGAAGTCGGGCAGTGCACCGCTCGGGTCGAGTGCGCCGGGCTGGCCGTTGCCGCACGAGACGTACAGCGGGATGCCAAGTAGCTTGTCCGCCAAGTCATACGGATTGTGAGCGGCCCATACGTCGGCGTTGAGGGCGGCGTCTCCCCACAGTGCGTAGGGGTCGTAGCCGTCCTTCAGTAGAACGCCTTGGATGAGGCTGATCGAACGCGCGGATTGGCGTGTATGAAGCAGTCCGCTGAACGACGCCGCTGCACGGAACATCCCTGGACGGCGGGCCGCGTACGACATCGCGCCGAAACCGCCCATGGACAGTCCGGCGATGGCGCGTGAAGTGCCTGCGCCGTAACCACGTTCGAGGATCTGGACGACCTCGGTGAGGTGAAAGCTCGCCCAGCGCGGGGCTCCGCCCGCGCCATGGTTGCGCCAGTCCGAATAGAACCCGTCGCGGCCGCCGGACGGCATGACGACAAGCATGTTCTTCTGCGCGGTCAGTGCTGCGACATCAGTGGATCGCGTCCACGAGGTGTAATCGTCACCAGCGCCGTGCAGAAGGTAGAGCACAGGCCAAACCCGAGTTGTGCCGGGCGTCCAGCCGTTGGGCACAAGCAGTCGTACGGGTGCGGTGGTCTCCAGTGCGGGCGACGAGATGGTGATGTCCAGCATCCGGGAATTGATCTGGCTTTCACCGACGACGCGGGCTCCGTTCTCCGCGACGGCCGTGCCGGACAAAGCGAGCGATGACAGGGCGGCTGTGCCGAACAGGAATGTCCGGCGCGTAATCTGGGCAGGCACCATTGCCTCCTTCAGATACAGGGAAATGACCGGGGCCGGAGACGGGCGCGTTGTCTCCAGCCCCTACCGCCGCACTCATGGCGGGGGCTTGAAATGCGAACCGGCTACCGGTTTCGGCGCAACACGGAACGCTGCAGTTTGCCGCTGGACGTCTTGGGCAATGCCGGAACGAACCGGACCTCACGGGGATATACGTGCGCCGCGAGCCGGGTTTTCACCATCCGCTGCAGCTCGCCGCCCACGGATTCCGGAATACCCTGCCGCAGCGCGACATACGCGATAAGGACCTCGCCACGCAGCTCGTCGGGAATGCCGACAACGGCTGCTTCAGCGACGCCATTGTGCTGTAGCAACACGTTTTCGACCTCGTGCGGGGAGATCCGGTAGCCCGCCATCAGGATGATGTCGTCGTCACGGCTGGAGAAGTAGATGTGGCCGTCGGCGTCCTTCGCGGCGGTGTCACCGGTGAGATACCAGCGACCGTCCTGAGTGAACCGGCCAGGTGCCCCTCGGTACCCGGAGAACCACATCATCGGACTTTCGGCCAAGTTCACCGCCAGTCGCCCGTTTTCGCCGGCCGGTGCGATCAAGTCGGCATCCGGCCGCAACACGTCCAGCGACCAGCCAGGCAGGGCGAGGCCCATGGATCCTGGCCGTGGTTCGCGTTCGACGTCGGGATGCCAGCCGTTGGCCACGGCCATCCCGAGTTCGGTCTGTCCATAGTGGTCCCGAACCGGTGACCCCAACGCTTGCTTCGCCCACGAAGTCACGTCAGAGGGCAGGGGCTCGCCCGCGGACGAACAGTGTCGCAAATGGAGACCTGAGATGCCTGCGTTGCGCAAGGCGCGGTACACGGTGGGGCTCGCGGTGAAGTTGGTGACGTGGAACTCGCTGAGCACGGCACCGGTCAGCTCCGGCGAGAAACCACTGTGCAGCAACAGACTTCGCCTGCCAAGGGACATCGGGCCGATGATGGCTTGGTAGAGGCCGTACGCCCAGCCTGGGTCGGCGGCGTTCCAGAACACGTCCGACTCCTGGTGATCCAGCCCGTACAGCTGGTAGGAACGCATAGCCGCAACGGCTTTCAATGGAACAAGGACACCTTTGGGCGAACCAGTCGTGCCCGATGTGTACAGCTCCACGATCGTGCCGTCGCCGCCAACGGTGGCAGGAAAGAGTTGTGGCTCCGCGGAGAGCAGATCGGAGAACGAGATGTCGCCGTCGGCGGGCTCGCCTGTGGTGATGACGTGCCCCGGCCACGCACCGAGCTTCGCTCGCTGAGCGGGTTCCGTGATCACGGCTCTCGTCTCGTTGCCGGTGATCCTCGTGGCGATCGCGGGTGCGGCGAGTGCGGTGAACAATGGGACCTGGACCGCGCCCAGTCGCCAGATGGCCAGCGTCGCGATGACGAGCTCGGCGGATTTGCCCAGAAGTGTGGCGACTCGGTCGCCTCGGCGTACGCCCAACGCCGTCAACGCCGAGGCGAATCGCGCGGACTGGTCTCGCAGCTGCCCGAAAGTGAGATTGTGGAAGGCCAGGTCCGGTTCGATCACGGTGAAGGCGATGGCGTCCGACGGGTGCTGGTCGCACAGAAGCTCCGCGGTGGCGGCCTCGGGTCGGCCGAACAGGGCCAGCAGGCTGGTGACGTGCTGTGCTGGGCTTGTCATGGGAGCTCCTGGCGTATCGTTTCCGGGGTATTCCAAGGATCTTTTCCCGGCAGTCATCGAGCTACCCCCGGGTGAGGGGAGGACAGCGGCATGTACCGGACCACGGACGACCGCCCGCAGATTCAGCGAACCCTGACGCGTATCCAGGAGACGACCGGACTCCCGCTGGCCTTCGGTGGCGTGGTCGACAGCGGACGGCAGACCAGGCTCACCCAGTTCGCCGGGCCGATCGCGGGTCCGCTGCGCGGCGTCCGGCTCGACTACGGCCGTGGGCTCGGCGGCAAGGTGGTGGTGCTGCGCCGCCCGGTCGTGCTGAACGACTACGTGACGGCCGAGGCGATCAGTCACCACTACGACCACATCATCCGTGCCGAAGGCCTGCACGCGATGGTGGCGGTTCCGGTGATCGTGCGGCGTGTGGTGCGTGCTGTTCTCTACGGAGCCCTGCGCAGCGCACTGCCGATCGGCGACCGCGTCGTGCAGTCGGTGATGGAGTCGGCACGGGACCTCGAGCAAAGCCTGGCCGTGCAGGACGAGGTCGCGTTGCGGATCAAGGCACTGGAGAAATACGACGTCGGCGACCCCGCGCGGCCCCAGTGGGAGTCGCTTCGCGAGGCGTACGCGGAGCTGCGGGTCGTGGCGAACGGCTTGCCGGATGACGAGCGGCAGCGGGTGCTTCAGGTTTGCGACAGGCTGTCCACGCTGGGCGAGCGAGCGCGTGACAAGGCGCCGAATCTGTCCGCGCGTGAGGTGGACGTCCTCGCGTGTGTCGCACTCGGCTGGACGAACGACCAGGTGGCGCACGATCTTGGGCTGAGCAAGGAGACCGTGAAGAGTTACCTGCGTACGGCCATGCGCAAGCTGCACGCCCGCTCGCGGATGGAGGCCGTGGTCACCGCCCGCCGCCTTGGCTTACTGCCCTGAGGGTACGAAATAGGGTACGTTAGTACCAGATATTGTGTATGGCTCGGCCTGAGGGGTCTCCTGCGGTGCCATCATGCGAGGGACGAACATGCAAGGGGACGAAGCCATGACCGCGAAGCCATCGTGGATGACGCCGCCGACGCGCACCGGCCGGGCTCGCCGGATGTCCGACGCCCGGCGCGAGGACCTGGTGCAGCGCCTGGAGAACCTCATCCTGGCCGAGGGGTTCGCCCGGCTGACCGTTGACGACCTGGCCGGCAGGCTGCAGTGCTCGAAGTCGACGTTGTACGCCATCGCATCGAGCAAGGAACAGCTGGTCGTGGCCGCGGTACAGCACTTCTTCCGTGAGGCGGCCGTGCGGGTCGGCGAGAAGGTCGCGTCCATCACCGACCCGCCGCAGCGGATCGCGGCCTACCTCGCCGGGCTGGGCGAGGAGATGCGGCACATGTCCTCCGAGTGCTACGCGGACATGGTGAGTTTCGAGGCGACCGCCGAGATCTACGCCAAGCACTCGCTCGCCACCGCGCACCGTGTTCGTGAGTCCATTCAGGACGGTGTGGCGTCCGGTGCTTTCCGTGCGGTGAACGCCGACTTCGTCTCGGCCGCGGTGAGCTTGTTGATCGACGGCATCCAGCACGGCGAGCTGCTCGACCGCAGTGGCCTGTCCACTGCGGACGCCTACACAGAGTTGGGTGCGCTCGTACTGTCCGCTCTCGCCAATCCGCGGTAACGGTGTAGTTCGCCCCGCGCGGGGCTTGCGGTTTTCCGACCCGCCTGTCTACCGTACGAGAACCGGTACTCAAGTATTCATTTTAGTACCCACTCGGCGGCCTTGGCGGAGGCAACGGTGCCCGTGCATGTGGAAACAGATCGTCATTACGCGGTGACTGTCCGCCGCGATGTCCGGATTCCGATCCGGGAAAGGGACATGACACTTTCCGGGGACTTGTTCCTGCCGGAAGCCGCGGGCCCGGTTCCCGTGCTGATCACTGCTTTGCCGTATCGCCGGGACGTCTCGGCGATGAACGGGTCGACCACAGAACGGTGGTTCGCGTCGCGCGGGTACGCCTCGTTGCTGGTCGACCTGCGTGGCACCGGCTCTTCGGATGGCTCGCAACGACCACCATTCGACCCGGCGGAGACCGACGACGCCTTGGCGGCGATCGACTGGGCCGTCGCACAACCATGGTGCGACGGGATGGTCGGAATGTGGGGCCATTCCTACGGCGCGATGACCGCTCTTCGCACGGCTTCCGCAAAGCCGTCGGCACTACGAGCCATCATCGCGGTCCAAGGGCTGACGGATCCCGCGCGGGATTTCGTACACCCAGGTGGTGTGCGCGGCGCGTTCTCACCGTTGGGCGTGTGGGCGATCGGCAATCTGTTCAACCAATTGCTGCCGCCACTCGACGACTACGAGGATCCAGCCGAGCAAGCCCGTTGGCGCAGGCGACTGACCGCCGCGCCGTACCTGCTTGACCTGTACCGCAACGGTCCTGGTGCGCCGACGTGGGCCGAGCGCGCCGTGGATCTCGCGGCTGTCGAAGTTCCCTCGTTGTGCGTGGCGGGTTGGCGTGACCTGTTCGTCGACGGCACCATCCGGGCGTACGAGCGGATCAGCGGGCCGAAACGACTGGTCGCCGGTCCGTGGATGCACGTGATGCCCCAGGAATGCCCGAACGCCCCGATCGATTTCCTCGGCCTGGCGAAGTCGTGGTGGGACAAGTGGTTGTGCGGCATCGAGAACGGCGCCGACGAACCGGCTGTCAGCGTGCACGTGATGGGCGCACAGCCGCGTTGGCTGGAATTCCCCGAGTGGCCACCGCGTGAAATCGGCCGAAGCGATGACGTGAGCACCTGGCAGCGCTGGACACCGGAGGAACCCGACCCGGCGGTCGGGTTGCAGTCCGGCCTCTGGTCCACCCCGGCCGGACTGTTCGGACTCCCGCTCGACCAGCACGACGACGACGTCCACAGCCTGTGCTACACCTCGCCGCCGCTGGACAGACCCTTGCTGATCAGTGGACGACCCGCGGTCGAAGTCGGCCATCCATGGCGGCGGGTCTCGGTGAAGCTGACGGACGTCGACCCGGCCGGAAGGTCCACTTTGGTCACCGCAGGACTCGAGTCCGGTGCGGTGGAAACACTCGGCGTGGGCCTGAACCCGGTCACGTACGAGTTCGCGGAAGGCCACCGGATCCGGGTAGCGCTCGCACCGGGCGACTTTCCCCGTGTCTGGCCGGAGTTCCCGGCCGCGACCGGCTGGCCGGTGCTGAACACCGTGTCGCTCCCGGTTGTCTCGGCACAGGACGCCACCGAGATCGGCTATCCAGCACCGGACGAAGCCACGGACCTTCCTCTCATCGAACCCGAATCCCCGGAGCCCGCAGTCTGGGAGACCACAACGGATCTGCTCAACGACACCGTTTCACTGAAGCTGGCGGCGACCAACGTGGTGTGCCCGGACAGGATCGACATCCGCAAGCATCGCCTGCGCATCGGCCAAGTGCTTGTCGCCACGGCGAATCGCGGCGACCCCGAGGCGTCCAACGTCACCGGGACGATCACCGGAACCGTCGACATCGACACCGGCGCGCACATCACGATCGACGTCAGCCTCGCGGCGACGTCATCGAGCGTCGAAGCCACCGGCCGGATCACCTGCGACGGTGACACCGTTCTCGACCGGCGTTGGAGGGGTTAGCCATGAGCACCACAGCCGTCCTGACCAGACGTGAATTCACCATCGCGAGCCTGATGCTGGCCACCGCCGCGTGCGGCACCTCGGCTCCCCGCTCGCCGCAAGGATCCAGCGTGTTGCGGATGGGCACGTACTGGCCACCGGTCAGCCTCAACCCGGCCAAAGCGGGTGGGGAATCGTCCTACTACCTCAGTCCCGCGTACGAACCGCTCATCTACCGTGCCCCGGACGGCACGTATCAGCCACGGCTGGCCAATTCGTGGCGTTACCTCGGCACCGGCAACAAGGCCTTCGAGATCACGCTGCGGCAAGGGGTGACGTTCAGCGACGGCAGCCCGGTGAACGCCGACGCGGTCAAGGCAAGCATCGAGTATTTCCGGAAAGCGGCCGGTCAGGCGGCCGCGTTCCTGGCGCCGGTCACCGAGATCACCGTGGTCGGCCCATCCACCCTGCAGCTGCGGCTGTCCGAGCCGCATCCCCGGATGCCGACGCTGTTCACCCAGGACTTCCTGGCGGGCAACGTGATCAGCCCCGCCGGGATCGCCAGCCCGGACCTGCTGGCCACCCAGTCCTTCGGTGCTGGGCCGTACGTGCTGGTGCCCGGCGAGACCGTGGCCAACGACCACTACACCTACACGCCGAACCCTTCGTATTGGAACGCCAAAGGCCGCCACTACGACAAGATCACGATCAAGGTCCTGCCCAACGAGAACACCGCGCTGGCCGCGCTGAGGACCGGTCAGGTCGACGTGATCGCGGGCAGCTACGCGATCGCCGACGGCGCGAAGTCGGCGGGCATGCGCGTCACCACGAGCCCGAACATCGTGATGGGCATCCAGCTCAACGATCGCGAGGGCACACTCAGCCCGCCGCTGAAGGACATCCGCGTCCGCCAGGCGCTCAACTTCGCGGTGGACCGGGTGAAGATCACCAAGGCCTTGCTCGGTGAGTACGGCATCCCGGTCGACCAGCCGTCCGCGCCCGGCGAGGACGGCTACCGCCAGCCCTTCTACTACCACGACCCAGGCAGAGCCGCGGCGATGCTGGCCGACGCCGGATACCCGAACGGGTTCGAACTGCCCGTGGTGATCCCGTCGACACCGGCCTTCCCCGCGGAAATGGCCCAGGCCATCGCCGCGGAGCTGGAGCGGGTCAAGGTGAGGCTGAAGATCACCACAAGGGAACCGGCGAGTGCCGCGACGGAGTTGACCAAGTTCCCCGCGTCCTCGATGGGGTGGGGCGTGCTTCCCGCGTATTTCATGGGACGTGGGCTGTGGTTGCGCGACGCGATCGGCATGAACCCGTTCCACAGCTCGGATCCCATGCTGGAGGATCTCGACCGGCAGGCCGCTGCGGCCGACGAGACCGCGAGGCCCAACCTGGACAAGCAGATCATCGGCCGGGTCGTCGAGCTCGCCTGGTTCCTGCCGGTCTGCCTGAGCCCGGTGTTCCTGTTCTACCGCGACACCGTGGCCATCGACGCGGTGGCGGGCAAACCGTTCCCCAGCGTGGTTTCCTGGCATCCGGCCGGCTGAGCGAGAGGTGGCCTCGTGGTCGACGACGACCTGGTCTTCCCGCGTGGTTTCCACTGGGGTGCGGCCACCGCCGCCTTCCAGGTGGAGGGCGGATGGGACGCGGACGGCAAAGGACCGTCCAATTGGGACACGCTGGCGCGTCGGCGTGGCTTCGCCGACGGCGCCACCGGGGATGTGGCGTGCGACCACTACCACCGGCTGACCGAGGATCTGGACCTGATGGCCGATCTTGGCCTGACCAGCTACCGGTTCTCGGTGTCCTGGCCGCGTGTCCAGCCGCGGGGACGGGGTGGCTGGAACCCTCGCGGGCTGGCGTTCTACGAGCGCCTGGTGGACGGGCTGCTCGCAAGGGGGATCCGGCCCGCCCTCACGCTGTACCACTGGGACCACCCGCAGCCGCTGGAGGACGCGGGTGGCTGGACGAACCGGGACATGGCCGAACGGTTCGCCGACTATGTCACGGGAATGGTCGACCGGCTGGGTGACCGGGTGACCCGGTGGATCACCATCAACGAGCCGCTCTCGGTGATGCACGCGGCGATGACCGGATCGTCCCGGCTGGACGGGCCGTTGGGCGGCGACGGGCTCGTGATGGCACGGAATTTGCTCCTGGCACACGGATTCGCGGTGCAGCGGCTGCGTTCGTCCGGTGAAGTCGGGATCGCTCTCAATCTGTCCGGGATCACCGCGGCGAGCAGTGATCCGGTGGATGTCCGCGCAGCTGTGCGGGCGGAGGCCTACGAGGACAGGCTGTTCCTGGATCCCCTATTTGCCAAGCAGTTTCCCCGCGTCGACGGTGAGCCCGTACTGGACTGCGATCCAGCGGACCTTGACGTCATCGCCACACCGATCGATTTCCTCGGCGTCAACTGGTACGCACCCGCGCGGATCGCCGCGTCGAAGACTGGGTTTTTCGGGTATGCCCGGACGGACTTACCCGATGCGCCAGCGAAGAACATGCTCGGCTGGCCGATCGCGCCGGAGTACTTCGGTGACCTGCTCGCGTGGCTGCGGCGCAGTTACCCCGGTTTACCGCCGGTCTGCATCACCGAGAACGGTCTGCCGTTGGACGGCGGCACGCAGGACCACGAGCGAATCGCTTATCTGGCCGACTGCCTGCGTCAGATCAAGTCCGCGATCGACATGGGCATGGACATCCGCGGCTACCACGTCTGGTCCTTGATGGACAACCTGGAGTGGGAACACGGCTACCGTCCCAGGTTCGGCTTGGTGCACGTCGACTTCGCCACGCTGGAGCGGACGCCGAAGGAGTCGTACCACTGGTACAAGGACCTGATCTCGAGGCAGGGATCATGGCGCGGCTGATCACGAGAAGGCTCCTGGTGTCCGTGGGCCTGATATTCGCCGTGTCACTGGCGACGTTCCTGTTGCAGTCGGCCGCACCCGGCGACATGGCCCGCACAATCCTGGGCGACACCTACACTCCCGAGGCACACGAACGGCTTCGCCACCAGCTTGGCCTCGACCAGCACATCCTCGTGCAGTACTGGCACTGGCTGATGAGCGCGCTGAGCGGCGACCTGGGCACGTCACCGATCAGCGGGCTGAACGTCGCGGACGAGATCGCCAGCAGGCTGTCGGTCACGTCATCGCTGGTGATCTGCGCGACGCTGGTGACCACGATCGCCGGTGTGGCACTGGGTGTGGTGAGCGCGGTCCGGGGTGGACGAGTGGGTCGTGCGGTCGACGTACTGTCCCTGATCGGGTACGCCCTGCCGAGTTTCTGGTTCGCCCTCGGCATGGTGACGGTGTTCTCCGTCATGGTGAACCTGTTGCCCGCCACGGGATACGTACCTTTGTCCAGCTCACCGGGCGAATGGTTCCGGAGCATGATCCTGCCGGTGACGACCCTCGCGTTACCGGGAGTCGCGTTGTTCGCCAAGCAGACTCGTGACGCGATGCTGGACGTGTTGTCCCGCGATTTCGTGGTCGCGTTGCGCGCCAACGGTGTTTCGGAACGCTCGATCGTGTTCCGGCACGCTTTGCGGAACGCGTCCATTCCGGTGGTGACGCTGGTCGGTCTGACGCTGGTGAGTCTGCTGAGCGGAACGGTGTTCGTCGAGTCGGTGTTCGCGATGCCCGGACTGGGTGGACTCGCCGTTCAGGCCACGGCCCAGCACGACATCCGGATGATCCAGGGAGTCGTGGTCGTGTTCACCCTTGTCGTCGTCACGGCCAACCTCGTGGTCGACCTGGTCTACGGCTGGCTCAACCCGAAGGTGCGTGTCCGGTGAGAACGAAACTGCCGATCGCCTATCTCGCCATCGTCGTGCTGGGTTCAGTCCTGGCGTCACTTCTGGCTCCGTACGGCCCAACCACGACGGACCTCGACAACGTGTTGTCCGGGCCGACACTCGCGCATCCGTTCGGAACCGACGGTCTCGGCCGTGACGTGCTTTCGCGGTTGATGTACGGCGGTCAGGTCAGCCTCGTCAACGCGGCCATCGTCGTACTCACCGTGTTGGTGGTCGGTGTAGCCAGCGGTATCGCGGCGGGCTTCCTCGATGGCTGGCTGGACCGCGCGTTCAACTGGGTCGTGGACATGATGCTGGCGATTCCGGTCATCGTGACACTGCTCGTCGTGCTGGCGGTGTTCCAAGGCAACCAAGTCGCCGTGATGATCGCGCTCGGGATCCTTGTCTCGCCTGGGCTTGCGCGCGTCACGCGGGGCGCGACCTTGGCGGTACGGGAAGAACTGTTCGTCGCCGCGGCTCGCGTATGTGGCCTACGGAACCGTGACATTGTTGTCAGGCACGTATTGCCGCGAGTGGCCGGGCCGATCACCGTGCAGATGTCGGTGCTGGCCGGTGGTGCGTTGCTGATCGACGCGGGCCTGAGCTATCTCGGATTCGGCGCGCAGCCACCGGACCCCACGTGGGGCAACATGATCGCTGAGGCGTCGACAGTGATCGACCGGCAGCCGTGGCTGCTCGTCCCGCCCGGTGTCGTGCTGGGATTGGCGATCTTGGCGTTCGGAGTGCTCGGCGACGCCATCCGGGACGCTACGGCGGAACGCACCCGCAGGATCCCGGCCCGGCTGCATCGCCGTGCGCGTAAACCGGCCGCCGCAGGCTCTATTCCATCTGCCCTGCTGTCCATTGAGGATGTTGCGGTCGACCTGAGCGGTACGACGGTCGTCGAAGGCGTCAGCCTGTACATCGACGAAGGCGAGACCGTGGGCCTGGTCGGGGAGTCGGGGTGCGGCAAGACGATCACCGGCCGGGCGATTCTCGACCTGTTGCCGGCCGGGGGTGACGTGCCGCGTGGCAGGATCTTCTTCGACGGCCACGATCTCCTGGCAACGGATCTGCATGGGTTGCGTGGCGCGCAGATCGCGATGATCTCCCAGGACCCCATCGCCGCACTGGATCCGGTGTTCACCGTGGGCCAGCAGGTGGGGGAGTTGGTACGGCGACATCACGGCGGGTCTCGTGCGGCGGTCCGATCCCGTGTGCTGGAGCTGCTGCGGGATGTGGACCTGCCGGATCCTGTGCTGGTCGCTGGACGCTACCCGCATCAGTTGTCCGGAGGAATGGCGCAACGAGTCGGAATCGCCATGGCCTTGGCGGGCGAACCAAGACTGTTGATCGCCGACGAGCCAACCACCGCATTGGACGTGACGGTACAAGCGGAAGTGCTCAAGTTGCTGCGGCGGTTGCAGTCCGAGCGAGGTATGGCCATCCTGCTGATCACGCACGACTGGAAGGTTGTCGCCGACATGTGCCGTCGCGCGTATGTCATGTACGCGGGGCACATCGTGGAGTCCGGTCCGGTGCTGGATCTGATGAACAGGCCTGCGCACCCCTACACGGCAGGCCTGTTGGCCGCCCGTCCGCGACGCGGCCAACGGCTCCAGGCCATCAGGGGCGGGGTACCAGAGCCGTCGGCGTGGCCGTCCGGCTGCCATTTCGCTCCGCGGTGTGCACTGGCCACGGACGAGTGCTCGGAAATGCCGATCGCGATGTTCGAACCGGCACTGGGCCGCCGGACACGGTGCCTGCACCACGTGAAGCTCAGCGAGGGAGGGCAGCATGAGCGAACGTCTGCTGGATGTCCATGACCTGCGGGTGGAGTACTCGGGACATGTGGCCGTCGACGGCGTGAGCCTGCGCATCGACCGGGGCGAGACGCTGGGCCTGGTCGGTGAGTCGGGCTCGGGCAAATCAAGCATCGGTCACTCGATCGTGGGCTTGGTCTGGCCGGTGTCCGGCCGGATCGTGCTGAATGGCAACGACATCAGCGACCTCGACCCGCGACGACGACATCAGGTCCAGATCATCTTCCAGGACCCGTACGGTTCCCTGAACCCGTCGAGGACGGTGGGTGGAACGCTGGCGGAGCCGTTGCGACTGGTACACAAGCTGTCCCGGCGTGCCGCGACGGACCGGGTCGCCGATGTGCTCGCGCGTGTCGGACTCCCGGCCGACGCGGCGGATCGTTACCCAGGTGCATTTTCGGGCGGACAACGGCAACGCATCGCGATCGCACGGGCACTGGTGCTCGATCCCGAGCTGATCGTGTGCGACGAACCGACGAGCGCACTGGACCTGTCGGTACAGGCACAGATCCTGAACCTGTTGACAGATCTGCAAGAACAGCTCGGGCTGAGCTACTTGTTCATTTCCCATGACATGGACGTGGTCAGGTACATGTCCCATCGCGCGGCGGTGTTGTTGAAGGGGCGGATTGTCGAGGAGGGGAGCGTGGAGGAAGTCACCGAGCGGCCGCGTGAGGGGTATACGCGGGCGTTGGTGGCGGCGAGCTGAGCAAGGCCGTCTCAGGCGATCGTTTCCAGGATCTTTACGGCTTGGTGTGCGCCGTTTTCGGTGCGGACGAGGTGCCCGAGTTCCTCGGCCCGCATGGCATATGAAGCATCGCAGGCGGCCTGGCGGATGGCCGACGCCAGAGCGTCGGATGTCAAGGTCCGCAACGGCAGGGCGGGAGGTGCCACGCCGCACACGTGTAGCCGCCGTCCGAAATACGGTTGGTCGAACATGAACGGACAGACAACCTGCGGGCGGCCGGAGGCGAGGGCAGCGCCGACGGTGCCCGCGCCTCCGTGATGGACGACGGCGGCCATCCGGGGAAACAACCAATCGTGTGGTGCTTGGTCGAGGCAGAACATGTCCTTGCCGACCACTTCCGGGCGAATTCCGCCGCGCCCGACCGCGACCACGGCACGAACCTCCGCTTTACGGATGGCTTCCGCGACAATCCGGGCCGTCTTGGCCGGATCGCTGCCCACCATGCTGCCGAACCCGACGTAGACCGGAGGCGGGCCGTCGGCGAGAAACTGGGACAGTTCCAGCGAAGGGGACCAGTCCGGCTGCGCGTGCAGATAGAAGAACCCAGGAGTGTGCACGGAGTCCGGATACCGCACACCCTCGGGGAGAAGGTGTTCGCTGAACGCTTGCAACACCACAGCGGGAGAGCCATCCGGATTCCGTAGCACGTCGGAGCCGTGGCGCCGGTCGGGCAACGCGAGCCGTTCGTGCCGCCACTCGCCGAAGTTCCCGGTGAGGGCACGGACGAATGTCTTGGTCGTCAGGTATGAGGCACGATTCAGCACGGCCGGTACCGGAAAAGGGAACAAGGGATCGGGAAAGGACCGCGTCGGCACCCAGAAGGGCTGCAGGCACACCACAACCGCGGGAACACCGAGCTTCTCCGCGATCGCGTGCCCGGGAACATTCACCTGGTGCACCACCAGATCGACTTGGCCGGCCACCTGGCTGGTCAGCACCGCGAGGTCCTCGAACACCGGCGCCATCGCCGTCCGGTTGTGCCACATCAGCTGCAGTCCGAGCACCTTGCCGCGGACACCACGGAAGTTCGACTCGACCGCTTTCCAGGCCTTGCGGTCATTGACGAGTTTGTTCGTACCGTCGTCGAGCGGAATCACCGTCTCGCAGTAAATATTCGCGAGGCTGGTCGAACCGGCCGGGCACGCCAGCACGACGTCATGGCCGGCCGTCGTCAACGCCAACGACAAGGCCACGAACGGCTGGACATCGCCCCGGCTGCCGTGGGTGATCAGCAGGACCCTCACGAGGACGCTCCCACGATCAGCAACTGCTCGGTGATCTCCCTGGCCAGCCGGTCGGCCTCGTCCTGGCTGAAGAACCGGGAAGTCAGCACGGACAACACCGTCAGCCTGCCTTGGTACGTCCACACGTAGTGGCCGGGGAACATCGTGTCACCCACGGTGTTCAACACCCGGAAGTCGACGACGGAAACTCTATCCGGCCGGGCGAAGTCCGCGATCACGCCCAGGTTGCTGACCAACGCGAACGACAGGTTCCGGCCCAGATAATCAGCCATTGGTGTGCCTGAGCGCACGCCTTCCTTACGCGTCAGCACCTCGTCGAGCTGTGTTTTGATCGACTGGCCGATGGTGACCGGGCTGCTCCTGGTGGACACGTCGACCTCGGCGGCGTAGGAGAGCATGAAGTTCGTGGTCTCGAGGACCTCGACCGGCGGATCGACCCGGCTGCGGAAGTCGACCGGCGAGACGCAGAACATCTTGGCGGGTTCCGAACCACCCGCGAGAGACCGTTGTGCCGCCAGGATCGCGCCACAGACCAGACCGTGCACGGACGACCGGTAGAACCTCGCGGTCCGGCGTAGCCAACTCGTTTCCTGTTCGCCCAGTGTGATGTAGCTGCTGATCAACGACGCGGAGCCGTCCAACGCGGGATCGTTCGCCGTCTGGAACAGCCTGCGGTCGTAGGGAATCGCGCCCAGCCGTTCGTGGAACAGCTCGGCAGGCGGCAGCGGCAGCGAGCTTCCCGGCATCACCTCGGGATCGTCGGCCAGAAACCGCATCAGTTCACGGAACATCTCCAGCCAGGCGTTCGCGTCCACGATCGAGTGGTCCGCACGCAAGGCCAGGTATCCGTGCTGTTCCCCACGAACGTGTACGAGATCCGCCACCGACGAACCGGCGTCCCAGGGCAGCTCGACTACTTTCGACAGAACGTCCGGGACGTCGTCGATGACGATCACCTCCGGTACACGATCGGGCATGACTTGGAAGACCGCGTCCTGGCCCGTGCCACGGACATGTGCTCGCAGCACCGGGTACGCGTCGCACAGCTGCCGGAACGCGTACTCCACAGCGCTGTGCTCCAGGTCGCCCTGGTACTCCGCGGCCATGATGACCACCCGATTGAGATGGGCGAGCTCCAAGTAGTTCAGCGGACGCTCCAGCACACTCACGTCAGTCTCCATTCCCTTGCCAGGAACTGCTTTCCGTTGACGACGACTTCAGCGACGACGTTCGCGTCGTACGTGCCCATGTCGATGGCGGCCCGCACGGCGACCTGGTCGCCATCGCTGGTCTCCGCGGCCATCTCGCCGGACGCCGCCATCCGGGCTTTCGCTGGATCGTGTTCGTTCACCGCCAGAACCACATGTGTGCGCATCGACAGGGAGTCCTGGTCGCTGCTGGATGACCGGACCCGGTCTTCTTTGGCCACGGTCAGGCGAACCGAACCTCGCAGATGGTCACGGGCGATCTCCCATCGGTCCTTCGGCACGTCACGTGTTGACACCCGGTCGCGTTGCGGGACAACGACACCGGTGAGGGTTTCGGGATCGCAGACCGGCAGGCTGAGTGTGGTGGCCGCCAGGCCGCCGTACCCCTCCGCCGCGAGCCCCACGTAATCCCCGGCGGCCTGGATGACCCGGATGACGAGCCGGCCCGGCGACGCGACCGGCCACAACCTCGGGATGTCCGATTCCGCGAGCACCAGCCGGACCCGGTGGCCGGCCGGAAGCTGGTAACACGTCGGATCCAGGTGTACCGCAACGAGTTCGCCGGCGGGTCTCGGCCGTGTCAGATCCACCGTGCCCATCGAGATGAGGGTGGAACGCCCGCGTTCGTCGACGTCGGTCACCTTCACCACACAGCGTTGTGCGGTCGTTTCCGGGGCGACCAGCAATCGCACCGCCGGTTTCCCCGCGATCAGCAGCGGTTCCGGTAGCGGTGCGCTCGTGAAGGACAGGGACCTGGAGTCGTCCTCGTGCTGGTCCAACGGATAGCCGAATTTATCGATCGGGTGCTTTGTCAGGCCGCTCAACGCACCGACCGTGACATCACTCATCCGGGTAGCCGTGACCACGATCGCGGATCGCCCGATTCGGGACGACTGGTACAGGTGACCCGAACACGCTGCCACGAAGACGTGATCCGCCTTCTTCTCCGGCGGCCACTGCTCGGACCGCACCCATCGGCCGACGCCGCCCTGGACGTAGTACGTCGCCGACTTGTCACCCCTTCCGGTCATCTTCCGGCCGTGCAACCACGTGTCCCACCACTCGCACGCCATCGCGGCCGAGGGGACCGGCTCGGTGCCGGACACGTCGGGAAAGGAATGCAGCCATGGCCCGACGAGGAGTCGCTTCGGTGCCCTGATCTGCTGGTAGGCATCGATCATCACGTCACAGAACAAGTCACGCCAACCGGCCACGCACAACGCGGGAACGTCGATCGAGCGCGGGTCGAACCGCCGCTCTGACCACACTTCGTGGCCAGGAGCATGTCGCCACGAATCGACGAACCACGGCTCGACCCGTTCCAGCCGTTCCTTCCACAGCGTCGCGTACAGCTGTTTGTCGTATGCGCGCAGTGGTGGCAACAATGAGCAGAAGATGTTGTAGAGACTGAGATGCCCGAACATCCCGATGCCGCCGCGCAGCCCATGCGGGTGGACGAGCTGGTTGCCGACGTCAGTCCACCCCATCACCGGAAAGATGGCCCGCAGCGGTTCAGGACGTCTGCTCGCGACCGCCAACGTGGTCATAGCGCCGTGCGACAGTCCCCACATCCCGACACTGCCTGTGCACCAGTCCTGGCGCGCCGCCCATTCGACGACCGCCACGCCGTCGTCGACCTCGCCGGGATCCAGGATCGGCCGCGGCAGACCTCCGGACGTGCCGATTCCGAAACAGTCGACATACAGCACGGCGTAGCCGCGTTCCGCGAAATACTTCAGGAATCGTCGTGCAGCGATACCGCCGAGCCCGTCCTTGCGTCCAGTGTGGAGTGTGACAAGGGCGGGGAAGGGGCCGGGGGACTTGGGCAGATACAGGTCGCCGCCGAGCGTGACGCCTGGTTCGCTGGAAGGAATCCTGACGTCACCGTGGAATTCCACTTGGTAATCCGGACGACGCGGCTCGGCGAACCGGATCACCAGCTGCCCTTCTTCTGCTTTGCCCACCGCATCGCGGCAGCGCCACTGCTCATCCCGCCACCGAACGCGACCAGCAACACCGTGTCGTCGGTGTGCACGAGACCGTTGCGGACGGCGTCATCGAGGGTGATCGGTACGGAGGCAGCACCTGTGTTGCCGTATCGCTCGATGGTCAGGTGCATCTGGCCGGGGCGAAGATCGAGACTGTCGGCGATGGATCGCAGCATCGTGCCGTTCGCCTGATGCGGCACGATCAGGTCGACGTCGGCGAGGCTGAGGTCGGCCGACTTCACCACATCGGTGATCAGATCGGGAACCACTCGGGCGGCGAAGTCCCGTACCTGTCTGCCGTCCATGGCGAAGTAGTGCTGGCCGTCCGCGACCGACTCGGCGCTGGCCGGGATCCGGCTGCCCCCGGCCGGAATCTTCACTATGTCGGCGAGTGTTCCGTCGGAGCTGAGCGTACTGGCCAGCAAACCCCTGCCGTTGCTGTGTTTGCTGAGCACGACCGCGCCCGCGCCGTCACCGAAGAGCACACAGGTGCGCCGGTCTTGGTAGTTCAGGATCCGTGAGTAGATGTCCGCGCCGATCACGAGAGCGGTTTGCGGCCGGGGATCCGCGCTCAGCAACGCGTGCGCGGTCACCAGTGCGTAGACGAATCCGGAACACACCGAGTCCACGTCGAACGCCGCAGCGCGGACAGCGCCGATCTTGGCCTGCACCGCACACGCTGTCGCCGGGATCGGTTGGTCGGGAGTGGAGGTCGCGACGAGCAACAGGTCGATGTCGGCCGCGTGCAGCCCGGCTTCGTGCAGTGCGCGGTGCGCGGCATGGGCGGCGAGATCCGAAGTCGCCTCGTCGGGTGACGCTACGCGCCGCTCGGAGATGTGGGTCTTCTCGACGATCCACTGCTCGCCGACACCCAGGCGGTCACCAAGCTCCGCGCTGGTGAGAACGTTGTCCGGCAAGTACGAACCAGTTCCGAGAATGGCGGTGGTCATCAACCATCCTTCCTTTCAGACACGTTTGTGGTAGGCGCGCATGGCCAAGGGGAAGAACACCAACGCGATTCCGGCCAGCCACGCCGCGCCGCCCCACAAGCTGACCGGCTGGCCGTTCAACAGGCCACGGATGACGTCGCTGAGCAGGCTGACCGGGTTGATCTCCGACCACGTCCGCAGCCAGCCCGGCATGGTGTGACTGGGCACGAACACGTTGCTGGCGAAGATGAACGGCATGAAGACGGCGACCGCGACACCCTGGACCGAGTCGGCCCGCCGGGCCACCATCCCGATGTACACGGTGATCCAACAGAACGACAGCCCAGTGACGACGAGCACGCCTGCCGCGGCGAGCACCTCGATCGGTCCACTGTGGATCCGATAGCCCATGGCCGCCCCCACGGCAAGTAGGACGACGAAAGCGATCAGATACCGCACGACATCGGCCAGTACGGCACCGACCAGCGGTGCGAAGCGGGGGATCGGCATGCTGCGGAACCGGTCGAACACCCCGGTGGTCAGGTCGGCGTTGAGCCCTGCCCCGGCGGCCATGCTCGCCAGCAGCACGGTCGGCACCAGCAGTCCCGGCACGAGGTTCGCCAGGTAGGCGTCCTGGTTTCCGGCGATCGCGCCGCCGAACAAGTAGCCGAACATCACCAGGAACAGCGTTGGCTGGACGGTGACGTCGACCAGGTACTCGGGATTGCGGCGGATCTTGCGAACACCGCGCCCGCAGAGCACGAAGGAGCCGTTCATGCCGAGGTCCCGGTCAGCGTCAGGAACACTTCGTCCAGGCTGGGCAACCGCAGTGCCACTTCGGTCGCGGTGACACCGGCCTGGTCAAGCTCCCGGATCACCGCGGTGAGCACAGCCGGGTCGGACACCGGCGCGGTGAGCAGTCCCGCGTCAGAGTCCTGAAGCGGTGTGCTGCGGGTGATCCGCCCGACGATCCGCGCTGCGGTGTCCATGTCCGCCAGCGACGTTGTCCGGACTTGCAGGGTGTGCCCGCCTGTCCGGCGCTTGAGCTCGTCCGCGGTTCCCTCGGCCACCACGCCGCCGCCGTTGAGCACCGTGATCCGGTCGGCCAGCTGATCGGCCTCCTCCAGGTACTGAGTGGTCAGCAGCACGGTCACGCCGTCTTTGACCAGCTGCCTGACTTCAGCCCAGAGTTCCCTGCGCGCGTGCGGATCCAGCCCAGTGGTGGGCTCGTCCAGGTACAGCACCCGCGGCCGGCCCACCAGGCTTGCCGCGAGATCCAGCCGACGGCGCATGCCGCCCGAGTACGTTGTGGACGGTCGGCTCGCGGAGCTGGTCAACCCGAAGCGATCCAGCAGTTCGGCGGCTCGTGCCTTGGCCGCGGCCCGGCTCAGCCCGAGCAAACGGCCGACCAGCACCAGGTTCTCCACGCCGGACAGGTCCGCGTCGACCGAGGCGTATTGGCCGGTGAGGCCGATCACGCGGCGCACCGCGGCCGGATCGAGCACGACATCGTGCCCGCCGACCACGGCGCGACCACCGTCCGGCCGCAGCAATGTGGCCAGTATCCGGACCGCGGTGGTTTTACCCGCGCCGTTCGGCCCCAATACCGCGGCCACCCTGCCTGCGGGTACCAAAAGGTCGAAACCGCGCAGTGCCACCGTTTCACCGAAGCTTTTGGCCACATTCTCGGCCAGTATCATCCGCGCTCCTTCCGCCGTGACCCATCCTTCGGGGAAACGGCGGGTGCGGACAATCCGAGAACCGACCGGCTCGATCCGTCAGCGACGCAACGTATCCGACGGTTTCTCGCCGAACCGCTGCTGATATGTGGCAGCGAAGTGCCCGGTGTGCAGGAAGCCCCATTCCGCGGCGAGTCCGGTGACAGTCACCGCGTCCGCTTGCGCCGCGAGCAGCTCGTCACGAATTCGCCTGAGCCGTACCTCACGCAAATACTCCATCGGGCGCATGTTCAGATGCTTGCGAAAGCCGCGCTGCAGTGCGCGTTCGGTCACATCCGCTTCCCTTGCCAAGCTGGCTGTGGTGTGCCGCCATTTGGGGTGTCCTTCGATCCACTCCAGTGCGATGCTCACCGCACGAGACGGCGCGACGTGTGCCTCGCCGAGGATCATCGGCGTGTAATTGCTGGGGTGCGCCACCACGAGCGCGCTCATCAGCGTTCGCTCGAACGGGCGCGCGACGAGCGGTTGTTCGACCACGGTGCCCGGACGGTCCAATGCGGACACCAGGAGGTCCAGTCCGCGCCGCCAGGTCAGGCCGTAACCTGAATCCAGAGCCATGCGCGGCATGAAACGCAATGGTTTGCCAAGCGGTTTTTCCAGCAACGCGGTGAGTTGTGCTTCCAGCGCGGCCTTTTCGAGCCGAACGATGAGCAGTGTGCAGTCCGACGGCCAGTACACGGTCACCGGATCGGTGGGCGAAAGCACCGCGGCCACATCACCGCTCAAGCGGACTCGTTCACCGCTCACAGTGACGTCGGCGTTGCCGGACAACGGGATCAGGACGGCGAAGAACGTTTGCAGCGGCCCGAAGTCGACGCACACGTCATTGCCATGATTGATCAGATTCAACGACAAGTCGCGTAGCCGCACGGATCTGACCCGTGCGTCAAGATCGCCGGTTCCGGCCACCGTGAGTCGATGTGGGCGCAGAACGCGACTGGTGACCTCACGTACTTCGGCCGCGTCGTGGGAACGGATCAGTTCGTGGCGCGCCAGGGGCAGCGATGCCGTGGGATCTTCTCCGCTCAACAATGTCCAACCTCCGATTGCTCGCATTCTTCGGAAGTCGCCCATCGCGGCTCGCACGACCGCGTGCGATGGCGCACGGCGACAGCTGAACCCCGGCGCGGGAAAAGGCGGCCGACTGTGGCCGCCGGGTCATCTTAGGGCAGTCGCAGGGCAGCCTGGCATCGGGCAAACGAAGGAATTCTCGGTCACACCGAGGTGGGAGCAATCGCAGGCGATGGGGACGCGGTGGACGTCCTTTGTGGCTCACTGCGACTCGTTGGAGGCGTGGAGTGCCTCGTCGACGCTGTGGTACAGGGCCAGCACGGTGTCCAGGCCGGTGATCTCGATGGGCCTGATCACTGGCCGGTTGGAGTCGACCACGATCCGCAGGGGCTCTTGGCGGGCATCGGCCTGCCGGGTCGCGTTCACCAGAGCGGTGAGGCCGGCCGAGTTGAGGAAGCTGACGGCGGTCAAGTCGAGTATGCACGGCCGACCGGCGGCCTGATCGAGGGCAGTGGTCACAGCCGCGCTGAGCGTGGGTGCGGTGTCCATGTCGACTTCGCCGGTTGCCACGACAAGCGGAGTGTCGTCCACTATGCGCTGGGTGATGGCCAGTCTTGCCGGACTTGGTTCAGCGCCGGACTGGTTGTCGGTCATGGTCGGGCAGGCTAGTGGCCCGTGGCCGTCGTGGAGCTGGTTGACGCACGGATGGCGCCGAGGTGTCGGGCGTTGCGGTTGTTCCCCGGCCCGTCGAGGACGAGTTCGGCCCAGACGGTCTTGTGGTCGGCGTGGTACTGGACGCCCCACGAGGCCGCGAGCCGGTCGATCAGGATCAGGCCACGCCCGCCGCTGAGGTCGGGTGTCCGCTTCCTGGGCGGGGCGAATGAGGCGTCGTCCACCTCGACGAGCAGGCGCCTGCCGCCGTCGATCAGGGCCAGACGGCACTGCCGAGGCCCCAGCCCGTGTCGGCGTGCGTTGCTGACCAGCTCATCCGTGACGAGGAGGGCGTCCTGAACAGCCATGTCGTCACGGCCACCCACCAGGTCGCGTAGCAGGTGCCGGACCTCGGCGAAGGTCGCCGTATCCACATCGCATACAACCATGTACGACTCACGTGTGTTGCGTGCTGTGCTGCGCGGCTCGACCGACATCGCCGCATCACCTCAAGCGTCGCAGTATCGCTGTTCTTGCATCCTGAGTGGTACCCGATGTACAAGATCGCGAACCGTTTCGCCCGTGGAACGTGACGCACGTACCACAGGATGCTGCCAGCCGGAACAGCAGTTCCGGCCTGGGTGCCCGTCAGCTGGGTGGCAGCACCACGGTGACCTTGTCGAGGTTCGCGCCGCCGTTCTCGCCCGTCCCGATCGCTCTGATCCTGTTGGTGCCGGTCAGCAGGCTGATGTGGACAGTCAATGTCCGCCAGTCCGACCACCCGTTGGTCACTGGGAAGGCGGCCGACGAGACCAGGATGCCGTTCACTGTGATGGCCATCGGCCGGGGTGCGTTACTGCCGTTGGCGAACCGGAATACCGCGTCGGTGCCTCCGGTCGCCGTCGCGGTCACGGTCCATTCCACAAATCCGCCGGGTTCGTTGAAGTAGTCCACGAACCCGGAGCCGGTGAACCCGGAGTGGTTCGACTGGACGCTTCCTTTGTGGATCCTGGCCTCCTCGGCCTGGAAGTCCACCGGTGCCGGCCTGGGCGATGTCGGCTGTGACTGAACGGGTGGCTGGCGGTGCGCGGAGGTGGCTGGTGGTGTTCGCGGTGGTGGTGGGGGTGCGGCGATCGTGGTGTCGATCGGGGACGACGGCAGGATCACGGACACACTCGTCGGCGGCGGGGTCCGGATGTCCGGATCGACATCGGAGTCCTGCGCCTGCGGCACAGTGATCTTCGCGCCGAGTGGCTCGTCGGGCTGACTGACCACCAGCGTTGTGACCAGGACCGCCACCACGAGCGCACTGGCGCCGATCGCGGTCCGTTTGAGTCTTCGATTCACCTGTTGTCCTCCCCAGGACTCCTGCAAGGGGAGTAGTAGCACGGCCCAGCAGATGGGTGCTGAGTTCATGCGTGCAGAGCATCGCCGTCCCGCTCCCGGAACCGGTTCCGGGCCGGTGTGCCCAGATCGCCCGGCTGTCTGATGTGGACAGCGGCATCCCCGGCGACGGATTCGCACCGCTGTCTTTGCCCGAAGGCTTCGATGCCTACGTGAGATCCAAGCCGATGCGCCGGGCGGCAGCCACCCAGTCCCGCCGATTTCCTTGCGGCTCATAGCGGGCGAAGGGCTGGCTGGGTTCGGTGTGGATTCCGGCGGCAGCCGCCTGGACGGTGATGTTCCCGATGGCGCTCGCCTCGACCGGGCCCGCGAGTACGGGCAGTCCACATGCGTCAGCGGTGAGTTGGCACAACAGTTCGTTGTGAGCGCCACCACCGACCAGGTGGACGACAGTCACGTCCTGGTCGGCCAGTTGTGCGGCAGTCTGCAGGGTCGTCGCGTGCGCCAGGGCAAGGGATTCCAAGATGGTCCGCACGATTCCCGCTGGGCTGCCGGGCGGTGTCTGGCCTGTCCGGCGGCACTGTTCGGCGATGCGTGCCGGAATGTCGCCTGGCGTAAGGAAGACTTCGTCATTCGGATCGATCACGGCGGCGAACGCGGGTTGCCGGGCGGCGTCCGCCAGCAACGGCGCCAGCTCGGCGTTCCAGGTTCGGAGCGATTCGCTCAGCAGCCACAAACCCATGGTGTTGCGCAGGAACCGGGTGGTGCCGTCGATGCCGGCCTCGTTGGTGAAGTTGGCCTTCCTGGCGGCTTCGGTGAGCACGGGCGAGGAAAGGCGCAGTCCAGCGAGAGACCAGGTTCCGCAGGAGATGTACCCGAAGTCGTCGCGGGTGGCGGGGACTGCGGCGACTGCTGAGGCTGTGTCGTGTGACGCCACCGCCACGACAGGAATCGACTCGAACAGTCCGATGTGTTCGCCCGGCTGGCGCAAAGGCGGCAGCAGGGTTGACGGAATCCCGCTGGCGTCAAGCACTTCCGGTGACCACTGCCGGGTTTTCGCGTCCAGCAGGCCGGTTGTCGACGCGTTGGTGACTTCCGCGCCCATCTCGCCGGTCAACAAGTAGCCGAGCAGGTCGGGCACCAGCAGCATGGTGTGACCGTCGAGCCGCTCGGGTGGTTCGGCCAGCAACTGGTAGACCGTATTGAACGGCAGGTACTGCAAACCGTTGATGCCGTACAGGGCTTCGTCGTCCATCTGGGACCGCAGCACATCGGCCTTGCCCTCGGTACGGGGATCACGGTAGCAGCGGACGTCGCCGTCCAGCTGGCCTGACGCGTCGATGAGGCCGTAGTCGACCGCCCACGAGTCGAGCCCGATGGACACCGGATCCGCCGCTGCCGCGGTGCGGATGCCTGCGATGGTCTCGGACAGCATCGTCAAGATGTCCCACCGCAGGCCGCCGCCTGGTCTGGCATGCGGGCCGGTGTCGAACCGGCGGACTTCCACCAGCTCGATCGGCCCGCCCTCGGCGCGCCCGAGCATCACGCGGCCACTGCTCGCCCCAAGATCGACGGCGACGAAAGCGGGCATCAGCCGACCTCGGTCAACGGCATGCCCAGCAGGCTGGCCACGGCACGCAGATCCGCGATCCGGTGGCCGGTGCCCAGCGCCCAGTGGTGCCCGACGCCGCTGGCCGACCACTCGTCGGTCCAGTCGCCGGGATCGCGGCCGAAGTCCACCCGGCTCGTGGTGTTGCCGATCTTCATGTGCGGCCCGTCCACGACGGTGCCTTGCGCGGCGATCAGTTTGTACCGGCCGTCACGGGTCTGCCCGACGCCGAGGAGCGTGACCGGTCCGTGCGCGACGTCGAACTCGACCGACACGCCCCAACCGCGCTTGCCATGGAACACGCCAAGCCCGCGCAGCAACGGTTTGCCCGCGCTGATGGCCAGGTGTCCGGGGCCGTCGTGGCCCATCTCGACGTGGCCACGGGTGAAGTCCAGCGCCTGGAACTCGGTGAACGAGCCACCCGCGCCCAGCACGTCCATGATCAGCATCGCCAGGCTGGTGCGCAGCTCGAACTCACCCGCCGCCGGCACGCCACGCGCGGTCAGCAGGCTGGCTCCCAGGATCATCCCGGCCGCCAGGCGTTCGTGCTGCTCGCCGTCCAGACCCCGGTGGTAGTACGCCAGGCTGTCCAGGTCGAAGTCGGTGACCAGCCGGTCAAGCCCGACCGCGACCTTCGCGCCCCAGGCGAAGTCCTCGGCGTTCACCGATTCGGTCACCTCGAAGATCTCCGATGCCTCGGCCACCTTGGCCGCGACCTCGTCGTCGGAGACCTCGTCCACACGTACCCGCAGATCGTCGTACTCCAGGACCTCGACGTGGCCGCCGAACTGCCCGTTGACCATCGTGAGATCCGTTGAGACGTCGTACATCCCGGGATACAGGTGGCCCATCAGGCCGTGCCGCCCATGGCGCAGCACCTTGCGGACACTCGCGGCCCTGATCCAGTTGCCGATCTTGGCCCAGGCCCGTTCGTCCCTCAGGAAACCGGACACACTGCGGAACTCGATGCCCGCCCGGGTGAACGCGTTGGCCATCTCCGGCAACGGGCACGCGCCGCAGTACGCCAGCCACTGTCCAGTGTCGACAGTCGAATGGTCCATCGATTCGGTCGGCTGCAGGTTGATCAGCAACACCGGCGCACCGGACCGCTGCGCGATCGGCATGAGCATGGTCGCGGTCATGTACGTGGTGAGGAACCCGACGATCAGGTCACAGCCCGCCGCACGGAGTTTCTCCGCGGCCACCGCGCCTTCCTGGGCGTCGGAGATGAACCCGACATCCACGATTTCCGCGTCGTAGCCCGAGATCCGCTCGCTGACGTACGCCGCCGACCGCCGCAAGGTCGGCAGCAGATCGGGGAACTGCGGCCAGTAGGCGCCGAGTCCACCGGCCACCAGGCCGATCGTGGGTTTGCGGTCCATGGTTGCTCCTTCTCAGCGCAAAAAGGCGGCGGCGACGCCGGCGTCGACCGGGACCAGCAGTCCCGTGGTGTGCGACAGCTCGCTGCTGGTCAGCACGAACACGGCGTTGGCGACGTGCACCGGCAGCACTTCCCGTTTCAACAGAGTCCGCTGGGCGTAGAACTCGCCGAGCTTCTCCTCGGGAACGCCGTACACCGCGGCTCGCTGCGCGCCCCAACCGGACGCGAAGATCCCCGAACCACGGACCACGCCGTCCGGGTTGACACCGTTGACGCGGACGCCGTGCTCGCCCAGTTCGGCCGCGAGCAGCCGGACCTGGTGCGCCTGGTCGGCCTTGGCTGCGCTGTACGCGATGTTGTTCGGCCCGGCGAACACCGCGTTCTTGCTGGCGATGTACACGATGTCACCGCCCATCCGCTGCGCGATCATCACCTTGGCTGCCTCACGCGAAACCAGGAACGAGCCGCGGGCCATCACGTCGTGCTGAAGGTCCCAGTCCTGGATGCCGGTCTCCACCAAGGGTTTCGACACCGACAGCCCCGCGTTGTTCACCACCAGGTCAAGCCCGCCGTACGCCAGGCACGCGGCCCGCACCGCCTCGGCGACCGCCTCCTCGTCGGTGACGTTCACCGAGACGGAAACCCCGCCGATCTCCTCGGCCACTGTGCAGGCTGACTCGGCGTTGACGTCCGCGACCACGACCGCGGCGCCCTCGGCGGCCAGTCGTCGGGCGATCGCCTTGCCGATGCCCGACCCGCCGCCGGTGACCAGCGCGATCCGCGTGGCGAGCGGTTTAGGCCTGGGCATCCGGCGCAGTTTGGCCTCTTCCAGCTCCCAGTACTCGATCCGGAACTTCTCCGACTCGGGGATGGGGGAGTAGCGGGAGACGGACTCGGCGCCGCGCATCACGTTGATGGCGTTGACGTAGAACTCGCCGGCCACTCGTGCGGTCTGCGGATCGCGGCCGAAGCCGAACATGCCCACGCCCGGCACGAGCACGATCGCCGGATCCGCACCACGCATGGCTGGTGAGTCCGGCGTCGCGTGCCGCTCGTAGTAGGCCGCGTAGTCCTTGCGATACGCGGTGTGCAGGTCGGTGAGCCGGTCGATGACCTCCTCGATCGGTGCCGTACTGGGAAGGTCGACCACCAGCGGGGCGACCTTGGTGCGCAGGAAGTGATCCGGGCACGACGTGCCGAGCGCGGCCAGCCGCGGGTGCTCGGCGTGCGCCAGGAAGTCCAGCACCTCGGGGCTGTCGGTGAAATGCCCGACCTGACGCACATCGGTGGACACGAGCCCGCGCAGCACCGGGAACAGCCGTGCCGCCCTGGCTTTCCGCTCCTCCGGGGACAGAGCGCCGTATCCGGGCAGTTCGGCGCCGAACGGATCGGCTTTGCCGTGCTCGGCCAGATACCGCTCAGCGGTCCGGATGATCTCCAGGGAATTCGCCTGGCACTGTTCGCTGGTGTCGCCCCACGCCGTGATGCCGTGGCCGCCGAGGACCACGCCGATCATGTCCGGGTTGGCCCGTTTGATCTCGGCGATGTCCAGCCCCAGCTGGAAACCTGGCCGCCGCCACGGCACCCAGCCGACCCGGCCGCCGAAGATCTTGCCGGTCAGTTCCTCGCCGTCGACGGCGGTCGCCAGCGCGATGCCCGAATCCGGGTGCAGGTGGTCCACGTGCGTCGCGTCGAGCAGACCGTGCATGGCCGTGTCGATGCTCGGCGCCGCGCCGCCTTTGCCGTGCAGGCAGTAGTCGAACGCGGCGACCATCTCGTCTTCCCGGTCCTCGCCGGGGTAGACGTCCACCAGCGACCGCAACCGGTCCAGCCGCAGCACGGCCAGCCCGGCCTCGGTGAGCGTGCCGAGGTCGCCGCCGGATCCCTTGACCCACATCAGCTCGACGTCCTTGCCGCTCACCGGGTCGGGCGCGAGCCCCTTCGCCGACGCGTTGCCGCCCGCGTAGTTGGTGTTGCGCCGGTCCGCCCCGAGCTCGTGGGCCCGATTGAGCAGGTCGGTTACCGGTGTGGTCACGAACTTCTCCTTATCCAAGACGGAAATCGGCGACCCGGATCGGCGACGGTGTGGTTCCGGTGGATCGCTGTTGGTAGAACACGGACAGCACGCCTTCGCTCGTCACCCGCGAGGAGTCGACGGTCACCTCGCCGAAGACGTTCATGCTCGGCCGGTCGAACACGAGTGTCCAGTCGGTCCACCCGCTGGCCTTCGACGCGGTGACGATCCGGCCGTATGGCATGACGAGGTAGGCGTTGTCGTTGCGGTCGAAGACGATCCGGGTGCGCCCGGTCGCGTTCGGCGGGATCGGGATCTCGCGTTTGGTCCACGACCCGTTGGCGTTGCGCACCAGGTGGAACGACCGCGCCCACCGGTTGCGGTCGGCGGCGTAGCTCGTGACGCACTGGGTGAACCGGCCGGGCACGTAGCTGATGATCACGTGCGGAGTGCCGGCCGAGTCGACCGCTTGGCTTTCCTGGTTCATCAAGCCGTGGTTCGGGTCGAGCGGATCGACCACCAAGTCCTGTGACACGGCAACGGGTGTGGTGACAGCGTTGCCTGTGTTGCTGCGCCAGGTGCGACCCCGGTCGTCGCTGTAGACGTATCCGGTGTCGTGGTTGGTCAGGCCACCCGAGTTGCACAGCACGCCAGCGTTGCCTTCACGCCACGTGAAAGCCGCGTGCAATCGCCCGCGGCGGTCGTACGTCAGGCCGTGCAGGTACATGTTGCGAGTCGTGCTCGTGACACCGTTGGGGGCGGTCCACGAGCCGGTCGCCGACGACCACTTGCCCAGTTTGCGCCAGGAAGTGCCGTCGTATTCGGCGAGTTCGTTGGTGCCGTTGCCGGAGCCGCCGGTGCGGTAGCTCAGCTGCAGGCGTCGTTCCGGCGTGACCACGAACTGCGGGTACGTGATCGCGCCGAGGTCGACGCCGTCCAAAGTCCGTTGCACAGCGCCGAATCTCGCCGCGGACCACGCTGACGACCACACCAGGCCGGGTTCGGACTTGACGTAGAACACGGGCGTGTTGTGCGTGTCCATGGCCACGTGCAAGCGCCCATCGGTGGGGGAGATGCCGAGCGAGATCACGTTGTGCGAGTCGTTGACGGTCAGCTTGTGCGGCAGCACGACCTTTTGCCAGCCGCCACTGGGCAGCTTGCGTCGCGCGACGACCACGCTTCGGTCGGCGGTGTACCAGGTCGCGTACTGGTAGCCCGCGTAGCTGAGGATCGCGTCCTGTTGGTAGGACTCGTTGTTCACCAGTCCGTCGTAGGAAACGAAGTACAGGGCCGAGGAATCGAGCTCGGTGTCCCGCAGCAGCGACACAGTCGGAGAAGCGGCTGCGGCGGCTGGTACGCCGACCAGGAGAAGGCAAGCGACAAGCAGGGCCCGTAACCTCATGTCACGCTCCCCATCCCGCCGCGGCGCCGTCGGCACGCTCGGCCCGGATCTTGTCGAAGTGCCCGGAACGGCGGTAAGCCGCGATGGGATCAGGGTCGATGCCCATGTCCTCGCGCAGTTCGGCGAGCATCGGCCGGACGTCGGTGTTGAACGCGTCCATCAGAACGGCGTTCGCGCCCAGCACGTCACCCTCGCTTTGCGCCTGGCGCAAGGCGTTCGCGTCCACCAGCAGCGCCTTGGCGGTGGCCTCCTGGACATTGAGCACCGACCGGATCAGCGCCGGGATCTTGGGCTCGATGTTGTGGCACTGGTCGAGCATGAACGCCACACCCGAGGCCTTGTCCAGGCCACCGCCGAGGACGATCTCGGCCATGATCCGGAACAGCTGGAACGGATCCGCGGCGCCGACCATCAGGTCGTCGTCGGCGTAGAACCGGGAGTTGAAGTGGAACCCGCCGAGCTTGGCCCGGTGCAGCAGGAACGCGACGATGAACTCGATGTTAGTACCGGGCGCGTGGTGCCCGGTGTCGACCAGCACCTTCGCCCGTTCGCCGAGATCGACGCAGTGCGCGTAGCTGGTGCCCCAGTCCGGCAGGTCCATCGTGTAGAACGCGGGTTCGAAGAGCTTGTACTCCACCAACATCCGCTGCGCACCGGTGAGCCGGTCGCGCACCGCCCGCAACGCCTCACTCAGCCGCTCCTGCCGGTCGGCTATCGAGTCCTGCCCGGGATAGTTGGTGCCGTCGGCGAACCACAGCGACAGGTCCTGGGAACCCGTGGCGTCCATGATGTCCACGCATTCGAGCAGGTGGTCCAAGGCCTTGCGGCGGACCGTGGGATCCGGGTTGCAGACGCTGCCGAGCCGGTAGTCGTCCTCCTGGAAGACGTTCGGGTTGACCGCGCCGATCCCGATGCCCTGGTTGCCTGCGTGCGCGGCGAGATCGGCGTAGTCGTCCACCTTGTCCCACGGGATGTGCAGCGCGACCGTGGGGGCCACGCCGGTGAACCGGTGCACGGTCGCCGCGTCGTCGATCTTCTCGTAGGCGTTGCGTGGGACACCTTCCTGAGCGAAGACCTTGAACCTGGTGCCCGAATTGCCGTATGCCCACGACGGTGTCTCGATATGCTGTGCGCGCAGTGCTGCCAGAACCGCCGAACGGTCGGGCATGCTGTCCTCCTTAGTCAAGGTGGAACACCTCCTCGAGCGGGACGATCCCTTCGTCCGGCTGCCCGTCCAGACCTTCGAAGAACGGCGCCATCTCGGCCTGCCACCGGCTGTTGACGTCGGTGGCCGCCATCCCAGCGAGCGCCGCGGCCAGGTCGTCGGTTTCGAAGTACCCCACCAGCAGGCCATCCGGACGCAGGAACAACGAGTAGTCACGCCACCCGGTTTCCCGCAGCGCGTCAAGCATTTCCGGCCAGACCGCGGCGTGCCGCCGTTTGTACTCGTCCAGCCGGTCCTGCTTGACCTTGAGCAGAAAACAGATCCGCCGCATCAGAAGTTGTACTTGTCGATGTTGCCGGCGTTGAACACGGTCGGCGGGCCGAGGATGATCTCGCCGTTCTTGCCGATCTTGCGCTCGCCCAGCTTGCCTGCCTTGAGCGTCTCGCCTTCCTTGCCGCTGATCTGGCCGGACGCCAGCGCCGACGCGGCGTAGCCCGCCAGGTAGCCCAGCTCGGCCGGGTCCCACAGGGCGAACTCGGTGACCGTGCCGTCCTTGACGAACTGGCGCATCTGGTTCGGGGTGCCCAGGCCGGTGAGCTTGACCTTGCCCTTGTACGGCGAGGTCGACATGTACCGGGCGGCCGCCGAGATGCCCACGGTCGTCGGGGAGATGATGCCCTTCAGGTCCGGAACGGACTGCAGCAGCGCCTGCGCCTCCTGGAACGACTTCTGGTCGTCGTCATCCCCGTAGGCGACCTTGACCAGCTCGATGCCCTTGTACTCCGGCTTGGTCAGCTCGTCCTTCATGAACTGGATCCAGGTGTTCTGGTTGGTGGCGTTGGGCGTCGCGGACAGGATCGCGATCTTGCCGGTGCCGCCGATCTGCTGGGAGATCAGCCGGACCTGCGATCGGCCGATCTCTTCGGAGTCGGCCTGGTTGACGAAGACCTGCCGGGCGTCCGGCGCCGCGTCGGAGTCGTACGTGACGACCGGGATGCCTTTGCTCATCGCGTCTTTCAGCGCCGGGGCTACCGCGTTCGGGTCGTTCGCGGCGATCACGATGGCGTCCTGCCGTTGCTGGATCAGCGTGTTGATGTAGGACACCTGCGAGGACGCCGACGCGTCGGACGGGCCGACCTCCTTGCCCTCCCCGCCGAGCTCCTTGACCGCGGCGATCCCGCCGTTGTCGACGATCACCTCGTAGGGGTTGTCGATCTCCTTGGGCAGGAACGCGATCTTCAAGCCCTGCTTCATCGGGGCGTTCGGGTCGGCGGCACGGCTGGTGCCTGTGGTACCACCGGCAGCGCCCGGATCCGAGCCCTTGGTCGTGCTGCCGCAACCGGCGACGAGCGCGACGGCTAAGAACGCTGTGAGGACACGGTTGGTTCGGGACATGATTCCTCCTCGTCGAGGGTGGGTTCCGCAGTGGGGTGCTGCCGTTTGCGCCGGGCGAACAGTCGCGCCGACGCGGGCACGAGCACCGAGACGATCAGCAACAGCCCGGTGATCACGTTCTGGATCTCGTTGCTGACGTCCCCCAGGAACAGCACGTTGCGCAGGCCTGCCATGAGCAGTACGGCGGTGGCGACGCCGAAGACCGTGCCGCGCCCGCCGAAGATCGAGACACCGCCGAGCAACACGGCAGCGACCACGGCCAGTTCGAGGCCGTTGCCGTTGTCCGCGCGAGCGCTGTTGTAGCGCAATGTGAAGATCAGTGATGCCAGTGCGGCGAGGCCGCCGGACACCAGGTAGAGCGACATCTTGATGCGGTCGACCCGGATCCCGGAGAACCGGGCGGTCTGCTCGCCGAGGCCGATCGCGTACAGCGCCCGGCCAACCGGTGTGTAGTGCACGACCACCATGGCGATGAGGCCGACGATGATCACGAGAATCGTCGCGTACGGCAGGAAACCGAGTGAATCGGTCGCCAACGGCCGGTAGGCGGACGGGAAACCGGTCACCGCGCCATCGCCGAGCACGACGTAGGCCAGCCCACGGTACAAACCCAGCGTGCCAATGGTGACCGCGAGCGAAGGAAGTCCAAATCGGACGATGAGCACCGCGTTGATCGAACCGAGGACCACACCCGCGACCAGAACGAGCGGCACGATCGTCTCGAACGGCACACCCGCGTTCCACAGCGCGCCGGTCAGCGCCGAGCAGAACCCGAGTACGGACGCGACGGACAGGTCGATCTCGCCGGTGAGCACGATCGGCAGCAAGGCGAACGCCAGCAGCGCGACTTCGGTGTAGTCGAGCAACAAGAAGCTGATGTTGTCCGCCTCGGCGAACCCCGCCGTGCTGGTCGCGCCGTACGCCAGCACGATCACGCACAGAATGAGAAGTACGGTCTCCCAGCGGAGAAGTCGTTCACGCACGGGCCCGGTTCCTTTCCCGTTGTAGCCGTGCGGCTAGTCGCACCATCACGGTGCGGTCCAGCGAGATCGCCACCAGCAACGCGGCACCGTCGACCGCGCGCTGCCAGAACGCCGGTACGCCGAGGATGGGCAGCGCGCTGGTGATCGTGGTGAGCAGCAACGCACCGAGCGCCGCGCCGATCACCGTGCCACTGCCACCGAAGATCGCCACGCCACCGACCACGACCGCGGCCACCACCGCGAGTTCCTTGCCTGATCCGACCGCGGCGTTGATCGTGCCGAAGTAGGCGGCGTGCAGGACGCCGGCCAGCCCGACCAAGCCACCCGAGATCACGAACGTGGTGAACACCCTTCGCCCGGTCGGGATACCGGCCAGGCGTGCCGCGTCCGGGTTCGAACCGATCGCGTAGAGCTCACGGCCGGAGGAGAGATTACGCAGTCCGTACGCGATCACCGCGACGACAACCACGGCGATGAGGGTGAGGTTTGGAATGCCGAGGACGGAGCCACTGCCGAACTCCAGGAAGCTCGGCGACATCTGGTAGGCGTTGACTTGCTGCACGCCCGTTGCCGATGCCCAGGCGTAGTCGAGGCCACGGAAGACGTAAAGCGTGCCAAGGGTGACGACCAGTGCGGGCACTTTGGCGATGGCGACCAGGGCTCCGTTGATCACCCCGCACAGGGCGCCGAGCGCGATCCCGGCGAGTATCACCAGGATCATCGGCATGCCTTGGTTGCCAAGGAACATCTGGCCGCTCATGTACGCGGTCAGGCCCATCACCGAGCCGACGGAAAGGTCGATGTTGCGGGTGATGACCAGCAGGCACTGACCGGCCGCCAGGAGCGCGATGATCGAGGCGTTGAGGAAGAGATCGTGCACACCTTGGCCGGACAGGAAACTGGGGTTCGCCACGGTGGTGGCGACCACGACTGCGACCAATGCGATGACGATGCCGGTCTCGCGGCTGCGAAGAAGGGAGGTCATGCCGCCCTCCCGGCTGTCATTGCGTCCGGCGCAGCGACTGTTCCGTTTCGCTGGCCGCGGAACGGGCTTTTCACGCCGCGCTCGTGGCCGCGATGGCTTTGGTTTTCCGGCAGCGTGGCCTGCCGGGTTTTCCCGCTGCGGGCCATGGCCGTCATGCCGCACTTCCCGTCGCCGCACGCATCACGGCCTCCTCGTTCGCCTCGGCCCGTGACAACTCCGTGGCGATCCGGCCTTCGTGCATCACCAAGACCCGATCGGCCATACCCAGTACTTCCGGCAACTCCGACGAGATCATCAACACCGCCATCCCGGACGCGGCCAGATCCGACAACAGGGCATGCACCTCGACCTTGGCGCCGATGTCGATTCCCCGCGTCGGCTCATCGACGATCAGCACCTTCGGTTGCGTCGCCAGCCACTTGCCGAGCACGACCTTCTGCTGGTTGCCGCCCGACAAAGTGCCCGCGGGGTCGGCCAGCCTGCCGAACCGCAACCCCAGCCGCTCGGCCCAGGTACCGGCCAGCGAACGTTCCCGTCCGGCGCGCACCAAGCCCCAGCTGGTGACTTTTCGCAGCTGCGACAGGCTGGCGTTGCGTTCGATGGACAGCTCGAGGATCAGCCCTTGTTCCCGGCGGTCCTCGGGGACCATGGCCAGGCCTGCCGCGATCGCCGCACGCGGGTCGGCTTTGGGAAGTTCCTTGCCTGCCACCATCACAGTGCCGGACTCGCGGGAGTCGATGCCGAAGATGGCCCGGGCGACCTCGGAACGGCCGGAGCCGACCAGACCGGCCAGGCCGACGATCTCACCTTGGCGCACGGCGAACGAGACATCCCGGAACACACCCGGCTGGGTCAGATTCCGGACAGTCAGGACCTCGTCGCCGATATCGGTCTCCCGCTTGGGAAACAGCTGCTCGACCGACCGGCCGACCATGCTACGGACGAGGGTGTCGTTGTCGATGTCGGTCATCCGTGCGCTGGTGACCAGCGAGCCGTCGCGCAACACGGTGACTCGTTGGCACAGCTCGTACATCTCTTCGAGCCGGTGGGAGATGAACAGCAGCGCCGCGCCGTTGTCGGCCAGCGTGCGCGCCACCCGGAACAGCCGCTCGGCCTCCACATTGGACAAGGCAGCGGTCGGTTCGTCCATCACGATGATCCGCGCGTCGCTGGCCAGTGCCTTGGCGATCTCGATGATCTGCTGGTCCGCGATGGACAGGCCACGGGTCGGCAGGGCCGGATCCAGTGGCACACCGAGTGTTTCGAACAGCTCGGCGGTCCGCCGGTGCATCGCCTTGTGGTCGACCCGTCGCCCGCTGCGCCGGGGCTGGCGGCCCATGAACACGTTCTCCGCCACGTTCAGGTCCGGAAACCTGGTCGGCTCCTGGTGGATCACCGCGACGCCACGGTGCTGGGCGTCGCGGGGACCACTGAACCGCACGGGTTCCCCATCCAGCCGCACCTCGCCGGAGTCCGGCTGGTGCTCACCGCCGATGATCCGGACCACTGTGGACTTCCCGGCCCCGTTCTCACCGGCCAGGGCATGGATCTCGCCCGCGTGCAGCGTGAGCGACACGTCGCGCAGAGCCTGGACCGCGCCGAAGGCCTTGCTCACCCCATGCAGCTCGAGCAACGGAGCCACGACGCCTCCTCGATGAAACGTTTCACGGCGGTCGCGCCCAAGCTAGGCGCTGATTTGTGTGCGGTCAAGACCCAGCTGGGGGAACGATTTGATTGATACGATTCAGAGCATGGCCGTGAGCATCAAAGACGTCGCCGTGCGCGCGGGCGTGTCGGTCGGCACCGTGTCCAATGTGCTCAACCGGCCGGCCAAGGTAGCGCCCGCGACCAGGGAACTGGTCCTGGCCGCGATCGAGGAACTGGGCTTCGTACGCAACTCCTCAGCCGCGCAGCTGCGTGCCGGAGCCAGTCGGTCGCTGGGCCTGGTCGTGCTCGACATGGCGAACCCGTTCTTCCAGGACGTGGCCAAAGGCGTGGAGGACGTCGCCACCGAACTGGGCTACGCGGTACTGCTGTGCAACTCCGACGAGCAGGCAGCGCGGGAGAACTGGTACCTGCAGGTGCTGGAGGAACAACGAGTTCGAGGCGTGCTCATCACCCCGGTCATGGCGGGATCGCAACGGCTGGACGTGTTGCGCCACCGCGGTACGCCTGCGGTGCTGGTCGACCGGACCGCCTCGCAGGCCGACTGCTGCTCGGTCGGCGTCGACGACGTCGCCGGTGGCGAACTCGCTGGCGCCCATCTGAAGTCGCTCGGCCGGAAGCGGATCGCGTACATCACCGGGCCGTTGAGCCTGAGCCAGTGCGCGGACCGCTTGACCGGCCTGCGTCGCGCGGTCGGCGATGTCGAGGTGGTGGAAACCCCGGCGCTCAAAGCAGGTTACGGGTACGCGGCCGCACGCGAGCTGTTCGACAACGGCTCCGCAGTCGACGCCGTGTTCTGCGCCAACGACTTGCTCGCCCTTGGCGTACTGCGCGCCGCGGTGAGCACTGGCCGTCGGATATCCGAGGACATCGCCCTGATCGGCTACGACGACATCGAATTCGCCGCCGACGCCGCCGTCCCGCTGTCGTCGATCAGGCAGCCGGCCATCCAAATCGGACGGATGGCCGCCCAGTTGCTGCTGGAGGAGTGCGACAACCCGGACGTCCACGCGCACCAGCAGGTCATGTTCAAGCCGGAGCTGGTGGTTCGCGAGTCAACCGGCTAGGAGCCGGCGTCAGGCCCGGAAAGCCTCCAGAATCAGGTCGAGCAACCGGCTGGCTTGGTTCTCGCCTTCCTGGCCCGCCGGAGTGCGCCAGACGGCGCCCATCATCAGCAGCACGTCGTCTGGATTGAGCCCTGGTCGGATCGTGTGGTCCTGCTCGCCCGCGTGCAAGAACATGGCGATGGTCTTGATGACCGGGCCGTAGGTCTCATTGGTGATCGCGTCGTGGTTGGCGGCGGTCAGCGCGTCGCCGAGACCGCGTTTGATGCGGATGTAGCCCGCGAGCCGTTCGAACCACTTGCGCATGGCGACCAGTGGCGGGTCCTCTGCCAGTAGTTCCGTGGCCCAGTCGACAAGCCGTTGCACCTCATGGCGATAGACGGCCAGGACGAGGGCTTCCCGGTTGGGGAAGTGCCGGTAGAGGGTGCCCGCGCCGACGCCCGCCTTCTTGGCGATCGAGTTCAGCGACGCGTCGCCGTCCTCGGTCAGCATGTCGCGTGCGACCTCGAGGATGCGCGTGCGGTTGGCCTGAGCGTCGCTGCGTTGCGGTTCGCGGTTCGGCATCCGCATACCACCCTTCCGTGGTGCTCGATGTTGCCAAGCGGAGAGCTCTCCACTAACGTCTCCGGTGAGCGGAGAACTCTCCGCTTCAGTAGAACACAGGTCACGGAGGATATTCCATGCGTTACGTCAAGCTGGGCAAAACCGGTCTGGACGTCTCACCGATCGCCATCGGCGCGATGACCTACGGCGAGCCGGATCGCGGGCACCCGGTGTGGTCGCTGCCGGAGGAGAAGTCCCGGCCGCTCATCAAGCACGCCCTGGAACAGGGAATCAACTTCTTCGACACGGCCAACCTGTACTCGCAGGGCTCCAGCGAGGAGATTCTCGGCCGGGCGCTGCGCGACTTCGCCAACCGTGACGACGTGGTGATCGCGACCAAGCTGCGACACCCGATGCGGACCGGCCCGAACGGCAAAGGCTTGTCCCGTAAGGCGATCATGGCCGAGATCGACCACAGCCTGCGCCGACTGGGCACCGATTACGTTGACCTGTACCAAATCCACCGCAACGACCCAAGCACGCCGCTCGAGGAGACCCTGGAGGCACTGCACGACCTGGTGAAGACAGGCAAGGTGCGCTACCTCGGTGCGTCGTCCATGCACGCATGGGAGTTCAGCAAAGCGCTGCACACGCAGAAGGCGAACGGCTGGGCGCGGTTCGTGTCCATGCAGGACCATTACAACCTGTTGGCCCGTGAGGAGGAGCGGGAAATGCTCCCGCTGTGCGCGGACGAAGGCGTCGGCACCATCGTGTGGAGCCCGCTGGCGCGCGGCCGGCTGGCCCGAGCCTGGGACGACACCGCCACCACGCGGTCGCAAACCGACGGCAGCTTCGCCGACATGCTGTACTCCACCCCGGACAGCGACCGGCAGATCATCGACGCCGTCGGCGCGGTCGCCGAAGGCCGGGGCGTCAGTCGCGCCCAGGTGGCGCTGGCCTGGCTGCGGACCAACCCGGTCGTCACCGCGCCGCTGGTCGGCGCGAACACCACCCGGCACATCGACGAAGCCGTGGCATCACTGGACATCGAGCTGACCACCGAGGAGATCTCCCTGCTGGAGCGGCCGTACACGCCGAGGTACGACTTCCAGGGCATCTCCGACGACGCCGAACTGCAACGGATCGCGGCCCGCGTCCCACAGCTCACACCCGCGGGTGCGTGACCCATGCTTCGTCGAACCAAAGCCGCCACCGCCGGTGCTGTCCTGCTCGTGGCCGGGCCGATCCTTTACCTGATCGCGGAAGCCGCCGCAGCGCTGGCGTGGACGGCTCCGAGTTACGACTACTTCTACCACTACGTCAGCGATCTGGGCATCGCCGGACCACCGTCCCATGTGTTCGGACAGGACGTGTACTCGCCATGGGCGGCGGTGATGAACACCGGGTTCATCGGCTACGGCGTGCTGTTCGTCGTCGCGGCCGCCTTGGTGCTGCGTCCGTCCACAGGCGCCCGGCCGAAGCTGCTGCTGGCCATCTCCGTGATCTTCGGCGTCGGGATCGCCATGGTCGGCTTGTTCCAGGGCTCGCAGGCGAGTATCGACAACGGGAACATCCTGTTCCACTTGATCGGTGCGCAGGCCACCATCGTGTCCGGCAACCTGTTGTCGATCCTCGCCGCGTCGTTGCGCGGCCGCTTCGACATGTCGCCCGCGGTAGCGCGGAGCTTGCTGGTGCTCGGCGTGATCGGGCTGATCGGGTTCGCCGCTTTCATGATCGACGTCCGCGCCGGGATCAATGTCGCGATCGGACTGTTCGAACGCCTTGCGATCTATCCGATCGTCGTCGCGCACGTCCTGTTCGGAGTCTCACTGCTCGTCAGCCGCGCACGCCGGACCACTGTCGTGCACAACCAGGCTGTACCCGCGGCGGTGTGATCACTCGCAGGCATGGTTTCGCCATGAGCCGAAGCACCCCCTACTTAGCGCGGCGAGGGGCGCGAGACCGCTGAGGACCTGCTCGGTCAGCGCCGAAGGAAGAGCTCACACCGGACGTGACGAACTGGTGGGATCCGTGGCCGGCGGTGGACGCCCACGCCGCGCTGCGGGCGGCAGTGGCGAGGCTCAAACCGGCGGAACGCGAGGTCCTGACCCTGGTCGCCTGGGAGGACCTGACCGTCGCCGACGCCGCACGGGTGCTCGATATCCCGGCAGGCACTGCACGCCGGCTCCTGCACCAGGCCCGGAAGGCGCTGCGCAACGCACCGGAGCTGTCGATGATCCCGACAGGGTGAAAAGCGAGCACCCGCCGACATCATTTCGCTCCTGTTGTGTCGATCTGGGCGTGACCTGTTCGTAGTGGGGTGAGGCGGGGCGTGCCCGCCCGGAAGGAGCAATGCCATGGCGAAGTACCTGCTGTCCGTGCACACCGCTGCGGCGCAGACCCGCGTCCCGATGACGGAGGAGGCGATGCGCCAGGCATACGCGCAGCTCAGCGTCCTGGAGAAGGAGATGGGCGCGGCCGGTGCGTGGGTCTTCTCAGGTCGTCTGCATGATCCGGACACCGCGACGGTGGTGCGCGTGTCCGAGGGTGCTGTGCTGACCACGGACGGCCCGTTCGTGGAGGCGAAGGAGCACCTCGGTGGGTTCTACGTCATCGAGGCGGACGATCTGGACGCCGCGCTTGGCTGGGCGTCGAAGGTGACGGCGTTGATCAACGCGCCGATCGAGGTACGGCCCTTCGCCGGGTTCGCGACCGAACCGGGTGCCGGAGCCTGAGCGTGCTCGATGAGGCCATGATCGGCCGGATCTTCCGTGCGGAGTCCGGCCGGTCGGTGGCTGCCTTGATCCGATTCTTCGGGGACGTCGACATCGCGGAGGACGCGGTTCAGGACGCCTTCGCCACCGCACTGCGCAAGTGGCCGGTCGACGGCCTGCCGCCCAATCCGGGTGGCTGGATCACCACGACGGCTCGCAAGTCCGCGATCGACCGTCTGCGCCGGGAGTCGCGCGGCCGGCAACTGCTTGGCGAGGTCGCCGTGCTCGCAGCGGGCGATGAGAGCGTTGTGGCCGACGAGGTGCCGGATGACCGGCTTCGGCTGATCTTCACGTGTTGTCACCCGGCGTTGTCGGTCGAGGCACAGGTAGCGCTTACGTTGCGGCTATTGGGTGGGCTGTCGACACAGGAGGTCGCGCGGTCGTTCCTGGTGAGCGAGCCGACGATGGCGCAGCGGCTGGTGCGGGCCAAACGCAAGATCAAGGCCGCCCGGATTCCGTACCGCGTGCCGGAACGCCCCGAGCTACCTCACAGGCTGAAGTCGGTACTCGCCGTTCTGTACCTGCTCTACAACGCCGGAAGCGCCGAGGCGATCCGGCTCACCCGGATCGTCGCGGAGCTCATGCCCGACGAGCCCGAAGTCGCCGGACTGCTCGCGTTGATGCTGCTGACCGAATCCCGCCGGACGTCGCGAACACGACCGGACGGTTCGCTCGTGCTGCTCAGCGACCAAGACCGGACGCAATGGGATCGCGCCCTGATCAACGAGGGACAGGCGATCGTCCGCTGGTGCCTCCACCGCGACGAACCCGGTGTGTACCAACTCCAAGCCGCCATCAACGCGGTGCACAGCGACGCGGCCACCGCGGAGCAGACCGACTGGCCACAGATCGTCGCGTTGTACGACCAATTGCTCGCAATCGCGCCCACGCCGGTCGTCGCGCTCAACCGTGCTGTGGCCATCGGCGAGGTCCGAGGTCCGGAAGTCGCGCTGGCCTTGGTGGAGCAGTTGGACCTGGACAACTACCACCCGTTCCACGCCACTCGAGCGGATCTTCTCCGGCGGCTGGGCCGCGATACTGAGGCCGCGGCCGCCTACGCGCGTGCCGCTCTGCTCGCGCCCACGCAAGCCGAGCGGGACTTTCTGCGCAACGGCGGCCGGGGCAGCTGAGAGGATCACGACATGGCATACGACGAGGGCCTGGCCACCCGGTTGCGGGACCTGCTGCCCGCGCTGACCGAGAAACGGATGTTCGGCGGGCTGGCCTTTCTGCTCAACGGCAACATGACCGTCGGAATACTCGGGGAAGCGCTGATCGTGCGCCTGGACGTCGACGAGGCCGCGGACGCCTTGACCGAGCCGGGTGCCCGGCCGTTCGATTTCACGGGCAGGCCGATGAAGGGCTGGCTGATGGTCGATCCAGAAGGACATGCCGAAGACGACGACCTGTGCCGCTGGGTCGACCGCGCGATCGACTTCGTCGGCTCCCTGCCGCCCAAGGCGCCGTAAGGGCGGCGCGGGTAGCCTCGGAGAGGTGTTCGACTCGCCGGATTTCGATCTTGAGCCGTACGCCGCCGTCGACGCGGATCGATACGTGCGCCGGACGTTCTGCAGTTGGGACGGGCTTGGCTGGAAGTCTCTGCTGGTTCAGCGGTTCGAGCACGTTGCACAGGTCGAGGAGATGGCCTTACCGGCGACGGCCGACGTGCATCTCGTCATGACCGTAGCGGGCCGAACCGAGATGGAGACCCGGACCGCGGGGCGCTGGGAGCGCCGTCGCTGGACGCCGGGGAAGCTCGACATGACTGTCCCAGGGCAGGACGCCCAGCGCCGCTATCGGGCCGCAGGTCCATTTCGGACGTTGCAAGTCCACATTTCACACACCACAGTGGACCGTGTGGCCGGGCAGTTGTCCGGCCGAGCCACAGACTTCGAGCAAATGGCCGCGTCGATCGCGGCGGGTGATCCGGTCGTCGAGCACACCCTGCGGTCCCTTGAGACATCCCACGCGGTTGATGACCTGTACGCGGAGTCGGCCGCCGTATTCCTTACCGCGCACCTGTTGACGCACCACGGCGGGCGGGCAGACGTGCCCGGGCCGAATGACGACCAGCGTCGGGTGCGCAAGGCGGTCGCGGTGATGCGGGAACGTCTGGCTGAACCTGTGACGCTGGCGGACATCGCGGCCGAAGTGGGCTTGAGCGTGTACCACTTCATCCGGGTGTTCAAGGCCGCCACCGGACAGACCCCGCATAAGTACCTCACCGGTCTGCGGATCGACGAAGCGCGCCGTCTGCTGCGCGACGACGCTCTGTCACTCGACCGGATCGCGGCGCGGTGCGGATTCGGCAGCGCGGGCTCCCTGTCGACGACCTTCCTGCGGCACACCGGTGTGCGGCCGTCGGCCTACCGCAATTCCTGACCGATTGTCCGCAATCGCGCGCATTCTCACGGCAGTGGCGCGACCCTAGCCTTTGTCCTGTGCCGAGTTCATCGTCCGCGGCCGATATCGAGCCGTTCACCATCGCCATCCCCGACACCGCACTCAGCGATCTGCACGCGCGCCTGGACCGGATCCGTCTCCCCGAACCGGAGACGGTGAACGACGCCTCCCAAGGCCTGCAACTGGAACAGATGCAGGCACTGCTGGAACAGTGGCGCAAGCACGACTGGCGGGCACGTGAGGAGCAGTGGAACGCCATTCCGCAGTACCGCACCGTCATCGACGGTCTGGGGATCGTGTTCTGGCACGTCCGCTCGCCCGAACCGGCAGCGACACCGCTGCTGCTGACCCACGGCTGGCCGGGATCGGTGCTGGAGTTCGAGCAAGTGCTCGGTCCGCTCAGCGATCCCGCGGCACATGGCGGGGACCCGAGCGACGCGTTCCACCTTGTCGTGCCGTCGTTGCCGGGGTTCGGGTTCAGTGACCGTCCTCATCAGACCGGCTGGCATCCCGGTAGAACCGCACACGCGTGGGCCACGCTGATGAGCCGGCTCGGCTACGAGCGGTTCGGTGCGCACGGCGGTGACTGGGGCGCGTTCGTCAGCACCGAGCTGGCCAGGCTGTACCCGTCGCGGGTGACAGGTCTGCACCTGACGATGCCGGTCGCCTCACCGTTGCCGGAAGACAGGAACACCGCGTCCCCCAGCGAACTTCGCATGATCGAACGCCGCGACCTGCATCTGGCCGACGGCTACGGCTTCGGGATGCAGATGGGCACGAGGCCGCAGACGCTCGGGTACGCGTTGCTCGACTCACCGGCCGGGTTGGCGGCGTGGCTGGGGGAGAAGTTCACCGCGTACGCCGACACCCGTCCCGAGGCCGGCGGCGGTGTGAGCCTGCAGCAGCAGGCCGACGGCATCAGCCTGTATTGGCTGACCGGCACCGGAGCGTCCAGTTCCCGGTGGTACTGGGAGGCGTTGCGCTGGGTGCCGCGAGGCCCCGAGGAGGAGAACGCGCAGCCGGTGACCGTGCCGACCGCCTGCTCTCTGTTCCCAGCCGAGCCGTGGCCTACGGCCCGGCGGTGGGCTGAGCGCCGCTACACCGACCTGCGCTCGTGGCACGAACTGGACCGCGGCGGCCATTTCTCCGGCCTCGAGCAACCGCAGCTGCTGGTCCAGGAACTACGGGACGCGTTCAGGCCTTCAGGTACGTGAGCACGGCGAGCACTCGCCGGTGGCCCGCGTCCGTGGTGGGCAGTCCCAGCTTGGCGAAGATGTTGCCGATGTGCTTGTGCACGGCACCGTCGCTGATCACCAGCAGGCTGCCGATCGTGGTGTTGGAGTGGCCTTCGGCCATCAGCCCCAGCACTTCCCGCTCGCGCGGGGTCAGGGCGTGCAGCGGGTCGTCGGCACGGCGGCGCACGAGCAGTTGGGCGACGACCTCGGGGTCCATGGCGGTGCCTCCGGCCGCCACCCGCTGCAGGGCGTCGAGGAAGTCAGCGACCTTGCCGACCCGCTCCTTGAGCAGGTACCCGACGCCGCCGGATCCGTCGGACAGCAGTTCGGTCGCGTAGCTCTCCTCGACGTGCGCCGACAGCACGAGCACGGCGAGGCCGGGCCAGCGTTTGCGTGCCTCGACCGCGACGCGCAGGCCCTCGTCGCGGAACGTGGGCGGCATCCTGATGTCGACCACGGCGACGTCCGGACGATCCGCGGCGAGCGCGGCCAGCAGGTCATCGGGGTTGTCGACGGCGGCGGTGACGTCCATACCCTCGGCACGCAGCAGGTGTGTGAGCCCTTCCCGCAGGAGGGCGTCGTCCTCGGCGATCACGATGCGCACACCTCATGGTCCCGTAGGGATGTCCACCCTGATCACAGTGGGGCCGCCAGGAGGGCTGACGATCTTGGTCGTGCCGTCGAACGCGGCAACTCTGCGCTGGATACCGAGCAATCCGGTGCCGTGCGCGTTGTCGGCGCCGCCACGACCGTTGTCGGTGACCTTCACGACGAGTACGCCGTCGTCGTCGTACAGGTTCACCGTGATGTGGTCGGCTCCGCTGTGCTTGACGGCGTTGGTCAGTGCCTCGGCCACTACGAAGTACGCCGCCGCCTCCACGGCAGCGGGCGCGCGTGGCAGGGGCTGTTCGTCGACGGTGCACGGGATGACGCAGTGGGCGGCCAGCGAGGCCACCGCGCCCGAGAGCCCACGGTCAGCCAGCACAGGCGGGTAGATGGTGCGCACCACCTGCCGCAGCTCGGCGAGTGCGTCGGTGGCCGCGTTCTGCGCCGTGAGCACCGCGGGCAGGGCTGATTCAGGATTGCGGCGCAGGGCACGTTCCACCATGCCGAGGTGCATCACCACCGCGACGAGGCGGTTCTGCGTGCCGTCGTGCAGGCTGCGCTCGATGCGCTGCAGTTCGGTGCCGTGTGCCTCCAGCGCGGCCGCTCGTGTCGCGGTGACCTCTTCGATGCGTTCGACAAGCGACTTCCTCGGCGGCCCGAGCCGTGCCGCGCTGACTCGTGCGTACCACCGCGCCAACGGCGGCACGAGAAGCACACCCGCCAGGCCGTATCCGACGGCGGTCGCCACCGCGAACACGGCCTCGCCCCACGACCTCACCGGGACGTCCAGACTGGTGGTGGCGCCGGGGATGAGCCACCAGAACCCGGCCACCACCAAGTTCTGCACGGCACCCAGCGGTGACCCGACCGCGACCGATCCGATCAACAGACCGAGTGTCGCCTGCAGCCCAAGCCACTCTGTGTCGCGGCGATCCCGGGCGGCCGGTGGTGGCGACGTGATCGAGGTCCCCAGGAACCGGCCAGTGCGGTCCCGTTCACGCGCCGCGAGCCGATGGGCGAACGGCAGCACACGGGACAGCAGCGGCAGTGTGACGACGGGCGCGATTGTCACGACCATTCCGAGCAGCACGAACATGGCTTGAAATCCGACGAGCATGCCGAAGGCCAGAAACCGCCATTCCTTGGGCCACGACCGGTTCGGAGCGGGGGAGATCACGGCGGACACGCTAGGCGCCCGAGCCGACGGCGTCGACTGGACGTCCGCGCATGGCCGAGCGGGCGGCGAGCACGATCGCGGAGAACCCGATCACCGCAGTGGCAAGCACGATCATCCCGTATACCAATGGGTCGACCGCCGGCAACGCTCGTCCGGTCGTCGCCACGCTGAGCCCGATCAGCGGCACGACCGCGACTGCGCTGCCGATCACCGTTGCCGCGCCGACCAGGACGCCTGCTTCCAGCGCCATCATCCGCCGCACGTGCCTGCGGCCCGTGCCGATCAGCCGCAACATCGCGAACTCACGGGCTCGCGCCCCGGTCGCCATCACCAGCGTGTTCACCACGGCGATGACCAAGTACAGCAGCAGCAACCCGTTGCCGATGAGGTTCGTCGCGGACTGCAACGCCCGCTGTTCTTGCTGGGCGGCGGCGAATGTGGACCGATCGAGCACGGTCACACCCGGAAAGCGCTTCGGCAAGTCCATGAGTGCGGTGACGTCCGCGCCATCGGCGAGCGAAACGAGGATCGCATTGTCGAACCCGGTGGTGGTGTGCTTAGCGAGCAGGTCATGTGGTGCCGTGACGTCGCCGAAACCGAGTCCGTTGGCGTAGACCGCGACCACGCGGAGATCCTTGGGCGTGCCATCGCCGAGGTACAGGTGCACGGATTCGCCGACCTCGGCTCCCACGGTTCCGGCCGCCGTCGTGCTCAACGCGATCGTGTCGCCGTGCAGCTCGTTCATGGAGCCTGATTCCACCGCGAGGTCCATTGTGGTGCCCAGGTGTTCTGGTGCGATCCCTTGTGCGGCAAAGCCTTCGGCCTCGATCTCGTCGAACATCCGGAACTCCAGCAGGACCTGCGTCCGGACAACGGGCAGGGCGGACTGGACTCCGGCCACCTGGCGCACGGCGTCGGTGACCTCCGGGGACAGTCCTGCCGAGCCTCCCGACAGCACGAAGTCGGCGGCCACCCCGGTCTCGACCTGGTCGGCCGCGGCGGCCTCGGTGGTGGAGATGCTGAAGAGCTGTACCGCCGCCATCGCCACAGCGAGCGCCAGCGGGACGACCGCGGAACTGAGCCTGCGGGCGTTCGCCCTGGTGTTGGCCACCGCGAGGTATCCGCTGATCCGCCCACGGTTGAGCACCGGCGCCACGAACGCGACCGCGATTCGCATGAGACGCGGTCCGAGTAGCGCGGTGCCGATCATCAACAAGAGCACCGACCCGGCGGCGCCACCCACGGCCGCCAAGCCAGGCCCGATGAGAGGCACCACCGTACCCACGATCAGGCCGAACACGAGCAGACCGATACCGAACGCTCGTCGCGTGGCGCCAAGCTCGGCGGGTTCGACGGCGGCCTCGCCCATCGCGTCAACGGGATTGGCCTTGGCGAGCCTGCGTGCGGCGAAATACCCCGCCGCCCATCCGCCGAGCACACACATCAGCAGTGCGGCGACAGCGGGAAGCGGGCTGAACGCGAGTTGGAAGTCCGGTGGCAGTACGCCGACGGCAGCGAAAGCGTCCCGCAGCGCTCCGGCCGCGAAGAAACCGGGCACGCTGCCCAGCAGCGCTCCGGTCGCCGACACCAGGAGCAGTTCTGCGCCGATCATCCGGTGGATCTGCTTGGGGGTGGCGGCGATCGCCCGCAGCACCGCGAGTTCCCGGCGCCTCTGCTGGATCGACAGTCCCAGTGTCGAGGCGACCACGAACAGCACGACCATGGCGACAGTCCCCATCAGCGACGCCGAGATCGCAGCCAGGAAACCACGCGCCTGACCGACATCGAGGAACTCGACGTCGCCGATGTCCCGCCCGACGTACGTGGTCAGTGAGACATCGTGCAGTGCCGCGGTGATCCGGTCCGCCAGTTCGCCGGGGTCCACGCCCGGCTCGGCGAGTACACCGACCGCAGTGAGCCGATCAGACAACCGTGCGGCCGCATCATCGGTGACGAACACGGCGGATTGCCTGCCTGCCTGCGGACCCGACACGAGGCCGACCACACGGTAGTCGGCGGGTACGCCCCCGACAGCGACCCGCGTAACGTCCCCTGTGGACAGTCCAAACGACGCGTCGACCGCGATTTCGCCCGGTGCCGCGGGCTGCCTGCCGTCGGTCAGCGTGAACGGTGCCAGCAGCGCCGACGACCAACCGTGCGCATACCCCATTCCATTGGGCAGCAACACTTCGACACTGCGATCAGGTACTGCTTGCCGCACACCGGGTACCCGTGCGATTCGGTCCGTCACGTCGGCTGGCAGGGGAGCACGTTCTGCGAACGAGTTGAGGCCGTCGAGTTCCTGTTTGCCACCGACCACGACCGCCGCGGCGGCGTAACGCTCTGGGGCGATACCGGACCGCAACCCGGATTCCAGCAGGACACCGCTCGCGGTGATCACGGCAGCACCGAAGAACAGCGCGATGAACGCGGCGATGAACCCGCCACGGCGAGCACGGATCGTGCTCCATGCAAGGGAGAACATCGCTCACGCCGCCCCGAGGTGAGTCATCCGCTCGGACACCTGCGCGACCGTGGGCCGCCGCAGATAATCCGCGATTTGGCCGTCGGCAAGGAACACGACCTCGTCGGCGTACGAGGCGGCGATCGGGTCATGGGTCACCATCAGCACGGTCTGGCCCAACTCATCGACGAGCTGCCGGAACAACGTGAGCACCTGGCGGCCGGTGCGGCTGTCGAGAGCGCCTGTCGGTTCATCGGCGAGCACCACGTCGGGCCGGTTCACCAGTGCACGCGCGATCGCAACCCGCTGCTGCTGGCCCCCGGACAACTGGGACGGCCGACGGTCGAGCCGATCACCCATACCAACCCGCAGAAGCAGCTCCCGCAACCACACGCGATCGACATCGCGCCCAGACAGGCGTGGCACGAGCGCGACGTTCTGCTCGACGGTGAGCGCGGACATCAGGTTGTACGCCTGGAAGACGAACCCGACCCGTTCCCGCCGCACAGCGGTGAGCGCCGCCTCCTTCAATCCCGACAGCATGACGTCACCGAGCTGGACAGTGCCGGACGTCGGCTGATCGAGACCGGCCGCACAGTGCAGGAACGTGCTCTTGCCCGATCCCGACGGCCCCATCACGGCGGTGAACGTGCCCCGAGCGAGCTCGACGGACACCTCATGCAGGGCCGTCACCGCGCTCTCCCCGGACCCGTAGGTCTTGGTCACAGCGTTCAACCGCAGTGCGCACGTGCCGTTCATGCCTGCGTTCCCAGCTTGCCGCGGGCGGCCACGATCAGGATTGCAGCGAGCACGCTGAGCCCGAATGCCAAACGTCGTAGCCAGTCGGGCGGGCCGCCGGCCTGCCTGCTGTCTTGCGCGCCAATGGTGTGGGCGGAAGGTGTTGAAGTCATGGCGCAAACGTTAGGAATTGATCACCCTTGAGTCATTGCAGCCCAAGGGCATCTCGATGGTAGAGCGCACTCCACCATCGACGTTCCGCTACGCCGGTGCGCGGCCCTCGAAAACGGTGTTGGGAGCGCAGTGCGGGTTACTGGCCAGCTCGCAGCTCGGGAACCCGGTGATGCCGCTGATCGTGTCGCCGTCGAAGTCGAACACCATCAGGCCGTACGGGCGCCAGCGGCCGTCCTTGTCGGAATCGAAGGCGGCGACGGCGAGCTGGCCGTTGGCTTGCGTGGGCACCAGGCGGATGGTTTCCAGTCGCCCTTCGGCAGGCACGGTGGAAAAGAAGCCGATGACCTCGTCGCGGCCGATGAATTCCGCTGTCTCGGGCGGCATGCGTAGTTCGGCGTCGGCGCGGAGAAGGGCGGTCAGGCCGGCGATGTCTCGGCGGTGCCATGCGTCGATGAACTGGGTCAGCACAGTGCGGTCGGCTTCGGTGAGCGGTCTCTTGTGGACGTCTGCGCGCAAGGTGGACCGGGCGCGTTGGAGCATGCTGTTGACGGCGGGAACGGTGGTGTCCAAGAGATTCGCGACTTCCGCGGCGGTCCATGTCAGGACTTCGCGCAGGATCAGCACCGCGCGCTGGGTGGCGGGCAGCAGTTGCAGCGCGGTGACGAACGCCAGGGACACCGATTCTCGTTGCTCGGCAAGGATCGCGGGATCGATGAGATGGTCGGGGTAGGGCTCCAGGTAGTCGATCTCCGCGATGGTGGCCGGCTGCCTCGCGCGTTTCCGGATGATCTTGAGGCTGGTCGTCGTCGCGATACGGTACAGCCAGTGCAGCAGAGGCGCGCGGTCCTCGTAGGTGTCCAGCGAACGCCAGGCCCGCAGCAGGACGTCCTGCATCGCGTCCTCGGCGTCGTGATACGAGCCCAGCAGCCGGTAGCAGTGCACCTGAAGCGCCGGCAGGTGTGGCTTGACCAGCTGGTGGAAGGCGTCTTGGTCGCCGACGCGGGCGGCTGACAGCAGCTGCGTGCTCACGCCGGTGAGATTACGCCGATGAGTTTCGGCGCCGACCGGGATCAGACGGGGTGCAGTCACACCCCTCTGGAGGAATTCATGGATGCCAGAACCATCGTGAGCAGGTACTACGAAGCCTGGGCGGACCATGCGGGCGACATGTCCGGCGTGCCGCTCGCCGAGGACTTCGTGTTCACCGGCCCGGTCGCCAGTTTCGATTCCGCCGAGGCCTATCGGACGATGGCCCGGCAGGCCGGGGCCGCTGTGCGCGGCTTTCGGGTCCGGCACCAGTTCGTGGCAGGCGACCTGGTGTGCTCGGTGATCGACTGGGAGATGACGATGCTGCCCCGCACCCTCACGGCCGCCGAGATCCTCGAGATCCGTGCTGGTGAGATCGTGCGCGGCGAGCTGATCTACGACGCGGAGGACCTGCGTCGGGCGATGGCGGCGCCGCCTGTCGTCGCGCTGCTGGAGAAGGCCTGCCAGAGCACGGCCGACATGCTGGGCCTGATCACCGGCGATGGGTGGGACGCGCCGAGCCGATGCGCAGGATGGACCGTGCGGCAGGTGGGGAATCACCTGGTCGGCGCCCTGCTTCTGCTGGCAAGGGTGGCTCGCCGGGACCCGATCGATCCCGCCGAACTCGACGCCCAGCGCACCGCCGAGACGGACCACCTCGGCCAGGACCCGGTCGGCTCCTTCCAGGCCGCCGCGGCCGGATTGATCAAGACATTTGGCGATTCGGGCGTGCTGGAGCAGCGGTTCGACATTCCCGGGCCGGGCACCACCGGCCTGCAGCTGGCCAGCATCAGCACGCTTGAGGTCCTGGTGCACGGCTGGGACATGGCCAGCGGCGCGGACGTGCCCTATCAGCCGGACGACGCCGTCGTCACGGCTACGCGTACGTATGCGGTGACAGCGATCAGCGAGGCGCCACGCGGAGGTCCGTTCGGCCCGGTCGTCCCGGTGACGGCCGATGCGGATCCGTTCACCGCCCTACTCGGACACCTGGGAAGGCACGCCTGACGTCGGAACCGTGCGCGAGCAGTGCGGTTGTGATGCACTGTTCGCGCACAGGGGCGGCACGAAGGGAGCCTGGGATGGCTGTCGATGTCTGTCCGAAGGTGCTGATCCGCCGGCCACGGGCGGACGTGGCGGCGTTCATGTTCGATCCGGCGAACGACCTGCGGTGGACCGGCGGGATCACGGCCAGTACGCCGGCTCAGCCGGGGCCGCTCGTGACCGGGGCGACGGTCGAGCGCAGGGCGCGTTTTCTGGGCCGTTCGTTCACCTACGGGTACGTGGTCACCAAGCATGAGCCGGATCGGCTCGTCGAGCTGCGGGTCGAGCGGCCGTTCCCGATGACTGTGCGCTACGAGCTCGCTGACGCCGAGGACGGCACGGAAGTCGCGATTCACGCCACCGGGCAGCCCGGGTGGTTCTTCCGGTGGGCGACCCCTTTGATGGCCCGGCAGGTGCACCGGAACATCGCCGCTGATCTCGAGCGGCTGCGCGCGTGTCTGGAGAGTTGACCGTCACCACAACACGTCGATCATGCCCACCGTCTGAGCGATGACCATGCCCACCACGCAGAGCACGAACAGTCCGATCAGGACGGTGAACCAGATCGGAATCGCCCGGCTGCGCATCGGTTGCGGGTGCGACAGCCCGGATGTGCTGCCCGAGTCCGGTGGAGTGTCACCGGGACGCACGCCGCCCCCTGGTTCAAGGCCGGGGGTTCGGTCGGGATCAGGATCGGGTGGGGGAGTGCTCATTTGCCGTGGGTACCCGCTGGTCCGCGAGCTACGCCTGGGAACGAACCGTCGTGCCGGGATGACTACAATTCGGTTAGGACGAAATGAAATCCCAAGTCCAGCAGGGGTGCGAGGGATGCAAGCGGAAGAGTTGCCCAGCGCGGTGCGGGTGTGGGCGCAGTCGCTGCCCGATCTGGCGGCCGACGTGGTCACCGACGCTGATCTGACCGAGCCCTACCTTCATGTTCCCGTCGAAGTGTTGCCGAGCCGCTTGGCATTGCTGCGTTCCCGTGTGCTCGACTGGACGTACGCGGTCGGTCTGCTCGAACATGAGCGGCAGGACATCGTCATGGCGACCGACGAGGCCCTTTCCAACGCGATGGAGCACGCTTTCCCCGACGGGATGGGTAAATTGACCTTGTTCGCCGCGCGGGATCGGTTGGCGCGGGCGGTGCACGTGGTGGTGTCGGACAACGGGACGTGGGCGGCACCGCTGAGCCCGTCGGCCGGCCGTGGGATGGGACTGGCCATGATGGACAGGCTCGCCGATGTTTTCGACCTGCACCACGACGAACGTGGAACCACAGTTGTGCTGCGCTGGTCCAGGCGGGCCAACGCGTGAGTTAGGTCCACAGTAGACTTCTGCTAGGTGTTTCCTTGTGCCGGCTGGGCGGCTGTGTTGTCGGTCGGTGTGGGATCCGGTGCCGGGTTGCTGGTGGAATGTGTGGTCGGCTGCTGGCCGTCGACGACGAGGTCTGGTCCGCCCCAGTTGTCACCGTCGTGCTTGTCGAACCGATGTCTTCCCATCGCTACCTCCCGTGAGCGAAACGCGCACGTCGGTTACCCGCTACCGCTGTGTGTCATGCCCGCTCACTGATGGATCGACCCGATCGAGTTACGCCGGATAGAGCCCATCATCCGGTCGGCCGGCGCGCCGGCCGGCGTCGTGGCGAAGTTTGAACCGACCTGGAAAGGCAACTTCTGTCGCACCAGGCTTCGGTCCCGACGATGAGGAGCGGCCACCATGCGTCAGATGAGTGCCGAGGTTCACGACTGGCTCGCCGGGCGCAGCAGCCGCGCCGCCGACTGGCCGGTGGAGGCCCTGGTCGCGGCCAAGGCGGATGCCTCGGTCAGCGTGGTGTTACCGGCGCACAACGAAGCGGCGACGGTCGGCGTGATCGTGGAGATGATCCACGAAACGCTGATGCGTCGCCATCCTCTTGTCGACGAGCTGGTCGTGGTCGACTCCTGTTCCACCGACGCGACCGCCGACGTGGCGCGGGCGGCTGGTGCCCGCGTCGTCCATCAGCATGAGGTGTTGACGCACTTACCCACGCTGAAGGGCAAGGGAGAGGCGCTGTGGAAAGGAATGTCCGCGACGAGCGGTGACGTCGTGGCGTTCATCGACGCCGATCTGATCGGCTGTCCGCCGACATTCATCACCGGACTGCTCGGTCCGTTGCTGATGAATCCGAAGATCGCTTACGTCAAAGGTTTTTACCAGCGTGCGCTGGTGCACGAAGGACGCACCGAACCCGATGGTGGTGGTCGGGTCACGGAACTGGTCGCCCGGCCATTGCTGAACTTGTACTGGCCGCAGCTCGCCGGGTTCGTCCAGCCGCTGGCCGGCGAATACGCGGGGCGGCGCGCGGTGCTCGAGGCTGTTCCGTTCGTCGCCCATTACGGTATCGAGATCGGTTTGCTGATCGACCTGCTCGAACTGGTCGGGCTGGACGCGCTGGCCCAAGTGGATCTCGGCTACCGGCAACACCGCCATCAGAACAACGAAGCGCTGGCGCGGATGTCGGCACAGATCATGCTCACCGCCTTCACACGCCTGGCGCGACAAGGGATCGGCGAGGTGCCGGATTCACCGCTGCTCATGCAGTTCCGGCAGAGCGCGCAGGGGGCGTTGCGCGACGTCGTGACGACAGAAATCGCTGTGCCGGAACGGCCACCGCTGGCGAAGGTACGGGCATTCCAATGAGCGTACGGGTTTTGATCAACGCGGGACCGTGGTTACCAGTCCCGCCAGACGGTTACGGCGGCATCGAGAACGTGGTCGCCACCCTGGTACCGGAACTGCGGCGACGCGGCGTGCACGTCGTCCTCGCGACCATCGGCGACAGCCCGTTGTGTGCCGACGAGAAAATCTTCGTCTACGACAAGCCTCAGTTCGGGCAACTGCAGCGGCCGTACAACCGAGTCATGGGCTGCGCGACCGCGCACATGCAACGCGTTGTGCAAGAGCTGAGCGGACGAGACGACATCGACCTGGTGCACGACCACCTCGAAGCCGTTGGCCCCACAGTGTTCGGCGCGATGGGTTCGGCCACTCCGCCTGTGCTGCACACGTTGCACTGGGATCTCGCCAAGCATCCTGAGCTCTACGGCGGTTTTGACGGGCAAGACCGGATGTACGTCAACGGGGTCTCCGCCTCGCAGCTCGCGCGAGCACCGAAAGCACTGCAGGCGAACAGTCTTGGCCACATTCACCTGGCCACGCCGTTGGCCGACCACGCAGACCGCGTGATCGGGCCGGACAAGGACGACTACGCGGTCGTGCTCGGTCGCGTGACTCCCGGCAAAGGACAGCATGTCGCCGCCCGGTTGGCGCACGCCACGGGCATCAATGTGTTGCTTGCTGGACCTGTGGGTCCGTACCGCCAGCCTGCCGAGTTGGCTGATGCGCTGGCCAATGACCCTGAGGCGGCACGGAATCCGGACGTGCGCTATTGGTGCGACGAGGTGCTGCCATACGTTGACGGCCATCGTGTTCACTGGCTTGGCTCGTTGTGCGCCGCCGAACGCAACCAGCTGCTCACACGGGCCAAGGCGAGCCTGTTCCCCTTGCATTGGGAAGAACCCGGTGGCACCGCGGTGGTGGAGTCGCTGGCGCTCGGCACGCCGGTTGTGGGGTATAGCCGTGGTTGTCTGCCTGAGCTGGTCGATGAAGGCAGCACAGGGTTCCTGGTCGCCACCGATGACGAGGACGCGCTCGCGGCACGACTCCGCATTGTCGATACGTTGAGCCCGAAGGCATGCCGCAAGGCCGCGGCCACCCGTTTCACGCCAGGCGTCATGGCCGAGATGTACCTCGACTTCTACGAGACCGTCCTGCGGCGTGCTCGACGGGTGACCGTGGCGACCGCCTGATTACGCTGTGCCGTCGAAAGTAAATACGGCCTGGACGACATGGCGGCGGCGTTCGGCTATGTCGGTGAGCAGTTGCGGCGCGTGCTCCACCGGCAGCACATCGGTGATGACGTGCTTGAGGATCGTCTCACCCTCTGCTCGCAGCATGGCCACCGTTTCCGCGGACAGCCGCTCGCGGTCCCATGAGTGCGACAGCCCGCGCGGAACCCGGCCGATCTGAGCGCAGCGGATTGCCAGGCCGTTGTGGTGGAACTCCTCGCCGAGCCGGACGGCGTCGGCTCCGTCCTGATAGAACGCGAGATCGATGACGGTGCCCTGTGGCCGCAGCAGGCGCAGGGCCAGCGCGAGGCTCGAAGCCTGACCGCGGCACTGGAAAACCACGTCGGCGCCCCGGTCGGCTGGTCCGTGCCGCCAGCGGGTTTTCAGCAGGACCGCGGTGTCTTCGGCGTCGGGGTCCAATGTGGCGAAACCGAGGGACTCCGCGACCACGCGGCGCGCCTTCGTCGGATCGATGAGCACCACGTCCTCGGCGCCGTGCATGCGTGCGAAGAGGGCGGTCAGCAACCCGACGACGCCCGCGCCGGTGATCGCCACCTTCCGTCCGCACACACCGTCCGCCAGTGAGCGGACGTCCGCGCCGTGTTGGTCGGCGCCGGCGTGCAGCAGTCCGTTCGCGCAGATCGGGCCCATGTGAGCGACGTAGATGCCCAGCAGCGGATTCAGGTCTTCCGGTACGGGAACCACCCGGTCGCGCAGCGGATCGCCCCGGTAACCGCTGCGGTGACCGTACGTCATGGCCACGAGGTCATCCTGTGCGGGACTGGGGCTGCGGCTGGCCACCACCCGGCCCACCTGCATGTAACCCCAGCGCAGCACCGGATATCCGGTCGGCTGGTCGGTGCCACGGAACAAACCGAGCTCAGGATTCCAGCTGGCGGTCAGATTCGGGTGGCTGCCCTTGAAGAAGCTCAGTTCCGTACCAGCGGAAAGTCCACTGTAGACGGTCTCGACATCGAAAGCCCCGTCGGGTAAAGGGTCCGGCACTGTCTCGGTGTGCAGCTGCGCTCGGCCGAGTCGCTCGACAACCAGAACACGTTCGGTGCGCATCACGCCTCCGTCAGCTTCACGGGAACTCCTTGCGCCGCGGAGTCGGCCACCGCGCAAGCAAGGCGATGGGTTTGCAGCGCCTCGCAATAAGGCGTACGAACGTCGTCCCGCCTGCCCAGAACGGCATCCACGAAGGCGCGGTCCGCCGCCGCTTTCGCGGTGTCCGGATCCACCGGGCGCACGGACGGATCGCCACCATCACGCAGCTCGAGCCCGTCCTCAGTCATTGACAGGGCAAGGCCTTCGGCGTACACCTCGAGCCCGGCCCGGTGCTTCCACCCAAGCATGCAGGTGGCCGCGAGGGTGCCGACAGCGCCATTGGCGAACCGCATGGTGACCACCGTGGCCCCATCCACGTCGGCATCCGGCTCGCCAGGTGGTTTTCCGTCGGCGAACGCGTGCACCTCGGCCACGTCCCCGACCAGGACCCTGGCCAGGTCGAGCACATGGATGGCCTGTTCGATGACCTGCCCGCCGGACCGGTCGCGGTGCACCCACCAGCCGACCGGCGGGACCTTGTCCAGCCATGCGCCCATGGCCAGCCGCACCGGCCGATCGGCCAGCGCCTGCCGGGCCCACGTCACGGCGGGGGAGTACCGCCAGTGGTGCCCGACCGCGGTGACCACGCCGGTTTCGTCGACCAGTTTGCCGATCCGCTCGGGGACTTCGCAGTCCAGACCGATCGGCTTCTCCACGAACAACGCACGCCCGGCCGCGGCGACTGCTTCCTCCGCGGACCCGTGCGCGACAGGCGGCACACAGACGTACACCGCATCCACATCGGTCTCGAGCACCTCGGCAACGCCGGGTACCGCACGCATTTCGTGATCTTGCGCGAAAACACGCGCCCGGTCGGCGTCCACGTCGGTCACGCAGACCAGCTGTACGTCGTCAAATCCGGCGAGCATCCGCGCGTGCCGTTGGGCAACGCCGCCCGCGCCAACGATTCCAATCCGGCAACCAGCCATGCAGCTGGGATTACCCAGCAGAGCGGCGTTTAACGCGTGGCGCCGGCGAGCAGATCCACCGTGACGGCCGCGGTCCAGCTGAAGTCCCGTGCGCCGAGTCCCTGACCGGTGATCGGGTTGACGTACTCGCGGAAACCGGCTGTGTCGGCCGCGCTGAGCAGCGCGTGTCGCACGGTGTCAGCGATGTCGTTCGCACCGTGCAGGCGCAGTCCGTGCCAGATCAGCCAGCCGATGTTGAACCAGACGGGGCCACGCCAGTACCGGTTCGCGTCGAACAGTTCGCCGGTCAGGTCGAAACTCGGCGGCAGACCGGTCTCGCCGATCCGGAACCGGCGCCCAAGCGCGGTCTTCACCAACGCGTCGGCCACGGCCAGGCCGGGGACCACCAGCGGCACGATCCCGGCGACGCTGCCGCTGCGCAGCGACTGTCCACTGTGTACGTCGAACGACCCGAAGGTCCCTTCGCCTTCATCGAAGAGCACGTCCACCATGGCGGCGGACAGGTCCGTGACAGCCGTGCGGTGCGCGGCGGGGTCGACGCCGATCTCAGCCGCGATGTCCGCCAGTGCTGATTCCGACGCGGCGAGCAACGCGTTGGTGAGCGGGTCCTCCACCGCGAATCCGTGCACTGCCAAGCTGTCGGCGTAACCGTGATCGCGATAGGTGGCGGCCAGCCGGACGTACCGGCCGTAGTCGGCGGTTGTCGGGCGCTCCGCGGCGGACGCGTGGTCAAGATCCCGCCGCTGGAATTCCCCGGCTGGCACGGGATCTATCCGGCCAAGGGGCGGATCCCACGCGGGACTGTTGTCCATTCCGGACTCCCACGGGTGCACGATCGACACCAGCCCGTGTCCGCCGAAGTCTCTGCGTTCGGTGAGATACCGATGCCACGCCACCAAACGCGGGTACAACCGCGGGAGAAAACCACGCCTGCGAGCCAGATCAGGATCGGCGAGGAACGTCTGCCATGCCGCGAGCGCGTGCACCGGGGGCTGGATGAGGCCCGAAGTCGCCGGACGGCCCGCGCCCAGCAACTCGGCGGAACGCCAGAAATCAGCACCAGGGAAGTAGGCGTCCGGTGGCGTCACCGGGTCGAAAACGATGTGCGGCACCCGCCCGTCCGGCCACTGGGCACCGAACAACGACTCCAGTTCCCGCTGTGCGCGCAGTGCGGAGAGGTGCCGCAGCCCGAGCGCGATGAACGCCGAATCCCAGCTCCACTGGTGCGGATACAGCCCAGCGGCAGGGACCGTGGACTGGCCTCGCCAGTTGCCGAACAGCACCCTGCTGGCCTTGGCGCGCAACAAAACCTGATCGATCAAGACGCCCGCCGCAGAAACGGTGGGACCGACGCGACCGCGGCGGCCGGCTCGCCACGCAACCGGCACTCGAGCGACAGGTAACCGTCGTACCCGATGGCCGTCAGCGCGGCCAGTACGGCGGGCCAGTCGACGTGGCCGGTGCCCGGCTGGAACCGGTTCGATTCGCTGACGTGGACGTGCCCGAGGTAGGGCGCGATCGCGACGAGCGCCGACGGCAGGTCGTCTTCCTCGATGTTCATGTGATACGTGTCGGCCGCGACCTTCACGGAGTCCAACCCGACTTCCCGCAGCAGATCAGCGGCCTGACCGAGCCTGTTGACCATGTGGTCCTCGTAGCGGTTGATCGGCTCAAGGTAGAGCGACACGCCTTCGTGCGCCGCGTGCTTGCCGAGTTCGGTCAGCCCCGTGAGCAGCACCTCGCGGTCGGCACTCTCGCTGCGGGGTGGCTCGAACGGCGGAAGCCTGCGGGAGAACATGCCGTAGGAGGCCGGGGTCATCACGCCCTGGCCACCGATCTCCGCGATCACCGACAACTGGGACTTCAGTTGCACGATCGCGTCCGCTCGCAGCTCGTCGTCGAAGGCACCGAAGAAGTGCGACATCTCCACGCACGCCATCGGCATCACGACTCCCGCGGCGGCCGCCCGCCGCAGTTCCGGCAGCCGTTCGCGGAAGGCGAAATCACCCCTGCTGCGCAGCTCGATCCCGTCGTAGCCCGCGCGCACGGCGAACTCCCACTTCTGCTCGAGCGTGTCGCCGGGCAGCAACTGTTCCTGGCAGGCCAGTCTGGGCATTGCTCACCCCTGTGGTTCGGCACCGAAGTCGAAGACGATCTGCAGGGCGTCCGCCGGGCTGGCGTCCAGCACCTGGTAGGCCTCGGCCGCACGCGACGGCGGCAGCAGGTGGGTGACCAGCGAAACCGGGTTCAGCACCCCTCGTGCGCACAGCCGCAGGAAGGTCTCGTTGAGCCGGTTCTGGTCCCAGCGCCCGGACAGCGTCGCCGGGACGCCGCCGATCTGGGAGCTGACCAGCTCGGCCCGGTTGTGGTGGAACTCCTCGCCGAGCCGCAGCCCGCGGCCTTCGTCCTGGTAGAAGCCCGCGGCCACGACCCGGCCGCCGGGCGTCACGGTGCGGATGGCCTCGTGCAGCGCAAGGTAGGAGCCGCTGATCTCGATCGCCACGTCCACGCCGCGTCCGCCGTTGAACTCCCGCACACGCTCGGCGGCCGAGTCGGCGATCGGGTCGACGGCGAGCGCCGCGCCGAACCCCATCGCCCGGTCGCGGCGTGGCGCTAACGTGTCGACGGCGACGACGTCGACGCCGCTGCGGATCGCCATCTGGGTCACGAGCAGCCCGATGACGCCTTGGCCGAAAACCGCCACGAGCTCGCCGAGGTGCAAACCGGCGGCGAGCAGGGCGTTCAGGGCGACAGCGCCGACTCTGGCGAAGGACGCGGCGAGCGGATCGACACCGTCCGGCACAGTGCGCACCTTGTCGACCGGCACGACCGCTTCACTGCAGTGGCCCCAGATTCCCCACACGGTGTCACCGACTCGCAGGTCTTCCGGCGCATCCGGGGCCACCTCGACGATCTCGCCGACCTCGGAGTAGCCCCAGCCGGTGATCGGGTACCTCGGGTGCACACCGTCACCGTTGGTGGTGAACAGCCGCCGCTGCGGGTCCCACGTCCTGGTCAGGTACGGGTTGGTGCCGCGATACGCGGTGAGCTCCGTACCAGCGGAGATCCCTGAGTACTGAGTCCTTACTCGTATTTCTCCCCGGTTCAGCGCCGCCGCGGGGACGTCGACGAGCTCGACGCGTCGGGGACCGGTGAACTGGACGACGCGCGGCAATGGCCCTCCTTTGGACGATTCCGCCGGGCACTATACCGACTTTTGTATTGCCAACAAGCATAAGTACTGCGGTAGTGTCGTTGCGTCGATCAAAAGCAAGGGGGCTGATCGTGCGCGGACGGTTCAGGCTGGTCACTGCGGCGCTGGCCGCCTGTCTGGTCAGCGGGTGCTCCACCGGTGTCGCCGAAGACAACGCCCTGGTCGTGTGGAGTCTGGAGAACCAGACCGATCGGGTCCGGGCCACCGAGCGGATCGCCGAGCGGTTCACCCAGCAGACCGGCATCCCGGTCCGGGTGGTCGCCATCGACGAGAACCAGTTCAGCCAGATGATCATGTCGGCCGCGGCGGCGGGCAGACCGCCCGACGTGATCGGCGCCCTGCCGCTCACCGCGACCTGGCAACTGGCCGGCAACGAACTGCTCGACACGCGTGCCGCGCAGGAGATCGTCGACCGGCTGGGCCCGTCCACCTTCGCGTCCCGCGCGCTGGGGCTGACCAGGGACGGTGACCGGCAGCTCGCCGTGCCGTCGGACGGCTGGGCGCAGATCCTGGTCTACCGCAAGGATCTCTTCGCCGCCGCCGGGCTGGGCACGCCGGACACCTACGACAAGATCAGGCAGGCCGCGCGCACCCTCAACCGGGACGGCATCGCCGGCATCTCGATCGCCACCTCGGCCAACGACGCCGCCACCGGGCAGGCCTTCGAAGGCCTCGCCTCAGGCAACGGCTGCGAACTCGTTGACGGACAGGGGCAGATCTCCTTGGACAACGCCCAGTGCCGTGGCGCGTTCCGGTTCGTCAACGAGCTGATCACGTCCTACTCGTCACCCGGAGCGCAGGACCTGGACAGCACCAGGGCCACGTATCTCGCCGGGCGCTCGGCGATGATCATGTGGTCGTCGTACCTGCTCGACGAACTCGGCGGGCTGCGCGCCGACGCGATGCCGTCGTGCCCGCAGTGCCAGCAGGATCCGGGATTCCTCGCGGCCAACAGCGGGGTGGTCGGCGCGATCAAAGGACCCGATGGCGGCACTGCCGCGCAATACGGCGAACTCACGTCATGGACCGTGCAGGTCGGCGCAAAACGGGAGGAAGCGAAACGGTTCGTCGAGTACATGATGGACGAACAGGCGTATCCCGAATGGATCGGGATGGCACCGGAAGGCAAGATCCCGGCCCGCCGGGGCACCGTGGCCGATCCGCAGCGGTTCACCACGGCATGGGAGCAGATGCCCGCGGGCGTCGATACCAAACGGCCGCTTGGTGAGATCTACCCGCCGGAGACGATGCGGGAACTGCGCGAGAGCACCGATCACTTCCGCCGCTGGGGATTCGACCAGCGCCAAGGTGTGCTGATGGGCGCGGCGCTCAGTGAGATGCCGGTCAGCAAGGCGGTCGAGTCGATGCTCAGCGGAACGACCGCGGACGAGGCCGCCGAGCAGTCCGCAGCCGATGTCCGCGCGATCCAGACCTCCTTGAGGTGACGGCCATGCCCACGTTGCGACAGCGGGAGAACCGCACCGGTCTGGCCCTGATCTCACCGACCTTGCTGGTCGTGCTGGCAGTCGTGGTGCTGCCACTGCTGTGGACGCTGATCCTGGCGTTCCAACGGATCCGGCTGATCAACATCCGGGACACCGGGCTGTTCGAGCGCTACACGCTGACCAACTTCGTGATCGTGTTCGACTCGCCGGGGTTCTGGAGCTCGCTCGGCACGACCCTCGCCTACGCGATCGGCGGCACGGTGCTGTCCCTCGTCATCGGGCTGGCCGCCGCGCTCGCGTTGCGCAAACCGTTCCGTGGCAGGGGTTTCCTGCGTGGCGCGATGCTCCTGCCGTACGTGGCACCGGTGGTCGCGGTCGCGTTCGTCTGGGAAGTCATGCTCAGCCCGCAGTACGGGATCCTCAACGAGTGGGGTGTGCGGCTGCTCGGCTGGGACCGGCCGGTCGCGTTCCTCACCCAGCGCGAGGCCACGCTTTCGTTGCTGGGCATCGAGATCTCGGTACCGGTGGCGCTGCTGACGGTGATCGTGTTCGAGGGGTGGCGCTATTTCCCGTTCGCGTTCCTGTTCATCCTGGCCCGGTTACAGGCGATACCCGGCGAGCTGGAAGAGGCCGCGCGGGTCGACGGAGCCACGCCGTCCCAACGGTTCCGGCACATCATCCTGCCGCAACTGGCCCCGGTGATCGCGTTGCTGGCGATGCTGCGGTTCGCGATGAACTTCAACAAGTTCGATGACGTCTACCTGCTCACCGGTGGCGGCGCGGGGACCGACGTGGCGAGCGTGCGCGTCTACAACTTCCTCACCGCCCGGTTCGACGTCGGCGCCGCCTCCGCGCAGGCGCTGGTGCTCGCCGTTGTGCTGATCGTGTTCCTGGTCGGCTACCTGAAGTTCTTCGCCCCCAAGCCCGCGGAGTCACGATGAACCGGGATGCCTTCGAGACCAAGCTCTTCGGCGTGCTGCGCTGGGTGGTCATCGTCCTGCTGGCGCTGCTGACGCTGTTTCCCTTCTACTACATGGTGTTGCTGTCGATCCGACCGATCGAGAACCTGCTCGCCGATCCCGGCGGTCTGTGGGTCGGCTTCTCGGAGTGGACGACGAAGACCTACGAGGAAGTGCTCGGGTCCACCGAGTCCGGCGGGCAGGGCATGCTGAGCCTGCTGGCCAACTCAGCGATCGTGTCGCTCGGCGCGGTCGTGCTGACGCTGCTGATCTCGATCCCCGGCGCGTACGCGGTCAGCAGGCTGCGGTTCTTCGGCCACAAGCAAGTGCACTTCCTGTTCCTCGCGGTCTACATGTTCCCGGCGATCGTGCTGGCCGTGCCGTTGTTCGTGCTGTTCACCAAGCTCGGGCTGCGTGGCTCACTGCCCGGCCTGATGATCGTCTACATCGCACAGACGCTGCCGGTCTCGATCTACATGCTGCGCACGTACCTGTCCTCGGTGCCCGCCGGGATCGAGGAGGCCGCGCTGATCGACGGCTGTTCGCGCTGGCAGGTGATGTGGCGGGTGACCATGCCGCTGGCCACCCCGGCGATCATGGCGAACGGGCTGTACGTTTTCATGATCGCGTGGAACGAGTTCCTGTTCGCGTTGCTGTTCCTGGCCGAAGACCGGTCGAACTGGACCGTGTCGCTCGGCCTCGCGCAACTCGCCGGTGGCATCGAGGTGCCCAAGACCGTGCTGATGGCCGGGTCGGTGGTGCTGACGGTGCCGATCATCGTCTTGTTCTACGCGGCGGAACGGATGCTGACTGAAGGGCTCACCAGCGGTGCTGACAAAGGCTGACAGCAGCGTCCACCAGTCAGCGGGCTACTTGTTGTGGCTGGTGCGCACCGGGCGTGCGAACAGCCGCGCGGAACTGCAAGATCTCACCGGGCTCGCGCGCTCGACCGTCGGCCAGCGACTGGACGCGTTGCGCACGGCGGGATTCCTGCGCACGGATGGCGTGCACGCCTCCGGTGGCGGGCGCCCGCCCGCGAGACTGGAGTTCAACAACGACCATGGCTTGGTGCTCGCGGCGGATCTCGGCGCGACGCACGCCCGGGTCGCCGTGTTCGACCTCGTCGGCACCGCGTTGGCCGAAACAGCCGCGCCGCTGCGCATCGCGGACGGGCCTGACGAGATCCTGAGCTGGACCAGCGAACAGTTCCACGCACTGCTCAGCGAAGCCGGACGTGATGCCGCTGAGGTGCGCGGCATCGGCGTCGGAGTCCCCGGCCCGGTCGAATTCAACACTGGTGTGGTGCACCAGCCGCCGATCATGCCGGGATGGGACGGATATCCCATCGCCGAACACCTGCACACGAAATGGCGTGTTCCCGTCATCGTCGACAACGACGCCAATGTGATGGCGTTCGGCGAGTACGTCACCCAATACCCGGACTGTCCTTCGGTCGTCCTGGTGAAGATCGCCACGGGGATCGGCGCGGGCCTGGTTCTCGGGGGCGCTGTGTACCGGGGGATCGATGGCGGCGCGGGCGACATCGGCCACGTCCGCGTCGACGCCTCCTCCGATGCCAGGTGCATGTGCGGCGCCCTCGGCTGCCTCGCGGCCCTTGCCAGCGGCACCGCACTGGCACAACGGTTGCCCGCGGCCGGAAGCCGCGACTTCGTGGAACTTGTCCGAGCCGGCAACCCGAAGGCCGTCGAACTGGCCAGACAGGCGGGCCGGCTGGTCGGCGAGGTGCTCAGCACGGTCGTCTGCCTGGTCAATCCCCAAGTGCTGGTGATCGCGGGCGATCTGGCCGAGACACAGTTCGTGGCCGGTGTGCGAGAGGTGCTGTACCAACGCGCCTTGCCTCGTGCGACTCGAAACCTCGACGTGGTCACGAGCGATCTCGGCGACCGGGCGGGTGTGCTCGGTTTGCGGGCGATGGTGGTGGAATCGGTGTACGCCCCGGCGGCGGTCGATCGGGAACTGGAACGTCTCGCAGCTGGTTAGGGCCGCGTCTTGGTGGATATACAGGCACTGACCGCCGCGGAGACCGACAGGTGGACAGCAAACAGCTGGGTGAGTCCCATGATCTCCAACGGTCTCAGCACCGCAGGACGCGTGGCGACCAGGTGGACTCCGGTGTGCGTGGAATCGGCGTGATTGCGTGCCTGGACAAGGACGTTGAGCCCCGCGGACCCGCAGAAGTCCACGTCCAGCAGGTCCATCACCAGTCCGGTGGGACGGGTGTCGAGCTCACGGCGTACGGCCGTGGCGAATGGTGCGACGGAGGACATGTCGACTTCACCGGCGACATGGACGACAGCCACCTCGCCTATTCGACTGGTGGTGACGGCGATGATCTGGTTGCACGCATCCGTGCTCATCGGGCGCTCCTCTTGGGTGCGACCACGAAGTCATGCACGCGGAGCGGTGACGATTCCCGAACCGAATACAAAACCCGCAGCAACGAAAGGCGACCCGGTGCTCCTGCTTAACGCCATGCCGCCGTGGGTTGTTCTGGTGTGTACTCGACGCTACGGCGTATGGCCGACAGTTGCAAGCCGACCGGTTGTGCGGGGTCTGGAGGTGGCCGAGTGGCCAGAAAATACAAGTATGGGTTGGTCAGAAAGGTCGGCAATACGGTTATCGGCGCATTGCTGCGTGCAGGTCTGGCACCGCGCAGTTATGTCCTGCTCACGACGGCAGGAAGGCGCACCGGACTGCCGCGCACGACACCGATCCGTCTGCTGAAGTTCGACGGCAAGGAATGGCTTGTGGCGCCATATGGCGTGGTCGTGTGGGTGCACAACGCACGGGCCGCTGGCAAAGTCGAGCTCCGGCACGGCCGAAGCACACGGACAGTGAGCGTGTTCGAGTGTGGCGCGGACGAAAGCGCGCCGGTGCTGCGCGAGTACATCCGCAAAGAGCCCATCACCCGGCCGTATTTCGACGCCAAGCGTGGCGACCCTGCCCGTGCTTTCGCCGCGGAAGCGTCCGCGCATCCGGTGTTCCGCCTCGCCGATCCGCCGAACCCGTCATGACGCTCAGGCGTTCAAGCTCCAGCCGTCGGCGAATCGGAGAGTTCGAGTTCGGTGTGGTGGGTGGCCAGGATGCGGGCGACTTCGGTGAGTTTGATGTTGAGATTCTGGGAGGCACGGCGTAGTTCGTCGAACGCCTTCTCGGCGGTGATACCGCGCCGTGCCATCAGAATTCCTTTGGCCTGCCCGATGACGTCCCGGCTGTCGATGGCTTTCAGCATGTTGGCCGCAGTGATTTCAGCGTGGGTCACCGCAGCGGTGCCGGCCAAGGCGAGCGAGGCATGTGTGGCGAGCAGCAATGCGGGCTCGTGGGCGTCGGCACGCAGGGCTCCGGCGCGCCGCGAATAGAGGTTGAGCGCTCCCGAGTGCTGTGGTGGGCGCGCGTTGGGCAGCAGCGCGACCGACAGCACCGCGCGTACGCCGTATGCGGCGGCAGCGGGTCCGAAATGCGGCCAGGCGGATTCGACGGCCAGGTCATCGCTGCGGGCCTGGGCCGGACCGGGCGACAGCGCGGCGTCCAGGCAGGGACCTTCGCCGGTCTCGTACTGCACCTGATCGAGTGCGACCGCGACCGGATCGGTGTGCACCGGCGTGTGAAACGAGCCGTCGGGGGAGCGCAGGGTGAGCGAGACGAGATCTACACCCGGCACCACGCGAAGTGCGGCCGTCGCCACCTGTTCGAGCACGCCGCGCACCGAGGTGGCGTCGAGCAGATTTCTCGTCAAGTCCGTGAACTGCTCGGACAACGGGCTGCCGGAGGGAAGATCCTGCTCAGCGTGAAACGCTGCCCTGTCCGCTGCCCAAGCAGCCTCGTTGGTGACCACGGGAACTACCTCCTCACGCAGGTGGAAACGGCTGGAGTCAGGGTTTCCCATTTCGCTTGGTCGAGAACCGGAATGGGGGATCGATGCCGACCCTGGTGGGTCGTTGTTCACGCTACGCCCATGGACGCCAGTCGGTACCGGCGTGGGATAGGACGAGTCGAACGGCGGGGGGTGGCCGGGGCGAGCCGCGGCCACCCGCCTCTGTTGATGCCGTTGCCGGATCCCGTCGACGCCGGAAATGACAAGGTTCAGCTCTGCATGTCAGAGCTGATCGAGTTGGTCCGCGTGTACATTCCCGACCGGACGGCTGCAAGCGAGCCGGACCAACGGGTCGCCCGGGGGAAAGCCCTGGGTTACCTCGACTCCGCCTATCTCGCTGACCTGCCCGGGCCGTTCTTCGGCGCTCTGGTGCGTGCGGCGGTCTACGACCCGGATCCGAGTTTCAACCGGCAGTTCGTCGAGCCGCTGAGGGCGGCGTTCGGGGCCTGGCGCACGCAGGCAGCGTTCCTTGAAGTTCTGCTCACCGGGACCAATCAGGAGCGTGCCGGGGCGGCGCGGGCTTGGTACTGGGCGACGCTGGAGGTGGTCGACGACCTCCAGGCCCGCTGGGAGCGGGCCGCGTTGCGTGAGTTCGTGGCCAACGAGGACACCGACGTTCGCCGGTGCCTGCCCGCCCCAGCTCCCGTCCCGCCATCCTGAGGAACTGCACCCGCTTGTCGCCGAGGCCGTGCACATCGCGCGGACACGTCCCGGCGGTCACCTCCGGCACCGCGTCGAACTCCAAGTCAACACCGGCATTTAGTTCAGTCGACGAACGAATGGCCGATTCGTTCGCCGGGTGGACGAATCTGGGCCGGGCCTCTTGACGCGGTCACCGCCGTGTCGTTAATTGGTTCAGGCATTGGACAAATAGAGGCCGGCCGTCCGGACGCGGAAGCGAAAGGGGACAGTCCGCGGCTTCGGGGCCAACAACGTGGTTACCCCCGATCCCTGTTGGGAGAGTTGATGATCCGCAGAAGCCTGAGATCCGCGGGCAGACGTGTGCTGTCTGTCGCGGCCGTGCTTGTGACAGGCTTATCCGTGGCGACAGCTGGCGCCACCGCAGCGCCCGAGGACGATCCGTCGTTCCGGGCGCTTGTGTTCTCCAAGACCGTCGGTTTCCGGCACGACACCATCCCGGATGGCATCGCCGCGATCCAGAAACTCGGCCAGGAGCACAACTTCACGGTCGACGCGACCGAGGACGCGGCCGCCTTCACCGACGTGAACCTGGCCCGCTATCAGGTGGTCGTCTTCATGTCCACCACCGGTGACGTCCTGGACGACACCCAGCAGGCAGCGTTCGAACGTTACGTGCGCGCGGGTGGCGGCTACGCGGGCGTGCACGCCGCCGCCGACACCGAATACGGCTGGGCCTGGTACGGCTCGCTGGTTGGCGCGTACTTCAAGCAGCATCCCGTGCCGCAGCAGGCGACTGTCAAGGTCGAGGACCCCGCGCACCCGTCCACCCAGGGCCTGCCGACCCTGTGGTCACGGGCCGACGAGTGGTACGACTACCAGACGAACCCTCGTCCCAACGTGCACGTGCTGGCCTCATTGGACGAGAAGTCCTACACCGGCGGCACGATGGGCACCGACCATCCGATCACCTGGTGTCAGGACTACGACGGCGGCCGCTCCTGGTACACCGGCCTCGGGCACACCAAGGACAGCTACACCGAGCCGAACTTCCTGCACCTGCTGCTCGGCGGCATCCAGACCGCCGCGGGCGTCGTGCCCGGCGACTGCTCCGCCTCGCAGGACAAGAGCTTCGAGAAGGTCACGCTTGACGACAACACGTCCAACCCGATGATGCTGGACGTCGCACCCGACGGGCGCGTGTTCTACATCGACCGGCTCGGTGACGTGAAGGTCATCCGGCCGACCGGCGGCGTGGTCACTTCGGCGCACCTCAACGTGTTCACCGCCAACGAGAGCGGCCTGCTCGGTGTGGCGCTGGACCCCGGGTTCGCCACGAACAACTGGATCTACCTCTACTACTCGCCCATCGGCAAGGATGTCGACCGGTTGTCGCGGTTCACCGTGAACTCCGACAGCACGTTGGACATGGCCAGCGAGAAGAGCGTGCTCGAAGTCCCCGTGCAGCGCGCGGAATGCTGCCATCACGGCGGCGGCATGGTGTTCGACAAGCAGACCGGCGACCTGTGGCTGGCCAATGGCGACAACACCAACCCGTTCGCGTCCGACGGCTACACCCCGATCGACGAACGGCCCGGCCGCTCGGCATGGGATGCCCAAGGCACCTCGGGCAACACCAACGACTTGCGCGGCAAGGTGTTGCGTATCCGGCCGCAGTCAGACGGCTCGTACACCATCCCTGAGGGCAACCTGTTCCCGCCCGGTACGGCCAACACGCGAGCCGAGATCTACGCGATGGGCATGCGCAATCCGTTCCGTATCGGACTGGATCCCAAGACACACAAGCTTCTGGTGGCCAACTACGGGCCAGACGCGGGTAACCCGAGCCCCACTCGCGGTCCGGAGAACACCGTCGAATGGGACATCCTCAACCAGCCCGGCAACTACGGCTGGCCGTACTGCGTCGGCAACAACAAGCCGTACAACGACTACGACTTCGCCACCAGCACGGCCGGTGCGGCGTTCGACTGCGCGAAACCGGTGAACAACTCACCCAACAACACCGGTCTGGCCAACCTGCCGCCGTCGATTGCCGCGACGGTCTACTACCACTACGCCGCCGACCCGGCATTCCCCGAACTGGGCGGCGGTGGCGGGCCCATGGCCGGACCGGCCTACCGCTACGACCCGGCGCTGGCTTCCGACCGGAAGTGGCCCGCGTACTGGGACGGCAAGGCGATCTTCGGCGAGTGGAACCAGAGCACCCTGTTCTCGTTCCAGCTCAACGAGGACGGCAGCAAGCTCACCGACATCAACCGCATCTTCGCCACCATGGGCTTCAAGAAGCCGATGGACATCAAGTTCGGCCCGGACGGCGCGCTGTACCTGGTCGAGTGGGGATCGGGGTTCGGTGGCGACAACACCGACTCCGGTATCTACCGAATCGACTACGTGCAAGGAAACCGAGCACCCATCGCCAAGGCCGCGGCCGACCGTACGTCAGGACCGGCGCCGCTGGCCGTGCGTTTCTCCAGCGCCGGTTCACGTGATCCCGACGGCACGCCGATCACCTACGCGTGGGACTTCGATGGCAACGGCACCACCGATTCCACCGAAGCCAACCCGTCGGTCACCTACACGCAGAACGGCAACTTCAGCGCGACTCTTACCGTGAGCGACGAGGACGGGCGGACCGCCACCGCGAACGTCCCCATCACCGTGGGCAACAGCGCGCCGACGGTGACGCTGAACCTGCCACCCAACGGCGGCGTCTTCGACTGGGGTGACCAGGTGCGGTTCGGCATCACGATCACCGATCCGGAAGACGGCACGATCAACTGCGACGACGTGCGGCTGCAGTCCATCCTGGGACACGACTCCCACGGCCATCCGCTCGACCAGTACAGCGGGTGCGGGGGAGCGGTCCAGACGACCCTGTCGTCCGGGCACAGCGACAGCGACAACGTTTTCGCCGTGCTGGAAGCCACCTACACCGACAAGGGCGGTGCGGGCGGCTCGGCGCCGTTGACCGGCCGGGCGGAAGCGTTGCTGCAGCCCAAACACAAGCAGGCCGAGTTCTTCAGCGCGACCGGCCGGGTGCCCGGCAGCACCAGCTCCGGTGACCCCGGCGTGCAGGTGGAGACCGCGTCCGATCCGCAGGGCGGCTTCCGCAACATCGGGTTCGTCGAGCCCGACGACTGGTGGTCGTTCGATCCGGCGAACCTGACCAATGTGGACGCGTTGCGGTTCCGGGTGGCCTCGGCCGCCGCGGGTGGCCTCATCGAGGTCCGCTCCGGGGCGCTCGACGGCCCGATCGTCGGCACCGCCACGGTGCCCGCGACGGGCGGCTGGCAGACCTACACCGATGCCACGTTGACGCTGTCCAACCCGCCCACCACCAGCGGGCCGCTGTACTTCATCGCCCGCAGGCCGGTCGGCAGCAGCACCGACGCCTCGCTGTTCAACGTCAACTGGGTCGACTTCGTCGGTCGCGGTGTGACGGAGAACCAGCGGCCGAACGTGGCTTTGACCGCGACACCGACCCGCGGCACCGCGCCGCTGACGGTGAACTTCCAGAGCAACGCGACCGATCCCGAGGGCGACGACCCGCTGACCTACAAGTGGGACTTCGGCGTGGCGGGTGCGCCACAGCCGACAACGCCGAACGCGGGCTACACCTACCAGGTGCCAGGCGCCTACGAGGCCAAGGTCACGGTGACCGATGCCAAGGGCGCGGCCAGGTCGGCGAACGTTCCGATCATTGTGGACAGTCCGACCACGACGTGCCTGTCCGGCCGATCGGACGCCTTCGACGGAACGTTGTCGCGGACGAAGTGGACAGTCATCCGGGAGAACCAGGACCTGTCGGTTTCCGGTGGCAGCCTGCACATCCCGACTGCCGCGGCGGACATCTACGGCAGTGACAACTCCACACCGGTCCCGAACATCGTCGCGCAGCCGATGCCGTCCGGGGCGTGGCAGGCCACCACGAAGGTGACCATGGCCGCTCGTGACGCCTATCAGCAAGCAGGTCTGGTGCTGTACGGCGACGACGACAACTACGCCAAGATGATGTTCCAGGCGCGGGGCACCGCGGACGCCAATGCCCGGGTCTTCCAGTTCATCCGGGAGGACAAGGGCGTGCCGAACGAAGTCGCCGAATCCAACACGGCCAACCTCGGTGCGGCGTTCCCGGACACCGCCTACGTCCGGCTGTCCAGCGACGGGACGCACGTGACCGCGTCCTACTCGGCGGATGGCCTGTCGTGGACGGCGATGCCGCAGACGGACAAGCTGATCGCCGGGATCCCCAACCCGCGTATCGGTCTGGCCTCCTTCGCCAGCACCGGCAACCGCCCGGTGATCGACGCGGCGTTCGACTGGTTCCAGATCGTCCCGGACGACACCGCGAGCGCGCCTGACCCGAACGACGAGTTCACCGGCACCGCGCTGGACACCTGCCGGTGGGGCACGGTTGTCCGTCCTGACCCGGCCGCCATACGGGTGACCGGCGGCAACCTGGAAATGGACACCACCACGGGCGACATCTACGGCACGGGCAACACCGGGCCGAAGAACTTCACGCTGCAGACACCGCCAAGCGGTGACTGGACCGTGGAGACCAAAGTGGACGCGAGTGCGCTCGACGAGCAGTACCAGCAGGCTGGGTTGATCGCGTACCTGGATGACGCCAACTACGTCAAACTCGACTACGTGGCCGACAACGTGGCCGGTTCGCCGGTCGCACGCAGGATCGAGCTGCGCAGCGAGGTCGGCGACGCCATCCAGGACCCGCAGCCTTCGGTCACCGGCCTCACCCAGGGTGTCTGGTGGCTGCGGTTGGCCAAGCAGGGCAACACGTATCGCGGGTCGTACTCCGCGGACGGGATGACATGGACCGAGCTGGGGCAGACGGTGAGCAACGCCGCCGTGGCCTCGGGCAAGGTCGGGTTGTTCAGCCTGGGCACCAACCAGACGGCGTCGAAGACGGTCAAGTTCGACTACTTCCGTGGCTCGTGGGGCCAGCCCGCCGACTCGGAGGCGCCGGTCACCGTGGCGACGACCGATCCGGCAGGCCCGGAATGGTCCAAGAGTCCGGTGACGGTCACCTTGGCCGCGACCGACTCGGGCAGCGGTGTCGACCGCACTGAGTACAGTGTGGACGGTGGCGCTTGGTCGCCGTACAGCACGCCGTTCGTGGTCGATGCTGACGGGACTCACCAGGTGAGTTACCGCTCCGCGGACAAAGCGGGCAACGTCGAGACTGCCAAGACCTTGACGGTCAAGGTGGACAAGACCGCGCCGACCGCGACTGCGGTGACCACTCCGGCGGCGCCGGACGGTCAGAACGGCTGGTACGTCGGCAGTGTCTCGGTTGCCGTGACAGGCGCCGACGCCACTTCGGGGATCGTTGCGACGGAGTTCAGTGTCGACAATGGACCGTGGACGGCGTACACCGATCCGGTCAGCGTCTCCGCCGACGGCAGTCACACCGTGGCCTACCGGGTCACCGACGCGGCGGGCAACACGTTCTCGGCTTCCCTGCCGGTGAACAAGGACGCGACGGCACCGTTGACCACGGCCGAGTTCGCCGCGCCGAACGACGACGGCTGGCACGCCGGCGCCATCCCGGTGACACTGTCCGCAGTGGACCCGGCCGCCGGAGTCGCGTCGACGCAGTACTCGTTGGACGGCGGACCGTGGACGCCGTACACCGAACCGGTCAACGTCACCGGCGACGGCACCCACACGGTGGCGTACCGGTCCACCGACCGGGCGGGCAACGTGGAGCAGCAGAAGGCCGCGACCGTGAAGATCGACGGCACCAAGCCGACGGTCCTCGTCTCGGGTGTGGCCGACGGGCAGATCTACGGCGACAGCCAGGATCTGCGGATCAGCTGGCAGGCCGTGGATCCCACCTCCGGGATCAAGTCTGTGAGCGGCGCACTGAACGGCAAGCCGTTCGCGTCCGGTTCGCTGCAAGCACTGTACGAGTTGGGGCTCAGCATCCACACGCTGTCGGTGACGGCGGTGGACAAGGCAGGCAACCAGACCGTGCAGAGCGTCTCGTTCGGTGTCACCACATCGACACGGGACGTCGGCAACCTGGTCGACCGGTTCCGCGCCGTGGGCTGGCTGTCCCAAGCCAGTGCCAACAAGCTGCAGACGCAGCTGACCAAGGTGCGCAAGGCCGAAGCGGCGGGCAACGACGTGAAGACCGTGCAGGAACTCCAGCAGTTCCGCAAGCTGGTCACCAACCAGCAGACGGTGCCGATCGCCGAAGTCCGCCAGACCCTGACCAGGGACACAGACGCGCTGATCAAGCGCTTGTCCGGGCCCGTCAAGTAACCAGCCAGGCGGGGCGCCTGCCCGGGCGCCCCGCCTGTTTCACCGGAAGGACAGCGGATGAACCGCGCGATCGCAGTGCTGGCCACATTCGTGGTGACGGCGTTCGTGGTGACGGCGTTGCTGACCGCCGGCCCCGCCCACGCGCACGGCGGGCCGATCAAACTCGAAGTGCAGAGCGACGGCGGGCAGGGCGTCAACGCCACCGTGACCTACCAGAACGACGGCCACATGGTGACCGACCAGGTCCTGCTGAGCTACACCGCCGTCACTCCCGACGGCCGGACAGCGGGGCCGGTCCGGATGATCGCTTCATCCGAAGGACAAGCCTTCTACCGCAGCGAACAACCGCTGCCGATTGGGAACTGGACGGTGACGGTCACCGCCACTCGCCCGTCCCATGCCCAGAAGACCGTCGCCATCACCTCGACGCTCCTGCCGACCCCACCCGTCGCGACCGAGAGCCCGGCATCGACGATCGTCATCGTGGTCGTCGTCCTTGTCGCGATCTCGATCCTGGGTGTGGTGTCGGTCCTGGGACGGCGCCGGGCACGACGGCTCGCGCTGCGTTCTTGACCGTTCACCGGACTGGCCGGGCTCGACCTGCGGCGGTCACCCGATAGTGTCCTGCTTCGTCGCACAGGGCATCGAGAAGGGGGCAGCCGGTGATCGGGTACCCCGACGAAGGTGACGTGGAGCGGTGGCGGAGCAGCGACGCGGCGGTCATGCGCGCTGATCTGGACCGTGCCCTCGTCCTGGACTCGGAGAGTTCGCCGCGCAGTACCGATCGCCCGCCGTCGGACGCCGAGCTGATCGAAGCCGTGCGCGGCGGCACGATCGAGGCCTACGCCCAGCTCTACATGCGCCATGTGCATGCTGCGCAGAACCTCGCCCGCCAGTTGGCCAAGTCGCCCGTCGAGGCCGACGACCTGGTGGCGGACGCCTTCGCCAAAGTCCTTTCCGCGCTGCGCGCGGGTGGCGGTCCCGGTTCGTCGTTCCGGGCGTATCTGCTCACTGCCTTGCGCCACACCGCCTATGACAAGACCCGGCGGGACCGGAAGGTCGAGCTGGCCGACGACGTCGAGGCGATTTCGGGCGCTGAACGGGTTACCAGACTGCCTTTTCACGACACGGCCGTGACGAAGCTGGATCGCTCGCTGATCGTCAGGGCGTTCGCCAGCCTGCCTGAACGATGGCAGACGGTGTTATGGCACACGGAGATCGAGGGCCAGACGCCCGCCGAGGTCGCGCCGCTGCTCGGCCTGAGCCCCAACGGTGTCTCCGCGACGGCGTACCGGGCTCGTGAAGGCCTGCGGAAGGCCTATCTCCAGGCGCACGTCACCCACAACCCGCCAGAGCGTTGCCGCGCCGCTGCCGCCAAGCTGGGATCGTGGACCCGCAGCGGCCTGTCCCGGCGGGAGACCGCCCAGGTCGAGGTACACCTGGACCAGTGCGTCGCGTGCCGGGCCCTGGCCGCGGAGCTGGCCGACGTCAACGGAGCACTGCGCGGCACCATCGCACCCCTGGTACTTGGCGCGGGCGCGGCCGGCTACCTGGCCGCAGGGGGCAAGGGAAGCGCCGCCGTGGCACTCGCCGCAAGCAGCTCGTCCTCGGTGGTTCCCTTGGTCGGCGCGGCTCTCTCGACGGCGGCGCTCGTTGTCGCCGTGGTGGTGGGCACGGATACGCCGGACCGTACGGTCGGTCCCACGGCTGTCGCCGAACCGCCAGTGTCGACCAGCACCAGCCAAACGCCCGGGTCAACGGGGTCGTTGCCGAGTTCGTCCGTGCCAGCCGCGACGGGCACCGCGCCGCCGCCACCGCCGTCAGCGCCGGGGGCGTCTTCACCGGGGCAGTCGAGCGCCGCTGTGCCGACCGGCACGACCCGGGCGCCCGCCGGCGCGCCCGCCCTGACGCCTGATGCGCCCAGTACGTTCACCACGTCCACGGGCGGACCGCCCACCAGACTGCCGATCACTATCCGTAACACCGGCTCGGCGCCCGCGCCACCCCCGACGCTGACGTTGTCCTTACCCGACGACGTCAAAGTGGTCGGACCAGGCAACAACTTGCTCAGCGCGCCGTTGTTGCGGTTGAACGGGGCAGCTCAGGGGACCGTCGGCTGCCCGGCCGGCAAGGGCTCGGTGACCTGCAAGGCCGAGCAACAACTGGCGCCGGGCGGCTCGGCGACGTTCGTCTTCCGGTTGCTCGCGGGCCCGAAGGCAGTGAGCGGCACGATCGTGGCGACCACAGACTCCACACCGCCGCTGCGGATGGAAATACGCGTCACCATCACACCGAAGAAGTAGTTCGGACACCCCACTGACTCCGACCGCGGCGCCGTGTCCGAGCCGCAGCAGCCGTATGTCAGATCTCTTGTCGATCGTGGCTTCAACAACGAAGCACACGATCGACAACGGAGATTCCAATGACCACCTTCGCCACATCAGAGCCGATCACCGCCACGCTGACCACCGGTGGCGCGCACGTCCGGATCGCCGCCAGCGAGCGGTCGGACACGGTGGTGCGGGTCGAGCCGATCAACAAGGCGAGCAAGACAGACCTGAAAGTGGCCGAAAAGACCAAGGTCGACTTCTCCGCCGGCGCGCTGACCGTCGAGACGGCCAAGGCAGGTGACAAGGCCGGTTCGGTCGCCATCACGATCGAACTGCCGGTCGGCTCCAAGCTGGTGCTGAACACGGCGTGGACACACGTGCACGCTGACGGCGTGCTCGGCGACTGTGAGCTGAACGTGGCGTCAGGTCAGGTGGAGCTCGACCGGGTCGCCGCGCTGCACGGGAACCTCGCGGCCGGTTCGATCGCGATCGGACACATCGCCGGAACCGTCGACATCGAGGGAGGCACGGCTTCGATGCGGGTCGGCGAGGTGGCGGGCGTCGCCAGGTACCGGGGTACGACCGGGAAGGTCTGGATCGGCCACGCGTTGTCCGACGTCGATCTCAGTGGCTCCAGCGGCAGTTTCGACATCGACCGCGCCGAGGGCAATGTCGTGGCCAAGGCGAGCAACTGTCCTATCAGGATCGGCCAGATGATCCGCGGCCAGGCCGAGCTGACGAACGCCTCCGGAGGCATCGAGATCGGCATCAGCGAGGGCACCGCGACCTCGGTGGACGCCAACAGTACGAAGGGTGCGGTGCGTAACTCCTTGCCGTCGCAGGACAATCCTGCCGAGTTCGACAGCACCGAGTTCGATAACAAGGTCAAGCTCTACGCCCGTACGCGCCTCGACGACATCGTCATCCGTGCGGCTGTGTGAGATGGTGTGGTCGCGGCCAACCTTGGCCGCGACCACACTGTCGTTAGTGGACTGATTGTTCGGACATCCGGCGAACGAGGTCCTGGACATCCAGATCCCTGCCCCGCATCAGTTCCGCGGCCAGGCCATCGTCGCCAAGAGACGCCCGCAACGACGCGGTGATCCGATCGACGTCGCCGCGTTCTGCGGCAGGCAGCGGGGAACCGACGGATTCACGTGCCGCGGTGGCCGCGCCGAGCAATTGCGCCGCCAGGGCGTGTTCGCCGGTCAGGACGCGAGCATCTGCAAGGCCTTCCAAAGCGTGGGCGACCGCGCGCGGGTCCCCGGTCGCCCACGCCGTGGCCAGTCCTTCGCGGTGCAGCGACAGCGCCGCGGCGACGTCACCGCGTTGTGCGGCGTTGAAACCCAGTTCGGTCAGGCCGAACGCCATCCCGTGGTCGTAGTTGATCTGACGTTCCCAGCGCAGCAACGGCCGGAGCAGCTCCTCGGCGGCCTCGAACCGGCCCTGTCGGCGCGCCAGCATCGCCAGGCCACCACGAGCCAGGTTCACACCTGCCTCGGACGAATGGTCCATGGCCACGCGCATCGAGCGTTCCAGGAACTCCTGGGCTTGCGCGTGCTCGCCGGCAAGCAGGGCGTGGCGGCCCATCCGGGCCAGTTGTTGTGCGACGAGCGGCCAGATCTCCAGCTCTTGCGCCATCTGCAGGGCGTCGTGCTGCAACTGGCCGGACGTCTGGTGGTCGCCCGCGATCTCGGCAAGCCGGCCCAGGATCTCCGCGACCTGGATCTGGCCCCACCGGTCGCCCGTCTCGGTGAAGATCTCCGCGGCGGTGGCGGCGTTGTGCTTGGCCGTGGCCAAGTCCCCGCGCATCAACGCCAGTTCGGCCAGCGTGCTCAGCCCGGTCGCCAGGCTCCACTGGTCGCCGAGCGACCGGAACACAGGCAAGGCCTCGGAGATCATCTCGGCCGCGGCATCCGGCGTACCGCTGCGGCCGACGTAGCCGAACAACCAGCTCGCGCGCGCCCGCGCCGCCGGATCCTGGTACTGCTCAAGCACTGCAAGCCCGTGCTCCAACGGCGTGCTGTCACTGCCTTTCAGGAACGCGAACGCGATCTGCCACGCCTGGGCGTCGGCCCGAACGTCCGCCGGCGCGTCGGCTTCGAGAGACAGCGCGGTGGTCAGAGACCGGTGCGCCTCTTGGTATTTGCCGCGCAGGATTCCGTACCACGACAACGCGTTGACTAGCCGCAACGCGAGCTCGGCCGCGTTGTCCCGGACCGCCGTGGCCAAAGCGGCACGGAGATTGCCCCCTTCCGCGTCCAGCCGTTGCAGCCACAGCCGTTGATCGGGCCCACGCAGGTGGTTGTCCGCCTGTTCGGCGAACTCCACGTAGTACTCGGCGTGTGTCCTCCGGACAGTGTTCTCCTCGCCCGCTTCTATGAGCCGCTGACGGCTGTAGTCCACGACCGTCTCCAGCATCCGGTAGCGCACGCCTTGAGGCGTCTCGTTCGTGACGACGAGCGAACGGTCCACGAGTCGCGCGAGCAGATCGAGGACGTCGTACGCCTCGACGTCACCGCCCGCGCAAATGGCTTCGGCTGACGCGAGGGTGCTGCCGTCGGCGTGCACGGCCAACCGCCGAAGCACGGCACGTTCGGCGCTGGACAACAGGTCCCAGCTCCAGTCCATCATCGCGCGCAGGGTCTGCTGACGGGCGGGCGCGGTCCGGTGGCCGCTGGTCAGCACCCGAAACCGGTCCTCCAGCCGAAGCGCGAGATCGTGCACGCCCAGCACACGCACCCTGGTCGCGGCCAATTCGAGAGCGAGCGGAAGCCCATCGAGCCTGCGGCAGATCGCAGCGATGGCGCGGGCATTGTCGCGCGTGACGGTGAATCCCGGTGTCACGGCCGCGGTGCGCGCCACGAACAACTGCACTGCCGGCGATTCGCTGACTTCCTCAGGGCTCTCCGGCAACGCCAACGGGGAGACCGGGAAGAGCTGTTCGCCCGCGGTGGCCAGGGGTTCACGGCTGGTGGCAAGGACTTTCAGGTCCGGGACGGACCTCAGCAGCAACTCGGTGAGCTCGGCCACCGGGCCGATCAAGTGCTCGCAGTTGTCCAGCACTAGCAGGACCCGCTTGCGCCGCAAGGCTTCCGTCAACCGTTCGGCCGACCCGCCGGAGGACGTGGCGTCGTCCCGGATGCCGAGCGCGGAGCTGACCATGTCCGCCAACGACTCGGGCGTCGCACCAGCCCGATCGAGCCCAGCGAGCTCAACCAACCACACGCCGTCACGGCGACGCGCCGATTCCAGCGCCAGCTGAGTTTTGCCCACGCCGCCGGGCCCGATGAGCGTCACGAGCCGGGACTGGTCAAGCAACCGGCTGATCTCTCCGAGCGCCTCCGTGCGGCCGACGAGGTCGACGACCGGGGCCGTGAGGTTCGATGCGGGCGGCGAGGGGGCCGGGGCGCCCAAGGCGGGGTCCTGGCGGAGGATTGATTCGTACAGCGCGGCGAGTTCGGGGCTGGGATCGACGCCGAGCTCGTCGGAAAGCCTTGTGCTGAGCGTTCGGTAGCACTCGAGCGCTTCGGCTTGCCTTCCAGCACGGTACAAGGCGCGCATCAGAGCGGCGGAAAGTCTCTCCCGCAACGGGTTCTGCTCGACCAGGCGGGTCAGTTCGCCGACCAGGTCGCTGTGCCGACCGGCGTCCAGCCGGGCTTCGGCGTGGTCCTCCAGAGCGGACAGCCGCAGCTCGGTGAGCTGCGCGATCGCCGGTGCCGCGAAAGTCTCGTCGGCGAAGTCCGCGAACGCCGGGCCACGCCAGAGCTCCAGCGCCTCGGCGGGTCTTCCGGCGCGCACGAGGCTGGCGAACCTGTCGGCGTCGACCGCGTCCGGCTCGGCGCGCACCATGTAGCCCGACGGGCCGGACACGATGATGTCCCGCTGCGCGTCGTCCAGCGCCTTGCGCAGCTGCGAGACCTTCACCTGCAGCGCAGCCTGGGCGTTGCGCGGGGGAGTGTCACCCCAGAGGTCGTCGATCAGCCGGTCCGCGCTGACCGGTTCGCCGCGGTGCACGAGCAGGACGGCCAGCAAGGCGCGGACCTTGGCGCCCGGGATCGTGACCGGTGTCCCGTCGTTCGTCCACACGGCAAGCGGACCAAGCACGCCGAACCGCATTCACCGAGCATATCGGCCAACGCGGGGCGCCGCGGTCATATCGGCGCAGCACGGGACTACCCGGCCGCAACCCTGCGGTTACCGGCCGAACCGGCGAAGCCGTAAGTGCACGAGAAGAACACCGTAAGTGCCCACCAGCACGGTGAACCCATCACCGAGTTGGAAGGACAGAGACCATGAACATCCTGGCAATCTCCGGCAGCCTGCGGGCCGACTCCTACAGCACCCAGCTCCTGCACACCGCCGCCGGACTGACGAAGCTGCAGCTGTGGAACGGCCTGGCGACGGTGCCCCCGTTCAACGAAGACCACGAAGAAACCCCCGCCCAAGCCGTGCACGCCATGCGCGCCGAGGTTGCGGCGGCCGATGCCCTGCTGATCGCGACGCCGGAGTACAACACGACGATTCCTGGCCAGCTGAAGAACGCGCTGGACTGGATGTCCCGGCCCTATCTGGAGGGTGTCCTGGTCGACAAGCCGGTGGCCGTCGTGGGTGTCAGCCCCAGTGACTACGGAGCCGACTGGGCCCAGAACGACCTGCGCAAGGTCCTGAAGGTCTGCGGCGCCCAGGTTGTCGAGAGGCACCTGTGCATTCCCCGCGCCGACTCTGCCTTCGACGGCGACGGTCGGCTGCGCGACAAGACCGCGCAGGCGACGCTCGCGTTGGTGCTGGACGACCTGGGCGCCCTGGTCAACGAGCGCAACGAGCGCAAGGTGGTGCTGGCATGACGACCACCGCGCTGAGAGTGGCCGCGCCGTGGCTGGCGTTGCTGGCGGCGCCCCTGTCGTTCGGGATCGCCGGGCTCGCGTTGATCCTGCCGGAGGCTGCCGGAGCTCTGAACGTCTCGGTCGCGTCTGCGACCGTCATTGTGGTCGCGTTCGGGTGGGGAGTAGCGGTGGGAACGCCGTTACTCGCCGGATTGCTCAGCCACAAGGGGACTCGATTCGCCCTGTTGGGGTGCGCGGCGCTCGTTGCGCTGGGCACGGTTCTCATGGTGACGGTTCCGGTCTTGGCGGTGCTGGTGGTGGGCAGTGCCTTGCAGGCGCTGGGCATGGCTGGGCAGACCGTCATCGCCATGCATTTGGCGGGTTCGCCCGCGGCGTTGGGCGTTGTCACCGCGTCGATGGCGTCGGTCGGTGCCATCTCGCCGCTGATTGGGTCCGTTGTCGCCGATCTGCTGTTCTGGCAAGCGGTTCTCGCGTTGCCCGCGATCAGCCTGCTCGCGATCCCAGCGATCATCGGACGGGCGCTGCCCGCTCCGCCAGTCGAAAGCCGGTTTGACGCGACGGGCGCGATCCTGCTGACCACGCTGGTGACCGCTTTGACGGTCGTGCCGCATCAGCCGCTCATCGCGGCCACGGCAGCGGCGGTTGCGGCTGTCCTGGTGGCGATGCATGTGCGGCGCAAGCCGGACGGGTTCCTCCCCGCGATTCTTGTGCGGACACCGGAGTTCCGTACGGCCGCGTTGCTCGGGCTGGCGTTGGCCGTGGTCAACTTCGGAATTCTGTACGCCGCCCCGCGAATGTTGGCCGACCGGTTGGCGTGGACGACCGGCGAAGTCGGGATCTTGATGGTCTTTCCTTATCTGATCGGCGGAATGGCCTCGTGGTACCTGGTTACGGCGGCGGGCACGGTCGCGGCCCGGCTAGCGTTGGGTGGCTTGGCGACCGCGTCAGCGGTGGCCGTGGTCATCGTGGTGTTTGGGTTGCCGGTGCCCTTGCTGATCGTGGCGATGTTGCTGGCGTCGCTCGCGGCGTCCACCGGACAGGGCTTTCTCGTCGTGCGTGCCACGGGTGCGTTGCCCAGCCAGTACCGTGCGACCGCGGTGGGTCTGATCACCCTTTGCTATTTGCTGGGTGCGGCTTTCGGTCCGGCGATCGCCGCAGCGGCCACCGGGTAGGGATCATCGCGATGGTGAGGGCCAGGACGGCGACGATCAGGACGATCGCGATGATCACGGCTTCGAGCATGCCGAACCGGAAGAACACCGTGCCCAGCAAGGCGACTCCGATGGTCGCGCCGAGTTGCTGGACCGCGTTGAGCAATCCGGACGCCGAGCCGGTTTCATGCGGCGCGACACCGGACAGCGCGTTGCCGAAGAACGGCACAGTGAACACACCCAGACCGATCCCGGTGACGAACAACGGGATCGCCGTGAGCGACACGGCGATCCCCACCAGGCCCACGAGCACGAGCCCCAGACCGGCACGCATCACCTTCGGCCCGAACCGCGGCACGAGCACCGCACCCGCGGTCCACGAGCCGATGGCGAGCCCGGCCGACCACGGCAGCAAAGCGAGCGCGGCGGCGGACGGGGTTTTGTGTTGCGCCAACTGAAGGAACAGCACGAGCACGAACAACAGTCCGTTCATGACAGTGAAGAACAGCAGCGAACTGATCAGGGATGCGGGGAACACCTTGCCGCGGAACAGGCTTGGTTCGACGAGAGGGTGGATCCGGCGTCGCTGGTGCCTGGCGAACACGACCAGTGTGCCAAGGCCGAGCGTCATACTGAGCCACGTCCACGTGGGCCAGCCGGTGTCGTTGCCTTCCACCAACGGGAACACCAGCAGCCCGATCCCGAGCGACGCCAGCAGAGTCCCGCCCACGTCCAGCCGAGGCCGGGCGGGGGAGCGGTCCTGGAGGATCAACGGCGACACCGCCAGTACGGCAAGGCCGAGCGGAACGTTGAGCAGGAACACCGGGCGCCAGCCAAGGCCGAGAAGGTTCGCGTCGACCAGCATTCCGCCGGCCACCGGGCCGCACAGTGCCGACAGCGCCATCACCGGGCCAATCGTGCCCAGTGCCTTGGCCACCTCGGTTCCGGTGAACATCGCGCGGATCAAACCGAACGTCTGCGGGATGATCAACGCGGCACTGGCGCCCTGCAAGGCCCGGCCCGCAAGCAGCACCGCCACGTTCGGTGCGCACGCGCACAACGCGGAACACAACACGAAAGTGAGCACTCCTGCGACGAACACGCGCCGCCGGCCGAGAATGTCGCCGAGTCGGCCACCAGTGATCAGCAGCAGGGCGAAAGGAAGCGTGTAACCGGCGGTCAGCCACTGCAGCGCGGTGTCGCTCACGGCGAGATCCGTGCGGATCGCCGGGCTGGCGACCGGGATCACAGTGCTGTCGAACAGGTTCATCGCCTCAGCGAGCAGCAACGCGGCGAGCGCGAGCCACCGCCAGCGATAGAGCTGACTTGTCATGTACGCGAAGCTAGATTCTTAAGACTCTCCTGACCTCGAAATACCGGCACATCGACGGATAGTTCCATCGAGGTGGGTCTAGCATCGGCAATATGACACTCGACGAGGTCGACCGCGCGGTGATTCACGCCCTGCACGTCGACGGTCGTGCCCCGTTCAACCAGGTCGCGACCGTGCTTGGCACGTCACAGCAGACCGTGGCGAGGCGATACCGCAAGTTGCGCTCGGGCGGTGTGCTGCGAGTGGTCGGCATGACCGACGCCCGTCGTCTCGGCCAGGTGGAGTGGTTCGTGCGGCTCCGTTGCACCCCGGACGCGGCGCTTCCGGTGGCTCGGGCGCTGGCGCGGCGGACGGACACCTCCTGGGTGCAGCTCACGTCAGGTGGCACCGAGATCTCCTGTGTCACTCGGGCACCGAGCCACAATGCGCCGGAAGCCCTGCTGCTGCAACAACTTCCGAAAACACCTCGAGTCGAGTCGGTGTCCGCGCACTGCTTGCTGCGTTCCTTCGTCGGCGGGCCGGTCGGCTGGTACGGCCGTGCGAGCGTGCTCACCGACGATCAGATCGCCCGGCTGACACCTGTCCTCGAACCAAGTCAGTCCGAAGTGGACATAGCCGGTGACGAACGTCTGCTGGCAGCGATGCATCGGGACGGGCGCGTGACGTTCGCCGAGCTCGCCGCGGCGACCGGGTTGTCCGAACCGACCGTACGCCGACGGGTCAACCAGTTGCGCGGCAATGGAATCCTCTACCTGGACATCGACTTGGACTCGGCCGTGCTCGGCTTCCACGCACAGGCGATCCTGTGGTTGTCGGTGCGGCCCGCGCGGCTGGTCACCGTCGCTCAAGCCCTGGCGCGGCACCCGGAGGTCGCCCTCGCGGCGATCACAACCGGGCCGACCAACCTGCTGGCGAAGGTTGTCTGCCGTGACGTCGACGCGCTCTACACCTATCTGACCGAACGAGTCGCCACGATCGAGGCGATCGATCACCTGGAAACCGCTCCGGTGATCCGAACCCTGAAACGCGCGGCGACGGCGGCCGGCTGATGTCAGGCAGTTTTCGTCCAGTGGACGTGGACACTCTCGGGCTTGCGGAACACCAGGCCGGTCGGTGCCGCCGGGGCGGCCAGTCGCAGTCCTGGCAGTCGGTCGAGCACGGTTTCGACGGCGATCCGTGTCTCCAGCCTGGCTAGATCGACGCCGAGGCAGAAGTGTGGCCCGTGCGCGAAGGCGAGTTGCTTACGCAGATTCGGTCGCCGCACGTCGAACGTGTCCGGGTCGGCGAACACCGCGGGATCCCGGTTCGCCGCGGTGAGCGAGACGGTCACCAGATCGCCGCGCCGGATCTGTGCTCCGACCAGTTCGACGTCACGCGTCGCATACCGGTCGACGACGGCCGCGGCAGGCTCCAGCCGCAGTGACTCCTCGATCGCGCTCGCGACCAGTGACCGATCACTGTGGACCATGGTCAGCTGTGCGGGATCGCTCAGCAGATGCAGCACGGCGTTCGCGATCATGCCTTCGGTCGTCTCGATTCCGCCGAACATCAGCACCGCGGCGTTCGACACGACTTCCGGCAGCGCCAGCGCTTTGGCCGCATCGGTCAGCAGAGACGGATCCCCTGCGGCCACCGAGCCTTCGATGTGCGTACGCAGCTCGCCGAACGCTTGCGTGCCAGCGGGATCGGGCGGCAGGCCGGCCGAGATATCGGCCACTGTGGACACAATGGCGTCGTACCACGCCAGCACCCTGGCGGCGTCCGTGTCGGCCAAGCCCAACGCATGGGCCATCACCGCGACCGCCAATGGCCCGGCCAGGTCGCGTCGCAGCTCGGCCTGACCGGCAGGCAGGAACCGGCTGACGAGCCGGTCGCACTCCGCCCGCACGAACGCGCCGAACCGCTCCTCGATCTCCCGCGGCCGGAACTCCCGTGAGAACGGCGCCCGATGCCGCCCGTGCTCGTCGGCGTCCAGCGACAGCATCGACGGGCCGACAACCCGTGCGGTGGAGAACCGGGGATCGTCGACGGTGAACGTCGTGGAGTCGCGCATCACCTGCAGCGCCAGGTCGTGGCGCGTCACGAGCCAGCCGTTCAGCACCGGTAGCCATGACACGGGCTCGCTCGCACGTAACCTGGCCAGCACTGGATGGGGATCAGTCGTCAGCTCGGTGATCGTCACCCCGGCGCCGCCTGGAAACACCTGGTCAAAGCTACCAGCGCGGGTCGAGAGGGTGCGCTGTGCACACTACTGCGCTATGCGTGGTAGTGTCTCGTGCGTAAGACTGGAGGGTGCGGTGGAGATCAGTCAGCTGCTCAAGGGCGTGCTCGATCTCGCTGTCCTCGCGGTACTCCGCGATGAGGACGGCTACGGCTACGACGTCCTGCGAAGACTCAGGGCGGGCGGCCTGGACGAGGTGGGGGACGCGTCGGTGTACGGGACGCTGCGCAGGCTGTACAAGGCAGGCCTGCTCACGTCGTATGTGGTGCCCAGTGAAGAAGGTCCGCACCGCAAGTACTACAGCCTGAACGAGCCGGGCAGGCTCCGGCTCGCGGAGTCCGGGAAGACCTGGCTGAGCTTCGCTGCCACGATGAACTCGCTTCTGGGGGAGGCCGCATGAACGAGCTTGCGAGCGAATCATTCAGCCCAGTTTGTCCGCTCGTGCAAGGCAAAGCGGTCTACAGCGAGGAGAAGGCATGAGTGACAAGCCGACCGCGGTGCGGGTGTATCTGGCGCGGGTCCGGACCTCGCTCGCCGACCTGCCCGCGAGCGAGGTCGAGGAGATCCTCGAGGACGTCCGCCCGCACCTGGCCGAACTGGAGACCGAGCTGGGGCCGGGCGCGCGCGTCGAGGCCATGATCGAACGGCTGGGCACGCCGGAGAGCTACGCCGCGGAACTCCGCGCCGCCGGCGGCTACCCACCGGCCACGGATCCGGCCGAGGTCAAGAAGACCAAGGCGACACAGGGGCTTGTCCGGCCACGGATCGCGCTGTGGGGACTCGTGCTCTCCGCGGTCGCCTCCGGGCTGGTGGCCTTCATGGCCGGCGTCAATATCGACCCGGACCTGCTGCTGGGCCTGGGTTTGCCTGCCCCGGTGTTCATGATCAGCCTTGCCTTGCTGCTGCGCGACGGCGTCGGGCCGGTGATGGCGCTGCCGGAAATGAGGTGGCTGGCCGCGACTGTGTCCCGTGCCAGGGAGAAGGGCGACACCGGGAGGGCGATTCGGTGGCTCGGATCGCTGAAGCCGGCGTGGTGGGTGCTGTGTGCGTTGGTGCTCGTGGTGTTCGGACTGCTGCTGATGGCGCGGCACCGCCAGGCAGTGCTGCTGATGCCGCTCCTGATCGCCGCGGGGGTGGCGGCAGTGTGGGCCGGGCAACGGGTGGGCGGCGACCGGAGGCTGTTGTGGCTGGTCGTGCCGGTGTCGACGTTCGTGGTCGGCGGACTGCTCGGTGGGCTCGGCGCCACAGTGGACCTTGTCGGCGACCGCACGCCGTACCAGAACGCGACGTCCTACTACTCGTCGACGGATGAGTACGGCAATCAGAGGTTGACGTACGGCGGCAAACAGGTGGAGAACATCTACGCGTTCGACGCGGACGGCAAGCCACTGACAGACGTCTTCCTCTACGACGAGCAGGGCCGGCCGATCATGCTCACCCGCTACGGCTGTCAGACCATGACGGACTACCGGGAGAAGATCGGCGAGGACAACCGGTTCCCGCGCCCGCAGATCGATCGGAACTCGCCGCCCGTCATCGACAGTCAGGGCAACCAAACCGGTTACCGGAGGGCTTGCCGTGAGAACACGGAAGTGCCGTTCAGCGCGGCGATCCCCAAGGTGACGCCGCCTTCTTCCGTGCCGCCTTCTTCCGTGCCGCCTTCCTCTGTGCCGCCTTCTTCTGTGCCGGTGCCTTCGACATCAACGCCTCCTTCTTCGCCGCCGTCAGCGCCCTCGTCCACGCCGACGAGCCCGAGCCCGACGCCGACGAAGTGAGGACGTGGACGCCAGGAGCGGCAATCGGGGGCCGCTCCTGGCGTCCACTGATCATCAAAGCAGTGTTCAGCTCAGGGCGACGATTTCGGTGATGCCGTGTAGCTCGGTCCAGTACTCGGCCACACGATCACTGCTGCCGGTGACCAACCCGATGTAGCCGTCGGGACGGATCAGCATGAGGGTGCCGTCGTCCGCGTCGTAGCCGGCTCGGATGTGCCCGTCGCTGTCCACCACCGTGTTGTCGCCAGCCGGCTCACCTGGCCGGACTACGGTGTAGACGCGCAGCGCGGGATCGAGTGGCTCCTGCGGCGGCGTGCCGAAGACCAACAGTGTCCAATGTGGACCACGAAATAGGTCGAACAGCCGGACAGGCCGGCCGTCCATGGTGGCGGGCGCGTCCGGTGCGCGGTCGCCGGCCCTGACGGTGCCGGGTTCGGTACGGTCGTCGAGCGAAAGTGGACCGCCGCGGTAGTGCAACGTAAGGCCGTGCACTTCCGGGCCACGGATATGAGCGTCCTCATCTCCGCGCTGGTGTTTCTCCAGCAGTGCTGTGCTGATGTCCAACGCGGTGCGCGCTGCCGCCAGTCGTTCCGGTTCGTAGCTGTCCAGTAGGACGTCCGGGGCTCCGGCCAGTGTGGCGGCGATCTTCCAGCCGAGGTTGTAGCCGTCCTGGATGCCGGTGTTCATGCCTTGGCCGCCAGTCGGCGGGTGGACGTGCCCGGCGTCGCCCGCGAGGAAGACCCGGCCGTCCCGGAAACGCTCGGCCAGCCTGGTGTTGGCCCGCCAGGTCGTGTGCCAGGTGACCTCACGCACCAGGATGTCGGTCCGGCCGGAGGACTCGGTGATCTGCCGCTGCAGGTGGTCGCGGATCGGCTCGTCGTCGGCTGGTGGCCGTGCCGCCACGACGAACAGCTCGGTGCCGGCCAGCGGGGCCACCGAGACGCCGCCGTCACCGACTTGCCAGATCCGGCCGTGGTCGTGGCTGATTCCGTCCACCCTCGCGTCGGCGAACAGCATCGTCGTGGTCTCGTCGGTCGTGCCGGGGAAGGGAATGCCGAGTTGCTTGCGCACTGTGCTGCGCCCGCCGTCCGCGCCCACCAGATACCGGGCACGCACGGTCTCGACCGTCCCGTTGGTGGTCAGCGTGGCGGTCACTCCGTCGGTGTCCTGGGTGAAGCCGGTCAGTTCGGTCGACAGTTCGACGCGCCCGCCCAACTCGGCGAGCCGCTCGCGCAGGATCGCCTCGGTGCGGAACTGGGGCACGAACCAGATGTTCGGGTACGGCACAGACGGCGTCGGTTCGGTCGGCTCGGACATCTGGCCCTCCCAGACGACCTCGTCACCTTGGTAGGCACGGATCACCATGCCGAGATCGCCGCTGGCGAGTATCGGGTCGAGGGTTCCGATATCGGCGAAGACCTCCATGGTTCTCGGCTGGATGCCGTCGGCGCGCGAGCCGCCGAAGAAGGCCTCGGCCCGGTCGACGATCCGCGACCGGAGGCCGCGCACCGCGAGCTCGCAGGCGAGGGTGAGTCCCGTCGGACCTGCTCCGACGACTAGTACATCGATCATGATCCAGCCCCTGTTCGTATCATGTACGAAATCGTCGTACGACGTACGAACTACGCTAACGGTACGGTGTACGAATGGCAAGCGGCGATGACTCGGCACTGATCTGGACCCGAGCGCAGCCCGGCACCCGCCGGCCGAAGTTCACCCGTGACCAGATCGCCTCGACCGCACTGGCCATCGCCGACACCGAGGGCTTCGCCGCGGTGTCCATGCGCCGCGTCGCCAGCGAATTGGGCGCGGGAACGATGACCCTCTACTACTACGTCCGCACCAAGGACGAGCTGATCGCACTGATGGACGACGCGATCATGGGTGAGGTCCTGATCCCGGCCGACGAGTTCCCGGCCCATTGGTACGACGCACTCACCGCCGTCGCGCAGCGCACCTGGGACGTCCTTATGCGCCACCCATGGGCGCTGCAGTCCCTGCAGAACGCGCCGGCCGGACCCAACGCCATGCGGCACTTCGAACAGTCACTCGCCGCACTGGCCGGCACAGGCCTGGACCCGGCGGCCAAGTTCGCGCTGATCGCCACAGTGGACGATTACGTGCACGGCAATGTGCTGCGGGCAGCGGAGTTCCGCGCGGCCGGCAGCCCGATGGACGACGAGATGATCGAGGATGCCATCCGATTCGCCGAAACCCAATACGCGACCGGCGAGTTCCCGCACACCCAGGCGCTGTTGGGCGGCAAGGATCCCCGTGAGGTGTTTCCCCGACTCATCGGCGACACATCCGAACGCGACCGGTTCCGCCACGGCCTGTCCATTGTGTTGGATGGCGCGGCGCGCAGACTGAAACTCAGCCTGCCCGATCGCTGACGACGTTCGGCTCCGGAGGTAGCGCCATGAAACGGGCGGATGTGGACGAGGTCCTGCGCGAGTTCGACGAAGTGGTGCGGCGCGCCGGTTTCACCGGGAATCGTGGCAACTACCGCTTGGTCAACGGCGTGCACGTCAAGGTCCTGCTCGACAAGTTCGGCTGGGATCCTCAGCTGGGCTGGGGATTCCTGCTGGACGTGACGGACAGCTCCAAAAAGGACGACTGGGGCAAGGTTCCGCCGGAGTCCCGGATGCAAGTCATCCCGTACACCCTTCAGAAAGCGTTGGGCCGCAACAAGCTTAGCGAGCTATACGCCGACAATCCGGTGCTGCGCAGCAGATTGAGAAGCGGATGGTTCGCATTCGACCACGCCGACCGGCTGCGTGCCCTCCTGGCGACTGTGCTGGAACCGGCACTGACCCATGTCCGGGCGTGGTCGGAGACGGAGCTCACCGGCCGAGTGTGACCGTGACCAGCTCACGCCAGTCCGCCTGTGTGCCTTCCTCGGACGCCTCGGCGAACCGCGTGTCGCCGAGGTGACTCCGGGCGGCCTGTTCGATCCTGGCCGCGTCGGGTTGGGAATGATCCGGCAGGCCGCGCACGCTTGTGCTCGCCGCCAGCAGCCGTGCTGCCTGCTCGAACTGTTCCTGACGCAGAGCCAGGTCCGCGATGCCGACGAGTATCCCCGCGACCAGTGGGGCGTTGGCCTCGTGCGCTGCCTCGAAGGCCGCGACACGATGTTCACGAGCCTTGTCGAGATCGTCGGCCAGGTAGCCGAGCAGGTCTTGGATCGGCGCGCGGTAGTTGGCCAACGCGGCGTCGCGGCCCAGCGTGGCTGTCGCGACGCCGAGCTGGCGGTACGCCTCCTCGCTGTCGCCGTTCCAGCGTGCGAGCTCTGCCTTCGCCAGGGCCAGTTCTGCGAGCGCGTTGGGCCAGGCGACCTGCTCTGCGGCCCGTTGGGCTTCCGCGATGGCAGCCGCGCTCGCCTCCTTGTCGCCCAGTAGCCAGTACAGCCGGGCCTGGTATGACCGCATCCCCACGACGTCCTCGAGCGCACCGACCTCTGTGACGGCTGCGATCGCTTGCTCGTAGTACTCACACGCATCGGCGAACTCGCCGCGCACGGCGATTCGGCTCGCCAGTTCGATCAAGGCGAACGAAATCGCCCACCGTTCGCCGATCGCGCGAACCTCGGCGAGCGCCATCTCGAGATGGGCGTCCGCTTCCCGGCCGCCATCGCCGAACATGATCCGCTGCTTGCCGAGCTGGATCAGGGCCAACGCACGTATCCAGGGCTCGTCGTCGGTGAGCAGCGGTTCGAACGCGGTCAGGGCCGCGTCTGGTGTGTGCAGCAGGCGTTCCAGTGGGGCGGCGACCTTCAGCATCGGGTGACCGTTCGTGACACGCTGGCTGATCCGGTGCGCCTCACGGATCCACTCCGCCACGTCGTGCTGGCCGCTGCGTCCGGACACCCCGAACTGCACGACGAACAAATACACCAAGGCCCGGACCTCGTCGGTCACCTCGCCGGGCAAGGCGACGGCCGCCATGGTCAGCTCGTTGCCGATGGTCTTGTGCCCGCCGAGCCACCAGTACCAGCTGGCAGACGCCGCGAGGCGCATGGCCCCTTGCGCTTCACCGGCCGCGAGCGCACCACGCATCGCGGCAACGATGTTGTCGTGCTCGACATCAAGTGTGGCAAGCCATTCCAGTTGCTCGGCGCTGCGAAGATGCGGCTCCGCGGTTTCGACCAAGTCGGTGAAATACGCCAGATGCGCGCGGCGCGCGGAATCCGATTCCCCCGCCTCGGCGAGGCGCTGGGCGGCGTACTCCTTGATCGTGCCGAGCATCCGGTAGCGCGGCGCCACGTCGCCTTCGGTGACCAGCAACGATTTCTCGGTCAACGCGGTCAGCAAGTCGAGTACTTCCACCGCGTCGCCCGCGCAGACCCACTCGGCCGCTTCCAGGCTCGCACCACCGGAGAACACCGAAAGCCTGCGCAGGACCATCCGTTCGGCCTCGGTGAGCGGTTCCCAGCTCCAGTCGATCACCGCGCGCAGCGTCCGATGCCGTGGCAGTGCCGTCCGGCTACCGCCGGTCAGCAGGCGGAACACGTCGTCGAGCCGATTGGCGAGCTGGTCCAGTGACATGGTGCGCAACCTGGCCGCGGCCAGTTCGATGGCCAACGGCATTCCGTCCAGCGCCCGGCAGACACGGGCCATCGTCGACAACGTAGGAGCGTCGATCACGAGGTCCTTGCGCACCGCGGTCGCCCGGTCCCGCAACAGCTGGACGGCCGGCGAGGACTCGATCTGGGCGGGGGAGTCCCGCTGCCCGGGCAGCGCCAGCGGCGCGACCTGCCACAGCTCCTCACCGGTGATGCCGAGCGGTTCCCTGCTCGTCGCCAGGATCCGCAGCCGCTGGCACTCGCCGAGCACTCGATGGGCGAACGCCGCCGCCGACTCGATCACGTGCTCGCAGTTGTCCAGGATCAGCAGCACCTGGCGATCACGGATCGCGGCGATGACCCGGTCTGTCGGGTCGGCGTCCGGCGCTCCGCCGAGCAACCCGTCCCGCTGCCCGAGCGCGGCGAGCGTCGCCTGTGCCACGTCACCGTCGGCGCTGATGGCCGCGAGCTCCACCAGCCAGGCCCCGTCCGGCAGGTCGCCGAGCAACGTGCGCACGGTTTCCGTGGCCAGCCTCGTTTTGCCCGTGCCTCCCGGCCCGATCAAGGTGGTCAGCCGATGCTCGGCGACGAGGTCACGCACCGCGGCGACATCGGCTTCCTTGCCGACGTAGCTGGTCAACTCGGCACGCAGGTTGGTGTTGCGGGTCGTCTCCCGGCGCCCCACCTCGCCCCGCAACAGCGCGACGTGCAACGCCGACAGCTCCGGTGACGGATCGGCGCCCAGTTCGTCGGCAAGCGCTTCCCGTGCACGCTGATACACGACTAGCGCCTCGGAGCTGCGGCCGGCCGCGCCGAGGGCACGCATCAGGGCGGCGACAAGCCGCTCTCGCATCGGATGCGCGGCCACCAAGTCGGTCAGCTCAGTGACCAGTTCGGCACCGTGGCCGAGGCTGATCTCCGCGTCGAACCGGTCCTCCAGCGCGGCGAGGCGCAGTCCTTCGAGCCGGGTGACGGCCGCGTCGAATGCCTCACTGTCCTGCAGGCCAACGTCCTGCATGGCCGCGCCGCGCCACAGTCCAAGGGCCTCACGCAGCAGTTTCACCTGCTGTGGATCATCACCACCGCGAGCTTGCCCGACGAGGCGTTCGAATCGCACGGCGTCGACAGCGTCCGGCTGCACCGTCAACCGGTAGCCGTCCGTCAGCCCTTCGACCAAACCCCGTTCCGGCAGTGCCTTCCGCAGCCGGGAAACCAAGCGCTGCAAGGCGTTCGCCGCGTCGGCCGGCGGGTTCTCACCCCAGATCCAGTCGATGAGCGTGGCTTTCGGGACGATCCGGCCCGGATCCAGCGCGAGGGCGATCAGCAGCGCACGCAACCGGGCACCCGGCACATCGGCGAAGGTGCCGTCGTCCGTACGAACCTCGAATGATCCAAGCACCCCGATTTGCACCCGGCTGATTCTGTCATGGGCGATCGGGGAGCTGGTCTGGTTCGCATGAAGGTGAACATCGAGCGCGTGTCGAGCGGTTCCCGGGGAAGTGAACCAGGGCACCAGGCGTTGTCGCAGTGCATGAGCCTGCGCTTCTCCCTGATGGGTCCGGTCCGCGCGTGCCGAGACGGTGAGGAAGTCCCGTTGGGGCCGCGCCAGCAGCGCGCCGTTCTCGCCGCGTTGCTACTGAACAACGGTGTCTGGCTGAGCAACGACAAGCTGATCGGCATGGTCTGGGACGACCCCACGCCCAGTGCGGTGATGGCACTGCGCACGTACATGTACAGGCTCCGCCGCACGCTGCCTGAGCTGGAAGTGAAGTCGGCCAACGGTGGCTACGGGGTCAACGCGCAGATCGTGGACGACTGCCTGGGCGAGCCGTTGGAAGGCCTGCAGTCGGCGTACTTCGACGCGCAGCGCGTCCGGCTGGCCCAGCAGCGGCTCAAGGCTCGTGAGGACTGGCTCGAACGCGAACTCGATGTGCTGGAGCTGCAGAAACACACCGCCGCGCACCCGCTGCGCGAACGTCCGCGCGCCCTGCTGATGTACGCCCTCTACCGGGACGGCAGGCAAGCGGAGGCGCTCGACCAGTTCCACGAGGCGCGCTCGATCCTCAACCAGGAGCTCGGCATCGAGCCGGGGCCCGAGCTGCGCGGGCTGCATGAGTCCATCCTGCGCGGCGACCTCAAGTACGTGTACCGGCCCGAGCAACTACCGTTGGACCTGGCCGACTTCACCGGACGGGAAACCGAGATCGCGCAGGTTCTCAACGCACTGCCGGGCACCGTCGGCATCACCGGGATGCACGGCAGCGGCAAGACCACGCTGGCGACCAGGGTTGGGCACCTCGTCAAACACCGATTCCCGGACGGACAGCTGTTCGTCCGCTCGACGGACGTCGCGGGCGAGCTGCTGCGCGCGGTCGGCGTGGAGAACCCCACGGGCGACAAAGCCGCGCTGTGGCGGGAAAAGGCGCGCGGCAAGCGGTTCCTGGTGATCGTGGACGACGTCCGGCGGGCCGCGGACGTCCGTGACCTCGCGACGCCGGGCTCGGCGATGATCCTCACCAGCGTGCGCAGGCTGAATGAGCTGCCGGGCGTGACGTGGGTGAACGTCGCCGGACTGACACCACAGGACGCGCTGGCGTTCCTGCGCACGGCCATCGGGCACCGGGTGGACGCCGAACCCGAGCAGGTGGCGAAGTTGCTGGACCGTGTGTCCCGCTTGCCGCTCCCGATCCGGGTGCTCGGCGGGAAGCTCGCTTCTCGTCCAACATGGACGGTCGAGATGCTGCTGCGGCAGCTGTGCGAGGAAAAGGCGGCCGGTGACGTCACTCCGGTGGACTGCCAGGCGATACTGGCGCCGTTGGTCCGGGCACAGCAGGAGCTCGGCGCCGTGGAGGAGTGGCTCCTGCTGCGGCTCGTGCGCCGGGACACCGCCGAGATCAGGACTGCCGACGTGGCTGCGATGTCCGGGCTTACGCCGGACGCGGTCGAGTTGGCGATGGAGTCGCTCGCGGACGTGCACCTGATCGAACCGATCGAGTTCGGCCGGTATCGGCTGCCGCGCTTCGTGCAGCTCTACTTCGGCGTGCCCATGTCCGTCCTGACCAGCTGATTCATCGGGAATTTATGGCTGGATGATCGGCCGTGGGCAAGTTCGTAGTTATGCGAACCAATGAACTTGAGGGGCAGAAGGCACTCGTCACCGGTGCGACCGCGGGGATCGGCCGCGCGATCGCGGTCAAGCTCGCGCAGGCGGGCGCCACGGTCCACATCGTCGGCCGCCGCGCGGAGCTCGGCAAGGAAACCCTGCGGCTGGCCGAGCAGGCCGGTGGCGAGGCGCATCTCATCCTGGCCGACCTGGCAGACCTGGAGAACGTACGCGGGCTGGCCGCGGACGTCGGCGACGTCGACGTGCTGGTGAACAACGCCGGTATCTACCCGTTCTCGCCGACTCCAGAGCAGTCGCCGGAGAGCTACGAGCAGGTGTTCGGGATCAACGTGCGGGCGGCTTACTTCCTCACGGCCGCTCTGGCGCCGGCGATGGTCGCCCGCAAGCGCGGCTCGATCGTCAACGTCTCGTCGGTCGCCGGGCAGGTCGGTCCCGCGGGCACCTCCGTGTACTCCGCTTCCAAGGCCGCGATGGACGCGCTGACCAGGTCGTGGGCCGCCGAATTCGGGGCCGCGGGCGTGCGAGTCAACTCCGTCGCACCGGGCCCGATCCGCACCGACAATGCCGTCAGGGAAGTCGGGGAGGCCTTCGAAGGGTTCAGCGCCAGCACGCTGCTCGGCCGGGCAGGCGAGCCCGAGGAGATCGCGGAGGCCGTGCTGTTCCTGGCATCCTCGCGATCCAGCTACATCACCGGCGCGGTGCTCAACGCCGACGGCGGCTACGTGGCGGTCTGAGCGGCCGCCGGTGTCGAGGCAGGGAAGTGGTTCGCCCGAACCACTTCCCTCCTCTCGTCAGAGCGAAGGCACCAGCATTCGGCGCCCGGCGGCGATTCCACCGTCGACCGGTACGCAAGCCCCTGTCAGATAGGCGAATTCGTCACCCGCCAGACCGAGGACGGCCTGGGCGATCATCGCGGGCGTGGCGACCTTCTTCAGCCCGTCGACGTTCTCCTGGCCCAGGTAGGCGAGCGCGCGTTGCCAGGTCGCGTCGTCAAGGCCAGGCGGGCGGATCATCGGGGTGTCGGTGATCCCAGGCAGGATCGCGTTGACGCGGATGCCCTGGGCGCCGTACTCCAGCGCCGCCGACTTGACCAGCGCCTGCACGGCTTGTTTGGTGGCTTGGTACGTGGACAGGTTGGGGCGCCCGACGATCGCACCCACCGACGAGTTCACGATGATGTGGCCGCCGCGCGTGAGCATGTGCGGGATCTGGTACTTCATCGCCAGGAACACTCCGCGCGCGTTGGTGTTCGTGACGTCATCCCATTGCGCGGCCGTCACTTCGTGCAGTTTCGCGCTGATCTGCACGCCCGCGTTGTTGAAGGCGATGTCCAGCCGTCCGTACCGGCGGACCCCGCCGTCCACGAAGTGCTGAACCTCCTCGGGAACGCGCACATCGGCCTGGATGTAGGTGGCCTCACCGCGTGCCGCCCGGATACTGCGCTCGACTTCCCGGCCTAAGCCGGCGCGGCGGCCGCAGAACACGACTCTCGCCCCCGCCGCGGCGAAGGCTCGGGCGGTCGCTTCACCGATACCCGAGGTCGCGCCGGTGATCATCACGACCTTCCCGCTGAACCGGCCGGGCGTGGTGGCCGCCGCCGGCGTGGCCAGCGCCCCGAGTCCCACACCCGCGGCTCCGCCCAACACGGCTCGTCTGCTCGGTGTCATCCCCATCTCCCTAAAAGCAACTTTTTGTTGCTTTTAGCCTGCCGTGCTGGCCGGGCTAAGGTCAACCCGTGGCTGAGAGTCCTGTCAGGCGTCCCGGCGGGCGCAGTGCCCACGTTCGGGCAACGGTGCTGAACGCCGGGCTGGCGGAGCTCGTGGACGTCGGGTTTCACGCACTGAGCCTGGAAGGCATCGCCAAACGTGCCGGCGTGAACAAAACGACGCTCTACCGCCGTTGGGGGACAAAGGAAGCGTTGATGCTCGACGCCATTCGCGAGCGCGCGTTCACCAAGGTCCCCATTCCGGACACGGGCAGCCTGCGCGACGACCTCATCGAGCTGGTGCGTGCTGCGATCGCGAACCTGCAGACCCCGGAGGTCCAGGCGATGGTCCGCGCGGGAATCTCCTTGGCACCGCACGAGAGTGTAGTGGCCACAATGGTCAGTTCGTTTTGGACCGAGCGGTTGGCCGTGGACGGCGTGATCGTCGAGCGAGCGGTCGACCGCAAGGAGATCGCCCCGGTCGACCCGGGTGCGACGATCGAGGCCGTGCTGGGGCCGCCGTACTTCCGGGTGCTGGTCACCGGGCGACCGGTGACCGACGACTTCCTTGTCGCGACAGTCGATCTGGTGCTGAGCGGACTTCCCCGGCCAGATCGGTGAGATCACGGCATTTCTACGGACATCAACTGGCGGTAGGAGACATGCGCGCCACTGCCTAGGCTGATGCGGACAAATCCGTAGAAGGCGGTCTTTCAGTGGTGGTTCCGGCAGGATCTGAACCCAGGTCGTCCCCGTTGACCTCTTGGGCGATCGGAGTGGTGATCGGTGCGGCCGTGGTCGGCTTGCTTTGGTTGGTGACGGCGGACTTCAGCAAACCGGACGGCGCCGAGGGGGACGCGGCCGCCGCTTGCGCGGCGCTCGAACGTGTCGGCGAACTGAAGCCGATGACCGGACGCGCGGATCGGCTGCCCGAGAGCAACTACACGCCCTCAGCCGCGGACCGGCTCAGTGCCGCCAGAGCCCTTGCCCAGGCCGCGGCCCGTGACGATTCCCGTTACGCGACGCTCAGTTCGACGATCAGCCGGGCCGACGAGCTGATCAACCGCAGGCTCCGGCTCACCGACGACTCGATCGGCGAACTCGACCGGGCTCGAAACCAGTGCGACGACCTCTGAGCGGTCACGGGCGGCGGCGTTTGCGGTTGAAGCGCTTGTCGCGGTCGTGCCGGGTGGACATCTTCGAGCGCAGGGCGAGCTTTTCGGGTTTGGCCGGCGGCTCGGGGAGCAGCCTGGCCAGCCGCGTCCCGGCGAAGTAACCGGCGGCCGCGCCCACGACCGGGAAACCCATCATCATCACGAAGAACAACGCGCCGTCGCTCGTGCCTGGGTAGTCCGCGGGCACGACTTCCCTGGCCGTGCTCACCCGTTTACGGGGAACGACTCGTTCCTGAACGTCCACTGTGCCGGTGAGCTCACGAACCGAGATCACGCGTTCGGCGACGACGTTCTCCTCGCCGTTCCATTGGACCTGAGCCTCGCAGGTCCACGTGATCCACAGGTAGAGCGGATCCCTGGAGCACGACTGCGGTTGGGCTTTGCCGCTGCGCTCGGCCTGCGGGAGCTCGCCCGTTGTCAGGCCCATGCTGTGCTGCACCGCGATGAACGCCCAGATGCCGAGCGCCGCGAGGACGCCGGCCAGGACGAAGGCCGGCCAGTGGTAGAACCGGCGGTCTGCGCTCATCTAGTCCTCGTCGGAGTTCACGGTCTCGTTCGTCGCCTTCGTTCCCTCTTTGACCACCTTCGTGCCCATGCCGTCCAGGCGTTTGCCGATGGCCGAGTTGCCCATCTTGTCCACGTAGTCGGTGTACGCCTTGAGTTTGCCCGAGTCCGGCGCCAGTGCGTCCAGTGTCTTGGTGGTCTGCTTGATCGCCTTGTTCGCCTCGCGGCCCAGCTCGGTCGACTTGCGGCCCAGCGCTTTGGCCGCGTCGGCCGATTTGTCGCCGAGCACACGGTACTTGGCCACGAACTGCTGGATCGCCTGCAGCAACTTGCCGACCCGCTTCTGCAGCTTGGCGGCCAGTTGAACGGCGTCGGCGACGACGCTGGCGATGAACGCGCCCACCGACGCGCCGAACGTGAACCAGGAGGAGGCCAGCGCCAGCAGGGCACGGGTGATCACGTTGCTGATGAACGTCGCGATCATGTCGAAGATGATCGCCCTCGTGGTGGCGACCACGACCCCGGCGATCTTCACCCCGGATGCCGCGTCCTGCGCCTGCTTGGCGATGTGGCCGAGCGAGTCGATGTAGGACTGCGCCAGCTCGCGGTACTTGGTCGCCGAATCGCCGCGCCAGCCTTCGGTGAGCGCCATCGCGGCCTGGTACTCGTTCGTCGCGTCCACCAGCCGTTTGCCGATGTTCTGCCACGTCTGCGCGATCGCGTTGATCTGGCCGGGGTCCCCGGTCAGCACCTCGAGCGGCTCACGGATGAAGTCCAGGTGCTCCATCAGCCAGCCGACGCCCGCCTTCACCAGCTCACCGAGCGGGTTCATCACCATCGACAGCGCGTCCAGGCCGACCAGCGCGCCGTCGATGGCCAGCTCCTGCCAGTTCGAGTCGTTGCCGAGGTCCTTGACCAGGTTGGTGACCGACTCGACACCACCGGAGCCCTCGAAACCGGTCTGCGCTGTGGGCTTCGCGACCAGGTCCTCGGCGCTCAACTCGTCCACCCCAGCTCGTCGTTCTGCGCTTTGATCTGCTGCTCGACGCCTCCGTAGTCGGTGATGGCGCGCTTGATCCCGTCGGCGAGCGTGCTCGCGAGATCCGATGAGCTCTGCAGCAACTCGTCCATATCGCCCTGGAGCGCCTGCAACGCGGGGATCATCAGCGGTGAGCACAGCAGGCCGTACGCGCCGACGCCACCGAGCCCGACCTGCTGGCCCGCGGTGTTGGCCTCGCTGATCATGTCGGCGACGCCGGCGACCTTGCCCGCGTGCCTCGACAGCGTCGCCGGGTCGTCGATCTCGTAGCCGGGCGTGCTCACCTGCGATCACCACCGTCGGAGAAGCCCTGGAAGCCCTCTTCGTCGTCGAAGTCGGTACGCGGGCCGCGGCCGAAGTTCTCGAGCCGTTCTTCCTGCTCGGTCGTGGGCAGCTCGGGCATGGCCTGGCGGACGATGTCCAGCGCCTCGGAGTCCTGGCCGACCAGGCCTGCCATGATCGCCATGGTCTGCGTCGCGGCCTGCCGTGCTGCCTGGTTGTACGTGGTCAGGATCAGACCGGCCAGCTGCCGGTGGCCCATCCGGTCGGCCTCGGGCGACAGCGACAACGCGGTCATCCCGCCGCCCGGGTTGACAGTCACCGTCACGACCTGGTCCTGGCTCGTGCGGGTGACCGAGTTCTCCGCCAGCCGGGCCTGGGCGTCCTGCGCTTTGGCGAGCAGTGCCGCGGTGCGTTCCTCCTGCTCACGCATCCATTCATGCGGATCACGGATGTTCTCGGCGAACGGTACGGACACTGACACCCCTTGGGCCGAACGGACGTCATCACTGCATCGAGCAGCCTAGCCCGTCCGGTCCGGTTGGCGGGCGAGAACTCCGGGAAACGCGGGCGCGTCAGCGGGTGAGGACCTCGGCGATGACGTCGATGACGCTCGGGGCGTGCTGGTTGAGATAGAAGTGGCCGCCCGGGTAGGTGCGCATGTCGAAGCTCGCCGTGGTGTGCTCACCCCACGAACGCACCTCGTCCACAGTGGCCTTCGGGTCGCTGTCGCCGACCATCGCGTAGATCGGGCTGTTCACCGGCGGTCCCGGCTGGTAGCGGTACGTCTCCGCGGCCCGGTAGTCGCTGCGCAGCGCCGGGAGCACCGACTGCAGGACCTCTGGATCGTCCAGCAGATTGGACTCCGCCGCGCCGAGTGACTTGATCTCGGCGATGAACTTCGTGTCGTCGAGCAGGTGGTACCGCTCGTCGCGGTGGCGTGAAGGTGCCCGGCGCCCGGACACGAACAGCGCCAAGGGCTTGATCCCTTCCTGCTCCAGCCGCAGCGCGACCTCGAAGCCGAGCGTCGCACCCATGCTGTGGCCGAAGATCGCCAGCGGCTTTTCGGCCCACGGCAGCAACTGGGCGGCGACCGCGTCGGCGAGTTCGGCGATGCTGGACATGCTGGGTTCACGCCGACGGTCCTGGCGGCCGGGATACTGCACCGCCAGCACGCCGACCTTCGGCGAAAGCGCCCGGGACACCGGGAAGTAGTAGCTCGCCGAGCCGCCGGCGTGCGGCAGGCAGGCCAGGTTGACCTCCGCGTCCGGGGCCGGGTGGAACCGTCGGACCCACAGCTGCGGGTCATGGCTGGTGCCGGTCAAGTCGAATCCCCCGTGATGTCGTGGAGCAGGCGACTTGACTGTCCGGTCAGGACAAGCTCGGTTCAACCCCTAACCGGCCCCAGAAAAGCCGGTCAGCGCCAGCCCAGGGCGGGCGCCACGTGGGTGAGCACGCTCTCGATCACGTGCGCGTTGAAGTCCACGCCAAGCTGGTTGGGCACGGTCAGCAGGAGCGTGTCGGCCTCCGCGATCGCCTCGTCCCCGGCGAGTTGGTCCACCAGGACGTCCGGTTCGGCGGCGTAGGTACGGCCGAAGATCGCCCTGGTGTCGGCGTCGATGTAGCCGATCTGGTCGGCGCTCTGGCCGTCACCGCCGAAGTACTGGTGGTCCAGTTCGGACGTCAGCGCGAAAATGCTGCGTGATACGGACACGCGCGGTTCGCGTTGCCACCCGGCCTCGGCCCAGGCCTTGCGGAACGCCCGGATCTGTTCGGCCTGCTGGACGTGGAACGGGGCGCCACCCTCGTCGTTCTTCAGCGTCGAGCTCATCAGGTGCATGCCTTGCTGGGCGGCCCACACCGCGGTGCCGTTGGACGCCGCACCCCACCAGATCCGCTCCCGCAACCCCGGCGAGTGCGGCTCGACGCGCAGCAGCCCAGGCGGATTGGCGAACATCGGGCGTGGGTTGGGCTCGGCGAACCCCTTGCCCTGCAACACCATCAGCAGGACCTCGGCGTGCTTGCGGGCCATGTCGGCCTCGGACTCGCCGTCGCTGGGCTGGTAGCCGAAGTACCGCCACCCGTCGATCACCTGCTCGGGTGAGCCACGGGAGATGCCGAGCTGCAGCCTGCCTCCGGCGATGAGATCGGCGGCACCGGCGTCCTCGGCCATGTACATCGGGTTCTCGTACCGCATGTCGATCACGCCGGTGCCGATCTCGATGCGTTCGGTCTTCGCCCCGATCGCGGCCAGCAGCGGGAACGGCGACGCCAGTTGCCTGGCGAAGTGGTGCACCCGGAAATAGGCACCGTCCGCGCCCAGCTCCTCCGCGGCCACGGCCAGGTCAACGGCCTGCAGCAGCGCGTCCGACGCCGACCTCGTCTGCGAGTGCGGGCTGTCCGACCAGTGCCCGAACGAGAGGAAACCGATGTTCTTCATGCCCCCGACAACGCCCCAGCGCATTGATTGATTCCTCAACTAACTGTGATCTGCCTAGGGTGTCGGTCATGACGGAGCAGATGCTTGAGGTCAACGGGGTCGAACTGGGCGTCGAGACCTTCGGAGACGGCGCGGACCCCGGGATCCTGCTCGTCGCCGGAGCCGGTGCGTCGATGCTCTGGTGGGACGCGGAACTGTGCCATCGGATCGCGGCGTCGGGCCGGTTCGTGATCCGCTACGACAACCGGGATACCGGCAGGTCGACCAGTTATCCACCGGGACAGCCGGGCTACTCGCTGACCGACGTGACCGAGGACGCGCTCGGCATCCTGAAAGCCTTCGGCATCCACCGCGCACACCTGGTCTGCCAGTCGATGTTCGGCGGAGTCGGGCTGATCGCCGGAGTGGATCACCCCGATCGGGTCGCGTCGCTGACGTTCGTGAGCACCTCGACGGGTGAGGACGGTCTCCCGCCGCCTTCGACCGTGTTCCCGACCGAACCGGACCCCGCCGACCTCACCGCGGTGATCGATTTCGTCGTCGAGTCCGTGCGGGCCGAATCGGGCGGTTCCCCGTACTTCGACGAAGCCGCCACACGGGCGTTGGTCGAGCGGGACGTCGCCCGTGCCCGGGACTACGCGTCGACTCTCACCAACCACTACCTCATCACGTTCGATCCGCCCGTCAACGGAGGCTTCGGTGACATCACGGCGCCGACGTTGGTCGTGCACGGGGACCGGGATCCGCTGCTTCCCCTGCCGCATGGCGAGGCGTTGCGTGACGCGATACCGGGCGCCGAACTGGTGGTGTTGCCGGGAGCGGGACACTCCGTGCCCCAGCCCGTGTGGGACGTGTTCGTGCCGGCGTTGATCCGGCACACGGCAGGCTAGAGGTTCAGTTCGGGAGCGACCCGGAAGAGTTCGGTGCGAAGCAGCCGGATGGCCGGGTTGAGGTGTTCCGGGCGAGGTCGCCGGCGCCTGCCGAGCTTCCACCATGGATCCGGCCTGAGCAGGCCCGCCGCGACCTCGTCGCCCTGCTGGAACGCCACGTACAGCCCGACATCCAGCTGGTAGCGAGGCTTGGACAACAGTTGCGCGGTCACTTCGAGCAGATGGCACAGTTGGGCGAGCAGCTTCTCCACGAAGGGTTCGGTGTAGGGCTTCGCGGTCCGGGACAGGTCGACACTCACCTTCGGCATCGACGGGAGTTTCGGCGGTAGCGGCTTACCGGATGACGGCTTGGCCTTCGGCTGCTCGGCGGCCTGCCGGATCTTCGCCAACCACTCCTCGGACAGCTTGTCATCGCCCACCGCGCCAGCATGACACGTCACTAGGGGAGCGGTGACAGTCAGCAGCCAAGCAAAGGATCCCGGCAGTTCCCTTGTCCGGTTCTTGGATGCTGGACTGCCTGACGCACCTGTGGACCGGCTATCTTCGCCACGGCCGGGAGCCGTTGCGGCGGCTTGGCGAGCGAGTCCTGGTGGCGCCGGAACTGGCACCGGGCTTCGCCGTTCTCGACCTCGTCGTCGGGCGCGCCCTCGTGGAGATCAAGACATCCGCAGCCCGGGCAGCAGCGCCCGCGAACCGACGAAGACCGCCACCTGGTTCAACCACAACACGTTCCACCGGTTGATCAACAGGTATCCATTGATTTGGTCGAGCCAGTGGTCCAGGAACTTGCCCGCACTGCCACCGACGCGGCAGTGCGGGCTCAGGTGTCATGCGGTGGCGACGGTGACGCCCAAACCGCTTTCCACGTCCGAGATCTTGTGCATCAGCACGGTGTCCGAGCCCGCCGCGCCGATGATCATGCCGCGGATGATCGCGTCGGAGGTGCCGGACTGGGAGTACACCGGGCCGCCGGAGTCGCCGCCCTGCACGATCGTCACACCGGGCCGTCTGCCCACCATCAGCCCGCTGGTGCAGCCGAACGCGTCACACGCTGTTCCGCTGCTCAGGCTGATCAATGTGATGCTGCACCTGGCTCCGGTGATCGAGCCGCTGACGCAAATGGGGGTGGTCAGGGTTGGATCGCCCTTACCGATCACCCGCCGCTTCGTCGGCGCGCCGGGGTCGGTGTGGATGAAGGGTTCGTAGCTGACGGTGAAAAACCCATGCAGCCGAGCCATGTCCCGTGTGGTGGTGCGCAGGCTGCCTTGGGTCTGGCCGTAGAAGAGGCCTGCTCCCGTGTGGTAATTGACGATGTTGCCGTGGCCCGCGCAATGCCCTGCGGTCACCGAGCCGAGGACGCCGAAGCCGTCACGGATCGCGAAGCCAGAGGTGCATTGACGAGCAGTGGTGGAGTCCGGGGTGATGAACGCCCCGCCGGTGAACGGGGACAGGTTGTTGAACCGGTCGCCTGCCTGGATGGTAGGTGTCTCGGCGGTGTAGCTCACCGCCACCTGAGCTCCGAGTGCCCGGCTGAGCGCGGCTCCGACGGCTCGGTTTCGGCCCGAGAACGAGACGTGATACTTCGAGTCCGTTGGGTCGAAGTAGTAGCCGTAACTGGTGCGGGCCGCGTCCGGGTGCCAGGCCCGGGCGGCGAGCACGTCGTCCGCCTGCTGGGTTCCGGCCGCCGGGCTCGCGGTCACGGCGAGTCCCGTGACTATCGCGGCGATCAGAAATGCCTTGGTACGCATGGAAATCTCCTAGTTGCCGGTGATCAGCGACACGCCGAACGCGCTGAGATACGGGTGGATCGGGACGAAGTAGCCGACGTTCGGCTGCGGCGGGGTCAGCTCCGAACCGCAGAACTGCGCACCGCTGTGCCAGGGAGTACCGTTGCTGTGGAACAGCTTCGAGCCCTCGGTGATGCCCGCCGCGAAACCGAAGCCCGCGAAAGAGGACGCCACGTACAGCGGTCCGCCGCTGTCCCCGCCCTTCACGCACAGGTCAGTCTCGATCAGGCCGGTGACGACGCCGAACTTCGTCGTCACCGGCTGATTGATGGCGTTGACACGGCCACAGTGGTGTTTGGACGTGATGCCTTCCTTGCACACCGTCGCACCCGGAACAATCACCAACTCGTCCAGCACCGTCACGAACTTGCCGGTCTCGTGGTTGAAGACGTGCGGCCCCAGTTGCAGGTGGAACGGCGCCAGGTTGCGCACCAGTGCGACGTCATGGCCGATGTCGAACCGGACCACATCGCCCATCGGCACCCCGTTGACCACCGGCACCACCTGCTTCACGCAGTGCGCCGCGGTGAACATGTAGTTGAAGCCGAACGAGTCCTTGGCGGCGAACCCCGCCGTACAGGGCTCAGATCCGTTGACCTGCGTCAGTCCGGGCGTGACGTTCTGCACCGCCACGGTCGTCACCGGGTCAGCCGGAACGTCCACAGTAGACTTGGACACTATTCGAGGGCGGGCGCCCGCGGCGCGAACCTTGGTAGCGGCTTGCGAATCAAGCACATTCACGACCAGCTCGCCGTCTTCGATGGCCGCACCGGTCGTCCGGGCCGCGCCGAGTTCGCCGGTCAGCCGCGCCGCCGTGCGCAGCTGACCCGGTTGGGCGTCCAGTCTGCGGATCGCCTCGGCCCGGGACACCCCGTCGGCGCGCATGACGTACTCGATCGCCGCCGTGTTGGGCGCTGCTTGCGCTGTCGCCCCGGTGGTCAGCAGCGTGCTGATGATCAGTGCACACGCGCTGAGCACCGTTTTTCGTCTTGGCATTCTCGTTCCCCTTTACTGTGCTGTGAAATCAGGGATGTCGATGACGTCGGTCCAGACCACCCGGGACGTGCTCGCCGGATCGGCCACCGACCAGGCCTCGCGGCGTTCTTCGATCAGAATCCGGCCTGCCATCAGGCGATCGAGATCCGCGCCGGTCGCGGTGGCCCGGATCACGCCTTGGCACAAGGTTCCGGTCGGGCTGACCGGTGCGATCCACTTCGGCTCGACGCCGGGCGCGTCGACGCAGATGTCCTTGGCGTTCGCGTCGAGCAGGCGGGTCTGCCAGCGTGCCTCGATGAAACTGGACCCGCCGAACGCCTGCACGCTTACGTTGATCCGGTCCGTTCCGCTCTTCGAGGCGTGCAGATAGCGCGTGGGCGGCAGGCCGATGAAGTCGGTCAGGACAGTGGCCGAGCACTCCGGGTGGAACTCGCTCGTGCCAGGCTGGTAGCGCACCAACGACAGCCGCACCATCGGGAAGACGCGGTCACGCAGCTTGGTGGCATCCATGTCGAACTCGATGTCGGCGAACCACAGGTCACGCTCGGCGTCGAACTGGACTTCCACACCCGCGACCGCGTGACCGAGCGAACCTTCCGGGTTGTCCGGCAGGTCGGCGGACAGCCCGGTGTGCACGCGGTTGGCGATCATCGCGGGCACCAGGTGGGGCGCAGGTTCGCTGTTGATCTCGTACGGATCGCTGCCCCACTGCGAGATCAGATCCCGGTAGGCGCTGTTGGCGACGTTGTCGCCGAATCCCTGGCTCTGGGTCACCGAAACGCCGAGCAGTTCGCCTTCACCGGTGGTGAACCACGGGCGGCGCAAGTAAACCCGCACACCGATGGTCTCGTGGATGCAGGTCAGCTGGTTGCCGATGACCGAACGCTCGTAGCGGCGCAACGGAATCACTGAGTGGATGCGGGGTGGTTCCGGGCGTCTGGTGGATCGCACGTCGTACTTGGCGGGCTCGCTTTCCCGCACCATGCTGCGGTCGCCCGGTTCAGCGACGGGGAAGTACTCACGAAACCGCGTTGTGCCAACGGCGCGGTATGAGACGATCCGGCGTTTGGTGTCACCGAAGTGGTGGCGGACGTCGAAGTGCACCGGGCCGGTGGTGTCCGGGTTGATCCGGACCGTGCCGGCGACCGCGCGCCGCTGTTCGTACCGCACCGGGCCGAAGCCGCGATCGATGATCTCCGTCCACGTCCCTTCGATGTCTACTGTGGACGTGCTCGACGCGTGTGCCGTCACTGTCCCCTTGATCCGGTCGGACGTGCTGTGCAGCGGACGATCCGGCGAGGACCCGGAGGGCGGCGGTGGGTCCACTTTGATCGTCGGTGCGATCAACGGCTTGCGCACGGCGTGCACGAGGGTGATCTGCTCGGCCGGGGTGAGCCACGGGATCTGCCCGGCCAGCGCGGCGGCCTCGATCGCCGGGTGCAGCGGTTCGATCACGGCGAGGCCTGGCTTGCTCAACGCGGAACTGAGCGCGACCGTGACCTCGGCGGCAGGCGGTACGACGACTTCCACTGTGGAGCGTCCGCCCTTCTGCGGCGGCGGCACGATTGTGGTCCTGCCTGACTGTCCTGCCCGAACCACAAGGCGATGCGGCCCGACGTCAGGCCAGGAACCGTGCCACGGCACCACGACTGGTTCAGTCGTGCCGGGCAGTCCAGCCCAGGCCGAACCGGTCGAGAGCGGATCGGCGAGGTAGGGAACGACGAGTGTGTCGGTGTTGTGCACGACGTACTCACCATCCGCCAGTGGCTCGCCGCGCGGGATCGGCAACGTCGAGACCGGTGGCGGCGCACCGACGTTGGTGACGATCGCGATTCCTTCGGCGGGCCGGGCGACTCCGTCCGGGCCTGGCACCATCTCGTCGAGGAACGTGCCCTGCTCGCGTTTGGCCAAGGCGAGCATCCGGTCACGAACTCCTTGCGGAACCGTGGATCCGAACGCGGAGTCGAACATCCCGTGCCGCTCGACCAGGTGCTGGCTCGCCTTGGCCGGCGCGATGTGCCGCTCGCAGGACGTGCCGAGCGGGTTGCCGTCCCCGTCGGAGCGCACGACGATGCGGCGCAACGACTCACCAGGCTGAAACGCCGCACGGGGCACCAGTGCCGGTGCCGGGACGGGTTCCAGCCGACGGAACCTGAACGGCATGGATGCCTTGTCCTGTCCGGCGATCTGCGGATCGATCGAGTTGCCCGCGAAGTCCGCCGTGCGGACCCGGAACCGGTATTTCGCGCCGTAACGCAGTGGCGTCAGCGAACCTGGCTCCGCGGCGACGTCGATCAGCAGCGGCATTCCCGGGACCGGCCTGCGGTCCGGGTCGGTGACTTCGGGCTGGCCCGGCTCCGCGCCGACGGTCCGGCCGGGCTTGCGTGCCACCAGACTCCAGCCGTCGAAGGTGAACACCTCGTCGTTGACGAACAGGTGCGGCGATCCGTCCGGTCCCCGTTGCTCGATCGGGCTGAACGGGTCGATCGAGCCTTCGTCCTTGACTTCGATGACCTGAGGCGCCTTGCCGTCGGTCGATTCCACTGTGTACTTGACCCGGCGGCGCATGAGCGACCGGAAAGGACCGTCGTCTTTGGCCACATCGACTCGATATCCCGCGGTGACGTCATCGGCGTACAACACCGGGGCTTCCTGGACCTCGGCCGGTCCCATGCCGGAGTCGAAGCGGGCGTTACGTGCGAGAACGTGCGCGAAGGTGCCTGCGCACCGGTCGTACTGCGCCAAGATGATTCCCGCGTCCCGCCTCGTCGGCACGGTGTCCGCCGCTGCTTGAGATCCCGCCGCGGCGCGGCCCTGCGCGGCCAGGTTCGCCGTTCCGGCCAGCGTGGCAAGCTGCGCGACGACCGGGACGGGGTCGACATCGGTGATCACGTAGTGCTGGTTGGAAGCGTTGGGGCGCAGGTCAAGCTGCCCGCCCTGGACCTCGGTGCCCGGCGCGCCGGGCTGAGTGGCCATGGTAAAGCTGCGGGCGGCCGGCGTGCAGCGGACCGCGCTCCACGGCTGCCGCAGGTCCGGGTGCAGCGGCCGTCCTTGCGCGTCACCGATCCTGATCAGCCGGTCGCCGTGGAAAACCGGGATGCTCAGGTCGATCCGCAGCCCGACCCGGACCGCGAGCGCGGGGTGATCCATCAGCAGCCCGATGATCTGGTGCAGCTCGGCGTCGGCCAGCGTCGGAATCGAGCTCAGATGCCCGGGTTGTGGCGGGTTGACCGCCGATGCGGCACTGGCCGCTTGAAGTCTGCGCAGCACGGGCACCAGCGCGACGACGTCGGCCGCGGCATCCCGGCCTTGCTCACGCAATGCCTGCTGTGCCTGATTCAGCCGCGCCGCGGTAAGCCGCCGGGGATCGAGCAGATCGTCGATCTCCGTGGCCCGTAACGCTTCGGCGGACAACCACTCCGCCAGCCCGGTGACGACTCGGCGGACGGGATGGTCGCCCACGCGCTGCGGATCCGCGGTCGCCGCGTACAACTGGTCCACAGTGGACAGGGCGGAGCCGAACGGGAACGCCGACTCGGCCGGCGCGAAGATCGGCGTGGCCGCCGTGCCCGCGTACGGCAGAGCCGGTGCGTCCGGCGGCAGCAGCCGGTCCCATAACGCCTGGTCAGGCCGAGGACTGGTGATCGTAACCGGGATCAGCTCGGTGCTGCCCGCGGTCACCACGGTCAACGAGCCGAGCCCGGCGACCACCGTCGGCCATCGGGCGATCAGCGAATCCGCGGCGACGGAGTCGCCCGGTTGCTTGGTGAGCACCCGTGGCGAGGCGACCAGGCTGAGGGTGGCCCGTGTGCCGTCCGCACTGATCCCGGATGGCAGCAGGGTCCACAACACACTCATCGTCATGACAGGCTCTCCGGATCAGGCGAACGCGAGGCAGTAGGTGTCCCATGGCCGGGGGCCGTCCCCACCCGGATCCATGAGCTGGGCGAAGGTCGGGTCGCCGTTGGATCCGGCGAAGGTCCGTTCCATCGACACGCGGACGGTCTTGGACACGAACAGCAGCTTGACCTTGACCGACATCTCGGCACGGCCGCGCAGGACGCCGTTGTCGTACGTCAGCGCGAGGAACAGCTCGATCGCGGCCGAGATGAGGCCGAGCACGTTGAGCTCGCCGCGAATGCGCAGGTATCCGGTGAGCCGCTCCTGGTTGCCCTCGACGAGGAAGTACACGCCACCCATCGCCGAGACGGATCCCTTGGCCACCCCCAGATCGACGCGCATCGACGCACCGAACTCCAGTGCTCCTTCCAGCCGCACCAGACCCGAACTGGCGGACATGGCCAGGGCGAGGTAGCCACCGCCACCCAGTGCCGAGACGGTCAGCCGGAAGGGGTTGGCGAACGTGGCGAAGTTCAGCGCCAGTTCGGGTGCCTGGTCGAAGAACACGTCCAGCTGCGCGCCGAACACGATGTTCTCCAGGCTGAACATGCCGACCGCGACATTGGGCACCGGTGCGGAGAACGTGGACCGCACGCGGTCGGGCAACACGTCGAGGGCAGGTGGGTCGTGGAAGCCCGCCGGGTCGACCAACCGGGCCAGCACACCGACGAACGCGAGCGCGCCGAGGAACTGCACGCGACCGAGTTCGGCGTCCAGATCCGGTTTGCGGCCGTCGATCGAGGTGAACGAGAGTTTCCGGAACGGCACCACCACCAGGTCCTGCGGGCCGAGGCCGAAACACAGATCGACGTTGCTGACCGTGCACGTCGTGCGGGCAACGGCCCCGCCTGCCGTCGGCGTGACGACCGACTCGATGGACAGCTCAGGCTGCCCGCCGGATCCCTTGCGCAGCCGGGCGAAGCCGCCAGGTGCGGGGATCATGTTCTGCTTGGCGAAAAGCCGGGTGGTCCACCGGACCGTCTGGGACCGCAGGCCGTCGACGATGCCCTGCGAGATCACCGGGGCGTCGGCCAGCGGCCCGGTGTCCGGGATCAGCTCCTTGATCTTGACGATGCCGAGCAGGGTGAACCCCTCGAGCGCGGACTTGAACCACTGCTTCGGATCGAAGGTGCCGGCCACCGTCTGCTCGACGATGCCGCCGACCGGGCCAAGCCGCCTGGACAGTCCGGTGACATGCATGGACAACGCGGACGCGATGCCGCCGTTGACCGCACGCTCGGCCAGACCCAGCACCGGGCTCGTCTCCGCGATCCGCAGGAACACCTCACCCGGGTTGGCCGAGCCGAAACCGTTGTCCAGGAACGCGGACACGTAACGCAGTTCGAGTGGCACCGGTGCTTGAGTGAACCGCTCGATGCCGGGAACACGCCCGGTCAGCTCACGGAACACCGGCCGGAACGCACTGTCCGAAGTGGCCCCCAGCCGAGCGAGGTTGGCGATCACATCGACGCCGTCCAACGGCCGTGGGGCCGCCGACGCGCTACCGACCGGGCCAGGATCGGCCATTGCGATGGTCTGTCCGTCGAGCCGGGCGATCGAGAGGTCCAGCCGGTTGGCGTACGCCGTGGCTAGATCACCGAATGTCGGCTGGCCACTGACCGTGCCGAAGCCCTCCGGCACGAACGCCAGCGGCAGTTCGAACCGGACCGGACGGCCCGCTCGATCCGTTGCCAGGCATTTGAAGTGGGCCGCGTACTTGCTTGTGCCGACCCCGACGCGGATGTAACGCGCCGCGCCGATCAACGTCTCGACTGTCCCGTTCGGAGTCTCGGTGGTGAGCAGTTCGACCGAGCTGAACGGAAACTGCCGACCAGCCTTGTCGTTGCCCGGATAGGTCTTGATCGGGCTACGCACCGTGATCCGGTCGCGCGCTCGCAGGCCTGTCCTGCTGCCGTTGGGAACACCGATGATCGCCCGCTCGCGGGTGATCGTGAGGATCGCTTCGTGGCCGAATGGGTACAACCGGCCGAAAAGCACTCGGCGCTCGTACTGGTCACGCCCTAAGGCTGTGCGATGCCGCCACGCCTTGAGCATCGGTGCACTCGGCCACTCACCGCGCATGTCCACAGTGGCGCCCAACGGGCTGAGGATCACGTGGCTCGCGCGCAATGGCAAGGCGGACGTGGCCTGGTTCGCGACTGCTTTGGCTTCGTCGATGGACAACGTGCTGAGTGCGGAGTTCACGTCGGCCGCCCATGCCGCTGACGTGCCTGAGGCCGTCTTGGCCCGTAATCCGATCAGGTCCGCGGTGCGCTCGATGACACCACCGCCGAGCCGGGCGACGGCCAGCCGCGTGTGCCAGTACTCGATCCGTCCATTGTGGTCAGATGGGTCAACCGAGTGCGTGAACCTGGTCGAGTTCCCTCTTGGTGACAGGTCCAGCCGTGACGACACCGCCAACGCCGATGCGGGCAGCGTGGTGGCTGCCGGAGCGCCGAGGGTTGCCGCAGACGGCGAATCTGCCTGTGCGGCGCCTCGCTTGGCCAGGTCGTCGCGGTGCGCGGTACCAGTTGGCTCGCTGAGCACCTCGACGGCGGAGGCGAACTCGGCTTCGGCTGCAGCCGGGGCGACTTCCCCGGCCCGCGGGTCGACCACGAGCGGCAGTTCCCTGACCGCGCCAAGGATCCCGGTGAGGGAGAACGGGATTCCCGGATGGTTCGGCGGAACTTTGAACGTCAGCACGGTCGGCGCCGAGATGACCAGCCGGGATGGTACGCCGGTCAACCGTTCCATCACGTGCTGCGCGGCCAACGTCACCACGATCCCGCAGTCGGTGACGCCGGTGGCGGGCCGCAGTACGTGACCCGCCCCCGCGGGCATCGGGATCAGCCCGATCAGGTCGACTTCGACGCGCACCTGGTCGCTCGGCCGGACCAGGATGAATCTGTTCGCGTGGTTCATGGGCAACCGGTACTTCCGCTCGGTGGCGTGGTTCGGGCCATACGACATCAAGCGGCGGAAGTCCCGGCAATACGCAATTTTGCGGAGTATCAAACCGGCGCCGGGCGCCTCTTGTTCATGGGGACTTCTGGCTACAGGGGGAGTGCATGGTGGACTTGGCTGCTGCCGACCTGCGTCGGGCGTTGGACTTCGTCGGCGCGCTGTACGAGGACATCGACGATGCCGGCATAGCGTCGGAAACCCTGGCGATCCTGGGTGATCTGGTCGGCTGCGACCTGGTGTCGGCGACTGCGATGGATCACACGGACCGGCGGGTGCTCGAATCGACGATCGACCGCACCGAGCGGGAATCCTTGCTGGACAAGCAAGGCTTCGCCGAAGCGGTCAGCGAACACCCGGGGTTCGCGGCCTATCGGTCGGGCGCGCTGCGGCTCGGCACGTCGGTGGCGCTGACCGATCTGGCCGCGCCGTCCGTACTGGGCCGGTTCCAGTTCTATGTGGACTTCTACCGGCCGGAGGGCACTGCCGACCAATTGGTCTGCGCGATCCGATCAACCGGCAGGCTGGGCACGGTGATCACCTTCAACCGGGGCCGATACGGGTTCTCCGAACGTGATCGCGCCGTGGTCGACCTCATCGCGCCCCACGTGTCCACGGCACTCGCGGTGCGTGAGCGCGTCGCGGCGCTCCGTACGCCCAAGGTGGATGTCGCGGACTGTTCACCGCGCGAACGTGAGGTGATCGCTCTCGTCGCCTCGGGTGCGACCGATCGTGAAGTCGCCCGTGCCCTGTCGATCAGCCCGCGTACCGTGCACAAGCACCTCGAACGGATCTACCGCAAGTTCGACGTGACCAGCCGCACCAGCCTGATCGCCCGGCTGACGTCGTGATCAGCGGAGATCACCGAAGCCGAGCGTTCGCCGGCGAGTGGGCGATAGATTGCGGCGGTGGACTTCGAAGAGATCGTGATTCGCACGGACCGACTTGACTTTCCCGCGCTCGCCGTGGGTGATGGGCCAGTTGTGGTGTGTTGGCACGGCTTTCCCGACCACCCCGCCACCTTCGGGCCGCTCGCCGAGCACCTGGTCGGCGCGGGCCGCCGAGTGGTTGCGCCGTTCCTGCGCGGCCACCACCCCGCGACAGCGGAGGAGATGACCTACGCCGACAGCATCACGCTTGCCGCCGACGCCGCTGCGATCGCCGAGGCGCTGTCACCGGACGCCGGTGTCGACATGATCGGACATGACATCGGCGCGGGCGTGGTGGCGCGGCTGGCGGGCGCCTGGCCCGAACGGCTGCGTCGCGGCGTCACGATGGCCGTGCCCCCGCCCAAGGCGTTGCCGCCGATACTGCTCGATCCCGCGCAGCAGCAACGGTTCTTCTACCTGTGGCTGTTCCAGTTGCCGAATGTCGCGGAAACCGTGCTGGAAACCGACCGGCGCCTGATCGACTACCTCTGGGCGACGTGGTCGCCTGGCCTGGATCCCGGCGAGCACCAGGCACGGGTGCACGAGCTCTACGGTGATCCAAAGCTGTTGCGCAACGCATTGCGGATCTATCGCGGCAACTTCGACATGACATTGCACGATCCTGAATTGGCGCGATTGGCGGCTCGGACCGAAGCGCAGGCCACACTTCCCTTGCTCGTACTCGCCGGCGCGGATGACGGTTGCATTCCCCCTGAGCATTTCGCCAACGCACAAACAGGTCTGGCTCCGGGCTCGTCGGTGCGGATTGTGGCGGACGCGGGCCACTTCATGCATCTGGATCAGCCGGCCGAGATCGCCAAAGCCGTGCTGGACTGGTTTTCCGCCGACTGACACCTGTGTGCACGAATGTCGCGCTCCGGCAGGCTCGTTGTGGCCTGCCGGAACTCGAACCAATTGGTCCTCATTGAGCAACCCCGGATGGTGAAGAGCCGCTAACGAGATCCGATTGCCGCCGAATATGCAGTCATAGGCGCACATGCTTCGGGGGTGGTGGCATGGACCATGACGGAATGCGGGCGTGGTTGCTCGCGGCTGGCGATTCGGTGCGTTCGAAAGTGGCGACCGATGTGCTCAGATCTCGTGGCCTCGATGTGGTTTCCACGGCGAGCGGTGATCTTCCCGGTGTTTTGATCACGCGTGCCGGACAGTGTTCGCTCGGCACGATCGCCGATTTGTCGAACGGCGGGCGCTCTCGTCTGGTCGTCGTCGTTGTCGGCGAGCCCGTACCGGATCCGTGGGAACTGCTCGCGGCGGGGGCTTCCGACGTCCTGCAGTGGAGTACCAACGGTGTCGAGACCATGCACACGGTGGCCGCCAGGATTCACCGATGGTTCCAAGTGGACCGGTTGGCCCGGGCCGATCCGGTGACCAGCAGGATGGTCGGGCAGAGTCCGGTGTGGATGTCGGCGCTGCGCTGGCTGGTCGAAGTGGCCAGATATTCCGACGCCTCGGTGCTCGTCACGGGGGAGAGCGGTACCGGAAAGGAACTCGCCGCCCGATTGGTCCATGCGCTGGATCCGCAGCGTCGTAAGGGAAAGTTCGTTGTCGTCGACTGTACGACGATCGTGGCATCGCTGTCTGGCCCAGAGTTGTTCGGGCACGAGCGCGGCGCGTTCACCGGCGCCCATATCGCGCGGCGTGGGGCGTTCGGTGAAGCGGATGGTGGTGTGTTGTTCCTCGACGAGATCGGTGAACTGCCACCGTCACTGCAACCGGAGTTGCTGCGTGTGCTGCAAGAGCGTGCGTTCAAGGCGATCGGGTCGCAGAAGTGGGAACGCACCGACTTCCGACTCGTCTGCGCCACCAACCAGGACCTCGGTGCGCTGGAGCGAGCCGGCCGGTTCCGCCGTGATCTGCTTTTCCGGTTGTCCGCGGCGACGGTGCGGCTGCCGTCACTGCGTGAACGGATTGATGACATTCCCTTGCTCGCCAATCATTTCCTCGGCCAGCTGGTCACTGATCCCACGCCCACCCTGGATCCCGCGGTCGAGCGCCTGCTGCTGTCGCGGGCATACCCGGGAAATGTCCGGGAGTTGCGTCAGCTCATCACCCAGATCGCCATCCGGCACGTCGGCGGGCCTCTGATCACCGCGGGCATGCTGCCGGACGAAGAGCGAGTAGCCGAATTGTGCCCGGCGCCCCGGGCGGACGGACTGGCCGAATCCGTGCGGCAGGCACTGGAAGACGGACTGGACTTGCGTACGCTGAAGTCCACGGTCGCCGATCTCGCGGTGAGTACGGCGTTGACTGCCACTGGTGGCAACGTGATCCAGGCGGCCAAGCGGCTCGGCGTGACCGCTCGTGCGTTGCAGTTGCGTCGCGCTGGTTCCGGCGAACGAACGCAGTGACGCTGGAACTAGAAGTACGTGCGCAGATCACGGTCTCTGTCTCGGCGGTGGTGTCGGCGACAATTCTGGCGATGCCCGCGCTGGAACTATGCGAAAGCATGCTCACCGAGGCACAACGCAACCCAGCGTTGCTCGTCCGGCAGCGGCCGGTCTGTCGCCGGTGTTTCCGTGCTCTCATCGGCGGAACGTGCCCTCGCTGCGTCAGTTCGCCTGTGCTGCCCCGGGCCGTCGAGCCCGTTGCTTCGGTTTCGGCGTGGGAGCAGCTGCGCTGGGATGCCTTGGCCGTCGCTCCGCGGAGCCTGGCTCATGTGGTGACGGCAGTGCTGACGGCGTTGGACGATCGTGGCCTTCTGCCCTCGTCCGCCAGGGATGCGTTACAGGCCAATGGGATAGCGCCGACGGAGCTTGCTCGCGCGATAGCAGCCGTGCGCGAGGTCGGGCCGCCGGGGATAGCGGCTGCGGATCCGGCGGAAAGCCTGCTCGTGCAACTCGATTCGGCGCCACTGGACGCAGTCCAACGCCAGTTGGCCCGGCGGCTGTTGAGCGTCCACGCCGGACTGATCTCCGACGGGAACCTCGCCCGGGCGGCGCAGCTCGAAGGCTGTACGACAGAGGCGATCGAGCGGTTGCTGGGCCGGCTGCGCCGACTGCTGCGGCCGTATCCCGGCCTCGGTGAATCCGGCTCCGAGCCGATGCCGTCCGCACCGCCTGACCTGATCTTCGAGGTGGATGGCGGCCACGTGCGCGCCCGCATCACCGAGCGGGAAACACTGGATCTGAGCCTGGATCCGGGTTATACGCAAGCAGCGGCAACCGGGTTGGACACGGTCCGCGCTCAGCTTCGGGACGCTGACACCGTGATCGGCCGGGTGCGGCGCCGCTGGTCCATGCTGCAGAGCCTCGGCGACCTGCTCGCCGGCCACCACGCGGACCAGCTGCGCGCCGGATCGCTCGCCTTCCGTTCGCTGACACAGGCTCAGGCCGCGCAGCGACTCGCCGTACACGAATCGACCATCAGCCGGGCGGTCGCGAATCGGTGTGCTCGGCTGGTGAGTGGGGAGGTCGTGCCCCTGCGCCGGATGTTCGGCGCCAACCACGACATCCGCGCGGCCGTCGCCGAACTCTGCGCCGCCCGACCGCGTCCGTCCGACCGGATGATCGCCGAACTGCTTGCCGAGCGCGGAATCGTGGTCAGCCGCCGTGCGGTCAACAAGTACCGGCGAAGCTGACTTCTTCCCATCAGCGAAGCGTGCTTCGTACGCGAACCAGATTTCCCCAGGTCGCGGCTCCGTCAACGGGTGGCACGGAACTTGCATCTGATGCCGGTAGAGCCACGACCCAGTGGAGGCGACGAATGCACGACATCGATCAGGTCCAGCTCGAAGAGCCAGGACCGCCGTTCGCGGTCCGCGAACGTCAGGAGTACGAACAGTACGAGGACGAAGATCTTCTCGAGTACGAGGACGAGACCTCGGAGTACGAGTCGGTCCTCGACGAGAACTCGGAAACGGAACTGGCCGCGCAGTTCCTGGAAGTGTCCGGCGAGCAGGAGCTCGAGCACTTCCTCGGCGATCTGCTGCAGTCGGTCACCGGCGCGGCGTCCGACTTCGCCCGCAGCCGTGAGGGACGCCAGATCGGCGGCATCCTCAAGCAGGCGGCCGGTCGGCTGCTGCCGGTCGTCGGCCAGGCGGCCGGCAGGGCCGCGGGTGCCGGGCTCGCCAGGGTGACCGGCGGCAACCGTGGCCGGTACCGCAAAGCGGGCGGCCAGCTCGGGGCCGCCGCCGGACGGGCGGCCAAACGCTATTTCGGACTCGAGCTGGAAGGCATCAGCGCCGAGGACCGGGAGTTCGAGATGGCCCGGCAGTTCGTTCGGTTCGGTGCCAAGGCGATCCGCAACTGCCTCGACCGGATGGGTACCGGACCGGCGCCCCAGGTGGCCAGGCAGGCAGCGGTGTCGGCGGCCGAACAGTTCGCCCCAGGCCTGCTCACCGAAGAGATCCTGGCGTCCGCGCGGACCGCGCGGTCCTCACCCGCGTCCGCGAAACGGGCAGACGCATCCGCCCGCGGCAACGGCAACGGCTGCTTGTGCGGCGGCAAGAGCAGCGGCCGCTGGGAGACCCGCGGCAACACGATCGTCCTTTTCTGACAGTGAGAATTCGAAAGGAAATCCAGTGACCACAACGATGACCGAGTTCGAGGACTATCTGGAATTCGAAGACGAGTCCTATGTGCCCAACGGCGAACTGGAGTTCGAGGACGAGTCGGCACAGCACGAGGACTACGTCAGCGGGATGCTGAGCTCCGTGCTCGGCGGCGAGGCGGCCGGGCCGCTGTCCGAGCAGGAAGAGCTGGAGTTCGCCAACCGGCTGCTCGAGGTCAACAGCGAGGAGGAGCTGGAGGAGTTCATCCGTGACGTCTTCAAGAAGGCGGTCCGCAAAGCCGTCTCCTTCGCGAAGTCGCCTGTCGGCCGGAAACTGGGCGGGGCGCTGAAGAGCGTTGCCCGCAGAGCGCTGCCGGTGGTCGGCGGCGCCATCGGATCGTGGGTGGCACCGGGCGTCGGCACCGCCATCGGCACCAAACTCGGCTCGATGGCCAGCAGGCTGTTCGAGTTCGAGAACGAGGCCGCGGCCCAGGAACTCGAGTTCGAGATGGCTCGCCGAGTGGTCCAGATCAGTGCGTCCGCGGCTCGCAACGCCGCAGCGGCCGGCCGGGGCGTCGATCCCCGCCAGGCCGCCCAGCGTGCGCTGATCGCCGCGACGCGCAGGCACGCCCCCGCGGCACTGCCAAGCAGGCGTGGTCGTGGCCGTCGGCCCTACCCGCCACGGCACCGCATGCGCCCGCGCTTCGGTTACGGCGTCCCGTACGGCTACCCCGTCGAGGTGCACACCAACGGTGCTGAGCCGGATGGCGTCGACGAGCAAGACGGAACCACCGGCAAATGGGTCCGGCAGGGCCGCAACATCGTCATCCACGGCGCCTGAGCCATGACAGGCCGGCCCACCGCAGGCGACTTCCTTGCCGACGAGACGCGTGCCCTGCTCACCCGCGTTGACCGGCTCAGACCGTTCGTACTGCAGGAGACCATGCTGCCCGCCGCGGCGCTGCTGCCCCGCACGCTGGTCGCGATCGAGGCTCTGCTGCTGCGTGAACGGGCGAAGCTGCACGGGCTGGGCCAGTCCTATCTGCGTTGGCTCGGCGGGCCGGGACGGTCGGCGCCGACCGCGGAACAGCAACGCAGGTTCACCGTGATCAGGTTGCGGCTCAACGAGCACCTGGCGCAGCTCGACCTGTTCGCGGACGCGGTCACCCAGCGGTCGGAGAGCGAGACCGGGCTGTGGCTGTCCGGATTGGACGTGGCAGCCCGCGACGCGCTGCGGCTCAACGACGGCGCGGGCGGTCTGGAGGAGGTACCGGTCATCTGTTACCTGGATCGTGGCCCGGGCGCGGCCATCCGCCGCGCCAGGACCCGGTTGCCCGGCGGCGTGGCCAACCCGGTCGCGGTCATCCGGATTCCCAGGGAACGGATGGTCGGTCACGGCATAGCCTCCTCGCTCGTGCACGAAGTCGGTCACCAAGGGGCCGCACTTCTCGAGCTGGTGCCTTCGCTGCGCGCCGAACTGTCCGGCCGCGCACGGTCCACTGAGGACGCATGGCACTGCTGGGCGGCGTGGATCTCGGAGATCATCGCGGACTTCTGGTCGGTCGCCAAGCTGGGCATCGGGTCGACGCTCGGCCTGATCGGCGTGGTCAGCCTGCCGAGACCGTTCGTCTTCCGGTTCACATTGGACGATCCGCATCCGTTCCCGTGGATCAGGGTGATGGTGTCGGCCGCGATCGGCGACCGGCTGTACCCGGATCCACAATGGACGCGGCTGACCGGGTTGTGGCGGGAGATGTATCCGCTGTCCTCGGCGCCATCCCGGGTGACCGAGGTGATCGGCAGGCTCGAGCCGACCATCCCCGAGCTCGCCGACATCCTCGCCACCCACGCACCACCGCGGCTGGGCGGCCTGACTCTGCAGGACGCACTCGCCCATCAGAGCAGGAACCCGGACGCGTTGCGGACGCTGTTCAGCACCAGCGTCCGGCAACCCGCGCACGCCGCACGCGTCCGGCCGGCACTGCGGTTCGCCATGCTCGGCCAGGCCAGGTGGGATCGCCGGCTGGCCGCCGGGCAGGAAAGCCGGGCCACCGACCGGATGCTCACCGGCTGGGCCGCGCAGTCGACCTTGCAGATGGCCATGGCCACCACACGTATTCACAGCGCTATCACCGAAAGGCACTGAAGATGCCTCCTGCAGAACGCAAACCGGCAACCGCGAAGTCGGACGGCTCGAAGACCGAGAGCACCGAGGTCGAGAAGGCGTTGGTGAAGACCGACGAGTCCGCCTCCGTGCAGTCCTTCCCCGGCCAGCTGACCAGGGAGGACGGTGAGCTCATCGGGCCGGGGTTGAACGAGGACCTCGACGGAGCCACCAGAACGCTGCCACCCGAGGCACCGCCCGAGGACAACGCCTCGACGGTCCGGCTGGCCCGGCCGGACTCCGGGCCGACCCCGGACCAGAACCTGTGGACGCTGATCCGTAACCGGACCAACGCGATCTCCTTCAACAACTACAACCGCTACATCAACGAAGTGCTGTGCCAGAACTCCGAGGCCACCGACTCGCTGTCGCGCAAACTCCGGCGGCAGGTCAACGATCTGGCGTTCCTCGGGCTGGACGGCTTCGAGGTGCTGCGCGCCGCGACGCAGTTCTTCCTGATGCACGAAGTCGGCCTGATCGTCGAGGACAAGTACAACGGCCTCACGCCCGAGTACCTCCAGAAACGCTATGACCATGTGATGGCGGCCGAGGGGGACACCAGCGAGACACGGCGGCGCAACCGCAGGCCGCTGCCGACGAACTGGCTGACCGAGATGCGGGACACCTACCTGCAGCGGCTGGGTACCGGGGTGGAGCCGAAGGTGCTGCCGTACCTGAAGCTGATCATGGACCGGCTGCGTGACCTGCCGCTGAAGCAGCCAGGCGAAATCGGCCAGGTGACCGATCCGGTCGAGGACGTCGACAGCTGCTACGGCGTGCTGCCCTCCCGGCTGGTCGGCCCGCTCGGCCTTGAGCTGATCTGGTCGTACTGGATGGAGGAGGGCATGCTGGTCCAGGCGCACAACGCGGTGACCAACCGGTTCCAGAACCAGCGCGCCGTGCGCAACGGGCACGACCCGCTCGCCCGGATGGAGATCGACCCGCTGCGCAGGCTGAACAACGTGCTGTGGGGCTGGATCCAGAACCGGCCGTTCCTGCTCTCGGTGCGCCGCAGGGCGTTCGAGTACGACCACCATTACGGGATCACGCTGCTGGGCACCGCGGTCGGTGACGTGAACGGCGTCGACAGCCGGTCGCAGTTCATCTCGGCGTTCCACAACCTGCTGCACCTGTGCACGATCTTCTACCAGCAGGACGACGACCTGACCATGCAGGCCGACGGCTTCCCGCTGCTGAACGCGCTGCGGGAGACGCAACTGGTGGTCACCGCGGGCGCGCACAACCAGTACGGCGACCTGCCGTGGACCGCCCGGGTCGAGATGCTCATGCAGATGTGGATGTTCGCGCGGCCGGAGATGCGGGAGTTCCTCGGCGGCCGGGTGATGGTGCCGTACAAGGAGCCGTGGATGGACCGGGTGGACGCGGTCAAGTCCATGATGGGCTGGACGGACGTGAACGTGACCCACTTCCGTGACCTCGGCACGTTCGGCGAGCAGATCGTGTTGTCGATCCGGTACGGCAGTTGGGCGACGGAGATCGAGCCGGAGGCCGCGGTGAACTGGGCCAGGTACTGGCGTCCAGAGATCCAAGGGTACGTGCACGCGTACCGAGCGGCGGCCGGAGCCGACCTGCGCTCCACCGTGGACACGACGATGCCGGGTTCGTTGCTGCAGCGGCGTCTCGCCGAGAGGATCGAGTCGACGCAGCAGCGCGCGATCGGGCGCGGCGGCGTGCACGTCCCGGAAGTGGCCGGCCGTACCGTTCACGAACACACGTGAACGGCATCGGTGTCGATTTCACGTCGAGCAACTACCTGGATTACCGGCACGGCCACGACCGGCTACGGCCGTGGCGACGGCTGACCACCGGTCTCCCGCCCGCCCTTGGCGAGTTCCGGCGGTCTGCGCGCCTGGCAGCGGAACTGGCCAGGCGCACGGGCCGGTCGGCCGGTGTACTGGAAACCTCGACGCTGCACGCGTTCGTGGACGGCTGGGCGGTGCTGACCGCCCGGCCGGCGGCCGTGTTCATCGACGAGGAGGCGTACCCCATCGGCCGAATAGGGTTGCGCGCCAACGGCCTCAGCGGGAAAGTGGTCCGGCACTTCGACCCGGGACACCTGTCGGAGGCGTTGCGCCGCTTACCGTCGGGACGTCGGCCAGTGTTGCTTGTGGACGGACTGTGTCCCGGTTGTGGCCGACTCGCTCCACTCCGCGAGTTAGTGGACGTGCTGGCACCTCGTCGTGGAGTGGTCCTGGTGGACGACACGCAGGCGATGGGGGTTGGTGCGACAGCATCGCTTAGTCTGCCTTCGTCTGCGCCGGTCGTTGTCGTGGCATCGGCGGCGAAGGGTTATGGGGTACCGCTGGCGGTGTTGACGGGACCTGAGACGCTGGTGCGCCAGGTGCGGCACGAAGCACCCACCCGGCTGCATGGAAGCGGGCCGTCGGCTGCCGCGCAAACGGCGTTGGCCCAGGTGCTGGCCGTCGACTCGACCGAGGGTGCACGACGCAGAAGGATCTTGGCCGAGCTGATCGAGCTGTTCCAATCGGGTCTTCGGCAGTACCGCCTGCCCGCTGCTGACGGCGGCCGCTGGCCGACGCAGACTGTTCCGGTGCCTCGGGAGTTCTGTGCTTCTGTTCGTGCTTCGTTGCTGCGGCAGGGGGTCCGTACCGTGGCCGTCAATCGGCGGTGCCGTTCGGGGCTCGGCATCGCGTTCTTGATCAACGCAGGGCACCGGCCTGCGGACGTCGAGCGGGCGGTTGACGCGCTCGCTGCGGCGTTCGCGGAGTTGCGGGTCGCGTCATGACCAGCCTGGTCGATGATTTGGCGGCACTGCAACGGATACCGACGGTCAGTTCGTCCGAGGCGGCGCTGCGCCGGGCCGAGATCTGGTTGGAGCGTCGGCTCGCTTCCCTTGGCGTGCGCCGGATCCCGCTGCCGGGACCGATCGTGGTCGCGGAGCGCAAGGGGGATCCGACGGCTCCGACCGTGCTTGTCTATGGACACTATGACGTCGTTGCGACCGGGCCGCGTGACCGGTGGTCTGTGCCGCCGTTCTCGGCTGTCCGAACTGGACAGACGCTGTGGGGGCGCGGCGCCAGCGATGACAAGGGGCCTGTGGTGGCCGGTTTGCACGCAGTGGCCAAGCTGACTGCCATCGGCCGCCGGGTGAACCTGAAGTTCCTTTATGACGGCGAGGAGGAAGTCGGCAGCCCTACGCTCTCTCGTTCTTTGGGCTGTCTGCGGGCCTGGCTGTCCGATGTGGACGCGGTGGTGATCTGTGACACCGATTCGACGATGGCGGGACGGCCGACCCTGACGTGTTCACTACGTGGCGGTCTCACCCTTGACCTGACGGCCACGGGGGTCGGCCGTACGCTGCATCCAGGCCGTTACGGCGGTGCCGTGCCCAATCCTGCGCAGGCGTTGGCGATGGTGCTTGCGTCGCTGCATAGGAGAGATGGCCGGGTCGCCGTTCCAGGATTCTACGAGGGCATCCACCCGCCATCGCCGGTCACGACGGTCGACCATGAGGCCAGACTCGCCCCCGTGGCCAGGCCCGGCTGGGGTGAACCTGGTCGCACCGCAACCGAACGCGTCACAACCCGCCCGGCGATCATGGTGACCAGCCTGTGCACGACTCCGGCCGCTGCGCATGCCATCCCTGCGGCAGCGGCAGCCAAACTCGACGTCAGGCTGGTCCCCGGTCAGCGCCCAGGACAGATAGCGGGGATGCTCGCCAGTCACCTGACCGCGAACTGTCCGCCCGGCATCCGGCTGGACGTCCAGCCGTTCATCCGCTCCGAGCCTTGGCAGCTGGTCGATGTGCGACACCCCATGCTCCGAGTCGCGCGCGAATCCGTGCAGGCAACGTGGGGCATTGAACCCGCGCTCGTCCGAAGTGGAGGATCAATCCCAGCAGTGCCGTTGCTGGCCAGAGTGACACCCAAGGCAGCCGTGCTCCTGCTGGGCTTCACCCTCCCCAGTGACGGCGCGCACAGCGTGGACGAGCACGTCGACCTCCGCCGGATGGAGCGTGCCGCGCAAACGTTGGCCGACTTGATCAACCGCGTCGGCGACTTGATCAACCGCGTCGGCGACTTGATCAACCGCGTCGGCGACTTGTAACGACGTGGTCCAGGCTCAGCCACGTTCGGGTCCTGCCCATACCAGGCGTGGAGTGGTGTCAGGGTTGCCGCGTCGACTTGGTCGAGGTACTCAAGCACGATGGCGAACAGTCGTGGCGCGTGGTCGGCGGTCGAGGCGCGGCCAAACCACTCGGAATCTTCGGATACCAGCGCAGAGAGGTCGTCGATCACGCGCGTGATGATGGCGCGGGCGGCCCGGCCGTGGCTTGCGGTCCGTGCCAACGAGTCGAAGACCGCGCTGTACAGGGATGTTTCTTGCGGTTGCGCCAGGTTCAGTTCTGCTGAGAACGGGAACTGACGACCATGCCGCGCGCGTCAACTTATCCAAGTTGCTTCGGGGATCTGCCGCTTCCGGTGCGGTTGACACGGCCGACATAATGCACAGTGTCCGCCGCAACCTTCGCGATGAAAGGTCCGATGGCGGATGGAAACCCTGCGTAGATTTCTCGCCGTCCCGTTGACGGCAGTGCTGGCGTTCTCGCTTCTCATCACTCCGGCGCATGCCGCGGTGATCTGGAACGGTGACCCGTCAGGCGGGTTGCGCGTGTTCGGCAACATGAACTGTGACTCGCCCGGCAGCGTGACCGCGGCCGACGACCCCACCCATGGGCGCGTTTGGCGGTACAACAAACCCAGCGGCAGCAATCGGTGCGAGAACCACGGCATCGCGGTCGGGGGCAAGCGGTACGAGTTCCGGAACGGGTCGACCTACTATCTCGGCTGGCGGAGCAAACTGTCCAGCACGGTGAACAACAACGCCACCTTTCAGTGGAAGTCCTACGGCAACCACATCCAGAACTTCCCCGTCGTGCTCAAGGTGATCAGCGGCCGGATGTCCATTCTGCAGCGGCAGCCCGGGGGAGTCGAACGCATCATCTGGTCCCGGGCGATCACCGCGAACAGTTGGCACAGCTACGTGCTCGGGCTGCACCTGTCCAGTGCGACCACTGGCGGATGGGTCGAGTTCTGGTTCGACGGCCAGAAACAGACCTTCACCAACAACTCGCAGCGCTGGGCGTGCCGGACGTGGGACAGCATCAACGAGCCCAAGTGGGGCATCTACGGCGCCAGCGGCACCTCGATCGCCAACTACGTCGACGCTCTCAAGGTCGGCACCGCCTACACCGACGTCGCACCCTGAGCTATTTGTATACGCATCCGGTTGCGTACATAAACCCCAACGCCGACGAGCTGATCCTGGAGACCGCGCTGGAGTTGTTCATCGAGCGCGGCATGGAGGAAGGAGCAGTTGATGACCCAGGCCATCGAACAAGCCCGCACGCTGGTGCCCGAAGCGCGGAGATCCGGGCAGCGGCACATCGACGCCCCAGCCCCACGAGCGGCTGCTGGACTCCTGAGCGAAGACCTTCGGCGGCGCGCGGTTCCGAGCCGTGCTCGCCCAGCTCATCGGTTCCAGCCATCCGCTCTGCTGGCCAGTACATCCAGCCCCGGCGGGAGCTCGTCGGCGCGGCCATGCACCGCATGCTCATCGATCCCACGACTGCGGACGACCCAACCCGCCGCACGCGCCGCTACCTGGCGGACATCATCCGTCAAGCCGACCGGCTACTGCGGCGACCAGAAGTGACCAAAAGCCATGCGATGAACGAAAGTTCCGCGATCGCCGCGAACGTCATGGCGAACGGTGAGACGTCTGCACCGAAGCCGGGTGCGAGGAAGCGGGAGAACACGTCCACGAGGTGACCGCAGCATCCGATCACCAGCAGCACGCCCAACGCCTTGGGAAAGTAGTCCGACTTCATCACCAGGTAGCCCAACGGCAGCAGCCACAGCCCGAAATACGTCTGGGCAATGAGGAATCCGTTGCTCTGCATGTCGGCGAACAGCGTCGTCAACTGGGCAGCGATTGGTGGCCCGAAAGCGTATTCCTGGCTCGTGGCGATGGTCAGCGCGGTGTGCTGGTTGAGCAGGTTCATGGTTTGGATCGCGACGCTGACCGCCACAAAGATGACCATCGCCGCGGCGGCCATCTGGTTGACGTGCTTGAGCAGCAAGTAAAGCGTCATGCTCGTCAGCAGAAACGCCACGGCTCCAACCAATTCGCTGACGAAGCCAACCCGGTACAAGGTGGCCGACGCGGCAATGGTGCCTGAGTCGATCCGGGAGTTCACCAGTCCGGCGAAGATGGTGGACACGGCGACAATCAGGTACAGCAACCCCGCGGTCCTCGCGAGCGCACGCGGGCTGCTCATGCCGGCTCGCTGGCGTGAGCGAGGGCCGATGGGGGCAGCCGGCACACGCCGACGACCTCGTAACCGCGGTCCAACGCGTGCTGCACCATGGAGCGTCTGAGCTTCCCGGACGCTCCGACAACGCACACCTTCTTGACTTCCATGACTCTCCTCAACTCTGGCCTTACGTCGTAAGGTACAGCCTTATGGTGTAAGGTTGTCAAGCAGTCAGACAGGAGGACCTTGTGGCCGCGGAGCCGACCGACACACCTCGACGCAACCCGCTCAGCAAGGAAATGGTTCTGCGCACGGCTGTCGAGCTGGCGGACGAGGCGGGCGGCGGTGTGCCGAGCATGCGCAAACTCGCCGAGCGGCTCGGCGTCGAAGCGATGTCGCTGTACCACCACTTCCGCAACAAGGACCTGATCCTCGACGGCATGATCGACCTGGTCTTCGCCGAGATCGAGCTTCCGCCGGACGGCGTCGACTGGCAGACCGCGATGCGACAGCGGGCCGTTTCGATGCGTGACGCGCTGATCCGCCACCCGTGGGCGATCAGCCTGATGGACTCACGGACCAACCCCGGCCATGCGACGTTGCGACACCACAACGCGGTGGTCGGCTGCCTGCGGGCAGGAGGCTTCTCGATCGCCGGTGCGGCACACGCACTCTCCATGGTGGACAGCTACATCTACGGGTTCGTGCTGCAGGAGCTCAGCGTGCCGTTCAAAACCCAGGTCGACCTCGAGAACGTGGCGGGCTCGATCCTGGATGAGATGCCTCGGGACGAGTTCCCGCACCTCGCCGAGATGATCCTCGACCGGGCGCTGAAACCTGGTTACGCATACCCCAAGGAGTTCGACACCGGCCTCGACCTGATCCTCGACGGACTGCAGCGCCGGCGCGAAACCTGGCTGTAGCCGGTCAAACCGTGAAGTGAGGCACGGGCCATCGGCGCAGCCGCGTGGCCAGCACGACGTGTTCGCCATCGCCCAGCCGTATCGCAAGATCCGCCGCCACCAGTTCGTCGAGCAAGCGCTTGTCCGCGCCGGTTCCCGCTACCAAGTCGCGGAACGGCCGCACCCAGTCAGCACCCAGATGACCGCGGAAACGGTCCTTTCCAGGGCGATTGTCCCGCAGCAGCACGAAATCCGGGCCATATCGGTAGGTGCACAGCGCCAACCTGAACAGTTCCCGCCATTTCCTTGCGATTTCGCCCCCTGTGGCAGGAGGTGGAAGATGCACGACGGTGTGCAAGCGCCACGGTAACTCGCCGGCAAGGTGCCACTCGATCTTTACGTACCGCTCCGCGGCCGAGACGAGGAACCGGAGTGCGGCGGCGTCCTGCGCTGGGTCTGTTCCAAACTTCAGTGGCGCACGCAACCGAAGGCGCTGGCAGTCCCAATCAGCGGAGGCGTCATCCGACGGGATGGCATCCAGGACCTTGACCTCCGGCCAGTGCTTCATCGGGGCGCCGCGGAGGTCGTGGCGAGCGCGATGTAGTACCCGCCTTCGGTGAACAGCAGGCCGCGTTCACACAACTCGGACAGCCAGCGCTGCAGGTCGTTGACGCTCCAACGCAGACCCACATCGGCAAGCCGACGGGCAACGCCTACCGCGGATCGGCCGCACTCCAGCTCGGCCCACGCTCGCTGCTCCCGGGGATCCTCGAGTACGTGATCCTCCTCCGGCCACCCAGCACGGCGGTCGCGCAGCACAGTCACGCCGTCGATGTGTTTGCGCACAAGGGTGCTTGTGGCATACCAGACGGTCCACGTTTCGATGGCCATCCACAGTGGACCAGCTTGGTGCTCGGTGAGGCCACGGGGACTTGTGTCGAACAGGTAGACCAAGTCCTGCAACGTTTCCGGCGGCAACGCGTACACATACTGGTACGCCTCCGCGGGCGACCGATCAGGGAAACCGAGGGACGGATCCTCGAAGTACGGGCTGAAGCGTTCCAGCTGAATCCGTGTCACCCCGTCCGGCGGTTGCAAGTGGACCAACGCAGGAAGTTGGTCGATCACCGCTTTGTAATCCTCTTCGCGCTCGCCAGGAAAGCCGTAGAGCCAATTCCACGCCACGGTCAGCCCGGCCGATTCACAGTCACGCAACGTGCGGACATTGCGGACAGCCCGGACACCCTTGTTCATCCGCGCCAGCACATCGTCCACGAGCGACTCGATACCGGGCTGGACACTGTACACACCGGCGTCCCGCAGCACCTCGATCTGCGCGCCGGTCAGATTCGCCTTCACCTCATAGTGCAAGCGCAGATCCCACCCCCGGCTGGCCAGTTCTGGCAGCGCAGTGCGCAGATAGCCCGGCGCGAGGATGTTGTCCACGACCATCACGTCCAGCACCTGATGCTGCCGGACGAGGCCGTCCACCTCGGCGACGAAAGTCACGGCAGGCTTGGCCCGGAACGCCATCGACGTGCCGTTGAGCCCGCAGAACGTGCAGTGGTGGTGTTCGCCCCACCAGCACCCGCGCGCGGATTCCACCACCAGTTCCGGTTCGACGTACCGGCTCACCACTGACGCGTCGAACGCGCCGAACCACCCCTCGAAGTTCGGTGCGCTCATGCGTGCCGGTGGCACCAGCCGCGCGGGATTGATCGTGTCGCGCCAGCACAGCCCTGGCACTTCGGTGACCTCCCCGTCACCGTCCAAAGCCCGCAGCAGTCGGGGAAACGTCTCGTCGGCCTCACCGCGCAGCACCATGTCGACGAACTCGAACTCGCGGTACAGCGCCGCTCCCATTGGCCCGTCACAGTTTCCGCCGCCGAGAAGCACAGTCAGCTCAGGCTTGCGGTGCTTGAGTTGCTTCGCCACGGCGAGGCTGGGCACGTTCTGCATGAACGTGGTGCTGAACCCGACCAACTCCGGGTCAGTGGCCAGCACCTCGTCAACGACAAGCTCCACAAAGGGCGCGGCCAGGTCGCGCATCGAGCGCAGTGTCCGCATGGCGATCCCATGCCGTGCGGCGTAATCCACCATGCCATCGAGGCCGAAGTCATCGCCGTTCACCACGCCCGCGAACACCCAATCGCCCAGCGCATGCGGGAATCCGGTCTCGGCGACGGCCGCGTAGTCGAACGGAGTCACCACGCCGTCGGTCCGGTCCAGCAAGAACTCCGCGAACCGCAGCCCGCCGTGGTACTCGACGGGCGGCGAGAGTCCTTCGCGCCTGCACGCGGAACTCAGCACGCCCAATGCCAGACTGGGCCGGGACAACGCGTGCCACGGCATGCAGACCAAAGTCGTCCGGGGCATGGCCTGATCAGTCAGAGCCCGGCTGAGTCCGGTCCAGTGCGCACTCCTCCAGTCCGGCTGACGGCGTGGCGCTGATGCGTACGCCGTTGCTCACCGGCGCGCGGTCGGCTGGCAGCATCGGCTTGATCGACAGGATCTGTTCTTCCATGGCGCGCACCCTGCCTCAGGGCGCTCACGTCTCGGTCACGTCTCGGTCACGTGAGTTCGACGAGGACCTTGCGCATGTAGCTGAGCGCCGCGCGGTCGTCGATGGCCGGTGTCGTGTCTGCGCTGTGCTGAGCGATCCTGCTTGCGGCTTCGGCGACGAGAGTTCTGGCGGCCAATGCGCCGAACTCGTTGACGGCCTTGAGGTAGCCGAGCATGTGGGCTGCTTCGGCGATCCGGTCGATCTTGGCCATCATGGTGATGAACTCGATGCAGACGATGCTGGCCGCGACCACGTTGTCGGTGTCGATCAGTTCGTCGATGTGGGAGCGCAGGAGGTGAAACGCTCGCTGTCGTTCGCCTCGCCGGAACGCCGACCGGGCTTCGGTGCTCTTGTTGGCCGAGAGTGTGCCCGCGGGCAGGTCGACGCGGGCCGCTTCGTCGAAATAACGGTCGGCGTCCTCGGGCCTGGCTTGGAATGACGCGCAGTAGCCGAGGGTCTGCAGCGCCCAGTGCAGGAGCGTTGGCGGGCCGTGGACTCGATACCGATCCGCCAGGACCCTGACCGACTTGTCGACCTGCTCGAACCGCCCGGTGCCCAGCAGAATCCCCGCCGACGTCATCTCCAGGAACGCCGCCAGGTCGTCACTGCGCAGATCGGCGACGGCATCCGGCAGGCACTGCCACAAAGCCTCGCCGTCGCCGCAGGCGTACGCGGCGGCGTAGCGGCTCAGCGGCCGGTCCGAGCCGTACTGCTGGGCGACTTCTCGGTAGCCCGCCGGGTTGGCGTTCTGGGTGTAGCGTTCGGCGACCCAGACCAGCCAGAAGGCACGCAAGTCCACATCGGACGTCATCGCCAGGATGTGTTCGGCCCAGACACCGATTTCCTGCCGTCCCCGCAACGGGAGTTCCGTGACGATCGGCCGCACCAACGCGTCGGCCAGATCAACGTCTCGAGTCCATCCGACCGCCGCGCGCAGATTCGGCCAGAGCTCGGCGAGCCGGACGACGCCTTCGATCTCCTTCGGTCCGGTGAGCAGACGATGGATATGGGTGACTTCGCTGACGCACCAACGGGCATGGCGTTCGGCGATGACGTCACGATCCCGCAAGTGCTCGGCGGCGAACTGACGCATCGGCTCCAGCAAACGGAAACGCCGTCCGAACGGTCCATTGTCGACGGTAACGACCGATCGTTCGACCAGAGTGCTGATGAGGCCGTCGGCACCGTCGGCTACTGCTTCCGCCGCGCTGAGGTCGAACGGTGCGCTGAACACGGAAAGGTGTTGGAACAGCGTCTGCTCGGCGGGCGTGAGCAGGTCGTACGACCACTGGATGGCTGCCCGCAACGTGCGATGCCGCGCGGCGCCGGTCCGGCGGCTGCCGGTCGCTCGGAGGCGATCGTTGAGCCTCACGACAAGGTCGGCGGGCTGATGGCTGATCGTCCGGGCCGCGGCCAGCTCAATGGCCAACGGAATCCCGTCGAGCTGACGGCAGATCTCCTCGACGTGGTCCTGATGCACGGCCGCGTCATAACCCCGATCGGCGGCTCGCGCACGGGCGTTGAACAGCTCGGCACCGGCGCCCGGATCCAGTGGGCCGACGACCAACACCTGTTCCGCTGCAAGGGAAAGACGCTCCCGTGACGTGGCGAGGACGTGCACCTGCGGGCAGCCGGACACGACGGCCTGGATGAGCTCGGCCGCGCCGTCGATCACGTGTTCGCAGTTGTCGACGACGAGCAGTGCCGAACGTGACCGGAACGCGGCGACGATCGACTGGGGCAAGGTGCGGCCCGGACGTTGCGCGACGCCCAGCGCGTCGGCGACCGCGCGGGGCACGTCGGCAGGCGAGGCGATCTCCGCCAACTCGACCAGCCGCCCGTGATCGGCGGCTGCCGCCAGTGCGAGCTGGGTCTTGCCGATTCCGCCAGGTCCGACCAAGGTCACGACCGCTGACCGCGCGAGCGCGTCGGCGATGGCCTGCAGGTCCTCGTCGCGGCCGAAGAGCGGCCCCACGCGACGGGGGACGTGCCCTTCGGCACGTTCGCGCAGGCGCGTGTCGTGGTCGAGGATCCGCGACTCCAGCTCCCGCAACGCGGGTCCAGGTTCGACACCGAGTTCCGTGACGAGATGGTGCCGGGCCTGCCGGAAGGCCGCGAGAGCGTCCGCCTGACGGTCCACACGGTACAACGCGGTCATCAACAGGGCCCACACGTTCTCGCGCAGTGGATAGCGTTCCGCGAGTTCCGCAAGCGATCCGATGACGCCTCGCGGGTCGGATTCGGTTCGGCGTTCAAGGTCCGCTTCGACCGCGCTCAGCCACTGTTCGGTCAGACCAGCCACCGCTGCCGCGAGGCCGGGTGCCTCCAGACCGGCCAGGGGAGTGCCACCCCACTCGGTGAGGGCCGCGCGGAAATCACCATCCCGGAAGTGGCGCTGAAAACGAGCCACGTCGACCGCATCAGGCGCCACATCAAGGCGGTACGCGGCACCGACTCGGACGATCGCATCGGGACCAAGTCCCTTGCGCAACTGGGCGATGTGCCACTGCAGTGCCTTGTGCGCGGTTTGCGGAGGTTCATCACCCCAGACGAGTTCTACCAGGCGTGACACCGTTACGGATGTGCCGGGTGACAAGGCCAGCGCCGCGAGCACGGCCTGCGACCTCGCCGAGCCGATGTCGACCGGCTCGCCGTCGTCGGCGGTGACGCGGACACCACCGAGCAGACCGATCCGCACCACAGCGCTGCTCCCAGACGTTGACCTCCGGCAAGCCTGTCACAGCGCACACCCTCAGCAAACCCGGCCCACACCAGCCGCACACCGGTGTCATCGACCGTGAGGGCCATGAGAAACATGAAGACGTCAGCACGGGTGGTCGGTGGCCTCTTTGTCACAGCGACGGCAGCCGGAATTGTCAGCGCGGTACTGCTCGAGTCAACTGACCAAGCCACATCGGCAGGGGCCGTGCTGGTGCTGATCATGGCAGTCGCGATCGCGATGATCCCGCCGACGCTGTTCCCGATCCTCAAGGAGCACAACGAGGCGCTCGCGCTCGGTTACGTCGTGGCTAGAACTCTCGAAGTGGTGCTGGTGCTTCCGGCGACCGTCGGGCCGCTCATGACCCTGGCCGGTGCGCCTGCGGACATCGTCCGGATCGTGACCGGGACGTATGACCTGTGGGGCCACCCGGGCAGCATGGTGTTCTTCTGCCTCAGCGCGGCGATCCTCAACGTGCTGCTGTTCCGGTCAGGGCTCGTTCCCCGGTGGATCTCCGGTTGGGCGCTCATCGCGGTGGTGCCGTACCTCGCCGACGCCGGTCTGGTGATGTCCGGTGCGCTCACGCCGTTCTCGGCAATCCATTCCGTACTCGTCATCCCGTTGGCGCTGAATGAAATGGTGTTGGCGGGGTGGCTGCTCACCCGCGGTTTCACGACGGCCGGGGCCGGACACATGCGCCGATGAGCCCGATCGCGGCGCAGGTGTAGAACGCCACAGTGCCGCCTGATACGTCAGTCAGCACGCCGGCCAGTGGGGCACCGACCATCTGCCCCACTGCGAGCATCAGGAATGACACGCCCACCCCGAACGATGAACGTTGCGGGTAGATCCGGGTGCTCCACAACAGGAGCACGCCGCTCAGGCTCACGTATGAGGCCCCGAATAACGCTGCGGCAATGAAAATGGGCACAGGCGCGCTTGGTAAGAAGGCGATAAGCAGTGTGGCGCCCGCCATCGCCACCATCACCGTCGTCCATGAGCGGACCAATCCGGCGCGGGCGACCAAATCGCCGCTGAGAGCGCCGACGAAACCGGCGGCGCCCAGCACTGCCCACATCGACGTGGACACGACATCGCTGACCTGACCGACCGAGGTGATCAGATCACGGCCGAACGTCCACATCGCGACACTGCTGAAGCCCATCAGGAAAGCCCCGGCGATCAGCAGGAAAGTGCCCGGCTGCCAACTTTTTCCGGCCGTGTCGGTGTGCGTTTCGGAATCGGTGAACGGGATCGCCTTGGCCAGCCAAACGGTGACCGCGGCAGAGATCACGGTGAAAACCGCCCACGCCCACCGCCACTCGTCGAGCAGGGCAAGCGCGATCGGGCCGGAGACCAGGACGCCTATTCCTGTGCCCGCGTTGACAATGCTTTGCGCCCGATCCTGCGCCGGGGCGTGAATCCACCGGCTCACCGCCGCGGCCATCGGCGGTGACGCCAGACCGGTGCTGGATCCGGCGATGAGCACACCTGCCGCGAGCACAGGGGTCGACGGGGCCAGGGTGACCATGGCAAGTCCCAACGTTGCCACAACGCACGCGCTGACCGCGATTCTGCGCGCGCCTAACCGCTCAGTGAGCATGAAACTGGCCACAATCGCGATGCAGTAACCGATGTAGCTGCCCGAACCGATGATGCCCGAAACGGTCGAGGAAATCTGGAATTGCTTCTGGAATTCGGGCGCGAACAGACCGTATGCGAACCGTGCGAACCCGTAGCAGGTGCCGATCAGTGCCGTGCCCGCACATACCAGCGCCCACCGCACCCCAGTTCCGGTTTGCACATGATCAGTGTATTTGCGCCGTGGGCAGGCCGCGAACCGAGAACGGCGACTAATCGCCAGTGTCCACAAGGGAATTTGCGTCATCGCTGATCAGCGGTGACGATGGGGGAGTGGAGCGGACTGTGTGGAGCACCGCGGACGTTCCGGACACCGAGGCGTTCGGCTACTGGGCCGACGTGATCTGTGACGCGTTCGTGCACGTCTCGGCGCAGCCGGTGACTCCAGAGGCTTTCCAAGGCAAGCTCGCGCATACAACCGTCGACAGGGTGGGCATCTCGGCGGTGTCGTCGCGCGCGCAGCGGGTGCGGCGAACCCGGAGCCAGATCGCCCGTGGCCACGAGGACAGCGTGCTGGCCAACATCCAGCTCACCGGCCACGGAAGACTGGCGCAGGATGACCGGGTGGCTGTGCTGTCGCCAGGGACTTTGACGTTTGTGGACAGCAGCCGTCCGTACTCTTTGGACTTCGTGGACCCGTTCAGCCAATTCGTCATCCGGGTCCCGCGGTCGCTGATGCCACGACGGTCGCTGACGGGCGCGACAGCGGTGGCACTGGGCCCATCCGAACCAGTCCGGTTGGTGACCGACTTTTTCGCGGGCCTGGAACGACTCGACCTGGCCACGGCGGCGCAACTGCTGCCACACGGTCTCGGGTTGCTGGAATGTGCGGTGGGCTGGGCGGCCGGCACAGCGCCCACGAATGCCGCACTGACTCGTGAGCGGGTGCACCGGTTCGTCAGCCGGCATGCCCGCGAACCAGGCCTGGACGTCGACGCGATAGCAGCGGGATGCGGAATCTCACGGCGGACCCTGTACCGGGTGATGGCTGATGAGTCGGTCACCGGGTTGATCCGTGGCCAGCGCGTCGCCTTCGCCCGGCAAATGCTGCGATCAAACCCTTCGTGCCCGTTGGATGTGGTGGCTCGGGCTTGCGGATTCGCTGGCGTGGCGCAATTCCACCGTGCCTTCCGCACGATCACCGGCATGACCCCAGCCACCTATCGAAGTGGCACAGATCGTCACCGACCCTGGCACAGGCAATCACTCCAGTGCGGTCACGGCGATACACGATGACTTCGTGACGAACTCCTCCTTCGGCGGCCGCTTGCTGATCGGCGCAAGCGGATCGGCCGCCGTAGCAATGCTGCCCGTGTACCTTTCCGCCCTGCGCAGTCAGTTCACCGGAACGGTCACGGTGCTCATGACCCACACTGCGACTCGCTTCCTGCCCGCCCACACGGTGGCTCTGTTCGCTGACCAGGTCGTCACGGGCGAACCGGAATCAACCTGGGCCCGGCACAACCACGTCACGCTGGCGGCGGAGCACGACATGCTCGCAGTGCTACCGGCCACCGCCAATATGTTGGCCGCGACAGCGACGGGTGCGGCTGGAAACCTGCTGTCGGCGACCGTTCTTGCTGCTTCGTTCCCAGTGGTGTTCTTCCCCGTGATGAGCGCCGAAATGTGGGAGAAACCCGCGGTCAAACGAAACGTCGACGCCGTCCGAGCCGACGGATGCGACGTCATCGAACCAGCATGGGGACCACGCTACGACGTCGCACTCGGCGCGTTCGTCGACAGCCCCATGCCGCCCCCACCACCCCGATTCATCGACGTGACCAGAGAGTTCATGCCCTAAGTCGTGACCGTTGAGGCGGCAGGGCTAGTGGAACCACGCTCCGAATATCGAGCTTCGCGTTGTGCCGTTCATCCGCTGGCTCAGATCGATAGCTTGGCATTCGGTGAGCGAGCAGATGTAGTCGGCGACTGCCCGTGCGATGCGCGCCGACTCATTGTCTTTGAACACAGGCGATGCGTCATCATCGTTGTCGATGTCTTGGTACATCTCGCGGAGTACCACCGGAAGCCTGTTGCTGGACGCGTCCTTGCGAACGCAGTCGCAAAGCTGGCCGTACAGCGCGCCGATCAGCTTCTTCTGTCCCACCTGCGTCATGGCGAGTTGCGGCCTGTCGATCACGTAGTACCAAGTCAGCTCCTTGAGGGCCTCGACCAAGTACTGCGCATCCGGGTCCACCGCCACATAGGGAGGTTTGTCAACGACGCGGACCGCCCCGACGAGATCAGTCAGATTCTTCGAAGTGATCTTGTTCAACCATGCTCGATTCTCCTTGGTGTCCCAGTCAGACCCTCGAGTGGCACCGTTGAATCTGCTGATCACGTCATCAAGCGCGGTCTTGAAATCGGCAGAACGGAAGTCATGATGGTCCTCTTCGAGCCGTGCCACCGCGTGCTCGAGTATCTCTGCTCGAGCCTGCCCCAGGTCACCTAACGGGATGAGGCCAGCCCGGTAGTAGTCCTCGATGTCGTGTGTGGCGAAAGTGATGTCGTCTGCCCAATCCATCAGGACAGCGTTGGCGCAACGTACCTGGCCGCATGGCGAAGGCCGTATCCATGAGAAGTCGTTGATCTCGCTTTCGTATACTCCCCACTTCCCGCCGAGCGAGCGATCGGTCCATAGCGTCGCCGGCGAAGTGCGTACTTGGCCGAACGACCGGGGATATTTGAGGATCGCATCGAGGACCGCACGGGTCAGATTCAGGCCAGGATGCGTGATCCGGCGTCGCGCCAGCTTCGTGACGATCCGGAAGGACTGGGCGTTGCCTTCGAACCCGTCAAGCCCACGAACCTGTTGAAGGCGCTCGTGCAGCACTGATTCGGCGACATGGCCGAACGGCGGGTGTCCCAGATCGTGCGCCAAGCAGGCAGCTTCGACCACGTCCGCATCTACTTCTGCCCGCTCGGCGAGGCCGGAGTTCGATTCGTCTCGAGTTATCGTCTGCGCCAGGCGACGCCCCATCTGGGCAACCTTGAGGCTGTGGGTGAGTCTGTTGTGCAGGACTCGTTGCTCACTGACTGCGGCAACTTGAGTGACTCCGGCGAGCCGTCGGAACGCGGATGAGTACAGGATCCGGTCGCGATCCCGTTCGAATGGTGATCGATAGTCCTGGCTATCGTGGCTGTTGTACCTACGTTTGTCCCCGCATTTCTCAACCGTCGCACACATGTCCACCCCTTCTCGGCTACCACGCGAATCCGACCTGTGTGGCGCGCCTTTCGATCTGTGAGTTCAGATCGTCGACCGAACAGAGGTGTGTGTTAACCCGTGTGGACGCAGATGCGAAACAGAGACTTAATCGTATTTATCCCTTGACGCCAAGGATCAGAAACCGGTGTGGCTGCGGGGATTCATGTGAGTGTTGGCCGGCTTGGTCAACTGCACGGGAGGTGTCGACAGGACGACTGAACGGGTCCTGCTCGGGCGCATTGGCGGGAATCATGCTGCCTGCGCCACAACGTCCGCGGATCTACTCCTAGTCTGGCCGGATTCCATGAGAATCGGGGTGGGGACATGGGGTATGTCAGGTCTTGTCAGTGGCGTGTGCTTCTCATGACGGTTGGATGACCTGCGATGGCATACACGAGCCGGAGAACCCGTTCCGCGTCATTCCGGCATTGGGGCACCGTCATGTTCGGCCTCGGTGTCTTCACGGCGGCGCAGAATTCGTGGGCGGTCAGCGGTCTCATTTTCGCGTGTTGGATCGTCTATCTGCTGCTGATCCGACTCGCGCGGTGCCGGGTCGCCGGCTGATCGACGACGAGCCGCCCAACCGTCGTGGTCGGGCGGCTTGGTTTCAGTCGTCGTCCGTCTTGGAGGACTTGTCGCCGGGCCATTCGCCGGTCATCTTGCGGTAGCCGACGGCGCCGCCGCGGTCAACCGCTGTCTTGACGAGGCCGAACACCGCGCCCTGCACGGCGGCGGCCGCCAACACCTCGGTCCAGCGGCGGTCTTCGTCGGTCGCGCTGGGGGCTTCGTCGTCGCCGGTGACCATTTTCCACACGCGGGCGAACACCGCACTCGCGGCGATTCCGCCCAGCACTCCGAAAATCAGGCCCAGTGGCCGGTACAGCAGTCGCAACATCAGCTCTTTCGCCTCCTGCGTGTCATGCGTCGCAGGACCACGAGCGACGCCACCGCACCCGCGACGAAGGTGCCTGGGCGCTTCTTCACCGCGACGATCAGGCCCCTGGCTCGTTGTGCCGCGGGCTCGGGCAGGTTGTCGATCTTCTGCTGTGCCTGTTCGGCCACGTCCGCGGCTTTGGCTTTCGCCGTGTCGAGCACTTCGGTTGCTTTTTCTTTCGTGCGGGCGGGCACGTTTGCCTTGTACGCCAATGCTTCCGCCGTATCGCCGAGTTCGCGGCGGGTGCGTTCGATGTCGTGGCGGATGTCGTTGGCGTCCGGTTGTCGCGTGTCGCTCATCGGTGCAGGCCCTTCTTCACGGTGGCGATGTCGGTCTTGACGCCCTCGGCCGCTTCCTCGGGGATCGGCGGTGTCGCGGCGTCGATCTGCTTCTTGCCCACCAGCGAGGCCACCCCGGCGATCAGCAGCAGCGCCGCTCCCACCAGCAACGCGGCCAGCCACGGGGCGAGTACCAGCGACAACGCCAGAATCGCGCTGGTGATCAGCACGCCGAGCCCGAGGAACGCGAACAGCCCGGCCCCGCCGAACAATCCGGCGCCGATCCCGGCTCGTTTGCCCTTCTCGCCGATCTCCTTGGCCGCCAGCCGCATCTCGTCGCGAACCAGGTGGGAGATCTGCTCGGACGCCTGCCCCACCAACTCCGAGATCGATCGATCATCGGTCCTACTGGTCATGGTCAGCCGCTCCTTCCCGTCTTGAGCAGTGACTACCCACTGGACGGGAGCTCAATCGGCGGTCATCCCCGTGCCGGGTGAGCCTTCCGGTAGTGCCTGCGGGCCCGTTCCCGGTTGCCGCAGTCCTGGGAACTGCACCACTGCCGGGAGTGGTTCCGGGTGCGGTCAAGGAAAAGCCAGCCGCAGCCGGCACCCGCGCATTGGCGTACCAGTGCGGCGTCGGGGGAACGGAGGAAGTCGTCGGCGATGAGCGTCAGGGCGGGGACCACGTCGTCGATCCGGTTGATCGGGACGGTCCACCGCAACGGCATCGCAGGCTCGGCGACGGCCAAGCCGCGCGCCGCGGCCACCGAGGCGCCGAAGCGGGCGACATCGGCGGGGACCGGCGCGGTGAGCAGCCGGTACACGGTCTCCCGTAGCTCACTCAGCGGATCGATCACGGCGGTTTCGTCATCGGTCAAGTGCGCCAGATCTGTACGGGTGAGCCACAGCGACAGGAAGCCAGGGGCGGTCAGCCGGTCGAAGGTCCTGGCTGGGTCCAACCGCCAGGACACCGTGTTGACCAGGTCAAGGGTCGGGTTGCCGCCGATCAGGTGGTACCCGCGCCAGCTGTCCGTCACGCCCAACAGTCTAACACTCTAAGTAGTCGATAGGATGTTAGTGTGAGGTCATGACATCGACCGAAAGCGGATACGCAGCCGGCGTGCGCGTCGGTCTGGGGATAGGCGTGCCGACGTTCGTCATGGGTGTCACCTTCGGGGCCATGGCGCATTCGCTGGGCTGGGGAACCCTGGCGCCGGTCATCTGCTCGTTAGCGGTGTTCTCCGGCTCCGCGCAGTTCGCGCTGGCGACCTCGCTGGCTGGTGGTGGCGGCGTCGCGGTGGCCGTCGGCGCGGCCGCGATGATCAACGCGCGCTTCTTGCCGATGGGTGTGGCGGTCGCGTCGGACCTGAAGGGTGGCCGTTTACGCCGTGCGTTGGAGGGGCAGGCGGTCGTGGACGCTTCGTGGGCTGCGGCCCACAAGGGCAACGGCCGGTACGACCGGGAGAAGATGATCGCGGCGACGCTCATCCAAGCGCCCGCGTGGATCCTGGGGACACTGCTCGGCGCGCTCACCGCGCCATCCAGCGAGATCATCCACCGGTTCGGGCTCGACGTGGTGTTCCCGGCGTTCTTCCTGTTGCTGCTCATCGACGAACTGCGCGCGTCCGCGCAAGCACGATGGGTCGCCGCGACCGCCGCCGCGCTGGCGGCCGGACTCAGCCTGGTCGTTCCGGCCGGTCTGGCCATCCTCGGATCTGGCCTGGCGGCGTTGATCGGACTGCGGACCAGGACGGCGGTGAACGCCTGATGAGTGCACTGTGGACAGCGATCGTGCTCGTGGCGTTGATCAGCTTCACGCTCAAGGCGGCAGGCCCGGCGTTGCTCGGCAGCCGTCCCGTGCCCGCACGCGCGGCAGCCGTGATCGCGTTGTTCGCACCTGCCCTGCTGGCCGGGCTGATCATGACCGATTTCGCCGGCCCTGGTTGGAGCGAGGCCGACTGGACGATCGCGGCCGGTCTGTCGAGTGCTGTCGTCGCTTATCTGTGCCGCGCACCGGCCCTGGTCAGCGTTGCCGTCGCCGTTGTGGTGACCGCACTGCTCAGAGCCGTTGTGTGAAGCGCATCAAGGAATGCGCAGCGACTTCTTCGCCAGTTCGTACGCGGGAAGCATGTTCTTGTGCTCCTCGTCGTCGAATCCGCCGAGCGCAAGCAACACCGCACCACTGGGCGTGGGCACCGAAAGGAGCCGCTCTCGCTTCTTGACCTCGGCGTTCGGGTTGTCCCGGATGTACGTCACCTCAGCGGCGGTCGTCGAGGCGACCTGGGTCTCGCTGTGCTCCGGGACGGTGATGTGGCGGTCCGCGGCGAGGAATTCGTCAAGCGCGGCACGGGCGCTGCCGGTCTTGGTGCTGGTCCAGATCCGCAGGAAGCCAAGGTGGCCTGCGGGTTTGGCGTCGATCTCGCAGGCCGCGGTGAAACCGCCCTGGCTGACCAGTGAGCCGAGGCTCGCCGGGTCCTCGATCGCCTTCGGCTTCCACTTGTCCGCCAGGTCGAACGAGAGCGGCAGTTTGCAGGCCGAATCCGCGCCGCCGACACGACCCGCGCTCGACGCCGCGGCCGGTGCACCGGATGCGCCCGGTGTGGTTGTCGGCTCAGGTTCCGAAGTGCACGCCGCGGTCAGCGTGACAACGGCAAACGCGACAAGACAGGTGCTTTTGATTCCCCCCATGCGCGGGAGTATAGGAGACCCGCGCACATGGCCCGGACCGCGTCTCGACGGCGAGGCTGTGAACACGTCCCCAAAGTCAGGGGCGTGTTCACCCACCTCGTCACCCCGTGATCTCAGCTCACCGCCTGCTGCAGCAGCGCGCCGATCTTCGCCTCGATGTCCGGGGTCAGCTCGGTCAGCGCGTACCAGGCGGGCCACAAGGCGCCGTCGTCGAGATTCGCTTGGTCGCTGAAGGCGAGCATCGCGTACCGCGTCTTGAACTTCGACGCGGGCTGGAAGTGACAGACCACCTTGCCGTCGCGGGCGTACGCGGGCATGCCGTACCACAGCTTCGCGGTGAGGGCCGGTACGTTGGCCTTGATCACGGCGTGCAGCCGCTTGGCGATCACGCGATCGGTCTCGGGCATCTCGGCGATCTTCGCGAGCACCTCGGCCTCCGTGTCGGCCTGGGCGCCTCGCCGGGTGCTCGCCTTCAGCTCCTTGGCACGGTCCTTCATAGCGCTGCGCTCTTCTTCGGTGAAACCGTCGTACTTCTTCGTGGTGGCCATCGGACTTTCCTTTCAGTGGTTGGGATTTGGGGCGGTTATCGGGTCACCACTTGCCCGCCTGCTGGCGGGTCGGCGCGTTGAGCCGGTTGAAGGCGTTGGTGATCGCGATGTTGAGCAGCAACGCGGCCAGTTCCTTGTGGTCGAAGTGCTTGGCGGCCACGTCCCACACCTGGTCCGGCACCGCGTCCGGGCGGTCGGCGAGCCGGGTCACGGCCTCGGTCAGGGCCAGCGCGGCGCGCTCCTCGTCGCTGAACCACGGCGTCTCGCGCCACGCGGCGACCGCGTGCACCTGCTGTGCGGTGGCGCCGTGGTGTTGGGCCTGGTGAGCGCCGCCGGCCACACACGGGCCGCAGCCGTTGATCTGACTGGCGCGCAGGTGGCTCAGCGCCAGCAGCTTGCCGTCCACGCCGGTGCCCGTGATGGCGGTGTTGACGGCCGTCAGGGCTTCCATCGCCCCGGGGATCAGCATCGCGGGGTTCGGCATCCGCTCGGTCGACATCGGTTTCTCCTTCGGGTTGTTCGGTCCTGCTGACAGGAGTGATCCGACCACCGGCGCACCCGGCGCCGCGCGGTCCGTGGGACACCGTGGGACACGCAGAACCGCGTCTACCTGCGCAAACACCTCGTCGATCCGTTCGCGTGAAACGGGACAGGTACGGTGTTGCACGTGTCGAGCCCCCAGGAGCGACTCGTCGCCCAGCTCGCACAGATCAAGGAGCTGAGCGGGCTCAGCCTGCGCTCACTCGCCCGCGAGGCAGCTCTCAGCAGCTCGTCGTTGTCCCGGTATCTGAGCGGCCGGCTCGTACCGCCATGGGACGCCGTCGTCGCGTTGTGCCGGGTCGTCCGCCGCGACCCTCGTCCGCTGCGTCCGATCTGGACCGAGGCGGCCAAGGCAGGCGCCGCACCTGCGCCGCGTCGCAACGACCTGCCCGCGGACCTGATCGACTTCACCGGCCGGGAAGCGGAGTACGCGCAGGTCGAAGAGCTGCTGCGGGCCGCGGGTTCGGTCGCGATCGACGGCATGGCGGGCGTCGGCAAGACCAGCCTGGCCGTGCATGTGGCGCACCGGCTCGCGCCGAAGTACCCGGACGGCGGGCTGTACCTCGACTTGTACGGCTTCACACCGGGCCAAGAGCCACTGGAGCCGCCGACCGCGTTGGGCCGGTTGCTGGGAGCGTTGGGCGTCACGCATCTCCCAGCCGGTACCGACGAACGCGCGGCGCTCTGGCGATCGGAGCTGTCCCGCCGACGGGCGCTCGTCGTGCTTGACAACGCGGTCGACGCGGAGCAGGTCCGTCCACTCCTGCCTGGTGCGGGGAGTTCCGCGGTCCTGATCACCAGCCGCTCGCGGCTCGTCAGCCTGGACGGCGTGCCGCCGGTGTCCCTGACACCACTGGCCGACGCCGACGCGGCGCACCTGTTCGCCCGGGCGGCCGGGCTCACGCTGTCCGAAGAGGACGCGGTCAGCCAGGTACTGCGGCAATGTGGCGGACTGCCGCTGGCGTTGCGAATGGCGGGTGCACGGCTTCGACACCGTCCAGGATGGACAGTGGCGGTGTTGGCTGAACGGTTGCGTGACAACGTAAGCCGGTTCGACTCCGTGTTCGGCATGTCGCTCCAGCAGCTCGACGCGGAGCAGCGCCGGATGTTCCGGCTGCTGGGTGTGCTGCCAGGTGCCGACTTCGACGCGGCGGTCGCGGGTGTGCTCGCCGACATGCCGCCCGATGCCGTGCTTGAGGAATTGGTCGATGCCCACCTGGTCCAGGAGCTTTCGCCTGGGCGGTACCGGATGCACGACCTGATCCGGCGCTACGCGGCGGACATCGCCGCCGAGGAGGAACCGCAGGCCGAAGCCGCCGTGCGCCGGGTACTGAACCACTATCTGGCGCAGGCCGTCGCCTACGACCAGACGCTGCCGTCGCCACACCGGCCGGAACCGTCGCCGGGCGATCCGGCAAAGGCCATGGCCTGGTTCGATCTTGAGTACGTCAACCTGATCGCCTGTTTCGACGCCGCGGTGCGGCTCGGCGTGGACCAGGTCGTGACCGAACTGCCGCAGGCGATGCGCGTCTGGTTCTTCCGCCACCGCGGCACCGACGATCAAATCCGCATGCTCAGCGCCGCCGCGGCCCGACTCAGACCGGGCCAGCAGCGGGCCGCATTGCTCTCGGACCTCGGCTTCGCCCACACCGCCGCCGGACGTCTCACCGAGGCCCTCGCCGCGTACGAGCAGGCCGCACAGTGCGGGTCGGACGACGAGCTCGCAGCCGGTCTGGCGCTGCGAATCGGTTTCGTACGCCGGGATCTCGGCGATTTCGAAGCCGCGCGGGTCCACTTCCGGCGCGCCCGCGAACTGTTCGGAAAGCTTGGCCGCTCCGGCGGGGAGTCACAGGCGCTGGCGTTCGACGGCTGGGTGACACTGCACCTCGGACGACGCGACGAAGCCCTCGAACTGGCCCGCGCATCGGTCGCCCTGGCTGACGGTCCTGCGCAGATCACCGGACTTGTGACGCTCGGGGTCGCGTTGGCGTCGGATGATCCGGCGGAGTCACTGCGAGCGCTGAATGACGCGTTGCGGTTGGCGGAGCAGCACAATCTTCAGCACAACCAGGCGTGGTGCCACAACTATCTCGGCGTCGCACTGCGTGTCATGGGCGATCTCGACAAGGCGCTCGAACACCACCGGCGCGCCTTCGAGTTGCTGAAACCTCTGGCCGAAGTCCAGGTGGAGATCGACTGCCTGCACAGCTACGCCGAAACGTGCCGCCTGGCCGGGCGTTTCGACGAAGCGCTGGCGCTGCTTGACCGGATCACCAAGCTCGCGCACGAGCTGGGCAGGCCACACGACGAGAAGCTCGCGGCGCGGCTGATCAGCGAGGTCGAAGCCGGCCGAGGGTGAAGTGACCGCTGTGGACGATTCGATGTTTGCGCTCACCTAGTTCTGGCGACAGGTAGCCGCATCTGGCCAGGCCGAGCTGATCACCGCACGCGCCAACAACGTGACGTTTCCATGTGGAGAATGGACGCGCGACATCAGCCACGGCGAGATGGTCCGTTCCGGCACCGACCAGACAATGGAGATCAGCCCCTGCAACCTTGCGGTACCTGTACCAGGGGATGGATCCGGCGGCCGGTGGCGACTGCAACAGGCTGCCGTGGCGACTGGGTTGCTCACCCAGACCAACTCCAGCTGCTGATCACGGCCAACGCCAGGCAGCGCGGGAGAGTGGCCCGCGCTGCCTCTTCGGCTCTCACTCGTCCCGGTACGCCTTCATGTTGCGCAGCAACAGGTACGTGTCCTGCAGTTGGCCGGAATCATTGATGGACCGGTAGATTCCCCACTTCGGATGCGCCTGGTCGCCGCCGAGCCACGTGTCGATACCCGACCGGGACGCGTTGACGATGGTGGTGCCGCCGTCCTTCAGTGAATACCGAACCCGTCCGCCGGAGCCGTCGGCGACTTTGACCTCGATCTCCACGTCGATCCACTTGTTGCGCAGCGGTGCCAGATTCGTGACGCCGAGCTTGGCCTGGCCCGCGCCGAACAGCCGCATCTCGACGTTCTCCGTGCTTCCCGTGCGGTGCAGGGACATCGTCACCACGGGCGAGGCCACGGAGGTGTGTTTGACCTGGAATATGTGGGTGAAGCTGCTCGTGCCCTTCAGCGAGGACGGGATGAACATCTGGTAGTCGTACCGCCAGGTCTCGTTCTTCTTCATGTCGACCCGGCTGCCGTTCATCTGGATGGCCCGGACCTCCTGGCGTTGCCGGTCCGAGCCGTCACGGTCGGACTTGTGCATGACGAAGCGGTACTGCGTGGGTTCGGCGAAGATGTGCGTGACGCCCGGATGTGAATCGGACCTGTCGTCCTCGACGCCGACGAACGCCCGCAGCCCGTCCTTGCCGGGATCGGCACTCCAGCGCAGCTTGAACGCGGTGACTCCAACATCGGCGAGGGCCGTCCCGGCCGCGAAAGGGGTGGCCGCGGCAGCGAGCAACGTCGCACGGCGAGTGAACAGGGTAGGCATGAAGCATCCTCCTCGAGGCGTGTTCCCTTCGAGGCGGCGGATGACACCAACCTGCATTGACCATGAACCGTCTGTCAAGACCTCGATCGAAGTCGGTCACCGCGGTGTCGTGAACCCCGAGTGTGCCGAACTGGTTGCCGCGAATCGCCTTTCTGCCCACGTGGCCGCTCGCCCAGCCGCATCGCCGCACGATGGTGCTCAGCGGAATCCGGCGTCGATGCGGTCGCCCCGCAGGTCGAAGAAGTGCAGCAGCTCTCGCCGTACACCGATGTTGAGTGTGTTGCCCGCGGAGACCTCTACGCTCGGTGGGAGGCGCATGACCAGGCCGGATGAGCGTTTCTGATGCCTGCCCGCGGTCGCGGCGGGCAGTTCGCTGTCGGATTCGTCCTCGGGTTCGGCGGGTTGTGTGCCGGTGATTCGCTTCCAGACGCCGCGCATCGTGGTGACCGGTCGTTGGCGCAGCTGCTTCAGTTTCGTGGCCGGTGGTGTCCGGGGTGGCGGTGCCAGGTCGATCTCGATTCCCGCCGCGCCGATGTCGACGAACGCGAGGGATTCGTGGCCGTGGTGTTCCAGGTAGCGCACTCGGCCGCGGATCGTGCAGTCGGCCAGCGGCTCGGCGAGCGATACGAGCGCCTCGGCGCGCACCCCGACGATGATGCGCTCGCCGTGGTAGTGCGCCAGTTGTCGTGCCCTGGGATCTTGCCAGGGCAGGGCGATTGTCTGCTCACCGATGCGCAGCGAGACGTGACTGTCCACTGTGTTCCACACCCAGGCTTCGAACAGGTTTATCCGTGGTGTGCCTAGGAATGCGGCCACGAATATGGTCGCGGGTCTGTCGTAGACGCGTCCGGGTGTGCCGACGTCCTCGATGGATCCGCCGCGCATGACCGCGATACGGTCGGCGAGCGTGAGCGCTTCGGTCTGGTCGTGCGTGACGTACACAGTGGTGATTCCCGACGACCGCACGGTCGAAGAGATCTCCGCCCGCAACTCGGAGCGCAACCCGCTGTCCAGATTGGACAACGGTTCGTCGAGGAGGAGGATTCGCGGGTCACGCACCAGCGCGCGTCCCATCGCCACGCGCTGCCGTTGACCGCCGGACATTTGCTTGGGCCAGCGCTCGAGCAGTTCGTGCACGCCGAGAGCGGTCGCGGATTCCACGACGAGTTCATGCCGCTGCTCGGGCGGCAGCCCGGAAACCCGCAGCGGGAAACCGATGTTGTCGGCCGCCGTCATGTGCGGGTACAGCGCGAAGCTCTGGAACACCATCGCGACTTGGCGCTGCTGCGGCGTGAAGTTCGTGGCGTCCTCGTCGTCCAGGTAGAGAGTGCCCGCGGTGGGCTCCTCGAGTCCCGCGATGATCCGCAGCAGAGTCGACTTTCCGCAGCCGGACGGCCCGACGAGCACCATCAGCTCACCGTCGGCCACATCGAGGTCGACCTGAGCGAGCGCGATGCTGCCGCCGGAAAAGACCTTGCTGACGCCGCGTAGTCCGATCGTGGCCACCGCCGCCTCCCGTCCAGTGCGGTATGCGCGAATCGTCACTGTTTCGGCCCGCTATCAGGTTCGGCAATAGCCCGAACGTGCTAAGCACAGGCAGTGCGCGGTCGGATACGGTGACGTCACTCCGCGTGCGCGACCATCCAGGCTTTCCGCGCGGTGAACGGGTTCTTCACGCTCGGCCAGTAACCCGGATGACTCAGCGAAGCGGGGCTGTCACCCGATCCGGCGGTTCTTGGCGTCTCCAGACGCGGAACAGGCCGGTTCGGCCGAGCATGACCACCATGATCATCAAGTTCGCACGGATCTTCGTCGCGCTCGCCGCCGCGCTGGGTCTGCTCGTCGCGCCGGCCGTCGCTTCGGCCGCCACCGCGAAGGCCAAGCCGACCACGCTGACGCTGGACGCGGGCGGCGCCCAGGTCAAGGTGAAGAAGGGCAACAAGCTCTCGATCAAGGGCACGCTCGGCGCGCAGGGCGGCGAGCGGCAGCAACTGGTGCTCGGCCTGAACGTCTTCGCTCAGGTCAACATCGGCGCGTCCGGCTGGGTCGACCTGACCTCCAAGTCCTGCCAGCCCAACTCGACGTTCCACCTGAAGCTGAGCATCGACGTGTCCGCGGACCTGCGGTTGTACTTCCCCGGCACGGACGTGTACGCCTCGGCGACGTCGAACATCGTTGGCGTTGTCGTGTTCTAGCCGTTCAGGTGTGCGTCGGGCTGGTGATGAAGGTGGTGATGCAGTCGGACAGGGCATGGGCGTCAGCGTTGTCCCTGTGCTTGTCCGTCTGGCGCTCCAGCGGCCGGATGCGGTCCTTCACGCGTACGGACTTGAGCGTTTCGGCCGCGCTCACCGCCTGGATTCCCACTGCGACGCCCTGTTCCACGTCCCCGGCCAGCATGTGGTCGGTGGCCAGCATGATCAGGCAGAACGACCGGCTGCGGGCCATGTCCGGCCCGTAGCCCTTGATCGCTTCGGTGAGGGCGGGAATCGCGACCCGGCTGTGCTGCTTGTCGACCGTGCATGCCAGTTCGGTGTGCACGGTGCCGACCAGCGCGGACAGTTCGGTCTCGGTGAAGAACCTGGCCCAGTCCGGTGGCTGGCTGACGTCGGCGTGGCCGAAGTCGTCCGCTGCCCGGGCAAGCAGCCCGAGTGCGGGCTCGGCGGCGCCTTTTTTGGCGTACGCCCACGCCTGGTTGGCGTGCAGGATGCTCGCCGCCAGGCGTGAGCCGGACTTGTGCGCGGCCAGTTGACCGAGTTGGAAATGGGTCAGCGCGGCGTCCGGCGAGCCGTGGTGCAGCCGTAGTCGGCCCTTGCGGTAATGGATGTTGGCGGCCAGTTCGTCGTTGTTGCCTTGCTTGGCCAGTTGCAGCGCGATGTCGAAGTGGTGGTCGGCGGCACCCACGTTGCCGCTGTCGAAGCACGTCCATCCGGCCAGGTTGTGCAGATCGGCGACCGCTGACAACAGCCGGTCCGGCACCGGTCCGGCAGTGGCCATGCCGAGCAGTTCGTGTCCCCAGTGGATGCGGACCATCACGGCTTCGCGGCACATTCCGCCGCCGCACCGGTAGTCGACGGTGCGCAGCGCACTGATATGCGCCTCCAACTGCTCGGCGTCACCTGTGCCGGATCGGCCGTGCGCCGGCGGGCGAAAGCTGATGAAGTCGGGATTGGTCATGGTGGCAACCTCGAACACGGTTGAACCGCCCCTGACGGAGAGTACTCCCGCCGACACAGGTACCGATACAGGTATTTCTATGGGCGCGCGACGCAGGTATCAGGAGGAATCTGGAGCGGTTGGCGTTCCGTTAGTCGCTGAAAGGTCGTAAAACCATGGAGCGGCGCGCCCGTTCGCGGAGGCACCTGCGGGTGGTCTCCTCAACGGACACCGAAGAGACAGCGTCCGTTTCCTCTGCGTCAGTGCGGTATGGCGATCTCGCCGACCGACGGCTGGCCTCGATCCTCGCCGCCGAGGACACCGCTGAACGCTACGGTCTGACGCCGTACGCCCGAAGCACTTGTCCGGTGCACAGATGCTGGCTGCACCAATGCATTGCCGAGCCGGTCCACGTGAGTGCGGCGACCGGCCACCGATGGTGCCCCGAATGCGAAAGCCCGGTGGAGGTCGACATCGATGAAGCCGGGATGGGCTCGGTCCGTCTGCACTGCTCGCGTTGCGGTCTCCTGCCGGACACGACTGCCAACCGCGAGGTCCTCCTCGCGTGCCGTACCAGCCTTTCCGCGATGCACGCAGGCCGCCGGGCGAAGCTGTACGAAGTACCCGATGAGTGACTGACCGTCAGCCATTTTCATCAGATCGGGCAAGCTCGTTGCTCCCTCCAGGGGAACGGCATGGTCTTGTGTTGACCCGGTGGCGAAGGCAGATCAAGGTTCTAGCCGTGGGTAGGGCCCTCGTAACCGACCGGCAAGGCAACCTGCCTGCTGACACCACCAGTTTCGTTGGTCGCAAAGACGATCTGGCCGAGGTCAAGAACCTGCTGAGCAAGGCCCGGCTGGTGACGTTGACCGGTGTCGGTGGCGTCGGCAAGACACGGCTGGCGTTACGGACCGGCAATGACCTGCGACGGGCCTTCCCCGACGGGGTGTGGTTGGTCGAACTCGCGGACCTGCAGAACGGCGCGCTGGTGCCGCACACGGTTATCGAAGCGCTCGGCGTACACGACGAGACCGGCCGCGACCAGGTTGACGTCCTCATCGGCCACCTCGCGGACCGACAGCTGTTGCTGATCTTGGACAACTGCGAGCACCTCGTGGAGGCGTGCGCCGACCTGGCCGACACGCTGCTGCGAGCCGTGCCCGGGTTGCGTGTGCTCGCGACAAGCAGGGAACGGCTCGGAGTCAACTGTGAGCACCTGTGGCCGGTCAATCCGCTGCCGTTGCCGCAAACCGGTCTGCCGCCGGGGGAGTGGGCGCGCTCTGCGGCGTTGACGTTTTTCGGCGAACGTGCGGCCGCCGTGCTGCCCGGCTTCGCCATGACCAACGAAACCCAAGCACAGATCACCGAGGTGTGCCGGTTGCTCGGCGGCATTCCGCTGGCCATCGAACTGTCCGTGGTGCAGCTCAGAGTGCTGACCCTGGACCAGTTGACGGCCAGGCTCGCCGACTGTTACCGGCTGCCGCACGTACGCAGCCGGGGTGGGCTGCCTCGGCACCAGACGTTGCACGCGGCCGTGGAGTGGAGCTTTGACCTGTGTGCTCCGGCCGAACAGAACCTGTGGATGCGAGCATCGGTGTTCGCCGGTGGCTTCGACATGTCGGCGGCCGAGCGGGTTTGTTCCGCGGCTGGTCTGGCCGCGGACGAGATGCTGATCCACTTGTTCCGTCTGGTCGACAAGTCGGTGCTGATCTGCGAACCGGACGCGGAGCAGAGCCGGTTCCGGCTGCTGGAGCCGCTGCGTCAGTACGGAATGGACAAGCTGCGGGAATCCGGCCAGGAAACGGAAGTCCGGCGCAGGCACCGCGACTACTACCTGGACCTGGCCGAGCGCAGCGAGAAGGAGTGGTTCGGGCCAAGGCAGGCGGAGATGGTCACCCGTGCCGGCCTTGAGCACGCCAACTTCCGTGCGGCACTGGACTTCAGCCTGGCATCACCTGCCGACGCGGCAACGGGCTTGCGGCTCGCGGCCACGTTGTGGTTCTACTGGGCCGGCTGCGGAATGCTCGGCGAAGGACGTCATTGGCTCGGCCGTGCACTCGAATCCACGGCGGAACCGACCGCCGATCGAATGAAAGCGTTGTGGGTCAACGGATACATCCACACCCTGCAAGGGGAGGTGGCTGCGGCCGTCAGCATCCTCGAGGAGTGCCGTGAGCACGCGAGCAGCACCGGCGACGAGGTGGCGTTGGCGTACGCCACCCACCGGATCGGCTGCAACGCACTCGTCGGCGACGACATCGGCTACGCGAAATCCCTGTTCGAGGACGCACAAGAGCGCTATCGACGGCTGGATGTCCTGGACAGCAACGTCATGCTGGCCGGAATCGAACTGGCCATCGCCTCGGTCTTCCTTGGCGATCTCGATCGGGCGGCAGCCCTCTGCGAAGAAGCTTGCGCGACAGGTCAGGAGCATGGTGAGCAGTGGGCGTACGCCTACGCGATCTACGGGCTTGCTCTCGTGACGTTGAGCCGTGGCGACTTGCACCAGGCCGCCGCGTACGGCCGGCAATGTCTGCGGATCAAGCGTGACTTCAAGGACTTGCTGGGCATCGTGCTCGCCATCGAGGTACTCGCCTGGACTGAGGCGGCGCAAGCCAACTGGGACCGCGCCGCCACCATGCTCGGTGTCGCACAACGGATCTGGCCGTCGGTCGGCTTCCCGATGTTCGGCTCCAAGTACTTCGGCGCCCCGCACGGCCAATGCGCGGCCCAAACCCGGGAAGCTCTCGGCGATCGCGAATACGAAGCCAAGATCGCGCACGGCCAGCAACTGACCTTGGAAGAAGCGATCACCTACGCCCTCGGCGAGGGCAAAACGGCAAGCCGGCCGGCCACGGAACCGAATCAGCCCGCGGTGCTGACCGATCGGGAATTCGAGGTCGCCGAACTGATCGCCACCGGCCTGTCGAACAAGGCAATCGCCCAGAACCTGGTCATCTCACAGCGCACAGCGGAAGGCCACGTCAACCGGATCCTCCGTAAACTCGGCTTCGACTCACGTACCCAAGTCGCCACGTGGATCACGCACACGTCCTTGGCCAACGAGCGGACCAGCAACAACTGACCGGCGCTGGCGGTCACGCATTCTCGGGTTGCGCGGTCCAGGAAGCGAGGATCCGCAGTGCGTCATGGGACGGTGTGCCCGGCTCGGCCGTCAGGATCATGAGGCGTTGTCCGCTGCCGTCCGGGCTGTCCCACGTGTCGCAGTCGAGCGTGAGTCCGCCGACGACCGGGTGACGGTAGTGCTTGGTGCCGTAGGACGCACTGTTCACCTGATGCGTAGCCCACCAGGTGCGGAAGTCACTGTCCTGGACGGACAGTTCACCGACGAGCACGGCCAGATCCGGGTCGTCGGGGTCCTTGGCGGCTTCCATGCGCAGCGCGGCGACCGCGGTGTGGGCCGAGTGTTCCCAGTCGATGTGCAGTGCGCGCATGGCCGGATGCGTGAACAGGAGATGGACATAGTTGCGCCGGGCGGGCGGGATTTGGGCGAAGTCTGTGTAGAGCGCGGTCGCCGGGGTGTTCCAGGCAAGAATGTCCATGCGCTTGCCTAGGACGATCGCGGGGTTCTCGGTGAGTTGGTCGAGCAGCCGGCGCATCGCGGGCCGGAGTTGCTGTGTGCGGCGGCGACGTGGTCGGGCGTCGGTCTTGCCGGCGAGCTCGTAGAGGTACGCCTGCTGGTCCTCGTCCAGCCGCAGTGCTTTGGCCAGCGTGATGAGGACGGATGCGGATGCCTGCACCCGGCCCTGTTCGAGGCGGGTGTAGTAGTCGACGCTGATCGCGGCGAGTTGGGCGACCTCCTCGCGGCGCAGGCCCGTGACCTTTCGCCGGGTGACCGTCTCAGGCAGACCGACGTCGCGTGCGGTCAGCTGGGCGCGGCGGGCCTTGAGGAAGCCGCCGAGCTCGGTGGACCGGTCGTGGGAGCTCATGCGGCCATTGTGGCTGCCTGGCCTGCGGCCGTGCCTGGGCAGGATTTTTCCCATGCACAGACTCTCCCTGGCAGACGCCGGAAAACCGGCCGAATCTGGATCACATGAGAACTGATGTGACCTTCGACAGCGCCGGCATCCCGCTTGCCGGCCACCTGTACACCCCTTCTGCCGACGGTCCGCGCCCGGCGATCGTGGTCGGTCATCCCGGCAGCGGCGTGAAGGAGCAGACCGCCGGTCTTTACGCGCGGCGCCTGGCCGAGCAAGGATTCGTCACCCTGGCGTTCGACGCCGCCTACCAAGGCGAAAGCGGCGGTGAGCCACGTGGCCTGGAGGACCCCGCGCACCGGGTCGAAGACCTCAAAGCCGCCGTCTCCTTCCTCACCACCCGTCCCGAGGTCGACGCGGACACCATCGGTGTCCTGGGCATCTGTGCCTCGGGTGGCTACGCCCTTCCGGCCGCCGCGAGCGACCACCGGATCAAGGCCGTCGGCACGGTCAGTGCCGCGGACATCGCCCGGGTATTCCGGCTCGGCGCCGATGGCACGCAGGACCCGGCCGTCTTCCAGAGCATGCTCGACGCCGCCGCAGCCGCCCGCGCAGCCGAAGCGCAGGGCAAAGGCCCGCAGAGCTTCCGGCTGTTCCCCGACACCGCCGAGCAGGCCCGTGCCCTGGGCGGAAAGCACGGTTACGAGGGCTTCGAGTACTACCGCACGGACCGGGCCCAGCATCCCCGATCGACGACGTGCTTTCCTTGGTCCAGCGTCGACCGGATGGCGACCTTCGACGCGTTCGAAGTCGCGGGCATGCTCGGCGACCGCCCGTTGCTCATGGTCGTCGGCCGCGAGGCGGTGACGTCGTGGATGAGCGTCGAGGCGTTCCAGAAGGTGCGCGGCCCGAAGAAGTTGTCGTGGATCGAGGGCGCCAGCCACGTCGACCTCTACGACAAGGAACCGTACGTCGGCACCGCCGTCGCCGAACTCGCCGAGTTCTACCGCACCAGTCTGGCGGTTTGACCAATTCCGCTACTGTGGAGGGCGTGCCGGGTACGTCGAGCACGAGAATCGCCGCGCCACGTGGGTTGGCGCGGCTGATTGTCATTTTCGGCGTCCTGATCGGCCTTACCGGCCTGCACGGATCGCACTGCGGTGACGAGTTCGGGGCGTTGGTCCACGCCACGGAGTGTCCTACGTCGGACACATACGACCCTCCCGAGGTGAACTCTCTCAACCTGCACGGCGCTGTGCTGTATCACGCGCTCTCTCGTGATCCGCATGTGCCGATGGGGGCCGCCGCGCTGTGCATGGCCGTCTTGATGGCGGTGCTGCTGGTCCTGGTGTGGCTGAGCGGTCCCGTTTTGCTGGGCATCGTGCAGCTGCGGGCTGGGCCGTGGTTGCGGCGTGTGATGCGAGACTGGGGTGCGCCCAAGCTCGCGATGCTTTGCGTTTTGCGGACATAGGCAGGAGTTCGGCCATCGTCTTTCGACGTGGCCGGTGAAACGCGTCGACTCCCGTTCGTACACACCTGCCTAAGGAATACAGTCATGACCCCGAATACCAAGGTTTCGTTGACGGTTCTTGCCGTCGTCGCCGTTGTGGTGACCGGAATTCTCCTGCTGAACCGGTCCGAGACACCGCAGCCCACACCTGCCAGTGCACCCGCCGCCCAGTTGGTTCGTCCGGACAGTCACCGGTTGTCGACCGCGCCGGACGGCAAAGTGACTGTCGTCGAGTTCCTCGACCTGGAGTGTGAGGCTTGCGCCGCGGCCTATCCCGGCGTGGAGAAGCTGCGCGCGGAATACGGCGACAAGGTCACGTTCGTCATGCGTTACTTCCCGATTCCCAGCCACCGCAACGCGGAGCTCGCCGCCCGTGCCGTGGAAGCCGCTGCCAAGCAGGGAAAGCTGGAGGGAATGTACAAGCTGATGTACGAGAACCAGCCGCAGTGGGGTGAGCAGAACAGCTCGCAGCGCGACATGTTCGTGGGTTTCGCCCGCCAATTGGGCCTGGACGTGACGGCGTTCGAGACCGCCCTTGATGCTCAATCCACCATCGACCGCGTTCTGGTCGACCGCAACGACGGTGTCGCACTCGGAGTGCGTGGCACCCCAACGTTCTTCGTCAACGGTGCGCCGTTCGCCGGGCGGCCGACGTACGAGGGACTGAAGGCGGCCGTTGACGCGGAACTCGCCAAGTGAAACCCCGGCTGCTGCCGTGGGTGCTGACGGTAGGCGGCATGATCGGGCTGGCGGCGGCGTTGGTGCTGACCGTCGAGAAGATCTCGCTGCTGCGCGATCCCGGCTACGTTCCCAGTTGCAGCATCAATCCGGTGCTCAGCTGCGGCTCGGTGATGCGGACGCCGCAAGCCGAGGCGTTCGGATTTCCCAATCCGCTGCTGGGCATCGCGGGATTCGCCGTCGTCATGACGGTGGGTGTGGCTGGATTGTCGGGAGCGAGGTTCGCCCGCTGGTTCTGGCTCGGCCTGCAAGCCGGGGTCCTGTTCGGCGTTGTGTTCGTGCACTGGCTGATTTACCAGAGCCTGTACCGGATTGGTGCGCTGTGCCCGTACTGCATGGTGGTCTGGGCGGTGACGATTCCGGTCTTCTGGTACGTGACACTGCACAACCTGAGTCAGGGCAGTGGTTCCTGGCGTCGCGTCGGTGACGTTCTCGCCCGGTACCACACCGTTGGGCTCATTCTGTGGTACGTCTTGATCGTCGCGGCTGTGCTGCAGGCGTTCTGGTCGTACTGGATCACGGTGGTGTGATCGCTGGGTCCCGGTTGGCTGGCCTTTCGGCTGGCCGACCGGGATTGGTCTGCACCCCGGCTGCGAGATTCGTACGTTCCCGACGGGCGGGCACTCGCTGCTGATCGGCCGCATGAAGGATTACATCGCCGCTGTCACTGAGTTCCTGGCACAGCAGCGTTGAGCTCGGCCAGTTTGCCGAGCAGTTCCGTTCGGTCCGCCCCGGGCAGTTCCAAGGCTCGTCGGTAGTCGGCCGCCGCCGCATCGTGCTTTCCGTCCGCCTGCAGTGCGACGCCGCGGTTGAACCAGAGATCGGGGTCCGCTGACTCTTTTTCAAGGGCCAAGGTCAGTTTTTCGATGGCTGCGGCAAAGTCGCCGCCTTCGTAGTCCAGGATCGCGCTGTTGACCAACGCCGAAGTCAGCGTCGGGTCGATTGCCAGTGCCTGTGCGAACAGTTCGCGCGCTGTTTCTGGTTTTTCCAGAAGGCCCTTGGTGCACAACAAGTGCGCGTTGCGTGGGGCAAGTCTGAGGCCGTGTTGGACATCGGCCATCGCTGCTTCGTGATCGCCCGATTCGGCGAGCAGCGCGGCTCGGTTGACGCGGGCGTCGAGGTGATCCGGGTCGAGTTCGAGTACGTATCCGAAGTCCTCAAGGGCGCCTTGGACGTCACCTTGCGCGGCCCGGATGTCGCCGCGGCTGTAGTACGGCTCGGGCCACGGCGCGCTCAGCTCCATTGCCCGTTCGTAGCCTGCGATTGCGGCTTCGTCGTCACCGAGGAGGCGGGCGCAGCCGGCACGGTAGTAGTGATATTCCGGGAAATACGGATCGCACGCGATGGCCGTGTCGAAGTCCTGCTGCGCTTCTTTCAGGCGGCCAAGGGTTTGCAGGACACGGGCGCGGTTGATGTGCAGCACCGCGTAGTGTTCCCGGGCGCCGTCGGGCAGTTCGGTGTCCATGATCCGGATGCACTCGGTGGTCAACTCGAGGGCCGCGTCCGGGTTGCCCGATCGCAGTTCGACGAGGGCGAGTCCGTTGCGCTGGAACGACCGCGCGAAGGGGTGGCCTAGTCCGTCCGCCAGGTCCACGGCTTTCTGGGCGAGGGCTTTGGCACGTTCGAGGTCGCGCCTGGCCGGTTCGTGAAACGCCGTGTACAACATCGCCAGCGAATAGTTCGTGGCCATCAGCGTGTCCGGGTCTGGCTGGTTTTCCTGGAGTTCCAGCAGGATCTCTTCGGCGAGTTCTGGGTCCGTCCCGCGCACGCTGAACGCGTGCAGGCGGTGTTCGTTTGCCGTTTTCGCCAGTGCCGCGGCGGTTTCGAAGGCGCCTCGGGATATCTGGTTCCTGATGGCTTCTTCGGTCGGTTCTCCGGGTGCGGCAGGCGGTCCATTTCGGACCGTGACATGCCGGGCTCTGCGGTGCAGTATTGCCCGCAGTTCCTCGTCCGCGGGGTCGACGGTCAGCGTGAGCGGACCGGTGAGTCGCGTGTACGCGTCGAGCAGTTCGGCGATGCCGTGCGCTGCTCGACGGGTGATTCCATCTTGGAATCTTGTCCGTTCCTCCCATGAGGCGATGTCGGTCAGCGTTTGGGGGACCGGACCGATGACTTCCGCCAGTTCCGGGGCGTACGTCAGGATGGCGTAGCGGTGCTTCGCGGTCAGATCCGGGTGTTCGCGGTGGACGCTCAGAACGACTTCACGCAGGAGGGTCATGCTCATCGCCTTGTCGTAGGGCGAAGCGGCGTGAAGGCCGGACTGGCCTTCACGCCGGTGCTCCGCGGCTGGTCAGCGCGCCACAGGGAATTCGTACATGTGGGTGCTGCTGGTGATCGGAGCCGGACCAGGCTTGCGAGCGCTTGCCTTCTTCATGGGTTTCTCCTCTTTGCCGAAGGAACTCCCTGAGAGTCACTCACCCGTCGGCGATCCCGGCGCCACCGGCCCGCATTCCGCCCGATGGTGATCGACTGCTGCACGATGGGACGGTCCGACTGGCTGACCACTTCGACACGTCAGAAAGTTGACGAGAGGTGCCATAATCGGGTCATATAAGGTCACTTCACATATGTGATCGCGGACGCACAGAGTCCCGATGTGAACAAGGAGAATATGCACGCCTGACGCCATTGTTGTCAGGCTGTTATGGCGATGGTCCGATCGGGTAGGACTGCAAGATTGTTTCCCCGAAACAGGAATCACGAATCTCGTCCTGGATATGTTGAACGTCGGATTATGTCTATCACGAGGGGTGAGCGACATGCCGATGAGGCCCGACGAGGGGCCGATCGACCGGTCTCCGATCACACCGGCTGAGAGTCCTAACCGGACTGTTCCACTTGATACACCTTTGAGCCTGCAGGTTCGGGTCGATCAGGTGGACGAGGTGGTGCGATTGTTCCGGGACAACGCCAAGCAGCTGGCCGATCTGATCCGCGAGGGCGAACACAAGCTCCAGATGACGCCGATGGCCAAGGACGAGGTGTCCGATACGGCGGCCAAGGGTTTCACCATGGCGGGCGAGGTGCATATCGAAGCGGTCACCAAGTACCGGGAATGGCTGCGGGGCATCGCGGACGATCTCGAAGTCAGCGCACGCAAGTACCAGGCTTCCGACGGTGCCAGCGCGGTCAACCTCGGAGGCACCGACGGTGGGTGACCGCAGTCGCACTCTGGTCTGGCTGAGCCTCGCCATGGCATTGGCCGCGTGTACTTCTGAGCAAGCGGGAGTTCCCGCGGCACAACGAGGTCCGCTGACGAGTTCCACGCCCCAGCCGCCCAGTTCCAGCACGAGCGCACCGCCGACCGTCTCCAGGCCAAGAGACCTTGCCATGTCCGGGGTTCGGCCTTGCGACTTGCTGACCCCTGACCAGCAACGGAAGTTCGGCGTCGACGATCAGCCGCGAATCAACGACGACCAGACACTCCAGGCCCAGTCGTGTTACTTCGATTCGCAGAAGCTGCGAACCAAGATCTCGGTCTCGCCGCTGACCAGTTTCGGCATCGAACGGTTCCAGCCCGGCAAAGTCAACGGGGAGGTACGCCCCCTGACGCTCCGGGAATTTCCGGCTGTCGAGGTGTTCACCGAGACGATCGAGACGATCGACATGTTCTGTGTCGTGGTCGTCGATGTCGCTGCCGGACAAGCCGTGCACGTCAACTACGGCGAGGACGGGCTTCGCCCGCACCTCGGCCGATCGGAGGTGTGCCGCCGGGCAGTCGAGGTGGCCGACGTCGTGACCGGAAATCTGTTGGCACGTTGAGTATTCGTCGTCCCGGGGAGGAACGATGGCTGGGAACTGGCTGGCGAAACCGCACAGGCAGATGTACGAGGACCTCCACGGCGGGCCGGGGGTGAACGCAGGCGAAGCCACGATGTCGTACTACGACAAGGCCAACGAGGTCCTGCAGCAGGTGCACCACAACATCACGAGCGGGCTCAGGAAACTGTCCGCCAGTTGGTCCGGTGCCGCGGCCGATGGCGCCGAAGCGACTGCACGCGCGTCCGCGGAATGGGCCAGCGCGGCATCCGTCGCCACGATTGTGGCTCGTGCCCAAAGCATGCACTTGGCCGGAGCGTACGTTGATGCGCGCAACGCGATGCCGGAACCGGTCAACATTCCTGATATCGCGCCGGGGCAAGGCTTTCCCGCGACCCGTGTATTGGTGGACGTGGTAGCGGCGCATGCCAACGCTGCCGCCGCGCACGCACGCGCCGCCGATGTCATGTCCGGATATGAGTCGTCGAGCGCCCGTTTCGTCGCCGCGATGCCCACGTATCCGGAAGTCCCCGACACATCGGTCACCGCGTCGGTGATCCCCGCCGGCCAAAGCATCGCGAGCCGGCCGGGTGGCGGCCCGGCCAAGCCACGAGCGGGCGATGTCGCTACACCAGAAGAGTTTCGTGGCGAACCACCGCCGCCGTCCCCCAGTCGGGAAGATGTCGTTCGTCGTGATCCTGTTTCCGGTGTGGCGCCGGCCGAGGACCGACAGGTTTCGCCAGGCAAGGATTCGGCTGTGCTGCCGCAGCGTTTCAGTGCCGCGTCACCAGGAACTTCGGCGCAGCAGGCCGAAGCTGGAAGTATCAGTACCCCCACCCCAGCCCGCACGAACGATGTCCCTGCCGCAGCACCGATTCCCGGCAAGCCGCAAGATCACTCGCCAGGAAACCCGGGTGGTCGTGGCGCTCAGCCCGTGCACACGTACCAGCCGGTCAGCGCAGGTCGAGTCGGGCCCAATCCGCCGACCGCTGGGCGAGCCACCGGCATGACGCCGGGTTTCATCCCGGCCTTCGGCAACGCCAGAAACGAGGACAAGGAACACGAACGCAAGTACGTCGTGCTGGAGGACCAGCACGGCCCTGACGACCAGCCGGCGGTGGCGCCGCCTGTGATCGGCGAAGACCCGCGGTAAAGGCCGTGGCTTTCACTGCTCGCCTGCCGGCGGAGGCTGTCCGGGTGCTGTGCGATCGTCTGGAAGTCCGGCTGCCTGCCGCCATCGCCTTGCCCCCGGCCGGGTTCGAGGCCGACGTCATGACTCAGCTTCGGCGCAACGGCTGGATCGACGCCCAGGGCGACGTGGAAGGACGTCTCGCCGCGGCGTTACGAGTACTGGATCGGCCTGATCACCTCGTCGAGGCGATCCGTCATGTCGGCAGCAAGACCCACGCCGCACTGGCGGTGGCTGGTCGCCGCGCGGTCAAGATTCTCCTTTCCGGGGACCGGATACAGGTGCGGCGCATCCAGCCAGGAGGACTCGCCGATCAAGCGGCCACGTTGCTGCCGAATCTGAGCGCGGGACAGGGCCGGTCGGTGTCCGTGCCGACCGATGCGTTGCAGGCCGCCGCGAAGGAGGCCGGCAACGACATCGCCGCACTTCAGTCCGCCCTGCAACGTCACGGCGTGTCGCCCGCGATCGCCCACCTGACGGCCAAGATGAACGCGGACGTCGTCAGCACCGCGCAATTCAGCGTCGCCGTCGCGACCAAGGATCGCAGAATGCGCAGGGGCGATCACGTGATCGGCTGGTGGGCGAACAACACCGGCGGCTACCTGGCAGAACAACACAAAAGCTCATCAGGGGAGTCGTGGACCACGATCGCGCCGAGCGATACCGCCCGACTGGCCCGGCAAATCGACCGTCAGCTGCACCTGTTGACTGGATCTGTTCACTGACCGGCCACACTGAATACATAAACTCCGCACGATCATGCATCGTTTCAATTCGCCGGATCACGTAGCGGGCAAAGGTCCAATTGGCCGGTCGGCGAGCGCGTTGGATTGATCAAGCCCGGCTGGCGGAAGATCGTATTCCGGGCCGGCCTGGCGTCGTCGGGATTTGTCGTCCAGGCCCAGGTTGTGGCGGTATTCGATCCATCATGGACAGAATCCGATGATCGAGTCCGGCCCGTTGTACGTAGATCACCGAAAGGCCGGGGAGATCCTTTTCGGGCCAATTGATCATCATTGACACGTTTGCGAACCAGGAGTAGTACTGGATGCGTCGAAGAGGTGCCACTCCGCAGAATGAAGTGGTGAGGGAGGGATTTCGCCGCAGGGGGTGACTATTCTCCCGCACGGCATAGTGCCGGTGCGGGCGTAGTGTCATGCTTTCGCCTCCGCATAGGCATTCTGTGGTTGTCGCGCGCTTCCCGTTATGGAGGTGCTATGCCCGTTACACCGACATACCCGGGTGTCTATATCGAGGAGCTGCCCAGCGCGGTCCGGACCATCACCGGTGTGTCCACTTCGGTCACCGCGTTCGTCGGCTACACCACCCGTGGCCCGGTGAACGTGCCGGTTACGCTGACCAGCTTCGCGGACTACGAGCGCCGGTTCGGCGGGCTGGCCGTGACCAGCGTCGTCAGCTACGCGGTGCAGCAGTTCTTCCTGAAGGGCGGGTCGACCGCGATCGTGGTCCGGCTCGCCAGCGAAGCGAAGTCGTCATTCGCTGACGTGCCGGGTTCCGGGGAGAACAACTCGTTCACGATCAAATCGACCGAAGAGGGTGCGTGGGCGGACAACCTGCGTGCCGCGATCGACCCGAGCGGCACCGCCGACGCGTTCGATCTCCGCGTTTTCGACACCGGCGGAGCGGTCCGCGAGACCTACAGCGACCTGTCGCTCGATCCCGACTCGCCGCGGTTCGTCAAAGACGTGGTCAACCAGTCGTCCACGACGGTCAAGATCGACGTCGCGACCGATGCCGCGTTCCCGGCATACTCCGGCACGGTGTCCCGGCCGATAACAGAGCCGCCGCCGGACGTCGGCGGTCAGAACATCAAACTGACCGCGGACGGCGATGAATACAACTTCACGCTGTACGACGACAATGCCACGGACAAACCGGCGACGCGGTCCGAGCTGGCGGTGCTGCTCGAACGGAAGATCCGGGCCGCTGGGCCGAAAAAGTCGGCATTGGCCGCCGCGCGGGTGCGGGTGAGGGGCGACCGTCTGCAGACGCTGGCAGGCAACGGTACGACGGAACTGACCTTTGAAGGTGCGGGTGCGGAGGCGCTGGGTCTCGGCTCGTCGAAACGCCCGCCCGCGTACGCCTTCAGCGGTGGTGCCGACGGCGACGTGCCGGACGCGGACGAGTTCATCGGCAGCCCGGACGCGAAAACCGGCATCCACGCGCTGCGGGACGTCGAGGACGTCAACCTGCTCGTCCTGCCCGACATCGCGGACGAGGACTTCACCGAAACCAGGATCGACGTGATCTCGCAGGCGATCTCGTTGTGCGAGGACAAAAGGATCTTCCTGATCCTGGACAGCCCGGCAACCTGGACCACATTGGACAAGGCACGGGCCGGTCTCGCCACCTTCGACTCGGTCCGCAGCGATCACGCGGCCTTGTACTTCCCGCACATCCGGCTGACCGACCCGCTCACCGGCAGGCTCCGCGACTTCCCACCGTCCGGTGCCATCGCGGGCGTCTACGCGAGGACGGACACCGAGCGCGGCGTGTGGAAGGCCCCGGCGGGCACGGAAGCCACGCTGTCCGGCGTCCGCGCGTTCACGGTCCCGTTGACCGACGAGGAGAACGGCCTGATCAACCCGCTCGGGTTGAACGCGCTGCGGGCGTTCCCGGTGATCGGCCCGGTGGTGTGGGGAGCACGGACCCTGCGCGGCGCCGATCAGCTTGCCTCGCAGTGGAAGTACGTGCCGGTCCGCAGGCTGGCGCTGTTCCTCGAGGAAAGCCTGTACCGCGGCACGAAATGGGTGGTCTTCGAGCCCAACGACGAGCGGCTGTGGAGCCAGATCAGGCTCAACGTCGGCGCGTTCCTGCACACGCTGTTCCTGCAGGGCGCCTTCCAGGGCACGTCACCGCGAGAGGCGTACTTCGTCAAGTGTGACGCCAGTACGACCACACAGGACGACATCAACCGCGGTGTGGTGAACGTGGTCGTCGGCTTCGCGCCGCTCAAGCCCGCCGAGTTCGTGATCATCCAGATCGAGCAGATGGCCGGCCAACTGTTGGTCTGACCGCCTTTCCCGCCAAACCCAGAGGTACGCGAGTCTATGGCCGAGTTCACGGTGAACGCCCAGCGGTTCGACCCCTACAAGAACTTCAAGTTCCTTGTCTTGTGGGACGGCCGGATCGTCGCGGGGATCAGCAAGATCAGTCCGATGAAACGCACAACCGAGGTGGTCAAGCACCGCAGCGGCGGCGACTCCAGCTCACCGCGCAAGTCCGCGGGCCGCACCGAGTTCGAGGCGATCACGCTGGAACGCGGGGTCACCCACGATCCGGAGTTCGACCGGTGGGCCAACAAGGTGTGGCTGGTCGGTGCGGGCCGCGGGTCGGAGTCCTCGCTGCGCGACTTCCGCAAGAACATCGTCATCCAGGTGCTCAACGAAGCAGGCCAGGTCGCGGTGGCCTACAACGTCTACCGCGCCTGGGTGAGCGAGTACCAGGCGCTGGGCGAGATGGACGCCAACGCCAACGCGGTCGCCATCCAGAGCCTCAAGCTCGAGTGCGAGGGCTGGGAGCGCGACGCCGAGGTGCAGGAGCCAGAAGAGCCCTCGATCACCCAGCCGTCGTAGCCGTGATCGCGGCTTCGGACCTGCTGTCGGTCTGGGAATCAGGCGTGACGGCAGGCAATGCCCAACGGGCCGCGTTGCTGCACGCGGTGGCGCGGCCCGATGTGCCGGACTTGCTCGCGGTGCCGGTCGGCGAGCGGGACGCGGAGCTTTTCGCTTTGCGCCGCTCGCTGTTCGGGCGCCGCATTCCGGTGCTGCTCGCGTGCGCCGAATGCGATGAGGAACTGGAGTTCGACTTCGACACCATGGCTGTGCCACGAGGGGGTAGTGCCGCCGAGCCGATCACGGTCACCGAAGGACCGTGGTCGGTCGTCTTGCGCGTGCCGACGTGTGGTGATGTCCTTGCTGCGGCGCGGTCATCGAATCCACGCGACGTCCTGTTGACTCGTTGTGTGCTCGAAGCCAAGTGCGGCAACGACTCGGCTGCGGTCACGGACCTTCCCGCCGACGTTGTCGGGCGCGTGGTCGAGGCTGCGGCCCAGGCTGATCCGGGCGCGGACATCCAGTTGGCGGTGCGCTGCCCGGAGTGTGACACGACCGCGCGGGCCGAATTGGACATCTCCGTGTGTTTGTGGACCGAATTGGACGCATGGGCCCGTGCGACGCTGCTGGACGTTGCCAAGCTGGCCGCCAGTTTCGGGTGGACGGAGGCCGACATCCTGGCGATGAGCCCGTTGCGCAGGCGCTACTACCTGGAGCTGGCCGGCCATGCCTGACTACTTCGACCGACTGCTGGCCAAAGCCTCCGACGCACCGGGTCCCGTGCCGCAAGCCCGGCCACGGCTGCCACACCTGTTCGAGCGACCGCAACACGTGCCCGAACTGGAACAGTACGAGGAAATCGAAACTCCCGGCGTCCGCGCGGCCGTCCCCACTCCACTCACGCCCCTGGTTCCCGGCCGGGCGCACGACAAGACGCCGGTGGAACAAGTCCACACTGGACCGTCCCGGGAGGAGGTCCGGACGGAAGTCCGGCAGGACGTCACCAGGTCAGTGGAGATCGTCCAAGCCGTGCACCGGATTGAGGAACGCGTCGAATTGCGCCGTGATGCCGAGCTGGTTCCGGTGCACCTCCCGCCGCCGCCTCTCACGTCCATCGAACGGCCCGAGCCCGTCATCACGTCGACTGCGGCCAATCAGTCCACTGTGGAGGTCAGACCTCCGGCTTCCGCGGCGGATCCGACGGTCTCCAGTCAAGAGCGGCGCGCCGAGCAAGCGCAGGTGCACAGTCCGCGTGCTGAGCGTGCGGTCCAGGTGACCATCGGCAGGCTCGAGGTGAACGTCGCGGGACCGGACCGTGCCACACCGCGAGCACGTCCAAGCCGCGCGGCTCCGGTTGTCAGCCTCGAACGCTATCTCGCGGGGGAGGACGGGCGCCATGAGTAACTATCTCGCCATCGCCCAGGCCACCCAGGCGCTGTGTGAGTTCATCGCCCGGTGCCTCCAGGCCGACGGCCTCGAACTCGGGGCCCAGGTCGTGCCCCGCAAGCCACCGGCAGAACCGCCACAGGAACCCCTTGTCACGGTCTTCCTCTACCAGACCACCCCGAACGGTGCTCTGCGCAACCGCGACGCGCCGACCCGTGGCCCAGACGGAACACTGCTGACCAAGCCGCAGGCGGCGCTGGACCTGCACTATCTGATCAGCGCCTATGGCAACGAGGACGAGCTCGAGCCGCAGCGGTTGCTCGGCTCGATCGTGCGCGGCCTGCACGAGGAACCCATATTGTCCCAAGTGGACATCGAGGAGGCCGCGACCCGGCCGTTCCTCGCGGGCGGCGACCTCGCGGCAGCCGAGCAACGGGTGCGGTTCACGCCGTCCAAATTGGACCTGGACGACATGTCGAAGCTGTGGTCGATGCTCGTCCAGACACCGTATGCGTTCTCTGTGGTCTACGAGGCCACGGCCGTCCTGCTGGACGGGCACGGCACTCCGGCTGCCGGCAAACCGGTGCTGAGCAGGAACATTCGGGCGATCGCGGGTCGCAGGCCGGTGGTGGACCGGGTGCGGTCCCGCCCGCGCGGGTCGACCGCGTTGCCTGTGGAAGGGCCGGTGCCCGCGGACCACGAGGTCTGGCTGGAGGGCCGGACGCTGGCCGGTCCGGACGTGAGCGTTCGGGTCGGCGGCCAGCGAGTGGTGCCGGATCAAGTCGCGGACAACCGAATTGTGTTCGTCCTTCCGGAGGACTTGCCCGCTGGGGTGTACCCGGTCCGGGTCGACATCGGGCCGATCGAATCCGCCTCCGTGCCGGTGACGCGGCAGCCGAAGATCGTGGAACCCATTGAGGTCGGCGGTGTTCCACTCGCCGTGACGGTTCAGCTGGACATGCCGATCCGCGCCGATCAACGGGTCGACTTGCTGCTGGACGAACTGGACCCGCCCGCGGACCGGCCCGCGGCCAGCTACCGGATCGCGGCGCCGTTCCCGTTGGATCCGGGCAACAGCGTGCGGATCCCGATCGCGGCGGTGCAGCCGCTTGGCTACCTGGTGCGTGTGCAGGTTTCCGGCGTGGTCAGCAGGCCCGGCGATGACTTGCGCACGCCGAAGATCGACGTGGAGGGCTGACCGTGCACCGGCAGGCGCTTGTCGACGCAGTGCGGTCCGTGCTGGCCGCCGTCGACGCGCACGCCGGGAACGGGCCTGCCCCGCAACCCATCGAGCCTGACGGGTCAAGCGCCTTGCAGGCGCTGTGCGGGTGTTTCGGGTTGACGTCCTTCGAGCGTGATGTGCTTGTGCTGGCCGCGGCGATGGAGATCGACCCGACCACGGCGGCCCGATGTGCTGCGGCCAGCGGGGATCCGCAGCGCGCGTTTCCCACGTTTTCGCTTGCCTTGGCGGCTTTCCCGGAGCCGCATTGGGGCGCGCTCACCCCGGTGGCGCCGCTGCGGCGATGGCGGCTGATCGAACTGGACGAGACAGGGTCGCTGGTCACCGCCCGGCTCCGGATCGACGAGCGGATCCTGCATTTCCTCGCTGGAATCCCGTATCTGGACACGCGGTTGCGCGGGATAGTTGCCCCTGTTCCGGATCCCGGTGACCTGCCAGGTTCTTACGCCGGGCTCGCGGCGCGGGCGGCGGAGAGCTGGCAGCGTGCGGACGGCAAGCCGCACGTCGAGCTGACCGGCGGCGACCGGGAAACTCACCGCGAGGTGGCCGCGGCCGCGGCAGCCTCGGCCGGGTTGACGCTGTACGTCGCGGATGGAACAGATCTGCCCAGCCATCCGACGGACCGGGATGCCGTTGGGCGGTTGTGGGAACGCGAAGCCGTGCTGCTGCCCGCGGCTTTGCTCGTGGAGACCGCGACATCGACTCAGGCGGTCGTCGACGCGTTCATCTCGCCACTGGACGTCCCCATCTTTGTGTCCAATGAGGATGGAGGGTCGGCCGATCGGCGCAGGCCCCGGTTCACCGTGCCCGCGTTGACGTCCGACGAGCAGTACCAGCTCTGGTCGGCGGCACTGAACGGGCACACCACGAACGGGTCCCGGCCGGTGGACGATGCCGAGCTCAACGGTCTCGTGGCACAGTTCTCGCTGCCCGCGCACGTGATCCGCGATGCGGGCCGGGCCGTTCGGCAGGAACCTGGCCCCGATGTGTCCCGGCGCGCCTGGCAGGCCGGTCTTGCCGAGGCCCGGATGGTGCTCGACGACCTCGGCAGTCGCATCGAACCACGCGCCACCCGCGAGGAACTCGTGCTGCCTGCGCAGCAACGAGGCATCCTGGCCGAGATAGTCGCGCACGTCCGGCAACGCGGCACGGTGTACCAGCAATGGGGCTTCGAATCGGTACTACGCCGCGGGCTTGGCGTCACCGCGTTGTTCGCCGGTGGCAGCGGAACGGGCAAAACCCTTGCCGCGGAAGTGATCGCCGGTGAGCTCGGCCTCGATCTGTTCGTGATCGACCTGTCCCAGGTCGTCAGCAAGTACATCGGGGAGACCGAGAAGAACCTGCGCCGGGTCTTCGACGCGGCCGAGCGTGGCGGGGCCGTCCTGCTGTTCGACGAGGCGGACGCGTTGTTCGGCAAGCGGAGCGAAGTCAAGGACAGCCACGACCGGTACGCCAACCTCGAAGTCAGCTACCTGTTGATGCGGATGGAGGCCTATCGCGGGCTGGCTGTGCTCACGACGAACATGAAGAAGGCACTCGATCCCGCGTTCCTCCGCCGGATCCGGTTCGTGGTCGACTTCCCGTTTCCCGGTGCGACGGAACGGGCCGAGATCTGGCGCCGCGTCATTCCCGGTAAGACACCGGCAGAAGGTCTCGACATGGCGCGGCTGGCGCAGCTTACGGTCGCCGGCGGCAGCATCCGCAACATCGCGTTGTCCGCGGCGTTCCTGGCCGCGGACGAACAGTCTCCCTTGTGTATGAGGCATGTTCTGGCGGCCGCGCGGACCGAGTACGCCAAACTGGACCGCAAGCTCACGTCCGGGGAGGTCGCCGGATGGGAGTGATCGTCTTCGAGATCAACGAGCTCGTGCTCAACGGGTTCCCCAGGATCGACCGGGATCGCGTGAGTGAGTCGTTCCAGCGGGAACTGACCCGGCTGTTGCACGTTTCGCCGCCCAGCCTGGAATCCGGCCGCACGGTGGATGTCGTGTCGTTGCCCGCCCTGCCGCCTACGACTTCGTCCCGGCGCCTTGGGGAAATGCTCGCCAGAGCCGTCCACGATGGAGTCACCCGGGCATGAAGACCGCGGCGGCACCACGACAGCAGGCCTCCCGTAAGCGGGAGGCCGATTCGACGCGTGTGGTCCGTCCGCCTGAGTTCAAGGACATCGTTTCCGGCGCGGGCCAACCGCTTGACGTGGGGCTTCGCCGGGAACTGGAGGAACGGCTCGGTCACGACTTCAGTCAGGTCCGGATTCACACCGACCGCGACGCGGCGGCGTTGACGGATTTGCTGGGTGCGGAAGCGGTCGCCGTCGGCAAGGATGTGTTCTTCGCGTCGGGCGCCTTTCATCCGGAAACCGTTGCCGGGCGGGCGTTGCTGGCGCACGAGTTGCTGCATACCGTGCAGGTTCCTCATGCTCCGGGGCCGTTGCGGCTTGGTCGTTCGCCTGGTGTGGTGAGTGATCCGCGTTCGGCGATTGAGCTGGAGGTCTCCGACGAGGCTCCGTCGTCGGTTGGCGTTCGTGGCGCCGAGGTTGCCTCGTGGTTGCGATTCACGCGTGTTTCCGCTGATCAGCAGCGTGCCGAGCGCCTTGATCCGGCGACCATCGTCGACCGGTTGGTGGCAGGGGTGCTACGCAGCCTTCGCGGTGACCCGACCGACGCTTCCGGACGGGTGCGCCTGCAGTTCGGGCGGCTCGCTGTTTCGTTGCGTGAGCTGGTGCTGGATCGGCTCGAAACCCGGTTGTCGGCGGCGGAGTACCAGCGGGTGCTTGAGCTCGTGGCCGAGGCGGACGCGGCTGCTGCTGGTGGCCCGGTCGATTCGGCGCTGACACCGGAACCCGTGACGGACACGGTCGACCAGATCACCGCCGATCGTGAGGCCGACGAGGAATCCCGTGCGGGGCAAGAGGAGCAGGACGAGCAACGCGACGAGGACCAGAAGGCCGAGGAAGAGCCACCGGTCGAGGAGCCGGCCGAAGAGGAGCCTCCGGCAGCCGAGGAGCCCTCCGAGGAGGAGGGCGACAAGGAAGGTGAGAAGGAAGACAAGACACAGGAGGAGAAAGAAAAGGAAGACAAGAAGAAAGAAGAAGAGGAGAAGAACAAGGAGGACGAAGAGAAGAAGGAGAAGGAGAAGGAGAAGGAAGGCAAGGACAAGGACAAGGAGGACAAGCCAGCCGAGGAGGAGGCCAAGGACGCTGAGGCGACCGCGGCAGCCCAGCCTGCCGCCCAGGCGCCAGGCGCGATGGGCGCCATGCAGCCGATGATGGGCCAGGGGCCTGCTGCTGGTGCTACTCCCGTTGGTGGGGCTACCACCGCTGATGCGCAGCCAGGGGCTGAACGCCCGGAACGGGTTGAGGCCGCTGCGATGGCCCCGGACAGCCCGCTTGTGCGGCACGGTCTGTTGGATCGCGAAGAGGACAAGGACAAGGTCGAGGAGGCGGAACGGCCGATCGGTCTGGAGCCCGACGCCGAGGCCGAGATCGCCACGCCTGAGCCGGAACCGCGGCCGCAGGAGGAGCAGCAGCCGCGTCCAGAGCTCAAGCCCGAGGACTTCTTGCCCAGCAGCGATCTTGACGTGTCGAATGTGCCGACCGCTGACCAGGTCACCCTGCCGGCCAGCGGTGCCGCGCCGACACCTCCCGCCCCGCCAAGCTTCCCCGCACCGCCACCGACCAAGGCCGAACAGGAAGAGGACGAGGAACCACCCGCGCCTGCCGAGCCCGAGGCCGCCGAGCCCGAGCCGTCTCCCGCGCCTGCGACCGTTGAGCCTGAACCCGCCGAGCCCGAACCTGCCGCGGCTGAATCAGCTGAGCCTGCTGCGGCAGGTCCTGAATCTGAACGTGCTGAACCGCAACCACTCGCGGCGGAACCCACGGCCGGGCCTGCCGGGCCAGACGCCGGTCTCGCCGGGCCAGGTGCGGATCTTGATGGGCCGGGCGCGGGTCCTGCTGGGCCGGGTGCCGATCTTGGTGGACCTGGCATGGGGCTTGGAGGGCCAGGTGCCGATCTCGGCGGACCTGGCATGGGGCCTGGTGGACCGGGCACCGATCTTGGTGGGCCGGGCGCGGGGGCTGGTGCGCCAGGTGCTGACCTTGGTGGGCCAGGTGCGGGTGCTGGCGGGCCGGGTGCCGATCTTGGTGGGCCTGCTGCGGGTGCAGGCGGGCTGGGCGCCGGTCCCGGTCTTGCGGAGCCCGCTGGCGGCCCAGGCTCCGCGGAGCCAATGGGTGTTGGTCCGGACGCCTCGCTGGAGGCGGGTGGCGGCGCGTGCGCCGGTTCACCTGAGCCCACGACTGATGGTGCGAAGCCAGAGGGCGGCCAAGGTGGCTGCGCGGCAGGCGGCGGTGGCGGAGCCGCGCCTCCTGCCGCTGAGCAGCAGCCGCCCGCGCCTGACGTTTCCGCTCAGCAACCAGAGGCCGCGCTGGCCACGGTCTCGACCCTGCCGCCGGACCGGATGGCGTCATCCCTGTCCCAAGTAGACAGTGCGGTGGGCAAGGACGTCGGCGACCAACAGGCCCAGCTGCAGGCGGCGCCCCCGACGACGCAGCGGCCGTCCGGTGCCCCGCAGACAATGTCCGGCCCGCCTGAGGCTGCGCCACTCGGCCACACCGAAAAGGTGACGCTGGACAAGATCGCGGCCGAGCGTGCCGAACAGCAGAAGCAGCAGCAGGCCAAGCAGGTTCAGGGCACGGATCCGGCTGGTCAGGCGTCACGTCCGCAGGTCACCGGGGGCACGGACGGCAAGGTCACCGAGCAGGAGGCGCGCAACGTCGAACAGGCGGTGGAGAACGTCCCCACCACCGATCCGGCCCTGCACGCCACAGTCGGCCCGGTCCAGAAGGTCGAACTGAAGGGGGAGACCGACCCGGTCAGAACCGACGAACAGTCCGCCGAGCTGAGCCAGAAGTCGCAGGAGATCAACCAGGGCGGCAAGGAGGAAGCGGCCAAACCGCTTGGCGAGGACCAGATCTACCCGAACGCACCGGCCGAGACCCTGACCGCTGAGGTGCCAGGCGGTCAGGGCGGCGGCGGGGCACCCGTCGGCGGCCCAGGCGCGGCTGCCGCGGATCAAGGCGTTGCCGTTGTCGCGCAACAGGAACGTGGCCCGCAGATCCAGGCCGGTGTCGCGCAGGGCCAAGCGCAGATGGGGCAGGAGCGGCAGAACCAGCAGCAGGGTGCGGCGCAGGCGAACGCTCAGCACGAGGCCGATGTGGCTCAGGCTGTGCAGGAGAACGCGGAAGCCCAGGCCGCGGAACGGGGAAAGGTCGCCGAGGACGCGGCGGCGCAGCGTGAAGAGTGGCGGGCCGAGCAGGACAAGAAGATCCAGGAGACGGGTACGGAGGCGGGCAAGGAGCACGAACAGGCCAGAACCGGGATTCATCAGGAGAAGACGGACGCCGACCGCGAAGGCGAGGAGCGGCAGAAGCAGGACAACGACGAGATCGCGCGCGAGCGTGAAGCAGCCGAAGAGAAAGCGCGCAAGGAAAAGGAGCGCAAAAAGGAGGAGTCCAGCGGCGGGATCTTCGGGTGGATCGCGTCGAAGGTGAAGAGCTTCTTCGAAGGGCTGCTGAACGCGATCACCGCGATCTTCGACGCGGCGATCAAGCTCGTGAACACGATCGTGCAGGGTTTCGCCAGTTTCATCACCGGCCTGATCGACTTGGCGCGTAACGCGATCATCGGCCTGATCAACGCACTGGCCGACGCCTTGTTGAAGCTGTGCGACATCCTGGCGATCTTCTTCCCGGAGCTGGCGGCCAAGATCCGCGCGAAGATCGAGCAACTGCGCGACGCGGCGATCGCGGCCGTGAACGCTTTGGCCGACGCGCTCAAGGCTGGCGTCCAGGCCCTGATGAACCTGCTGGCCCAAGCGTTGACCGGCCTGCTGCGTCTGCTCGAAGCCGGATTGAAGGCAGCAGTCCAAATAGTGCGCGCGGCGGTCGAAGGCGCCATCGAGTTCGCCCGAGCGGCGATCCAAATGCTAGGCCAGTTCGCCGCGATCATCGCGGACATCGCGGCAATGGGCGTCGGCCCCTGGCTGGGCCGCCTGGGCAGCTCAGCGAAGGAAGGCATCCAGAACCACCTGTGGGGCGCGATAAAAACGGCGGTCCGCCAATGGTTCAACGAAAAAGTGGAGTCAATCCTCGGCCTGGGCAAAGCCGTGATCAACACCCTGGTCAAGGGCTGCATCTCGATGGCCAAGATCGGCCGGATGGCCTGGGACGCGTTGATCGCCTCCCTGCCGATGATCATCATCATGGTGGTCATCGAGCGCCTGGTCTCGTTGATCATCCCAGCGGCGGGCGCGGTCCTCGCCATCGTCCAAGGGCTCATGGCCGCGTGGGGCACGATCAGCAGGATCCTGGCGGCGATCGGCGCGTTCATCGCCTTCTTGAAGGCCGTCCGAGCCGGACCCGCCGCATGCCTCTTCGCCACAGCGGTGGCCGCAGGTGTCGTGGCGTTGCTGGAGTTCATCACCAACTTCCTGATGGCCAAACTCGCGATGGCCGCCAAAGGCGTCGGGCGCAGCCTGAGCGGAATGGCCAAGAAGATCCAAGCAGGCCTCGCCCGAACCGCCCGCGGCCCCCGCAAAGCAGCAGGCAACGCCGTCAACTCCGCCCGCCGCGACCTGAAATCCGCCCTCGGCCCGTCAGCCCGTCGCCCCGATCCCGGCGCCGCACGTCGTCCCGGCGCCGGTCGCCCCGGTGCCCCGTCACCTGCTCGCCGCCCTCGCCCGGGTGCCGGCCCCGGCCGCCGCACCCGCCCAGAACGCCCCACCCGCCGCCGCGACCGCGACCCCGACGCACCACGCCGGCCACGTGACCGCGATGCCGACCCGCGTACCCGTGACCGCGATGCACCTTCGCCCCGACGAACCCGACGCGCCATCCGTGCGGTCGGCAACGTCCTGCGCAAAGTCGGCCGCAAGATCGCCAACAGCAGACTCGGCCGCTCCCTGCGCAACAGCGCCAACAAACTCCGCGACAAGTTCCGGCGTCATCGCGACCGTGCCAGGGAACGTCAGCGCCAACGCCAGGACGATCGACGCCGCGCCAATGCCGATCGCAAGCGGCGGCAAGACAAAACTCGTGAGCAGAGTCTTGCCCTTGTGGTTGCCCGTATCCGGCCGCGGCTCAACAGTCTGCTGCGCCGTGGAATCGCCGAACAGGCGATGCGAGCTGTGCTGCTGGGTATGCGCACCTGGTACCGGCTGAGCGGTCTCACCCAGTCGGCAGCCATCAGGTTCACCATCACAGCCAGACTGAACCGCTCGTCAAGCGATGTGACCCGTGGATACCGGGAACGCGTGGTCAAGCGGTCGGCCGGTGCGCCAGGTGAACGGATTTTCGCCGGTTACTGGATGTTGTTCCTCGACCGCGTGGTCGAGAAGGACGCGCCGCCGGCGGATCAGGAGAAGAAGCCGGCTGATCCGAAGAAGAACCCGCGCGACGACACGGACGACCGTTGGGCGCGAGGGATCGCCGCCATCCGTGGATTTGCCAGGGCGACCGGGCAAAGGGGAGCCTCCACACAGGAGCTTTTCGCCTTCCTGGTCGGTGTCCGTCGAACTTTCCGGTTCCGCACGATATCCGCGAGCCGTAGCGGCAAGGGGTGGCTGATCCATGCCACCATGAATCCGGACAACAGCGGAAACCTGATATCGATCACGGGCCGGGTGCTGTTGGTCGGTGAGGGGAACTTTACTTTCTCCGAGGCTGTCGTCGCGCTCGGACTCAATGTTCCCGGCAACATCACTGCCACCGAGGCCAAGACCGAAGAGCAGAGTGCGCGGAGCGATCCGCAAGTGGCGGCCAGGACGCAGCGGCTCCGGGCACAGGGCGTCACGGTCGAGTTCGGTGTGGAAGCTCAGCGGCTGCACGAAACTCACCGGGATCGCCCCAAGTTCGACAACATCATCTGGCTCTTCCCGCATCCCGGTTCGCGGAGAGCCGTCGCGGCGTTCGGCGAGAACGTCCTCGGTGCCTTTTTCAGGAGCGCGAAGGCGAGGCTGGCCACGAACGGGCGGATAACTGTTGCTCTCATTCCGAAACGATACGAGAAGTTGTACAGAATTGTTGAGCGTGCCGAAGGGGCTGGACTGAAGTTGGTATCCAGAGTTGCTTTCACGCAGACCGACTATCCGGGGTACAGATTCACCACCACTGCTCAGGGAGTGCAGCCACCTGACGTGTCCACGGCTATGCTTTACGTCTTTACTCACCGGTGAGTGGAGAGAACATGAAGATGGCAGAGCTCGGTGCCCGGCTTGCTGGTGTTCCGGACGCGGAAGTAGGACGCGGTGCCCTGCATCCGGAGCTGCCTGATCCGGCAGTCGGGGCTCGAGTCGACGAGTTCATCGAAAATTATCCGGCGCTTCTGGGTGACTCCTGCTATGTCGACTTCCTGCGTCTGTTCGGTGGAGCGGCCATCGAACGCGAGCGCGCCGACGGTGGCGCTGATTTGGTCACCATCCTGGGCTTCAACGATGTGACCATGGACATGCTGGAGATGGACGGCCCGGTTGTCGAAGACGGGTTTCTGGTCTTTGCCAATTGTGTTTATCACCGGTACAGGGACAGTCAGCTCGACACGTACGAGTACGACTTCGCCTTCGACGTCTCCGGAACGCGGAAGCCGGGAGTGTACCGATATGAATCGACGCCAAGAAACACTGACCAGCCATTCATATGGCACGCTTCCGACTTTTGCGCCTGGCTGGAGGAGTTGACCGAAAGAAATGGTGTGTACGAGCGTCCCGCGTTCGAGTAGGACAGGACTGGCGACAGCGGTGCGCGGCAAGCGGCCGAATGGGGGTGAAGCTGGCGATGACTAGGTTTCTGGACATACCGAAGCCGATTCGGTCGGGGATTGTGATTGTGGATCCTGAGCGGGGGACGCCGCAAAGGGTGATCGTCCTGCAGTTCAACCCGGACTCGCTGGAGCGGGGGCTGGCGCCGCAAGCGGCCGGAGCGGAGCAAGGGGATCGGACGGAAGCCCTCAGGCTCAAAGGCCCCGCGGTCGAGACCTGGAAGTTCACCGCCGAGATCGACTCAACCGACCAGCCGGAAGTGCCTGCTCCGAACGGCATCCACCCGCAACTGGCCGCACTCGAGATGCTCGTGCAGCCGCCGAGCGCGCGGATCAGGGCGAATCAGGCGCTCGCGGACTCCGGGACCTTGGAGATCACGCCGATCGAAAGCCCGCTGACGTTGTTCACATGGGGCCGTAACCGGGTCATGCCTGTGCGGCTCACCGAGTTGTCCATTGTGGAGGATGCGTTCGACGTCGACCTCAACCCCATCCGGGCCACGTTGAGCGTTGGCCTGAGGGTTTTGTCGTCCAGTGATCTTCCCACTGGGCATCGGGGGGCCGAGCTTTACCTTGCTCACCTCGCTCAGAAGGAGCGGCTGGCTGGGGTTGCTCCGGCTGGACGGCTCAGCGCATTGGGGATCACGGGAGGGTTGGGATGACGTATCCGCGGACGAGCCGGTACTTCGGGATCGAACCCGTTGTGCACGACGGCATTCCCTGTTTGCCGCCGCGTCTTTTGCCAAGGCCACCAGAAGAAACACTCGCGGTACATGAGGTGCGGGAGGGGGATCGCGCCGATGTGCTTGCCAACCGGTACATCGGTGATCCGGAGCAGTGGTGGCGGATCGCCGACGCCAACCCTGTTCTTGACCCGAGGGATTTGACGAGCACGCCGGGCCGCCGGTTGAGGATCACGCAATGATTCGGATGACGCTGCTGATGGGCCCGCAGATCGTCGCGCCCGCCCCGCAGGAGGTGACCGACGCCCTTCTTTCCGCGCAGGTCACCGTCACCGCCGGGCAGCGCAGTGGGTTTCAGCTGTCGTTCGACCTCAGCCGTAATGGCCTGATCAACCGGTCTCTCCTTCCACAAGGGCAATTCGATCCGCAAGTGCGAATCGTCCTCACGGTCAATTTCAAAGGGACAAGGACCGTCTTGATGGACGGCATCATCACGCGCCAAGAGGTTGGTGTCTCCGGCGTCCCGGGACAGTCCACTTTGACCGTCACTGGTGAAGACCTGACCGTTCTGATGGATTTGGAAGAACGGGAGGGCGTTCCCTTTCCCGCGATGGGACCGGCTGCCCGGGTTGCGGCCATCATCAGCCGGTACGCGCACTACGGCATCACGCCGCTCGTCATCCCCGAGCTCATTCCGCAGACTCCGATGCCCACGCAGCGGATCGACTTCCAGAAGGGCACCGACCTCGCCTACCTCAACGAGCTCGCCAAGGCCAACGGTTACGTCTTCTACCTCGAACCCGGGCCGGTTCCCGGTGTCAGCCGGGGCTACTGGGGACCTGAGGTCCGGCTCGGTGAACCGCAACACGCCATCAACGTCAACATGGACCATCTCTCCACTGTGGACCAACTGACCTTCGGGTTCGACGGCGCCGCACGCGAACAACCCGTGGCACGCGTGCAGATTCCGACCACACGCACCGACGTCCTGCTGCCGGTTCCTGAAGTCAGTGTGCTGCGGCCGCCGCTTGCGAGAAGGCCCGCGCCCGCTCTCAAGAAGAAGGTCATCGACGACACCGCCAAGAAGGACGCTGCTCAGGCTTTTGCCGAGACTTTGGCCAAGGTCGTCGAATCGTCCGATGCGGTCAGCGGTTCCGGGCAGCTGGATGTCGTGCGATACGGGCACATCCTGCGTCCGCGCGAACTTGTCGGCGTCCGCGGATCGGGCATCACCTACGACGGCCTGTACTACGTCAAAAGCGTCACCCACAATCTGCAGCGCGGCTCGTACACCCAGAACTTCACCCTTGCCAGGGAAGGCCTCATCGCCCTGCACCCGACCGTCGTCCCGTAACCGGAGGAGGCCCATGCCCGAACCGAATCGTTACCTCGGCAAGTACCGCGGCACCGTCGTCAACAACGTGGATCCGATGCGGCAGGGACGCATCCAGGTCCGCGTACCCGACGTGCTCGGTGACGCGACGTCCTCATGGGCTATGCCGTGTTTCCCGGTGACTGGGCCGAACATGGGCGTCTACACGGTTCCGCCCATCGGTGCCGGGGTGTGGGTGGAGTTCGAGCAGGGCGATGTCAGCTTCCCGATCTGGGTCGGCTGCTGGTACGGCTCCGCCGCCGAAGTACCGGCCGAGGGCTTGCTCGGTGATCCGGCGCGGCCGAACTTCGTTGTGGTGACGCGAGGTCAGCACAAACTCGTGATGTCCGATCTGCCCGGCGGGCCTGGTATCACGCTACGCGCGTCGTCCGGTGCGTCGATCGTGATCAACGACATGGGCATCGAGATCAGCAATGGCCAAGGCGCGGTGATCTCGCTGACCGGCCAGACCGTGACCATCAACGAAGGTGCCTTCAGCATCACATAAAAGGGGGACGGGATGCCGGGGAACTTGTTGCACGTCAACGCGACTGTGCTGTGCCCACACGGTGGGCAGGCCACCGACCAGCCCGCGCAGACCCGGGCTGTGGTGGACGGCCAGACGGTCGCCACGATCGCCGACTTCTACACCGTGACCGGCTGCCCGTTCACCGTCGCCAACAAACCTCAGCCCTGCGTGACCGTCGAGTGGACACGCGGCAGCACACGGCTGCGGGCAGGTGGGACGCCGGTGCTGCTGCAGGACTCCACCGGAGTCTGCTACAGCGCCGACCGCGTGCCACAGGGTGCACCGATGGTTACCGTCGTCCAGCAAAGGGGGACCGGCCAATGAGCCGCATGGACATCGCGTTTCCGTATCAAGTGGACAGTCACGGCCGGACCGCGACCGCCGACTACGACGATCATGTCCGGGACATGATCCTGCAGTTGTTGTTCACCAGCCCGGGGGAACGGGTGATGCGGCCGGATTTCGGCTGCGGGCTGATGGATCTGGTGTTCGAGCCGAACAGCCCCGAGCTTGCCGCCACGCTGCAGTTGTCCGTGCAGGCCGCGCTGCAGCGCTGGCTCGGGGACGTCATCGGGATCGACGCGCTGGAAATCCTCAGCGAGGACAACGTCCTACGCGTGCACCTGGCCTACGTCGTGCTGGCCACGGGCACCAGCCGCACTGACGTGTTCGAGGTGGAGCTGCCGTGAAATGCCGTACGGACAAACGCAAAGCAGACGTCCGCGAGGCGGACTACAACGGGCTGGACGGCGTCGAGGCCAATGACGACGGCACTGTCCTCACTGTCACGTTCCTGGGACGGGCCCCGCGGCGAGTCGGCCCGGAGAACATCCGGATCGACGGCGGCAGGCGCATAGTCGGCATCCGGGCGGTCGACGTCGAGATCCGCAGGGCCGAAGACCCGGAACTCGACGACGAGATGCTGGTCACTGTGGACAGACCCGGTGACAACTCGACCTACACCATGCGGATCGTCGAAGAAGACGCATACGGGCGTCCCGGTACAACGCCATACCGCGGTTTCGACCCGAGATACGCGTCGGCGGACTTCTCCTTCCGGCAAGCCTGCCCGACCGACTTCGACTGTGCGGAAACGAAATCCGACGCCTCGCCGAACCGTCCGTCGCCCGTCATCGACTACACCGCACGTGACTACGCCAGCCTGCGCCGGTCGTTGCTGGAGCGGATGACTCTGACCCTGCCGGACTGGGTCGAGCGGCACACGCCCGATCTCGGCGTGACGCTTGTCGAAGCCCTGGCCTACGTCGGCGACCAGCTCAGTTACCACCAGGACGCAGTGGCCACCGAGGCGTACCTTGACACCGCGAGGCACCGAGTCTCGGTCCGCAGACACGTCCGACTGGTCGACTACGCCATGCACGACGGCTGCAACGCCCGAGCGTGGGTGGCGATGCGCACGGACAAGCCGTTGACCCTCAACACAGGCGACTACAGGTTCGCGGCGATCGACGCGGGCGCGCTTGATCCCCGCGACCGGCCTGAGCTCGGCGTGGTGATTTCCGACGAGCAACTGGTCGCGTTGCCGCCCACAGTCACCGTCCGGGTCTTCGAGCCGTTGGTACCCAGCCCGATCGATCTGCACCCCGCGCACAACAGGATCGAGTTCTGGACGTGGGGCGAACAAGAGTGCTGCCTGCCCAAAGGCGCCACCTCCGCCACCCTGCGCGACTGCTGGGAAGACGACCACGAAGAAGCCGAAACAGAAACAGCAGAAGGCAGGACACGGCAGCGCACCTTGCGACTTACCCCCGGTGACGTGCTGGTCATCGAGGAAGTGATCGGCCCGCGCACGGGATCGCCCGCCGACGCGGATCCCACCCACCGCCAAGCGGTCCGGCTCACCTCGGTGACGCCCGGTGTCGACGAGCTCTACGACCAGCCGATCGTCGAAGTCACCTGGGCCAAGCAGGACGCGCTGGACTTCCCGGTCTGTGTCTCCACCCGTGGCGGGCCGGAGTGCGAACTGCTCACCGATGTCAGTGTGGCCACTGGAAACGTCGTACTCGTCGATCACGGCAGGGACAACACCTACTGCGGCGGCGAACCCGAGCTGATCACGGTCCCGCCCGCGGAAACAAGGCTGCCGTCCTGCGATCCGCCTGCCTTCGGCTGTCCGGACCGCCCCGACGAAGCACCCGTCGTCGCCAAGGCCCACGACCTGCTGACGCGGGCCCGCGACGGAGAGCCGCTGACCGAGGACGACATCATCGGGCTCGTGGCACTGCTGGACCAGGCCACGATCGATCGGGCCGGGCTGGTGCCCGACGCACCCGCGGCCGAGCAGGCCGCCGCGTTGGAGACATTGCTCGCGCAGATCACCTATCCGGCAATACCGCCGCGATTCCGGCCGGTACTCAGCGAGCAACCGGTCACGCAAAGTGTCGCCTTCCCCGAGCCTAGACGTATCGCGAACGCACAGGCCGAAATTCTCGCTCAGATTCCGGTACGAGTGCGCGCGTGGCTGGACCGGTTGTGGCGGCGGGTACGTGACGGACACCGGCTGGTTCGACCCGAGATCCTCGCGTTGCGGGTGTTGTTCACCGAACGCGTACTCGACGAGATCGACCTGATAGAGCACCAGGAGCGCGGCTTGCTGGAGCTGACCGCCAGGTTCGACCGGCTGCTCGGCGCGAAACTGCGCCGGATCGACACGCTGCTCGCACGGGCACGTGCGGGGGCCGTGCTCGGTGATGACGCGGTGTGGGAGATCGGGCAGAGCTGGGGCGAGCAGTACGCCGATGGGCTGGCGGCGGACGACAGGCGGCTCTTCGGGCCGGCCAGACATGCGGTCGTCCAGGATCCACGCGCGGCCCTACCCGCCGTGCAGATCGACGTGACCGACGTCGGAACGTGGTCGCCGCGCAGGGATTTGCTGGGCAGTGGCCGCAATGACCGGCACTTCGTCGGCGAAGTGGACGATGACGGCAGGCTGGCACTCCGGTTCGGCGACGGCAGGCACGGCATCGCTCCACCGCCGAGCTCACAGTTACGCGTGCGCTACCGAGTCGGCAACGGGCTCGCCGGGAATGTCGGCGCGGAAGCCATCAGCCATCTTGTGCTGTGCTGCGGAGTCGGCGACGGCGAAGGGATCACAGCGGTCCGCAACCCGATGCCCGCGACCGGTGGGACGGCAGAGGAACCGATGGACCAGGTCCGTCAACTCGCCCCGCTCTCGTTGCAGCGCACGAGACTCCGCGCCGTGACCGCGGCGGACTACGCCGAACTGGCCGGACGCGTGTACGGCGTTTCACGTGCGGCGGCCCAACTGCGTTGGACGGGCACGGGTGAACAGGTGCACGTCGCGATCGATGCGGCCGGGCAACCCACAGCGGACGCGGGACTCATCGCCGCGGTCGCCGGGGCTTTGGAGCAGTACCGCAGGATCGGGCACCAAGTGACCGTCCAGCCCGCGGTGCTGGTCCCGGTCGACCTCGAAGTGACCATCTGCGTCGATCCCGGATACCAACGCGGGCACGTCGCCAGGGCGGTCACCAAGGTCCTCAATGGATTCTTCCACCCGGACGCGCTGACGTTCGGCGATCCGTTGCGCGTCAGCGCGATCATTGCCGCGGCGAGCGCGGTTCCCGGCGTGACCACCGCGCACGTGACGAGGCTCAAACGGCTGTTCCGGCCCGCGGGCAATGAACTCGCGGACGGCCTGCTCACCGTGGGGCCGCTGGAGATCATCCAGCTGGACAACGACTCCGACCGGCCGGAGAACGGCAGGTTGTCGATCCGACTCGGAGGTGGCAGATGAGCTGCCAATGCGGGTGCTGCGAGGGAATCGGCGTCGCCACGCCACGCCAGGCGGGCAATCCGCCCGGGCTGTCACGAATCGCGATGCGCGTGGGGACGCACGGCGACTTCCTGTCCAGCATGCTGGCCCGGTTGTCCAGCCCGGCCCATCGGGCACTGGCCGGTCTGACCGTCCGCGCGGGCGACGATTTCTCCGTGGCCTTGCTGGATTCCTCGGCCTACCTCGCCGATCTGCTCGCCTTCTACACCGAGCGGTTCGCGGCCGAGGGATACCTGCGCACGGCGACAAACGAGCGCTCGCTTCGGTTGCTCGGCCGATTGGTCGGGCACGTCCCACGGCCGGGTGTGTCGGCCGGTACGTACCTCGCGTACACAGTGGACCAAGACCCGACACGCGGCGAGCAGACCGAAGTGACGATCCCACGCGGATCGCGCAGCCAGAGCGTGCCGGGGCAGGGCGAGGAACCCGTGCCCTTCGAGATCGGCGAGGACTTGGTCGCCCGCTGGGCGTGGAACGACCTGCGAGTACGGCAGCGGCGGCCTTACCAGCTCTCGTTGCCGGGCTTGAAGGATCGCCGCGAAGTGCAGCTGGACGGCACCGCGAACAACATCAAACCCGGCGACCGGCTGCTGTTCGTGTTCGGCACCGAACGGGGTCGCCAGCGTTTGCTGGTGGTGCCGAAGGTCCAGATCGACCAGCAGGCAGGCATTACGGTGGCCGGCCTGCCCGAACCAGCGCTTGCTGGGTTCAGCGACCTCACCGAGGAGTTCCGCACACTGGTCGAGAACGCGCACGCCGACCCCATGTTCGACCGCAGCCGGATCGTACGCCGGTACGTCGAACCCGTCCTGGACAAGCTCGTCGAGGACCTGCCGGAGATCACCGCACCGACGCGGTTCGGTGCCCGGCTCGAGGACGCGATCCAGCGGCTCGACGAGACGATCGAAGTCGCGCAGCAGTACGACAACGTGCACCGATGGCTGCTCGAACTGCGTACCAAGCTCGTGGACCTGGCCGAGAAGGTCGCGTTGCTCGAACCGCCGCAGGACGAGCCGAAGCAAGAGTCGCTGTACTCGGCGTTGCGGCTGGCAGAGTCGGATGCGCCGACGGCGTTCACCGGACTCGGCGCGCTGCTGGGCGGATTGCGCGTACCCGCGTCGCGACCGCCGGACAGTCCGCGGGATCTGGATCGCGATCCGCCCCAGATCTACGGTCCCGGCTCGGATCTCAGCGCGCGACTGCTCGCTTTGCTTGACTCCCGGTTGCGGGAAACCCTTTATCCCGCTTGGCGAAACGTCGATCTGACGGCTCCGCAGCAGTTGCAGGAGCTGCAGGCGATGCGGGTCACGGCCACCCCGTTCGGTGCGACCGCCCCGCTCAAGCCCGTCTACGACGAGGCTGGCCGGCCGATCGGCCAGGAGGACTGGCCGCTGCTGGGCAATCAGGTCCTGGCGATGTCCGTGCTGTACGAGGAAAACAAGCCGGACAAGGCCGTGTTCACGTGGAGCGACGCGGGACAGACGGCGCGCGACGAGCAATCGCTGACGTCCAGCGTGCCCGAGTTCGACTTCGGGCCCGGCACGGTCACGATCGAAGTTCCCGCGGAGCAACCGCCGCCACCGCAGCCAGGCGTCACCATCCGGTTCCGGCCGAACCTGCCCAACCGGGACGTGTTCGTGTCGCCGATCACCAACAATGTCGTGCTGGTGCGAGTCGGCGACCCGGTTCAGGAGTTCCGGTTGGCACCGGGCAACAGCGTTCGCGTGACGCACGGCGGACTGCAGCTGAGCATCCGGCACACACCGGAGAACGAGGGCAGACCGGCCACTGTGGACATCTCGTTCGAGGAGTCCTTGGCGCTCAGCGCCCGCAATGTGCTCGCCCTCGACGCGCAGTACGAAGGGATCGCACCGGGCACATGGGTGGTGATCCAGCGGCCGCGCAAGGGGCAGGAAGGTGGCGTGCCGGGCGATCCGGAGCTGGCCGAGGTCGTCACCAGGATCCGCGGGGTTCGCGTAGTGTCCAAAGCGGACTTCGGGATCACCGGCAAGGTCACGGAGTTGACGCTGGAGACCGACTGGCTTGACACCCAGGACACCTTGTTGTCCCACATCAGAGACGCCACGGTGTACGTACGTGGGCAAGGGCTGGCGCTCGCGACCGAGCCGATCACGAGCGACGTGGCAGGCAACGTGATCGAACTGGCCGCCCTGTACGAAGGCCTCGAACCCGGCCGCTGGATCGTGGTGACCGGCGAACGAACCGACCTCCCGGACACGCCAGGGGTGACCGGCACCGAGCTGACCATGATCGCGACGGTCACCCAGTCCGTCAAAGAGTCCGTGCCCGGCGATCACGTACACACGACCATCACGTTGGCCACACCGTTGGCGTACACGTATCGCCGCGAGACCGTGCACATCTACGCGAACATCATGGCCGCGACCCATGGCGCGTCCAAGGATGAACCGATCGGCAGCGGCGACGCGAGCAAGGCCAACCAGACCTTCACCTTGTTCTCCAAACCGTTGACCTGGCTCGCCGCCGACACTCCACGCGGCGCGGTCAGTACGCTCGAAGTCCGAGTCGACGGGGTGCGCTGGCAGGAAGTGGACAGCCTCGCCGGGCGTCGGCCGGACGAGCAGGTCTACGTGACCGGAGCGGCCGAAGACGGCCGGACAACCGTGACGTTCGGCGACGGGATCCACGGCGCGCGGCTGCCGACCGGACAGCAGAATGTCCGCGCGGCGTACCGGATCGGCATCGGCCGGTCCGGAAACGTGGCCGCGGGCAAGGTCACCCAGCTGACTACCCGGCCGCTGTGGGTCTCCGGCGTCAACAATCCGCTGCCCGCGACCGGCGGCGCGGATCCGGACGGCCCCGGCCAGATCCGGCGCGCGATCCCGCTGTCGGTCACCGCTCTCGACAGGCTCGTGTCTGTGCCCGACTACGAGGATTTCGCCAGGGCCAGAGCGGGAATCGGGCGGGCGAGCGCCCGACGGCTCTCCGACGGGACGCGGGAGCTCGTGCACGTGACGGTGACCGGAGTGGACGATGTCCCGCTCGCGCCCGACTCGGGCATCGTGCGCACGCTGCACTCCTCGCTCGCCGCTTTCGGTTCGCCGCAACTGTCGGTGCAGGTCGCGGTGCGCGAGCTCGTCGCGTTGGTCATCTCGGCCAAGATTCGGGTTGCCCCGCAATACGCTTGGCGGCTCGTCGAGCCCAAGGTACGGGCGGCTCTGGTCGACCGGCTCGGTGGCGCGCGGCGCGAGCTGGGCCAGCCCGCGTATCTGTCCGAGGCTGTGGTCGCGGCACAGGCGGTACCCGGAGTCGATCATGTCGATGTCGACGTGTTCGCCGGCGTGCCGGACACGATCACTCCAGCGCAGCTGACCGAGCTCGGCGCCACGCTGACCGCACCGCATCCGGTCGTGCCGGCCAGGCACGCCAGGTTCGACGAGGTCCGCTACACCGTCACAGCATCGGAGGAGACGCTCATCGAGGTCGCCGCCAAGAACGGCATCACGGTGGCCGAACTGCTCCGGCTCAATCCCGACATCACCGACGCGACGCGGTTGCCGCGGGGCCGCTCGGTGCTGGTGTTCCGCGGCATCCGTCCCGCGCAGCTGGTCACGCTGGCGCCCGACATCCCGGACACGTTGATACTCAAGGAGATCCGCTGATGACTGGGTCCAGGATGGACGCGGACCGGCTGTACGAGCTGCTGCCGGTGTACCACCGCAGGCGGGACGCGGAAATGGGCGGGCCGCTGCGGGCACTGCTCGCGGTGATCGCCGAACAGGTCAACCTGGTCCAGTCCGATGTGGACCAGCTGTACGAGAACTGGTTCGTCGAGACCTGCCAGGACTGGGTCGTGCCGTACCTCGGGGACCTGGTCGGCTACCGGTTGCTGGCCGGGTACACCGAGGCGCTGGCGGCGGGTGATGCGGCACGGGAACTCGCGGCCCGGCTGGCGCCTCGCCGGGACGTCGCGGACACAGTGGCCAACCGGCGGCGCAAGGGAACGCTGCCTCTGCTGGAAGACCTCGCCATGTCCGTGGCGGAGTGGCCCGCCCGGGCGGTGGAGTTCGCGCCGCTGCTTTCCGGGAACCGTCCCGTACGGCTGGGCGCGAACGCGGGCGGCAAGCTCGTCGACCTGCGCGACGGGGCACGCCTTGACCTGCTGCCGTCCCCGTTCGACGAGCTGGCACATACCGTCGAAGCGCCACGGATCACCGCGGAACGCAGGCAAGGGCGGTACGCGCCGCCCGAGGTCGGCCTGTTCGTCTGGCGGCTGAAGCCGTACTCGATCACGCATGCGCCGGCGTACTGCATCGACCGGGCCCGAAGCCTGTACACGTTCTCGATTCTCGGCAACGACGTGCCGCTGGTGGCCAAGCCGGTGCCCGAACCGACACCGGCGCACATCGCGGTGGAGGAGAACGTGCCCGCGTTCATCCGGCGCCGTGCCCTGCGTGACCGGCTCGCGGATTTCTACGGCCCCGGCAAGAGTTTCACCATCTGGCGGGACGACCAGCCGGACCCGGTGCCACTCGCGGACATCGTCGTGGCCGACCTGTCCCGGTGGGCGTACCGGCCGAAGCGGGGACAGGTGCTGGTCGATCCGGTGCTCGGCCGGATCGCGTTCAGTTCCCGTGGCGCCCCACAACGCGGAGTGTGGGTGAGTTACCACTACGCGTTCAGCGACGACATCGGCGGTGGCGAGTACCGGACGTCCGTTGTGACGCCGCCCGCGGCGAAGGTCTACCGGGTGGGCCCGGATGAGGAGTTCGAACGCATCACCGACGCCTACGAGCGATGGAAAGCCGACAACGAGCACGGCGGTCAACCCGAAGCGGTCGTCGAGATCACCCACAGCGGCGCCTATCAGGAGCAGTTGGAGTTCGTGCTTGACCCAGGCGACCGGTTCGAACTGCGGGCCGCCCCGGGTGCCCGGCCGGTGCTGAGGCTGCTCGACTGGTACAGCAACCGCCCGGACTCCTTGCAGATCAAGGCGAATCCCTGCGAGGACGACGACAACCGGCCGCCGCCCCGGGTCGTGCTGGACGGACTGCTGATCACCGGTCGCGGGGTGACCGTGACCGGTCCGGTCGGCGCGGTCGTGATCCGGCACAGCACCCTGGTGCCCGGCTGGTCGCTGGAACCGCAGTGCCAACCGGCCCATCCCGAGGAACCCAGCCTGGTCCTGGAGAACACGACCGCGTGCATCGAGATCCGCCGCAGCATCCTCGGCAGCATCCTGGTGATCACCGACGAGGTGCGGGCCGATCCGTTGCCGATCCACATCGCCGACAGCGTCCTCGACGCGACAGGCACCGAGCTGGAAGCACTGTCCGCACCGGACTGCCGGCACGCGTCGGCGACCCTGCACATCTACCGCAGCACGGTGATCGGTGAAGTGCACACGCACGCGATCCGGATCGCGGAGAACAGCATCTTCGACGGACGCGTCAACACCGCTCGCCGAGGCATCGGATGCATGCGGTTCTGTTACGTGCCACCAGGATCCCGGACACCCCGGCGATACCACTGCGAGCCCGACCAGACCTGGGCCAAGCTGCGGGAAGCCGCGGAACGCGGCGAGATCGACCCCGCGGACCTGCCCGCGCTGCGTGACGTCGAGGCGCAACGGGTCCGGCCGCAGTTCACCAGCAGACGCTACGGCACACCGGGCTACATCCAGCTCGCCGCGGCCGCGGAAATCACCAGGGGCGCCGAGGACGGCTCGGAACTCGGGGCCCTGCACGACTTGTTCCAGCCGCAGCGGGCGGACAACCTGCGCGCCAGGCTGGCCGAGTTCGTACCGGCCGGATTCGATGCCGGGCTCGTCTACGCCACTTGATTTCAGGAGGGGAACCATGAAGGGCGACTTCACCAGGCAGACGTTCCGGGCCGACCGGCAGTACTCCGCAGTCCTGCTGCAGCAGGGCCGGGTGCAGCTGGACGCGGACGCCAACGAACAGGCGGCGATCCAGCTCGCGCTGGCCCGCCGGACGGCCGCGGACCTGATCGGTCCGCACGGGGGACCGGGCGCGGGGTTCGAGATCAGCTACGTTCCGAGAACTCCACGCAAGAATCCGGCCAGCTTGAACATCCGAACTGGACGGTACTATGTGGACGGTCTGCTGGTCGACTCGACGCGGCCTGTGGTCGGGCAACCGGTCGGCGGGCCCGAACCGTCCCCGGTGTCGGACTCGTGGACGTACTGGGATCAACCGTCCGCCTACCTCGACCAGGAGCGCGAGGCCGACGAACTGCCCGCCGAGTTCCCGTTCCTTGTTTACCTTGTGGCGTGGGAAGATCTTGTCACCACGGTCGAGGACCCGAGCATCGCGGAACCCGCGCTCGGCGCGTTGGCGCCGGACACCGCCGCTCGTGCGAAGGTCATGTGGCAGGTGTTGCCGCTCAAGCTCGAAGGAGCGGAAGACCCGGTGCGAGCCTTCGACGAGTGGGTCGCCGAACGGACGGCCGTCCGTAGCTTCCTGGCAGCGCGCACGGAACAGCCGGACAAGATCGAGGACGACCCGTGCATCCTCTCCCCGGACGCTGCCTACCGTGGCCCCGAAAACCAGTTGTACCGCGTGGAAGTCCACGAGGGCGGCACTGCGGACAGCGCTACATTCAAGTGGTCACGGGACAACGGATCGGTGACGTTCCCGATCGTCTCCCTCGACGACACCTGGGTGACCCTGAGTTCGCTTGGCCGGGACGACAAACTCGCCCTGCACGCCGGAGACCGGGTCGAGGTCGTGGACGACGCGTACATCGCGAGAGGCGAATCCGATCCGCTGCCAAGGGTTGAGGAGATCGACCTCGCCGGCCGCCGCGTCCGGCTGTCGGAGGAACCTCAAGCGGGAGTCGGCCGCCGCGCCGCATGGCATCCGTTGCTGCGCCGCTGGGACCAGCGCGAGTCAAAGGCAGCCGGGGGAACGGTCAAGCTCACCGAAGGCGCATGGCTGGACCTGGAAGACGGCGTGCAGGTGTGGTTCAAGCCAGGCGGAACCTACCGGACCGGGGACTACTGGCTGATTCCGGCGAGGACACGGACCGCTGACGTCGACTGGCCGCAGGACAAGGACGGCAGGCCCCTGTTGGCGGCACCACACGGAATCCAACGCCATTACGCGCCACTGGCTTGGATCCGCGGCGCGAACGACGTGCAACCACTGCGCAAAACGTTCCAGCCGTTGGCGAAACCGGTCACCGGGTAAGCTCGCCGAATGGGCCTGTTCAAGCGGAAGCGGGAACCCAGCGCGGAGCATGACGCCGGCCAGCCGAGATTCGTCTTCGAGGAAGTCCAGCCCAACGGTTGTGTCTACGAGACCTACCGTGCGGCGGACGCGGAGGTGGCGAAGGAGTTCCTGTTGACCAAACAGGTCGACAGGGACCTGTACTACATCGTGGTGGAAACCCCGGACGGGAACTGGGGAACCGACATCCATGGCCTGTACCTGGAGAATCTGCGGTCGTGGCAGTTTGACACGGGCGCGGCGGAGCAGGTCGGACAGATCCATTCGGTGAAGAACGTTTTCGGCGCGATGACAGCGGCACGCGGAATCGTCGACAACTTCGTCGCACGTGTCCAGTGCGGCGGATGTGGCCGGCTCTGGTATGACGGGTTGCGGTACCAGGACTACACACTTGTCCGTTGCCCGCATTGCCAGGCACGCAACAGCGTGGACTCATCCGGGATCACCGTAAGCACTCAGCCGGACGGGCGAGTCGCGGTGACCATGGGCGCGCACATCAACGCGGAGCAGGAGTCGGGCGATCCTACCGACCCGGCCACGCTGTTGACCGTCGTTGACCAGGCTGTCACGGCGGCGCGTGAGGGCGTGGACGCCGTGCCGCCAGGGCACCCACACCGTCCCGGACGGCTGTTCAACCTCGGTAACGCGCTCGAGGAAAGGTTCAAGCAGTCCGGTGACCCCGCTGATGTGGACGCGGCGATCGCCGCCTACTCAGAGGCTGCCGACACGGCGTCTACCCCGGATCTGCTGGTCGCGGTCGGCCGAATGCTGATGATCCGGTTCGAGGCCAAGGGTTCGCGCACCGACCTCGACGCGGCCATCTCCACGCTGCGGGACGCGCTGGCCGCCACGCCGTCGACGGACCCTGATCGCCATGGGCTGCTGTCCGCCGTCGGCCTTCTGCTGCGCGACCGGTTCGAGCTCACCGGTCGGCCGAATGACCTGGACGACGCCGTGGCCGCCGCTCGCGGCGTGGTGGACGGCGCTGCGGCTGATCACGTCGCGTATCCGCAATACCTGGCCAACCTCTCGGCGGTACTGCGGGTTCGCTTCGAGCACGCCGGCCAGCGCGACGATTTGGACGCGGCGATTGTCGCGGGCCGCGCGGCGGTGGCCGCCGCAGGCACCGATCATCCTGTCTCGGTCATCGGCCCGCCCATCCTCGCTTTGGCTTTGCAGGAACGGTTCATCGCCCTCGGCGACCTCGCCGACCTTGAGGAGGCGATCGCGGCGGTACGGGACGTCGTTGCCGTCGTGACACCTCAGGATCCGAACTACCCGAGGCTGCACCACAATCTCGGCCGTGCGCTGCTGGCCCGGTTCCAGCGCCTCGGCCGGTTGACCGACATCGAAGACGCCGTCGCCGCGGCCCGCGTCGCCGCTGAAACCGGGGGCACGTCGACCGAATCGAGTCGTGCCAGGTACTTCTCGCTGTTCGGAGACACGTTGCTGACCCGGTTCGGGCGGACGGACGATGTCCAAGACCTTGATGACGGGATTGCGGCACACCGTCAAGCGGTTGCCGCCACACCGCGCGGCCATTCCGACTATGCGTTACATCTGGCAGGGTTCGCCTCAGCGCTGCTGACCCGGTTCCGGCGGACCGGTCAGCCTGACGGTCTGACCGAAGCCGTTGACGCTGCTCGCGAAGCGCTGAACGCCACCGCGTCGACACACGCGGACCGTCCGAGACACTTGAACATCCTCGGTATCGCGTTGCACGACCGGTTCGACCACTCCGGTGACCAGGCGGACCTGGATGAGGCCATCGCCGTCGGCCGGGAGGCAGTGGCCGGGACGTCACCCGAGCACACCAGTTACGCGGCACACCTGTCCTGTCTGGGGTCTGCGTTTCATACCCGGTTCCTGTACGCAGGTCACTTCGCTGATCTGGACGAGGCCGTCATTGTTCTTCGCGAGGCGCTCACCGCGACTCCGCCGGATCGTCCCGACCACCAAGCCATCGCGCACAATTTCAGTTCGGTGCTGGTGGAACGGTTCCAGCTGGCCAATCACGCAGAAGACCTGGACGAGGCAATTGCCATTCGTCGTGACGCAGTAGCCGGAACACCAGTCGATCACCCGCTGCATTCTGTCTACTCGCACGGGCTCAGTTACGCACTGCGTATCCGTTATCAGGACACCGGTCAGCCAGATGATCTCGAATATGCGTTGGCCACCGGTCGGCAGGCGGTAGCCGGAATCCCACCAGACGATCCGGGCTTCGCGGATGCGCTGTCGAACCTCGCCATGATCCTGCTCTCGAAGTTCGAACGCACCCGTGAAGCGCCATTTCTGGACGACGCGGTTACCGCTGCCCGTGATGTGGTCGCGAAAACTCCACCCGGACGTCCTGACCGTGCCGAACAACTGTCGGTTCTCGGCACCGTGCTGTGGACCCGGTTCGAGCACGCGGGGCAGCCGAGCGATCTCGATGACGCGATCGCCGCGTTCATCGATTCGGTGCACGTCGAGTCGGGACCGCCGGAGGTCCGGATGGGCGCGGCTCGGTTGTGGGGACGGGCCGCGATACAAGCCGGCCAGACAGAGTCCGCTGTGGACGGGTTCACCGCCGCGGTGCGGCTGCTCCAGCGGTTCGTCTGGCACGGCCTGCCAAGAGCCACGCGCGAGGAACGCGTCGTCAAGTGCAGTGGGCTGGCCGCGGACGCCGCAGCCTGTGCGATCCGCGCCGGTCGTGCCGAGCTGGCGGTCGAACTGCTGGAAGCAGGCCGGTCGGTGCTATGGGGCCAGCTGCTCAACCTCCGCACCGATCTCACCGAGCTTGACGAGCGTGAACCGGCACTGGCCACCCGGCTGAACCAGATCCGCACCCTGCTGGACGCCCCGTTGCCGGACTCGATCGCAACGCTGCGCGCCGAGCAGAACCGCGTGGCCGAGGAGCGCATGCGCCTCGCTCGGGAGTTCGACGAGCTCGTCGGCCGGATCCGTGCGGTGGACGGCTTCGAGCACTTCCTCGAAGCCACCTCGTTCACCCAGCTACGCGCCGCCGCCGGCGCCGGTCCGGTGGCCATCGTGAACACCAGCCGTTACGGCTGTCACGCGCTGCTGGTCTCGGGTACCGGTGTGCAGGTGGTCGACCTGCCCGACCTGACCCACCAGAAGGTGGTGACGCAAGCCAACGCCCTCGTGGGCATTCTGACCCGCGCCACGGGCTCGAACCGGCCGTTCCTCGAGCGTGAACGCGACCGGCACACGGTCCTGGACATTCTGGCCTGGCTGTGGGACAAGATCGCCGAACCGGTGTTGACCAGGCTGGGGTACACCGGCTCACCGGCGCCCGGCGAGGCGTGGCCGAGGATGTGGTGGTGTCCCACCGGTCGCCTGGCTCTGTTGCCGCTGCATGCCGCCGGGCACTACCCCCGGCACAAGGCGGACGAAGTCAGCACGGACGCGGTGCCCGATCGGGTGATTTCCTCTTACACCTCAACGCTTACCGCTTTGCTGCGGGCTCGGGCGACGTCTGCGTCCACCGAAAAACCGGCTCTGTTGGCCGTCGGCATGCCTACTACTCCTGGCGCCAGCGCCTTGCCTGCCGTGCCCGCCGAGTTGGACCGGATCCATGCCCGCTATCCGATCGCCACTCGTCTGCAGGCAGGCGACAACGAGCCGACCATCGCCCGTGTCCTGGCCGAGCTTTCCCGGCACGCGTGGGTGCATCTGTCCTGCCACGGCAGTCAGCATTTCCGTGATCCCATGGCAAGCGCGTTCTGGCTCACCGACGGGCCGCTCCGGATCGCGGACCTGATTCAGAACGAGGCCGGACCGCGGGAGTTGGCGTTCCTGTCCGCCTGTGAGACCGCGACCGGTGACCTGAGGACGGTTGACGAAGCCGTTCACCTGGCGGCGTCCATGCAGCTCCTGGGCTACCGCAACGTGATCGCCACGATCTGGTCGATCTACGACTCCTTGGCGCCGCACATCGCCGACACTGTCTATGACGCTCTCAGCAGCACACCTGATGTCGCCTACGCCCTCCATCAAGCGGTCGCGAGCCTGCGGGCGCAGCATCCCACCGACCCGCTGGCGTGGGCGCCGTACCTGCACACCGGCCCCTGACGGTCACTTCATCAGGCTGGTCACCCCGCCGACACGCCGGCAGCGGTCACAGGAGGGCCGGTGCGGGTGCAGGCGCAGAGCGCAATCCAAGCACAGCAACCGGCCACAATCCCCGCAGATCAACGGACTGCCCGTCTGTGTGTCCGTGGTCGCCAGAATGACCCTGGAGTATTTGACAAGCCTGACCACGAGGGGCTTGTCGCACACCGCGCACTCGACCCGGTCGCCGTTCACAAAGCCGTGGTCAAGCCAAAACCGGGGACCTTTCGACTGGACCCGGTCGTCCTCGGCGAGGTCGCGCACGACGTCGTCGATCACCTCCCGCATTTCTTCGGCGGAGGTCCGCTTCTTGCGGCGGTTGAACCAGGCCATGCACATTCTCCCAGTCCGGCTTGAGAAATCACGCGAGTGCCCGTCAGCCATACTGATGCTACTACTGGGCATCAGGAGGGATCACGTGAACGAGGACTCCGCGCGGCAGTATGAGAAGACCACGGCGTTCGTGTGGACCGAACGTGCCTTCGAATTGCTGGAAGCCGGACATCTGCGTGCCGAGATCCAACAACCAAGCCCAGGTGTGGAAGCTTCTCATGTTTGGGGCAAATGCCCTCGGTGCGGACACGACGTCGACGACTGGCAACCACTGTCGACGGTCACCGGCCTGATCGGCAGCCGTGGCCCGGATTCCGCGGCGTCCGACACCATCGCGGTCGAGACGGTGGACGTCAGCTGTGGTTGCGGCATCGTCCATCCCGGCGCACCGGACGACACCACTGGATGCGGTGTGAGCTTCCGGATCGAATTCGAGCAGGGGGCCTGATGCCGGTTTACCGGCCACGCAAACCAAGCAGCGCACCCAGCGAGGGCAGCCTGGCCCAGCGTGACGCGTTCGCCGCGACCGCTCGTCAGTCCTTGCTGGACGTTCGCGCGAGCGCGGAAGCCTGGCGCAACGGCCTTTCGGCGTTTCTCGCGTTGGTCACCACAGGCGTGATCATCAAAGGCCGCGACACGACGGCAGGATTGCCGACCTCGTGGCGACTCGCGGTCACCCTGCTCATCGGCGGCGGTCTCGTATGCGCGGTGATCGGGCTGTGGCGGGTGCTGGCCGCGCAGGCCGGTACGCGTTATCGGCTCAGCACGCTGCAGGAGCTCCGCAGCCGCTACGGTTCGATCGAGACTTACCACGTGGCAATCGCCGCAGAGGCCATCGGCAAGCTCAACACCGGCCGCCGATTCGTGTTCGTCGCGTTGCTGTTGTTGCTGAGTGGGGTTGGTGTCAACTGGTGGGCGCCGACCGCGTCGCCTGCAACCTATGTGCAAGTCACTTCCGCCAACAACAATGCCTGCGGAGCTTTACGTTCGGGCGATGACGGTCAGATCCGGCTGGCGACAACGGGAAATCAGCTGATCGCCATCCCGCTCGCGCAGGTCACGCGGCTGACTGTGGTGAACACGTGTCAGTGACTTTCCGGTGATGTGACGGGCGAGACAGCCAGCAGATAGCGAGCCGACAGCATTGCCTCAGGCTGCGGAAAGGATCACCGGGCAGGCTCTGATCCGTGACCACGATCGCGCCGCAAGCGGCCCTCGCACCGACCGGTGACCGGCTGGGCACGATGCCGCGCCAGTTCGTGCGATTCGCCGTGATCGGTGTCGCCAACACGGGCCTGTTTCTCGTGTTCTACCTGCTGTTCCGGACGGTCGTGACGGCGACCATGGCCAACCTGGTTGCCACGGTGCTGACGACCGTCATCGGCACCGTCGTCAACGGCAAGGTGACGTTCGGCGTCCGCGGCCTGATCACGGTGTGGCAGCACGCGAAAGGCATGTCGCTCACGGTGCTCGGGTTCGTGATCACAACCGTCGCGGTGAACATGGTCAGCGGCGGCGTCGGCGAACTTGTCGCGTTGACTGTGGCCAGCGGCGTGGCAGGCGGGGTGCGGTTCTTGTTGTTGCGGTACTGGGTGTTCGAACCGCAGCGCGCCTGAAACCTATGCGGTGCCGAAGAAGAGACAGGCCGCGACCATCGCCGTGATCGTCCCGAAGAACAGCAGTGGGAATCCCGCGGGCGTGAGACCGAAGACGATCAACGTCACGGCGAGCATGGCGAGCAGTAAGGCCACGATTCGGCGGCCGCGGCTGGTTGGGGCGCTCAGTGTCCGTGCGAGGTCCGGGTCGTCGGCGTACAGGTGTTGGCTGATGGCTCTGAGCTCTTGTCTTTCGTGCGCGCTGAGCATGGATCAATCCGTCTCTCTGATGGCTGAGTATCGGTAGTGCAGGTCGAATGCCGGGCGTTCGGAGCGAATCCTCGGCAGTTCGAGGAAGTTGTGCCGGGGTGGCGGGCTGGTGGTCGCCCATTCCAGCGAGTTGCCGTGGCCCCATGGGTCGTCGGCGTCGGCGATCTGGCCGAAGCGGTAGCTGCGGAAGATGTTCCAGATGAACGGCAGTATCGAGAAACCGAGCAGGTACGCGCCGATGGTGGAGATCGTGTTGAGTGTGCTGAACCCGTCGCTGGGCAGGTAGTCGGCCACGCGGCGGGGCATGCCCTCGTTGCCGAGCCAGTGGTGGACCAGGAACGTGATGTGAAAGCCGAGAAACGTGGTCCAGAAGTGCAGTCTGGCCAACGGTTCGTGCGGATACCGGCCGGTGATCTTGGGAAACCAGAAGTAGATCCCGGCGAACGTGGCGAACACGATCGTGCCGAACAGTACATAGTGGAAGTGCCCGACCACGAAGTACGTGTCGGTGACGTGGAAATCCAGCGGCGGCGCGGCCAGCAGGACGCCGGTCAACCCGCCGAAGAGGAACGTCACCAGGAACCCGACCGACCACAGCATCGGTGACTGGAACGTCAGCTGCCCGCGCCACATGGTCAGGATCCAGTTGAAGAACTTCACCCCGGTGGGCACCGCGATCAGGAACGTCATGAACGAGAAGAACGGCAGCAGCACCGCGCCGGTGCCGAACATGTGATGCGCCCACACGGTCATCGACAGGAAGGTGATCGACAGCGTGGCGAAGACCATCGCCTTGTAACCGAACAACGGCTTGCGGCTGAACACGGGAATGATCTCCGAGACGATCCCGAAATACGGCAACGCGACGATGTAGACCTCCGGATGCCCGAAGAACCAGAACAAGTGCTGCCACAGGATCGCGCCGCCGTTGCCGGGATCGAACACATGCGCGCCGAGATGCCGGTCGGCCAGCATCGCGAACAGCGCGGCGGTCAGCACCGGGAACGCCATCAGCACCAGGACACTGGTGAACAGGATGTTCCAGGTGAAAATGGGCATCCGGAACATCGTCATCCCGGGCGCGCGCAGGCAGAGGATCGTGGTGACCATGTTGACCGCGCCGAGAATCGTGCCAAGCCCGGACACGATCAGACCGGCGGCCCACAGGTCACCCCCGATACCGGGGCTGTGGATGTCGTTGTTGAGCGGGGCGTAGGCGAACCAGCCGAAGTCCGCGGCGCCACCAGGGACGGCGAAACCGCTGAGCACCATCAGCCCGCCGAACAGGAAAAGCCAGTAAGACAAGGCGTTCAGCCGCGGAAAGGCCACATCCGGCGAGCCGATCTGCAGCGGCATTACGAAGTTGGCGAACCCGAACACGTTCGGCGTGGCGTAGAGCAGCATCATGATCGTGCCGTGCACGGTGAACAGCTGGTTGTACTGCTCGGGGGAGAGCAACTGCAGGCCGGGACGGGCGAGCTCGGTCCGCATGAGCAGCGCCATCGCACCGCCGACCATGAAGAACCCGAATGACGTGACCAGGTAGAGGATGCCGATCTGCTTGTGATCGGTCGTCCGGAACAACCGCAGCACAACAGTGCCCTTGGCCGCGACTTGCCGCGGCCGCGAGCGCGTGAGTACCGCCGGGATGACGCCCACGAGCTCAGGGTGACCATCCTGAGGTGTGCAAAACCAACCTCGGGCAGGATGAGCCCCATGGTGGAGATCAACTTCTTGACCGCGGCCGACCGGGCCGACTGGGAAGTGCTGGCCCGGGGGTTCAAAGCGCACTTCGAGATCGAGGCCAACGACGAGGACTACGACCAGACGTGGCGGCGCTTGCTTGACCGCAGGCAGATTCGCGGGATCGCCGCGCGGCTGGACGGCAAGATGGTCGGCATCGCCCATTACTACTTCCACACCAGCGTATGGGCGGCCGGCAATTGTCGCTGCTACCTGCAAGATCTGTTCGTGGACAAGGAAACCCGGCGGCAGGGTGTCGCCCTCGCCCTGATCGAGTGGCTGGCACAGGACGCCGAGCGCAACGGCGCCACGCGACTGCATTGGCATACCCCGCAGGACAACGTCACGGCTCGCGGGCTGTACGACAAAGTGGCTCAATACAAGGGTTACATCGCCTACAGTCGCCGGCTCAACGCTGCCGCAACGTGAGACAAGCGACGCGTCCACCGGCTATCCCCGCTTCGCCAGGGCCGGTCGAGGTTGTGGGCTGCTCATGCACGACGAACGAGCCCGGAGCGCGCTCACTCAGCGTGAACGGCACACTGGTCCGCGCTTGGCCCGTTCCTTGGTCGTCGGTGCGCAGGTCGAGCCAGATTTCGTTGTCCGGGTTGGCATAGGTCGGATCGACGGACGGTTCTTGCGGGTCGACGCGGTTCTGGAAGTGCGGTCCCGCGTCATCGCCGGTCTTACCGCAGGGCTTGGTGTGGGCGTGGACGGCGTAACCGCGGTTGGGCAGCAGACCGGCGGCGGTGAACTGCACGTTGGTGGCGTCGCCGGTCACCAGGATCTCGGCGGTCAGTCGTGCTCCTACGGGCGCGTCTGGGCTGTAGCTGAACGCGTTGGTCGCTGAGTCCGGCGGGCCGAGGGTGCCGTCCTGCCGGACTGCCGCCTCCTGCGAGCGGGTGTTGGGTGGGGGATCCGTGATTCCGTTCGACGAACACGCGGCCACCGCCACCTGCAGTGCACCACCGACGAGCCGGCAACGCATCGGGAATCGCCTCCTCTTCACGCTCGGCTACCCCGCTGGGCTCACTCCTATTCGCGCAGGCCAGTCGCCAGAAACTCAGCGAGGTGCACACCCTCGTGACTGTCGAACTCATGGATCTGAGTTCGGCAACTGAAGCCGTCGGCCAGCACCGCGGTGTCCTGGCCCGTCTCCCGCAGCCGCGGCAGGAGGACACGTTCGGCGCACGCTTCGCTGACGTCGAGGTGGCCACGCTCGAAGCCGAAGTTGCCTGCCAGTCCGCAGCACCCCGATTCCAGTTGTTCCACGTCCGCTCCCGCTGCCTTGAGCAGGGCCCGGTCGGCGTCCCAACCCAGAACGGCGTGCTGGTGACAGTGCACCTGAGCCACCGCTTTCGCCGAAGGAATCAGGGGAGGGCGGTAGCCGGGGCTGTGTTCGGTGAGCAGTTCGGCAAAGGTGAGCGTCTGCTTGGTCAGGCGCCGAACGTCCAGATCTCCAGGAAACAGTTCCACCGCATCCGAGCGGAACACCGTCGCACAACTGGGCTCGAGGCCGACGACCAATCCACCGGCTCGCAGGTGCCCGGCGAGGTGACGCACGGTACGGGCGAGCACCTTCTTGGCCGTGCCGAGCTGCCCGGTGGATATCCACGTCAGTCCGCAGCACAGCGGCTCGGTCGGCATGGTGACCCGCCAGCCCGCGTCTTCGAGGACCTCGATGGCGGCCTGGCCGACGTGCGGATGGAAGAAGTTTGTGAACGTGTCCGGCCAGAGCAGGACCGTTCCCCGGGACCCGGCGCCACGCGGTCCTCGGCGGGAGAACCATCGGTACAGCGGTTCTGCGGCGAACCTTGGTATCTCCCGGTTCTCCACTCCAGCGACGGCGACTGCCGCGCGGGAGAGCAACGGTGTGTGGGTGAAGGCGTTGACCACGGATCCGAGACGAAGCCTGCCCACCAGTTGCGCGATCGCCGGTAGCCAACCCATCGACAGATCCGAACGCGGCCGTCGCCACTGGCGCTTCGCGTAGTGGTGAGCGAGGAACTCGGCCTTGTACGTCGCCATGTCCACATTGGCCGGACAGTCCGTCTTGCATCCCTTGCAGGACAGGCAGAGGTCCAACGCATCCTTGACGGCCTGCGAGCGCCAGCCGTCCTTGATCGGACCGTCGGAGTGCCCGTCGAGCATCTCGAACAACAGCCGTGCCCGTCCCCGCGTGGAATGCTCCTCCTCCCGAGTGACCTGGTACGACGGGCACATGACGCTGCCGTTGTCGTTGGTGTGCTGGCGGCACTTGCCGACACCGACGCACCGGTTTGCCGCCTCGGCGAACGAACCGCCGTCATGGGGGAACCGGAAATGCAGGTTCTGCGGCGCAGCCGGCGCCCAGCGCGCACCGAGGCGGAGGTTCTCGTCCAGTTTGTACGGTGCGACGACTTTGCCGGGGTTCATCAGGTTTTCCGGATCGAACACGGCTTTGATCTCACCGAACGCCGTGACCAGGTCCGGACCGAACATCTTGATCAGCAGCTCGCCGCGGCTCTGCCCGTCGCCGTGTTCGCCGGAGAAAGAGCCACCGAACTCCGCGACGAGATCGGCTGCGCGGTACATGAAGTCGCGGTAGGCCGCTGTTCCTTCGGCGGTGTACAAGTCGAATGGAATTCGAGTGTGCACGCAGCCGTGCCCGAAATGCCCGTACAGGCTGGGGCCCGTATCGCTGGAGTAGCCGAATTCGTCGTACAAGGCCGACAGACGGCGCAGGTAGTCCCCGAGCCCATCCGGTGGGACGGCCGAATCCTCCCAGCCTTCGAAAGTGTCCGGCTTGTCCGGTACGTGCGCGGTGGCGCCGAGGCCTGCCTCACGGACCTGCCACAGTTCTTCCTCATGCGCCGGGTCGTCGAGGAATGCCACGGTGGGATCGTGGTCGGATTCGTCGAGATCGGCCAGCATCTCGTGGGCCGCGTTGTCCACCTCGGTAAGGGTGTCGCCGCCGAACTGGACCATCAGAAAGGCGTTGCCTTCCGGCAGTTCATGCAGTGCGCGCGCGTTGATGTGCTTGAGTTGCTGGTCGTGGATCAGCCGGGAATCGATGCCCTCCAAGGCGATCGGTTCGTGCGGAAGGATCGCCGGTACCGCGTCGGCGGCTTTGTCAATGCTGGGGAATCCCAGCACGACGAGTACTCGTTCCTTGGTCACCGGGACGAGTTCGAGTTCCGCGCGAAGGATCGTGACGAGGGTGGATTCGCTGCCCACCAGCAGGCCGGCGATGTCGAAGCCGTGCTCGGGCAGCAGTGAATCCAGGTTGTAGCCCGAAACCCGGCGAGGAATGTCCGGATAACGGCGACGCACTTCGTCAGCGTATTTGTCCCGCAGTGCCCGCAGTTGGCGGTACACAGCCGATCGAAGGTCGCCGTGCCGTTCGATTTCGGCGTACCGCTCGTCGGTGGTCTTGCCGCACCAGAAGCGGATACCGTTGGGCAGCAACACTTCCAGTCGCCTGATGTTGTCCACGACCTTGCCGGTCCGTTGCGCGGTGGCGCCGCAGGAGTTGTTGCCGATCATGCCGCCGATCGTGCAATTCGCGTGGGTGGCGGGCTCCGGCCCGTAGCGCAGACCAGTGGGAGCGAGTTCGCGGTTGAGAGCGTCAAGGACAATTCCTGGCTGCACCACGCAGGTGCGTGCCGCTACGTCGACGGATTCCACGGCAGTGCAGTACTTCGACCAGTCGATGACCACGGCTTCGTTGGTGCATTGCCCGGCCAGACTGGTACCGCCGCCACGGGACAGAATGGGAGTGTGGAATTCGGCGGCGACCCGGACGGCTTCCGCCGCCGCTTCCGGATTTCTGGGCACTACGACCCCGATCGGCACTTGCCGGAAGTTCGAGGCGTCGGCAGAATAGGCCCCTCTCGTTCCGGCGTCGAACCTGACCTCGCCATCGACACGTTCGCGCAGCGCGCGCTGAATTGTGTCCGAAATGCGCAGGTCAACGCCGGTCATGGGTTCCTCCTTCACCTCGGTCGTACCCGTGTTGGTGAACCCACACACGTCAACGTGCCGAAATCACTGCGTCGTGATGGCGGGTAGCCCTCATTCGGGGTTTCATCCTGCACACAGCGGACGCCGCGCCTTGGCATAGCGCGACGTCCGCGTCCTTTGTAGAGCTCAGCTGCGTTGGTCGTTCTCGTCCTCCACCAGAGCTTCCGTGTCACGTGCCTCGTCGGCGCGGTTGGGCCGGTTGCCTCGCAGCACGCCCTCGACTTCCTGCTTCATCTCGTCGTCGACGACTGGGCTGTGCTTGTTGCTCTCGCGTTCCATGATTGCTCCTCACGTGTGTCGCAGCAGTACCCCGACGCCGTCGGGCAAGGCCTCGTCTGAGGTCACGACCTTGGCGCCGGTGGCCAGTGCGGCGATCGGAAGTGCTTCATCGGCGCGAACGGTCTGGACCGTCTCCTCGCCCGCCGAGCGCAGCGGCTGCTCTGTCGTGGCCAGAGGTGTTGGCTGAGCACCTGAACAGAGGGTGCGGTCGGCCAACACCTGCGCGTTGACAAGCAAATACTCGACATTGGCTGCGTTCAACGCGGAAAGCGTCGCGTCGAGCCCCTGCGCGGCCAAGTTGTCCCGGCTGACTTCGGCGTGGAACCGGTCCAGCACGGCCTGGCGCTGCTTTTCGACGTGCGCGTCGAGGATCCGGCGCACCTCCTGCTCGAATGCCTCGAAGTCACCGCCCTCGGCGCGGTTGCCCGTGCTGGCTTCCACGGCGATCTCACGCGCCCGTGGGGCGATTGCGTCGTGCAACGCCTTGCGTGCCTGAACTTCCCCAGCCAACACGAGCACCTGCGCATCGACCGCGTCGACCAAACGGGACACTTCCCGTGCCACCTCGTCGACGTTCTGCCGTGCCTTTTCCTCGACGCGGTTCTGGATCGACCAGTGCGACCAGCCACCGCCACGCACCTTGTGCACTTGATGTTCTGTGCCCTGCACGGACTCCTGGTCCATGCCGTGCTGCTCGACCGCCCTCAAGTCGGCGCCCGTTCGGTCAACGACTGCGATGACGTGCGGAACCTGTTGTGCGTCATGCTCGATGAGTGGCAGCAGGTAGGGCAACGGTGACACGCGGGCGATCCGGCCGGGCGGAGGCTCCGGCAACTGCTCGTCGATCAGGACGGTCGAGCCGGCCGCGACCAGTGCGCGTCCCGCGCGGCCACGGGACGGCGGGCTTTCGGTCACCGCATTGTCCAGTGCGGTCAGGGTTTGCTGGGCAAGACCAGCGCCTTCGAGTTGGTCCACGACCGCGCGCCAACGCAACTCGATCTGCTGTGCCGCGTCCGCCGTGTCGTGCGAGCTGTCGAAGTAGATCGACGCGAACTGCCCGCTCTGCCCGATCTGATCGGTTAGGTCCTTGAGACGCATCGTGATCACTCCCTCGCGCGAGCTCGAGCTGTGGTCATGCCTGCCCAGGGGTCCCGCACCCGCGACAGACGTTGCTTGATCCTGCGTAAGTCATAGCCGTTCGGCGTCACCCGGCCCAGTTGGGACCACTCCAGCGGGGTGGCCACCGGTGCGCCGGGTCTGGCGCGCAATGAGTACGGGCAAACGAAGGTCTGGCCGTAGGCGTTGCGGTTGATGTCGAGGTAGATCCGGTTGCCGCGGCGCTGTTTGCGCTGCGCGGTGGTCAACAGGTCCGGGTCCTGCCCGGCCACTTCCTCGGCTATTTCCGCGGCGAGATTCCTGATGTGGTCGAAGTCTTGCGATCGGTCCATCGGTGCGACGACGTGAAAACCTCGGCCGCCAGTGGCTTGCACGTACGGTTCCAGGCCGATCGAGCGAAACACCTTACGCAGTCTGCGGGCCACGTCCCGCAGGGTCGTCACCGGTATGCCGTCCGGTGGGTCGATGTCGATCACCAGGCGGTCGGGGCGTTCCAGCTTGTCCATTGTGGAAAGCCAGCAGTGGAACTCGATGGTGGCCTGGTTGGCCAGGTACACTAGCGCGGCGGCGTTGTCGCACACGACGTGCCGGACGGTGCCGTCACCCGTGCGTCTTGGCACTTCGACGACTGTCAGCCAGTCCGGGAAGTAATCGGAGGCATCCTGCTGGAAGAAGCCTTCGGAATCGATTCCGTCGGGATAGCGCCGCAGCGTCAGCGGCCGTCCAGCCAGATGCGGCAGCATGACGTCGGCCACCGCGCGGTAGTGCTCGATCACTTCGCCCTTGCTCACATGCCCAGCCGGATAGAACTCCTTGTCCAGTTTGGACACCTTGATGTCGTGGTCAGCGACATGGATGGTGTTCGTGGCCATGGGTCACCTCACCGATCTCGCGGCCCGTTGAATCGGCCTACCCGGGCTGTCCGGGCAGCAAACCGGCCGAGGGTTCGCCGGTGCCCGAGTGGGTACCCGGCCGGAGACCAGGGAGGTGGACGATGGCTGAGTCACGCGTCGACGACGAGCTGTGGAACGAGTTCCACCGGGTGGTCAACATGTCCTCCCGGGAACTGAGCGACTGGCTGCGTACGCGGTCAGCCGGTCCTGACACGGAAGCACTGCCGGACCAGGCGGGGACACCCACCGGGCAACAGGTTCTGGCGATCCTGCGCAAACGCCGGACCGACATGGACGAACACGACGCACAGGTCATGCGGTCGGTGGTGGATCGGGTGCACGCGGAGCGGCGGGAAGATCTTGAGCCGACGCAGGGACAGGCGAACTGGCGACGGCGGCTGATGTCGCTCGGCCACGATCCGCTGAAGTCGGCATGAACCCGTGTCGGTGCCGTTCCGGTGGGTAACCGCGTTGCATGGTGAGCTTTGGATACTTCCTGTCCTGCGAGGAGTTCGGGCCCCGCGAGCTGGTGCGGCAGGCGAAAATGGCCGAAGCGGCCGGGTTCGAGCGGCTGTGGATCTCCGACCACTTCCATCCGTGGAACGGCGAACAGGGGCATAGCCCGTTCGTGTGGTCGGTGATCGGCGCGTTGTCGGAAACGACCACGCTTCCGATCACCACAGCGGTGACGTGTCCGACGTTCCGGATTCACCCAGCCGTGATCGCGCAGGCAGCGGCCACCGCCGCCGTGCAGCTGGAAGGGCGATTCGTGCTCGGTGTGGGCAGCGGTGAGGCGCTCAACGAGCACATCCTGGGCGACCATTGGCCGTCTGCGGGCGTGCGCCTGGCGAAGCTGGAGGAAGCCGTCGAGGTGATCCGCGCCTTGCACCGCGGGGACGAGGTCACGCATCACGGCAAGCACTACACCGTGGAAAACGCCCGGATCTACACGCTTCCCGAGAAGCCACCGCCCATCTACGTCTCCGGCTTCGGCCCCAAGGCCGCGCGGCTGGCCGGCCGGATCGGGGACGGCTTCATGTGTGTCATGCCGGACGCCGACCTGCTCCAGACGTTCCGCGCCGCCGCCGGTGTCGACCTGCCCGCACAGTCGGGCATGAAGGTCTGCCACGCACCGACCGAGGAACAGGCCGTGGCGACCGCACACCGCATCTGGCCCAACGAACAACTGCCCGGTGAACTGGCCCAAATACTGCCCACACCCCGGCATTTCGAGCAGGCCGCACAGCTGGTGAAGCCCGAGATGGTGGCTGACGCGCTGCCGTGCGGGCCGGACCCCGAGCCGTACGTCACGGCGGTGCAGGGTTACGTCGACGCCGGGTACGACGAGGTCTACATCCAGCAGATCGGGCCGGACCAGGAGGCCTTCTTCGACTTCTGGCAGCACCAGGTGCGCCCGCAGATCCCGGACCGCACGCCCGCGCACGCGTGAGCGACGGCACGGCTGGGTATCCGAGTCGTACCCATCAGGGAGGTGTGTCGTGATCGAAGAAGTGAACAAGAAGCCAGCCGCCGACAAGTCGGTCGGCGAGCTCGTGACCGACCTTGCCGACGAGCTGAAACGGCTGGTTCGCGACGAGATCCGGCTGGCTGTCTTCGAGTTGCGGCACAAGGGCAAGAAGATGGGCCGTGGCGCCGGGTTGTTCGGCGCGGCCGGTCTGTTCGGGATGCTTGGCGTGATGACGTTGATCGCGGCCGCGGTGTTGGCGCTGGCGCTCGTCATGCCCGCGTGGCTGTCGGCGGTGTTGGTCGGCGGAGTGCTGGTCGTCGTCGCGGGCATCGCCGCGTTGATCGGACGCCGTCAGATCAGCCAGGCCACACCGCCCGTGCCTGAGGAAGCCATCGAGGGAATCCGCGACGACGTCCACGCCATCCAGCAGGGAGTGCGGTCATGAAAGGCTTTCCGAGCAACGCCGAGCAGGCACGGATCGACCGGGACGCCACCAGGGAAGAGATCACCGAGACGCTGACCGCGTTGGTGCACAAGCTCGACGTGAAAAGCCGGGCCAACGAGGCCGTCGGTGGTTCGATCGACCGCGCGTCCACGAAGATCGCGGACAAGGTTTCCCCGTCGGCTGCCATGAGGTTCCGGCAGTACGCCTACGCCATGCGTAACCACCCGTTCCGTGTGCTTGCCGTGATAGTCGCGCTCGCGGTGGGCATCCGCTTGAGCCTCCGGCTGTTCGGCTAAGACAGCAGTTTGTCCAGCGTCACCGGGAGATCCCGAACGCGTACGCCGGTGGCGTGATGCGCTGCGTTGGCGATCGCCGCGGCCGTGCCGACGATGCCGATCTCGCCGATTCCCTTGCTGCCCATGGGATTGACGTACGGGTCGTGTTCGTCCACCCAGTACGCCTCGACGTTCGCGGCATCGGCGCACGTGGCGATGTGGTACTCGGCGAAGTCGTGGTTGACCACGTGCCCAGTCCGGGGGTCGAGCACGCTGTTCTCGTACAGAGCCATGGACATTCCCATGGTCATTCCGCCGATGAACTGCGAGCGGGCCGTCCTCGGGTTGACGATCCGGCCGGCCGCGAAGACACCAAGCAACCGGGGAACACGGATCTCGCCAGTGTCGGCGTGTACGCGGACTTCGGCGAACTGGGCACCGAACGCGTAGAGCGCGTATCGCTTCTTGGCTTGGTACTCCGGCACTTGTCCTTGTGCCTCCTCGCCGTCTTCCGGATCCGAGCCGTACTTGTCACGGAAGGCGTTGGCCGCTTCGACAATGGCCGAACCCCATGTGCTGGTGCCTGACGATCCACCTGCGACGGACGCGATCGGGTAGTCAGTGTCCCCGATGCGGACGTCGACCTGGTCAAGCGGTACGCCGAGGGCGTCGGCGGCGATCTGCGGGAGCGTGGTCCAGGTACCGGTGCCCAGGTCGGCCGCGCCGATTTCGGCCACGTAGCGGCCGTTCTCGAAGCGAATCGTGGCTTCCGACTGCGGCATCCGGTAAGTCGGGTACACAGAGGACGCCACGCCGGTGCCGACGAGCCACTCGCCGTCCCGCCGGGCTCCTGGCCGGGGATCACGGCCTGCCCACCCGAACCGCTCGGCGCCGTCCCGCAGGCAGGCCACCAGGTTGCGGCTGGAGAACGGATTCCCGGTCTCCGGATCACGCTCGGGTTCGTTGCGGATCCGCAGTTCGACGGGGTCGATGCCGAGTTGCTCGGCGAGTTCGTCCAAGGCCACCTCGGGGCCGAACATGCCAGGACATTCGCCAGGGGCCCGCATCCACGACGGGACCGGCACATCCAGCGCCGCCAGCCGGTGTGAGGTGGCCCGATTCGGCGCCGCGTACATCATTCTGGTCGCCACGGCGGTCTGTTCGGCGAACTCCTTGATCCGGGACGTCTGCTCGACCACGTCGAGTGCGATCGCCGACAGCCGGCCTGCCCGATCAGCGGCCAGCCTGACCCGCTGGATGGTGGGCGTGCGGTAGCCGACGAGACTGAACATCTGTTGCCGCGTAAGGGCAAGTTTGACCGGTCGGCCCGGCAGTGCACGGGCCGCCATCGCGGCCGCCACGACGTGCGCGTGTGGCATGCCCTTGGAACCGAAGCCGCCGCCGACGTACGGGCAGACGACCCGGACCTGCTCCTTGTGCAGGCCGAACACCTTCGCCAGCGTCGATCGCACCGCGTGCACACCTTGCGTGGAGTCCCAGACGATCAGATCCCCGTCGCTCCACAGCGCTGTAGTGGCATGCGGTTCCATGGGGTTGTTGTGGTACATCGCGGTGGTGTACGTCGCGGTCACGGTTGCCTCAGCCGAATCCATGGCCGCGTCGACATCGCCAGTGCTGGTGTCCGTGTCGAAGCTCGGGTTGACCTTGTCCGGTTTGTAGAGGTCACCCCGATCGGCGGAGAGCGAAACGTCGTGGGGTTGCTGGGAGTACTCGACGCGCACGAGGTCCGCGGCCTGGCGGGCGGCCTCCGGCGACTCGGCTGTCACCACACCGATGATCTGCCCGCGAAACCCGATGTCACCGGTTTGCAGCACGGCGAGTTCCTTGTCCTCAGTGGAGGAAAGCCGTTCACCGTTTCCATGCGTGAGTACGGCGAGAACTCCGGGCATCGCCTCGGCGCCCGTGACGTCAATGGTGGTCACTGCGCCGCGCGCGATCTCGGCCTGGACCAGATGGCAGTACGCCGGGTTCCCGATGGGCGCTTCGTTGGCGTACCTCGCCTTGCCGGAAACCTTGTCAAGGCCGTCCCTGCGGACCCGGTCCTGGCCGATTGCCTTGGGCTGTAGCAAATCTGTCATGACAGCTCCCGCAACACCGCGACAAGGGTACGAGTGATCAGTGGGATCTTGAAGCCGTTGCCGCCGTCGAGTCCGTCGAGTGCTTGCGCGTCGGCCAGTTCCGCTTCGGCCGCTTGCTGATAGCTGGTGACCTCGGCGGGCTGTCCGCGCAATACTTGCTCTGCTTTGTAGGCGCGCCAAGGCTTGTGTGCCACGCCGCCCAACGCGATGCGGACATCGCGAACGACGCCGTCGGCCACGTCCAGTGCGGCCGCAACGGAGACCAGGGCGAACGCGTACGACGCCCGGTCGCGAACCTTGCGATAGCGCGAGCGGCGAGCCAGGGGAGAGGGCGGCAATTCGATCGCCGTGATCAGGTCGCCGTGCCGCAGTCTCGTGTCCTTGTCAGGGGCCTCGGCGGGCAGCCGGTGCAAGTCGACGAACGGGAACGAGCTCTCGCCCTCGGCTGTGAGCACGTGGACCTTAGCGTCCAATGCGGACAGTGCCACCGCCATGTCGGACGGATGTGTTGCCACGCAATGTTCCGAAGCGCCAAGGATGGCGTGGTACCGGGTGTAGCCGCCGATGGCGGAGCAGCCAGATCCTGGCGCGCGTTTGTTGCACGGTGTGGTGACGTCTTGGAAGTACACGCACCGAGTCCGCTGCAGCGGGTTTCCGCCCGTGGTCGCCATGTTGCGCAGCTGACCGGACGCACCGGCGAGCAGCGCTTGGGCAAGCATCGGATAGCGTTCCCGGACTCGCTGGTCAGCAGCCAGATCGCTGTTACGGACACCGGCACCGATCCAGAGACCGCCGTCGCGGTCTTCAATCCGGGTGGATGTCACAGAGGTGATGTCGACCAGCAGATCAGGCTGGATGACACCCAGCTTGAGGTGGTCGACCAGGTTGGTGCCGCCGGCCACGAACGTCGCGCCAGGGCGGGCGGACACGTCACGCACCGCGGTGGTCACGTCCGTGGCGGGTCGGTAGTCGAACGGTTTCATGGGGCCTCACCAGCCGCTTGCCGCAGAGCGGGGACGATGTTGGCGTACGCCCCGCACCGGCAGAGATTGCCGCTCATGCGTTCAGCCAGTTCCATGTCGGTCAGCTCAGGGTTCGCGGTGAGATCCGGTGAGACGTGGCTCGGCCAGCCGTTGCCGAACTCGTCCAGCATGCCGATCGCCGAGCAGATCTGGCCGGGCGTGCAATAGCCGCACTGGAAGGCGTCGTGGTCCAGGAAGGCCTGTTGCACGGGATGCGGCTGTCCGTCGACGGCCAGCCCGGCGGCAGTGGTGACCTCCGCGCCGTCGCAACTGACCGCCAGAGTCAGGCAGCTGAGCACCCGACGACCTCCCAAAAGGACCGTACAGGCACCGCATTGGCCATGGTCACAGCCCTTTTTCGGGCTGTTGTCACCGAGCTGTTCACGCAGCGTGTCCAGCAGCGTGGCTCGTGTGTCGACGGTGATTCGATGCGGTTGACCGTTTGCGCGCAGGCTGATCTCCGTCATTGCACCCGGCTACCCGTGCTGATGGTCGGCAAACTACGTGTCGTCCATGGCCCGGGTGTCACGCGGCGGCAGGAACGGTTCTTCGTCCTCCGGGTGTCCTTGCTCGATCTGCTTGCCGCGGGCCAGTTCGGCGTCGAGTTCGGCGCCGAGCAGCACGGCGAGGTTGGACAACCACAGCCAGACCAGGAAGACCACGATGCCGGCGAGGGAACCGTAGGTCTTGTTGTACGAGCCGAAGTTCGCCACGTACACGCTGAAACCGACCGAGGCCAGCACCCAGACCAGCACGGCGAGCACGCTGCCCGGCGTGAGCCAGCGGAAGCCGGGGTGCCGGACATTCGGGGAGGCCCAGTACAGCAGCGCGAACGCGAGGCTGACCAGGATCGCGATCACCGGCCACTTGGCGATGTCCCAGATCAGCACGCCGGTCGAGCCGATCCCCAGCAGCTGCCCGACCCGGTCGGCCAACCCGCCGGTGAGCACCACGCCGATGGCGCAGACGCCGAGCAGAACGACGATGGCCAGGGTGATGCCCATCCGCAGCGGGATGGTCTTGAACAGCGGCCGTCCCTCCTCGACCTCGTAGATCGCGTTGGCCGCCCGGATGAACGCGCCGATGTACCCCGATGCCGTCCATAACGCGATCGCCAGGCCGACGATCGCGAAGGGTCCGGCGAGGTAGTTCGCGTTCTTCAGCTCGCCGACCGCGTTGAGCACGAGGTCACGGGCCGGCCCGGGCGCCATCTGCTGGATGTTGTCGGTGAGCGCCTTCGTCGACTCCGGGCCGAGCAGGCCCAGCAAGGAGGTCAGCACGATGATGCCCGGGAAGAGCGACAACACGCTGTAGTACGTCAGCGCGGCCGCCCAGTCGTCCAGGCTGTCGCGCTGGAACTGCTTGACCGTCCGTTTCAGCACCTGCCACCACGAGCTCTTGGGCAGGTCCGTCGGGCTCTTCACGTGCTTCGCCATGGTCATACCCACTGTCAGGTGCCGCGGCCGGTTGTCCGCTGAACATGTGTTCGGCGATTACCCGAATGTGCGGCGGGTAATCACGCTGGGATCGCGGCAGTCTCCCGGTCCCAGATCCGGTGCTTGGCGATCTCGCCGAGGAGCGTTTCGAAGTACTGGTCGTCGATCGACTTCTCGGCTTTCGGCGTGGTCACGACGCCCACCTCGGACACCACGCCGTCCTCGCTCGTCGCCAGTCGCGTTTCGCCGAGGTTCGCCGCGCGCAGCAACTTGATCCCGACTCCGAAGGCACCGACAGGCTTGCCGTGCTTGAACGCCTCGGTCACGAAGTGGACGGCGTAACCGTCCTGGCTGAGCGCGCTCACGCTGTCCGGTCCACAAGGGACAACGACGGCGTCGTAGAGCACCGAGGCCATCGTGTTGATCGCGCGGTCCGCTTTGATGTCGTCATCGTTGGCGCAGCGGACCATTCCATCTGTAGGGGCAAGCAGTTCGGGGATCGCGCCGGCCTCCTTCAGCGCGGAGACCAGGCGGCGGGTTCCGACGCCGTCAACGCCGTCCGCGACCAGTACGGCCACCTTGCGTGTCTTCGCAGACGCCACAGCGGAGACGAGCTGGCTCAGCGCGGGAGAACTGCGGCCGTGGTTGGGCGTGACCTCGTGTTCCGGCGCCGGGACGCCGATCCCTTGGGCGACCTGGGTGGCCAGTTCATGGTCGACGCGGTTGAGGTGATCCACGACCGCGGCCCGGATTTCGACGTGCTCGACCTTGCCGAGTTCGAACCGGAACGCGGCGACGATGTGCTCCTTCTCCGGCGGGGTCATGCTGTTGTAGAACAAGGTGGCCTGACTGTAGAAGTCCTTGAAGCTGTCGCTGCGCTCGCGGATCTTCGCGCCCTCCACCTTCTCCTGGTAGTGCGTGAACACCTCGGGGAACCGGCCGGACACCGCCGGGCAGCCACCGCCGAGGCTGTTGTCGAAGTAGCTGGTCCGGCCGCGGTGGATCCGGTGCTGCGCGAACCCGTCACGCTGGTTGGTATGCACCGGCGCCACTGGCCGGTTCACCGGGATATGGGCGAAGTTCGGGCCGCCGAGCCGCAGCAGCTGAGTGTCCAAATAGGAAAAGTTGCGGGCCTGCAGCAGCGGGTCGTTGCTGAAGTCGATGCCCGGCACGATGTTCGCGGTGTGGAACGCGACCTGTTCGGTCTCGGCGAAGAAGTTGTCCGGGTTGCGGTCGAGCACCAGCCTGCCGACCGGCCGGACCGGGACCTGCTCCTCGGGGATGATCTTCGTGGCGTCCAGCAGGTCGAAGTCGAAGCCGTGCTCGTCGTCCTCGGGCACCAGTTGAACACCCAGTTCCCATTCCGGGAAGTCGCCGGTCTCGATCGCCTCCCACAGGTCGCGCCGGTTGAAGTCCGGGTCCTTGCCCGCGATCTTCTGCGTCTCGTCCCACACCAGCGAATGAGTGCCGAGCAGCGGCTTCCAGTGGAACTTCACGAACGTCCCCCGGCCGCCAGCGCTGACCAGCCGGAACGTGTGCACGCCGAACCCCTGCATCATCCGGTAGCTGCGCGGCAGGGCGCGGTCGGACATCAGCCACATGATCATGTGCATGGTCTCCGGCTGCTGCGCCACGAAGTCCCACAGCGTGTCGTGCGCGGACTGCGCCTGCGGAATCTCGTTGTGCGGCTCGGGTTTGACCGCGTGCACGAAATCGGGGAACTTGATGCCGTCCTGGATGAAGAACACCGGCATGTTGTTGCCGACCAGGTCGTAGTTTCCCTGGCGGGTGTAGAACTTCGTGGCGAACCCGCGCACGTCGCGCACGGTGTCCGCCGAGCCGCGTGAACCGGCCACAGTGGAGAACCGGACGAAGACCGGAGTCCGGACCTGTGGATCGGTCAAGAACTCCGCCGCGGTGTACTCGGCCAACCAGGTGTCGTACGGCTGGAAATGCCCGTACGCACCAGCTCCTCGGGCGTGTACGACCCGCTCTGGGATGCGTTCGTGGTCGAAGTGGGTGATCTTCTCCCTGGCGTGGAAGTCCTCCAGCAGTGTCGGGCCCCGCGCGCCCACCGTCAGCGAGTGGTCCGTGTGATCGACCCGGACACCTTGCTGCGTGGTCAAGTGGGTGTGCTCGGCGTCCGTTCGCACGGACTCGAGTTGCTGGTCTTTCTCGTCGTTGAAGTCGTCGTCACGGTTCAAGTCACGGTTCAAATCACAGTTCAAATCACGCTGGGGCATCAGGCCGGGGCCTCCCGGAGATAGCGGCGCCTTACACCGCTGGTGATACCCACGCCCACGGGACGTAGTCATCTGTTTGACCCATTGGGTTAGCGGAAACCATGTCGGGTATGGGGTTACTCGACCGCATTGACGATCGGCTCGGTGACGGGCTGGAGCGGATGCTGTGTTCGCATCACGCACGTCGGCTGCGCAAGCTCGGGTGGGGTGCCGTGCTCGACGATGCCGGCACGGGTTGGTTCACGCCCCATGCGCCGGTCCGTGCGGGTTGCCGCGTCAAAGTGCTCATCGATGGTGAGCAGGCGTTGCCGGAGATGGTGGAGGCGATCAAGGGCGCTCGGTCGTTCGTGCACCTCGCAGGGTGGCACTCGACCCCGGACTTCCTCCCCACGCGTGGACAGGACGCCAAGACGCTCAGGGACCTGTTGGCCGAAGCGGCGGAACGCGTGCAGGTCAGGGTGTTGTTGTGGGCGGGGCCGCCAGTGCCTGCGTTCGAGCCGACGCGCAAACGAGCGCGTGCGGCACGCACCGAGTTCCTGCGGGACAGCAAAGCCCAGTGCGTGCTTGACGCACGTGAACGAACGCTGCACTGCCATCACGAGAAGCTGCTGATCGTCGATGACGTCACCGCCTTTGTCGGCGGAATGGACTTCACCGCTTTGGAAGGTGACCGCCACGACAGCCCCAAGCACCCCGCGGACCGGCCGATCGGCTGGCACGACGCGATGATGCGTGCCGAGGGCCCGGTGGTCGCCGATGTCGCCAACCATTTCCGTGCGCGCTGGGCGGAGATCGCCGGTGAGCAACTGCCGGAACCGCACATTCCCGCACAGGCTGGGAATTCGACCGTCCAATTTGTACGAACCATCCCGGAGAAGACCTACGACTTCGCGCCGCGGGGCGAGTTCAGCGTACTGGACGCGTACCTGCGCGCGCTGCGGTCGGCGCAGGATCTGGTGTACCTGGAAAACCAGTTCCTGTGGTCGCCGGAGATCGCCGAAGTGCTGATCGACAAACTGCGCCGACCGCCACACGATCGTTTCCGCGTAGTGCTCGTGTTGCCCCGCAAACCCAGCAACGGCGCGGACACCACACGTGGCCAGCTTGGCCGATTACTTGAAGCAGACGACGGCAACCACAGGCTGCTGGCCGTCACGCTCACTTCGCACGACGGTGACAACAAAGTGTCGGTCTACGTCCACGCCAAGCTCGCCATCATCGACGACAAGTGGATGACAGTGGGATCGGCGAACCTCAACGAGCACTCCCTGTTCAACGACACCGAGGCCAACCTCGTCACCGACGACGCAACGGCAGTCAGGGACACCCGGTTACGCCTGTGGAGCGAACACCTGCAGTGTCCAGTGTCTGAAATAGACGGTCACCCGGCGGATGTGATCGACCGGTTGTGGCGGCCTTACGCCGAAGGCCGTGAAAAACACCGTCTTACGCTGTTGCCGGGGGTGTCCCGTCGGGTTGACCGCCTCCAAGGCCCGTTGCGTGGCCTGCTCGTCGACGGCTGATGCTGGGCTTTGCGGGTCCTTACAAAGGGCCGCCGGGGTTTTGCGCGGATTGACGAAGACTCCTCACCTGCCGCGTTGGCACGCTCGGTGCCGCCAGTTGTCCCCGATAAGGAGAACATCAGGTGAGGAAGTTACGCCTGCTAGGCGCAATGCTCGCGGTCGCGGCCGTGTTCGGTCTCGTAACGCCGGCCGCTGAGGCCAGGTCGGCCTTCCGCGGGTTCGACGCGGTGGCCACCGCCGTCGAGCCCAACGGGTCGTGGAAGCATCTGGCGCTACGCGGCGACCAGTACGTCATCTTCAGTGACTCCGGCATCTTCGAAGGCCCGGCCTACATCCGGCACAAGTGGCCGTTCCTGCCCGCCCATTTCACCGCCGACGTCGACGCGGCATCCGTCGTGCGGGAGAACAACCGGTGGAAGTACATGTTCACGCAGGGCACCGACCGGCTCATCTTCTTCGATACGGGCATCGTCGAGGGCCCGCAGTTCTACCCCGGCAAATGGCCGTTCCTCGGCGCTGAGTTGTACAACGGGTTCGACGCGGTCACCGCGCACATGGAAGGCCAGTCGTGGATCCACTTGGCGACCGCGGGTGAGAACTACGCGTTCTTCACCGACGGGCGGCTCATCGCCGGTCCCGGACTGATCCGCAACCGATGGCCGTGGTTGCCGCAGCAGTTCATGTCCTACCTCGATGACGCCGCGGTGGAAGTGGAGCAGGGGCGTTACAAGATCAGTTTCTACAAGGGCGCCGAACGGCTGATCTTCAGCGACAGCCGCGGCATCGAGGAGCTGGTGGACATCCGGCACAAGTGGCCGTTCCTGAGCGCATGGCTTGGCGCGTAACCGAACCCTGACAAGGAGAATCGTGAAGAGAACTGTTCTCAGCGCATTGGCAGGCGCGACCGTGGTGGCCGCGGCGTCGATCGTGGTCGGAGCTTCGGCCGCATCCGCCCAACCGGCGGACGTGGGCGTCGCCAGCCTGCACCGCACCTGGTCGTGCATGGTGCCGGGCGGCTACACCTGGTCGGGCGTGCGCTCCCAGCCCAGCTGCGCGTCGCGCTACGAGTACTTCCTGCTCGACGCCGTGAACGTCAATCTGACCGGGCAGTGGGCCTGCTGGATCCCGGGCGGTTACTCGTACACCTCTTCCCGGCAAGGCATCAACTGCTCGGCCTCGCCCGGATCTTCGCCTTACGAGTACCGCCTCGTGAAGCTCTGATTCGGCACACCGGCCCTTCACTGGTCCCCCACCGGTGAAGGGCCTTATCCATGGGCACGTACGCGCGACACGACAGTGCTCAGGATCCGGATCCCATGCGTGCTGGCCGGGGCGATGCCGGTCAGCTCGTGCACCCGTTGCAGCCGGTAATCCAGGCTCCGCGGATGGATGCAGAGCGCGGCGGCGGCTCGTGACCGGTTCAGGTCGTGCCGGTAGTACGCGTCCAGAGTGGACACAAGGTCGGGGCCACCGGTCAGCCGCTGCGCCAGATCGTGCAGCCATCGGTCGATCTCCGGCAGCTCGGCGGCACCGAGTTCCATGAACACGTCGGCCGCGGTGTACAGGTGATCCGGCTGGGACTCGGCGCGCGTGACCCGGCTGACTCGCCTCGCCAGCGCGAACGCCTCGGCGAGTGCGGCGGCCGGTCCCGTGGCCGCGCCCACGGAGAACGGCTGCCCGATGATCTCAGCGAAGTCGCTGATCAGCTTGGCAGGGTGCCCGGCTGGGACGAGCGCGACGAATTCGTCTCCGTACCAGGTCGCCGGAATGCCGTACCGATGCCAGACCGTGTGTACGACCTCAGATGTGGTTTCCGGGTCCACACCTGGAGCTCTGGCGACGACGACCTGGTACGTATCCGGCACGGTGACGCCGAGGGTGCGGGCATTGGCCAAAGCAGCAGGCTCGTCCGCCAGCAGCATCTCGGTGAACTGCCGTACTTGGCCGATGAGCGGCAGAAAGTGCTGCTGCCCCTGCAGGAATCCCAGCGTGTACGCCTGCTGGGCGGCTGCCCCCTGCGGCCCCAGCCAGCCGAGCATCTGCATGGTCACGGGAAGGTCATGCGGGCCGGACGCTTCCTGGATCTCGTTGAGAGTGGCGCTGGCGTGCAGCGTGAGCACGCGACGCAGAACCGTCCTGGACATGCCGGTTTCACCACGGCGTTCCCCGGTGGCCGCCACGACCGCGAGATCGCCGTCGGTCAGCGGTTCGTTGCCCGCGACCAGATCGATGGTGCGGCCCCGGATGAACACCGCGAAGTCAAGCATGTCCGCGTATTCACGGGGATCGCCGGCCGCGGCGGCATACTCGGGCAGATCGTTCGCGCAGACCTCGACCACACGTTTGGCGTTGGCGGAAATCCGTTTCCGCAGCAGTCCGAGCAGATCGCTCACGCCGTTTCGCCACTTCCAGCGAGGACACGGTGCACCGTCGTGCTCAGGATTCGCACGCCGCGCACGGAAACCGGATCCAGCCCGGTCAGGTCGTGCACGCGCCGCAGCCGGTACTCCAGTGTCCGAGGGTGGATGTTCAGCACCGCGGCCGTCTGTGTCCTGGCCATGTTGTTGCGGTAGAAGGCGTCCAGTGTCGCCACCAGGTCTGGACCAGCGGCGAGCCGGTTCGCCAGCTCGCCGAGCCACCGATCCACCGGTGGCACGCGCGCGGCGCCGACCTCGGCGAACAGATCGGTCAGGTAGTACACAGTGCTTGGCACAGAACGGATCGGCGCGGCCCGGCTGACCTGCCGTGCCCGGGTCAACGCCTCGGCCAGTCCGCCCGTGCGGCCATGTGCGGCACCGACCGCGCAGGCAAGTCCCGTACGGTCCCAGAAGTCCTGGATCACGTCCTGCGGATTGTCCGGCGTCAGCGCGACGAACTCGCCAGGCTCCGCCCAGCGGACCGGTATCCAGTGACACCGCAGCAAATCCTGGAGAATGTCGGCGCGTTCCAGGTGCGCCGCGGGAATCCGCACCACCGTGACAACCCAGCTCTCGGGCATGTCCATGGCCAGGCTGGCGGCCATGTCGGCGGCGATCGGATCGTCGGTGAGCAGCATCTCCGCGAGCTGCTGGACGCGCTCGGCAACCGGCAGGACGGCCTCTTGCCCGGCAAGGAACCCCGTGGTGTACGCGGTTTGCGCGGCCAGACCCAGCGGTGGCAGCCAGGCCAGCGTGTGCATGACGTCTTCGAGGTCGTGCGGGTTGGCCGCCTCATGCACCTCTTTCAGGGTGAGAGATGTGTGCAGCAGCAGGACATGGCGCTGGGAGGCCAGCGACAGGCCTCTTCTGGCCCGCTCACGGCCGATGACCTCGATGAATGCCAGGTCCTCCGCGGTGAACGGTTTGTTCTCGGTGACCAGCGAGACGGTCCGTTTGCGCAGGAACACCGCGAAGTCCAGGATCGCCGACCGCGCCCGGGTGCTGGACGCGAGCTTGCGGAAATCGGGCAGTTCCTGCGTGTAGACGTCGACTGCGCGCTTGCTGTTGGCATCGACACGACCTCGCCACAGGGTGAACAGATCACCCATTCAGACCCCCTCGGCCACGGTTCACCCTGGATCATGGTGCTGGGCAACCAAGGCGAGGAGTACCGCCATGAGGACCCGACCTCACGCGGCTGGATGGACCTCCTTGGCGAGGCCTTTGTCCAGGCTGACTCTAACCAACCCCGCGGCCAGTCTGGCGACATTGTCACCGGCCAGCCGAGCCAGTTGGCGAACGTCGGCAGGCAGGCCGACCTTGTCCGCGCCGTCGAGCGCCTTGCGGTCCAGATACGGCCGAAGCTCGGGCCAGACCTCTTGTGCCTCACGGCAGAAGATGTCCGCGCCGACCGGGCCTAGCCGTGGCACCTCTTGCAGGAGCTCGCGAAGCTTGCCCACGTCACCATCGGCCGCTTCGCGGAGCTTGCGTAGGTCGCCGTTGTACTTGTCGAGCAGCAATTCCGCGCCCTCGCCGAGAGCCGTCGCTGTGCTCTCGTCATAACGGACGTAATGGCCCTTGCCCAGGGCGTCGACGCGCTGCTGCCAGGTCGCGTCGAGCATCTTGCGCGGGGTCTTCATCGTCGCCTTGAACAGCTCACGGCCCGCGGCCACCGCGATGTCCGCCTTGATCCGGGTCGACAGCAGCACGCTGAGCACGAGCAACTGGTACAGCGGGGACGGTTTGTCGGCAAGGCGGATGCCGGCCTGGCTGGCATAGGTGTCGCCGGCCACGTCGAGCAGCCGCCGGGCGATCTGCTTCTGGTCGGTCATACCGGCCGAGTACCCGGGCGTCATCGCAGAAAACCGAGGATCTTCCCGGCGAGGAGGCACCGGAGTCGGTGCACCCGAAGGGCTCAGCGGCAGCTGACGGCTCGGTCGGGCGACGAGGTGTTGTCCAGGCGCCGTACGAACGAGCCGCCACCCACCTCGGTTCGCTTGGCACAAGCCGATTCCTTGTCGGTGAACGGGCCATAGTAGACGGCGTAGATCTCGTTGCCGTCAAGATGTGTGCGCAGCGAGCCGCAGCCGGCCGAAGGGGCGTGCAGGTACTTGGCTCCAGGATTGTCGGCCAGGAACTGCCGCAGATCGGACGCGTAGTTCGCCGCGGTCACGGCTGAGCCGACGATCAGGATGTGCGTGCCGTCGCAAGGCGGGTTGTCCGGGGCGGCCAGCCCGCCGGGTCCGGAAGGGACGGATGTCGTCGTGGTCGGGGCCGGGGACGTGGCTTGTGGGTTTCCGGTGGTGGAAGCTTTGGGCCACAACCAGACGGCTGCCGCCGCGATGCCCACCAGCAGAACCGCCGCGGCGGCGATCTTCCACTGTGGACGACGGCGCTTGGCGGGCGGCACCACCGGCACCACCGGTACCGCGGGCAGGCGTTTGGTCGTCTCGCTGTGCATCGCCTTGCGGGCCGCCGATGCCAGTTCGCCCGCGCTGGCGTACCGCTCCGCCGGGTCCTTGGCCATGCCCTTCGCGACGACTCGATCAAGGCCAGTTGGCACGCCGCCGCGGCGTTCGCTCGGCTTCGGCGGGTCCTCATTGGCGTGGGCGAAGATCACCGCGAGCGGGTTCTCCGCGGTGAACGGCTTGGCGCCGGTCAGGCACTGGAACAGCATGCACGCCAGTGCGTAGACGTCCACCCGGTGGTCGACCGGGCCGGACCCGAACCGTTCCGGCGCCATGTAGCCGACGGTGCCCAGCGCCTCACCGCTGCCGGTGATGTCGGTGTTCGCCGTCAACGGCCGCGCGATGCCGAAGTCCACCAGATAGGCGAAGTCTCCCTGCAGGATGACGTTCGACGGTTTGACGTCCCGGTGGATCAGGCCTTCGGCATGCGCGGCGTCGAGCGCGGCCGCGACCTGCCCGATGACGGCGACGGCCGCGGCCGGGTGCATCGGCCCGTCGTCGGCAAGCGCCCGGCTGAGGTTCCTGCCCTCCACCAGGCGCATGTCGAGATACAACCGGCCATCTATCTCGCCGTAGGCGTGGATCGGGATCACGTGCGGCTCACGTAGCCGGGCAGCCGCGTGGGCCTCACGCTTGAACCGCTTGCGGAACTCCTCGTCGTCCGCGCTGCGGTCGGTGAGCAACTTCAGCGCGACGTAACGGTCGTGCTGGACGTCGTACGCGCGGTGGACCTCGCCCATACCCCCGCGTGCGATCAACTCTTCCACCCGGTACGGGCCGAACTGCCACCCCACGTGCGCATCATAGCGATGACCGGCGCAGACCTACGGCCGCAACAGGACCTTCACCATGCCCGCTTGTTTCTTCTGGAAGGTCTCGTAGGCGCGCGGGGCGTCGGCGAGCGGCAGGTGGTGGGTGGCGAAGCTGTCCACACCGAGCGGGTCGTCGTCGGTGAGCAGTGGCAGGATCTGGTCAACCCAGCGCCTGACGTTGGCCTGTCCCATCCGCAGCTGGATCTGCTTGTCGAAGATGGTCAGCATCGGCATCGGGTCGGCCATCCCGCCGTACACACCGGACAGCGACACGGTGCCGCCGCGCCGGACGATGTCGATCGCCATGTGCAAGGCGCTCAGCCGGTCCACACCGGCCTTCTGCATGAACCTGGCCGCGACGGCGTCCGGGAGCAGGCCGGTGACCTGATGGGCGATCTTGGCGACGGGGGAGCCGTGCGCCTCCATGCCCACCGCGTCGATCACCGAGTCGGGCCCGCGGCCGTTGGTCATCCCGCGAATCGTGTCCGCCAGATCTCCGTGGTGCTGCAACAGATCGAGCGTCTCGACGCCGTGGTTCCTCGCTCGCTCCAACCGTTCTGGTACGAGGTCGACGCCGATCACTTGGCGTACACCCTTGTGCCGGGCGATGCGCGTGGCCATGTCGCCTATCGGACCGAGGCCGAGGACGACCAAGCTGCCATCCTGGGGGACGTCGGCGTAGTGGACGGCCTGCCATGCCGTGGGCAGCACGTCGGACAGGTACACGAACCGGTCATCCGGTGGTCCGTCCGGGACCTTGATCGGCAACGTGTTGCCGAACGGCACCCGCAAGTACTCGGCCTGCCCACCGGGAACCTGTCCGTAGAGCTTGGTGTAGCCGAACAGTGCGGCTCCCATTCCGTGCTCGCGGACCTGGGTCGTCTCGCATTGGGACTGCAGCCCTTGGTCACACATGAAGCAGGTGCCGCAGGAGATGTTGAAGGGCACCACAACCCGGTCGCCGGTCTTGAGCTCGGTGACCTCCGCGCCGACCTCCTCGACCACACCCATCGGTTCGTGCCCGAGGATGTCGCCTTCACCCATGAACGGGCCCATCACCTCGTACAGGTGAAGATCCGATCCGCAGATGCCACTTGACGTGATCCGCACGATCACGTCCGTGGATTCCTTGATCACCGGATCGGGCACCGTGTCCACTCGTACATCGCGTCTGCCGTGCCAGGTCACTGCTTTCATGTCACGCCTTTCGCAGCGAGGAAGTCTCCGTGGTGAGCCTTCCCGGCGTCAGGCCCGGTAAACCTGGCCGCGGTCAGGAAGCGAACCGCCTGTTGTCGCTGACTGAAGCGGGGCCGTCAGGGTGCTCGAGCAGTTCGAGCAACAGGCCTTCCTGAGTCGCCCACGGGCAGATCCGCACTGACTCGTGCCCGGTGGCGGTCAGCAAAGCCTCGACCACGACGGCTCCGGCGAGCGACTGACGGGCGCGGTGGCGGGAGATACCCGGCAGCTCGGCCCGTTGTGCCGCAGTGAGATCACCCAGCCGGGGAATCCATTTGCGCAGGTCGGACAGGCGCAGATGACGGGCGACGAACTGCCCTTCGCGCTGCGGGCGGGCTCCGGCCAAGCGTGCCAGCTGCTGCATCACCTTGGAACATCCGACCGCCATGCCGCTGAGGTCGGTGTCCTGCAACGCATCGCGCACGCACTCGGCTGTGGTGGCGCGGACTTCCTTGAGGGGCATGCCGTCCGCGATGCACGTCTGCGTAAGTGTTCGGGCTCCCAAGGGAAGCGAGACCGCGATATGGGGTTGAGTACCCCGGCCCGCGGCCACTTCAGCTGTGCCGCCACCGACATCGAGCACGGTGAGCGGACCCGCGGCATGACCGAACCAGTGGCGAGCCGCGACGTACGACAGTTGCGCCTCGCGTTCACCGGAGAACGTCAGAAGATTGACGCCAGTCCGTCGAGTGATCTGCCGCAGGACGCGATCGGCGTTGGCGGCGTCCCGGATCGACGAGGTCGCGAACGCCACAATCTCGACGTCGTGCCGGACGTGCCGGACGATCTCGGTGACTGCCCGGATGATCTGGTCGATCCCGTCCTGGCTGAGCCGGCCCGCCGTGTCCATCGCGCGGTCGAGTCTCAGTCGCACTTTGTGGTCGAAAGACGGCCGTGACGGGGTTCCGTCGGCTCGGTCGACGACTACCAGGTGTGCGCTGAAGCAGCCAATGTCCAGAACCCCCACACGTTCCACTGGTCCACCGCCCCCTTTTCGCTCGAATCGGACACTCTACGTACCCCAGGACGGGAATGGGGAAACAGAGGCAGTTCGTCAGCTGGCGATGATCTGAGGTGAGAGGGTTTTCAGCATCGCGTTCGTCCATTTCATTTGACGCAAGGTCTGGGGGTGGCAGCGCTGGGTCAGCTCGACCAGATCGGTGTCCTTGGCGGCCTGCGCGCCTTGCGCGAGCAGCTCCCAATCCAGCGAGACGCCCGCGGCTTTGCGGTGCAGTCTGCGCAGGTCAGCGAGAGTAGGAGCAGGCCTGGCTCGGGGCGGCTGGCAGCCAGTTCGCTGACTGTCGTACGGATCGACGCCAGCGCGCCGGAACTCCGGGATATCTCGTGGTCCAGTTCGACGTCGTAGCGCCGGGCGGCGGTGGCCAGCTCGCGGACGTGGTCGGCCGACCACTTGGCCACGTCCCGCGCGACGTGGTGAATCTCATGTTCGGCCTTGTGCCGGTCAGCGACCTTGAGCAGGTCCTTGGCCAGTGCGGCTTCGGAGCGGTGCAGTTCGCGCAGGGCCAGGTCGAGTTTCATCGTCGCGCTCCGGTTTGCTGCTCGGTGACGACGGTGGTGGCGTCACCTTCCGTGTCCGGCACTTCGGTGGCGACCGGTGCCGATGCCGTGGTCGTCGGTGCGAGCGACGGTCCGTCGCCGGCTTTGACCAGGCTGATGGCCGCCGCGGCGGTTTTGAACAGCGGCTGTTTGGACGCCGGATCCCACTCGGTCGGAGTGAGCTCGTTGGCGGCTCGATGCTCGTCCTGACCGGCATCCCAGTATCCATAGTGGAACGGCAGGAACAGCACGTGTTCGCGGATGCCGCAGACCCGGGCCCGCGCATGCACTTTCCCGCGCGGTGTGCGGACTTCGGTGAGGTCACCTTCGGCGATGCCGAGGAGTTTGGCGTCCATGGCGGAGATCTCGACCCACATCGCCGGTGCCGCGTCGTTGAGCTGCGGCGCTCGTGCTGTCTTGGTGCGCGTGTGGAAGTGGTAGATCGTCCGCCCGGTGATCAGCATGAACGGGAACTCGTCGGTCGCCGGTTCGTGGGCGGGCAGGTATTCGGCGGCCTTGATCATGGCTTTGCCGTCGGGGTTCATCGCTTGGTACTCGGTGGGTTCGAGCGGCGCGCCGGTGACCATGTCGCGTCCGTAGCTCTCGCAGTAGTCCGGCTGAGCGAAGAACTTGCCGTCGGCATAGAGACGTTCGGTGCCGTCAGGGTTGTCGGCGTTGCACGGCCATTGGATTCCGCTGACCGAACGCAACTTCTCGTGACTCAAGCCTGAGTAGTCGCACGGCCGGCCGGCGGATGCCATCTTCCACGCTTCGAAGGCCGACTCCGGGTCGGTCCACTGCGGGAACGGTTCGCCGTCCTTGTCGCGGAAGTCCATCCGGCGGGCGTAATCCATGAAGATGTCGAAATCGGGCCTTGCTTGCCCCGGCGGATCGACGGCTTTCTCCGACAGGTGCACGGTCCGGTCGGCATTGGTGAATGTCCCGGTCTTCTCGCCCCACATGGCGGCAGGCAGGACGACGTCGGCGAACTCCGCTGTCTCGGTGCGGAAGGCATCCTGTACGACGAGGAACAGCCTGTCCTGGCTGAGAATCGACCGGACGCGCGATAGTTCAGGCAGTGACACAGCGGGGTTGGTGGCCGACACCCACAACATCCGCATCGTCCCGTTTTCCGCGTACCGCAGCATCTGCATCAGGTGTGTGGGCGGTGCGTAGTGCGGGATCTGGGCCTGGTCGAGGTTCCACAATGTGGCCAGCTCGGCGACGTGAGCATCGTTGGCCCAGTTGCGGAATCCGGTCAGATCGCCGTCGGCGCCACACTCACGGGTGTTCTCGGCGGTCGGCTGCCCGTTCATCTGCAGCACACCGGCACCCGGTTTGCCGAGCATGCCCCGGACCAGCACCAGGTTGTTCACCTGCACCGCGGCCGCGGTGGCTTGATGTGACTGGTAGAAACCTTGCAGCACAGTGCACAGCAGGCGCTGCGCCTGACCGAGCAACTCGGCTGCGTCACGGATGTCGCCGATGGACACACCGCAGATGGGTGCGACACGTCCCGGCGGGTAGTCGGCGACCTGCTGGACGAGGTCGTCGTATCCGACCGTGCACTGCTCGATGTACTCGTGGTCGACCCAGTCGTTCTCGACGATCTCGTGCAGGATGGCGTTCATCAAAGCCACGTTCGTGCCGGGCAACGGCGCCAGGTGGACAGCCGACGCCCGTGCTACGACGGTGTCGCGTGGATCGACGCACAGCAAAGCAGGGGGATTCGGTCCAGCGAGCCGATCGAGGATACGGCTCCACAACACGGCTTGCGTCTCCGCGACATTGTGTCCGAACAAGGCGATGACGTCGGCGTGGTCCACATCGGAGTAGGACGCGGGCTGACCGTCACAGCCGAAGGACTGCTTGAGCGATTCGGCCGCTGTGGCAGTGCACAATCGGGTGTTGCCGTCGACGTGATTGGTGCCGATCGCGCCATGGGCGATGGCCGCGAGGGTGTAGTACTCCTCGGCGAACAGCTGACCGCTCGTGTAGAACCCCAGTGCGCTCGGGCCTTGTTCGTTCAGCAATTGCTTGCTCCGCGTGACAACGAGGTTCATCGCTTCGTCCCAAGTGGACTCGACGAGCCCACCGTCTTTGCGGACAAGGGGAGTGGTCAGGCGGTCTGGGGAATCGTTGGCCTGCCACCCGAACAAGTCCTTCGGATCGAGCCTGCCGCGGTTGACCCGGTCATCCGCCCGGCCACGCACGCCGACGATGCGACCATCTTTTACCGCCATGTCCAGGCCGTCACCGTTGGAGTGCAGCACCGCCGCAGTACGCACCCAAGCGTCGACTTCCTCCGGCTGCACACCGTCGGCGAGGTAGCTGTCGACCCGCACTGGCCAGCTCTGCCCGGCACCGTAAGGAGTCCGGCTGCCCCAGGGCTGCCCGATGCCGTCCCTGACAGCCATGGTGACCTCCTTCGCTCGATACCCTTTGCGGCTACCCAGCGAGGCCGGTTTGAAACGTCCGGAATAGACACCTGGTTGTCTGTTTTGTCGATACTGTGAATTGGGTATCCGGCAATTGTGAGACTGCGAGTGATCGCGTCGCCGTACCACGACGGCTTGGCGGAGTTCGATCGTGGACGTGGCCCTGCCCGTTTGCTGCAAGCTGTGTCACCTCAGTTGGCAGCGGAATCCGTCGTGACCGTGCCCGCCGTCGACACGTCATTACCCGAGGCAGCCCGGGTCTTCGAACTTGCCCGGCAATTGAGTCACTGTGTCCGGGCAGCACTCGCCGAAGGTGTGTTCCCCCTTGTCCTCGCGGGTGATTGCAACAGCAGTCTCGGCACCGCCGCTGGATGCGGCACCGACGGCCTCGGCGTTATCTGGCTCGACGCTCACCCGGACTTCGACACGCCGGACCAGAGTCATTCGGGTTCGCTGGACGCGATGGGGCTGGCTGTGTTGACCGGTCGCGGCTGGTCGTCCCTGCGGGAACGGGTCATTGGCCTCGAACCGGTCGACGACACCAGCGTCCTGCACATCAGTGCCCGGGATTACGAGCCCGGCCAGCGTGCGGAACTGCTTCGCTCCGGCATCCACGTCCTGGAAGGAAACACCTTCACCGACGCCGAACTCGGTGCGGAACTGGACCATCTGGCCAACCGGGTGCGTCGAATGTACCTCCACATTGATCTCGACTGTCTCGACCCGAGCGAAGGGATCGCCAATCAGTACAGTGCTGACGGCGGCCTGAGCTGCGCGCGACTGTTGGACATCATCGAGGATGTCTTTGGCCGCTTTGATGTTTCGGCCGCCGCCGTGACGGCGTACAACCCCAGCAGCGACGTCGACGGGCGAATGGCAAGCACCGCAAGCCGGGTACTTGCCGCTATCGCCGCCTGCGTCAACGGGTGATCACGCCGCACGCGACGCGACCGCCTGCGTCTCCCGTCGCCAGGGTCGCCGCGTCCGGCCCGGTGGCTGAGTAGCGCGTGGGGATGTTGGCGAAGTTGTCCGGCAGGGCGTGGATGATGATCGCGCTGCGGTCGGCGTCGAACAACGCCGCAGCGGTCAGTTCGTCGTTGTCGTTGGCGCTGCTAGCTGTCCCGTCGGCGGAAACGTAAAGCGAGGGCAGATCTCCGGTGTGGTGGCCGTGGCCGGAGCCGTCCAGGTTGAGGTGCCCGCCCGCGCTCAGGAACGGGACGACGACACCGTTGGGATCGGTGGCCCTCGGATCGCACACGCCCACCGCGTGCACATGGAAACCGTGGAAACCCGGTGTGAGACCAGCCAGCCTGCCGCTGACGAGGATCTTGCGGTTGATCGAGTCGAAGCGGACGCTGCCGAGCACGGCACCGGACACATCGCGAACGATCGCCCGGCCGACGCTGCTGCTCTCGCTGTCGGCTTGGGCGACGGCGGGTACGACGGCCGCCAGAACAGCAAGGGCGGCAAGAAATCCTGAGGATCGGCGCATGATGCCTCCTGAAATGGCCAATGGCCAAGTCGTACCAAGTCCGGTCGGCCTCGGGGAGAGCAAATCTGCCTTAGTCCTCCCCGAGACTACTTGGGGATGACGCGGCCCGGCGCACGGCCGGACGTCCTTTGTGGTGCGGCGAAAGCAATCCGACCGGGCCGACCCGGCCGGTCCCTTGGGCACCCTTAAGGGCAATTCGTCGACAGTGCCGCCGGTGGTTTCGAGAATTGGCCGCGCACCGACATCGAGGGGGATGGAAATGCGAAGTAGCGTGACACGATTCGCTGCCGCGGTGGGAGTGTCGTTGCTTGCCGTCACTCCGGCCGCAACGGCAAAACAATCTACAGTGGACGTCATCGGTACCGTTGTGATGGGCCCGGGCGCACGGCTTTCCGCAGCCATCTACGACGAACGCGGGCAGATCATCCGGCGCCTGTACGACCTGGCCCCGCGAGCCGGCATTGTCACCTTGACCTGGGACGGCAAGGATGACGACGGTTACGACGTACCGCGCGGCAAGTACACCTGGCGGACGATCAGCACGGGCGCGGTCGGCAGCCACGACGGGCACACCGGCGACCGCGGCGCACCACTGCCCGGAGAACCGTACGAGCGGGCCGAAAATCCCGGAGACACCACGGCGGTCGCTTTCGGATCGGACGGCGATCTGTACCTCGTCTCGGTGTACGAGGAATTCCAGAACGACGTGCGGCGCATCGGCGCCGCGGATTTGGGCACCGGCAAGAACAAATGGCCCAACGGCGACGGCTGGAAGAACCGCGGTCACGCGATCGCCGTCGACGACGAATCCGTGTACGTCGCAGCCATCGCTCGGGAGGACAAGCCGGAAGGCGAGCCGGAGAACGACGACGAGTACCGCATCTTCCGGCGTGACGACAAAACCGGGGCGTTCAAAGATTGGGCCGATCCCAAGAACATCCTCGTCACAAAACCTTGGGCGCACGGAAAACCGGTTGTCACCGGGCTCGCGGTGGACGACAAGTACCTGTGGGTGGCCGACACCGGCGGCAATCAGTTGCGTGTGTACACGAAGTCCGACGGGAAACCGGCACCGATCCTGGGTGGGCAGAGCACGATGCCGCTCACCGCACCGCACGCCATCGCGACCGACGGCGCCGGGCGGCTGTGGGTGGTGACAGGCGACCGTGTCCAGCGCTACTTCTACGATCCCGCAGCGCAGAACCTGGTCCCAGAGACGGCGATCACTGGCCTTGATCGACCGTACGGGCTGGCGTGGGACTTGGGGAACAAGGTGCTGTACGTGTCGGAGATCGGCACGGGCAAGATCCGCAAGTACGACGCGTCCGGTGCGGAACAGGCCACGCCATGGTCGTTCTCGAACATGCCGGCCGCGGGAACCGTCACCGACACCTCGTTCGGCTGGAAGTACGACACCGGATCGCTGGTGCCCGGTGGAACCGCGTCGATCGCGGTCACACCGGACGGCAAGACCCTTGCGGTCACTGACTTCCACAACGGCCGGACGCTGTTCTACGACACGAAGACCGGCGCGGCCAAGCCGGAACGCCTTGAAGGCGTGAACAATCCGAATCCGGACGTCAGCGTGGCGATCGGAGCCAACCGTATGACGAGCCAGAGCCGCGAGTACGAGGTCGACTACTCGAAACCCGACCCCGCCTTCGGCCACCCCTGGCGGCTGAAAGCCAACTGGGCACCGACCGACATATCGAACGGTGACGTCACCGTGACCAGCTCGGTGATCAGGAACCTCAACGACGGCAACGAATACGGGTTCTACTTCCTCGGCCAGCGCTGCAACGGCTACGGCTCAACCAACTGCCACGGTTCGCCAGGGCCGTTCCCGTACGGCGGCATCCTGGTCTATCGGCTGAACACCGACGGCCCGGGCCAGGGCATGAAACGGGTGGCAGCGGTGCAGCGGCACACCCCGGATGGTGGGCCGACCAACTCCCAGCGTCTCTATCAGCATCTGACCATCACGACTGACACGAACGGCAACGGCGTGCTCGGCGACTCCGGTGACGTCTCGGAAACCACTGATCGCAAGGGATACCTCAACGGTGACCCGTCGGTCTGGGCTGACGACAACGGCACGATCTGGCTGGCGAACGGGACAACGTACGACACCGCACCACATTCCGGTGTCGGCCGGATCCCGTTGTCCGGCTTCGACGCGAAAGGCAACCCACAGTACCGGTTGGCCGACTTCACCGTGCCGCCCTTGACGGAGTACGACGCCGACCCGGCATCAGGCGCCGCGTCACCGATGTCCCGTCAGGTCATGTACGACAAGGAGAACGACCGGATCTTCGCCGCGGTGGACACCACGGAGTTCGATCAGGTCGCCAACTACGGCGGCAACGCGGTGAAGGTGATGGACCTCAAGACCGGGCAGAAATCCGTGATCAGCGGCTACTCGCGGCTGAACGGCGTGCGCATGCAACCCCGTGATTCGGTGACCGGGCTCGCTGTGGACAGTTCGGGCGGGTTCTTCTACACCGGCGGGAATTCGCACGAGGGCCAGCGGATCACCATGCACACCTGGGACGGCCTGCCAGTCGCCCGTGCGGTCACTCCGCTTCCCGCGTATTCACCGGGTTGGCTGGACCGCGGCCAGTCGCTGACCGCGTTCACGAACACCGATGGCACACACTATGCCTACGCCGAAGACATCGGCTACGGGACAAACCAGCGATACGCGTTCACCCGTGTCGAGAGCGTGCATCGCTTTGGCGGAGACTTTTTCTGGCCGGGCAAGCCGACTTCGAACGACCTTGTGGCGTGGTGGCGGCTGGACGCGGGCCGTAGTGGGGCCCAGTTCGTCGCTGAAAGCTCGGGCGGAAATCATTGGGGTGTCTACCAACCGAAGCCAGGCACGCGGTGGTGGCAGCCGGAAGGTGGTGTCCACAATGGTGCATTGCGCTTCGATGGCGCAGGAGTGCAGCACGGCGGCGTGCACTTCGGGAAGAACTCGTGGGGCGGTGCACCGGACAACGTCGCCGACGACCCGGCCAACTCGGCGTTGACCGTCGCGACATGGTTCAACACCAAGGATTCCGGTGTCCTCTTCGGCTATCAGAACGCGTGGCCCAGGGAGGACTACACGAAGCCGACGGCGTCGATGCCCGCACTGTATGTCGGCCAGGACGGAAAACTGTACGGTGGTGCGCTGACCGCGCCTGACTGCGCCACCCGACAGGTGGTGTCGCCGACTGCGGTCAACGACGGCCGCTGGCACCACGCGGCTCTCGTGGCGACCAAGGACGGGCAAACGCTGTACCTTGACGGGAAACCACTTCCCGGCATCCCGTGCGGCCGGGTCACTGGCGGGCTCGCGTTTTCCTCGCTGGGTAAGGGATACACGGCATCCTGGCCGTCCACCCCTGGTGACTACTTCCACTACACCGGCCTGCTCGACGATGTCCGCGTCTACCGCAGCGCGCTTTCCGCGGGCGACGTAGGCCAGCTGGCCACCCCGCCAACACTACGAGGACCCTTGGCGCACTGGACATTCGACGAGGTACTTGGGAACACGGCTCGTGACGTCACCGACCATGGCAAGGAAGCCGTTGTGACCGCAGGTTCGTGGCAGCCGCTCGGCGGGCGGATCGGTGGCGCACTTTCCTTCAACGGCACCGCTACCCACGCCACACCACCGGCCGCGATGACCACCGTCGCCCCGGTGACCATCGGGGTCTGGGTCAAGACGACCAAGGGCGGCCCGGTTCTTGGCGACCAGCGCGGGCCGTATCCGACCGCGATGGTGAATGAGGAGTACTGGGCGACCCGTGGGGTGGGCGAGCCGACCTCGGCCGAAACCATCGGGATCTCACCGGCCGACGGCACGGTGCGCAGCTACGTCATGTCCGAACGCCTTGGTGGGCCGGGTAAAAGCCCGGATCTGCGGGACGGCCAGTGGCATCACATCGCGGTGACCGCGACGCTGATCCCGGACGCGGATCCGACGAAGGTGCCCACGTTCAGCAGCGCCCTCTATGTGGACGGCACGCTGATCGACAGCGGACCGGCCCAGCCGCGCTCGCAGGGCATCTGGTCGTCCCTGCGGCCGGACAACCAGTTCGGCGCGGCTCGTAACGCCGACAACAGTTGGAGCTACTACACCGGTCTGCTCGACGACGCCCGGATCTACGACCGGGTGCTCGGCCCCGAGGAGATCAAGGGCCTCGCTCAGCGCTGACCGATGCGGGCCTGGATGCCGTCGAGGATGGTGTCCAGGCCGAACGCGAGCGCGTGCTCGGGGTTCTGGGCGGCGTTGAACTGAGCGCCGACCGCGCTGCCGACCCGGGCGGACAGCACGAGGTCGTCGTCGACCATGACCTGGGAGAGCACAGGGGAGACGACACCCCACCATTCGGCGTCGGTCATCCCGGACTCGGCCTGGGCGCGCACGGTACTGCGGCGCGCCCGGGCCGCGCTGTCGACGTGGCCGAGAACGAGGGTCAGCGCGGCGTCCATCTCGATGTCGGAGAGGCCGATGCCGTCCAGGGGCCGTAGCTCGGTTTCGTACTTGCGGCTGATGTTCGGGCCCAGGTTGGGCCGGGACGAGCGGATGTCCAGCAGCCACGGGTGCCGCTCGTAGAGTGCCCAGTTCTGCGCCACGACGAATTTCATCGCCGCACGCCAGTCGCCAGCCCGGGCCGCGGCGTCGACGTCTTCGTAGAGCTCACCGTGCACCGAGTCGACCATCAGGGCGGTGAGTTCGTCCTTGCCGGGCACGTGCGCGTACAAGGACATCGCGCCGACACCCAGGTGGTTGGCCACTTTGCGCATCGAGACGGCGTCGAGCCCGTCGGCGTCGGCGATCTCGATACCCGCGGCGACGATCGCGGTCACGGACAGGCCGGACCGCCCAGGACTCGGATGGTGGCCCCACAACAGGTAGATGCTGCGGGCCAGGTCTGGGGCCGGGGAACTTCGCGCCAACGCGGGGTCTCCTTCGCCTTGCATCTTTCGTACACCGTACCGTACGGTTGGGTTCGTACGGCGTACCGTACGACGTAGATGGAGGGTGAATGGCTCACGAGAAGACCGTGCCGCTGCTGCCGTGCCGGTCGATCGACGAGATGGTCGAGTTCTACGAGATGCTGGGGTTCACCCGGACCTACCGCCAGGTCCGGCCCAACCCGTACGTGTCGATGAAGCGCGAGGATCTCCAGCTGGATTTCTTCGGCATGCCGGACTTCAAACCCGAGGATTCCTACGGGACGTGCGTGGTGATCGTGCCGGACACGGGGGAGTTGTTCGAGGCGTTCGCCGAGGGGATGCGTGCGGTCCACGGGAAGCTACTGGTTTCCGGGATTCCGCGGATGACTCGGCCGCGTAAGCGCAAGAACGTCGACAACTTGTCCGGGTTCACGGTGATTGACCCTGGTGGCAACTGGATCAGGTTTTTCGCGGCCAAGGGCGAACAGGTCGAGCCGGAGCTCAGCAAACTCGCCAAGTCCCTGCGTAGTGCCGTGGTCATGGGAGATTCGCACGGGAGTGACGAGCAGGCCGTTCGGATCCTGGACATGGCGCTGGAACGGGACCAGGCGACTGCGGCTCCGGTCGACTTGGTCGAGGCGTTGGCGTATCGCGCCGAGCTTGCCGCGCGGGTTGAGGATGAGGCCGGGGTTCGGGAGTTTTCGGCGAGGGCGGAGCAGGTTCCGCTCAGTGACGACGAGCGGGCCGCCCTCGCCGGCACGCTTGCCGGCCTTCGGGATCTGCGGCTCGGTTAGCCGACTTCGGTCAGGGCTTTGTCCAGGATTTCCAACCCCAGCGACAGTTCGTCCTCAGTTGCGGTCAAGGGCGGCGCGATCCGGAAGACCCCGCCCATGCCAGGCAACTGCACGATGTTCATGTGCAGGCCGAGTTCCAGACAACGACGGGTGACTCGGGCATCGATCTGGTCGGAGCTCTGCGGATCAGCCGCGAGTTCAAGACCGACGAGCAGACCGCGGCCTCTGATGTCGCCGACCACGGGATGGCGCTCGGCGATCGACGCGAGCCCTTGGCGAAGGAACACGCCGAGTTTCGCGGCCCGCTCGTCGAGCCGGTCGGTGATCAGGACGTCGAGCACGGTGTTGCCCACCGCGGCGACCAGCGGATCGGCGACGTGGGTGGTGAAGAACAGGAAGCCCCGATCGTGTGCCTCCTGCTCGATCTCGGGGCTGGTGATCACGGCCGCGAGCGGCAGGCCCGCGCCAAGGGTCTTGGACAGCGTCAGGATGTCCGGGACGATGCCGTCGCGCTCGAACGCGTACCAATTTCCGGTGCGGCACAGGCCGGTCTGCGCTTCGTCGAGGATCAGCAGCATGCCTCGTTCCCGGCATTTCCGGTGCAGCGCGGCGAAGTACCCGACTGGTGGTTCGAGGATCCCGCCGGAGCTCAGAATCGGCTCCACGACGCACGCCGCCAGGCTGCCGACCGACTGCGCGTCGATCAGGTCAAAGCCGAAGTCCAGTTGCCGTTGCCAATCGAGTTCCCCGTCGGCCGTGGTGAAGTCAGGCCGGTACGTGTTGGGCGCGGGGATGGCGAAGTTGCCTGGCGCGGCCGGACCGTAGCCCTTACGGCCGGCGCTGTAGGTGGCGCTCGCCGCGGCCTGGGTCATGCCATGCCAGGAACGGGCGAACGACACGATCTCGTGCTTGCCGGTGACCAGCTTGGCCATTCGGATGGCAGCTTCGTTCGACTCCGCGCCGGTCGTCAGCAGCAGGACCTTCTCCAACGGCGCGGGCAGCGTGCCTGCCAGGCGACGTGCCAGGTCGACAACGGGACGGCTGAGCATGCCGCTGAACAGATGGTCCAGGGTGCCGACCTGGCGCTGCACGGTGGCGACGATCTCCGGGTGCGAGTGGCCGAGGATCGCGCTCATCTGGCCGGAGGTGAAGTCGAGAATGCGGCGGCCGTCCTCGGTGAACACGAAACTGCCTGCCGCGCGGTCGATGATCTCGGGCGTGAACGTGCCCGGCCCGGCGTAGCGGACCAAGTGCCGGTCGACGTCTGTCCAGAAGGCCATGTCCGCCACGCTAGGCACGGGTCCAGCGCCATGTCCATCGGACGCCTGCTGCGAGGTGCTGGTGCTCAGGCGAAGGTGTGGAAGCTGGTGACGATCTGCTTCAGGTCTCGTTCCGTGGTCGCCTCGGGGACGTTCTGATCACCCATGGCGACCAGGGTGACGCTGTCGGAGTCGTCCGGTTTGTTCGGCTCCATCATCATCACCGCGACGATCACCGATGCAGCACCGCACGTGTCCTTGTCGGTCACTGGAACCGTCAGTTTCGCCGTGACGACAACCGCTTTCTTGTTGCGGAAGACCGTGATCTCCTCCGGGTCGCCCATCTCGGTCTCGGGCTGGACGCGGTCCCTCGTGGTGAACACCGTGTTGGCGACGTTCTGGGCCGCCGCGGCCACGCCGACCTCGATGTTGCCCTTGTTCGGCAGGACGACCAGGCCCGCCATGGATCGCCACGACTTCGGGTCCGTCGCGCAGTGGCCCTGCTTGTAGATCGACGGCGCGACCAGGCTGAGCTCGTCGTGATCACCGAACGTGGCCAGGCCACCCGGTATCGGCTGCCAGCCCGGTGGCACGTCGTAGGCCTTGTCGGTGTCCAGTGCGCCGCCGTTGTTGATCGGCATCACCTGCCAGCCGGGTACCTGCGGCGCCCCGGTTTGCCTTGGCTGCAACGGATCCCGTGGCTTGGTCGACGTCCCAGTGCCCGCTGCGGGCAGTGCTTGACCTGCGGTCGGGGTGGTCACGCGGACGAACAGCAGCGCAGCCACCGCCGCGAGCACCACCACGGCTGCGATGACCGACGCGAGGATCAAACTGCTGCGTTGCTTGGGCGGCGTCTCGTAGAGGCCCAGACCTTTGTAGTCGCTCATCAGGTCCAGAGGGTACGACGCGCGAGCGGGCCGGCGAGCGTGGTTTGCAGGATCCGCCGTACCTCGCCCCCGCACATCCGGCACGCTGACCTCATACGACAGGCGATTGAGGTAGCGGATGACCAGGCTGATCTTGTTGTGCGGGCTTCCCGGTTCGGGCAAGACGACCATGGCGAAGCGGCTGGCCGCCGAGATTCCAGCGGTTCGGCTGTGTCCCGACGAATGGCTGGCCGGGCTCGGCGTGGACCTGTTCGACGAGCAGTTTCGAGACAAGCTTGAGCGTCAGTTCCGGACACTCGCGCAGGACCTGCTCCGGCTTGGCCAGAACGTGGTTCTGGAGTTCGGTTTCTGGTCACGCGCGGAGCGTGACCAGATGCGCGACATAGGTCGGGCGCTCGGTGCCCACGTGGAGCTCCATTACTTGGCAGCGCCGTTCGACGAGCTTGTTCGCCGACTCGAGAAGCGCAACAGCGAAGGGGCCGTTCCGGTCACCCGGGAGCTGTTGATCGAGTATGCGAAGGTGTTCGAAGCGCCCGACCAGGACGAACTGGACCTGTTCGACGTCACGGCGTCGGCGGACCGACCTCAGTGGTCGTAACTCTCTGCCAAGGTGCTGGCGTTTCGCCATTCGGTCGTCGACGCGCCGTCGAAGTTGACCGACCGGGAGAGTTCGTCCCACTTCGCGTCCTCCGCTGAGCGCCTGCGAGCGACTCCGGCGGCGATGTCCGCGGCATCGCTGCCGATCAGCAGCCGGAGCGGCGGATCGTCGACCTCGGTGACGTGCAGGATCGCCGATGCGGCCTTGTCCGGATCGATCGGCGCGCTGTCGACGACGTCACGCAGGTGCTCGGCGATCTGGCCGACTGTGCCTTGGTATTCGGCGGGGACGTCGGCGATCCGCATGGACGATCCGGCCCAGTCGGTACGCATGAAGCCGGGTTCGACGATGGTGACCTTCACCCCGAAGGGCGCCGTCTCCGCGGCGAGCACCTCGGAGAAGCCTTCGACCGCCCACTTGGCGGACTGGTAGGCCGACATGCCGGGCGCGCCCACGCGGCCACCGATCGACGAGATCTGCACGACGTGACCGGAACGCTGCGCGCGCAACGTCGGCAGCACCGCGCGAGTCACCTCGACGGCACCGAAGAAGTTGGTCTCGACCTGAGCGCGGAAGTCAGCGGGATCCATCGTCTCGATCGGGGCCATGTTGGCGTAGCCCGCGTTGTTGACCACCACGTCGATCCGGCCGTGCAGGTCGACTGTGGACTTGACGGCGGACGCGACCGCGGCTGGGTCGGTGACATCCACAGCCAGGGGGCGAAGTGTGGCGGGGTGTTCCGCGGCGAGGTCGTCCAATTGGGACGGTGTCCGCGCGGTGGCGACGACGTTGTGGCCTGCGGCGAGGGCGGCCTTGGTGATGCTGCGGCCGAGGCCACGCGACGCTCCTGTGATGAACCAGATGGACATCTGATGCTCCTTTCAGCACCTTTCAAATTAACGCAACTTGGTTGTGTTATCAACGCAACCCGGTTGTGTAAAGTGTGATCGTGCAGACACCCGGCTTCCAGCGCGCCCGCAGCGCCGAGCACAAGCGGCAGCGCCGCGACGAGATGCTCGACGCGGCACGGAACCTGGCGCTCGACAAAGGAGTGCGCGCGGTCACGATGACCGACATCGCAGCCGAGATCGGCGTGCACAAGTCAGCCGTGCTGCGCTATTTCGAGACCCGCGAGGCCGTCTTCCTCGAGCTGCTCACCGAGGGCTGGGCGGAGTGGGTGGACGCGTGTGTCCCGGCCGTTGAAGCCGCAGGTAGCGATCCGGTCGAGGTGGCACGAGCCATCGCCGAGACATTGTCGAAGCGGCCACTGTTCTGCGACTTGCTGGCGCACGCGCCGATGAACCTGGAACGCGGGGTGTCCGTCGAGGCGGTCCGGGAGTTCAAGCTGACGTCGTTCGGGCACATCGATCGATTCGTCCAAGCCGTCACAACCGCCCTGCCAACACTGACGAAGGACGAAGGGTGGTCATTGATCTCGGCGGTGAACGCGCTGGCGTCCACCTTGTGGCAGATCACCCACCCGACAGCGGCGGTGGCCGAGCTCTACCGCACGGATCCGCAGATCGGGCACGCCGTCGGCGATTTCGGCCCGAACCTGCGCGAGCAGACCGAGACCTTCATCCTCGGACTGCTGGCCAGACGGGGGATAGGTGCGCGTCCATGATCTCGTCGACGACGATAGGCCCATGTACCCCGAGATCGAGCCCCACGCGTCAGATCACCTGGACACCGGTGACGGAAACCTCGTGTACTGGGAGGAGTGCGGCAACCCGGCGGGCAAGCCCGTCGTCTTCCTGCACGGCGGACCCGGCGGCGGGTGTTCGCCGTCGCATCGGCGCCTGTTCGACCCGTCCGCCTACCGGATCGTGCTGTTCGACCAACGCGGGTGCGGGCGTTCGCTGCCGCACGCCTCCGAGTCGGGTGATCTGTCGTCGAACACGACCTGGCACCTCGTCGCCGACATGGAACGGCTGCGGGAGTCGCTGAACATCGAACGGTGGCAGGTGTTCGGTGGTTCGTGGGGTTCGACGCTGGCGTTGGCCTACGCCGAGACGTATCCCTCCCGGGTGTCCGAGTTGGTGTTGCGCGGCATCTTCACACTGCGGTCGTCCGAGGTGGACTGGTACTTCCGCGGCGGTGCGGCGAACCTCTTCCCCGACCTGTGGGAGAAGTTCATGGCGCCGCTGCGGGATCTCGAGGGCGATCCTGTCGAGCTGTACGCGAAGTTGCTGGCCGATCCGGATCCCGCGGTGCACGAGCCGGCCGCGGTCGCGTGGAGCACCTGGGAGGGCGCGACGGTGACGTTGCTGCCTCGGCCGGAGCTGGTGGCCGAGTTCGCCGTGCCGTCATTCGCGCTGGCGTTCGCGCGGATCGAGAACCACTACTTCGTCAACAACGGGTGGTTCGAGGAGGGGCAGCTCATCCGGGACGCCAAGCGACTCGAGAGCATTCCGGGCGTGATCGTGCAGGGGCGATACGACATCGCGACGCCCGCGGTGTCGGCCTGGGACCTGCACAAGGCATGGCCGGGATCGGAACTGGTCCTGGTGCCGGATGCCGGGCACGCCTACGACGAGCCCGGCATCCTCAAAGCACTGCTGGCAGCGACGGATCGGTTCCGCGACCAGGGTCGTGGAAGAAGCATTGATCAATGAGGCTGCGCGTCGTTCTGGAGCGCGCACAGCAGCTTCACCCCGGCGAACGCGGACGCGGCGACGGCAACCGCGACCATTCCCCAGTTGCCCTGGATGGTGTCGCCGTTCGGGAACGTGAAGAGGATCAGCAGCACGGAAAGGCCGCCGACGAGCGCGACTCGTTTCGTGGGGATGGCGAACGCCGCGGCGAGCACGAGCGGCCAGCTGAAGTACCAGGCGAACGTCACCGACGACAGCAACACCGTTGCCAGCAAGGCGAATGCCGCGTTCCGGATCGCGGTCGGCCCGCCCTCCCGCGACTTCCACCACAGCCAGCCCACCACTCCGGCCAGCACGGCCCAGCCGCCGAGCCGGACGGCTTGGACGACCTCGAACGCGTCCACGTCGACGAAAATGCCGAGCAGCGAACTGGCGAGCTTGCCCGCGACGGTCGGCAGCGAGAGCCAAAGGTCGACGATGACGTTGCCGTCCAACGCGCCGATCCAGCCGAGGTCGACGCCCGCCAGCAAGGTGAACCCGCCGAACACCGCCACCACGATCGCCGCGCCGAGACCTGCTGTGATGGCGAACGAACCAATCCGTGACGAGTCCCTGCGGTGCGCCATCCACACCCAGACCAGGAACGGCAGTGCCACGGCCGCGGTCGCCTTCACCGCGAACGCCGCGCCGACGAGCGCGAGCCCGAGGGCGTGCTGCCGATTGAGCACGAACAGCGTCCCCGAGCACAGCAGCCCGATCATCAGCAAATCGTTGTGCGCGCCCGCGACCAGATGGATCAGAACCAGCGGGTTGGCCGCGACCAGCCACAGCGCCATGGCCGGCTTACCGCCAAGGTGACGGCACAGGCCAGGCAGGGCGGCGCAGACCAGCGCCAGGCCGCTGAGCATGAGCAGCCGGATCAGGACCACGCCGAGCAGGATGTTGGTGCCGGTGACCGCCACGACACTCTTGATCAAGATGATGAACAGCGGGCCGTAGGGCGACGGCGTGTGCAGCCACACTTCCGCGACATTTTCCGACATCGGCCCGAGCAGTCGCGAAGGCCCGTCCGTGTACGGGTCGAATCCCGCGTTGGCCAGCGCGCCTTGCGCCAGGTAGATGTACGGATCCTTGGTGAACAGCGGCGGGGCCAGCACGAGGGGAGCGGTCCAGGCCACCACGGCACGCACCACCCCCGAGGTGTCGACCAGGTTCGCCTTGATGGCACGAGCGAGCATGATCCATGCCCAGACCAGCAGCGCGACCCCCGTGTACAGGGTGAACGTCGCGAGCATCTTCCCGTGGCCGTAGCGCCAGATCCCCAGCACGGTGTTCGACAGCAGCGGATCGTGCCGCAGCGTCGCACCGGCACCCAGTCCACCGGCCAGAATCAAGATCGACCCGAGCAGGCCGAGCCGGATCGCCCGCCCACGCACAGACCCGTCACTGGGCTCTGTGGACGCCACGGGAATCGTCGTTGGTGTCGTCGCCATCAGCGGCGGAATATACCTGGGGCGTTTTCTTGACAGTGGCACACGGGATGATCGAGCCATGCGGATAGCGCTGCTCGGACCGGTCCAGGCCTACGCGGCCGACGGAACGCCGATGGAGATCTCGGCGGCCCGGCTGCGCATGCTGCTGGCCAGACTGGCGCTGGCGGCGGGTCATAGCGTGTCCTCAGAGTCACTCATCGACGACCTTTGGGGACAAACCCCGCCAACCGACGCCCTCAACGCCTTGCACGCCCTGATCTACCGGCTGCGCAAAGCTCTGCGGGACTCGGGAGCGGTGGAGTCGGTCGGCACGGGCTATCGGCTTGGGGTTCTCCCGGACGATGTGGACGTACGCCAGTTCGAAGCACTAGCCGCTGGCGGAAGGCGGGAACTGACCGCGGGCGCGCCGCAGAGCGCGGCAGCCCTCCTTGACGAAGCTCTCGCACTCTGGCGAGGCCCTGCGCTGGCCGACGTCCGCGAAGCCCCGTTCGCGGACCCGGCCGCCGTGCGCCTCGAAGAGCTGCGGGCAGTCGTCATGGAAGACCGCTTCGAAGCGGAACTCGAGCTTGGGCGTCACGCCGAAATCCTGGCTGACCTGACGGCGGCGTCGGCGGACCAACCGCTGCGGGAGCGGCTGGCGGCGTTGCGCATGCGCGCACTGGCCGCGGCAGGCCGTCAGTCCGACGCATTGGCGGTGTACGACGAAGTGCGCGGCAGACTTGCCGACGAGCTCGGCGTCGACCCCTCGGCCGACGTGCGCGAGGCGCACCTGGCCGTATTGCGTGGCAGCAGCGACAGGCCCGAGCTGGTGCCTGGCCGTCTGCCTGCACGGCTGACCAGCTTCGCGGGCCGCGACGACGAGCTGAAGCTGGTCAACGAGCTCCTCGACGCCTCACGGCTGGTCACTGTGGTCGGCCCAGGCGGCGTAGGGAAGACGAGCCTGGCCGTGGCGGCGGCAGCCCAGCATCGGACCCATCGGCAAGGTCGGCTGTGGCTGGTCCCGCTGGCAGGCGTGCAAAACGAGGACGGCGTGGCCGAGGCGGTTCTCGGTGCGCTGAGTTTGCCGAACGCCCGGCCGCTGGGTGGCGGTCCGGCGCAGCCGGTCGACCGGGTGGTCGAGTTGCTCGGCGTGAGCGAGGCCGTGCTCGTCCTGGACAACTGCGAGCACGTCGTGGAAGCCGTCGCGAGGTTCGCCCGCGAGGTGCTCGAACGACAGCCGGGGCTGACCATCCTGGCCACCAGCAGGGAGCCGTTGGAGGTCGTGGGTGAGGCGCTGTGCCGTCTCGGTCCACTTGATGTGCCGCGTCAGGGGACTGACACGGCCGCCGCCCACGAATCCCCGGCTGTGCGGCTGTTCATCGATCGGGCGGTGGCCGCGCGGCCGGGATTCCGGCTCGATGAGTCCACCGTGGATGCTGTGGTGAACGTGGTGCGCAGCTTGGACGGGTTGCCGCTCGCGTTGGAGCTGGCCGCCGCGAGGTTGCGGTCGATGAACGTTCAGCAGGTCGCGCAGCGCCTCCATGACCGGTTCCGGCTGCTGGCCACCGGCAACCGCGGGGCGGGTCCACGTCAGCGCACCCTGCACGCCGTGATCGAGTGGAGCTGGGACCTGCTGACCGAGCAGGAGCAAGTGCTGGCGCGCCGGATGTCGGTGTTCCCCACCGCTTCCACCGCCGCCGTCGAAGCGGTGTGCACGGACGAAAAGCTGCCTGCCGAGGATGTTGCCTACGTCCTCGGCTCGTTGGTCGACAAGTCCATTGTGGATGGAGTGGGCACCGGCTACCGCATGCTGGAGACCATTCGTGCCTACATGGCCGAGAAACTCGCGGCAGCCGGTGAGCGAGACGCCATCCAGGACAGGTCCCGGCGGTACTTCGCGGACATGGCCGAACACCACGAGCCGCTGCTGCGGTCCGCCGAGCAGCCCATCACGCTGGCGTTGTTCGAGGCCGAGTACGACAACCTGATTCTCGCCCTACGCTCGGCCATAGACACCCGCGACGTCAGCACGGCTGTCCGACTGCTTGCCCCGTTGTGCTGGTACTGGAGCATGCCGCGATATGACGCGCGGGCCGAATCGTTCGTGACAGCCGTGCTCGAATTCGGCGACGCGCTGCCCGATGACGCTCGTCTGGTCTTCACCGCGTTCCAAATGGTCACAGGCACCGGTCCGCTGACCGAGGACCCCGAGTGGATCCGCACGTTGATCGAGGACGGGGCGTTGCGTAGGTACCCGATCGCGATGATGGCGACGCTGTCAGCGGGTTATCTCCTCGGCCTCGACGAGCTGGTCGAGCGCGAGATACGCGAGGTACGCGCGGGCTCCGACCGTTGGGCTTGTGCTTGCACGTACCTGGTCGAGACCGTTGCCCATCATGACCGGGGCAACTGGGTAGGGCTTGAGACCGCGACGACGCAGGCGTTGCGGGCATTCGAGGAGACGGGCGACCGCCTGTTCACCGCGATTGCGCTGGCAGGTGTGGGCTATGTCCACTCCGTTCACGGTGATCATGACGCGGCCATCGCAGCCAATGAACGGGCGGTCGCGCTGGGGCTGCCGAACGAGTGGGAGTACCGGCTGGGCCTGGCCAACGCGCGGATGCGCGCGGGTGATCTGCCGGGCGCCCGGCGTGAGCTGGAGCGCGCCGAACGACTGGCCGACGAGACCGGCCTGCGTCTGATCGAGGTCGGGGTTGCCCTTGCTAAGGCGGAGCTCCTGCGGCACTGCGGCGATCCGGATGGATCGGATCGTGAACTCGACCAGCTGTTGACGTTCGCCCGCGACACGCCGATGCCTGAAGACGCCGCCCGCGACATGATCGCGTCGCCGCGTATGGCGAACCGCCTCGCTGCTGGTGACGCAGCGGGAGCGCGTGCGTTGCTGCCCTTGATGATCAGTGCGGCATCGGTCCACCGTGACCTCCCTTCGGCCGCGCAACGGCTGGCAGCCTTGCTGTTCCTCGAAGGCGATCTGGCCGGTGCGGCCACCATGCTCGGGATGAGCGAAGCCATCCGCGGCATCTTCGACGACGGCGACCCGGAACTGTGTGAACTCGCCTCAGGACTCGTTTCCCGGCTGGGCCAAGCCGAGTACGACGAGGCTTACCGCAGCGGCGCGGACATGCCCCGGCAAGACGCGATCAGCAGGGTGCTGAGCTGACGCTTACAGCGCCTATAAGTGCGTTATCAGAGGGCTATCACCGCAGGTCGGCAATGTGGGCACAGTACCGACCACCCAAGGAGCCCGACGATGACTGAACCGTTCACCCAGGTGGAATTGCTCGTCCAGCGATCCGCGGAACACCCGTTCAAACTGCCGCCAGAACTCGTCCGACTACGCGACGAGCGACCACTGACCCCGATGATCTTTCCCGACGGCCATGAAGGCTGGCTGGCCACCGGGTACGACGAAGTCCGAGCAGTTCTCGGGCATCCACAGTTCAGCAACCGCTACGAACTGCAGCACGTGCCGATGCCCGGCTTCACCGAGACACCGCCGCCCGCGGCACCCGGTGATTTCCTCGGCTTGGACGCGCCTGAGCACACCCGTTACCGCAAACTGCTCGCCGGCAAGTTCACGACGCGCAGAATGCGGCTGTTCACCGAACAAGTGGAGGCATTCACCGCAGAACGTCTTGACGCGTTAGAACGTGAAGGGCCGACGGTAGACCTGATGGCTGTGTACGCACGCCCCATCCCCGCACAGGTCATTTGTGAACTGCTCGGTGTGCCGTACGCCGACCGCGAGTACTTCCAGAGCGTGGTCGAAGGAATGGTGTTCCGGGAAGGCATGTCGCTGGAGGACATCGGTACGAACTGGGCGTCGATGCAGGAGTACATCCGTGGGTTGGTGACGGCAAAGCGCAAGAGCCCGACCGATGACGTGTTCAGCGAGCTGACCACCAGCGACCTGACAGACGACGAACTCTCCGGACTCGGCACGTTCCTGCTCGGCGCAGGACTGCATACGACAGGTGCCGTGATCGGGATGGCCACGTTCGCCCTGCTGATCCACCCCGAGCAGTTCGCCGCCCTGCGCGCCGATCCGGAACTCGCCGGACAAGCGGTCGAGGAACTGTTGCGCTACACCGGAATCGGCCCCGGCGCGGTACGAACCGCGTTAGCGGACGTGGAAATCGAAGGCGTCCTGATCAAGGCAGGGCAGACGGTGGCCATGTCGTTGGACGCCGCCAACCGCGACCCCCACAAGTTCGCCGACGACGCGGACGAGCTGAACCTGCGCCGCAACGCCAACGGACACCTCACGTTCGTGCACGGCATCCACCAGTGCCTCGGCCAACACCTGGCCCGCCTCGAACTGCGGACAGCCCTTTCGGCGCTGGTCACCCGCTTTCCGAAGCTGAGCCTGGCAATTGCGGCGCAGGACGTCCCGATGCGCACCGACGGCAACATCTACGACATGGAGCGACTCCCGGTCACCTTAGCCAGCGCTAATGACTGATCCGCGGGTGGTCACCGGCCAGGAACGGCGGTTATGTGACCGCCCAGCCTGAGCAGGCCCAGAACAATAGGGCTTCAGGCCTTTGACGCCGAAGGTGTTGCGGGTCAACAGCTGGAGTTCGGTGTTGGTGGATTCCACAAACGCGTTGTACAGCCGATCAGGTGCGCTGTGATCGTGTCGCGGACCCAGCGGACACGCCGGCCACTGGCCACGAACTCGGGGATCCGGCTGCGGGGCCGCCGAAGCCAGCCCCGATCCAAGGCATGCAGGATGTTGTCGGTATCGAGACGGGAGACCAACCGGAGTGCTTCTTTGAGTCGGGAGGTCCGATAGAGGGTGAGGTGCGAGAGGCCGATCCAGTGCAGTTTGGCGTGTGGATGCTGAAGAAAGGGTGTCCAGGTTCTTCCAGCTGGATTTCCGGATCCGACGCGCGCCACCAGCTGACCTGCCCCTAGGGCTGTCCTTGGATGAGCGGTGATGATCGCCGGTGTGTGTCGGGTGAATGTGGGGGTTGGGGTGATTGCCTGAGAACTGGGCCGAGATCCGGGCACGATCAGCAGCAGTTGGTCCGCGACTGCCATATCCGGCGCGCGCCATCGGCCGATCTGCCCGCATGGTCGTCCCGGGACGAGCGGTGATGGTCGCCGGTCTGTGTCGGGTGAGAGTGAGGGTTGGGGTGATTGCCTGAGAGCTGGGCCGAGATGCGGGCGCGGTCAGTAGGTAGCTGGTCTGCGACTGCCTTGTTCGGTGTGCGTCGCCGGTCGATCTGCCCCCAGGGCTGTCCTTGGGTGAGCGGTGATGGTTGCCGGTGTGTGCCGGGTGAATGTGAGGGTTGGGGTGATCGCCCGAGAACTGGGTCGTGGTCCGGGCGCGGTCAGTGGGCGGCTGGTCCGCAATTGCCTTATTCGGTGTGCGTCGCCGGCCGACCCGCCCGCACGGTGTCACGGCGGCTGAATGTGGACCCGGCTGGGTCGGTTGAAAATGGACCCACCCTAGTTTGTTGTTGATCTCTAGTCGTTGGTTTTGGCTGCGGGGACGCGGCCGAGGTTGCGGTCTTTGAGGCGGTAGCTGTCTGCCTTCATCGAGATGACTTCGGCGTGGTGGACGAGGCGGTCGATCATGGCTGCTGCGACGACGTCGTCGCCGAAGACCTCGCCCGGCGGACTCCTCCTTCCGCAAGGTTTCTGTGAGGTCGACTCGGAGCGCCCTGTCAGCGTTGCCGCTGATGGGTTTCTCCGAGCCGCCTCCCGAACCCGGCGTGCGCCGCTAAGCGCACCGGGCTCTC
>JOAA01000005.1 GCA_000720375.1 Rhodococcus rhodnii | reverse complement strand
GTTGTCGGCGCCTCCGGTGGAGGAGGTCAAGGTCGGCGCGCAGATTCTGCAGTCGCTGAACCTGCGGCCGCGCAAGCTGGAGATCGTGTCCTGCCCGTCGTGTGGTCGCGCGCAGGTGGATGTGTACAAGCTGGCTGATGAGGTGACTGCGGGTCTGGAGGGGATGGAGATCCCGCTGCGGGTCGCGGTGATGGGTTGTGTGGTGAATGGTCCGGGTGAGGCTCGCGAGGCCGACCTGGGTGTGGCGTCGGGCAACGGCAAGGGCCAGATCTTTGTAAAGGGCAAGGTCATCAAGACCGTGCCGGAGCACCAGATCGTCGAGACGCTGATCGAGGAAGCGATGCGGATCGCCGAGGACATGGAACCGGTGGACGGAACGTCGCCGGTCGTCTCGGTGTCCTGAGCCGCTATCGCTTGAGCGAAGCCAGCGAGGTCCGGGACACGGACAAGGTGACCGAAGGGTTCTTCGAGTCCCGTACCTCGGCCAAGTTGCTGGCAAGCTCACCGCCGATGACCGCAACCAAGTACTCCCTGGCCCAGCCGGAGAACGCCTTGATATACGTCCGCAGCGTCCCCGGCACCACGCGACATCTCGTGTCGGCGGGCCCGGACCCGGCTCCTGCCGACTAGGACTCCTCGATTCGGCCATCCATCTGGCACGCTTAGTAGGTGCTTCGGATGGCTTCCGCGCGGTTACTCGACGAACGAGACGGCATGGCGGTGCGGGCCGTGCTGGCCGCCGATCCGGTCGCGTGCTGCATGGTGGCGGCCCGTGTCGAGGCTGCCGGGCTGGATGCCTGGCGGCTGGGCGGCGAACTGTGGGGAGCCGACGTCCGGCCGATGCGCAACGGTCGCCTGGACGGCTTGTGCTACGTCGGACCGAACCTGATTCCGTTGCGCGGCAACAAAGCCGCTCTGCGATGCTTCGCTGACCGGGCGCTGCGGCGCCGTCGGATGTGCTCTTCGCTCGTCGGGCCGGCCGATCAGGTCCTTGGGATGTGGGCTGAGCTCGAGACCGAATGGGGCCCGCCGCGGGAAGTACGTCCCGAGCAGCCGCTGATGGCCATCAACGGCTCGCCTCTAGTCCAGTCCGACCCGATGGTTCGTCCGGTTCGTCCGGATGAACTCGACCGCTATCTCCCCGCGGCGATCGCGATGTTCATCGAGGAGGTCGGCGTCGACCCCCGTCTCGGTGACGGTGGCGCCGGGTACCGGGCGCGCGTCGCCGAATTGATCGCCGGTGGCCGGGCGTTCGCCCGGTTCGAGGGCGGCGAGGTCGTCTTCAAGGCCGAGATCGGGGCGCTGTCCAAGTCCGTCGGGCAGATCCAGGGCGTCTGGGTGCATCCCGACCGACGTGGCGGTGGCCTGGGCACGGCCGGGACCGCGGCCGTGGTGGAACGCCTGGTCAAAGGCATGGGCCGGACCGCGAGCCTGTACGTCAACTCGTACAACGCCCCGGCCCGGGCGGCCTACACGCGGATCGGCTTCACCCAAGTCGGGTGTTATGCCACGGTCCTGTTTTAACGAAAACTGTCGGACCCCTCGGGCATACTGCGGCGAGTGAGACGAACCGGGGTTGTCGCGGCGCTTCTACTGGTCCTGCCCGTTGCCGGGTGCGGGTTCTTCTTCGGATCAGACCCGAGCGCCGAGGACGTCACCGGTGCGTTCCTGACTGAGCTGGCCAACGGGAACACCGCGGCGGCGGCGGGTCGTACCGATTCGGCCGACTCAGCCAAGAAGCTGCTTGACAACATCCGCGGGGCGCTCAAGCCCGTGGGAATAAAGACCGAGGTCACCGGGTCGACCGAGATGGAGGACAAGTCGGCCAGGGTGCGCTTCAAGGCCGACTGGGACCTGGGCCGCAACCGGCACTGGACGTACGACGGGGAGATGGAAGTACGGCCGGACAACGACTCTTGGCGCGTGCACTGGCAGCCGTCCGTGGTGCACCCGAAGCTCGGTGCACAGCAAACCATTGGCGTGCGCGACAAAGAGGCCGTGCAGGCGCCCGTGCTCGACCGCGATGGCGCGCCGTTGATGGCACCGGAACGGGTGGTGTCCGTTCTGCTGGATCCGGCGAAGGCAGGCGACGTGCCCGCGGTGGCAGCGGCGCTGGCGGCCGAGGTGAGCAAGCTGGATCCGGCGATCACGCAGCAGTCGATCATGGACGGGGTGGCCAAGACGCCCAAGGGCCAGTCCTACACCGTGGTCTTGTTGCGGGACGCGGACTACCAGGCGGCGAAGGCCGCGATCTACGAGCTGCCCGGGGTCCGGTTCACCGGGTCGACCCGACTGCTTTCGGTCGACAGGAACCTCGCGGCCCAGCTGCTGCCGAGCATCCGCAAGCAGGTCGAGAGCCAGGTCTCCGGCAAGCCCGGGTTCCGGGTGGTGACGCTCAACGCGGCCGGTGGCGAGGTCGAGGAGATCTTCGTCAAGGAGGCCGAAGCGGGCACGGCCGCGAACGTGACGCTCAGCCGGAAGGTCCAGACCGCTGCCGAGGCGGCGATCGACAGCATCCCGCAGCCGGCTGCTCTCGTGGCGATGAAGCCGTCGTCAGGGGAGTTGCTTGCGGTGGCCCAGAACGCGCCTGCCGACGCCCAGGGCGCGATCGCGTTGACCGGGCGTTTCCCGCCGGGATCGACGTTCAAGATGGTCACGGCCGGGGCGGCCTTGCAGGCTGGGACCGTGCAGGCGACCACGCCTTCGCCCTGCCCGGGCAAGATCGTCATCGGGCCGCGCGAGATCCCGAACTCGGGCGAGTTCGACAAGGGCACGATCCCGCTGCACTCGGCGTTCGCGTTCTCGTGCAACACGACGTTCGCCAAGCTCGCAGCGGACATGAAGCCGGACACGCTGACCAACACGGCGCGCCAGTTCGGCCTCGGCGTCGACTACGTCATCCCTGGGATCACCACGATCACCGGGTCGGTGCCGCCCGCCCAGGACCAGACCGAGCGGGCCGAGGACGGCTTCGGCCAGGGCAAGGTCCTAGCGTCGCCGTTCGGCCTCGCCGTCGCGGCGTCCACGGTGGCAAGCGGAACTGTGCCGAAGGCCACTCTGTACCGGGACACCGCGACAAAGATGGACACACCACCCCAACCGCTGCCCGCGCCCGTCCTCGACGGCCTGCGCGACATGATGCGCGAGGTCGTCACGGTCAACGCGGGACAAAGTCTCGCGCAGCTCGCTGACGTGCGCGGCAAGACCGGGACCGCGCAGTTCGGCGACGGCACGCACTCACACGGGTGGTTCGCCGGGTACCAGGGTGACCTGGCGTTCGCCGTGCTGGTCACCGACGCGGGGACGTCCGTTCCAGCAGTTGACGCGACTGACCGGTTCCTCCGTGGGATCTCATAGAGTTGAGACATGCCCGTACGTGCCCCGCTGACTGCCGGCGAACAGAGCCCGCGCCGTCCAGTCCCAGTCACCATTGCCAGGCCTGAGTACGTCGACAAGCCCGCCCCGGCGCGCAACACCGAGCCGACGTACGTGCAGAGCCCCGAGGTGATCGAGGCCATGCGGGTGGCAGGCCGGATCGCCGCGCAGGCGCTGCAGGAGGGCGGCAAAGCCGTCAAGCCGGGCGCCACGACCGACGACGTCGACGCCGTCGTGCACGAGTTCCTGCTCGACCACGGCGCGTACCCGTCGACCCTCGGCTACCGCAACTTCCCGAAGTCCTGCTGCACCTCGCTGAACGAGGTGATCTGCCACGGTATCCCGGACTCGACCGTGATCGAGGACGGCGACATCGTCAACATCGACGTGACGGCATTCATCGGCGGCGTGCACGGCGACACCAACGCCACGTTCCTCGCGGGCGACGTCGCTGAGGAGAACCGTCTCCTCGTCGAACGCACCCACGAGGCCACCATGCGCGCGATCAAGGCCGTCCGGCCCGGGCGAGCGCTGAACGTGATCGGCCGCGTCATCGAGGCGTACGCCAAGCGCTTCGACTACGGCGTCGTCCGTGACTTCACCGGCCACGGCATCGGCCGGTCCTTCCACAGCGGCCTGGTGATCCTGCACTACGACGAGCCTTCGGTGCAGACCGAGATCGAGCCGGGGATGACGTTCACCATCGAGCCGATGATCACCCTGGGCGGCATCGACTACGACATCTGGGACGACGGCTGGACCGTGACCACGAAGGACAAGAGCTGGACCGCCCAGTTCGAGCACACCATCGTGGTCACCGACTCCGGCGCGGAGATCCTCACCCTGCCGTAGCGCCGAGGAGCATCCTCGCGGCCACCTCCGCGCCGTCGGTGCGGATCATGCCTGCGAACTCGGTCGCTCGTGCACGGGTCTCGGCGGCCAAGGCTGTCTTGACCGCGGCCGACAGCGACTCGAGATCCTCGACCGCCACACCGATACCCAGGTCAGCGACCCGGTTGGCCCAGTACGGCTGGTCTGCCAACTGAGGGACCACCACCTGAGGCGCGCCGGCCCGTGTGGCCGTCGTCGTGGTGCCCGCGCCGCCGTGGTGCACGACGGCGGCCACCCGCTTGAACAGTGCCTGGTGGTTGACCTCGTGGACGAAGAAGCAGTCGTCCTGGTCGTCGATCTGGGTCGAGCCGTGGGAGACGAGTGCGCGGCGGCCCTGCGCGCGGATCGCCTCGATGGCCAGCTGCACGGTGTCTGTCGACGCGTGCATGTGCATGGTGCTGAAGGCCACGAACACCGGCGGCGTGCCCGCGTTGATGAAGGCCTCCACGTCCGCCGGGAGCGGGCGTGTGTCGGGCACGATCCAGGCGCCGGTCTGCACGACGTCGAAGTCCGGCGTTTTCTCCCAGGGATCCAGCGCCGGGTCGGTCGCCAGCCACGGCCGGTCGCCGAGGACGTAGCCGCGGACGTCGGCCACCGGAGGCAAGCCGTTGTCCATCCGGTTGGTGTTGAGCGCCTCGCCGAAGAGTTCGTTGTTGCTCTGGGCGTCCAGGTCCCACAGCACCCGGTTGTCCGTCACGTCCGGCGGGAACGACCTGCCCGGATACGCCAGCGGCGGACGGTACGGCGAAGGCAGGACGATCTGCTGGAAGGTCACGGACACTGCGCGCAGGCCCAGTTTCTCGGCCACCGACAGCGCACCGGCCGCAGCCGGCATCATGCCGGTCGCCACCAGCACGTCGCATCCGTCCGCCGCTGCGAGGACTGCCTCGAACTGGTTGGCGATCAAGGCTGCGGCGCGTTGGCTGAAGGAGGTCACCGGTGGCGCCGAAGCTGTCAGCGCGCTCGCCGACGGGCCGACCGGGAAGAACGGCACACCGACATCGGCCAGCCGCTGTGCGAAGTCTGGCGGCGCGCACAACCGCACTTCCGCACCGAGTTCTCGCAGCCGCAAAGCCAGCGCCACCAAAGGCTCGACGTCCCCTCGTGATCCGTACGTCGACATCAACACGCGCACTGAGCGACTCCCATTTCCGCAGGTTCTGGCGTTAGGCCGGTGATTCTGCGGCACAGCCGGGGTCTTGCCGCAAGCCCCCGGGTGCGATATACCTTGGAAAGGGAAAGGTGATCACCTGTCCCGTTTTCGTCCTTTGTGGACTGACGGAAAGCCCTGTGCGGCGATGTACAGCGCTTCGGTCACCACAGATTCCATCGAATCCGGCGCTTCGCTCGTGGACGCGTAGAACTCCACGGCCGCCCGCAACGCGGCGTTGATCATCGCGGCCTGCACGGTGACGGTCAGATCGGGTTCGGGCAACCCGGCGCGCTGCGCGAGCGCTTCGGCGAACACGGGCTCGGCTTCGCGATGCGCCTCCAGCCACACCGCGCGCAGCCCGGGTTCGGTCTTGGTCAGCCGCACCAGGTTCAGCATCGCTGTGCGGACGTCGGCGGGCTCGCGGTAGTCGGACTGCATCATCTCCAGCAGTTCCGCCACGCCCTGATCGCTGCGCCATGACCGCAGATGGCGCGCGGTGTGCTCGATACCGCCGGTCAGCAGGGGCATCACGCAGCTGTCCTTGGTCGGGAAGTACCGCCACAGCGTGCGTGAGGAGATGCCCGCCTCCGCCGCGATGTCCTCGGCGGACGTTTCGGCGACCCCTTTGGCCAGGAACAGGCGGACCGCGGCGCGCGCGACTTCCAGCCGCGTCTCGGCCTTACGCCGTTCGGTGAGCGGCGGCCGTCCTGTCCGCCCTGCTGAGTTGAGCATGACCCCTCCGTGCCGGATTCCGATCATACTACTTTTTGTCGTTCACTGACTATATGGCGCAGACTGACAAAAAGTCGGTACGGTGGGCTCATGACACAGAGCAGTGGTCTTGATGGCAGCAGCGTGGTGGTCACCGGCGCGGGTTCGGGGATCGGACGGGCCGCGGCCCGGCAATTCGCCCAGGCGGGCGCGAAGGTGGTGGTGGCCGACGTCAACGCGGATGCCGCCAAGGCTGTGGTCGAGGAGATCACCGCGGCCGGTGGCACCGCGGTGGCAGTGGCCGGTGATCTGAGCGACCTCGCTGTCGCCGAGGAAGTGGTCGCGACCGCCGTGAGTACCTTCGGCGGCCTGGATGTCCTGGTGAACAACGCCGGGATCATGGATTCGATGGCCGCGGCTGGGGATATCACCGACGCCGAATGGGACCGCGTCCTTGCCGTCAATCTGACCGCGCCGTTCCTGCTCACCCGCGCCGCGCTGCCGCACATGGTCGCCAAGGGCAAGGGTGTCATCGTCAACACTGCTTCCGAGGCTGCATTGCGCGGCAGTGCTGCCGGAGCCGCGTACACCGCGTCCAAGCACGGCCTCGTCGGGCTGACACGTTCCGTCGCAGTCATGTATCGCGACGCAGGCATCCGTGCCAACGCCATCGCGCCCGGCGGAACCAACACAGGCATCACCGTCAACGCCGACCCCGAAGGGCTCGGACCGCAGACTGTCATGCGGTACATGGCCAACATGGGCCGTGTCGCGGAAGCCGAGGAACAGGCCGCCGCCATCGTCTTCCTCGCCTCGGACGCCGCCTCGAACATCACCGGCGTCATCCTGCCTGTCGACAACGGCTGGGCCGCGGTCTAAGAACTCCAGAACTCCATACACACAACAGAAAGGCCGACCCTGCATGTCCATTTCCGGTGTGGTCCCGGAAGACCTGGGTTTCGATCCGGACGCGTTGCGCGCGAAATACCGGGCCGAACGGAACCGCCGCATCCGTCCTGACGGCGCCGGCCAGTACAAGCCGGCTGAGGGTCAATTCGGTTACTACGCCGAGGATCCGTACGCCGATCCGAACTTCACGCGGGAGCCGCTACACGACCGGGTCGACGCGGTGGTTCTAGGTGGTGGACTCGGCGGCTTGCTCGCCGCGGCACGGCTTCGTCAGGCCGGCCTCGAAACCATCAGGGTGATCGAGAAAGCCGGGGACTTCGGCGGTACCTGGTACTGGAACCGGTATCCGGGCATCCACTGCGACATCGAGTCGTACATCTACATGCCGTTGCTGGAAGAAGTCGGCTACGTCCCCAAGTGGAAGTACGCGCCGGGCGAGGAGATCCGCCAGCACGCCCGCGCTATCGGCAAGCACTTCGACCTTTACCGCGACGCGTGTTTCCAGACCGCGGTCACCGAACTGCGATGGGACGAAGACGCCGTCGAGTGGAGCGTGGCCACCGACCGCGGCGACCAGATGCGGGCCCGGTACGTCGTGGTGTCCAACGGAACCTTGGACCGGCCGAAACTGCCTGGCATTCCCGGCATGGAGACCTTCAAGGGACACACCTTCCACACCAGCCGCTGGGACTACGGCTACACGGGCGGTGACGCCAATGGCAACCTCCACAAGCTGGTCGACAAACGCGTTGCCCTTGTCGGCACTGGCGCGACGGCCATTCAGGTCGTCCCGCATCTGGCCCGCGACGCGCAACACCTGTACGTGCTGCAGCGCACTCCATCCACTGTGGACGTTCGAGGAAACCGGCCCACGGACGCCGAGTGGGCAGCGTCGTTGCGGCCCGGTTGGCAACGGCGCCGCATGCAGAACTTCCTCAACATCGTCAGCGGCGGCCTTGCCGAAGAGGACATGGTCCGTGACGCGTGGACGGGCAGTGCGCATCTGCTGCACCACCTGACCGGCGGCGAAATCCACGACTCGTTGTCGCAGGAGGAACGCGAGCACCTCGACGAGGTCGTCGATTTTCAGAAGATGAACGAGATCCGCGCTCGCGTGGCGGACATCGTGCGGGATCCGGCTACGGCCGAGTTGCTCAAACCGTGGTACCGCTACATGTGCAAGCGGCCGACGTTCAGCGACGAGTACCTCCAGACCTTCAACCGCCCCAACGTCACCCTGCTGGACACCGCCGACTTCGGCGGCGTCGAGCGCGTCACGCAGAACGCGGTGGTGGTCGGGGGCCGTGAGTACGAAGTGGACTGCATCGTCTTCGCCACCGGCTTCCAGGTCGGTCTCTCGGACATCTTCCTCGGCCGGTTACCGGTGTACGGCCGCGGCGGCACGACTCTGCTGGAGAGCTGGAGCAGCGGGCCAAGGACGCTGCATGGCTTCTACAGCAACGGCTTCCCGAACTTCTTCACCCTGGGGCCGTTGCAGAACGCCGCGTCGGTGAACTTCACGCACATCCTCGACGAGCAGGCAACACACATCGCCGAGGTGATCGAGCAGGCCCGTAAGCGAGGCGCCCGCTGGGTCGAGCCGAGCGCGCAGGCCGTGGACGCCTGGGTCGCGAGCCTGGGCGAGAACGCGGCTGAGCGGTACAAGTTCCTGAGCGAATGCACCCCCGGCTACTACAACAACGAGGGACATCCTTTCGTGCTCCCGTCTTTCGGCAAGGGCGCTGTCGCCTTCCACGCAGTGTTGCGCGACTGGCGCGAGAACGGCGGCATGGACGACGTCCTGGTGGCCGCCGGATGAGCCCGTTCCGTGGTTCCAACGGCATCGCGTTCGGCCCCGACGGCCGCCTTTACGTCGCCGAATACCTCGGCGGACGCATCAGCGCCGTCGACCTCGCCACAGCCCAGGTCGACTTCATAGAGGGTCCCGTCCAGTCACCGGACGACCTCGCGTTCGGCGCCGACGGCTCGATGTACATCACAGACCTCGTGCCTGGCAGGGTGTGGCGGCGAGATCCGCAGGGCGAATACACGCTGGTCTCCGACGAGGTGAAGGTGCCCAACGGCATCGCCTGCGTCGGGGATCGCTTGTTTGTCAACGAAATGCGTGTCGGCGGACGCCTCCTCGAACTGTTCCCCGACGGCGGAGAACCCGTAGTTCTAGCCGAAGGCCTGATGCTGGGCAACGCGATGCAACTCGGGCCCGACGGCTGCCTGTACTACCCGCACATGCTCACCAACGAGGTCTACCGGATCCCGCCTGACGGCGGCACGCCCGAGCTGGTCGCCGAGGACGTGCACGAGCCGGTCGCGGTCCGCTTCGACCGCGAAGGCGTGTTGATGGTCCTGTCCCGCGGCGTGGACGGGATCATCACGCGCATCGACCAAGGCCAACGAAAGATCATCACCACCGGCGTGATGTGCCTGGACAACGCCGCGTTCGACTCCGACAACCGCATGTATGTCTCGAGCTATGCGGGCGGTGGTATCGCGGAGGTGTACCCAGACGGCCGGACTCGTCAGGTTGTCCCTTCCGGCCTCGCTGGCCCTTACGGCGTGACGGTCGATTCCGACGGCACGGTCTATGCAGCGGACCACTATCGCGTTGTGAAGCCAACCGGGCCAGAACTGGCGATCTTCACGCACGGCATCGTCGCCGCTGATGGACAGCTGCACGTGACGTCTCAGTATGGCGACGTACGCACTGATGGCAGGGAGCGCGCCAACGGCTTGGCTCAGCCAATGGGTATCGCCGTGCGGGGTGATGGTGCGCTTGTGGTCGCTGAGGCGGGAGCAGGACGGGTCGTTGCTATCGACACGGATGTGACCGTGTTGGCTTCCTTTGACTCGCCTATCGACGTTGCATTCGACGCGGAGCAGCGCTGCTACGTCAGCGACGAGACCGGCACGGTCCACCGGATCGATGATGGCGTGGTTGTCGCTTCGGCGCTCGCCGCCCCGCAGGGCTTGGCCGTGCATGGCGATGAGTTGTTCGTCGTGGAGGTCGGACTTCGACGAGTGCTGGCCATTCACCTGGAGACCGGTGAACGCCGGGTGGTCGCCGATGACCTTCCGCTCAGCCCGGAACGTCCCCGCGAGCTTTTCGTGCACGGGATGCCCGGTTGCCCTCGACGGTTCGTCGGACTCGCCGTCGCCCCGGACGGCTCCTTGCACGTGTCAGGGGATGGCAGCGTCCTTCGAATCCCCGGATCACAAGGCTCGTAGGAGGGACGTCGAGGCGAAAGCGCAGCGGCCGGGACTCTGTGGACAACCGGCCGCTGTGGATAACTGAAGGTGGCGCTACCCGCTGTGGCCCAACCCTGTCGGCCCTTCGGACTACGCTGGAATTCGGGGGCGGGAGGCCGCCCTGAGCGAAGAACCCGGTGTCGCTCAACGGAACAACCTGAAGAGATGTGCCGGAGCATCCGGTGAAAGAGACGCAATGCGAGTGTTAGCGCGAACTCTATAGAGAAGCGCGAACCCGGCAGGAGCCGTGCGCTGGAGCTAACCCTGAAAGATGCAGCTGCGCGAACCGGCAAAAGAGACAAACCCCACGAAACCCAAACCCCTGAGGTCCGCGTGCCCCCAGTCGTCACGCGAACCGCGAAACATCAAGCCGGATGCTCGGCCAAATAACTCAACGCCTCCGCCAGGAACCCTCCTGCCTCACGCACCGCACGCTCGGCATCCCGGTCCCGGATGGCGAACAGCAGACCCCGGTGGTCGATCTTGCGGGCATCGGGCTGTGACTCGTCGAGCGCCTCGATGCTCGCCTTGATCACTTCGGTCAGGCCCGCGTGCAGTTCGGCGAGCAGCTGGTTGTGCGACGCGATCACCACCAGGTGGTGGAAGTCCGCGTCGATCTGCACGAAACGCGACCACTGCATCGCCGCCGCCGCTTCGTCCCGCAGTTCCAGCAGGCGGGTCAGTTGCTCCAGCTGTGCTTCGGTGCGGTTGGTCGCCGCGAGGCGTGCGCCTTCGACTTCCAGGGTCCGCCGTACTTCCAGCACGTCACGCAGTTCCGAGCCGCACAGGCGGCGTACTGCTCCGGACAGTTCACTTGTGGCGCGCACGAACGTGCCATCGCCCTGCCGGACTTCGAGAAGTCCCGCGTGGGCGAGGGCACGGACGGCCTCGCGAACGGTGTTGCGGCCCACGCCGAGCGCGGTCACCAGCTCGGGCTCGGTAGGGATTCGTTCGCCAACCCGCCACTCGCCCGTGGTGATCGCACTCCTCATCTGGTCGATCACCTGGTCGACAAGGCCGGCACGCCGGGTCGTGGCCAACGGCACGGTGTCATCCTCCCCACCCGAATGTTTGGTGGTCCAAACATCCTATGTCTGTTGTTGTCGTCACCGACGATGTTCGTCGAATGAACAGACTGCCATCTCATCCGGTGTTTCGCGTAGGGCCGGTCGACTTTTAATCCGCGGGTGCTGATCGCGGGCGTTGCTTATCCTGGTAGTCGAGATGGGAACCCCACTAAAGGAAACGACGCTCGCCGATTTGGCGCAGCGGCTGCCCGCGCTGACCCTCCGCGACGAGCGCAGGCTGGGCCGTCGCCTCGAAGGCGTCCGCAAAATCCGCAAGCCAGCCGCCCGCCAGGCCGTCATCGAGCAGATCGCCGCCGAGATCGCCGCGGCCGAACTCAAGGTCGACGCGCGGCGCGCCGGCCTGCCCGAAATCACCTATCCGGCCGAACTGCCGGTCAGCCAGCGGCGGGACGAGATCCTTGCGGCCGTGCGTGATCACCAGGTGGTGATCGTGGCGGGGGAGACCGGATCGGGCAAGACCACCCAGCTGCCGAAGATCTGCCTTGAGCTCGGCCGTGGCGTACGCGGCACGATCGGCCACACGCAGCCGCGCCGCCTCGCCGCGCGCACGGTCGCCGAGCGCATCGCCGAAGAGCTCGATGTCCCGCTGGGCGAGGCAATCGGCTACAAAGTCCGGTTCAACGATCAAGTGAGCGACGGCACACTCGTCAAGCTGATGACCGACGGCATCCTGCTCGCCGAGATCCAGTCCGACCGGCTGCTGTCCCAGTACGACACGCTGATCATCGACGAGGCGCACGAGCGCAGCCTCAACATCGACTTCATCCTCGGGTACATCAAACAGCTTCTGCCCAAGCGGCCCGATCTCAAGGTGATCATCACCTCGGCCACGATCGACCCGGAGCGGTTCTCCCGGCACTTCGGCGACGCGCCGATCGTCGAGGTCTCCGGCCGGACTTACCCGGTTGAGGTGCGGTACCGGCCGATCATCGACCCGGACGACCCGAACGCCGACGAGGACCGCGACCAGACGCAGGCGATCCTCGACGCGGTCGACGAGCTCGCCGCCGAAGGTCCCGGCGACATCCTGGTGTTCCTCAGCGGCGAACGGGAGATCCGGGACACCGCCGAGGCGGTATCAAAACACGCGGCCACCAAACAAGAGCTGAAGAACACCGAAATTCTTCCGCTCTACGCCCGGCTCTCCTTCGCCGAGCAGCATCGGGTTTTCCAGTCGCATCGCGGCAGACGGATCGTGCTGGCCACCAACGTGGCCGAAACCTCCTTGACCGTCCCGGGCATCAAGTACGTGATCGACCCGGGCACCGCGCGGATCTCCCGGTACAGCAACCGGTTGAAGGTGCAGCGGCTGCCCATCGAAGCGATCTCCCAGGCGTCGGCCAACCAGCGTAAAGGCCGCTGCGGCCGCGTCTCCGAAGGCATCTGCGTCCGGCTCTACGCCGAAGACGACTTCGACGCGCGGCCGGAGTTCACCGACCCGGAGATCCTGCGCACCAACCTCGCCTCGGTCATCCTGCAGATGACGGCGGCCGGGCTGGGCGACATGGCGGAGTTCCCGTTCATCGACCCGCCGGACAAGCGCAACATCACCGACGGCGTGAACCTGTTGCAGGAGCTGGGCGCCCTCGACAAGGCCGATCTGACACCGCTGGGCCGCAAGCTCGCGCAGCTCCCGGTCGACCCTCGGCTGGCCAGGATGGTCCTCGCGGCCGATGGGAACGGCTGCGTGCACGAGGTCATGGTGATCGCGGCCGCATTGTCCATTCAGGACCCACGTGAGCGACCCGCCGATAAACAGGAGCAAGCGCAACAGGCACACGCCAGGTTCACCGACAAGACTTCGGACTTCCTGTCGTACCTGAATCTGTGGGAGTACTTGCGGGAGAAGCAGAGGGAGCTCTCCGGCAACCGGTTCCGCAAACTCTGCAAGGCCGAGTTCCTGAACTACCTGCGAGTACGGGAATGGCAGGACATCTACTCGCAGCTGCGGCAAGTGATGGACGTCAAGGCGAAGCCTGTCGGGGGTGAAGTCGACGCGGTCCGCGTGCACCAGTCGGTGCTTGCCGGCCTGCTGTCCCACATCGGGCTGCGTGACCAGCAGAAACAGGACTACATCGGCGCGCGCGGCGCCCGGTTCGCGGTGTTCCCCGGTTCGGCGTTGTTCAAGAAGCCGCCGCAGTGGGTGATGGCCGCGGAACTGGTCGAGACCTCCCGGCTGTGGGGCCGGATCGCGGCCCGGATCGAACCCGACTGGGTCGAGCCGCTGGCCAAGCATCTGGTGAAGCGGACGTACAGCGAACCCCATTGGGAACGCAAGCAAGGCGCCGTGATGGCGACCGAACGTGTGACGCTGTACGGCATCCCGATCGTGACGAACCGCAAAGTCAACTACGGCCGCATCGATCCCGAGCTTTCCCGGGAGATGTTCATCCGCAGTGCGCTGGTCGAAGGCGACTGGGAGACGCGGCACAAGTTCTTCCACGCCAACCGCAAGCTGCTGACCGAGGTCGAGGAGCTGGAGAACCGGGCTCGCCGGCGTGACCTGCTCGTTGACGACGAGACGCTCTTTGACTTCTACGACAAGCGAATCGGCGCCGAAGTGGTGTCCGCGCGGCATTTCGACACCTGGTGGAAGAAGACCCGCGCCGAGCAGCCGGATCTGCTGACGTTTCCGACCGAGATGCTGCTCAACGCGAACGCGCGGACCGTGACCCCGGAGGCGTTCCCGGACAACTGGAACCGCGGCGGCCTGACCATGCGGCTGTCGTACCAGTTCGAACCGGGGCGCAAGGACGACGGCGTGACCGCGCACATCCCGTTGCCCGTGCTCAACCAGGTCACCGCGGACGGCTTCGCGTGGCAGGTGCCGGGGCTGCGCGAGGAGATCATCACCTCGCTGCTGAAGTCGTTGCCCAAGCAGGTGCGCCGCAACTTCGTACCGGCTCCTGACTGGGCGAAGGCGATCCTGCACCGGATCCCGGAACTCAAGGACGACAGCCTGCTCGACGCGGTCGAACGCGAGATCAAGGCGTTGTCCGGGATGGCGGTGGCCCGTGAGGACTGGGACCTGACCAAGATCCCTGATCACCTGCGGGTGACCTACCGCGTCGAGGACGAACGCCGCAAGCTGCTCGCCGAAGGCAAGGACCTCGGCGACCTGAAACGCCGCCTGCAGCCCAAGATGCGTGAGACCCTGTCGTCCGCGGCCGGGGAGATCGAACGAAAAGGCTTGCGCGCCTGGGAGATCGACACATTGCCGAAGATGCTCCGGCAGGAGCAGCACGGTTTTGTGGTGACCGCGTACCCAGCTTTGGTCGACGCGGGCACGTCGGTCGACGTCCGCATGTTCGAAACTGCGGCCGAACAGCGTGACTCGATGTGGAAAGGCACGCGGCGACTGCTGTTGCTGAACACGCCTTCGCCGTTGAAGTACGTGCTCGGCCGGATGTCCAACACCGCCAAGCTGGCCTTGTCGGCCAACCCGCACCGCGACATGCAGGACTTCTTCGACGACTGCATAGCGTGTGCCGTCGACAAGCTCGTCAGCGACGCCGGGGGTGTCGCATGGGACGCGGCGGCGTTCAAAGCCTTGCAGGACAAGGTTCGTACGCAACTCAACCCCACCGTGTTCGAGGTCGTCACGCAGGTCGGCAGCGCACTGGCGGCGTACAACTCGGTCCAAACACGACTGTCTGGAATGGGCGGAGCGCGACTGGAGCCGTCCTTGCAGGACATTCGGCAACAGCTGGCTCGCTTGGTGTATCGGGGTTTCGTGACCGCGACCGGCTACGACCAGCTGCCGAGCCTGACCCGGTACCTCCGCGGCATCGAACTGCGCTTGGACAAGCTGCCCGAGCGGCCGGACCGCGATCTTGAGTGGGCGCAGATCGTGCAGGACGTCTGGCAGGCCTATCGGGAGCTGCCGGACTCGCCTGAGGCGCGCCGGATCCGATGGATGATCGAGGAACTGCGGCTCAGCTACTTCGCCCAGTCGATCAAGACCGCGTACGCGGTGTCCGAGAAGCGGATCTATCGCGCGATCGACCAACTTCTCGGGACCTGACTTCACGATCATGGGGCCAGGTGCCTCTTACTCATGTGATCCTGACCTCGATCGTGCTCACGGCGGCCACCCAATTGGCCGCACTGTGCGCCTTGACCCTGCGGCTACGTGCACGAATACGACAACACGACACGCTCGCCGCACTGGCACGCAAGCTCCCGCCCGGCATGCTGATAGAACTGGACGACCTCCGTCGCGACGGCAGCAGAACGCGGTTGCTGATCGGCATCAGCCCAAGGGAGCGCTATGTCGGACGCTGAGTTTGCCCGTGGCCAATCCGCCGACGAGGCGATCCCGGACTCAGCCCGATCTGGCGAGTTTGAACTGTTCTATCGCGGAACGGTCCAACAACTGGTCAGATTCCTGATGTTGCAGGGCGCGTCGCTGGCCGACGCCAGGGACATCGCTCAAGACACCCTTAGCAGCGCGTACGAACGGTGGCACAAGCTGGACAACCCCCGTGCCTGGTCATACCGGGTCGCGTCCCGTGCGTTCATTCGCAAAGTCGTCAGCACCAAGGAGAAGCTGACGGGGAGATGTGGCCGACGTTCGCTTGATCGCGCTCGATCGTGACGACGTTCGCTTCCAGGCGCTTCGTAATCCACGTGAGTTGGCCGGTGGTATCACGCGCCTTGATGCAGTCATCTCTGATTTCACCAATGCCGACCTGACACATGTCGGCCTGCGAGGGATCAACCTGCATGGAGTCCGGTGGTCCAGTTTCCACACCCGCTGGCCACTCGATTGGGAGGACCCGATTCGTCACGCCTCTATCCAGGTCGCGCCGGAACGCCGGCCCGACCTGTACGAGATCCGCGACGAGCCACGGATCCGGTATTCGCAGACCTGGCAACGGGGAGTGTCCTGAGCTGCTGAAGGGGCGAGCTCTCCGTGGAGTGCAGGCGTCAAGCCGGATGTGACCTGGTGGCTCATTCGCACCCTGGAGAGAGTTACGACCAACTCATGTAGCCAACGCAATATTGCGCGTTCGCCATATGACTCGGCGTATGTGACCCACTGGGCCGAATGGGCGCACAGTGTTGTCCGGGCGCGTGAAAGTTGGCGTTCCCGCGGCCGGGAATTGCCGGGGTTGAATGCTGTCGAAATGACGTGAACTGCGGTTTTCCGCAATCAACCGGCTGGCGCTGGAATCCACCCGACCGTGCTGGCAATTCGGCACTACCGTCGAGTGGGGCGCTTGGCGGTGGCAGAGCGCCAGTAGCGGAAAACGAGAACAAGGAGCATTCTGGTGATCTTCAATCGATGGGCGGCGCTGGCTGTTCTGATTGGTGCGTTGGCACTGCCTGGGTTGATGGGAACGGCGTACGCTGCCGAAAAGCCCGGGCACAACCATGTCGCGGTCGGCAACCACAACGGCAATGCCAACCACACCACGATCTCCAACCTGCTCGCCAGCGCCAACTGGATCAAGGTCGTCAACGCCAATGCCGACCACAACAACACATCGGTGGAGAACGAACATTCCAACGGCAATGGCACGTCGGTGGGCAACCACCACGCGGATCACAATGACACCGCGGTCAGCAATGATCATTCCAATGCCAACTCCACCAGCGTCAGCAATGTGCATGCCAACCACAACAACTCGGCCGTGTCCAACAACCACGCCGACCACAACGGGGTGACGGTCAGCAACACGCACGCCAACGCCAACGACTCCGCCGTATCCAACGATCATTCCGACGACAACGCCGTGTCCGTCACCAACACCGCGGCCAACGGCAACAACACCGCGGTGTCCAACGATGACTCGGACCACAACGGCGTGGCCGTGACGAACAACCACGGGGACCACAACGACACCGCGGTTCAGAATGACGACTCGGACCACAACGCCGTTGTCGTGAGCAACACCGCGGCCGATCACAACGACACGGCCGTGAGCAACCACGAGTCGGATCACACTACCTCAGTGGTGAGCAACGTCGCGAGCAACGGCAACGACACCTCAATCAGCAACAATCACGCAGTCGGGTCGACGACCGTCGTGAGCAATAACTCCGCCAACAACAATGACACCTCGGTCAGCAACAACGGCGTCAGCAACAGCACGACTGTTGTCGCAGGTAATGGCAGTTATCACAACACCACAACGGTCGCCAACAGCGGTGACGGCAACACAGTCGTGGTGACGAACAAGGGCTGATAACGCGTACCAGAGGGCGCGGGGGTGGGCGGAACCGGGGTACCGGTTCCGCTCGCACTACCCGATCCGGCGACACGCTCGCCGGATCGGGTTTGCATTTCCCCAGAACAGTTGTCACGAAGCGTGTGCGCACTTTTCTCAGACGAGTGAACATGGCGCGGAAGTTTTGGCTTTCCCGGCCGCGTCGGTACTGTTTTTCCCGCGTCGCGGATCGTGCGTTCCCCGATCCGGCTCTCTGTTGTCGTTGTGAAAGGTTTCGCATGCCTGTGAAGAGGCGTTTTATTGTGCTGGGTGCGGTAATGGCGGCCATGTTCGGCCCGGCCGCCACCGCGTTCGCGGATCAGGACGAGGACGTGCTCAGCGGTTTCGACGGTGACGCGCCGCTGGTGAGCAACGTCAGTGTGCTGCCGATGCAGATGTGCGGCAGCGGTGTGTTCGTCAGCGGTCTCACCGATATGCCCAAGGTCGACACGGGCAACTGCACGAACGCCCCGACCGGCAACCCGTTGCAGCAGTTGATCACCAACAGCACCCTCGGCCGCTGATACCCCTCGTGAGTGTTTTGGCCGGTTAGAACCGGCCAAAACACTCACGACGGTCTACCTGGTGGTTCGTGGGGTCGGCCGGGCGGCTGGGTCGGGCGAGGGTTTCCTGGGGTAGTCGAGTTCCTTCGGATCGAACGTGGGCTTGGGGAGAGTGTGCGTACTGCGGTAGCCGTCCATCACCGCACGCCAGATCGTGGTGGGTTCGCCCTGTGCGGTGATGTCCCTGCCCTCTTTGTTCTTGATGGCGATGATCTTGTCGGCACCCATCCACACCGCGGTCACGATGTCGAAGGTGTAGCCGACCATCCAGGCTTTGGCGTTCGCGCCGTCGTCGCCGAACGAGCGGGTCCCCGGCCGGGTGAAGGCGCCCTGGTCCCGCGTCAGCCCGAACGTGACCGTCTGCGCGATCTTGGACGGAATGGCCTGAGTCATGGGAAGTGTGGCGTTGTAGCGGATGTTGCCGTCGATGTCCTCGACGCGGCTGACGAAGTGCGGGGTCGTTCGCATGCCATTGGCGGCGAGAGTGGCGTACGCGCGAGCCATGTCGATCGGGCGAACGCTGGTGCTCCCGCCGCCGACGGCGATCCGGGTGTCCGGATCCTTGCCGAACATCGGCTTTCCGCGCAGCTCACGGGGAATCCCGAGCTGGTGGGCCGCCTCGGCGACCGCGCCGATGCCGACCTGCGAGGTCAACTGGGCCGACGCGGTGTTCGCCTGCATTCCCAACGAAGCCCGCAGGCTGCACGGTGAACACCGGACGCCCGCCGGGTTCTGGAACGGAATGCCGTCGATCATCCGCGGTGAGCTGCCGTCCAGCGAGTGATCGGTCCGGAAACCCTGGCGCAGTGCGGCAACCGCGACGAACGTCCCGAACGTCGTGCCGGCGTCCTGCGGCGATTGCGCGTAGTCCAAGCCGATCCCGTTGCCGCCGCCGTGATACGCAAGCACACCACCGGACTTCGGGTCGAGGGACACCGCCGCCGCACGCAGGTAGTCCGGCTGACCTGTCATGACAGCCGACATCGACTGTTCGAGGCTGGTCTGTGTGGCCTGGTCGATGGTCGTGATCACGCGGTATCCCCGTTGCTGGAGCGTGTCCCTGCGCAGGTCCGCCAGCTCCTCCAGTTCGGCCAGCACCTGGTTCTCGATCTGCAGCCGCGCCGAACTCGGCGAGGAGTCCCTTGGCAGGGTGGTGGGGAACTTCAGCGACTCACGGTCGGCCAGCCAGCCCTGGCTACTCATCTGCCCGAGCACGAAGTTCCACCGGCGCTCGGCGTTGTCCCTGTCCACGTCGGGATCCCAATACGTCGGCCGCTGGATCACCCCGGCGAGCAGCGCGGCCTCGGACACGTCCAGCTGCTGGACGTTCTTGCCGAAGTACGCCTGCGCCGCCGCCTGGATCCCGTTCGCGCCGCGTCCGAAGTAGACAGTGTTGAGATAGGCGGTGAGCAGGTCCTTCTTGGAGTACGTATCCGCCATCTTCTTGGCGAGGACCAGCTCTTTCCACTTGCGGCCGAACGAGAGCTGCTCGTTGCCGGTGGCCTTCTTGATGTACTGCTGCGTGATCGTCGACCCGCCACCGGAGTCGCCGGTCACGTTGTTCCAGACCGCACGGGCGATCCCGGTGATGTCGAAACCCGAGTTCTCCCAGAACGTGTTGTCCTCGGCCGCGAGTACGGCGTGTTGCACGTGTAAGGGAATGTCTTGAAACCGGATCGATGAACGGTCCCCACTCTTGGGCGAGATGCGAGCGAGCTCGGTCTTGCCGTCCGAGTAGTACAGCGTGATGGTCTGGTTCTGGCCAGCGGCGATCTGCGCTGGATCCGGTACCTCCCATAACGTGTAGCTGTAGCGGAACGCGATCAGTGGTGCGGCTATCGACAGGAACACCAAGACGTACAACGTCTTGCGAATCCAGCCCCACACGGTTACGGCACTCCCCGGGGTAGATCGACTTTGTCGACCTCTACACGCCGGGGTGCGCCCAAAGGTTGAGCCAATTAGTCCAAAACGAGCTTGAGCAGCGCGTTCTCCACGACCTCAGGCATGCCCGGGTGGATCCAGTACTGCCCACGGGCCATGTCGTCCGCGCGCAGCCCGAAACTCATCGCCTGGATCAGCGGCTGGATCACGCTCGCCGCCTGCGGGCCCATGATGTGCGCGCCGATCAGTTTCCCGCTGGCCGGATCAGCCAGCAATTTCACGAAACCGGACGTGTCCTCCATCGCCCACCCGTAGGCGATGTCCGCGTATGCCTGCTCAGCAACGACATAGCGCTGGCCGCTCGCCTTCGCTTCCCGTTCGGTCAAGCCGACCGAGGCGATCTGCGGCGACGTGAACACCGCGTGCGGCACGAACCTGTGGTCCGCTTTCCGCAGGTCCTCCGGGTGCAACAGGTTGTGCTGCACGATCCGTGCCTCGTGGTTCGCGACGTGCTTCAACTCGTACGGCGAGCTGATGTCGCCGACCGCGTACACACCGTCCACTGTGGTCCGTTGATACTCGTCGACCACGACGTGCCCGGTCGGGGCGACAGCGACGCCACCGGCGACCACGTCGAGGATGTCCGAGTTCGGTGTCCGCCCGACCGCGACCAGCAGCACGTCGGACTCCACGGTCTCGGCGCCCGACGGGCCTTCCAGGTGCAGCCTGATCACGTCACCGTCGCGTTCCGCCCGCACGGTCTTGCGATCCAGCCGGACGTCCCACTTCTCCTGCGCCAACGCGGTGAACCGGCCGGAGATGTCCTCGTCCTCGCCGCGCAGCAACGCGCCCGAGCGCGCGACGACCGTGACGTCCACGCCGTAGGAAGAGAACACGTGCGCGAACTCGGCGGCCACGAAGCCGCTGCCGAGGATGGTCAGCTTCTTCGGCAGCTTCGCCAGCCGCATGATCGTGTCGCTGGTCTCGTAGCCGACCTCGGACAGGCCTAGCACGTCCGGCGCGGTCACCCGGCCACCCGCGGCCAGCACGAACTTCGGCGCGGTGATGGTCTGCGTGGTGCCGTCCGCCAGCGTGACCTCGAGGACCTTGGGCTCGGTGAACCGGCCGGTGCCTTCGAAGACCGTGACGTTCGAGTTGTCCGCGTGGTTCTTGCGGTACTCACGGCCGCCCGCGGCGATCGGGTCGATCCGGCCGAAGATCCGGTCCCGGATGTCCGCCCACCGCACGCCGTCCAGCGTCGAGTCGACGCCAAGCCGGGCGCTCGCGCCGGGCGTGGCCGCCAGGTCGGCGGTGTGCACGAACATCTTCGTCGGGATGCAGCCGACGTTCAGGCACGTGCCGCCGAATGTCCCCTTTTCCACGACGGCCACGTTCCAGTCCTTGAACCTCGGGTCAAGGATGGAGTTGCCGGAGCCGGTACCGATTATCACCAGATCGAAGGTCCGCACGCCCACAAGAACAGCACACCGTGGTGGCTTGTTCCCAGCGTGGGGCTCGTGAGTGTTTTGGCCGGTTCTAACCGGCCAAAACACTCACGAGGGTTTCAGTGCTGGTAGGTGGGTACGAGGATGGCGCGCGCCAGGGTGTGGAACGCGAGGTTGAAGCTCACGTAGGCGGCCGAGGCGTTCTCGTCCACACCGAGCTTCTCCTGGTCCACGGCGTGCACCACGAAGTAGTAGCGGTGCACCTGGTCGCCGGCGGGAGGTGCCGCGCCGTCGAACTTGTGGTTGCCGAAGTCGTTGCGGGTGTGGAACGCGCCCTGCGGCAGCGTGGCGTCGCTCTCACCCGCGCCGGTGTCCAGTGAGGTCACCGAGGCCGGGATGTCGATGGCCAGCCAGTGCCAGAAGCCCGACGGGGTCGGCGCGTCCGGGTCGAAGCAGGTCACCACGAAGCTCTTGGTGTCCGAGGGGAACCCGGACCAGCTCAGCTGCGGCGAGGTGTTGCCGTCCTCGAACACCTGCGCGCCCGGTAGCTGCTCGCCGCCGGTCACGTCACTCGACGTCACCGTGAACGACCGGACCGTGGGCAGCAGGTCGTAGGGGTCGGGCGTGACGGGACGCTCCAGGCTCATGATCTACCTCCGGTAGTGGTCTCACTGATTTCTAGGGTCAGGGACAACCCTGGTCTTTGCCGGGTATGCGGTCCAGTCGGCCCTCTTGATGTCCGTTTCCGCGTACGTTGGCGTTAACCACAGGGAGAGGGTTTACCACCGTGACTGAATCCGACGTCCAACAGTCGTCACCGCGCGTCCGATTCCCCGGAATCAGTCCGCGCGCCTACGAGCACCCCGCCGACAAGGGCGGGATGGCCGCGCTGCGCGCCCTTCCCGGCGTGGCTGATGTCCTGAAAGCGCTGAACTCGCTGTTCCAGGAACGGGCCGACCGCCTGCTGGCCACGTCGTCGTTCGTGCGAGTCGGTGAGACGCAGTACCCCGTCCTGCACGGGCTGCGCAACGAAGCGGCCGAGATTCTGGACCTGGAGTCGGCGCCGCAGCTGTACGTCTACCGCAGCCCGTTCGTGCACGCGTACACCAGGGGAATCGACGAGCCGTTCATCGCGGTCTCGTCCTCGATGGTCGAGCTGCTCGACACCGAGGCGCTGCGATTCGTGATCGGGCACGAGATGGGCCACGTGCTGTCCGGCCACGCCGTGCTGCTCACGCTGCTGTACCGCCTGCAGGCACTGCAGAAGCAGGTGTCGTGGGTGCCGCTGGGCCACTTCGGGATGCAGGCGGCGATCATCGCGATGCTGGAATGGCAGCGCAAGGCAGAGCTGTCCTGTGACCGCGCCGGTCTGCTCGTCTGCCAGGACCCGGCCGCCACGTTGCGTGCGCACCTGTACTTCGCGGGTGCGACCGACCTGTCGCAGATCGACATCCCGGCGTTCCTCGAGCAGGCCAAGGAGTACGAGGAGGTCGAGGACGTCCGCGACAGCCTGATCAAGCTCCTGGCTGTCACGCCGCGGACGCACCCGTTCTCCGTCGTGCGGGCCGCGCAGTTGCAGCGGTGGGCGGCGTCGGAGGAGTACCGCGCGATCCTCGCAGGCGACTACAAGCGCCGCGACGCCCAGGACGACGAGAACAAGCTGAACGAGGACCTCTCTGGCGCCGCGAAGTCCTACAAGGACGCGTGGAACAACTCGCGGGACCCGTTGGTGAAGGTGATCAACGACGTCGGTGGCACGTTGTCCAACGTCGCGGACAGGGTGTTCAGCGGTTTCCGCCGCCGCCCGTCCGACGAGGAGGAGAACAACGACAGCGGCAACAACGGCGGAACCAAGAGCTAGGAGCCAGTCGCCGAGAAGTGCATCAGGTCCTTGGGCGTGCGCCACGTGCCGCCCCAGGTCCAGCCGATCGCGGCGAACGCACGCTCGGCGACGTCACCTGCCCGGATCATGCCGGGCCGGACTCTCCCACGGTCCACATAGGCGGAGGCGAGCTCGGGCAACACGAGCTCGCCTTTGCTGTATGGATTGCAGAACGGGTTGATGTCGACAGCCAGGCCGTACGCGTGCGCTGACCAGTTCGTCTGACCGCGTGCGGGCCTGCACACGAACGCGGTCGTGCCGTTGCCGTCCCCGGTCGGCGGCGCAGTCAGCTCCGCGGGTGCCGACACGCGCATTTCCTCAAGCGGGAACTTGGCTTCGTACAGCTTCGCGAACACGCCCGTGATCTGCTCGGCGACCTTCGCGTTCACGATCATCTCGCCGGTGTGCGGGCGGCCGTCGAAGCCCCAGAACGACATCGTCAGGTAGCGCAGTTCGTCCTTGCTCACCGGGCATCCAGGCTGCCAGGTGCTACGGGCCAGCACATCGGGCGGGATCGGTGCGATCGTCGACGCGTACCTGCCGTCAGCGGGCGGCGGCAGGATGTCCTTTGTCGGCAATGCCCGATTCACCAGTTCGGGCGGTGTCGGCCGGATCTCGCCGAAGCCGCCCGGTCCTTTCGGCAACGGGTTCTTGCCCACTTCCCAGAGGGGCTTCGCGCTCGTCGCCGCTTCCGTTGCCGTCACTGGTGATTGCGAGGTCACGGGCGGTGTGGACGTCGGTTGCGCAGCAGGTTGCAGACTGCATCCCGCCACGAACAGCAAGATCACCAACATCCTCCGCACACGACTAGCTAATCACGAGTCAACTCCACCCGATTCAGTGACAGCGCGTTGATCTCTTCTCACCTAACGTGGGCATGGTCCACAGGGGAGTCGGAGGGAGCACGCCATGAGGGACAAACCCAGGATCGGCCGTCTGCTGGCGGCGGTGTGCCTCCTCGCCGGCATGATCGCGGCCGCGGTGCCCGCGTCCGCCGATGTCCGGATCGTCGGCGGCACAAGGGCAAGCACCGAGGACTACCCGTTCGTCGTGTACCTGGCGAGCACGGACGGCTTCCAGTTCTGCGGTGGCACGCTGGCCTCGTCGATCAAGGTCGTCACGGCCGCGCACTGCGTGAAAGGCCAGGCGGCCACGGAGATCTCCGTCGTGGCCGGGCGGGACGACAAGAAGAGCAAGACCGAAGGCGTCGAGGTCCCGGTCAAAGGCATCTGGACGCACCCGAAGTACACCGACGCGCTGGCCGGCCACGACGTCGCCGTGCTGACTTTGGCCAAGCCGATCACCCAGTACACGCCGTTGCCGATCGCCACGTCCAACGACCACTTCGCTTACGCGCAGGACACGATGGCCACGATCCTGGGCTGGGGCCGGACCGCGTCGGGCGGCCAGACCTCGCAGTACCTGCTCAAGGCGGACGTGCCGATCGTGTCCGATTCGAGCTGTTCGGACTCGTTCACGAAGTACAACGCGAACTGGATGGTGTGCGCGGGTTACCCCCAAGGAGGGATAGACGGCTGCCAGGGCGATTCGGGCGGTCCGATGGTCGCGCACGGCAGGCTGCTCGGGATCTCCTCGTGGGGTGAGGGCTGCGGGCTGCCGAACAAGCCAGGTGTGTACACCCGTGTGATGGCGTACTACGCGGAGCTGATGCAGCAGATCAAGACGCCGCTGCCGTGACACCCTGCCTGCGTGAGCACCACTGAGGATTGGGACAACCGCGTCGCCGCGCTGTGGGCGGCGCTGGACGACTTCGACGAAGCCGAGTTCAGGGCCCGGATCGAGGCCCTGGTGGGCGAGTTGCCGCCGGGTGATCCGGTCGGCCTGTTCGAGCTGGCGAGCGCGAACGACTCGACCGGACGGCCCGAGCAGGCCGAGCCGCTCTATCGCAAGGCGCTCGAGTCCGGCTTGAGCGGCTACCGAAGGCGCCGCGCCTTGATCCAACTGGCCAGCACGCTGCGCAACCTCGGCCATCCCTCGCAGAGCGTGGCGCTGCTGACCGCGGAGCGTGCGCGTCAGGAATCAGACGAGCTGGATGACGCGCTGGACGCGTTCCTGGCGCTGGCGCTTGTGGACACTGGTCGTGCACGCGAGGCCGCCGGGCTGGCGCTGGCCGCGTTGGCCAAGCACCTGCCCAGGTACAACCGGTCGCTGGCGTACTACGCCACTCACCTTTGAGCCGCGCCCGGCGGGGCACAGCGGACGATCACGTCGACGGCCTTGTCGATGTCCGACCCGGTGAGATCCGCGCGGACGGTCAGCCGCAGCCGTGAGATCTTGTCCGGCACTGATGGCGGACGGAAGCAGCCGACCCACACCCCGGCCGCGCGGCACTCGTCGGCCCAGCTGAGCGCGTCCGATGGGGACGGCGCCTGGACCGAGATCACCGCCGCGTCCGGCAGGGACGCCCGGAAACCGGCTTCCCGCAAGCGCATCGCGAGCGTCATCGCGTTGTCGCGCACGCGGGTCGCCCGTTCGGGTTCTTCTTTCAGCGCGTTCAGCGCGGCCAATGCGGCGGCCGCGCTGGCCGGCGCGAGGCCGGTGTCGAAGATGAACGTCCGCGCCGTCTCCAGCAGATGACGGATCACGCGGCGTGGCCCGACCACCGCACCACCTTGTGCGCCAAGGGATTTGGACAACGTGATGGTGGTGATCACGTTCGGTTCCTTGATCAAACCGGCTTCCGCGACCGCGCCGCGGCCACCTTCGCCGAGCACACCGAAACCGTGCGCGTCATCGATGAGCAGACCTGCGTTGTGCTCGCGGCACGCCTCGGCGAGCGCGGGCAGCGGCGCGAGGTCTCCGTCTACTGAGAACACTGAATCGGTGACGACCAACGCGTGCTCGGTCCGGCGCGTCGACAGCGCGTGCTTGATCGATTTCGCGTCGCCGTGGTTCATCACCGCGATGTCCGCACGTGAGAGCCGACATCCGTCGATCAACGAGGCGTGGATGTAGGCGTCGGTAACGATTGCCGAACCTTTTCCGGACAGCGCCGTGATCGCGCCGAGGTTCGCGGCGAAACCGGACGAGAACACCAAAGCCGCTTGTGCGCCACAGAAAGTGGCCAACGCGTGCTCGAGTTCGGTGTGCAGTTCGGTCGTCCCGGTGACCAACCGTGACCCCGTCGAACCGGCGCCCCAGCGCAGCGCGGCGGCCGCGGCCGCACCGGCGACCCGCTTGTCCTTGCTGAGCCCGAGGTAGTCGTTCCCGGCGAGATCGAGCAGCGTGCTGTCCGCCCCGCGCGGGCGAAGTTGCCTGGTCAGCCCGGCGCGGCGGCGATCTTCCGCACGCGCGTCGATCCAATCGAAGACCTGCTCTCCCGTCGCTGTCACGCCCTGGAGTGTCGCATCGCGAGTGCGTGGGGCGAGCACGGGAGGTGCCGAGCGTCACGGTACGGTCGCCGGGTGAGTGCGGGAATCAGCTTTGTCGGAGCGGGTCCGGGGGCAACGGACCTGATCACGGTACGAGGCGCTCGCCGTATCGGCGAGGCCGACGTGGTGTTGTGGACACCGAGCATCATCGAGGCCGGATGGGTGCGGGAGAACACAAAACCCGAGGCCGAACTGATCGACATGGCCCGGCACAGCGACGACGAGATCGTCGAGGTCTACCGCCGAGCGGTCCGGGACAAGCTGCGTGTCGTGCGCCTGTTCGCAGGCGACCCAGCCACATGGGGCGGATTGCGCGCACAGTTGGACATCTGTGCGCGAGTTGGACTCCCAGCGGACGTCGTCGCGGGCGTATCGCCCATGTCCGCCGCCGCGGTTTCGGTAGGTGTCTCGCTGGTCGAGCCCGAGTACGCCGACTCCGTGATCATGGCGGGCCAGGAAACCGTCGGCATGCCCGATCTCGCGCAGATCAAGGAGTACGCGCAGTTCGGTACGACGATGGCAGTGCTCGTCCCGGCAGCACGCGCCGGCGAGTTGGCCGATGCGTTGCGCGCCGGTGGTTACGACGACGAAACGCCGGTTGTAGCCGCGTACAAGGTGAGCTGGTCGGACGAGACCGTTGTCCGTACGACGATCGGCGAGCTCGTCGCAACGGTGAAGCAGCACAGGCTTTGGCGTCACACACTGTTCCTGGTCGGCTGTGCCGTACGGGCCGGTCGCGCGCGTACGGCGTCTGGGGAGTCGGTACGCCGTCCGGAGAATGCCGTCCGCTGGTCGCGCACGCGCAGCCGCTCAAGTTGGCGCGCCGACACTCGACCCGCTCCCGCCAGCACACCACCGGCCGAGAAGGCACCAGAACCTCCGAAGCGTGTCACCGCCAAGGTTGCCGAACCAGCTGCAAAACCCGCGAAGGCAGCAGCGGCAAGCACACCGACGAAGTCCGTGACAGCACAGGCAAAGAAGACCCCGGCAAAGACAGCGGCAGCGGCGAAGTCGGCGGCGGCCAACAAAACCGGAGCCAAGCAACCCGCCAAGAGCACGGCGAAAACAGGCGCGAAGAAGACAACCCGCGCCCAGCCACAACGTGCCCGCCGGAGCAGCTGACGATGGCTGACTACGAGCCGATGCCCACCGACTGGGAGCGTGCACTGGCAGTCGTAGCCCACCCCGACGACATGGAATACGGCGCCTCGGCAGCAGTCGCCCAATGGGTCGACGAAGGCAAGACGGTCGTCTATCTGCTGGTGAGCCGCGGCGAAGCCGGAATCGACGGCATACCGCCAGAAGAATGCGGTCCGTTGCGCGAAGCCGAGCAGATCGAAGCCTGCCGGATCGTCGGCGTGTCCGAAGTGGAATTCCTCGACCACAAGGACGGCGTGATCGAATACGGAATCCCGCTGCGCAGGGACATCGCCTCTGCGATCCGCAGGCACAAGCCAGAACTCGTGATCACCCTGAACCACACCCCGCACTGGCCAGGCGGAAACCGCAACTCACCAGACCACCGCAACGTCGGCGAAGCCGTGCTCGATGCCGTCGGCGACGCCGGAAACCGCTGGATATTCCCGGAACTGGGCTTGGAGAAGTGGCAGGGTGTGCGCTGGGTGGCGATCGCAGGCTCACCGACCGCCGGGCACGCCGTGAGCGTCGAGTCCGGTTTGGACCGTGGTGTGGAATCCTTGCTGGCCCACCAGAAGTACTTGGCAGGGCTTGGCGCTGGCCCGATGTCGGATCCGAACGTGTTCCTGCGCGACCTGGCACGCCAGACCGGTGAACGTTTCGGCGGGAAACCGGCCGTAGCCTTCGAACTTTTCCCAGCGTGAGGCTCGTGAGTGTTTTGGCCGGTTAGAACCGGCCAAAACACTCACGATCATTTTCAGGCGCGGAACGGGCCTGTTACCTCGTAGGTGATTCCGCCGCTGCTGCTGCCGGAAGTGCCGCGCTGCGAGGAGAAGTACAGCCGCTTGCCGTTCGGGGAGAACGCGGGCCCGGTGATCTCCGAGCTGCTCTGCCCGTTGATCCGCAAGAACGGAGCCACGATGGCGTTCGGAGTGATGATGCAGATCTCCATGTTGCCACCATCCTCAGCAACAAAAAGATCCCCGGCACTCGACCGAGTCACGTTGTCCACACCGGTCAGCGGCGGCGTGCCACCGGAGACAAGCGAGTCGTCGTACGTCAAGCTGATCGTGCTGTTGACCGCGTCATAAGCCCAAACCCGGCCATCGCCCTTGGTCGTGAACCAGCAAACCCCGGCAGCGTAGTAACACCCTTCGCCACCGTTGAACCGCTTCGTCCCAGCGACCTGACCGCGCGTCGCCGGGCTCCCGTCCACATCCGGAACCTGTTGCCACGTAACAGGTCCACTGGTCTGCGAGTTCGACCCGATCATCACTTCGAGACGGCCTGCGGACAGATCGCCCCAAGTGTTCGGGATGAACCGGTAGAACGCGCCATCCGACACGTCCTCGGTCATGTAGATGACTTTCCGGTCCGGGTCGGACGCACAGGCCTCGTGCTTGAACCGCCCCATTGCCGGACGGCGGACCGCGGCCTTCACGCCCCAAGGGTCCGTTTCGTAGACGTACCCACGGTCTACTTCCTCACAGGAAAGCCAAGTGTTCCAAGGAGTCGCGCCACCCGCGCAGTTCACGTTGGTCGCCGACAACGTCCGGTACGCGCTGGTGATGTTGCCTCCTGCGTCGAACTTGATCGAGCCCGCGCCGCCAGTGATGGCGACTTCGCTGTTGGACGTGTAGATCCAGCCCGTGCCGTCGGCGAAACACGCGCCGCCGTCCGGGGCAGGGTGCCAGGTGTAGTTCGTGCCGGCGACGCGCTGACCGGTGCGGGCAACGACCCGGCTGGTGAAACCACTCGGCAGCATGACGCCGTTCGCGTCCGCCGCCTGCAACGGCCCGTACGGGCTCGGGCCAGGCTGGGCGGTTGCGGCGAAGGCGTCGTGCCAAGAAGCTCCGCCGAATGCGGCGGCGGCTGCTCCGACGACTCCCACTCGTAAGAAACTACGACGTTCCACGGTTGGATTCTCCGTTCGCGGTGGGTGCAGGGTCAGTTGCGACGGGTAACGAGGCTAATCGTGGGTGGTGACGGCTCCGCCAACAATCGGCGAATCTGATGAGATGACGCCATGACCACACCTGTCGCCGTGATCACCGGCGCCGCGCAAGGAATCGGCCGCGAAGTCGCGCGGACGCTGGCCGACCGCGGGTACGCCACAGTCCTCACTGACCTGCGCGAACCCGTCGAATCAGGCGCGCTCACGGTGATCGGTGACGTGAGTGATCCGTCCGATGTGGCATCACTGGCCGCGCAGGTCAGGTCGACTTTCGGCCGGATCGACGTACTCGTGAACAACGCAGGCGTCTCGTTGCTCCAACCGGCCGAGGACACCACGGTCGAGCAGTGGCGCAGGGTGCTGGACGTCAACCTGACCGGCCCCTTCCTGCTCAGCCAGGAGTTCGGCCGCGACATGCTGGCCGCGGGCTCGGGATCGATCGTGAACATCGCGTCCATCGCGGGCCTGCAAGGCGTCTCGGATCGCGCCGCGTACAACACGAGCAAACACGGCCTCATCGGCTTGACCAGGACATTGGCCGCGGAGTGGGGCGGCAGGGGAGTCCGCGTGAACGCGGTCTGCCCCGGCTGGGTCAAGACCGAGATGGACGTCGCCGACCAGGCCAGCGGCGGCTATACCGACGACGACATCAGCGGCCAGGTCCCGATGGGCCGCTTCGCCGCACCCGGCGACATCGCCTCCGCCGTGGCCTTTCTGGCCGATCCCGGCTTGTCCGGCTTCATCAACGGCGTCGCCCTCCCGGTCGACGGCGGCTGGACCGCGGACGGCAGCTGGACGTCACTGCGCCTGCGCAAACGCTGACGGCCTCACTCCGCCTGCGTGAACGATCCTGATCGTTTCCGGCGGAGCAGGGCGTGCGCCACGACGATCACGATCAGCAGAGCGCCGCTGATCACGGCTTGGATGTCGGGGCTCTGGCCGACCATGTCGCGGATCATCCAGAGCACCGCGACCCCGGCCAGAGTGCCCACCACTGTGCCTGAACCGCCGCACAACATCGTGCCGCCGATCGCTACGGCGGCGATCGCCTGCAGTTCAAGGCCTATGCCGATGTTCGCGGCCGCCGTGCCCAGTTGGGCGGCTGCGATCGCGCCTGCGAGTGCTGCCAACGTGCCGGACAGGGTGTACACGAGGATTTTGGTTCTGGCGACCGGCACGCCCATCAGGTCGCTGGCGTCTTCTGAGCCGCCGACGGCCGTCATGCGAAGGCCGAACGATGTGCGCCGCAACAGCAATCCGCACACGAGCGCGACTGTCAACGCGATGGGGACGGCGATGTGGCCGAGCGCTCGGAAGCCCGAATCGGTTGGCACGACGTACATTCGCTGTCCCTCGTTGGTGATGAGGTGGCCGAAGCCGCGGGCGAAGAGCAGGCCGCCGACCGTCACGATGAACGGTGCCAACTGCTTGCGGCCGATCAGCCAGCCTTGGGTCGCACCGAGGACGGCACCAGCGGCCAACGGTACGAATAGGGCGGGAAGCACGCCCCACGTAGATGCGTAAGCCGCCAGCACCGCACCCAATGCATAGAAAGCGCCGACAGACAGGTCGATGCCTTTGATGACGACGACCATGGTCATGCCCACGGCGACGATCGCGAGTGCCGACGCCTCCGACAGGTGACCGAGCGACACCGGGGTGAACACCAGTAGTAGCACGAGGATCGCGGGCGCCACGCGCGTCATCGCGCACCCCGCAATACCGCGACAATGATGATCACTGCATGGATCATCAGGACGACAGATGTCGGTGTTTTCAGCGTGAGCAACGCCGTCGTGAGCAACTGCATCACGAACGCGCCCGCGACTGTGCCGGGTACGCGGACCTGTCCGCCCGACAACGGTGTTCCGCTGACGATCACCGCGCTGATCGACGCAAGCCCTGTTGTGATCGGGTATACGTGTTGTGGGGCAGGAAGAGCACCGGCCAATGCGGCGAAGAGACCACAAAGGACATATGTCGTGATCAGTACCCGGGTCACTGGAAGACCTGAGTAGCCGGCGGCCTTACGGTTGCCGCCGATCGCTACCAGCTGTCGGCCATACGTGGTTCGCTGGACCAGAAAACCCACGAGCGCAACGAGAATCACCGCGATCAACACCGGATACCCGATGCTGCCCGACGTTTGGCCATCCGCGAGCACGCTCGCCAGCCCGCGACCGCCGACCAGGATCGCCAATGTCGCCACGATCGGCTGGATCCCGAAGACCGCGACTAGCGAACCTGACAATGCTCCGGCCAGAACTCCGGCGAGCAGCGCGAGCATGGGAGATACGGGAAAGAGCGCGGCGCTGATCGCCATCACCGCGCCGATGGACAAGTCGATCCCGCCGGTTCCGATGACCAACGCCACGCCCAGCGCCGCGATCATCACCGGCGCCACCGCGACCATGTGCGTGTACAGCGTTTCCGGGGACAGGAAGTCGTCGGAGATCGCGAAGTTGATGATCACGAGCACCGCGAGAGCCGCGTAGACGCAGTAACCTCGGCTCACCCAGACCTGGGTTCGCGTCATCGAGGCCCCTCGGCGATCACCGACATCACCTTGTCCGTGGTGACCTGTTCGCCACGAAGTTCCGCGATGCGGGCGCCTTCGCGCAGCACGACAATCCGGTCGGCGCCCGCGACGAGTTCTTTGACGTCGCTGGACACGAGTACGATGCCAAGGCCTTGCGCGGCCAGTTCATCGACCAAGGCACGGACTTCGAGTTTGGCGGCGACATCGATGCCGCGCGTCGGCTCGTCGAGCAGGAGCACCTTCGGGCTCATCGCGAGCCATCTGGCGAGCATCACCTTCTGCTGGTTGCCACCGGACAGCTCCCGGACCGGCTGTTCCGCGCTGGCCGCCCGGATGCGCAGCCGCCGCATGAACGTCTCGACCACTTTGTCCTGTTTGGACCGTGACACGATGCCCGCGCGCGACAACCGGGGCAGCGCGGCCAGAACGATGTTCTCCCGCACGGACAAGCGGGGGATGAGCCCTTCGGCCTTGCGATCCTCGGGGACCAGCACGATGCCCGCGCGGATCGCCTTGGCCGCGGAGCCGGTCTGGATCGGTTGGCCGTGCACCTCGACCGTGCCCCGGTCGAGTTGTGCCAGTCCAGCAAGGGCTTTGACCGTTTCACTGCGGCCGGAACCGTGCAGTCCGCCGAGACCTACTACTTCACCTGCGCGTACGTCGATGTCAACGTTGTCAATCGCGGCGTGCCTGAAAAGCCCGTGTGCCTGCAAAACAGACCCCCGCGAAGACGCAGGCTCATGGTGTGGACGGGTTTCGGCAATGTCATGGCCGAGCATCGTGGCCAGCAGCTTGCTCGGGCCGATCGCCGACATGAGTCCACTGTGGACGACTTGGCCGTCCCGCAATACGGTGACTCGGTTGCAGATCTGGTACAACTCGGTCAGCTGGTGGCTGATGTAGACAACTGCGACATCCCGCTCGTACAGCTTGCGGATGACCTCGAACAGCGTGTCGATCTCCGGTGGTTCCAGCGAGGCCGTGGGTTCGTCGAGGATCACCACCCGCGAGTCCGTGTCCACCGCACGGGCGATCGCGATCATCTGCCGGACGCCAGGAGTGAACGACCGCAGCTCAAGCCGTGGATCGATCATCAGGCCGAACGAGTCGAGCAGCCGGGTGGCGGACGCGTGCATCTGTCGGAAATTCACCAGTCCCAACCGGTTTCTTGGCTCTCTGCCGAGAAACAGGTTGGCGCTGACCGACATCGAGCCGATCAGGTTCGTATCCTGGTATACCGTACTGATTCCGCGTGCCATCGCCTCACGCGGGCCAGCGAACTGAACCGGTTGTCCCTTGTGGAACACCATGCCCTTGTCCGGGTGCAGTACGCCGGTCAGTACCTTGACCAGAGTGGACTTGCCCGCGCCGTTCTCTCCGGCCAGTGCGTGGACTTGCCCGCGCTCCAGCAGGAAGTCGACGTCACGCAGGGCTGGCACGCCGGCGAACCGTTTCGTCACCCGTACGGCTTCAAGCAAGCCAGCCTCCCTTTGAGCCGATCGGCGGACACGGATCACCCGTTCGTGACGACGTGTGTCCTATTAGTTACTGCGTCCAGACCAATCGTCAAGGGCTGTGGCGTTACGATCGAAACTGATCGGTTCAGGGTCGGAAATCGGTCATCGCAACACTGTTTTGTTGCTTATTACGCTATTGGGCAATGTGGACGGTGACGCCCGAAGATTGCAGCGCGGCAAGCTCTTCCGGGTTCGCGCCGGCATCCGTCACGACGTGGCTGATGCTGCTCGCGGGTACTGTCTGGACCATCGTGTCGACACCGACCTTGGTGTTGTCAGCCAGGGCAACGACCTCGCCCGCGGTCGCGGCCAAGGCGCGGTCGATCGCGGCCACGGCGGAGTTCGGAGTGGACATACCGCGGGCTGCGGTGAGCCCGTTGCCGGAGAGAAATGCACGCCGTACACGCAAGGTTGCGACACTGTCCTCAGCCGCGCTGCCGACCAGGGCGTGAATTGAGCCACGCAGCAGGCCGCCAGTGACCATCACCTCCACTCCTGGCGACCTCGCAAACGCTTGCGCAGCCAGAAGAGAGTTCGTGACCACGGTTAACTCGGACATTTTGGCCAACCGCTTGGCCAGTGCGAGCGTGGTCGTTCCCGCGCCGATGACGATGGCGTCACCTGGCGACACCAGTTCGGCGGCCAGGCCCGCGATCGCCGCCTTCTCGTCGCTGGCAACCTCAGTTTTCTCGTTGTAGCTGGGCTCGTACGCCGTGCGGTCGTTGGCCACAGCGCCACCGTGTCGTCGCGCGAGCATGCCCTCGGCTTCCAACTGCCGTAGGTCGCGGCGGACCGTCACCTCGCTTGTCTTGACGATCCGTGCCAGCTCACGCAGCGATACGGCCCCGTTGGATCTGACGAGCTCGAGGATCACCTGGCGGCGTTCGGCGGCGAACATGCGCCGAGGTTAACGTGACCACTTCTGTACTGAAACTGATCAGTTATGACGATTGCCGGGCCAGCCAGTTGTCAACTTCGGTCAACGCCTTGGTCCGGACCGCCTCGGCGGACAGGAACAGGTCGTGCAGACCGTCCGCGATCTCCACAACCGTGACGTCACGCCCCAGTTTTGGGGCGTATTTCACCATGTCGGCGACATCGAGAACGGTGTCGGCGGTCATCGCGTCCGGCGTCCACGCTTTGGCGCGCAGCAGGCTGCGGCTGGAGTGCAACACGAGGATGGGAACGCGGACATCGAGGCCGGCCTGCAGCTTGGCGTGCCCGATCCGGATCGCCCGCAGCCAGCCCAGCAGCACCGGAAACGCGTTGAGCGGCTTCATCTTGAGATCGAAATCCCATTCGCCGTGGTGGTCCTTGTGGATGCTCTCGCCGTACACCCCGCCAAGCCCTGGGCGCAGCACGAGCTTGGGCAAGTAACGCCCGAGAACCTTGATCGCGGCGGTGCCGACAGTGCGCGCGAGCCACGGCTCAGCGAGCTCGAACCAGGGACTGTTCAGCACGAGCGCGTCGACCGGGAGATCCTTGCGGGCGTCCAGCCACAACGGCGTGATCAGACCACCGGTGGAGTGCGCCATGACCGTGAAACGCTCGTGCCCGTCCTCGCGGATCAGCTCGGCGGCGGCGTCCAGCTCCTCGTAGTAGATGCTCAGGTCGAGGGCGAAGTTCGGCGTGTCGCCGTCACGCAGTGAGCGACCGTAGTAGCGCAGGTCGACGGCGTAGAAGTCGTAACCTTGCGCGGTGAAGTGCTCGGCAACGTGCCGCTGGAAGAAGTAGTCGGCGAACCCGTGCACGTAGAGAATCGCGCCACGGGTCTCGCCGTCGGCGGGCACACGTACCAGGGTCGCGACGATGCCGCCCTTGAGCTGCAGCGTCCGTGTGTCGAAGTCGTCGCTCACCTCGGGGACATTAGTCGTTGGATGTGACGAATTCGATGGGCGTCGTGACGCGAGTCATCCAGGTGAGGAGGCATGCTGTCCGTCATGCACAACGAGCCGCATTACTTGGCCGGTCTCTCGCTGACCGGTCGCCGGGTTGTCGTCGTAGGCGCGGGCACCGTCGCGCAACGACGCCTGCCCCGTCTTGTGTCCGCAGGTGCACGAGTGGAGGTGGTCGCCCCATCGGCAACCCCCGCCGTCCAAGCAATGGCAGACAACGGCGAGATCACCTGGCACCAGCGGCCGTACCAGCACGGCGACCTCGCGGACGCCTGGTACGTGGTGAGTTGTGCATCCGACTCAGCGGTCAACGCAGCGGTCTCCGCAGAGGCTGAGGAGGTCCGTGTCTTCTGCGTCCGCGCCGACGCAGGCACCGAGGGCAGCGCCGTCACCCCCGCAGTCGGCGACCACGACGGTCTGTTGGTCGGCGTTCTCGCTGGCGGTGAGTACCGCCGCTCGGGAGCCGTACGCGATGAGCTTCTTGAGGCGCTGCGCTCAGGCCGTATCGAGGCACGGCCGTCAGCCTCGGAACTGCCGGGCGTGGCTTTGGTCGGCGGCGGTCCGGGCGACCCCGACCTGATCACCGTGCGCGGACGGCGCTTGCTATCGCGCGCGGATGTCGTTGTGGCAGACCGGCTTGCGCCCCGCGAACTGCTCGACGACCTGCCGCCGAGCGTCGAAGTCGTCGACGCGGCGAAGATCCCGTACGGCCGCGCGGCGAGCCAGGACGTGATCAACCAGACGTTGATCGAGAACGCGCTGGCCGGGAAGTTCGTGGTGCGCTTGAAGGGCGGCGACCCGTATGTGTTCGGCCGCGGCTTCGAAGAGCTCATCGCCTGCGCCAAGGCGGGAGTGCCAGTGACTGTGGTTCCTGGCGTCACTTCCGCTTTCGCCGCCCCGGCGGTGGCCGGTGTCCCGGTGACCCATCGGGGTGTGGCCCATGAGGTCGTCGTGGTCTCCGGCCACGTCGGCCCGGACTCTGAACAGTCCCTTGTGGACTGGTCGGCTCTTGCGCGGCTGCAGGGCACGATTGTCTTGCTGATGGGTGTTGAGCGGATCGGCGAGTTCGCCGCGGCTCTGTTGGCTGGTGGGCGTCCCGCGGACACGCCTGCGGCCGTTGTTCAGGAGGGGACGACTCGCAACCAGCGCGTTGTCCGGTCCACATTGGACAGAGTGGCTGAGGACGTTCGCGAGGCGGGAATCCGCCCGCCGGCGATCATCGTCTTCGGCCCCGTCGCAGGCCTTTCGGAGTTGGGATGACCATGCGATGCGGCTGTCAGTGCCCATCTCCATAATGGAGTGATGCCAGCACACGTGTTCGTGGATGAGACCAAGGCACAGGGGGTTGTCCTGACGGCCATCACCCTGCTGCCTTGCAACCTCGCAATGGCAAGAAAAATCATGCGCGGATTCGTGATGCCGGGGCAGCGCAGGATCCACTTTGTCCACGAAAGCGATGCACGACGCAAACAGATCCTCGACCGGATTGCCGATCTTGAGCCCAGCGCGGCAATCTACGACGCGGCTGCGTGGCCTCGACGACAGCAGCGAGAGGCGTGTCTACGTGCCCTTGTCGCCGACTGCCGAGTTGCTGGTTCTCGAACGAGATGACTCGATTGTCACCCTGGACAACAGAATTCTCTATCAGCAGGTTCGTGAATTGGGCTGCGATCGGCTGCGTTACGCGCACATGCGGGCACATGAGGAGCCGTTGCTGGCCATACCGGACGCTGTGGCGTGGTGCTGGCAGCGAGGCGGTCAATGGCGGGAACGAGTACGCGAGATGGTGAGCGATGTGCGAACGCTCGACCCCTGAATGCGCGAAACCCGGCCCACCTACCGTCCGGAAGGCTGCCGGGCTCACTTCAACCATCTAATGATGACTGCACTCGTAGGCTAGCAGACTTCCGCAGACCTTCGCACAACGAAAGAAGCCCCGGCCGCAGCCGGGGCTTCTTTCATGCGTTCTTACTCCGCGGCGACCTTGCGGCCGGTGTGGCGGCCGCCGTCGCGCTTGCCGCGGAACGGGCGGTTGCCGCCTTGGCCGTGGCCGGCGCCGTCGCGCTTGCGTTCACCGGAGAACTTCCGCTCACCGCCGAACTTGCGGTCACCGCCGCCGCTGAACTTGCGGTCGCCGTTGAACTTTCGGTGGCCGCCGCCGTTGCCCTTGAAGCCGCCGGTGCGGGGGCCCTTGGGGCGACGGGGTTCGATCACGCGCTCGGGCACGGGCTCGCCGCTCGGCGTGCGGGCGCCGGTGATGCGGATGAGCTCCGCGTCGCCCGGGCGGACCTTGATGTTGCGGGCGCGGACGCCTGCGCGGTCGGTCATCCGGCGGACGCTGTGCCGCTGGTCGTGGGTGACCAGGGTGACGACGGTGCCGGACTGGCCTGCGCGGGCCGTGCGGCCTGCGCGGTGCAGGTAGTCCTTCGGGTCTGCCGGTGGGTCGACGTGGACGACCAGGCTGACGTCGTCGACGTGGATGCCGCGGGCGGCGACGTCCGTCGCGATCAGCACGGGCGTGTGGCCGTCCTTGAACTCGCCGAGCACGCGGGTGCGTGCACCCTGCGCTTTGCCCCCGTGCAATGCGCCGGCGTTGATGCCGATCGAGCGCAGGCGGGTGGCGAGCCGGTCGACGTGGTGCTTGGTGCGCACGAACATGATCGTGCGGCCCTCGCGGGCGGCCACCTCGGCGACCACGTTCGGCTTGTCCTCGCGGGAAACCAGCAGCACGTGGTGGTCCATTGTGGTCACGCTGGCGGTCGCGGGCGCGACCGAGTGGGTGACCGGGTTCTTCATGTACTGCTTGATGAGCTGGTCGACGTCACCGTCCAGGGTGGCCGAGAACAGCAGCCGCTGGCCGGTCGGGTCGGTCAGGTCCATGATCTCGCGGACCTGCGGCAGGAAACCCATGTCCGCCATCTGGTCGGCCTCGTCGATCGCGGTGTACCGGATGTCGTGCAGGACCACGGTGCCCTGACGGACATGGTCGGACAACCGGCCGGGCGTGGCGATCAGCAAGTCGACGCCACGGCGCAGCGCCTCGGCCTGCTTGACGAAGGACATTCCGCCGACCGCGGCACGGCACCACAGGCCGAGTGCGCGAGCGAGCGGCGACAGTGCGTCACTGACCTGCAGGGCCAGTTCCCGCGTCGGGACAAGGATGAGCGCACGCGGCCGCTTCGGCTTGGCGCGGCCGCCGTTGAGCTGGGTGAGCAACGCCAGGCCGAAGGCGAGGGTTTTGCCGGAACCGGTCTGCGCCCGGCCGAGCACGTCCTTGCCCGCGAGTGCGTCAGGCAGCGTCGCGGCCTGGATCGGGAAGGGTTCGGTGATGCCGGCCTCGGACAGGGCGGCGAGTAGCGGCTGGGGCAGGCCCAGCTGGTCGAACTTCGGTGACACGAAGACCTCTCGGAAGTTGGCACGTCCCGAGCAGGTTTTTCCGCCGGACGAGCCCGGCGCACGGATGCGCCGAATGGATTGGGGGGAGCTTGGCGGCCCGTGTGGCCGCTCGTAGTACTGATCAGCTTACCTGAAGCACAACCACGGCCTCGAACCGATTAGTCCCGCTGTGACGTAGCGAACTTTACGCGTCCACTTTATTCCGCCGGCGCAAGTCAGATCACGAGCTCGAGCGCGGTCGGCCCGGTCTGCTCCAGGCGCAGATCTGCTTTGGCCGCAACGGCAACCATCTTGCGCACGGAGTCCGGTTCGGATGGCGCGCAAGCCAAGGCACGAGCCAGTTTGCCCTTGTGCGCCTTGTTGAAGTGGGTGACCGCGAGACGACGGCCGCCTTTCTCTTCACTCACCACTTTGACCGTGATGGCACCGGGGATCTTGGCCAGTCCGGCATACGGGCCTGAACGCATGTCAACGACAAGACCGTCAAGTCCGGCAAGAACCGGCTCCAGCGCTGGGCGCCACAGTGCGCCCAGCGGCCCGATTCCAGGCACCGAACTCGATGCCGAAAGCCGGTACGCGGGCACGTGATCGTCCGCACGGACCACACCGAACAGCGCCGAAGCCACTGCCAGCCGCTCGGAAGCACGACGGCGCTCCGCCGGTTTCATGCCGGAGACGTCCAATGCGTCGTAGAGCACACCTGTGTAGCGCGACAACGAAGGCATTGTCGGCGAGGAATGCAGCTCAGCGTTACGCGCGACTTCGGCCGACTGGCGTTCCGACAAGCCGAGCGCGGCCAGGCTGGCCGGGACGTCCTGAGCGAGGTCGACCAGTGCGGCCAGCAGCTTCGCCCGGACCGGCTCCAGTTCGGGGAACGACAGCGCGGTCAGGTCGAGCGAAGGGCCGGAACCGCCCTCGGCCTTGGTCTCCGATGGCGGAAGCAGCACGAGCACGCTGGGAAGTTTACTTAGTGCTCCTCTCCGGCTACGCAGAAGACGTTCCCGGCCGGGTCGGCCAGGACTGTCCAGGACAGGCCCGGCACCTTCTGCTCGTCGACGATGGTGGCCCCCAGGCCGACTAACCGGTCGACCTCGGCCAGCCGGTCCTCGGTGTGCAGATCGATGTGGACCCGGTTCTTGCCTGCCAGTTCCTCCGGAACTCTTTGCAGGCCGAGGGCCACTCCCGCGGGATCCCACGGCGCCAGCATGACGAAGTGGCCCTCGTAGTCGCTCGTGATCTCGGTGCCGAGCGCCGCGGTCCAGAAGGTTGCCAGGTCACGGGGCTCAGCGCAGTCAATGGTGATCATCTTCAGGTGCATGTTCGAGACGGTAGACCCGACCACCGACAAAAACTGGAAAGGTGGAGCTCATGCGGACGATCGACTGGCGCAACGACCGAATTGTCCTGATTGATCAGACCCTGCTGCCTGGCACCGTGAAGGTCATCCACGTCGACACGGTCGACGAGCTCATCGACTCGATCAAGCGCTTGGCCGTCCGAGGCGCTCCCGCCTTGGGCGTCGCGGGCGCCCTCGGCGTCGCCTTGGCCGCGAAAAACGGCGACGACGTGCGCGAACAGGCCGAGAAGATCAGCAAGGCCCGGCCAACGGCCGTGAACCTGTCGTGGGGAGTCAGCAAAGTCCTCGCCAAACTCGACCAGGGCACCGAGGCCATGATCGAAGAGGCCAAGCACATCCTCGAAGACGACATCCGTCGCAATGCCGACCTCGGCCGTCGAGGTGCGCAGTGGCTGATCGACCGCCTCGGACCACGGATCAACGTCCAGACGCACTGCAACGCGGGCGCGCTCGCATGCGTCGAGTGGGGTACGGCCTTAGGCGTTGTCAGAGCTTTGCAAGAGCGTGACGCCATAGGGCACGTCTACCTCGACGAAACGCGTCCACTGCTGCAAGGCGCGCGTTTGACGGCGTGGGAACTGCAGCAGATGGGCATTGACCACACGGTCGTCGTGGACTCCGCTGGGCCAACCGTGCTCGCCAGAGGGTTGGCCGACGCTGTGATCGTGGGCGCCGACCGGATCGCGGCCAATGGCGATGTCGTCAACAAGATCGGTACGTATCCGCTGGCGCTCGCCGCGCATCGGGCGGGCATCCCTTTCCTTGTCGCCGCGCCGGAATCCACCATCGACCCGGACACACCGGACGGTGCACGGGTCGAGATCGAGATCAGGGACGCCGCCGAGATCCTTGGCGAACACACGCCAGATGGCAGCAAGGCGCTGAACTACGCCTTCGACGTCACTCCGGCAGACTTGGTCACCGCGATCGTCACGGATGAACGGATCATCAATGGAAAACCGTTGGGCTGAAACGTATCCCGACCCGCTGGATGACTGCGTCCAAGCTTCGCGGCTGCTCGGCGCCGAGCCCGGTCTCGTCCTGCACGGCGGCGGCAACACCTCGGTCAAGGCGACCGTCAAGGACATCACCGGCGAGCCGGTGGAAGTCCTGTACGTCAAGGGAAGCGGCTGGGATCTGGCGACCATCGAGCGGCCGGGCTTCGCGCCGCTGCGCCTCGAGCGGCTGCGGCAACTGGTGCAGCTCGAGGAACTGCCGGACAGCCGGATGATGAACGAGCTGCGATGTGCCCTGCTGGACGCGAAAGCGCCCGACCCCAGCGTGGAAACGCTGATGCACGTGCTGTTGCCGCACACTTCCGTGCTGCACAGCCACTCCGACGCGGTGATCACGCTGACCAACCAGCGGGAGCCGCTGGTCAAGGAGGTCTACGGGGACAAGGTGATCGTCGTCCCGTATGTGATGCCCGGGTTCAAGCTCGCGCGCGTCGCCGCCGAGATTTTCCAAGAACAGCTCACTGACGAAATCGTCGGCGTGGTCCTGATGAACCACGGCCTGTTCACGTTCGGCGACACCGCCAAAGAGGCCTACGACCGGCACATCCAGCTGGTCAGCGCGGCCGAGGACCGAATCGGCGAGCACTCGAGCGCGGCCGAGCCGGTCGTAGTCGACCCGTTGACGATTGCGAAGATCCGCAAGGAAATCGGCCCGATGATCGTCAGCAGGCACACCGATCCGGCGACGATGGCCTTCGTCAACCGCGAAGACCTGGCCGACGTGGCCACCCGGGGTCCGGCCACCCCGGACCACATCATCCGAACCAAACGGATCCCCTTGATCGGCCGGGACATCGACGCGTTCCGCCGTGACTACAAGGCCTACTTCGCGGCAAACGCGACTGAGGGCCTGGTCATGCTCGACCCGGAGCCACGGGTGATCCTCGATCCGGAACTGGGCATGCTCACGATCGGCAAGCGCGCCAAGGACGCCGACATCGCCAGGGACATCTACCGGCACACCATCAAGATCATCGAGAACGCCGAGCGGATCGGCACGTACCGGGCCCTGTCCGAGCAGGACCTGTTCGAGGTCGAGTACTGGGAACTCGAACAGGCCAAACTCAAGCTCGCGGGCGCACCCGCCGAGTTCACCGGCGAGGTCGCGCTGGTCACTGGAGCCGCGTCGGGCATCGGCAAGGCGTGCGTGCAGGCGCTCAAAGCCAAGGGCTCCAGCGTGATCGGCTTGGACCTGTCCGAAACCGAAAGCACAGCGGACTACCTCGGCGTGCGAGCGGACGTGACCGACTCGCAGGCGATCAAGCAAGCGATTGCGCAAGGCGTCGAGCGGTTCGGCGGAATCGACATGGTGATCCCGTCGGCAGGGGTCTTCCCCGGCAACACCCCGATCGCCGAGCTTGATCAGCGGATCTGGCGGCGGACGCTGGCCGTGAACACCGACGCGATCGCCGATCTGTTCACCCAGGTGCACCCGTTCCTCAAGCTCGCGCCGAACGGCGGCCGGGTGGTCGTGATCGCGTCCAAGAACGTGCCGGCCCCTGGCCCGGGCGCGGCCGCCTACTCGGCCTCGAAAGCGGCCGTGACCCAATTGGCCCGGGTCGCCGCGCTGGAATGGGCGGCCGACGGGATTCGCGTGAACACGGTCCACCCAGACGCCGTTTTCGACACGGGTCTCTGGACTCAGGAAGTCCTCGAACAGCGGGCCGCGCACTACGGCATGTCGGTGGGCGACTACAAGCGCCGCAACCTGCTGAAAACCGAGGTGACCAGCGCCGGAGTGGGCAGATTGGTGGCCGAGATGTGCTCGGCGACCTTCGGGTTCACCACCGGCGCGCAGGTTCCCGCCGACGGAGGCAACGACCGGGTCGTTTAACCGGTTGGAAGTGGGCCGACGGCGTTCACTACGCTCTTTGGCACTATCGCCACGAGGAGTGAACGCCGTGATCACCAGGATGTCGTCGCTGTTCCTGCGCACCTTGCGTGAGGATCCGGCGGACGCCGAGGTACCGAGCCACAAGCTGCTGGTACGCGCCGGCTACGTCCGCCGGGTGGCCCCGGGCGGTTACTCCTGGCTGCCGCTGGGCATGCGGGTGTTCCGCAACGTCGAGAACATCATCCGCGAAGAGATGAACGCGATGGGCGGGCAGGAGATCCAGTTCCCCGCCCTGCTGCCCCGCGAGCCCTACGAGGCGACCAACCGGTGGACCGAGTACGGCCCCAACCTGTTCCGCCTGAAGGACCGCAAGGGCGCCGACTACCTGCTCGGCCCGACGCACGAGGAACTCTTCGCGCTGACGGTGAAGGGCGAGTACAGCTCGTACAAGGACTACCCGGTCATCCTGTACCAAATCCAGACCAAGTACCGCGACGAGGCGCGTCCCCGCGCGGGCATCCTGCGCGGCCGCGAGTTCGTCATGAAGGACTCGTACTCCTTCGACCTGGACGACGAAGGCCTGGCGAACTCGTACCTGCGGCACCGGGACGCGTACATCAAGACGTTCGACCGGCTCGGCCTGGAATACGTGATCGTCAAGGCCACGTCCGGCGCGATGGGCGGCTCGGCGTCCGAGGAATTCCTCGCCGTGGCCGCGTCCGGTGAGGACACTTACGTCCGTAGCACCGCTTCGGACTACGCCGCGAACGTCGAGGCCGTCGTGACGCCAGCGCCGCCGGAGCAGTCCATTGAGGACAAGCCCGACGCGCAGGTGCACTACACGCCGAACACGCCGACGATCGAGACCCTGGTCGACTTCCTGAACAACGCCGAGCTGGACCGGAAGTTCACGGCCGCGGACACGTTGAAGAACGTCCTGATCAAGACCCGGCAGCCGGGTTCGAAGGACTGGACGCTGCTGGGCGTCGGCGTGCCCGGCGACCGCGAGGTCGACATGAAGCGGCTCGAGGCGTCACTGGAGCCCGCCGAGGTCGCCCTGCTGGAGGACAAGGACTTCGCCGCGAACCCCTTCCTGGTCAAGGGATACATCGGCCCGGCCGCGCTGGCCGCGAACGGTGTCCGTTACCTCGTCGACCCCCGGATCGTGCGCGGCACCGCGTGGGTCACGGGTGCCGACAAGGCCGACCACCACGTCGTGGACCTGGTGTGCGGCAGGGACTTCACGCCAGACGGCACGATCGAGGCGGCCGAGGTGCGGGAAGGCGACCCCGCGCCGGACGGCAAGGGCACCCTGGTCGCCGCGCGCGGCATCGAGATCGGCCACATCTTCCAGCTGGGCCGCAAGTACGCGGACGCGTTCAACCTGGACGCGCTCGGCCCGGACTCGAAGCCGATCCGGATCACCATGGGTTCGTACGGCATCGGCGTCTCGCGTGCGGTGGCCGTGATCGCCGAGCAGTACCACGACGAGAAGGGCTTGATCTGGCCTCGCAACGTCAGCCCGTTCGACCTGCACATCGTGATGGCGGGTAAGGACGACAGCATCCGCTCGTATGCCGAGCAGTTGGCCGGCGAGCTGGATTCGGCTGGGGTGACTGTGCTGCTGGATGATCGGAAGGCTTCGCCTGGCGTGAAGTTCGCGGATGCCGAGCTGATCGGTGTGCCTACGATCGTCGTGATCGGTCGGGGTTTGGCGAATGGTCTGGTTGAGGTGAAGGACCGGGCTAGTGGGGAGCGGACCGAGGTTCCGGTTGGCGAGGTTGTTGAGCACGTTAAGGCGCTTGTGCGCGGCTGACAGGATTCAGCTTCTAGCGCGATGGCCCGGCAGCGATGCCGGGCCATTGGCTTTTCAGACCGCTCCCGAGCGCCGGCCATTCCTTCCCGGATCCCGCGCTTCACCGCAACAGCAATTCCCCCAAGGGGATCCCTTGTTTTTCACGTTACCGCAGGGGTACGACAATCCAGGGTTTGCGCTGGTCAAGGGCTCTGGGGTGATGAGGTCATGGACTGGCGAACAGGTCGAGCGGCCTGCGCCGAGCGTGCGGGAGTTGGAAGGTTCCAGGGCAATCGCCATCGCAACTGGAATTCCCCAGGGGGACCCCCGATTTTCACGTTACCGGAGGGGTACGACAGTTCCGGTTCGCCCGGCTGAGCACTTCTGCGGCCGGGCAGCGTGGTCCGCAACAGCAATTCCCGAGGGGGTCCCCCTGATTTTCACGCTACCGCAGGGGTACGACAATCCTTGGGTTTGGCCTGGTCACGGACGCGGTCCCGAGGGCTGTGGGGGAAGGAACTGGCGAATGAGTCGAGCCGCCTGTGCCAGAGGTGCGGGTATCCGAGCGGCCGGCTGGCGTCCGCCCGCAGCCAAAGTAGCGGCCCGGCGGCGAAGCCGGGCCATTCTCAGTTAGCCGGGTGCAGGCTGGTCACGATCTTCAGCAGATCACCCTCGGGGGTAGCGTCAGGAACGCCCTGATCAGCAAAAGCGGCAATGACCACGCTGGTCTTGTCGGTCGGCTTCGACTCCAGCACGACGACACTCACCGAAGCCGCATTCGGCGAACACTTGTCCTCAGGCCCAGGCGTGATCGCCAGCTTCGCGGAAACCGTCGAAGCCTTCTTGTCCTTATCGACAACAACAGGCTGAGGCTGACCCATGGTCACCTTCGGCTTGACGCCACCCTTGGTGACATAAGCCCCATCGGAGATGCGCTGCGCCGCGGCAACCGCCTGCGCCGCGTTGTCACCGGTGTTCTGCACGGTCAGCAGGCCTGCGATCGAGCGGAACGTGTTCGGAGAGCCCGGGCAGACGCCCCTCATGTAGATCGCCGGCGTGTAGAGGGTGAACTTCGTATCCCCTGAGCCGAACGAGGCTGTGGTCGTGAGCGGTTCCCAGCTCTGCGGCACGTCGTACGCCTTGGTCGTCTGCAGTTCTCTGCCGTCGTTGACGGCGATCACTTTCCAGCCTTCGACCTTCGGCGCGCCGGTCGCCTTGGGCTGCAGTGGGTTGTTCGACGGGCCCGATCTGGTTGGGGATGACGGCGACGTCGTCGGGTTCGCCACGGCGAGCGGTTCGCCGGTCACCGGGCTCGTCGGGTTCACGATCAGCAGCGTCATGACCAGGCCGACCACCACGACGGCCGCGATCACCACCGACACGATCAGGCCGGTCGGCTTCTTGGGCTGCGGCTCGTCGTAGTAACCGAGACCTTGGTATCCCCCACCTGGAGCACTCACGGGGGTGAGACTAGCGACCGTCCTGTAGTTGCCTGTCAAGAACTGCGGAAAGCACTTTCTCGGTATCAGAGAGGTCACGGAACACCGCGTGCGCCCCCGCCTCACGCAGTGACGTCAAGCTGTGGCGGCCTGTGCCCACGCCGATCGCGATGGCGCCGTGGGCCAGGGCGGCGCGCACGTCATGCGGCGTGTCGCCGATGACGACGACCGATTCGGGCTCGAAGCCGCCGTGTTTCGCGGCGGCGAGTTCCATCGCCGCGGAGACCAGGTCGCTGCGTTCCGCCGACAGTGAGCCGTAGCCGCCGATTTCCAGGTCGATGTGCTCGAGCAGGCCGAACGGGGCCAGTTTGACGTGCGAGACCTCCGGCAGGTTGCCGGTGACCAGCGACTGGACCACGTGGTCGCGTGCCGCGAGTTCGGCGACCACGTCGAGTACGCCGGGCAGTACGCGTCCGCGTTCGTGCAGCAGGTGGCGGTCGGCCTCGGCGATCGCGACCAGCTCGGTGAAGATCGCCTGGATCTCCTCCTCGGTGGCCTGTGCGCCGTGCGCGGACAGCAGCTCGTGAGTGATCGCCCGTTCGGTCCGCCCGGGGAACGCGGGCAGGTGTGACAGGGAGAGGCCGAGCGCGTTGGACAGCGCGGCGGTGTACCACTCCCGGCCGATGCCGGCCAGGTCGACCAGCGTCAGATCGATGTCCCACAGTACGAGCGTTCGGTTACCCACCGGCTCATAGTGACACGACCGGGCGACCTCTTCGGCGTGTCGCAATCCCGTCGCTCATGACTTCCCGGTGATCGACACGCTGGTTGACACCCCTCAGGTTTGCATTGCAAACTTAACTGCGTTGCAAGCATATTGGGGGTCAGGAATGCGAAGAGTCCTGCTCGCTGCTGCCCTTCTCCTGCTCGGCAGTGCGACACCTGTTTCAGCCCAGGACACCGTCTTGCTGACGGCGCATCACATCGGGAGGGACGGAACGACCGCTCAAGAACACGACACCTATGTGGTCAACAAGGAGACCTACGAGGTCAGCCCGGTCGCCGAGGGGTCGATCAAGCTGTTCGTGGGTCAGTACGCGCTGGTCAGTGACATTCGTGGGAAATCGAACCGGGACTTCCTGACGTATCCGAACCTGGACATGACCAAGGACGTCACCATCGACCTCGACGCCCGCGTGGCGAAACCTGTGGTGGTCAAGGTTCCCGACCCGACGGCCAAGCTGGTGCTGGGTGAGATCAGTCTCCCGTTCGGCCGCCTGGACGTGGACAACCTGGAGGGAGTGGCCATCGCGCACCTTGGCCCGCGGACCAAGGACGTGACGGCGTGGATCAACACGCAATGGCAGGGCAAGGACTTCTACGCCTTGGCTTGGCACTTCGACGACGGTCTGCCCAATGGGTTCCAGCGCACACCGAGTCATCGTGAACTGGCAAAGGTCCACGCGAGGTTCGGCGCCTCGCGGAAGGGCACGATGGCCTACCGGCTGGTGGTGCCGGCGACCGGACCGTCGTTGATCGACGACGAACGCGGGTCCGCGAAGGCCATGGAGTTGCCGTTGCCCAGTGCGCGAACCGAGTACTACAACACGGAAACCCACTGGATTCCTGAGCTGCGCGAGGTGGTGGCCGCTCAGGAACCGCCACCACCGTGGGAAGCCGACCACATGGTGCACGCGAGGGCCCAGCGCTACCCGGCCGGGACGTACGAGCGGCCCTTCAACTACGCCATCGCGGGGCCTGCGGTGCCGAATGCGGGATTCCCGTCCCCCAGCGTCGAACGGAGCGCGGGTCAGATCTCCGCGTCGGCGCGCATGTACTCCGATGGCTACGGCAATGCGGGATGGTCCAAAGAGGACAAGGGTAGTACGGCCCTCTACCGGGACGGCGGCCTGGTCGGCGAGACCGAAGGGGGAGGCGGCGGCTTTTTCGACGTCCCGCCTGAGGACAGCACGTACCGCATCGAGATGAAGTCGAGCCGTGCCTCCGTTGCCAGGCTCAGCTCAGCGGTGAGCATCGCGTGGACGTTCCGGTCCAGCGCGGCGCAGACGGGCATGCTTCCGGTGTCCACCATGAGGTTCGTGCCCAAGCTTGACGGCAACTCGGGCAAGCCCGCGATCATCCCGGTGTTCCTGCGATCCCAGCACAGCGAGATCGACCGTCCGGCGAAACATCTGACGGTGGATGTGTCCTTCGACGAAGGCACGACTTGGAAACCCGCCAAGGTCGTCGGCAACGCCGCCGCGATCATCGAGTACCCACCCGGTGCGAGCACGGTCTCCTTGCGGGCCAAGGCAACCGACTGGAACGGAACTGCCGTGGAGCAGACCATCATCAACGCGTATCAGGCAGGATAAGGCTCATGACCGACAGCGCGGCCGAACTGCTCAGCGATCTGCGTCAGTTGCGCCGGAAGGTCCGCAGGGACCGGCACGGCTACTGGTTCCCGCTGGTGCTGTTCGCCGCGCTGATCCTGCTCACTCCGCTGTGCTACTGGGCGCTGTCCGCTCGCTACTTCCATACCCCGGTCCCGTTCTCGACCACGCAGATCACCTCGACGACCTGGAGCGGTGGCGACTCGGTGGTCAAGTGGTACTGGACGATCGGGCTGATCCTGTGCGTCGGGGCCTCGGTGTGGTGGTATCACAAGCGCGGCGTGACGATCGGGGTCGAGGGAAGAATGGGCGGCTATCTCATGGTCGCCGTGGTCGTGCCCGTCGCCTTGTTGTTCGGCGGCCGGTTGTTCGAACTGACTGTCTGGTCCCATTACGACACCTCGTTGTACTCCAGACCGGACATCATCGTGCCCGTCGTGATCGGCGCGGTGGTCGTGGCGGGTGGGGCCGCCTTCGTCGCCACCCGATGGAAGCGTCTGCGGGCGGGCGGCATCGCCGTGGCGGCGCTGGCCGGGGTGGTGGCGTTCTCGGCGATCGCGGTCTTCTTGCTCTACGGGCTGGTTCCGCTGCTGATCATCGCCGCGGCGTTGGCCGCGCTGGCTTGGCTGGAGCGCAGTCCGCTGCTCGCCGTGATCGCTGTGCTGTTCGGCGTGGTGAGCTTGCACGCGAACGTGTCCGGCTTGGGCAGGCTGCTCGACCTGAATGCCGAATGGCGACTGCTGCTCGACGCGGCGCCACCCGCGGCGGTGCTTATGATCGGCGGCGTGATTGCGCTTGTCCGGTCAAGGCGTGCGGCGGAATGAGCGCGCACCCGACCAACGACCTCAACGATGTTGTCCACCAGCGGCACCGGCTGGGCATCTTGACCATCGCGGCCGAGTCCAAACGGGTCGAGTTCGGGTATCTGCGGGAAGCGCTGGATCTGACCGGAGGCAATCTCTCCCGGCACATCACCGTGCTGAACCAGGCCGGGCTGCTTGACATCGAGAAGGGCTACGAGGGCAGGCGGCCACGGACCTGGGTCAGCATCACGGACACCGGCCGGGAAGCACTGGCGGCCGAGATCGCGGCCCTGCGAGCCCTGGTGGCCAGACACGATCCGGCTAAGGCACCACGCGCAGGCTCTTGACGATCGCGTCGAGCCGGGCGGGGTCGGCCAGCGGCGTGGGTTCCTCGGGGCCTGGCACGGCGTCCGCGGCGACGACGACCACGGAGTTGCCCGCCTGCGTGGCCAGCGCGACCACGGTGACCGTGCCCTTGCTGCCGGTGCACTGATCGGTCGAGTCGGGCAGGGTGGCGTCGGCCTGGACCACTGCTCCCTGTGCGCCGTCGACCGAAAGTGGTTGCGGTTTGCCGACATTCACCGCCGCTGTCCGGTGGCCGTCGCTGTACTGGTCCGCGGCGACCGCTGCGGCGAGTTCCGCGGCGGCTTTGCCGGGTCGGCGGTCAGGCTGCGCGAGGCCACTCGCCGTGAACGCACGGCCGTATTCGGCGCCTTGGCAGGCGTAGCGGCCCCAGTCGACAAGGTTGCCGAGCTTGACGCCATTGGATGTGGTGAGCGATTCCTCCGTGTCGGCGAGCTCCCAGTCCGGCGGGACGTCGTAGCTCACCTTCGCGGCGGCGTCGGTCACGGTTTGCCAGGTGTCGTGCGGTGCCGCGGCCGCGGGTTCGTCGAAGTGCGCGGCCGGAACCTCATGGGTGCCGCTGAGCAGGGAGGCCGCCGCGATTCCACCGGCTACGAGCAGCGCGGCGACGACGCCGAGGGTGACCAGCAGTCGAGTCGACCGTCGCAAAACCACACCCGCACGGTAGCCCTTCGTGATCGGCGCCGCCGAACAGGGCACCGTGACCGACGCCTCATTTCAACAACGGTTGATTTCGCGGGACGTCCGGGCGTACGCTCTCGCTTAATTCAACAAGCGATGAGAAAGGCAGAGCGATGACTGCCAAAGCACTTGCCGCAAGCCTGGTCGGCGCCCTGGTCGCGGCCGTACTCGGACTACTGACCTTCGGCGCGCAGGCAACCGTGAACCCGGATCACGTGCCGCTTGCGGTCGCCGGACCGCCGCAAGTCGTCGAGCAGTTAGCCAGACAGGGCGGTGAACACGTCGCGTGGCGGGCCGTGACGCCCGCCGAGGGGCGCCAACTGCTTGAGGACAAAGAGGTTTACGGCGTCCTCGAACTTGGCAACCCCGTCACGGTCGTGCTGTCCGGCGCCATCAACCCGGGTGGAACGCAAGTCGCGCAACAGGTTCTGGCCGGTGCCGCGAGTGCGCTGAGCCAAGGTCAGCCACCACGCATGGTCACGTTGCATCCGGCGAGTACAGCGGGCCGGGTCGCGCCACTGGCGGGCAGCGCTCTGATGTGGATCGCCGGTCTGGTCGCGGGATTGTTGTTCGCGTTCATGAAAACGCGCAATGGCGCAACGCCTCGTCTGGCCGCGCGGATCACGCTTCCGTTGGCTGCCAGTGTCCTCTCGGTCGGTGTGGTCGCGCTTCTGGTGCTGCTGTGGGATTCCAGCCTGCCGCTCGGCTGGGACGTGCTCGGCTTCATGCTGCTCGCCGCGCTCGCTTTCACCGGCGTGCAGGGCGCTTTGTTGCGGCTGCTGGGGATCCGGGCAGCGGCGATCCTGGCACCGCTGTACCTGATCGCGCCCGCGGTCGCCGGTCAGGTGCCTGAGTTGCTGCACCCCTTCTATCGGGACGTCCTCTGGTCGTGGACGCCGTTCCGGTTCTCGACCGAAGGACTGCGGAGCCTCTTGCAAGGCACGGGTTCCGCGCCCGACGTGACCACCGGCCTGATCGTGCTCGGCGCGATGGCGGCCGCCGGGCTGCTGGTGATCCTCTGGCCCGCGTCAGCCCGCCAGGAAGCTGAGGCGAACAGTGCGAACGGGGTTGTCCCCGTTGGTGTCCACTAGGCACACCGACTGCCACGTGCCCAAGGCCATCCGGCCGTCCAGCACCGGCACGCTCGCGTACGGCGGCAGGAACGCGGGAAGCACGTGATCCCTGCCGTGCCCCGGCGAGCCGTGCCGGTGCTGCCACCGGTTGTCCTTGGGCAGCAGGTCACCCAGCGCCGTCAACAGGTCGTCGTCACTGCCCGCGCCGGTCTCGATCACCGCGAGACCGGCCGTCGCATGTGGCACCCACACGTGCAACAGCCCGTCCGAAGCGTCGGCATCGGACAGAAACCGGCCGCACAAGTCGGACAGATCGTGCACGACCTCCCGTGGGCCGGTCCTGATCTGAAATTCTTCGCTGTACATATCCGGGATCATGCCGGGTAACGTGCATCCGTGCGCATCGCATTCGGGCAGTCCTTCGATGTCCCGGCCGGGTATCTCAACACGGCGAGTATCGGGATCCCACCGAAAGTAGCCGTCGACGGCCTGATGGATGCCGTGCGGCGCTGGCAGTCCGGTGCGGACATACCGCCCGACTTCGACGCGGATGTACGCCTTGCCCGAAAGGCGTGGGGTTCGCTGATCGGCGTCGAGGAGAGCGCGGTTGCTTCCGGCGCAAGCGTTTCGCAGCTGATCAGTCTCGTCGCCGCGAGTGTCCCGGACGGCACCCGCGTGGTGACCGCGCGCAACGAATTCACCAGTGTCTCTTTTCCCTTTGCCGCACAAGCACATCGCGGGGTGACGGTGACCGAGGTGGACCTCGTCGACCTGCCGTCCTCTGTGGACCGATTCGATCTCGTCGCGGTCAGCGTGGTGCAGTCGGCCGATGGTGTCGTGGTCGATCTCGAATCGTTACGTGATGCGGCGACCGCCTCCGGAACACAGGTCCTGCTCGACGTGACCCAGGCGGTCGGCTGGATGCCTCTGCGATTGGATTGGGCTGACTGGGTTATCGGCGCTTGCTACAAATGGTTGATGTCCCCGCGCGGTGCCGCGTGGCTCGCGGTGAAGCCGGAAACGTTGGAGCGCACCGTTCCCATCGCGGCGAACTGGTACGCGGGCGAGGATCCGTGGTCCACGGTGTACGGGCTGCCGTTGCGGCTGGCCTCGGACGCGCGCGGGCTTGACCTTTCGCCGGTGTGGTTCTCGCAGCTCACCGCCGCGATTGTGGTGCCGTGGCTGGCATCGCTGGACATCGAGGCGGTCCGGGACCACTGCGTCGGCCTCGCCGACGGCCTGCTGGTCGCGCTCGGGTTGGCACCGAAGGGATCCGCGATCGTGTCGCTCGACATCCCGGACGTGGCCGAGAAACTGGCCGCCGCGGGCGTGAAATCCAGTGTCCGAGCAGGTCGAGTGCGACTCGCGTGCCATCTGTACAACACCGCCGGAGATATCGAATCGGTACTCTCGGCACTCCGGGACTGAGGGACTAGGTACCGTGCGTGTCGTGTCCGATCCTTACCGCCCGGGTCAGTACAACAGCCCGGACCAGACGACGCGCATCCCGCGAGTGCCGTCGCACCCGGCTGCGCCGCCTTCGCGTGCGCCAGAGCCGGGAAAGAACAAGACCCGCGAGTACGTGCTCAAAGGGCTTGGCCTGGTACTGGTCGCGGTCGTATCGGGCATGTTGTGGTGGCTGATCCAGCAGAGCGGCAACGCGCCCGACTCGACGACACAACCGACCGAGCAGGCCCAGCCGCAGACGAAGTTCAAGTTCGTCAAGCACGAGCAAGGCGCCGCTCCGGTGCGCGACAGCAACTGCGCTCGCGTCTCGTACGAGGACGTCAAGACGTTCTTCGAGAAGAAGCCGTGCACCGAGGTCGTCCGTGAGCTGTACACGACAACGGTCGACGGCAAGAAGGTCTACAGCTCGGTCGCGGTGGTGCGGATGTCCAACGCCGCCGACGCCGCGGAGCTGAAGAAGCTGACCGAGACCGACGGCACCGGCAACGTCAACGACCTGGTCAAGGACGGCCGGGTCAAGGTGAACGGGCTCAGGTCGCTGGCCGGTGGCGCGTTCGCCTCGAAGCTCAGCGGCAACGACGTGATCATCGTCGAGTCGGACATCGAGGGCGGCAGCAAGAAGGCCGACGAGGCCAAGCTCGAGGAGGTCAGCACCGACGCGCTTGCCTTCGGCGAGCAGCTCAAAAAGACCTCGTGAGTGTTTCGGCCGGTTCTAACCGGCCAAAACACTCACGAGGGTTGACCAGGCATTATGGCTGCGGCTGGGGTCTGGCCGCCCGCCCTTCGCCACCTGGTCGCCCGCACTGCTGAGCTGGTGAGCGCCTCCAGGGCGGTTTTACGCAGGTCCGGGTCATCGGTGTGCTCCAGGACCGACCGCCAGGCCACGGTCGCGTCCGACTCCGCGATCGCCAGCACGGCCAGGCTCGACGCCTGGTCGGTCACCGGCTGCGGCGGCACGTACGCCGCCTCGGCGGGCTTAGGGGCGACATTGGCCGCGTTCAGGGCCCGTTCGACGGTGTCGCGGCGGGCCCGGTGCGTGGTCGCGCCCTCGCTCAGGGCGTTGTTGAACGACGGCGGCAGGAACGCGCTGACCAGGCCGTAGATCCAGATCGCGGCGTGCTCGGCGCCAAGTGCCTGCTGCACCGCGTCGACCGAGTCCGCGGGTACGGCCTTCGCGGACGAGGACGGCTGAGTCGACTGTTGGGTCACGCGACCACCTCCCGCAGGCTCGCGCAACCCGCGGCGACCGAACCCAGCAGCCCGGCCCGGTAGCGGGGCACGGTCGTGATCAACTCGCCGGCCTGCTTCTCCGCGGCCTTCAGCGCCTCGACCAGCGTCGCCTTCGTCGCGGGCGCGGGCTTCTCGGCCGAGGACGTCGGCGGGGCGGACGTGGTGACTTTCGGCGGACGCATCCGGTCCACTTCGGCCTGCAGCGCGGTCGCGTGCGCGGTCCGCGCCTTGGCGACCTCACCGGCGATGGCCGCCAGATCCTGGTTCGACTCGGCCAACGCGGTCGCCGCGGCGGCGTCCTTGCGAGCCTGTTCCGCCAAGGCTGCCAAGGGATCCGGTGGCGGTGGCGCCTTGGGCTCCGACGTGCACGCCGCAGCCATCGGAACGGCAAGAACCGCCAGCACGGCACGCCGGGAAACGCTCTTCACAGTCCGTCATATTGCCAGGACCCCTCCTGCGTGGCGGGCGGTGTCGGCTGGACGAGATACGCTGGGCTGTACACACTCGAAATTGATCGAGACCATCATCCAGAACAGGAGCGGCGGACGTGGCGAACCAGCAAGGTGATCTCGGGGCGGCGCTGGAGCCCGTCGTACGGGACGCCGTTGGCGCAGCAGGCTTCGAGCTCGAGCAGCTCGAGGTTCAGCGCGCAGGTCGTCGCAGCCTGGTCAAAGTGGTGGTGGACGCCGAGAAGGGCATCGAACTCGACGAGGTCGCGGGCGTGAGCCGCGCCGTGTCGGGCGTGCTCGACGAGCACGACCACGTCCTTGGCGGCCCGTACACCCTGGAAGTGACCTCACCGGGGCTGGACCGGCCGCTGACCAAGCCGAGGCACTGGCGCCGGGCGCGGCTGCGCCTGGTGAAGGTGCGCACCGCCGATGAGACGTTCACCGGGCGCGTCGGCGAAACCAGCGAGAACGACGTGCAGATGCTCGTCGGCGGCGAACTGCGGCAGGTGCCGTTCGACGCCGTCGCCCACGCCGTCGTGGAGGTCGAGTTCAAACAACCACCGCCGGAGGAGTTGGCCCGGCTGGGCGGCGGTAGCCAGGAGGGGGCACGGTGAACGTCGACATCGCCGCACTGCGCGCCATCGAGCGCGACAAGGACATTCCATTTGAGACGGTCATCGAGGCCATCGAGACGGCGTTGCTCACCGCCTACAAGCACACCGAGGGACACGTCCCGCACGCCAAGATCGACATCGACCGGCGCACCGGCGTGGTGCGCGTACTGGCCCAGCAGCTCGGCCCGGCAGGCGAGGTCGTCGAGGAGTGGGACGACACCCCGGAGGGCTTCGGCCGGATCGCGGCCACCACGGCCCGCCAGGTGATCCTGCAGCGGCTGCGGGACGCCGAGCACGAGAAGACCTTCGGCGAGTTCTCCGCCAAGGAGGGCGAGATCGTCGCAGGCGTCGTGCAGCGCGACGCGCGGGCGAACTCGCGCGGCATGGTCGTCGTCCAGGTGGGCGACACCGAGGGCGTGCTGCCCGCTGTCGAGCAGGTGCCTGGCGAGCGCTACGAGCACGGCGTGCGGATCAAGTGCTACGTCCTGGGCGTCACGCGCGGTGCACGAGGCCCGCAGATCACGCTGTCCAGAACGCACCCCAACCTGGTCCGCAGACTGTTCGCGCTCGAGGTCCCGGAGATCGCCGACGGCACCGTGGAGATCCCCGCGGTCGCACGTGAGGCAGGTCACCGTTCCAAGATCGCGGTGCGTTCCACGGTCGCCGGGGTCAACGCCAAGGGCGCGTGTATCGGACCGATGGGTGCTCGAGTCCGAAACGTAATGAGCGAGCTCGCCGGCGAGAAGATCGATATCATCGACTACTCCGACGATCCGGCAACGTTCGTCGGGAATGCCCTCTCACCTGCGAAGGTTGTATCTGTGCGGGTGGTCGACGAGCGCGCGAAGACCGCACGGGTGGTCGTGCCGGACTTCCAGTTGTCGCTCGCGATCGGTAAAGAGGGCCAGAACGCAAGGCTTGCCGCTCGGCTGACCGGGTGGCGTATCGACATCCGTAGCGATGCTGAGACTGCCGCCAACGCGCCAGGAAATTCTCCAGCACCGACATCGGGTTCGGCTGAGTAGGCGGTAGTAGGTAGAATCTTGGCAGGTCGTCGTCGAGGGCCGGTTCCCGCACGTCGAGAGGGTCCCCCGGAAGGGCTTGGCCCTGTGCGCACGTGCGTGGGCTGCCGGACCAGGACGCTGGCCGAGGAATTACTGCGCGTGGTCGCCGAGGACGGGAAGCTCGTACCCGATCCGCGGCGGCGGCACGCTGGGAGGGGCGCTTGGTTGCATCCCGTTCTGGTGTGCCTGGACTCCGCCGAGCGGAAGAAGGCGTTCCCCAGGGCGTTGCGCGTCCAAGGGCCGCTCGACTCAGCAGAGGTGCGAGCCCGAATCGGGCGTGCAGCCCGACCGACAGAAGACCAGAAAGCTGGTCTAGCCGGACACAGGAAGCAGGTCGACCCGTCATGAGTCAGCCGTGAAGCCGACACCATGAACGTGCGACGGTAGGACGAGGTCGAGCGGGTTAGTTGCCGCCGGCCTCCCCAGTGAGGAGAGCAGTGGCAGGCAAGGCCCGCGTGCACGAGCTCGCGAAAGAGCTCGGTGTCACGAGCAAGGAAGTACTCACGAAACTCGCCGATCTCGGTGAGTACGTGAAGTCGGCGTCCTCCACAGTGGAGGCGCCGGTGGCGCGCAGGCTCCGGGACTCGTACCCGAAGTCCGGAGACGCCAAGGGCGGCAAGCCCGGTGGCGGCGCCAAGCCAGGCCCCCGGCCCGGCCCGCCGGCCCCGAAGCCGGCACCCCAGAAACCACAGCAGGCCCCCGCGGCCGCGGCCAGTGCTGCCCCGGCAGCCGCGCCGTCCGCTGCGCCTGCCAAACCAGCGGCCCCCGCGCCCAAGCCGGCCCAGCAGCCGGCCGCCGCGGCCGCGAGCAACACGGCGACTTTCCAGGCAGCGCCGACCAAGCAGTCCGGCCCAGGCGTCAAGCCCGGTCCGCGGCCCGGCCCGAAGCCGCCGCAGCAGACAACTCAGCAGCAGGCCCCGCAGCAGCCCCAGCAGTCCAAGCCGGCCGCCGCGCGTACCGACGCGCCGTCGACCAAGCCAGGGCCGCGTCCGGGGCCGAGGCAGCAGCCCAACCAGCAGGGCGGCGGCGGTGGCGGGACCACGGTTCCGCCGCGTACGCAGGCGCCCAAGCCAGGTCCGCGCGCGCCGCGGCCGGGCAACAACCCGTTCGGTGTCGGCGGTGGCGCTCCCACGCCTCGTCCGCCCGCTCCGCGCCCAGGCGGTGGCCGTCCAGACGGTGATCGTCCCGAGCGTGGCCCTCGTCCAGGTGGCGACCGTCCGGACCGCGCGCCTCGCGGTGACCGCGGTGACCGTCCGTCCGGCCCACGGCCGAGCCCGGGCAACATGCCGCCGCGCCCGAACCCGGGCATGATGCCGCCTCGTCCGCAGCGTCCTGCCGGTGGTCCCGGCGGTGGCGGTCGTGGCGGCCCTGGTGGCGGCGGCGGTGGCCGTGGCGGCCCCGGTGGCGGCGGTGGTCGTCCCGGTGGCGGCGGAGGCGGTGGCTTCCGTGGCGGCGGTGGCGGCGGCGGAGGCGGTGGCTTCCGCGGCGGCGGCGGTGGTGGCGGAGGCGGCGGCTTCCGTCCCGGTGGCGGTGGTCCCGGTGGCGGCGGCGGTGGTGCGCCTGCCGGTGGCGGTGGCTTCCGCGGTGGCGGTGGTCGTCCCGGTGGTGGCGGCGGTCGCGGCGGTGCCGCGGGCGCGTTCGGCCGTCCCGGTGGTCCCTCGCGCCGTGGCCGCAAGTCGAAGCGGCAGAAGCGCCAGGAGTACATGGACAACATGCAGGCGCCGAGCGTCGGCGGTGTCCGGTTGCCGAAGGGCAACGGGGAGACCATCCGGCTGCCGCGCGGTGCTTCGCTGACCGACTTCGCCGAGAAGATCAACGCCAACCCGGCCTCGCTGGTGCAGGTGCTGTTCCACCTCGGTGAGATGGTCACCGCGACGCAGTCCGTCTCCGAGGACGTGCTCGAGCTGCTCGGTACCGAGATGAACTACACCGTGCAGGTCGTCAGCCCGGAGGAGGAGGACCGCGAGCTGCTCGAGTCCTTCGACATCACCTACGGCGAGGACACCGGTGGCGAAGAGGCCCTGCAGGCCCGTCCGCCGGTCGTGACCGTCATGGGTCACGTCGACCACGGTAAGACGCGCCTGCTGGACACCATCCGTAAGGCGAACGTGATCGCGGGCGAGGCCGGTGGCATCACCCAGCACATCGGTGCCTACCAGGTCAAGGCCGAGCTCGAGGGCAACGACCGGCTGATCACCTTCATCGACACCCCGGGTCACGAGGCGTTCACCGCCATGCGTGCCCGTGGTGCGCAGGCCACGGACATCGCGGTGATCGTGGTCGCGGCCGACGACGGTGTGATGCCGCAGACGGTGGAGGCGATCAACCACGCCCAGGCGGCCAACGTGCCGATCGTGGTCGCGGTGAACAAGATCGACAAGGAGGGGGCGAACCCCGCCAAGATCCGCCAGCAGCTCACCGAGTACGGCCTGGTCGCCGAGGAGTACGGCGGCGAGACCATGTTCGTGGACATCTCGGCCAAGCAGGGCATCAACATCGACGGCCTGCTGGACGCGATCCTGCTGACCGCCGACGCGGCGCTGGACCTGCGGGCCAACCCGAACATGGAGGCCCAGGGTGTCGCGATCGAGGCGCACCTCGACCGTGGCCGCGGCCCTGTCGCGACCGTGCTGGTGCAGCGTGGTTCGTTGCGTGTCGGTGACTCGATCGTCGCCGGTGACGCGTACGGCCGCGTGCGCCGGATGGTCGACGAGTACAACGAGGACGTCACGGTGGCCACGCCATCGCGGCCGGTCCAGGTCATCGGCTTCACGTCGGTGCCGGGTGCCGGTGACACGTTCCTGGTCGTCGACGAGGACCGGGTGGCCCGGCAGATCGCCGAGCGCCGCCAGGCCAGGACCCGCAACGCGCAGAACGCCGCGAAGTTCAAGCGGTACTCGCTGGAGGACCTGGACTCGGCACTGAAGGAGACCGGCGAGCTCACCTTGATCATCAAGGGCGACAACTCGGGTACCGTCGAGGCACTCGAGGACGCGCTGATGAAGATCGAGGTCGGCGACGAGGTCCAGGTGCGGGTGATCGACCGCGGTGTCGGTGGCATCACCAAGGCGAACGTCGACCTGGCGATCGCGTCCGGCGCGATCATCCTCGGCTTCAACGTGCGGGCCGAGTCGAAGGTGGCCGACCAGGCCGCCCGCGAAGGCATCGACATCCGCTACTACTCGGTGATCTACCAGGCGATCGACGAGATCGAGCAGGCGCTCAAGGGCATGCTCAAGCCGGAGTTCGAGGAGGTCGAGCTCGGCCGCGCGGAGGTGCGCGACGTGTTCAAGTCCTCCAAGTTCGGCACGATCGCCGGTTGCCTGGTGATGTCCGGCGAGATCCGGCGCAACGCCAAGGCCAGGTTGATCCGGGACAGCAAGGTGGTCCAGGAGAACCTGCCGGTCAGTTCGCTGCGGCGGTTCAAGGACGACGTGACCGAGGTCCGCGAAGGCTACGAATGTGGTCTGACGCTCGGCTCGTACTCCGACATCAGGGTCGACGACGTGATCGAGACCTACGAGATGCGCGAGAAGCCGCGTAGCTGATTGCCAGTCCGTGTGGGGCTTGGGAGACCGAGCCCCACACGGGTTCTTTTCGATCATTCATACGGTGATGCCCGTTGTACGTCGGTGCACTCGAGCTGGACATCCTGCTCGGTGACGTCCATTCGCTCAAACAGAAGCGGTCGGTGGTCAAGCCGGTTGTCGCGGAGCTGCGGCGCAAATTCGAGGTGAGTGTGGCCGAAGCCGGTCATCTCGACCTGCATCGTCGTGCCCTGATCGGGGTGGCGGCGGTGGCGCCGGACGCGTCCCACGTCCGTGAGCTGCTCGACGCATGCGAGCGGCTTGTGGCAGGCCGGCCCGAACTGCAGCTGCTGTCCGCACGGCACCGGCTTGTCGGTCCCGAGGACGACTAGGTTTTAGTGACGATGAGGAGGGGAGCGCCGTGGCCGATCCGGCCCGCGCCCGCAAACTTGCGAAGCGGATCAAGCAAATCGTCGCGTCCGCACTGGAGCACGAGGTCAAGGACCCGCGGCTGACGCTGGTGACGATCACCGACGTCAAGCTGACCGGTGACCTGCAGGACGCGACCGTGTACTACACGGTCTTCGGTGACTCGCTCAACGCCGAGCCCGACACCAAGGGCGCGGCCGCGGCGCTGGAGAGCGCCAGGGGAGTGCTGCGTTCCCTTGTCGGCCAAGGCACCGGCGTCCGGTTCACGCCGACGCTGACGTTCGTGGCCGACACGATCCCCGAGGACGCCCGGCGGATCGACGACCTGCTCGCCAAGGTGAAGGAAGCCGACGAGGAGGTCGCCAGGATCGCGACCGGCGCGAAGCCCGCGGGCGAAGCGGATCCGTACCGCGCACCCCGCGAACAGGACACAGAGGACTGATGGTCAGGCAGGGCCTTTTGGGGCCCTGCCTTCACCTTTTGCGGGCGACGACGATGTCCCGGATGATCGCCTGATCGACCCTGTGCTTGAAATCGAGGTATGGCCCGGTTTCCACGGGCTCAAGCCCCTCTTGGGCGAGCACGTCGGCGACGTCGTCCCGCTTGGCGACGTTGGTGTTCCACGAGATGCCCAGCGCCCCACCGGGTTTGAGCAGTTTCGCCCACCCGCCCGCAGCCGCCTTGACGAGCTCGAGCGGACTGCGGTGCAGTCCCTGCTGTTGGGTCCGGCTGCCATGCTGAACGCCGTAGGGTGCGTCCGCCACAACGAGATCGAACGTGCCGGCCCGGTAGAACTCGGCCGCTTTCGCCGTGTCGCCGTTGATGTACGTCAGATCCAGCGCCTCGCCGGCCTTGTAGCTTTCCTTGGTGACACCGATGGAGGCGTGCAGCTTTCGGCCGATGTTCTTGTGGTCACGGCGAATCCGGGTGACCTCGGCTTCGTGCTTGAGCCGCTTGCGCTTGAGCCAGGTCTGGATGAACGTCGAGTACGCCTCGAAGTCCTTCTGGTCGATGTCCAAGCCGGCGGCGTGGTAGCCGTACATCAACGCCTGGTTGAGCGTGGTTCCCCGGCCGCACAAGGGATCGATCACCTTGAAGGTGGTGTCGAGCATCTCCCCGGCCCGCGCTGAGGCCATCAGGGTGACGTTGAGCAGGAGTTTGGTGAAGTACTCATTGGTCTTGCCCTGGTACTTCTGAATGGTGATGAGGTCGTCGTCGAACTTGTCGAGCTTGTTGAGTTCGACGGGTTCGAGCAACCGGCCCTCTTGCCGGAACAAGGCGTAGATGTTCGACATGTTCGCGAGGTAGCCGGCGTCTTTGGTGCTGAGCTCGGCGGCTTCGAACGTGATGTAGGGAATCCCGCCGATCCGGGTCTCGGCGATGTCCCCGACCTTGTTGTCGAGCACGGCCTCGTTGAACACGGCCAGCTCGGCAATGGTCAGCCCGATCGACGCGTCCGCGTAGACCCGGTTCATCGCAGGAAGGACAAGAAGTGCGTAGCGGGTCATCGTCTCCTGCGCAGTGCGAATCGGGGTCCGGGGGTCGGGCGAGGCAGCCTATCTTTTCCCTGCGCGCCTGTCGAAACGGGCCGCTGGCTCTCTCAGCCGCGCTGGCTCCCAAGCCCCTGGGCGGCACCTCCAACCCGAGTGCTGCGGCGCAACCCACGGCCTCTCCAAGCCCTGCGGAGTAATCCCCGACTTTGTCAGCCCCGTAGAGCAAGCCCTGAACTCGCCAAGCACACCGGTCCACCGGGGCCGTTGATCTCGCGACCGTGGCAGGAGCCCCGAACACCGCGGAGCAGCCCCCACCGCACCATGAATTCCCCAGGGGGACCCCCTGATCTCAACGTTACCGCAGGGGTACGACAACTTCGGTCGGCACAACCCCTGACCAGGAAAAAGTCCGAAATTGTCGGACCCCCGCGCTACCGTCATCCTGCTCGAAGAGTTGACCTCAACTTTGGTTCAGGTCGCAGACTGTGGGCATCCGTCCGAACCGCCTGGGGAGAACACCGTGGACATGAACTTCTCGTCCTGGATGGCGCTGGAGAGCGCCATGCAGGAAGGAGGCCAACGCGTCAGCCGGGAAACCGTGCGCCGGATCATCCGGTTCGCTCGGCCGCTGCGGGGCGCCGTCTTGGCGTTGCTGCTGCTCAGCGCTATTTCGGCGGTGCTGGCGGTGGCCACGCCGGTGATCGCGGGCCGGGTGGTCGACGCGATCATGAACCGGGAGGGCTCGGGCATCGTCATTGGTCTGGCCCTGGTCATCGCCGCGATCGCGGTCGTCGACGCGATTGTCGGCATCTTCGAGCGCTGGCGATCGGCCAGCGTCGGCGAGGAGCTGATCCTGCGGTTACGGCAGGCGGTGTTCGACCACGTCCAACGCATGCCGGTCGCGTTCTTCACCCGGACTCGCACGGGCGCGTTGGTCAGCAGGCTGAACAACGACGTGATCGCGGCGCAGCGGGCGTTCACGATGACGCTGTCGATGGTGACCAACAACATCATCGCGCTGGTGCTCACGTTGGTCGTGATGATCGCGCTGTCGTGGCAGATCACGTTGCTGGCGTTGATCATGCTGCCGGTCTTCTACCTGCCCGCGCGCAGGATGGGCCGACGGCTGGCCGGTCTCGAACGCGAGGCGGCAGGCCACAACGCGGCGATGACCACGCAGATGACCGAGCGTTTCTCCGCGCCCGGTGCCACCCTCATCAAGCTGTTCGGCCGCCCGCAGGACGAATCGGCGGAGTTCAGCAGGCGCGCACGGCGCGTGCGCGACATCGGTGTACGAACCGCCGTGAACCAATGGCTGTTCATGACGGCTCTGTCGCTTGTGTCGGCTCTCGCGCTCGCATTGGTCTACGGCCTCGGCGGTTACCTTTCCCTGGAAGGACAACTGGACGCGGGCACAGTCGTCACATTGGCGCTGCTGCTCACCCGCCTCTACCAACCGTTGACCGGCCTCGCCAACGCACGCGTGGACGTGATGACCGCGCTCGTCAGCTTCGAGCGGGTCTTCGAGGTCCTCGACCTGCCGCCGTTGATCAAGGAGAAGCCGAACCCGAAGACCGTTCCGGACGGGCCGGTCTCGGTCGAGTTCGACAACGTCAACTTCGCGTACCCGGCCGCGGACAAGGTGTCGCTGGCGTCCCTTGAGGACGTTGCGGCACTGGACACCAGAGGCGGTGACCAAGTCCTGCACAACATTTCCTTCCGCGCCGAACCAGGTCAGCTTGTCGCCCTCGTCGGCTCGTCCGGTGCGGGCAAGTCGACCATCGCGTCACTCGCGCCCCGCCTCTACGACACCGACTCCGGTACAGTCCGACTGTCCGGAGTGGACGTCAAGGATCTGTCGTTCACGTCGATCCGCGACACCATGGGCCTGGTCACCCAAGACGGCCACCTGTTCCACGAGTCCATCGGAGACAACCTCCGCCTCGCACGCCCAACGGCCACAGACGAGGAAATCTGGGACGCGCTGACCCGCGCCCGCCTCGCCGACCTCGTCCGTTCGCTGCCTGATCAACTCGACACGGTTGTCGGCGAACGCGGCTACCGCCTCTCCGGCGGCGAACGTCAACGCCTCACCATCGCCCGTCTGCTGCTGGCCAAACCCCGCGTCGTGATCCTCGACGAAGCCACCGCCCACCTCGACTCCTCATCGGAGGCAGCGGTCCAAGAAGCACTCGTCGAAGCCCTCGCCGGCCGCACAGCCCTAGTGATCGCCCACCGCCTCTCCACAGTCCGCGCAGCCGACCTCATCCTCGTCGTCGAAGCAGGCAACATCATCGAACGCGGCACCCACGAAGAACTACTCGCCGCCGACGGCCGCTACGCCGAGCTCTACCGCACCCAATTCGACGACCGCACCCCCGCAACAACCGACGCCCCCTAACCCGTGTCCACCATTCCAACACCATGAGATGCACTTTGCGGCACCAGGAAACTCCCGGTGCCGCACCTTGACCGCACGGCATACTCCGTGCGGTCACCGTCCCTTGAGTGCGCCGATCACGACGTCGAGGTCCAGGTGCTCGGCGAGCAGATGTTTGAGTTCGGGACCGGCGATGAGCTGGATCCGGCCGTGGCGTCCAACGAAGTCTTCGGTGGCCTTACCGAACCACGAGGTAGTGACGAGCACACCACGACTGGCACGTTTGTCATCCATCACGCCAGCGAGTGCACGAACAGCGTCGACAGGCACGACTGAGCGGTAACGCTTGGCCTGGATCACGCAGACTCCACCCATGATCGGGTCCTCGTTCACCGCTACCGCGTCCACGCCGTCGTCGCGAGATGCTTGAGTGACCCAGGACTTCATGCCCATCGCTTCGAACAGTTGCTTGACGAGTACCTCGAACTCGAACGGTCGCATCTCAAGCAGAACCGGTCGGGAGTCCAGCCCGGCCGCCGCGTCGTGCGCGTCCACCAACCGATATTTGGACAGGTCCGGGTCGAAAATCGGCCGAACGGCCTCCAGATCCCACGGGTGCGGTGAAACCAGCGCGTTGAGGTGCCGGAGACACTCCGTGGGATCCAGTTCGTCCAGTTCGAATTCCGCGAACTGCTCACGGGTGGCCGACACGCTGACCAAGCACGGACGCTCCGGTTTACCGGTGGCTTTGTTGCGGGTGGACACGTGACCGTTGATCGCGACCTCGTCGACGATCCCGATGGGATGGATGTCGAATGCGTCCCGCATGGTCCGCAGCACGACTTGAGCGACCAGGTTCCCGTATCGCTGCTTGATTTCCTTGACTGGCCGGGGTTTCGACGTGACCTCGTCCCGCGTCCGGACGTAGGTGTACTCGCGTGTTTCCGGGATGACATCGAGGCCTGGGAGGTCACGAACGATCAGCAGTTTCCGTGCGTCAGCCTGGTAGGCGGTCTCCACATCGGCTGGCAGGTCGTCAGGCTGTGGCGATGCCTCCAAGAGCAGTTCGAAGTAGTCTTCCACTGCCTGAGGCACGCCCGCCTTGACGTCTCGCTCCAGCTGATCTACCTGTGCGTTGTTCTGGTCCACCTCCTGGCGCATGGACGCCTCGGCTTGCGCGTGCTTGGATTTGGCCTCGGCGATCCGGGCAAGTCGACGGTTCTCATCGTGTTCATGTTTGGCCTTGGCCTCCGCAAAACGTTCTTGAGCGTCCTTGGTCGCTCGATCGTGGCTGCTTTTGCGGAGTACTCGTGCCAAAACAGTGGGCGGCGCGGGAGCGAACTGCTCCCACTGCGGGGGCGGCTCGGGTATGGCTAGGCGGCCAGGATCGAAGGGCGTTGGTTTGTACGTCTGCCGCAGTTGATCAAAGGAGGACGCCGGGAGTCTGGGCCCGATGAGTATCGAGTCCAACTCGGCAACCCGCGCTTTTACTTTCGCAGTCAGCTCAACCGCCAGATTCTGTTGGTCCTCCACGCGCTGAGCACGCTGCTCCCGGACTGCCTGTGCTTCGGCGCGTTTCGCGGCTTGCTCTGCGCGTTGACGTTCTCGTACGGCCTGCTCAGCCAATCGCTTCTGCTCTGCCTGGAAACGTCGCTCGGCGAGTTCTCGTTGCCTCCGTTGATGTTCGAGCTCAGCGAAAAACCCGCGCTTCCGCGCCATCGACAACTCCACCCCTCGGTAACGCCGAATTCGCCCCGCAACATTAGTAGGGGTTGTCATCTCGCGCTATGTCGTTCGTGAGGCTTGGCAGTTTGTTCTGTTGTCAATCGGCCATTTGGTGCGTGTTGGATTGCTCGTTGGATCAAGTCCGGATGTGCGCAGGTTAGTGAGCGATTCGGATCGCGAGGCTGGCCAGCAGACCGGCGCCGACTACACATACCAAGGTCGCGACGCCGAGCAGGATCGCGGTACCGCGGCTCTCGGTGCGTCTCATCCGGAGGTTTACGGTGATCGCGATGATGGCCGTGGCGATGGGAGCTGCCCAGATCCAATGCGGATAGCGGATCAGCCCCAACACTGACAGACCACCGAAGACCACGCCGAGGATCCAGGCGCCGATGTAGCCATTGCGCACAATTGGGTCGTGCCAGATGAGAGGGACTGGCGTCTTTTTGGATCGGTCGCTGGGAGTCACAGAACCCATTCCCGGTGCTAGGTGCGCAGGCGCGCGAGTACTTGGTCGAGAGCTTGTCGGACCAAGGCCGGCACGCCGTCGCGTCGGAGATCGGTCAGGACTTGCTCGTTGATGCCGCCTGGCGTCATGTGTTCGTCGGTCAGCGTGGCGAACGAGACGCTGCGATGGAGCAATGACTGACCCAGTTGGCCGAAGACGTGCCTGACGTACGCGGTCGCGTCACCTTCCTCCACGCCGTGGTCCGATAGCCAGCGTGCGATTGTGGCGAGGTAGTCGAGATGCGCGGCGAATGTGGCCGTTGACGCGCTGAACACGTCCAAGGTCGTCTCTTCGCCCGGCACGACAAGGCCTCCGACGCGGCCGAACAGGTCGCGTGCCACGGCGTTGTCGGGGTGCATCACCGTCAGACTGTCACCGCCCGCGGCCGACGGCAGGGGGATGACCCGGACCAGCTGTTCTGCGGGCGCCGTCCATGCGGTCAGTTGCGCCAGTTTCACGCCGGCCAATGCGCTGATCACCACGTGCTCTGGCCGGAATGTCAGCTCCGCGAGGACATCGCGTGCGATCTGCGGACGTACTGCCAGCACGATCGACGTCGTGCTGGCGAGTACTTCCTGGTTGCTGCCGCACACCTGCACATTCCGGAACCGGCTCGCCAACTCCTGACCGACGCTCTGGCTGCGCGGTGACAAGAAGACGGCAGGAGGTTCGGCAACGTTCGCGCTGAGGCCTTCCACGATCGCGGCCGTGATCGCACCTGCTCCGACGAAACCATAAGCGGCGTGCATTGCTGGTGATCCTGTCAGTGTCGTGGCTGGATGAGGTCCCAGCGATTGCCATACAGGTCAACGAAAACCGCGACTGTGCCGTACGGCTCGTGCCGTGGTTCCTCCAGGAACGTGACGCCGCCTTGCCGCATTCGGGCGTGGTCGCGGGCGAAGTCGTCGGTGTTCAGGAAGAAGCCGACTCGTCCGCCGGTCTGGTCGCCGACGCGAGCCGCTTGATCCGGAGAATCAGCTTTGGCCAACAGGATGCCGGTTTCCTTCGAACCGGGTGGGGCCACGACAACCCAGCGGTTTCCGGCATCCTGCGGTGTGTCCTCGCGTAGCTCGAAGCCCATGGCGTCGACGTAGAAGGCGATTGCCTCGTCGTAGTCGCGCACGACGACTGCCGTCAGGCCGAGGTGGGGCATTGGTCACCTTTCACGAGATCAGGGCGCGGATGTCGTCGGCGTCCAGGCTTGCGCCGAACATGTCGCCTTCGTCGAGGACACTCGAGATCAGTTCAGCCTTCTTCGCCTTGAGCGCCATGACTTTCTCCTCGATCGTGTCCTTGGCGATCAGGCGGTAGACGATGACGTTGCGGGACTGGCCGATCCGGTGCGTGCGGTCGACCGCCTGCGCCTCCGTCGCCGGATTCCACCACGGGTCGAGCAGGAAGCAGTAGTCGGCCTCGGTCAGGTTCAGGCCGAAGCCGCCTGCTTTGAGGCTGATCAGGAACACGGGCGCCGTGCCGTCCTTGAACTGTTGCACGACTTTGCCGCGGTTGCGGGTGGTGCCGTCGAGGTAGCAGTACGGGACGTCCAGCTTGCTGCGCACGATGTCGAGGAAGCTGGTGAACTGGCTGAACACCAGCGCGCGGTGGCCACCGGCGACGACGTCGTGCAGTTGGTCGAGCAGTGCGTCGACCTTGGCGCACGGCAAGTCCTGGTGTTTCTCGTCGACCAGGGCCGGGTGCAGGCTCAGCTGCCGGAGCATGGTCAGCGACCGGAAGATCGTGAACCGGTTGGCGTTCATGTCCTTGACCATGCCCAAGATCCGCAGGCGTTCCCGTTGCAGATGGGTCTGGTAGACCTTGCGGTGCTTGGGATGCAGCTCGACCTCGAGGACCTGCTCCTGCTTGGCGGGCAGATCGGTGGCGACCTGGTCCTTGGTTCTGCGTTTGATCAACGGCCGGACGCGCCGCCGCAGTTGCGCCAGCAGCTCCGGGTCACCGGTGCGCTCGATCCGGCGAGCGTAGTACTGCTGGAACCTGACCGGGCTGGGGAACAGTCCAGGCGCGGTGATCGACAGCAGCGACCACAGCTCCATCAGGTTGTTCTCCATCGGCGTGCCCGTGATCGCCAGTTTGAACGGCGCAGGCAGCTTGCGGGCGCACTGGTGCACCTTCGACTGGTGGTTCTTGACCACTTGGGCCTCGTCGAGAACCATGCCCGCCCACTGCAGCTTCGCGTAGTGCTCGTAATCCAGGCGCATCAACGTATACGAGGTCACGACCACATCGGCGCCCTCGATCAGCGAACCCAAGTCCTTACGCCGCAACGTGTCCGATATGGACACCACGCGGAGTCCTGGCGTGAACCGGGAGGCTTCGGCTTCCCACGTTGACACCACACTCGTCGGCGCGACCACAAGGAACGGCACGTCCGCGGCGGCGTGACAGATCAGCGCCAACGTCTGCAGCGTCTTGCCGAGACCCATGTCGTCGGCCAGAACGCCGCCGAGTTGGTTCTCCCACAGGAACGTCAGCCAGCGGAACCCGTCCAGCTGATACGGCCGCAACCGCGCGTCCAGCGACTCGGGGACGTCGAATTCCGGCACCTCGTCCAGAAGTCCGCGGACCTGGTTACGCCATGCGCGCGCCTGGTGGTCGACCACGCCCAGGTTGGCCAGTTCGTCCCACAACCCAGCCTGGAACCGGCTGATCTGCAACGAATCGCTCGGCTGGTCGAGCAGTCCGCGCGCCTCGATGATCAGCTTGTGCAAGGTGCGCAGTTCCGGCTTCTGCAAGGAGAAGTACGCGCCGTCCGGCATCAGCAGGTACTGCTCGTCCCTGGTCAACGCCAGGAACACGTCCATGAACGGCACCGTCCGGCCGTCCACTGTGATGGTCACCGTCAGGTCGAACCAGTCGGTCTTGCCAGGAATCTCCTCGGTGGACAACCCGATGCGGACCACACCCGCCTCGCGGTAGTCCGGCCGGACGCCGAACACCTCGACCTCGACCCCGGGCAGCTCCTCGATCTGCGGCAACACCTCGGTGGTGAACCGCATGGTGTTGACGTCCCACAGTGTTCGGCCCTGCGGTTCGACCGTCAGACTCGCCAGGATCTCCCGCTCCTGGTCGAGATCGCGGTACGCCTCCGGCTCCGCGTCGAGTGGCGCGCGCAGTTCCGACATCCCGATCCGGTAGAGCCATTCCCAGTCGAGATCCAGCTGGTGATCGTCCCGATAGGACGCGTTCAGCCGCAGCGTCGGCCCGGAGATCGACGGCGGCGTGAACGACCCGTCGGTCGAGACGAACTGGGCGGTGTGCCGAAGACGCGGGTAGTAGCGGTCGACGAACCGCGATTTCTCGGCAGCCGGGATCCGCAGCCGATGCTCACTGAGAACCATGTCCTGCAAGGACTTTGGCGCCGGCCGGGCCAGCTTGGCCAGGCCGATCCGGCACTCGTCGACTTCGCCCGTCTCGTCCAGCTCCTCCCGGCTGACGTAGACCAGGCCATGTCCTTCGCCGAGAAACCGCACGGGGACAACGTCTTCCTGGCCGTCGACCCGCACAACCGGCGTGATGACGAGCTCGTCCCCGTCTGTCGCGTCGAGAAACAGGTCCCCGGAACCGTAGTCGGCATTCATCAACTGGACGCCGATCTGCTGCGCTTCGTCGAGCATGGTCCAAAGATGCCGCGTGTCGAACCGGGACAGGTCGATGACCTTCTCGTCGCGCGGGTACATGTCCTGCGCTTTGTAGACCGCGTACATCTGCCGCAACAGCCGGACATGCGCGTCGTTGTAGCCCTCGAACGGGGTCAGCCTGCCCCACGAAACGTTGCCGCTCACCCAGCCGCTTCGCCCTTGCCGCACGACCTTCGCGAACACCGTTGGCGCTGGTCCACGGGCACGTGACAGCAGGGGCTCCGTCGCCAGCGTCAGCTCGACGCCCAATGGAGCCCCGCCCGGCTCGGGTGTCGAGCCGAGCAGAGAGCTGAGGGACTGCTCCCAGTTCGATGCCACGATCACAAGCTAGCGGGCACCACCGACAGGATTGACATGCAGCCGTTTGGCTGCCTATGGTGAAAGGCAGCTGAACGGCTGCGTATGCGAGGTGGAGGCCATGGATGAGGTGTTTCGGGCACTGGCTGACCCCAGTCGGAGGCGGTTGCTCGACAGCCTCAACCGGCGCACCGGTCAGACGTTGCGGGAGCTGTGCGGGGGTCTGGACATGGCCAGGCAGTCCGTCAGCAAGCACCTGGCCGTCCTGATCAGTGCCAACTTGGTCACGACCGTGCGGCGGGGCCGGGAAAAGCTGCACTACCTCAATGCCGAGCCGATCAATGCCATCGCCGACCGGTGGATCAACCAGTACCACCGTGGCCGTGTGCAGGTGCTCGCCGACTTGAAGACCGCATTGGAGCTGGATCCCGTGGACAAGCCCGAGTTCGTCTACACCACCTACATCAGCACCACGCCCGAGAAACTCTGGCAGGCGCTGACCGAACCGAAGTTCATCCGACAGTACTGGGGTGAGCTCGCGCTGGTCTCCGACTGGCAGGTCGGCTCACGCGTCGACCTGCAGTACGGGGCCGATGGCCCGATTGAGGACCAAGGCCAGGTCGTGCTGGAAGCCGAGCCGTACAGCCGGCTTTCCTACACCTGGCACACGTTCCAGCCGATGCATGCCGAGGTCTTCGGCTGGACCGAGGAGCAGTTCGCCGAGTACGCCAAGGAACGCCAGTCCAAGGTCACGTTCACGATCGAACCGACCGATCGCCAGGTCAAGCTGACCGTCATCCACGACGACTTCGACCCCGGCAGCATGATGCACAAGGCCGTCAGCGGCCAGTTGCCGGAAGTCGGCGGGTGGCCTGAGCTGCTGTCCGACCTCAAGACGTTCCTCGAGACCGGCAAGGTCGCCACCGGGTAGCTTGGCTGTGTGGGGTTGTCGAGACGGACAGTGATCCTGGGCATGACCGGTCTGGCGGTCAGTGCCTGCACGACCGTCGAGAACGAGCCCCCAAGGAGCACAACAACCCCGCCGCCGACCACGGCGGCAATGAAGTCGGTCGTGAACACGAAGCTCACGTCGAAGGCGCGTGGCCGTGAAGTCACGGTGATCACGATGGCTCCGGACGGCCACAACCCCGATGACCTGCCGAAATGTGTCGCGTTGCACGGCCGCGGCGAGGATGCGAGCTGGATGGTCCGGCTGGACGTCCAGAAATCCCTCACCCAGGTCGTGCGGGCCGGCGTCAAGCCGTTCGCTGTTGTCGCCGTTGACGGTGGCCCGGAGACCTATTGGGTGGACGGGAAACCTGGCGACAACCCGCAGAAGATGCTGCTTGAGGAACTCGGGCCGATCCAGGCCGCGTTCGGCATCTCGATGGGCGCCTTCGGTGCGTTGCGGTTCGCGCGCACCCGCAAGGACCTCAAGGCCGTTGTGGCCATCAGCCCGGCGTTGTTCCGTGACTGGCCGACGGCCAAGTCCAAACGGGTGTTCGCCGACCAGGCGCACTGGGAGGCCAACGAACCGCTCAGGCACACCAACGATCTCGCGGGTGTGCCGCTCGGAGTCTGGTGCGGCGCAGGCGATACCTTCATCACGGTCGCCAAGGCCCTGATCAACCAGACGAACCCGGCCAAGTCCGTCATCACCCCGGGCGGGCACACCGCGGACTACTGGAAGCCGATCATGCCCGAGGTGTTGACGTTCATCGGCGAACGGATCAGCGCGACAGCGTAGCCAGCAAGGTCTCGATCAACGGCTCGACCGGGCCTTCGGCGACGTATCCGGCCGCTCGCCGGTGCCCGCCGCCGCCCAGTGCCACCGCGATCTCCTGGACGTCCACTTCGGACACCGAGCGCAGCGAGACCGACCACGACAACGGCTCGATCTCCTTGAACACCACGGCGACTTCGGCCTCTTGGGTGGTCCGCACGATGTCGACGACCGACTCGACTTCCTCGGCCCGGACATCGGCCGCGTCCGCCAAACTCACGTATGTGTACACCACGCCTCGCCCGCCGGCGGCCGACTTGTCCAGCCGTGCACGGCCGAGAACCGCGGAAAGCATTGGCAGGAAAGCGAAAGGATGCGCCTCCATCAACGAGCGCGCGGTCTTGTCCGGGTCGACGCCCGCTTCCAGCAGACGAGCCGCGAGCTGGTGCGTCTCCGGCGTTGCCCGGCGGAACGACCCGGAATCCGTGACAAGCCCCGCGTACACGCACGAAGCCAGCTCGAAATCAAGCTCCACACCCATTGCGTCCAGCAGATCGGCCACGAGCGCCGCGGTGGCAACAGCGTGCTCGTTGACCACGTGATGGGTGCCGTAATACGTGTTCGATGCGTGGTGATCGACGACGAGCACCTGCCCGCCTGCGGCGATCGTGTTGCCGACGCGATCGCCGAGCTTGCCCAGCCGCGCGACGCTGCCGGTGTCCAGCGCGATCACCAACGGCGCGACCTCGGGCACCTCGGACGCGGGCACCAGCAGGTTCGCGTAGTCCAAGGGCAACAACGTTTCCGGCACTTCGTCGGGTGAACTGAAAGACACCCGCACGGTGGCGCCGCGGCGGTGTAGCGCCAGGCCAAGGGCCAGCGCGCTGCCGAGCGCGTCGGCGTCCGGGTTGACGTGGGCCAGCAGGGTCACATCAGTGGCCGCCTGCAGCAGTTCGATAGCGCCGTCGAGATCACTCACACGCTTTAGCGTAGGGCGTTCTGCTCTAGATCGGTCAACGAAGCTCTCGACCCAGTCGAACGCTGGCGTGAGCGGTGCGCGGCGACGTGCACGCGGTTGGCGCACCGGGGCGAGCAGTACCGCTTCGCCCGGTTGGTGGACGTGTCCAGGAAGTAGTTCTCGCAGTTCGCGTCCGCGCACTGGCCCCAGCGCGACAGGCCGTACCGGACGACGCCGTGCGCGACTCCCCACGCGGCCGCGGCAGCGACTTCGGTCGCGGGCGGCTCGTCCGGGTCGGCGACGTGGATGTGCCAGTTCGGTTCGGCGTCGTGTCCCGCCGACAGCCGAGGCCGAAGGGGGTAGGCCTCAAGCAGTGCGTTCACCGCCACGCGGACGCCTGGGGTGTCGTCGGCGACTGCGGCGGCGAAAGCCGTACGCAGGCCCTCGGCGACGGGTCGCAGTGCGATCAAGTCCTCGGAGGTCACCCGGGTGGCCCACCAGGGCTCCTCGTGCAATGCCTCCTGAAGTGCGGAAACGTCGGTCAGGGCGGCGTTGGCCAATCTCACGGCCACGTCCAGGTAATCGGCATTGTCCACAAGCGGTCCTTACATCTACCCTGTCAGGGGTCAAACCGGATTACACACCTTACCCAAGGGGAAGCCTGTGACGCCGCTCCGGCGCTTGCTCTCGCTTGCCGTCCCGGCGTTGGGCGTGCTCGCGGCCGAGCCGCTCTACCTGCTGGTCGACACCGCCGTGGTCGGCCATCTCGGCGCGGTGCCCCTGGCCGGCCTGTCGGTGGCGGGCATCGTGCTCGCGCAGGTCTCGACCCAGATGACCTTCCTGTCGTACGGCACAACCGCGCGAGTGGCCCGGTTACACGGCGCGGGCAGACGGGCCGACGCGGTCGCCGAAGGTGTGCAGGCGACGTGGCTGGCGGTTTGTGTCGGCCTTGTGCTGATCGTCGCGGGGCAAGTCTTCGCGCGTCCGGTTGCCGACTTGCTGTCCGGTTCGCCGGAAGTCGCCGACGCCGCCGTCGGCTGGCTGCGGATCGCCTTGTTCGGCGTGCCGTTCATCTTGATCACGATGGCCGGCAACGGCTGGATGCGTGGTGTTCAGGACACCGTCCGCCCGTTGCGGTATGTCTTGGCGGGCAACGCTTTGTCGGCGTTGCTGTGCCCGATGCTGGTGCACGTGGCGGGGTTGGGGCTGGAGGGCTCGGCGATCGCCAACGTTGTCGCGCAGGTGATCTCGGGCGCGATGTTCGTCCGCGCGTTGATCGTCGAGAAGGTGTCGCTCAAGCCGGAGTTCGGCAAGATGCGGGCGCAACTGGGGCTGGGACGCGATCTGGTGGTGCGCAGCCTGGCGTTCCAGGCGTGCTTCATCTCGGCGACCGCCGTCGCGGCGCACACCTCGACCGCCGCGGTCGGCGCGCACCAAGTCGTCCTGCAGCTGTGGACGTTCCTCGCACTCGTCCTCGACTCGCTCGCGATCGCGGCGCAGTCCTTGGTGGGAGAGGCGTTGGGCGCCGAGGACGACCGGCAGGCGCACAAGATCGCGTGGCAGGTCACGGGATACGGGCTGATCTTCGGCTGTCTGCTCGGTGTGGTTTTCGCCGCCGTGGCCGGGGTGTTGCCCAGGGTGTTCACGCCGGACGCTTCCGTACTCGCCGAAATCCCGAACGCGTGGTGGTTCTTTGTCGCGCTGCAGCCGATCGCGGGTGTGGTGTTCGCGCTCGACGGGGTGCTGCTCGGCGCGGGTGACGCGGCGTTCATGCGCAACGCCACGCTGCTGGCGGCGATCGTCGGCTTCCTGCCGTTCATCTGGTTGTCGATGTTCTTCGACTGGGGACTGGCCGGGATCTGGACGGGGCTGGCCGCGTTCATGGTGATCCGGCTCGTCGCTGTGGTGCTGCGCACACGTTCCGGCAGGTGGGCTGTGGTGGGAGCGGTTCGTTAGCATAGGTTGGCTATCTAATTGATCGGAGAGGGGGCCGTGTGCGCGCCGCCACCAAGGCGTGGGTGATCTGGGGAACGGCAGTGGTCGTCTACATGGCGGCGGTCTTCCATCGCGGTTCGCTCGCGGTGGCCAGTCTTGAAGCGACGGAACGGTTCGGGGTCGGACCGGCCGCGCTCGGCACGTTCACCGTGCTGCAACTGCTTGTGTACGCGGTGATGCAGGTGCCGACAGGGCTCCTGGTCGACCGATTCGGCCCACGTAAAGTGCTTGTCACGGCGGCATTGCTGATGGGTGCGGGCCAGGTGTTGTTCGCGGTCGCGACTTCGTACCCGCTCGCCCTGGTAGCCCGCGCCGTACTGGGTTTCGGCGACGCGATGACGTTCATCAGCCTGCTCCGCCTGACATCCGCGCACTTCTCCGCACGCCAATACTCGCTAGTGGTCTCGTTCACCGCGGCGCTCGGCGGCCTCGGCAACCTCGCCGCGACCGTGCCGCTGACGCTGCTGCTGCACAACGCGGGCTGGACAACGACCTTCTTGATCGCCGGACTGGCGACGGCCGGGTACGCGCTGGTCGCGTCCCGCTTGAAGGACACGCCAGACGGCCCCGCGCCGCGCGGCGAGGTGATGAACATCCGCGCGGTGGCTCGCAATGTCCGTGACGCGTGGCGTACGCCCGGGACGCGGCTGGGGTTCTGGGTGCACTTCGCCACAATGCAGTTGCCCGCGGTGCTGGCGCTGCTGTGGGGATTCCCGTATCTCGTTGCCGCACAGGGACTTTCCGAGCCCGCGGCGAGTTCGGTGCTCGGCGTGATGGTGATCGTGACGATCATCAGCGGGCCAGTGATCGGCGCTGTGATCGGCCGTCGCCCCGAACTGCGGATGTTGCTCGTCGCCGGCCAGCTCATCCTGGCGGTCGGCCTCTGGGCCGTACTGCTGTTCAGTCCGTTGCCTCCGGTGCTGCTCGGTGTCGTGTTCGGTGTGCTCGCCGTCGGGTTGCCGGTGTCCGCCATCGGTTTCTCCATCGCCCGTGACTACAACCCCCTGACGCGCGTGGGCACGGCGAGCGGCGTGGTCAACGTCGGCGGATTCCTCGCGGCAACCCTCGCCGCTCTGGGCATCGGCCTGGTGCTGGACATCACCAACTCGTTCACATACGCGTTGCTGGCGCCCGGTGCGTTGATGGCACTGGGTATCTGGCGCACGGCCGTATGGTGGCTGCGCGCCAGGGCCGAGGTGTTCGCCGCGCAAGCGCGCGGTGAGGACGTTCCCGTCCGCCTCAGGCAACGCCGATGGGATTCCGTGGCACTCAGCGCCTGACCGGTCACCAGATCAAGGCTTTGATGGTGTCCAACGAATCCTCCGGGTTCAGCGCGAGCGTGGCCAGCCGGTCGAGACGGCGCCGGGCGGCCGCCGTCTTGCCGATGTCCTGTGACTGAGCGAGGCCGAGCACGGACTCTGTGCAAACGATGTCCGGCTCCTGCGGGTCGGTGAACTCCAACAGCGTCACCGACCCCTCCAGCCCGCCGTGCAGACCGGCCGACTGCGGCACGATCTGGAGCGTGACGTTCGGCAGCTGGGCTCGTTCGACCAACTGCAGCAGCTGCTCCCGGTCGACCCCTTGCTGCAAGGTCGGTTCATGGACCAACGTGTGCAGCACCAACGGGTGCTCCTCCTCGACGAGGCGACGTTGACGTCTGATCCGGACCCTCACCGCGGCCTCGACTTCGTCGATGTGCCGCAGGCTGTCGCGGGCGTATCGCTCGGTCTGCAGAAGCGCGGGCAGCAGACCCAGTGAGAACTCGAACGCCCGCGCCGCCTCGTGTTCCATGCAGACGTAACTGGAGTCCTTGAGCCCGAAATCACGCCACCAGCCCCGTTTTCTCGCCCGCTCCCACAGTTCCAGCCGTGATTCCCACTCCTGCGGCGCCACCCCGTAGAGCCGGAGCATCGCGCGCAGTTCGTGGTAGCCGGGCAGTTGCCCGTTCTCGATGCGGCTGAGCTTCTGCAGCGTGAGGTGCAGTTTGCGGCCGGCCTCCTCCTGCGTCATGTCCGCGAGTTCACGCAGCCGCTTGAGTTCACGCAGCAATTGCCTGCCGTGGTAGTTCGGAAGCCCCGGTGTGCCCATGATCCGGACGGTAGGAAGTGACGTGAAAAGTTGAGAGTCACCAGTTCACCCGATGCCGCTCGGCCGGGCCTGTGCCGGGTAGGAGGCGGCCGGCACGGCATACCTTTATCGCGTCCGGGGAGGGGAATGCGAGGATTCCGGGGTGTCCGCGAAACGCTCCACTGTTCCACCCGGCCTAGTCGTCGTCGACAAGGCGCCGGGAATGACGTCGCACGATGTCGTCGCCAAGGTGCGCCGGATCCTCGGCACCCGCAAGGTCGGCCACGCCGGTACGCTCGACCCGATGGCCACCGGCGTGCTCGTGCTCGGGGTCGAACGGGCCACCAAGCTGCTCGGCCATCTCGCCCTCGACACCAAGGTCTACCTGGGCACGATCCGCCTCGGCGCCGCGACGACCACCGATGACGCCGAGGGCGAGGTGCTGTCCGAAGTGGACGCCTCGGCCGTCACCGACGAGGCCATCCACGCCGGGATCGCCAAGCTGACCGGCGACATCATGCAGGTTCCGAGCTCGGTCAGTGCCGTCAAGATCGATGGGAAACGGGCGTACGCGCGGGTCCGGGAAGGTGAGACCGTCGAGATCCCCGCGCGGCCGGTCACTGTCAACCGGTTCGACGTGCTGTCGATCCGGCGAGAAGATGCCGCGATCGAGATCGACGCCATGATCGACTGCTCGTCCGGGACCTACGTCCGGGCGTTGGCCCGTGATCTCGGGGCGGACCTCAACGTCGGCGGGCACCTCGCCGCGCTGCGCCGCACCCGCGTCGGTCCGTTCGACCTGCGGGTCGCGCGCACGCTGGAGCAGCTCGAGCAGAATCCCGGGTTGTCGCTTGACCTGGACACATCGGTCGCGGCCGCGTTCAAGCGCTATGACGTGGACGAGCGGCAGACGGCCGCCTTGCGCTACGGCCAGCGGATTCCGGCCGCCGGCGTACAGGGAACCTACGGCGTGTTCGACCCGGAAGGGCATGTGCTCGCGCTCGCGACCGACGAGGGGCCTGTGGCGCGGCCCATAGTCGTGCTTGCCCCCGCGGGATAAACGCCCCTGGACCACGTACGCTCACGATCGTGCAGCGATGGCGCGGGTTGGAACATGTTCCGGGCGGTTGGGGGCGATGCGTTGCCACCATCGGCGTGTTCGATGGTGTGCACCGAGGACACCAGGCCCTGATCCAGCGAGCCGTGGAACTGGCCGGCCAACGAAGTGTGCCCAGTGTGGTGGTCACGTTCGACCCTCATCCGTCCGAGGTCGTCCGGCCAGGCAGCCACCCCGCTCAGCTGACCACGCTGCGGCGCAAGGCCGAACTGGTGGAGCAGTTGGGTGTGGACGTGTTCTGCGTGCTGCCGTTCACCGTCGAGCTGTCCAAGATGCCTGGTGACGAGTTCGTGCACGAGGTGCTGGTGGACCGGCTGCACGCGGCGGCCGTCGTGGTCGGCGAGAACTTCCGGTTCGGCCACAAGGCACAGGGCGACATCGAGCTGCTGACCAACCTCGGTCACCGGTTCGGCTTCACCACCGAGGGCGCGAAGTTACTCACCTCGGCCACGAACGGGGAGATCACGTTCTCCTCCACGTACATCCGGGCCTGTGTGGACGCCGGTGACGTGGTCGCCGCCGAGGCCGCGCTCGGCCGGCCGCACCGCCTGGAGGGCATCGTGGTGCGAGGCGACCGACGTGGTCACGAACTGGGGTTCCCCACGGCCAACCTGTCGACGCCCAGGTACACGGCCGTTCCCGCGGACGGCGTCTACGCGTGCCGGTTCACCCTGCTCGGCAGCCCCAACCGGGAGCCGATGAAGGCAGCGGTGTCGGTCGGCACCAACCCGACCTTCTCCGGCCGTGAGCGCCGCGTCGAGGCGTTCGTCCTCGATGTCGACGAGGACTTCTATGGCCAGCGCGTCGGACTCGACTTCATCGAGCGGTTGCGGCCGATGGAGCGGTACGACACCGTCGAGGCGTTGATCGACCAAATGCATTTGGACGTGGCCAGGGCACGGGAGGTTCTCGGCCGCGCGGAGTAGCCACCGGATGTGGCAAATCGCCTCGCCAGGGGCCCTGGCCTGGCAAGATGCAGGAGAACCAACCTGCGACGAGGGGCAAAGGTGGAGGACCAGAAGATCGTCCAGCGGAACCTGGAGCTGCAGAAACAGTGGTACGGCGAGCCGCTTGGCGACCGTGTCCGGCGGCTCGTGGTGGCGTTCGACGTCTCCCAGGCGAACCTCGCCGACGTGCTGGGGATCAGCGCGCCCATGCTCAGCCAGGTGATGAGCGGCAGGCGGGCCAAGATCGGCAACCCGTCCGTGCTGGCCAGGCTGATCATGCTGGAGCGCAAGGTGCTCACCCCGGAGGTCGCCTCCGGTCGCAAGGAAGCGCTGCAGAAGGCCCTTGAGGACGTCAGGGACTCCAAGCCGACCGTCAGCCGGGACATGCTGCCGGTCGACCCGGGGCGCGCCGACCGCGCCGCGCTCGCGCTGCTGCGCCGGACCGCGACCGTGGACGAGCTGACCGAGGCGGCGCGCATGCTGGACGGGCGTTTCCCGGCGTTGGCCGAAGTGCTGCGGCGGGCGGGTGCCCTCGCGTGAGGCTGTTCACCGCGGCCATCCCGCCGCCCGCGGTTCTCGATCATCTGGCCAACGCTCTTGACGGAATCGACAACGTCGACTGGGTGCCGCGTAGCAGCTGGCACATCACCCTCGGCTACTACGGCGACGACGACCCCGAGACGCGTGTGCCGTGGGTTCGTGATCAAGCCAAAGGCCTTGTGGCGCCGACGATCTCGTTGACCGACGCGGGCAACTTCGGGCACACCCTGTGGATGGGCGTGTCCGCAGTGGACTCCTCGTTCACCGCGCTGGGCCAGGCGCTGCGGTGGAACGACCGGCACGACTGGCACCCGCACCTGACCATCGGGCACGGCGAGCCGCTGGAGCTGGCGTACTCCAGTCCTCAGTGGACCATTGACGAGGTGGTGTTGCTCGGCGCCGAGCAGCGCTACGAGTACACCGTGCTCGATCGCCTGAGGTTTGCCGCCTGACCTGCCGGGAACCCTTTCGGGGACATTCACATCCCCAGGGAGTTGGTCATGGCTGAGTCAGTACGGGCACGCGTACAGCCCACCCAGGTGCTGGCCGGACTCGTCGGCCTGGCGTTCCTCGCGCTGGGCATCATCGGATTCGCGCACACCGGCGTGAACGACTTCGCCGGGCAGGGCCACGCGATGCTGTGGGGCGTCTTCGCGATCAACCCGCTGCACAACATCGTGCACCTGTTGTTCGGCCTCGTGGGTGTGCTGCTGGCGTTGACCTCGGTCACCGCGCGGCTGTACGGCTGGGTGCTGTTCGCCGGATACGGGCTGGTGCTGATCTGGGGCCTGATGCTGGTCGGGCTCACGTCCACCAACCCGGTGTCGGAGCTGGGCAACCCGCTCAACCTGAACGTCGCGGACAACTGGCTGCACCTCGGCATCGCGGTGCTCGGCCTGGTGATCGCGATCGTGCCGCTGCGGCGCAGGGTCGTGGAGACCGAGCCGCGGCCGGTCCAGGAACCCTCCACGGATCCTGTCCCGGCGCAACAACCCCAGACCGTCGCGTCGACCGACGAGCGCACTGCGGACGACCAGCGGACGACGGACGAGCCGAAACCGCGTGGGCTGCACAGGTTGAGCCGCCTGCGCAACCGGTCGACCGCGCACTGAAGAAGCACTGAAGAAGCACTGAAGAACAAGCCACCGCTCGTGAGTGGGTTGTCCGACCCACTCACGAGTAGTGCTTTGTCAACTGCGTGACACGCTCAGTCGGCCATGGGCACCGGTTCACGCCGTGCAGTCCGGCGAAGAAGCACTCGAGGTGCACGTGCCACATCGCGAGCGACTCCGCGACGGTGTCGGCCAACGACGCGGGGATGGTCTGGGTCAGTTCGACGCGGACGCCGAGTGCCGGGTCCGATTCGATGGCCCAGCGGACTGAGCCTGCCGGTGATCCATCAGCCAGCCACTCGTATTCCAGTACGTGCGGTGCCTCGGCCGTGATCACGCGGCCGGGCGGAGCGTGGTCGTTGGTCGCGGGCAGCGGCGGCTCGTCTCGCACCGGCGCCTCTTCGGTCAGGAACGCCCACGCCTCCGCCGGTGGCTTCCACACCAGGTCACGGGCGAAATGCAAGGTGAACCCGTCGTCGGTCTTGGTGACCGTGCCCTCGCCGAGGCCGAACTCGTCGATGTAGCGCTCGGCAAGGCTGAGCCAATCGTCGCTCTCGGGCAGGGTTTCGCCGTCGAGACGGGCCTGCATCGCGTCAAGGCACTGGTCCCATCCCGCAGCCGACCGCGCCGAGCCGAGCTTGCCGATCCAGCCGCCGCCGACGGTCTGCGTGAACACCAACCGGCAGCCGTCGCCGTCCGGGATCAGCTCGAACCGCAACACGTCCTGGTTCCACCGGAACATGAAGACCTTGGGCGGGTCCACTTCCAGGACCTCGCCGTCCCAGGCTCCGTCCACCACGGCCTCTTCGGGGAACGTGAACCGCATCGGCGCGCCGGGGCGCAGTTCGGCTTCGACGGCCGCGGGGAACCAGTGGATCAGTTCGGCCGGATCGGTGACGGCCCGCCAGACCTTCTCGGGTGCGTGCCGCAGGCGGCGTTCGAACCGCAGGGTCGGCTTGCCGTCGATCGTGCTGAGCGTCGCACGTTCGCTCACGTCAGTCCTCCATGGTGTCAAGGTGCCGTTCCAATGCGTCCAAACTGGACGTCCACATCCGCCGGTACGGCTCGAGCCATGTGTCCAGTTCGGCCAGTGGCTCCAGCCGCAGCCGATACCACCGGCGTTGCGCGTCCTGCCGAACCTCGACCAGCCCGGCGCCACGCAGCACCTTCAGGTGCTTCGACACCGTCGGCTGCGTCAGCCGCAACTGGTCGACCAGGTCGTTGACGGGCCGTTCGCCCGTTCGCAGCAGGTCGAGGATCTCCCTGCGGTTCGGTTCGGCCAGCACCTCAAAGATAGATGCCATGCGAGCAATATAGCCCTAGAGGCATATAGTCGGTCAACCCCACGCGATGGTGGACCGATTCGGCCGCCGTTCAATGCGGAGCACAGCAGCGAGGACGACCGCTGCGATGGCGACCAAGGCGGTCAGTTGGACCCATGTCGTCGGCGTGTTCGCGGCGATCCACGCCAACGCCCAGCAGACCGCGGCGGCGAAACCGATCACCGCCGGCAGCCGCAACACGGCCAGAGCCGCGACCACCCCGGTCAACGCGATCGCGACGATCGCGGCGGTGATTCCTGGCGCTGCGCCGAACGCGGCGGCCGTCGTGGCCGCTCCGGCGACGGTCGCGACGGCAACCCAGCCCAGGTACACCATCACTGGGATGTGCAGCAGAAGCCGGTCTGGCCAACCGTTTGCGGGTTGCAGCCGCAGAGCCGCTGCCAGGAGAAAGATCAGCAGCGCGACGATGACGAGTTGGGCCGGCAGGAACAGGCGGTTGGTGAACAGCAGGATCCAAGTCGCGTTCAGTGCACCGGCGGCGACCAGCCACCAGCCGGTTCGCCTGTGCACGTCACGCCTGCGTTGGATCGTCTGTCGAACCGCCAGGGCGCCGAAGCCCGCGTAGATCAATGACCAGATGGTGAAGGCTGTGCCAGCGGGCAGAAGGAGCGTGGGATACGAGTTCGCGACCGTGCCGACGGACTCTCCCCACAGGCCCGCGCCACCGACGAAACCGGCCACAACCTGAAGCACAGCAGCACAAACGAGCGCAACCGACCGCCACGTGTCCGTCATCCACCCATTGTCGTGGCGGTGCCCGGGCGCCGCTGATTAATGACGTGAGGCCAGGCGGCCAGGACTGTTACCGTCCTGACGTGGCCGTCGTAGCGATCGCTCGCCGATTTACCGGCCCCCAGGCCCCGAAGGGTGCCGCCGGGGTCGTTTCGAGAGCTGACCGACTGGCGTAGCGCGTTCAGACCCAGGGGCTTGGGGTTTCACACCCGTCACCGCTCATGCCCAGGAGTCTGCTGTGCCCGCACAACTTGACCGTGACCTGTCGATCCGGGACCTGACCGATCCCGCCGCCGGTCCACATGCCCTCCAACTCGTACTTGCCCGTGCTGTCGAAGCATTGGCGGATCGTTGGGGATGCGAGGTTCGCTGGTGGCGTGGCGATCGCATCGTCACCATTGAGGACAACTACGACAACCTCGGCTACGGCGCCGACGACATCACTCGCGACAGCCGCTACACCCGTTACGTCGACGACAAGTGGATGCTTCGCAGCCACTCCACTGCGTTGATCCCGGCCGCGCTGCGCGCGCTCGCCGCTGATCCGGCCGACGATGTTCTCTTGGTCTGTCCCGGACTGGTCTATCGTCGCGACACCATCGACCGCCTGCACACCGGCACTCCTCACCAACTCGACCTGTGGCGCGTCACGCGCCGCTCGGCTCCCATGACCACGTCCGACTTGGACGAGATGGTCACCGCCCTCGTCGAAGCGCTCCTTCCTGGGGCAGAGCGTCGCTACGAGGACCGAGTGCACCCGTACACGCTCTCCGGCGCCAAGTGGACATCGAACGCGACGGGGAATGGATCGAGGTGGCCGAATGCGGCCTGGCTCATCCGCAGGTACTGGCGCGAGCGGGTCTCGGCGGCGCGTGCAGCGGCCTCGCACTCGGCATGGGACTCGACCGGATGTTGATGCTGCTCAAGGGAATTCCGGACATCCGCATCCTGCGCTCGGCCGTGCCCGCGGTGGCCGCCCAGTTGACCGACCTGGCTGTCTATCGGCCCGTGTCCGGCATGCCCGCCATCCGCAGGGACATTTCTGTCGTCGTGGCCCACGACGACCTGGCCGAAGATCTCGGCGACCGGGTCCGTGCGGCTCTCGGGCCGGACGCCGACTGCGTGGAGGAAGTCGAGATCCTCGCGCAGACGCCCTGTGCGCGGCTCCCACCGCAAGCGCTGGAGCGGCTCGGAGCCGGTCCGGACCAGAAGAACGTGCTGCTCAAAGTGGTCCTGCGGCACCTGGGCCGAACCCTCACCGACCACGATGCCAATGTGCTGCGCGACCGCGTCTACGCCGCCGTCCACCAGGGCACGGCCCACCAATGGGCGCTCTAGCCCGACAGGTAGCGCAGGACAGCGAGGACGCGGCGGTGGTCGGTTTCCGAAGGCGGCAGGCCGAGCTTGGCGAAGATGCTGCTGATGTGCTTCTCCACGGAACCTTCGCTGACGTACAAGGACTTGGCGATCGCGGTGTTCGTGCGGCCTTCGGCCATCAACCCGAGTACTTCACGTTCCCGGGCCGTGAGAGCCGAAAGGTCCTGGGAACGCCGGGAAGCGCCAAGAACCTGAGTCACCACCTCGGGATCGAGCACGGTTCCACCCGCCGCGATCTGGTCGCAGGCGGACATGAAGTCACTGACATCCGCGACCCGGTCCTTCAACAGATAACCGACACCACGAGCCCCACCGGCCAACAGTTCCGATGCATACCGAGTCTCGATGTGTTGCGAGAAAACCAACAACCCTACGGAAGGATGCGATTTCCGCACCGCCAAAGCAGAACGGATCCCCTCGTCCGTGTAAGTCGGTGGCATCCGGACGTCCACCACCGCGATGTCCGGCACATGGGAGTCGACCGCGGCCTCGAGTTCCGCACCCGAGCTGACCGTTGCCACGACTGAATGCCCGCGCGTGGTCAGCAGCAACGACAGACCGTCCCGGAGTACGGCGCTGTCCTCGGCGATGACGATCCTCATGCCGGAAATGAGATCACGACCTTGGTCGGGCCTCCCGGCGGGCTGTCCAGGCCCAGCGTTCCGTCCACAGTGGCCACACGCTCCCGCAGCCCGGCCAGTCCCGCTCCTGGTTTCACCGACGCACCCCCGATTCCGTTGTCGGTCACCTCGATCCGTGGGCCTGGGCCGACCACCGTGACCGAGGCCCTCGTCGCCTGCGAGTGCTTGGCGATGTTCGTGAGCAACTCGGCCGTGCAGAAGTACGCGATCATCTCGATCGCTTGCGGTGGCCGGGACTCCAACGACACCGACAGCGAGACCGGGATCGGGCTGCGTGCTGCCAACGTGGCCAGTGCGGCGTCGAGTCCTTTGTCCAATGCGGCCGGGTGGATGCCTCTGGCCAGGTCACGGACCTCGACCAGGGCTTCCTTGGCGTTGCTGTGCGCCAGATCGATCAGCTTGCGGGTCATCTCCAGGTCCGGCTCGCCGTCCAGCTCCTCCTTGGCCATGCCCAGGTGCATCGCCAGCGCGACCATCCTGGCCTGGGTGCCGTCGTGCAGGTCACGCTCGATCTGCCGGAGCCGGGCGGCGGCGTCGTCGACCGCGTGCGCACGGGTTTCCTCCAGGTCACGCACCCGCTGGGCCAGGGTCGTGCGCCCGAGCAGGCCCTGGATCAGCATCCGGTCGAGCAACAGCAGGCCGTGCGTCACCCGCGGTGCCAGGTACAACAAACCCAGCCCGACCAGGGACAACAGGACTGCCCTCGGCCATGTGTCGATCTTGACGTCGGTGAACGGCATGCCGAGCTTGTCCGTCAGCGCGGTCCAGTACGTGATGTGGGTGAGCATGAACAGCCCGTAGACCCAGAACAGGGCGCTCAGCACGAACGTGACCAGCCCGAGGGGTGCCTTGAGCACGACGTAGAGCACCGCGCGCCAGCTCGCCGCGTCGCGCAGCACCGCGGGGATGATTCCCCTGGTGGGCGCCGGGGGCTCGGGTTTGCCCACGCGAAGGCCGAGCATCGACCCGGCCATACTGCGATACGTATTGCCCAGCCCACGCGCGATGAGCACGCCGACCGCGGCGATGGGCAGACCGATGAACGTGATGGACAACCCGATGCCCACCACGAGTGGCACGAGCATCAGGACCAGCCCGACCAGGCACAAGGGCAGACCGGCGAGCGTGTAGAGCAGCTCGGCCCCTGCGCGTCTGGTGAACATGTCACCTAGCGTGCCGCAGCCGTGCACACCGGACGACCCGGTTAACCCCCACGCCCGAAATGCACGAGCATCCGGCCCCCTCGATTCAGTAGAATGGACATTGCCTGGTGAACTGGCTGATCCGAGCGTGGTGGTGGCCGCTCGGTTGCCTGCGTGCGCGTCGGTCCTGATACCCTTCGTAGTTGGGTCCTGCTGCGGTCCGTGGCGGCTGGTACCGACTAACGCCTTGTAACGAGGCGTCCTCACGGGACAGACAGAAGAACAAGGAGAACACGCGTGGCGCTGACCACCGACCAGAAGAAGACGATCCTCGGCGAGTACGGCTTGCACGACTCGGACACCGGATCACCCGAGGCCCAGGTCGCACTGCTGACCAAGCGCATCAGTGACCTGACTCGGCACCTTCAGCAGCACAAGCACGACCACCACTCCCGCCGCGGCCTGTTGCTGCTGGTGGGTCGGCGCCGCCGGTTGCTCAACTACGTGGCCAAGGTGGACATCCAGCGGTACCGGTCGCTGATCCAGCGACTCGGCCTCCGCAGGTGAGCTTGGGAGGGGGAGCGGCCAGGGGCTGCTCCCCCTCCGCACAGTGAAAACGACAAAGGGCTTAGCGGACGGGGCAATATCTGCGCCGGTCCTCGGTAGTGGCTTCCGGGTGAGCAAAGAGGAAACCCGGGGGCTTCGATCGAAGACCGGCCTCGTCCACACCGCGTCGACGGCGGAAGTTCCGACCGCGGGCCCGCAAGACGAGGAGAAACAACTACATGACTGACTCCCAGGAAGCTGGGGTCCACGAGACCACTGCCGTGATCGACAACGGCAAGTACGGCACTCGCACGGTCCGCTTCGAGACCGGTCGCCTCGCCCGGCAGGCCGCCGGCAGCGTCGTGGCCTACCTCGACGAGGAGACCATGCTGCTCTCGGCGACGACCGCGTCCAAGCACCCGAAGGAGCACTTCGACTTCTTCCCGCTGACGGTCGACGTCGAAGAGCGGATGTACTCGGTCGGCCGCATCCCCGGCGCGTTCTTCCGCCGTGAGGGCCGCCCCTCCACCGACGCCATCCTGGCCTGCCGGTTGATCGACCGGCCGCTGCGCCCGTCGTTCGTCGACGGCCTGCGCAACGAGATCCAGGTCGTCGTCACGGTGATGAGCCTGGCCCCGCAGGACCTGTACGACGTCGTGGCGATCAACGCCGCGTCCGCCTCCACCCAGCTCGCCGGCCTGCCGTTCTCCGGCCCGGTCGGTGGCGTGCGCGTGGCCCTCATTGAAGGTCAGTGGGTCGCGTTCCCGACGTACGCGCAGCTGGAGAAGGCCGTGTTCGACATGGTCGTCGCCGGTCGCATCGTCGACGGGCCCGCCGGCCCTGGAGGCGATGACGGCGACGTCGCGATCATGATGGTCGAGGCCGAGGCCACCGAGAACGTGATCGACCTGGTCGGCGAGGGTGCCCCGGCACCGACCGAGCAGATCGTGGCCGAGGGCCTCGAGGCCGCCAAGCCGTTCATCCGCTCGCTGTGCGTCGCCCAGCAGGAGCTGGCCGGCCTGGCCGCCAAGGAGACCGCGGAGTTCCCGGTCTTCCCGGCCTACCAGCCGGACGCGTACGAGGCCGTCGAGTCCGCCGCCGCGGAGAAGCTGGCCGAGGCGCTGACCATCGCGGGCAAGCAGGAGCGCGAGGCCGCGATCGACGACGTCAAGGCCGGTGTGCTGGAGATGGTCGGCGAGCGCGAGGAGTTCGAGGGCCGCGAGAAGGAGCTCGGTGCTGCCTTCCGTTCGCTGAACAAGAGGCTGGTCCGCCAGCGGATTCTGCGGGACAAGGTCCGCATCGACGGCCGTGGCCTTACCGACATCCGTCAGCTGTCCGCCGAGGTCGCCGTGATCCCGCGGGCGCACGGCTCGGCGCTGTTCGAGCGCGGCGAGACCCAGATCCTGGGTGTCACCACGCTGAACATGCTGCGGATGGAGCAGCAGATCGACTCGCTGTCGCCGGAGACCACCAAGCGGTACCTGCACCACTACAACTTCCCGCCGTACTCGACCGGTGAGACCGGCCGGGTCGGGTCGCCGAAGCGCCGCGAGATCGGCCACGGCGCGCTCGCCGAGCGTGCCCTGGTTCCGGTCCTGCCCAAGCGGGACGAGTTCCCGTACGCGCTGCGTCAGGTCTCGGAGGCGTTGGGCTCCAACGGTTCCACCTCGATGGGCTCGGTGTGTGCGTCCACCCTGTCGCTGCTCAACGCCGGTGTGCCGCTGAAGGCCCCGGTCGCGGGCATCGCCATGGGCCTGGTGTCCGACGAGGTCGACGGCAAGACCGAGTACGTCGCGCTGACCGACATCCTCGGCGCCGAGGACGCCTTCGGTGACATGGACTTCAAGGTCGCCGGTACCAAGGACTTCGTGACCGCGCTGCAGCTGGACACCAAGCTCGACGGCATCCCGTCCGAGGTGCTGGCCAAGGCGCTGGCCCAGGCGTACGACGCCCGGCTGACCATCCTCGAGGTGATCGCCGAGGCGATCGACAAGCCGGACGAGATGAGCCCGTTCGCGCCGCGCGTGACCAGCGTGAAGATCCCGGTCGACAAGATCGGCGAGGTGATCGGCCCGAAGGGCAAGATGATCAACTCGATCACCGAGGAGACCGGCGCCGACATCTCCATCGAGGACGACGGCACGATCTACGTCGGTGCGGCGGACGGCCCATCGGCCGAGGCGGCGATCTCCAAGATCAACGCCATCGCCAACCCACAGCTGCCGAAGGTCGGCGAGCGATTCCTCGGCACGGTCGTCAAGACCGCCGCCTTCGGTGCGTTCGTCTCCCTGCTGCCGGGCAAGGACGGCTTGGTGCACATCTCCAAGCTGGGCAACGGCAAGCGGATCGGCAAGGTCGAGGACGTCGTCAAGGTCGGTGACAAGCTCCGCGTGGAGATCGCCGACATCGACTCGCGCGGCAAGATCAGCCTGGTCCTGGTCAAGGACGAGGACGCCGAGAAGAAGGCCGACGAGCCGGCCAAGGACAGCACCGACAAGGCATCGGCAGAGGAGCCCGCGACCACGTGACGGTTCGCACGACAGCCGCGGGCTCACCGGCCCGCGGCTTCCTGCAGAAGCCCGGCACCACTCGCACGCTGGAACGCACGGACGCCGGTGAGGTCCGCAGGACCTTGCTTCCCGGCGGACTGCGGGTGGTGACCGAGCACGTTCCCGGCGTGCGGTCGGCTTCGGTCGGCATGTGGGTCGGCGTCGGGTCCCGCGACGAGCAGCCGAACGTCGCCGGGGCCGCGCACTACCTGGAGCACCTGCTCTTCAAGAGCACGTCCCGGCGCAGTGCCCAGCAGATCGCCGAGGAGATCGACGCGGTCGGCGGCGAGCTGAACGCGTTCACCGCCAAGGAACACACCTGCTACTACGCGCACGTCCTCGACGAGGACCTGCCGTTGGCGGTGGATCTCGTGTGCGACGTGGTCTTCGAGGCGCTGTGCACCGAGAAGGACATGGAAACCGAGCGCAGCGTCGTGCTCGAAGAGATCGCGATGCGCGACGACGACCCGGAAGACCTGCTGCACGACGCGTTCTGCTCAGCGCTGCTCCCGGATCACACGCTCGGCCGTCCGGTCCTCGGTTCGGAGAAGTCCATCACCGAGCTGAGCCGCAACGCGCTGTACAACTTCTACAAGCGTCGCTACACGCTGCCGCGCATGGTCTTCGCGGTCGCCGGCAACATCAAGCACGCTGATGTGCTTCGCTTGGTGCGTAAGGCTCTCAAGGCCCGCTTGGTCGGCGACGTCGCTCCCATTGCGCCACGCAAGGGTCGCGCTCGCATTCCGTCTTCTCCGCGTCTTGTGCTGCACACAGAGGACACCGAACAGACGCACCTGATGCTTGGCGTGCGTGCGCTGGACCGGCACGACGACCGTCGGTTCACGTTGGGTGTGCTCAACGCGGCGCTGGGCGGCGGGATGAGTTCCCGTCTGTTCCAGGAGGTTCGCGAGAAGCGTGGCCTGGCGTACCAGGTCTACTCCTCCGTGGCGTCCTATTCGGACACAGGGCACCTGTCGGTTTACGCGGGCGTGCAACCGGATCGGCTCGGCGAGACGGCCTCGGTGGTCCGCGATGTGCTGGCGCAGGTCGCCCGCGAAGGTCTGTCCGACGCGGAAGTCGCGCGTGGCAAGGGACAACTGCGCGGTGGACTCGTGCTTGGCTTGGAGGACACCAGCTCCCGGATGTCACGGATCGGCAAGGGCGAGCTGACGTACGGTGACTACCTGACGGTCGGCGAGACCCTTGGCCGGATCGACGCGGTGACCGGTGAGGACATCGCCTTGCTGGCCAAGGAGTTGCTGTCCCGGCCGATCGCCGCCGCGGTGGTGGGCCCGTACGATCATGTCGACGATGTGCCCGTCGAGGTTCACGAGGTGATGGGATGACGATCCGCGTTGGCGTGCTCGGAGCGCAGGGGCGGATGGGTGCCGAGGTCTGCCGCGCGGTCGATGCTGCCGATGACATGGAGGTTGTCGCCAAGGTCGACGTCGGCGACGACATCGCGGATCTTTCCGCTGCACAGGTGGTCGTCGACTTCACCCACCCCGACGTGGTGATGGACAACGTCAAGTACGCGGTGGAGAACGGAATCCATTGCGTCGTAGGCACATCCGGCTTCAACGCGGAACGCCTCGACACCGTCGCGGGATGGCTCGACGGCAAGAAGACGGGCGTGCTCGTAGCCCCGAACTTCGCGATCGGCGCGGTGCTGTCGATGCACTTCGCGGAGCTGGCGGCGAAGTACTACGAGTCGGTGGAGATCATCGAGCTGCACCACCCGCGTAAAGCCGACGCCCCATCGGGAACCGCGGCCCACACCGCCCGGCTCATCGGTGCCGCCCGCGCCGTCGCGGGGTTGGATTCTCCTCCCGACGCGACGACCCACGATCCGGATGGAGCCCGTGGCGCGTTGGTGGACGACGTCCGCGTGCACGCAGTGCGCCTGTCGGGACTGATCGCCCACCAGGAAGTCCTGTTCGGCGGGCCAGGGGAGACCCTGACCATCCGGCACGACTCGATGGACCGCAATTCGTTCATGCCTGGCGTATTGCTTGCGGTGCGGTCGATCGTGGACTGCCGCGGCCTGATCGTCGGTCTCGACAAGCTGATGGACCTGTGAAACTGTCCGCCCGGACCACAGCGCTGCTGCTGACGGCAGTGCTGGTGGTGTACTTCGTGCTGATGACCGGGCGGGCAATCGTATTGCTGGAAACCGGAACCGGGGTCGGCATCGGCCTCGGTGTCGGCGTGCTGATGCTGCCGATCGTCGGCGCGTGGGTCGCCGTCGCCACGATCCGCTTCGGTCTGCAGACCGAACGTCTCGCCCAGCGCCTCGCCGCCGAAGGCACCCTCCCGGACACTTCTTCCTTGCCCCGCATGCCTTCCGGCCGTATCGACCGCTCGGCCGCGGACGCGTGGTTCGAGCAGCGCCGGGCCGAAGTCGAGGCCGCGCCGGAGGATTGGCGCACCTGGTTCCGCCTCGCCCACGGCTACGACATCGCCGGCGACCGCCGCCGGGCCCGCGAAGCGATGCGTAAGGCCCTCGAACTGTCCTAGAGTCGGCGGATGGACATCGGTCTTGAGCTGACTCCGGAACGACTGGCCCGACTGGAGTGGGCGACTCCGTTCGTCACCGCGTCCGTGGCCGCGATCGCCGAGGCTGAGGGCATCGACGATGTCCCGGACAGTCCTCGGACCACGATTCCTGTGCGCGACGAGCCGTACTCAGTGCTTTCGGATCCGACCGAGCCGTACGAACTCGGCGTGGTGGAGGCGGCTGTGGCTGTCCGGCGCGGTCAAGTCTCGCCGTCGGAACTGTTGGCGTCCTGCCTGTCGCGCATGGAACCGGGGTTGGGTGCGTTCGTGCAGCTGACTGATGACGCCGCGCGGGCGCAAGCCGACCTGGCAGGCCAGCAGCCGCCGACCGGTGTACTGCACGGGATTCCGTTCGCGGCCAAGGATTTGATCGACACTTCGAACGTGGCCACGGAGTACGGCAGCGCGGCCTTCGCCGGGCGGGTGCCGCCGTGGGATGCGACTGTGGTGAGCCGGGTTCGTTCCGCCGGAGGGATTCTGGTGGGCAAGACGGCCACCCACGAGATCGCTTACGGCGTGTCCACGCCTGCCGTTCGCAACCCGTGGAACACAGACCGGATGGCGTCCGGGTCCTCCGGTGGTTCGGCCGCCGCGTTGGCCGCGAGGCAGGTGCCGATGGCGTTGGGCACGGACACCGGTGGTTCGCTGCGGCTGCCCTCGGCGTTCTGCGGAACGTCTGCCATTCGGCCGACATACGGGTTGATCCCGCGCAGCGGGGTGATGACGCTGTCGGCCTCGTTCGATGCGGTCGGCCCGATGGCCCGCAGCGCGAGGGATTGCCTAGTGCTGCTCCGGGTGCTGGCCGGTGAGCCGCCCGCCGAACCGACCTCGCCCGTGGTCGACCTTGCGCAGGTCAGGGTGGGCCTTGCCGACATCGCCACTCCCTATGAGGTAGCGGTCGCGGAGACACTGCGAACGCGAGGTGCCCAGATCATCGAGGTGACGCTGCCGTCACTGCAGATCACCCAGGCGGCGGCGAGCGTCCTGGTCTTCGCCGAGGCGGCGGCCGAGTTCCGCCCGCACCTGCAGCGCGGCGCGGAGTTCGCCGAGGACATCCAAGCGTTCCTGGAGGCCGGTTTAGCCGTGCCGGTCGCGGATTTCCTGCACGCCCAACGGGTCCGGAACGCGATCAAGCGCGACTACGCGAACCTCCTCGGCGAGGTGGACGTGCTCCTGCTACCCACCAGCCCGGTCACCGAGTTGCCGCACGGAGTGTCCTCACTCGACGGTGTCCCACTGGTCCCGGTGCTCACCCCGTACACGTTCCCGGCCAGCCTCACCGGTCTGCCCGCGATCGCTTTTCCCTGTGGCTTCAGCCCATCCGGCATGCCCGTCGGCGCGCAGCTGATGGGTCCCGCCCACTCGGAGCCCTTGCTCGCCGCCGTCGCCAACGCCTACCAACAAGAGCTGGACTGGCACACCTACATGCCACCCCTCTGACCACAGTGGACCTAACGGCCGTGTCCACCGTTCCAGCACGGTGTGTCCACCGTTCCAGCACTATGAAATTCCCGGCCAGAGCCATGGCGGGAATTTCACGGTGCCGGAAAGTGCGTTTCATGGTGCCGGTGTGGTGGACACGGGGTGCTGGTGTGGTGGACACGGGGCGGGGAAGATCGGCGGGGGCCTTGAACGAGCAGGGAGGCCGGGCTAGGTTCAGGCGGTGGGTGATTGAAACGTCTCAATGGGGAGCGGCCATGCGTGCTGGTTTCGCTGTATTGCTGAGCGTCTGTTTGATCATCACCGGGTGTAGTAAGAAGGATCAGCCCGCTGCCGGTGGGGACGGCGGCCAGGCGCGGATCAAGGTCGCGTTCGTGCCCAAGTTGCAGGGGATTCCGTACTTCGAGGCGATGAACACCGGCGGGCAGAAGGCCGCGCAGGAACTGGGCATCGACTGGATCTACAAGGGCGGCACCACCGCTGATCCCGGGGCACAGACCGAGATCCTCAAGTCGCTCATCCAGCAGAAGGTCGACGTCCTCGTCGTCGCGCCCAACGACCCTGACTCCGTTGTCCCGATCCTGGCCGACGCGGCGAACAAGGGCATCAAAGTGCTCACGTCGGACACCGACGCCCCCAACTCTGTGCGGGAGATGTTCGTCAACCAGGCCACGGCTGACGGCATTGGACACACCGTCGTCGACTCGCTGATGACCCCGATGGGCGGCAAGGGAAAATACGCGATCGTCTCCTGTGGACAGACCGCTGCGAACCTCAACTCGTGGATCGAGGTGCAGAAGCGTTACGCCGCCGAGAAGTACCCGAACGCCACCCTCGTCGACACCGTCTACGCCGGTGAGGACGAGGCCAAAGCCGTGTCCATGGCCAAGGATCTGATGAACGCCCATCCGGATCTGACCGGCCTCATTGGTCAGTGCACCACGTCCGCTCCCGGCGTCGCCAAGGCCGTGCGGGAGGCGGGCAAGGTCGGGAAGGTCTTCACGGTCGGTGTGGGCACGCCGAACTCGATGAAGCCCTACCTGCAGGACGGCTCCTCGTCGACGTCGATCCTCTGGGACGTCGAACAACTCGGCTACCTCACCGCGTGGGCGGGCGCGAAGGTCAAGCGGGGCGAACCGGTGCAGGCCACCAACAACGTCTCGGCCAAGCTGCCGGCCGTCAAGTTCGAGAACAAGATGTTGTTGCTGGGTGACCCGTTGAAGCTCACCAAGGACAACGTCGGTGACTACAACTACTGACGCGCTGCTCACCCTCACCGGCATCCGCAAGCACTACGGCGGCGTCTACGCCTTGCAGGGCGTCGACTTCGCGGTGAAACCCGGTGAGGTGCACGGACTTGTCGGTGCCAACGGCGCAGGCAAGTCCACCCTGATCAAGATCGTCTCCGGGGCGGAGCACGCCGACGCGGGCACGGCCGAGCTCAACGGAGAGCCCCTTGGCGACACGGTCAAAGCGCTGAACGCCGGGATCGCGACCGTGTACCAGGATCCACAGCTCTTCGGCGAGCTCACGGTCGCCGAGAACGTCTTCGTCGGGCGGGAGCTCAGAAAGCGCGGCCGGGTCGACTGGCCGGCGCAGACCAGGCGTGCCAAGCAGCTCCTGACCAGCCTCGGGCTCGACGAGAAGCTTGCCGCGCAACGGATCGCGGACCTGTCCGTAGCCGAGCAACAGCTTGTTTCGGTGGCCAAGGCGCTCGCACACGAAGCACAGGTGCTGATTCTCGACGAGCCCTCGGCCATTCTCACCGACCGCGAGATCGAAACGCTCTTCCAGGCCATCAGAACCTTGAAGGACCGTGGTGTCGGTGTCATCTACGTCAGCCACCGGCTGGACGAGCTCGCGCAGATCACCGACCGGGTCACGGTTCTGCGGGACGGCAAAGTCGTCGCGAGCGAGCCGACGAAAGATCTGACGGTACGGCGGATCGCCGAACTAATGGTTGGTCATGCCCTTGCCGACAACACCGCAGAACCCAGAAGCCCACAGGGAGACCCGGCACTCCGGGTGGAAAACCTGACGCGCCGCAACAGGTTCACGAACGTGAGCTTCGAAGTCGGGCCAGGCGAGATCGTGTCGTTGTTCGGCCTCGTCGGCTCGGGAACCGGGTCGATCGCTCGTGCGATATACGGCGTGGAGCCGGCCGATGACGGGACAGTCCGAACGGGACAGACGGCGATGCTGCCGGGCGACCGATCGAGGCAAGGCGTGTTCGCGACCAAAACCGTCGGCTTCAACATCTCCATCGCCTCGCTGAAGGGCCTGTGGCTGAAACGCAAGCAGGAACGCCAGACGGCCACCGACTTCATCAACCGCATGCGAATCAAGACACCAGGCCCCAACGCCCTGATCGCCACGCTCTCGGGTGGCAACCAGCAGAAGGTCGTGCTGGCACGGCAACTGGTCGAACGCCCGGAAGTCCTCGTACTGGAAGAGCCGACGCAAGGCGTCGATGTCGGTGCGAAGGAGGAGATCCACGGTCTGATCAGGGACATCGTCGGCCAGGGCACGGCTGTCCTGCTGGTCTCGTCGGACCTGCCGGAGGTGATGAGCCTCGCGGACCGGATCCTGGTCGTCCGGGGCGGCCGGATCACCGCGCGGTTCGACCGGGGCGCGGCGCAGGCCGACGTGCTCGCGGCAGCGGCGGGTGACGAGTGAGCAAAACCGAAGGCCAGGAGGTCGTCCTCATCGCCGTGCTCGCGGTGCTCTGGCTGGCACTCGGGTTCGGCACCGATACGTTCTTCGCCGCGTCGAACCTGCAGAACATCCTGGCCACGGTCGCACCCGTGACGATCATCGGCGTCGGCATGACCGCGGTGATCGTCACCGCCGGGATCGACGTATCGGTCGGCAGCGCACTCGCTGTCGTGATGGTCGTGGTCGCGCAGATGTTGCGCGACAGCGAACTGGCGCTCATCCCCGCGATACTTCTAGGGCTGGCGGTCGGCGGTGTGCTCGGCGCGATCAACGGCATGCTGGTCGCGTACGGCCGGGTGCACGCGATCATCATCACCTTCGGCACGTTGAACCTCTTCCGGTTCATCGCACTGCAGATCTTCGACGGCAAGGAAGTCGCGGGCGTCCCGGACACCCTCGAGTTCCTCGGCGGCGGCGCGGAAGGACGCAGTTTCGGTATCCCGCACGCCTGGTTGCTGGCGATACTTCTCGCGGCGGGCATGTGGTACTACATGCGGCACGCGCCCACCGGACGCCACCTGTACGCGATCGGCGGCAACGCGCCCGCCGCACGGCTGGCCGGAATCCGGGTGAGCAGGCGCTTGGTCGGCGTCTACACGGTCACTGGTGTTCTGGTCGGGCTGGCGGCCTGTTGCGTCATCGGAGGCGGCGGCCTCGTCGCCCAAAGCGCCGGAACAGGCTTGGAATTGCAGGTGATCGCGGCTGTCGTGATCGGCGGAACGAGCATTCTCGGTGGCCGTGGCTCCGTTCTGGGCACGGTCCTTGGCGCGTTGTTGGTCGGCACGGTCACCAGCGCGGTGACGTTGCTGGGCTGGCGCAGTGAGCTGACCGCCCTGTTCATCGGCGTGTTCATCCTGCTGGCAGTCGGCGCGGACCTGGTGCGGGAGCGAAGGAGGCGGCGCCGGTGAAGCGGCTGATCACCGATCGCGTCCTGCTTCTGGTCGCGTTGCTCGTGGTTCTCGTGGTGTGGATGAGCGTTCTCGGTGCGAACGGGTACCTCGTCGCGCCCTACGACGTGGGCTACTTGCTGTCCTCTTTGGAATCTTTCGTTCCGCTGTGCCTGCTCGGCTTGGCTGAGCTGGTGGTGATCGTGTCCGGGCGCGGCGGGATCGACCTGTCCGTCGGTGCGATGGTCAGCTTGGTCGGCATGGTGTTCGGGTTCATGGTCGGGTTCTGGCAGTGGCCGGTGTGGCTCGCGATCGTCGGAGCGCTGCTGGCCGGCGCGATCCTCGGCGCGGTGAACGGCTTTCTCGTCGCCTGGCTCGGGGTTCCCGCGCTGATCGCGACTTTGGCGACGTACTACGGGTTCAGCTCACTGGCCTTGGTGAGCAACAACAACGCGCCGATCTCGACCCAACCGATCCAGGACCTGCATTCGCTCACCACCACGGCCGGTCAGGTTCCGTTGCAGGTGTTCACTTTTCTGCTGCCGTGTGCCGTACTGGCGTGGTTGTTGGCGAACCGCACGAACTACGGCCGGAGGCTGTACGCGATCGGTACGAACGAAGCCGCGGCCAGGTTCGCTGGGCTCCCCGTGGTGAGCATTAGATTCCGGGCGTACGTACTTTCCGGGCTGCTTTCAGCCGTAGTCGCGGTGATAACGGTGGCACAGTTCGCTTCCGCGCGGCCAGACGCCGGAACCGTCGGCAACGGCATGGCTTTGCCCGCGGTCACCATCGCGATCCTTGGCGGTACGGCGATCACCGGTGGAATCGGCCGGGTCGGCGGCGTGCTCATCGCGTCGCTGTTCGTGGTCTGGCTCAACGCCGGAATCCTGCTCGCCTTCGAGGATTCCCGTGGCAGCCAGTACCAACTCCTTGCCCTCGGCGTGGTTCTGGTGATCTCCGCGCTGCTCAACCGGGTCACCCTCACCCGCAGGGAGTAGGCCACGCGGCGGGTAGCGCTGCGCCGGACGGGCGACTGTGGGATCAGCTGTCGCCAGGTACCGTGCCTTTTGTCAGAACATAACAAACTCCCGTCTGTTCGCGCGAAAGTCCCACCCTGCCAACGATCGTGCGATGAGGGCCAGACGAGAGCGCCGCGAGCTCGGTCACCCCGGGCTCGCGATGCGTCTTGCCCTTTTCCGCTTTGAGGAAAACGAACCTGCGCGTTCTGGGGAGCCTCGAAGGGAGCGAGAAAAGTGGCATCACCACCTGTGGAGGTCATGGCGCCGACCACGGCCGAAGCGTCGTGGTTCTGTTGTGGACCGGCGTTCGGGCCGTGTGGCACGGCCGGTGGCGGCGCATGCGGAACCTGCAGGTCGGCCAGCCTGCACTGCGCGTGGCCGAACACTTCGGACGCATGCTTCGACATCACCCGTCCGGACCGCTGCGGCGACGATCTGTTGCGGCGCACCTGCGGTCATCAGTTCTTCGTCAAACACCTTTGCGGCACAACCGAAATCGCCGTTACGGTACGCGACTGCGGGCCGCAGACCGACTTGTGGTGCGGTGAACAGCGGTGCTGCAGCGGAAACTGTGCGACCAACCGCCTGATCGATTTCACGCCCGCCGCGTTCACCCGGTTCGGCAGCCTGTCCGCCGGGATCATCCCCGTGACGATCCGAAGCTGAAGGGGAGTCCACAATGGAATCACTAGGTCGTCGGAAGTTCCTGACCAGTGCTGTGCTCGGCAGTGCGACCGCGGTCGTCGGTGCGACCGCACTCGGTTCGCTGGCGCCGGAAACGGCGTTCGCCGACCAGAAGTGGATGCTGGAGCCGGACGCGATCGACCCGGACTTCGCCGAAGGCCGGATCACCGGGATCCAGGGCAGCATGCTGATGGTCACCGGATCGGACAACACCTTCCACCGCATCCAGGCCACCAGCGGCACCAGCGTCTGGAAGTTACGCAACACCACGTTCGACGAGGCCAGAGTGGGCGACGGCCTGTACGCGCGAGGTGCCCGGATGCCGGACGGAGTCCTGGCCGCGGACTCGATCTGGCTCAACATCGTCAATCTGCAGACGCACATCGTCGCGATCAACCGGGACGTCCTGCATCTGGACCACAACGGCCACCGGATCGTCGGGCACGTCGTCTCGGGCACGACCGCCGCTGTCTACAACGGCACCCCGGCGATCAGTGACCTGTCGTTGTTGCAGGTCGGCAAGCACGCCCAGGTGATCGGCGCCTGGCGGCCGGACACCAACGAGGTCGACATCGCGACCGTCTACGCTGCGGCGGCGTGATGGAGGTTCTCGTCGCAGCTGTGCTGGTGTGGGCGGCCGTGTTCAAGTTCCGCGGCGGCTCGCAACGCTCCGCGCTCGGCAAATTCGTCGGCAAACACCGTGTGGCGACGGTGTTCCGAGTCATCGGCGTTGTCGAGATCGGGCTGGCCGTCGGGTTGCTCGTGCCGAATCCGGTGGGGAAGTGGGCGGCGTTCGCCTGGTTGCTTGGCCTGCTCGGATACCTGTTGTGGGCACGAGTCGCCGCGCCTGACTCGTCGTGCGGGTGTCTGTCCGAGAAGTTCGCTCCGGTGGGCGTCCGCGCGATCGCTAGATCACTGGCGCTCGCCGGTACGGTCATCGTGGCCGAGTTTCTGCCGTGGTACGCGGCCTTCCCAGCGGCCGTGGTGATCGTGCTGCTGTCGGCCGAATTGGACGGCTACTGGCTGGTTCCGTTGCGCCGGTTGAAGGTCAAGCTGCTGCACCCGTTGGGAAACACCGAGTTCCACATCCCGGTGGCGTCCACTGTGCAGCAGTTGCACCGCAGCCAGGTGTACCAGTCGGCGTATCCGTTGCTGCGCTCCGACGTCCTGGACACCTGGGACGAAGGGGAATGGCGGATTCTCACGTACTCGGCGGAACGGGACGGTGAACGAGCGACCGCGGTCTTCGCGGTTCCCCGTGACCGGTACGAACCGGATTCCGTGCGGTTCGCCCTGGCATGAAAAAGAACCGCCGGGAGCGTCTGCTGTGGACACTCCCGGCGGCTCAGGGGTGAAGCTGGGTCACTCGCGGCAGGTCTTGTTGTTGTTGATGCAGTTGACCAGGCGGAACATGATGCACTCGGACATCACGTTGGCGAAGTCGTTGTGGTCGGAGGCCGGGTTGTTCTTCTCCTGTGCGAAGGAGTCGAGCGAGTAGCCGCCCCTGAGCTGGACGTCCCTCGGGATGTCGTAGGTCAGGCTGATCCGCAGTTCGGGCACCGGGGTGAAGCCGCGCTTGCAGGTGCCGTTGGCCTCGCGGTGGATGATGTGGTCGCGGTGGTTGGCCGAGTCCACGTTCTTGCCGTCCCAGCAGCTCGGGAAGTCGTGGATCCGCATGACCTGCGAACCCTCCGGGCAGATCGGGTACTTGTCCATCAGGACCTTGTTCTCGAAGCCGGAGCAGGTCCACACCTTGCGGGCGTTCTTCGGGCCGTTGGTGGAGACCTTGGCGTCACCGGTCAGCACGCGCAGGAACTTCGGCATGGCCTTGACCTTGGAGTTCGGGTTGCCCCGGAAGGTCAGCTCGGCCTTGACCGGGCGCTGGATGGTGCCGTTGTTGATGCCGATCTCGAGGTTCTTGTCACCCGGCTTGCTGTGCTTGTGCTCCTTGGTGCCCTCGGTGTTGACCTCGTTGTTCTGGTCACCGTTGTCGGTCACGCCGTCGTTGTTCGGCTGCTTGATACCGCACTGGGCGAGCTGGCCGAAGTCCTTGTTCTGCTTGCCGGGCTGCTGCACCGCCTGCGTGATCTTGTCGAGCGCCTGCTTGCGCTGCTCGGTCAGCGGGCCGGTGACCTCCTGGTCGACGTTCTTCGCGGTCTCCAGCTTCTTCTCGGCCGCTTCCCGCTGCTCGTCGAGCTTCTTCAGCTCCTGCTCGACCACCGGCGCGGCTGACGCCGGCACGTCCTCCGGCAGTTCGCTGGCGACGTCCTTGCAGTCGACCCGCGGTTCGCGCTTCTCGACAGCTGCGTCCTGCTGGGCTTCCTGGTAACGCTGCCAGTTGCCGTCCGAGTCCTTGGTGCCGTTCTTCTGGGCCGCCTTGTCATTGCTCGGGATCCGGATGACCGGCCAGAAATAAGCGGACTTGTCACCGTTCTTGCACGTGGTGCCGCTCTTGGCGAGGCTCTTGTTGTTCGAGTCCGCGTTCGCGGTCAGGTTTCCGACGTAGTCGTGCAGGTGCTCGGCACCCATTTTGACGCCGGGCTGCGCGATGAAGTTGTCGGCGTTGAAGTGGCCGTTCTCATTGCGACCACAGTTGACCGTGAACGTTCCTCGAGACGCGTTCCGCTGGTTCTGCGGAATGTTGACGTTCTGCTTGACCTTCGTGATGTCCACGAACAGTGACTTGTCGGCCAGTGCCGCGCTTGCGTCCGGGTCGTTGCCGGTAGTCGTAACCACGACTAGGCCACCGACTGCGATCGCCAGACCTAAGGCTCCAGTGGCGATCTTCGTTCGGCGGGAGATGCGGTGTCGCCCAGTTGTGCGGGCCATCGACTACTCACCTCGTTGTTTCATTTTGGTTTATCAAAGGGTTTCTGAATCGGCGGGTAAACCCCGGCAAGGCCGTGAGTGCCGCGTGGTGCGGCACTCACGGCTGCGATGCTGCTACTCGTTACAGGTCCGGCCTTCGTTGATGCAGGCGACAAGCCGGTTCATGATCTGGTTGGACATGACGTTGGCGAAGTCGTCGTGGTCGGAGAAGGGGTTGTGCTCCTCCTCGGGGAAGGAGTCGACCTTGTACCGGCCCTGTTCCTGAACCTCCTGGGGAATGTTGTAGGTCAGGGTGATCCGCAGCTGTGGGACCGCCTTGAACCCGTTCTGGCACTGACCGTTCTCGTTCGGGTAGACGATGTGATCCCGGTGGTTCTCGGAATCGATGTTCTCGCCGTCCCAGCAGCTCGGGAAGTCGTGAATGCGCTTCACCGGGGCGCCGTTCGGGCAGATCGGGTACTTGTTGATCAGGACCCGGTCCTCGAAACCGGCGCACGTCCAGGAGTCGCGGGCATTCTTCGTGCCGTTGGTGGAAACCTTCGCGTCACCGTAAAGGATGCGCAGGAACTTCGGCATCGCGACGACATCGCCGACCGGGCTGCCGCGGAACGTCAGGTCGACCTCGGCAGGGCGCTGGATCTCGCCGTCGTTGCCTGCCAGCTCGTTCTGCTCGTTCGGGGCTTCGAGCTCGGGCTGCTCCTCGTTGTTGTTGCCCTGCTCGTTGTTGCCCTGGTTGTTGTTGTCGTTGTTGTTGCCCTGGTTGTTCTGACCCTGGTTGTTGTTGCCCTGCTGGTTGTTCTGGCCCTGCTGGTCGTTGTTGTTCTGACCCTGCTGGTTTTGACCCTGCTGGTCGTTGTTCTGACCCTGCTGCTGGTTCCGGTTGTTCCGGTCACCCTGCTGGTTGTCGCGTTCCTGGTTCTGCCTCAGGTTGCCCTGCACCAGGTTGTTCCGCTGGTTGTCGCCACGGTTCTGATCAGCGTTCTGGTCGCCGCCGTTCCGGTTGTTGTTCCGGTTCTGCTGCTGGTTGTCCTGCTGATCGTTGTTGTTCTGGCCGTTGGCGTTGTCCTGGTCGTTGTTCTGACCCTGCTGGTTGTTCTGGCCTTGCTGGTTGTTGTTCTGCTGGCCTTGGTTCTGGTTGTTGTTGTTCTGCTGTTCCTGCTGCTCGTTCTCGGCGGCGTCCTCTGCGTCCTCGATCCGGATGACCGGCCAGAAGTAAGTGGACTTGTCGCCGTTCTTGCAGGTGGTGCCACCGGCCTGGAGACTCTCGTTGTTCGAGTCGGCGTTGGTGGTCAGGTTTCCGACGTAGTCGTGCAGGTGCTGGGCGCCGTTGCGGACACCCGGCTGCGCGATGAAGTTGTCGGGGTTGAAGTGCTCGTTCTCGTTCTTTCCGCAGTCCACCGTGAATGTGCCGGTCGACGCGTCATCCTGCTGGTCCGGCAGATTCACGTTCGGCTGAACAGTGGTGATGTCCACGAAGAAAGACTTGTCCGCGAGATCTGCTCTGGCCTGCCCTGGGTCACCCGCGGTCGTGACGACCGCAATCCCACCGATCGCCAAAGCCAGGCCGAGGCCTGCGGTCGCGATCTTTGTTCGGCGGGAGATTCGGTGACGCCCTGAGTATCGGGCCATCGATTTCTCACCTCGTTCCGGATTTTGGCCAGGCGAGGACGCTGAAGCAGCTCGGCGGGACTGCCACGAAGGGGTAGTGCCTGGGGGGGGTGTGGGGCGGAAAGCTTGGTCGGGGTTTTTCCTTGCTCATGGGGGGATACGAGCGCGTTGGCCCCGGTCGTTCAAACGTGCCCCGTTCGTTACCGTTTCGTTATCAAGTACTCAGGTTCTGCTGCGTTGAGTCCAAACCACGCAGGTCAGCACCACAATCGCCGCCGCAACAGTGAGCCAGCCAACCGGCTCATCCAGCAGAAACGCCGACCAGGTCAAGGTCAACACCGGCTGGGCGAGCTGAACCTGGCCCACCTTCGCGACTCCGCCCCTGGCCAGTCCGGCGTACCAGGCGAAGAATCCCAGGAACATGGAAATCACTGTCACGTAAGCGAAGCCGAACCAGGTCGTGCCGGTGGCACGGGAGAAGTCCATGGTGAACAGGGCGACTGGCACGGTCATGTGCAACGACACGACAAGCGCCCAGCACACCGTCCTGGCGCCGCCGAGGTCACGGGCGAGCGCGCCGCCCTCCGCGTAACCCAGTCCGCACAGCACGATCGCGATCAGCAGGAACACGTCCGCCATCTCGAAGCCGCCGGACACGCTGCCAGTGGTGGCGATGAACGCCAGTACCGCGACAAAACCCACCCCGCTGGCCAGCCAGAACCCACGCCGCGGCCGTTCGCCGGCGCGCACGACGGCCCAGACTGCTGTCGACATCGGCAGTCCAGCGATCACCACAGCGCCGTGGGCAGACGTTTGCGTGGTCAACGCCAACGAGGTGAACAGCGGAAATCCGATCACGATGCCCAGCGCGACGATCATCAACCGCCGAACCTGGTCCCGGCTCGGCAGCGGCGCGCGGACGAACACGAGATAGGCGACCGCGAGCAGGCCTGCGGCGGCCGCGCGGCCGAACGCGACGAACCACGGGTCAAGACCGGCCACGGCCAACCGCGTGGCCGGCAGAGAGAAGCTGAATCCCAGAACCCCCAGCGCGCCGAGTGTTATCCCCGCGGGCGCGATAACGTTACTCTCTACTCTCATGAATGAGGATAACGCAGCGCTCCGCGTTATCGAGGACATCAGGTCCATCGTCCGCACTGGTCAGCCGGGCGATCGCCTGCCGTCGGTGCGGGCGCTGATGGCCAAGCACAAGGCGTCGCCGGTCACGGTTCAGCAGGCCATCCAGCGGGTGGCGGGCGAAGGCCTGGTGGAGGTGCGGCCGGGGCGGGGCAGTTACGTCGCCGATCGCCCAGGTCCGGCCCGGCCGCCGGATTTGTCCTGGCAGTCGGTCGCGCTCGGCCCGGGACGGCCCAGCGAGGACATGGTGGCCGCGTTGATCTCGGTGCCCGGGCCCGAGGTTCTCCAACTGTCCAGCGGTTACCTCGATCCAGGCCTACTGCCCGTCGAGGCGCTTGGCGCCGCGCTGAGCCGTGCCGCCCGTAGGCCCGCGTCGTGGGGCCGTGTGCCGCTTGAGGGACGTGAGGAACTGCGTGCGTGGTTCGCTCGCGAGGCGGGCGGAGAACTGCGTGCTGGCGACATGACGGTGTGCTCGGGCGCGCAGCCCGCGTTGTCGGCGGCGTTTCGCGGGTTGAGCGAACCTGGCGACGTAGTGCTCCTTGAGTCACCCACCTACGTCGGCGCCATCGCCGCCGCGCGAGACGCGGGGTTGCGTGTTGTTCCGGTACCGACGGACGCTGACGGCGTACGTCCCGATCTTCTCGCTGCGGCGTTCGAGCGGACCGGCGCGCGGCTGTTCTATAGCCAGCCGCTGCACGCGAACCCGCATGGCGCCGTGCTTTCGGCGGAGAGGCGGCCCGAGGTGTTCGCGATTGTCCGTGCGGCAGGCGCGTTCCTCATCGAGGACGACTGGGCACGAGGATTCACGATCGACGGAGTCGCCCCGCCGACCTTGACATCCGAGGACGTCGACGGACATGTCGTGTACGTCCGTTCACTGACCAAAGTGGCCGCACCCGGCCTGCGGGTCGCCGTGATCGGCGCGCGTGGTGTTGCCGGAAAACGGCTGCGCACAGCGCGTTCCTTCGACGATCTCTACGTATCCGGGCCGTTGCAGGAAGCCGCCATCGACTTCGTGACATCCCCGGTATGGCGCAGGCATTTGCGCTCGTTGCAAGGTGCGTTGCGGTCGCGCCGCGACGCTTTGCTGAGCGCACTGGACTCACATCTGCCGGATTTCCGTGTCGCCAAACCGAGTGGCGGGCTGCATGTGTGGGCCGAACTGCCCGAAGGCATCGACGACATGGAGTTCACCGCGGCCGCCGCCGCTCGTGACGTCGTTGTTTTTCCTGGCAGATCTTGGTTTGCCGCGGAACCGGCCGGGTCGTACCTGCGGCTGACCTACGGTGGCGCGCCGGAACACGTACTGGCCGAAGGAGTTCAGCGGCTCGCCGAGGTCAGAGCAGCCATCCGGAGAGCAACGCGGGCGACATCGCCAGCAAGGTGAACCGCAGGCAGCGGCCGGCGAATCCGGCGACGACGAACGTGGACATCGGCATTTTCGCCAAGCCGGCCAGCACAGTCGTGGCCATGAACGGAGGCAGCCCGACCACCGCGCTTACGCCATATGTCCCAGTCATCCAATGTGGATGCTTATGGCACTTTTCGGTAAGCCAGTGCAACCATGCGCGCACCCGTTTTGTCCGTTGCTGCCAACGGATTCGACGGTCGGTGAGCGGTTTGTCCTTGCGGTGCATAAAGGTTGGCAGATGCAACGATCCACGCGCGGCCAGGTAGTACAGCAACTTTCCCAGGATCTGGGCGACCGCGACCACCGCGCCCAGCGCCAGGCACGGGATGTTGGGCTCCTGCGCGATCAGCGCCAGGACGAAAACCTCGGTGCTGACCAGGGGAATCAGCGCGGAGCTGAACGCGACACCGGCCGCGATCAGCAGGCTGATAAACAAGTGTGTCCCCTTGCCTTGGATCCCCAGTCCTAGGCCAGGGTATCTGAGTCGAGCGTGGGCGAGCTTCAGCCTTAAGGACGTTTCATGTCAGCCGGAGGTTCAATTCCCCGGTCAACCTGATTTCCCGCAACGGCCGTCCGCCCGCGTCAAGGGTGCGAACCATACCGTCTCGATGCCAACCGGCTCGCTCGTAGAACGCCACGGAAACATCGTCGTTTTCCGGCACCCATACGACACCGCGTGATTTACCGGCCGCACGCAGGCCGGCAGCGGCCGTCGCGAGCAATCGGCCACCGTGCCCACGCCGTCCCCACCGTGGCTCCACGAGCAACGTGGCGATCACGCCAACCTCGTCGGCGTCGTCGGGCAGCTTGCCGTCGACGTCCGCGATCTCCGCGTCCGGCGCGGCCCCAGCCGCGCAGAAGCCGACGGTCCACGTGCCCTCGGTGGCGACGTGGACCGTGACGTCCCCCTGCTTGACCGTCGCCTGCCAGACCTCGGCGATCTCGGCCTGGTCCAGCCCGGCCAGCACTTCCTCGGGCAGCAGTGAGGCGTACGCGGCACGCCAGGTCTCCACCTGGATCCTGGCGATCTGGTCGATGTCGTCCGGTTCAGCGGTGTGCACCGCGGCCTCAGCCATGGTCGAAGAATGTAGTGAACCGAAAATTGTCGGGGGTGCCTGGCACTATGCGCTCACTATGTTGACGATGACCGAGGCCGCCGCCCGGCGCACGGCGCTGGCCGCACAGGGGTTCACCGATCCACGCCCGACAACGGTGCCGTCGAGACGACATCTGCTCAAGGTGCTCTCGCGGGTGCAGCTGATCCAGCTGGACTCGGTGAACGTCGCGGTCCGCGCGCACTACATGCCGCTGTTCTCCAGGCTCGGCGCGTATCCGATGGACCTGATCGACGACGCGGCCTGGTCGCACTCGGCCCGCAAACCCCGGCTGTTGGTCGAGAAGTGGGCGCATGAGGCGAGCCTGATCCCGGTCGAGGACTGGCCGCTGCTGCACCTGGGCAAGCGTCCCGGCTGGTGGCGGCACTACGAGAAGGCCGTCAACCGGTCGCCTGGGCTGGTTCAGGAGGTACTGGCCGCGGTCAAGGAGCTCGGCCCGATCGGCGCGGGCACGCTGGAGCGCGCGATCGTCGGCGAGGGGGAGAAGCGTCAGAAGGGCACCTGGTGGGAGCGATCGGACGTCAAGCACATCTGTGAGTACCTCTTCGGCCTCGGCGAACTCACGACCGGGACGCGACGAAGCTTCGAGCGCCTCTACGACCTGACCGAACGCGTCGTCCCGCCGGACGTGCTGAACCGCCAGGTCCCGCCGGAGGAAGCCGCCCGGGAGCTGGTCGAGCGCTCCGCGAGGGCGCTGGGAGTCGCGACCGAGCCGGAGTTACGCGACTACTACCGGCTCGCCCCGGATGCCAACCGGCAGGCGGTCCTGTCCCTTGTCGCCGACGGTGTCCTTGAGCCGGTCGAGGTCGCCGGCTGGAAGCGCAAGGCGTTCAAGCACGTCGACGCGAAGACTCCGCGCCAGGTCAAGGGCCGCGCGTTGTTGTGCCCGTTCGATCCGCTGATCTGGGAACGTGACCGGACCGAGCGGATCTTCGGGTTCCGGTACCGCATCGAGATCTACGTGCCAGAACCCAAGCGGGAGTACGGCTATTACGTGTTCCCGTTCCTGCTGGACGGCGAACTCGTCGCGCGCGTTGACCTGAAGGCCGATCGCGCGGCGGGTCTGTTGCGAGTTCCCGGCGCGTTCGCGGAGTCCGGTGTGGACAAAGCACGGGTACTGCTGGAGCTCTCGGCCGAGCTCAAGCTGATGGCCGAGTGGCTCGGGCTTTCCGGTGTGGCCGTGGGGAAGAAAGGCGATCTCGCCGGTCCGTTGGCGAAACTGGTCAAGTGAAGACCGGGCTGCCCGGGGCCGGGCAGCCCAGCCACCCTCTTGGTGAGACCTAGCCGTCGAGGGCCGCGCTCACGACGGCACTGCCCGATCGGGTTCGGCCGCGGACCCGCAGCTTCACCTCGCCCTGCGGCGGCGAGTCCGTCAGCGTCAGCTCACTGCGCGCCTGCCCGGTGCTGGACTGCAGGTCGACCTCGGCGCACGTGCCCTGCCGGATGCCGACCCGGATCTCACCCGATCCGGTGTTCAGGTCGATCTTGCCCGTGGCGGCGTCGGCCACGGTCAGATCGCCGGTGCCGGTGCGTGCGGTGACGTCACTGGCGACGGCACCGAGCCACACGTCTCCGCTGCCGGTGATCAAGGCCGTGCTGGAGCCGCCGACCGACGACACCTCGACGTCGCCGCTGCCGGTACGCGCTTGCAGGCCGCCAAGCATCGGGCCGAGCCGGACCGCGCCCGTTCCCGTGATCACGGTCGCCGCGCCGTCTGCCCGGTCCACCTTGATCTCGCCGGAGCCGGTCCGGACCGACAGCCGACCGGCTGCGCCGGTCACCAGCACATCGCCGGAATGGCTGCGGATATCCACGTTCGAGCCGGACGGCGCGCGCACCGTGACTCCCAGCGAGACGTGGCGCATCCGGTCCGGCGCGCGCACGACCACGCGGTTGTTCGAGTACTCGACGACGGCCTTGTCGACGATGTCCTCGGGCGACGGCACCGCCTCGAACTGTGAGAACAGGTTGACCAGCTGCGAGAGCCCTTCGGACAGCGGGTTGCCCGTGTCCGGGCGAGGGCGGATACGCACGCTGATGCCTGGTTCGTCGGTCAGCAGGACGTCCACTGCCCCCGACTTGATCTGCACGTCGATGTCCTGTGGCCCGTCGGCCTCGAAGTTGTGCACCTTCTCCTCGGTCATTGCCCCTCAGTCCAACCGTGAACCCGCGACGAGCCGCGGTCTTCGTCCTCATGACGGTGCTGCTGGTGGTGGTGCTGGTGGCCGGGCCACTTGCGGCGCAGCGCGCCCTGCACGGCCTGCGACACGAACGTGTTCAGCGACACGCCCTGTGCCGCGGCCGCCTGCTCGGCCTGGCTCTTGATCTGTTCGAACATCCGCAGGGTCATCCGGCTGATGTTCTCCGCGCTGTTGTCGCCGGTCGGCGGCGGCAGCTGCTGCTCGGCCTCGGGTTCCGGGTCGGCGGCGCGCCGGGTCGACGTGACGACCACCTGCACGTCCCGGCCGGCCAGCTTCACCTCGACCACGTGGTCGTCCAGTGCGGCGGTCACCTCGGCGGCGACGTCGGACAGCGCGTTCATGAACGCGAGACGCATCGCTGGTTCCAATGCGGCGGACAACACGGCCGCCGCCCGTCGGGTCTGCTCATCCCCGGCTGAGGCGGTGGTGGCGAGGTCCTCCCGCAGCGAGTCGATATACGGCGTGAGATCCATGACGTCACTATGACATCACCGATGACGTCATCGCAAGGATGGGTGATGTCATCGCGACATCACGCGTCGGTTGCTGGCGTGTCGGAGCGGGCCAGTTAGGCTCACCGCCATGACCGAGACCGTCGCCCCCAAGGTTCAGCTGATCGCCAAGACCGAGTTCTTCCCACCGGCGGACGTGCCTTGGTCGACCGACAGCGACGGCGGGCAGGCGCTCGCCGAGTTCGCGGGCCGTGCCTGCTACCAGTCGTGGAAGAAGCCCAATCCGGCCACCGCGACCAACGCCGGGTATCTCCGGCACATCCTCGAAGTCGGCCACCTCTCGGTGCTCGAGCACGGATCGGTGAGCTTCTACATCTCCGGCATCTCCCGGTCGCTGACGCACGAGCTGATCCGCCACCGCCACTTCTCGTACTCCCAGCTCTCCCAGCGGTACGTGCCCGAGCGCAACGCCGCGATGGTCGAGCCGGACGTGATCGCCAACGACCCCGAGCTGCACGCGAAGTTCATCGCGGCCGCCGACGCGGCTGTCGAGGCGTACACCGAACTGCTCGCCGGCCTGGAGAAGAAGTTCGCGGACGAGCCGAGCGCGACCCTGCGCCGCAAGCAGGCCCGTCAGGCCGCCCGCGCGGTGCTGCCGAACGCCACCGAGACGCGGATTGTCGTGACCGGCAACTACCGCGCCTGGCGGCACTTCATCGCGATGCGGGCCAGCGAGGCGGCCGACGTCGAGATCCGCGCGTTGGCCGTGGAATGCCTGCGGCAGCTGCAGAAGGCCGCGGAGAACGTGTTCAGCGACTTCACCATCTCCTCACTGCCCGACGGCACCGAGGTCGCGCACAGCCCGCTGGTTACTGAGGGATGAACCGGCTGACTGTCGACGTGCGGCCGGGCGATTACTCGATCGCCAAGCTGCCGTCGGGTTCTCCCGTGCCGTCACTGCCCACTTCGGACGGTCTGGTGTCCATTACGAGCACGCCGGACGAGGTCTCGGTCGTCTCGCTGACGGACATCGCACCGTCGGCCGAGAAGGTGGACCAGGGCTGGCGGCTGCTGACTGTGCGCGGGCCGTTGGAGTTCACGCTGACCGGGATCATGGCGTCACTGGCCGGATCCCTGGCCGCGGCCGGGGTTCCGCTGTACGCGATGTCCACGTTCGACACTGACCACATCCTGGTCAAGGCGACCGATCTGGACCGGGCAGTGGCGGCGCTGCGCGAAGCCGGTCACGAAGTGCACGCCTAGCCGCCCTTTGGGGAGCCTGCCCTGCGGCGGGCTCCCGTAATGTGTCCCGCGTGGATCGAGGGGACCATCTGGGGGCAGGCCGTTACCGTGTGCTCGAAGAACTCGGGCGTGGCGGGATGGGCGTGGTGTGGCTGGCCGAGGATCTGACCATCGGCAGACGCGTGGCGATCAAGGAACTGCTGCTGCCGCACAACATCGCGCCGCAGGAACGGCAGGTGTTCGAGGAACGCGTGCTGCGTGAGGCACGGACCGCGGGCCGCTTGAACGACCCGGGAATCGTGACTGTGCACGATGTTGTGCGTGAGCACGGCAGCACGTTCCTGGTGATGGAACTGATCGAGGCGAAGAACCTCGCTGACGTGGTCGCGCAGCACGGCCCGATTCCCGTCGACCAGGTTCTCAAGATCGCCGAGCAGTTGCTGTCCGCGCTGGAGGCCGCGCACCGCGCCGGGATCGTGCACCGGGATGTCAAGCCCAGCAACGTGATGATCGACGCGAGCGGCCGCGTGAAGCTGACCGACTTCGGGATCGCTCAGTCCATTGAGGACCCGAAGCTGACCACGAGCGGCACGCTGATCGGGTCACCGACCTACATCTCGCCGGAACGCTTGCTGGGACAAGAGGCTTCGCCCGCGTCCGACCTGTGGGCCTTGGGCGCCACGCTGTTCTTCGCGGTCGAAGGCTATGGCGCGTACGAACGTCCAAGCACGCCGGCCGCGATCCAGGCGATCATGAACGAACGCGTCCAGGTCCGCCGGGCGCACGGGCCGCTGGCCAACCTGATCCTCGGCCTGCTGGACCCGGACCCGCACACCCGGTTGACCGGCGGGCAGGTCAGGTACCTGATCGAGCAGGCACGTCAGCCTGGAACCTCTGGAACCCCTGCCGCGCAACCGGTTCCCGTCACCAAACCGATGCCGAAGAGCAAACGTGGTCTCGTGATCACGATCGCCGCGGTGGTGCTGGTTGGCGCTGTTCTGGCGTTTTCCGGTGTGTTCAACAAGAAGACCAACGAGACTGCCGGGCCGGCACCGCAGCAGCAGACGACCGCGCCCAGTGAGACGTCCACACCATCGGTCACCGGAAGCGTCAACAAGCAGCAAGGGACGGGGACGACCAAGACCTACGGGGACAACGGCGACGTCACCAACAGCACGGTGATCCAATACGGCGATCCAGGCTCGTGTTTCAACGGCATGGACCTCAACGAGACGCTGTTCGACTGCAGCGGAGCGCATGACGTCGAGATCTACGGCCAGGTGCAGCTGAACCGCGATTCCGGCGCCTACCCGGGGCCGGACCAGGTGATCAAAGAGTCCGAGCCGGAATGCAAGGCCCAGTTCGAGGACCTGACGGCGAAGGACACCCTGAAGTTCTGGACCATCGTGCCCACCAAGTCGGCGTGGGAGGACTACACCCGCCGCAAGGCCGTATGCGTGGTGGCCAAGGCGGATGGCGGCAAACTGACCGGCTCGGTCAAGGGCAATTGACGATTCACTCTGCCGGGCACCCTCGCGCTAGTAGAGTTCCCGCGTGTCCACGCAGTCGCGCGTCATCAATGGCCGCTACCACGTCGTCCGCGAGATCGGCCGCGGCGGCATGGGCATCGTCTGGCTGGCCGAAGACCAGACCATGGGCAGGCGGGTGGCCATCAAGGAACTCGTTCCACCACACGGAACCGACCCGCGCGACCGGCCGGTCCTGGAAGAACGCGTCCTGCGTGAGGCACGGACCGCGGGCAGGCTGAGCGACCCCGGGATCGTCACGGTGCACGACGTCGTGCACCAGGACGGCGCCACGTTCATCGTGATGGAACTGATCGACGCGCCCACGTTGAGCGAGGTCGTCAGGCAGGGCGGACCGCTGCCGGTCGACCAGGTTCTCAAGATCGCCGAGCAGTTGCTGTCCGCGCTGGAGACCGCGCACGCGGCCGGTGTCGTGCATCGGGATGTCAAGCCCAGCAACGTGATGATCGGTCCAAATGGCCGGGTGCGGCTGACCGACTTCGGCATCGCGCAGTCCATTGAGGACCCGAGGCTGACCAAGAGCGGCACGCTGATGGGGTCGCCGACGTACATCTCGCCGGAACGTCTGCATGGCGAGGAAGCCGTTCCGGCATCGGATCTCTGGGCGTTGGGAGCAACGCTTTTCTTCGCCGCCGAAGGGTATGGCGCGTACGAGCGGTCGACGACGGCCGCGTCCATCGCCGCCGTGCTGACCGAGCGGGCCGAGGTCCGGGAGGCGCATGGCCCGCTCAAGGAACTGATCATGGGCCTGCTCGAGCCGGACCCGAAGGTCAGGCTCAATGCCGCGCAGGCCAGGCGCTTGATCGACCGAGCACGCCGGGGGTCGAACCCGGACACCACGCCCGCAGTCCCGCTGACCAGGGCTTTGCCCGTGGAGCGGAAAAGCAGGCGAGCGCTCGCGATCGGTGCGATTGTCGTCGTCCTGCTCACGGCAACCACCTTGGTCCTTGCGCTGACCGGGGTCTTCTCCCCGAAAACGAATCCCCCGGCCGCGAACCCCATGCAGGACACCAAGAGCTACGGGCCGGACGGGGACATCACACGAGACCTGCAGGACGGCAGCTGCTACAACGGCGCCGACTTGGCCGAGCAGGTGGAGGACTGCGACCAGGAGCACGACGCCGAGATCTTCGAGCACATTTCGTACGCGGACTTGGCCGAATACCCGGACTACATGGACACGGACGCGCCATCGGCCTGCGCGGGGAGGTTCGAAGAGCTCACCGTGGAGAACAGGGACAGCGTTCTGCGGTTCCGGACACTCGTGCCCACGCGGGCCGCGTGGGACGGAGCGCAGAAGGAAGCGCTCTGTGTCGTCACCAAGGCGGACGGTGGCAAACTGACCGGAGCCGTTGCCGGGGAATAACGAAGGCTTGCCCCTTCGTGCAACCTTGGCCAACCTCTCTGGTGGCGGCCGGGCGGGAGTTAGAGTGCCCGCGTGTCCCAGGAGTACACGCAGAGGATTGTCAGCGGCCGCTACCAAGTCGTCCGCGAGATCGGTCGCGGCGGCATGGGCATCGTCTGGCTGGCCGAAGACCGGACGATCGGACGGCGGGTCGCGATCAAGGAACTGCACCTGCCCGACGGGATAGACGCGCAGGAGCGGCACATCTTCGAGGAGCGCGTGCTGCGCGAGGCACGCACCGCGGGCAGGCTCAACGACCCGGCGATCGTCACGGTGTACGACGTGGTGCAGGAGCACGGCAACACGTTCATCGTGATGGAGCTGATCGAGGCGCCCACGCTGGCGGACATCGTGCGGCAACGTGGTCCGCTCAGCGAGGCGTACACCGCGCAGATCGCGCAGCAGCTCGTGTCCGCGTTGGACACCGCGCACCGCGCCGGGATCGTGCACCGGGATGTCAAGCCCAGCAACGTGATGATCGACGCGAACGGGCGCGTGAAGCTGACCGACTTCGGCATCGCCCAGTCCACCGACGACCCACGGCTGACCACGAGCGGAACGCTGATCGGCTCGCCGACGTACATGTCGCCGGAACGCCTGCAAGGACACGACGCCTCCGCCGCGTCGGATCTGTGGGCCTTGGGCGCGACGCTGTTCTTCGCTGTCGAGGGCTATGGCGCGTATGAACGGACGACGACGGCCGCGTCGATCCAGGCGATCATGAACGAGGTCGCGTACCTGACCCGCTGCCGTGGCCCGCTGGCCTCGTTGATCATGGGGCTGCTGAACTCGAACCCCGACGGCAGGCCGACCGCGCCGCAGGTCCGTGCGCTGCTCGGGCAGGCGACGCAGGTCGCGATGAACACCGGCCCGACCGCACCGGTCTGGTCGCAGCAGCCCGGCGCGACCCAGCCGGCCACGCCGTCCAAGGGCCGCCGCGGCTTGGCGATCGGCCTGGTCGTCGTGCTGGCCGCGGCCATGCTGACCGCGGGCTGGTTCGGCCGTGGCCTGTTCGGGACCGCCTCGGCGGGCAGCGGGAAACTCCAGCCGACCCTGACCTACGGCGTCGGCGGCAACATCCCGGTCTTCGACGTGTACTTCAACGCGGGCAACAGCTGCCTGAACGCACCGCCCGCGGACAAAGTCCAGTACGACGCGACCGTCGACTGCACGAAAGAAGAACACCGCGCCGAGGTCTTCATGGAATACAAGACCGGCATGCGCAACGGTGACAAGGACAAGAACATCGCGCCCGCTGGTTATCCGGCCGACGAGGCGCTCAACCGGTACGCCGAGAGCGCGTGCGCGATGTTCTACACCTCCAATGAGGTCCTCAAGTCGGACAAGACGATGAACGTGCTGGCCGTCATTCCGTCCAAGCAGGCCTGGGACTCGGAAAAGTCGCCGCAGCGGTCGATCTACTGCATCGCCTGGCCCACCGACAACAGCACGATGACCGGCTCGATCGTCCCGGACGAGCCATCTTGAGTAACGTGGCGGCATGGGTCTCGCAAGCGATGAACGTGAACGGCTGAGCATCCTGCTGGAGGAGGTCGGTCCGGACGCGCCGACCTTGTGCGATGGCTGGCAGGCCAAGGACCTGGCCGCCCACCTGGTGCTTCGCGACCGCAGGCCGGACGCGGCAGGCGGGATCATGCTGCCCGCGTTGGCCGCGCGGACCCAGCGCGTCCAGGACGAGTTCGCCGCGAAGCCGTGGGATGAGCTCATCGACCTGGTCCGCACGGGCCCGCCGCGTTGGTCGCCGTTCAGCCTCGGGATGCTCAACGACCTGGTGAACGGCGCCGAGTACTTCATCCACCACGAGGACGTCCGCCGTGCCGTCCCCGGTTGGGAACCACGGCCCGCGGACGCTGCCCGCGACGAGCAGCTGTGGCGCACGCTGCGGTTCGCCGCACGCCGCGCGTACCACCGCAGCGTGGTCGGCGTGCTGCTCAGGCGGCCGGACGGCGAGACCATCGTGGGCAAGCGCGGCCCGAACGCGGTGACCATTTCCGGCGAGCCGGGCGAGCTGTTGCTGCACGCGTTCGGCCGTGACGAAGCACGCGTCGAATTCTCCGGCGACGAGGTCGCTGTGGCGGAGATCAAGGGCACCAAACGAAGCTTTTAAAGCGCGGACAGCCAACGGCCGTCGAATTTCCGCGACCGGGGAGCTGGGGCGTATACCCCCAGGTGGAGGGGGTACCTTCAGCGGTATGACCAGATGTCCTTCCGCTGCTCCCGGCCGTCCGTTCGGCCGTGTTCTGACCGCCATGGTCACCCCGTTCGACGCGAGTGGCGCGCTTGATCTGGCCAAGGCCCAGGAGCTCGCCACGCACCTGGTGGATCTTGGGAACGACGGTCTGGTGCTCAACGGCACCACCGGCGAGGCGCCCACCACGACGGACGACGAGAAGGTCAACCTGGTTCGTGCCGTCGTCGACGCCGTCGGCGACCGCGCCACCATCGTGAGTGGCGGAAGCACATACGACACCGCGCACAGCGTGCACATCGCCAAGCAGTTGGCCGCCGCAGGCGCACACGGCCTGCTGGCCGTCACGCCCTACTACTCCCGGCCGTCGCAGGACGGTTTGATCGCGCACTTCACCGCGATCGCCGAGGCGACAGACCTGCCGGTGATGCTCTACGACATCCCGCCGCGCGCGGTCACCCCGATCCAGACCGCCACGCTGTTCCGCCTGGCCGAGCACCCGCGGATCGTCGCGGTGAAGGACGCCAAGGGTGACCTGAACGCGGGCTGCGACGTGATCGCGAACACCGACTTGGCGTACTACTCGGGCGACGACGTGCTCAACCTGCCGTGGCTGTCCGTCGGCGCGGTCGGCTTCGTCAGCGTGATCGGGCACGTCGCGGCCGACCGCCTGCGGCTGCTGGTCGACGCCTACGAGAGCGGCGACGTGGCCAAGGCCCTTGAGGTCAACCGCGGCCTGCTGCCCGTGAACCGCGCGATGGGCCGCACCGGCCCTGGCCTTGGCCTTGCGTTCGTCAAGGCCGCGCTGCGGCTGCGGGGCCTTGACGTGGGGGACACCAGGCTGCCGATCCTGCCCGCGACCGAGGAGCAGACCGCCGCCATCGCCGCCGATCTGGCCGTGGCCGGTGTCTCACTCGGACTGCCTGACGCCGTGCGATCGTCATCTGAGACGGTTAGTAGGTGATCGAAACCTCGCAGAACCTCCCGCCACGGCTGACCGATGGTGGGCTCCGCGTGGTCGCTCTCGGCGGAATCGGCGAGGTCGGCCGCAACATGACCGTCTTCGAGTACGACGGCAGGCTGTTGATCGTCGACTGTGGCGTGCTGTTCCCCGAGGACCAGCAGCCGGGTGTCGACCTGATCCTGCCGGACTTCCGGGCCATCGAGGACCGGCTGGAGGACATCGACGGCATCGTGCTCACGCACGGGCACGAGGACCACATCGGTGCGGTGCCGTTCCTGCTCAGGCTGCGCGCGGACGTGCCGGTGATCGGCTCGAAGTTCACGCTCGCGCTGCTGGCCGCGAAGTGCAAGGAACACCGGCAGGACCCTGTGCTCGTCGAGGTGACCGAGCGCGAGCGGCGCTCAGCGGGTCCCTTCGACCTGGAGTTCTTCGCGGTCAACCACTCCATTCCGGACGCTCTGGCCGTGGCGATCCGCACCCCGGCCGGCCTCGTGCTGCACACCGGGGACATCAAGCTCGACCAGCTGCCGTTGGACGGCCGCCTGACGGACCTCGGCGGCTTCGCGCAGCTCGGCGACGAGGGCGTGGACCTGTTCCTGGTGGACTCGACGAATGCCGAGGTCCCCGGCTTCGTCACGCCGGAGCGGGAGATCGGCCCGGTGCTGGAGAACGTGATCGCCCGGGCCACGCAGCGGGTGATCGTGGCGTGCTTCGCCAGCCACGTGCACCGGGTGCAGCAGGTGCTGGACATCGCGGTGAAGCACAGCAGGCGGGTCGCGTTCGTCGGCCGCTCGATGGTCCGCAACATGGGCATCGCGGCCGAGCTCGGGCTGCTGACCATGCCGGAGAACCTGCTCATCGACCTGAACGACGCGATGGAACTGCCGGAGAACGAGGTGCTCTTCGTCTCCACCGGCAGCCAGGGTGAGCCGCTGTCGGCGCTGTCCAGGATGGCCCGTGGCGAGCACCGGCAGATCTCGATCCGCCCCGGCGACACGGTCGTCCTGGCGAGCTCCTTGATCCCCGGCAACGAGACCGCGGTGTTCGGCGTGGTCAACGGCCTCGCCCGGCTCGGCGCACACGTTGTGCACCAAGGAAACGCCAAAGTGCACGTGTCCGGGCACGCGTCCGCCGGCGAATTGTTGTTCCTGTACAACGCGGTCCGGCCGTCCAATGTGATGCCGGTGCACGGCGAATGGCGGCACCTGCGGGCCAACGCGGCGTTGGCCGTGGCCACAGGCGTTCCGGAGAAGCAGGTCGTGCTCGCCGAGGACGGCGTGGTCGTCGACCTGATCGACGGCATCGCCCGGATCACCGGCCGCGTGGAGGTCGGGCACGTCTACGTGGACGGTCTGTCCGTGGGTGACGTCGGCGAATCGACGCTGTCGGACCGGCTGATCCTGGGTGAGGGTGGCTTCATCTCGATCACGGTCGCGGTCGAGGGCAGCACCGGCCGTGCCGTGGCGCCGCCGACGATCTCCGGACGTGGCTTCTCCGACGACCCCAAGGCATTGGACGAGGTCGTCGCCCTGGTGGAGATGGAACTGTCGCGTACCGAGGCCGAGGGCATCACCGACACCCATCGCATCGCGCAGGTCGTGCGCCGCGTGGTCGGCCGCTGGGTGGCCGAGAAGTACCGCAGGCGTCCGATGATCGTGCCGACCGTCATCCCGGTCTGACGTTTGGAGGGCCCGGCCCGTGTTGGGCCGGGCCCTACCCCCAGTGGGCGTTAGCTTCGCGGAACTGCGGCGGGCATGTCATCGGACGCGGGAGGGACTTCGTGTCCCACTGGAGTCTGAGACGCACGCTGGACCAGAAAGGCTCCACCGAGCAGCGTGAAACCGCCGATGATCTGAATCACAGTCAACTGCTCGCCCAGCAGCGCCCACGCAGCGGCGGTCGCGATCACCGGTTCGGCGAGCGACAGCACACTGACCACATTGGACGGCAGGTGCCGGAGGGCGCTCATGCCGAAGGTGTAGGCGATGACCGTGCTGAAGACCGCGATGCCGATCAAGAGTGTCCACACAGGACCAGTTGACGTCTCCTTGACGAGGATCTCGCCTGGCAGCGCCCACGGCGGCGTGAGCACAACGGCAACCGCCACGGCACCAACGAGCATGCCGTAGGTCGCCATGGTCAACGGATGCCTTGTGGCGAGGGCATGTTCGCCGATCAAGAAGTAGCACGCGGCACACACGGCGGCCCCGATTCCGGCGAGCAGGCCGATCGCGTCGAGCCTCAGCCCTTCCCAAACCTGCGCGACCATCGCCAAGCCCAGCAAGGCAAGCGCGGTCCCGGCCCACGCCTTCGCCGGAAGGACCGTGCCCCGGACGAACCGAACCCACAGCGCGACCAGAACCGGAGCGGTGAACTCCAACAGCATCGCGATGCCGACCGGAACCCGCGCCACCGCAATGAAATACATGGCCTGCACGCCGGCGACACCGAACAGCCCGAACCCGAGCAGAACCCGCCAGTCAGCGAGCCGTATCCGCAACAGCTGCGGCTTGACGATCGCAAGCGCGGTGAGGAACAGCAGGGCAGCCAGGCTGATCCGAACGCTGACAACCTGTTGAGGCGTCAACCCAGCCGCCATCGCCTGCTTCGCCAACGGTCCGGAACTGGCCGAGAACACCGATGCCGCCAGGACCAGAGCCGTACCACGTGCGCGATTAGGGGTCATGCTGGCGAGTCTGCGTGGCGGTCAGCCTGTGCAGCGCGGAGTTTTCCCAGCGTCTGGGACCACTACCGGGGCTGGCTGACCTCGTATTCGGCGTTCTCCGCGGATCGGACGGTGATCGTCACCTTGCGCTGCTCGCCGTCGATGGTGACGTCGCAGGTGAACCGGTGACCGACTTTGACGGGCTGGTCGTCAGGACAAGTGACCAACTCGGCGTTGTCGCCGTACCGCTCGATGAGAATCTTCCTGACCCCCGCCTCGACCGCACGGCCGGCGAGGACCTGCTCCTTTGTTCGGGGCGCAGGCGTGGGAACACCGTCTGTCGCCTTCGAGCACGCCGCAGCCAACAACAGGATCGGTAGAAACCAGCGCATCACTGCCTCCCCATCAGCAACCGGTCGAGTTGCCCGGCGAGCCTAGCGTGATCAGCAGGTGCGACCGTACGCCAGACGAAACTGCCCACGTTGCTGAATTCCCGTGCTCATCGTGACGAAGTGGTGGGCGTCCGAACGCGTGACTTCGCAGTTGTCAGCCAGATGAATCAATCCCGCCAAGGGGACACGGTGTCGGTCGGCCGCGTCGGGTCGTGGAACTTCGGCAGATCCGGCTCGTCCGGGCGCAGTGGCGCCAAATTGTCGGTGATCGCCTGCATGATCCGCTTGTGGGCCCGGACCGCGTCGCCTGGTTTGGAGGCGGAGAGGTCGGATAGGTCCACCGGGTCACCGAAGTGCACCTTGAACTTCGGCCTGCGGGTCATTCCACGCAAAAACGATGTCAGCACGGGCTTGATGTCCGACCAGCCCGTCACCGTTTCGGTTCCCCAGTACGCCGCCTCGTGCGCGCCCCACTGCGAGATGGGTACGACGCGGGCGTTCGCGGCCAGCGCGATCCGGGCGACGCCGGTCTTTCCTCGTTCCGGCCACATTCCGCGCTCGTGCGTGATCCGGCCTTCCGGGTAGACCAGCAGCGGGGCGTCCGCCTTCTTGATCGCTTCGACGGCTTTGGCGAAGGATTCCAGGACCGTTGCCTTGCCGCGTTCGACGCGCAACGCTCCGGCGTGCCGCAGGCCCCAGCCGACGACTGGGGTGTCCAGCAGGCCTGCGGCCAGCATGAATCGCGGTGCGATGCCGATTTGGTAGCACGCCTTGGTCAGCACGAACGGGTCGAACACGCCGATGTGGTTCGCCGCGAGCACCAAGGGGCCGTCAAGCAGGTCTTTTGGCACCGACCCGGTCACTTCGAGGTTGCCGGCCAGTGCGACAAAACCACGATTCGTCTCGAGCATCCCCCGCCAGACGGGCGAAATGGGTGAACCCGTCGTGAAGCGGCGTGTCGGCTCGTGTCCGTCCCGGTACAGCGCAACCATGGTGCGGAGCATGGCATGCCCGGGTCATGACCTTGCGACCTGGGCTGGGCTGTGACTGCTGGGACCAGAGAGGTGAGGGCGACTACCGTGGGACGCATGGCGACAAGCCGCTCCACCACCGCCAAGCGAACCACCGCACGCAAGAAGCCCGCTGCGGCGGCGAAGAAGCCTGCTCCGGCCCGTAAATCCAAAGGAACCGCAGGTAGGGCGATCAAGGGCACGTGGCATCTGCTGGCGAAGGGCGTCGGCGGCCTCGCGCGCACCCTGGGCAAGACCAAGGACCTCGACCCCGCGCATCGGCGGGACGGTCTCGCGTTCGGCTACATCGCGTTGGCGGTGGTCATCGCGGCCGCCGTGTGGTGGCGGGCAGCCGGTCCGATTGGCCGGAACGTCGAAATCGGTGTCCGGTCGGTCATCGGTGCGGGTGCGGTGGCGTTCCCACTCGTCCTCATCGTCATCGGTGTCACGCTGATGCGGTCGGACCCCAAACCCGACGCCCGATCGAGGCTGGTCATCGGCTCGTTGCTGATGACGTTCGCTTTACTGGGCATGTTGCACCTGCTCAACGGCGGTGAGACGAACGCCGAGCAGATGTTCGGCGGCGGCGTGCTCGGCTACGTCTCGGGTGGCCTGCTGGCCGCCGGGGTGACCGCCTGGGTCGCGCTGCCGCTGCTCATCCTGGCCTTGGCGTACGGCATCCTGCTGTTCACGGGCACGCCCATCAAGGAGATCCCGAACCGGCTGCGCGACCTCGGCCGTGACCCCGACGACATCGCGGAAGAGCAGGAACAGCCCGAACTCGCCGAGCCGGCCACCGAGGTCAAACTCCGGCGCCCGTCGCGACGCCGCCAGGCCTCCATGGCCGAGCCGACCGCGGCGCAGGAGCCGCCCCCGGCGCCACTGCCGCTCGAAGAGCCCACGCCGCCGCCCAAGCCGCGCGAGCCGAAGCCGAAGAAGCAGGCGGTTCAGGAGAAGCTGCCGATGGCCACGGCACGGGTCGTGGAAGGCGACTACGAGCTACCGCCGCCGAACCTGCTGTCCGAAGGCGACGCGCCACGCAGCCGCAGCCGCGCCAACGACATGATCATCGAGGCGATCACCGGCGTGCTCGAGCAGTTCAACGTGGACGCCCAGGTCACCGGCTTCACCCGGGGCCCGACCGTGACCCGCTACGAGGTCGAGCTCGGCCCGGGCGTGAAGGTCGAGAAGATCACCGCGCTGACCAAGAACATCGCGTACGCGGTGGCCACCGACAACATCCTGTTGCTGGCGCCGATCCCCGGAAAGTCCGCGGTGGGCATCGAGGTGCCCAACAACGACCGCGAGATGGTCCTGCTCGGCGACGTCCTGCGGTCGCCGGTCGCGGTCAACGACACGCATCCCATGGTCGTCGGCCTCGGCAAGGACATCGAAGGCAACATGGTCACGTCGAACCTGGCCAAGATGCCGCACCTGCTGTGCGCCGGGTCGACCGGTTCCGGCAAGTCCAGCTTCGTCAACTCGCTGCTGGTGTCCCTGCTGGCCAGGGCGACGCCGGACGAGGTGCGGATGGTGCTGGTCGACCCGAAGATGGTCGAGCTGACGCCGTACGAAGGCATCCCGCACCTGATCACGCCGATCATCACCCAGCCCAAGAAGGCGGCGGCCGCGCTGGCGTGGCTGGTCGAGGAGATGGAGCAGCGCTACCAGGACATGCAGGCCAACCGGGTCCGGCACATCGACGACTTCAACAAGAAGGTGAAGTCCGGTGAGATCACCGCGCCGCCCGGCAGCGAGCGCGAATACCGGCCGTACCCGTACATCCTGGCGATCGTCGACGAGCTCGCGGACCTGATGATGACCGCGCCGCGGGACGTGGAGGACGCGATCGTCCGGATCACCCAGAAAGCCCGAGCCGCGGGCATCCACCTGGTGCTGGCGACTCAGCGGCCGTCGGTCGACGTGGTGACCGGTCTGATCAAGACCAACGTGCCTTCCAGGCTGGCCTTCGCCACGTCGTCGCTGATCGACTCACGGGTCATCCTGGACCAGCCGGGCGCGGAGAAGCTGATCGGCATGGGCGACGGCCTGTACCTGCCGATGGGCGCGTCGAAGCCGATCCGCGTGCAGGGCGCGTACGTCAGCGACGAGGAAATCCAGGCGATCGTCGCGTTCACCAAGGACCAGGCACAGCCGGAGTACACCGAGGGCGTGACGACCGCGGGCGGCGGCGAGAAGAAGGAGATCGACGCCGACATCGGCGACGATTTGGACGTGCTGCTGCAAGCCGCGGAACTGATCGTCACATCACAGTTCGGTTCGACGTCGATGCTGCAGCGAAAGCTCCGCGTGGGCTTCGCGAAAGCCGGGCGCCTGATGGACTTGCTGGAAAGCAGGGGCGTGGTCGGGCCGTCGGAAGGCTCGAAGGCACGGGAGGTTCTGGTCAAACCGGAAGAACTGGAATCGGTGCTGTACTCGATCCGCGGCGGTGGCGGGCCCGCGCCCGACGAAGAGGAGTAATGTCGCCAGCGGGGCCGACTTCGCTGGTGACAGGAGCTTTTCGAATGATGGTCGATGTGCCCACAAAGGACGGAACAGCCGATTCCTACCTGGTGGTCCCGGAAGGCGGGCCACACCAGGGAGTGCTGCTCTTCGAAGACGCTTTCGGCCTGCGCCCAAGGCTCTTCGAGATGGCCGACCGCATCGCGGCCCAGGGCTACGCGGTCCTGGCGCCGAACATCCTGTACCGAGGCGGGCCCTGCCCCCAGTTCGACCTGGCGGCCCTGCAAGATCCCGAGCAGCGCGGCGCGTTGTTCGGCAAGATCATGCCATTCATCCAGCAACTGGACACCGCGGCGATCACGAGCGACACAGAGTCCTATTTGGACTTCTTCGCGGCCCGGTCCGGCGTTTCCGCCGAGCCCGTGGTCGTGGTCGGCTATTGCATGGGCGGCACGAACGCGTTGCGCGCGATCGAAGCCTTCCCCTCGCGGATCAAAGCGGTGGCGTCATTCCACGGAGGCCGCCTCGCCACGGACGATCCCGACAGTCCACACCTGAACGTCGGAAACATCACCGGCGAGGCTTACTTCGCACACGCCGACCAGGACCACGCGATGACCGCGGAGCAGATCAAGGTCCTAGAGGCAGCGTTGGACGCGGCTGGCGTGAAGTACCGCTCGGAGATCTACGAAGGCGCACAGCACGGCTTCACGATGTCGGACACGGCGGCGTACAGCGAGGAAGCCGAAAAGCGCCACTGGGACAACCTCTTCGCCCTCCTCGAAAGGACCTCGTGAGTGTTTGGTCCGGTTAGAACCGGCCAAAACACTCACGAGGGTTTTCCCGATCAGGTGCCCCACTTGCGGACGGCGGCGTAGTACAGGTTCGCGGTGCCCTTGCAGATGACGTTGCCGCCGCAGATGGAGTACATGTCTGCTTTGAACTTGTCGTCCACGCGGAGCTTCTTGTCGGCGTTCCAGCGGCCTTGGCGCTTGTTGTTGCGGTAGCCGAAGTCGTGGCGGTGGCAGGCCGGCGCGAAGTTGAAGCCCAGCGGCTTGTCCGGCGACCACGAGCAGGTGTCCGAGGACCAGTCCAACTGGTCGGCGTACGGGCGGCTGTTGCGGATCGAGGTGAACTGGGACAGCGACTTCGAGAACGAGTAGTCGTCAGTCACCGAGGCCAGCTGCGTTGGGGTTAATGCCGCATGGGCCGTTCCGGTGCCCAGTGCGATGGCGGTGATGGCACTGGCTGTCAGGACCGAGGCGCGCTTGAGCAGGTTTGGCACGTCTGACTCCCTTGTGGACTTGTCCAGGTCAGCCCACTGTGCTGATCAACCCGCCGGCGCGCTACCCCCTTTCGGGTCGTTCAAACCAAGTTCCGCCAGTACTTCGCCGGTGTGTTGGCCGAGCGTCGGGCAGTGTTCACGAAGAGTCGCTGGTGTGGCCGAAAATCGCACCGGAAACCCGATCTGCCGGTACGGTCCCTCGGTCGGGTGAACCGCTTGCGTAATCAGGGGTTCGAAATAGGGGTTGTCAGCCGCCTCGTCCAGCTCCAGCACCGGCGCGAAGGGGATGCTTCGCTCGCCGCAGATCTCTTGCCACTCCGCCGTTGTATGCCGGACAGCGAACTGCTCGACGAGCTCGTACAGCGCCGAATAGTTGCGTGCTCGCTGCTCGTGGTCCTGGAAACGTTCGTCCGCCGCCAGTTCCGGTTCGCCGACGGCTAGGAAGAACTGCGCGATGTTCTTGTCGGTGTACGGCAGGATGCACGCCCAACCGTCCTTTGTGCGTACTGCGCGGTGCGGTTTCGCCATGGCACGGTTGAAGCCCGTCGGCCCGAGCGGCGGCTCGAAGGTCTGGCCGCTGAGGTGTTCGACCATGGTGAACGCCAGCAGCGTGTCCGTCATCGGCACTTCAACCTGCTGTCCCTGTCCGGTCGCACGTTGGTGCACCAAGGCGGCCAGCACCGAGTAGGTGATCGTGAGCGCGCAGACCTTGTCGGCGAGGATCGACGGCACATAGTCAGGCGTTCCCGTGGCGCGGCGCATCAGGTCGACCAGGCCCGACGAGGCCTGCACGATCTCGTCGTACGCCGCCAGCCCGGCCTGCGGCGAGTCAGTACGGAAACCCTGTGCGTTGCAATAGATGAGCTTGGGGTTGGCGGTGGCAAGCCGCTCGTAGTCCAAGCCCAGCCGCCGCAAGGCGCCCGGCCGCATGTTGGTGAGCAGGATGTCCGCTCCCTCGACCAGTTTGAGCAGCGCTTCCTGGCCGGCCGGGGACTTCAGGTCGAGCACGATGCCGCGCTTGTTCCGGTTGACGTTCAACGCCAGCGCACCCATCCCGGGATTGCGCTGCGGCCGGGTGATGCGGGTGAGGTCGCCGCCCGGTGGCTCCACTTTGATCACGTCGGCGCCCATGTCACCAAGGAGCTGGGCGGCGTATGGGCCCATCACCACCGAGGCGAGGTCGATGACCCGGACACCGGTGAGCGGCCCGTGCGAAGTAGTCACGCGACTGAAGTTAGCACTACTAACTAATTTGCCCGATGAACGAGCGCACCGCCTCGGCGAACCGTGTCGGATCGTCGTCGTGCAGCCAATGTCCGCTGCCGGGAAAGTCCACCAGCTGGGTGTTCGGGCGCTTCAGCATTTCCTGCGCGTGCGCCTCGGACACGAACGGACTCAACGAACCACGCAGCAGCAACGCGGGGCAGGAAGACCCGAGCCAGTCATCCCACCAACGGCCGACATTGCCTTCCTGTACGGCCATCATGTCGTTGTAGTCGTACAGCATCCGCCAGCCTTCAGCCGTCTCGACGAGACTCGCCAGGAAGTAGTCGGAAGCCGGGAAACCGGCGAAGAAATCGGCGAATTCGTCCCTCGTCCGACCGAATCGTGGCCACGAACTGATGTCCAGCACCGGCTCGGGGACCTCCGGCCGGTCGGTGACCGCGCCGATGTCCTGGATGATCAAGGCCCGCACCAGGTCGGGATGTCTGGCCGCGAGCTGGTACGCGTTCACCCCACCCAACGAGTGCCCGAACACGATCGCCGGACCGAAGGCCTGCAGGAACGTCGCCGCGTCCTCGACGAACGCGTCTCTGCTGAAGTCCCCGCCGTGCGACGAACGGCCGTGACCGCGCTGGTCCAGGGCGATCAGCCGGTAGCCAGGACCGAGGACGTCGGCCAGCGGCCGGTGGATCTCGGCCCGCCCGAAGGTGCCGTGCAACGCGAGCACCGGGACGCCTTCGCCCACGTCGAGGTACCAAAACCGTCGTCCACGCATGATCATTTCCGGCATTCGGCACATGGTAGACAGACACCGTGCGGGTATTCCGGTCGAATTCGGAAACTGGCTGGTGGGAGATGGTCTCCCGGCAGCCGGCCGAGCCGCTGCGCCCGGTGGTCCGCCAGTACGTCGGCTACCGGGAGAACTCGCTCGTCCCGGTCCGCCGCAGGGAGGTGCCGACCGGGGACGTCGCGCTGATCATGAGCTTCGGGCCGCGTATCGACGTGGTCGGCGGCGGTGCGTACGGCAGTTTCGCCGCCGCGGTCAGCGACACGTGGTCGGACACCGAATACATCGGCGAGCAGTACGGGCTCGAGGTGATGATCACTCCGCTCGGCGCCAGCCGCCTGCTCGGCGTGCCGCTGGACGTGCTCAACGGCGTGGTCGTCGACCTGGAAGACCTGATCGGCGCCAAGGCGAAGCGGCTGATCGAGCACCTCGCCGAACTGCCCGACTGGCCGAGCCGGTTCGCCGTGATGGACGCCGTCCTGCCGCGTTGGCTCGACGAGGGCCGGCCACCCAGCCCGATGGTCGAGTACGCCTGGCAACGGATCGCCGAGACGCAAGGGCGCGTGTCGATCGGCACGCTCGTCGACGAACTGGGCTGCAGCCGCCGTTACCTGCTGACCCAGTTCCGCTCGCACATCGGCGTGCCACCGAAGTCGCTGGCGAGGGTGCTGCGGTGCCGGCACGCGATGCGGCTGCTGCGGTCGGGCGGCAGGTCGATCGGGGACATCGCGCACGAGTGCGGCTACTTCGACCAGTCGCACCTCAACCGGGACTTCAAGCTGATCACCGGGATCGTGCCTGCCCGCATCCCATTTTTCCAAGCGGACATGCCGAGCTCGGCCTAGCGTTGCCGGCATGATCTATCCAACGCTGCGCTACCGGGACGCCGTCAAGGCCATCGACTGGCTCACCGAGGCCTTCGGGTTCGAGAAGTCGGCCGTGAACCTGACGCCGGACGGCAAGATCGCCCACGCCGAGCTGCGCCTCGGTGACGGCATCGTGATGGTCAACTCCGCGCCGGACGACTATTCCTATACACCGTCGGCGGATTTCAAGTACGTCCCGTGCTCGCTCTACATCGCTCTGTCTGATGTGGACGGACATCACGACCGGGCGAAGGCTGCGGGCGCGGAGATCACCATGGAGCTCACCGACATGGACTACGGCTCACGGGAGTACTCCGCGCGTGACCTCGAAGGAAACCACTGGCACTTCGGCACCTACCGGCCCGCCTGAACAGCGACGATGTCGGCGCCAAGGTCACGCCACCGCTCGGCGTCGACCCATGTCGGCAGCCCATCGACAATCACCGAAGCGCCCGCGGAGCGGACGACCGCGAGGACGTGCCGCAATGCCTTGGTGGTCAACACACCGGGGTGACGCATCCGGCGATCCAGGCGGACGGCCTTGATCGGCAAGGCTTCCAGGAAGGCCAGGTCGGTCAGGTCGAAGTCCCGGATCTCGATGCCCACGCCGGTGCCGGCCAACGGCAACAGCCGGTCGCCGCCGCGAACGCTCAGGCACAGCCGGTCGAGTTCACGGCCGGCCTCGGCTGCGATCCGTTCGACCTCACCGGGATCCGGCGAGTTGACCCCGATGTGCACCGGCAGGTTCGGGCCCGCCGAGCACACCGTGCGCAACAACCAGGTCTCCGCCCGGCCAAGACAGTCCCAATGCGACAGACTGCCCCACGAGAGCTGGGCGTCGTAACCGATCTTCTGCTTGCCGGGAAACCGATGCAGCGGCTGGTACTGCACGGTCACCTGACCGGTCTGCAGCGCGGCCGGCAAAACCGCGGCCGCCATCGCGTGTTCCCGATCCTGCGGCCCGAACAGCGACCACTGGCCGGGGCCGAGTCTCTGCGCGCGGGCAAGCGCCAGTTCGGCCGCGTCCAGCGCATCGGCCGGGTTGGTGCCCACGGCGTTGACGACGCCGATCGACGCGCTCAGCACGATGTGGTGCCCGGAGATCTTGATCGGTTGCCGCAGGGCTTCCTGGAGATGCCGGACGATCATCTCCGGCTCGGTCGTCGGCATCAGCACGGCGAACTCGTCCGCGCCGAACCGGGCGACCATCGTGTCGTCGGCCGCGACCGCGGCCTGCAGCCGCTGGGCCACGTGCATCAGCACGTTGTCCCCGACCTGTCTGCCAAGGCCACGGGTGATCGCGGCGAACCCGTCGATGTCGAGCTGGCAGAGCGTGACTCCGCGTGCCAGTGCCGTCTCCAGCCTGGTGGTGAAGAACTGGCGGTTGGGCAGCCCGGTCAGCATGTCGTGCAGCGCCATGTGGTTCACACGGCTCTGCAGCAGTTCCAGTTCGCTCCGGTCCTCGAACACGATCACGAAACCGGCCTGCCGTGGCCGGGACAACGTCAGCCGCGTCCACGACACCTGCTGGTCCTTGCCGATCAGTTGCTGCTTGCGCTCGAAATGGCGCGTGCCGCCTGCGAGCAGCGAGCGGAACAGCCCGGCGTCCTCCGGCGGGAGCACACCGAAAAGCGTCCGCTCAGCGAGCTCTTTCGGTTCGTAGCCAAGGACTTCCCGGAAGGCGGCGTTCGCCCGGATGAACCGGCCGTCCTCTTTGATCAGTGCGACGCCGGTGGTGCACCCGTTCAGCACCTCGTCGAGTTCCGCCGAGACGTCCCGCAGCTTGCGGTGGACGTCGCCGAGCGCGGTCAGCGACGCCCGGTGCACGGCTTCCTGCTGCGTGAACGTCGACTGCCGCGTCGCCTCGCTGTACCCGGCGGCCATCGCGCCGAGCGTGGAGAAGATCCGTTCGGTGCGCCTTGGCAGCCCGGCCAGTTCTGGCATCGTGGCAAGCCCGGCGCCAAGTGAGTCCATTGTGGACCTGATGCTTTCGGTGGTGCCGCAGTGCATTTCCACCAGCTCGATCCCGCACCGGAACGCCGGGTCCGGCCTGAATGGGTCGCTGGTCAGCGCGTTGAGCAGGTCGTCGAGCAGGCCGGCGAGCCGCTCGTGCAACTCGTCGGCCTGCATCGGAACATGGGTGTTCGCAGTGACCGCGGTGGCCCATCGTCGAACGACCTTGGCCCGTGTTGACCCGCGGTATGCCTGTGGCGCGGTCATGGTGTCAGTTGCCGAAGCGTTCCCGTATCCAGGTGCGGATGGCCGCACGGTGCGTGTCCGCGTGCTCCGACAAGGCAACCGAGTGCCCGGCGTCCGGCGTGAGGTGCACGCTGAGCTGTGCGGCCGAGCTGAAGAACGGTGCCTCCGCCGCCCGTAGCGCGGCTTCGCTGGAACAGTTGTACGCGCAGAACAACGTGTCGTCGTCGCCGTTGGCGATCAGCACGGGAACGTTGATTCCCAAGGACATCGGGCCTTGGAACGCCAGGGTCAGCAGGTCCGGCACGACCGTCGCGGACACCTGGTCCTTGGTGTCCTCGTCGGCCGCCAGGATGCTCGGCAGGAAGGAGCCGGGCAGGTGGAACACACCGCGAGTACCGGGCATCGTGGTGACGTAACCGAGGTCGCCGCCCCGCTGGGACAGCTTGGGGTCGAGGATGGCAGGCCGCACACCGTCGACGAAGATCGCGGTGAGCGCCAGGAGATCCATCGAGTGCGTCATCCCGGTCAGCAGTACGCCGTCGACGTCGCGGTAGGTCGCCGCGGCGAGGACGACGATGCCGGAGCCCATCGAGTGCCCGCCGAGGATGACCTTGCTGAACCTGGTTCCGCCGACCGCGCCGGACCGGAGTTTCGAGACGACCTGGTGCACCACAGAGGCCGCGGTGGTGCCCGTGATCAGCGTGCTCAGCGGCTGTGAGCTTTCGCCCGATCCCAGGAAGTCGATCGCGAACGTGGCCATGCCCGCGGCGGCCATATCGCGTTGGTAGGAATACTGCCCGTCGCCGTCCGGCATGTCCCAATAGGCCCGGTTGTAAGTGCCGCCATGCACAAGGAGTTGCACAGTTGACGGGGTTCTGTCCGCGGGCAGGCACAGCTGACCGCGAACGGTTTGTGGCAACAAGGTGAGCACCACGGGCACGCTGGCTGTCGTGCAGCGCGCCGAGTCAGCGGCGGCGGGCGTCGCCGCGGTAAGAGTTGTCGCGGAAAGAGTGAGAGAAGAGATCAATACACCGACAAGAGTTCGTCGCTGTCGCACGGAAGCGTCATCTCCCGAATTGGTGACGAATGCGAGGCGTGGATGCTACCTCCAGTGCGTCTCGGCGTGTGCGCAAGTCATCCGATCGGGTAGTGTTGCGTATTCTGTCCCGGTCAAGCGGTAGCGTTTACACCTTTCCGATTCGTTCCCGTGTGATAAGCAAAGGAGCGTGAACCGACAGTGACGGATCATGCGACCTGGATACCGACCGACATCGATGTGGAACGAGCGAGTCCGGCCAGGGTGTACGACTATCTGCTCGGCGGGAGCTGGAATTTCGATATCGACCGAATGATGGCGCAGGCGGCGATTGATCGGATGCCGTGGGTGCGTGAGCTGGCCAGACACAATCGGCAGTTCCTGACCCGTGCCGTGCGGTTCTGCGCCGACGCGGGCATCCGGCAGTTCCTCGATCTCGGATCGGGCATGCCGACCGCCAAGAGCGTGCACGAGATCGCGCGCGAGACCGACCCCAGAGCGCGGGTCGTCTACGTGGAACAAGAGCCCGTCGCGGTCGCGCACGGCGGCCTCATCCTGGCGGGAGTCGACGGCGTCGAGATGATCGGCGCGGACATGCGGGACGTCGACGTCGTCCTGAACCACCCCACGACCGCGGCGTTGCTGGACTTCGACGAGCCGATCGCGGTGCTGATGGCGTCCTCGCTGCACTACGTGCTCGACGCGGAGGAAGCCGTGCGGACGGTCGAGCGCTACATGGAGGCGGTCGTACCGGGCAGTTATTTCGTGCTTTCGCACATCAGTGACAGCGGGGCGGACGGCGCGGACGAGGTGAACCGGCTGGTAGAGCTGTCGAAGACCACCTCGAGTGCGGGTGTGGCGCGCTCACGCGAATGGATCGAGGGGTTGCTCGGCGGGCTGGAGGTGGCGGAGCCTGGGGTGGTCTACACGTCGCAGTGGCGGCCGGACACGCGGCTGCAGCTCGTGCGTGAGCTGCCCGCGCACTCATCGCTGTTGGCGGCGGTGGCGCGTAAGCCCTGATCGACAACTGAAAGTCGGGGTGGGGCGGTGACGGTCGCGGCCGGTCGCGTGCCTGGGCTGGGGCATGCGCTCGCGCTGGCGCGCGGCCCGATGAAGTTCATCCAGGGACTGCGCTCGCAGGGTGACGTCGTCACGTTCTATCTCGGCACGATGCCGATCCACCAGATCAATTCACCCGAGCTGATTCGCCGCGTGCTGGTGACCGACGCGCATCAGTTCGGCCGCGGCCAGATATTTGCGAAGGCTCGGCAATTGTTCGGCGACGGATTGGCGACGGCCGACGAACCAGTGCATATGCGTCAACGGCGGATCATGCAGCCGGCATTTCACCGTGATCGGGTGGCCACGTATGTCGACGTCATGCGTTCGGAAATGCGTGAATTTGTCGATTCCTGGCAGCCTGGGCAGATCATCCGGCTCGATCGTGCGGTTTCCCGGCTGACGCTCGCCGTCACCGCGAAGGCGTTGTTCCGTGCAGATCTTGGCACTGCGGCGGTGACCGAGGTGTGCCGTTCGCTCGGGCCGATTTTGAACGGCGTGACCAAACGCGCGATGTTGCCGGACGTGTACGAACGAATTCCCACTCCCGGTAATCGCCAGTTCGACGCCGGGCTGCGACGGCTGACCGCGATCGTCGACGAGGTGATCAAGGCGTACCGGGAGTCCGGTGCCGACCACGGCGACCTGTTGTCGATGTTGGTGGGCAGCGAGATGAGCGACACCGAGGTCCGTACGCAGGTGATGAACATCCTGATGGCCGGGACCGACACCACAGCGATCACGCTGTCCTGGGCATTCCATGAACTAGCCGTCAATCCGGACGTGCGGCGCAAGGTGTTCGACGAGGTCGACACCGTGCTCGCCGGACGGCCCGTCACGGCGGCGGACTTGGCGAACCTGTCCTATGTGGAGAGAGTGGTCGCCGAGACTGTCCGCAGGCATACGCCCATCTGGCTGCTGATGCGTAAGGCGCTGGCGCCGGTCGAACTCGGCGACGTGACCATCGCGCCCGGTGCGCAGGTCATGATCAGCATGCCCGCGTTGCACCGCGATCCGGCATTGTTCACAGATCCCTTGCGGTTCGACCCGGACCGGTGGCTCGATCCGCGGGCGAGCGAGTGGCCCAAGGCCGGCCTGCTGGTGCCGTTCGGCGCGGGTCGCCATCGCTGCATCGGTGAGGCCTTCGCCTTGGCCGAGCTGGCGACGGCGTTGGTGACCGTCAGCCAGAACTGGGAGCTGCGCCCTGCCGCCGGACCCCGCGTACGCGAGGTGGCCCGGGCTTTTCTGCGGCCCAACGCTTTGCTGATGGTCGTTCAGCGACGGTGAAGGCGAAAATCTGGTGAATTAACAGTTTCGGATTCCCGCCGATCGGCGCATCCCGGTTCGTGTGTTGGCGATTTACCTTCAGAACGCCCAACGCGTCCCTGCCCGTTGTTTGGCACTGTGCTGAGGAGTTGCCATGCGGTTTCCGGAACGGCTGACCGGACTGGCCCTGCTGGCCGTCGGCGTCGCCGCGATCATGTCGAGCCCCGCCTCGGCACACGACCCCAACTCACCCGAAGGTCGCGCGGCGCACGCGAAGTTCGCGGCGGACCTGGAACCGCCGGTCCGCGACGCCGCGGTCTCCGGCGCCGCGGCCGTGCCGTGCGTGAACGGCATGGCGAACCAGTATCCGTGCAAGAACGTGGATCTGCTGTCCGTGCTGCCGTTGTCCAGCATCGGCGGCGGCCAGGGCAACAGCATGTGGGGCTGGACGGACTCGTCCACCGGCAAGGAATACGCGATCATGGGCAGGTCCAACGGGGCCTCCTTCGTCGACATCTCCACGCCGACCAGCCCGCGCTACCTCGGAAACCTGCCGTCCCACAACGGAACCAGCAGTTCGTGGCGCGACATCAAGGTCCACAACGACCACGCCTACATCGGTGCTGACGGCATCAGCGGTCACGGCATGCAGGTGTTCGACCTGACCAGGCTGCGTACCGTCACCACACCGCAGACCTTCACGCCGGACGCTCGGTACACCGGTTTCGGGCCGTCGCACACGCTCGCCGTGAACAACGAGACCGGCTTCATCTACGCCGTCGGCTCCAACACGTGCAACGGCGGCGTGCACATGGTGGACGTCCGCACCCCGAAGAACCCGGTGAACGCTGGCTGCGTCAGCAACGACGGCTACGTCCACGAGAACCAGTGCGTGGTCTACCGCGGCCCGGACAGCGCGTACCAGGGCCGTGAGATCTGCTTCAACTACAACGTCGACACGCTGACCATCGTGGACGTGACGACGAAATCGGCTCCCCGGCAGATCGCGCGCAAGGGCTACACCGGCGTTCGCTACAGCCACCAGGGCTGGCTGACCGGTGATCACCAGCGCCTGCTGCTGGACGACGAACTGGACACCGACCGGCCGGGCACGAAGACGTTCATCTGGGACGTGCGCGACCTGGACAACCCGATCAACACCGGCGTGTACACCTCGCCGACGATCCAGGCGACCGACCACAACCAGTACATCATCGGCAAGTACAGCTACCAGGCCAACTACCGCGCGGGCCTGCGGATCCTCGACATCACCGGGATCGCGCAGAACCAGCTGACCGAGGTGGCGTACTTCGACATCTACCCGGCCAACAACAGCAGCGGGTTCAACGGCGCGTGGAACGTGCATCCGTTCTACGCCAGCGGAACCGTGGCGATCAGCGGGATCGAGCAAGGCCTCGTGCTGGTGAAACCCAACCTCGCCGGCTGATATGGCGACGCCGGTCTGGCGGAGGGGGTCACCCTGCCGATTCCCTCCACCAGACCGGCGTTTCCCTGCTTGGAATAGGGGATCTCGTTGCGGCAACTGCACTGGGCGACTCGAACCGGTCTGATCGTCCTGATATTGCTGGTCTTCGGCGCGGTCGGCTACGTGGTGACCCGGCCTTCGCCTGTCGTGCACCACGTTCCGCCGCCGGTCGTGCCACACAGCGACGGCTTGTCGGACAACCAGGACGGCTTCCGTTTCCAGCCCATCGAGGTTCCCGCGCAACGCGGCTCCTCGGTACCCATCTCGTTCCAGATCATCGGTCCGGCGGGCAAGCCGGAGACGTCCTTCCCGGAGAACCAGACCAAGCAGCTGCACTTCTTCGTGGTACGCGACGATATGCAGTCTTACCAACACGTTCACCCGGAGCTACGCGGAGATACTTGGCACACAACGGCTTCGGTGCCTGACGGTGGCGCGTACCGGATGTATGCCGAGTTCATCGGGCGTGATCCGTTGCATCCCATAGTCCTTGGCTCTGCCTTCATCATTCCCGGCGACACGACATTCGTGCCGTTGCCTGAACCCGCTGGATCCACTGAGGTCGATGGTTTCGTCGTGACGCGGCCGGATGGCGCGGCAAAGCCGTTGGTGGGCAAGCCGTCGACGATCCGGCTTCGCGTGGCGGACTCCTCGGGCGCGCCCGTGACCGCGCCCGAGGAACACCTCGGCGCCTACGGCCACCTGACCGGGTTCAACGCGATCCTGCACTCGGTCACGCACTTGCATGCCTTGCAACGCCTTGGGACGGCGCTGCCGGACGGCGAGCTGACGTTCCAGGCCAACTTCGCCGAGCGCGGCGAGCACAGGTTGTTCCTGGAGTTCCGGGTCGGCGGCGTGGTGCGGACCGCGGCGTTCACCGTATTCGTGACCTGAGCCGATCCACGAGATCCGGCGACTCCGGAGCGAACGGAACTTTCACGGCCAACGCTCGCCGGCCGAGCGTGATCGCCTCGCCGAGCAGGCTGACCCCGATGGACAGCTGCATCGGCCGTGCCTCCGCCGCGACGCCTGCGGAGGTGGCGAGAAAACCGATGCCGAAGTTGACCGCGATCGACGCTATCCAGACGACCAACGTCCACACCGTGTAGCGCTGCCAGAGATGACCATCTCGCGCGTACAGCCGTGGAGTGAGCCCGCGCAGCGCGCCGAATCCGAGGCCGACCAGTGCGGCGATGACGATCCAGACGATGTCACCGCCGCTCGGGTGCACGTCCTTGACCAGGATGTACACCCCGATCCCGGTGAGGACCACCGGCGGGACGAACACGTCACGGGCGTTGAGCGGCTCGCCCAGGAAGCGTTTCACGATCACGCCGATGACGAGCGCGATCACGATGACAGTCATCCACATGACACCCCTCCGTTTATATAGCACGACTGTGCTAAATCAACATAGCACGACCGTGCTATAAAAAGGTGTGCCGAAGGTCGTTGATCCGGGCGAGCGTCGTGAAGCCGTCGTCGAAGCGCTGTTCAGAGTGGTCGAACGGGACGGCCTTGAGCAGGCGTCGCTGCGCAACGTGGCCGCTGAGGCGGGGCTGGCCATCGGTTCGGTGCGGCACTACTTCGACACCCACGCCGAGCTGATGGTCTTCGCGATGAAGGCGATGAGCGAGCGTGTCGGCCACCGGCTGGAGCGGCACGCCGATCGACTCGTGAACGCCGAGGATCGGCTGGAAGTGGCCTTCGACATGCTCGCCGAAGTGCTTCCCCTTGACGACGCCCGGCGGCGGGAAGTGGTCGTGTGGCTGGCCTTCGTCCATGCCGCCCGTACGCGCCCGGAACTGCGTTCCCACGCCGACGGGGTCTACGACGACCTGCTCACCCTGGCCACCCGGATCTTCGAAGGCGGACGCCGATCGGGTCGCCTGGCCCCGGACGTCGACATCGCCTTGGAAGCCCGTCGCCTGTGTGCCCTGCTCGACGGGCTGGCGATGGAGGCGGCGCTGCACCCCGACCGGATGGACCCGGCGACGACGGTGGCCGTCCTACGCCGCCACCTCACCAGCCTTCTCGTCCACAGTGGACCCTAGAGTTCGAGCACCATCCGGCTGTTGCCGAGGGTGTTCGGCTTCACGTAAGGAAGGTCGAGGAACTCCGCGACACCCTGGTCGAGCGAACGCCGCATCTCCTCGTACACCTCAGGGCTGACCGGAGTGCCCTGGATCTCCCGGAACCCGTGCCGCTGGAAGAACTGGACCTCGAACGTCAACGCGAACAGCCGCGACACGCCCAGCTCCTTGGCCGTCGCGATGAGCCGCTCCAACAAGGCATGGCCGATGCCCGTGCCCAGGGTCTGCGGCAGCACCGCGATCGTGCGGATCTCGGCGATGTCCTCCCAGAGCACGTGCAACGCGCCGCAGCCGACCAGCTTGCCGTCCTGCTCGGCCACCCAGAACTCCTGGATGTCCTCGTACAGCGTGACCAGCTGCTTGGCCAGCAAAACCTTGCCGACGTACCGGTCGATGATGGTCTTCATCTCCCGGACATCCGTGGCGCGGGCGCGCCGCACAACCGTCGTGTCGTTCACTCGTCCAACCAAGTTGTCTAAGACCTTCCGCCTAATTTATCGCCAGCCACCCTGGGGCGTCCCGGCTTGGCTCTGGAAGTCTTGAACGGTCAATCAGGCAAGACGGAGGCGGATCTGTGCGGTTTACTTGCATGGAACGACGTCAAGATGCCGCACGGGAGGTGCTTCATGCTCAGGAGCTTCAGGCTCGGCAACCACCGGTCGTTCCGGAGTGAGCAAGAACTCCTGCTGATGCCGTCGTACGACAAGGAGCAGCAGGTCGTACCGGTGGCGGCCGTCTACGGCGCGAACGCTTCGGGCAAGTCGAACCTCATCGACGGCCTGCGGTTCATGGCATCGGCTGTGCGAGACTCTTTCGCCAGGTGGGACGCGGATGGCGGGGTGCCGCGAAAGCCGTTCCGGCTGGACCCATCGGCTCGGAATGAGCCTTCGACCTTTGTGGTCGAGTTGGTCGTCGAGGACGTTCGGTACACGTATGGCTTCATCGTGGATGACACGCGGGTGCTGGAGGAGTGGTTGTACAGCTACCCGGAGAAGCGTCGTCGGATCCTGTTCGAGCGCGAGCGAGACGACATGAAGTTCGGCACGACAGTCCATGGTGTGCAGGCGAGGTTGGAGGCGCTTTCCAGCCTGCTCAGGCCGAATGCATTGTTCCTCAGTCTGGCCGGTCAATCGAAGCTGGAGCTGCTACTCCCGGTTTATCGGTGGTTTGGGCGACACGTTTCTTTTCTTGGTCAGGATGCGGGTTCGGAACCGGAACGCGTGGCGAGTTTCTTGAGATCCGGAAAGGGTCGTGCGGGGAGGATGGTCGAGCTGCTTCGGGTCGCCGACCTCGGTATCTCCGGTGTGGAATTCTCGGATGACTCGCCAGAAGTCCTGGAGACGTCGGTTCGTGAGTCTGTTGCGCGTTTAGCCGTGGCCGACGCCAATGTCAAGCGCTTGGAAAGCCTGGATGGTCTGGCGGGATCGCCTGATCAACGAGAAGTCGAGGGTGCGCTGGTCGATGCTTTGCAGGTTCGGAATTCGGCCTTCGAACGCTATGTTGAGGCGCGAAGCCGGGCTGAAGCCCTGGTGCGGAAAGGTGATCCCGTCAAGCTTCTTCATGGCGCCGCGAACGAGCCATTCGCCCTCGAGGACGAGTCGGCAGGCACGCGGTCGTGGCTCGGCATGCTGCCGGTGGTGTTGACCGCGCTGGACAGTGGCGCCACTCTGGTCGTCGATGAGATCGACACCAGCCTGCACCCGGTGCTCGTGCTGCGCTTGGTCAAGTTGTTCCATGACAAACAGACCAATCCAGCAGGGGCTCAGCTCGTGTTCACAACTCACGACGCGACCCTCCTCCACCCGCCTCTCGCCGAGGATCCGCTTGCTCGGGATGAAATCTGGTTCGTCGAGAAAGATCGGTCCGGCAGTAGCACGCTCTACCCGCTGACTGACTTCAAACCGCGTGCGGAGGACAACCTGGAACGACGGTACCTGTCCGGGAAATACGGCGCTGTTCCCAACGTCCTCGAAGAGGATTTCATTGCCGCGATGCGAAGTGGAACAGATGGCGAGGCGTGAGAACTCTGCCCGTCGTGCAGTCGACCGCAGAAGGCGCGAACGAACTCACCTTCTCGTGGTATGCGGTGGCGAGAAGACAGAAATCGACTATTTCGCCGGTTTGAAACAGCTTTATCGGGCCCGGGCGACCGTGAAACCAAAAGGCGGTTCGCCGTTGAAACTGGTCGGTTATGCCGCCCGGCTAAGGGATCAGTACAGGGAAGAATTCGATGAGGTCTGGTGCGTCGTCGACGTCGACGAGTTCGACATCGAGGCTGCCTCGGCCGAGGCGGACAAGCTCGGCATCGAGCTGGCGATCTCCGACCCGTGCTTCGAGTTCTGGTTGTTGCCGCACTTCCGTGATCCGTGTGGGCCGGCCAAGGCCCGCAAGGAGATCGCTGGCCATCTGACGAAGTGCCTCAATGGGTACGACAAGACACGACTGAACTTCGCCCACTTCGCGCCCGCTGTCCCGGTCGCGATCGAACGTGCCCGCAGGATCGACCCGGCGAGCAACCCGTCGACCGGGGTATGGCGTCTGGTGGACAAGTTCATGGCGAGTGCTGATGTCGGAGACACCGTTCGCGGGCAGTTACCCTGATTCGGTGTCTTCTCCCACCGCGAAGCGGCGCGTAGCCATGTTCACCCTCGGATGCGCCCGCAATGAGGTCGACTCCGAGGAGCTAGCCGGGCGCCTGACCGGCAGCGGCTGGGAGCTGTCCGAGGCGGACAACGCCGAGGTGATCGTGGTGAACACCTGTGGCTTCGTCGAACAGGCCAAGAAGGACTCTGTCGACACGCTGCTGGCCGCCGCCGACACCGGCGCGAAGGTCGTCGCGGTCGGGTGCATGGCCGAGCGGTACGGCAAGGAGCTCGCCGAGAGCATGCCGGAGGCGTCCGCGGTCCTCGGCTTCGACGAGTACCCGGAGCTGGCCGCGCGGCTGGACGAGGTGGTGCACGGCAAACAGGTCGAGTCGCATGTTCCCGTTGACCGGCGCACGCTGCTGCCGATCAGCCCGGTGCAGCGGCAGGACACCGACTTGGCCGTGCCTGGGCATGGGTGGGGTCCGCGCGTGATGCGGACGCGGCTGGACGATTCGCCGGTCGCCGCGCTGAAGATCGCGTCCGGGTGCGACCGGCGGTGCACGTTCTGCGCGATTCCTTCGTTCCGTGGCGCTTTCGTGTCACGAACGCCCGAGGAGATCCTCGGCGAGGCCGCCTGGCTGGCAGAGAACGGCGCCCGCGAACTGTTCCTCGTCAGCGAGAACTCCACCTCGTACGGCAAGGACTTCGGCCGTGGCATGGACCACCTGGAGAAGCTGCTTGCGCGGCTGGCCGCGGTCGACGGGATCAAGCGGGTGCGCGTGTCGTACCTGCAGCCGGCCGAGACGCGGCCCGGCCTGGTGAAGACGATCGCGACCACACCGGGTGTCGCCGACTACTTCGATCTGTCCTTCCAGCACGGCAGCGGCCAGGTGCTGCGCCGGATGCGCCGGTTCGGCGACTGCGACAGCTTCCTCGGCCTGACCGAGCAGATCCGTGCCCTGTCGCCGAACGCGGGCATCCGGACCAACGTCATCGTGGGCTTCCCCGGGGAGACCGAGGAGGACCTGCGGGAGCTCGAACGCTTCCTCGTCGGCGCGCGGATGGACGCCGTCGGCGTGTTCGGTTACTCCGATGAGGAAGGCACCGAGGCCGCGGGCTTCGACGACAAGCACGACGAGGACACCGTGACCGAGCGGGTCGCGCGGATCTCCGCCCTGGTCGAGCAGCTCACCATGGAGCGGGCCGAGGATCGCGTCGGCGACGAGGTGATCGTCATGGTCGAGCAGGCGGATGATGAGGTCATCGGCCGTGCCGCCCATCAGGCGCCAGAGGTTGACGGCGAATGCGTGATCGAGGACGGCGACGGTCTTGCCGTTGGTGACTTCGTGCGGTGCCGTGTGGAAAGTGCTGAGGGCGTCGACCTGATCGTTCGTCCCCTTGAGGTAGTGACGTGAGCACCGCGCCCGCCGATCCGCACGAGACACAGGCGCCCGCGCCTGTGCCGCCGCCCACCCCGGAGGTGGTTCCGGTGCGGCCAGTGCCTCTGCTGAATGTCGCCAACATCCTCACGGTCAGCCGGCTGATCCTGGTCCCGGTGTTCCTGATCGCCCTGTTCACCGAGGGCGGCCAGTCCTTCGGCTGGCGGCTGGCGGCGACCATCATCTTCGCGGTGGCGTCGCTGACCGACCAGCTCGACGGCTGGCTGGCCCGCAGGCACGGCCTGGTCACCGACTTCGGCAAGGTCGCCGACCCGATCGCGGACAAGGCGCTCACCGGCGCCGCCCTGTTCGGCCTGAGCATCCTCGGCGAACTGCCGTGGTGGGTGACGATCGTGATCGCCGCACGGGAGATCGGCGTGACCTTGCTGCGCTTCTGGGTGATCCGTTACGGCGTCATCCCGGCCAGCCCGGGCGGCAAGGCCAAGACACTCACCCAGATCATCGCGATCGGGTTCTTCCTCGCGCCGCTGCCCGCGTTCTTCGACGTGGTCAACTGGGTCCTGATGGGCCTGGCCGTCGCGTTGACCGTGGTGACTGGACTCGACTACGTGTTCCGCGCCTTGCGGCTGCGGGCGAAGGGCATCCGCGCGCGGCGAGCCGCCTCGTGAATCCACTCGCGACAGCTCTCGGCCTGTCCGAGGACAAGCTCGTCGCGTTGATCGCCTCCCTGAAGGACCGTGGGGAGACGGTCGCGACCGCTGAGTCGCTCACCGCGGGCCTCGTCACGGCCGCGCTCACGACCGTGCCCGGCTCCAGCGCCGTCGTGCGCGGCGGGTTCGTGGTCTACGCGACGGATCTCAAGTGGGGACTCGCCGGAGTCGACCCTGAACTGCTCGCCGCTCGCGGCGCGGTCGACCCCGAGGTCGCCGTCCAACTGGCGACCGGGGCCAGGGATCGCTGCGGAGCGACGTGGGGGATCGGACTAACCGGGGTGGCCGGGCCCGACCCGCAGGACGGCGTCGCGCCGGGCACTGTTCATCTCGGCGTTGCCGGCCCGACAGGCGCGAACGTGGCGACGATCACTGTTGCCGGTGATCGGCACGAAGTCCGCGCGGCCAGCGTGCGCAAGGCCGTTGACCTGCTCGTCGAGCGTGACGCGGGACACTGACGGGGGAACATTCGGCCACGCTGAGTCGTTCGCCCTTGGCGTACGGCGTGTCAAGTCGATGCGTGATGTCCCAGTGGCTCGGTAACGTTGTCGGCACGGGCCCGCCGGTGAAGGGAGGCGCGATGAGTGTGCTGTTGCGTGAGGCGATCGGTGATCGGCTCCGTCATGCCCGCACGATCCAGCGCCGCACGCTGCGCGAGGTCTCTCGGACCGCGCGGGTCAGCTTGGGCTACCTCTCCGAGGTGGAGCGTGGGCAGAAGGAAGCGTCCAGCGAGCTGCTGGCCGCGATCTGTGACGCGTTGGAGCTGCCGCTGCCGGAGCTGCTCTACAACGTCGCCAACGACATGAGCGGCATCGACCCGGACAAGCTGCTGGAGTCGGCGCAGATGGAGTCGGCGGCCAAGCGCGAGGAGCCGGCGCCGAGTGCGCCGGCCCAGTCGGGCGGCAACGGCGAGGCGAGCATGTCGGCCGCGGGGCTCGACGGCGGATCGCTCGGCGTACCGGACGAACTGCTCGGCGCCGGGGACATCGGACTGGACACCGTGGTCGGCGACACCCTGTCCGACCTGCGGATCCAGCCCGCGCTGTCGCATCGTCTCGGCCCGGACATCGCCAGGGCCAGCGTTTTCGCGGCGTAACGACGATCGCACGAGCCGACCGGGTTCCTCACCACGAGGGACCCGGTCGCTCGGCATTTGCAGGAAACTGCGGCCGGACGCCCAGAACAGGGTTAAGTTCGATATCGGGGTTCCGGTGCGCGCTAGGTCTTGAGGGAGGTCAGTCGCCGACACGTCCGGCCGAACCCACGGTGAATGATCAGGGCCATCCCTGATTTACCCCTGGGCCCGGTGGAACGACAATCGCGCACCTGACACGATGGAACCAGGACAGGTACCCGGGTCGTTGCCTGTGGGCAGCCGTAGTACGCAAGAAGGCAGGCGGAGGAGATGGCCAACCCTTTTGTGAAGTTCTGGAAGTATCTCATGGCGTCGTTCTCGTCCAAGATTGACGAGCACGCCGACCCGAAGGTACAGATCCAGCAGGCCATCGAGGAGGCGCAGCGCCAGCACCAGGCCCTCTCGCAGCAGGCCGCCGCTGTGATCGGAAACCAGCGCCAGCTGGAGATGAAGCTCAACCGCCAGCTCGGCGAGGTGGAGAAGCTGCAGGCCTCGGCCCGTCAGGCGCTCGTGCTCGCCGACGAGGCGCGGTCCAAGGGCGACGACGCCAAGGCCACCCAGTTCGAGCAGGCCGCGCAGTCCTTCGCGACCCAGCTGGTCACCGCCGAGCAGGGCATCGAGGACCTCAAGACGCTGCACGACCAGTCGCTGCAGGCTGCGGCACAGGCCAAGGCGGCGGTCGAGCGCAACGCGATGGTCCTGCAGCAGAAGCTCGCCGAGCGCACCAAGCTGCTCAGCCAGCTCGAGCAGGCCAAGATGCAGGAGCAGGTCTCCAAGTCGCTCAACCAGATGAGCGAGCTGGCGGCGCCCGGCAACGTCCCGTCGCTCGAAGAGGTCCGTGACAAGATCGAGAAGCGCTACACCACCGCGCTCGGTTCGGCCGAGCTGGCGCAGAACTCCGTCCAGGGCCGGATGATGGAGGTCCAGGCGTCCACCACGGAGATGGCAGGCCAGTCGCGCCTCGAGCAGATCCGCGCGTCCATGGCCGGTGGCGCCAAGCAGGTGACCAGCGGCCAGCAGACTGCGGCCAACCCCGCGGCCAACATCCAGGCCGAGATCCAGCAGCGGGTGGCGCAGGAGCAGCGGGCCAACCAGCAGGGCAACTGAAACTCACAAAGGATGTGACCGGTGGACAGGCCGCGTAGAGGCGATTTTCTGGAACTTCGCCAGCTTGTCGAAAAGCAGCTACGCGGCCAGGTCGCCGACCAGGTCCGCGCCCAGCTCGCCCGCTTCGGAGATCCCGCGGCGAAACACGAGCGCCGTAAGAAACGCGCGGCCGCGGCGATGTGGTTCTTCATCTTCCTTGGCCTGCTGCTCGGCGTGGTCGGTGCGGTGATCGCCACCGGAACGGCGGGCTTCGAGGCAACGCTGTCCGGCGCGGTGATCGGCGTCTTCGCCCTGGGGTCGTTGGCCCTCGGCGCCAAATCGGGTGGCCGCCTCCGCCGGCTCAACCACGCCCCCGTTCCCACCGCGAAGCCTTCGCTTCCGCCAGCGAGGTCCGCGGCCCGGGAGCCGATGGAGCGCCTGCAGGACGCCGAACGCGTGCTGGCGGACTTACTCCGCCAGCTCAGCTCCCCGCGAAGCACGGTCCCCGCCGATTCCGTCGAACAAGCCCGGGCATCGGGCGCCGAGGCCGCCAGCGCACTGCGTGAAGTCGCGGCCGAACTCCAGGCGGTCGAACGCGCCCGCGACATGGCCCCCGCCGCCGACCGTCACGCCCTGTCCGAGGGCGTCCTGCGGATGAAAGAGCAGCTCGAGGAAGGCCTCGAAGGCTACGGCGCCCTGATCGCCGCCGCAGGCCGTCTCGTCGCCGCCAACTCGTCCGGCGGCCCGGACAACTACGCCCTCACCGACGCCACCGACCGCCTACACGGCCTGGCCGTCGCCCTGCGGGAGATCTTCCCCGACCGCTAGCGAGCCGTGTCCACCGTTCCAGCACCCCGTGTTGACCGTTCGAGCACCCCGTGTTGACCGTTCCAGCACACCACGTCCACCATTCCGGCACTGCGAGATTCCCCATCCGCCATGCCACCGCGCATCTCGGGGTGTCGGAATGTGTATTTCGGGGTGTCGGAACGAGGGACTCAGGGTGTCGGAGTGGTGGACACGCTCGGTTGTCCAACGGCGTTTTGGGTCACTCCCCGTGATTCTGGTACTTCGCACCGGCAACTTGCTGCCAGGCCGCTAGGGCAAACGTGTGATAACAGGAGGGTCACGTAGCAAGGTCGGCTACCTGACGTGGCAGTATGCCCGCAAGGTTCGGCGGGGAAGGGACGCGACGGTGATGCTGTGGTCCGTACACGGCGACGGACGCCGGGTACGCGACGGTGAGCTGATCGGCGCCCGCGAGCGACTCAGCTGGCCGGTGATGGCGGGGTTCGGCGTGCAACATGTCGCCGCCATGATCAGCGCGACGATCTTCGTCCCGGTCGCTGTCGGCCTGCCGCCGAGCACCACGCTGCTGTTCTCCGGCATCGGCACGATCGTCTTCCTGGTCGTCACGCGCAACCGGGTGCCGGGCTACCTCGGCTCGTCGTTCGCCTTCATGGCGCCGCTGGTCGCGGCCAAGCAGCACGGTGTCGCGGCGCAGTTGGGTGCGGTTGTCGTGGCGGGCGGCATCCTGATCGTCTTCGGCATCGCGGTGAAGGCCTTGGGCGTACGCCTGCTCGAATCGGTGCTGCCGCCAGTGGTGACCGGTGGGCTCGTGCTCCTCGTCGGGCTGAGCATGGCGCCGTACGCCGCGGACCCGTTCCAGTCGCAGCCAGGCATCGGCGTCATCACAGCCGGCACGATCCTGCTGTGCCTCGTGCTGTCGCGTGGCATGCTCGCCCGGCTTTCGTTGCTGGTCGGAGTGGGTGTCGGCTGGCTGATCGCGATCGCGTCCGGACGGATCGAGACCGCGAAGATCGACGCGCTGATCAACGCGCCATGGTTCGGCGTGCCCGAGTTCCACGCCCCTGAACTGCTGCCGTCGGTGATGGTGCTGTCGGTGCCCGTCGTGTTGGTGCTCGTGGCCGAGATGGTCGCGCACGTCAAAGCCGTCGCCACGATCAGCGGCCAGGACCTGGATCCCAGCATCGGCGACGCGTTGATCGCCAACGGCATCTCCACGGCGCTGGCCGGAGCCACAGGCGGCACGGGAACCACGGCTTACCCGGCGAACACCGGGCTGATGGTCGCGACGAAGGTGCTGTCCACGGCGGCATGCGCCTTGGCCGCGGTCTGCGCCGTCGTGCTGGCGTTCATTCCGAAGGTGACCGCGTTGATCGACACGATGCCGCCCGGCGTGGTCGGCGGGCTGGGCATCGGCCTGTTCGGACTGCTCGGCATGCTCGGAATCCGGATCTGGGCACAGTCCAAGGTCGACCTGACCAACCCGGTCACGATGATGATCGCGGGCGCTGCGGTGATCGCCGGAGTCGGCGATCTGACCGTCTCGATCTGGGGACTTGAGCTGCACGGCGTCGCGTGGGGCTCGCTCGTGATCGTGGTCCTCTATCCCGTGGTCCGGCGCCTGCGGGTGCGCCGGGAGAAGTTCACCTGATCAGATGATCGTGACCCGAACGGCTCAAATATTTGTACGCACGGTCATCTACGCGACCGGCCGATCCTGCGCACCAGCCCCGGCCCGCCGTAGATGAACCCGGTGTACAGCTGAACCAGGCTGGCGCCCGCGTCGAACATCCGAGCCGCGTCGTCGGTGTCCATGATCCCGCCGACCCCGATGATCGGCAGGCTGCCGCCAGTCTGCTTGTGCACGAACGAAACCACCTCACGCGCCCGCACAGTCAACGGCCGTCCACTGAGCCCGCCGGTCTCGCTGGCCAAGTGCTGATCCGCGGGCGCGATGCCCTCGCGGCTGAGCGTGGTATTGGTCGCGATCACGCCGCTGACACCGTGTTCATCGCACACCTCAAGGACTTCCGCGATCGCCTCATCGGTCAGATCCGGCGCGATCTTCACCAGCAACGGCCGTGGCGTCGACCGTTCCCGCTCGGCCAAAGCCTTGCACTCCAACGTCAATTCGGCCAGCAGCTCACTCAACGCCGAGCGGTCCTGCAGGCCGCGAAGCCCAGGAGTGTTGGGAGAGCTGACATTCACCGCGAAGTAGTCGCCATACGGGTACAGCGTCCGCAACGACTTCCGATAGTCCTCGACAGCCTGCTCGACCGGTACGACCTTTGACTTGCCGATGCTGATTCCCAACGGCACCTTGGGTTTCCGGCCGGCCAGCAACCGGCCCGCGAGCGCGTCGGCGCCGGAGTTGTTGAAGCCCATCCGGTTGATCAAGGCCTCGCTGTCCACCAGCCGGAAAAGCCGCGGCTTCGGGTTGCCCGGTTGCGCGATCGCGGTCACCGTGCCGACTTCGACGAACCCGAATCCCAAGGCGGGCCAGGCATGCAGGGCGGTGCCGTCCTTGTCCATCCCGGCCGCCAGGCCGACCGGATTGGGAAATCGCACGCCGAACACCGTCACCGGCGCGTCAACGGTCAGCACCTTCCCCAGCGGCCCGAGCACCGGCGCGGCCTTCGCGAGGATCGCGGTGGTCCGATGATGCGCCACCTCCGCATCCCCACCGCCGAACCGGAAAAGACCCCGTCGAATCAGCTTGTACACGCCTACATGCTGCCTTGCCGTCCATCCGCCCTGGCCATCGCCTCCGGCATGTGATGGACGGAACGTCCAACTTCTGGACACTTGGTCTAGGCTTGGGTCGTGTCGGATGCGATCTTGGCCGCGCTGCGGCCGGTCATCGAGGGCTTGGCGGCGACGTTCGGGCCGTCGTGCGAAGTCGTCCTGCACGACTACCGTCAAGGTGATCGGTCGGTTGTAGCGGTGGCCGGGCAGGTGACCGGGCGACAGGTCGGCGGTGCCCTGAGCGAGATCGGGCTCGCTGTTCTCGCCAAAGGTGACCAGGCGGAGAACGACTTGAACTACGTCACACGCACTCCGGACGGTCGCGTCGTCAAGTCGTCGACCATGCCGCTGCGCGACGAACACGGCCACGTTTTCGGCGCGCTGTGCGTCAACATCGACGTGACCGCGCTGCGCCAGGCCGGCGACATCCTGTCCGCATTGGCCGGAGGTGTACCCGCCGAACTCGGGTCCACGACCTTCGCCGACGACTTCGGCGACGTGGTCGATGCGTTGGTACGTAAGGAAGAACTGGCCAGAGGCAAGCTCGCGAGCGGACTGAGCCGGGCCGAGCGGCTCGAGCTGATCAAAGCGCTCGACGAGCGTGGAGTGTTCGCGGTGCGCAACGCCGTTCCCCGGGTCGCCGAACGGCTGGGTATGTCGCGATCAGGCCTGTACGCGGATCTCGCGGAATGCCGCAAGGAGGAAGCGTGACCACACTGGCGACGCCCATGACGCCATTTCTGGCTCTGGACAAGGGAAAGCTCGAAGCGAACGTCGCGCGGTTGCGCGGTCGCTTGAAAACCCCACTTCGCCCGCACGTCAAAACCGCCAAAAGCGTTGAGGTGGCTCGAATATTGTTCGACGGCCAGGCCGGCCCGATCACCGTGTCGACCCTCGCCGAGGCCGAAGCCTTCGCGGCCGCGGGTTTCACCGACATCCTCTACGCGGTGGGCATAGCGCCGGACAAACTCGATCGGGTGGTCGCTCTGCGCGAACGCGGGGTGGATCTCGTTGTGCTGCTGGACAGCGTGGCACAGGCCGCTTCCGTTGCGCGGGCACGGATCCCAGCGTTGATCGAGGTCGACTGCGACGGCCACCGAGGTGGCATCGTGCCGGGTGACCCCGTCGCCGCTGAGATCGCACGGACACTGCACAACGGCGGCGGCGAGGTACGCGGAGTGCTGACCCACGCGGGGGAGTCGTACTTCGCCGACAGTCCTGCCGCACTGGCCGCGGCGGCGGACAACGAACGCCGCTGTGCCGTCCAGGTCGCGGATTTCCTGCGTGCGGAGGGATTCCAGGCGCCGGTAGTGAGCGTCGGATCGACGCCGACCGCGCACTTCGCACAGGACTTGACCGGTGTGACCGAGGTGCGCGCGGGGAACTTCGTGTTCTTCGACCTGGTGATGGCGGGCATTGGCGTATGCGATGTCGAAGATCTCGCCATGACGGTGGTCACGACGGTGATCGGACATCGTCCGGACAAAGGCTGGATCCTCACCGACGGCGGCTGGATGGCGACTTCTCGGGACCGCGGCACTGCCCGCCAGCGAGTGGATCAGGGCTATGGCCTGGTCGCCAACCTCGACGGCGTCCTGCTCGACGACTTGTTGATGACCGATGCCAGCCAGGAACACGGGATCTTGTCCGTCCGACCGGGAAGCACCGCCGAACTCCCGGACATTCCGGTCGGCACGCGCCTGCGGATCCTGCCCAACCATGCATGCGCCACGGCCGCGCAACACGACCAGTACCAAGTGACCGACGGTTCTCGCACGATCCAGGCCGTGTGGCCGCGCGTCAGGGGGTGGTGAACGTGCGTTTCCTCTCCGAGGCGGAGTCCGCCGCGCTGATCACTGAGGAGATGGCGTACGCAGCGGCCCGTGACGCGCTGATCGCCGCGACCGATGCGCACACCTTTCCGGTCGTTCTCGGTCACGGATCCGAGCCCGGCGACCGCTTCACGGTCAAATCAGCGTCCTCAGATCGCCTCGCCGGCGTGAAGATCGGCAGCTTCTGGCCCGGCAACGAAGCCAAAGGCATGCCACGGCACAACTCCACAATTTTGCTGTTCGACCAGGAAACCGGGCGAATCGCCGCGACCATCGAGGCCGGTACGGTCAACGCCTTCCGTACCGCCGCGGCCGACGCGGTGGCCGCCGACGTTCTCGCGCGACGGGATGCCACAACGCTCGCGATCTTCGGAACCGGGAACCAGGCGCTCTACGAATGTGTGGCGGTGAGCAAGGTTCGGGCTCTGGAGACGGTTCATGTCGTTGCCCGGTCGGCTGATCGAGGCGAGCGATTCGTGGAACTACTGGCGCAAAAGGGACTTCGTGGCCAGTTGAGCACGGCACATGACGCGTGTCGTCAGGCCGACATCATCGTCACCGCCACGACTGCTCGGGCTCCGCTGTTCGAGTCCGAGTGGGTGCGGCCGGGGACGCACGTGGCGAGCATGGGATCGGACGCACGCGGCAAGCAGGAACTTCCGCCCGACCTGCTGGCGAAGGCCCGGCTGTTCTGCGATCTGCCTGCGCAATCCGTGGAAATCGGCGAGATGCAACATGTCGCGGACCGCACACAGCTGATTGCGCTGGGCGACGTACTGACTGGAAAGGTCGAAGGACGCTGTACGGACGACGAGATTACGGTCTTCGACAGCTCCGGCATCGCCCTGCAGGATCTCTACGTGGCTGAGGCGCTGCTAAGGGCGCAATAGCTGCTCACTGCGAAATGCTGTTCAGGGCGGAATGTAAAGAAGCCCCCGGGGCGACTCCTTGTGCTGAAGCACAAGGTCCGGGATTGGACTTCTCCCGGAAACCCCGAGGGCCGGTGGCTGTTGTGGATTCGCCGACCACACGCCCGCGTCACGGCGCTGGATGACCAGCGTCTGCCGTGTTCGCCGGCCGGCTGGAGCCTGTGGTGGTCCTTAGCGGACAGCCACCTCACGTGTCCTGTTGGTATACAACTTTGGACCACCTCCTCTCTCGTGTACATCCAACCTATGTCGAATGGCCGGTGGGCGGCAACGAATTTTGTGGCAGCGGCTGGCAGGCCGGGCAGTACCACGTCTTGCGCACCTCCAACCCGCTGCCTTGGTCGGCGACCTTGATGCGGCCGCCGCATTTCAGACAACCGCGCCGGGCCTGTTCGTAGACCCACAGCTCCCGTCCGCGCACGGTGGACCCGGTGGTGCTGCGCCTTGGACTCAAAGCGTTGCGTACCAGCAAATCCCGGCTGATCGACACCGCACGTGACACGTCCACTTCGGATACCGGGGCCCACGGCGACACGCCGAGCAGGAAGCAAACCTCTGCCTTGTAGACGTTTCCGATGCCCGCCATCACCCGCTGGTCCAACAGGGCGATGCCGATCTCGCGGGCCGGATCCGAAGCTAACGCTTGTTCGGCGCGCTGGGTGTGCTCGTCTGTCCACGATGGATCGAGCAGGTCCGGTCCGAGGTGCCCGATGAGCGCGTTTTCCTTGTCAGTGGCCAACAATTGCATCTGGTGCAGCCGGACGCCGATCGCCTCGGCCGTCGAGGTGGTGAGCACGGCCCGCACCTGGTGCGCGGGTGAACGCCAGCGCGCACCCGGACGGCCGAAGTTCCATCCGCCGTCCATGAGCAAGTGGTTGTGGAAGCTCACGTTGTTGTCGAAGCGGATGAAGATGTGCTTGCCGACGGTACGCACGCCGGTCACCGTCCGCCCCGCGAGATTGTGCGTCGACAGACGGGGGTGACGTAGCTCACCGCGGACCAGCACCTGCCCGGCCAGTGCTTGCCTCAGCTGGTGGCCGGATTGGAAGACAGTGTCGCCTTCAGGCATCAGCCGCTTCGTCGCCGTCGCTCTCGGGCCACGCGAACTGGTGGTGCCGTCCGCGTCGTCCCGACCGCAGCACGCGCGCCAGCACGAGGTTGAACGCCAACGCGACCTCACGCGCGCCTGGCGTGCCCCATTGGTGGATGGGCATGCATGCGCCCTGTGCCTGTTGCACCGCGAGACGGTCCGGCAGGGCTACGGGCAGTACGAGCGAGCCGAAGTGCTCACGCAGCTCCTGGATACGGAATTGGTGCTCGTACGACCGTGGCCGCACGCGGTTGACCACGACACCCAAGGTCGTCAGCTCTGGGTTGTGCTGCTCACGCGTCTCCGCGATGGCATCGAACGCACGTTGTGCACCGGACACGGCGTACAAGGTCGGTTCCGTGACCAGCAGCGCGCCGCCCGCGGCGACGAGCGCGGAGCGGGTCAGCCGTCCGAGTGATGGCGGGCAGTCGAGGAGCACTAGCTCGTACGGCAGCTCGCCCTCCTCGACGTACTTGTTGACCTCCTGCAACGCGCGGCCGAGGTTGCCGAGACGACGTGCTCCTGGATTCGGATGGTTGAGCTCCTCAACGTCTTCGGAGCCCACCAGCACGTCCACCCCCTCACCCCACGCACTGGCCGCGATGGCTGACTTGACCACCGGCAGCCGGGGGCTCTCCAGCACGTTGGCCAGAGTCGTCCCGGTCTCCTCGGGATCCAGCGTCGCGGTGGCGTTGCACTGCGGGTCGAGGTCGACAACCAGGGTCCGTGCGCCACGCCGCAACGCGGCCGACGCCAGGCCGAGCACTACCGTCGTTTTGCCGACTCCGCCCTTGAGGCTCAGTACTGCGACCGTCTGCACTCGCAGAAGCCTACGGTCTACTGACCGTCTCCGTCTCGGGTCCCATCCACCAAGGCCATGACCACCGATTAGGGTTTCGAACATGCGACCAGATGCCGTGCGCCGCGTGCTCTACGCCGAGCTGGCTGCAGTGCGTGACCGCCGCGCGGGCGAGCCGCCGCGGGTGCTGGATGTGGGTGGCGGCAGCGGCGTGTGGGCCGTTCCGCTCGCCGCGGCCGGCTGTGCCGTGACCGTGGTCGACCCGAGCCCGAACGCACTGGCCACGCTGCACCGGCGAGCGCAGGAGGCCGGTGTGGTGGACTCGATCACCGCGCTGCAGGGCGACAGCGACGCCCTGGCCCAGCTCGTCCCCGCCGGGTCGGTCGACCTGGTGCTCGGGCACGGCGTGCTCGAGGTGGTGGACGATCCCAAGACCACGATCGCCGCGATGGCCGAGGCCGCTGTGCCTGGTGGGCTGGTGTCGGTGCTCGTCGCGAACCGCTACGCAGCGATCCTGCACCGGGCGATCAGCGGGCGGATCGTCGAAGCTCGCCGGCTGCTGGACGACCCGGCTGGGCAGCTGGCCGAGGAGACCCTGTCCCGCCGGTACGACATCGCCGGACTGAACCAGCTGCTCGTCGACGGCGGCCTGAAGGTCGAGCTGGTCCAGGGCCACGGCGTGTTCTCCGACCTGGTGCCGGGCTCGGTGCTGGACAGCAATCCCGGCGCCGCCGAGGCGCTCGCCCAGCTGGAGCTCGCCGCTTCGACCACGTCACCGCTGCTGGACGTCGCCGCGCGGTTGCACGCCCTCGGCCGTCGCTAGCGCTCCAGTACGACGTAGACGAACCCAAGAACGCCGGTCAGCGTGGTCACGATCGCCATCGTGACCGGCAGCAGCGCGTCCGGCAAACGCTTGCCTTCGGCCAGTCTGGCGTTGCTGTCGCGGAAGCGGCGCCACGCCAGCCAGAGCGCGAGCAACGCCAGCGGCACGACGATCGCGCCGAGGCCGAGCGCCAGCGCGATGCTCTCGTGCGCGGCGAAGCGGAACGCGATCAAAGCGACCACGATCAGGGACAGGCACGTCCGCATCCACGCCAGCGCGGTGCGTTCGATCTGCAGGCCAGGATCCCACGGCTGGCGTCTCATCGGGTGAGTACCAACAGCGCGGCCAGGACTCCGGTGACGGCGAGGCCAACGCCCAGGATCGCGGCCATCCACGGCGAGGGGAGTGGGTCGCCGAGGCGCAGCGCCCGCTCACACGCCATCCAGTGCTGGAACGCGCTGAGACTGCACGCGATCCCGGTCACCAGCAGCGCGCAGGACACGGCCAGGTCCAGTGCGTTGCCCGTCGGGCCGAGAGCCGCGAAACCGATCCCGGCGGCCATCAGCGCGATCGACGTACGCAGCCAGGCGAGGAAGGTGCGTTCGTTGGCCAGTGAGAACCTGGGATCCGGCTCGTCGCCGACCTCGTAAACGCTGCGTGGCCACCTGGACATACCCCAGACGGTAGCCAGTGATCACAAAACTGTCGGTGGGTGGGTCTAGCGTGTCGCCGAGGACGAAAAAGGGAGGTGATCCATGGGGAGAAGCGGTGACTTACCACGCGGGCTGGTCGACCGGTTCGTGGCGCGCGACGGCGTCTGGCCGGACGACACGGGCTGCTCGATCCTGCACGTCGACATGGACGCCTTCTACGCATCGGTCGAGATCCGGGAACGGCCGGAGCTGAAGGACAAACCGGTGGTCGTCGGCGGGATCGGCAACCGGGGCGTCGTGTCGTCGGCCAACTACATCGCACGCAAGTACGGCGTGCGCTCGGCGATGCCCACCAGCCGGGCGCGGCGGCTGTGCCCGCACGCGGTGTTCGTGTCGCCGACGTTCGGGCTGTACCAGGAGGTGTCCAGGGGTGTGCTGGGCATCTTCCGGGACATCACGCCCCTGGTCGAACCGCTGAGCCTGGACGAGGCCTTCCTGGACGTGTCCGGGGCGCTGCGGCGGATGGGGATGACCGCCGGGCAGATCGGACAGCTGATCCGCGAACGGGTCGAGGCGGAGCATGGGATCACGTGCTCGGTCGGGGTGGCGCCGACCAAGTTCGTGGCGAAGCTGTCGTCCGGGCTCTGCAAGCCGGACGGCATGCTCGTCGTGCCCAAGGCGTCGGTGCTGGAGTTCCTGCACCCGCTGCCGGTCTCGGCGTTGTGGGGCGTCGGCAAGAAGACCGCCGAACGCCTGGCGGACATCGGGCTTGAGCGGGTCGCGGACGTAGCCGCGGCGCCATTGCCAAGGCTGCGCCGGATCATCGGCAACGCGCTGGCCGAGCACCTGCACCCACTCGCGCACGGATACGACGACCGATCAGTGGAGCCGGAGTCGGTCGACAAGTCGGTCGGGGCGGAGGAGACGTTCGAGGTCGACCACTGGGACCGCGAACTGCTCAAGCGCGAGCTGCTGCGGCTGTCGGAGAAGACGGCCTCGGCCTTGCGCCGCCGCGAGCTGCGCGGCCGAACGGTGTCGATCAAGGTCCGGTTCGCCGACTTCACCACGATCAGCCGCTCGCGGACACTGCTCGTACCGACAGACGTGACCCAGGAGATCTTCAAGGTCGCCTGCCAGCTGTTGGTCGAGCAGACGCCACCGGGCGCGGTCCGGCTGATCGGCGTGCGCATGGAGCAGCTGACCACCGAAGGCGGCGAGCAACTGCTGCTCGACGCCCCGGAAAGCGGCTGGCGCGAGGCCGACCAAGCCGCCGACCGAGCACGCGCGAAGTTCGGCCTCGCCGCGATCCGGCCCGCGTCTTTGCTGGGCGAGGGCCCTGACCGCTCAGGGGCGACCGAACCCCGCCCCGATCGCAGCCCGACCTGAGCCGGCGCGGCCGGTGCTGGTTGCGCATCGGATCCCGCCTGAGGCAGGCCGCGCCATTGAGCCACGCCCGGACCGCAGCCCGACCTGAGACGGCGTGGCCGGTGCCGGTGGCGTGTTGGAGTCTGGCCTGAGTTGGGGATGGTGGTGGGCGTGCTGGTGGCTGTGCTGGTTGCGTATCGGATCCCGCCTGAGGCGGGCTGTGGCCGCTGGGCCACGCCCGGACCGCAGCCCGAGCCGAGCGGTTAGTCGATGCCTTCGAGGGGATGCGCTGGTCCGGCAGCAGCCCTCGCCATTGGATCGCCTGAGCGAGTGTGGCGTGGCCGAGCTCCGCGTGATCGGTCCTGCGTGGCCGAATCCCGCCCCGATCGCAGCCCGACGTGAGGTGCGGCGTGGCCGGTGCCGGTGGCGCGTTGGAGTCTGGCCTGAGATGGGGATGGTGGCGGGCGCGCTGGTGGCTGTGCCGGTTGCGTATCGGATCCCGCCTGAGGCGGGCTGTGGCCGCTGGGCCACGCCCGGACCGCAACCCGAGCTGAGCGGCGGGTTCCGAAGCGTTCGTCGATGCCCTTCGCGGGTGAGGCGCTGCTCCGGCAGCAGCCCTCGCCATTGGACCGCCTGAGCGAGTCTGGCGTGGCCGAGCTCCGCGTGATCGATCCGGCGCGGCGAACCCCGCCCCGATTGCAGCCCGACCTGGACGGGTGGTTATGTCGCCTCCGCATTGCAGCCCTGAGCCACTGGCGTGAGATGGCGGATCGCGTCGCTGTCGCACACGCGGCAACTGGCGCTGCCCCTGGCGGCGAGGTTCTGCCAACGCTTGCTGACCTGCGAAGCTGCGGGCCGCCGCTCGTAACCGGTTCCGAGCGGCCATGCTTGATCCGGCCCGGACTTTCGTCGGATACATACCCGCGTCGCGCATGTGGTACACCATCGTATTAATCACCCGAACGGCCGAGCATGAAATTTCAGTAACTGGGATAAAACGACCGCGAAACAGCGCTGTTACCTCCTGCGTTCCCATTTTGGCTAACGTTTTGGCCTCCTCTTCAGATGGACCATTGGGAATCCGGCATGGGGGACGTGACACACGTGGCTGGATCTGATCGGCGAAAGACCGAGGTCGGGCGCACTGGGGCGCGCTTTGGCCACGTGTCTGCCGTTGGCAGGCACGCTGAAGAGGAGTGGGGTGAGCCCGCCGTGCCCACGGCGAAGCCAGGGACAGGCCGGACAGGTGCTCGTTTCGGGCGGCCCGAATTGCCGCCGCCACCACCGTTACCACCGCCGCCATCTGCGGCTATCCCGCAGCAGCAAGGCGGTTGGCCGCCTGAGCCGGAGCCCGAGTGGACCGAGGTGGACCGGACCCGCTCGATCGTCCGGCCCTACGCGTGGACCGGTGGACGCACCGAGACCGCGTACGACCTGCCGCTCGAAGCGTTGATCTCCACAAATCGCGCGATCCTCGCTCGAAATGGGTCAACAATGACCCATGACCATCGTTCCGTCGCAGATCTTTGCTTGTCAGCGCGTTCGGTGGCGGAAGTCGCCGCGTTGTTGTCGTTACCGCTTGGAGTCGCCCGTGTCGTTTTGGGTGATATGGCCTCGGCCGGCATGGTGGTTGTTCACCGGCCCAAGTCGACCGATGGCGGTCACCCGGATCTGGCGATGATGGAAAGAGTCCTCGCTGGACTCAGAAATCTCTGAGCCGAACAATTCCGGCCAAGTGTGTCCGGGGCCGACACGCCCAACCGCGTGCCGCGGGTCACTTGAGGAAATTGACAGGTTTCACCCGACAGACGGTGACGGGACACCCACCGGACACGGACGGTCACCGAACGTCATCGATGCAGGACATGGCGGCTTCGGCGTTCCCAAACGCCGTGCTGACTCCGCCGATCGCGTGTCCGTGTCCGGCGGGCATCCTCGTCTGAGTCGCGATGTGTTGGCAAGAGCCTGCGGGAGAGTGCAGGATCGGGTAGTCGAGCAGGCGCGGGGCTCGTATCCTTGAGGTGACGCCCCAGGGATGGGGCGCCCGCCGGGTACGGCGGCCGCAATCGCCCGGCGCCCGTGAGAGCTGTGCCGGAGGAGGAAAGATGCCACTCTCCGAGCACGAGCAGCGACTGCTCGACCAGATCGAGCGCGCGCTCTATGCCGAAGACCCCAAGTTCGCTTCCACTGTGCGCGGTGCGCGCCTGAGGCGCCCGTCGCGTCGTCGGCGGGTCCAGGGTGCAGCGCTGTTCGTGGTTGGCGTCGCCCTGCTGGTGCTGGGTGTCGTCGTGCAAGAGTTCTGGTTTTGGGGATTCCCAGCCGTCAGCCTGCTCGGCTTCCTAGTCATGTTCTTCGGCGCGCTCATCACGCTGACCGCCATCCGGCGGGGCAATGATGGCGCAGCTGCTCAGGCCGAGGGCGACAGTAAGAGTCGCCCCGCAGGCCGGAGCTCGTTCTCACAACGAATGGAGGAGCGCTTCCGCAAGCGCTTCGAGCAAGACTGACCCACGGCGTCCCGAGGGCCACCGCGCGGCGCACACACGCGCCACGGGTGGCCCTCACGCATGCGCTGAACAAACCTCGCCATCGCACCGGCGAAGGCGACAACCAAGCGCCGCGCACAAGGCTCCTGTGCCCATGTGGCATCGCATCAGCAATTCGCCGCCAGCTTTGGGCCTCGCTTGGCGGGGCGGTGCTGGTTTGTGGCGCAGCCTCGTCCGCAACGACAATTCGCCCCAGGGGACCCCGAATTCCACGCTACCAAGGGGGTCTGACAGTTCTGGGCGCCCGCCGGAGCGGCCCGCGGATGGCCGTCGGCCCCCCGACATCCAGCGTAACGGTGGGGTACGACAGCCCCAGGCCGCTGAAAGCCAGTTGTCCACAGCAAGAGTCAGGCCCACGGGAAAGGGGGCCTGATCATCAGGTCGACGGTGCTGCTTCGAACGGCTTCGCGGGCGGGTCGTCCGGTCGGCCCTTCGGTGGCCTGCGTGGTTTCATCACCGAGCGCGGGAAAAGCTTGGCGCGCAAGGACAAAGGCGCGTTGCGTTTCATGCTTTCCCGTACTTGGTCGACCGCGCTGGGGAGTTCGGGGTCGGACGTGCCGCCTGCGCCGTACCAGGAGCGCTCGAGGATCGTGACCATCTTGCGTAGGCCGTCCTTGCCTGAGTCGTCCAGGGAGTGCTCGCGGACCAGGCGGCGGGCGGTCATGCGGATTGTGTCGGTCGGCGGTGCGCTCGCGCCGCGGTCCCATGATTCCGCCATCACTTCGTCCCATGCCGCGACAGGTGCTTCAGGGCTATCGCTGCTCACTGTTTGCAGACGGTCTCGCCGTCGCCAGTAGCGAGTCAGCGCTGGGAAAAGGGACACGCCTATCAGGCCCAGCGGTACGGCCAGCCACCAGCTGACGATCGCCGCGGCGAATACGGCTGCGACCAACCACAGCACCGTCGCGATGGTGACCAGAATCGTTCGCTGCCGTCGTTTGCGAGCTGTCAGGGACGCTCCGGTCAACCCGAGTCCGGCGACGCCTAGGCCGGTGAGCAACAGCACCGACAGCACCGTCGCGCCACCTGCTGCGGCGACGCTCGTATAGCCCGTCCATGCCAGTTCGTCCTGGGCCTCTGGGGCGCTCGGGTCGGGCTGGGACGGGTCGTTGTTGGGGGCTGTGGGTGCCGCGCTGGTTTCCGACTCCTCCGGGGCCGTCGGCGCTGTGCTTCCGCCGTCCGGGGCGCGGCCGGTGGTGGAGCTTTGGGGGTTCATGTACGGCGGCGTGTAGCCGCGGCCGTCGGTCAGCGGCGTCGGGTCAACCGTGATCCAGCCGTACTGCGGGAAGAAGACCTCGACCCATGCGTGCGCGTCCTGGGTGGTGATCGACCGGTAGTCGCTCACAGAGAACCCCGAGGTGTAGCCGATCGCCACGCGGGCGGGGATGCCTGCTGCGCGCACGAGCACCGCCATCGCGGACGCGTACTGCTCGCAGTACCCGGTCTTGCCGTTGAACAGGAAATCGACCAACGCGTCCTGGCTGCTGGCCCTCGCCGTCTCGGTCTTGTACGTGAAGCCGTTGTTCGGGTTGAAGTAGTCCTTCAGCGCGATGACCTTGTCCCACTGGTTCGACTTACCCGCCGTCAGGTCCCTCGCCAGGTTGGTGATCCTTGGGTTGAGCTGGGGCAGCTCGGTGTACTGCGGGCCGACTTCGCCCGCGGCGCTCGGCGACTGCCGCAACTGCTCGTAGGTCGGCTGGTTCAGGTCGACGAATTCGACGTACGTGTTGAACTTCCGCGGCCTGCGGGTGTAGACCGCGCCGCTCAGCTCGTCGAACCTGGCATCGGCGGGCAGGCCTTCGATCAGCCGCGGCGACGGGTACACCGGCGCCCAGTTGTCCTCCGAGTTGACCGGTTCGATCTCGACCCTGGTGGTCTCGCTGTTCGGGCTGCGCCCCGGTTCGAGCGGCAGCTCGGTGTTCAGCGACCTGCCGTTGGGCATGCCTGGCCCGAGATCCCAGCCTTCGTTGGCGATGTACGTCTTCAGCGTCGTCGCCCGCAGGTATCGCCGGTCGTCGGTCAGCCCACGGATGCGGAACATCTCCTGGTTGCCTTTTTGGTCCAGCATCCCGCGCAGCTTCGTGAACGCCTTCAGCGAGAACCCGCCGGAGGCGAGTCCGCCTGCGCCGACGTTGCCAGGCAGCTGTCCGACCGTGCCGACTGGCGTGAAGACCGCGCCAACGATCAGGGCGAGCACCACGGCGACGGACACGAGCGCGACGGGCGCGGTCGCGTTGTTCCCGCCGCTGGTGTTGGCACGCGGTGAGCGACCGCGCCACACCTGATGGCGGTGCGTCCCGTCGACCGCGAGCAGCACGGCGTACGAGCCGGCGCCGAGCACGAACGACCACCACGGCAGCATTTCGTCGGCGAGCGAGGCCGGCACCGCGTACACGCACAGCAGCACGAGGCCGCTGGCGGCAGGCGTGCCTGCGGCAACAGCGAGCGAGTCGACGAGCACCGCGACCAGACCGATCGCGATCACCACGAGACACAGGATCGGTGTGGTGGGTTCCACCGGCGGAACCCCGGTCTGCACCACCGTGACCGCGTCCCGTAAGACGTCACCGATCTGTTCGACCGCCTTGGGCCCCGGCAGGAAGCCGAGTACGCCCTCGGTCGTGAACAGCGCGACCACCAGGCACATCAGCGCGAACAGCTGCGCGAGGCCGACAAGCAGGATTGGGAAACGCATCGCGCGCAGGCCGATCCCGGTCCCGGCGATGACGATGATCGCCACGGCCGCGTGGCCGAGCCACACGCTGCCCTCGATCACGCCGGAGAGCGCGGTCGACGCGCACAGCGTCGTGATCGCGGCGAACACCGGGGTGACGTTGTTCGACGGCTGCTCGGGGGCGCGTTGGATCGTGCGTGGCTGAGGCGGTTGCGTCGGCGGCGCTGTCGGCCGGGACGGGGTATAGACCATCAGGACCATCCACTCGCGTGCATCGCGCCACGGTTCTGGCTGGCGCGGCACAGGTTGTTCCAGACCTGGTGCATCGGGACGTCAGGCTTGGCGATGACGGTGCTCCAGCCGGACGTGTTGAGCAGCGTCGCCGCCGCGTCCGGGTCGAGCGCCGAGGCGTCCTCCTTGGTCGTCCACTCCCGGGTGTCCATCAGGATCGCCAGGCTGCGGCTGGCCCGTGGCCGGTAGCGGATCAACTGGTCGACCGACTCGGGGTCGACCGAACCGAGGATCGCGACCAGCTCCTGGCCCTGACCGGGGTCGCCGGCGATGGCGATCTCCTTCTGGTGCGACGCCTGCAGCGCCGCGAGCGAGTCGAGCACCAGGAAGTCACTGTGGATGCCGTCCGCGCTCTCCGGCGCGATGGGCCTGCCGTCTTCGGCGACGAGCCGTACGCGGTGGCCGTTGCGCAGCAGGTGCAGGCTCACGCTCGCGGCCATCGAGACCGCCCACTCCATGCTGGACGTCGGGCCGCTGCCTTTGTGCGCGTGCTCACGGTGGTCAAGCAATACGGTCGTGCCGCCGCGCCACGGGCGCTCCTCGACACGGACCATCATCTCGTCGCGGTGCGCAGTTGAACGCCAGTGCACCTTGCGGAGGTCGTCGCCTTGGCGGTATGGCCGGACGACCGCGTCGTCCTCGCCTTGACCGGAGGACAACCGGACCGAGCCGTCCTCGCCCGCGCCCATACCCGACCCACCTGGCATGCCGATCAACGGCACAACCCGAGGAACGACGATCAGTCGCGTCACGCCCGCGAGCTCACGGTCGAATTCGGACAAACCGAACGGATCGGTTACCTTGGCGCGTAACGGACCTAGATGCTGGACGCCGCGCATCGTCGGTTCCACTGTGTACCGAAGCTGGATGCCGTTGTTGCGCGGCAGGTGCTCGATCACGAACCGCGGCCTGCCGCCCAGCGTGTACGGCACGCCGTCTTGCAGCAGCAGCCCGCCGGTGGGCAACCGGCCGGTGCTCCAGACGTTCAGTGACACCTCCGCGCGGCCACCGACGGGCGTACGCATCGGGTTGATGTGCCGTTCGGTGCGCAGGCCGACGCGGGACCGGCCAGCCAGGAAGCAGACCAGCAACGGCATCGCGACCACGAAAACGGAGACTCGCAGCAGGTCACGTTCGTTGAGCACGAACGAGCACAGGGCAGCGGCCAGCCCGGCGGCCAGCAGGCACCGGCCACGAGTGGTCATGCCCGCCAGCGGACCACCCATCGTTACTGCCTGTTCCCGCGCACGTCGGAGACCCATTGTGCGGCCGGGTCCATGCCCTGCGGGACGGGCACACGCTGCAACAACCCGCGGATCATGTCCGCGGGCGACCGGCGCGCGGCCTGAGCCTCAGCGGTGAGCACGAGACGGTGGGCAAGCACAGGTACGGCGACCGCGTGCATGTCGTCGGGCACGACGAAGTCACGGCCGGACAGCGCAGCCTGCGCACGCGCGGCGCGTACGAGGTGCAGCGTCGACCGTGGCGAAGCGCCGAGACGGATCTCCGGTAGCCGCCGTGTCGCGGAGACGAGATCAACCGCGTACCGCCTGACCTCGGGCGCGATGTGCACACTGCGCACAGCCTCGACGAGCGTGCGCACCTGCGCGGCGTCGGATACCGGCTGCAGCGTGGCGAGCGGGTCGTGGCCTGCGTGCTCGTCCACCATCGCCAGCTCGGCGTTCGGGTCCGGGTAGCCGATCGACACGCGCGCGGTGAAGCGGTCGCGTTGCGCCTCGGGCAACGCGTACGTGCCCTCCATCTCGATCGGGTTCTGGGTCGCGATCACCATGAACGGCGACTCCAGCCGGTACGTCTTGCCGTCCACCGTGACCTGGTGCTCTTCCATGCACTCCAGCAACGCGGACTGGGTTTTCGGCGAGGCCCGGTTGATCTCGTCGCCGACCACGATGTTGGAGAACACCGGGCCGGGCCGGAACTCGAAGTTGGTGGTCTGCCGGTTGAAGATGGACACGCCGGTCACGTCGCTCGGCAGCAGGTCGGGTGTGAACTGCAACCGGGAGACCGAGCAGTCGATGGACTTGGCCAGCGCCTTGGCCAGCGATGTCTTCCCGACCCCCGGCACGTCCTCGACCAGCAGATGTCCTTCGGCGAGCAACGTCACCAGTGCGATCCGCACCACGTCCGGCTTGCCGACCAGCACCCGCTCGACGTTGGCGGCGATGCGCTGGGCTGTGGCATGTACCTCATCGAGCGCCTTACCCGTGGTTGCGCGCGGCGTCGGGCTGGGGCTGGTCCCGTTGGTGGACAGGGGTGCATAGGGGTCGGGCCCAGCACCGTTGCCTCCGTAGGGGTGTCCAGGCAACGCGGCGGACGGGGTAGAAGACGTCACTCGACCTCCTGATGCTCCTCGGTGGTGCTCTCCCAGATCCCACCGATGCGATGCCAGCGCCCTGCTTCGCCTGATCAGGCGAACAAGGGCGGCACAGCTTGACACGAGTGGTGTCAAACCAGGGCGAAGTCGCCCGGGGTTGTCATTCTCGGTATCAGTATCCGGCAAGACGCCCTCGACGTGCAGGACAGTTGGCGACAAAGGCCCTACTTCCTTCTCACTCCATGGCCCTTGGACGCACCTGCGACGACGAGGTTGCTGCCATTCTGGATGTTCACGCGGCCCGCGAGACCGTCACAGAGCATTCGGACAGCGGATCGACAGCCATCGGACAGGGCGAGATCAGGCCATTCGCCCGGGGCATTTCACGCCCGGTGATCGATGCGGTGATCAAAGCCGACGATCACCGTCAGTCATCACCCGAACCGGGCTTCAGCCGGGCACCTCCCCACCACCCGCCCCACTTTCACCCACCTGGCCGTCCAAGTGGCCCGTGATTGCCCACTGTGGACTTCTGAACAGCTTCTGAACAGGCGATAAGCATCCCCGTGCCGAGGGAGGCCGGTGCACTCGCCCCACCCGTCCCCCACCAGCGTCACCTGCGGAAACGTGTCCATCGACCGGGTTATCCGGGACAGATCCGCGTTGACTGTGGTGAAAAGTGGGGTACTGTGGCCGCAAGTGGGGCAGAAGGGTGTCCCATGGCCGGTCCGCAGGGCTGGTGGGGAGGTGGTGAACCGATGTTCCTCGGTACCCACACCCCGAAAATGGATGACAAGGGGAGGCTGACGCTGCCGGCGAAGTTCCGCGACGCCCTCGCGGGGGGCCTGATGGTCACGAAGGGTCAGGATCACTGCCTCTACGTCTTCCCCCGTGCGGAGTTCGAGGAAATGGCCCGGAAGGTCGCCGCCGCCCCGCTGACGAACGAGGCGGTACGTGCCTACCAGCGGTACCTGTTCGCCGGAACAGACGAACAGCGGCCCGATGGCCAGGGACGGATCGCGATCGCGCCTGAGCTGCGGCGCTACGCCGGGCTGACCAAGGAGTGCGTGGTGATCGGCGCGATCACCCGGCTGGAGATCTGGGACGCCCAGGCCTGGCAGGCATATCTGGACGAGCACGAGGACAGCTACGCGCAGGCGCGGGAGGAGGTACTGCCCGGATTCTTCTAGAGGTGATCGCGGGATGCCGTGAGGCCTCGGCCCGGTGGCGATCGACCCTGGCGCACCTTCCCCGGCGCCAGGTTCGCTTCTCCGGGCTGGGACCTGACGGCATCTGCTTTCTCTAGGACGAATGTCGAGCGGTACCTGTAGAGGGGTCGAGAACCATGACGCGCGAGAACCCGCGGCACGTACCCGTGCTGCTGGAGCGGGTCCTCGCGTTGCTCGCCCCGGCGTTGGAAGGCCGTCCGGCGGTCGCGGTGGACGCCACCCTCGGGCTCGGCGGCCACTCGGAGGCGTTGCTCCAAGCGCATCCCCAGCTGACCTTGGTCGGGCTCGACCGTGACCCCAATGCTCTCGCGCTGTCCCGCGAGCGGCTGGCGCCGTACGCGGACCGCATTTACCTCGTACACGCGGTGTACGACGAGCTGCCGGACGTCCTCGACGAGCTCGGCATGGCCGCGGTGGACGGCGTGCTGTTCGACCTCGGCGTGTCGTCGATGCAGCTCGACGAGGCCGACCGGGGATTCGCGTACGCCAAGGACGCCCCGCTGGACATGCGGATGGACCAGAGCACCGGGATCACCGCGGCGGACGTGCTGAACACCTACGACGTGCCTGACCTCGCCCGGATCCTGCGGGACTACGGCGAGGAACGGTTCGCCGGCAAGATCGCCAAGGCCGTTGCCGCGGAACGGCAACGCGAGCCGTTCAGCACCAGCGAACGGCTCGTACAGCTGCTCTATAACACTGTGCCCGCGGCCAGCCGGAGGACCGGCGGGCATCCGGCGAAGCGCACCTTCCAGGCGCTGCGCATCGAGGTCAACGGCGAACTCGAGGTCCTGCGCAGGGCGATGCCCGCGGCATTGTCGCGGCTGAAACTCGGCGGCCGGATCGTCGTGGAGTCCTACCAGTCGCTGGAGGACCGGCTGGTCAAGCGGGCGTTCGCGGAGCTGGCCACATCGACCACACCGGAAGGGCTGCCGGTGGAACTGCCGGGCCACGGCCCGCAGATCCGCCTGCTCACCAGGGGAGCCGAGCAGGCGGACGAACTGGAGACCGAACACAACCCACGCGCGGCGCCAGTACGGCTGCGGGCGGCGGAACGGATCAGGGAGGCGTCATGACCGCACCGGCAAGGGTAGGCGGGTCATCCTCGCGCGGCCGCTCGTCGCAGTCACGTCGTAAGGCCGAAGCGGAAGCGACCACGGCAGCGCCGGAGACGACCGAAGCGCCGTCACGGACTCAAAGACGCCCGCGCACCGCCGCGGCGGAGAAGGCGTACGCACGCCGCGCCCAGCGCGAAGGCCGTACGGGTGGTGAGCCGGTTCAGCGGCGGCCACGTCCGCAGCGGCAGAAGCACGAACGCGGTACCGCGTCCCGGGCTTCGTTCGTGATGCTCGTGATGGGTCTGCTCGTCGTGGGTGTGATCACCACGCTGTGGCTGTCCACGCAGGCCATCGCCGATTCGTACCGGCTGGACCAGGCCAAGAAGGCGGCGACCGAGCTGGCCGAGCGGGTCGAGATGCTGCAGCAGGACGTGACCAGCCTCGAGTCCGCGTCCACGCTCGCGGACATGGCGCGCAAGCTGGGCATGATCCCGGCGGGCGACCCGTCCCGGCTGGTCGTCGGACCGGACGGCAAGGTGACCGTGATGGGTGATCCGAAGCCGGTGACCCCGCCACCGCCGCCCGCGCCCCCGGCCACTCCTGGCGGTACCGGCTGATGGAAAGAGACGAGTGGGTTCCGCCGTCGCTGCGCAAGCAGCAGCAGGGCGGCCCGAAGCGTAAGCCGCCGCAGGGCAAATCCGGGTACAGCAAGTCGGTTCCGAAGCCCAAGCCGCCGGTCCGGCAGACCGTGCACCACCGGCCGGTCGGCAAACCCGCGCGCCCGCCTGCCCGCAAGCCCCAGCCGAAGCGGGGGCCGATGCTGCGGCGCAAACGGATCGCGGCCAATCCCCGGCTGCGGATCGTCACCGTGCGGTTCGTGCTGATCGCCGCGTTGATCGCGGCCGGCGTGCGGCTGATCCAGGTCCAGGGAATCGAGGCCGAGGCGCTGGCGGTCCGCGCGGACCGCCAGCGCTCGGTCACCAACACCATCCCGGCCAAGCGGGGCGACATCATCGACCGCAACGGGGTGAAGCTCGCGTTCAGCGTGGAGACCCGCGCGTTGTTCTGGGCGCCGACGGTGGTGCGCAAGGACTACGAGAAGAACAAGATCGACTACGAGACCCGGATCAAGGAGATCGCGGCCAAGATCAAGTCCGTGCTCGGCGACAAGGTCGACGAGAACGACCTGCTGACCAAGATGCGGTCGGACGGCTACAGCACGCTGGCCCGTGACGTGCTGCCCGCGCAGGAACGCGAGATCCGCAAGAAGTACAAGGAGATCATCTCCGAGGTGCAGTCCCGCCGGGAGTACCCGGGCGGCACGCTGGCGTCCAACATCCTCGGCTACGCGAACTGGCGCAGCGACGACAAGGACCGCAGCAAGCACAACGTGCACGGCCTGTTCGGGATGGAGAACGACCGCGACTCGGAACTCGCCGGTGAACCGGGCAAGCAGACCGTGGACACCGCGGAAGGCACCGACGGCGTGGTCATTCCGGGCACGGAACGCAATGTGCGGCAAGCGAAGGACGGCTCGGACATCGAGCTGACGATCGATGCCGACGTGCAGTACGACGTCCAGCAGAAGCTTTCCGCGTACGTCGCACAGAACCGCGCGAAAGGCGGGTCCGCTGTCGTGATGGACGCGCACACCGGCGAGGTGTACGCGCTGGCCAACGACAGGAGCTTCGACCCGGCAGCCCCCAAGGGCCCCAACGGTTACAGCAACCCGCAGGCCACCGGCAACCCAGCGGTGACGACGCCGTACGAGCCGGGTTCGGTGAACAAGATCGTGACCGCGGCCGCGGCGATCGAGGACGGCATCACCAAACCCGAGGACACCCACCGGGTCCTCGGCTCGCACAAGGTCGCCGACCGGACCATCGAGGACGCGTGGCCGCACGGCCCGCTGACGATGACCACCGCGGGCATCTTCGCCAAGTCGTCCAACGTGGGCACGCTGATGCTGGCCGAGCAGGTCGGCCAGGACCGCTACGCCGACATGCTGAAGCGGTTCGGCCTCGGCCAGAAGACCGGCGTCGGCCTGCCCGGTGAGAGCGCCGGTTCGGTGCCGGAGCGCAAGCAGTGGTCCGGCTCCACGTTCGGCAACCTGCCGATCGGCCAGGGCCTTTCGATGACCGTGCTGCAGATGGCCGGGATGTACCAGACCATCGCCAACAACGGGATACGCGTCTCGCCACGGATCATCAAGTCCACAATCGACCGTGACGGCGTCCGGCACGAGGAACCGCGTCCCGAAGGTGTCCGCGTGGTCAGTGAGCAGACCGCGACCACAGTCCGCAACATGTTCCGTGCGGTCGTGCAGAAGGCGCCCAACAACCAGAGCGGCACCGGCCCGCAGGCGGCCCTCACCGGTTATCAGATCTCCGGCAAGACCGGCACAGGCCAGCAGATCGACCCGGCGACCGGCAAATACAGCACGACACTGCACTCGATCACGTTCGCGGGCATCCTGCCCGCGGACAACCCGAGGTTCGTGGTCGGCATCATGATCGACCGGCCGGACTACTTCGGCGCCGAGTTCGGCAAGACGGCCGCGCCGCTGTTCCACGACATCGCGTCCTACCTGGCGCAGCGCTTCAACCTGCCGCTGTCGCCGGACCAGGCGCCGGTCGTGCCGCTGACGCTGAACTAGGACGGATTGCCAGGCCCGAGACAGCCCGGCACCACGTCGAGCCGCGAGCCCTCGACCAGTCCCGCTCCCACGGCGGATTCTCCCGATGCGAAATGAACCCGTCGCCCGCCTACCACGCCTTCGCCCGGGGCAAGATCGAGCACCGCCGGGTGACGGCCGAACGGGCGAAGGTAGCCTCTCGCGCGTGCCCGCGAAGCTCGAGGGCAAGGCTGTGAACGCGCCGCCCCGCCCTGCCAAAACAGAACCCGTCCCATTGACCACCCTGGTGGCCCGTGCGGACGCGCACCCCGCCCACGGCGATCTGGACGGGATGATCACTGGCGCCACCTTGCGTGCCCAGCACGCCCAGCCCGGTGACCTGTTCGCCGCGCTGCCGGGCGCCCGCGTGCACGGAGCGCAGTTCGCTCGTGACGCGGTGGCCGCTGGTGCCGTGGCGATCCTCACCGACCGCACGGGCGCGAGCCAGCTGGCGGACGTCGGCGTTCCAGTCCTTGTCCATAAGGACCCGCGTGGCGTGCTCGGGTCGATCGCCGCGTGGATCTACGGCGAGCCGTCGCTGCGCCTGTCGGTGCTCGGCGTGACGGGTACGTCAGGCAAGACCACTACTACTTACATGCTCGAAGCGGGCCTGCGGGCCGCCGGGCACACCACCGGCCTCGTCGGCACGGTGGAGACGCGGATCGCCGGTGAGCGCCTGGCCAGTGCGTTCACCACGCCCGAGGCGCCCGACCTGCAGGCGCTGTTCGCGGTGATGGTCGAAAAGGGCGTCACGCACGTGCCGATGGAGGTCTCCAGCCACGCCCTGTCGCTGGGCCGGGTCGGCGGAACGCGGTTCTTCCTCGGCGCGTTCACCAACCTCTCGCAGGACCACTTGGACTTCCACCGGGACATGGAGGACTACTTCCAGGCCAAGGCGTTGCTGTTCGACGGCCGGTCGACCAAGGAAGTGGTCAACACCGACGGCGAGTGGGGCGCCCGCCTGGTCAAGCCGGACACCATCACCGTGTCCACCCTGCACGGCGCCGACTGGACGGCCGACGGCATCACGTCCTCGATCGACGGTGAGCAGACGTTCACCGTGCGCGGCCCGGGAATCCAGTTCCCGGTGACGTTGCCGATGCCGGGCACGTTCAACGTCGCCAACGCGTTGCTGGCCGCCGCGTGCCTGACCGTCGCCGGCGTCGAGCCGGACGCGATCGCCGCGGGACTGAACGAGGTTCAGGTACCCGGCCGGATGGAACGTGTCGCGCTGGGCCAGCAGTTCACGGCCGTGGTCGACTACTCGCACAAGCCGGAGGCCGTCGCGCTCGCGTTGGACGCGATCCGCGCGCGGACCACGGGCCGTGTGATCACGGTCCTCGGTTGTGGTGGTGACCGTGACGCGGCGAAGCGCCCGTTGATGGGCCGCGAGGCCGCGGTCCGCAGCGAGGTGTTGATCGTGACGGACGACAACCCGCGCAGCGAGGATCCGGCCGAGATCCGCAAAGCGATGATCGCCGGAGCCATGGCCGCCGATGGCCGTGGTGACGTGCGCGAGATCGGTGACCGGCGGGCGGCGATCATCGCCGCGGTCGCCGACGCCCAGCCCGGCGACGCGGTCGTGATCGCGGGCAAGGGGCATGAGACCGGCCAGGAGATCGCCGGCATCGTGCATCCGTTCTCCGACCGGGACGAGCTCTCGGCCGCGATCCGTGAGGTGATTCTGTGATCCCGTTGACCGCTGGACAGATCGCCGAGGCAGTCGGCGGCAGACTGCACAACGTCGACCCCGATGTGGTCGTGACCGGTTCGGTCGAGTTCGACTCCCGCGAGGTCTCGCCGGGGGACCTGTTCGTGGCACTGCCGGGGGTGAAGGTCGACGGACACGACTTCGCCAAGTCCTCCGGGGCGCGGCTGACGCTCGCGGCCCGTGAGATCGACGCGCCCGCGGTGATCGTCCCGCCGGTGACCGAGGCGAACCACGGCTCGTTCGCGCTGATCGGCGACAAGGACGGCTCGGGTGCCGCGGTCCTGGCCGGTTTGGCGGCCATCGCCCGCTACGTCGTGGACCGCCTGCCTGGCCTGACGATCGTCGGTGTGACCGGTTCGTCCGGCAAGACCTCGACCAAGGACCTGATCGCGCAACTCGTCGAGCCGATGGGGCCGACGGTGGCTCCGCCGGGCTCGTTCAACAGCGAACTCGGCCACCCGTGGACCGTGTTGCGTGCCGACGAGCAGACCAAGTACCTGGTGCTCGAACTTTCCGCTCGCGGCATGGGCCACATCCGTGACCTGACCGAGGTGGCGCCGCCGAAGATCGGCGTAGTGATCAACGTCGGCACCGCGCACATCGGCAACTACGCCTCCAAGGACGAGATCGCCAAGGCCAAGGGCGAACTCGCCGAGGCGCTGCCGCAGGACGGCGTCGCCGTGCTCAACGCGGACGACCCGCTGGTGCGGGCCATGGCCTCGCGGACGAAGGCCCGCGTCGTGCTGGTCGGCGAGAGTGCCGACGCGCAGGTCCGGGCCGAGAACGTCGTCTTGGACGCGGAGGCGCGGGCGAGCTTCCGGCTCGTGACGCCGCAGGGCGACGCCGACGTCAAGCTGACGCTGCACGGCGCGCACCACGTGGGCAACGCCCTGGCCGCCGCGGCCGTCGCGCTGGAACTCGGTGCGACGGTCGACGAGGTGGCCGCGCGGCTCTCGCAGGCCAAGCGCATGTCCGCGCGCCGGATGGAGGTCACCACCCGGTCGGACGGCGTGACGTTCGTGAACGACTCCTACAACGCCAACCCTGAGTCGGTCCGGGCCGCGCTGAAGAGCGTCGTCGAGATCGCCCGGCAGGGAAACCGCCGCACCTGGGCGGTGCTGGGGACAATGGCCGACCTCGGTGCCGAGCACGTCACCGCGCACGACGAGATCGGCAGGCTCGCGGTCCGGCTGGACATCAACCGGCTTGTGGTGGTGGGGGACGACGCGCGCGCCATGCACCAAGGCGCCCATCTCGAAGGCTCATGGGGAGAGGAGTCCGTGCTGGTGCCGGACGTCGACGCGGCCGTGGCGCTGCTTCGGACCGAACTACGACCTGGTGACGTGGTACTCGTCAAGGCCTCGAAGTCCGCCGCGCTGTGGCGGGTGGCGGACGCGCTGCTGGAGGATTCCGAGTGACCCGCCGCTGGTCGGCCGAAGCCCTTCTGGAGACTGTGTCCTTGGAGGATGGCGAAGTGACCCGCCGCTGGTCGGCTGATGCCCTTCTGGAGTCTGTGTCTTTGGAGGACAGTAAGTGATCGGCATCGGTATCGCCGGCGCGATCGCGCTGGTGATCTCCATCCTGTTCACGCCCTACCTGATCAAGCTGTTCTCCAGGCAGGGCTTCGGGCAGGAGATCCGCGAGGAAGGCCCGCAGGGCCACAAGTCCAAGCGCGGCACCCCGACCATGGGCGGCGTGGCGATCATGGTCGCCATGTGGGTCGGCTACCTCGGCTCCTACGGCGTGAACATGCTGATGGGCCGGGACGAGTCGCCGACCGCGTCCGGCTGGCTGGTGATGATGCTGACCACCGGGCTTGGCCTGGTCGGCTTCCTCGACGACTTCATCAAGATCCGCAAGCAGCGCAACCTGGGCCTGAACAAGACGGCCAAGCTGGTCGGCCAGCTGGTCGTCGGTGTCACGTTCGCCATCCTCGCGCTGCAGTTCGTCGACGAGAACGGCCTGTCGCCTGCGTCGCCGAACCTGTCCTTCATCAGGGACATCTCGTTCATCTCGTTCGGCACGGTCGGTTTCGTGGTGTTCTGCTACGGCATCATCGGCGCCTGGTCGAACGCGGTGAACTTCACCGACGGCCTCGACGGTCTGGCCGGTGGGTCGGCGGCCATGGTGTTCGGCACGTACGTGGTCATCTGCTTCTGGCAGCTGCGTAACGACTGCTCCGCGGTGCTGGGCCCGGCCTGCTACGACACGCGTGACCCGCTCGACCTCGCGATCGTGGCCGCCTCGGCGATGGGCGCGTGCATCGGCTTCCTGTGGTGGAACGCCGCACCGGCCAAGATCTTCATGGGTGACACCGGCTCGCTGGCGCTCGGTGGCCTGGTCGCGGGCCTGTCCATGATGACGCGCACCGAGCTGCTGATGATCGTGATCGGTGGCATCTTCGTGGTGGAGATGATGTCGGTGATCGTGCAGATCGGGGTTTTCCAGCTGACCAAGAAACGCGTCTTCCGGATGGCGCCGTTCCACCACCACTTCGAGCTGGCCGGGTGGGCGGAGACCACCGTGATCATCAGGTTCTGGCTGCTCGGCGGCGTGTGCGCGATGTTCGGGCTCGGCCTGTTCTACAGCGAATGGCTGGCGGCAAGTGGCGCGGGCTGATCTCGTCGGGCGCAACGTCCTGGTCGTCGGCGCGGGGGTGACCGGTCGGTCGGTGGTGGCCGCGTTGGCCGAACTCGGCGTCAACGTCACCATCACCGACGGCAAGCCCGAGGCCCTGCGGGAGTTCGGCGATCTCGCCCGGCCAGGGCTGACGGCCCCGCCTGAAGGCACGGACCTGGTGGTGACCAGCCCCGGCTGGAAGCCGACCAGCCCGCTGCTCGTGGCCGCGGCGCAGGCGGGCATCGAGGTCATCGGCGAGGTGGAACTGGCGTGGCGGTTGTCCGAGGGGCAGACGTGGCTCGCGGTGACCGGGACGGACGGCAAGACCACCACCGTCGGCATGCTGGAGTCAGTGCTGCTCGCCGCCGGAGTGAAGGCCGTGGCCTGCGGGAACATCGGTCTGCCGGTGATCGACGCGGTCAGGGCGGGCTACGAGGTGCTGGCCATCGAGCTGTCCAGCTACCAGCTGCACTGGGTGCGGTCCCTCGAGGTGGCCGCGGCCGTCGTGCTCAACCTGGCTGAGGACCACATCGAGTGGCACGGCTCGATGGAGGAGTACGGGGCCGCCAAGGCCAAGATCTACCAGGGCGCGAAAACCCGCATCTACAACGCGGACGACGAATGGTCGGTCCAGTTGGCTAGCCAAGGGAATCGTTCCAGCGGCACAGGTTTCACCGTCGGGGAGCCGGGCCCCAACAGGTTCGGTGTGACTGACGGGTGGCTCGTGGACGACGGCACCCGGTTGTGCCCCGTCGACGAAGTCCGGCCGCCAGGCCTGCACAACGTCAGCAACGCCCTCGCCGCGGCCGCACTGGCCAGGGCGTACGGCGTCAGCCCCGAAGCGGTCCGCGAAGGCCTGCGTACGTACCAACCCCAGCCGCATCGGGTCCAACTGGTCGGAGAGATCGACGGAATTCCGTACATCAACGACTCCAAGGCCACCAACACCCATGCCGCCGAGGGGTCACTGACCGCCTACGAGCACGTCGTGTGGATCGCCGGCGGCGAACTGCACGGCGCCGAGGTCGACGATCTTGTCGCGAGCGTGGCCGGCCACCTGCGGGGAGTCGTCCTCATGGGCGTTGATCAGGAGGTTTTCGCACAAGCCATCGAGCGACACGCGCCCGAGGTCCCCGTCACGCGGTTGGATTCACGAGACCATGGGGCCATGACTGCAGCGGTACGCGCGGCCCGCGCCCTGGCACGCCCTGGTGACGTCGTACTGCTGGCTCCCGCCGCGAAGTCGTTCGACATGTTCGAGGGCTACGTGCACCGCGGCGAGGTGTTCACGAAAGCAGTCCAGGCATCGGCGTGACAGGGAGGCATTGTCATGACAGCCACCCTCACACCGGAGGACCGTAAGCGCGCCAGGGCGGAACGGCGCAAGCGCACCAGCCTGTTCACCCTGCTGACGGCATGGCTCGGCCGCCCGCTGGCCAGCTTCCACCTGGTGCTCGCGGTGTTCGGTCTGCTGACCGTGCTCGGCCTGGTGATGGTGTTGTCCGCGAGCTCCGTGGTCTCGCTGGACTCCGGCTCGTCATCGGTCTACACGGTCTTCAAAAAGCAGCTGCTGTTCGTGGTGATCGGCGCGATCGCGTTCTGGATCGCGGTCCGGATGCCGCTGCGGCTGATGCGGCAGTTCGCCGCGCCCGCCTTGGCCGCGTGCTTCGGCCTGCTGGTGCTCGTTCTGCTCGTCGGCAAGACGATCAACGGCACGACCAGCTGGTTCGTCGTCGGCCCGGTCTCGTTCCAGCCGATCGAGGTCGCCAAGCTCGCGCTGGTGCTGTGGGGCGCGCACGTGCTGGTGCAGAAGAAGGCGTTGCTGCACCAGTACCGGCATCTGCTCGTGCCGCTCGTGCCCGTGGCGTTGCTGATGTTCGCGCTGGTCATGATGCAGCCCGACCTCGGCGGCACGGTCACGTTGATCGTCGTGCTGTTCGCGCTGCTGTGGTTCGCCGGTGCCCCGATGCGCCTGTTCGGCGCCGCCGCGATCGGCGGTGTCGCCGGTGTCGTGGTGCTGTCGCTCAACGAGGCGTACCGGCTCGACCGCGTGCTGACGTTCCTCAACCCGGAAGCCGACCCGACAGGCAAGGGACTGCAGGCGCTGCAGGCCAAGTTCGCGCTCGCCGACGGCGGGCTGTTCGGCAAGGGCCTCGGGCAGGGCCAGTCGAAATGGGAGTACTTGCCCAACGTGCATAACGACTTCATCTTCGCGCTGATCGGCGAGGAGCTGGGGTTCCTCGGCTGCGCGTTGGTGCTCGGGCTGTTCGCCATGCTCGCCGTGGTCGGCCTGCGGATCGCCGCCCGCAACATCGACCCGTGGATCCGGATGGTGGCCGCCACCCTGACGGTGTGGCTGGTCGGCCAGGCCGCGATCAACATCGCCTACGTGGTGGGCCTGCTGCCCGTCACCGGGATCACGCTGCCGATGATTTCCGCCGGTGGCAGCTCGATCGTGGTGACCATGTTCGTGTTCGGGATCCTCGCTAACTGTGCTCGCCATGAACCCGAATCCGTGGCCGCACTACGCTCGCAGGGACCAGGTCGGTTCGGCCGGCTCATGAAGCTGCCCGCCCCCGACGTGTACAACCCGCCGCAGAAGCGCAAGCCGTCGCGACCGTCCACGCCGCCACGAGCGACCGGACGCCGCGAACCGGCTTCCCGGCGGGCAGGCACGTCGGAGCGCCAGCTGCACGAGCGCCGCAGGACTCGTCGTAGCGTTCCGGTTCCGGAACACCGTCGAGAACACAGGCGTTCCGCACGCGGCCGCGCCGGCCATCCCCGTGCGGACGAAGGAGGACGTCATTAACCAGGGACCGTGTGTCGTGGTGGCCGGTGGGGGCACGGCCGGGCACATCGAACCGGCACTCGCGTTGGCTGACGCGGTGCGGCGTGCCCGGCCAGACGCCCGGGTGGTCGCGCTGGGCACGCCCCGCGGCCTCGAGGGCAAGATCGTGCCGGCGCGCGGCTACCAGCTGGAGATGATCCCGCCGGTGCCGATGCCGCGTAAGCCCACGATGGACCTGCTGAAGCTGCCGCTGAACGTGCGCCGGGCGATCAAGCAGACCCGTGCGGTGCTCGACCGGGTCGGCGCGGACGTCGTCGTCGGCTTCGGCGGGTACGTGGCGTTGCCCGCCTACTTGGCCGCGCGTGGCCGTCTGCCGATCGTGGTGCACGAGGCGAACGCCCGCACCGGAATGGCGAACAAGGTCGGCGCTCGGTACGCGGCACGGGTCGCCGCTGCCGTGCCGGACTCGGGTCTGCCGAACGCCGAGGTGATCGGGATCCCGTTGCGGCAGTCGATCACGGATTTGGACAGGCAGGCGTTGCGTGACGAGGCGCGCCGGTTCTTCCGGCTGCACCCGCACGCGCCGACGCTGCTGGTGTTCGGCGGTTCGCAGGGCGCGGTGTCGATCAACAACGCGGTGGCTCCGCTGGCGAGCGAATTCGCCAGGGCCGGAATCGGCGTGCTGCACGCGCACGGCGCGAAGAACACGTTGGCGGTCCAGCAGATCCCAGGCGCACCGCCGTACGTGCCTGTGCCGTACCTGGAGCGCATGGACCTTGCGTACGCCGCGGCCGACGCGGTGTTGTGCCGTTCCGGCGCGATGACCGTCGCCGAGGTTTCGGCTGTCGGACTGCCCGCTGTGTATGTCCCGCTGCCCATCGGCAACGGCGAGCAGGCGTTCAACTGCCGTCCCCAGGTGACCGCGGGTGGCGCGATCATGATCCCGGACAACGAACTGAGCCCGGACAAGCTCAGGGAGGTCCTGCTGCCGTTGCTGACCAACCCCCGCAGGCTCTCCGCGATGGGGTCGGCCGCGCAGAGCACCGGGCACGGTTCGGCTGCGGACGTGCTGGCCAAGATGGTGCTGGACGTGGTGCGCAAGTGAGCACCTTCACCACCCCCGCCGTGCTGGAGCGGGCGCATCTGGTCGGCGTCGGTGGCGCCGGGATGAGCGGTATCGCGCGGATCCTGCTCGCCCGTGGCCTGCAAGTGTCCGGTTCGGACGCCAAGGACTCGCGGACTTTCCTGGCACTGCGCGCACAGGGCGCGAAGATCGCGGTCGGCCAGGCCGCCGAGAACCTCGACCTGTTGCCGGACGGGCCAACCGCGGTCGTCGTCTCCACGGCGATCAAAGAGGACAATCCCGAGCTGGTCGAGGCGCGGCGGCGTGGCATCACCGTGCTGCACCGCTCGGAGGCGTTGGCAGGCTTGATGGTCGGCCATCGGGTCGCGTGCATCGCCGGTACGCACGGCAAAACGTCGACCACGTCGATGCTGACTGTCGCATTGCAACACTGCAGGCTCGACCCGTCGTTCGCGATCGGCGGCGACCTCAACGAGTCCGGCGCGAACGCGCACCAGGGCTCCGGCGGGATCTTCGTCGCCGAGGCGGACGAGAGCGACGGCTCGTTCCTGGTGTTCACGCCGTCGGTCGCGGTCGTGACCAACGTCGAGGCCGATCACCTTGACCACCACGGCACTCCCGAGGCGTACGCGGCCGTCTTCGAGTCCTTTGTGGACCGGCTGAACCCGGACGGCGTGCTCATCGTGTGCGCGGACGACCCGGGCGCGGTCGCGCTCGCGGAGCGGGCCGAAGCACGTGGCCTGCGCGTACGGCGTTACGGCCGCAACGCGGACGGCGACGACTCGGCCAAGTTGCTCTCGTACGACCCGGTCGACGGCGCGGGTCGCGCGGTGATCTCCTTGGAGGGCAAGGAGATAGAGGTCGGCGTCGCGGTCCCGGGTGAGCACATGGCGCTCAACGGGCTGGCTGCCTTGCTGGCCGGGCTCGAACTCGGCGCACAGCTCGAGGGTCTGCTGGGAGGCATTGCCGCGTTCGGCGGCGTGCGCAGGCGGTTCGAGTTCAAGGGCCGTTCCCGCGGTGTCCGCGTCTACGACGACTACGCCCACCACCCGACCGAAGTCGCCGCACAGCTGCGAGCCGTGCGCCCGGCGGCCTCGGACGGACGGGTGCTTGTCGTGTTCCAGCCGCACCTCTACTCGCGGACCCGGATGTTCGCCAAGGAGTTCGGCGAGGCGCTCGCGTTGGCCGACGAAGTGGTGGTGCTGGACGTGTTCGGCGCGCGGGAGGCCCCGGAGCCGGGCGTCAGCGGCGCGCTGATCGCCGACGCCGTTCCGCTGCCCAAAGACCAGGTGCACTACGAGCCCGCGTTCGACAAGGTGCCGGGACTGGTCGCGTCCTTGGCCAAGGACGGGGACCTGGTGCTGACCATGGGTGCCGGTGACGTCACCTCGCTCGGTCCGGAACTGATTGCCGCACTGGACCGGCAATGACGACCCCCACGCGTCCCGAGAGCCGCCGCCCCGCCAGCAGTGCGGGCGCGGCGGCTCGCGAGCGCAGGGAGAAGCGGGAACTGCTGCGGCCGACCCGCCGCAGGGCGTTGATGCGCCGCTGGATGGTCGTTCTGGTGTTCCTCGGTATCGTCGGCGTGCTCTACGTGATCTTGTTCACGCCGGTGCTCGGCGCGCGGTCGGTCGACGTCCAGGGCACGGAAGGCCTGACGCCGGACGAAGTGCGCACCGTCGCCGCTGTGGAGATGGGCAAACCCTTGGTCCGGTTGGACACCGACGAGATCGCCAAACGGGTCGCCACACTGCCGCGCGTCGCGAAGGTCAGTGTCGAGCGGTCGTGGCCGAGTACCGTGGAGATCGTCATCACCGAACGGACCCCGGTGGCGTACGCCAAGCTGCCCGACGGCGCGCACATGGTCGACGCGACCGGAGCCGACTATGCCGTCATCCCTCAAGCGCCGGCAGGTCTTCCGGCGATCGAGGTCGCCACGCTGGGCACCGGTGACCCGGCGACCCGCGCGGTCGTCGACGTACTCGGCAGGATTCCGCCACAGCTCAAGGAACGGGTGGTCACCCTGGCCGCCAAGACCCCGGGCGACGTGCAGCTGCGGCTCACCACAGGCCAGTTGGTGAAGTGGGGCAACGCGGCGGATTCCGAACGCAAGGCGATGGTGCTCGCGGCATTGCTGCAACGGCCCGGCAAGGTGTACGACGTAGCTGCTCCGGATTTACCGACCATTTCTTGAACTGTGAGAACCGGCGACACGCTCAAGCCCGGAAATCCCGGTATTTTTGGTGCTGCCGGGTGATCGCATGCGTCACACACGGCGTGGCTGCTGGACCCGAGCACGATCCGTCTTTACCGTCCACGGTTGAGGACGTACGGGGTTGACATGACTCTGAATCTCTGGTTGAGGTTGAGGGTTTGCGTGGCCGCCGGACGCAGACGGCGTGAACCACGTGTGAACCTATGACTGGAGGAAGGCGGAACCGATGACGCCCCCGCACAACTACTTGGCGGTGATCAAGGTCGTCGGTATCGGCGGCGGCGGGGTCAACGCGGTCAACCGGATGATCGAGGTCGGCCTGAAGGGCGTCGAGTTCATCGCGGTGAACACCGACGCGCAGGCCCTGTTGATGTCGGACGCCGACGTCAAGCTCGACATCGGCCGCGAACTGACCCGTGGCCTCGGTGCCGGTGCCAATCCTGAGGTCGGCCACAAGGCCGCCGAGGACCACCGCGAGGAGATCGAAGAAGTCCTCAAGGGCGCGGACATGGTGTTCGTGACCGCGGGCGAAGGCGGTGGTACCGGAACCGGTGGCGCGCCTGTCGTCGCGTCGGTCGCGCGCAAGCTCGGTGCGCTGACGATCGGTGTCGTCACGCGGCCGTTCTCCTTCGAGGGCAAGCGCCGCGCGCGGCAGGCCGAAGAGGGCATCACCGAGCTGCGCAACGAGTGCGACACCCTGATCGTGATCCCGAACGACCGGCTGCTGCAGCTCGGCGACGTCGGCGTGAGCCTGATGGACGCGTTCCGCTCGGCCGACGAGGTGCTGCTGTCCGGTGTCCAGGGCATCACCGACCTGATCACCACGCCCGGTCTGATCAACCTGGACTTCGCCGACGTCAAGAGCGTCATGTCCGGCGCGGGCTCGGCGTTGATGGGCATCGGCTCGGCCCGTGGTGAGGGCCGGGCGATCCAGGCGGCGCAGAAGGCGATCAACTCGCCGCTGCTGGAAGCCTCGATGGACGGCGCACACGGCGTGCTGCTGGCGATCGCGGGTGGCTCGGATCTCGGCCTGTTCGAGATCAACGAGGCCGCGTCGCTCGTACAGGAGTCGGCACACCCGGAAGCCAACATCATCTTCGGAACGGTGATCGACGACTCACTCGGCGACGAGGTCCGGGTGACGGTGATCGCGGCCGGCTTCGACGGTGGCACACCCACCCACAAGAAGCTGGACCCGCAAGTGGTCGCCTCGCGTACGCCTGCCAACCCGCCGACGGCCACGGCCGAGGCCGGTCAGGTCGCGCGGCCGGCACCGCAGCCAACGCCGGAACCGAAGCCACAACCGGCACCGCCGGTCCAGCCGCCGCCGACTCCGCCGACGACCACGTACACCCCGCCGGCCACGCCCCAACATTCGCCGCAGCCGGCACCGACGCAGTACGCGTCGCCGCGTCCGGTCGAGCGTCCGACGAGCCTGCCCGGCCCGCGGGCGACCGGCTTGGAGGGCCGCGGACACCTGCCCAGTCGCGCGGTCCCGGTGACCGACGACCCGGACGACGAGGTGGACGTCCCACCCTTCATGCGCCGCTGAGCTGAATATCCTCGTGAGTGGTTTCGCCGGTTCTAACCGGCGAAACCACTCACGAGTCTTTTATGGGGAGTGGATTTGCGCATCAGGCGGGTGGTCACCACACGAGCTGGCGGCGTGTCAGCGAAGCCGTACGACTCGTTCAACCTCGGCCCTCACGTCGGCGACGATCCGGAGGCCGTCTCGGCCAACCGGCGGCGCCTCGCCCGTGATCTGAAACTGCCCGAGGACCATGTGGTCTGGATGGAGCAGGTGCACGGCCGGACCGTCACGGTCGTCGACGGCCCACGTACGACACCCGCCGAAGCGACCGACGCGCTCGTGACGACTGAGCCGGGCATCGCCATCGCGGTGCTCGTGGCCGACTGCGTTCCGGTGTTGCTCGCCGACCCCGAAGCCGGAGTCGTCGGCGCGGTCCACGCGGGCCGGGTGGGTGCTCGTGTCGGCGTCTTGCTGGCAGCGCTGCAGGCGATGAAGGATGCGGGAGCGCGCATGAATCGGATCGAGGTTCTGCTCGGTCCGTCCGTGTGCGGCCAGTGCTACGAAGTTCCGCCGGACATGCAAGCGGATGTAGACAAACACCTGCCGGGCAGCGCCTGCCGGACCCGGTCCGGTAAGTCCGGTTTGGATCTTCGTGCCGGACTGTGGGAGCAACTCGCCGCGATCGGGGTGAGCAAGATCGGAATCGACCCGCGATGCACCGTGGAGGACCGTTCACTGTTCAGTCACCGCAGGGAAGGGACCACTGGGCGATTGGCCGCCCTGACTTGGGTCGATCCGGCATGACCGACCGACGTGACCAAGTCGCGGCGGGCGTCCGGGCCGTCCAAGATCGGATCGCTGCCGCATGTGCGCAGGTCAACCGGGATCCCAGCGACGTGATGTTGCTCCCGGTGACCAAACGGTTCCCGGCTTCGGACGCCGTCCTGCTGGCCGAACTCGGCTTGGTCCACTTGGCCGAGAACAAAGATCAAGAAGCCGGGCCGAAGGTTCAGGCCGTCGGTGAACTGCTGCCTGGCGTCGACGTGCGGTGGCACATGGTGGGCAGGCTCCAGCGCAACAAGGCCCGTTCGGTGGCCCGCTGGGCGAGTGTCGTGCAGTCCGTGGACTCGCCGCGACTGGCCGACGCGCTCGCCCGGGCGGTGGACTCGGCGCTGACAGCGGGTGACCGAAACTCGCCACTCGATGTCCTCATCCAGGTCTCGCTGGACGGTGACGCGCAGCGTGGCGGATGTCCCATCGACGAAGTCGCCGCCCTGGCCGACGGGGTAGCCCGGAAGAGTGAATTGAATCTCAGCGGGCTGATGGCCGTCGCACCTTTGGGCTGGCCGCCTGATCATGCCTTTGACCTGCTGGCAAAGGTGTTCGAGCAAACCCGTAACGATCACCCCGGGGCGACCGAGATGTCGGCGGGGATGAGCTCCGATCTCGAGTCCGCCATCGCACACGGGTCCACCTGCGTGCGTGTCGGAACCGCTCTGCTAGGGGACCGGCCGTTAACCTCACCGTGAGTGCGATTCACGGCCTGGTCCCCCACGGTTTTGGGTATTAGTGGATCGGGTAGCTGTTTCCGCATGTCGGGGAGTCGCGGAGGGAAGGCAACGGCATGAGTGCTTTGCAGAAGCTGAAGGCCTACTTCGGGATGGTCCCTGCGGAAGACGAGGACTACGAGGGCGAGGACGAGCGATACGGCTCGTACCGCTCCGACGGTTACCGGTCGGAGTACGTCGATGACGACTACTCAGCGTATTCGGAGCGTGCCGGTGCTGGTTCTCGCCGGCGCCGTTCCGGCTTCCGCGAGGAGGCCGACGACCAGGACTACCAGCAAGCCGACCGGGGCAGGGGCCGGCCGGCATGGGCTGGGGACACGCCGCCGACACGCGGCGCTCTCGCGGTGGAGCCGCACCGCGAGCCGGCCGGGCGGCTGCGCCCGGTGCCGGAGTCCGCACCGGCCGCCACCCCGCTCGGGCGGATCATCACACTGCATCCGACCAGCTACATCGAGGCCCGGACGATCGGCGAGCACTACCGCGAGGGCACGCCGGTGATCATGAACCTGACCGAGATGGACGACGCGGACGCCCGGCGTCTTGTCGACTTCGCGGCGGGTCTTGCCTTCGCTCTGCGCGGCGCGATGGACAAGGTCACCAACAAAGTGTTCTTGATCTCACCGCCGAATGTCGACGTCAGCGCCGAGGACCGGCGCAGACTCGCTGAGGGCGGGTTCGCCAGCAGGGGCTGATGAATGGCAGAGTTGTAGCGTGGAACCAGTGCTCCTAGCCGTTTGGTACGTGTTGTTCGCGTTCTGGCTACTGCTCACCGCTCGTGTCATTGTGGAGCTCGTCCGGGCGTTCGCCCGGGAGTGGCATCCAGCGGGCGGGGTTGCGGTCGCGCTGGAGACCATCTACACAGTGACCGACCCTCCGGTGCGTCTGTTCCGTCGGTTGATACCGATGGTGCGGATCGGAGGCGTAGGACTGGACTTATCGATTATGGTGCTGCTGCTGGTCGTGTTCATCGGGATGCGACTGGTGTATCCCGGGTGACGGGGAACCTGGGATGCCCGCAGGCCGTGAGTGCGTGAGGTGATCTGATGTCGTTGACCCCCGCTGACGTGCATAACGTCGCGTTCAGCAAGCCTCCTATTGGGAAGCGGGGCTACAACGAGGACGAGGTTGACGCTTTCCTCGACTTGGTCGAGGGCGAACTGGCCCGGCTGATCGAGGAGAACAACGACCTGCGCGCGCAGGTCGAGCAGCTGGACGCGCAGCTCGAGTCGGCGCGGGCGGATCTGGACGACGCCAGGACCAACCTCTCCTCCGGCCCTCCGACCCGCGTCGTGGACGAGCCTGTGCCGTCCCGGCGGCTGACCCCTGTGCCGCCACCGAGCGCACTGGAGCAGACCAACCCTGGTGCTGGTGGGGGGGACCACCACGTCCAGGCGGCCAAGGTCCTGGGCCTTGCCCAGGAGATGGCCGACCGGCTGACCGGCGAGGCCAAGGCCGAGTCCGACGGCATGCTCGCCGAGGCTCGTACCAAGGCCGAGCAGCTGATGTCCGAGGCACGTGCCAAGTCCGACACCATGATCAACGAGTCCCGTACCCGGGCCGAGACCATGCTGAACGACGCGCGCACCCGTGCCGAGACGCTGACCCGCGAAGCCCGCGACAAGGCCACGGCCCTGGAACGCGAGGCCCAGCGCAAGCACACCGAGCTGATCGGCTCGGCCCAGCAGGAACGGCTCACCCTCGAGAAGAAGCTGGACACGCTGCGGACCTTCGAGCGCGAGTACCGCACGCGCCTGAAGACCCTGCTGCAGTCGTCCTTGCGGGAGCTGGAGGACCGCGCACCGGCGGCACCGTCGTCGGAGGGCAGTCGCTCGGCCAGCCAGCAGGGGTACTCGTTCGGGCCGCGTGCGGCCGAGGCCGGCTGAGCCGGGGTTTGACCTAGAAGATGCTGTACCTGGTCCTGGTCCTTGTGGTGGCGTCGCTCGGTCTGTTGATCGCGGCGCTGACCACGGCCAACACCCTGTGGGCATGGATCTCCGTGCTGATCAGCGTGGTGGCCGGCGCTCTGATGGTGCTGGACTGGGTCCAGAACAGGCGTCGTCGGTCGCGGGGAGCTCCCGCGGCCGACCGGATGCCCGAGGCACCCGCCCAGGAGATGCCGCCTGTCCAGGAGCCGATGCTGGCTCCTGCGCCGCCGCCACCACCGGCTCAGGCGGTGTCGTCGGTGGCGTCGTCCACGAGCAGCACGGACCGCTCGGACAGCGACTTCGACGAGTCGTTCGAGGCGTTCGAGAAGCAGTTGCAGGATCCTGCACCGCCGCATGTCGACCGGGAGCCCGCGTACGACCCGCCGGTCTTCGGCGAGCCGCCGTTCGGCACCACTCCGCCGGAGCCGGTCACCGCAGTCCAGGAACCGGTCACCGATCTGCCTCCGGAGTCGGGGACCGGGTTCTTCCAGCCGGCCAACGACGTGCCGGCCGATCCGGCCACCGCGACTCACCGTCCGGTGGCACCGCCCGAGCAGGCGACCGCGTACCAGCGACCGGTCTCACCGCCTGAACCGGTGACGGCCGTCCAGCAGCCGGTGCTCGACGCGAACATCGAACCGCCCGAGGAGGCCACGGACGCGACCGACCTGTTGGTGGTCAGTGAACTGTCCGCCGAAGTGGTCGTGATCGACGAGCGGCCCAGATACCACCTGGACTCCTGCGCCTGGCTCGGCAACCGGCCGATCCTGCCGCTGCCGGTGTCCGAAGCCCGCGACCTCGGGTTCACGCCGTGCGCGCTGTGCAGCCCGGACGCGACCCTCGCCGCGCAGCAGAGGGCTCGGTCGTAACCCGTTTGCCGGAGTTTGTACCCTAGGAAGTACAGGCACCGATCCGGCCATCACCGGGGAGCCTCCGGAAGAACGGGCCCGTCACGGGTCTCAGTAGAACCGGACGGGTAGGCCCGTCACAGCCGTCAACGAGAGGCTCTCTTTGTTTCGAGGGCAATCGGGGTGGTACCGCGGTACGCCAGGAAAGCCTGGTGTGTCGTCCCCAAGTTTGGGCAGACGACCGCGAGAGGCACCCGGACATGCCGTACCCCAAGGCCACCCACGGCGGCGAGGCCACTGTGCCCGCCCAGCCGTCCTTCCCCAAGCTTGAGGCCGAGGTACTCCAGTACTGGGAGATCGACCGGACGTTCCAGGCGTCGGTCGAGGCACGGCCCGCCGGGGAGAACGGCTCCAACGAGTTCGTGTTCTACGACGGCCCGCCGTTCGCCAACGGCCTGCCGCACTACGGCCACCTGCTGACCGGCTACGTCAAGGACGTCGTGCCGCGCTTCCAGACGATGCAGGGCAAGCATGTCGAGCGCCGGTTCGGCTGGGACACCCACGGCATGCCCGCCGAGGTGACCGCCGAGAAGGAGCTGGGCTTCAAGACCAAGGCGGACATCGAGGCCTACGGGGTCGCCGCGTTCAACGACGCGTGCCGCAAGTCGGTGCTGCGCTTCACCTCGGAATGGCGCGACTACGTCACCCGCCAGGCCCGCTGGGTCGACTTCGACAACGACTACAAGACGCTCGACCTTGACTACATGGAAAGCGTCATGTGGGCGTTCAAGTCCTTGTGGGACAAGGGCTTGGTCTACGAGGGCTTCAAGGTGATGTGGTACTGCTGGCGTTGCGAGACGCCGCTGTCCAACACCGAGACCAAAATGGACGAGGTCTACAAGGACCGCCAGGACCCGGCCGTCACCGTCAGCCTGCGCCTGGACAACGGCGAAGAGGCGCTGGTCTGGACGACCACACCGTGGACGCTGCCGAGTAACCTCGCCGCCGCCGTGCACCCGGACGTCGACTACGTGACCGTCGAGCACGAGGGTCGCAAGTACTTGCTCGCCGAGGCAAGGGTTTCCGCTTACTCGCGAGAGCTGGGCGAGGACGCTGCTTCGCGCATCGTGGCCCGGTACAAGGGAAGTGAGCTCGTCGGCCGTCGTTACCGGCCGCCGTTCGACTTCTTCTACGGCCAGCAGCCGAACGCGCACCAGATCCTCGCCGCGGACTACGTCACCACCGACGACGGTACGGGCATCGTCCACATCGCACCGGCCTACGGTGAAGAGGACAAGGTCGTCACCGACAAGGCAGGCATCACGGTCGTCGGCCCGGTCAACCCGCACGGTGAGTTCACTGACGAGGTAGCGCCTTACGTTGGCATGCACGTGTTCGACGCCAACAAGGTGATCATCCGCGACCTCAAGGAAGCGGGATTGCTGCTGCGGCACGAGACCTACGACCACCCGTACCCGCACTGCTGGCGTTGCGACAACCCGCTGATCCAGCGGGCCGTGTCGTCGTGGTTCGTTGCGGTGACTCAGTTCCGTGACCGGATGGTCGAACTGAACCAGGAGATCAACTGGGTTCCCGGGCACGTCCGGGACGGCCAGTTCGGCAAGTGGCTGGCCAACGCGATCGACTGGGGCATCTCGCGAAACCGGTACTGGGGTTCGCCGATCCCGGTGTGGCGCTCGGACAACCCCGAGTACCCGCGCACGGACGTCTACGGTTCGCTGGACGAGCTCGAGCGTGATTTCGGTGTGCGGCCAACGGATCTGCACCGGCCGGCGATCGACGAGCTGGTCCGCCCGAACCCGGACGACCCGACCGGCAAGTCGATGATGCGCCGGGTACCCGAGGTGCTGGACTGCTGGTTCGAGTCCGGCTCGATGCCGTTCGCCCAGGTGCACTACCCGTTCAAGAACCGCGACTGGTTCGACCACCACTACCCGGGCGACTTCATCGTCGAGTACAACGGCCAGACGCGTGGCTGGTTCTACACGCTGCACGTGCTGGCGACGGCGTTGTTCGACCGGCCGTCGTTCCGTTCCTGTGTGGCGCACGGGATCGTGCTCGGCGACGACGGGCAGAAGATGTCCAAGTCGCTGAAGAACTACCCGGACGTCAACGAGGTGTTCGAGCGCGACGGCTCGGATGCGATGCGCTGGTTCCTGATGGCGTCGCCGATCTTGCGTGGTGGCAACCTGATCGTCACCGAGCGCGGGATCCGGGATGCTGTCCGGCAGGCCGTGTTGCCGCTGTGGAACTCGTATTACTTCCTTGCGTTGTACGCCAACGCTGAGGGCGTGGAGGGGACCTGGCGGGTCGACAGCACGCATGTGCTGGACCGCTACATCCTTGCCAAGACTCATGATCTGGCCGCTTCGGTGCGCGTCGCGTTGGAGACGTACGACATCTCCGGTGCGTGCGCTTCGGTCCGTGAGTACCTGGAGGTGCTGACCAACTGGTACGTGCGGCGCTCGCGTGACCGGTTCTGGGCCGGTGACAAGGATGCGATCGACACGCTGCACACGGTCCTGGAGGTCGTGAGCCGGCTGACTGCGCCGCTGCTTCCGCTGACCGCGGAGACGGTGTGGCGTGGGTTGACTGGTGAGCGTTCCGTGCACATGACTGATTGGCCGTCGGAGGATTTGCTGCCTGCCGACGACTCGTTGGTCGCCGGGATGGACCGGGTGCGTCAGGTCGCGTCGGCGGCGTTGTCGTTGCGCAAGGCCAACAAGCTGCGCGTGCGTTTGCCGTTGGCACGTCTGGTGATCGCGTCCGAGGACGCCGCGGTGCTCGATCCGTTCACCGAGCTGCTGAAGGACGAGGTCAACGTCAAGCAGGTCGAGCTGACCACGGATGTGGCCGCACACGGGCACTTCGAGCTCGTGGTGAACGCGCGTGCGGCCGGGCCGCGACTGGGCAAGGACGTTCAGACGGTGATCAAGGCGGTGAAGGCGGGCGAGTGGTCGACTTCCCCGTCGGGAGTGGTTGTGGCGGCCGGGATCGAGCTGCAGGAAGGGGAGTACGAGCGTCGGCTGGTCACGGGTGACCACGGCGTGGCGGCTCCGCTGCCGGGTGGTTCGGGCCTGGTCGTGCTGGACACCGACGTGACGCCGGAGCTGAACGACGAGGGGCTCGTGCGCGACCTGGTCCGGGTTGTGCAGCAAGCGCGTCGCTCGTCCGGTTTGGATGTCGCCGACCGGATTTCATTGGTACTTGAAGTGTCCGGCGATGTCTTGCGGGCCGCTCAGCACCATGAGAAGTTCGTCGCTTCGGAAACACTGGCCGAAGAGGTGTCCTACGGTCCAGTTGGCTCGGATGCCGTCGACGGCACGGTTGGCGATGGCGTAACGGTTCGGGTTGGCGTGACCAAGAAATAGCTCCTACGCCGCTACGTTGACACCTCTGGCATGCTGCTGTCATTGGGTCAGGGGTGACCCATAAGCAGGGGGTGGACGTAGTGACCGACGGCAAAAGACGCGCGATCTTGATCGGCGGGGCCCTGGTGGCGGTGGCAATCATCGTCGCCGGGGTCTTTGTCTTATGGCCTTCGTCATCGGGCGGTGAGACCGCGGGTACGACGTCAGGCGCCAAAGTGCCGGCGGTCGAGAGCGCTCCGCCCATCGATCAGATGCTCAGCCCGTTCTTGACGGCCCTGGCGGCAGGCAAGGCCGCCGAGGCCGCCGCCCTGACGGATAACCCTGCGGCGGCGCAGGAAGCCATCACGGCCCTGTACAAGGGCGTTGACGTGGGCATGCTGTCCTTTGCCCGCAAGACATCCACGACCCCGCGGGTCGTCAACGGGACGGTCACCGTGCCGGTCGAGGCGACGCTGCAGGTCACCGGTGCGAGTAAGTGGGCCGTGTCGTGGCAGCTGGCGAAGACCAATGACAAGTGGTTGGTCAAGTGGGCGCCGACCGTGATCCACCCGAAGCTGCAAGCCGGTCAGACACTGGCAGTGCTCGGCGACGTCGGCCAGCCCAACGAGGCCGCGGTACTCGACGAAACCGGCGCGACGATCGCGAAGTGGGAAGGCTCCAAGGCAACGCCGACCGATCCCAAGATCTCGCCACGGCTGATGAACGTCGTGATGGGCGGCGCGAGCTCGAGCGGCACCACCGGTGGCCGGTACATCGCGATTGTGGATTCCGCGGGCAAAGAGGTGGGCGAGCCGCTGTTCGGCGAGAAGCCGAAGCAGACTACGAACGAGCCGGTGAAGTCCACGCTGAACGGCAAGATCGCGATCGCCGCGCAGAACGCGGTGGAGAAGTCCAGCCAGCCCACCATGCTCGTGGCCATCAAGCCGTCCACCGGCGGAATCCTCGCGGTGGCCCAGAACGAAGCGGCAAGCGGCCTGAGCCCGCTCAGCAGCCTCTACGCCCCGGGTTCGTCCTTCAAAATCATCTCGGCGGCCGCGGCGCTGCAGCAAGGTCTCAACCCGGAGTCATCGGTGGAATGCCCCGGCACCAAGAACATCGGCGGCCGCACGTTGAAGAACGCGGACTTCGAACTGGGCACCACGAAGTTACGGACTGCGTTCGCGAAGTCGTGCAACACGACATTCGGCGAGCTCGCCAGCAAACTCCCGGCAGACGGCCTGCGTACCGCGGCCGACCAGTTCGGCCTCAACGCGGACTTCGACATCCCCGGAATCAAAACGGAACTGGGCAAAGTCGAGAATGCCGAAGGTGCGGTGCAGCGCGCCGAAGACAGCATCGGCCAAGGCAAGATCGTCGCAACGCCACTGGGGATGGCAGTGGTCGCGGCAACGGTGGCGGGAAAGAAGACGGTGACGCCGAAACTGCGCCTGGACGCCCAAACTCAGGTGCTGACCGGCTACAAAGCACCCCAAGGCCCAGTCCTGGACCAAATCCGGACAATGATGCGCGACGTGGTGACATCGGGAACGGCGACCGCACTGAACAAGTTCGGCAGCGTCTACGGAAAAACAGGCACGGCGGAAACAGAAAGCCAGGGCGACAACGCCAACGGCTGGTTTGTCGGTTTCCGCGGCGATGTCGCCTTCGCGGTGGTTGTGGTGGGCGGCAAGACGTCAACGCAGGCGGTAAGCGTGACGGCAAGTTTCCTGGGTGGCTTCTGACGCGGTCGTCGCAGGCGTCCCCTGTCGTCCTTGGCGGCTGCATTGGTCGAGTGCTCGCTACAATCCGGAACTTTCGTCGCCTGTGGATGGACGGCAACCCCTGGTTGCATGAGGGCGACGTGAGGAGGATCTTCGTGAGGACAGTGCTGCGCAGGGTTCTGACCTGCGGAATTGTCGTCGGTTCACTGATGGCTACGGCGCCACTCGCATTCGCGCAGACGACGGCGACGGACTGTGTCGACCACGCGGTGCCGGTAACGGTGTCGGAGCGCCGGCTGGATCTGGCGGTGCCGCAAGAAGTGTTGCGCCGCAGCGGCTTCGACCGCTTCGGCCCCCGCTTCGAAAGACTGTTGTGCGCCGTGCGCACCAAACAAGCCGCAACCGTGCTAATTCGTGCCGAAGGCGCAGGCCTGTGGCGCGCGGCCGTGGACCGTGTGCAAGGGCGCGGACCCGCGGGCGGAGACCTGACCAGAGCCGACGACCGCCCGCTGTACTGGGCCCGACTGGCGCTGACCAAGGCATTGCGCCAATGGAAGCCCGGCTTCACCCTGCCCGACGCGGACCGAACCGGGCTGATCAACGCGATGGAGACCAGCTCACGCGGGCAGGACTCGGTCAGCTTCCCGCCGGGCCTCAAGCGAGTGATGGTCAGCGGCTTCGACCCCTTCCAACTCGACGGGGACATCCGCCGCAGTAACCCATCGGGGGCCACCGCCCTGGCCCTGGACGGCGTGATCATCAAAACCCCGACCGGCCCAGCGATCGTGCAGACCGCGATGTTCCCGGTACTGTGGAGTCCCTTCGAAGCAGGGATGGTCGAGCGCACCTTCCTGGCGCAGATGCCCAAACTCACAATGTTCACGACAGTGAGCCAAGGCCGCGTCGGCCGAGTAGACATCGAGCGCTACAACGGCCGCTGGCACACCGGCCTGGACAACGACAACGAGACCCGCGCCACGACGATCCCCATTCCAACAGGCATTCCGACGGTGACGCCACAACCCGAATTCGTGTCGACAACGCTGCCGCACGCAAAGATCGTCGCGGCCACAACCGGACGTTTCCCAGTCTTCGACAACACGGCGGTGACGGAAATCCCGGCAGGCGCAACCACCCCGGTGGTCTCCCCAACCGGTCCCACCCCAGGATCAACCGCACGAGCGGGTGGAGGCGGAAGCTACCTCTCCAACGAAATCGCCTACCGCACAACACTTCTACGTGACGCACTGAAGCTGACCACCCCCGGCGGCCACGTACACACACCGGTCCTGCAATTCGCCCCGGACAACACAACCGCGATAACCGACCCGATCTTCGAACAGAACCGAACAGACATCGTGGCCCAAGTGAAGAAGATCATCGAAGTAGCCCTCTCCTGATCCAACGCCAACCAACGCGACCTGTGCAACCAACGGTGCCGGCGGAACCACCGGGCTCCGTTGGAACCGATGCGACTTGGTGCAACCCAGGCGTCTGGCAGAACCGACGCGGCCTGGCGGGACCGATGCGGCTCGGCCGGACCAAACAGGGCCCGGTGCAACCGACGTGGCCCGGTAGAACCAATGCGGTCCGGCGGAGCCACTGCGGCCCCGGCACAGCCAGTGCCGGGGCCGCGTTGGTTTGCGGCATCGCGGCCGCCCTGCGCCACCTCTCAGCACATCGTGACTTGGCATACTGTCGACTTTTCCGGGTAGTCCACCTTCGTCATATCCCCCTTGGCCGCTTGGTTTTCCGTGCATCGGCACAATGCTCGACCGAACCCGGATAATCGGGTGGTGGATTTTCGCTTTGCTGTCCGGGTAAAGCCCGGCGCGCGTAAGGACCGGGTCGGCGGCCGCTGGGGCGAGAACGCTCTCATCGTTGCGGTTGCGGCACCTGCTGTGGAAGGGAAGGCGAACGAACAGCTTCGTGCCGTTCTGGCCAAGGCTTTCGGTGTGCGCAAGGCGGATGTGTCTCTTGTGGCGGGTGACCGTGGCCGCGACAAGGTCGTCGAGCTGTCGCCCGCACCAACGGATGCGGCCGAACGGCTCAACAAGCTGCTGGCTGAGAGCACTTAGGACAGATGAGACAATGCTGGCGTGAACGGGCTGACCCTCGCCCTGGGGATCGGGGCCGCCGTGGTGCTCGTGGCCGTGCTCGCGGTCCGGGTGTCGGTCCGGCTTGGCCTCCCTTCGTTGTTGCTGTACCTGGGCATCGGGGTCGCGATCGGCGAGGCGGGCTTCGGCATCCGCTTCGACGACGCCCAGCTCACGCAGGCACTCGGCCTCGCGGCGCTGGTGCTGATCCTGATCGAGGGTGGGCTCACAACTCGCTGGGCAGACGTCCGACCATCCCTTGGAATCGGTATCGCACTGTCCACTGTGGCCGTAGCAGTCAGTATCGGTGTGACCGCAGCGGGTTTGCATTTCATTCTCGGCCTCGACTGGAAACAGGCCGCCCTCTGGGGATCCGTGCTCGCGCCGACCGACGCCGCAGCGGTCTTCAGCGTCCTGCGCGGGCTCGGTGTCAGCAAACGACTGGTCGGCTCACTCGAGCTCGAATCCGGCCTGAACGACGCCCCGTCCTACATCGCCGTGGTGGTGCTGTCGACCGCCACCACGATCGACTGGGTCTTCCCACTGCTTGCCGTGTACGAGCTCGTGGGCGGCGCGTTGATCGGCCTCGGCCTCGGTTGGCTGGGTGCGGTCGGCCTACGCCGGGTTGCCCTGCCCGCCACCGGCCTCTACCCATTGGCCACGGTCGCGGTGTGCGTGGTCGCCTTCTCGACCGGTCAGCTCGCGCATGCATCCGGACTGCTCGCGACCTACGTCGCCGGCTTGGTGCTCGGCAACTCCCAACTTCCGCACCGCGCCGACACCATGTCGTTCGCCGAAGGCCTGGGCTGGTTGTCCCAGATCGGCCTGTTCGTTTTACTCGGCCTGTTCGCCTCACCGTCCCGTCTGCTCGAATCGGTCGTCCCCGGCCTTGTCGCCGCGGCAGTGCTGCTGTTGCTCGCCCGACCACTGTCGGTGTTCCTGTCCGCGCTGCCCTTCCGCGTCCCCTGGCGAGAACAGATCTTCCTGTCATGGGCAGGGCTACGCGGCGCGGTCCCGATCGTCCTCGCGATGATCCCGCTCAGCGAGAACCTGCCCGGCGCCCGAGACCTGGTCGACGCGGTGTTCGTGCTCGTGATCGTGCTGACCCTGGTCCAGGGCGGCACGCTGCCGCTCTTCGCCCGAGCCCTCGGCCTGGCCAAGGGCGCCCGCTCCCAGCACGTGGAAGTCGACGCGGCCCCATTGGACGAGCTGGGAGCGGAGCTGCTCCAGGTCAAGATCCCGCAAGGCTCCCGCCTGCACGGCATCTACCTGACCGAGCTCCGGCTCCCACCCGGAGCGACAGTCAGCCTGGTCAGCCGCGAAGGCGAAGGATTCACCCCAGAACCGACCACCCGACTGCAAGTCGACGACCAACTCCTGATCGTCGCCACACAGCAAGCCCGCGACGCGACCGAACGCCGCATCCGCGCCCTCGACCGAGCCGGCCGCTACGCCCGCTGGCGCGGCGAGCACGGCGACTGACCGGCAACTCGATCAAGCCAGGCCTGGCCGGACGAGTCGAGCTGCTGCGATCGCTAGCCCTGCCTGATTGATCACAGCCAGTTCCCATCCCTCGCTCGGCCATGGCTTGACCGAGAGGGCCGAAAGCTCGCCTAGCGAATCTCCCTTCGCGCTCTTGCCACCGTCGGCCACCGCGAAAGGTGTGTCTCACCTGGGCCTTCGCCTGTCCATCGACTAGGCGGAGCGGTGGCGGTGCATCGCACGAACTGTGGTGTGCCGCACATTTGGGCCAGGCGGTGGTCGCGTCAAACGGTCTCCTTCCGCTACTGTTCGAAACGAAGGTCATGAGTGCCAGCGCTAAGCCCCGGCTTGCTGGCCGGCAACCCTCCAACCGCGGTGGGGTGCCCCGGGTGAAGACCAGGCCCCGCCACAGGCCGTGGCAGGGCAAGCGCGGACCCTCCTGGGTCCCAGAGGCCCGGAGGAGCCGGAAAATGACGCTCGCACTGCCCAGCCAACGCCAGTTCGCCCAGGACCAGGCGCAGGTGCCGCCGGTTGTCAGCGCCACCCTGACTGTCCCACTCGCCACCGGCGAGCAGATCCAGTACGCCAATCTCGACCATGCGGCGAGCGCACCCTGTCTGCGCAGCGTGCAGGACGCCGTCGACGAACTGCTGCCCTGGTACGCCAGCGTGCACCGTGGCGCGGGCTTCGCATCCCAGGTCTCGACCAAGGTCTACGAGCGGGCTCGTGACGTGCTGCGTGAGTTCGTCGGCGCCCGCACCCGTGACACGGTCGTCTTCACTCGTAACTCCACGGACTCCCTCAACCTCCTCGCTCGTTCGCTGCCCAAGGCGACTTCAGTGGTGCTGTTCGACACCGAGCACCATGCGGCGTTGCTGCCTTGGCGGGGGCCTTGGGTGCGCCGCATCCAGACCCCGGCGTCTCCCGGCGATGCCGTCATCGCCCTCGACGCGGCGTTGGCCGCCGCGCCAACGGGTCCACGCCTTGTGGTGATCACCGGCGCGTCCAATGTGACCGGTGAACTCTGGCCGGTCGAGGAGCTCGCCCAGGTGGCCCGGCGTCACGGCGCGCGAGTGGCCTTGGACGCGGCCCAGTTGGCACCGCACCGCCCGATCGACATCCAGTCGTGGAACGTCGATTACGTCGTTCTGTCCGGACACAAGCTGTATGCCCCCTTCGGTGCTGGTGTGCTGATCGGCCGCGCCGACTGGTTGCAGGCGGCGGAGCCGTACCTGGCCGGTGGCGGCGCCACGAAGCAGGTCACGAGCTGGGGAGACCGACTAGGCGTCGCCTGGTCGGCGGTGCCGGAGCGACACGAGGCCGGTTCCCCGAACGTCGTCGGCGTGCATGCCCTCGCTGTGGCGTGCAAGACGATCTCCGCGCAGTGGGCCGACATCGAGGCCCACGAACTCGCGCTGCTGCACCGTCTGCGCAAGGGTTTGCGTGACGTCCCAGGCCTGTCCGAGCTCAGCATCTTCGACGGTCCTCGTGTCGGCGTCGTCAGCTTCACGATCGCCGGTCACGACGCCGGCCTGATCGCGGCCGCGCTGTCCGCCGAGTACGGCATCGGTGTGCGAGACGGCGCGTTCTGCGCACACATCGCGACTCGTCGGCTGCTGACCAAAGCAGGCTCGACCGAGCAGCGTGCCCTACGGGCCAGCATCGGCCTCGGCAACACCGCTGAACACGTGGATCGGCTTGTGCACGCCCTGCGCACGCTGGTGACCAAGGGCCCAGCCCTGAACTACCGGCTCGAGGACGGCCGGTGGGTTCCGGAAGCTGACACACGCCCGCTGCCGTCGTTCCTGACCGACTGACCGACTGACCGTCGGATCGGCTGATCGTGCCGGCGGGGCACGACCTCGTCGGTCGACCAGATCGACCGATCTTGGCGTTCGCGCTGTCCTGAGTGGTCTCATCGTCGATACTCCCTGCCATGAGCTATCCAGGTCCTGGTTGGCCGCAGCCGCCCTACGGCGGGTACCCGGCACGCCCAAGTACGGCTCCCGCCTACATCGCGGCTGCGCTGTTCGCTGTATGCGCGGTGTTCTCCCTCGTGGTCTCGATCATTTCCTGGGATGGCTCAACGAGAAGCATCGAAGCGGTCATCTCCGTGCCGGGGATGGCGTTCTCGGAGGACATCACCGGCAACGTCGACTTCGGCATCTCCACCGGGATCTCGGTCGCCTGCACCTTCACCCTGTTCGCGATCCTGCTCGCGGCCAGGCTCGCGTTCGCCCGGTGGATCACCGTGGTCCTGGGTGCAGTGGTGGTCTTGTACTACATCTACGCGGTCATCAAGGTCCTCGTGGACGGTGGCGGCGAATTCATCGCGGCTTTGGCTTTGTCGTTGGTTCTCTGGTTGATCGCGGAAGTCGTCGTCCTCCTTCCTGCTGTTGGTCAGGCAATGCGCGGTTATCGGTAGGCCATGAGCACGATCGCGGCGGCTACCGAGCCGTCAGCGATCCGCTCGGGCCAGCCACCCAGGAACATCAAGCCCCCTGTCAGCGACACATTTGCCACAACGATTGCCTTTCGCCACGGCTCATCGAGTCCGTTGCGGTGGCAGGTTGTCCCACCCGCGCACACGCGTCCATGCGAACACCGCCGCCGCGGCGACGCCCAGTACGGGGCGATCACCCAATAGCTCGATCGGACTGAGCGGATCTTCAGCCACTCGGCCGAAGTCAAGAACGAAGCACGTCGATCACACATCCTTGCGAAGTATCGTCACGGCGGCGGCTCCCAGTGCCGCAACGACATAGCCGATTGCCACCAGCGGGTGGGGCACGTTGAGCATCAGCGAACCCAGTCGGTCGTCCCACGGATCAGGCAGGAAGCCGACGAAGACTGGAAGGATGAACACCAGCGCGGCGATCGCGAACAACGCGCCCGCTGTCGAGCGGAGCACCGTGCCCAGGCCCAACCCGACGAGGGCAATCACCATCGCCAACACGCTTGCCTGAACCAGACCGGGTAATTCCTCATCGAATGTCGCCGCGTATCCAGGAAATCCCCTTCTGCCCAACACCTCGTGGCTCACCAGATAAGTCGAGAAGGTGACGAGAAGACCTGACACCAGCGCGATCACGCCGACGACGGAAGCCTTCGACGCCAGCACGGACAGCCGCCTTGGCGCGACCGTCAGGCTGGTGCGGATCGCGCCCGTCGCGTACTCGCCCGTGATGATCAGAACACCCAGCACGGCAAGACAGAAGTGCAGGAAGGGTGCCGTGGTGTCCTCGATCGAGGCGTCGGAGAGGCGCGTCCGGCTTTCTGGTGACATGCCCTCCCAGGTCTGCCCCCACGCGTACGCCAACAGCATTCCTAATACCGCGATCGCTACCACCGCGAGCAATACGAACTGAGTCGATCGAGTGGTGCGGATCTTCAGCCACTCGGCCGAGAGCACGTCTCTCATCACCGATCACCCGCCCGGTAATCCACACTGTCCGCAGTCAGCGCCATATACGCCTCCTCAAGCGATGCACTTCGTGGAGTCACCTCGTGCACGGCGATTCCATGTGTCGCGGCCGTATCACCGATTTCGGCGACTGCCAGGCCGTTGACCGACAGGCCGCCATCCGGATCGCTGTCCACTGTGGCGCCTGCGGCCATGAGTACTGCCGCGAGCTCGGTGGGCCGAGGGGATCGCACCAGTACTCCTCGATCGAACTGTCTGAGCAGATCGCGGACCGTGGTGTCACTGATCAACCGGCCGCGGCCAATGATCAATAAGCGGTCGGCCGTCTGTTCCATCTCACTCATCAAGTGGCTGGAGATAAGCACAGTGCGGCCCTCGGCAGCCAACGACCTGGCCAGGCCTCGTATCCAACGGACTCCGTCCGGATCCAGTCCGTTGACCGGTTCGTCGAACATCAGCACGCCAGGATCGCCCAGCAGCGCCGCGGCGATGCCAAGCCGCTGTCTCATCCCCAGCGAGAAGCCGCTGATCCGGCGCTTGGCCACGCCCGCCAGGCCGACCTGTTCCATTGTCGATACCACGCGGGCGTCGCCGATGCCGTTCGTCCGTGCGAGACAACGAAGGTGGTCGAAGGCTGTTCGTCCACCATGGACTGCGCTGGCGTCGAGCAGTGCGCCGACCTCGTGCATGGGAAAGCGCAACTGGTCGTATCGACGGCCCTGTACCAGCGCCTCGCCCGACGTCGGAGCGGCAAGGCACAGCACCATTCTCATAGTGGTCGACTTCCCGGCCCCGTTCGGGCCGAGGAAGCCGGTCACACAACCGGGATTGACTTGTATGGAAAGGCTTTCCACCGCCGAGGTGGAGCCGTAGCGCTTGGTGAGGCGCGTCGTTTCGATCACGCGTCCACGCTGCCGCATCCGGACCGGTCGGCACATCTGTCTGGAGATAGAACCGCGATCTCTATCTCGAGACAGAGGCGAACTGTCGGACCCCCACGCTAGCGTCGAAGGCGTGGACGAAACCGCACCCCGCCCCTTCCTGATCGGCGGCCTGACCAAAGCACAACACCACGTGTGCGACAGCGCAGTCGCGTCTGCGTACGCCGTGGTCGCTGTGCTGCCTGGGCTGCTGCGCGGCTTTCAGTCGACCGTACCTGACTGGCTTGCCTTCGTCATCGTGCTCGGTGGCATCCTGCCGGTCGCAGTGCGTCGTCGGTGGCCGCGGCGGGTGTTCGGCGTCGTGCTGGTCCTGTCGACACTGTCTGTTCTGTTGGGCTTGTTGGACGCGCCATTCATCGCGCCGGCCATGGCCGTGTACATCTTGGCTTTGACCGAACGGAGACCCAGTTGGGAACCGACGTTGGTGGTCGGCTTGCTGAGCAGTCTGGGTCTGGTCGCCGTTATGGCGGTGAGCCCGGTCCAGGCGACATTGTCGGTGGCCGGTCAGCTCTTGCTGAGCATTGCAGTCATGGGCGTGACATGGACAGTGGGACGTGCGATCCGTGACCGGCGTGCGTATCTGGCGCGGTCAACAGATCGGGCGGTGACTGAAGAACGGCTGCGTATCGCGCGTGAACTACATGACGTTGTCGCACACAGCATGGGCTTGATCGTCGTGAAAGCGGGGGTGACTAACCATTTAGTGGATGTACAACCGGCTCAGGCGCGCGATGCGTTGCAGGTCATCGAGAACACTGGCCGCGACGCGCTCACCGAGATGCGGCACATGCTGGGTGTGCTGAGAACAGGTGGTTCGCCGATCGAGCTTGCTCCGGCGCCGCAACCGGACACCTTGTCGGAGCTTGCTGATCGGGCAGCGATGGCTGGCGTCCAGGTGAGCATGGAAACCCATGGACTGAGTCGATTACCCGAAGGCGTCGGGCTTTCGGTGTACCGAATCGTGCAGGAGGCATTGACCAATGTGGTCAAACATGCCGCGCCGGCGGCGTGCCAGATTGTGGTTGACGACAACGGAAAAGAGGTGAGGATCGAAGTGAAGGACGATGGCCCCGGCGGCAGTGTTCTGCCGAGGCAGGCTGGTCACGGTCTGATTGGAATCAGAGAGCGCGTGGCGATGTACGACGGCACCTTCGAAGCGGGACCACGGCCTGGAGGCGGGTTCCGTGTGTACGCAACACTTCCCTATGGAGAGACATCATGAATGTTCCGCGCGAGCCGCGATATCGCAGTGGTGATCAGTCGTTGGTACGGCGGCCCACCACATGGGCTGTGGTCCAACTAGCAATCAGATTCGACTGGAGGCTACCGTTCTTATGAACAGTGGGATGGGTTTATCCCTTGACTGATAAGAGCTAGCCTGGCGTAAGCCTTGGTGGTCGGGTGGCGGAGTCGGTCACCGGTTTGGGCTTCGGGTCGTCCGTAGCTGGTGCCGCGGCTCACTAATCAGGCAGGCCGGGCAGGCTCCTTGCCGGTGGCGTAGGTCTTCCGAGCGGGGGTGTCGCTATCCGTTGTGCTGAAACTATTACGCCTCAAGGCTTTCATAACGTCCTGCTGAGGGTTGGATGAGAGGGCGGCGTTGCGGGTCCTTTGCGTGGAGATCGTGAACGCCTGCGAGATAGGGGAACCGGAGTGGTGAGACCTTTCTGAGAACTGTGTGTTGGCACTGTCTGGCTGGGGAGAGTGGATTCGGAGAAGGATGGCTGCAGCTGTGATGAGGTTGGTGCGTGAAGGCAGACATGGTTCGGGTTGTCGTTGCCGATGATCAGGCGTTGCTGCGGGGGAGCTTCCGGGCACTGATCGATTCCGACCCTGGGTTCGCCGTCGTTGGCGAGGCAGGCACGGGACGTGAGGCGGTCGATGTGGCTGTGCGGGAGGAGCCGGACCTCGTCCTGATGGATGTCCGGATGCCGGAGATGGATGGGATTGAGGCGACCCGGTTGATCTGTGCGGAGCGACCGGAGACCCGGGTCTTGATCCTGACCATGTTCGATCTCGACGCGTACGTGTTCTCCGCGCTTCGGGCTGGGGCCAGTGGCTTCCTGCTCAAAGACGCACGGCCGACTGACTTGTTGGCGGCGGTCCGGACCGTCGCCGCCGGGGACGCCTTACTCGCGCCCAAGGTGACGAGGAGGCTGATCAACGAGTTCACCCGGCGCACCGAGCCGCGGCGGGTCGCCGATGAACTCGCCAGGATCACTGAGCGCGAACGAGATGTGTTGACCCTTATCGCGAAAGGACATTCCAATGCTGAGATCGCCGAACGGCTGTATGTGACTCCAGGCACCGTGAAGACGCACGTCAGTCATCTGCTCGGCAAGTTCGAGGCGCGTGACCGGGCTCAGTTGGTGATCGTCGCGTACGAGACAGGTCTGGTTTCCGTCGCGATGGACTCACCAGAGGACCCGACTGGCTTACGCTGAACCCGATGGCTGAGTCGGATGTGGACTTCGCGACGCGGGCACCGCACCCCGCGCTGCGCCACCTTGTCCGGCGCTATATCGGGTACACGCAGCATGACGTGGGTTTGACTGTGCACCGTGGGCTGCCGTCGGGCACGGTTACGTTGATCATCAGCTTGGCTGAGCCGATCAAGATGGTCGGCGGGCCTGGCGGTGGGAGTCAGGCACAGGCCGTGGTCGGTGGGCTGCATCTGGAACCCACCTTGATCCGGCAGGACCGGTTCCAGCAGGGGCTGCACCTTGAGCTGAACCCGGTCGGTCTGCGGGCACTGCTGGGGGTGCCGGCGACCGAGTTGACTTCGGACGTCATCGACCTCGCCGATTTGCCGGTGACGTGGGCCAGGTCGTTGCCGGATCGGCTGGCGGCACAGCCGACGTGGGAGGCGCGGTTCGCGCTTCTCGATGTCGAACTCTCCGGTGCGCTGCGTCCGGTCAACCTGGTGGCCGAGGTGCAGTGGGCGTGGCGGCAGATGTTGACCGGGCGTGGGGCGCAGCCGGTCAATGACCTGGCCGATGAGGTCGGGTGGAGCAGACGGCATTTCACGGCACGATTCGCGCGGGAGGTGGGACTCGGACCGAAACAGGTGTCCCGGCTGATCCGGTTCGAGCACAGCGCGGCGCTCATCCGGGCAGGTCAGCAGCTGGCCGATGCGGCCATCGCGGCGGGCTACTACGACCAGGCACACATGACCAACGAGTGGCGGGTGTTCGCTGGGTGTACCCCGGCGACGTGGGTCCGTGAGGAGCTCCCGTTTCTCCAAGACCTGAGCGACGAGGACCCGGCACAGTCGCTCGCATGACCGACAACAACCCAGGCGTGTGGGCCTGTCTCAGGTACAACGACGCGGACGCTGCTCGGGTCTTCATGACCGAGGTGCTCGGGTTCACCGAGATGCTGACCGTTCGCGACGACAACGACAACACTCGAATCGTGCATGCGGAGGTGAAATGGCCTGAAAGCGGCGGAATCATGTACGGGTCCGGCGGTACCCACGAGGACTACCCGCAGCCCGTTCCCGGCACTCAGTGGATCTACGTGGTCACCCAGGACGTCGGCGGCGTTCACAAGCGCGTCGTCGAGGCCGGGGGCAAGGTGGTCTCGGAGCCACAGGACACCGAGTACGGGTCGCACAACGTGACCGTGGCCGACCCCGAGGGCAACATCTGGACCTTTGGCACCTACCCAGGGGCGTGAGCGCCTTCGGCGAGGTTTCTGCTCCCCAGGAGAAGCCGGGTTTGTTGACCACAGCTCGGCGGTGACTCTGGTGATCGGCTCGATGGACGGATCGGCCAACGCGGCGATGAGCGTTCCGTTGTCGTGCTTCGCAGGAGCGGTTTTCCGTGACGGTGACGCCACTGAGACCTTGACGGTCTGGGCTCGACACAGGTCGGGCGTGTGGGCGTTGGTCGAGCCGTGTGGATGTCTGTGGGCAGCTTGACGGTGGCCCTTGACACGGGCTTGGGCCCGCTCTGACTGGGGGTGAGCGGGTGCTGGCGGGCACGGCCAGGTGATGCGTGGACAATGACCTAGTGAGTACCGAGAGCAATCCGGAGGAATCCAGGCCACCGCGCAAGGCGGCGATCCTGCTGGGCACGGCCGTCGTGTTCTTCGCGTTCGACCTGGTGACCAAGGTCGTGGCGTTGGCACAGCTGGAGGGCCGGGAGCCGGTCCGGGCCCTCGGTGGCCTGGTCTACCTGCAGATTGTTCGCAATCCGGGTGCCGCGTTCTCCATCGCGACCGGGATGACCTGGGTGCTCGCGCTGGTTGCCATCGGAGTGGTTGTCGCGATCATCTGGCTGCTGCCCCGGCTGCGGTCCGGTGGGTGGGCCATCGGGCTCGGGCTGGTTCTCGCCGGTGCGGTGGGCAACCTGGTCGACCGGTTCTTCCGGGCGCCTGGACCGCTTCGTGGTCACGTCGTGGACTTCGTATCCCTGTTCGGCCCGGACGGGGAGTACTGGCCGGTGTTCAACGTCGCGGACTCCAGCATCGTGGTGGGCGGCATCCTGATCGTGGTGCTGTCGTTGCTCGGCTACGAGTACGACGGCCGCCGTTCGCGCGACAAGAAGAAGACGGAGGCCGCGCCCAGTGAGTGACCTGCGAACCCTGCCGGTTCCCGATGGCCTCGACGGCATGCGGGTGGATGCCGGGTTGTCCAAGCTGCTCGGGCTGTCCCGCACTGCTGTGGCGGCGATCGCGGAGGCCGGTGACGTCGTCATCGACGGGCGGCCTGCGGGCAAGTCCGACCGGTTGGTCGCGGGCACGCTGCTGGAGGTGACGTTGCCCGCGCCGGAGCGTCCGGTGGAGATGATCCCGGTGCCCGTGGAGGGCCTGCGGATCATCTTCGAGGACGACGACATCGTCGTGGTCGACAAGCCGGTCGGGGTCGCGGCGCACCCCAGCCCGGGCTGGACCGGGCCGACCGTCATCGGCGGGCTTGCCGCGGCGGGTGTGCGGGTGTCCACGTCGGGTGCGGCCGAGCGGCAGGGGGTGGTGCATCGGCTGGACGTTGGCACCACCGGCGTCATGGTCGTCGCCAAAAGCGAATACGCGTACACGGTGCTGAAGCGGGCGTTCAAGGAACGTACGGTCGACAAGATCTACCACGCTGTCGTCCAGGGACTCCCGGATCCGAGCACGGGCACTATCGACGCGCCCATCGACCGGCATCCCAAGCACGACTACAAGTTCGCTGTCGTCGCGTCGGGGAAGCCGAGCGTCACGCACTACACGGTGCTGGAGGCGTTCCGCGCGGCTTCACTGGTCGAGGTCAAGCTGGAGACCGGTCGGACGCATCAGATCCGGGTGCACTTCTCGGCGCTGCGGCATCCGTGCGTCGGCGACCTGACGTACGGCGCGGACCCGGTTCTGGCGAAGCGCTTGGGCGTGACCCGGCAGTGGCTGCACGCGAGGACGCTCGGGTTCGAGCACCCGGCGGACGGCCGGTGGGTGGAGTTCACCAGCGAGTACCCCGAGGATCTCGCTGTTGCCCTTGAGGGGCTGCGCGCCGAGTCCTGACTGGCGGTACTACGGCTCCACAGTCCAGGTGAGCGCCTTGGACGTGTCGTCGGGCCGCGCTGTCCAGCGGACGGCAGTGACCTCGACGTTCTCGGGCAGGACGTACACCGCGTGCCCGCCGGCGGTCTCGCCGGGCGCGACGCCGATCCGGTGTGGCGGGCGGGATGACAGCGAAACCGGGGCTTTCGGCACGGTCTGGCCGTCCTTGGTGACCAGGACGAGGTACAGGTCGGGCAGTGAGTTGAACGCTTGCGCGCCCCGGTTGACCATCTCGGTGTGCACGACGACCGCGCGTTCACCTTCCTGCAGCCGGTAACCGGCCGCGGTGAACAGGAAGTCGGCCGGGTCGACCACCTCGACGAGCTGGATCGCCAGGTACTCGCCTTCGAGGCCCTCGGTTTCCAGCGTGCCGCCGACCTTGCCGGTGCGTGCGGTGGCCGGTCGAGCCTGCTGGACCTGCACGGGAGCAGGCTGCATCTGGACGGCGGCGGGCTGGTCACCGCGGGCCCACGAGGCCGTCTGCGGCGGCCCCCACGTGCTCATCACGGGGTCCGGCTGGGACACTGGCTGGGCCGGGATCGGCTGGCTGGGTGGCTGAGCAGGCCCCGCGTAGCGCCCTGACGGCGTGCCGTGGACCGGATACGGCCCGGACGGCGTGGCCGGGGCCGGGGGTGGATACGCGCCTGAGGGTGTGCCCGCTGGATGCGGATAAGGACCCGACGGCGTGCCCTGGGGAAACGCCGGGGGATACGCGTTCGCGCCTGAAGGTGCGCCGACGGGATAACCCGACGGTGGCGGGTATGTGCCAGCGGGGGCGACGTTCGGCGGATAGGCACTGGCCGGGTATGCGCCTGACGGTGTCCCTTGGACCGGGTAGCTCGGCGGCGTGACGGCGGCGAGCGCGGCCCGTATCCCGTTCGGATCGCATTCCACGCCTACGACCAGCGGCAATCCGTTGGCGGACAGTGCGACAAGCCGGGACGCCACCTCCCGGGGGTCTATCCCCATCCGGGCGGCGACCTCGTGCACGGCCGCCCTGCCCATCTCGGCGATCAGGCTCAGCAGGCGCATGTCCACGGGATCGGGGGTCACCACGGCTGGAAACGCTACCCCGTCGCAGTGACCAGCGCGTGCACCGCCGTATCCCTCTCGCCCGAACGGGCACGTCCCTCTCTTGTCATTGATCACCTTCTGGCAGAAGATACGGCCACCCCAACCGCCAGTGGGTTTTGGTGAAGTTTTCACTTGGGAGGCGCGACGATGCGACGGATCAATGCACGGCCCTTGATGTCCCTGCTGGTGGCCGTGCCGTTGCTGGCCGCTGGGTGCGTCGGCAAGTCCGCTGACACCAACACCGGGCAGAACGCCGACGCCAAGGAATTCACCCTTACGATTTCCTCGAACGCCCTCGAAGGCGGCAAGAACGCCAACATAGCCAAGTGGACCGTCGAGTACGTGATCCCCAAGTTCGTCGAGGCACAGAAGGCCAAGGGCGTCAACGCCACAGTCCGGTTCGAGGGCAACGGCGCGGACGACAAGGACTTCAAGACCAAGGTCGCGCTCGACCTGAAGACCGGCGGCGGCGCCGACGTCCAGGAGATCGACGGGATCTGGCTCGGCGAGTTCGCGCAGGCCGGGCAGGCCAGGCCGCTGGCCGATCTGGTCGGCAAGGACAAAGTGGACGCGTGGGAGGGCTGGTCGAGGATCCCGCCTGCCGTCGCCGCCCTCGGTGACTTCGAAGCAAAGCGATACGGCGTCCCGGTCGGCACCGACGGCCGCGTCCTGTACTTCAACAAGAAGCTCTTCGCCCAGGCCGGGCTGCCCGCGGACTGGCAGCCACGCAGCTGGGACGAAGTCCTGCAGGCCGGGCAGAAGCTCAAGAGCATCCCGGGTGTGGTGCCGATCCAGCTGAACGCGGGCACAGCGATGACCGAGGCCACCACGATGCAGGGCGTGCTGCCGTTGCTCGTCGGCACCGGAAAACCCATCTACGACAACGGCAAGTGGCAGGGCGGAACGCAGAACGTCAAGGACGTTCTCGGGATGTACCAGAAGATCTACTCCGGCGGCCTCGGTGACCCGCTGCTGCAGCAGGAGGCCAAGGGCCGCGACAAGTCCTTCGCCCAGTTCGCCGACAACAAGATCGGTATCTTGCTGGAGAGCGACTACTTCTGGCGCGCGGTGGTCAACCCCACCAACGGTGTCGCCAAGATGGCCGATCGGGACACCGCCGTTGGCTGGGCCAAGGTTCCGGCCGAGCGGGCCGGGTCCGGCGTCGGCGGGCAGGACTTCGTGAGCATGTCCGGCGGGACGATCCGGATGGTCAACCCGAACTCCAAGTTCCCGCAGCAGGCCTGGGAACTCCTGCAGTTCATGAACTCGTTCGACGCCACCAAGGCCCGTGTGTCCAACACGCCCCAGATCACCGTGCGCACTGACGTGAACGACGAGGTCCTCAAGGGCGACCCGATGCTGTCGTTCGTGTCCAAGGAGGTCCTGCCGATCACCCGCTACCGCCCTGGCCTGGCTCAGTACACGCAGGTCTCCGCCGCGTTGCAGCAGGCGACGGCGGATGTCGTCGCGGGCAAGAGCCCTGACGAGGCCGCGGCGGCGTACCAGCAGGCTGTGGCCAAGGTGGTCGGCGAGGGCAACGTTGCCACCGGCTGACATCGCGACCGCACCACCGCCGGTCACTACCAAGAAGAACTCAGCACTGGCGACGGACTCGGCCGGTCTCGGCCGGGGCCGTGCGCTGCTGTTCGTGGCGCCCGCGCTGGTGCTGATCGGGGTGTTCCTGGTCTTCCCGGCGCTATGGAGTATCTACATTGGACTGACCAACTACACCTTGACCGGCCCGACGTCGGTCAGTCCGGAGATCGTCGGCACCGACAACATCACCGACGCGCTGGGCGACCCGCTGTTCGGCAATTCCCTGTGGCTGACGCTGGTCTTCGTGTTCGGCTCGGCGTTGATCGGCCAGAACATCCTCGGGTTCACCCTGGCATGGATGCTGCGCAGTGCGCGGCGCTGGCTGCGCCGCCTGGTCGAAGCACTGGTGCTGCTGGCGTGGATCCTGCCGAGCACAGTTGTCGCGTACCTGTGGGTCGCGGTGCTGGATCGCGATGGCGGCACGCTCAACGCGTTGCTGAGCACGTCGGGCACGGCCTGGCTGATCGAGTACCCGATGGTCAGCCTGATCGTGTTCAACGTGTGGCGTGGCACGGCTTTCTCGATGCTGCTGTACAGCTCGGCGCTGGACGTCGTGCCGCCGTCCCAGCTGGAGACGGCGCGGATGGTCGGCGCGGGCAAGCTCAGCACCCTCAAGGATGTGGTCTTCCCGCACATCCGAGGGCACGTGCTGACCAACACCCTGCTGATCACCTTGTGGACTGCCAACGACTTCACGCCGTTTCTGCTGACCGCGGGCGGGCCGAACCACCAGTCGGAGACGCTGCCGGTGTTCATCTACCAGCAGGCCCTCGGCTCGGGCGTGCTCGGGTACGCCTCGGCGATCTCGTTGCTGCTGTTGCTGGTCAACCTGGTGATCGCCTTGGTATACCTCAGGTTGCTGCGGAGGCGCGGATGACATCCCTGGTACTGCGCCGAATCGCTTACACCGTGTTCTTCGCGGTGGTGCTGGCGTTCTTCGCGATTCCGATGCTGTGGCTGGCGAGCGCGCCCTTCGACAGCAGGCCGGGGCTCGGCTTGCGGTGGCCGGACTGGACTTTCGACAACGTGTCGGCCACTTTTGACCATCCCTACGCGTTGACGTCACTGGTGAATTCGCTGGTGCTGTGCGGATTGGCCATGATCGTCACGACGGCGCTCGCGGCATGTGCCGCGTACGCCCTTTCACGAGTCCGGATTCCTGGCCGCGATGTGTTGCTGTATATGCTTTTGCTTCTGTCCAGTGTGGTCACCGGGACCGCGGCGATGGTGCCGATCTTCGTGATGATGTTCCAGCTCGGCCTGATCAATTCGCAGTACGGCACCGCGCTGGTGATCGCGGGCGGGATGCTGCCGGCCGCGATCTTCATCCTGAAGGACTTCGTGGACGCCGTTCCGCGTTCCTACGAGGAGTCGGCGCGGGTCTTCGGCGCCTCGCCCGGTCAGATCCTGATGCACGTCGTCCTGCCGATCGCACGCCCGGGCATCGCGACCATCGTGGTCTGGTCGTTCGTGCAGGCGTGGGGCAACTTCCTGTTGCCGTTCCTGCTGTTGCGCGATATCGGCAGCCAGCCTGCCGCCGTGCTGATGCGCACGCTCTACGACGAGGGCGGCAGTGCCAACCTGACTGTGATCCCGGTGTTCTCGTTGCTGTACTCGATCCCGGTGGTCGTGCTGTACCTGTTCGTGAGCAAGCGTTACGGCTTCCGTTTCCACGGAGGGATCAAGAGCTGATGGCCCGGATCAAGATCGACCAGCTGTCCACTGTGTACCCCAACGGGGTGCGCGCGGTGGACTCGCTCGACCTGGAGATCGCCGACGGCGAGTTCTTCGCCCTGCTCGGGCCGTCCGGCTGCGGGAAGACCACGTTGCTGCGCACCATCGCCGGCCTTGAGCAGGCCACCGAAGGCACGGTGTCCATCGGCGAGCAGGACGTCACCTCGGTGGAACCCGGGAAGCGCAAGGTCGCGATGGTCTTCCAGGACTACGCGTTGTTCCCGCACATGACCGTGTCGGAGAACATCTCGTACCCGTTGAAGGTTCGTCGTCAACCCAAGACACAGCAACGCGAAGTCGCCGAGCGGACAGCGAACAGCCTGAGCCTTGGCGGTTTGCTGGAGCGCAGGCCTGGCCAGCTGTCCGGTGGCCAGCAACAGCGCGTGGCCCTGGCCAGGGCCGTCGCGATCGACGCGGACGTCCTGCTGCTGGACGAGCCACTGTCCAATCTGGACGCACGGCTTCGCCTTGAAGCAAGGACATTCCTCAAGCGCCTGCAGAAGGAAATCGGTGTCACGACGGTCTTCGTCACGCACGACCAAGCCGAAGCGCTTGCCCTTGCTGACCGGATCGCGGTGATGGAGTCCGGCCGGATCCGTCAGCTGGGCAGCCCACGCGAGGTGTTCGGCAGGCCGGCCGACACGTTCGTCGCCAACTTCATCGGCTCGACACCGATGAACCTCCTCGACGGCACAATCGAGAACGGCCAATTGGCTGTCGCCGGAGCGAAACTCCCCGCACCAGTGAACCTGCCGGACGAGACCAAGGTGACGGTCGGGGTCCGCCCGGAGTACCTGACACTGGAAGCCGAAGGGCAGGGGATCACCGGGACCGTGTCGACGATCGAGAACCTCGGCGTGAGCTCGCTGGTGACGCTGGAGTGCCCGGACGGCAGCCTGGTCGGGCTCACGGTCCGCGAGCAGCACGAACCGGCGATCGGGTCGACGGTCACGGCCGTGCCCGAGCAGGGCCGCCTTCTGCTGTACAGCAAGGAGGACGGCACCATCCTCGGCTAATCGACCCGCATGGCCGGATGCTGGGGATCGTCGAAGCGGACGGCCACGTCGGCGGTCGTCAACGGGTCCACTTCGGCGTCGTAACGGGCGAAAACGGGCAGGCTCCACGCGTCGTCCGCCGGCGTCCGGCGGGCGAGCGCGGCCGGGGAGAGCCAGAGGTGCACCGCGAGGTCGAACGGCAATCCCCGGCCCAGCAACAGTTCCCCGTCCACGACGACCACGCCGCCCGGCGGCAACGGGACGTAATCGGCCCGGGTGGCACGGTCGGTCGCCGCGTTCCACAGCGATGGCAGGACCTTGTCACCGGTCAGCACCTCGCGCCGCAGCGCGCCTTCGTCCAGCCAGGACGAATACCGGGACTCCTCGTCGGTCTTGCCGTGCTCGAATCGCAGCGACGCGGGCCGCAGGAAGTCGTCGGCCCGCACCCTGATCACCTGCCTGCCCAGCACCCGCAGCGGGTCGATCAGCGCGTCGGCCAGGTCACCTGGGCCGGCTGCGGGCGCGCCGTCCACAACGACCCGCATCCGGCCGGGCACAGCGGTTATGCGTGAGACGACATATTCCGCCAGTGCGGCGAAGGACACAGGTTGGAAGCGCACGACACAAAGATGTCAGACCTCGGGTGTACAACCAGCATGTCTCCGACGATCACTGAGCGCAGACGTTTAGGGTGGTGAGCTGTGGCCGCTGACTCCTTCACACACCTGCATGTGCACACCGAGTACTCGATGCTCGACGGAGCGGCGAAGCTGAAGGACATGTTCGCCCAGTGCGAGGCGCTCGGCATGTCCGCCGTCGCGATCACCGACCACGGTCACATGAACGGTGTCTACGACTTCTTCAAGCAGGCGACGGCCGCGGGCATCAAGCCGATCCTCGGCATCGAGGCCTACCTGGCCCCCGGTTCGCGTCATGTGAAGGACCGTGTCCGCTGGGGTGACCCGTCGCAGAAGGCCGACGACGTCTCGGCGAGCGGTGCGTACACCCACCAGACGATCTGGGCACGCAACGCGACCGGGCTGCGCAACCTGATGCGCGCCGCCAGCCTCGCCTCGTTCGAGGGCCAGCTGGGCAAGTGGCCGCGGATGGACCGGGAGCTCATCGCCGAGCACTCCGAGGGCCTGATGGCCACCACCGGCTGCCCGTCCGGTGAGGTGCAGACCCGGCTGCGGCTGGGCCAGTTCGACGAGGCCGTGAAGGCCGCGGGCGAGTGGCAGGACATCTACGGCAAGGACAACTTCTACGTCGAGCTGATGAACCACGGCATCGACATCGAGCTCAAGGTCCGCAACGAGCTGCTGGACGTGGCCAAGAAGGTCGGCATCCCCTTCGTGGTCACCAACGACTCGCACTACACGTACGAGCACGAGCGCGACGCCCACGACGCGCTGCTGTGCGTGCAGACCGGCAAGACCATGCAGGACCCGACCCGGTTCAAGTTCGACGGCTCGGGCTACTACCTGAAGTCGCCGGACGAGATGCGCGCGATCGACTCGTCCGACGCCTGGCAGGAGGGCTGCCGCAACACGCTGCTGATCGCCGAGAAGGTCAGCACGGAAGGGATGTTCACCTTCCGCAACCTGATGCCGAACTTCCCCATCCCCGAGGGGATGACCGAGGGCGAGTACTTCAAGCAGAAGGTCTGGGAGGGCATGAACCGCCGCTTCCCGGACGGCGTCGACGAGGTCCACCGCCAGCAGGTGGAGTTCGAGATCGGCGTCATCCTGCAGATGGGCTTCCCGGCGTACTTCCTCGTGGTCGCCGACCTGATCAACTGGGCGAAGTCCAACGGCATCCGCGTCGGCCCCGGCCGTGGTTCGGCCGCAGGCGCGCTGATCGCGTACGCCATGGGCATCACCGACCTCGACCCGCTGGCGCACGGGCTGATCTTCGAGCGGTTCCTCAACCCGGACCGTGTCTCCCCGCCCGATATCGACATCGACTTCGACGAGCGCCGGCGCGGTGACGTGATCCGGTACGTGACCGAGAAGTGGGGCGAGGACAAGGTCGCCCAGGTGATCACGTTCGGCACGATCAAGGCGAAGGCCGCGATCAAGGACGCCGCCCGCGTGCTGTTCGGCCAGCCCGGCTACGCGATCGCCGACCGGATCTCCAAGGCCTACCCGCCCGCCGTGATGGCCAAGGACATCCCGCTGTCGGGCATCCACGACCCGCAGCACAAGCGGTACAGCGAGGCCACCGAGATCCGGGCGCTCTACGAGCAGGACCCGCAGGTCAAGCAGATCATCGACACCGGGCGTGGCCTGGAGGGCCTGATCCGCAACGCAGGTGTGCACGCGTGTGCGGTCATCCTGAGCGCCGAGCCGTTGCTGGACGTGATCCCGCTGTGGAAGCGCCCGCAGGACGGCTCGATCATCACCCAGTTCGACTACCCCACGTGTGAATCGCTGGGCCTGCTGAAGATGGACTTCCTGGGCCTGCGGAACCTGACAGTGATCGACGACTGCCTGCGCAACATGGAGCGCAACGGCAAACAGCCGGTCGACCTGCAGACCGTGGCACTGGACGACAAGGCCACATACGAACTGCTCTCCCGCGGTGACACGTTGGGTGTGTTCCAGCTCGATGGTGGGCCCATGCGTGACCTGTTGCGGCTGATGCGCCCGGACAACTTCGAAGACATCTCCGCCGTCGGCGCGCTGTACCGGCCGGGTCCGATGGGTGCGAAGTCGCATACGAACTACGCGCTGCGTAAGAACAAGCAGCAGGAGATCACGCCGATCCACCCGGCGCTGGCCAAGGACCTCGAGGACATCCTGGGCACGACCTACGGCCTGATCGTGTACCAGGAGCAGGTCATGGCGATCGCCCAGAAGCTGGCCGGGTACACGCTCGGCCAAGCAGACCTGCTCCGCCGGGCGATGGGTAAGAAGAAGAAGGAGATCCTGGACAAGGAGTTCGCCGGGTTCGAGAAGGGCATGCTGGACAACGGCTACCCGAAGGACGCGGTCAAGACCCTCTGGGACATCCTGGTCCCGTTCGCCGACTACGCGTTCAACAAAGCGCACTCCGCCGCGTACGGCCTGGTGTCGTACTGGACGGCGTACCTCAAGGCGAACCACCCCGCCGAGTACATGGCGGCGCTGTTGACGTCCGTGCGTGACGACAAGGACAAGGCGGCCGTCTACCTCGCCGAGTGCCGCAAGATGGGCATCACGGTGCTGCCGCCGGACGTCAACGAGTCCGAGCGCGACTTCGCGCCGGTCGGCGACGACATCCGGTTCGGCCTCGGCGCGATCCGAAACGTCGGCGCCAACGTGGTCGACTCGATCATCAAGGCACGGAACGAGAAGGGCGCGTTCGCCGACTTCTCCGACTTCCTGCGCAAGGTCGACGCCCAGGCGTGCAACAAGAAGGTCGTCGAATCGCTGATCAAGGCCGGTGCCTTCGACTCGCTCAAGCATCCGCGCAAGGGCCTGTTCCTGGTGCACACCGACGCGATCGACGCGGTCATGGAGACCAAGCGCGCCGAGGCCGTCGGCCAGTTCGACCTGTTCGGCGGCGGCGATTCCGACGGCGACGACGCCGGCAGCGTGTTCGACGTCAAGGTCCCCGAGGACGCGTGGGAGACCAAGCACCAGCTCGCGCTCGAGCGGGAAATGCTCGGCCTGTACGTCTCCGGGCACCCGCTGGACGGCGTCGAGCACATCCTGTCCGCGCAATCCGACACCCCGATCGCCGCGATTCTCGAAGGCGGCATCGCCGACGGCACGCAGGTGACGATCGGCGGCATCCTCGCGTCGGTGACGCGACGGGTGAACAAGAACGGCGAGCCCTGGGCCTCCGCGCAGCTGGAGGACCTCGCCGGTGGCATCGAGGCGCTGTTCTTCCCGAAGACGTACTCGGTCGTCGGGATGAGCGTGGTCGAGGACGCGATCGTCCTGGTCAAGGCCAGGGTGGCGAAACGAGACGACCGGATCTCGCTGATCGCCAACGACCTCGTGGTACCGGACCTCGAGTCGCTGGCGGGCAGCCAGCCGTTCCGCGTCAGCATGCCCGCGTCCAAGTGCACACCGACGGTGGTCGCTCAACTGAAGGACGCATTGTCGACCCACCCCGGCACAACCGAGGTGCACCTGCGCCTGGTCAACGGCCAGCGCAAGACGCTGCTGCGTCTCGACGACACTTTGCGAGTCACTCCGAACCCGGCACTGATGGGCGACTTGAAAGCACTACTCGGCCCTGGCTGCCTGGCCTGACATTCCAACCGGTCCGGGAGAACATTTCCGTTCTCCCGGACCGCGTTTTCGACACCTGTTACGAACGTCATCGGTCGATCGTTGCCATGAGGAGCCGAGGCTGATGATCGGGTAGCAGGTGGAGTGCAAGATGCGCGAACAGATCAGAACAACGCGCGGACCAACTCGAACAGTTGGCCACCTAGGGCACGAAGCCGAACCCGTCAGCGGCTGGCTTGCGAGGCGAGCAGTAGCTCGTGGCGGGCCATGGCGGCAGTCGGGGCGTGCGAGTTCGACAGCAGCGCCTCGTAGTCTCCGGTGAGCATGGCGACTTCCTCGCGGGTGGGCGCGAGCGCCTTGTGCAACAAGAGGAAGCCGTTGAGGTCGGCCGCTTTGCCGCCTCGGCGCAGGCGGTAGAGGCAGCCTTCGAGCAGCATGGTCCGGTCGAGTGTCTGGTCGTCGGCGAGTTTGCGCGGCCAGTCGCCAGCTTCGAGCAGTGGGCCTAGGCCGTCGACTTCGAACAGGCGGCGGGCGAGTGACGAGCGGCTGGTGTGCGCGTGGCCGGTGGCGATCCAGGCGTACACGAGGCCGTCGGTGGCCAGGGGCTGGATGCCGGTGTGTGCGGCCAGGCTCGTGACCAGTTGTTGCATGTCCGGGTCGAGGCGGTCCGATGGCAGTCGCAGTGCGAGGCGGTCGACCAAGTCCGGCAGCCACGTCACCTGCCGGTCCCGAAGCACCTCGATGACCAGGTCGATCACGTCTGTGCCCGTTTCGTCCTCGCGGAGGCCGTTGCGCGCGATCCAGACCGCGACGCTGGACGCGGACGGCAACAATGCCGCGCCCGCGACGGTCATTGCGCACATTCTCGGCGTCCAGAACCGCTTACTGACGAATGCGCCGGTGCGTTGTTCCTTTTCGTAAACGCGTAGATATTCCGTCAGTTTCTTACGGGCGGCTGCGTCCAGAAACCGGACCTGACGTGCGACGTTGTCCGGATCGCCGCCGTCGATGAACGGGTGCAGAACGGTCCACTCGGTCATGGAATACGACGTTAGTCTGCCGCCCGACTGGCTGACGGGCCGGTCGGCTGCCATCGAAGTGTCGAAATCGGGCCCTGAATACGACCAATTGGCACTACGGTCGATCCGTGGACGTCGCCGAGTTGATCGCGTTGGACCGCGCGCACGTCTGGCATCCGTATGGGCCGATGCCGGGCACAAGGGACCCGTACGTCGTGGAATCCGCGTCGGGGGTACGACTGCACCTGGCCGACGGGCGTGACCTGGTGGACGGCATGTCGTCATGGTGGGCAGCCATCCACGGCTACCGGAACCCGCGGCTCGACCTAGCCATGGCCGACCAAGCGAGCCGCATGAGCCACGTCATGTTCGGCGGACTGACGCACGAGCCTGCCGTACAGCTCGCGTCGCGTTTGGTCCAGATAACGCCGACGCCACTGCGGCACGTGTTCCTCTGTGACTCCGGTTCGGTCTCGGTCGAAGTTGCCGTGAAGATGTGCCTGCAGTACTGGCGCTCGACCGGGCGCCCGGAGAAACGCCGCTTGCTGACGTGGCGCGGCGGTTACCACGGCGACACGTTCCACCCGATGAGCGTCTGCGACCCGGACGGCGGAATGCATTCGCTCTGGCGTGGTGTCCTGCCGGAACAGATCTTCGCGCCCACGCCCCCGGCGGGCTTTGACGCGGGCGTCGACCACGAGTACGTCGCAACCCTGGCCGACATGATCGAGCAGCACGCCGACGAGCTGGCCGCCGTGATCATCGAACCGCTGGTGCAGGGCGCGGGCGGCATGCGTTTCCACGACCCGCGCTACTTGCACGTCCTGCGTGAGTTGACGCTGGCCAATGACGTGCTGCTGATCTTCGACGAGATCGCCACGGGCTTCGGCCGCACCGGAACACTGTTCGCCGCCGACCACGCCGCCGTCAGCCCGGACGTCATGTGCCTGGGCAAGGCACTGACCGGCGGCTACATGTCGATGGCCGCGGCTTTGTGCACGGCCGAAGTGGCCGACGGGATATCGCAGGGTGAGTTGCCGGTGCTGGCGCACGGGCCGACTTTCATGGGCAATCCGCTGTCTTCGGCGGTCGCGAACGCTTCGATCGACCTTTTGCTTGAGGGGGATTGGGCGGCTGAGGTGCGGCGGATCGAGCATGGGTTGATCACCGGGTTGGAACCCGCGCTCGATTTGCCCGGCGTGCTCGATGTCCGGGTGCTCGGCGCGATCGGCGTGGTGCAACTCGACCACCAGGTCGATGTCGCCGAGGCGACTAAGGCCGCGGTCGAGGCAGGCGTCTGGCTTCGGCCGTTCCGGGACTTGATCTACACGATGCCGCCTTACATCACGTCGGATGAGGACCTCGCGTTGATCACTAAGGGCCTCTGCGCTGCGGTGGCGGCGGGCTGATGGCGCTGCGGCCGCACATCAAATTCTGAATGCAGAGCGTTGAACTCTGAGTGTTGAACATTGAATTCAGAGTGCAGGCCGGATGCCGGTCTGGTGCGGGCACAGGCTGGCCGGAGGGTTCCGAGTGACGGTGCATGGGCGGGCTTGGGTGTGAGTGCGGGGACCGAGTGCCGGCGAGGGCGGCGCCGATGGTGAGCGCCGGGTCCTGAGTGCTGAAGTTTGAGTATTGAACTCTGAATTCAGAATGCTGAGCGCTGAATGCAGGACGCTGGGTGCTGCGCTGGGGCTGGGTGCTGCGCTGGTGTCGGTCGTCATGGCGGCGGTGCTCGGGCTGAACCATGGCCTCCGGCCCCCGAAATCCAGCCTACCGGCGAGCACCGACGTTTCCGGGCGCGCGAAGATCCACCGCACGCACTTGTCCACAGGCGCTGAGTTGTCCACAGCGTGCACGACCTAACCTCTGTCGATCATGCAGCACCGATAGACTGGAGCAGGGCCGTCCCCGGGACGGGTGGGGGTTTCTCTTTTGCGGGTGGGGAATTTCTCCTTGGAGGGATGGGGATTCCGAGGGGCGTGAGTGGATCTCCTGATGTCGTGGGTCAAGGTGTGCGGTGTTCGGGCGATGCCGGTCCGTGGCTGCTCTCATGTGGCGACCGGAACCCTGCCGACACGGGTGGGTTTCGCGGGATGGGATTTGGCGCGGTCGCGCGGGCTCAGACGACGTGCTCTTCGAACGTCCTGATCACGCGGTTCACGACCTCGTCGCCTGGGGAGTCCCAGATGGACTGGTTGAAGATCTCCACTTCGATCGGGCCCGCGTAGCCAGTCGCGTCCACGGCTTCCCGCAGCCGCCGCAGTTCAATACACCCGTCGCCCATCATGCCGCGGCCCAGCAGAACACCCTCGGGCAAAGGCGTGATCCAGTCGCACACCTGGAAGATCGAAATCCGGTCCGCCGCCCGCGTGATCGCCTGGTACACGCCTGGATCCCACCAGATGTGGTATGTGTCGACGCACACGCCAACCTGGTTGGCCGGAAACAAAAACGCCATGTCCAATGCTTGGTCCAAAGTGGACACGACGCATCGATCAGAAGCGAACATCGGGTGCAGGGGCTCGATCGAAAGCTGAACCCCTTGCGAGGCCGCATAAGGTGCAAGCTCCGCGATCGAGTCGATCACGTTCTGTCGCGCCCCGTCGATGTCCGAGCTGCCCTCCGCAAGTCCGCCTGACACCAGGATGAGGATCGAAGTGCCCAACGCGGCGGCCTCGTCGATGGCGCGTCGGTTGTCGACGATGGCGTCGGGGGAAGCGAAGAAACCGCCACGGCACAATGAAGTCACGGTCAGCCCGGCGTCACGGGCCAGCTTTGCCGATCGTTCGAGGCCATAGTCCGCCACGGGACCGCGCCACAAGCCGACCTGCGTGATGCCCGCGCGCACGCAACCGTCGACGAACGTGGGCATGTCCCATTGCGTTGTGGTGGCCTGGTTGAGGCTTAGCCGGGAGCTCACGTGGACACCTCCAAGAACGCGCGCATCCGGTGCACGGCCAGGTCCGGGTCGGGCAACAGGCCGGCCGCGTCGGCCAGCTTGAACAATGTGACCAGGTGTGGCACTGAGCGTGCGCTTTCCAGCCCGCCGACCATCTTGAAGTGGGACTGGTGCCCCGCCAGCCAGGCCAGGAACACGATCCCGGTCTTGTAGTAGTACGTCGGCGTGCCGAAGATGTGCCGTGACAACGGGACGGTTGGCGCGAAGATCGAGTTGTAGGAATCGACATCCGAGGCGTCCAAGGCCCGGACGGCGGCAGCGGCGGCTGGGGCGATGGCGTCGAAGATCCCGAGCAACGCATCGCTATATCCGTCGGAGTCGCCGAGGATCAGCGAGGGGTAGTTGAAGTCGTCGCCCGTGTAGCACCGGACTCCCGCTGGCAACCGGCGACGCATCGACACTTCCCTTGAGGCGTCGAGCAAGGAGATCTTCACACCGTCCACAGCGGACGCGTGAGACTTGATGATCTCCACGAACACGTCCGTGGCCACGTCCAGATCCGGCGAGCCCCAGTAGCCTTCGAGCAACGGATCGAACATCGGCCCCAGCCAGTGCAGGATCACGGGTTTGGACGTCTGCGACAACAAATGCCCGTACACCCGGTGGTAGTCGTCCGGCCCGGCCGCCGCTGCCGCCAACGCCCGGCTGGCCATCAGTATCACCTGACCGCCGGTCTCCTCGATCACGGCGATCTGCTCGAGATACGCCTGAATCACCGCGTCCACCGAATGCGTGCCGGGTCCCAATTGGTCTGTCCCGGCGCCGCAGGCGAAAGGTCCGGCGGCGTTCGCGCCGGTGCGGCGGATCAGCTCCTGTGTTGCCGTCCAGTCCAGGCCCATTCCGCGCTGCGCTGTATCCATCGCTTCTGCGACGCCGAAACCGTGTGACCACAGGTGGTTTCGGTAAGCCAGGGTCGCGTCCCAGTCGACGACCGCAGGACTGCCAGGGGTGTTGTCGCCCAACGGGTCCGCGACCACGTGCGCTGCGGCGAACAGACGTCGACTGACGGGGGCGGGTCCGGGGGAGTACCCGCCCGACGAGACGACCTCGTACGGTCCAGAGGGCAAATCGATGATCACAGTGCCAGCTCCGGGATCGACAGGCGCCTGCCTTCACGCGCGGACTGCAGACCCAGCTCGGCCAGCTGCACGCCACGAGCGCCCGCCAGCAGGTCCCAGTGCCACGGCTTGTCCAGGACGATGTGCTTGAGGAACAGCTCCCACTGGGTCTTGAAGCCGTTGTCGAACTCCGCGTTGTCCGGCACTTCCTGCCACTGCGAGCGGAAGTCCTCGGTCGGTGGCAGGTCCGGGTTCCACACGGGCATCGGCGTCGCGGAGCGATGCTGCACGCGGCAGCGCCGCAAACCAGCTACCGCACTGCCTTCCGTACCGTCCACTTGGAACTCGACGAGTTCGTCGCGGAACACTCGGGTGGTCCAGGAGGAGTTGATCTGCGCGACGATGCCGCCTTCGAGTTCGAAGATCCCGTACGCCGCGTCGTCGGCGGTCGCCTCGTAGGCGTTGCCCTGCTCGTCCCAGCGGGTCGGGATGTGGGTCGCGGCGAGGGCCTGCACCGAAAGCGGTTTGCCGAAGATGTGGTCGAGCACGTACTGCCAGTGGCAGAACATGTCCAGGATGATCCCGCCGTCGTCCTCCGCGCGGTAGTTCCACGAGGGCCGGTTGATCGGCTGCCAGTCGCCTTCGAAGACCCAGTAGCCGAACTCGCCGCGCACCGACAGGATCCGGCCGAAGAACCCGCCGTCCACCAGGCGCTTGAGCTTCAGCAGCCCCGGCAGGAAGATCTTGTCCTGCACCACGCCGTTCTTCACGCCCGCGGACCGCGCCAGCCGCGCGAGCTCCAGGGCCGTGGAAAGATCCGACGCGGTCGGTTTCTCGCAGTAGATGTGCTTGCCCGCCTCGATTGCCTGGCGCAGCGTCTTCTGCCGTTCACCGGTCACCAGCGAGTCGAAGTACACCTGCACGCCCGGATCGGCCAGCGCCTCGGTCAGGTTCGTGGTCCACGGCAGGTCATGCTCGTCGGCGATCGCTTTGACCTTGTGCTCGCTGCGGCCGACCAGCACCGGCTCCGGCCAGATCACGCTGCCGTCGCCGACCGGAATCCCGCCTTGCTCCCTGATGGCCAGAATCGACCGCAGCAAGTGCTGCCGCAGGCCCATCCGCCCGGTGATGCCGTTCATCGCGATACCGACCGGCCTACGATCCGCCATCGTCTCCCCTTCCACCCGATCCCCTGTGCGAGCTCATGGAAACCGGCCCCGGCCACGACCAGCCGCTGCCCTGCCCAGCAGCTGTTCGCGGACCGAGACCGGCGAGTCGCCCGTACGGAGGCACACGCATCACGACACCTCCGTAGAAAGCGCTTACTATCAGCGTAAGCTAGGCAGGCATCGGACCGGGTGTCAATAGGCTGTGCTGGGAGGTAGCCGGATGGCGGCGACATTGGCGGACGTCGCGGCACGCGCGGGGGTGTCCACCGCGACGGTGTCGCGAGTGCTCAACGGCAATTACCCGGTCTCCGCCGTGACGCGCGAGCGTGTCCACCGGGCGCTTGGTGAGCTTGACTACGTCGTCAACGGACCCGCCCGAGCGTTGGCCGCGGCCACATCCGAAGTGATCGGTGTGATCGTCAACGACGTGTCCGACCCGTTCTTCTCCATTCAGGCAAGTGGGACGCAGTGGGAGGCCGCGAGCGCGGATCTGCTCGCCGTCATCTGCAACACCGCAGGCTCGCCCTCGGACGAGTTGAAGTACATCAGCATGCTGTTGCGTCAACGCGTCCGTGGCGTGGTGCTGACCGGCGGCAGCCGTGAGGAACCCGAGCACCTGCAGGCGATCACGAAACTCATCGGCCAGGCGCTGTCGGCAGGCACCAAGGTCGTCATGTGTGGCCGTCCCGCGCCGCCGGACGTCGACGTGCCGTGTGTCGCGTTCGACAACGAAGGCGGTTCGCGCGCGCTGACCAGGCACGTGATCACAATGGGGCACAAGCGGATCGCGTACGTGGCGGGCCCGCCTGGCAACAGCACGACCACCGCCCGGCTCAAGGGCCACCGCGAAGCTCTCGCAGAGCAGGCGATTGAGAAGTCCGTTGTCGTGCACGGTGACTTCTCCCGTGCCTCGGGGTTCGACGCGGCGATGGAGTTGGCGGATGCCGGCTACACGGCGATCATCGCGGGCAACGACCTGATGGCGCTCGGAGTGATCGCGGCGTTGCGGCAGCGCGGAATCCGTGTGCCAGAGGACATTTCGGTCGCGGGCTTCGACGACCTGCCCGCTGCGGTGGACGTCGTGCCCGCACTCACCACCGTGCGGCTCCCGCTGGACCAGGGCGCGAGGCGTGCGGGCCGGATCGCCAGCGGCGTCGAGGTCGTCACCGGGCCAACCAGGCTGTGGATGCCGGCCGAGCTCATGGTCAGGGAATCAGTGATCCCGCCCCGCTGAGTAAGCGCTTTCTCGGGCCCCGGCGTGTCGTACCGTGAGTACGGCTCGTAGTCTGGTTCGACGTGAGCGTGATCGTAGTCACCGGTACCGGCACCGGTGTGGGCAAGACGATCGTCACTTCAGCGATCGCTGCGTTGGCCAAGGCCGACGGCAGGCGAGTCGCGGTGCTCAAGGCCGCGCAGGCCGGGCTGAACGAGGACGGCACCGGCGATGTGGACACGGTCCGCAGGCTGGCCGGTGACGTGACCACGCGTGAACTGGTCCGATACACCGATCCGCTGGCCCCGGAGACCGCGGCGAGACGCAGCGGCATGCCCACGATCGGGCCGGCCGACGTCGCCCTCGCCGTCTCCCGGCTGGACGAGGACCACGACACCGTCATCGTCGAGGGCGCCGGCGGCCTGTTGGTCCGGTTCGACAGCAACGGCTCGACCATCGCGGACGCCGCGTGGGCGATGGGCGTCCCGGTCGTGGTGGTCGCCGCAGCGGGCCTCGGCACCCTCAACGCGACGGCGTTGACCGCGGAGGCGCTCCTGCGGCGAGGCATCGAGTCGCTCGGTGTCGTGGTCGGCAGTTGGCCGGACGAGCCCGATCTGGCCGCCCGGTGCAACCTCGAGGACTTGCCGGTTGCTGCAGGCGCGCCGCTGCTCGGTGCCCTGCCGGAAGGCGCGGGCGCGCTGGATCCCCGGCGGTTCCTGGAAATCGCTCGTGCCGGGCTTTCGCCGTGGTTCGGCGGCGATTTCGACCCCGAGCAGTTCGCGATGACCTACAAATCCTCGTGACCAGGTGCGTGAGCTAGATCCCTCACAGCGACGCCTGTTCTACGGCAGACTGAGCGACCGGAGACAGCCCCGGGCTTTGAGGGAGGACCATTGACGGCCGCAGCTGAGAAGACCGACATCCTCAAGATCGCGCGCGAGCAGGTGCTCGAGCGCGGGGTCGGACTGTCCCAGGAGCAGCTTGTCCAGGTGCTCACCCTCGAGGACGACCGGCTGGAAGAGCTGCTCGGCCTGGCGCACGAGGTGCGGATGCGCTGGTGCGGCCCCGAGGTCGAGGTCGAGGGCATCGTCAGCCTGAAGACCGGCGGCTGCCCGGAGGACTGCCACTTCTGCTCGCAGTCCGGCCGGTTCCCCACGCCCGTGCGCTCGGCGTGGCTGGACATCCCCGGCCTGGTCAAGGCCGCGAGGCAGACCAAGGACACCGGCGCGACGGAGTTCTGCATCGTGGCCGCCGTCCGCGGCCCGGACAAGCGTTTGCTCAGCCAGGTCCGGGACGGCATCAAGGCCATCCGCGAGGACGGCAACGACATCCAGATCGCCTGCTCGCTGGGCATGCTCACGCAGGAGCAGGTGGACGAGCTCGTCGACATGGGCTGCCACCGCTACAACCACAACCTGGAGACCGCCCGTTCGCACTTCCCGAACGTGGTCACCACGCACTCGTGGGACGAGCGCTGGGAGACCCTGCGGATGGTCCGCGCGGCGGGCATGGAGGTGTGTTCCGGCGGCATCATCGGCATGGGCGAGTCGATCGAGCAGCGCGCCGAATTCGCGGTGCAGCTCGCCGAGCTGGAGCCGGACGAGGTGCCGATGAACTTCCTCATCCCCAACCCCGGCACGCCGTACGAGAACTACCCGATCGTGGAAGGCGCCGAGGCGCTGCGCACGGTCGCGGCGTTCCGGCTGGCCATGCCGCGCACGATGCTGCGGTTCGCCGGCGGCCGCGAGCTCACGCTCGGTGACCTCGGCGCGGAGCAGGGCATGCTCGGCGGGATCAACGCGATCATCGTCGGCAACTACCTGACCAACCTCGGCCGCCCGGCCAGCCAGGACCTGGAGATGCTGGCGGAGTTGAAGATGCCGATCAAAGCACTGAACGAGACCTTGTGACGTACTGCAGCTGGTGCGGTAAACCCGAGGCGGAAGCCGACCACACGTACTGCCGGAAGCGGCTGGCACTGATCGATCCGCCGCGGTTCTGCCCGCAGTGCGCACGGCGGATGGTCGTTCAGGTGACCCCGGCCGGGTGGACGGCGCGGTGCAGTCGGCACGGCGAGTCAACTTCGGCCCCGGCCACCAGTTAAGCTCGGCTTCCTCCGGTAGTCGACCAGGGGAGGTTGTGGCTGTGGCGGAACAGCCCGTCGAGGCGCAGCAACGGGATGCGCCAGCGGAGGTTCCGCTGTATCCGCTTTACGGTCAGTACTACCTCCCCCAGCCGCCGAAGTCACGGGTAGTGATCAAGGCGGACCTGCTGCCCGCGATCAGCGTGCTGTCGCTGATCAGCTTGGTCGGCATTCCGCTGGCGTACCTGTGGTCGCTGCTGGCGCCGAGCCAGCTCAAGTCGGTGACGCCGCGCGGCCTGATCCCGTTGACCGCCGAGAGCTATCACCGGTTCGACTCGATCGCGGTGTTCGTGCTGCTCGGCTTCGGTGCCGGGCTCATCGTCGGGGTCGGCGTGTGGTTCCTGCGCGAACGCCGCGGCCCGGTCACGATGGTCGCCGCGGTCCTCGGCTCGCTGGGCGCCGCGTACCTGGCCACGTTGATGACCGGCATGTTCACCGGCTGGATGTACGAGGTCCCGTCGACGACCAACATCGGTGACACGCTGACCATCGCACCGACCCTGGAGTCGGTCTGGGTGATCCTGGCGCAGCCGCTGGCCACAGCCTTGGCGTACGGCGTGCTGGCGGCCTGGAACGGGATGGACGATCTAGGCCGCCGCCTGGGTTAAGCGCGTTTGGCCACCAGACCGTCGAGCAGCGCGTCAAGCCCGTACGCGAACTGATCCTCTTCGTCGGGAGTCTCGAACGCCGCCAGCAGGCGTGGGTACGGCGCGGCCGTGGCTTTGGCGATCGGCAGTACCCGTTCTTCCCATTCCTTTTCGGTAAGACCGCTGCGCGCCAGTGACGTCAGCCATGCGGCCTCGCCGATCCCGGCACCGATGACGTAGACCAGCACCAGCCGCATCGCGCGGTTGCCCGCCAGCAGGCCGAAGCCGCCCTGCTCGAACAGCGCGAGCATCCGGTCGCTCATCCGCATCACGTTGGGCCCCAGAAACGACAGGCCGACCTGGCCCAATACCGCGGCGATCCACGGGTGCCGGTTGATCATCGCCCGGACGCTGGCCGTGGTGGCCACGACGCCCGCGCGCCATTCGGTCGTCTCCGGCGCGGGCACCTCGATCTCGCCGTAGACCTCGTCGATGGCCAGCTCGATCAGCTCGTCCTTGTTCGCCACGTGCCGGTAGAGCGAAGTCGCTCCGGCATCGAGGCGTTTTCCCAGGTTACGCATGCTCAGCGCGTCGAGGCCTTCGCTGTCCAGCAGCTTGATCGCCTCGCTGACGATCTGCTCGCGGCTCAGCGCCGGCTGCTCGCGCCCCTTCTTCGGCCTGGCCCATACGGACGGAATGTCGCTCATGCGCTCACAGTAGCGCACGATGTTCGCTCTTGCATCAGCGTTCGCAGTGTGCGTACAGTGTGCGCATCGACGGAACAACGTTCGCAGAATCTGGGGAGTGAGCCCGATGCAAGAGCGGAACCCACGCCGCTGGTGGATCTTGGTGGTCTTGGTGCTCAGTACATTGGTGCTGGTCATCGACAACATGGTGCTGACCGTGGCGGTGCCGCCGCTGTCGGCGGACCTGGGTGCGAGCCCGCAGGACATCCAGTGGATCCTGGACTCCTACATCCTGGTTTTCGCCGGTTTGCTGCTCACGTCCGGCAGCCTCGGTGACCGGTTCGGCCGCCGGAAAATCATGATCATCGGATTGGCGGCCTTTGGCGCCTCGTCGCTGCTGGCAGCCTTCGCCACGGATCCGACGCAACTGATCATCGCCAGGACGGTGATGGGCATCGGCGGTGCGCTGATCATGCCGAGCACGCTGTCCATCCTGATCACGGTCTTCGACGACAAAGAGCGCCCCAAGGCCATGGCCGTGTGGAGTGCCGCCGCGACGGTCGGTTTCGTGGGTGGTCCGGTGCTGGGCGGTGCGCTGATCGCGTGGTTCTGGTGGGGCGCGGTGTTCCTGATCAACGTGCCGATCGCCGTGCTGGCCATCATCGCCGCCGTCGCACTGATGCCGGAGTCCAAGGGCCCGTGGCAGAAGCCGGACCCGCTGGGTGCCGTGCTGTCCGCGCTGGGGATGACCGCCGTCGTCTGGACGATCATCGAGTTGCCGAAGTACCCGTTCAGCGACCCGAATGTCCTTGTCCCGCTGGGCATCGCGGTCGTCAGCCTGATCGCGTTCGTGGTCTGGGAGAAGCGCACGCCGTCGCCGATGGTTCCGCTCAACCTGTTCAAGGCCCGCAACTTCAGCGGTGGCAGCCTGGCGCTGACGCTGTCGCAGATCGGCAACGGTGGCCTGATGATCGTGGTCACCCAGTACCTGCAGTTCGTGCTGGGCTTCACGCCGACCGAGGCCGGCCTGGCATTCCTGCCGATGGCCGTCGGTTCGTTGGTGTGCAATGGTCTTGGCGCCACCCTCGGCCAGAAGATCGGTAACCGCCTGATGGCCGCGATCGGCCTGTCGCTGTACGCGGTCGCGTTCTTCTGGATGTCGACGCTCTCGTCGGACGCGGGTTTCCTGCCGATCGGTGCAGCGCTGCTCGTGCTGGGTTGCGGTGGCGGTCTTGCGGTGCCCGCGGCGATCGCGGCGCTGATGGGCACGGTCCCGCCGGAGCAGGCAGGTGTCGGGTCCGCGTTGAACGACACCATCCAGCAGTTGGGTGCGGCGCTGGGCGTCGCCGCGCTCGGCAGCATCCTCAGCGGCGTGTTCACCGCCGAGATGCCCGCGGGTTCGCCAGTCTCGATCGGCGAGTCGATCCAGGTGCCCGGCCTGGCCGAGACCGCGCGGACCGCCTTCACCGACGCGATGTCCACCACCTTCGTGATCAGCGGAATCGGTGTGCTGGTCGCCGCCGCCATCGCGCTGATCGTCATGCGGGACAACAAGACCGACTCGCCTGTCGAAGAACCCGCCCTCGTCTGAACCTCTTACACCGCAAAGGAAAAGCAATGAACTGGCAGAACCGGCTCGACGATCTCCGCGCGATCTACCACGTTCCCGGTGCGTCCCTGGCGATCCTGGTCGACGGCGAGATCCACGAGTACGCCAGCGGCGTGCTGCACCGGGGGACCGGCGTCGAGGCCACACCGGACTCGGTCTACCTGCTCGGCTCCATCGCCAAGGTCTACACCGCGACGCTGGTGATGACCCTGGTCGACGAGGGAAAGCTGGACCTGGACGCGCCGGTGGTGAGCATCCTGCCGGAGTTCGCCACCGCGGATCCCGAGGCGACGAAGACCATCACAACCCGCCAACTGCTCAGCCACACCAGCGGTTTGACGTGTGACTTCATGTACGACGGCGGCCGTGGCGACGACTGCCTGGCCAACTACGTCGAGGCCGCGAAGGGCGTGGCGATGGACTGCCCGCCCGGAGTCGCGGTGTCGTACAGCGGCGTCGGGTACGTGACGCTCGGCCGGATCGTCGAGGTGCTGACCGGCCAGACGTGGGACCAGGCGTTGAAGGAGCGGGTGTTCCAGCCGTTGGGCTTAACGCACTCGATGACCTTGCCGGAGGAGGCGTTGAGTTTTCGGGCCGCGATGTCACACCTCGGCGAGCCGGGCGCGTATCCGGAGCCTGCTCCCGCGTGGGACTTGATTCCCCGTGCGGCTGGTCCGGGCGCTCGGGTGATCGCTTCGGCGGGTGACATCGTGCGGTTGGCCAAGATGCACCTCGATGGCGGTGCGGGCGTGCTCAAGCCGGAAACCGTTGCGGCCATGCAGAAGCGTGAGGTCGACGTGCCGGACAAGTGGACGGTCAGTGCAGATGGCTGGGGTCTCGGTTGGACGTTGTACGACTGGGACGGTCGCGTCGGCTACGGCCATGACGGTGCTGCCGTTGGCCAGTACGCGTATTTGCGGGTGATTCCTGACTCTGGCGTTGCGATCGCGTTGACCACCAACGGAGGCGGCGCCCGGCAGTTGTACCACGCGCTGTTCCGTGAGCTGTTCGACTCGTTGGCTGGGATCAACCTGCCGGAGCCGTTCGCTCCCGCGGCCCAGCCGCCCAATGTGGACATTGGCAGGTTCGCGGGGACTTACCGGCGTGAGGGTGTGCGGATCACGGTGACGGACAAGGCACACGTGACCTATGAGTTCGTCGACGACATGGCGGGTCTTGCCGAGCCGATCGAGGCGGACATGGTGCCGATCTCCGAGACCGTGTGGGCCGCCGATGGTGCGGGCCCTTCGTTCAGCGAGGGCTACATGCCCGTGATCTTCGCGGAACTGGACGGCCATGACTACTGCTACATCGGAATGCGAGCCGCGCCGAAGGTCAGTTCAAGTTCATAGGTGCCGAGAAGGCCGATGCGGGAGCAGGGACAGCGTGGAGTGCCGCGATGATCCCTGCTTCTCGCGTGAGCAGCGAATAGACCATCCGCAGCCGGTGCAGCGGCCGCGTCTCCTCCAGCAAGGCCTGACGGTCCTCCATGGGCAGCAACGCATCGGCGGCCAGCAGATGAGCCAGCGCCGCGGGATCGGTGTCGGCGGCGGGCTCGTCCCAGTCCTCACGTTCCCAAGCGGTCTCGCAGTATCGGCGATAGGCCGCCCGCGCCGAAGAGATCAACGACTCGATCCGCTCGGACCCGGTCAGCGGGACGTCGGGGATCCACTCGACGGTCCCGACCAGGTAAGGCGCGCTGGTCGCGTCCAGATCCAGCAGGCGGAACCGGCGCTCACCGGTGGTGATGATGTCGTAGCGGCCGTCGGGCAGGCGGGTGGCCTGCCGCAGCAGCGCCGAGCAGCCGACGGCCAGCAGCTGGTCGACCTTGTCGACCTCTTCGGTGACCGGTGCCTTGATCGCGACCACGCCGAAGCGCTTCTCCGGCACGGTCCCGGTGACCAGGTCCACGGTCAGCTGCCGGTAGCGCGGCTCGAAGATGTGCAGGGGCAGGTTCGCGCCCGGCAGCAGCACTGTCTGCAGGGGAAACAGCGGAAGTGTCTCGGGCACAAGTCAAAAGTACGGGCATCACCGCGTTTTCGCAGCGGGCGGGCGCAACACCGCGAACTCGTCGGTGACCTGCATGCCACGCACAGTGAACCTGAACAGCGCCGCGGGACGCCCGCCTGCCCGCCCTGGCTTGGTGGTTTCCCCGGTTGGCTCGAGAAGTCCGCGCCTGGACAGCACCCGCTGCAGGTTCGTGGAGGACACGCTGTAACCGAGCGCGGCCGAATAGATTTCCCGCAGTTCGGACATCGTGAAGGTCGGCGGCGCCAGCGCGAAGCCGATGTTGGTGTACGACAGCTTCGAGCGCAGCCGGTGCCTGGCCCGCCGCACGATCGCCTCGTGGTCGAAAGCCGTCGTGGGCAGGGCGTCGACCGGGTGCCAGCGGGTGTCCGACGGCACTTCGGGGTCGTTGTCGGACGGCACGAGCCCCAGGAACGCCGAGCCGACCAGGCGCGGCCCGGGGACCCGGTCGGGAGCGCTGAACACGGCCAGTTGCTCGACATGCGCCAGCTGTCGCACGTCGACCTTCTCCTTGAGCTGACGGCGGATCGAGTGCTCGATGTCCTCGTCCAGTCGCAGCCTGCCACCGGGTAGCGACCACCGGCCGATATGTGGCTCTTTGGCCCTTTCCCACAGCAGGACCTGGAGTGATCCCTCTCTCACTTGCAGGACCGCGGCCAAAACCTCATGGCCGAGCAAGGGGGGCTCGGTGGTAGCATCAACCATGTTTTCGATCCTTAGTCGAAAACCTCGGGATCGGAGACCCAGAGCTAGGAGGACCTGATGACGGCAACATTGACTCCTTACAGCGGGGTCGAGCCGGACGCGGCTTGGCGGGACGAAGTACGGCGCCTGGTCGATCAGCGCGACGCCGTCCTGCTCGCGCACAACTACCAGCTTCCCGAGATCCAGGACATCGCGGACTTTACTGGTGACTCGCTGGCGCTGTCGCGGATCGCCGCCGAAAGCAGCGCGTCCACGATCGTGTTCTGCGGCGTGCACTTCATGGCCGAGACGGCCAAGATCCTCTCGCCGGACAAGACCGTGCTGATCCCCGACGAGCGGGCGGGGTGTTCGCTCGCCGACTCGATCACCGCGGCGGATCTGCGGGAGTGGAAGGCGCAGCACCCCGGCGCGGTGGTGGTGTCCTATGTGAACACCACGGCCGAGGTGAAGGCGGAGACGGACATCTGCTGCACGTCGTCGAACGCGGTCGACGTGGTCGCCTCGATCCCCGCGGACAAAGAGGTGCTGTTCTGCCCGGACCAGTTCCTCGGCGCGCACGTCAAGCGCGTGACCGGCCGGGACAACATCCACATCTGGGCGGGCGAGTGCCACGTGCACGCCGCGATCAACGGCCCTGAACTGGCCGAACGCGCCTCGCAGGACCCGTCGGCGGACCTGTTCGTGCATCCGGAGTGCGGCTGCGCGACCTCGGCGCTGTACCTCGCGGGCGAGGGCATCGTCCCGGAGGAGAAGGTGAAGATCCTCTCAACCGGGGACATGGTCAAGGAGGCCAAGGCGACCAACGCGCGCTCGGTGCTCGTGGCCACTGAGATCGGCATGCTGCACCAGTTGCGCAAGGCCGCCCCTGAGATCGACTTCCGGGCTGTCAACGACCGGGCGTCGTGCCGCTACATGAAGATGATCACACCGGCTGCGTTGCTGCGCAGCCTGCGGGAGAACAAGGACGAGGTCCACGTCGACGCGGAGACGGCGGCCCGCGCGCGTGCCTCGGTGCAGCGGATGATCGAGATCGGCCAGCCCGGCGGTGGGGAGTGAGCCCGCACTGGGAGGCCAGAGCCGACGTGATCGTCGTCGGGACCGGGGTGGCCGGGCTGACCGCGGCGCTGGAGGCCCGTGAGCTCGGACTGCGGGTCTTGGTGATCACCAAGGCGTCGGCGGGCGCGGGCAACACCCGGTGGGCCCAAGGCGGTGTCGCGGTGGTCCTGCCTGGTGAGCATGACGAAGGCGACTCGGTCGCGGCACACGTGGAGGACACGCTGGTGGCGGGCGTCGGCCTCAGCGAGAACGACGCAGTCGCCGCGATTTTGGCGGACGGGGCGACGGCCGTGACGCGGCTGCGCAAGCTTGGCGCGGTCTTCGACCCCGGCGCTGACGGAAAGCTGGCCAGGACAAGGGAAGGCGGCCACAGCGCGTTCCGAGTGGTGCACGCGGGCGGTGACGCCACGGGCGCGGAGGTTGAGCGAGCGTTGTTGTCCGCGGCCCAGGATGGCCGGGTTCCGTTGCTGGAGAACCACGTCGCGGTCGACGCCGTGCGGACGCCAACGGGCGCGGTCGTCGGTTTGCTTGTGCTGGACCCGAATGGTGTTGCTGGTGTGGTGAGTGCGCCGGCCGTGCTGCTGGCGACGGGTGGCCTGGGGCAGTTGTTCCAGGCGACCTCCAACCCCGAGGTGGCGACGGCGGACGGGCTCGCGTTGGCCCTCCGTGCCGGTGCGCCCGCGGCGGATGTCGAGTTCGTGCAATTCCATCCGACCGTGCTGTACACGGGGCCGGGCGCGCGTGGCCGCTGCCCGCTGGTGACCGAGGCTGTTCGTGGTGAAGGTGCCGTGCTCATCGACGCTCTGGGGGAGCGCGTGATGAAAGGCGTACACCCGCTGGAGGATCTCGCTCCCCGTGACGTCGTTTCCGCCGCGATCACGCGCAGGATGGCGTTGGAACCGGGCGGCGTCGACGACCACGTCTACCTCGACGCGACCCACTTGGACGCGGCGGAGTTCCGGCGGCGCTTCCCGACCGTGCTCGCGGCCTGCCAGTCAGTCGGTGTGAACCCGGCCGAGGACCCGATCCCGGTATCTCCCGCGGCGCACTTCGCGTGCGGCGGTGTCGCGGCCACAGTGGACGGACGGACCGGCGTGATCGGTCTCTACGCCGTCGGCGAGGTCGCCCGGACCGGTCTGCACGGCGCGAACCGCTTGGCGTCCAACAGCTTGCTTGAAGGGCTCGTGGTCGGCTCCCGTGCGGCACGAGCGATCGCGGCCGACCTCGCTGCGTGCGTGCTGGCAGATCCGCGTGCGGCTGTGAAGGCGCCGTTGCCCACGGCACCGGTCGCCGATCGCGATGTGCTGCAACGCGTGATGAGCCGTTACGCCGGGATCGGCCGAGACGCCGAAGGCCTCGCCGTGGTCGGCTCGGTGCTCGATGTGTCCGCAGTGGACACTGTGCTGAAGACCAGGCAGCGGGTCGAGGACGCGGCGTTGACCTTGGTGGCGCGTGCCCTCATCGCGGCCGCCGCGGCACGCACGGAAAGCCGTGGCTGCCACGTGCGGACCGACTATCCCGACACGGATCCCGCGTGGCAGCACAGCCTCGCGGTCCGGCTCAACCCGTCCGGCCAGCCCGTGCTGGCGGCCAACACTTTGCTGAGGAGCGCGGCATGAACGAGGACGAGGTGGCCGAGGCGCTCGCCGTCGTCGACCGGGCGCTCGCCGAGGACCTCCGGTACGGCCCCGACGTCACGACCGAGGCCACGGTCCCGGCCGACGCGGTCGGCACCGCCGCGATCACCCCGCGTAAGACGGGTGTGCTCGCGGGCAACGAGACGGCGTTGGCGGTCTTCCGCCGTCGGGTGGACGACCTGGAGGTGCTGACGCAGGCTCCGGATGGCACGGCGATGGTGCCCGGCGAGCCTGTCCTTGTGGTCCGTGGCTCGTTGCGCGGCCTGCTCACGGCTGAGCGCACGGCGTTGAACCTGGTCTCGCACTTGTCCGGCGTCGCGACGTTGACCCGCTCATGGGTGGATGCGATAGACGGCACAGGATGCGTGATCCGAGACACCCGAAAGACCACGCCGGGCATGCGGCTGCTGGAAAAGCACGCCGTCCGGATGGGCGGGGGCCAGAACCACCGGCTCGGACTTGGTGACGCTGTGCTGATCAAGGACAATCACGTGCTGGCGGCCGGGTCGATCACCGAGGCTTTCACCGCCGCACGCCGGCATGCGCCGAAGCTGCCGTGTGAGGTCGAGGTGGACACCCTGGACCAGTTGGACGAGGCGCTCGGCCTTGGCGTGGAACTGGTGCTGCTGGACAACTTCACGCCAGAGCAGTGTGCCGAGGCAGTCAGCCGGGCTGCGGGTACGCGCACTGAACTGGAGGCGTCCGGCGGGTTGACGTTGGATGTCGCCCGGGCATACGCCGAAACGGGCGTGCATTACCTGGCTGTGGGAGGTCTGACGCACTCCGCGCCGATCGTGGACATCGGGATGGATCTTGCTCCGGTGGAAACCCCGGCGGCCCTTCTTTAGGGACGCTAGGGTGCGAGTGTGCCCAGTCGTCGAATCCTGTTGAGCTCAGTCGCGCTCTGCACGGGCCTTGGCTTGGCCGGTTGCACGGCGGCGCCGACGCTGACCGCTTCCGGCAGTACGGACAGCACGGCCCTCGTGCTCGCTGTGCCGTCCGAGCCTGCCAACGTGCACCCGTTGGCGGGGTATGGGGTGCACGGTTCCGCGCAGGTCTTCGACGGGCTGCTGGAGCACCAGTCCGACTCCGCACTGCGGACCGCGCTGGCCGCGGAGATGCCGACGCCGTCGGCTGACGGCAAGTCATGGACCGTCAAGCTGCGTGCTGACGTGCGGTTTCACGACGGCAGTGCGTTCGACGGCAAGGATGTTGTCGCGACGTATCAGGCGTTGCTCAACCCCGCGTTCGGCTCGCCGCTGCGTGACCGCTACAGCATGATCACGGGCGTCAGCGACGTCACGCCACCGACCACGACGAGCACGACAACCGCCCCACCGACGACTTCGAGCCGCGTCGCGCCACCGCCACGGACGGTTCCGGTCGGCAGCACCGTGCGGTTCGACCTGTCCCAGCCGTACGCGCCTTTCCTGGATCTGTTGGTGCTCGGGATCGTGCCCAGCGAGACGTTGACCGAGCCGGGGCCGGTCACCGGGCTGAAATCGGTCGGTACCGGGCCTTATCAGCTGGAGTCCTGGCAGCGTGGTGCGAGCATGACGTTGCGGGCCAACACTTCCTACTACCTGGGTGCGCCGACGGTCGCGAAGGTGACCGTCGAGTTCGTGCCCGATGACGACGCACGCGTGCAGCGGATCCGTGACGGCAAACTGGACAGCGCGGCGTTGCCGCCCGCGCAGGCGAAGGCGTTCGAGCAGTCCGAGGTCTTCCAGGTACTGCGTCAGCGCAGTGCGGCGATCCGGGCGATCGGGATGCCTGCGGACAACCCCGTGACCGTCGATCCGGCCATCCGGCTTGCGTTGAACTACGCGGTCAACCGTCGCGCGATGATCGACGGTCCGCTTGCGGGGCACGGCATCGAAGCGTTCACGCCTGTATCGCCTGTTCTGGCTGAGTTCTACGAGCCGACGGCCAAGTTCTCGCATGACGTGCCGACCGCGAAGTCGTTCCTCGACACAGGCGGTTGGGTTGCCGGTTCGAACGGCATTCGCACCAAAAACGGTGTCGCCGCACAGTTCACGCTGGCGTACCCGGCTGGCGACAACGTCGCGCGCGACCTGGCCACGGCTTTCGCGGCCGATGCGGACGCGGTCGGCGTGAAGGTTCAGACGCGCGTAGGCGCCCCGAACGCGGGCGAGGCGTCCATTGTCGGCGCGGGCGACCCGTTCGACCCTGACCTGTCGTTGTATCCGTTGATGCGCGGCAGTGACGCCAAGATCATCACGTCCCTGGACACGGCTCGCGCGATGTCCGACCCGGCGCAACGCGTCGCCGAGTACCGCAAGATGCAGCGCACGTACATCGAAGCACCGAGCATGATCGCGCTCGTCGGCCTGGAGCACACGTACGTGCTGCGCCGCAACTGGACTGGCTACCAGGCGGTCGTGGACGCCGACAGCCAGGACGCGACGTGGGGCGCCTGGTGGAACCTTTCCCGGTGGCAGCCAAGGTAGCTTGAAGTATGTGATCGATCTTGGCGCGGTACGCGCGGATACGCCAGGCTGCCATGACCTGATCTTCCTCGACAACGCGGGCTCGTCATTGCCGCCCACACCGGTACTCGACGAGGTCCTGTCGCACTTACGGCGTGAGGCCGAGATAGGCGGCTACCGTGCCGCCGCGGAACGGGCGGATTCCCTGGAAGAGGGCTATTCCGTGTTCGCTTCCTTGCTCGGCTGCTCACCGCACGAAGTCGCGTTCACCGACAGCGCCACGCGATCATGGCTGGCGGCAGTGGACGCGATGGGATTGTCGCCGGGTGACCGGGTGCTGGTCACCGAAGTCGAGTACCACAGCAACGCGTTGGGCCTGCTGAACCTGGGGATCAAGATCGAACCGATCCCGTCGGACGCTTCTGGTGTGGTCGACGTCGACGCGTTGCGGGACATGCTGGATTCGCGGGTGAAGCTGGTGTCGCTGGTGCACGTGCCGACCAATGGAGGCCTGGTGAACCCGGTGAAACCGGTGGTCGAGGCCGCGCATTCGGTGGGCGCTTTGGTGTTGTTGGACGCGTGCCAGTCGATCGGGCAATTGCCGGTCGACGCGGCCGCGCTGGGCGTTGACGTGATCACCGGGACAGGACGGAAGTGGCTTCGCGGGCCGCGCGGCACGGGCGTGCTCGTGGTTCGTGACCAGTCCGGGCTGCGGCCTCGGCTGATCGACGGCAAGGCGGCGGTGTGGGAGTTTCCCGACCGGTTCACCCTCGCTCCTGGGGCGCGCGGGTTCGAGTTGTGGGAGTACGGCGTGGCCGAGCGCCTGGGCCTGATCGCGGCGGCCAAGTACGCCTTGCGGCTGGGGATGTCGTCGATCGCTTCGGCCGTGTCGTCGAATGCCGCGCTGACCAGGGAATCTCTTGCCTCGGTGTCCGGCGTTTCGGTGCACGACCTGGGCACGGAGCAGTGCGGGATCGTGAGCTTCGCCAAGGCGGGGGTGTCCGCGGAGGACGTACGAGACCGGTTGTGGGACAAGGGGATTGCGACGTCGGTGACGTATTCGACCTCGACCCAGTACGACATGACCCGGCGCGGGCTCACATCGCTGGTCAGGGCTTCGCCGCACTACTTCGTCTCGCCTGCGGAGATTTCCGCCTTGGCTTCGGCATTGACGGACGTGTAACCCACTGGTTACGCTTTAGCTCGTGTTGGACCTCATCGCCGGTGCGATCGCCGACCCGGTGCGCAGGGAAATCCTCGAACTGTTGCGCGCCGGGCCGTTGCCGGCCGGTGAGATCGCGAGCCGGTTCGCGATCACCCGACCGGCGATCAGCCGTCACCTGCGCGTCCTGCGGGAGAGTGGCCTGGTGCATGACGAAACCGTTGGCCGCCAACGGGTTTACGCACTGGAGCTGGCCCCTCTCGGTGAGCTCACGGCGTGGCTTTCGGTGCTGACCGGACCCACATGGGAGCAGCATCTCGACGCGCTGGAGACCGAGGTCTACCGGACCCGACGTGAACGGAGAAAAGAGCATGAAGCCGATCCCCACCGGAAAACTGGTTCCGACGGATAAGGGCTACGACCTCGTCCTGACCAGGACATTGCGTGCGCCCATCGAGGACGTCTGGGCGAGTTTGACGGAGTCGTCGCGGACAAGTCGCTGGTTCGGTCCGTGGGAAGGTTCGGCGGGCACGGGCAGCACGATCAAGGTGCAGATGGTCCACGAGGAGGGCAAACCGTGGATGGACATGCACATCGAGGCCTGCGAAGCGCCCACGCGTCTGGCCGTGTCGACAACGGATGACAGCGGTGTGTGGCGTATGGAGGCCCTGCTCGCCGAAACGGCCGGAACCACCGAGCTCAACCTGGTCCAGCACGTCGAGCGTACGGACGTGGTGGGCAGTTCGGGGCCAGGCTGGGAGTACTACCTGGACATGCTGATCGCCTCGCGCGAAGACAAGCCGTTGCCTGACTTCAACGACTACTACCCGGCCCAAGAGCAGTACTACACCGACCTGGTCGCCCAGCGCTAACCCGCGTGTGTCCACCTTTCCAGCACGGTGTGTCCACCTTTCCAGCACACCGAAATTCCCTGACATGTGCGCCACGGGCGAACTCGGGGTGCCTGAACGTGCATTTCATGGTGTCGCAGTGGTGGACACGAAAATGAGGGGCGAGCTCGGGTTTTCTCTGGCACCGTCACTTCGGTGACGCTCATCGACCGGATCGAACGGACAACTGGGGTTCCTGGTCTCACCGGTCTGCTCGCCGACCTGGCACCGGCCGACCTTCGCTCACTGCTGCTCGAAGTCCATCGGCGGCAGGCCGCGAAACTCACACCCGCGCAAGTTCTCAAGCAGTACAAGCGCGACCGTTTCACCCAAGCGGCCACAGTGGATCCGGAAGTGCACGCCGAGTACGACCTCTACGCCTTCAAAGTCCTGAAGGACAAGGGATACACACCGGTCGAACTGTCCCCGGTCAGTCCACTTGGCACGGTCAGTGTGCTGTCGAAGACCGACCAGAACCGGGTGATCACCACGGCCCGCGGCACCGAGGTGATGGCCGACTCCACCAACGCCCTGGCCTTGGAGTCGGCCGTCCGGAGGCGCGGACGTGAGCAGGTCAGGCTGTGCGCGTCCCACAGGATGGTCCGCGCGCAGCCGTTCCCCAAGGGATGGTCGCCACACTTCCGCCTGCTCGCGTTGACCATCGCGGGCCGGGACGAAGGGTCGTTCAGGTTCGAGACAGACAGCCTGTTCGTCCAGCTCAGCGCCATGATCACGCTGCTCGGCCACCTTGAGGACGTCCAAGCGAACATCACCGTGCTGGACGAGACCCGGCGAGCAACACTCCAAAGCCAGGTCCTTGATCCGCTCAAGCAGGCGTTTCCCCAGGTCAGGGTCGACTTCGACGACGATCGCGAGAAGGGACGCGGGTACTACACAGACGCTTGCTTCGAGCTGAAAGCCGGTGGTATCTCCTTGGCGGACGGCGGTTTCACCACGTGGACACGCCAACTGGTCGGCAACGCCAAGGAGCGCCTGCTGACCGGCGGTCTCGGCCTCGACCTGATGCACGCCAAGTTCGGTCCACGACGAGCCGACCTTTACCCTTGAGCCATGCTCAGCCGCATCGATCTGCGTGGCCGTGTGCCCTCGCCCGCCGAACTGCGGGCCGCCCTCCCAAGGGCTGAGACGGACGTGGACGTGGTGCTTGACCGCGTGCGTCCGATGGTCGAGGCGGTCCACCATCGCGGCGTCGAAGCGGTCATGGAGTTCACTGAGCAGTTCGACGGCGTGCGCCCGGCGACGGTGAAAGTTCCGGCCGAGGAATTGGCCAAGGCGGAACGCCAGCTGGATCCCAAGGTCCGGGAAGCGTTGCAGGAGACGATCAGGCGCGCCCGGCTGGTGCACGCTGATCAGCGCCGCACGGACACCACGACCCAGGTCGTCCCGGGCGGGACGGTCACGGAGCGTTGGGTTCCGGTACAGCGAGTAGGCCTGTACGCGCCCGGCGGCCTGGCGGTCTATCCGTCCAGTGTGGTCATGAACGTCGTCCCGGCGCAGACCGCCGGCGTCGAGTCGCTCGTGGTCTGCTCGCCGCCCCAGAAGGACTTCGGTGGCCTGCCGCACCCGACCGTGCTCGCGGCCTGCGCGTTGCTCGAGGTTGACGAGGTCTGGGCGGTCGGTGGTGCTCAGGCGGTCGCATTGCTGGCGTACGGCGGTACGGACACCGATGGCGCCGAGCTCGCGCCGGTCGACATGGTGACCGGGCCGGGCAATATCTACCTGACCGCGGCCAAGCGCTTGCTCCGCGGCTTGATCGGGATCGACTCCGAGGCCGGCCCGACCGAGATCGCGATCCTGGCCGACGAGACCGCCGATCCGGTGCACGTGGCGGCCGACCTGATCAGCCAGGCCGAGCACGACACCCTGGCCGCGAGCGTCCTGGTGACCACATCGGAAGAGCTCGCCGACCAGGTGGACGCGGAACTGCGCCGCCAGGTCCACGCGACCAAGCACGACGAGCGCGTGACCACTGCCTTGTCCGGAAAGCAGTCCGGCTGCGTGCTGGTGTCCGATGTGGATACAGGAGTCAAGGTCGTCGATGCCTACGCGGCCGAGCACCTGGAGATCCAGACCGCGAACGCTCAAGACGTCGCCGCGCGGGTCCGCAGCGCGGGCGCGATCTTCATCGGCGCGTATTCGCCGGTGTCCCTTGGTGATTACTGCGCGGGCTCGAACCACGTGCTGCCGACGGGCGGCTGCGCGCGACATTCTTCCGGCTTGTCAGTGCAGACATTCCTGAAGGGCATCCACGTCGTGGACTACTCCGCGGATGCCCTGCGTGAGGTCGCCGACAAGGTGATCGCGCTTGCCAACGCCGAAGACCTGCCCGCGCACGGCCAAGCCGTCGCCGCCAGATTCGAGAAACGATGAAAGACGTCAAGCTAGAAGACTTGCCGCTGCGCGAGGACCTGCGCGGCCGCACACCCTACGGCGCGCCGCAGCTGGACGTAGCGGTTCGCCTGAACACCAACGAAAACCCGTACCCGCCGCCGCCCGAGCTCGTGGCCGACGTGACGGCATCGGTCGAAGAGGTCGCACGGCAGTTGCACCGCTATCCCGACCGGGATGCCGTGGCACTGCGGGAGGATCTGGCCGCGTACATCTCGAAGAGCACCGGATACCCGGTGACATACGAGAACCTGTGGGCCGCCAACGGTTCCAACGAGATCCTGCAGCAGATCCTGCAGGCTTTCGGCGGCCCAGGGCGGACAGCGATCGGTTTCGAGCCGTCGTACTCGATGCACCCGATCATCTCCGCGGGCACCAAGACCGAATGGGTACCCGCACCGCGTCGCGAAGACTTCTCGCTGGACGTCGCGCAAGCAGCGGACATCGTGGCAGTGAAGAAGCCCGACGTCACGTTCGTGACCAGCCCGAACAACCCGACCGGGCAATCGGTCCCGATCGAGGACCTTCGAGTTCTCGTCGAGGCGGCGCCCGGGATCGTGGTGGTGGACGAGGCCTACGCCGAGTTCTCGTCCCAGCCGAGCGCAGTGTCGCTTTTGGACGAATACGGCCACAGGATGGTCGTGTGCCGGACCATGAGCAAGGCGTTCGCGTTCGCGGGCGGCCGGCTCGGCTACCTGATCGCCGCACCGGCCGTTGTGGACGCATTGCAGCTGGTTCGCTTGCCGTACCACCTTTCGCTGCTCACCCAGGCCGCCGCGCGGGCAGCGCTGCGGCACGCCGACGCCACCCTGGCGTCGGTCGCCAAGCTCGCCGCCGAACGCGACCGTGTCGTCGAAGCCCTTGCCGGAATGGGGTATTCGCCGGTGCCGAGCGACGCCAACTTTGTCCTGTTCGGACTGTTCGAGGCCGGCGCGTGGCAGTCCTACTTGGACCGCGGCGTGCTGATCCGGGACGTGGGCATCCCAGGCCACCTGCGGGTCACCATCGGCACACCGGACGAGAACGACGCATTCCTGGCCGCCAGTAAGGAGATCATCGCGTGAACCGGATCGGGAAGATCGAACGGACAACAAAAGAGTCGTCCGTACACGTCGAGATCGACCTGGACGGCTCAGGCAAGCTCGACATCGGCACAGGAGTGCCGTTCTACGACCACATGCTGACGGCGTTCGGCGCGCACGGCTCGTTCGACCTGGTCGTCCGCGCGACCGGCGACGTGGAGATCGACGCGCACCACACGGTCGAAGACGTGGCGATCGTCCTCGGCCAGGCGATCAGGGAAGCGCTCGGTGACAAGGCGGGCATCCGCCGCTTCGGCGACGCCTGGATCCCGATGGACGAAACCCTCGCCCACGCCGCGGTGGACGTCTCGGGCAGGCCGTATTGCGTGCACGTCGGCGAGCCCGAGCAGTTCAACACGTTCACGATCGGCAACAACTACCCTTTCGTGCTGAACAGGCACGTGTTCGACTCGCTGGCGTTCCACGCGGGCATCGCGCTGCACGTCCGGGTGATTCACGGCCGGGACCCGCACCACATCACCGAGGCGCAGTTCAAGGCTGTGGCGAGGGCGCTGCGCGCCGCCGTCGAGCCGGACCCTAGGGTGAGCGGGGTCCCGTCGACGAAGGGTGTGCTGTAGTGCCGAAGGAAGTGCCGATCATCGGCCTGATGATCCTGGCCGGATTCCTCGTCGGCGGCGTGTACGCGGCGTGGAAGACAGCCAAGGTGTTCGCGGTGTTGCTGGGTCTGCTGGCCGCGCTGGCGATCGGCGGCGCGATCGCCTGGATGCTCTAGGACTTTGGACAACCCAAGCCTCACCCCGCACCTCGTGTGGGTCGCTCCGGCCGCGCTGGTTTCAGAGTCCCCGCAGGATCTTCCGTAGCCCCAACAGGAACCCTTCGAACCGCTCGAGTTCTTCCGGCTCGTACAAGCTGACCAGCTCCTCCATCTGGGAGCTGAACGCGCCGAAGAACTCGCGCGCGGGTTCCTCGATCTCGTCGCTGGTGCGGATGGTCACCTTGCGCCTGTCGACGTGTTCACGCGACCGCTCTATATGGCCTTGCCGTTCAAGTCTGTTCAACAGGTTGGTCGTCGCCCCGGTCGTGAGCGACAGCCGCTCGCTCAACTGGGTGGGCGACAACGGTTCCCCTTGGTCTTCCGCGTACAGGATCTCCACGAGCGCGGCGGCGTCCGTCGAGTGCAATCCCAGGTGTGCGGCGAACCGGCGGGTGATTTCTGTGTAGTCCGCGCCGAACCCTCGTAGCCCGTCGAGGATTCTGAGCGCGTGCGCGTTGAACTCCGGGTCCGCTGCGTGTGGCCGCAGTGGTTCCCGGTTTCCGGCGTGCGTCATCGCCACTTGGCTGCCCTACCTCCACCATCAACCAAGCACTTGCTGCGTTGACAACCTACCCCGCCGACCTGATAGCTTCATCGTGAAGTTACTTTCTGGGGAAGGCTGTAGGAGATGATTGATCCCTTTACCTCGACTGTGCGTGGCATGACCGAGCCCGACCCGGTCCCGGCCGCGCTGAGAGAAGGAGGCCCCGTTGTCGTAGCGGACGCGCCCGCGGGCGGCTCCGTATGGATCGTGACCGACGAAGACCTGGCCAAAGAGGTCCTGTCTGACCCACGAATAGTCAAAGACCCGGCCATGGCTCCCCTCGACTGGGACCCGTTGAAGGTGGGCCTCGAGCCAACGGCGGCGCAGCGTCCATCACTGACCACAATGGACGGACCGGCTCATGCCGCACTGCGCCGTGCGCAGGCTCCTTTACTGACAGGTAAACGGATTCGCGAGCAGCAAGATCGGATAGAGGAGCTCGCTCGTGACCTGTTGTCGTCATACTCGGGCGTCGTCGACCTGATGGCCGACTTCACCACCCGCTACCCGCTCACAGTCCTGCTGGACATGATGGCCATCCCGCCGGAGAACGTCGACAAGGCGATGGACGCCTGCAGACAAATGCTGTCAGGCGACCAAACGAGCGCAATCGAAGCGCTGATGGCCATCGCCGCGACCGGCCGTGAGGGCGGTATCGCCGCTGAACTGCGCGAACGCCTCCCAGTCGACACACCCGAGGAAGAGGTGCGTTACCACCTCTTCGGCCTGATCTTCGCCAGCCAAATAACCACGGACGCAGCCCTGGGCTTCCTGGTCGCCCGCGTTCTGGGCACGTCAGACGCCGACCTGGTCGAGGAGACGTTGCGCCAACACCCACCCGCCCCTTTCAGCCTGTGGCGATTCACAGCGGAGCCGCTGGAGATCGCAGGCATCCAGTTACCCGAACGGGCTCCAGTCCTTGTAGACATTGGCGGCCTCGGCCTGACATTCGGCGCAGGTCCGCATTTCTGCGTCGGCGCCCAACTCGCGCTGGCCGAACTCCGCGCTGTCCACACGGTCTTACGCCGCGACTTCCCATCGGCCCGCCTCGCTGCTCCGTACGAAGACCTTCAACAGGTCGTCTTCGGCGGCGTCGGCGGCAGCCGGCTGAAGGAGTTGCCAGTGGTCTTGGGCTAAGTTGACGATGAACTGATCACGGGGGAGCTGGGCATGAAGACGAACCGACTCGGACGCACCACCGTCGAGGTGACACAGCTGGGGTTCGGGGGCGGGCCACTCGGCGGGCTGTTCGCGCCGCTGGACGACGAGACCGCGGCGGGGGCGCTGGCCGCGGCGTGGGACGGCGGGATCCGGTACTACGACACGTCACCGCACTACGGCATCGGGCATTCCGAGCGCAGGATCGGTGAGTTCCTGCGCCAGCAGCCGCGTGATTCGTTCACCCTGTCGACGAAGGTCGGCCGGCTGCTGGTGCCGCAGGCCGCGGACGGGAAGATGGATCCGGCCGGTTTCCACGTACCCGCAACGCATTACCGGGTGCGTGACTTCACTCGCGACGGAGTCCGGCGCAGCGTCGAGGATTCGCTGGAACGGATGGGCCTCGACCGGATCGACGTGCTGTACCTGCATGACGCTGAGGAGTTCTTCGACGACGCATTACGCGACGGCTACCCGGCCCTGGCGGAGCTACGGTCGGAAGGGGTGGTCGGCGCGATCGGCGCCGGCATGTACGACACGGTCATGCTGACCACTTTGGTGAAGGAAGCCGATGTCGACGTGGTCATGCAGTCGGGTCGCTACACGCTGCTCGACCACAGCGCGATCGATACGTTCTTGCCTGCGTGTGAGGAACGTGGGGTCTCGGTGATCGCGGCGTCGGTCTTCAACTCCGGGCTGCTCGCTGTGCCGCGGCCGGGTGAGGGAGCGTATTTCGACTACGAGGCTGCGGCGCCGGATGTCTTGGAGCGGGCGAACAAGATCGCTGATGTGTGCGAGGCGCACGGTGTGACGCTTCCTCAGGTGGCCATGGCTTTCCCGCTGCAGCATCCGGCTGTCGCGGGTATCGCGGTGGGGATGCGGTCGGCCGAGGAGGCGCGGCGCAACGTGAAGTCGTTCGCCGTGGACGTGCCCGCGCAGGTCTGGACTGACTTACGCGCTGCGGGCCTGATCCGCTAGGCGTGCGTGGCTACACGCTGCTGGATCACAGTGCGCTCGATACGTTCTTGCCTGCGTGTGAGGAACGTGGGGTCTCGGTGATCGCGGCGTCGGTCTTCAATTCCGGGCTGCTCGCTGTGCCGCGGCCGGGTGAGGGGGCGTTCTTCGACTATGAGGCTGCGGCGCCGGATGTCTTGGAGCGGGCGAACAAGATCGCTGATGTGCGCGAGGTGCACGGTGTGACGCTTCCTCAGGTGGCCATGGCTTTCCCCTGCAACGTGCTCGCGCAGGTCTGGACCGACTTACGCGCCGCAGGCCTGATCCGCTAGGCGTGCTGAGTGTCGTAGTTGTCGCGGTTGGTTAGTACTTCGTCCATGTGCGCTTCGGCCCATTCCTTGATGCCGTACATCAGCTGGTGCAGGGAGAGGCCGAGGTCGGTCAGCTCGTAGGTGACTGTGACCGGGACGGTCGGTGTCACCGTGCGGGTGATCAGGCCGTCCCGTTCGAGGGAGCGCAATGTCTGCGTGAGCATCTTCTGGCTGACGCCAGCCAGTCGGCGGGACAGTTCGGAGTACCGCATCGATGGTGACTCGCCGCCGAGTGCGGCCAGGATCAAGGCAACCCATTTGTCCGAGATCCGGTCGAGTAGCTGTCGGCTGGGGCAGCTCGCCATGAACGCGTCGTAGGCCTCCTTGGCCTGTGCCCGCTTCTGGGCCGCCGTCTTCGTTGCCATCGACCGTGCCTTCCTACCGTGGGGCGACTAACGCACTTCGAAGTGCCCACTTCCCGTTAGAGAGCTACCCGACCATCGTGGTGCAACACAACCATCGAACACAAACCATGAGGAACGACCCATGAACACATTCCGCACTGCCGTCGTGCGCACCCCGGGCGGACCGGACTCGATCGAGATCATCGACGTTCCTGTCGTCGAACCGGGGCCTGGCGAGGTCCGGGTGGAAATCGCCGCGGCGGCGGTCAACCCCGTCGACCTCGGGGTCGCGGACGGCTTCTTCCACGGCTTGGGGTTGATCAACCAGCCCGATCACACCGGCCTGGGCTGGGACTTCGTCGGCGTCGTCGTAGCGGTCGGCCCTGACACGGACCTGGCCGTCGGCACCCGGGTCGCAGGCATGGTGGGTGGCTTCGACCGCGACTTCGGCACGTACGCCGAGCAGCTCGTGGTGCCAGCCGCCGACGTCGCCGTCGTGCCCGACGAGCTGGACCTGGAAGCGGCGTCGACGGTCCCGCTCAACGGGCTGACCGCTGCCCAGATCGTCGACCTGCTCGGCGACGCGCCCACCGACGGCAACCGGCTGTTGGTGACCGGGGCAGCTGGCGCGGTCGGGGGTTACGTCGTCTCGCTCGCGCAGGATCGCGGCTGGCAGGTGACCGGTCTGGCCAGAGCAGAGGATGAGGAGTACGTCCGCAGCCTCGGTGCGGACTTCACCACGCACGCCGACTCGGGCTGGGACGCGGTCGCCGACGGTGCTGTGCTGCAGGAGCAGGGCCTTGCTCTGGTCCGTGACGGCGGGATCTTCGTCGGTGTCCGGCCGGGCGCTGCGCCGACCGGGCGCGGAATCACTGCCACCGCCGTATCCGTTCGCCCGGACGGCCCTCGACTGAGCGACCTGCTCGCCCGCACCGCGTCCGGAGAACTGCCGGCGCGCGTGCACGCGGTTCTGCCGCTGAACCAGGTCGCCGATGTCCACCGGGCCGTGGCGAAAGGCGGTGTACGCGGCCGCTACGTCCTCAAGCCCTGACTCACGTCAAGTAGGCCTTCCTGTGCTCGGAGCACAGGTACAAGGTCAGCCCTTCAGGCGTGGTCGTACGGGAAAGCCCACCCCACACCCGCTTCTCGTCTAGCTCAAGCAGCATTGCTTCCAGAGCCCGGAAGTCCGCGTCATGCTCGGCCCGGGCCGACGGGATCTCGTCGCCCCGATGAGTCTCGGTCCGGAACGTCTCAGGCGCTCGGCTGACGAGCTCCTTCATCAGATCGCAGTCGGCCTTGAGCTGCTGGCTGAGCTGATCAACGGTGATACCGAGGACCGGGCCGGCGAGAGGAGCCGTGTATTTGAGAACCTTCAACACCCGCTGGAGGTGCGGACCGAACTTGCGAACCCACTCATAGGGCTGCTTGATCGCGTAGACGCCCTCGGGCTCAGGAAGCCGATGCCACGCACCGGGTTCCTCGCAGTAAAGGTGCAGCTCGAAGTTCCGCTTCTTCAGCTGCACCAAGGCGAACACGCTCGGGCACCGCGTTTCCTGCTGCGTCTGCGCGATGTGCTGCAACCGCAGGAACATCCGCTGGTTGTATTCGGCGTTCTCGTCGACCTTGCTCTCGATCCTGATCAGCCGCCGGTCGATCTGGTCGAGGCTCATCGCCGTGACATCCCTGTTGGAAGGAGCCAACCCAAGCAGAAGCTCGCGAATGTCGACGTCCTCGCCGGACCGGTGGCACTCGATCGTGTACTTCGGTGGGACCTTGGTAAGCCGATTGCTGAGGTTGTCGTAGTTGAAGAGCTCGGTGCACTCATCCTCGCACCGGCACGGCACCTCGCGACGGATCTCCAACCCAGGGAACCGTTCGAGGGTCCGGTTGAGCCCATCGTCCAAAATGGAGAAGAAGGCAGCCGGTGAGGGGCCTCGGACAGTCAGCTCAACGGTCTTCCGGTGCGCATCGGCCCTCACCAACGCCAGTTGGTCACCGTGCTTGAGCACAGCGCCGGTACGCCAGTGCATGCTGATGCTGAACCGGTGCGACCGGGCGATGAACCACGTCGGGATGCCGGGCGGCATGGTGTTGAGCCGGTAGAGGACACGGATCTCCTGCTTGCCCGCCATGCCGCCCCAGACGTCCTGATAAGCAGGCGGATTCCACGACAACCGCTCAACAACCAGGCTCACGTCATCCGGCCGACCGTCGACCCGATAGGACAGGTCGTACTTGTCCATCATGCTCAGGAAGTGATCGCTGGTACCACGATCAAGCTCGCGCCAGAGCTCCCGGAGATGGGTGCGAGTCAGCAACCCTTGTGCTGCCTCGACTTCGGTGCTGTCGAGCACCTTGCTGATGTATCTGTTGACCCACTCCGGCTGCAGGATGACGGTGTCACAGAGTTCGGGATCCTCGCTGTAGTAAAGGATATCGCCGAGCTCGTGTAAGGCTTTCGCAATATACCGCTGTTGTACAGGGTCGTCGACGCCCGCATCGCTCATCATCTGCCACATGTCATGGGGAGCAACGCGGTTCTCGGTCGACTCCCACAGTGCGCTTGCGGCCTTGAACCAGGTCTTCGGCCATTCCGAGCCCATCAACGGAAGCTTGGCGGCCTCCGCGGCGATGAGATCGCGGAGTGTGCCGACTCCTTGTCGTGTCCGATTGTCGACAGCAACACTGATAACTATCTGGGGATATGCAAGCTTCAGATCATCGAGTGGAAAGTCCACTGGGCGGTCTTCGGTGTGCGTGACCACGAGGATGATCGGTGATTCGGGTGCCTTTGCCGAGATGATGTCGAGCCAGTAGCGGAGGCGGCCCTGTTCCCAGCCGTGCCGGGAGTTCCAGACGAGGAGGAAGAGCGAGCGGTTGGTCAGAAAGAACTGGTGGGTGGCGTGATAGATCTCCTGACCACCGAAGTCCCACACGTTCAGCTGCATCTCGACGGCGGGCTGAGTCGGGTGCGGCAGAGGCAGATTCTCGATCCTGATGCCGTGCGTTGACGGCTCGTCCTGGTTATATTCGATGCCTGCCAACGCTTTGACCAGTGAGGTCTTGCCAACGCCGCCCTCACCGACAACGAGCAGCTTGGACGTCCACATCGGAACGACGCCCGCATGCCGGGCCTTCAGGAATGCGATGACGGAGTCGGTGCCACCGGCGGCTACCTCCGGCGGCGGGCTGACGAGCGGATTTCTTGACGGTGTCAGGGTGGTGAGTCGTGGTAGATCCGCGATGGCACTTGGCAAGGAGCTGATCTGATTGCCCCGCAGGCCGAGTGTCTCGAGGCTGGTGAGGCTCGAGACAGCGTCGGGTATTGCGGTCAGGTAGTTTTCCTCAAGATCAAGAATCACAAGTTTCCGCAGTGCGAAGACCACTTCGGGTACTTCTGTGAACCGATTCCGGCTGAGTGTCAGATGAAACAAGCCCGTCAGCCCAGCGAAGCTGGTCGGCAGCGAATGCAGCCTGTTCCCGCCCAAATCGAGAAAGCTGAGTTGGTCGAGGCGGCTGATCCACTCGGGGATTTTCACCAGCCCGTTACCGTGAGCTCCCAGGCCATGGAGCTTCGTGAGCCTTTGCAGCGAATCAGGCAGAGCCATGATTCCGCAGTTCTTGATCTCGAGGGAGGACAGTCTGCCAAGGTTCGCGACGGCTGTGGGCAGCATGCCGAAGGGGTTGCCACTGAGGTTGAGTGTGGTCAGGTTGCTTAGTTCGGCCAGTTCTTCCGGCAAGTCGGTGAGTGCGTTGTCGCTCAGGTAGAGCCGCGTGATGTGAGTGAGCTCGAAGAGTTCTGGTGGCAGGCTCTCCAGTCCGAGGCCATGCAGATGGAGAACTGTGATGTCGGTATTGCGGGCTTCTTCGATCCGGCGGAGGGCCTCGTCCATGCCATCAGCGTCTCAACCCGGGCACTCGCTGCTAGCTCGTTTCTCGTTCCGTAACCTGTTTGGAGCAACAGGTAGGCTATGGCCGTGCGAGTTGTCGTTTTGGACTATGGGTCGGGGAACCTTCGCTCCGTCGAACGTGCACTTCAGCGCGTCGGCGCGGACGTCGAGGTGACCGCGGACAGCCATGCGGCGCTCAACGCGGGCGGCCTCGTCGTCCCTGGGGTCGGCGCCTTCGCCGCCTGCATGACGGGCTTGAAGTCCGTCCAGGGCCACCGCATGGTCGGGACGCGGCTTGCCGGTGGGCGACCTGTCCTCGGCATCTGCGTCGGCATGCAGATCCTGTTCGAGCGGGGCATCGAACACGGCCAGGAGACCGAGGGCTGCAACGAGTGGCCGGGCACCGTTGAGCGGCTTGAGGCCGACGTGGTCCCGCACATGGGCTGGAACACGGTGAAGGCCCCCGAGGGCTCTGTGCTGTTCGACGGGTTGGACAAGGACACTCGCTTCTATTTCGTTCACTCGTACGGGGTGCGCAAGTGGGAGCTCGAGCCGTCCGACACGCTGCCGGCGCCGCTGGTCACCTGGGCGAACCACGGCTGTGACTTCGTCGCCGCGGTGGAGAACACCGCGTTGTCCGCCACGCAGTTCCACCCGGAGAAGTCCGGCGACGCCGGCGCGCATCTACTTCAGAACTGGCTCAAGTCCCTATAGGACCAATGCTCCCGGCGTTGCCGCCCACACCGGGAAGTTCGGCACGCCCGCGTTCGTCACGCCGAACGTGCCGTTGCCGTTCGAGAACCCGACCGGGATGGTGGTCCAGCCGTTCACGCCGGTCAGCGCCAGGTCGACGCGGTTGTCGCCGTTGTAGTCCCGCGCCACGATCTCGACACCGGGCGACGTCGCCCAGATCGGGAAGTTGGGCACGCCCGCGTTCGTGACATTGAACGTGCCGTTGCCGTTCGAGAACCCGACCGGGATGGTGGTCCAGCCGTTCACGCCGGTGAGCACGATGTCCGTGCGGTTGTCGGCGTTCAGGTCACGGGCGATGATCTTCACGCCCGCCGACGTCGCCCAGACCGGGAAGTTCGGCACGCCTGCGTTGGTGACGCTGAACGTGCCGTTACCCACGGAAAAAGCGACCGGGATGGTGGTCCAGCCTACAATTCCCGTCAACGCAAGGTCTGTTCGACCGTCGGCGTTGAAGTCGCCCGACAGCAGCTTCACGTTCGGTGTCGCTGCCCAGATCGGGAAGTTGGGCACGCCTGCGTTCGTGACGCCGAACGTGCCGTTGCCGTTGGAGAACGCGACCGGGATGGTGGTCCAGCCGTTGACCCCGGTCAGCGCGAGGTCGGTGCGGTTGTCCGCGTTGAAGTCCTTCGCGACCACCTTCACGTTCGGGCTGGTTGCCCACGTCGGGAAGTTGGGCACGCCTGCGTTGGTGACGTTGAATGTGCCGTTGCCGTTGGAGAACGCGACTGGGATGGTGGTCCAGCCGACGCCGCCGGTCAGCGCGATGTCCGTCCGGCCGTCCGCGTTGAAGTCGCCCGTGACGATCTTGACGCCCGGGGTGGTCGCCCACACCGGGAAGTTCGGCTCGCCCGCGTTGGTGACGGTGAATGTGCCGTCGCCGTTGGAGAAGGCGACCGGAATGGACGCCCAGCCGGCGACACCGGTCAGCGCCGAGTCGGTCCGGCCGTCACCGTTGAAGTCACCCGAAAGGATGTACACACCCGGCGACGCCGACCAGGTCGCGAAGTTCGCGACAGCCGCGTTGGTGACGTTGAAGTTCCCATTCCCAACTGAGAACGACACCGGGATCGAACCCCATCCAGGGACACCATTCAGCGCGATGTCGTCACGGTTGTCAGCGTTGTAATCCGCGTCATGGTCGGTGACACCGTTGGGGATACGGGTGTGCAGCAACGCGTTCGGCGAGCCCACTGGGTCTGTGACGACACCTGGCGTCGCATTGGTCAGCAGCGCGTTGGCCACTAAAGGCGGTGTGTCGTAAGGATGTTCGGCCAACCACAGCGCTGCGGCGCCTGCCACGTGCGGGCTCGCCATCGACGTGCCCTGCATGCTGACGCTCGCGGTGTCCGAGGTGTGGTGCGACGACACGATTCCCACGCCCGGCGCGAAGATGTCGGTGCAGGAACCCCAGTTGGAGAACGCCGCCCGGCGATCGTTGACGTCCGTCGCGTTCACCGTGATCGCCTCGGCGACACGGGCGGGTGAGAAGTTGCACGCGTTCTGGTTGGCGTTGGCCGACGCGATGGCGTACGTGATGCCTGAGGCGATCGAGTTGCGGACGGCCTGATCCACGGCGGCGTTCGCGCCACCCGCGAGGCTCATGTTCGCCACGGCGGGCCGTACCGCGTTGCGCGTGACCCAGTCGACACCGCCGATGATGGCTTCCCATGTGCCGTTACCGGCGCAGTCCAGCACCTTCACGGCCACCAGGCTCGCGCTCTTGGCCACGCCGTACTCCGCGCCGCCGATGGTGCCCGCGACGTGCGTGCCGTGCCCGTGGCAATCGGTGTTATTGGCGTCGATCGTGTTCACGCCCCAGGACGCGCGGCCGCCGAATGTGGTGTGCGAAATCCTGATTCCGGTGTCGAGCACGTAGGCGCGGACGTGGGACGCCGGTGTTTCGAATACGTACCTGCCGTCCCGGCCGACCTGTCGTTGGTCGACCCGGTCAAGACCCCATGAGGGCGGATTCTGCTGCGAGTCCTGAATTGTTACCCGACCATTTTCCTGAACGTACGAAACGCTCGGATCGGCGGCCAATTGGGCTGCTTGCTTGGCGGTCATCCGGGCTGCGAATCCGTTCAGCGCGGTGCGCCACGTCGAGGTGACCGTGCCGCCGTACCGTGCGGTGAGCGTCTCGGCCGTGCTGACCTGGTTCTCTTTGAGGACGACGATGTAGCTGTCCGGAATCGCGTCGGAAACCGATTGGACTGTCGCTGTTTCGGCGGACGCCGTAGGTGCGACGAAGACGGCAGCCGCGGCCGTGGCGACGACGGCGGCTGTCAATACTCTGGAAGGGTTGAGGGAAATGAATAGCCGCATGAACAACCACTCTCATTCGTTTCAAGTGCGAGCATGCGGTTATTGATGCTGACCATTCGATCATGGGGTGGCTAGCGGTAAAAATTTACACGTAACGAATTGTTGTTCGCCGCACGGCGACGCAGGCTCGGGGAGTTCACCATGGCCAAGTAGAGTCTGCGCCGTGACTCTGACGTTGCTCCCAGCCGTTGATGTGGCCGACGGCAAGGCTGTGCGCCTTGTGCAGGGCGAGGCTGGCACCGAGACCGCGTACGGTGAGCCGCTGGAGGCCGCGCTGGCCTGGCAACGTGACGGCGCCGAGTGGATCCATCTCGTCGACCTCGACGCCGCGTTCGGCCGCGGCTCCAATCGGGACCTGGTCGCGCGGGTCGTCGGCGAACTGGGCATCCAGGTCGAACTGTCCGGCGGGATCAGGGACGACGAGTCGCTGAAGGCCGCGCTGGCGACCGGCTGCCGCCGGGTGAACCTGGGCACCGCGGCCCTCGAGGACCCGGAGTGGTGCGCGAAGGCGATCGCCGAGTACGGCGACAAGATCGCGGTGGGGCTGGACGTCCGGATCACCGAGGACGGCCATCGGCTCAAGACCCGTGGCTGGACGAAGGACGGCGGCGACCTCTGGGACGTGCTCGACCGGCTGGACCGCGACGGCTGCTGCCGTTACGTGGTCACCGACGTCAGCAAGGACGGCACCCTGAAGGGCCCGAACCTCGACCTGCTCGGCGAGATCTGCGCCCGGACCGACGCGTCGATCATCGCGTCCGGCGGCGTGTCCAGTGTGGACGACCTGCGTGCGCTCGCCGGCCTCGAGGCCGACGGTGTCGAGGGCGTGATCATCGGAAAGGCGTTGTACGCGGGTGCTTTCACATTGCCGGAGGCTCTTGCGGCAACACGCTGACGACCGCTTCCTCGATCTTCCCGATCGGCACGCCCGACTCGGCGAACGTCGCCTTGATGACTTCGTCGTCCAGTGCGACCAGGCCGAGCAGGATGTGTTCGGTGCCAACGTAGTTGTGCCCGAAGCGGAGTGCTTCGCGTACGGTCAGCTCGAGAACTTTCTTGGACTGGCCGGAGAACGGGATGTGCGGGCTCGGCGGGTTGTCGACGGCAGGCCCCAGTTTGGGTGTCACCGCCGCGATGATGGTCTCGGCCTTGCCGCCGAGTGACGTGATCGCCCTGGCCGCCAACGCATCCGGCGCGGCGTACAAGCCGAGCAGGATGTGCCCCGGCGCGATCTCGGCGTGCTTGAGGCGCTCGGCTTCCTTCTGCGCTGCCACGGTGGCGACACGCGCTTTGTCGGTGAACCGGGCGAACTGGGAGACGTCCAGTTGCTCCGGGGCGTTGGACGTGAATCTCTTCTGGGCTGCCTGTTTGGTGACGCCCATGCTCTGGCCGATCTCGGTCCATGAGGCGCCGGAATGCCTTGCCCGGTCGACGAAGTGGCCGATCAGGTGATCCGCCAGCTCGCCGAGGTGCTGTGCGATCAGTACCGCGTCGGTCAGGCGCTTCAACGGATCGCCGTTCGGATGCAGGTTCTCCACGGCGTCGATCAGGTCGCCGAGTTTGGGTGTGTTCGTCATGTCGTCAACTTTAGGTTGACGATGTTGGGCCGTCAACCCTGGGTTGACGACAGGGCGGCGATGAAGGCGGCCGTCGCAGGCGGGTCGGGCGGTTCGCCGAACGTCGCGATGGAGATCCTGCGGCGGAAAGGCAGTTCGCTCGCGACGACTCCGTCCGCGTGGTGTGAGCGCAGAGCCAGGCCCGGCATCGTGGTGACGCCCAATCCGGCGGCGACAAGCGCTTGCTTGACGATGATGTCGTCGCTGACGTAAGCGATCCGTGGCGTGAAGCCCGCGGCTTGGCACATGTCGACGACCTCGGCGCGGCAGTTCACGCAGCCCGCGATCCACGTCGAGTCCCGGTCGTCCTCCAGCGTTCGCCCGGGCTCCTTGCCGAGCAGGTACACCGGGTCGTCGAGCAGGTACGAGTACCTGATGCCGTCATCCGGTGTGGCGTCGTCGTAGTGGAACACGATGGCGAGGTCGACTTCGCCATCCCGCAACTGTTGGCTGGCAACGACGGGATGCGCGTCGGTGAGATGCAGCTCGATGTTCGGGTGCAGTTCGCGCATTGCCGCTGCGGCAGGGGGAACGAGGACGCTCAGGGCGGACGTGAACGCCGCGATGCGTACCCGGCCTGCTTGCAGTCCGACCATTGCGGACAGTTCGGCGCTAGCCGCATCGACCCGGCCGATGATCTCGTTGGCGCGCTTGGCAAGCAGCTCGCCCTCGGCGGTGAGCCGGATGCCACGGCCCACTCGTTGGGTCAGCCGTGCTCCGGTCTCCGCTTCCAACCTGGCCAGGTGATGGCTGACCGACGGCTGGGAGTAGTGCAACGCCTGCGCGGCAGCTGTGACCGAGCCGTGGGCGGCGACCGCCGCCAGAACTCGCAATCGCACGATGTCGAGCATCTATCAACTCTATCTCTGAGTTTTCGCGGAAATTGGCATTGGACGCATACTGGCCGCTGGTCCAGGCTGGTCATCGACGGAAAGGACAGCGATATGACCGGCAAAGTCATCTGGCACATGACCATGTCCATCGACGGCTTCATCTCCGATGCGGATGACGGATTCGACTGGATGCTCGGCTACGGCGGACCGGAGGAACTCGGCAACGAGGTCATCCAGACGACCGGGGCGTTCATGTGCGGCGGACGCATCATCGACGACACAAAGCCCTACGGCGGCGCCTGGCAGGGACCGATCTTCGTACTCACACACAAAGATCCCGCACTCGCGCCGGAGTCGCTCACGTTCCTCGCCGGTGACATCCGCGACTGTGTCGCCACTGGTCTGAATGCCGCGAACGGCAAGAACCTCGTCGTCACCGGCGGCAGCGTGCCGCGTCAGGCCATGGAGGCCGGGCTTGTCGACGAGATCGTCCTGCATGTCGTGCCCGTGCTGCTCGGCTCGGGCGTCCGGTTCTTCGACAGCCCGGACAGCCCGGTGGTCAAACTGGACGTGATCACCGCGAACGCAGGGAAGTTCGGTGCTGAGTTCCGTTTCCGCGTTGTGAAGTAGCGACCATGCTCAGGTATTCGGCGATCGCGTCACGGTTTCGGGTCAGGCACGAGATCCGGGCGGTCATCCGATCGCGTTCGGCGGCAAGCAACTCCAGCGTCTCCGGGGTCGCGTCGTCGAAGTGGATCTCGCGGGGTTTGTTGAGGCACGGCAGAATCTGCTTGATGATCCGGGTCGGCAGGCCCGTGTCCAGCAGGCCGCGGATCTGCAGCACTCTGTCCACATAGGCCTCGTCGTAGTCACGGTATCCGTTGGCCAGCCGGTCTGCTTTGATCAGGCCTTGTTCCTCGTAGTAGCGCAGCAGCCGGCGTGGTGTGCCGGTCCGTTCCGACAGCTCCCCGATCCGCATCTGTGGTCCCCCTCACGCCACCTTGACCATCACATCGATGTCAAGGTTTGAGCATACCCGGCATGGATCGGAAACTGCCGTTGCGAGCGCTGATCGCGTTGACCACAGCCGCTTTCATCACCATCCTGACCGAAGCGTTGCCGGCCGGCCCGCTCACCGGGATGAGCGCCGACCTGCGAGTCAGCGAGTCCGCGATGGGCCAGTCGGTGACCATCTACGCCCTGGCGACCGCGATCGCGGCGATCCCGCTGTCGTTGGTCACGGCGAGGTGGCGGCGTAAGCGTCTGTTGCTGTCGGCCATTGTCGGGTTCGCCGTGGGCAACACCATCACCGTCATCTCCACGAGCTACGTCCTGACCATGGGCGCGAGATTCATCGCCGGGGTCGCCGCCGGTGTCGTGTGGTCGTTGCTTGCCGGATACGCCCGGCGAATGGCGCCGGAAGGCTTGCAGGGCAAGGCGATGGCGATCGTCATGGCCGGCGTCCCGGTGGCGCTTTCCCTTGGCGTGCCCGCGGGAACCTTCCTGGGCGGACTCGTTGGCTGGCGGGTGACGTTCGCCGTTGTCTCAGCGCTCGCGGTCGTGCTCATCTTCTGGATTGCCACCGCGGTGCCGGACTATCCCGGCCGGCAAGCCGGAGAACGGGTGTCCTTCCGGCAGACGCTCACGATCCCCGGTGTCGCGGCCGTTCTGTTCGTCGTGATCGCGTTCGTGTTGGCGCACAACGTCATCTACACGTACATCGCGCCCTTTCTGAACTACGCGGGCGGGGATGTGGATCTCGTGCTGTTGCTGCTTGGTGCCGCGTCGATGGTGGGCATCTGGATCGTCGGGGCGTACATCGACCGAAACCTCAGGCTTCTGTTGATCGTGAGCACGGTTCTCGTCGCCGTCGCCGCCGTTGGGCTGACCGGCAGCCCGTACGTCGCCGCAGTGCTGTGGGGATTGGGCTGGGGAGGCGTTCCGACTCTGCTGCAGACCGCGATCGCGCATGGCGGCGACACCGCGCAGGCCATGCTCGTGACGTCGTGGAACGGGTCCATGGCGGCGGGCGGCATCGTCGGCGGGGTCTTCCTGGACGCCTTCGGACCCGCGTCCTTCCCGTGGGTGGTTGTCGCGTTGCTGCTGCCTGTGCTCGCGGTCGTGCTGGTGAGGGTTGACGGAAGAGTTCTGCAGGCGCAGAATTAAACGCATGATTAATTCGTCGGTTCTCGGTGTCGAGGGCCTCAAGGTCCGCCGGGGCGGCAGACAGGTCCTGCGTGGGGTCGACTTCGAGGTCGAGCGGGGATCAGTGACGGGTCTGCTGGGGCCGAGCGGCTGCGGCAAGTCGACCCTCATGCGGGCGATCGTGGGCGTGCAGATCGTCGAGTCGGGCACGGTCAGCGTGCTCGGCCTGCCCGCCGGTCACCCAGGGTTACGCGACCGGGTCGGCTATTCGACCCAGAATCCCGCGCTCTACGGCGACCTCACGGTCACGGAAGCGTTGCGCTACTTCGCTTCCGTGCTCAAGGCCGCCAGATCCGACGTGCAGCGGGTGATCGACGACGTCGGTCTGACCGATCACGCCAACGCGATGGTCGGGCAGTTGTCCGGCGGGCAGCGCAGCAGAGCGAGCCTGGCGGTCGCGTTGCTGGGCAAACCCGAGTTGCTGGTGCTGGACGAGCCGACGGTCGGGCTTGATCCGGTGCTGCGTGAGGAATTGTGGATGTTGTTCCACAGCTTGGCCGCGCGTGGCGTGACGTTGCTCGTCTCCAGTCACGTGATGGACGAAGCCGCGCGCTGCCAACGGTTGTTGCTCATGCGTGAAGGGCTTCTGCTCGCCGACGATACTCCTGACGGTCTGCGGGCACGGACCGACACCGCGGACGTGGAACACGCTTTCCTCAAGCTGATCAAGGAAACAGTATGAGTACCGCACGCCGGATCCTGGCGCAGCTCAGGCATGACCCGCGGACCGTCGCGATGCTTCTTCTGTTGCCGTCACTGCTGATGGTGTTGCTGCGCTTCGTGTTCAACTCCGAGCAGGCTTTCAGCCGTGCCGCGCCCGCTCTGCTCGGCGTGTTCCCGTTCATCATCATGTTCATGATCGCCTCGATCACCACCTTGCGGGAACGGACAAGCGGCACGCTTGAGCGGCTGATGACCATGCCGATCGGCAAGTTCGGCCTGCTTTCCGGCTACGCCATGGCATTCGGTGTGGTCGCGGTCCTCCAGGTCTCGATCGCCACCCTCGTCTCGGTGAGCTGGCTCGGCCTGGACATCAGAGGTCCACTGTGGATCCTGCTGGTGATCGCCGTGCTGGACGCGTTGCTCGGGATGGCCCTTGGCCTGTTCGTCAGCGCCTTCGCGCGCACCGAGTTCCAGGCGATGCAGTTCATGCCGGTCTTCGTGATGCCGCAGATCCTGCTGTGCGGGCTGTTCGTGCCCCGCGGCGACATGGCGGAACTGCTGAACTGGCTGTCGGACGTGATGCCGTTGTCCTACGCGGTCGACGCGCTGACCCACGTCACCCGGTCCGAGGACTTCACCGCAACGTTGGCAACGGATCTGGTCGTCATCGGCGGCTGCGCCGTGCTGGCCTTGATCCTTGGCGCAGCGACTCTGCGCAGGCGTACGCCTTGAGTACAGTCGAGACCATGTCTGGGGTAGTGGCGGCCGTGAGCCGCAGCGGGGAGTACACGTTCACCAAACCCAACGTGGACAGCATCACGTTGCTCGCCGGGCTTGGTGTGGAAGGTGACGTGCACCAGGGCGTGACCGTGAAGCACCGGTCCAGGGTGGCCCGTGATCCGAGCCAGCCGAATCTGCGGCAGGTCCACCTGATGCACGCGGAGCTGTTCGACGAGTTCCGTGTGGCCGGGTTCACCGTCGAGCCAGGTCAGATCGGCGAGAACGTGACCACGCGTGGCATCGACCTGCTCGGCCTGCCCACGGGCACGCTGCTGCACCTCGGTGACGAGGCCGTGATCGAGGTGACCGGCCTGCGCAACCCGTGCCTGCAGATCGACAACTTCGCCAGCGGCCTGCTCAAGCAGGTCCTCGCCAAGGACGACGAGGGCAACGTGATCCGCAAGGCCGGGATCATGTCGGTGGTGCTGACCGGTGGAGTGGTCCGGGCGGGCGATCCGATCCGGGTCGAACTGCCTGTCGGCCCGCACCGGCCGTTGCAGCCGGTCTAGCCTCCCCAGACTAGCCTGAACTGCGTGGATGCCGAGCTGGCCAGGTTGGCCGACGCCAGTTACGTGTTGGTGACGACGTTTCGCAAGGACGGACGGAAGGTGCCGACCGCCGTCTGGTGTGCGCGGGACGGCGAGGAGCTGATCTTCTGGACCCGCACGGACGCGGGCAAGGTGAAGCGTTTGCGTCGTAACCAGAACGTCGAGATCGCCGAATGTGACGTGCGCGGCAAGCAGAAGAGCGAGCCGGTCCCGGGCGTGGCCCGTCAGCTCGACGCCGCCGAGACCGACCGCGTTCGCAAGGTCATGGCCCGCAAGTACGGCCCGAGCGGCTGGCTGGTGATCTACGGCAGCAAGCTGTTCCGCGGCCGCAACGCGACGATCTGCTACGCGGTCTCGGCGCCTGGGACGTCAACGTAGGCCTGGATGATCGGCGCGACCGTCGCGACCATCTCCTCTACGTCCGCGCTGGCCACCGGCTCGACCTGGACGACGTAACGGAACAGCGCCAGGCCGACCATGTGCGAGGCGGCCGCGGCCAGCCGAAGCGGGGACACACCCATGCCCGCGGCGATCCGCGCCAGCACCTGGCGTTCGAGGAACTGCTTGAGCGTCCGAGCTGCCTGCTCGTTCGTGGTGACCGTGCGCATCATCGCCAGGAACGGCTCCCGGGTCTGTGGATCGCCCCACACGGTCAGGAACAGCCGGACGATCCGCTCGCCGAACTGGGCGCGGGGGCCGTTGACGAGTGCGGGCACGATCACCGCCGGATCGACCGGAAGCTCAAGCGCGGCCAGGAAAACGCGCTCCTTCGTGCCGAAGAAGTGGTGTACCAGCGCCGGGTTGACCGACGCCTTGGCCGCGATCCCACGGATGGTCGCGCCGTCGTAGCCGAGCTCGGCGAACTGGGCCCTGGCCGCGGCCAGGATCTGCTCGCGGGTCTCGGTCTGCCCGGGTCGGCGTCCGGCGCGTGCCATACCTCTCAGCCTGCCACGTAGGCTTTGCGCATGGCTGTCGCGGTGCGTGTGATCCCCTGTCTGGACGTCGACGCTGGTCGGGTGGTCAAGGGCGTCAACTTCACTGACCTGGTGGACGCCGGGGACCCGGTCGAGCTGGCCGCCGCCTACGACGCGGAAGGCGCCGACGAGCTGACCTTCCTGGATGTCACGGCGTCCTCTTCGGACCGCGAGACGACCTTCGACGTGGTCCGCCGCACGGCCGAGCAGGTCTTCATCCCGCTGACGGTCGGTGGTGGCGTGCGCGCGGTCGAGGACATCGACAAGCTGCTGCGGGCCGGTGCGGACAAGGTCAGCATCAACACAGCCGCCATCCTGCGGCCGGAGTTGCTGCGGGAGGCGTCCGAGCGGTTCGGTGCGCAGTGCATCGTGCTGTCCGTCGACGCCCGGCGCACGGGCGAGGGCTTCGAGGTGACGACGCACGGCGGCAAGCGCGGCACCGGCATCGACGCGATCGAGTGGGCCGCGAAGGGGCAGGAGCTCGGGGTTGGCGAGATCCTGCTCAACTCGATGGACGCGGACGGCACCAAAGCCGGGTTCGACATCGAGTTGATCAAGCGGGTCCGTGCGGTCGTGGACGTGCCGTTGATCGCCAGCGGTGGCGCCGGGGCAGTCGAGCACTTCGCGCCCGCGGTCGAGGCCGGTGCGGACGCAGTGCTCGCCGCCAGCGTCTTCCACTTCGGACAGTTGCGGATCGGCGAGGTCAAGGACGCCATGCGGGCATCGGGGATCGAGGTCCGGTGAACGCGCCGACCGAGGTCAAGGTCTCGCTCGGGGTGATCGGCCTCGGCGCGTTGCTGTTCGTGGCCGTCGCACTGGCGTGGGACTCGCAGAACCTCCGCCTGCCCATTGGCGCGGGCATTGTGGCAGTGGCCGTGTGCGTCGGCCTGATCGTTCGGCTGCGGTTCGTCCGGGTCGTCACCATGGTCGTGACCTGCCTGTTCGCCATCGTCCACCTGCTGATCGCATTGTCCGACGCGCCGCCTTGGTGGGTGCGCGTGGTGTCCGGCCTGCTCACTGCCGCGTATCTCTACACCGCCGTGCTGGTCAATACCGAGCCCGCACGGGACTACCTGGAGTCCAAATGAGCCTCGACCCGAAGATCGCCGCACGTCTCAAGCGCAACTCCGACGGTCTGGTGTGCGCGGTCGCCCAGCAGCGTGGCACGGGCGAGGTGCTGATGGTCGCGTGGATGAACGACGAGGCGCTCGACCTGACGCTGACCACACGCAAGGGCACGTACTTCTCGCGCAGCCGTCAGAGGTTGTGGGTCAAGGGCGAGACATCCGGGCACATTCAGCACGTACATGAAGTCCGGCTTGACTGCGACGGCGACACCGTGCTGCTGATCGTCGATCAGCAGGGCGCGGCGTGCCACACCGGTGACAAAACGTGTTTCGACGCTGACGTGTTGTTGACCGACTGAGTGTATTGGCCCACAGGGCTTTCTTTCGGCGCGGCGATGGCTCAGGATGTCGCGGGTGCAGAGTGCCGCCGCATTCGGTGACAGTAGTGGGAACATCCGGTCGTTCCGGCGAAAACATTCCACAGTAGACACAACGCCGGAGGTCGCGCTGGCCGCGGCGATCTCGCAGGCCAAGGGAGGCAACGAGAGCGCGTTCCGGGTGCTGTACCGGTCCGTCCAACCTGCGCTGCTGCGGTACCTGCGGGTGCTGGTCGGGCAGGACGCCGAGGACGTCGCTTCCGAGGCATGGCTGCAGATAGCCCGTGACCTGCCGTCTTTTCGTGGCGACGCGGACGGTTTCCGGGGCTGGGCAACGACCATCGCACGCAATCGGGCAATGGATCACCTCCGCGGCCAACGCAGGCGGCCGGTCGACACCGAACCGGTGGAGGAGTTGACCGAACGGCCGGCGAGCAGCGACACCGCTGAGTCCGCTGTGGACTCGATGGCCACCGACGCCGCACTGGCGATGATCGCCAAGCTGCCGCAGGACCAGGCCGAGGCGGTCCTGTTGCGGGTCGTCGTCGGGCTCGACGCGAAGGCCTCGGGCAAGGTGCTCGGCAAGCGCGCGGGCGCCGTGCGCACGTCCGCGTACCGCGGTCTGCGCAAGCTCGCCGAGCTCCTCGAACAGGCCGCTGACCAGGGGGAGTGACACTTTTGAAGACCCAGACGCTGAGGTATCCGAGATGAGCGCGAGACGTTTCCGCCGGGTGGACCGGCGTACCACCGGGCAGCAGGGGCCGGGTGGTACGCCGGACCGGGCGCGGGCGCTGGACGAGTTGCTCGCGGATGCCGCCGCACCGGCGCATCCCAGTGAGCTCGCCGGTGAAGAAGCCGCCGTGGCCGCGTTTCGCAACGCCCGTCTCGCCGAGACAACTCAGCCACGGAGATGGTCGATGCACAGACTCACAAGGCTTTTCACGGTGAAGGCCGCGGCCGCGGCCGTCGGCGTAATGGCCGCTGGTGGCGTCGCATTCGCTGCTGCGACAGGGAATCTGCCTTCCCAGGACAGCCCGGCTGTGCCGGCTACGACCAGCAACTCCGCGAACGTTCCCACGGACAACCCCGGAAAGGGTGACCCGAGCGGCAAGAACACGCCGAACAGCGACAAACCTGGCACTGACAGACCAGGAAACGACAAGCCTGCCAACGAAAACGGGGACAACCCGTCGCCTTCGCCGTCCCTGCACGGACTTTGCCAGGCGTACAGCTCGGGACCGGAGTCCGAACACGGCAAACGGCTTACGAGCCCGGCGTTCGAGGCGCTCATCACGGCCGCGGGCGGCAAGGACAAGGTGTCGGCGTACTGCGTGACCGTGCTCGGTCAGCGGCCGAACGAGCAGAAGACCAACGAGCACAAGCCAACCGAGCCGGGCAAGCCCACGCAGCCCACGCAGCCTGCCGAGCGCGGGAACACCGAGCAGCCGGGCAAACCCAACAACACGCCGCCGTCAGCGCGCCCAAACAACTGACGCGGCGCAGTGGCGACTTTGCCTCCCAGCAGTCGCCACTTCCAAGGGCGAGCGGCGGCCACACCCCCGGGCCGCCGTTCGCCCGTCCCGGCAAGGAGGCACGATGACAAGCGCGTGTTCGTACACCGTCACCGCGGGCGGCTATGTGCTCGGAGTGTTGACTGTGCGGGAAAGCAACGACTTCCACGACCACATCGAGGTCTGTTCGGACTGCAGGCGTGAGGTTGTGGAACTGTCCCCGGTGGCCCGCATGCTGGCTCCGCTCAAGACCGCGAGACGGTCGGCCCATCTCAACTAGGACTGGCGATCTCGCCGGTGAAGTAGCGCTGCACGGTCGGCCCGACCGCCGCGGCCATGGTGTCGATGTCGTTGCTGGCCAACGGTTCGAACTTGGCGACGTACCGGACCATCCCCATCCCGATCAGCTGGCTGGCGACCAGGGTGGCCCGGAACATGGCGTTGTCGGCGCCGGTCTGTGCGGCCACTCGGATGAAGATCTGCTTGAGGAAGATGTCGCGCAACCCTTGGACGGCCATCTCGTGCCCGGCGACGCTGCGCACGAGCGCGGCGAACTGGCCGCCGCCGGTGCTGTCCCACACAGTGAGGAACCGCCGGACGACCCGGTCGCCGAGGGTGTTGACGTCGCCGCTGGAGATCTCGTTGGCGATCACCGCCGGGTCCACCGGCAGTTGCAGCACCGACTGGGCGAACAGGCCTTCCTTGCCGCCGAACCAGTGGTTGACCATGGCGGGGTCGACGCCCGCCCGTTTCGCGATCGCGCGGACCGTGGCGCCCTCGTAGCCTTGTTCGCTGAACACGTCCCTGGCCGCCTCGATCAGGGCGTTCTTGGTGTCGGCACCGGCTGGCCGTCGCCCGCGGCGCTTGCCCTCTTGTTCCGCGCTCGTTGTCACGCCACCATCATCACTCGGTGAGTCAAACTTTTCAACAAGCGATGAATTCTGTCCGACTGTGATTCAACCCGGTCGTGCCGCTCGGCGTTCTCCCGGCAGAATGGCGGCATGGCCAGCGTGATCGGATCCGACCTGCCCGTGCACACCGGGATGGGCGCGATCAGCCCCACCCGCGAGGAGTTCCACGCCCTCGCCCGCGACCGCAGGGTGATCCCGGTCACCCGCAAGCTGCTGGCGGACGCCGAGACCCCGGTCGGCGTGTACCGCAAGCTCGCGGGCGACCGGACCGGGACCTTCCTGCTCGAGTCCGCGGAGAACGGCCGGTCCTGGTCACGATGGTCCTTCGTCGGTGCCCGCTGTGCCGCCTCGCTGACGTCCACGGGCGGCACGGCCACCTGGTCCGGAAAGGTGCCGGAGGACCTGCACGGCAACGGTGACCCGCTGGAGGCGTTGCGGGAGACCTTCCGGCTGCTGCACACCGAGCCGCTGCCCGGCCTGCCGCCGCTGACCGGCGGGATGGTCGGCTACATCGGCTACGACACCGTCCGGCGCCTGGAACGGCTGCCCGAACTGGCCGAGGACGACCTGGGGATTCCCGAGCTGGTGATGATGATGGCGACCGACCTGGCCGCCCTCGACCACCACGAAGGCACGATCACCCTCATCGCCAACGCCGTGAACTGGGACAACACCCCCGAGCGGGTGGACGAGGCGTACGACGACGCAGTCGCCCGGCTCGGCGAAATGACCCAGGACTTGTGGACCTCGGCCGAACCGACGGCGATGGTGTTCGAACGCCCCAAGCCGCAGTTCACCCGCCGCCGCACCCGCGAGGAGTTCGGCGCGGTGGTCGAGCAGGCCAAGGAAGCGATCCGGGCCGGTGAGGCCTTCCAGATCGTGGTGTCCCAACGGTTCGAGATGCGCACCGACGCCGACGCGCTGGACGTGTACCGGATTCTGCGCACGACCAACCCGAGCCCGTACATGTACCTGCTACGGCTGGACGGCTTCGACATCGTCGGGTCCAGCCCGGAATCCCTGGTCACGGTCAGGGACGGGGTGGCGACCACGCACCCGATCGCGGGCACCCGCTGGCGCGGGGTGGACCCCGAGGAGGACGCGATCCTGGAGAAGGACCTGCTGTCCGACGAGAAGGAACGCGCCGAGCACGTGATGCTGGTCGACCTGGGCCGCAACGACCTCGGCCGGGTCTGCGCGCCGGGGTCCGTGCACGTCGTCGACTTCTTCCGGGTCGAGCGCTACAGCCACGTGATGCACATCGTGTCGACCGTCACCGGCAAGCTCGCCGAGGGAAAGACCGCCTTTGACGCCGTGACGGCCTGTTTCCCGGCCGGAACGCTTTCCGGGGCGCCGAAACCCCGCGCGATGGAGCTGATCGAAGAGCTCGAACCGACCAGACGAGGCCTGTACGGCGGCGTGGTCGGCTACCTGGACTTCGCCGGCAACGCGGACACCGCCATCGCGATCCGTACCGCGTTGGTGCAGGCGGGCGTGGCATACGTGCAGGCAGGCGCGGGGATCGTGGCTGACTCCAACCCGGCGGCTGAGGACGACGAGTGTCAGAACAAGGCCGGCGCTGTGCTTTCCGCGATCGCCATGGCCCAGACGATCAGGCCGGCCGCCGATGGCTGATCGTCGTCCACTATGGATCGTCACGGGCCTGCTGCTCGCCGCGTCGGCCGGGCTGTGGGGCTCGTCGCGGCTGAACTGGTCGCCCGAACTGACAGGTTCCGAACAGGTGAGCGGCTTGATCCCGCTGGCGCTGCTGTCCTTGGCCGGCATCGCCGGTGTGCTGGCCACCAGCGGCTGGCCGCGCCGGATCGTCGGGGTGTTGTTGGCGCTGGCCGGTTTCGCGGCTTGTTGGCTCGCTGTCAACGGTGCCTTCGCGGCGGGACAAGCGTTGTGGGGACGTGCCCTGACGTTGCTCGCCGGGGTCGCGGTCGTCGTCGCGGGCGTGCTGCTTGTGCGGTCTGGCCACAAGATGCCAAGGCTTGGCGCGAAGTACGACGCGCCCGGCAAGACCACGGAGCCCGACGGCGAGAAGGAGCTCTGGAGCGCCCTGTCGGAAGGCAAAGACCCGACTGTTTGACCCCCGTCGCGCAATCGTTGCGTCGCCAGGCGCATGCTTACTGTGCACGGCCGACCCGGCGTCCTGCCGCGAACTGGCGCAGGGTTAGCATCAGTGCGGCGGGAAGGGGCAAACGCGGTGAGCGTTCTCGAGTCGATAATCGACGGTGTGCGCGAGGATCTCGCGGCCCGCGAAGCAAGGCTTCCATTCGAAGTCCTCAAGGAGCAGGCGGCGAAGGTGCCGCCGGCCAAGGACGCGCTGTCCGCGCTGCGCTCCTCGGATGTCGGCGTGATCGCGGAGGTCAAGCGCCGCAGTCCGTCCAAGGGCGACCTGGCCGACATTCCGGATCCGGCGGTGCTGGCCAAGGACTACGAGGAAGCCGGCGCGCGGGTGATCAGCGTGCTGACCGAACAGCGGCGCTTCGGCGGATCGTTGGCTGACTTCGACGCTGTCCGCGCGGCGGTGGACGTTCCGTTGCTGCGCAAGGATTTCGTCGTCAGCCCGTACCAGGTGCACGAGGCGCGGCTGCACGGCGCCGACCTGGTGCTGCTGATCGTGGCGGCGTTGGAGCAGAACGCGTTGGTGGGCTTGCTCGACCGGGTGGAGTCGCTGGGGATGACCGCGCTGGTCGAGGTGCACACGGCGGAGGAAGCCGACCGCGCGCTGGAGGCCGGTGCGTCGGTGATCGGCGTGAACGCCCGCGACCTGCACACGCTGGAGGTCGACCGGGAGGTCTTCACCCGGATCGCGCCCGGACTGCCGTTCGAGACGATCAAGATCGCCGAGTCCGGGGTTCGCGGCCCCGGCGACCTGATGGCGTACGCCGGTGCCGGTGCCGACGCGGTGCTGGTCGGCGAGGGCCTGGTGGCCAGCGGCGATCCCAAGGCGGCGCTGACCAAGCTGGTCACCGCCGGTTCGCACCCGGCGTGCCCGAGGCCGTCCCGATGAGCCCGCAGAACGATCCAGAGAAGACCGGGCACGAGCACGACTCGCACGACCCGGACGAGCGCGGGTACTTCGGCAAGTTCGGCGGCCGGTTCATCCCGGAGGCGCTGATCCCGGCGCTGGAGGAGCTGGCGGCCGAGTACGACAAGGCCCGGCTCGACCCGGACTTCGTCAACGAACTGCTGCGCCTGCTGCGTGACTACGCGGGCCGTCCGTCGATGCTGACCGAGGCGCCGCGCTTCGCCGAGCACGCGGGTGGCGCGCAGATCTGGCTGAAGCGCGAGGACCTCAACCACACCGGTTCCCACAAGATCAACAACGTGCTGGGCCAGGCGCTGCTCACCAAACGGATGGGCAAGAAGCGGGTCATCGCCGAGACCGGCGCCGGCCAGCACGGCGTGGCCACGGCCACCGCGTGCGCGCTGCTGGACCTCGACTGCGTGGTCTACATGGGCGAGGTCGACACCGAGCGCCAGGCGCTGAACGTGGCCCGGATGCGGCTGCTGGGCGCCGAGGTCATCCCGGTGAAGACCGGCTCGCGCACGCTCAAGGACGCCATCAACGAGGCGCTGCGCGACTGGGTGACCAATGTGGATACCACCCACTACCTGCTCGGCACCGCGGCCGCGTCGCACCCGTTCCCGGTGATGGTCCGCAACTTCCACCGGATCATCGGCATCGAGGCCCGTCAGCAGATGCTGGAGAAGGCCGGACGGCTGCCGGACGCCGTCGCCGCGTGTGTCGGCGGTGGCTCCAACGCGATCGGCATCTTCCACGGCTTCGTCGACGACAAGGACGTCCGTCTGGTCGGCTACGAGCCGGGCGGGCACGGCATCGAGTCCGGCGAGCACGGCGCCACGTTGTCCGAGGGCAGCCCCGGCCTGCTGCACGGCTCCCGGTCGTACCTGCTGCAGGACGACGACGGCCAGATCATCGAGGCGTACTCGATCTCCGCGGGCCTGGACTACCCGGGCGTCGGCCCGGAGCACTCCTACCTCAAGGACTCCGGCCGCGCCGAGTACTACTCGGTGACCGACGCGGAGGCCATGGAGGCGTTCCAGCTGCTGTCGCGCACTGAGGGCATCATCCCGGCGATCGAGTCGGCACACGCGCTGGCCGGGGCCATCAAGCTCGGCAAGGAGCTGGGGCCAGAAGGCGTGATCCTGGTCAGCCTGTCCGGCCGGGGCGACAAGGACATGGACACCGCGGCCACGTACTTCGGCCTGGTGGGGGAGGACTCCTGATGGGTCGCTTGGACACGCTGTTCGAGGCCACCCGTGCGGAGAACCGTGCCGCGCTGGTCGGCTACCTCCCCGCGGGCTACCCGACGGTGGACGGCTCGGCTGATGTGCTCACCGCCATGGTCGAGTCCGGCTGCGACATCGTCGAGGTCGGCCTGCCGTTCTCCGACCCGGTGATAGACGGCCCGACCATCCAGCACGCCGCGGAGCAGGCGCTGCGGGGCGGATTCCGCGTCAAGGACCTCTTCACCGTCGTCGAGCGCGTGTCCGCCGCCGGTGGTCACGCGGTTGTCATGACGTACTGGAACCCGGTGTACCGCTACGGCGTGGACGCGTTCGCCCGTGACCTTGCCGCGGCCGGTGGCCTGGGCATCATCACGCCGGACCTGATCGTCGACGAGGCCGACGAGTGGATCGCCGCGTCCGAGGCGCACGGGCTTGACCGGATTTTCCTGGTCGCGCCCGCGTCGACGGAGGAGCGGATCGTCCGTACGGTCGCCAAGTCGAGCGGATTCCTCTACGCCGCCTCAGTCATGGGCGTGACCGGTGCGCGGGACTCCGTCAGCAACGCGGCTCCCGACCTCGTGCAGCGCGTACGCGTCCACACCGACATGCCCATCGGTGTGGGTCTGGGCGTTCGATCCGGGGCGCAGGCGGCGGAGATCGCGGCATACGCGGACGCGGTGATCGTCGGGTCGGCGTTCGTGACCAAGGCCGGCGAGAACATCGACGAGGTTCGTACGTTGGCGGGCGAATTGGCCCAGGGCGTCCGTTCTCGCGTCACCGCAGGTCAGGCCACCTGAGCGGGGCAGTCGGCAGGGTGGTATGCGGGCCACTTGAGGCGAGGCGTTACCGTGTGCCCTCGTGACCGGAGCGACAGCGCTGATGCTCGACCCTGCAAGCAGGTCGTCGATCTTCCTGGCTAACATCCCCAGCCCCGACCGGGGTGTGTGGGAAATCGGCCCGATCCCGATCCGCGCCTACGCGATCTTCATCATCCTCGGGATCATCGTGGCGATCTGGTGGGGCGAGAAACGCCTGCAGGCCAGGGGCGGACGCCCCGGTGAAGTGGTGGACATCGCGGTGTACGCGGTGCCGTTCGGCCTGATCGGTGGCCGGCTGTACCACGTGATCACCGACTACCACCGGTACTTCGGCGAGGGCAAGAACCCGCTGGACGCGCTGGCCATCTGGAACGGCGGGCTGGGCATCTGGGGCGCGATCGCGCTCGGTGCCGTCGGCGCCTGGATCGGCTGCAAGCGCAAGGGCATCCCGCTGCCGGTGTTCGCCGACGCGGTCGCGCCCGGCATCGTGGTGGCGCAGGCGATCGGCCGGATCGGCAACTACTTCAACCAGGAGCTCTACGGCGGTCCGACGACCCTGCCGTGGGGCCTGGAGATCTACCAGCGGGTGAACCCGGAGACCGGCATCGCCGACCAGCTCTCCGGCATCGCGGTGGACCACACGCCGATCGCCGTCGTGCACCCGACGTTCCTTTACGAGCTGCTCTGGAACCTCGCGGTCGCACTGCTGGTGGTGTACGTCGACAAGAAGATGCGCCTCGGTCACGGCCGTGCGTTCGCGTTGTACGTCGCCGGCTACACCCTCGGCCGGACCTGGATCGAGCTGATGCGGACCGACGACGCGACGCTCGTGTTCGGCGTCCGGATCAACGTCTGGGTCTCGATCCTGGTGTTCATCGGCGCGGTCGTGTACTTCATCATGGCCCGCAGCAAGGGCGAACGCGAAGACTTGGCGCTGTTGCGCGGCGACGGCACGCCGCAGGACCCGTCGCCGATCGAAGCCTCCGAGGACGCCCTCGACGAGGACGACGAGAAGAAGGAGTCCTCCTCCGACAAGGACTCGGACGCTGATTCTTCTGACGCTGATGCCGATTCCGACTCCGAGAAGAAGGACGAGGAGACGGCGAAGGTCCCGGCGGCCCCGGAGGCCAAGGACGACGAGAAGGACGAGCCCGAAGCTCCGGAGCAGAAGAAGGACTGACAGGCAACGAAGTGGACAAGCCCGGCCGTGTGCCGGGCTTGTCGCTTTACTGTGGTTCCTGTGACAGCTGCGATTTCTGTTGACGGCGCCGACGACGATCTGCGGGCACTGGCGAACTGGCTGCGTGACGAGGACGAACTGCGCGGCCGCGTGACGCTTTCCTCACCGCCCATCGAAGAGGGCCACATGGGCCCAGTCCTCGACGCAGTAGTGGTGGTGCTGACGAGCGCGACCGCGACGACGTTGATCCGGTCCCTCAAGGAATGGCTGATCGCCAGCCGTAACGCCAAGAAGGTGACGCTCAAGCTGACCGCCCAGGACGGCCGCAAACTCGAACTCACCTGTGGCTCCGCCGAGGAAGCCGAGGCCGCGATGGACGCGGCGCGCAAGTTCCTCGGTGAGACGGCATAGCCCGTGTTCCTGCCGGACGGTGAGCACTCTCGGGCGGTCATGATCGGAACGGCCGAGTACAGCAGGCGATTGTTCGCAGACGCGGCCGTGAGCGGTGATCAGTGAGTCGGGCCGATCAGGTTGCAGCCCCAATCGGCTACCGGTCCTGAGGTGCTCAGGTTGACTCCGTCGGGCGTGACAGCTCCGCTGACGCAGCCGCCCTCGACGGCGAAGCCGAACGCCGCGCCCGGTGGTGGTACCGCGTTGGTCCCCAACGGAACGCGCATCGCCTGGATGTCGACTTCCTTGTAGCCGAAGCTCGCGAGCACGCGACGGGTCGACTCCAGCGAGAAGTCGTTCTTGGCCCGCAGCTTTTCCAGTTCGGGCCGGATGCGCTCGATGAGTGCGGTGGCGGCCTTGGTGGCCGCTTCGGTCATGTCCTTCGGCTCTTTCCACGCGTTGTTGTCCACGTGGTTCGGCGGGATGTCAGGCTCGACCTGCGATGGCGGCCAGACGGTTGTCGTGGTCGTCGGTGCCGGCGTGGTTGGCTCGTTCGGCGGCCCGTCGGCGACGGGCAGGGCGGGCTGCCCGCACGCGGCGAGCAGAAGCAACGACACTCCGACTAACCAAGGCCCCCTAGTCATGTCCTTACTGTGCCACAAGTCCTCGGCCGGTGATCGTCGGAAGGTCAAGAACGGTAAGCAATCCCGGCTGTGCTTCGACGACCGCGGGGATCGCGTTCACCAGTCGCATGGCGGTGGTCTTCAGGCCCGCGGTGTTGTGGTCGCCGTCGGATGCCATGAGTTGCAAGTCCACGGTCATAGTCGGCTCACCAGTGACGATGACGCGGTAATTGCCTTGTCCGACGGGCTGCGGCCAGTCTGGTGCGAGGTCCGGGCGAAGGCGCGTGACGTGTTCCAAGACGCACACGGCTTTGCCGTTGACCTTGCCGATGACCTCGAACCGGAGTGCGGCGGTGGTCCCGGCTTCGATCACACCGGACTTGATTTCGAACGTTTCCGGCGCGGGCACCGTGTCGAAAACGGCTGTGACTTCGTCGAGTTCGACATCAAGGCCCGCCGCGATCTGCCGGACGACGCTGCCCCACGCCAGTTCGAGCACGCCGGGCTGCAGCAGCAGCGGGGTGTCGCCGGGTTTCGCGCCGAAACCCATGATGTCGAACAGGACCTTGCGGTTGTCGTACGTGGAGTAGTCCAGGATCTCCTGGCAGCGGACCTCGTCGATGCGTTCACTGATCCCGGTGAGCGCGAGCGGGAGGGTGTCGTTGGCAAAGCCCGGGTCGATCCCGTTGACCCACAACGAAACCTGTCCCTCGTCAGCGGCAGCCCTGATCGGCCCCGAGACTTCCCCGGGCACGACGCCATCGGGGAACTGAAGGAAAACCGGAGAACTCGACACCACATTGACCCCGGCCCGCAGAATCTTGGCGAGGTCGTCCAAAGCCTCGTTGAGCCGGTCGTCGGCCATGGCGGTGTACACGACACAGTCAGGTTTCAATGCCAGCAAGGCATCCGCGTCATCAGTTGCCTTCACACCCAGTTCCCGGCCCAGCCCAGCAAGGTCACCGGCATCGCGGCCGACCTTGCCGGGCGAGGAGACCCAGACCCCGGCGAGCTCGAGGTCAGGCCGGGCATCGATGCCCGCGATTGCCTGGCGCCCAACGTTTCCGGTGCTCCACGCGACAACGCGGTATGTCACAGGTCCTCCAGGCCGAGATCGAGGGTGGGGCGTTCGGTGCCACCGTCCACTTCGAGCACTTTGCCGGTGACGAACTTGCCGGCGGCACTGACCAGGTAAACGATGGAAGCCGCGATGTCAGCGGGTTCCCCGATGACCTTCAGCGGGGTGGCCTGCTCCATCTTGGTCTTGATTTCCTCGTGCTGCAGCACAATGTCAAGCGCGGACGTGGCGACCGAGCCGACACAGATGGCGTTGACCCGGATCTTGGGCGCAAGGTCGGTGGCAGCGAGCCGTGTGTAGTGCGAGAGCGCGGCCTTGGCGGTTCCATAGGCAATGAAGCCGCGCCCGGTGAGCCGCGCCATCGCCGACGAGATGTTCACGATCGACCCGCCACCGTTCTCCAGCATGATCGGTACGGCCGCGAGGTTGAGCGCGTGCGCCGTGGCGACGTTGAAGTGGAACGCGTCCTTGAGTGCATCGGGCGAGGTGTTCATGAACGGCGCGGGCATCGACCCGCCGACGTTGTTGACGACGATATCGAGGCGCCCGAATTCGTCCCGCGCGGCTGTTGCCAGCTGGCTCACCGCGTCGAGGTCGTTCAGATCGGCTTCGACGACCTTCGCGCGCCTACCGGCGGCTTCGATGCGTTGTGCGACGTCTTTCAGCTGCTCGGCTGTCCGTGACGAGATGACCACGTCCGCCCCGGCCTCGGCCAGGGCGACAGCGGTCGCGGCCCCAATCCCCCGCCCGGCCCCGGTCACCACAGCGGCAAGTCCGTCAACCCGAAACCGATCAAGGATCATGCGAAAACTGTAACACGTTCTACTAGCCTGTCGCCCTGATTCGAGCGGCCTGGCCAGGCACCCGCCGCCACCGTTGTGCTGTCCGAGTGTCCGGAACGAAGACGGTCGTGTCGTTGGTAGGCAGCGCGACGGGATCTATCGGGCCGATGGGATTTCGGATGTACAGCGTCTCGAGGTTCGGCAGCTTCGCCACGACGGACATGTCCTCGACTCCAGGGCAGCGAAGGTCGAGGAACCGGAGGAGGGGCATGCGTTCAAGAACGGCGATACTGGACACCTTCGGAGAGTTCAGCGACAGCCGCCGCAGCTTTTGCAGCCGCGTGACGGGCCCGATGTCGCGAACCCAGTTGGCCTCGTAGAGATGCAGTCCAACCAGGTTCGGCAGTGCGGCCGCCACCTCGTGCAGCCCGCCTGGCGGTGATACACGGCCACGGAGCGTCAGCTGAGCCAGATTGGGCATGTTCTGCAGTGGTGTGAGTGAGGTCAGTGATTCTGGAGTCTCCAGAGCGAGATCCGTCAGATTCGACAGCGCCTCAAGCGGGCTGAAGTCCGTCACCGCAGCCAGGTCGTGGAGCCGCAGTTCAGTGAGTCCGGGCAGGGAACGGACGAACTCGATGTCGGGAAACCCTCTGTGTCCGAGGATCAGTTCGGTCAGCTGAGACAGTTGGGCAAGGGCCTCCAGCCCGGTCAGTGTGTCGGACGACCATACGACCAACCGCTTGATCTCGGTGTGGTGCACCAAGGGAGCCATGTCCGCAATGGCTCCCGACACCCAGAGGCTTCGAATGGACGGCAAGCTTGACAGCGTGGTCAGGCTGTCCACATCGTCCAGCCATAGATAGCCGATGTGCTGCACGCCTGCGACTCTGCGAACCGCCTCCAGTTCTGCCTTGCCGTAGATCCAAGGATCATCAAGGAACTCAGCGAGGTGCGAGAGGACAAGATCGGCATACTTGCGCGGGTCGAAGTACTTCGCCAGTGCCGCGAATGGCCGGTGCAGGTTGCTTGGCGCTCTGCGCGCATATTTGGACAGGATCTCAAGGGCCTCGTCACCGCCCACCCATGCGATCGCTTCGATGGTGGCCTTCGTCTGGGCTTCGGTCATCGCCGAACTGTCGTGGGGCACATGCTTCAGCAGAACGCGACCGACCGATGCGAGCGAACGGGCCTCGGCAGATCGTCGCGGTGGAACCAGGCCGGCCAGGCACTCTTCCACGCGGGCGCGTAAATCGGCATCGAGAGGACCGGCCGTCTCAAGGCATGCCGCAGCGAGCAGCCGGAGTGTGCGGGCATTCCTGGGTTCTGTGTCCGCACGGTCAAGGAGACCAGCCAGCAGTTCATGGCGTACCGGCTTGTTCGCATGGCCTGCCGCGAGGATCACGGTCTCTCGCCAGGCATCCAGATGTGCCCGATCAATGAGCAAGCCGACGTCGCCGTGTTCGGCAGCCTCTGCCGCCGTCAGATATTCCTGGAAGGTCCGGTGCACAAAATCGATCTTGTCGACCGCCGGTTCCCTGATGACCCCGCTGCGCTGCAGCAGATGATCCACTATGGACTCGGCTTGCTCGGTCGGCATGGACATCGTTGCCAGCCGTTCGGTGATCCGCTGAACGGCGTCCTTCCTCGTCAGCTCGGTGCGGTTGTTCAGGGACAGCCGCCAGGCCAGGTACTGCAGCAGGTGGAGCTTGTTGCGGATGATCAGTGAGACATCGCTGGCGATCCGGCGCTCGACATCCCGGCGTTCGAGCAACATGTCCAGTGCCGCCGCATAAATGCCCATTCGGTCCGGTGGCAACGCGGTGTGTTGGTCAAGGTTGAGGGCGCAGAGCAAGGAACACAGCAGCGGGTTTGTCGCGAGCGTCTGCAGAGGTGTGCTTGTCTCGAGTTTCGCGAGTAGGGCACGTTCGTAGCCGGGCAGTTCGTGCTCCTGGCACGGCAGATGCCCGGCGCTTCGGATGGCGGCGTGCCAGTAGGCAATGAGTTCTCGGACGTCTCGGTTGCTCATCCGCTCCAGGGCAGCGGGAGTGAATCCTTCGTGTTGAAGCCATGCTGGCGTGGCTGCGGCCGGACGAGCCGTCACCACGATCTTGTTATCCGGGTACGTCTGCACCAGGGTTCGCAGCCAGTCGCGGACGGCGTTGCGTTCCGAGACGGGCAGTTCGTCGACGCCGTCGACCAGCAGCAATGCTTGGCCGTCGGTGAGCACGCGGTGCACCCAGCCCGGAGGCGTCAGCGCGGCGAACGGGCAGCTGTCCAGGAACTGTTCCGGGGCTGGCATTCGGCTGCCCGTGTAGCTCCGGAGTCGCACGAAGAACGGGACCAGGCCATTCCACATGGCCAAATCGGCCTTGAAGGCTCCCCGGGCTGCCGTGATGGCCAGCCACTGCAACAAAGTTGTCTTTCCTGACCCCGGTTCACCGGTGAGAAGCGTGCGGGTGGATCCAGCAAGGGCCTGTTCGACCCGCAGGGTGTTCGTCTCGGGGAGGTTCTCGCCCGCGATGGCGCTGCTCAGGCTTGCGCGCCGGTTGTCGACGGAGACGGTCAGGCTCACGTAGGCGACGCTCAGCGAGGTCTGCGGCCGGAAGTTCCTGGTGTGGACACCGAAGAGTTCGATGTGGTCGAGCGTTGTGCTGACGTAGTTCAGGTAGCGACGAAGGAACTCCTCGTCCTGGTCGGTGCCTGCGGGAGCGTCCAGTGACCGCATCGGCAATCGGTCAAGCAGTTGTTCCACCTGGTTGCGCAGCTTGGACATCCGTGACAAGGACTCGGCTATCCCGCGCGGGGTGAATGATGCGAGGTGGACGGCGATCTGTGCGTAGATGGTGCACGATTCGGCCAGCAGTCTGTCGTACAACGCCTCGCCCGCCGCGCTCATCGGTGGGGTCCGGGGCATCGTGCTTCGTAAGTGGCGGGCGAGTTTGACCGGGTCGGCGTCCACCTCGAAGAAGGCGCCGTCCGACAGGTCGGCCTTGGCGAAGGCGTCGACGACCGCTTCCATCGCCAACGCTCGCTCGGCATCTTCGAGCCCGGACCACTCGCCTGAGTAGAAGGCTTCAAGGCGTTCGGCGACCGCGTCGCACATCGCCTCGATCTCACGGCTGAGCTTCCGGCGCTTGTAGTCGTCGAAGACCGTGACGTTGATCAACTCGGCGAGCGGAAGTGACCGGTTCGCGCGCTGCCGCCTGTCTGAAATCACTGCCTGCGCAACAGGTTTGATCAGGTTCTGGGCCAAGCGCAACGCATCGGTCATTGCTCGAACTTACCGAGCATGCTTCACGCCACGAGTCTCAGCGTGCTACGCGGCATGCTCGGCAACGCGAACACTCGCGCGGCATTGGTCTACGGAGCCGCTGGCATCGTCGGCAATTTCCTTGTCGACCAAACTTCGCCATAGATCGTGTTGCTCTTCGGCGGGGCGATCGCGTTTCTCGTCGTTGTAGTGGTGTGGTCGAGAGATCAGGATGTTTCGGCGATCAGGGGGAGTCAGGGTGTGGCTGGGCGGTAGCGTTGTCCCGTGTCGAAGATCTTGGTGACCGGCATGTCGGGGACGGGCAAGTCGTCGGCGCTTGTCGAACTTGGCCGACGGGGTTATCGCGTCGTGGACACCGATGACCCGGGCTGGCGCGAGTATCGGGAGTACGCCGAGTCCTCTGATGAGGTGCACCGCGGGGAGTGGCTCTGGGTCGAGGAAAAGATCACCGGGCTGCTGGACTCCGATGATGGCCGCTCGCTGTTCGTTCAAGGGTGCGTACGGAACCAGTGGAAGTTCTACGACCGTTTCGACGCTGTCGTTCTGCTCAGCGCCCCTGCTGACGTAATCCTTGACCGGGTCGCCCGCAGAACGACGAACAACTACGGGAAGACTGCGGTGGAACGAGCGATGATCTTGGATGACCTCGCCACGGTCGAGCCGTTGCTCAGGGCGAGCTGCACACATGAGTTGGACGCCAGCCGACCGCTCGATGACGTCGTCGCCTGCTTGATCGCGATCGCGTCGCACCCGGTGACGACGTCCTAGCGAGCACTCCAGCCGGGGTTCGTCATAGGGGTGCTGGCCGCGGCGTCGATGGTGGCCGGTTTTGGCGCGGGCTTGGTGTAGGCGGCGCCAGCGGAACCGGGCCGGCCAGCGGCTGATGGGTGCGTGGTGGCGGCGAGCTCGGCGGACAGGCGGCGAATCTCGTTGACGGACAACGGGATCAGCTTCTGGCCGCCGGGGCGAGTGCGCTCCAGGGCGGCGATCGCGGTCAGGATGGCGTGGGCGAGTGCAGGTGCGTTGTCGGGCGGGGATCGCGGTCGGGATGGCGTGGGCGAGCATGACCAGCATGTCGGTACCAGGACTACCAGCGGCGAACCTGGTGCTCATCCCACCCGGTGGTGTTCATGCCAGTCTGGAACGCTGTTTGGTGCGCCACCTGGTGGCGGCCACGGGCACGATAGGGCAACGTGACTGGGTCCTCATCCGCTGAGCCAGGGTGATCTTTGTGGGGAACTCGCGCCCGGTCAGGCATCCTGCCGCCGTGTATCGGGCCGGGTCATCGGTCCACCTGCCAGGCAAGTCGAGCGCCCGATCGACTAGCGCTCGCCATGCGGGCACGTCTAGGCCGAGCCATCGCCAGTCGCCTATAACGATCCCGGGCTGGAGTACGAGGCATGGAAAGGCTTTGGCCCGGCGTTAGGTTCTGGAGAGCTGGCTCGGTTGCGGTGCTTTGTTGAATGCGAGGGACGAGGGAGTTTCGTTGGTTGTTGGGCCAGGCAGGGGGAAGGCGTGAGCCGCGCGTGGTGGTGGGCTCTGGATGTGGGTCGGTAGTGGTGCTTGTGTGGCCGGGATGAGTGTGTTTCGTGGGTGTCGCTGGTAGGAGATAGGCACTGGAGCCGTATGTCGTATGGGGTTTGGGACTGGGTTGTTACGTGTGGGGGATGAGGGGGTTTCGTTGGTTGTTGGGCCAGGCAGGGGAAGGCGTGGGCCGCGCGTGGCGGCGGGCTCTGGATCTGGGTCCGGCGCTTGTTTGGCTGGGATGTGGGCTTGCCCCGTTTTGGCGGACAGGGTGATGTTGCCCCGGTTTCGCGGACTTGGTGGTGAGGAGATCAGGCTCGACATGTGGGTGGTGGTTTCGAACTCTATTGGGCTCATCCAGTCCAAGGCGGAGTGTCGCCGGCGGCGGTTGTCGAACCCTTCGATGTACTCGAAGATCGCGCTCGCCAGCTCAACGCGGGTGCGCCAGCGTTGCCGGTCGAGTAGTTCGGTGTGCAGGCGTGCCCAGAATGCCTCGGCTATGGCGTTGTCGTAGGGGTCGCCGACGGTGCCCAGCGAGGGCAGCAGTCCGGCCTTGCGGGCGCTTTCGGTGAAGGTCCAGGAGGTGAACTGGGTGCCGTGATCGGCGTGGATGATCCCGTCCGGGACCTGGCCGGCGGTGCCCCGGGAATCGATGGCCATTCCCAGCGCGGCGGTGGCCAGATCGGCTCGTTGCCGCGAGTCGATGGCCCAGCCGACCACGCGGCGGGAATACGCGTCGAGCACCACGCAGCAGTAGACCTTGCCTTCCCGAGTCGGGTGTTCGGTGATGTCGGTGACCCACAGCTGGTTCGGCCCGTCGCGGCGGACGTCGCGCTTGACCAAGTCGGTCACGGTCACCGCCGCGGGCACCCGTTTGACCTTGCGCCGCAACGATAACCCGGTCAGACCGGCCCGGCGCATCGGCAACGCCACCGTTTTGCGTGACACGGTCACGCCCCGGCCGTGGACCAGTTCGGCACGCACCCGCGGCGCCCCATAAGTCTGTCGTGATGCCTGGTGCACCGCGGTGATCTGGTCGGTCAGCCACGCTTGGCGAATGGAGCGGGCGGACGGCGGGCGGGATCGGGCGTCATAGAACCCGGAGCGGGACACACCCAGCGTGAGGCAGGCCTGGTTGACCGGTTCGCCCTCAATGGCCAGTTCGGCCACGAGGGCGAACCGGGCTTGGGGGCACCACCTGCTCAACAGCCGCAGCAGCCTTGCGCAGGATCTTGACCTCGTTCTCCAACTCGGCGATCCGCGCCCGAGCCTCAGCCAACGCGGCGGACTCGAGCGCCTCGGGCCTGGGTGATACCAGGCCTCGGTCGATCTGGTCCTGTTGTTTCCAGCGGTACAGGCACGACTGAGCGATGCCCAGCGACGCGGCCACATCGAGCACCGACCGACCTGATTCGATCAGGTCCAGAGCACGCCGCCGGAACTCCGGCGGATAAGGCTTCGGCGCGACCAACGATCTCCTTCAACAAGATCGTCGAACCGTATCTCTCTCAACATCCGTGCCCGTCAAACGGGGGCAACATCACAGATGTCCGTCAAACGGGGCAAGCCCAATGAGTGTGTTTCGTGGGTGTCGCTGGTAGGAGATAGGGACAGGGGCCGCATGTCGTGTGGGGTTTTGGGACTGGGTTGTTACGTGCGGGGAATGAGGGCGTTTCGGCGGACGTCGGACCACGCAGGGGACGTGCATAGGCCGCACGTGCTGTCGGGTCCTAAGAACTCGGAGCGGGCCCGGGTGTCGTTGGCGAGCCACAGGCGGAACCATGCTGTGGTTGGCCCGCGATAGCCGCCGCCGTTTCCGGTGGGTGTTGTGTGGGTTGCTCCGGCGAGTTCTCCGTATACGGCAGGGATGTGGGTTGCTGCGTTGTATCGAGGGACGACCAGGAGGAGGGGTACGACGACGAGGTCGAGTTGGCCGCTGACGATGAACATGGGGCCGTGCAACGCGTTTACGCTGCCGAGCGGCCCTGGTTGGATGGGCACCGTTGTGCTGACGCGGGGATCGGCTCCTGCGGCGATCGCTCCGCCACCGCCCTGGGAATGTCCGCTCGCGCCGACGCGGTTCACGTCGACATGACCGAAGTAAGGGCTGGAGGGGCGGGCGTTTTCCGCCGTCAGGTACGAGATTCCGGCCAGCATTTCGTTGCCGGAGCCGGAGTTGGGTGTGTTGGCTGCGGCGACGATGAAGCCGTGGGATGCCCAGTGCCGTAACAGACCCACGTAGACCGACGGTGTCGCGCCTGTGCCGTTGCCCCAGATGATTACGGGATGTCGTTGTGTCAACGGGGAAGGGCGGTAGATGGTGTGCGTGGCCGATGCCTCTGAGACCACTTCATGAGGGCCGGGAGCCGCCCAGTCGATGGTGGGCTCCGCGACTGCGGGGATCGCACTCCACAACAGGAATGCGAGGAGCAGGGAGGTGATGCGGGTCATCTTTCAAGGATGCCGGTTGTTGCTGTCAAAGTTCATCACTCAATCGGGCGGCGTTTGGGGACTACCACTGGTTTTCCGTCCGGTCCTTCCATGACGACCAGCCGGGCGCAGTAGTGCTGGGCCAGCACCGATGCGTCCAGCACCGAGGAAGCATCCCCTGAAGCCACAACGGTTCCACGGTCCAAGAGCAACAACCGGTCCGCGTACTGTCCGGCCAAGGTCAAGTCGTGCAAAGTGGAGATCACCGTGGTCCCGTCCTCGGTCCGCAGCCGGTCGACCAGGTCGAGCAGCGCCTGCGCGTGCCCGATGTCCAGGCCGGTCGTCGGTTCGTCCAGCAACAGAACTCCGGCCTGCTGCGCCAAAACCCGGGCAAGCACGGCCCGTTGCCGCTCCCCGCCGGACAACGTCCGAAGCAACCGCCCAGCCAACGAAGACAGATCCAACCGGGCCAGAACCTGATCTACCACAGCCAGATCGTGTGGACCTTCCCGCGACAAAGTCCCCAAATGCGGTGTACGCCCGAGCAAAGCGTAAGACGTGACCGACAACCCCTCGGGCAGCAAAGGAACCTGGGGCGCGTAACCCAAAGCCTGAGCCCGTTCCCGAGCGCTCAGGTCCTGCACCGGCCTGCCGTCCAGCAGAACCGAGCCGGAGTACGAAACAAGCCCGGCAATGGACTTGAGCAGAGTCGACTTGCCCGCGCCGTTCGGCCCGATGATCGCCAGCCAGCTGCCGCGCGGAATCGACACCGAAACCCCGGACACCACGGTCTTCCCGCGATATCCGGCGCTGACGTCCCTCAGTTCCAGCATCACCGGGCAGCCCTGTTCATCCGTAGCACCAGCAAGAAGAAGGGCGCTCCAGTGAACGCCGTGATCACGCCGATCGGCAGCTCGGCCGGTGCCAGAATGGTCCGCGCGATCTCGTCGGCCACGATCAGGAACGTCGCCCCGCCAAGCAAAGACAACGGCAACACGATCCGGTAGCTGGCCCCGGCAAGCAATCGCACGATATGCGGCACGACAATCCCCACGAACCCGATCAGCCCGCCGACAGACACAGCAGCCGCCGTGGCCAAGGAAGCCGCTCCCAGCACAACCATGCGAACGCGGGCGGGACGGATCCCGAGCGACGCCGCCTCCTCGTCACCGACGGCCAAGACATCGAGCAGCCGCCCGCACAACCACAGCACCACACTCGTCACCGCGATGTAAGGCAGCGAAAGCAAAACCTCACGCCACCCGGTCGTGTTGAGCCCACCCAGCATCCACGAGTAAATCCGCTGAATCGTGTCGATGTTCGCCTGCTGCACGAAGGTCTGCACGGCCGTCAGGAACGACGCCACCGCCACCCCGGCGAGCAGCAGCGTCGCCGGACCGCTCCCGGCGGACTGACTCAACACCCACGAGAGTCCGACTCCACCAAGCGCGCCAACAAAAGCCGCGAGCGGCAAGGCGATGCTCCACGAAGGCGCGCTCACCACGATGATGGTCGCGCCCAGTCCCGCGCCGGCCGCGGCGCCCAGCAAATACGGATCCGCCAACGGATTGCGGAACACGCCTTGGAAAGCCGCTCCCGAGATCGCCAACGCCCCACCGACCAAGGCCGCCAGCACGACCCTGGGCGCCCGCAGGTACCAGAGAATCGCCGCTTCCCGGGAGGAAAGCGGCGACACGCCACCGGTCACCTGCGACCAGATCTCCTGCAACACTCGTTGGTACCCAAGGTTGGACACGCCCAGCAGCAGCGCGCTGAACGCGGCCAGTACCAACAAAACCAGTGCGATGGCCAGCGCTCGGCCGGAGAGGCCCTGAGTTCTCAGCCTGCCGCTCGCTTCACCGCGGCGGACACCTGGTTGACCAGGTCGAGGATCCGTGGCCCCCAGCGGGAGGCGATGTCGTCGTCCAGCGCCACGATGTTGTTGCGCTGCACGGCCGTCAGGGTCGACCACTGTGGCCTGGCTTTGACGGTCTCGACGGTCTGGGCGCAGCATTTGGTGTCCGCGAGGAAGATCAGGTCGGGATTGGCCTGGAACAGGGCCTGCTGCCCGAGTTGCGGGAAGCCGTCGGCGGCCGGGGTGTTCGCCGGGTCGGCCACGTTCACAAGTCCGAACAAGGCGTACACCCGGCCGACGAACGTGCCCGACGTCACGGTGTAGAGGTCCGGCCCCAGTTCGTGGTAGTACTTCAGCGGTTTCGCCGGTGTGCCGTCGACGACTTTCTTGATCTCGTCACGTGTCTTGCGCACGAGGTCGTCGGCCTGCGTGAGCTGTCCGGTCGCCTTGCCCAGCAGTGTCCACTGTGCATACGCGTCGTCGAGCGTCTTGGCCGTCGGCAGCAGCAATACCGGGATCTTCACCGCGGTCAGCCCGCCGACCACGTCGTTCAGGTCGGCCGCCACCACGACCAGATCGGGGTTCTGCTGGGTGATCGCCTCGACATTGGGTTTGAATCCGGACAATTGGGTACGCGGAGCCTCGGCGGGATAACTCGACTGATCGTCCACAGCGACCACCTGCTCGCCCGCGCCGATGGCGAACAACACTTCGGTGGCCGTAGGACTGAGCGACACAACCCGGCTCGGTTGGCGTTCGATTACAACTTGCTTACCGTCGGGTGCGGTCAACGTCGCCGGGAAGGCGGCTTGAGTCGGCGCGGGCGAAGTCGGCGGTTGCTCTCTGGTAGCACAGGAGACCAGCGCAAACACGCTCAGTAACGACAACCCCAGCGCCGACAAGCGGCGTGCGAACCTCATTGCAGGCACGCTACCAGGTAGTTTGTCGTGTTTCGCGGTAACCCGTACGTCAGTTATGCTTAGCGTGACGAACGAAGTCCAGCCTGACCGGCGCACTATCGTTCCGATCAATCGAATCGTTACCTAGGCCGACGGATTTCACTCCGCAAGAGTGTTTTTTACGTTTCGCGGCTGTTAAGGTCACGTCAACTAAGCGGGCCATCGGCGTCCCGCGCCCAGAAGAAGGAAATACCTGAGCGCGAGGACGACGAGGGAGGTCTGCTCATGATCTTCTCCGCCATCCCGGGTTCCCAAGGACTGTACGACCCCACCACCGAGCGCGATTCCTGCGGTGTCGCGATGGTCGCCGACATTCTCGGCCGCCGATCGCACGGCATCGTCTCGGATGGGCTGACAGCACTGGCGAACCTGGAGCACCGCGGCGCGGCCGGGGCGGAACCGACCAGCGGCGACGGCGCCGGCATCCTGGTCCAGCTGCCCGACCGGCTGCTGCGGGCGGTGGCAGGCATCGAATTGCCGGAGGCGGGTGAGTACGCGGCCGGGATCGCCTTCCTGCCCGCGGATCCGAGCGAGCGAACCGCGGCGATGGAGCTGATCGGACGCGTTGCCGCCGAAGAGAATCTGACCGTGCTGGGCTGGCGTGACGTGCCTGTCGCGCCGGACGCGGCGGACGTGGGCCCGACAGCGCGGTCGGTGATGCCCCACTTCGCCATGCTGTTCGTTGCCGGACAAGAGGATGCGGGCGGCCGGGTGCCGACCGGCATCGACCTCGACCGGCTCACCTTCTGCCTGCGCAAGCGCGCCGAGCACGAGAGCAGGTCCGCCGGGTATGGCGTGTACTTCGCTTCGCTGTCGGCCCGCACGATCGTCTACAAGGGAATGCTCACCACCGAGCAGCTGCCCAAGTTCTTCACCGACTTGCAGGACGAGCGGCTGGAGAGCGCCATCGCGTTGGTGCACAGCCGGTTCTCCACGAACACGTTCCCGTCGTGGCCGCTGGCGCACCCGTTCCGGTTCGTCGCGCACAACGGTGAGATCAACACGGTTCGCGGTAACCGCAACCGGATGCGCGCTCGTGAGGCGCTGCTCGAATCGGACCTGATCCCTGGGGATCTGACGAGGCTGTACCCGATCGTCGACCCGGACGGTTCGGACTCCGCGTCCTTCGACGAAGTTCTCGAGCTGCTGCACCTGGGTGGCCGTAGCCTGCCGCACGCGGTGCTGATGATGATCCCGGAGGCGTGGGAGGATCACGCCACAATGGACAGTGCGCGGCGCGCGTTCTACCAGTTCCACTCCAGCGTGATGGAGCCGTGGGACGGCCCGGCCTGTGTGACCTTCACCGACGGCTCGGTCGTCGGCGCTGTGTTGGACCGCAACGGCTTGCGGCCCGCGCGCTGGTGGCGGACCGCGGACGACCGCGTCGTGCTCGCCAGCGAGACCGGTGTGCTGGACGTCCCGCCGGACCAGATCGTGGCCAAGGGCCGCCTGCAGCCGGGCCGGATGTTCCTTGTGGACACTGAGGCCGGCCGGATCGTCGGCGACGACGAGATCAAGTCCGAGCTGGCCAACCAACTGCCGTACGACGAGTGGCTGCACGCCGGTCTGCTGCAGCTGTCCGACCTGCCCAACCGTGAGCACGTGGTGCAGACGCACGAATCCGTGCTGCGCCGCCAGCTGACCTTCGGCTACACCGAGGAAGAGCTGAAGATCCTGCTCACGCCGATGTCCGTGAAGGGTGCGGAGCCGATCGGCTCGATGGGCACGGACACGCCGCCCGCCGCGCTGTCCAAGCGGCCGAGGCTGCTCTACGACTACTTCAAGCAGAACTTCGCCCAGGTCACCAACCCGCCGCTGGACGCGATCCGCGAAGAGCTGGTCACCTCCATGGCCCGGATCATGGGCCCTGAGCAGAACCTGCTCGACCCCGGCCCGCGCACCTGCCGGCACATCCAGCTGCAGTACCCGGTCATCGACAACGATGAACTGGCCAAGCTGATCCACATCAACGACGATGGGGATCTGCCTGGTTTCGCCTGCACTGTCCTGTCCGGACTGTACGAAGTGGACGGCGGTGGCAAGGCGCTCGAGGCCGCGATCGAACGGGTGCGCCGTGAGGCGTCCGAGGCGATCGCCGCCGGTGCGCGGACTCTCGTGCTGTCGGACCGTGACTCCGACCATCGGATGGCGCCGATCCCGTCCCTGCTCCTGGTTTCGGCCGTGCACCACCACTTGGTGCGTACGAAGGAGCGCCTGCGGGTCGCGCTGGTGGTGGAGAGCGGTGACGCCCGCGAGGTGCACCACGTCGCGCTGCTGCTGGGTTACGGCGCGGCGGCGGTGAACCCGTACCTGGCGTTCGAGTCCATTGAGGACCTGATCAGCAGCGGCGCGATCACCGGCATCGAGCCGCGCAAGGCGGTCCGCAACTACGTCACCGCCCTGGTCAAGGGCGTGCTGAAGATCATGTCCAAGATGGGCATCTCGACCGTGGGCGCGTACACCGCCGCCCAGGTCTTCGAGGCTTTCGGCCTGGCCAACGACGTCCTGGCCGAATACTTCACCGGCACGTCCTCCAAGCTCGGCGGCGTCGGGCTGGACGTGCTCGCCGAAGAGGCGGCGCAGCGGCACCGCCGGGCCCACCCGGAGAACCCGACCGACCGGGTGCACCGGCGGCTGGAGAGCGGCGGCGAGTACGCCTACCGCCGCGAGGGCGAGCTGCACCTGTTCACGCCCGAGACCGTGTTCCTGTTGCAGCACGCGACAAAGACCGGCCGCGAGGACGTGTACCGCACGTACGTCGAGGAAGTCGAGCGGCTCAACCGGGAAGGTGGCGCACTGCGTGGCTTGTTCAAGCTGCGCAAGGGCGAACGCGAACCGATCCCGTTGAACGAGGTCGAGCCGATCGAGTCGATCCTCAAGCGGTTCAACACCGGTGCCATGTCGTACGGCTCGATCTCCGCCGAGGCACACGAAACACTGGCGATCGCGATGAACCGGATCGGTGGCCGGTCCAACACCGGCGAGGGTGGCGAGGACGCGCAGCGCCTCTACGACCCGGAGCGCCGGTCGGCCATCAAACAGGTCGCGAGTGGACGGTTCGGCGTGACCAGCGAATACCTGGTGAACGCCGACGACATCCAGATCAAGATGGCGCAGGGCGCGAAGCCGGGTGAGGGCGGCCAGCTGCCGCCGAACAAGGTGTACCCGTGGATCGCCCGCACGCGGCACTCGACCGCGGGCGTGGGTCTGATTTCCCCGCCACCGCACCACGACATCTATTCGATCGAGGATCTCGCGCAGCTGATCCACGACCTGAAGAACGCCAACGAGCGCGCCCGGATCCACGTCAAGCTCGTCAGCGAGCTGGGTGTGGGCACGGTCGCGGCCGGTGTCGCCAAGGCGCACGCGGACGTGGTGCTGATCTCCGGCCACGACGGCGGAACCGGTGCCTCGCCGATGAACTCGTTGAAGCACGCCGGAACGCCGTGGGAGATCGGCCTCGCCGAGACGCACCAGACGTTGATGCTCAACGGTTTGCGCGACCGGATCACCGTGCAGGTGGACGGTGCGATGAAGACCGGGCGGGACGTGGTGATCGCCGCGCTGCTCGGTGCCGAGGAGTTCGGTTTCGCCACGGCCCCGCTGATCGTCGAGGGCTGTGTGATGATGCGGGTCTGCCACCTGGACACGTGTCCGGTCGGCATCGCCACGCAGAACCCGGTGCTGCGCAAGCGGTACACCGGCAAGGCCGAACACGTGGTGAACTACTTCCACTTCATCGCCAACGAGGTTCGCGAACTGTTGGCGGAACTGGGTTTCCGGACCATCGACGAAGCCGTCGGGCACGCCGAGATGCTGGACGTCGACGAAGCCGTCCAGCACTGGAAGGCCAGCGGGCTGGACCTCACGCCGGTCTTCGAGGTCCCGGAGAACACGTACAACAACGCTCCCCGGAAGGTCAGGGAGCAGGATCACGGTCTGGCGCACGCACTCGACCGCACCCTGATCCAGCTTTCCGAAGCGGCGCTGGAGGACGCGCACCCGCTGAAGCTGGAACTGCCGGTGCGCAACGTGAACCGGACGGTCGGCACGCTGCTCGGCTCCGAGGTGACGAGGCGCTACGGCGGCGACGGCCTGCCGGAGGACACGATCAACGTGACGCTGACCGGGTCGGCCGGTCAGTCGCTCGGTGCGTTCCTGCCGCGCGGGATCACCCTCGATCTCGTCGGCGACGCGAACGACTATGTCGGCAAGGGCTTGTCCGGTGGGCGAATCGTCGTCCGCCCGCACGCGGACGCGCCCTTTGCCGCTGAGGCGCAGGTGATCGCGGGCAACGTGATCGGCTATGGCGCCACCTCAGGCGAGATCTACTTGCGCGGCCGGGTCGGTGAACGGTTCGGCGTGCGCAACTCGGGCGCGGTGATCGTCGCCGAAGGCGTCGGCGATCACGCGTTCGAGTACATGACCGGCGGCCGTGCCGTTGTGCTCGGCCCGACCGGCCGCAACCTGGCCGCGGGCATGTCCGGTGGTGTCGCGTACGTGCTCGATCTGCAGCCCGCCTTGGTGAACACCGAGATGGTCGACCTGCAGCGGCTCAACGCCGATGATCTGGAGTGGTTGCGCACCACCGTGACCCGGCACCACAGGCTGACCGGTTCGGCCGTCGCGGCTTCGCTGCTCGGCGACTGGACCCGGCGGTCGGTGTCGTTCACGAAGGTGATGCCGCGGGACTACCAGCGAGTGTTGGAGGCAATGCGACTGGCTCGGGCCGAAGGCCGTGACGTCGACGAGGCAGTGATGGAGGCGTCTCGTGGCTGACCCGAACGGTTTCCTTTCGATTCCCCGCCGCAACGCGCCGAAGCGGCCGATCGACGACCGGCTTGGCGACTGGCGTGAGGTCTACGAGGCACTCTCACCGTCCGAACGCGACAGTCAAGTCCGCGATCAGGCGACCCGCTGTATGGACTGCGGCATCCCGTTCTGCCACTCCACCTCGGCAGGCTGCCCGCTGGGCAACCTGATTCCGGAGTGGAACGACCTGGTTCGCCGGGGTGACTGGGAACTGGCCAGTGAGCGGCTGCACGCGACCAACAACTTCCCGGAGTTCACTGGGAAGTTGTGCCCGGCGCCGTGTGAGGCGGCCTGTGTGCTGGCCATCTCGCCGGACTCCGGCGGTGCGGTCGCCATCAAGCGCGTCGAAGAGACGATCGCCGAAGTGGCGTGGGACAACAACACCGTGGCCGCTCGTGTGTCCACTGTGTCCTCGGGTAAGAAGGTCGCGGTGGTCGGCTCCGGCCCGGCCGGTCTCGCCGCCGCACAGCAGCTGACCCGCGCCGGGCACGAGGTGACCGTGTTCGAGCGGGACGACCGGCTCGGCGGTCTGCTGCGGTACGGCATTCCCGAGTTCAAGATGGAGAAGAAGGTTCTCGACCGTCGGCTCGCTCAGCTGCGCGCCGAGGGCACGAAGTTCGTGACCGGCTGTGAGGTCGGTGGCAGTGGACTGTCCGTTGAGGAGCTTCACGCTTCGTTCGACGCCGTCGTGCTGGCCGTTGGTGCCCTGCGCGGCCGGGACGCGCCGGATATTCCCGGACGCGACCTCAAGGGTGTGCACCTGGCCATGGATCACCTGGTCCCGGCCAACCGCGAGTGCGAGGGCGACGGTCCATCGTCGATCAGCGCCGCGGGCAAGCACGTTCTGGTGATCGGCGGCGGTGACACCGGTGCGGACTGCTACGGCACAGCGACCCGTCAGGGCGCGCTGAGCGTGACGCAGCTCGACCAGTATCCGAAGCCGCCGGACGTCCGTGACGACACGCGTTCGCCTTGGCCGGTGTGGCCGGTCGTGCTCCGGACATATCCGGCGCACGAGGAAGCAGGCGAGCGCCGGTTCGCGGTGGCCGTCAAGCGTTTCGTCGGTGACGACGACGGCAACGTCCGCCTTGTGGAGCTGCAGACTGTCCGGGTCGAGAAGAACCCGGAGACCGGGCTGCGCACGGTGACGCCAGTGTCCGACGAGGTGGAGACCATTCCGGCGGACATGGTCCTGCTGGCGATCGGGTTCGAGGGCGTCGAGCACATGCCGCTGCTCGACGGCTTGGGCCTGCAGCTGACCAAGCGCGGCACGCTGTCGTGCGGGCCGGACTGGCAGACCAACGCACCCGGTGTCTTCGTCTGTGGTGACGCGCATCGCGGTGCGTCGCTTGTGGTCTGGGCGATCGCGGAGGGACGCTCGGTGGCCAACGCCGTGGACGCGTACCTGACGGGCGCCTCGGACCTGCCTGCTCCGGTGCACCCGACCGCGCTGCCCCTGGCTGTCGTTTGACGCGAGGCGCACAATCTGGGGTATGGCTCAGATTGTCCTCACTGGTGCGTCGTTGTCGTTGGACGATGTTGTCCGATTCACGTCCGGTGACGTGCGGGTCAGCGTGGACCCGGCGTCGCTGGACGATGCCGAGGCAGCGTGGAAGCTCCAACGCGAAGCGATCTCACGTCGTGCCGTGTACGGCCGGACCACCGGTGTGGGAGCCAACAAATCGGTCGTCACCGAGGGCACATCGGACGACAGTCTCCGGTTGATGCGCAGCCACGCCGGCGGTGTCGGTGAGCTGATGCCGCCGGGAGTGGTCCGGGCGATGCTGTTGATCCGGCTCAACCAGCTCGCCGCCGGACGATCGGGTGTGCATCCCCGGCTCCTGCAAGCGGTGGCCGATGCGCTGAACTCCAACAGCTTGCCGGGAATTCACCGGATCGGTGCGATCGGGACGGGTGATCTGACGGCGTTGGCGGAGACCGCGCTGACGCTCGCCGGCGAAAAACCTTGGGCCACCGGGGGAATGGCACCCATCAAGTTCGGTGTCGGCGAGGCGCTGGGTTTCCTCAGCAGCAACGCGGCCACGCTCGCGGAAGCCGTTCTTGTCACGGTCGAGCTGCGCCAACTGTTGCGTGCCAGTCACACTGTGGCTGCGTTGTCGTACATCGCTTTGGGCGGCTCGCCCGAGCCGTATGCGTCCACTGTGCACGAAGCCAAGCCGCATCCCGGCCAGGTCGAAGTCGCCGCGGAAATGCGACGGCTGCTGGGAATGGCTGAGGTGCCGATGCCGGGCCGCCGGCTGCAGGACCCATATGGACTGCGGGCATTCCCGCAAGTACAAGGCCCTGCCCTGGACGCTGTGGCGTACCTGGAAAAGGTTTTGACGACCGAGATCAACTCCTCGACGGAGAACCCGATGATCTCGGTGCAGGACAACGACGTTTACCACAACGCGCATTTCCACACCGCGTACGTGGCCACTGCGCTCGACACCGCGCGAGCGACCGTGCATCACGTCGCCGAGCTCTCCGCGGCTCGGCTGGGCGACTTGGTCGAGCCCGACCTGACCGACCTGCCGGCTTTCCTGGCGTCCGGTCCGCCGGGCAGTTCGGGCGTGATGATCCTCGAATACGTCGCGCATGACGCACTTGCTCAACTGCGGCAAGCCGCATTGCCTGTCACATTGGGAAGTGCGATCGTTTCTCGTGGGTTGGAAGACCACGCTTCGTTCTCCACGCAAGCCGCGCGGCAAGCCGCACAGGTCGCTGCCGCGTACCGGATTGTCCTTGGTTGCGAACTTGTGGCGGCTGTGCGGGCACTGCGAATGCGCATGGCGAACTTGGTCGATCTACCGGTCCGCGAGGCGTACGAACACATCGCGGAAATTCTCGATCCACGGCTGGAAGACCGGTCGTTGACCGCGGACGTGGAAAGGGCCGCGGCAGCCCTCACTCACCTGACCGGGACGTGAGCAGATCGCAGAGCCGGTCGAACCGGTCGAGGTGGTCGTGATCCCCGGCCGGATCGGGGCAATCGCCGTACGGGTCGATGTGAATCGGCCACAGTCCGGCAGCACGGGCACCGTCGACATCGGCCCGTGCGGTGTCGCCGACGTAGGCGGTTTCCGCGGCGTCGGCACCCATCTCGCCGAGTGCGATGTGGAAGATCCGCGGATCGGGTTTTCTGACGCCGACGATCTGGGAGTCGATGATCATTTCGACGGCCGCGCAGGGCCCGCCGCCGACCTGACAGATTTCGGCGGTGGCGAGCATTTCCTTGATCGTCCCCACCGAATTCGACACGATGCCCACCCGGAACCCTTTGGCGAGCAGCAGTTCGAGTCCTTCCTTGGCGTAGGGCGCGACGCGTTCCCACGTGTAGCCGGTGAATTGTCCCGCGAGCAGGTCGTGCACGGCGTCTTCGAACTCGGCGGGTACACCGCATGCCTTGGCGAATGTCCGTCTGTAAACCTCGAACTGGTCTGGGCCGCCGTTGGCGTCTGTCGCGGCGGTCGCCGCGTAGTGCGCACGGCGCAGCTGCTCATCGGTGGTGTCGATGCCCGAATGGCCGATCGCGGCCCGCATGACGTCGGAGGACGGAAGCAACAACACACCGCCGACATCCAACAGAACTGTGGTAATCCGTCGCATGTCCATCGAACCTACCGGATGGACAGGTACCGTGGACGTCGCTAAAGTCGACTGGGGGTGACGATCCTGTGTCCGAAGTGGACTGGCTGGAGGCGAGCGCGAGCCGGCTGAGCGATGCCGTGACAAGGTTCGTCGCCAGCGGCGCCGCGCCAGGTGCGATAGCGATCGTGGGAACCCGGGAAGACGCACGGGTTGTGTCCACGGGAGTGGTGGCCACCGGACTTGCCGAGGTACCGCCGACCGCGACCACTCGCTATGACGTGGCCTCACTGACGAAAATCGTGACAACCTGGGCGCTCGCCGGGCGCGCTGTGCGTGATCGCGATCTGCACCTTGACAAACCGGTGAGCAGCTACCTCGGCTCGTTGACCGGCCCCGGATCGGCCATCACTGCCCGGCAGATCCTCAGCCACACCACTGGATTGCGGTCGACGACCCGCTTCGACGAGTACCTCGGCACCGGCACGGACCTCGCCGAACTCATCATCGGCGAAGACCTGGAAGCCCAGCCTGGCGAACGCCTCAAATACATCAACCGCGGCTTCATCCTGCTCGGCCTCGTCCTTGAGCGCATCCACGGCGAAGGGCTGGACGCCCTTGCCCGGGAACGGTTCTGGCGGCCATGGGGGATGGACAGCACCACATACGGCCCACTGCCCGCCGGCATCGACGTCGCCCCGACCGAACGAAGGCTTGTTGGTGCCAGGCCCGCCTGGGGCGTCGTGCACGACGAAAGCGCCGCGTTGATGGGCGGCGTGGCCGGACATGCCGGTGTCTTCTCCACTGTGGACGACTTGGCCGTCTTCGCCCGCGCCACAGTCGAATGGGCCAAGGTGGACGCGTACGCACAGGAAAGCTTCAAGGTGCACGCGACCGACGGTTCGACTCGCCGGGGCCTCGGCTGGGTTGTCATCCCGGAGAAGGACGTCGCGTATCACCACGGCTTCACGGGAACCAGCCTGTACCTCTCACCCGGTACGGGCCGATTCATCGTGGTGCTGTCCAACGCGGTGTTCGTGTCCCGCGACCGCGAGCGCCTCAAAGGACTACGGGCCGAAGTCCGGCGGGTCATCGCCGCCTGAGCGACAGGCGTTCGGTCAGCTCCTGTTGCCGCCGTACACGGCTGCCGCGACAGCCGCGTCGGTCCCGGAGATCAATCCCCGGAACGGCTGAACGATCACACTTTTCACCCGATCGACCCAGTCCATGATTTGTTTACGCGACAATTCGGGCTCACAGATATCGTCAAGCCCGACCGTCCACGCGATCAATGCGAGGGTCGCCACCGGCAGGTCACACCGTGATGTACCAAGCATCGCCGATCTGATCGACGCACGTGGACTCGACGCGATACGAAGATCAGCCGGTTGGTAGTGCAGGGAATGCTTGAACATCCCACGTTTCTCGACTGGAGTAACCAGTTCCCGCACTGTGAGATTCTCGACCACGATATCGAAGATCCCGTCGGCCAGGTGTTCCACCCAATCGCGGATACCGTGCTGCTCCGTTTCGGCGAGCAGGCGCGCCAGCATCCGGTCGGCAATCGGCTCGCCGGTGGCGTAACGGCTGATCAACACGACTGATCCGTGGTCGAGCGTGATCCTTTCGTCGAACAACAAATCCGCGAGTATCGCCGCAGATAGACCGATGTCGAGCAAGCCACCACGGATTCTGGCTTTCCCGGTGAACGGGTCATGACCTAGGAAGAACAACGATTCGCACAGCGACAGGCCGTTCAGGCGCACCTGGACTCCTGGTATGGAAAGAATTCACACCGAACCAATGGATAACCGCAGTACTTGATCCTATACTTCCGCGGCGTCGTGTCCAATCCGGCAGGAGGACAACCAAATCATGGTGACCTCGGCGTCGAACTTCACGCGTCGTCTCGCCAAACCCAGGTTGGGTGTCATACAGATCGTCTTCTTCGTGGTCGCCGCGTCCGGACCGTTGTATGCGATCGCCGGCGGTATCTCGACCACCTACGCGATCACTGGAATCATCGGCGTGCCAGTCGCGTTCGTCATACTCGCACCGATTCTGGCGTTGTTCACCGTCGGTTACGGCGTGATGAGCAAACACATCACGAACGCGGGCGCGTTCTATCCATATGTGGCGAACGGAATCGGCAGACCGGCAGGAGTCGCGGTCTCGTTCGTGGCGGTGGTGGCCTACAACTGCATCCAGATCGGCGTGTACGGCCTGTTCGGCTGGTCGGTCGCGGACTTCCTGAAGCAGAAAGCCGGTATCGACACCCCGTGGTGGCTGTGGGGGCTGGCGATCCTCCTGGTGGTCGGCGTGCTGGGGGCGATGCGGGTCGATCTGAACGCCAAGGTGCTCGGCGTCGTGCTGGTCCTGGAGTGCGCGACGATCGTCGTGATCGATCTGGCCGGCCTGCTCAACCCGGCGGAAGGCAACTCGCTGGCGCCGCTGGATCCCGGCAACCTGTTCGTGGCAGGAGTCGGCGCGGTGTTCGCGTTCTCCGTCGCGGTGTTCACCGGTTTCGAGGGAGCCGCAACGTACGGCGAGGAAACTCGCGATCCGGCACGGACGGTGGCACGGGCCACGTATGTCGCAATTGGACTGACGGCGGGCCTGTACGCGGTGTCTTCGCTGGCCATGGCGGTCGGTGTCGGGCCATCGCAGATCGTGGAGCAGGCAACGCTGAACGGGCCCGGCGTGTTCTTCGGGATCAGCGGCCGGCATCTCGGCTCGACGGTCACCGACGTCGCCTACGTCCTGTTCCTGACAAGCCAGTTCGCCTCACTGCTGAGCTTTCACAACGCGGTCGCCCGGTACTTCTTCGCGCTGGGCCGGGAAGGCGTGCTGCCGGACGCGCTCGGCCGGACGAACCGGCGCAACGGTTCCCCGATCGTCGGATCGCTGGCCCAGTCGGTGACCGCGTTGATCGTGGTGAGCGGATTCGCGATCGCCGGCCGGGAACCGATTTTCGAACTCTTCACCTGGCTCGGCGTGACCGCGTCGACCGGGGTCGTCATGATCATGATCATGGTGTCCCTCTCGGTGATCATGTTCTTCCGCGGCCGAGGCGGGCCGGAAACCGTGTGGCAGCGGGTGATCGCGCCCGCGCTGGCCACGGTTCTGCTGACCGCGATTCTCTTCTTGATCCTGGCGAACTTCGATGTCCTTGTGGGCACGGAAAAGGACTCGCCATTGCGCTGGATCCTGCCGGGGCTGCTGGTGCTCGCCGCGATTGCCGGCTTTGTGCGTAGTGTGGTGTTGCGCAACAGCAAACCTGCTGTGTACGCCAAAGTCGGGGGCATTGGGGGCATCCATTGACCGTTCGCACGGCCACAACCGAAGACTTACCGGATGTCGGGGAGCTGTTGGCCGCGGCGTTCCACGCCGACCCGGTGAGCATCTGGCTGTTTCCCGACAACGATCGCCGCAGGGCCGTCCAACCGTCGTTCTTTCGGACGTTCGCCTGGCTCGCGCTCGAATCCGGCGGTTGGATCTCGTTGCGGGAAGACGGACTCGCCGCCACAGTCTGGTTCCCCAGCGGTGACGACGACGAAGAAGACGTGATGTCGTTGTTCGACATGCTGACCGACGAGGAAGCCAAGCGGTTCGCGCACTTGTCCGAGCTGATGGCCGAGCACCACCCGGATCGCGGCGAACACCGGCACCTGCAGTTCATCGCGGTGCACCCGGACCGCCAACGGCACGGCATCGGCGGCGACCTGCTCGCCCACGACTTGTCGGCACTCGGCGACATGCCCGCGTATCTGGAAGCCAGTTCGCAGCTCAGCATCCCGTTGTATCAACGACATGGCTTCGAACACATCGGGACACCGTTCGATCCGGACCCGGACGCACGGATGTACCCGATGTGGCGGGCAGGCTAGATCAACCAGGAAACCTGGACAGTGGTCGGTGAGATCTCCTTGATACCGGCACACACCTTGTACTCCAACAGGAGCCCGTCGATCCGGCATGTCCACTCCTTGTTGTACCCGGGAGCGGTGAAGCCACGCGAGTCCAGGTAGTCACGCATCCGCTCCGCAGCGCGGTCTCCGGTGGCTTCCATGGTTCGGGTGCAGCCGCCGGAGCCGCACCCCGCCTCACGTTCGACGACCCGTAAACCTGAAGGACCTGGCCATACCCCTTCGTTGCGGGTGTACCCCTCGGCGTAGTCGAGCACGGTGGACCCGGCCATGAGGAACCCGACGACGATCAACGCTGCCAGTCCGACGGCGCCAGCACATCCGCCCGACCGTTGCGCCCGTAAGCCCAAGGCGCAGATCAACGCGCTGACGACCGGCAGGAACAGGCACACCTCGAAGACCGAAGGAACCCAATTGCCGGACAGGCCCAGGTCACGCGGCAGCAGAATCCACGCGGCGAGCGCCACCAGGATCACGCCGTAGACCAGCCCGGCCTGCTCGGTCCGCGCCATGCCAAGGCACCAGACCAGCACGGGAGCAGCGCCGAACACGGCGACAACCGGGTCGTGCCAAGCGAAAGCGGCCATCGCGACGGTCACCGCGATCAGCAATACACGCCATAGGTTCCGGCTCAGGCGTTCTTGTAACGGCACAACCGCCGACTCGTCAGACACCCGGCCATTGTGCCGATCAGTTCTGTAGCAACACCTTGCTCCAGGAATGCCGGGACGCTAGATCGACCAGGACACCTCGGCAGTGGTCGGTGAGATCTCCTTGACGCCGGCGCACACCTTGTAGGGAATCAACAGGCCATGTACCCGGCACAGCCCCGAACTTCCCGGCCGGCGGTCGAAACCCAGCGAGGACAGGTGCTCGCGCATTCGCTCAGCCGCGTGGTCTCCGGTGACTCGCAGCGCTTGCGTGCAACCGCCTGAACCGCATTCCTTCTCGCCTTCGGCGATCTCCAGCCCGGACGGACCTGGCCGCACGCCTTCGTTGCCAGTGTCACCTTCGGAGTGCATGACCATGGTGTATCCGGCGGTGAGAAGCCCAACGACAGCGAACGCGGAAAGCCCGGCCGCGCTCAGACATCCCTTCCCTCGGGCGAATCCGAACACCAAGGCCGTGATGATCGGCAGGAACAGGCACACCTCGTAGACCGAAGGGACCCAATTGCCGGACAGTCCCAGTACGCGCGGCATCAGGATCCACGCCGTGATCGCGAGCACGACAGCGCCTTGTTTGGCTGCCTGCGGACCACTCCACCAGATCAGCACGGGCACTGCCGCGAAGACTGCCACAACAGGTTCACGCCAGGACAACACGGCCATCGCCAGCGACACGGCGATCAACGCCCAGCGCCACCAGTTCGCTTTCCATCGGTCGCGGAACGCCACACCGGCAAGATCATGATCCCCAGACATCGGGCCATTGTGCCGAAGCAGGCCTACCACTCCACTATCGCCTCGGTCGGCGACGTCTCGCTCACCGCCTTGCACACCTTGTACGGCAAGATGAGTCCGGTGACCCGGCACATTTCCGTGTCGAAACGTCCCGAGTCGGTGTAGCCGCGCGAGCGGAGGTGGTCACGTATCCGATCGGCCGCGCGGTCTCCCGCGACTGTCACGGTGTGCAGGCATCGGGAACCGCACCCTGAGGTGTCCGAGACGACGCGCAGATCCGTGGGGATTGGAAACCCCTGTTCGTCGCGTGCGATTCCGCCTTCCGCGTAACCGATCGCACTGATCGCGGCTCCGATGAACCCCACCACCACAAAAGCAGTGAACCCGACGGCACGCAGGCAGGACCGTTCGCCGCGTGTGGCCATGGCCCAGATCAACGCGGTGAGAATCGGCAGGAACAGGTACACCTCGAAAACCGAAGGCACCCACCGGTCCTGCCAGCCCAGCGCACGCGGCAACAGGACAACCGTCACCGGCACCAACAGGACCAGGCTGGTGATCAGCCCGTTGCGTGCCGACCGCGCGGGCAACAGGCACCAGATCACGATGGGCAGCGCGCCGAACACGGCGACAACCGGTTCCTCCCAGGCGAAAACGGCCATCACCGTGGTCACCGCGATTACCGGCAGACGCCATGACTGCCTGATCAGGCGGCTGTGGAACGGCTCGTCGGACACCCGGACATTCTGCCGACCAGGTGCGAACTAGTCTCCCAGACCATGAAGTTCTCCGGGTTCGGCGAGCACGCCATCGACTTCTACGACGGCCTGGTGGCGGACAACTCCAAGGCGTTCTGGGAAGACAACAAGGACGTCTACGCCAACGACGTGAAAGCACCGATGGAGGCTCTGCTCGCCGAGCTCTCGACCGAGTTCGCCACCGATTTCGGCACCGCCAAGGTGTTCCGGCCGTACCGCGACGTCCGGTTCGCCAAGGACAAGTCGCCGTACAAGACCCACTGTGGCGGCGTGATCGAGCAGGGCCGCGGCGGCGGCGCCTACTACGTCGAGATCAGTCCCGCGGGCCTGCGGGTCGGCGGCGGCTGCTTCCACCTCGAAGCGGACCAGATCGCCCGGTTCCGCGCCACCATCGCCGAGGATGTGCACGGGCCCGCGTTCGAGCAGATGGTGAACAAGCTGCGCCGGTCCGGCTGGGAGATCCTGGGTGAGCGGCTGAAGACCAAACCGAAGGGCTATGACGCCGATCACCCGCGGATCGAGCTGCTCAAGCACAAGTCGCTGTACGCCGCCCGCACCTGGGAACCCGCCGACTTCCTGCACGAACGCGAGTGCTTCACGCGCGTGCGCAAGGCGTGGCGCGAGCTGCGGCCGCTCAACGAATGGGCCCGCGATCACGTCGGGGTCAGCATCCGTTCGGCCTGACCCGTGCACCCGATGTGGTGAATGACCGGCCGTTACGACACCATCACGGGCATGGAACGCACCCCGTGGTCCTGGTGGCGAGCAGCGGCGGTCGTCGTTGCACCCGTGCTCGGCGTGACCGCGATCGCCGTCGTGGTCTTCCTGCTGACCGGCAGTCCGGCCCTGGATTCGGTGCGCACAGCGGTGGTTCTGGGCCTGCTGACCGGCTTCGTGGTCGCGCTCATGATCGCCGGATGGCACGTCTGGCGGCTGTCACAGTCCGCAGCCGCCCGTGAGTTCGACGTCACTGAACGTCGCGGCTCCGACGCGTACGCCCGTGCGGCCGACCAACTCGGGTCCGAGAAGGCGCCGGTGCGCCTTGCCGGGCTCTACGCGCTCGAGCGGCTGGCGCAGATCGACCCGCAGTACCGGCAGACCGTCGTGAACGTGGTCTGTTCGTACTTAAGAATGCCGTACGCACCGCCCGAACAGGCCGGTGACAGCGTCGGCGACGTGGCCGAACGCGGTGTCCGCGTGGCCGCGCAGCGGATTCTGGCCGGGCACCTGCGGCCGGCGGAGCAGGACCTGTTCTGGCCGGACATCGACCTCGACCTGTCCGGCGCGACCTTGATCGACTTCCGGCTCAGCGAATGCCGGGTGCGGCTGGGCACGTTCGACCGCGCGCACTTCGCCGGCGAGATCTCCTTCACCGGCACGCAGTTCGCCAGCGACGCCCGGTTCTACAACGCCCGGTTCGTCAGCCGCCGCGCGGATTTCCGCAACACCTGGTTCGCCGGCCGCGTCGACTTCACCGGCGCGGGATTCGCAGGCGACGTGGACTTCGGCAGCGCGAAGTTCACCGGTGAAGCACTGTTCACCAAGGTCGTGTTCGCGGGCATGGCGGACTTCTCGCAGGCGGCGTTCAACGCACTCGGCGGATTCCGCACGGTGATGTTCGTCGGCCGCAGCGAGTTCGCCGGTGCCTGGTTCGCCGCGGAGACCGATTTCAGCGGATCGACGTTCTCCAAGGACGCCTCGTTCAACGGCGTCCGGTTTGGGGCTCATGTCGAGGCACTGGGTGCGTACTTCGCCGCACATTGCAGCTTCCGTGGCGCTTACTTCACGCGCAACGCGGATCTCCGTGCCGCCCGGTTCGGTGGGAACGTCGACTTCACCGAGGCCTGGTTCGCCACGACCGCGATGCTCGACGGTGGCCGGGTGCGGGTGGACGTCGACCGGAGCTTGTCGATCTGGCCGCGGGGCTGGGCGATTCGCGAGCCTCGGGATGACGCCGAGGCCAGGCTTGCTGATCGTGAAGGCGCGTGGGGTTACTTGTTGCGGATGACTTCGCCGGAGAAACCGCCACCCGTGCCCGCCGAACGCGGGGCCCCGCCCAACGCGCCGTGAACCCAGCGAAGTGGCTTGATCACGCATTGTGTCGATGGCCGTGCCGCGATGCGGAAATTCTCCCGGATCGTGGTCGAGGAAATCGGCGCTGGCCGGTGTGTTCACAAATTACCGGGTGGTAGTTCCGCATCGGTTCAGATGAAGGGGCTAGGCTGCACGAACGTGAGCCGACGCGCGAAGATCGTCTGTACCCTGGGGCCTGCCACCTCGACCCCGGAAAAAGTCCTCGAACTGGTCGAGGCGGGTATGGACGTGGCGAGAATGAATTTCAGCCACGGCAGCCACAGTGACCACAAGCAGGTGTACGACGTGGTCCGGGCCGCATCCGACGAGACGGGACACGCCGTCGGAATCATGGCTGACCTGCAGGGGCCGAAGATCCGCCTTGGCACTTTCGCCAGCGGACCGGTCGAATGGCGGAACGGGGACGTCGTCCGAATCACCGTTGAGGACGTCGTCGGCACCCACGACCGCGTGTCCACCACGTACGACGGGCTGGCGCGGGACGCCAAGCCCGGCGACCGCCTGCTCGTCGACGACGGCAAGGTCGGTCTGGTGGTCAGGGAAGTGGACAACCAGGACGTTGTCTGCGAGGTCACCGAGGGTGGCCCGGTCAGCAACAACAAGGGCATCTCGTTGCCTGGCATGGACGTGTCCGTACCGGCCATGTCCGAGAAGGACATCCAGGACCTGGAGTTCGCGCTTTCGCTCGGCGTCGACTTCGTGGCGCTGTCGTTCGTGCGCTCGCCCGCCGACATCGACCTGGTGCACCAGGTGATGGACCGGGTCGGCCGCGGCAGGCTGCCGGTGATCGCCAAGCTGGAGAAGCCGGAGGCGGTGGACAACCTCGAGGCGATCGTGCTCGCCTTCGACGGGATCATGGTCGCCCGCGGCGACCTGGGCGTCGAGCTGCCGCTGGAGCAGGTGCCGCTGGTGCAGAAGCGGGCGATCCAGATCGCTCGGGAGAACGCCAAGCCAGTCATCGTCGCCACCCAGATGCTCGACTCGATGATCAGCAACTCCCGGCCGACCAGGGCCGAGGCATCCGACGTCGCCAACGCCGTGCTGGACGGCGCCGACGCGGTGATGCTCTCCGGCGAGACCAGCGTGGGCCGCTACCCGATCGAGTCCGTCAAGACGATGGGCCGCATCGTCGAGGCGGTCGAGAGCGAGTCGACGGCCGTGCCGCCGTTGACGCACGTGCCGCGCACCAAGCGTGGCGTGCTGTCCTACGCGGCCCGTGACATCGGTGAGCGCCTCAACGCCAAGGCATTGGTCGCGTTCACGCAGTCCGGCGACACCGTCCGGCGCCTGGCCCGGTTGCACACGCACCTGCCGCTGCTGGCGTTCACGCCGGAGCAGGACGTCCGCAGCCAGCTGGCGTTGACGTGGGGCACCGAGACGTTCCTGGTGCCGCGGGTGGACTCGACCGACCAGATGGTCCGCCAGGTGGACATCTCGATGCTGTCCATCGGCCGCTACCAGCCGGGCGATCTCGTGGTGATCGTCGCAGGTTCCCCACCGGGGACCGTGGGGTCAACTAACCTCATCCGGGTACACCGGCTGGGGGAAGAAGACCACGCGTAGGGAGTCATCGAATGACAGAGGTCGCGCGGGCCGCGGCAGCGGATCCTGACCAGGCCGGCGCGGCGGGGCAACCTGTGCTCGACAAGCTGGTCGCCCTGCTCGACCTCGAAGTCATCGAGGAGAACATCTTTCGCGGCGTCAGTCCCGCCGACCGCCCGATCCGGGTGTTCGGCGGGCAGGTCGCCGCGCAGGCGTTGATCGCCGCGGGCCGCACGGTCCCGTCGGACCGGCACGTGCACTCGTTGCACGCGTACTTCATCCGGCCCGGCGACCCGAGCATTCCGATCGTGTACGAAGTGGACCGGATCCGCGACGGGCGGTCGTTCACCACGCGGCGTGTGGTCGCCATCCAGCGCGGTAAGGCCATTTTCTCGCTGTCGGCGTCGTTCCAGCTGATCGAGCAGGGTCTCGAGCACGCCGACACGATGCCCGACGTGCCAGGCCCGGACGAGTTGCTGACGTACATGGAGCAGGTCGAGGCCGCCCAAGGCAAGCTGGACCCGACGAAGTCGATCCCTCGGCCGATCGACATCCGTTACGTCACCGAGCCGCCGTGGCTGTCGCGGGACAAAGGCCCGCGCGAGGGCCGTAACCAAGTGTGGATGCGGGCCGACGGCAAGCTCGCGGACGACCCGTTGCTGCACGTCTGTGTTCTGGCGTACGCCTCGGACATGACGTTGCTCGACGCTCCGCTTGCCCGGCACGGCAAATACTGGTGGCTGGACAAGGTGATCGGCGCGAGCCTCGATCACGCGATGTGGTTCCACCGTCCATTCCGGGCGGACGAGTGGTTCCTCTACGACTGCGAATCTCCGAGCGCGTCAGGCGGGCGTGGCCTGGCGACCGGACGGTTCTTCGCGCAGGACGGCACCCTGATCGCCACGGTGGTGCAAGAGGGTCTCCTGCGCGTCAGGGACTGAGCCACACGGCATAGGCTCGTCCCGTACATATCCCGCGAGCCCTGAACGGGCTGATACGGCAGGCTGGTACACATGGCGAACAGCACGGAAGGCACTGAATCAATGCTTGACCCTGCAAGCAGGTCTTCGGCACGCATCGCGGTGACCGGCCTCGCGACGATGGGCAGCAACCTGGCGCGGAACCTCGCCAGGCACGGCTACAAGGTGGCGGTGCACAACCGCTCGTTTGCCCGCACCAAAGCGCTCATCGAGCAGCACGGCCACGAGGGCGACTTCGTCCCGGCCGAGACCACGGCCGAGCTGGTCGCGTCCCTGCAGCGACCCCGTCAGGTGATCATCATGGTCAAGGCGGGCGGACCGACCGACGCGGTGATCGACGAGCTCGCCGATCTGATGGAACCCGGCGACATGATCATCGACGGCGGCAACGCGCACTTCGCCGACACCCGCAGGCGCGAGGCGGCGCTGAAGGAGCGCGGCCTGCACTTCGTCGGCACCGGTATCTCCGGTGGCGAGGAGGGCGCCTTGAACGGCCCGAGCATCATGCCGGGCGGATCGGTGGAGTCCTACAAGCACCTCGGCCCCGTCCTCGAGGACATCGCGGCGAAGGTCGACGGCGAGCCGTGCTGCGTGCACGTCGGACCGGACGGCGCCGGACATTTCGTGAAGATGGTGCACAACGGCATCGAATACGCCGACATGCAGCTGATCGCGGAGTCCTACGACCTGCTGCGCCGGGCGGGCGGCTTGGAGCCGTCGGCGATCGCCGACGTGTTCCGCACGTGGAACTCCGGCGACCTGGAGTCCTACCTGGTCGAGATCACCGCCGAGGTGCTCGGGCACGTGGACGCCGAGACCGGCAAGCCCTTCGTGGACATCATCACCGACCAGGCCGAGCAGAAGGGCACCGGCCGCTGGACCGTGCAGGAAGCCCTCGAACTGGGCATTCCGGTCACCGGCATCGCCGAGGCGGTGTTCGCGCGGTCCCTGTCGGCCCGTGTCGACCAGCGGTCCGCCCTCCAGTCCACTTCGGACACTCCGGTGCAGGTGCCGGAGACCCTTGTGGACGACGTGCGCTCGGCGCTGTACGCCTCGAAGGTCGTCGCGTACGCCCAGGGCTTCGACCAGATGCGCGCGGCCAGCGAGCAGTACGACTGGAACATCGACCTCGGCGCCATGGCGACCATCTGGCGCGGCGGCTGCATCATCCGCGCGGTGTTCCTGAACCGCATCCGTGAGGCGTACGAGAAGACGCCGGACCTGCCGTCGCTGCTGGTCGACGACTACTTCCGGACGGCCGTCGAGAACGCCGTCGACGCGTGGCGTCGCGTGGTCACCACCGCCGTCCAGGCCGGTGTCCCGGTTCCTGGCTTCTCCAGCGCGCTGGCGTACTACGACGCGCTGCGCTCCGAGCGCCTGCCTGCCGCGCTCGTCCAGGGCCTGCGGGACTTCTTCGGCGCGCACACGTACCGCCGAGTCGACAAGGACGGCAGCTTCCACACGCTGTGGAGCGCCGACCGCAACGAGATCGACGCCTGACTACTCGTGAGTGTTTTCGCCGGTTAGAACCGGCGAAAACACTCACGAGCTCTTTCAGGCCAGGGACTCCAGTTGGACCAGGCGGAAGTCGTCCGGGTCCACCAGGTAGACGCGCGCCTCGGCCAGGTCGAAGTACATTCCGACCAGCCGCAGCTTCCCTTGCGCCTCAGCCCGGCGAACACTGGGATACGTCCGCAGATTGTCCAGCTGCTGAGCGACATTGGCTGCCGCCAGCTGTTCCAGATCGTCCGTCCCGTCCACACGGGCCAAGCTCGAAGCGGCGTTACGCAACCATGAGTGCAGCCGCGTTCCCGGTTCGGCCGATCCGCTGAGCAACGCCTTCATCGCCCCGCAGTGCGAGTGTCCACAGACGACGATGGTGGGTACGTTCAGCACGTCGACGGCGAACTCGATCGCCGCGCCCACCGAGCTGTCCTCTTCGGACTCTTCGGACTCGATGTGCACGGGTACCAAGTTGCCGATGTTCCGTACGCAGAACTGTTCACCCGGACCGCTTGACGTGATCAGGTTCGGCAACACCCGCGAGTCCGCGCACGTGATGAACAACTGCTCGGGCCGTTGCCCGTTGCGCGCCAACTCCGCCAGGAACGGGCGGATCAGGTGTGCGGCCATCCGTTCGAACTCCAGCGCGCCGTCGAGCACCGGCTCACGCGGCTCCGGCATCCGGAAAGTCCTGTGCTCCCAGTCGGTCCAGCGACCGACCCACGGGATCGTCTTGCGGCGCCCCGGTTCGCCGTCACGGGCCCGGCTGTACCAGGTGTCCTTCTCGTGCACCTCGACCTGCCCGCCACGGCCTTCGTAACCAGTGCGCCAGTCGTCGATCGCCTCGAACGCGGCGTGGTCCATGAAGTCGATGTGCAGCTGGAGAACAACCTTTTGCCCGCCAGGGATCCGGCGCAGTCCCCGGACCAGCTTGCCGACACCGACGAACACCAGTGACCCGCCGACGTCCACAAGCCATTCGCCGTCCTGTTCCTGGACGCGGACAGACGTGTGCGCCAGCCGGTAGAACGACCTGACCACAGCGACCGCCACGCCGATCGCGACGCCTTCCAACAGGCCCAGTGCGACCACACCGACGACGGTCACCACGTAGACGGCCAGTTCGCCGTGCATCCGGAATTCCTTGAACTGCCCGGCGCTCACCAGACGGACACCGACCACGATGAGCACACCGGCGAGCGCGGCCATCGGTATGTGTTCCAACACGTTCGCCAGGAACAGAACGAACAGTGCGATCCAGACTCCGTGCAGGATGGACGACGACCGGGTCCGCGCGCCCGCGGCGACATTGGTGGAACTACGGACGATCACGCCCGCGACGGGCAACCCGCCCAGCGCGCCGGAGACCGCGTTCGCCGCACCCTGACCGATGAGTTCACGGTCGAGGTCCGCCCGGGGCCCGTTGTGCATCCTGTCCACGGCGACGGCCGACAGCAACGACCCCACGCTGGCCACGAGCGCGACACTGAGCACGGCGAACCCGACGTCCAACACACCACCATTCGGGATTTCCGGGATCGCCAGCCCCGCCAACGGATCGTCCGGCAGTTGCACGGTCGCGACGTCCCATCCGGACAGGATCTCGACCCCGGTCGCGGCGACCACGGCGATCAACGGCGCGGGCAGCACATGGCTGCGCGGGACTTTCGGCCAGAGCACCATCAGGCCGATGGTGATCAGGCCGACCACCACCGCACCCCAGACCGGCGGATGGCTGAACAGACCGGCGATGCTGGACAGCACATCGCTGTCCGCCTCGCCGCCGAACAGCACCTGGAGTTGGCCGACGACGATCGTGACCCCGATGCCCGCGAGCATGCCGTGCACGACCGCGGGGGAGAGGGAAAGGGTGAGGCGCCCGACTTTCGTGATACCCAACAGGACCTGGAGCACACCGGCGGCGATGGTGATGCCGGCGGTGGCAGGCCAGCCGTACTGCTCGATCATCCCGGCGACGATGACGGTCATTCCGGCGGCCGGGCCGCTGACCTGAAACGCCGACCCGCCAAGCGAACCGGCGACGATACCGCCGACAACGGCCGCGACCAGCCCGGCGATCAATGGGGCGCCGGAGGCGGCAGCGATGCCGAGCGACAGCGGAATGCTGATCAGGAAGACCACGAAGGATGCGGGCAAGTCGTGTCTGAGCACGGTTGAGACGCGAGACATGTCTACTTTCCTTGGTCCAGCAGGGGATGCCCCGGATTTCGAATGAATCCGGGTTCAGGCGCGTGGGACTAGCAGCCTGCTAACCGAGGCTGGTCCACCAGGGCGCGCCGAGCGCGCCCGAAACCCCCACGTGGGCGGAAGGGCCCTCGCGGAGCCCGGTGCTTGAGACTGGAACCGGCCATCATGCGAAACCTCCGTGTCGGCACGACCTGTGTCGGCACTGGGGCGGGTACAGCCACGAGGTTCGATGAGCATCGTGTCCTTTGTGTACCGTCCCGCTCAACACCATAATGGCGCCAGATTGCTTGCGGCGCAAAAAATTCATCCGGACGAGTTGATCACACCCGGCTCGGTGACAGCAGGTGAGATGCGGTCCGCCAAGATCCTTTGCGGAAGATCGCCAAACCACCCGTCCGGGGTTCGCGTCAAGGGGTCACATCACAGTGTTCTGTGCTTTGGCTGTGGCGAAGGACTTGACGACATCCCTTGCCGCACATCCCCTGCGTCGCCCGGTCGCTTCCCTCACCGCTTTCGCGCAACCGGTTCCGGATGGTCCCCATGCGACATCGGGACATTGGCGCGGCAAGAGATGGCAGACGATGCGCGGCAAGGAACGCAGGAGGGAACACGCGGGAGAGTCGGTGCCTCGGCAGAGGAGGCACGCGGGAGAGTCGGTGCCTCGGCAGAGGAGACACGCGACAGCGTCGGCACCTCGGCAAGACAAAGACAGGCCGAGCCTTCCCGCACCCCGTGTCCGCTCTTTGTGGACGGAAAGGCCAGCGGGACCGGAAATTCAGTCGGGGGGCGCGAAAATCCCGGCCCCGCTGGGGAGGGGCACCGGATGGCACGGGAGGTCGGCCGAGGGAAGGGGGTTGGCCGGGGGGAGGGACCGTGCGATCCGGTCGAACCGGCTGGCCGGTTCGTCTGGGGAGCTCAGCAGGCGCCGAGCTGTGGAGTGTCGCGATAGGGCTGGTCGTCTTCGCTGACCAGCAGGCACAGATGCGCCGCGAGGTACGCACGGCACGGTGCGGGCGCGCGGCCGAACAGGCGTTTGCGGCAGGTGGGGCAGCGGCCCTGCTCGTCCGGACGGTGTTCGTCCAATACAGCTTGCAAGGCTGCGACAACACGAGGCAATTCGTTGTTGGCGATCCTCGTTGCCGTCGCCGGGTCCGCTGACTCCCCTCGACGGGTGAGATCGGCGAGGTAGCCGTTCAGCGAGGACTCCAGGTGGCCGAAGATGGAATTGTTCACGTCGACCACGCTTCACCACGTCCTCTGCGTCCCGTGCGGACCTTCAACTGCTCCTGACAGGCGGTAAGAAGTAGCTTGGGGCTGCAAACCGCATTCTGCAAGTTGCAACACACGAATGGGTGACATCGGGAGCGGTAGATGGCACGAGGGCAAAGCCCCACTGTCCGGCGGCGCAGGTTGGCCAGCGAACTTCGCCGGTTGCGGGAAGCCGCGAAGCTGACCATCGAGGAAGTCGGCGAGAAGCTCGAGTGTTCCGCGTCGAAGATCAGCCGGATCGAAACCGGTCATGTCGGCGTCACGCCGCGCGACGCGCGCGATTTGCTTGAGCTGTACGAAGTCGCACCCGATCGGTTGGAAGCGCTTGTCCAGTTGAGCCGCGAGGCCCGCAAAAAGGGCTGGTGGCACGCCTATAACGAGGTTTTCACCGGAGCCTTCGTCGGTCTTGAGTCCGACGCTTCGTCATTACGCGCGTTTCAGGCATTGCTGGTGCCCGGTCTGCTGCAGACCGAGGATTACATCCGTGCGGTCATGCGGTCGATCCGTCCCGACTGGCCAGAGGCCGAAGTGGAGCGCCGGGTCGGCGCGCGGATGGAGCGCCAGCGGTTGCTGACCGGTCCGGAACCGCCGAACTACTGGGCGATCATCGACGAGGCGGTGCTGCGCCGGACCGTCGGCGGGCCAGGTGTGATGCGCGAACAATTGCTCCGATTGTGTGAGATCGGCACACTGCCGAACGTCACCATTCAGGTGATTCCGTTCGAGGCAGGTGCGCACTCCAGTATGGAGGGTCCCTTTCTGATACTTGGTTTCCCCGAACAAATGGATCCCGATGTCGTCTATGTGGACACCACCACCGGAGGGGTCTACTTGGAGGAGCAAGTCGACGTCCAACGGTATACGTTGATGTTCGACCATTTGCGAGCGTCCGCGGCAAGCCCGGACGACAGTGTGCATCTGGTCTTTCAGACAGCCGAAAGGTTGTCTCGTCAACGAGAGGAGTGAAGGCTTTGACTGTTTCCGAACTGGCCGGTGCTGCCTGGCGCAAGAGCAGCCGTAGTGGTGCCGGCAACGATTGTGTCGAAATCGCCTTGGCGCACACCGGAGCGAGTGTGCGCGACTCCAAGAATCCGGAAGCGGGCATGCTCCGATTCGACACGGCAGGATGGGCGACGTTCCTCGTCGCGACCAAGAGATAATCGCCTGCCGCACTGCGTAGCGGAACATTGGTCCAGACCTATTGCTCGACAGGTCTGGACCTCTTAATGTCGAGACATTTCCGACAGGCCGTGACCCGGTCGATGGTCGCCGTGTCACCCCCTGCCCCTGGCGGAGGTCGAAGATGACTCGATTTCGCTTTTCCTTGATCGGTGCGGTGGTCGCCCTGGCCGGGCTGTTCGCGATCTCGGTCGAGCGGCAGGCAGCAGCCGCCGACGACTGCAGACCCGACGGCCTCGCGACCACGGCCGGTGTCACAGTTCCCTACTGCACGGTCTACGACACGGCAGGCCGCGAGAAACTGGCGAACGGCAACACCCGCAGGGTGATCGGCTACTTCACCAGCTGGCGAACCGGCAAGGACGGCTCACCTCGCTACCTGGCCAACAACGTCCCGTGGACCAAGATCACGCACATCAACTACGCGTTCGCGCATATCGGCGCCGACAACAGGATCTCGGTCGGCCCTGCCGGTCCCGGCAACGCCTCGACCGGGATGGAGTGGCCGGGCGTGCCCGGCGCCGAAATGGACCCGTCCCTGCCGTACAAGGGACACTTCAACCTGCTGACCAAGTACAAGAAACAGCACCCGGACGTCCGAACACTGATCTCGATCGGTGGCTGGGCGGAGACCGGCGGGTTCCTCAACCCGGACGGCAGCCGCACCGCCTTCGGCGGTTTCTACAGGATGGGCCAGAGCCAGGCCGCGATCGACACCTTCGCCGACTCGGTCGTCGCGTTCCTGCGGCAGTACGGCTTCAACGGCGCCGACATCGACTACGAGTACGCCACATCGGCCAACTACGCCGGAAACCCGGACGACTTCTGGATTTCCCAGACGACTCGCGGCCAGCAGATGGCCGGTTACGTCAACCTGATGCGCACCCTGCGGTCCAAACTGGACGTCGCTGGTGCGGCCGACGGCAAGCACTACCTGCTGACCGCCGCGGTGTCGTCCTCCGGCTGGATTCTGCGCGGTGCCGAGACCTATCAGGTGACGCAGTACCTGGACTTCGCCAACCTGATGTCCTACGACCTGCACGGCTCGTGGAACCACTTCGTCGGACCGAACGCCGCGTTGTTCGACGACGGCGCCGACGCTGAGCTCAAGCACTGGCAGGTTTACACGACAGCGCAGTACGAAGGCATGGGGTATCTCAACACCGACTGGGCGTACCACTACTTCCGCGGCAACATGCCCGCCGGACGGATCAACATCGGTGTTCCGTTCTACACCCGCGGCTGGCAAGGCGTGAACGGTGGTACGAACGGGCTTTGGGGCACAGCGGCACTGCCGGATCAGACGAAGTGCCCGCCCGGCACAGGTTCCAGTGTCGGCTCGACCGTGCCGTGCGGCAACGGCGCGATCGGTATCGACAACCTCTGGCACGACTCGACCGCCGGCGGCGCCGAGGTTCCGTCTGGCGTGAACCCCATGTGGCACGCGAAGAACCTCGAACGCGGCAGCCAAGGCGACTACTTGACCGCGTACGGCCTCGACCCGGTCAACGACCCGACGGACCGCCTCACCGGCACCTACGCCCGCAACTACAACAGCACGTTGGTCAGCCCGTGGCTGTGGAACGCGCAGAAACGCGTCTTCCTGTCCACTGAGGACGAGACGTCCATCGCGGCCAAGGCGAAGTACGTGGCGGACAAGGGTATCGGTGGCGTGATGATCTGGGAGCTCTCCGGTGACTACGCCTTCGACACGGCCAAGAACCAGTACTTCATGGGCACGACCCTGATCGACGCGCTCAACACGGCCATGCGCGGCGCGGCTCCGTACGGCGCTTCGAAGTCCAACAGCGCAATTCCGGCCAGCGTCCTGGACGTCGGGGTCACGTTCAGCGGGTTCGCGTTGGGCGACAGCAACTATCCGATCAACCCGAAGATGCGGATCACCAACCGGGCGGCCACCTCGATCCCCGGTGGAGCCGTGCTCGAGTTCGACTACGGCACCAGCGCGCCGGGCAGCATGACCGACCAGTCCGGCTTCGGCCTGAGGGTGACCCAGCGTGGGCACAGTGGGCCGAACGTGGGCGGCCTGAAGGGTGACTTCCAGCATGTCTCGGTGACGATCCCGAGCTGGCAGACGATCCCGCCGGGCGGCTCGGTCGAGGTCGCGGTCGTCTACCAGATGCCGATCGCCACACCCGCCAACTTCAAGCTCACATTCGGCGGCAAGAGCTACGCGCTGAGCACGGACCACCCACGCGGCACGGGTGGCTCGGACCCGCCGCCGACCGACCCGCCGCCAGGTCCCTGCACCGCCCCGGCGTGGAACGCGACCAGCGTCTACACCGGCGGCCAGCAGGTGTCCCACAAGGGCCACAACTGGCGAGCCAGGTGGTGGACACAGAACGAGGAGCCGGGCACGCGGGAGGTGTGGACCGATCTAGGCGCTTGCTAAGGCGCCGACCTGCGGAAACCTGTGCCCCTTAGTGCACCTTACCTGGCCTGTGTGACCCCTTACTCCCCGCGGTAAGGGGTCACACCCATAACAGTGGTTGTTCGTCTGATGTCCGGATCGGGGCCTTACGGCGAATCTCATCATCACCGAAATGACGAGACAACGAGGTGAGTGAGATGGAATGGACCCCAGAGGCCGTCAACGCGGAGATCGCCTACCGACGAGGTGACGCGATCACCAAGCAGCACCTGCGTACGGTCCGTGAGACTCGGCGTCCCCGCTGGTGGCAGCGGCTTCGAGTACATCGGTCCGACGGAAATGGTGAACGCCGCGCGGCCTGAGGTGTGTCACTATGCCTGACGTGCCGAGGTTGGGATCAGGAATACCGTTGGTCGCGCGCATCCGGGAGATGGACCGGCTGCGCGCGGCCTTCAGCCGTTCCTCTGGGGGTACGGCTGGCGCGGTGCTGATCGCTGGGGACGCCGGTATAGGTAAGACACGGATGGTCGAAGAGATCAGCGCGATCGCGGCCGAACAGGGTGCGATCGTGCTGGCTGGGCGTTGCGTCGATGTCGGCGAGACGGGCCTGCCTTACCTGCCGTTCGCCGAAGCGCTCACGCAACTGCGCGCATTGGGCCGTGACGACGTGCTGGCCAGGCCGGCGCTGGGGATGCTGCTGCCGGACCTGGTGGTGTCCAGCCATCAGACACCGGAGCCGGAACCGCAACGGTTCGTGCCGAACTTCGCGCCGGCGATCGGCAAAGTGCAAGGCATGCAGCCGCGGCGCGAGCAGGACATCGCACAGCTGAGGCTGTTCGACGCCGTACATAGCCTGCTCGGCGAACTGGCCGAGGACGGCACGGTCGTGCTGGTGATCGAGGATCTGCATTGGGCCGACAGCTCGACTCGCGGGTTGCTGTCGTTCTTGATGAGCAGGCTGCGCACGCAGCGGATGCTCATCGTGTGTACGTATAGGACAGACGACCTGCATCGCAGGCATCCGTTGCGGCCGCTGCTCGCCGAGCTGGTCCGGCTGCCCGCGGTGGAACGGATGGAGCTGCCTGCGTTCGACAAGACCGCGGCGCGCAATTTCGTGGACGCGTTGGCCGAAGGGCTTGTCGATCAGGAGACCGTGCGCAAGGTCGCCGAACAGTCCGAGGGAAACGCCTTCTTCGCTGAGGAACTGCTCGCCGCGATCGCCGATGACGAGTGCGGTATCCCGTCGTCGCTCGCGGACGTCCTGTTGTCCAGGGTGGAGCGGCTCAGTGAGCCCGCGCAGCAGGTGATCCGGCTGGCATCGGTGGCCGGGCGGACGGTGAAGCACAGCACCTTGCGGGAAGTCGGTGACCTCGACGACATCGAGCTCGAAGAGGCGCTGCGCGAAGCCGTGCAGCACCACATCTTCGTGACCGGCGGCGAGCAGGTGCACTACTCGTTCCGGCACGCGTTGATGCGTGAGGCCGTGTACGGCGATCTATTGCCCGGTGAACGGGTCCGGTTGCACGCCACGTACGCCCGGTATTTGAAGGGGCGGCTGGACGAACGCGGTAACTCGGCCGCTTTCGCCTATCACAGCATGGAAAGCAACTCGCTGGCCAACGCTTTGTTCGCGTCGGTCAAGGCGTCGGACGAAGCCACGGAGCTCGGCGCGCCAGGGGAGTCGTTGCGGCACTTGGAAACGGCGCTCAGGTTGTGGGATTCCGTTGACGAACAACATCGTCCCGAGGGCGTTACCGAGGTGAAGCTGCTGCGTAAGGCTTCTTGGTCGGCGGGGACGTCCGGTGACCCGGAGCGCGCGATCGCCTACGCGCGCTCGGCTGTGAAGGTCGCGGACCGCCAAAGCGATCTGGAACTCAAGGTCGAGGTCCGCCGCAGGCTCGCGCAGACGCTGATGGCGATCGACGGCAGTGAAGAAGAGGCCCGTGCGGTCATCGAAGCGGCCTGGGTGAAGGCCGCCGATCTGCCACCGAGTCCCGCGCGTGCCTGGGTTTCGGCCGTGTACGCGCGGATGTTGCGTGCCGAAGGCGAAATGCGGCTCGCTCGTGAACACGCGGAATCGGCGATCGAAGACGCCAGGGCGATCGGTGCGACCGGGGCCGAGGCGGACGCGCTGACCACGCTCGCGATCGTGGTCGAAGCCGACGGCGACATCGAGGAAAGCCACAACCTGCTGCTGGCCGCCAAGGACCGGGCCGACGCGGCCGGAGCCCTCACGGTCGGCCTGCGGGCCCGCTTCTACAACGGCCTCAGCCGCTATGAGCTGGGTCTGTTCGACGAGGCGACCGCGGTGTTGGCAGAAGGCATCGAGCTGGCTCGCAGTACCGGGTTGTCGTGGAGCGACTTCGGCGTGGAACTGCGCTGGCTGCAGACGCTCACCCACTACGCGAGCGGCAACTGGGATGCCGCGGACGAGCTGCTGGAGCAGCCACGCGGCCGGATTTCGAGCACGGTCACCGCGCGCCTTGCCGCTGCCAACTTGTACATCGTGGTGGGGCGCGGCCGTTTCGCCGACGCGGAACGCCTGCTGACCAACCTGCGGTCGGAGTGGCGGGAGTTCCAGATCGCGTTGGTGTCCGGCACGGCGGGCGCCGAGCTCGCCAGCTGGCGGGGTAAGCCCGAGGTGGCGATCCAGCGGGCGGCCGAGGTCCTCGAATGGACCAAGCGGGTCGTCGGCCCGTGGCCGATGGCCGGCATCAAACTGGGCACGCTGGCCGCCAGCGCCGCGGCCGACGCCGTGGCGAAGGCGCGGGTGAAGGGCGAATCGGTCGCCGAGATCGTCGCCGAGGGCGAGCGCTTCGCCGAGCTGGCCCTGCAAACGGCGGTGAAGAGCACACCACGGGCCGGCACCCTCGGACCGGACGGCCGGTTCTGGGCCGCCCGTGCCGAAGCCGAGCTGACCAGGCTGCACGGTGCCAGCGACCCCGATGCCTGGTCCAAGGTCGTAGCGGCCTCGGACTACGGGGCGGTCTACGATCAGGCCCAAGCCCGCTGGCGTTATGCCGAGGCACTACTCGGAGCCAGCCGTAAGGACGAGGCGAGCACGCAGCTCCGGCTTGCCTATAAGACCGCGGACGAGCTGGGCGCGAAACCCCTGCTCGACGCCTTGTCGCAGCTGGCGCGCCGAGCCCGGCTGTCGCTGACCGAGGACGGCCCCGGTCCCAGGGACACGGTGGACCTGTTCACGCCGCGTGAGCAGTCCGTGCTCAAGCTGGTGGCGATGGGGCAGACGAACCGGCAGGTCGGCGAGGAGCTGTACATCAGCGAGAAGACGGTGAGCGTGCACCTGTCGCGGATCATGGCCAAGCTGGGAGCCAGCCGACGGGCCGAGGCGGTGGCCATCGCCTACGACCGGGGCCTGCTGGAATAGCGCCGGAAGTCAGACTCCAGGCTGATTCACGACAAGTCTTCGAGCCGATGCGCACCCCTGCCGGCGCCTTCTAACGTGAAAGCATGTCAGTTGCTGTCGGGGCTGCTGCGAGTGTTCGTGGCGTGGTGCGGGCGCGCGTGTTGCGTGGAGTGGACCTCGAGGTCCCCAGCGGCCGGCTGACGGCGGTGGTAGGCAAGTCGGGTGCGGGCAAGACGGCGCTGCTCAACTGCGTGGGCGGGCTTGAGCGACCGGATCGCGGAACCGTCCACATAGGAGCCGACCGGATCACCGGCCTCGCCGACTCGGCGCTGACGAAGATGCGGCGCGACCGGATCGGGTTCGTCTTCGCCACGTGCAGCCTGTTCCCGACGCTGTCGGTCGAGCAGAACATCCGGATCAGCTCGGAACTCGCGGGCACGCAACCGGAGAAGCAGTGGTTCGACACGGTGGTCGAGTTGCTCGGGTTGTCGCTGCTGCTGCGCACCCGTCCAGCCGCGCTGACCGCGGAACAACGCCAGCGAGTGGCGTGTGCACGAGCATTCGTGAACCGCCCGGACGTCGTGCTCGCGGACGAGCCGACCGGCGAGCTGAACCGGAGCGAATCCGCGGCGCTGCTGGGATTCCTGCGGATGTGGGTACGCAAACTCGGCCAGTCGGTGCTGTTGGCGACCAAGGATCCGTACGTGGCCGCGCACGCCGACCATGTGTTGGTGCTGGCGGACGGCAGGATCACCGGCGAGGTGAGCCGGCCGACCGTCGAGTCCGTGCGGGCGGCCCTGCGATGAACGTGCATCCCATCCACGCGGGCAGGCGTATGGGCAAAGGCCTGGGACTGAGCTGCATCATGGCCATCGGGCTGCTCATCTTGATGATCGTCGGCAAGGTCCCCGGCTGGGGCCTGGTGCCGATGTTCGTACTCACCGAAACGGTGGTGTACAAGGCTTTCGCGGCAACCGTGCGCAAGCGGCGGCGAGATGTGGCTTTGTTGCGGTGTTTCGGGGCAAGCCGAGCGCAAGTTTTCAACGGCGTCCTGGCGGAGGCGGCGTGGATCGGCCTGTTCGGCGCGCTCGTCGGCCAACTCTGCATGCTGCTTCTGCTGGACATCCTGCAATTCGACATAGCCGTCTTCGCCGTGCTCGTCGGTACGGTGGGTGCATTGCTCGCGGCTTTGGTGCCGGCTTTCCGCGCCAGCAGAATCCCGCCAAGCGGACCGTCCACAGTGGCCTAGGCAACGGGACGGTATAGATCCTTGACAGGACAGTGCCGGCCGCGCGATGGTGAGAGCGCTCTCACGAGCAGGCGGTAGACAAGGGTCGGGTGGCCTGCTCGTGAGTGCGGGCTCCCGGAGCACGTCGAGGTGATGCTCCGGGCACCGGCGTCAGGGGATGCCGGGCGCGGCGGCTCGACATCCCCTGACGCCTCACCGCAAGGGGTGCGGAAAACGGCGGCGGCGCCGGGAGGAACACCGCCGCCACCCCCCACCCCGCCAACCCCGCCCGACCGCGAGCCCCGCGCGCGAACCTCCCCGCACAACGAAAAGCACATTCCAGCACCCCGAGATGCACATTCCAGCACCCCGTGTCCACCGCTCCGACACGGTGAGTCGCACGTTCCAGCACTGTGAGATGCACGTTCCGACACCCCGTGTGTCCGCCGTTCCGACACGGCGAGTGGCGCGTTGCGGCACCGCGAGTTCCCCGGGTCCAGCACCCCGGGTTCGCCGCCCCACTAGGGCGAGATGCATGTTCCGGCACCGTGTGTCCACCGCTCCGACATGGTGAGTCGCACATTCCGGCAGCCCGAGTTGCACGTTCCAGCACCCCGAACTGGCTGTTGTGGTGTGGCGGGGTGTGGGTTTTGTGGTGCGGGTTGGCTGTTCGGGTGGTGGGGTGTGGGTTTCGGCGGTGCGGGTTGGCCGTTCCGGTGGCCGGATGCAGTTCTGGCGTGGCGCGGGGCTGAGACTCAGGCTGACTCGCGACGAACCAGTTGCACGGGAAGGATTTCCCGCTTCCGTACCGATCCACCGTCAATCAACACCGTCAAGTTGGCGATCATCTTCCGCACCTGGTCGCCGAGATCCTGCCGCACGGTCGTCAAAGGCGGCTCGGCATGCGGAGCGATCATCTGGTTGTCGTCGAACCCGACAACAGCAACATCATCGGGCACGCGACGGTTGGCCTCACGCAGCGCCTGCAAGCACCCCACGGCCATCAAATCGTTGGCAGCGAACACCCCATCAAGCTTCGGCACGCGGTGCAACAGCAGGTTCATCGCGTGATATCCACCCTCACGCGTGTACTCACCGGACTCGGTGAGGTGCGTGAGCTCGGCATCCCCTGCACCGGTCGCCCGGATCCAGCCAGCGAGACGATCACGGGACGAGAGCTCATCATCCGGCCCAGTAACCGACACGATCGTCTTCCGACCCATGTTCAGCAGATGCTCGGTGGCCAGAAAGCCGCCGCCTTCGTTATCACTGTCAACCGTGTACAAACCACGCAACGACCCCCATGGCCGTCCGCCGAACACGCACGGGAGATGCAGCTTGCGGACGGTCGTTGGCAACGGGTCGTCTTGGTGCGGGGCGAACAGCAACGCGCCGTCGACGTGGCCGCCGCGCAGAAAGCGTTCGGCGCGGCCGTGGGCGCCTTCGCCTAGGCCAAGCATCAGCACGAGTTGGGTGTCGATACGGGCGAGTTCGCTTGCCGCCGCTCGCACCAGTGTGCCGAAGTGCGGGTCGTCGAAGACCTTTGCCTGCGGCTCGGACACGAGCATCGCGATCGCGCCGGTCCGTCGTGTCACAAGTGTCCGGGCGGCTTGGTTGGGTTGGTAGCCCAGTTGCAGGGCTGCTGCGGTGACGGCTTCATGGGCCTCGGGGCTCACGCGCGGTGACGAGTTGAGTACGCGCGACGCTGTTGCGCGGGAGACCCCGGCGACGGCGGCGACATCCTCGAGAGTGGGGCGTGCACCAGCGAGCGGTCGACCGGCCACCTGATTCCTCCCATGTCCTCACCTAGCAGCCAGGGTAGCCTGGCGCGGCGCGGACACCGTGGAGGCTGTCAGCGCGTCCTGATCTCCTCGGAAGCGCTCCCATCCACGCGCAGTCCGACGCGGACCATGCCCTGTTCCTGCCGGATCGACAACGGAATTCCGGCGCGCACCGCCGCCCGTTCGAACCCGGATTCGCCGGGCAGGCACCAGGCGACCAGTTCACGATGTCCTTCCGCGCGTGCGGTACCCGCCAACCGGCGCAACAACGCGGTGCCGATTCCCTTCTGCTGCCACGAATCCTCGATCAGCAACGACACCTCGGCCTCCTCCGGCCGTGCGGTCCGGATCAACTGCCCGATCCCGATGACCTCACGCCCGCACACCGCGAGCAACGTACGACCGCGCGGTGGTGTCAACAGACGGTGCAACAACCGGCGCGGCAACGTCCGTACGCCTGAGTGGTACCGCGCGAACAGCGTCCGCGCGGAGCACCGCGCGTGCAGTTCGGACACGGCATCCAAGTCATCGGCGTTCCCACTGCGCAGCACAATGCCGGCGCCGTCCGACGTGATCACAGCTGAAGGCGGGTCAGGTGACTCGTTGAGCAACGACGTGAAGACGGCCGCCCGAGCCAGTTCGACGTCGGTGAACGGTGCCCAGCCGCGTCGCGCGGCCACGGTCAGGTCGTCGCCGAGAGCCAGGATCGCGCGGTGACCGCCGTCCAGCACCTCGCCGGGCGTGCCGATTTCGAAGCTGACCGAGTCGGCCGCGAGCAGCACGCGCAGTGCCTCGGGCGCGGCGCACGGGTCCTCAAGCGCTAGTGCCGCCGCGCGAAGCGCCGCGGTGGGCGGGTCGACGAGATCACGTACGTCGGCATGGGTGATGCCGAGGCATTTGCCGCCTTCCGCGCGGATCTCCCTGACCAGCTCGGCGGGTGGCACGTCCGGCGCGGCCTTGATGACCAGCTCGTCCACCACCCCCGAGGGCACCGGCAGGATCGACAGCGCCAGTACGTTGCAGTCGCGGGCGGCCAGCCGGGTGGTGACCCGAGCGAGCACACCCGGAGAGTCGTCGAGCTCGACGCGCAGTCGCCACGTGTGGGTTTCGGTCATGCACCCAGGCTTGCCGCACGGTGTTTCCGAGGTGTTTCACCCGTGTGAGAGCTGGGCTTTTTGGCGGCAGGCAATCGTCCGCATCCGGTTACCTGAGCCGAAACGTCCCGCGCGGCGCCCAATGTGCTGCCCTTTCGGGCCGCCAGAACCCGCCTTGAAAGCCCTAACGTGACGCAGGCTCAACTTTCGCGCGCTAGGGGTGGTCATGGCCGTCCGGTACACGCTGCCCGATACACCGATCGCGGCGGCGTCGGCCGATATTGGGCACGTGGCGGTGGATCTCGCGTTGACGCTCAGCGGGCATGTCATGGTCACGTCCACGTCCAGCAGCGATGTCGGGCCGGTGCTCAACCGGATCAGCGAAGGCGTGTTCATCAGCGGCCTCGGCACCGGCGAGCCGAGCGTCACCTGCCCGGCCAAACACCGGTTCACGCAGGTCGAGAGCACCTTCGAACACCCGGCGACGATGGTCTTCAGCGGTGTCAGCGTGATCGACTTCGGCCAGGACGGGGTCGACGTGATCGGCGACGTCGAATACAAGCTGGCCGTCACGGTCACCCCGCACAACCGCGAGCTGGAACCGCAGAACGACGCTGATCAGTGGTTTTCCCGCAATGGCGGCACGCTGGCGTCCATCGGCGCGATCGTGCTGATCGGGCAGGGCTTCGACTAAGGGGTCTCCCAGACCCGTCGCGGGCTCTTGCGCGGGGACGTGTTCGTCTCGGGCAGCATCGGCACGCTGACGTTCATCACGAAAGCCGCCCGCGCGGGCATCCCCAGGCTCGTCCACAGCGACCCAGGGCCGGTGTTGGCGATTTTGAGGTACACCGGCTGCTTGGTGACCGCGAGCGACGACGACATGCAGTCCTCGGGCAGCGTGCCGGTGAACATCGCGGTGCGCAGTGCCCGGTCGAGCAGCCGGTGCTCCTCGTGGATCTTCTCGGCCCGTGCGGTGACCAGGTACGACAGCTCACAGCGGCGGATCGGTTCGCCTTGCGGTGGCGCCCCCGTGTCGTCCTGCAGGCCGAACAGGAACAGGTCGATGGTGTTCGACGGGCGCTCGGTCTGCCACGTCGGCTTCGGCGGATCCAGCCGGACGACCGTGCCCTCCGGCATCTGCCTGCCGAACAGCTTGCACAGCGCGTCGTCCACTTCTGTGATCACACCGTCGAGTGTCCAGTTCGGGACAGTCCCGCCCAAGGGGTGAGCGCCCGCCTGAAAGGGTGCTCCACGTTGCCCGAAGAGGCGACGGGCGCGGATACGAAAAAGCCCCGCCGAAGCGGGGCTTCTTCACCGAATCGATTACTCAGATCAGGCCCTCACGAAGTGCGTACGCCACCGCGTGCGACCGGTTGCGCAGCTGGAAGCGGTTGGTCACGTCGTGCAGGATGCTCTTCACCGTGCGCTGCGAGTAGCACAGCTGGTCAGCGATTTCCTTTGTGGACAGTCCATTCGCGACGAGCTTGAGCACCTCGGTCTCCCGGTTGGTGATGCCTGCCAGGTGCAGACCACGCGGCTCGAGCACGTGCCGCTGCAGCCGGGAGACCCGGTTGAGCAGCCGGCCGAGCAGGTCCGGCGGCAGCGCGCCCTCACCGGCGGCCGCGGCCTTCACCAGGCGCACCAACACATCCGGCGTGGTCTCGGAGCGCCGCGCGACCGCGCAGACACCGCCTTCGACCGCCGTGAGGATCTCGGTGTCCTCCAATTCCCCCGCGATCAGCACGATCCGGGTGAAACCACGGACCTGCAGTGTGCGCAGCAGCTGGCTGCCACGCTCGTCGAACCGGTCGGTGACGACCAGGGCGACGGCCTCCGGGGTCGCGGATTCCTCGTCGACAAGCCAGATCTCCGGACGGGTCCGCAGGGCCATGTGCACGCCGTTCTGCAGGATCGGGTCGGTGGCGCGGACGACGACTGGAGTGCGACGCTGCTCGTGCATTTCTTCTCTCTCCCCGCTGAAGTGGCGAACGTCCCCAATTCGTCCGGCACATCTTGAACTTTCGGCTGCACACACCTTGCCCGAAGGGGCGTCCCGGCCACATGGGACCGATGTCCCGTTGTTGCCCGAGCGGGCATCGTGCTGACGGGAATTTGCCCCTAGCCGAATGCCCTAGGTGGACAAGGAAAAACGCAACCGAGACCAGCTCGTTACGCAAAAGCCGTAACGAGTCCACTCGGGACGATGGGTCGGGAAAAACTAACCGAGACCGGCGTTGCGGGCGCGAACAATCGCCTGCGCCCGGTCGGCCACGTGCAACTTGGTGAAGATGCTGGAAACGTGGTTTCGCACGGTCTTCGGGCTCAGCGAGAGGTCACGCGCGATGGTCGCGTTGCTGTGCCCCTCGGCGATCAGCGCGAGTACTTCCCGTTCCCTGCTGGTCAGTTCGGGGAAGACCGGGTCGCTGCTGGGTGGCGGGGTGTTGAAGTACCCGAGCACCCGGGTGGCGATGTCCGGGCCGAAGATCGCCTCGCCGCGGCCGACGCCGTGCACCGCGCGCACGATCTGGTCCTGCCCGGCGCCCTTGAGCAGATACCCGCGGGCGCCCGCGCGCATCGCGGCGAACACCGACTCGCTGTCGTCGAACATCGTCAGCACGAGCACGCCGGTGCCCGGCAGTTCGGTGACGATCTGGCGGGTCGCCTCGATCCCGCTGATGTCCGGCAGGTGCAGGTCCATCACGACCACGTCGGGCCGCAGTGCCTTGGCCGCGCTGACCGAGTCCAGTCCGGTGGCCGCCTCGCCGACCACCTCGGTCCCCGGTACGTCGGCGAGCACAGTGCACAGCCCGAACCGGAACAGCGGGTGATCGTCAACCACCATGACCCGGAGCGGATCCATCGCCCTTACCCGCCTTCCTTCGGCAGCGGCAACGTCGCGCGCACCTTGGTGCCCCCGCCGTTGCCCGCTGACACGACACAGTCGCCGCCCAGCTCGGTCGCCCGTTCGCGCATTGACCATAGCCCGACGCCGCTCGCCGGCTGCTCGGGCAGGCCGATTCCGTCGTCGACGACCTCTATGTGCAGGTCGTCGTCCACCCATAAGCGGACCGCGCAGGACCGTGCCGCGGCGTGACGGGTCACGTTCGTCAGCGCCTCGGACACAATCCGGTACGCGGCGACGTCAACGGTCGCCGGCAGCCTCGGCATACTTATCGGTACATCCAACTTAATCGTCACGCCTCGCTCGTCGGCTCTGGTGGATATTGCCTTGGCATAAGCCCTGATCGCGCCGACCAGGCCGATCCGGTCGAGCTCCGGCGGCCGCAACCCGTGGGCCAGCCTGCGGATCTCGTTGATCGCGCCGTCCAACTCCTCCTGCAGCGTGCCGAGCAGTTCGCCCTGTGTCGACGCGGATCCGATCGCCTTGCGGCACGCGTGCAGCCCGAGCGAGATCGCCGCCAGCGTCGGACCGACGCCGTCGTGCAGATCATGCAGCAGCCGCCTGCGTTCCTCCTCGCGGGCCTGCACCACGTTGTCCCGGCTGCGCCGCAAGTCCCGGGTCAGCCGGGCGGTGTAGACCGCCGCGCCGGCGTGCCGGGCGACTTCGGCCAGGACAAGGCGGTCCCGGCGTCCTAGGACTTCCCGGGACGTTCTAGGCGCTACGGCCAATTGGCCTACAGGCTCGCCTTGGTACGAAAGGGGGAGCCGGAACAGCTCGCCGGTGGGTTCGCCGAACGTGGCCACGTGTTCATTGGGTGATCCTGCCGATCCGAGGATCTCGATCGCCACATACGGCAGCCGAAGCGCGCTGCCGATGGTTTCCACCAACGCGGGCAAGGTCTCGTTGGGAGTCCTGGTTTCCTCGAGCCTGGCGGCGAGCGCGGACACCACCCGGTACGGGTCGTGGCTGTCGCCGAAGAGCCGTTTGTTGATCAGCGCTTGCAGCCGGGACCGTAAGGGCTGTACGAGAACCGCGACGCAAGCCGCCGCGGCCGCCTGCTGCCACAGCTCGTCCAGCGGCGGGAACAGCAGCGACAACAGGGAAACCAAGCCGATGTACAGACCGATCGTGCCTGCCGACAGCGCGCCGTAGACCAGCGACCGGCTGACCACGACTTCGATGTTCAGCGCGCGGTAGCGCAGAATCGCCGCGGCCACACCGATCGGGACCGGCAGGAACGCGAGTGTGTGCAACTCGCTGGGCAGCAGCGTTCGCCCGATGAAGGCTTCGGGCAAGGCGAAGAACACCGAGTAGAGCAGTGCGCCGCCGCCGAGCGACCAGACGACCCAACGCATCCTGAGCCGGTCCAACTCGTCCTGGGCCGCGCGGTATCGCAGGACCAACGCGACCAGGATGATCAGCGGATAGCTGTACAGCACCGGCAGTACAGGCGAACCGAGCAGGCCGAACCGGCCAAGCGGGTCGTCGATGAACTGCCACGCGTACAACGCCATCAGGCCGTAGAGCAGCAATGCGCCGACGTATCCCGCCGTCACCTGCTTGCGGAACACACTCTTGTTGTAGACAGCGGGAAAGGCGATCGCCATGTGCAGCGTTGCCGCCCACAGCATCATGAAGCTGAACTCGCCCGTGTACCACCGCCAGAACTGGCTGCCCGCGACCAGGTCGAGCGCTTCCAGTTGGAAATGCGTCGATCCGCTCGAGGTGATGAAGCCCAGCGCCGAGGTCAGCAGGGCGGCCTGGGCGGCCGGGTCGGTCGGCCGGGCGGTGAAGGCGCCCGTGGCCACGATCAGGATCAGTGCCAGGACAAGCAAAGTCGGCCAGTTCTTGCCGACCGCGTCCATCATCGGGTACAGCGTGAGCGTCTTCTCGACGTCCACCCGCTGCCCGTCGCGACGCAGCTCGTAGCGGACGACATCGCCGACTTTCGCCTGCGGGCCACCGATTCCGCCGCGCACCACGTCCCGCACCGGTGTCCCGTTGATCGAGACGACCTCGTCACCCGCCCGAAACAGCCCATCATCCGTGGTTTTCTGAATGACCACGGCACGAGACGACACCGCCTGATCACCAATGTTGATCACGGTGCCGTCGGACGGGCTGGTGGCCCTGCTCAGCACACACCAGCCGGACGCGGCCAGCAGCGCGAACGCCAGCACCAAGCACGCGGCGGGCACACGCCACGCGCCCGCCAAATCGGACACAGCCAGATCATTCCGTATGGCCGCCCCGCCGCACGAATCTCTACCCCTTTGGGTCAGTGGGCTGCGCGGCCTCGCTCCGCTCGTCAGCCGGTTCGTCGTACTCCGGTTCGAGTACCCGGACGACTGGAATGCCCATCGGGGGAGTCTCCGGCTCCTCGCCGCGTTTGGCGATCTTCGGTACGAGCATCAGCACGATCGCGGTGATCCCGAGCAGGCACGACACCAGCAGCAGCCACGTGCCGAGTCCGGGTGCGTCGGGTTCGAAGAACGGTCCGAGAAAGGACTCGTCGGAGAAAACGCGGAAGAGCGCGAGCGGCTGGGCGATCGCCCCGATCAGCAAGCCGGTACCGGCCGTCCCGATCAGCCGGGCGGCCAGCACCGGGCCGCTCGCCGGATGCAGCCTTGTCGACGTGAGCCCCAAAACCGCCGCGGCGGCCAGCAGAACCGCGGCGATCACAACCGGGATCCCGAACTGTGGGAACGGGTCGTTGGCGGAACTGGTGGTTGTCAGACCCCACAGGGTGACCCGCAGCTCTTCTCCCCGCGTTGACGTCGGCGCTTGGCGCACGCTGTGCTCGACCAAGGGCAGAAAACTGCCGAGCACCGCCAGCGCACCGGCGAGGATCCACAGGCCGGAGCCCATCAGACGCAGTCGGGCGACGGGCCAGTGGGTCGGTTGGGTCACTTCTCATCTCCGTCGAGCTTGCGGGAGATCGAACCCGGTGGTGGCGGGTCGATCGCGGTGGTGCGCTCCGGTTCTTCCAGAGGGCTCTCAGGTTGTTGTGGCTGAACGCTCTCAGGTTGTTGCACGGGAACGCCGTATTTGGGCGTCTCCGGCTCCACGCGGGGCGGTGGAGGCGGCTGTGGTGGTCGCATCGGGTACGCAGGTGGCCCCTGCGGCGGCATGAAGCGGGGCGGGGGCTGCATCATCGGCCTGGCTCGTTCGGCGAGAGCCACGCCCAGAGCGACGAGCGCGATGACGGCAGCGCCGACGAACAGCCATAAACCCAGCTGCGGCTTCGGTTCGCCGGCCGCGCTCGGCAGCGTGACCGTCCACGTCAACGCCGAGGCCGTGTACATCCCGCTGCCGAACGTTCCGGCTACCACCGGCGCCCAGCGCCGCCGGGACAGCAGCACCAAGAGGAACGCGAGCAGCAGGAACGCGGCGGCGACCACGATCTCCACGCCGTAGTACGCCGTCTGGCTCTCCTGCTGCTGGCCGTCCTGGATCGGTCCCTGGGTCCAGAACCCGGTGCGGAAGCCCGACCCCTCGCCGAAGTCCTGGATCAGGATGTCGGTGAAGGTCGCGCCCACCCCCAGCCCTGCCGCGACCAACCAGAGCAAACCCGCTGTCAGGCGCGATGCCGGCCGCTTGACGGGCGGCGGGGCGGTGTACGTCATGTGCTCGATCCTGCCACCGGTGCCGAGGCTCGGAACGATTTTTGTCTCGCGGCGTCATAGTCGCGACGTGCGCCTGTCTTGATAGGTGTTGGTCGGCCCGAGCGAGGGCCGGGCCGACCAGCCACCCGGGCGGCCACGCGCGCGCTTTACATGCAGTCTTGCATGCATGTATTTTCGCGGCATGACCTGGCTCGACGAGGACCTGTCCGCTTTCCGTGAGCTGGCCCGCTCCTTCTGCGAGAAGGAGCTCGCCCCGCACCAGGAACGCTGGGCGCAGGAGAAGCAAGTCGACCGCGAGCTATGGAACAAGGCAGGCGACGTCGGCCTGTTGTGCCTGAGCATCCCCGAGGAGCACGGCGGCGGTGGCGGCACCTTCGCGCACGAAGCCGTGCTGCTGCAAGAACAAGCACGGGTCGGCGACGACGCGTGGGGTGTCGCGGTCCACAATGGAATCGTCGCCCACTACATCAACTCGTACGGCACACCGGAGCAGAAACAGCGGTGGCTGCCCAAGATGGCCTCCGGTGAACTGGTCTCGGCGATCGCGATGACCGAACCGGGGACCGGATCGGACCTGCAGGGCATCAAGACCAAGGCGATCCGGACCGGCGACAGCTACGTGATCAACGGTGCGAAGACCTTCATCACCAACGGCGCGCAGGCCGGCCTGATCATCGTCGCGGCCAAGACCAACCCCGAGGAGAAGGCGGCGGGCGTCTCCCTCGTCGTGGTGGAAACCGAAGGGACGGAAGGCTTCCGGCGCGGGCGGGTGCTGGACAAGATCGGGATGAAGGGCCAGGACACGGCGGAGTTGTTCTTCGACAACGTGACCGTGCCCGCCGAGAACCTGCTCGGCGGCGTGGAAGGCCAGGGCTTCGTCCAGCTGATGCAGCAGCTGCCGCAGGAGCGGCTGGTGATCGCGGTGAGCGCGGTGGCCGCGATGGATCTCGCGGTCCAGCTGACGATCCAGTACACCAAGGAGCGCACCGCGTTCGGACGGCCGCTCTTCGGCTTCCAGAACACCAAGTTCACGTTGGCGGACGCGGCCACCGAGGTCGCGGTCAGCAAGGCGTTCCTCGATCAGTGCATCACCCGGCACCTCAAGGGCGAACTCGACGTCACCGGTGCGGCGATGGTCAAGATGTGGACGACCGAACGGCTCGGCAAGGTCGCCGACAGCTGCCTGCAGCTGTTCGGTGGGTACGGCTTCATGACCGAGTATCCGATCGCCAAGGCGTGGACCTCCGCGCGTGTGCAACGCATCTTCGGCGGCACAACGGAAATCATGAAGGAGATCATCGCCCGCACGCTGTAGACACGCACCGTCCCGGTGCACTCAGATGGACCTATGGTGGCGGTGCACCGGACCATTCTGGTCGTCGACGTCGTCGGATTCGGCGACAGCCGACGCACGAACACCCATCAACTGGCTGTCCGGCGAGGGCTGTACGACGCGGTTGAGCGGGCGTTCGACGCGGCAGCGATCCCGTGGGCCAGCTGTCACTGGGAAGACCGCGGTGACGGAATCATGGTCGTTGTCCCGCCGACCGTGCCGAAATGCCACTTCGTCGAGGCACTACCCGACGCGCTCGTGGCTGGTCTGAGTGCGCACAATCGGGCTCATCCGGAGGAAGAACAGATCCGGCTGCGGATGGCCCTGCACGCGGGCGAAATGCACCACGACGAGTACGGCGTGGTCGGCCGGGCCGCCAACCTGGCGTTCCGGTTGGTGGACTGGCCGGTGTTCCGCCGGATGCAGGCCGAGTCGGACGCGCTGCTGGCGGTGATCGCGTCGAATTGGTTCTACGAAGAGGTCATCTGGCACAGCCCGGCGGCGAGCTGGGCGGCGTACCAGCAGGTCCGGGTGACCAGCAAGGACGTCGACACGGCCGCGTGGATCCACCTGCCCGGCGCCGCCGTGCAGCCGGCGCCGCCCGCGGTCGATCCGCCTTCGCCGGTGCCCCGGCAACTTCCCGTGGACATGCGTCAGTTCGCCGGTCGCACCCGGGAAATCGACCGGCTCGACGAACTCGCCGACGGCACGACCGTGGTCATCACGGCGATCGACGGCTCGGCGGGGATCGGCAAGACGACGCTGGCGACGCATTGGGCGCACCGCGTCAAAGACCGGTATTCCGACGGTCAGTTGTACGTCAACCTGCGCGGGTTCGACTTGCGCGAGCCGATGACGACCAACCAGGCATTGCACGGCTTCCTGTTGGCCCTAGGCGTTGCCGCGCAAGGTATTCCAGCCGACCTGGACGCGAAAGCCGCGCTGTACCGGAGTCTGCTGGTGCATCGACGGATGCTGATCGTGCTGGACAACGCGCGTTCCGCCGAACACGTCCGGCCGCTGCTGCCCGGCGCGGCCGGGTGCATGGTCCTGGTGACCAGCCGCAATCGGCTGGACAGCTTGGTGATCAGGGAAGGAGCGCACCGAGTCGCCCTCGACGGCATGTCGCTCGACGAAAGCCTCGCTTTGCTGGCCGGTCGAGTCGGCACCGGCCGTCTCGACGCCGAGCCTGCTGCCACAAGGGAACTGATCGCGCTGTGCGCCGGGCTTCCGCTGGCGCTGAGTATCGCGGTGGCCCACGTGACCGGCCCGATCAGCGACCTCGTCCGGCAGATCCGCCAGGAGCGGCACCGGCTCGACGCACTCGACCTGGGCGGCGACACGGACCTGAGTCTGCGCGCGGTGTTCTCGTGGTCCTATGAGGCGCTGTCCCCGGCTGCGGCGCGGCTGTTCCGGATGCTGGGTCTGCACCCCGGCCCGTGCGTCGACGTGCATGCCTGCTGCGCGATAAGTGGCGTGGATCGCACGGAAACCCGTTCGCTGCTGAATGAACTCGTTCGTACGCACATGTTGTCCGAGGACGACTGCGGCCGGTTTCGTTTCCACGACCTGCTTCGGGCGTACGCCAACGAACTCGCCGAGGACGACCCGGAACGGCACGAGGCCGCCAGGCGGATGCTTGAGTACTATGTGGACATAGCGGTGGTCGCGGGCCAGTTGCTCCAGCCGTTCCGGCAAGCGCCTTTCGCCTTGTCCGGCAGTGTGATCAGCCGGCCCGAGCTCGCCACATACAGCCAAGGCATGGCCTGGTTCGTGGCCGAACACCCGAATCTCCTGGCCATGGTCAGGTTCGGGGCCGACCGCGGGACCGCTGAGCACTGCTGGCAGCTTGCCTGGGCATGCACTGTTTACCTGCGCCGGAGCGGACGCTGCGAAGACCGGATCACGGTGCACCAGGTCGCATGGGAAGCGGCCAGGAAACACGGCGACATCGCCGGTCAAGTGCTCGCCGGCCGACATCTGGCGACCGCGCTCGCACGTCACGGACGCCACGACGACGCACTGGCGCGCTTGCACGAAGTGATGCGGGTGGTCGAGACTTTGCCGGACAGCGAAGAACGGCCGCACTGCTACTTGTCGTTCGCCAGAATCCATGAAGCCAAAGGCGATCCCGCGACCGCGCTGACGTACGCCCGGCAGGCTTGGGAGGTCGTCAAGACAAGCGGCGAACCGCTGCGGCAGGCCGACGCGCTGAACGTCATCGGCGGACGGCTTTCTTCGCTGGGCAAGCATTCCGAGGCGTTGGCGGCGTGTGAACGGGCGTTGGAGTTGTACTCCGCGCACGGCAACCTCGAAGGACACGCCGAGGTGCTGATGACCATCGGCGACATTGAACGCGGCAGAGGACGCCCAGCACAGGCCATCGAGCACTACCGGGTGGCGATCGCCATCGACCGTAACCTGGGTGATCCATACTGGGAGGCCATCGGGCTGGAACACCTTGCCGAGGCTCATGTCCAGCTCGGCGAGGTGATCACCGCCGAACCCGAATTGCGCCGTGCCCTGGCGATCCTCGAACGGCTCCGGCACCCCGACGCCACTCGCGTACGCCGCAAACTGGCATCGCTCACAGGTGATTGACCAGCGACTCCACCGTGTGGCACCACTGCATATCCGGATACAGCACCTCACGGACCTGGTGCGTGTGCTCGAACGCGCTGTCCAGGTTGCCCAGGACGCGGTGGATCTGCCGCTGCCATTCCAACCGGTCGCGCTCCAGGTCGTCGACCACGTCCACGATCATGCCCTCCGCCAGCGTGCCGAGACGGTCGGACAATGTGAGCGCGACTCCACTGTTGCGGCTGATCAGCACCGGGGTACCGGCGGCGATCGCTTCGAGGGCGACAAGGCCGAACCCTTCGTCGCGTGACGGCATGACGCACAGCGCCGCGCGGCAGAGATCGTCCCGGATCTCTTGGAAGTCCATCGTGTACGGGTACACCGTGACTCTGTCCCGGGGCAGCTTCGACATCTTCACTAGTCGCTTGCGCAGCGAATCGGCCGCCCGGTTGTCCTCCGCGCCACGGATGACCAAGTGGGGCAGTGGATTGCCCAGCACACCGGGCAGGGCACGCGCGGCTATGTCGATACCTTTCGACTGCACGTGGGCGGTCCGGGCGAGCATCAGAACTGTCCGCGAGCGGGGGACCGATCGCCTGCGGCGGATGTCGACCGGCGGAAAGTCCATCCCGGGATCCAGTTGCAGGATCCGCACCCGGCCGTACCCGTCGCCGACAATGCTCTCCGCCTCGATCGCGAGCTTAGGGCCGACCGCCGCGACCAGATCGGCCCGGAACGCGACTCGGCGCAGCACCTTCTCCCGGGTGACGGTCGGCTGCGAGGCGTCGTCTCGTTTGTAGGGTTCGTTCTTGGCCGGGGTGTTGTGGATGATGAGAACCTGTTTCGCGTTCTCCAGGTACAGCGACGCGTAGACATCCGCCACCGGGCCGGTCAGCACGTCGTGTCCGACCACCACATCCGGCTTGCGGGCGATGACGTCGTTCTGGCGGATGGACAGGTTCGGGCCGTTCGCGGATTCGACCGCCATGATCAGTTCGACGTCGTGTGCCTTGGCGTCTCGTACCTCTTCATAGGTCGCGGATTCGACCAGGCACATCGTGCGGTGCCCGGCGCGGGCCGTCGCGATCGCCAGCGCCCGGTTGAACGTCGAGATACCGCCGTGTTTCGGCGTCCACTCGTCGCAGATCATCAAGAACGAGGGCGGCCTCGAGTGCGCTTCGCCGGTGTCGGCGAGAGTGGGGCTTCTCGTCGGGCCGGGCATGGCGGTCGCGCGTCAGGTCTCGAGGAGACGGTCGTATTTGTCCAGAATCGCCCGAGTCTGGCCGCGCATCCGGTTCTGTGCGCGTGCGGTGACCAGGGTGGCTACGTCTTCCGGGCCGTGACCCAGGTTGCGCAGCAGGTTGAGCGCGATGCTGATGATGTCCACCGCCTCGTTGGCAGCCCGGTCCGGCTCGTTGGCGTGCAAGTGCCTGCGCAGCTCGACGAACTGCTCGTCGACCGCGGTCTCGAAGTGCCGCAGCGGTTTCGCCTTGATGTCGGCGTCTGACTCGTCCCAAGCGTCCCAGATGTCCTGGAAGGCACCCAACTGGCTGGTTGCGACCATCGTCCTCACCGTCATCGGATCACCCGCCCTCTATGTGTATGATTCCACACTTGAGGGTGGATTTCTACGCTAACTGGATGCCGCTGTGCGCAGCCGTTCGATGTCGTGCAGCACGATTCGCTGCCGCCCGGTGCTGACCGCCCCTTGTTCCCGCAGCTGGCGCAACGCGATGGCGACGGCGTCCCGGGTGGCCCCGATCCGGCTGGCCAGGTTCTGCTGGGAGAGGGTCGACTCGATCACCCAGCCCTCTTCGGTGTTCTCGCCGACCTCGGCGGCGAGTTCCAGTAGCCAGCGGGCGAGCCTGCCCTTGACGTTCAACGGAGCGCGAAGCAGCTGTTGCTCGGACTGCCTGCGGCGGCGCACCGCGGCCCGGTACATCTCAACCCAGAGGCCGTATTCGTTGACGAAGGCCACGAAGTCGTCCGCGCCGATGTCCAGGCCGTCGACCTCGGAGATGGTGGTGACGGTGCCCGAACGGGGCTCGTCCATCAGTACACCCTCGTCGCCCATCACCTCGTCGACGCCGCGGATGGCGAGAATGACCTCTTTCTCATGAATGTTCTGCCGGGTGACTTTGACGTTTCCCTTGCGGATCACCACGACGTTGCGGGATGGCTCGCCCTCGCGGAAGATTCGCTCCCCGGCCTGCAGGTGGACCGGCGACCCCAGAGCCTCCAGCGCCGCGCGCTGGTCCGGGGTCAGGATCTTGAGGATGTTGTGAGTTGCCTCATCCACCATGGAGCTCAGTGTAGATATACACAGAACTGTGTGACAACTTCCTCATACCATGATTGACTGAAAGGTCAATTCCCGTTGTGCCGCAACGGATTGTGCGCGGTCGGCTAGGCCGCTGGGATGAAGCTTGTCACGCATGCCAGGTGACTGGGTCGGGTGACGTTGACCGCGTTCTTCGGCGTGTCGCTGGACGACGCGCCGCTCGGTGGTCAACTAGTTGAACTATGCGTAACCGTGCTTATTCGAAGCGTGACCGAGGTCGCCGATCGGGGACATCCCCTAACGGGTGATTACGGGGTGTGCCCGACTGCACCGATCAGCGTTGCACCCGTAGAGTGATGATGCATCAGTCCTGTGTTCGGGCACGTCCGGACCGGGGCTGGAGGGGTGCGAAACGGACGGAGAACTGGGCCGGTGAACGTCAAGAAGATAGTCCTGCTGGCAGTGATCGCACTGCTGCTGTTCTACCTGATCACGCAACCGACTGGATCCGCCAACGCGGTGCAGACGGTGCTCGGCTGGCTGCGCGACGGCGCGGAGGCGATCATCACGTTCGTCCAGGGTGTTTTCGCTTAATGACGCTGCGTCACAGTTAGCGCCGAAGAGCGGATCCATATTGGACCGTCTGGGTGGAATGTTGGGAAAAAGTCCAGGTGGCGAGATTGATGATGAGTCAGCTCTGGATTCTTGGGCCCATCCCACCCTACGGTCTTCCGCAACGAGTGATCATCGCCCCCACAGGAGGCACGCATGGTCGACGACCACGGGGTCGACGCTTTGGTTCGGCAGTGGACGGCTGAGCGTTCGCAAGACGCGGAAGCGGAGGAGATCAATCGGATTGCCTCGACGTGGCTCGCCGAGGGACCGGTAACCGTTTCCCAACCGGGGATCCCTGGTCAACGTTCCAAGGGCGGGACGAAGTCGTGGGTGGGCGTGCAGTCGGCCGACCCGCGCTACATCGAGGCGATGTCCAAGCGCCTGCCCGGTGTGCCCCAGGACCTGATCGCCTCGGCGGCGGGCTACTGGCAGATGGTCGGCGGACTGGCCGAGGCCGAGCAGTGGTGGGACGCCGGCATCAGCCCGCTTGACCAGCGTGCGCTGGACTACCGTGCGGCCGGCCTGGTGCCGTCCGACCTGAGCCGTCGGCTGGGACCGCTGACGGTGCTCGAGCACCTGCGCCGCGGCAGCGCGGCTGCCTGGTGTGTTGCGCGGCTGCAGCGGCAGCAGCGCAACGGCGTGGCCTGATCTGGGTCGCCTGATCGGGGACGTAACGAGGCTCGGCCCGCGTCGTTGACAACCCGTGGTGGTTGATCGTCGTCGCGGGCTGCTCGTAAGGCTTGCCCTGGTCACGCTGGTTGTCGTGCTCGCGGGCGGCGGCGTGTGGCTGTTGACGGCCACGTCGGCGCCGCAAGCCGGACCGGTCACCACCGAGATCCCCGCGTTGCAGGTCCAACCGGCGCCGGTGCAACCCGGCGCGGTCGCCCCGCAACCGGTGGCGGAGACCATCCCGCAGGCCACGGCAGGCGTAGATCCCCTGATCGCGTGGGCGAATCAAGTGTCGGCCGCGACCGGCATCCCAGCCCGTGCACTCAGGTCATACGGCAACGCCGAGCTCGTCCTGCGATCCACGACCCCAGCCTGCAAGCTGTCGTGGGCAACACTCGCCGGCATCGGCCGGATCGAGTCCAACCACGGCCAGTTCGCCGGAGCGCAGCTGGGCGCCGACGGCAGGCCAAGCAAGCCGATCATCGGCGTGCCACTCGACGGTTCGGTTGGCGTGCAACACATCTCCGACACCGACGGCGGCCGCTACGACGGCGACGCGACGCTCGACCGCGCGGTCGGCCCAATGCAGTTCATCCCGTCAACGTGGGCCAAGTGGGCGTCCGACGGCAATGGCGACGGCCGCGGCGACCCGCAACAGATCGACGACGCCGCGCTGGCGGCGGCTCGGTACCTCTGTGTGGGTGGCCGCGACATGGGCTCGCCGTCCGGTTGGTGGGCCGGTGTGCTTTCGTACAACAACTCTGTTCCGTATGGTCAGAAGGTTTTCGGACTCGCGGACGGTTATGCGAAACAGAGTCAGACCCGGAGTCGATGACATCATCGTTATTGGGCTTCACTTTGTCGCCCTATACCGCTGGCCGAGCGTCTTTTCTAGCTCTATACTGAACAGTTTTCTCGCCGTATGATGGACGGACGCCTTCGGATAGGGGAGAGCCGATGACGGACGGCAGCGTCGGCGACAACGGCGTTCTCTGGCCGCTTGTCCGCTCGTTGATGAGGGTGTCTTAATGATCTGAGCGGGCGGAACCTGGTGATCAGAATACTCAGCGACGAGCTTGATCATCCCTTGGCCGTCGAGGAATACCCACAGATGGCGACCCATCTGTTCAGTCTTGTCAATGCGTGCAGGCAGCGTCCTGACGGATTGTCGGCCCTGCTGATGGTCCTCGAGCAACTCGAGCCCGGATCGACCGCGATGGCGGATGTCCGACGGGTCATCACCGACATGATCTTGTTCGACACGATCTCACCCGAAGATCGCAGGCAACTGTTTTCACTGCTCAGTGGCGTGGTCATCCCCGACATCGGCGATTTGTACCGCTTCGTCGCGGGTGAGGCGGCGCTTGATCTGCCGGAGCAGACGACGTACCAGGAGATGTTCCGGGCGTTGGAGACGCTCAACGCCGACGTGAACGGCGTTCCCAAGCCCATCGTGTTCGTTGAACACCTCGCCAACCGGGTCCGGCTGGATCTGGCCGTCGAGCTGCGCCGGTGGGTCAGTGCTCAGGCCGGGAAACTGGGCCTGCTCGTCGAGCTGGCCGAGCTGCGTGAGCAACTGGTGACCACGATGGTGCCCAAGCCGCCGCAGCGGTCCGACGGATATGTCGTGTTTCAAATAGAACGCGCCGGGCCGAGCGGTGAAGCGTATCGAATAGCCACCTGGCGCCAGCTCAACATCAAAGATGGTTGGCGGCCGGACCGAGGGCCGGATATTCACGCCGCCACCCTTGCCGAGGTCAAATTTCGGGTCGCCGAGGTCATCGAGTCCGTCGAATCAGACTGGGCTCAGTTCGAGCCTTGGCGGCGACATCGGCGAAGCGGACGCCGACCGGTTGGCCGACGCTCTTGGCGACTTGCCTCTCGCGGTGGAGCAGGCAGCGATCTGGCGTGTCCACTCGGGAATGTCCGCGGCGCAGTACCTCACGTTGCTTCGGCAGCACCTGGCCGAGATGCCGGACGACGAACCAGGCGAATACGGGATGATGCGGTCGGTGGCGTCCGCGTGGAGTGTGCCGCTGCACCACCTGCGGACGGAGTTCCCGGCTGCCTTGCAACTGCTGCAGGCCTGTGCCTACTTCGGACCCCAGCCCATTCCGCAGAGCTACTTCACCGCTGTCGGTGTGCCGGTTCCGGCCGAGCTCGCCCAGGCGATGGCCGATCCGCAGGAGCTGGACCGGATCGTACAGCAGATCAGCGACTACGGTCTGGCCAAGGTCGACCACCGGCGCAAAACACTGCAGTTGCACCGGTTGGTGCTCGCGGTGCTGAAGAACCAGCTGTCGCCAGAGGAAAAAGTCGACATGCGGCACGCTGCGCACGTTCTGCTGGCGCATGCCAATCCGGCTGACCCAGGCGCGCCAAGGTCTTGGCCGCGTTACGCCGAACTGCTGCCGCACGTGATCATGTCCGAGGCGATGCGGTGCAGCAAGGACGACCGGGTGTGCGTCCTGCTGATCCATGTCGTCATGTATCTGTTGAGCTGCGGGGACTATCAGGGAGCCGCCGATCTTGCGCAGCAGATCGTCGCCGAGTGGCGAGACAGGTTCGGCGAGACCCACGCCGACACGTTGGAGATGACCCGGTTGCGTGGCCGTGCGCTGTACCGGCTCGGCCGCTACGACGAGTCCTACCAGCTGAACCGGCGGATCTACAAGGTGGTGCGGGATACCTTCGGGGAAGGGAACATGCTGTTCCTGCGGACCGCGAACAGCCTGCGGATGAGCCTGCGGTCACGGGGGAGCTTCGTGGAAGAGCTGCAGATGCAGCAGAACATCTTCGAGCGGTCGTGCCATGTGCTCGGCCGTGGCCATCCGAACACATTGGAGTACGCCAACAACCTCGCCGGGTGTCTGCGGCTCAACGGGCAGTTCTTCAAGGCAAGACAGCTCGATGAGGACACGTGGCGGCGCAAGAAGAACGTACTCGGCGAGGATCATCCCGACACCTTTCTCACGTTGAACGCACTGGCCATGGACATGCGGGAATGCGGCGAACACATCCAGGCGTGCCGCATCCAGGAGGACAATCTGGCCAAGCAACGAGCGGTCGTGGGCGACGAGCATCCACGAACCATCGGAGCCATGCGGAATCTTGCCGTCGCCAGGCGGAAAGCTGGGCTCTATGAGGCCGCCGCGGATCTGTCCCAGGCATGTGTCCGGATGTACCGGCGCAGGCACGGTGCCCGGCATCTGGACACGTTCACCGCCCAGATGTGCCTGTCAGCCGACCTGCGGCAGCTCGGCAGGTTGCCGGAGTCACGGAAACTCGGCGAGCTCAGCCATCGCCTGTTCGTGGAACGGTATGGTGAGAAGCATCCGTACACTTTGGTCGCGGCGATCAATCTGGCTGTCACCCTCCGGTTGCTCGGAATGGTTGAGGTCGCCCGAAGCCGGGACGAGCAGACGCTCACTGTCCTGCGCGACACGTTCGACAGCGACCATCCGTTCTGCTTGGTCGCCGCGACGAACCTGGCGAGTGACTTCGCCGCCTTGGGTGCCTTGCACACCGCGTACGAGATGGACGAGGACACACTGGAACGGTCCACACGGACGCTGGGCGGGCGGCATCCGTCCACTTTGTCCGTCGCGTTGAACCTGGCGATCGATCTCGCCCAGCTCAACAGGCATGAGGAGGCCACCGCGTTGCACGCCAGGACCGTGACCGATCTCGAAAACGTACTGGGCGTGGGTCATCCGGCCACGATGTACGCCATCTCATGGACGAGAGCGAACAGCGACACAGACACCATGCAGTTCTGAGCGGTTCAGGTGCCCAGCCAGGTGGCGAGCTCCACGGGGTCGGGAGCGTCACCACCTGCCCTGAGATGGTTGTGCAGGTCCAGCAGAATCTCAGGTGTGGTCGACATAGCCCTCGCCGCCGACGTGCCTGGTGTCAGTGAGACTGCGAGTCCCGCCCAGGCATCGGTATCCGCCGCGGACGCGTTGATCCTGTCCACATAGGCGGCTTGCGCGCCCGCGTAGTCGCCGACCGCGAACATGATGTCGGCAGAATTAACTCCACTGTGGACTATCTGGTCGAACTTGTGACGGTCGATCACCTTCGTCTTGAGCAACGTGCCCCTGGCCGACCCGGTGACCACCCGGTTGAAGGGCGCGATCTCGTCTGTTGTGGACAGTGCTGGCGCCGGTTCCGCTGCTGACCACAGGGTTTCCAGACGGTGGATGTCCGCAGGCCTCGGGCTGACGTGTCGCAGGCGCCACGTCACCCAGTGGTCCTTTTCGATCAGCGTGACCGCGTCGACAAGGTCATCGGGCAGGGTTTCCGTGTCGCACGCGGCGATCCGATCCGCGACACCGCTGACGAGATCGCTGCTGATCTCGGTCAAGTCCGGCGATGAGCGCAATGCCCGGACCGCTTGGCGGACCTGATGGCGGCGGTAGGCGAAGACATAGTCGGCTTCCCTGCTCGCGTCAGCGAAGTTCCGTTGGACTTGCCAGAACTCCACCACGCTGACGAACGCGTAAATCCCGTGCAGCAAGCCGGTGAGTGGCCGTGGATCGTCGCGCCACGGCGCGTACCACAGTTGGTCGTCGTCTTCGCGGCGCACCTGGACCAGGTCGATCAACGCGTTCAGCTTCGAATGCTGCATCTCGTGCACGAGGACCTCGGCGAACGTGGCCGCCGACACTTTCGCTGACAACGCGATGCCGCCGAAGGCGTCGTGCGAGGACGAGCCGACGACGTCCTTGCCGGAGAAGATGGGAGCGACGGTCAGCAATCCAGCCGACAGTTCCTTGGCGTAGGCGGTGTGCCGGAGAGTGAGCAGATCCCAGGCGTCGTCGACGAGGTCGTGCCAATGCGTCCACTCGGTCTGCGTCATCCGGTGTGCCGGTGTGGGATCCGAGAATTCGCGATACGGATTGCTGTCGTCGATTTCCACAACCAGGTCGATGCCCCGCGCGCTGGCCCGGTGAGTCTGCCGTGCCGCGAAACCCGCCGCGGTCACGCTGATCGGTTCGGCAACGCCATCGAAGTAGATCAACGCGGCGTTCGGAGTGACGTGTACCTGTGCCGTGTTTCCGGCCGGAGCGTCCACAGAGCCGACCGTGGGCAGGCAGACCGTGCCAAAAGTCACCGGCACGGTGAGCGTGCAGGCCACTTTGGCCCGGATCGCCGCGGCCGCAGCCATCGAGTGCAGGTAGTCCAGTTCGTGGTGCTGCGAGACGCCAAGCAACTCACGCAAGGCGCGCACGAGCCACACACCCGTTGGCGGATGCATCAAAATGGCCTCGACCGCGTCGGCGTCACGTTCCTCCGCCGCAGAGAGGATCTGCCACGAACGCTCCAACGCGTCACGTGTGTCCGCGTTGACCGCCTGCAGGGAGTGCATCACGGCCAGTAACATCGCCCGGCGCTGGCTGTGCACACTCGCCCGCAGAACGCCCATCGACGCTGTGGAGATCGGTCCGGAGTGGAACTCCTGGAAAAAGGACCGGTCCAGTCGGTGCGTGATCGTCTGTTCTGTCATGGCTGGAGCCTCGATCTGCTCCGGGGAGAGTCAACCAGTGGCCGGGTGTGCCATCTGGTTCTGCTCTTGGATCGTGGTGGCATCCGGTCCGCCCGCGTACGCCTTCGCCCAGCTCAGCGCGGCCTCGACCCTTGCGGCCGGCGTGCCGGAGCGCAACTGAGCCAAGGGGAATGCGGTCAGGTCGACCACCACGATCGCCAGCCTGCGCAGCATCACCCGGTCGTCGGGCTTGCCGCCACGTCAACTCGCCTTCTTGAACGTTGCGCTGAGACAGGCAACGTACACGCTTTTGTCAACAACCCATGAGAACGGACGAGATCGTAGCGACTATTCCCGCTTGGCGGCGACTCGGGCGATCTCGTCTCATTCCTTGGTGATGGCAGTCACTCAGGGTGGGGATGTTAGCGTCGAGGCGTGCGCGATGACCGGGTGATGCTGCGCAGGCTGGCGATCGTGGTGGTCTGCGTGGTCAGCCTGGCCGGTGCGTGCCTGTTGGCGTGGTGGCAGTGGAACCGGTACGAATCGGCCAGCGGGTCGTGGCAGAACCTCGGCTACGTCCTGCAGTGGCCGTTGTTCGGGCTGTTCCCGGCATTCATGGTGTGGCGGATTCGGCGGCTGCGGCAGCGGGAGGACCAGGAGCGGGCCGGGGCGGGACCCGCCGAGCCTCCCAGGACAGTGCCCACGCCGAGGCCCCCGCAGGTGGCCGGCCCCGAGCCGGAGCCGGATGACGAGCTGGCCGCGTACAACAAATACCTGGCCGAGTTGAACGCGAAGGAACACCCATGACCGCCCCTGAACCACCCGTCGCCACCAACGAGGAGAGCCCGGCCCGGGACGCCGCTGCCCCCGGTCTGAAGGGTGCGCTGGCCCGGTACCGCGTGCTCGCCTACATCGTCGGCGTCGGCCTGCTTGCCCTGGTCGGCGCGATGATCATGAACTACGGGTTCGACCAGCCGCAGTACAGCCGGATCGTCGGGCCGGTGCACGGCTTCCTGTACGTGATCTACCTGGTCCTGACGGTCGACCTCGGCCTCAAGGCCCGCTGGCCGATCGTCAGGACCGGGCTGATCCTGCTCGCCGGGATGATCCCGTTCGTGTCGTTCGTCGCCGAGCGCCGGGTCACCAAGGAGCTGAGTTGATCAAGCTGGGCGCAGGCTGACCGGCGGCACCGTCGAGCCTTGCAGGGTGAGTGCGTCGATGGTCTTCGGGCGGTACTTCAGCGACGGCAGCCGGGAGACCATTGTCGCCACCGCTTCTTCCTGAGCAGTGCCGAAGAAGAACGCCCACTCGTGCTCGTCCGAGCCGAAGTACACCGGGGCCGGAAAGACCTGCTCGAACCGGCGCCAGCATTTGACCAGCGTCGCGTTGCGCCACAGCGTCGGGCAGCCGCCCTGGTAGGCGACCACGCCACCGGGCGTGAGCAGGTTCTTGCACATTGACAGGAACTCGGCGCCGTACAGCCTGTTCTGCTGGGCGTCGTGGTCGTCCTGTTCGTCGGGTAGGTCGACGACCACGATGTCGTAGCGCTGGTCAGTGGTACGGATGTACTCGAACCCGTCGGCGTACATGACGCGGACGGGGCCGTCGCCCTTCTCTGCCGCAGCGAGCTCGGAGAGCGTGTAGCCGTACGGCAGGTGCTCAGCGCACAGCTTGACGGCCTCGGTGTCGATATCGACGTGGTCGACCACCGTGGCGCCTGCTTCGACGGCCATCTGGCTCGCGACGCCCTCGCTGGACCCCACGATGAGCACGCGGTCGACCTGCGCGGCGAGCAGGAAGGCGGGCACCATCAGCGCCTCGTGGTAGACGAGCTGGCTGAAGTCCGTGCTCTGCCGTTCGTTGTCGCAGAACAACGAAACGCCCTGCGCGGTCCTGCCGATCACCAGGTGCTGAAACTCCGTCTTGGTGTCGACGATCACCTCGTCGACCTGCCACACACGGGTCAGCCCGGCACCGACCGGCTCCTCGATCCTCACCGGTTCTCCTGTCCTCTGTGGACGACACTGATCCTGGACACGCCCGGGTCGAGCATGTCCCGCAACAGGTTCACCGCGAGCTCAGGGTCGGCGACCCGGCCGCAGGTGAACACATCGATGAACACCGCACCACGTTCCGGGTACGAGTGGATGGACGCGTGCGACTCCGACAGCAGCGCCAGCACGGTCACGCCCTGCGGCTCGAACTGCTTGAACGACATGTCGCACACGGTCGCGCCCGCCTTGTCCAGCGCACGTTCCAAGCTCTCGCACAGGAACTGGGCGTCGTCGAGCAATTCGGCCGACACCCCCTCGAACTCCGCGAGCACGTGCCGCCCCGCGAATTCGCCAACCTCCGAAGCGTCGTCCATGGCAGCGGAAAGCGGTGCGCCACCGACGAAGTACGTCCGCAGCGGCGGGAACCCGTTGAACGCCACCGAAGAGTAGCTCTGCGTGTAGGCGCCCGTGCTCATGATGTCGACGTAGTCGCCTGCGCGCAGCGACAACGGCAGCTCGTACGGAGTCCGTTGGTAGAGCACGTCATCGCCGTCGCACGAAGGTCCGGCGATGACGACCGGACCGGTCGGCTCGTGGTCCTGTGCGGTCTGCAGGCGGTACGCGATCGCCTCGTTCTCGGTCTCGGCCATTCCGCCGTAGCGCCCGATGTCCAGGTACACCCAGCGCTTCTGGTCGGTGTCGGACTTGCGTGACACCAGCACGACCTCGCTGCGGATCATCCCGGCCTCGGCCACGAGCACCCGGCCCGGCTCGATGGCGAGCTCCACGGGATGGTCGAAATGCGTGGCAATCGCCGCGCGGATCGTGTCCGCGTAGTCCGTCAACGGCGGCGGGTCGATCAGGTACCGGCCAGGGAAGCCGCCGCCGATGTTCAAGCCTCGCAGCGTGATTCCCTGTGCGGCGACGGTACGCGTGACACGGCCGGCGGCGGCGATCCACGGCTCCCACGCCGCCGGATCCAAGTGCTGCGAGCCGACGTGGAACGCCACGCCTTCAGGATCAAGCCCCAGTGCGGCGGCCCTGACGAGCAAGCGCGCTGCCATGTCGGGCGCGCACCCGAACTTGTGGCCGAACGGCGTCTGAGAGCCCCTGCTGTCCACGAGAATCCGGCACCAGACGGTGGCGCCCGGCGCGAAGGTCGCGATGGTCTCCAGATCGGCTTCGCTGTCGAAGGTGAACCGGCGCACGCCGACCCGGTGGGCGTACGCGATGTCCCGTGCTTTCTTGATCGGGTTGCCGTACGAGATCAGCTCCGGCCGCGCACCCTGGGCGAGGCACAGCTCGATCTCCTCGCGGCCGGCGACGTCGAAGCCACAGCCCGCGGCCGCCAGCAGCCTGATGATCTCCGGTGCCGGGTTCGCCTTGACGGCGTAGTACATCCTCGCTTCCGGGAGTGCTTCCCGCAGCCTGGTATGGCTTTCCCGCACCGTGTCGAGGTCGATCACGAGACACGGGGTTGGTGGCCTGCGGTCGTCCAGGAACGCTCTGATGCGCTCCGGCGCCTGCGGGAGGGCGTCGATCACAGCCGGGAAGCATAAGTCCAGCCCTGCCCCGCGACGAAATCCACTTATGCGATCGAGACGGTGTGCCTGATCACTCGACCTCGCAACCCGCCTTTCGGCCTGATCGGGACGCTCTTGGTCGGCACCGCCGAACCAGGCTCAAGCTCCAAGTCCACCCGGGCCAGCAGCCTGGTCAGCAGCACCGTGAGCTCGCTGACGGCCAGTGTCGAGCCGACGCACCGGTGCGGTCCGCCGCCGAACGGCAGGAACTCGTGCGGCCCCGGTTTGCGGTACGCGGAATGCGCCGGATCCCAACGTTCCGGCATGAACCGTTCCGGCTCCGGCCAGATCTCCTCCAGCCGGTGAGTGACGTACGGGCTGTAGAACACCTGCCGCCCGGCGCGGATCCGCTTGCCCGCGTAGGTGAAATCCTCGGTCGGGACCCGGACGCTGATCGCCGTCGGCGGCCGCAGGCGCAGCGTTTCCTGTACGACACCGTGCACTCGGACCAGCCGGTGCAGGTCCTCGCCGCCGGGCGGGCGGTCGCCGAGCACCCGCGCGACCTCCTCGCGGGCAAGTTCCCATTCGCCCGCATTGTCCATTAACGAGTGAACGATCCACGTCATCGCACTGCTGACAGCCGAAAACCCAGCCGCGATCAGCCCGACGGCCTGGTCCCGGATCTCGATGTCGGACAGCACCGCGCCGTCCTCGTCGCGCGCGTTGGTCATCTTCGCCAGCACACCGCTGTCCGCCGAACCGGCGCGCACCCGGGCGATCTCGGCCATGATCTGCCGATCGACGGCCTGTTTGCCGGCCAGCGCACGGCGGAACCTGCGCGTGCGCAACGTCCGGTGCGCGTCGACGAGCAAGGGCTGGTCCTCGACCAGGCCGATCACCGCCGCGAGTTGGTCGCCGAACTGGTCGGCCTGTTCGCCGATGCGATCGCCGAACAGTGAGCGCACGCTCATCCGGCGCAACACCCGGCGGAACTGGAGATCGAGGTCGACCCGTTGGCCGTCCTGCCAGCTGTCGATCAACGCGTCCGCGTCCTTGGCCAGGGCCGCCAGGTATCCGTTGACGTGCCGGTGGTGGAACGCGGGCTGAACGAGGCCACGCCGGCGTTTGTGCTCGGCGCCGTCGCTGACGATCATCGACGTCTCGCCGACAGCGGGCTTGAGGAAGGAGAACGCCTTGCTCCAACTGAACAGCTGGGGATTGGCGAACACGAACTTGTTCGCGTCCGGTCCGAGCAGGTAGGTGTACGGCCCGATGGTGAGGACCGGTCCGTAATGCCGGTAGTTGGCGAGCATGCCGTCGAACCCGTGGCGAAGGAACCTGGACGCCGCGACCAGCTGATTCACCATATGTTGATTTTATTCGCGGACGTCCGCAGGTGGCTCGCCCTTTCGGGAGGTGCCTAGGCCACTGAGGTGTACCGGCCCCGGAACCGCAGCAGCGGCTGGGTTTCCGCGAGGTGGACGATGTCCAACGGTTCGCCGATCACGCCGACGTGATCACCTACCGCGAGCCGTTGCACGGTCCGGCACCGTAACCGGACGGGTGCGTCGAGCAGATGCGGTACACCGTCCATATCGGACTCCCAGCGGGTGCCCGAGCCGAACCGGTCCGCGTTCGTGCGAGCGAACAGGTCCGCGAGATCGGTGTGGTCAGCGTGCAACAGGTGCACGCCGAAACTGCCGGCACTCGTCAAAGCCTCGAAGGCTGACGCGCCCGTGCCGATCCAGAACCCGACCAACGGCGGATCCATCGAGACCGACCCGAACGAACTGACCGTCAACCCGACCGGTCCCGGGGCCGTGATGATCGTGACGGCAGCCGGATGTTGTCGCAGCGCAAGACGGAGCTCTTCGCTCATTGAGCGTCCTTGAGCAGCGCGGCCACGGCCTCGTCAAGCCCGGTTGCGAACACTGACTCGTTGAGGAACAAGCCAGGCCCAGGAACGCTCAGACCGATCTCCACGAGCACCGGTTTGAGGTGCACCTCGACGGCCAGCGCGTGCCGGTCGCTCGCGGCCACCAGCAACGGAACCGCCGTTTTCCCGCGCAGCGATCCGGCACCGAACCGGTCGAGGAACGCCTTCAACAGACCCGTGTACGTCGCCTTGTACGTCGGCGAAGCCACCACCAGCACGTCGACGTTCCGTACTTCTTCGATCGCCCGTTCCACCCGGACACTGGTGTAGTCGAACAGCTCAGTGGCGAATTCACCAAGGTCGATCACGGGCCCTTCCGTGCCGCCCAACGCGGCACGGATCGCCAGCGCGGCCTGCAATGTCCGTGATGTCGGCTTCGGGTTGCCGACCAACACACCTACGACCGTCATGGTTCGAGCATGTAAACCGGCAACCACAAGGTCAACGGGTGTCCATCGACTGGGATGCCGGCTTTGCCCGTCAGGGGTTGATGCCGGTCAGTGACCGGACTTCCATCTCGGCCTGCTTGCGCGCGTCGCCCTTGTCACGGCTGAGGACCGTGCCGAGGAAACCGAGGACGAACGAGACCGGGATGGACACGATTCCCGGATTGCTCAACGGGAAGAACACGAAGTCCACGGTCGGGAAGATGGACGTCGGGCTGCCCGAGACGACCGGCGAGATCGCGACAAGGGCGAGACACGACACCAAACCGCCGTACATGCCCCACAGCGTTCCGCTGGTGTTGAACCGCTTCCAGAACAACGAGTAGAGCAAAGTGGACAGATTGGCCGACGCGGCGAACGCGAACGCGAGGCCGACGAGGAACGCCACGTTCTGGCCGTTGGCAAGGATTCCGCCGACGATCGCCAGCCCGCCGACCACGACCGCGGTCAGCCTGGCCACCCGGACCTCGGTACCAGGCTTGGCCCGGCCGCGCTTGAAGATGTTGGCGTACACGTCATGGGCGAACGAAGCCGACGCGGTCAACGTCAACCCCGCGACCACAGCAAGGATTGTGGCGAACGCGACCGCGGCCACGATGCCAAGCAGGAGCGTGCCGCCGATCTCGTACGCCAGCAGCGGCGCCGCGGAGTTCTCCCCGCCGGTCGCGGCCAGAATCCGTTCCGAGCCGACCAACGCCGACGCGCCGTACCCGATGATCAACGTCGCCACGTAGAACACGGTCATCGTGCCGACCGCCCAGATCACCGATCGGCGCGCCTGCATGGCATTGGGCACGGTGTAGAAGCGCATCAGCACGTGTGGCAGGCCGGCGGCGCCGAGCACCAGCGCGAGCGCCAGCGAGATGAAGTCGAGTTTGCTGGTGCTGTTCTCGCCGAACATCCCGCCGGGGTTGAGAATCCGGTCGCCCTTGACGTTGTTCGCCGCGGCCTGCTGCAACAGCGCGGAGATGTTGAAGCCGAACTTGCCGAGCAGGAACACGGTCATCAACGCGACGCACAGCACCAGGATCGCGGCTTTGATGATCTGCACCCACGTGGTTCCGCGCATCCCGCCGACCAGTACGTACAGCATCATCACGACGCCGACGACGGTGATCACGATCGCCTGGCCCTTGCCGTCGTGCACACCGAGCAGCAACGCCACGACGCCGCCGGCTCCGGCCATCTGCGCGAGCATGTAGAAGAACGAGATCACGAGGGTCGACGTGGCTGCGGCGGCGCGGACCGGACGGGCCCGCATCCGGTACGAGAGCACGTCGCCCATGGTGAACCGGCCGGTGTTGCGGACCAGTTCGGCGATCAGCAGCAGGTTCACCAGCCACGCCACCAGGAATCCGATGGAGTAGAGGAACCCGTCGTAGCCGTGGATCGCGATCGCCCCGGCGATGCCGAGGAACGACGCGGCCGACAGGAAGTCGCCGGACAGGGCGAGGCCGTTCTTGCCGCCGCCGAACGCGCCGCCCGCGGTGAAGTAGTCGTTCGCAGTCGCGTGCCTGCGGTTGACGTTGGCCACGATCACCAGCGTCACGAGGACGAACAGGCCGAACACGGCCATGTTGAGCACCGGACTGCCGACATCGGTGGTCATGAATGAGCCTCTCGCAACGCCGCGACCTTCGGATCGATCCGGCGCTTGGCGAAGCGCCGGTACCACAGGGTGATCAGCAGCGTGCTGACGAACTGCAGCACGCCGAGCACGAGCCCGACGTTGATGAAGCCGACCAGCCGGTGGGACATGAACTCGCCGAAGTACGCGGCGAGCACGACGAATCCGAGGTACCACCCGAAGAACAGCAGGGTCACCGGGAACACGAACCGGCGCACTCCGGATCGCAGTTCGGTGAATTCCTTGCTCCGTTGAATACGGACGAAGTCGGGCCCTTCTGGTACTTCTTTTTCTGTCGAAGAGTTGATTCTGTCAAAGCTGGCCGAAGCGGTTCGGCCGGACCAGTGCGTCATATGTACCTTCCCGGTACGCCTATCAGCGCGGGCCATACTAACCACGAGTTTCGGGTTGTCCACTACGTCACCGGGCGGTCTGATCACTACATCGGCCGGGTCAGGGCGGTACCTGAGGGGCGACGCTCACACTTCCGGGTGAATCTTACGGTTTCGTAGCGTGTTCGTGCCCTGAACAGGCCCGATGCCCCTCGCGGGAGTCCCGTTCGGACCGCTGTCGGTGGTCTTCGGACCGTACAAGGGTCCATCCAGGACGGTTGCCCTAGGCGAAATTTCCCCCGATCGGGGCATAAAGTCGCTATTCACACGTGCTCCGTGTAGCGAATTGCGGGACCGCCCCGATTGGACCATTGATTGATCATTCTTCTCATGTAGCATCTGGGTTCCGGCGCTTCCTCATGGGGGTGCCGACACCCTGCGAAACCGTACGGTGCGAGTAATTGATCCCCGTCTTTGATGAGGCAATGCAGTAAGCGACTGCGCGCATTGGGAGTGTTTTGACAGTGACCAGCACAGGACGAGCACGGATGCTGCGCTGGCGGGACTGGCACCTGCGCACCAAGCTCGCCGCGGTCACCCTGGTCCCGCTGGTCTTCGTCGTCGCGCTCGGCGCGGTGCAGATCCACGACCAGGTGGCGAGGGCCGACTCCTACCGCCGGGTGGACCGGCTGGTGGCACTGTCCGATCAGGTCGGCAAGACGATCGGCGGCCTGCAGCAGGAACGGGCCGAGTCGACCAAGCTGCTCGTCGCCAAGACCGAGCAGCCCGGGCCTGAGCTCCGCCAGGAGTACCAGGCGACCGACGTGAACTGGGACGCGATGAGCCGGGCGGCCGCTGTGGTCCAGTTCGTCACGCCGGTCGCGCAGGACGCAGGCCAGGAGGTCGCCGCCATGCCCGGCTCGCTGAGCACGGTGCGCGACCAGGTCGGCCAGGCGGCGCTCGACCCGCGTTCGGCGTTGATCCAGTACAACGACCTGATCGCCACGCTGCTCAGGTTCGACCGGGCGCTGGCTGGCGAGATCACCGACCCGGCGTTGTCGGGCACGGCGGCCGCGCTGCACAACCTGCAGCTGGCCACGGAGGAGGTGTACCTGCAGCAAGCGGTGGTCGCCACCGGGATAGTCCGCGGTGCGCTGTCGACCGTCGAGCTCAGCATGCTGCGTACGTCACAGTCTCGGCTCGGCGCGCGGACGGCCGACTTCAACGCGACGGCGACCCAGGCGCAGCGGCAGGAGTTCATCAAGACGGCCAGCGGCGCCGGGGTCACCACCCGGACGCGGCTGGTGAACCAGATCCTCGACCAGCAGGAGACGAGGCCGGGCCCGTTGGCGATCAACTCGTCCGACTGGCAGACGAGTTCCCAGCTGACGACGGGTGCGTACGCGACCGTCGCAGGCGTACTCGCCCGAGGGATGCGTGCGGAGTCCCTTCGCTTGCAGAACGCGGCAAGCGACGCCGCCGGGCTGGTTTCGGTCGTGCTGTTCTCGGCGATGCTGCTCGCGGCGGCCGTTGTGGTCATCGTCGGCCGTCAACTTGTTGGCTCGCTTCGGATTCTGCGGCGCAGCGCGTTGTCGGTCGCGGACCACAAGCTGCCCGAGGCGGTCGCCGGGCTGCGGGCGGGCGCGCTCTTGCCGCCCTTGGTCGCGCCGGTTCCGGTGACCACAAAGGACGAACTCGGCCAGGTGGCCCGTGCGTTCGACGCCGTGCAGGACCAGGCGTTGCGGCTGGCCGCCGAACAGGCCCATCTGCGGGCGAGCTACGGCGACGTGTTCGTCAACCTCTCCCGGCGCAGCCAAGGTCTGGTGCAACGGCAGTTGCACCTGCTCGACCGGCTCGAGCGGGACGAGGAAGACCCGGACCAGCTGGCCACGCTGTTCCAGCTGGACCACCTGGCCACCCGGATGCGCCGCAACAACGAGAACCTGATGGTGCTCTCGTCGGGCAGCGAGCTGGCTCGCCGCGCCGGGTCACCAGTCCAGCTGGCCGACCTGCTGCGTGCCGCCGTGTCGGAAATCGAGCAGTACCAACGAGTTGTCGTCCAGCCGCCGCCACCGTTGACGGTCGTCGGCTACGCGGCGCGTGACCTGGTCAGGCTCACGGCCGAGTTGCTGGACAACGCAACCGCGTTCTCCGCGCCGGAGACCAAGGTGACGATCGCCAGCAGGCTCGCGGACGACGGCACCGTGTCGGTCGACGTCCTCGACAGCGGCATCGGCATGCGGGACGAGGAGATCGCCGAGGTGAACGGCCGGCTGGCGGACGGTGGCCTGCTGGACGCGTCGGCGTCGCGCCGGATGGGCATCTTCGTCGTCGGGCGGCTGGCCAGCAGGCACAACGTCAAGGTGGAACTGCACGGCGGCAAGGACATCCAGGGCATCAGGGCGACCATGACCATCCCGGCCGACCTGTTGTCCCCCGGCGAGCACGAGGAAGTACCGCCGGCCAAGCCGTACACCAACGGGCACAACGTGTCCACTTCGGACATAGTGTCCCGCCTGGCGACCGGCGCCGCGCCCGTGCACAAGTCCACGGCGGAGCCGGACGGGCCGGTCAAGGGCGATCTGTTCGCCACCGCCGAACAGCCTGCGAGCACAGCGGAACAGTCGGCCGTGACAACCGGTTGGTGGGACCCGATCACGCCGACGTCGTCACCGCCGGCCGAGCGGGGAATCCACGAGACGACGCCGATCTTCGACGAGATGATCTCGGCCTGGTTCACCGGGTCCGATCAGGACGAGCCTGCCCCCGACACCCCGACCGAGACGTGGAAGTTCGCCGCGGACAAGGGTTTCCAGACCGCGCAGGCCGTCACCGAGCCTCCCATGGGGGTCACCAAAGCCGGTCTTCCGCAACGAGTCCCGCGCGAGAAGCTGGTACCGGGCAGCATCGCCGAGACCAAGCACGCGCCGGAGATCCGTGGCCGCAAGGAAGCCGAGGCGCTGCGGGACCGGCTCGGCGGGCTGCAGAGCGGGCTGTCCAGGGCCCGCGGCCACACAGACGCGGGCAAGCCGCGCGTGTACACCCAGGCCGACAACGGCTTCAGGGCGGCCGAATCCGCCACGAAGTCCCCCGAAGGTGTCACGTCCGCGGGCTTGCCGCAGCGCGTCCCGCGGGAGAAGCTCGTACCCGGGAGCATCGCCTCGCCGCCGGGATTCGGCGAGGGCCTGGTGCGGGGTGAACGAGGGGCACAGGAGGTTCGGGGCCGGCTGGATGAGCTTCAGCGCGGACTGAGCAACGGCAGGCGCAGCCTGGCCGGCAACCAGAACGGACAACAGGAGACGAGTCCATGACTTCGCCCCAATCCCAGCCGCACCAGTTCGGCTGGCTGGTCAACGACTTCGCCGAGCGAGTCGCAGGCGTGGCGCACGCGGTCGTGGTGTCCGCCGACGGACTGCTGCTCACCGCGTCCGCCCGGCTGCCCATCGACCGCGCCGACCAGCTCGCCGCGGTGGCCTCCGGCTTGGTCAGCCTGACCCACGGCGCGTCCCGGTGCTTCGAGGCAGGCCCGGTCAAGGAGACCGTGGTGGAGATGGAACGCGGGATCCTGCTGCTGATGTCGATCAGCGACGGGTCGTCGCTCGCCGTGCTCGCCGCACCGACCTGCGACATCGGGCAGATCGCGTACGAGATGACGATGCTGGTCGACCGGGTCGGCCAGATGCTCACCCCCGAACTGCGTGCGGCCCTGCAAGGCGCGAGGGGAATGACCGGGGCAGCGGTGTGAGGGTTCCATGACGATCCACGAGGACGCGCCACCCGGCCCGACCTTCGCCGATGTGTTGAACGAGTTGACGTTCGGCAAGCGGGCAGGCGAGCACGCCGACGCGAAACCGACACCAGAGCCCCGTGCGCCACTGGGCCCGCCACAACCTGTACTGGTGGAGATGCCTGACGACGACCCGGCGATGGTCCGGCCGTACGCCGTGACCGGTGGTCGCACGAAAGCGGAAGGGGACCTGCGGGTGGAGGCGATGATCTCCACGTCACCCGCGGGGCTGGCCGAGGACGGGCTGACCGAGATCGAGCACCGCTCGATCGCCCGGTTGTGCCGTACGCCCAAGTCGGTCGCGGAGGTCTCCGCGGAATTGGGCATGCCGTTGCAAGTAACCAAGATCGTGCTCGGGGACATGGTCGCGACCGGACTGGTCGTCGTCCACCGGACGACCGGCCTGTCCGGCGGTTCATCACATCTCGCGCTGATGGAAAGGGTTTTGGGTGGACTCCGCCGGCTATAGAACCGCGCAGCAAGCAGTCGTGCCGACCATGACGTCGGTGAAGATCGTGGTAGCCGGCGGTTTCGGAGCCGGCAAGACGACCTTCGTCGGCTCGGTCTCCGAGATCATGCCGCTGACCACGGAAGCGGTGATGACCGAGGCGAGCGTCGGCGTCGACGACCTGGAATCGACCCCCGACAAGACCACAACGACCGTGGCGATGGACTTCGGCCGCGTGTCGCTGGACACGGACCTGATCCTCTACCTGTTCGGAACCCCAGGGCAGCAACGGTTCTGGTTCATGTGGGACGACCTGGTCCGTGGCGCGATCGGCGCGGTGGTGCTCGCCGACACCCGCAGGCTCGCGGATTCGTTCTCTCCGGTCGACTTCTTCGAAGAGCGCGGCCTGCCGTACATCGTGGGCCTCAACTGCTTCGACGGCGAACTGCACCACAAGGTGGACGACGTCCGCGAAGCCATGGCGATCGACCCCCGCGTGCCGATCGTCCGTTGTGACGCAAGGGATCGCGAGTCGACCAAGCAGACCCTGATCACCCTGGTCGAGTACTCGGTCGAGCGCTGGATCGCCGCCAACGGAGTCCCAGCCCACTAGCCCCGCGTGTCCACCATTCCGACACAGTGTGTCGACCATTCCGGCATGGTGTGTCGACCATTCCGGCACACCGTGTCCACCGTTACGGCACCCCGGAATCTTCTGGCCCCTCAACCTCGGGACAGAGCTGCGAACTCGCTGTGCCGGAAAGTGCATCTCGGGGTGTCGCAGTGGTGGACACGGGGTGCTGGAGAGGCGGACACGGCGGGGAGTTCGGTTAATTCACGACCAGTCGTAACCATTCCGTTCTTCTTCGTGATGGACTAGACCACTACGGTCGCGATTGTGAGGATCGTTCAGGTTCTGGTGGCGATGATGCTGGCCGGGCTCGTGGTTGTGCCGTCTGGTCAGGCGGTGGCGCAGGTCGACTGGGTTGGGCCGCTCAGCACGCAAGGGCGTCATGTCGTTGACGCTCAGGGCAAACGGTTCAAGCTCAAGTCCGGGAACTGGCATGGCGCCAGCGGGACGTGGAACGGGTCGGGCGATATCAACGACCCCGCCAACCACCACGCCGGCGAGAAAGCCGACCAGATCCCGCTCGGCCTGACCCGCGCCAAGCTGGACACGATCATCGACGGGTTCGCCGAACTCGGCCTGAACAGCATCAGGCTGCCGTTCTCCAACCAGATGATCCACGACCAGACCCCGGTCACCAGCCCGGTGGACGCAACCCTCAAAGGCAGGACACCGCTGCAGATCTACGACGCCGTCGTGCAAAGGCTGACCGAGCGCGGGTTCGCGGTGATCCTCAACAACCACACCACGACGTCCCGGTGGTGCTGCGGGGTTGACGGCAATGAACGGTGGAACACCAGCCAGACGGCCCAGCAATGGGAAGAGGACTGGCTGTTCATGGCCCGCCGGTACGCCACGAACAAGCGCGTGGTTGGTGCAGACCTGTACAACGAGGTCCGGCGGAACGTCCTCGACGACCCGAACTGGGGCCGGGGCAACCAGCACGACTGGCAGCGGGCGAGCCAGCTCGTCGGCGACCGGATCCTCACCGAGGCCAACCCGGACCTGCTGATCATCGTCGAAGGCATCAACTGGACCGGCATCCCGGTCGACGGCTTCCCGCACGGCAGGCCGACGCTGGAACCCGTGCGGAACCTGTCGCACACCCTTGTCGACTCCGGAAAACTGGTCTACTCAGCGCATTTCTACGGCTACACGGGCCCGAACCACAGTGGGGCGACCGGAGTCGGCGAGACGAGCGACCCGCGCTATCAGGACCTCAGTCCCGAGCAACTCCAGGAAGTCCTTTACCGGCAAGCGTTCTACGTCGCCGCCGAGGCAGGCAACCACTTCACGGCGCCCGTGTGGATCAGCGAGTTCGGTGTCGGCGGCCGGGGCGAGACCAACCCGAAGGCGAAAGCGTGGTTTGAGCGGTTCGTGGACTACCTCGTCCAGACCGACGCGGACTTTGCGTACTGGCCGCTCGTCGGCTTCCACACCAACAAGCAAGGCAACGGCTGGGGCCTGCTGCACTGGGACGCCGCAGGCCAGCGCATCGGGCTGTACGACGGCGACGACTGGCGCGCCGGAGCGTGGTCTCGGCTGGTCAACGCACCCGCGGAGGCCGCGCGGCCGAGCAAGCGCTGGTCCATGCTGACCCTGGATCACGCGGACTTCCAGCAGTCCCGGACGGTCCGCAAGCAGCCCGACTGGGATTCCGGTGCACGGAAAGGCGTATGTCCGGACGGGCAACGCCTCACCGGCCTGAGCCATACCGGGAACCGGGGACTGTGCGTCGAATCCACCAGAGTGACCGGATACCAAGCCGTCCGCAACGAGTCCTACGTGGACACTGACTGGGCGAGCGGGTACACCAAGCTCCAATGCCCGACCGACCACTACGTCGTGGGCTACAGCGTGCGAGGAGCGGCCCTCTCATCGGTGCTCTGCGGGCGATCGCCGCAGGCATTGGGCAAGACGGGGCGAACACTGTGGTTCGACCGCCAGGACAACCGCGCTCCCGGTGGCGGGGAGTTCGCGTACGGCCACTACAAGGGCCAGTGTGCCGCGGACGAGTACATCGCAGGCGTCGCGTACACCGGACGGATCGGGTCCAGCCGAACTCCCGACGCTCTGCTCTGCCGCCGGATTGTCACCTCGTGAGTGAATCGTCGGGTACTTACCCTCGATTCGGTCACGAGGTGAACCATGAGATTCCTGCTGGCCTTCATCACGGCTGCCGGGCTGCTCCTGGCCGTCCAGCAGAGCGGTGCCGAACCTGTTCACACTGGTCAAGTGGAAACCAACGCACACCCCAAGCCCGATGCGCGCAACGTCATCCTCGCGGTGCACGGCGGCGCGGGCACCGGGCTGATTCGCAAGGACACGCCGCCTGAGCTGGAGAAAGCCTATCGGGACGGGCTCGCTGCGGCGCTGCGCGCAGGGGAGCAGGTGCTGCGCGGCGGCGGCGCGAGCCTGGACGCCGTCGAAGCCGCGGTGAAGGTCCTCGAAGACAACGAATTGTTCAACGCGGGCAAGGGCGCGGTCTTCACCGAGGACGCCGGGCACGAGCTGGATGCGTCGATCATGCGCGGCAATGACCTGAAAGCCGGCGCGGTCGCGGGCGTGAAGAGCGTCAAGAACCCGATTTCCGCCGCTCGCCTGGTGATGGAGAAGTCCCCGCACGTGCTGCTGTCCGGTGAAGGCGCGGACGACTTCGCGGCCCGCAACGGCCTGAAGACCGTGACCCAGGACTACTTCTGGACCCAGCGGCGCTGGGACCAGCTGATGAACGCGAAAAACCCGCAGGCCCCCAAACTGGCTGAATACAGCACGGTCGGCGCGGTCGCGGTCGACCAGGGCCGCGATCTCGCCGCCGCGACATCCACCGGCGGCCTGACCAACAAGATGATCGGCAGGGTCGGCGACTCGCCGGTGATCGGCGCGGGCACGTACGCCAAGAACGACACAGCGGCGGTCAGCGCGACCGGCCAGGGCGAGGTGTTCATCCGCGGCGCCGCGGCCAGCACGATCTCCAACATGATCGAGTTCGGCCGCCGGAGCCTGGCCGAAGCCGCGTTCGAGGTGATCGTCAAGCGCCTGCCTGCCCTCGGCGGCACGGGCGGCGTGATCGCCCTCGACCGCCAAGGGACATTCGACGCGCCGCACAGCACGCCAGGCATGCTGCACGGCTACCTCACGGCCGACGGCAAGATCGTCACGAAGATCTTCGTGGACGAAACCCCGGCTAACAGCTGACGGAATAGTGGTCGAAGGCGCACTCGAACACGCCTTCGCCCCGCGTCAACGACGGCAGCAGGCGTTCCAGCTCGTGCACCTTCGCCGCGGGAATGTCGCCCTCCAGGAGGTACGACGCATTCCGCGGCGTGGAACTGAGCGGGAACGCCCGCAGCCGGACCAATACGGGCTGCACCACACTCAACGTGTCACCGGGGATTTCCAACCGGTAGGAGTGCATTGGTTCGTACACAACGGTTCCGGCTTGCTTGAGCGCGTTCACCAGTACGAGCGCGGTCAAGCTCCGGAAATCCCCGGCCGTACTGGACATCGACTTGTCGAACGTGCCGTGAGCATGGCTTTGCCGTGCCCAGTAACCGGAATGCGTCATGGTGACCGTGATGTCGGTGACCTCCCAGCCGTGCAGTCCGTGCTTGAGCGTCCTGTGCACGCTTTCCTCAACGGCATTGAAGAACGCCGACGGCATCGAGCCCAGCTCCACCGCTAGCTGGAACGTGATGCCGGTACCCGGTTCGACCCGCAGTCCGACCGTTGCCAGATAAGGGTTCTCGCCCTCGTCGATGATCTCCAACGCCGTGCCGACGCCTGCCGGGCGTTCGATGCAGATCGTCGTGGTCTCCTCGAACGACACAGCGATGCCGTACTCGTTGAGCAAAGTCGCCTGGATGACTTCCTTCTGCACCTCGCCGTACAACGAGATCACGCCATCCTGCCGCAGGTTGATCAACGGATCCTGCTCGGCGAGCTGGCTCATTGCGAGGTACATCGCACCTCGCTCGGCCGGATTCGCCGGAACCACGACGGTTTCCAGAGTGGGTGGTGAGAAGTGGTGTTCAGTTCGAAGGTGCTGCTCGCCGATCTGGTCACCGATCCGGATCTCGGTCAGTCCCCAGAGCTTCCCGATCTGCCCAGCGGCGACCGACGCGCTCGGCACGGCCGGACCGCGATCGAACACGCTGATCGCCGTGACCTTCCCGAACGGGAGCCGGTCGCGGACGTGTATTGTCCCGGAGAACATCCGGACGTAAGCGATTTTCTCGCCGCGCTCACCACGTTCCACTTTGAACACCAGACCGGAGCCCGGGCCCTGGGCATCTCCTTGTGCCGAAGGCAGGAACTCGACCAGGCCGGCCATCAACTCCGGAACACCGGCCGCGGTGATGGCCGAGCCGAAGAACACCGGATAGGTCCGTGCCTGCTTAGTCTGGGCAACAAACGATTCGCGTAGGTGATCGGCGGTCAACGATCCGTCCACATAGGCCGTCAGGACGGAATCGTCCAGTGTGGCCAGCAGATCAGTGGGGTCGCTATCCACCGGGACGATCGCCGGAGTCAGCCGCTCGGCGATCTCGGTGAGCAGACTGTCGTGCCGCGCGCCCATGCGGTCGATCTTGTTCACGAAGATGAGCGTGGGGATCTTCAAGCGCTGCAACGCACGCATCAGCACACGAGTCTGCGCCTGCACACCTTCCACAGCGGAAATGACCAGGACAGCGCCGTCGAGCACGCTGAGGGAGCGCTCGACCTCGGCAATGAAATCCGGGTGGCCAGGTGTATCGATCAGGTTGACGGTGACGTCGTCGATGACGAACGACACCACAGCGGATTTGATGGTGATCCCGCGTTGCCGCTCCAATGCCATGGAGTCGGTCTGGGTGTTGCCGTGATCGACCCGGCCGACTTCGTCGATCACGCTGCCGAGCTGCAGCAAGCGCTCGGTCAGCGAAGTCTTACCGGCGTCGACGTGCGCGAGGATCCCCAAGTTGAGCGTGCGTGCCAAGCTTCATGTCCTTGAGAGAGGGGTGGATTCCTGTCTGGGTGGACATGCCAGCGAGTCGCACTACTGCTCTCCTTGGTCGAAGGACGGCTGCCTTGGTCAGCGAACGGCCGCTTGAAAGCCGCTCGTAACGAGGCGTGGACCAGGCGATTCGATTTTGTGTGGGCTGGTGCCGCAAATACGCTTGTCGGCGGGGCAGGGCCGCAGGTCCTGCCCGCTTTTCCCTGCCTTTGCGGCACAGGGGTCCCCGCACCACATCGAATCGCCTACTCACAAGGACAGCAGAGCGCTTCAACCGAGGCAACCGAATTACTGTGACGCGGCTCGCGGGCAAGACCCCGCTCCCCGGGTTACCCTCCGGTAAACCCAAGCGACTGGAGGTCATGATGCGTTCGCCGAAGGACTTCTTCCGGCCGTTGGCGCTCGGTGCGCCGCAGCCGGTGCGGGAGATCCCGTTCCGCCCTTCGCGTGCGCTGCACTTCTTCGACCCGGGCAACCCCAAGATGGCCGCGAAGGTCCCTGACCTGGTCACGCAGGTCGACGTGCTGGTCGGCAACCTCGAGGACGCGATCCCGGCCGACCGCAAGGAGGTCGCCCGCGAGGGCCTGGTCGAGATCGGCAAGAACACCGACTTCGGCGACGCGCAGCTGTGGACCCGGATGAACAGCCTGGACTCGCCGTGGGCGCTGGACGACCTGCTGACGCTGGTCCCCGCGATCGGGCACAAGCTGGACGTCGTCATCGTGCCGAAGGTCGAGGGCGCGCAGGACATCCACTACGTCGACCGGCTGCTGGCCCAGCTGGAGGCCAAGGCCGGGCTGGAGCGGCCGATCCTGGTGCACGCCATCCTGGAGACCGCGACCGGTGTGGCCAATGTGGAGGAAATCGCCGGTGCTTCCCCGCGTATGCAGGGCATTTCGCTCGGCCCGGCGGATCTGGCGGCCAGCAGGCGGATGAAGACGACCCGCGTCGGCGGCGGGCACCCCGGCTACCTCGTGCGGACGGACCCGGTCGGTGAGGACATCACCGCGGGCAGGCAGACCTTCCAGCAGGATCTCTGGCACTACACCGTCGCGCGAATGGTCGATGCGTGCGCGGCGAACGGGATCCTGCCGTACTACGGGCCGTTCGGGGACATCCGGGACACGGTCGGCTGCGAGGACCAGTTCCGCAACGCGTTCCTCCTGGGCTGCGTGGGTGCGTGGAGCCTGCACCCGGCGCAGATCAAGATCGCCAAGAAGGTCTTCTCGCCGTCACCGGAGGACGTGGCGTGGGCACGCCGCGTGATCAGGGAGATGGGCGACGGCACTGGAACGGTCATGATCGACGGCAAGATGCAGGATGACGCTACGGTGAAGCAGTGTCGCGTGGTCGCTGAGCTCGCGGATCAGCTCGCCGCCCGCGACCCCGAGCTTGCCGAGGCTTATGCCGTTTCCGAAGACCTGCTTGCAGGGGCGAGCATTAGCACTGAGAAGGACTGAGCCATGCGTCGATCTGTGCTCTACATGCCCGGCGCGAACGAACGCGCGCTGGAGAAAGCCAAGACTCTTCCCGCGGATGCGGTGATCCTCGACCTTGAGGACGCCGTCCACCCGGATGCCAAGGTGGAGGCGCGTAAACGAGTCTGCGAGGCCGCTGCTTCCGGCGAGTACGGAAAGCGCGAGATCACCATCCGCGTCAACGGTTTCGGCACCCAATGGCACGCCGACGACCTGCGCGCGGCGGCCGAAGCCGGACCGGACGCGGTCGTGGTCCCGAAGGTCAACTCGGCCGCCGAGGTGCACGCGATCGAGCGTGCGCTGGAAAGTGGTGGCGCGCCGGACAAAACCACGATCTGGGCGATGGTCGAGACCCCGATCGCGATGCTGCACGCCCACGACATCGCCAGCGCGAGCGATCGCTTGTCAGTACTGGTGATGGGCACCAACGACCTGGCGAAGGAACTCCGCGCCGATCACGTCCCCGGCCGTGCGCCGCTCCTAACTGGACTGTCGCTCTGCCTGCTGGCGGCCCGTGCGGCGGGCAAGGAGATCCTCGACGGCGTCTACAACGACGTGAAGGACCTCGAAGGCTTCGAGGCGGAGTGCTTGCAGGGCAAGCAGTTCGGGTTCGACGGCAAGACGTTGATCCACCCTGGACAGATCGAACCCTGCAACCGGGTCTTCTCGCCGACCCAGGAAGAGATCGACTACTCCCTCCGGATCGTCGAGGCGTTCGAGGCGGCAGGCCGCGGTGTGGTCACTGTGGACGGTCGGATGGTCGAGAACATGCACGTGGACAACGCCCGCCGGATCCTGGCGATCGCCGATCAGCTGAGCAGCTGATCGAAGCCTGCCTTGATCTGTTCGACGCTCATCCCGTTCTCGCGCTGGTAGACGTACTGCGCCGCAGCCAACGGGGCCATCAGGGCGTCCGCGCGGAAAGCCGCGTCGATGTCCGGGTGGGCTTCGGCGATGAGCATGGCCAGGTGGCTGTGGTGTAGCCGATAAGCGCCGGTGGCGAACCTCGCCATCGGCGTCTCGGTTTCCGCCACCATCAGCAGCTTTCCCTCTGTTTCCAAGCGATCCACGAACGCGTGCACGAACGCACGGATCCGTTCGCCAGCAGGTGCGCCGGGGCCGAGCGGCGGTGGTCCGCTCATGAAGGCTGTTTGGAATTCGCGTTCCTGCTCATCCAGCAACGCTTGCGCCAGCGCGCCACGGTCCGGATACCGGCGATAGACCGTGCCGACGCCAACTCCGGCTGCCGCGGCGACTTCGTCCAGCGCCAAGCTCTCGACCCCGCGCGTGGCGACGAGTTTCGCCGCGGCGCGCAGGATCTTCTGCCGGTTACGAGCCGCGTCGGCTCGCTCGGCAGGCGCGGACCCGGCGATCGGAAGCACGAGCGAAGCCTACCCACTAGACAAGTGGAAAAGATTCCAGTTAACTAAGTGGAAGAAATTCCACTTAGAAGGGATCCGGGGGATGGACGTTCAGAAGTTCACGAGCGACTCGGCCACAGCGTGGTTCCAGCGCCTTGACCAGCAGATCCATCTCGCCGACGTGGTCGACGGGAGCAGCGGCGCGGCCATGAGCGTCGGCTTCGCCCGATACGGCAAAGGCGAGCGCAACCCGTGGAAGATGACCTACGACGAAGCCCTGATCATCACCAAGGGCCGGTTCACCGTCGAAGGCCCGGACGGGCCCGTGACCGCTGGTGTCGGCGAGGTGATCTACCTGCGGCAGGGAACGGAACTGGTGTACTCGGCTGAGGAGGAGTCGGAGCTGGTCTACGTGACCTACCCGCATTGGCTTGCCGCGACTGAGAAATCCGCCGAGGCAGACCGGCTCAAGGAGTGGCACCCCGCGTCGTGACAAGGGGGACGCCGTGCCAGGTGGCGCGGCGTCCCGCTCCGCGATGCTCGCCAGCTCGCCGTCGCCGTACCTGACCAGCGGGACCAGGCTGACGGCGACACGGGCCAGCGCCTCGATCGAGTCGCCTTCGATCCGGTCGATCAGCACGAATGCCATCCTGACGTCGTAACCGTGCTCCCGTAACACTTTCACGCATGTGACGAGCAGTTCGCCGTCGGAGGAGATGTCGTCGACGATCGCGGCCCGCTTGGGGCTCCCGCCGACTCCTTCGAGCATCTTGCCGTACAGCGGCCGCTCTTTGAGGTTGCGGAAGCAGATCGCGTCCAGCTCACTCAGTCCACTGGGGATCGATGCCTTCCGCGAATCCGCGCCTGCCACCGACGTGTACGGTTATGGTTGTGAAAATCACCGGTTTCGGGCCGTCCGAAGGCCACGTATTCACAATCGCGAGGATGGACTCCGGGATTCGGAACTTGGTCGCCAACTGGACCGCCATATTGCGCCGTACGGCGAATAAAAGACACTCCCGTGCGTTGACGAGCACCTGCTCGTGCACGCCGATGGAGTCCATCGGTTCATTCTCCACGATCGTCCTCTGGTCGATCGGAATGTCCCCGCTTTCGTGGCTCAATCTTCACGCGAGCGAGTGACGATGTCGGTAACTTAGACCACGTATAAGTGGTCAAAAATGGGCATTTTCTCCGACGGCGACCGAACCGGCAATTATGCGGATTCAGTTGTCCGATGGGCGGTGACAACGGGTTGGTAGAACCCGCTGGTTTCCGGGTCAAGCCAGCGGATGTCCTGGAAGCCCACCGCCTGCAGCGCGTCGGTCAACTCTTGTCGTCGCAGCGCGCGGTACGTCGTCGACAGGACGTTGGCGCGTTCGCCCTCGATCACGAACACCGTGATTTCGATGGTTCGGTAGTCGTCAGACCAAGTCCACGCTTGTCCGGAGATCCGGCCATCGTGGATCCTGGGCATGACGCCGTGCACCTGGTCCCGGACAAGGGCGTCGTAATCCCTGATACTGGCAGCGAAAATGCCGTCAGGCCGCAAGCATTCCCTTGCCGAGACCAGGGCTTGCGTCAGATCATCGTCGGTCAGCAGGTGCGGCAACGAGTTGTCGAACGAGATCACCGCGTCGAACTGCTCGTTCACCACGTCGGCGACGCGTCGGACGTCCGCGGCGTGCAGCCGGATGTCGATCCCACGCTCGTCGGCCTCACGCCTCGCTCGCCGCACGGCGTGTTCGCTCAGGTCTGTTCCAGTGACTCGAAAACCACGTTGGGCCAAGGGAAGCGCCTGCGTCCCGATCCCGCACGTGCAGTCCAAAACGGACTTCGGCGGTTCGACGCCGTGCTGGGCAAGGATCGCACTGATCACTTGGCCTTGCCGTTCGGCGATCCGCCACCAGTCGCCCGCGAAGATCTTGTGGTACTGCTCGGCGAGCGAGTCGTAGAACTCAGCCGGGTCCATCGGTGCCCGCAATGGACTTGTACTGTAGGCAAAGGCCCTGGAGGAAGGAGTCGAGGGCGAGTTCGAACGAGCCCTGGTCGATCTCGTCGGCGTGCTCGGCCAAGCGGTGTGCCTGGCTGAGGTTGGGGTAGCGGTCGTTGTAGACGCGGGCGTCGTCCTCGAAGCCGCGGGAGAACGAGCCGATCGCCGCACCGAGGACCAAGTACTTGGTGGACGCGCCGATCATGGTCGCCAGTTTCGGTGGCCAGCCCGCGCGGACAAGCCCACCATGCACGGCGTCGGCGACGCGTAGCGCCGAGTCGCGGCGGGCGGGGCCGCCGGCGAGGAACGGGACGATGTTCGGGTGCGCTGCCAACGCCGCCCGGTATGACCTTGCCCACGTGCGGATGCCGGTCTGCCAGTCGGACTTCGAGAAGTCGCTCACGTCGACGGTCGACATCATCTCGTCGCAGACGTCGTCGAGCAGGGCGTCCTTCGTCGGGAAATGGCTGTACAGCGAGGGTGCTTGGACTCCGAGTTCACTCGCCAGCCTGCGCATGGACAGCCCCGGCAGGCCGTCGCGGTCGATGATCTCCAGCGCGGCGGCCCGGATGCGATCCCGGCTCAGGATCGGCGTGCTCGGCCGTGGCATTGGTGTCCTTTCGGAGTTATGCTCCCACTATACCTAACGCTGTATGGTTTTCTGGAGGCTTCACGATGGCGGCACTGGACGGACGCGTGGCCCTGGTCACCGGGGCGGCGCGGGGCATCGGCGCGGCGGTCGCCGGGCGGCTCGCGGCGGACGGCGCCGCTGTGGTCGTCCTCGATCTCGATGAGGCGTCGGGCAAAGCGACCGTCGACGCGATCGAAGCCGCGGGTGGCCGGGCCATCGCCATCGGTGCGGACGTCACCAACGCCGAGCAGATCACCGCGGCGGCCGACCAGGCGGTCGAGGAGTTCGGCTCGCTGGACATCCTGGTCAACAACGCCGGTGTCACCAGGGACAACCTGCTGTTCAAGCTGAGCGAGCAGGACTGGGACACGGTCATCGGGGTACACCTGAAGGGTGCGTTCCTGGCGAGCAAGGCGGCGCAGAAACACATGGTCGCCAAGAAGTACGGCAAGATCGTGAGCTTGTCCAGCGTGTCCGCCCTCGGCACCCGTGGCCAGGCCAACTACTCGACGGCCAAGATGGGCCTGCAGGGCTTCACCCGCACGCTCGCGATCGAGCTCGGCCCGTTCGGTATCAACGTCAACGCGGTCGCGCCCGGCTTCATCGTCACGGAGATGACCGGCACGTTGGCCGAACGCCTCGGCACCACCCCGGATGAGCTGGCAGCGAAGTACGCCGACGTCACCCCGGTGCGCCGAGTCGGTCAGCCCACCGACGTCGCCGCGACCATCGCGTTCCTCGTCAGCGACGAGTCATCGTTCATCACCGGCCAAACCATCTACGTCGACGGCGGACGTCGGCTCTAGGAGTAATCATGGTCGACTTCTCCCTCACCGAAGAGCAGCGTGAGGTCCGCGACTGGGTGCGGACGTTCGTGCGCAAGGAGATCATGCCGCTCGAACCCGAGGTGCTGCGCCGCGAACGCTCCGGCCAGCCCGGCATCGAGCCGTCGGAGATGCGTGAACTCCAGCTGAAGGCCAAGGAATCCGGCTTCTGGGGCGTGCTCACGCCCGAGGAGTACGGCGGCATGAACCTCGGCGCGGTCATGGCGGCGCTGCTGGAGTCGGAGCTCGGCCGCTCGTTCGTGCCGTTCCGGTTCGGCGGCTCGGCGGACAACATTCTGTTCTACGGCAACGATGAACAGAAGGAGACGTACCTCAAGCCGACGATCGAAGGCGAGCGCAAGTCCTGCTTCGCGATCACGGAGCCGGGTGCGGGTTCCGACGCTCGCGCGATCCGCGCCACGGCACGCAGGGACGGCGACGACTGGGTCATCAACGGCGAGAAGACGTTCATCACCGGCGGCAACGAAGCCGACTTCACCATGGTCTTCGCCGTGACGGACAAGGAAAACGGCGCGGTCACGTGCTTCCTCGTCGACCGTGAGATGGGCTGGAAGTCGCAGCCCATCGCGACCATGGGCGAATGGGGTCCCGCCGCGCTGACGTTCGACAACGTGCGCGTTCCGCACCGCAACATCCTCGGCGAGGAGGGGCGTGGCTTCGAACTGGCCATGCGCTGGATCGGCCAGGGCCGATACCTGTTGCCCGCCAGGGCGATCGGGGCATGCGAGCGTCTACTTGAGATGGGCATCGACTACGCCCGCACGCGTGAGACCTTCGGCCTGCCGATCGCCGAACGCCAGGCGATCCAGTGGATGATCGCGGACTCGGCGGTGGAGATCGAGGCGCTGCGCTGGCTCGTGCTGCACGCGGCCTGGCAGGTCGACCAGCAGATGGACTCCCGCCAGGCACAGTCGATGGCCAAGCTTTACGGTGGTGTCAAAGCGAACGAGATCGTCGACCGAGTGCTGCAGATCCACGGCGGGATGGGCTACACACGCGAACTCCCGGTCGAGCGTTGGTACCGCGAGCTGCGTCTACTGAGGATCTACGAAGGAACCGACGAGATCCAGCGCCGCACGATCGCCCGCAACCTCCTCAAAGGACACGCCTCGGTCTCCGGCGTCCTCGGCTAGATAGGGAGTCGCGTTGCGCAAGGCCCGCGCGATGTAGTCCTCCTTCTCACCGACCGGGGCAACGTAGTGCACGGCTGCCTCGGCGGCTTTGAGGCTGACCAGCCGGGCGATGACCCACGTGGCCAGATAATGGGAAGCGAGGCAACCGCCTGCGGTTGCCACGTTTCCCTTGGCGTAGAAGGGCTGGTTGAGGACCTCGACCCCGGCTGCGATGACCCACGGCTTGGTCGTGAGATCGGTGCAAGCGGGAACACCTTGCAGCAAGCCGAGTTTGGCGACCAAGAGCGTTCCAGAGCACTGCGCGGCAAGCAGTTGCCGGGCCGGGTCGAGGCCCTGCAACACACCCATGATCGCGGGGTCCTCGACCACTTCACGAGTCTGTGCACCGCTGCCCACGATGACGGCATCCGCCGCGCAGGCCTCTTCCAACGTCGCCGTGGACTCGATCACCACGCCGTTCATCGAGCGAACTGTGGGCGTCGGACTGGCGATCGACACGCGCCAGCCGGGCCGCTTGACCCGGTTGAGGATGCCAAGGGCAATCAGCGAATCGAGCTCGTTGTAGGCCTCGAAGGTCAGGATCGCGATATGCATATCCGCAGCGTAAGGGTCCTATCCAGGACAGTCTAAAAATTGTCATGGATACAATCGGCCCATGCGGATCCCGAGGTACAAGCGTGTGGTCGACGCGTTCGCCGCGGACATCCGCGCGGGGCGGTGGCCCGTCGGGACGCGTCTGCCCACGCATCGAGACCTTGCCGCCCGCGAGGGCATCGCGTTGGTGACCGCATCCCGTGTGTACGCGGAACTCGAAGCGATGGGCCTGGTGACCGGGGAACAGGGCCGCGGCACGTTCGTTCGCGATGTGGTTCAGCCGCAAGCGATCGACCAGCGGACGGTGGCGGCCGACGCGGTGGACCTCAGCTTCAACCACCCCACGATTCCAGGGCAGGCCGGCATGTTGCGGCAAGCCTTGCGAGAACTGGCGACCGCGGGAGACCTCGACGCGTTCCTGCACTACCAACCACACCGTGGACGCGCCAAGGACAGAGCCAGCGTCGCCCGCCATCTCGGACGTCGTGGGCTGACCGTGACCGCCGAGCAAGTCCTCATCGTCAGTGGATCCCAGCACGGACTCGCCACGACAGTCATGGCCAAGCTCAACCACGGCGACATCGTGGCGGTCGACACGCTCACTTATCCGGGCTTCAAGGTGCTCGCGAACTCACTGGGCCTTGAGCTGCTGCCATGTCACGGTTTCGACGCGCTGGAACAAGTCTGTGCCGAGCGACCGGTTCGCGCGGTCTACACCATGCCGACGATGCACAACCCGCTGAGCCGGGTGATGTCCCGTGCTGACCGCGATCGGCTGGTGGCGATCGCACGCCGCCACGAGCTGCTCATCATCGAAGATGGCTCGTACGCCTATCTGGTCGAGGACGCTCCACCACCGCTGACGGCCCTGGCACCCGAAACCACGGTCTACGTCTCGAGTCTGTCCAAGAGTGTCGCCACCGGCTTGCGGATCGGCTTCGTCGCGGCCACCGACACAGAACCGATCGAGCGCGCGATCCGGGCAACGACCTGGAACACGCCCGCGCTCAACGCCGCGATCGCCTGCCGCTGGCTCGACGACGGCACCGTGGATCGTCTTGAAGCCCAGAAACGCACCGACGCCCAGATGCGGCAGGCCATCGCCCGAGATGTGTTCGACGGACTGCCATTCGAAGCGCACCCGTCGTCCTACTTCCTCTGGCTGCCTTTGCCGGAGAGCGCGCGAGCAGACCGCATCGCGGCATCGTTGGCACGTCAGCACATCGCAGTGTCCACAGCGGAGCCGTTCGCCACGACTCCGCACGTGCCGCAAGCACTTCGGCTGGCGCTTGGGTCGATCGGACTGCCCGAACTAAGGCAGACGCTGACTCAAGTCAGGCAGGTCGTCGATGAGGAGACCTATCGCTAGTCCTTCAGCAGCAACCGAACTGTCAGCTCGAGCCGAGTCGCCACGTCGGTCGCGGAAGCGCGGCGGGTCACCCACGCGACCAAATTGGACAGCCAGACATCGCCGACCACCCGGGCGATCGCTTTGTCCTCGTCGGTCGGTTCGCCCTCGTGCATGGCGCGGGTGAACATCCGCTCCATCAGCTTGCCGACGTGGTCGACCTCCGCTGCCGCCGACGTGTCGGCGAACATGAAGGCCCGGGTCATCGCTTCGGTGAGGTGGGGTTCACGCTGCATCGCCCGCGTCACCCGGCCGAGCACGAAGAGGACCCGGTCGTACTGGGTGTCGCCGGGGACCGTTCCCTTTTCGATGCGTTCCTGGTTACGTTCGAACTCACGAGCCAGGCCGGACACGAGCAGGTGGATTTTCGAAGGGAAGTAGCGGTACAGCGTGCCGAGGGCGACCTCCGCGCGCTCGGCGACGGCACGCATCTGGACCGCGTCGTACCCGCCTTTGGTGGCGAGCGCGATGGTCGCGTCCAGGATGCGCTTGCGCCGGTCACGCTGCGCGGCTGAGCCGAGCTCGTCATCGCCGAGGGCGCTGATGGCACCGGAAGGCGTGGCTGTCATCGATGGGTCCCCTTGCTGAAACCTGTTCCACTTCGAGTAGCAGTGTACCTCGCGGGGGGCAATTGTACTGACTCGCAGGGTTGAGTTCAGAACTGAAACACGTTCTATAATGACGGAGTGTCTATCACCGACGAGCAGCGGGCCATCGGCGAGTCGATCACCGCATGGGCCGCCGGTGCGGGCATCCTGCCGACCGTTCGCGGCGTCGAGGGTGCCAAACACTGGCGCGAGCATTGGGCGGACCTCGCCCATTTCGGGCTGTTCGAGATGGTCGAGGGCACAGTCTCCGACGTGGCGGTGGCACTTGAACACGCCGCGAAGGCGTTGGTACCAGGCCCGGTTCTGCCGACGGTGCTCGCCGGGTTGTTACTCGCGCGTACGCCAGAGTCCCCGGCTGCCAAGGAACTTCTGCCAGGACTGACCGAGGGCGGCGTACCGGTCGCGGTTGGACTGCGCCCGATTGAACAGCGCGGGCCGATCATTGGTCACGCACCGTATCTGTTGACCCGGTTGGACGGTGGCTGGGCGCTGGCCGACGCGGAGCTCACAGAGCGGGATGCCCTTGACTTCTCACGCCCATTGTCCGAGCTCAAACGCCTGCACGAGACCCGGCTGCTCGATGTTGAGGGTGTCGAAGACCTGGCTGTGACGTTGGCCGCAGCCGAGGCCGTCGGAGTCGCGGGCTGGTGCCTGCACACCGCGGTCGAATACGCCAAAGTCCGTGAGCAGTTCGGCAAGCCGATCGGTTCCTTCCAGGCCGTGAAACACCTGTGTGCGGGCATGTTGTGCCGGGTGGAAGAGGCACGAGCGGCAGCGTGGGATGCTGCCCGGGCAGCCGACGAGGCACCCGGCGAACATCCGCTGGCAGCGGCGGTCGCGGGTGCGGTGGCCTTGGAAGCCGCCGTGGAAACGGCGAAGGACTGCATCCAAGTGCTCGGCGGCATCGGGTTCACCTGGGAGCACGACGCCCATCTCTACCTGCGCCGGGCCCTCGCGCTCAGGGCTCTGTTCGGCGGCACGGCCCACTGGCGAGAACGGGTCGCCGAACTCGCCCGAAACGGTGCCAGGCGGCAGGTTCGTGCCGTGTCCGAACCGGACGCTCAGACCAGGCGCCTGGTCGAGGAGATCGCGCGGCTGACGAAGGACCAGCAGCGGGTCAAACTGGCCGAAACCGGCCTGCTGGTACCGGAATGGCCCAAGCCATACGGGCTTGACGCGTCCGCCGAGCAACAGCTGATGATCGCGGACGAACTGCGGCGCCAAGGCGTGACAAGGCCTGACCTGGTCATCGGGGCGTGGGCGGCGCCGACGATCCTGCAGCACGGCACCGACGAGCAGCGGGACCGCTTTGTCTGGCCGACCCTGCGCGGCGAGATCTTCTGGTGCCAGCTGTTCAGCGAACCTGAAGCCGGTTCGGATTTGGCCTCGCTGCGAACCCGTGCGGTCAAAGAGGACGGCGGCTACCGGCTGCACGGCCAGAAGGTATGGACCTCCCGGGCGGCCGACGCGGACTGGGCGATCTGCCTCGCCCGCACCGACCCGGACGTGCCCAAACACAAAGGTATTACGTACTTCCTGGTCGACATGCGGTCCGAAGGCCTCACCATCCGGCCGTTGCGGGAGATCACCGGCGACGCCATGTTCAACGAGGTCTTCCTGGACGGTGTGTTCGTGCCGGACGACTGCGTCGTCGGGCAGCCCGGGGACGGCTGGAAACTGACCCGCACGACGCTCGCCAACGAGCGGGTCGCGATGGGCAGTTCCTCTTCCTTCGGTGCCGAAGTGGAGAACCTGCTGTCGAAAGCGGCCGGCACCGACCCGGACAAGCTTGGTGCGTTGGTCGCTGGCGGCTTGGTGGTCTCGTTGATGGACCAGTTCGGCACCGATCCGAGTGTCCGCAAACTGGTGGGTGTCCGGCATCGGCAAGCCGTCGCCGAGGCCACGCTCGACTCGTACGGCGCGGAAGGCGCGTTGGCCGATGTGGCCGCCGACGCGATTCATTCGTTCCTGGTGACCCGGTGCCTGAGCATTGCCGGCGGCACCACGCAGATCCTGTCGACCCTTGCCGCGGAGCGAGTTCTCGGCCTGCCGAGGACGTAGGAGGTGGCGTGGACTTCACGTTCGATGACACACAACGGGAAATCGCCGACCTGACCGCGGCCGTGCTGCGCCGCGACCCCGACCAGGCCTGGAAAGCGCTGGGGCAAGCCGGGCTGCTGACGTTGTCCATCCCGGAACGCCTTGGCGGCGACGGCCTTGGCGTGATCGAAACCTGTGTCGTTCTCAAAGAAGCAGGCCGTGCCGGGGTAGCCACTCCGGCCATGGCCACATTGGCGCTGGGCGTGCTGCCGATCGTCCACATGGGAACAACCGAACAACAGGATCGCCTGCTCACTGAGCCTGGAATCATCACCGCAGCGCTCGACGGCCAAGTCGATGCATCCGAAGGCCGCTTGACCGGCACCAAGGCGCACGTGCTGTACGCCGAGGACGCGACGCACATACTCGTTGCCGCTGGGGAAGATGTGTACGTCGTCGATCCCGCCGACGTGACGATGACCCGGACGTACAGTTCGAGTGGGACGCCCGAGTATTCCATTCACCTGGACGGCACAACGGGTGAACGGCTCGGTGAAGCCGCCACCTTGCAGGCGTTTGCTTGCGTCGGCGCAGCCGCGACTGGGGACGGGTTGCTCGCCGGAGCGCTTGAGCTGACGTCCGAGCACATCAGGACCCGGGAACAGTTCGGCAAGCCGTTGGCGACGTTCCAAGCCGTCTCGCAGCAGATCGCCGACGTCTACGTGGCCGCGCGGACACTGCATCTGGCGGCCTGGTCAGCGATCTGGCGCCGGCACACGAACCTCGACGCCGGGAAAGCGATCGACGTCGCGGCCTACTGGTTGGCCGAGGAACTGCCGAAGGCCATGCACACGTGTCACCACCTGCACGGCGGAATCGGCGTCGACATCACGTATCCGATGCACCGCTACTACTCGCTGGGCAAGGACCTCGTCCGGTTCGTCGGCGGCGCCGAGCAAAGGCTTGATCAGTTGGGGGCGCGGTGTTCGTAGACCTGACCGAAGAACAGCACGCGCTGCGCAAGACACTGCGCACGTACTTCGCAAACCTGCTGACGCCCGAGCAACGGCTTGAGATGCTCACCGATCGGCATGGCACGGTCTACCGCGACCTGGTGCGGCGGATGGGATCCGATGGCTGGTTGCGTGACACCACGGATGTGGAGCGGCAGATCTTCGTCAACGAGGCCTCCCGTGCCGACATCCCCTTGCCTTACGTGACACTGCAAACTGTCGGCCCGACATTGAAAACCTTCGGCTCGCAAGCCCAGAAAGACTACTTCTTGCCGAAAATCGAGGCCGGGGAAGTACATTTCGCGATCGGCTACACCGAGCCGGAGTCCGGCACCGACCTCGCGTCGCTGCGCACCACGGCGGTCCGCGACGGCGACGAGTACGTGGTCAACGGCCAGAAGATCTTCACGACCGGCGCGCACGACGCCGACTACATCTGGCTGGCGTGCCGGACCAATCCCGAGGCGCCACGGCACAAGGGGATCTCGATCCTGATCCTGGACACGAAATCCCCGGGATATTCCTGGACACCGATCATCACCTGCGACGGCGCCCATCACGTGAACGCCACGTACTACAGCGATGTGCGTGTCCCGGCCGACATGCTGGTCGGCGAGGAGAACGGCGGATGGCGGCTGATCACCACCCAGCTCAACCACGAACGGATCATGCTCGGCCCGGCCGGTCGCTTGGCCGGGCTGTACGACCGTGTGCACGACTGGGCCGCGAAACGAGACCTCCTCGGCAAAGCCGACGTCCGGCGCGCGCTGGCCGAGACGATGGCCGTGATCGAGGTCAACGAGCTGCTCAACGGCCAGGTCGCGTCGTCCGAGCTGGATGTGGCGGACGCGTCGGCCACCAAGATCTTCTCCTCCGATCGCACGCAGCGAATCGGCCGACTGATGGAGGAGATCGTCGGCCGTTACGGCGATCCAGCCGATCTGGAGACCGCCGACCTGGTGAGATGGCTTGACGTCCAGGCGAAACGCAATCTGGTCCTGACGTTCGGCGGTGGCGTGAACGAGATCCAGCGCGAGCTGATCGCCTCTGCCGGGCTCAAACTGCCGAGGGTGCCCAGATGACGTCGACACAGATGAATTCGATTGAGGTTGAGGCGCAACGGCTCAGGGCACTGGGCGAGAGCAAGCCGAGGCTGGCCAGGGATCCGGTCAACGAGCCGATGATCAACAACTGGACCGAGGCGATGGGCGACCGCAACCCGGCGTACCCGAAGTTCGCCCCGCCCGCGATGGTCCAGGTCTGGACGATGTACGGCCTTACCGGGGTCCGCGACCCGGACGACCCGCTAGGTGCGATGTCCAAAGTGCTCGACGACGCCGGATACACGTCCGTTGTGGCAACCAACTGCGAGCAGACGTATCACCGTTATCTCCGGCCGGGCGAACAGCTCGCAGTGACCACGAAGCTGTCCGATGTGGTGGGTCCAAAACGGACAGCGCTCGGCGAGGGCTGGTTCGTGACCACGCTCAGCACCTGGTACGTGGACGACGAACCGGTCGCCGAGATGATGTTCCGGGTGCTGAAGTTCAAGCCGCCCGAGCAGACCGCTGGCTCGGTGATCCGGCCGTTGGTCAACCAAGACACCGAATTCTTCTGGGAAGGTACCAGCAAGCGGGAACTGCGGATCCAGCGTTGTCCTGACTGCCAGCAGCTACGGCATCCGCCGGGGCCGTTCTGCCCGCGGTGCGGCAGCGGGACGCCGGATTACGTGCTCGCTTCCGGCCGTGGATCGATCTTCAGTTACGTGGTGCACCACCACCCGCCGGTGCCGGGCAAGCGGTTGCCCATCGTCATCGCACTGGTCGAACTCGAGGAAGGCGTACGCATGCTGGGCGAGTTGCTCGACGTCCCGGCCGACGAGGTCCGGATCGGCCAGCCGGTCGTGGTCGACTGGTCCCGTGTGGACGGTGACCTCACCCTCCCGGTCTGGCGGGCGCGGCCATGACCGAACTGCCGGAACTGAGGATCGACACGACGACCACGTTCGTGGTCAGCACCGCGCTGGCGACCCGTGACTTCCAGGACGTGCACCACGACAAGGACGCGGCCATCGCCCGCGGGTCGAAGGACATCTTCCTCAACATCCTCACCACGACAGGCCTGGTGCAGCGGTTCGTCACGGACTGGGCCGGCCCGGATGTCCTGGTGCGCAACATCTCCATCCGGCTCGGTGTGCCGTGCTACGCGGGCGACACATTGGTCTTCTCGGGCACGGCGAAGCCGGATGGCAAAGACACCGTGGTCGACGTGGTGGGCAAATGCTCGCTCGGTGACCACGTAACCGGAACCGTTCGGGTGACGACACCATGAAAACCCTGTCAGGACAAGCGGCGATCGCCGGTATCGGCGCAACGGAGTTCTCCAAGAAGTCCGGCCGGACCGAGCTGCGGCTCGCGGTCGAAGCGGTCAAGGCCGCACTCGCCGACGCAGGCCTCACACCCTCCGATGTGGACGGTCTGGTCACGTTCACGATGGACACGAACTCGGAGATCGCGGTCGCCAGGGAACTCGGCATCCCGCGGCTGAGCTTCTTCAGCCGGATCAACTTCGGCGGCGGCGCGGCCTGCGCGACCGTTCAGCAGGCGGCGATGGCCGTGGCGACCGGAGTCGCCGAAGTCGTTGTCTGCTACCGCGCGTTCAACGAACGCTCCGGGTATCGCTTCGGCCGGGTCTCCACCGCGGCCGCGACCGCCCCGACATCCAACGGGATCGACGCGTCCTGGTCGTACCCCATGGGGCTGGGCACACCGGCCGCGGACGTTGCCATGTTCGCCCGGCGCTACCAGCACGTTTACGGTGCGACCTCGGAGGATTTCGGCCGGGTCGCGGTGGCCGACCGCAAACACGCGGCGGTCAACCCGAACGCGTGGTTCTACGGCAAGCCGATCACGTTGGAAGATCACCAGGCTTCCCGCTGGGTCGTCGAGCCGCTGCACCTTCTCGACTGTTGCCAGGAAAGCGACGGCGGCGTGGCGTTGGTTGTGACGAGTGTCGAACGTGCTCGTGACTTGCCGCATCGACCCGCGGTGATCGCCGCGGCAGCGCAGGGTAGTGGTTCGGACCAGTTCGTGATGACGTCGTACTACCGGGACGATCTGCTCGGCCTGCCCGAGATGCGTGTGGTCGGTGACCAGCTGTGGGCGCAGTCCGGGCTGCGGCCGGATGACATCGCGGTCGCCGTGTTGTACGACCACTTCACTCCGTTCGTACTCGTTCAACTGGAGGAACTGGGTTTCTGCGGCCCCGGCGAGGCACGCGAGTTCATCACTGACGGTGCCATCGAAATGGGCGGCCGGTTGCCGATCAACACACACGGTGGCCAGCTCGGTGAGGCGTACATCCACGGAATGAACGGAATAGCCGAAGCCGTACGCCAGATCCGTGGCTCGTCCTGCAACCAGGTAGGCGGGCCGGTGCTCGTCACTGCCGGTACCGGCGTCCCTACCAGCGGACTCGTAGTCACCGGGTAAGGCGATCCACTAGGCTGACGCGGTGCGTCGCATCGCCATTCCACTGGTGTTCGTTTTAGCCTTGCTTGGCGGGGCTGCTTTTCCAGCCCTCGCGCCGACGGCCGGGACAACAGATGAGCAGGTAGTGGACGAACACGAGTTGGCGCTGATCGCCGCGGTCGCCCCCAGCGGGCAGCGCAAATCGCGCGGGATCGTGCTGCCGCACAACGGCACAATCGAACAGATGGTCACGGTGTCCGTGCCGGACCCGTCCGCAGCCGCGGCGAAGTTGAGTGCGTGGTCACGCACGAACGGAAAGTGGCACCGGGACATCGGCCCGGTCAGCGCGTTCGTCGGCGCCGAGGGGATCGGCGAGGCCAAGGAAGGGCTTTCCCGCACGCCGATCGGTGTTTTCGGGTTGACCGAGGCGTTCGGTATCGCGGAGAACAACGGCACCCGGTTGCCGTACTTCAAGGTGGACGAGCAGGACTGGTGGGTCAGCGACGTCAATTCACCGGAGTACAACAAGCGTTTCCGGTGCATGCCGGGGCAGTGTCCGTTCAACGAACGCGCGGGCGAGCGGTTGATCGCGGCTGGAGCCGTGTACAACCACGCGGTTGTGATCGACTACAACCGCAACCCGGTCACACCCGGTGCCGGATCCGCATTCTTCCTGCACGTCAGCAACGGCAGGCCGACTGCGGGGTGCGTGTCCGTCGCGTCGAATGACCTCGACGCGGTGATGCGGTGGTTGGACCCGGCCAAGAAGCCGGCGATCAACATAGGGTGAGCACGGTGTCGGTGAGCACCGGCCGATCGTCCACCGAACACGTCACGAGCAAGCGCTTGTCCTCCTGCCAGACCTGGCTGCGTAGCGTCTCACCGGGATAGACGACGCCGGCGAACCGGGTGGCGAACCCGGACACCTGGCCGACTTCGCCGCCCAGTACGCCATCGATCACGGCTTTGCACACGATTCCGTACGTGCACAAGCCATGCAGGATCGGCTTCGGGAATCCGGCCGCGGCCGCGAACCGCGGGTCGGAGTGCAGGGGATTGCGGTCACCGCACAAGCGATAGAGCAACGCCTGCTGGGGGAGCGTCGGTGTTTCCAGTACGAAATCCGGCGTCCGGTCCGGCATCTCGACCGATGTCGACGGGCCACGGGAGCCGCCGAAACCGCCTTCACCACGCGCGAAAATGCTCGACCTGGTGGTGTACAACGGTTCCCCAGCCGAGTCGACAGCCGTTGCCTCTTGCACGATCACCGCGGCTTTGCCTTTGTCGAACACATCGGTGATCCGGGTGGTGATGGTCGCGGTCGCTTCCGTGGGCAGCGGCCGGTGCACGGTGATCTCTTGCTGGCCGTGCAACACCTTGGCCAAGTCGATCTCGACGCCTGGCCACGACACCGCGGGTGGTTTGGTCTGTTTGAAGTTCGGTGCGACGACCCCGAACGTCGGCAGGACCTGGAGATCCGATTCGGTCGCGTACCGCAGTTCCACTTCGGACATCGGGTCCGCACCCGCGCCCAGCGCCAGGTGGTACAGCAGCACGTCGGACGGCGTCCACGAGAACGTGGCCTCACCGAGCGACGCACCGACAGCGACCGACGGGTCGATAGGCATGGAACTCCTCAGGTGTACGTGATCTTGACCGTGTCGGTGACCGGCAGTGACTGGCAGGCCAGCACAATCCCGTCGTCGATGTCCTCCTGGTCGAGGATCTCGTTCTGCAGCATCTTCACTTCACCCTGCTCGATCCGGCACGCGCACGCACTGCACGCGCCTTCCCGGCACGAGTATGGCGCCTGGACCCCCTTCTCCAACAGCAGGTCCAGCAGCTTCTTGTTGCGCGGCCACGGGAAGGTGAACTGCTCGCCGTCCAGGTCCACCTCGACCGTTGCCTCGTCGCCTTCGGCGGGCTCTTCGACGGTCTCCTCGAACGGGTTGCCGGACAAGGAGATGAACCGTTCGACGTGGATCCGGTCGCGCGGCACACCCACCGACTTCAGGAACTGCGAGACCACGTCCATGAACGGCGTCGGTCCACACAGGAACGACTGGAACCCGGTGAACGGCTTCAACGCGGTGAGATGTCGTGGCGTCGGCAGTCCCTGCAAGGACTCCAGCCAGTGGATCACCATGAACCGGTCAGGGTACTGGTCGGCGAGCTCGCGCAGCTGCGAAGCGAAGATCACCGACGACTCGTCCCGGTTGGCGTACAGCAGAACGACTCTGCCGCTACCCTGGGTCAGGGCGGACTTGATGATGGAGATCACCGGGGTGATCCCGCTGCCGCCCGCGAACAGCAGCAGATTGTCGTCCAACGAGCTCGGCGAGAAGATCCCCGCGGGCGGCATGATGTCCAGAACCGTGCCCGCGCGGACGTTGTCGGACACCCACGCCGATCCGTAACCGTCCGGTATCCGCTTGACCGTCACTTGTGGACGGTCGTCGACGTGTGGGGAACTGGACAGCGAGTAGCATCTGGCCACTGGGCCGCAGCGGAGAGTCAGGAACTGGCCTGGCCGGTAGTCCATCTTGGCATCGAACACGATCGACACCGCGTCGGCCGTCTCCTGGATCACCTCGGCGACCTTGACCTGCTGGTACTCAGCCATCGGGGACCTCGAGCAGACCTTCGGAGACGAGTGACTCGATGCTCGCCCGCAGCTTGGAACACGTGTCCATCAGGGCGGCGGGCTTGTTCTGGGCGGCGTACTCCGCGCAGTTGTCGGTCGAGGTCTGCCACTGGATGCTCGTGTGGTGCTGGCTGCTCTTCTTCACAAGCACACAAGTCCCGCACGCGGTGCACTCCACCGGCCGCAGCCCGTCGACGAGAAATCCTCGCCGGTCGGCCGCCGTCCGCGCGGACACGGCGGAGACATTACCGCTGACAGGAGCCTTGGCCCACATCACACACCGGCTTCCTTGCGGCGCGCCAGGTTCTCCGCGACTTCCCGCTCCCAGGCCTCGTTCGCCTTTGTCGTGTCCACTTCGAACTCGAAGCGCCTTGTCATGTCGTCGGAGACCTCTTCGACGTCCACATAGAACTGCTCGTACCACCGGCGCAGCTGGTAGACCGGGCCGTCCTCCTCGCACAGCAGCGGGTTGTCGATCCGGGTCTTGTTCTTCCAGATCTCCACGTCCTGCAGGAAGCCGACCTTGAAGCTCTTGGCGAACTTGCCCGCCACCTTGTCGGCCATCTCGTCGTCAAGGCCGGGCAGCTTCTTCACGATCAGGCCGTACTGCAGCATGAACGAGTTGTGCGTGATCGGGTAGTGGCAGTTGATCAGGACCGTCTCGACTTCGATGCCCTTGTAGTCGTTCCACAGGTAGTTGATCATGTACGACGGGCCGTAGTACGAAGCCTCCGAGCGCAGCAGGTTGTCCTCACCGGCGTAGTTCCCGGTGTTCTTGCTACCGGTCGCGGTCACGTCCGGACGGCCGCGCGAGTTGAGGTACTGGGTGGCGATGTGGCCCTCGAAGATGTTCTTGAAGTAGGTCGGGAACGCGAAGTGGATGTAGTAGAAGTGGGCCATGTCGACCATGTTGTCGATGATCTCGCGGCAGTTCGAGCCCTCGATCCGGATGGTGTCCCAGGTCCAGTTGCTCCAGCCCTCTTCGTACGCACCCGCGACCCGCGGGATCGCCACGTTCTCCGGCGGCGGGTTGCCCTGCGGATCGTGCCAGATCAGCAGCTGGCCGTTCTGTTCCAGCGTGGTCCACGCCCTGGTCCGGGCCCGGAGCGGAACCCTCTTGGCGTAAGGGATTTCGACGCACTTGCCGCTGCCGGACCATCGCCAGTCGTGGAACGGGCAAGCGATGTTGTCGCCCTTGACGGTGCCTTGGCTCAGGTCGCCGCCCATGTGCCTGCAGTACGCGTCGAGCACGTTGAGCTTGCCGTCCTGGCCTTGGAACACCACGAGTTTCGTGCCGAAGGCCTCGATCGCGTGCGGCTTGCCGTCCTTGAAGTTCTTGGCAAGACCGATGCAGTGCCAGCCTCGGGCGAACCTGGTCGGCGGGGTGCCGACGTCGATGGTCCGGATCTCGTCGCGAGTCACTGCTTGCTTCCCTTCGCTAGCGCAGCCATGTTGAGCGCGGCCAAGTAACCAAACGTCATCGCTGGGCCAATTGTCGCACCAGGTCCCGCGTAGGTGCGACCCATCACGGCCGCACTGGCGTTCCCGGCCGCGTAAAGGCCTTCGATGACCGAACCGTCTTCCCTGAGGACCCGTGCCGCCGTATCGGTTCGCAGCCCTCCCTTGGTGCCCAGGTCTCCCGGAACGATGCGGACCGCGTAGAACGGCGCGACCTGCAGCGGCGCAAGGCAAGGATTGGGGCGGTTGCGTGGATCCCCGTAGTACTTGTCGTAAGCGGACTCGCCACGACGGAAGTCCTCGTCCTTCCCGGACTTCGCGAACCCGTTGAACTTCTCGACAGTCTCGGTAAGGCCTTCGGGGGACACGTCGATCTGCGTGGCGAGTTCCGGCAACGTCGACGCCTTGACGACCGCGCCTGCCTTGTACCAGCGCCCTGGGAACGGCTGACCCGGATACAGCCCGGCGAACATGTACCTGTTGCGGTAGCGCTGGTCGGCGATCAGCCAGGTCGGGAAGTTCTTGGCGGGGCCGTCGCCTTCGCCGTACATCGCGTGCACAGCGTCCACGTAGGGCGCGGCTTCGTTGACAAAGCGCTTGCCTTCCGCGTTGACCATGATGCAGCCGGGCAGAGTCCGTTCAGCCAAACAGAAGTAGGGGCCGCCGCTGAGCACAATGGATGGACCCCACCATGCGTCGTCCATCAGGTCGACGGCCGCGCCGAGTCGCAGCCCGGCTTCGATGCCGTCACCGGTGTTCTCGTGGGCACCGACCGTCCATTGTGTTCCGATCGGCTCACGCTGGTACTTCTTGCGCAGCTCTTCGTTGCGCTCGAAGCCGCCCGACGCCAGCAGCACGCCGTAGCGAGCCGACACGACGAATTCCTTGCCGTCCCGGGTGACTCGCACGCCCGTGACCCGGTCGCCCTGTGTCTCCAGGTCGACCAACGCGGTTTCCAGCCACACCGGAACGCCTGCCTTGGCCAGCCCGGCCCGCATGCCGCCAGCAAGCGCTTGGCCCATCGCCAGTTGCCTGCGGTTGCGCACCCTGGCCAGGAAACCACGGCCGCCAACGCGAAGCGCGCGCAGCACACCGCGCGGATGCCTGCGGACCAGGTTCAGCCAGCGGTAGTCGGCCTGAGTGACCGCGACATCCATCGGTGAGGCCAGATAAGGCCTGTTCAGCGTGTCCAGGTGGGACCCGATCAGGCTGGCGGGCATCGGCTTGGGCTCGATCGACCGGCCGCAGGGCATGCCGCCGGGAGCCTCCGGGTAGTAGTCGGAGTAGCCCTTCACCCACGTGAACTCCAGCGGGGTGTTGGCAACCACGAAGTCGAGCATCTCCGGGCCGTGGTCCAGTACGGTTTTCCTCAGCTCGGCCGGCACCACATCACCGACAATGTGGTCGAGGTAGGCGCTGGCCGCCTCGGGAGTGTCGGGTACGCCGGAGCGCAGGATCACCCTGTTGTTGGGCACCCAGACGCCCCCGCCGGAGCGTGCCGTCGAGCCGCCGTACGTCGGCGCCTTCTCCAGCACCACAGCGCTCAGCCCGTTGTGGGCGGCGGCGAGCGCGGCGGTCATCCCGGCCGCTCCGCTGCCTACGACAACGAGGTCGAACTCGGCTGGCTCCGTCATCAGCACCCCATCTGGTCTGCGGGCCCGTGGCCAATACTAGAACAGGTTATAGTCTTGGTCGCTGCAAGCGCTATGGTGTCTCTAGATTTGGGCCTACGAGCTGCTGGCTAAGCACGGTTGGACAGGCGGGCTGACAGTGCAGAAACGTGTTTCACATGAGTGGGACGACACGGCCGACGTCGTGGTCGTCGGCTTTGGCGCCGCGGGCGCTTGCGCGGCCATCGAGGCGGCCTCCGCGGGGGCCGATGTGCTGATTCTGGATCGGTTCTCCGGTGGCGGCGCGACGGCGATGTCCGGCGGGGTGGTCTACGCGGGCGGCGGCACGCCGTATCAGGCCACGGCGGGCATTACGGACACTCCGGACGCGATGCTGCGCTACCTGCGGATGGAAGTCGGGGACGTGGTGTCCGAGGAGACGCTGCGCAAGTTCGTCGACTCCAGCGTGGACATGATCGCCTGGCTGGAGAAGCAGGGCGTGCCGTTCGACGCGAGCTTGTGCCCGTACAAGACCTCGTATCCGAGCAACAAGCACTACCTCTACTACTCGGGCAGTGAGGCCGCGGGCGGATTCCGTGATGCCGCACCGCCCGCCGCCCGGGGGCACCGGACCAAGGGCAAGGGGACGTCGGGCAAGGTCTTCTTCGCTCGGCTGGCCGAGACGGCCCGCGCCGGGGCACGGGTCCGGACGCAAACCTTTGCGCAACGCCTGATCAGCGAAAACGACCGAGTGGTGGGTGTCGAGTGCTCGGTGCTCAGTGGTTGGGCCGCGCGCAGACACCGGGTGTACGCGAAGTACGCGGCCAAGCCTGGCCTGTACGTGCCGTTCCTGCGTAAGGCCCTGAACCGGCGGGTCAAGAACCTGGAACGGCGTTATGGAAAGTCGTTGCGTGTGCAGGCTCGCAACGGTGTGATCCTGGCTGCCGGCGGGTTCGTGGCGAACCGGGAGATGATGCGCGAGCACGCCCCGGACTACCGCAAGGGCCTGGCCTTGGGCACAGCGGCCGACGACGGCGCCGGGATCCTGATGGGCTGCGAAGTCGGTGGCGCGACCGCGTACCTGGATCGGGTGTCGGCCTGGCGGTTCATCAGCCCGCCCAGTGCGTTCCTCGGCAGCCTCGCAGTTTCCTCCGATGGACATCGGATCGGTGACGAGTCCCGGTATGGCGCGGCCTTGGGGCATGACATGGTCACGAAGCACGGCGCTCGCGGCTGGTTGTTCGTGGACAGCGCGCTTGTCGCCGACGTGCGCAAGCAGTTGCGCTCGCAGGCCGTGTGGTTTCATCGCTTGCAAACCCGGTTCCTGCTTGGCCGGGAGCGGGTCAGTGGGTCCACAGTGGAGGAAGTGGCGCGCAAGGCGGGCATCGATCCGGACGGTCTGGTCGCGACCGTCGAGGCGCACAACGTCGCGGTGATCTCCGGAAAGCCCGATCCGGCAGGCAAACCAGCGGAGTTCGTGCGGGTGCTGGACGCGCCGCCGTACTCGCTGGTGGACATCTCGATCAAGCCGAGCCTGGGCTACCCGTGCCCGATGCTCACGCTCGGCGGGCTTGTGGTCGACGAGCAGACCGGCGCGGTCCGCCGGGACGACGGCACCGTGGTCGACGGCCTGTACGCGGCCGGCCGCACTGCCGTCGGGATCTGCTCGAACTCCTACGTCAGCGGGTTGTCGCTGGCCGACTGCGTGTTCTCTGGTCGGAGAGCGGGCATCAGCGCGAGTGTGAGGAGGACAAGTGCTCACGGCTGACCAACGCATCGATGCGGCGGACCGGCTGTACGCGGCCGAGCGTGACCGGTCGCCGATCGCACCGCTGATCCAGGACTATCCCGGGATCGACGCGGTGGATTCGTACGAGATCCAGCTGCACAACATCCGGCGCCGGGCCCGTCCGGTGCTCGGCCACAAAGTCGGCCTGTCGTCCGAGGCGATGCAGCAGATGATGGGCGTGAACGAACCGGACTACGGCCACCTGCTCGACGACATGGCCCTGGCCGAGAACGTGCCGGTGGACGCGGGGAAGTACTGCTATCCCCGGGTCGAGGTCGAAGTCGGGTTCATCCTCGGTGCCGACCTGCCCGGCGAGGGCTGCACGGAAGAGGATGTCCTTGCCGCGACGTCGTTTCTGGCCCCGGCGATCGAGTTGATCGACAGCCGGATCGTCGACTGGAACATCAAGCTGCCGGACACCATCGCCGACAACGCCTCCTCAGCGGGGTTCGTGCTGGGTGCCGCGCGCGTCCGGCCGTCCGATGTGGATGTCCGCGACATTGACGCGGTCTTGTGGCGCAACGGATCGGAAGTGGCCAAGGGAAGATCCGACGCGGTGCTTGGCAATCCGGCGACCGCGGTGGCCTGGTTGGCAGGCAAGGTGGCCTGTTTCGGGGTCCGGTTGCAGGCCGGGCACATCGTGCTGCCCGGATCGTGTACGCGGGCGATCGACGCGCGGCCGGGCGACACGTTCCGGGCCGAGTTCTCCGGTCTTGGTGATGTCTCGTTGACGTTCGGGAGTGGCTGATGGGTGTTCCGGCGGCGATCGTCGGTTCCGGCAACATCGGGACCGACCTGTTGTACAAGCTGCAGCGCAGTTCCGTGATCGATCCGGTGTGGATGGTCGGCATCGACCCATCGAGCGAAGGCCTCAAACGAGCGGCTTCGCTAGGTCTGGAGACCACATCGGACGGTGTGGACACGTTGCTGTCCACTGCGAATCCGCCGCAGCTGGTGTTCGAGGCGACCTCGGCGTACGTCCATCGGGCGAACGCGCCGCGGTACGAGGAAGCCGGGATCCGGGCGATCGACCTGACTCCGGCGGCGATCGGCCCTTACGTCGTGCCGCCGGTGAATCTCGACGAACACCTGGGTGCGTCGAACGTCAACCTGATCACCTGCGGCGGTCAGGCCACGATCCCTATCGTGGCAGCGGTTTCCCGTGTCGTTCCGGTGTCCTATGCGGAGATCGTGGCGTCGGTCGCTTCGGTGTCGGCGGGACCGGGGACGCGGGCCAACATCGACGAGTTCACCCGGACCACGAGCCGGGGCATCGAGGTGATGGGCGGCGCCGAGCGGGGCAAGGCCATCATCGTGCTGAACCCGGCCGACCCACCGATGATCATGCGCGACACCATCATCTGCGCGATCCCGTCGGATGCCGATCATTCCGCGATCGCCGCGTCCGTCTCGGCCATGGTCGACGAGGTGTCGTCGTACGTACCCGGCTACCGGTTGCTGAACGAGCCGCAGTTCGACCCGGCCGAAGGCGTGGCCCCGGCCAGGGTGACGGTGTTCATCGAAGTCGAAGGGGCAGGGGACTTCCTGCCGCCGTATGCGGGAAACCTGGACATCATGACCGCTGCCGCCGTACGGGTCGGCGAAAGGATTGCCAATGATCAGGATCACGGACACGTCGCTGCGGGACGGCTCGCACCATAAGCGTCACCAGTTCACTTCGGACGAAGTGCGGTCCATTGTGGCCGCATTGGACGACGCGGGCGTCCCGGTCATCGAAGTGACCCACGGCGACGGCCTCGGCGGCTCGTCCTTTACGTATGGTTTCAGCAAGACCCCGGAACAAGAGCTCATTTCCGTGGCGGTCTCGACGGCCAAGCGCGCCAAGATCGCGTTCCTGATGCTGCCGGGTGTCGGCGTGAAGGACGACATCCTGGTGGCACAGGACAATGGTGCGTCCATCTGCCGGATCGCAACCCACTGCACCGAAGCAGACATCGCGGTGCAGCACTTCGGTCTGGCGCGAGAGCGTGGCCTGGAAACAGTGGGCTTCCTGATGATGGCCCATTCCCAGCCGCCTGAGGTGATCGCCGCGCAGGGCCGGATCATGGCGGACGCGGGCTGCCAGTGCGTCTATGTCGTGGATTCGGCGGGTGCGTTGGTACTCGAAGAGGTCAGCGACCGGGTGTCGGCGTTGATCGCCGAGCTGGGATCCGACGCCACGATCGGCTTCCACGGCCACGAGAACCTCGGCCTGTCGGTCGCCAACTCCATCGCCGCCATCCGCGCCGGTGCCCAGCAGATCGACGGCAGCGCCCGTCGATTCGGTGCGGGCGCAGGGAATACGGCGACCGAGGCGCTCGTAGGCGTGTGTGACAAGCTTGGGATCGAGACGGGCATCGACTTCTTCAAGATCGTGGACGCGGCCGAGGACGTGGTCCTGCCCGCGATGCCCGACGAGTGCAAACTCGACCGGATGGCCCTGCTGATGGGTTACGCGGGCGTCTACTCGAGCTTCCTCAAGCACGCGTACCGGCAGGCCGAGCGCTACGGTGTATCGGGCGCGGAAATCCTTGTGCAGGCCGGAAAACGCAAACTTGTCGGCGGCCAGGAGGATCAGTTGGCCGACATCGCCATCAACCTCGCGGCTAAAGTGGCTGGGTGACCGCGTTCAGACCCTTGCCTCAAGAGGTTGTGGCTCTGTTGGAAACCGTGGATGCGCCGCCCCGCCTGGCGGCGCATCTGCTTGTGGTGCACGACGTGGCATGTCAGCTCGTGGACTGGATCGAAGAGCGCGGGCTTGAGATCGACCGGGCGGCGGTGCTGTTCGGCGCTGCCACCCACGACATCGGCAAAGTCCGTTTTCCCGCCGAACTTTCCGGTCCTGGTTCACAGCATGAGCCTGCCGGTCACGAGCTCCTGCTGGAACACGGTATTCCCGAGCGCCTTGCCCGGTTCGCCAGGACACATGCCTCCTGGAACGACCCGGGCATCGAGTTCGAGGACCTCGTCGTCAGCCTCGCCGACAAGGTGTGGAAGGGCAAGCGCGTCCCGGATCTGGAGAACCTTGTGGTTCACCGGTTGCCCGGTGAGCCGTGGGAAGCGTTCATGGTTCTTGACGACGTCCTCGACTGGTTGGTGGTGGATGCTGACGTGAGACTTGCGTTCCAAACCGCTCATCCGCTGTCGCGCTAAGCCATATGCTTGAGCAAGTCCTTGTGCAGAATGGAAACGTGAGCTTGGTGGAGGCCGGGAGGATCCGTTGGCCGACATCAACCTCGTGGCCAAACTGACCACATTCAAACCCTTGCCTCAAGAGGTTGTGGCTCTGTTGGAAACCGTGGATGCGCCGCCCCGCCTGGCGGCGCATCTGCTTGTGGCCCAGGGCATGGCGGGGCCGACTGGTGGAAGCGAAGGTGCCACCCGCGAATCAAGTTGTCCACAACCGGCCAGTAACCCCTTTGACCAGCCCATATCCCCGATAGACTGGCCAGGGGCCGTCCCCCCGGGAGTGGCGGGGGATGTCCTGGGTTGGGGATGGGTGCCTCGCGAGGTCCGCCGGGGGCACACGCGTCAGGGAACAAACCGGGGATTTGCGTCTCATGGTCAGCCTCGCCGACAAGGTGCGGAAGGCCAAGCGTGGCCCGGATCTGCAGAACCCTTGTGGTCCGACGATTGCTGGCGAGTTCATGGTTCTTGACGACGTCCTCGACCGGTTGGTGGTGGATGCTGACGTGAGACTTGCGTTCCAAACCGCTCATCCGCTGTCGCGCTAAGCCATATGCTTGAGTAATGGATTCGCGGACCGTTGTGGCAACCGTCGTCAACGGCGCCAGTGATGGCGGGTATGACGGCGGCGAGCAGGAAGCATTCAGCGCCACAGCGGCCAAGGCGTTCCTCGCTGTCCCGTACCTGCGATTATCGGGGGAGCCGGGCAAGCGCCGGCTGATCGTCGGGCAGGGGCGCGTGATCGCCAAACCGGACGGCGGAGTCGAGCTGACGCTCATCCGTCAGACCGCCCGCGCTGAGGAAAAGGGCTGGTCAGAGGATGCTGCCGTGCCCGGTGAGGCCGAACTCGAACGGATCTCCGGGCTGCCGTTGCCCTCTGCGTACCCCATGGAAGGCGACGCGGTCGCCCAGGCGGTCACGCTGACGAAGGCACTGGCTGAGTCGTCCCGCAACGAAGTGCTTCGGTTGCGCAGTCTGCGTTACGAGCTCGAACGTGAGATCGCGCAGTTGCTCACCAAACGCAGGCGCGGATCGCTCCGGCCGCTGCTCGCCGACACCATCGAGTTGTCGACGGCCTTGGGACGCGCCCGTGATCAGGCGCAGAAGGCGATCCGCGACGGGCTGTGGATCTGGATGTGGGATGACGAGACCTACCACCGGGTGCGCGACGAACTCCCGCCGGAGCCCGGCGAAGCCGAGTGGGTACGGCAGTACCGCAACGCGTTGAAGCACTGCGCGGCGTTGGACGAGCAGTTGGCAGAGGAGATCGCCAGGCTGCATTCGTTGCTCACCGGGATCTCGGCGTTCGCGGTCGCCGCGGACTCCGAAGCCCAGGAACGCTTCAACCTGCTCGCCGCAGTCGCCGCGGCCGGACTGGGTCTGCCCGCGCTGATCATCTCGTTGTACGGCGCGGATACGTTCCTGCCGTTGAACTCGTTCGATGCCGCGTGGCGGGCGCTGCTTCCGATCGGTGTCACGGTTCTGGTCGTCTCGGCGGTCGGGTTGCGTTGGCTGCCAGGCAAACCACGCGTTCGCCACTACCTGTTCGCGCTGTTGTTCGTGCTTACGTTGATCGGTGTGTTGCTCTTCGCGGGCGCCTTCGCCCCCTCGTGAGTGGTTTGTCCCGGTAGAGAACTAACCACTCACGACACGTTGCCCAGCCCGGCTGGTTCGCGTCTGTCGTGAGTGGTTAGTTCGGAATGTGGCTATACCTTCGAATGGGACAAACCACTCACGAGGGTTTCCTGGATGCCGACGCGCTTGTGCACACGTCGCAGGAAGCCGGGCGACCACCAGGCGGCCTTGCCAAGCAGGCGCATGCCTGCCGGGACGAGCACGCCACGGATCAGCGTGGCGTCGATCAGGATGGCCAGGCCGCTGCCGATGCCGAACAGTTGAATGAAGCTGACCCCGCTGGTACCGAAGGCGAGCAGGCTCACCGCGAGCAGCACAGCGACGGTGGAGACGAGCCTGCCTGTCCTGGAAAGTCCGGTGACCACTGCTTCATGGGCCGAAACGCCATGGTCGCGGAGTTCCTTGATCCGGCTCAGCACGAACACTTCGTAGTCCATGGACAGTCCGAAGGTGATGCAGAACAGCAGCACCAGCATGCTCGTGTCCAACGGCAACGGCGTGAAGCCGAGGAAGCCGGACAGCCAGCCGTCCTGGAACACCAGGACCATCAGGCCGAGCGTGGCGGACAGGCCGAGCACGTTGAACAGCAACGCGCGCAGCGGCTGCAGGATGCTGCCGGTGAACAGGAACAGCAGGACGAACGTGGTCAGCGCGATCAGCAGGATCGCCAACGGAAGCCTGCTGCCGATCGCGTCCTGGGTGTCCATCAGGACCGCTGTGTCGCCGCCGACCTTGAGGTCCATTCCACTTGCCCGGATCGAGGTCACGAGTTCTTCGGCCTCGGCCGAGCGTGGGTCGGAGAGCGGGACGATCGAGAACATCGTGGCGTTCTGGCCGGGCGTGGCCGTCACCCTGGCGGCGCCGGGCAGCGCGGACAGCTGCTGGGTGTAGGCGTTGACGTCGACCGGGGTCGTGGCGATCGCCCGGATGGCACGGGAATCGTCGTTGGGAAAGTGATCGCGCAAAGCGTCGCCGACGATCCTGGTATCGGCCGATGTGGTCAGTACGCGATCGTCGGGCGACCCGAACTGCACGTGCAGCAACGGAATCGCGGCGAGCACGAGCCCGATGACGACTGGAATGGCGGCACGGGCCGGGCGGCGCATGGTGCTGCCGGCGACCTTGCCCCAGAACTTCGACTCGACGCTGGGCGTACGCCGAAGCACCCGGCCCGCGTTGATCCGGTAACCCAGCACCTTCAGCAGCGCCGGTAGCACGAACATGGCGGCGACCATCGCGATCGCGACCACGCCGACGCCCGCGTAGGCGAACGAGCGCAGGAAGTACATCGGGAAGATCAGCAACACGGCCAGTGCCGCCATCACGGCAAGACCACTGAAGAAGATCGTGCGCCCGGCCGTCTGGACTGTTCTCGTTGTGGCGTCGTCGATGCTGGCGCCGCGCGCCAGCTCTTCACGGAACCGGCTGACCATCAGCAGGGCGTAGTCGATCGCGAGACCCATCCCCAACGCGGTGGTCAGGTTGATCGCGAAGACCGAGACGTCGGTGATCGAGCCGAGCACGGCCAGCTCCGCGAACGTCCCGAGGATCGCGATGCCGCCGATTGCCAAGGGAAGCAGGGCAGCGACAACACTGCCGAACGCGATGACAAGCAGGATCAGGATCAACGGGACCGCAATGGCCTCCGCGACGAGCAGGTCCTGGCCGACCTGGTTTGTGATGTCGGTGCTGACTGCGGCTGCACCGCCGAGCGTCACGTCGATCGGACCCCGCACACCGTCGTAGCGTTCGCGTAGGTTCTCGACCTCGACGCCGTCATTCACCTTCGCGACGGCGATTGCGTACTGCCCGTCATCCGACCGCATCGGTGGGGCGTTGGTGTTGAAGTACGAGACGACCTCGCGTAGATCCGGATCTTGGGTCAGCTGGGTGGTCAGCTGGCCACCGGCCTGCCGGACCGCGGGATCGTCGACCGGCCCCTTGATCAGGACAACGAGGCTGTCCGTGCCGCCGAAATGGGTTTTGACCAGCTCGGCGGCCTGAGTCGACTCCGACGCCGGGTCGTCGAAGCCCTGGCTCTCCAGCTTGCCGAACGCGGTGAAGCCGAACGCCCCCGCACCTGCGAGCACAAAAACGGTGACCACCAGGATCGCCTTGGCGTGACCGGTGACGAACCGGCCGATCCGTCCGAACATGAGCACCCCTCAAAGAATGTGTACACCCGTAAACTTGGCAGCCGTTAACTTGCCATGAAATGTGTACGGCTGTCAACATCGGCGCCATGGAATCCTCAGGCCAGGCGAAACGTGGCTACCACCACGGCGATCTGCGCAACGCGTTGATCAAGGCCGCCGGACAGCTGGCGGAGCAAGGCGGCCCTAAGGCTGTGACCGTCCGGGCCGCCGCGAAAGCCGCTGGCGTCACGCCGACCGCCGCATACCGCCACTTCGAGAACCACGAACAGTTGCTCCAAGCCGCCAAGGACTACGCACTGGACGGCTTGGCCGCGACCATGCAGGAGCGGATAGACGCGCTACGGCCCACCACTGACCCGGTTCGCCAGGCGATGGGAACGTTGTGCGCGATCGGCCGTGGCTACATCCGTTTCGCCACAAGTGAACCCGGGTTGTTCCGGACAGCCTTCGAACAAGGCGGGTCCATGGTGGACGGAAACGCACTGTCCAAAGTCGACGAGGCGTTCCAGTTGCTCGTCCGGGGCTTGGACAACTTGGTGGAGGTCGGCCACCTGAACCCGGAGGAGCGCCCACTGGCCGAACTCACCCCGTGGTGCTCGGTGCACGGCTTCTCCATGCTCCTCATCGACGGCCCCATGCGCGATTTGCCCGAAGAGATGCGCGAGACCGCGATCGAACGCATGATGACCATCCTGATGAAGGGTTTGACCAGCAAAAACGTCGACGACCAGCTGGTCGCCGACGTTCTCGCTGATACCAGGATGAACCCTTAGACCGCTTCTGGGCCGACGTCTGTCGAGGTCAACGGACCCCGGGTGACTCCGGACGACGAGTGTTCGTCCGCGCCGGCGTCGATGCTGCCGGCGCGTGCCTGACCGT
>JOAA01000004.1 GCA_000720375.1 Rhodococcus rhodnii | reverse complement strand
ACAATCACATGATCAACGAGGCCGTGCCCGACCTATGAACCGGGTGATCAACTTTGCCGACCCCCTGCCCGGGAGTGGTGGGGGATGTCCTGGGGTGGGGACGGGGGCCTGTCAATAGTGGTCGCTGTGGGGCTGACCGCGACTGTGGTTTGTCCTGGTGTGAAGGTCTCGGTGCAGCAGCACAGGGGTGTGCTTCGCGGGCAGTCCCTCCGACCAGCGTCTTGTCTCCGCTGGATGAGCGCTGCCGGAGTCACTTCGGTGCGGGAACCGCCTTTTCTGCGGCCCGGCTCACCTCTTCCCAAGCCGCCCACGTGTCCATGCGTCGCCTGGAAATGTCGAAGGCGACGTCGTAGACCATGCTGCCGAGCAACAACCGCAGCGGCGGATCATCGCTGGCGACCAGCTTCATCATCGCCTCGGCGGCCAACCGCGGCTCGCTGTCGACAGATCCCTCCGCCCACTGCTTCGCCAACTCGTCGCGCAGCGAGTCATAGCCAGGGTTCGGCGTCGTCGAGGTACTGCTCGTGTACAGGTCCGTCCAATAACCACCGGGCTGGACGATGGTGACCTTCACGCCGAACTGGGCGGCCTCGGCGGCCAGTGCCTCGCTCATCCCTTCCAGTGCGAATTTGCTCGCGCTGTAGAGCCCGGTGCTGGGGAAGCCGCCGAGCGCGCCGATGCTGGAGATCTGCACGACGTGCCCGCTGCCCTGCGCTCGCAGCTGAGGCAGTACCGCTTGACTGACCCAGAGTGCGCCGAAGAAGTTGACCTCCAGTTGGGCGCGGGCTTCGGTTTCGGTGAATTCCTCCACCATTCCGGCGAACAATGCCCCGGCGTTGTTCACGACGACGTCGAGCCGGCCGAAGTGCTGGACTGCCTTGGCGACCACGTCGAATACCGCCGCGCGGTCCGTCACGTCGAGGCGTAACGCAAGTAGGCGATCACCGACGAGGTCGTCGAGTGGTGAGACGTCACGTGCCGCGGCGACAACTCGGTCGCCCGCCGAGAGCGCGGCCTCGGTGAAGGCGCGGCCGAGGCCGCGGCTGGCACCGGTGATGAACCAGACTCGGGACGAGGTGCGCATGAAGTTCCCTCCGCTTAGCGAGACGAACCGTTCCGTCTCGTTATGCGGGGAACTCTAAGCTCGGTAAAGGCCGCTGTCAAGACGGACCGTCTCGTCTCATCGTTTGTTAGAGTCGGACACGTGCCGCAGAAGGTCACCCCCGACGCCAGTCGCCGCAGCGAGACCGCCAGGCGAGCCATCCTTGCCGCTGCCCTCGACCTGGTCGGCGAGGTCGGATACGCGAAACTCACGATCGAGGGCATCGCCGCGGCCGCCGGCGTCGGCAAGCAGACAATCTACCGCTGGTGGCCGTCGAAAGGCTCGCTGCTCTTCGACGCCTTCCTGACCCTCGCCGGCGATGGACAAGACGGCCAGGACGCGGCTTTGCCCGACACCGGAGACCTGGCGGCCGATATGAAGACGGTTCTGCGCGCCACCGTCGCCGAACTGAACGAGCCGCGCTACGACCAGCCGATGCGCGCCTTGCACACCGAGATCGTGCACGACCCCGCGCTGGCGGCGGACTATGCGAAGCGGCTCGACGGGCCGATGCGGGAGTTGAAGAAGAATCGGCTGCGGGCCGCGCAGCGAGCCGGGCAAATGGCCGAGGATGTTGATCTCGACGTGGCCGTCGACATGCTGTTCGGGCCGATTCTCAATCGGTGGCTGCAGCGCACCGGCCCGCTCACGCCCGAATACGCCGACCGGGTGGTGGACACCGCGCTACGAGGCTTGCGGCCCCGCTCATGACGCTTCCTCGTCGCGTTTCCGCCGGGGTGTGCCGAGTCGCGGATAGCACGCTTTGACGAGCCGTTCGATGCTGGAAACCGGAATGCGCCAGTGGCGGTGAGCCAGCAGGGCCAGACAGAACAGCGTTCGCCCATCTAGGCCGACGACCTGGTCGCGGAGACGTTCGCGAAGGTGCTCGACACGCTGAGCAACGGTGGGGACCTGACGTGGCGTTCCGGGCGTACATGCTCACGGCGTTGCGGTACCTCGCTTACGACAGGACGGCTGCCGAGCGGAAGGTCCGTACCGCCGAGGACATGACAGCCGTGGCGCCGACCGAGTCGGTCAGCGTGTATTCGTCGTGCTGCTGATCCGGGAGGATGATCAGGCACCGTCGGCGCCTCCTCCGCCGCCGGTTGTCACCACGACGACCACTCGGTGACGTTCACGCGGCGATCACGAACATCAGCATCACTGTCACAAGCGCGCCAAGGATCAGCGTGCCGCAGCCGAGTGACAGGATCTTGCCCATTCCCTTGACCCGCACCGAAACGATCGCCGCACCGACGGCCGCGGCGATCGGCACCATTGCGCACAGGATGAGTGCGCTTGTGCGTGGCCTGGATGATGCGCCGAGTACGGCGGCGAGGATCTCGGTGGCGAAGAACGCACTGAACGCGCCCACGGTGGCCAGGCCGAACGCGCACAGCAGGACGATCAGCCGCGCCGCGCCGGTGTTGGGGGAGGGGCCTTCGTCGTCCATGGGTGCGAGCGTAGTCGCCGGTCATGGGTGGGAAAGTGTCTGTTCGCAATTCGTCAGAATTGTTGATACATTGACTCTTCGCGACACAAAAATCGACCAACAAAGCACTGGTCGATGGCATTATTTTAGCGAAGGGAAAGCTGGTTGTCAAGCGGGGAAATCGAGCTGGAACAACAGGTCGTTTCGATGCTCTACGGCCGTCTCGACGGGCTCAGGGCGCGCACTGGCGACCAGTTGGCCAAGGTGCTCAAGCAAACCGGCGGCACCCCGCAGGCCCGCACCGAGCGGGAAGCGGCCAACGTCATGTATTCGCAACAACTCGCTCAGTACAACTCGGTGGAAAACGGGCTCGTCTTCGGCCGGCTCGATTTCGACGATGACGCGCACCAGCACATCGGCCGGATCGGGATCTTCGACGAGGACAACGACTACGAGCCGCTGCTGATGGACTGGCGGGCGCCCGCTGCTCGTCCCTTCTACCTCGCCACGGCCGCCGCGCCGGACGGGGTCAAGCGGCGCAGGCACATTCGCACCAGCATGCGCAAGGTCACGGCGATCGACGACGAGGTGCTCGACCTCGACGCCGCCGATCCGACCCGGCATGAAGGCCTGACCGGTGAGGCCGCGCTGCTCGCGGCCGTCAACGCGACCCGCACCGGCCGGATGAACGACATCGTGCAGACCATCCAGGCCGAGCAGGACAAGATCATTCGCTCTGGCCTGAACGGAATCCTTGTCGTGCAAGGTGGTCCGGGCACGGGCAAGACTGCCGTCGCGCTACACCGCGCCGCCTACCTGATGTACACGTACCGCGAGCAGTTGTCTCGGCGGGGTGTGCTCGTTGTCGGTCCTAACTCGACATTCCTGCGTTACATCAGCCAGGTTCTTCCTTCCCTTGGTGAGACTGGTGTTCTGCTGTCCACGGTCGGCGAGCTGTTCCCCGGGATGGAGCCCGACCGGACGGAATCGGTTGAGGTGGCGGAGATCAAGGGCCGGATCGAGATGGTCGACGTGCTCAAGGCCGCTGTGCGCGACCGGCAGCGGGTGCCGGACGACTACCTGGAGATCGAGTTCGAGCGCGAGATCCTCAAGCTGGACAAGAAAACCTGCGTCCAAGCCCGTGCGGTCGCGCGACGGTCAAGAAGGGTGCACAACAAGGCCAAGCCGTTGATCGTGCCCACCATCCTTGACGCCCTGGCCCGGCAGTACGCCGACAAGATCGGCGCCGACCCGTTGGGCGGCGACAACTTGCTCGAAGAGGCCGACATCGAGGAGATCAAACGCGAGCTCCGCGAGTCGTCCGAGGTTCAGCAAGCCCTTGACTGGCTGTGGCCGATCCTCACGCCGCAGGAACTGCTCGAGGATTTGTTCGATTCGCCAGAGCTGCTCGCGTCAGCGGCTCCTGATTTCCCTGAGCTGCAACGGGAACCGGGTGGATGGACGGCTGCCGACGCGGCCCTGCTCGACGAAGCCGCCGAACTGCTTGGCGTGGACGACACCAAGCAGAAGGCCGCCGACGCGCGCAGGCGCCAGGAGGAGATCGACTACGCCAGCGGCGTGCTGGACATCCTCGACCTGGACGACGCGGCCGATCCCGAGATCCTGATGGCCACCGACCTGATCGACGCGGGCAGGCTGGCCGGGCGGTACGAAGAGGTCGACTACCGCACGGCCGCCGAACGCGCCGCGGATGACCGGGAATGGACGTTCGGGCACGTAATCGTGGACGAGGCACAGGAGCTGTCCGCGATGGCGTGGCGTGTGCTGATGCGCAGGTGCCCCAGCCGGTCCATGACGCTCGTCGGCGACGTTGCCCAGACTGGCGACCCGGCTGGGACGACGGAGTGGGGCGCCGTGCTCGAGCCGTACGTCGAGGACCGGTGGCGCATGGAGCACTTGACGGTCAACTACCGCACGCCGTCGGAGATCATGGCCGTCGCCGCGGACGTGCTCGGTCCTAACGCCGACACGCCCAAGTCGGTCCGCGATTCCGGCCTGGAACCGTGGCACCGCCAGGTCACCGACATCGACGCGCAGTTGCCGGAGATCATCGCCAAGGAGGCGACCGAAATCGGGGACGGCAGGCTCGGGGTGATCGTCCCGGCCGGTTTCACCGGCATTCCCGTGGACATCGACCTGGAAAGCCAGGTGTCGATCCTGACCGTATGGCAGGCGAAAGGCCTGGAATTCGACTCCGTTCTCCTCGTCGAACCGGCCAGTATTCTCAATGATTCCCCGCGCGGCGTGAACGACCTTTACGTCGCCCTCACTCGGGCCACCCAGCGGCTTGGCGTAATCCACTCAGGCGAATTGCCGGAAACCCTCTCTCGCCTGGTCTCCTCGTGAGTGGTTTGTCCCGGGACTGCCAGCCCACGACTCGCTTTCCAGCGTGGCTCCTCGTGAGTGGTTTGTCCCGGTAGAGAACTAACCACTCACGACACTCGTCCCAGCCCGGCTGGGTCTCGTCTGTCGTGAGTGGTTAGTTCGGAATTCGGCTATAGCTCGGAATGGGACAAACCACTCACGAGGAGGCGGCGGGGGTCTAGAGCAGAACTGTTGGTGTTACCACGGTCCTGGCTGGTGGTCCGTCCAGCTGGATGATGATTTGCGTCGTCCCGCGTGGAACGCCGTCCAGGACGAACCGGCCGCCTTCGTCCGCGGTCGTTTCCTGTGATCCGTGTTCGGCGACGCGGACTTCCACCGCATGCTCGCCCGCGGGTACGAGCCAGCCGTCGATCCGGTTGTTCTCGCCGATCCTGGTCAGGTTGATCATCACGGTCAGGTCGCTCACCGTGAACGTGATGGTTCCCTGGTCGCCGCCGCGCACTCCGGCGAGTGAATCCGCTCGCTCCCACCGCGCGACCTCGACGTCCAGGTCCTCGAGCGCGATCGCGAACTGGATGCGCTCGACCAGGCCGGCGGGCGGTGGATCGAACTCGTCGATCATTCGGTCCAGATTGGCCAGCAGGGTCTCGTCGTCGGGATACGCCTGCCCTCCCGTCGGATCGATCTTCGTCATCCGCCGCCCCCTTCGGTGTCCAAGAGCTCCCTCAGCGTGTTCAAGCACCGGCCCCTCGTCGGTCCGATGCTGCCACGCTTCATCTGCATAGCCTCGGCTACCAGGCGATATTCGCTACGACCGGCCAGTACGGTCAACCGCAGCAGCTCCTGGCACTTCTCCGGCAACTCGCTGAACGCGCGCCACAACCGGGTGTCACGGTCCGCGCGCAGTGCTTCGTCTTCGGGTTGCGGCTGGGTGCTGGTCAGCTGCTCGGCCATCTCATCGGTGAGCGGCAGGTCGTTCGTGCCCTTGGTACGGACCCGCTGAGCTTCGCGGCGGGTGGTGGTGATCAACCAACCGGCCAGCGCCTTCGGCTCGGCCAGTGAGTGGAGGTGGCTGAACAACGCCAGCCAGACGGTCTGCACGACGTCCTCAGCGGCGGTGCGGTCAAGCCCGTTGCCCCGCGCGACATGCCAGACCAACGGGGTGAGGTCCTTGACCAGAGTCGACCGCGCGATCAGGCTGCCCGCTCTCGCGGCGTGCATGCACGCCGCGTAGCGCTCAGCGCCCTGCAGACCCTCCCATGGCGGGTCAGCTTCCGCGGTTCGAACATCAGTCACCACGCCCACCCCATTCCGGGTGTCGTCCTTCAGCTGGCGACGGAAGTATCGCGACCTTCGTGAAGTACATGAACGGCGAGATCCTGTCTGGATACATAACTCACCCGATTGGACTAGCGACCGAGAACGTAACGACGTTCTCGAACGGACCGTGACCACACCGCTCATGATCGGTCGCTCGCTTGGCGGACATATCCGCTGATGTGGCGCAGGCCGGCCATGGCGAAAAACCATGGCCGGCCCGCGCCGCCCCCATCCCCCGGTGCCCCCGATTTCCCCTCGGCAAATCCGGTGAGTCTGGTCACCACCCGACATCTCATTGGGCGTATCTCCTTGGTAGGGAGACGGTGGCCGGCAACCCCCCTCGTGCTGCCGGCCACCACCTCCGTTGTGCGGCCCCCCTCGGCCCGTCCCGGTGGCATACCTAGACGATCAGTTGGTCTATCTGCCCGTCCGAGTCCTCGTGGAAATCGACGGGCAAGTTGTCGTGCGTGGCCGCGCCGGCCAGCAGCGTCATGTGGGTGTGCCCGGACCGGCTGGCAGGCGACAACCGTTTCCAGCCAATGCCGTCGACGAGCACCCAGACGCCGGAAGCGTCCTCATAGGACCACAAGTCCGAGATGGTCTGGCCGATGTGCCAACCCGACTGCGTTGGCGCCGCAGTCTGCGGGCTCGTCGCCGCGTCACCGTATGGAGCCCAGTCCGCAGGCGTGTCGAGCACGGCGTACGGGCTTGGCACGGGTGGTTGATTCATCAGTCCGCCACCTGCACAGTGGAGAGTTCGTTTCCGTTGATGAACGGTGTGACCGGGTGGCCGCTGGCCCTTGCGTGCGTCAGCATCGCGAGCTTGTTCGTGGTGCTGTGTGGCCCGCCCGCCAGGTGCGTCCAACCCAGGTTCTCGAGGTACGCCCAGCCGTTCGCGTCATTGGCTGTGGCAAAGAGCCTCAGCGCGCGCTGCGCAGGCAGCCATGCGCGCAAATGCACTGCCGTACAACCGAAAACGGTCGGTCGTGAGCTCGGGTAGTCCTCGATGAAGCAGTCGCCGTACGCGATGCGGAAGAAACCGCCCTCGCCCCACGAGGTGCCCCACGAGTTCTTGGCGATCCAGCACTGCGAATCATCGTCCCAGCCGATCAACGCGGCGCAGTGCCCGCCGGCGAGCCGATCGGTCGTGTGCTTGTACACGCCGCCGCGGTAATGGAAGAAGTCGGCGTGCACAACAAAACACGTTGCCACCGCGCCATATCCGAAGATGTGCTGCTTGATGGCCGCGGGGTTGCCAGTCAGGTCGGTGACTCCGGCCGCCTTGGCCAGCCGGTTCGGCCAGTCGGGGTTGGGTGCGCCGGAGCCGTTGTCCTGATAGGGGAAGTAGTCCTCGAACGTGACGCCCTTGGTCGCGGCGTCGTCGAAGAGATCGTCCGGCCACGACCCGGATTCGCTGGTGTAGCCCCGGGCGCGGGCATGGCTGTGGAAAAGGTGGGCCTCGGACAGGTCGAGATTCAGCCCGGGTGCACCACGCGTGTACGCGGCCGTGGTCTCCAGGGCGGTGAGCGTGCCGAACGAGACCGAAGAACCGCAGTTGCCTTGGTCCTTGACGGACGTGACGAAGTCGCGCCCGCTGACTTCCCTGAGGTCAAAGGACTTCGGCAACGTCGACGCCGGTGCGGTGGCCGCGACCACTTGCTGGCCAACGGCTTCCAGTGCCTCGGCCGCCATCCGCTCGGTCTGGCCGGCACGTGCGTCGATGTCTGACCGCTGCGGCGCGGGCACACCGAGGCGCACTCGCCGCAACCGCTCTGGCAGCAGGCTCAGCCGGGTTTCGCCGACCTGCCACGGATCGCCGAACGCGGCCAGCGAGTCGCGGATCGCCGCGATCTCCGGCTCATGCGGTCGGCTCATCATGCCTCCAGGTCGAACGGGTCTTCGCTGTCACAAGAGCGAGAGGCCCGGGCCTGGATACACGAAACGCGAAAAATTACTGCGTTGTGGCGTGCGTCACTGCCAACGCGTCAACGACCGGTGGTCACCAGTCGGCGGCGGGCTCCTGAGGCATCAGGATCCAGCAGATCAGGTACAGGATGGCGCCCGTACCGAAGCCGAGGATGGTCGCCGCGACGAGCAGGATGCGCAGCAGAGCGGCGTCCACGCCGAGAACGTGTGCCCAGCCGCCACACACCCCGGCCACCATCCGGTCGGTGCGGCTACGGCGGAGCTTGCGGGTGTAGATCTCGTTCGTCATGGCTCAAGGATCGGGTTTCGACAGCTGATGGACATCGGGGAGCGGCCCTGGCAGTCCCCGGATTCGCCGACCCTGACCTACCCTCACTGGATGACGTGGATGTCGGTGCCCGCCCCCGAGGACCTGGCAAAAGCGCTGGACGGCGTCGGCTACCTGGCCGACGACGGCCTGGCCACGGCCGCGTTCCTGTCCCTGCGAATGCACCGGCCGCTGTTCTGCGAGGGCGAGCCTGGCACGGGCAAGACGTCGCTGGCGACCTCCCTGGCTCAGGCCCTCGGGGTTCCCCTGATCCGCCTGCAGTGCCACGAGGGCATCGACGCGACGCAGGCGCTGTACGACTGGGACTTCCCTCGTCAGCTGTTGCATCTGCGGGCCTTGGAGGCGGCGTCACAGGGCGAACTGGACGCCGACGCGGCCGAGCAGTCGCTCTACACCGAGCGGTTCCTGCTGGCCCGGCCGCTGCTCAGAGCGCTGCGGGAAGCGCCCTGTGTGCTGCTGGTGGACGAGATCGACCGTGCGGACGACGAGTTCGAAGCGTTTCTGCTCGAAGTGCTCAGCGAGAACGCCGTGACTCTGCCCGAGATCGGGGAGGTGCGGGCCGAGGTCGCGCCGCTGGTGATCCTCACGTCCAACCGGACCCGCGAAGTGCACGACGCGTTGAAGCGGCGGTGCCTGTACCACTGGCTTGAGCACCCTGATCTGGCCCGTGAAGTGCAGATCCTCAAGCGACGACTGCCCGGCGTATCGGATCGGCTGGCCGCACAGGTCGCGAACGCGGTGCGGCGCCTGCGGGCGGCCGAGTTGCTGAAGCCACCGGGCGTCGCGGAAACTATCGACTGGGCGGAAGCGTTGCTGGCGTTGGGGAAGACGGAACTCGACGCCGAGGCCGCGGCGATCACGTTGGGAGCGGTGCTGAAGTACCGCGAGGACGCGGACCGCGTACGACTGGATCTCGACGCGTTGCTGGCGGGGTGAGGTATGGACCCTGTTCCGGGGCTGGTCGGGTTCGCGGCGACGCTGCGAGCCGCCGGGCTGGCGTGCGACCCGGAGCGGGTCCAGGCATACGTGGCGGCGGTCGAGCACATCGACATCGCCGTGCCTGACCAGCTGTACTGGGCGGGGCGGGCGACGCTCTGCGGCGACCCCGACGACCTGCCGCGCTACGACGAGGCGTTCCACGCCTGGTTCACCGGAAGCGCACCGAAACCGCCCCGGCAAGCGGCTGCCAAGTCGCAGAAAAGCGTGATCGCGGCACTGGTGCCGAGTGTGGGCCAAGGCATCGGTGCCAGTGAGCCGGACGAACTGGGTGTGGCGGCGAGTGACACGGAAGTGTTACGGCACAGGGATGTCAGCGATCTGAGCCCGGCCGAGCGGGCGCATCTGCGTGAACTGATGGTCTTGCTCAAGCCTGATCCACCGATGCGTGCGGCGTTCCGCAAGGAGCCGTATCGCCGAGGCGAGTTGGACCCGCGCCGGACCTTGCAGGCCATGCGAGCGACCGGTGAACCGATTCGGCTGAACTATCGAAGGAAGGGAAAGCGCCCGCGGCGGGTTGTACTGCTCGTGGACGTCTCCGGCTCGATGAGCCCGTACGCCGACGCGCTGCTGCGTTTCGCGCATGCAGTCGCGCGGCGAACTCATGCCGAAGTGTTCACGTTGGGCACGAGGCTCACCCGAGTTTCACGTCAGCTCCGCCAGCGTGACCCCGAGGTCGCGCTCGCGGCCGCGTCCCGCGCCGTCCCCGACTTCGCGGGCGGCACGCGGCTCGGCGAAGGATTACGGGCCTTCCTGGACCGATGGGGCCAACGCGGCGTGGCAAGACAAGCGGTCGTGGTGTTGTTCTCGGACGGTTGGGAGCGCGGTGACCCAGCACTGCTGGGTGAGCAGATGGCCAGGCTGCGACGACTGGCACATGCGGTGTTCTGGGTGAACCCGCACGCTGGACGGGACGGGTATCGCCCCGTCCAGTCCGGGATCGTTGTGGCCCGCAAACACGTTGAGAAGTTGTTGGCTGGACACAGCCTGGCAACGCTGGAGGAACTGTTGGTGGAGGTACGCCGTGCGTGACGTGCTCGACGAGTTGGTCAAGCGCTACGAAGCCGGCGAGACGGTCGGGCTGGCGACAGTTGTCGCGACCTTCAGCTCCGCACCGCGCTCGCCTGGCGCGGCCATGATGGTCACCGAACGCGACGAGGCCTTCGGCAGCGTCTCTGGTGGATGTGTGGAAGGAGCGGTCTACGACCTCGGTCAGACGGTGATCGCGGACGGACAACCCGTACTGCAGCGCTACGGCGTGAGCGACGACGACGCGTTCGCCGTCGGCCTGACCTGCGGCGGCATCCTGGACATCTACGTCGAGGCCGTGAACTCGCAGAGTTTCCCCGAGTTCCCGCAACTCGCCGAGTCGATCAGGACTGAGCAAGCCGTCGCCTTGGCGACCGTGATCGAACACTCCGACACCGCACGCCTCGGCCAACGCATGATCGTCTGGCCGGACCGTGTTGTCGGCGACCTCGGTTCGTCTCGTATGAACGACGCGGTGACCGACGATGCCCGCGGCATGCTCGCCACTGGCCGCACAGGCACGCTGCATTACGGCCCAGACGGGCAGCGTCGCGGTGAGGGCATGTCGGTGTTCGTGGCGTCGTTCGAGCCGCCGCCCCGGATGCTGGTCTTCGGCGCGATCGACTTCGCCTCGGCGATGGCCAGGCTCGGCTCCTTCCTCGGCTACCGCGTGACGGTCTGCGACGCGCGGCCGGTTTTCGCGACCAAGAGCCGATTCCCCGAAGCCGACGAGGTCGTCGTGGACTGGCCGCACCGGTACCTGAAGGCCGAGGCTGAAGCGGGCCGGGTCGATGCGCGGACTGTGGTCGCGGTGTTGACGCACGACCCGAAGTTCGACGTGCCGGTGCTGCAGGAAGCGCTGCGCATGGACCTCGGCTACGTCGGCGCGATGGGCTCGCGGCGTACGCACGACGATCGGTTGGAACGCCTGCGTGAAGCCGGGATGACCGAAGCCGAACTGTCCACTTTGTCCTCACCGATCGGCCTGGACCTCGGCGCTCGCACGCCCGAGGAGACGGCGGTGTCGATCGCGGCGGAGATCATTTCGCTGAGGTGGGGCGGCCGCGGCGAACGCCTGATGACCACGGCAGGCCCGATCCACCGGGAGAACGACCTGGCTCGCTAACGCTTTCTGTTGCGCCGCGCGCGGATTACTCGTGTTCCGCTCCATGACTTGGGCGACCGACCTTTCGAAGTCCTCCTCAGCGACATGGGCGAGGTTGTCGGCGTGCCTGCGCGTTTCGTCCACCAGGGCACGAAGGACCTCCGGCTGGAGTTCATTCCGTGGTGTCGGAGAACCAACCGGGTTGGCCAACTCCTTCACTCGCCTGCAGGACACCTCCCCGCCATATCTGTTAAGACGCGACGAAGGGCCCGAACTTCACAGGTTCCGGCAGGTTTTTCGCAAGAACGAGTTCTCGCATGCAGCGGCTTGATCATTTGCTGGGGCGGATGAGGCCTTCGTCGCCTGCCTTGCGGGACAGGATGATGCCCTCAGTGCGATTGACGGCCTCGGTCCGGCGTGAATCGGCCGGTGAGCCCTGCGTGAGGTCGAGCAGGCGGATGGGCGGGCCGAGTTCGATCAAAGTCGGCAGGAATTCGGCCTTGTCCACGGTCCAGCTGTTGCCGTTGCGGATGAAACGGAACCGAGCGATCGCGCCTTCTTCGGAAACTCCGCGCGGCTCGGAGTGTCTCGCGATGTGGTTGCCAAGGCCGTAGGCGACCCATTTCCCGTTGATCTTCTCGAACGGCTGCACCACGTGTGCGTGGTGGCCGATGATCAGGTCGATGTTCGGGTCCGCCAGCAGTTTCTGGGCGTCCCGCTTCTGTGCCGCCGTCGGCTCGTGCACGAATTCCGTGCCCCAGTGCAGGCTGGCGATCACCACTTCCGCGCCCTGGGACTTCGCGGCCTTCGCCGCCGCGATCACGTCATCGGCCTTCAGGGTGTTCGACAGCCACGGCTTTCCCGCGGGCAACTGCTTTCCGTTGAAGCCGAAGGTGTACGAGACATGCCCGACCTTCACCCCGCGAACATCCATGATCAGGGGCTTCTTGGCCTCTTCGGCGGAACGCGCCGAGCCGGTGTGCTTGATCCCCGCGTTGTCCAGGACTTCCAAGGTTCGGGTCACGCCTGCCTCGCCCATGTCCAGCGTGTGGTTCGACGCCGTTGAGCAGTCGTCGTAGCCGACGTCGGCCAGTGCGTCGGCGACCTCCGGCGGTGCGCTGAACTCCGGGTAGCCCTTGAAGGGACCGTTCGCCGGGGCCAGCGGCACTTCCAGGTGGCAGATCGCCAGGTCCGCCCCGCTGATCGTGGCCTTCACGCCCGCGAAGATCTGCCGGTAGTCGCGTTTGCCGCCGCCGTCCTGGGTCGCTTGGTCGGTCAGCGCCGGGTGGATCAGCACATCTCCGGTCGCCACCACCGTGAATCCCGGCTCGTCCGGTTTCGCCGTGCCCGACAGGTTGTTGTTCGTCGGTGCGCTGGGCACCGAGATCTTCGGGTCGGCGACGCTCCCGGTCGCGCACCCCGCTGCCAACAGAACAGTCGCGCAGAAAGTCGCGAGCAAGGGCCGGCGCATGCGCGCCATCCTGCCAGTAGATTATTTCCGGCGTCGGCGGGCTAGCAGAAACAGCACGATCAAGGCCACGATCACCAGCGGCAACACCCGTTTGAGCGCTGGGCTTCCGGCGTACTGGAACAAGTCGATGGCTTCTGCCTCTTGCGGATCCGGTACGACGCGTAGTGGTTCGGCCACGGGCGGCTCATTTTCCGGGGCTTTCGCCGGCGGTGCCACGACTTCGGCCAGGTTCTTGGCAAAGGTGTCCAGGATCTTGCCGCCGACTTCGGCGATCATGCCGCGGCCGAACTGGGCCGGTTTGCCGGTGATGGTCAGCTCTGTCGTCACCGCACCGGTCGTCTGTCCGTCCTTTTCGGACAGCAACACGGTCACGTCAGCGGACGCCGTACCACTACGGGCGTCCTTGCCGGATGCCTTGATCTTGACCGTCCTTGTCGCCTCGTCGGTTTCAGTGAACTCGCCTTTTCCCTTGTACAGCAGGGAGATCGGGCCGAGTTTGACCTTCACCGAGCCGGCGAACGCGGTGCCTTCGACGCTGGTCAGGGTGGCGCCGGGCATGCACGGCGCCACCCTTTCCGGATCCAGCAGGGCCTGCCACACGACATCGACCGGCGCGTCGACGGTGAACTGATGTTCCAGCTGCACAGGCCCAGTCTCCTTAACCGATAGCGGCGGTCAACGCACGTCCGGTGAGTACACGAGCAAGGTGGCTACGGTACTCGCCATCGGCGTTGCCGTCACTGGTCGGACTGGTGTCATTCGCGGCGTGCTGGGCCGCTGCCTTGATGTTCTCCGTTGTCGCGGCTTGCCCGACCAGAGCTTCCTCCACCGCACGCGCACGCACGGGAACCGAAGCCATGTTGGTCAGGCCGATCCGTGCCTCGGCGATGGACTCGCCCTCGGTACGGACCATCGCGGCGACGCCGACCATCGACCACGACTGCGCCACCCGGTTGAACTTCTCGTAGTGCGAATGCCAGCCGGTGTACTTGGGCACACGCACCTCGACCAGCAGTTCCGCGGGGGACATTGCCGTGGTGAAGTAGTCGACGAAGAACTCCGACGCGGGCACCGAGCGGCGCCCGTCCATGCCCGCGACGACCATCACGGCGTCCATCGCCAATGCCGGTGCGGGCAGATCGCCTGCCACATCGGCGTGGGCGAGCGAGCCGCCGAACGTGCCGCGGTGCCGGACTTGCGGGTCCGCCACGGTGTCGGTGGCCAGTGCGAGCAACAAGGCGTGCTCTCGTACCAACGGGTCGCGTTGCACCTCGTAGTGCGTGGTCATCGCGCCGATCACGAGGTGGTTGCCGTCCTCGCGAATCCCGCGCAATTCCGGGATCCGGCCGATGTCGATGAGCTTCGACGGCGCCGCGAGCCGCATCCGCAGCACCGGCAACAGGCTCTGGCCACCCGCGATGACCTTGCCGTCGTCGCCGGCGTCGGCGAGTTCCCGCACCGCGTCGTCCACTGTGGCCGGTGCGACGTAGTCGAACTGCGCGGGGATCATCGCGCACCTCCGTGGATCGCTTGCCACACGCGCATCGGCGAGCACGGCATCTCGATGTCGTTGACACCCATGTGCCGGACCGCGTCGACGATCGCGTTCACCACGGCCGGCGTGGACGCGATCGTGCCGGCCTCGCCGACTCCCTTGACTCCCAACGGGTTTGTCGTCGACGGGGTCTCGGTGCGGTCGGTCACGAACGTCGGCATGTCCGCCGCGGACGGAACGTAGTAGTCCGCGAACGTGCCCGTGGTCAGCGTTCCGCTCTCGTCGTGTACGGCTTCCTCGTACAGCGCTTGGGCAATGCCCTGCGCGAGGCCACCGTGTACCTGGCCGTCGACGATCATCGGGTTGACCACCTTGCCGACATCGTCGACACAGACGTACGACCGGATGGCCACGCGCCCGGTCTCAGTGTCCACCTCGGCCGCACACAGGTGTGTCCCATGTGGATACGAGAAGTTCTCCGGGTCGAACGTGGCATCGGAGTCGAGGCTGGCCTCGAAACCGTCCGGCAGGTCGTGCGCGGCGAACACCGCCAGCGCCACGTCCTGGATGCTGACCGACTGGTCGGTGCCCTGCACGGCGAACTTGCCGCCGGTGAACTCGACATCGTCGACCGAGCATTCGAGCATGTGCGCCGCGACCGGTTTGGCCTTGTCGACGACCCGTTGTGCGGCAAGGACAAGCGCGGTCCCGCCGACGGTCAGCGAACGGGAACCGTACGTGTCCATGCCCTTCGGCGAGAACTGGGTGTCGCCGTGCAGCACTTCGATGTCCTCGAAAGGAACACCGAGCTGGTCGGACACGATCTGGCTCCACGCCGTCTCGTGGCCCTGACCGTGCGCGGACGAACCCGTGATGACCTCGACCTTGCCGGTCGGCAGCATGCGGATCGACGCACTCTCCCAACCGCCTGCGCCATAAGCCAACGAACCGAGCACCCGGGACGGCGCCAGCCCGCACATCTCGGTGTACGTGGAGATGCCGATGCCGAGCTGGATCGGGTCGTTCGACGCCCGGCGCGCTTCCTGCTCACGCCGCAGGCCTTCGTAGTCGAACAGCTGCATGGCCCGTTCGGTCGCGGCTTCGTAGTTGCCCGAGTCGTACGTCAGCCCGGCGACCGTGGTGAACGGGAACTCCTCGTGCTTGATCCAGTTCTTTTCCCGCACCGCCATCGGGTCCATGCCGAGCTCGGCGGCCAGCTCGTCCATCATCCGTTCGATCGCGAACGTGGCCTCCGGACGCCCGGCGCCGCGGTAGGCGTCGGTGATCGTCTTGTTGGTGAACACGTTCGTGCACACGAACCGGTACGCGGGGATCTTGTAGATCGCGTTGTACATGAACGCGCCGAGCAACGGCACGCCCGGCGCGACCACGCCGAGGTACGCGCCCATGTCGGCGAGCAGTTCGACTTTCAGGCCGGTCACCGTGCCGTCGCGGGTGGCCGAAATGGTGATGTCCTGGATCTGGTCGCGGCCGTGGTGTGCGGTGACCATGGTGTCCGACCGGTTTTCGGTCCACTTGACCGGTTTGCCGAGTTTCTGGGCGACCAGGATGGTCATCAGTTCCTCGGGCAGCACGGCGATCTTGCCGCCGAAACCGCCGCCGACATCGGGTGCGATCACCCGGAGCTTGTGCTCCTGCACGCCGAGCGTCAGCGCGGTCATCACCCGCAGGATGTGCGGGATCTGGGTGGACGACCAGACGGTGAGCTGGGGACCGGTCGGGTCGACGACAGTGGAGCGCGGCTCCATGAACGCCGGGATCAGCCGCTGCTGGCGGAACCGGCGGGTGAGCGTGACCTCGGCGCCCTGGATGGCCTGCTCGACGTCGCCGCCGGTGCCTGCCTCACCGGAGTCGAAGATCCACAAGGCGTTTCGGTTCGTGCCCAGGTCCTCGTGAACCAGTGGCGCGCCTTCGGCCAACGCGGCTTCCATGTCCAGCACGACAGGGAGATCGTCGTACTCGACATCGATGGATTCCAGTGCGTCCTGGGCCTCGGCGGCACTGCGCGCGGCGACGACGGCGACGCCTTCACCGGCGAAGTTGACCTGGTCCGCGGCCAGGATCGGCCGCCGCGGGTGCTTCATGTCGGGCGTGACCGGCCATGCGCACGGCACGCCGATCTCACTGCCTGGATCGAGGTCCGTGGCCGTGAAAACCGCGATGACGCCGGGCATTTCGCGGGCCGCGGACGTGTCGATGCTGACGATCTTGGCGTGTGCCATCGGGCTGCGCAGCACGGCGAGGTGCAGCATGCCGGGCAACGTGAGGTTGTCTGTCCACCGGGTGCGTCCGGTGATCAGACGAGCGTCTTCTTTGCGTAGCCGGGCCTTGCCTACTTCAGGCTCAGCGGTGGCGGTCATCAGTTACCGCCTCCCGTGTGGCTCGGCGCTCGGGAAGTGATTTCGGAATCGGAGACCTGTTCGGCGGCGGGGCCCGCGCCGGGTGCCATCTTCTGCGCGGCATCACGGACCGCACGCACGATGTTCTGATAACCGGTGCAGCGGCAGAGGTTTCCCTCAAGACCGTGCCGGACCGCGTTCTCGTCCGGATCCGGGTCGTCGGCGAGCAGGTCGATCGCCTGCATGATCATTCCGGGCGTGCAGAATCCGCACTGCAACGCGTGGTTGTCGTGGAACGCCTGTTGGACGGGGTGCATCTGGCCGTCGCGGGCGAGTCCCTCGATCGTGGTGACCTCGCAGCCGTCGGCCTGGACCGCGAGAACTGAGCAGGACTTCACGCTGTGCCCGTCCAGATGCACGGTACAAGCCCCGCAATTGCTGGTGTCACATCCGACCACGGTTCCGGTTTTGCCGAGCCGCTCGCGCAAGTAGTGCACAAGCAACATGCGGGGCTCGACATCGTCCGTGTACCTGGTCCCGTCGACGCTGACGGTGATCCGCATAGCGCCTCCAACGCTGGCTCGGTGGTGGGCTCGGGAACTGGCGGTTCAACTCAAGTGAGCGTGATCACACTCACCACCGTCCGAGCCTGCTCCCGATTGCGTGCTCAATCAACCCCGGGTCGATCAAGAAGCGCATCCGCGGAGGAATCTCCGGATCGGATCCGATGACGCGGATCGAATCGCCCGAACAGACCGTGCCGGTAGCTCTTCGTGACATGCCGAAATGTGGCACGCCGCGCGGTGCGTCATTGTGATCGCCATGTACAACATGTCACGGGAACAGTGGTGGGAGTTCGCGTCCGAAGGCACCCGCACCGGCAAGCTCGCCACCGTCCGGGCGAACGGCGCGGCGCACGTGGCCCCGATCTGGTTCCTGCTCAACGAGCAGGACGGTTACGACGAGATCATCTTCAACACCGGCGGGGAGACGTTGAAGGGCAAAGCGCTCCGGCGTGACCCGCGCTTCTCGCTGTGCGTCGACGACCAGCAGCCGCCTTACTCGTACGTGGTCTTCCACGCGGAGGCCGCGATCGTGGACGATCTGGACGAATCACTGATCTGGGCGACCAGGATCGCGGCCCGCTACATGGGCGAGGACAAGGCCGAGGCGTACGGCAAACGCAATGCCGTGCCTGAGGAACTGCTGATCCGTGCGCGGATCACGAAGGTCATCGCGCACGGAAACGTCGCCGACTAGGTCTTGGCGATACACAGGGTCGTGGCCGGCTCCGAGTAGACAGCTGCCACGTTTCCCCTGGCGCAAGCCGACTTGTCGGCCGTGCCGGTCACGACCTTGACCACTTTGTACGGTGCCGACGCGCCACAGCGACTCGCTCGTCGGTCTGGTTGAGACCGCTGCTCGAGATCTTGAAGCAGTCGCCTTCCTTGGCGTTGAGCATCAGGCAGAGCTTCATCGTGCCGCCGCGACGGCTGCGCCTGGTCCACTCCGTGTAGTCGCCCTTCGGGCACGCGTCGGCCGAACTGTCCAGCTTCTTGGCGACCTTGTACACGGCTTCCTGGCTGCTGCATTCGGCCTTCTCGGCCTCCGCGCTGGACGCCGACACGACCTTGATGCAGTCGCCGGCCTCGGCTGATGCCGCGCCCGTACTCCAGTTGATGATCCCGAAGATGATCAGGCCGACCACACCGAGCGCCACGACCCCGAGGACGGCCTTCTTGGGTCCCTTGCGGGGCATCGGCGGCGGCAGGTTCGGCGGCGGGAATCCGGCCGGTGGTGGCGGGTATCCCGGCTGTTGTGGGTAGCCAGGCTGCTGCGGATAGCCGGGCTGCTGCGGAAACCCGCCCGACGGCGGAAATTGCTGCTGCGGGAACCCGCCAGCGGGTGATTGTGGGTACGGCTGCTGCTGCGGGTAGCCGGCTGGTGGCGGCGGATACCCCGGCTGCTGGGCGTATTGACCCTGCTGCGGGTACTGAGGCTGCTGCTGTGGATTGGGCGGCGGGTAGCCACCCTGCGGCGGCGGATAGTTCCCCTGCGGTGGATAAGTCATCGGGTCCCCAGCTTGAATCGGTCCAAGACCGGGGTCACGCTACCCGCCCGACGGCCGTCATCAGGGCGGAATGGCAGGGATTTTTGCCGGTGCTCGCGGTGTTGGCACACTGGGGAGGTCCCGCTGGCTGAGGAGTTGTACAACACAGTGACCGACGGCCCACTGATCGTGCAGTCCGACAAGACGCTGCTGCTCGAAGTCGATCATCCACTGTCCGACGAGGCTCGGATGGCCATCGCGCCGTTCGCCGAGCTGGAACGCGCCCCCGAGCACGTGCACACCTATCGGGTGACGCCGCTGGCGCTGTGGAACGCCCGCGCCGCCGGGCACGACGCCGAACAGGTCGTCGACGCCCTGTCGCGGTATTCGCGCTATCCCGTGCCGCAGCCGTTGCTGATCGACGTCGTGGACACGATGAGCCGGTTCGGCAGGCTGCAGCTGCTGCACAACCCGGCACACGGTCTGGTGATGAACGCCCTCGACCGCGCGGTGCTGGAAGAGGTGCTGCGGAACAAGAAGGTCTCGCCGATGCTCGGCGCGCGGATCGACGACGACACGGTCGTCGTACACCCGAGCGAGCGTGGACGGCTCAAGCAGGTCCTGCTCAAGGTCGGCTGGCCGGCCGAGGACCTGGCGGGTTATGTCGACGGTGAAGCCCACCCGATCGCCCTCGATGAGAACGGCTGGCAACTGCGTGACTACCAGCGCACCGCGGCGCAGACGTTCTGGGCGGGCGGCTCGGGCGTTGTCGTATTGCCTTGTGGCGCAGGCAAAACCCTCGTCGGCGCGGCCGCGATGGCCGAGGCGCAGGCGACGACGCTGATCCTGGTGACGAACACGGTCGCCGGGCGGCAGTGGAAGCGTGAACTCATCGCGCGTACGTCGCTGACCGAGGAGGAGATCGGCGAGTATTCGGGTGAGCGCAAGGAAATCCGCCCGGTCACCATCGCGACGTACCAGGTGATCACGCGCAAGACCAAGGGCGAGTACCGGCACCTGGAGCTGTTCGACTCCCGTGACTGGGGCCTGATCGTGTACGACGAGGTCCACCTGCTGCCCGCGCCGGTCTTCCGGATGACCGCGGACCTGCAGTCCCGCCGCCGCCTCGGGCTCACCGCGACCCTGGTGCGCGAGGACGGCCGGGAAGGCGACGTGTTCTCGCTGATCGGCCCGAAGCGTTACGACGTGCCCTGGCGTGACATCGAGGCGCAGGGCTGGATCGCTCCGGCTGAGTGCACCGAGGTGCGCGTGACGCTGACCGATGCGGAGCGGCTGAAGTACGCGACGGCCGAGCCGGAGGAGCGCTACAAGATCTGCTCGACGGCACGGACGAAGCTGCCGGTGGTCCGCAGCATCCTGGAAAAGCACCCGGGCGAGCCCGCGTTGGTGATCGGCGCGTACCTGGACCAGCTGGACGAACTGGGCGCGGAGCTGAACGCGCCGATCGTCCAGGGCTCGACGAAGAACAAGGAACGCGAGGCCTTGTTCGACGCGTTCCGCAACGGCGAGCTGCCGACCCTGGTGGTCTCGAAGGTCGCGAACTTCTCCATCGACCTGCCCGAGGCCTCGGTGGCGGTGCAGGTGTCCGGCACGTTCGGGTCGCGCCAGGAAGAGGCGCAGCGCCTCGGCAGGCTGCTGCGGCCGAAGGCCGACGGGCGCCAAGCGCACTTCTACTCGGTGGTCTCCCGCGACACCCTGGACACCGAATACGCGGCTCACCGGCAGCGTTTCCTGGCCGAGCAGGGCTACGCGTACACCATCGTGGACGCCGACGACCTGCTAGGACCCCCGGTGCCAGAGATCGGCTGAACCAGATTGTCGGACCCCTCCGCTACGGTTATATTCGAACACACGTTCGAGGCGAGGGGTTCGCTATGACGGCTATGACGATCGCACCGGCAGCGCTGGGCAGCTGGCACGGTGAGATCTGGTTGACCGACGCGGTGCTGACCGACCCGCACGCGTACCTCGACCGGGTCGCGGAGTACTCGCGAACCCGGTTGTGGCCGGTGCTCGTGCCAGCGGGCGGCCTCGGCATCCCGCCCGAGGTCAACTTCGTGCCCGAGTCGGCCCGTCGCGCGGTGGACCGGCACGACCCGCAGGCCGAAGCAGGCATCACCGGCGCGGTGATGCTCGCGAACAAGCGCCCCGCCTACCGTCTCGGTTTAGTGGAGGCGAGCCGCCCGGCCGACGTACCGGCACGCCTTGGCAGGCCAGGGATTTCGGCGATCCTGCGCAGCTGGGAGGACCGCTTCGGCGCGACCCTGGTGATGCTCGGCGCACGCGAGATGATGCTGTCGGTGTCGGCCCCGCCGACCGAACTGCACCGCGCCCTGGTGATCGCCAACGAACACCGGTCGTTCTGCCCCCGCATCCCCGGCACACTGCCGCAGCTGTCCCGCGGCCTGATCCGCTTGCGCCGCTGGCACTTCCGCTGGCGCTGACAAGCCTCGTGGGTGGCCGGGCAACCCTTGGCCGGTGCCTTGCCCAGCCACCCACGGGCCAACGGTGACCGCCCGACCTGGCGGTGGCCTGTCTGATCTCTCAGGGGCCCCGGTGCTTTATCGGTCGGTGGTGCCTTGCCGGTTGCCCTGCGCCGAGGGGAGACCTGTCGGGCGGCTCTTGGGATGGCGGGGTGCTTTGGCAGTCGGTGGTGGCTTGTCCGGCTTCAGGGCTGGTGGCCGCTTTGTCAGGCCGCCCACGCGGCCGGACAAGGACGACGCTGCCTTGCGCAGCGCCAGCGCGTCGGCCGGTGCTTTGACGAGCGATTCGGTGGCTGTCCGGCCGTTTCGGGGTCAGCGGTGCTCCGCTCGGCGCTCATGGGCGGCGTGACAAACACGCTGTCCTCAACCACGTTCCCGATCAGGAAGTCGTACCAGAGCGGGGGCCGGGCGATGGGTCGAGCGCGGCTCGGCAGCCTGTGCGGCCACCCCGACCCAATGACCTGACCGGCGGTCTGTCCTATCTGGACAAACCGCCGGTCACGTGTCTCAGCCGGCCGGTGGCGTGAAGATCATCGAGTCGATGTTGATGTTCGCGTTCGGCGCCAACATGCTGTACTGCTTCATCAGGTCCACGGTTCGCTGCAGGCGGGTGCGGTCCACACTGGTCGGGAATGTACCGATGCGCACGAGTTGGGCCACCTGCTTCTCCAGCCTCGCGTACTGGACCACCGCGTCTTCCACCACTGTGCGGTCCCGGGCCACCTCGCTGGCCTTCACCAGTGCGCGGCGGAATGCCTCGGTCGTCTTCGGGTTCTCCGCTACGAACTTGGACATTCCGGTGTAGCCGGAGATCGGGAAGTTCGAGGTCGGGCCCTGGGAGGTGTCCAGGATCGGCACCGCTCCGATCGCGCGCGCCGCCTGCGTGACGTACGGCTCCAGGATCACCGCCGCGTCGATCTGCTTGGCGTCCAGCTTGGCCTGCATGTCCGGGAAGGGGAACTCGAGCCAGGTCACCGTCGAGTGGTTCACGCCCGCGGTCTCCATCGCGGACTTGGCCAGCAGGTCCGTGATGCTGTTCTTCGTGTTGGTCGCGATCTTTTTGCCTTCAAGATCCTTCGGGGTCTTGATGGTCGAGTCACGGGCCACCATGATCACGAAGATGTTCTCCGCCGTCTGGTAGCTGTCGGCGACGAACTTGAACTCCGCGGTTCCCTTCGCCTGCGCCTGGAACACCGGAACGTAAGCGCCGTAAGTGAATTGCAGGTCGCCGGAGATCAGCTTCGGGATCGCGGTCGCCGCACCGGTGACCGTCTCCAGCTTGACGTCGAGCCCCTGTTCTTTGAAGAAGCCCTTCTGCGCCGCGATGTGGACCGGCGCCGAGTCGATGATCGGCATGGCGCCGACGGTGATCTGGGTCCGTTCGAGCTGACCGTTGCCGCCGCCACCGCTGCCACCGTCATTGCTCGATCCACCGAGAAGTCCGCAGCCGCTCAGCGCCGCGAGCAGGCTCGCGGTCCCCAGGACGCTGATCGCGGCGCGGCGCGTATGAACAGACCTACTGCCTCTTCCAAGCATGCGATGCCTTATCTGAGAGTGAGGATCTGGAACAGATGAGACACGAGTGACACGATCTGACACTGCCCCGTACACGATCAGTCACCTAACGTGTTTCTGTGCGGTGTTTTATACACCATCGGGCCAAGCATTCACAGCAGATGATCTCGCTAGTCGGCGATCATCGGCAACCCTGGCACCACTGCGGTGCCATTTCCTGTGATTGGCCCCAGGACCTGCGCTTATGCCCCGCGGCTTGCAGGAATCTGCAGACACCCGACGGGGCTGTGCGGTCAATAAATATGATCATTGCTCCATGAGGGGCCATTCCCGGTGACATGGGACGCGGCGATTTTCCTAGAGCCGTGCGTCAAATGGAGCATTGAGCCCATACGACCTCGTTCTCGTCCTGGCGCGCTCGCATTCAAACATCACGTGTATTGCGGCCGATCGGTTCAGTCGAGCACCGCCAAAACGATCAGACAGTCCTTTATGGACGATCGGCACGCGCCTGCCGCGCGTGCCGATCGCCGAACCCGATGTGACTAGTGGCTGGTCTGTCTGGCCTGCTCGCGCTCGGCCTCGAGGAAGCGCTGCGCGGCGGCCTGGTCCTCGGCCGACGACGGTGTCGGCCGCTTGACCGGCTCCGGCTCGGCGGCCGGCTGGTTGTGCAGCAGCCGGGCGACCTCACTGCGCAGTGCGACGAAGTTCTTCGACTCACGGGTGGTGATCTGATCGCGCTTGGCTGGCAGATCCACCGTCAGGTCAGCCACGATCGACGCGGGCGACTTGGACAGCACCAGCACGCGGTCACCGAGGTACACGCTCTCGTCGATGTCGTGTGTGACAAGCAGAACCGTGCTCTCGTGCTCGTGCCGCACGCGCAGCAGCAGGTCCTCCAGTTCGAACCTGGTCTGCGCGTCGACCGATGCGAACGGCTCGTCCATCAGCAGCAACGACGGCTGGCACGCCAGCGCACGCGCGATCGATACGCGCTGCTGCATGCCGCCCGACAGCTGCCACGGGTACTTCGCACCCGCACCGGACAGGCCGACCCACTCCAACGCTTCCATGGCACGCTTGCGGCGGTCGGCTCGCGAGACACCGCGCGAACGCAGCGGGAACTCGACATTGCCGCGCACCGAGAGCCACGGGAACAGCGAACGGCTGTAGTCCTGGAAGACCACGGCCAGGTCCTCTGGCGTGCGGTCGATCTTGTCGCCGTGCAACGACACCGTGCCCGCGGAGGGCTTGATCAGCCCGGCGATGCAGCGCAGCAGCGTCGACTTGCCACAGCCCGACGGGCCCACGATGCACGCGAGCTCGCCAGTGGCCACTTCGAAGGTGAGGTTCTGCACCGCGGTGTGCGCGGTCGGCCCGGAGCCGTACGTGTGCCGAAGACCGGCAACTTCCAGCATTGGCGTCATAAAAGTTCAGCCTCCGGCCTTAACGGTACTCGTTTGCACGTTTCGGGTGGGTTGCCAGGAGAGCACGCGCCGCTCCACCGCGAGTAACAAGCTGTTCAGTGCGTAACCGAGCACGCCGAGCAGCAGGATGATCGCCCACATGTCGGTGTACTCGTACTGCCGCTGCGCGTCGACGAGCTGGGTGCCCATGCCGGTGGCCGCGCCGACCAGCTCGGAGATCACCATCAGCACCAAGGACAACGACAGCGAGACCCGTAGTCCGGCGAAGATCTTCGGCAACGCGGCGGGCAGCACGACCATGAAGATCCATTGACCGCGCGGTATCCGGAACGATCGCGCGGTGTCGGTCTTCACCGCGTCGACCGAGCGGGCGCCGTCCACCGAGTTGAGCAGGATCGGCCAGAGCGCGCCGAACGCGATCAGCGCGATCTTCTGCGGCGACTCGATCCCGAAGATCACCATGAAGAACGGCAGCAGCAGCACCGGCGGGATGGACCGCAGGAACGCGAACAGCGGGCCGAAGTAGTCGACGCCGTGCTTGGACCGGCCGAGCGCGATGCCCAGCGTGATCCCGACGACAGCGGCGCCGAGCCAGCCGGTCAGCAGCCTGCCGAGGCTGGGCAGGATGTGCGTGAACACGTTGTCGTGCAAGAAAAGCTGGGACGCGGGCCCACCGAACCACAGGTCGACGCCCGCTTCGACGATCGCAACCGGGGTGGGGAAGAACTTCGACCCGCTGGCCATGGTCAGCAGCTGCCAGACCACCAGAACGCCGACGAACACCACCCAGCGCTGCGCGAAACCCCGTAGCTGCGTCATTTGCCCGCCTCCACGGTGTTCCACTTGAACAGCACCCGTTGCAGTTTCAGGAATCCGCCGTCGAGCAGGTAACCGATCACACCGGCAAGGATCGTCACGGCGAGGATCACGTCCTGTCTGCCGGACCCGCTGGCCCAGTCCAGTGTGAACTTCCCGATCCCGATCACGCCGCCTGCCAGGTACTCGACGCTGATCACCACGATCAGGATGACCGCGCTGGCCAGCCGGACGCCGGTGAAGATGAACGGCGCCGCGTGCGGCAGGCCGACGGTGAACATGGTCCGCGCCTTGCCAAGGCCGAACGACCGCGCGGTGTCCAGCAGCAGCGGGTCGATCTCGTCCAGCGCGTAGATCGTGTTGAACAGGATCGGCCAGACCGCGGCGTACACCGCGAGTGTGATCTTGGTTTCCACGCCGGAGCCGAGCATCACGATGATCAGCGGGATGATCGCGACCGACGGGATCGGCCGGAGGAACTCGATGATCACCCTGGTGGCCACCCGCACCGACGGGATGCTGCCGAGGATCAGCCCGAGCGGGACGGCGATCCCGATGGCGATCAGCAGGGCGAGCAACCAGGTCAGCATGGTCGCGATCAGGTCGTCGACGAAGTGGCTGCTGGTCGAACTCGTGTCGTTCACGTTGAAGGCCGGCCCGAACAGCTCGAACATCCGGGGGATGACCGTGGTCGGCGGCGGGATGTAGTCCTGGGGGAACAGCCCGGTGAACGAGCCGAGCTGCCATCCGGCGAGGATGATCACGATCCCCACCAGGCCGCGGAGGAACCGGATCACCCCGGTTCACCGACAGACAGGATCAAAGGTGGTGCGGCGTCGAGCGGCGACGCTGCGGAGATGAACACACCGAACTCCATGAGCGGTTGGAAGGCGGGTCACCCGGCGATGCCAGGGGGTCACTCTAAAGACTGGCGGCGGTTTTCGACAAATTGCTCACGTTCCGTGAACCCATGACGGGATGGAAATCCGGCCGTTCGGCCTAGCCGCCCAGGAGCAGCGGGTTGCTCCGTCCAGTCGGACCCCGTTACTGCGTGCGAGCCATCATGCTGCCGATGAACAGAAGAAGCCCGGGGATGTGTGACCCCCGGGCTTGACAGACTTCTGCTGCGCATCAGTTCGCGGTCGTCGGCTCCAGCAGCATCTTGCTGACGTCCAGACGCTCGCCGATCACCTTGAACTCCAGCATCAGGTCGGCGACCCGCTGCAGCCGGATCGCGTCGGCCCGCTCCGGATAGTCCGCGATCGTGACCAGCGGCGCGGTCGCCTGGTCGATCTTGACATGCGTGATCAAGATCGGCTCGAGGACGGTCCGGTCCCGCTTGACGTCGGAGACGCCCTTGGCCAGCCCACGCTGGAAGGCGGCGAACGTGTTGGGGTTCGCGCTGGTCAGCTTGTCCAGCGCGGCCCAGCCGGACATCGAGATGTCCGCCGTCGGACCGGAGGAGACGTCGACGATGGACATCGCGCCGTACTCCTTGGCGGTCCTGGTCATCCACGGCTCGGCGACCACCGCGCCGTCGATGTTGCCCGCCTTCATCGCCGGGCCCATGTCCGGGAACGTCATCGGGATCCACTGGATCCCGTCGACCGCGATGTTCTGCGCGGACAGCACCGACATAACGCCCAGGTCAGAGATGGAGCCCTTGCTGGTCACCGCGATCTTCTTCTTGGCGACGTCCTCTGGCTTCTTGATGGTCGAGTTCGGAGTCGCGACCAGCGCGAGGTGACCTGGTCTCGCCGCGTACGCGTCGGCGACGATCTTCAGGTTCGCCACGCCCTTGGACTGCGCGACGAACGCGCCGGGGTAGCTGGTGAAGGCGATGTCGATCTCGCCGGAGATCACGCTCTCCACCGCTTTCGGGCCGCTGGCCAGCACGATCGGCTCCACTTCGAGGCCCTGCTCTTTGAAGTAGCCCTTCTCCACCGCCTGGTACAGCGGGGCGACGTCGACCACAGGTAGCAGACCGACTTTGAGTTTGGGCTTTTCGATCGGCCCGGCTGTGCCCGAGCCGCCACCGCTCGGGTTGTTCGACGAGCCGTTGAGCGCACTGCAGCCGCTTAGCGCGGTCAACAGGGCGACGGCGATGGAGATGATCGGGATCCACACGCGCGACCGGGTGTCGCCGCGTCTAGGCATTGCCTCTCCTCGAGTTCTTGCTGATGTGAATGTTTCGCAAGGTCGCTCCCCGACGTACCGGCGAGACTCTAGGGCCGACCACTGCTCGGTCACAATGGGTTGTCGGCCGGTTTCTCTTCGCCTTAATTGATCACTCATTCCGGTCAAATCCCCGAATGGAGTAACCGTCTGCGTGGTCCGGCGGGGACTGTTGGCAAACGCCTGGATCTACCGGATGTTGGAATCTGGCTGCCAATGCAACGCGCGGCGCTCGAGAACCAGCAACAGCGTGTTGAACACGTAGCCGAGCGCGCCGAGCAGGACGACCCAGGCCCACATGTCCGGGAAGCTGAACTGGTCCTGGGCGTATCGCAGCTGGTAGCCGATGCCGTTGGTGACGCCGACCATCTCCGAGACGACCATCAGCAGCAGCGCGATCGACAAACTGACTCGCAGCCCGGCGAATATCTTCGGCAATGCGGCCGGTAAGACGATCATGAAAAGCCGGAGATGCGGCGAAATGCGGAAAGCACGCGCGATGTCCGTTTTCACCGGATCAACGGACCGGACGCCGTCGACCGTGTTGAGCAGAACAGGCCACAGTGCACCGAAAACGATCGTGGCCAGCTTCATGGTCGTGTCTATTCCGAACAAGATCATGAACACCGGGATCAGCGCGGGCGGCGGAATGGCCCGGAAGAACGCGAAAAGCGAACCGACGTAAGCCATTCCGGTCTTCGTCAGCCCGAGCGCGGTACCCACGGCCACGCCGATCGCGACGGCGATCAGCCACCCGCCCAGAATCCGGCCGACGCTCGGCAGGATGTCGTGCACGACGGCATCGGTGAGCAGCAGCCGGCCAAGGTGATCCGCGATCGTCGTCGGCGTCGGGAAGAACGGGCTGCGTACGGCGGCGGTGACCAGCTGCCAGACGACCACGATGCCGATGAAGAAGGCCCAGTTGCGGGCAAAACTCCGCAGCAGCTTCATGTCAGCGCCGCACCTCCTCGACGACTTCGCCAAAGGGTCGGCGCCCCGTGTGCCCTGGCCAGCAGGTGCTCGACAATGGACAGTCTCGCGTTGCCGGGGGTGGGTGGTCCCGCGTTGCCGGGGGTGGGCGGTCCCGCGTTGCCGGGGTGGGCGGTCCCGCGTTGCCGGGGTGGGCGGTCCCGCGTTGCTGAGGGCGGGCAGTCCCGCGTTGCCGACAACGGATAGCCCCTCGTCGCCGACGGCGGTCGAAGCAAAGGGATCATCGGCGAATCCACTTGTCCACAACCGACCAGTAACCCTTTGACCAGCCCATATCCCCGATAGAATGGGATCGGGGTCGCCCCCCGGGAGCGGTGGGGGATGCCTGGGGGTGGGGATGTGGGGCGTGAGGACTGCTCTGGGTTGGGTGGGGCTGCCTTGCGTGGGACGGGCGCCCTGGGGGATGGGCTTCCCTGGGTGGGGACGTTGGGGCGTGGAGGTTGCCCCGTGTGTCGGGACGTTGTGGCGTGGGGTTGCCCTGCGAGTGGGGAATTTGTTGTGGCGCAGGGGAAGCGCTGGTGGGGAGTTGTCGTGGCGCTGAGGGAAGGGGGTGGCGAGGTTCACGGCTGCCACCGGAAAAGCTTGCGGCCCAAGCGTTCCAGGCTCGCGTTGGCCAGGAAGCCGAACACCCCGGCGACCATCGTCCCGGCCAGTACGAGGTCAAGCCTGCCCGCGCCGCTGCTGGCGTTGAGGATGAACGCGCCGATTCCACGGGGCGCCCCGGCCAGGAACTCCGTGCTGACGATCAGGATCAGCGCGATCGAGCCGGCCAGCCGGATCCCGGTGAACACGAACGGCGCCGCGTGCGGCAGGGCCACGGTCAGCAGGATCCGGGGCCGCCGGAAGCCGAACGACCGCGCGGTGTCCACAAGCAACGGATCGATCTCGGCCATCGAGTAGATCGTGTTGAACAGGATCGGCCAGACCGACGCGTACACGGCCAGTGCGATCTTCGTGTCCGATCCGCCGCCCATCGCCACGATGGCCAGCGGGATCAGCGCGACCGAGGGGATCGGGCGGAGGAATTCGATCACCGCGCGGGTCGCGGTCCGCAGCAGCGGCACGCTGCCGAGCACCAGTCCGGCCGGCACCGCGATCGCGATGGCGATCCCCATCGCGATCGCCCACGCCAGCACGCTGGCGATGATGTCGAGCTGGAAACCGCGCTGCCCCAACAGTTCGACCAGTCTGAGCAGCACCTCGTGAAAGGGCGGCGAGAACAGGGCCTGCCACAGCGCAGCGAAGACGGCGAGCCCGATCAGCGCCCGCACTAGATCATCGAGGCGACGTCGACACGCTGGTTGATGAACCCGAAGTCGCGCATCAGGTCGGGCACCCGCTGGATCGACGGCACGTCCACCTTGGACTCGAAGGTCAGCAGTCTCGTCGACTTGGCGATCTCCGGCGTGACCTTCGCGAACTCCACCAGCAGCGGTTCGATCTTCGACCGGTCGGCCAGTGCTTCCGTGGTCGCGCGGTCCATCACGCGCTGGAACGCGGCGACGGCCTGGCCGTGTGAGGCCACATAGGCCGCGGTCGCGCCGTATCCGGCGGTGGGCAGACCAGCGGTCGGACCGGTCGCGGTGTCGAACAGCGGCACCGCGCCGACGGTCTGGATCGCCTGCGTGACGAAGGGTTCGGTGAGGAACGCCGCGTCCACGTCACCGCGCTGCAGTCGCGCCGGTGTGTCCGGGAACGGCATCGTGACCCACTGGATGCTCTGGTAGTCCACGCCGGCCGTCTTCAGCGCCGACATGGTCAACAGGTCCGACATGGTTCCCCGGGCGGTCACGGCCACCCGCTTGCCTGGCAGGTCGGTGATCGACTTGACCGACGACCCCGGCACCGTCACGACCATCGTGCTCGACGGCCCGGCGGACGAGCACGCGGCGATGATCTTTATATCCGCCGTGTTCTGGGCTTTGGCCGTGAAGAACGGGGTGTAGCTGCCGTAGGCGATGTCGACTTCGCCGGAGACCATCTTGGCCACCGATGCCGGCCCGCTCGGCGCCACCGATGATTCGATCTTCAATCCTTCGGCTTCGAAGTAGCCGTTGCGCATCGCGAGGTGGAACGGGGCGAGGTCGATCGTCGGCATCACCGAGATCTTGACCGTGGTCGTCCCTGCCGTGCCGGAGTTGTCCGAATCCCCGAGTAATCCGCATCCCGAAAGTGTGAGAACCGCCACCCCGATGATCGACATGCATCCTCGGCCGAATGAGCGACGCCACATATCCGCTCCTCCCAGCGGCGACATCGGAGACGCCACCGTAGGGACTGCGAAGCCGTTGTGACAATGGGCTACAGACCGTCGCACCTGCGGGATGAATTGCACTCGAATGGCGGAACGCGTCCCTCCGAAGAGGCTATTCCGACACAAAACGATCGTTCCGGTAGCAGTGCTTGCCAGGTGACTGTCCGGCAAACCTCCCCGATAGGCTTACATCGGCGCATAGTTTTCGCTACCTTCTGTGCCCACAGTGAGGTGGAGCGCCACCGATGTAGGGAGGAGGCTGCCCGGGTGCCGGGCCGATGGCATCGAGTCGTCGTACCGACAGCCGAGAAGTCTCGAGGGGAACACCGTGGCCGCCGAGGACGACCCAGGTCGGGATGGGTTGACCTAGGTGGCCTTGGGCCGCGATGCTTTGCGCCGGACGGTTTTCAGCGTGCCCGGTTCGAGGCTGAGTGGATTGGCTGCCGCGAGCCGAAGCGACAGGTTGTGAGGACTGGAGCTATGTGACCTGACGTTCGGTGTCGAACGAGACACGTGTCTCGTTCGCTGTCCTACTCATTGCGGTAAATCGTCCGTTCGAGCTGGCCTTCCGGGTACCGGGCTACTGGCTCAAACGCAGGGAGTGTGCTGGGAGTGCCCGACCAGAACGCTGGGGTCGCAGGTAGCTCGGGGTTCGGCCGCCAGGCGGTGATGCCAGGTGGCGAGCCTGCCGACATAGGTGCCAGGCCCCAAGGGACCCGCGCGCCCGGCGGCAAGACCGCCCGCGCCGGGTCGCCATGGCGCATGCGCAACTGGAGGTTGCGCACCAAGGTCCTCGCCGTCCTCATCATCCCGACCTTGACAGCACTCGCGCTCGGTGGCTTGCGCGCACAGGAGGACCTGGAGCGCGCTGAAGCCTTCCGGCAGACGGTCAACCAGGTCGACCTGGCCAACAACGTCACCAAGGTCGTGCACGAGCTGCAGAAGGAACGCACGCTCGCGGTCGACAACGTGGCGGCGGACCGCACCGCGGCCCGTGCCGAGTTGGACAGCCAGATCAACACGGTGAACAACGCCAGGCAGGAGCTCAGCGAAGCCGCCCAGCGGGTGAACACCGACGACGAGGCGGCGCTCGAGCGCTACAACCGCGGTCTGCAGCGGTTGGCGGGTCTTGACGCGCTGCGCCAGGCGGCCAAGGAGACCGAATACCCGCACATCGCGGTCAAGGCGGCGTACACCTCGATCATCGAGGCGCTCGTCCAGTTGGGCCGTGAGGTCAACACCGCCGTCACCGACCGGGACCTGCTGCGGCAGGCCACCACGGTGCAGGGTCTTTCGGAGACCAAGGAATTCGCCTCGCAGGAGAACGCGTCCCTGCAGATCGCCGCGACGGTGAACAGCTTCCCGTCCGGTCTGCTCGAGGAGGCACGCGCCGCGGAAGCCAGCTTCCAGGCCGCGCAGGCCTCGTTCCGGGCCAACGCGACCCCGCAGGAACTGCAGTTCTACTCCGACACCGTGTCCGGTCCCGAGGTCGACGACCGGGAACGGATCAAGTCGACGGCCTTCAACAAGGCCGACAACAACCTTGGCCTCGGCATCGACAAGACCGCGCTGGTCAGGGACGGCACGGTGACCGTCGACAAGCTGCGCACGGTCGAGGAGAACCTGCTCACCAACCTGCGCAACAGCGCCGACGCACTGGCCAACACGCGGACCAACTTCGCGTGGACCAACGCGGCCATCGTGCTCGCGCTGCTGATCGCCGCGCTGATCCTGATGGCCCTGGTCACCAGGTCGATCCTGAAGCCGCTGCGGGTGCTGCGGACCAACGCCCTCGACGTGGCCTACACCAGGCTGCCGGAGACGGTGCAGCGCATCCTGGCCGACCCGGACCCGGTCGCGGCGTCCAAGCACGCGGTCGAGCCGATGCCGGTGTTCACCCGTGAGGAGACCGGTGAAGTCGCCCGGTCCTTCGACGCGGTACACGAACAGGCCGTCCGAATGGCCGCCGAGCAGGCGTTGTTGCGTGACAACGTCAACTCGATCTTCGTCAACCTGTCCCGCCGCTCGCAGGCGCTGGTGGAACGCCAGCTCAACCTGATCGACCGGCTGGAGCAGGACGAGCAGGACCCCGACCAGCTGGCCAGCCTGTTCGAGCTGGACCACCTGGCCACCCGGATGCGGCGTAACTCCGAAAGCCTGCTGGTGCTCTCGGGCACCGGCCTTTCCCGCCAGCTGACGCGGCCCGTACCCGCGGCTGACGTGGTCGGTGCCGCCGTGTCCGAGGTCGAGCAGTACGCCCGCATCGAGGTGCTGTCCGCACCCGAGGTGGCGGTCCAGGGCCGCGCGGTCAACGACCTCGTGCACCTGATCGCCGAACTGCTGGACAACGCGACTTCGTTCTCCGAGCCGGAGAAGAAGGTCACCGTCCGGATGGCCGCCACTCGCAAGAAGGAGCTGGCCATCCAGATCACCGACCAGGGTGTCGGCATGTCGGCCGACGAGATCGAAGCGGCCAACCGCCGCCTGGCCGACCCGCCGGACATGGACGTGTCGGTGACCCGCCGAATGGGCCTGTACGTGGTCGCGCGCCTGGCGCAGCGGCACAACATCCAGGTCCGGCTGCGGGACAACGAGGACATCGACGGCGGACTCATCGCCCGGATCATCGTCCCGGCGTCGCTGATCCAGTCCTCGCGGGGCGTGCAGGCCACGAACCTGACCCCGACCGGTGGTATCCCGACCCTCGCCCCGCCCGTTGAGACCACCATGGGTGGTACGCCGACGGGCACGCTGAGCGGCACCGGAACGATGGGCGCGCAGCGCACGCCACCGCCGCCGTCCAGGCCGGGCGGCGGGATCGCCAACGCGTTCACCGGCAGCCTGCCGAGGATCGGCAACGACGACTCGGACCCGAACATCACGTCGATGCCGTCGTATCCGCCGCCCGCGTACCCGCCGGCCACGGAGAACGCGACCAACGGCAGCATGCCCGCCATCGGCGGGTGGGCGCCGGACCGCCTCGACCAGCCGCCCCAGCAGCCGGGGCACGACGAGTCGACCGCGTACGTCCCGCCGCTCCAGCAGGAGCAGCCGGATCAGGCCGCGAACGCGTCGCTGTTCGGTGACGCCTTCGCCGCGGAGAAAGCCGCACGGGAAGCCGCGAACCCGAGGCCCGCGCCACCGCCCCAGCCGGTGAACCAGGACCTCGACGCACCGACCGAGCGACTGCCGATCTACGAGGCCGTGCTGTCCCAGTGGTTCGAGGAGGGCGACAGCGACAAGCGCGCCCCGGCGTCCGAGCGTGGCCGCTCGACGACGCCCGCCGCTGAGACGTCGCTACCGCGCCGGGAGCCCGGCAACGCGACGCCGCCGCCTCCGCCGCCAGCACACGTGGAAGCAATGAACGGCGATTCACCACACGTTGAGCAGCACGCCGAGCCGGAGCCGGTCGCGCACGCCGACCCGCCGCCCGCGCCGGAACCAGAGCCGGAGCCCCAGCCCGAGCCTGCCCCGGCGCACGCCGCCTGGCAGTCGCCGGGTGACGAGGGCTGGCAGGCCGCGCAGGCACTGACCAAGAAGGCGCCTGAGGTGGTCACCTCCGCCGGTTTGCCCAAGCGGGTGCCGAAGGCGCAACTGATCCCTGGATCGGCGCCGTCGAGACCAGCATCGCCGCAGCAGCAGGCGCAGCGCGCGCCGGCGTTGCCACCACGTTCGGCAGACGCGGTCCGAGGCCGCATGTCGAGCTTCCAGCAAGGCATCCGCCGCGGCAGGCACGCGATGGCCGAGTCTTACGCTGGTGACCAGGATTCAGTCGAGAGCCGTCAAGACGAGGAGCAGGAGTGACGACCGCGACGACTAACCAGCCAGGCAGTTTCGGCTGGCTCATCACCGATTTCGTTCGGCAGGTGCCCGGAGTCGCGCACGCGGTGGTGGTTTCGGCAGACGGCCTGCTGTTGGCCGGGTCCCAGGGCTTGCCCCGCGACCGTGCCGAACAGCTTTCCGCGGTGGCGTCCGGCCTGGTGAGCCTCACCCAGGGCGCCGCGAGGTGCTTCGAGGCAGGCGGGGTCAACCAGACCGTCGTCGAGATGGACAGGGGATATCTCTTCCTCATGTCGATCTCGGATGGGTCTTGTCTCGCCGTGCTCGCCGCGCCGAACTGCGACATAGGCTTGGTCGCCTACGAGATGACGCTTCTGGTCGAGCGAGTCGGCCAGCAGATGACGCCCGAACTACGGGCGCAGCTGCAAGGCGCGCAGCGAAGATAAGCCGGGTTGGCGGGGTGAGAGCAGATGGCTAGAGGTCACCGAGCCTCAGGCGGTCGGTTCGGCGCGGACTTTTCGTATCGGGACTGGGCATCGACCGGGTTCCAGTTCGACGAGCCCGACGCGGGTGGCCCCGACGACGATGATGACGCCGCGCCGGACGTGGCCGTCTATCACGAGCCTGATGAGGCGTTGGACGAGCAAGACCATCGGCTGCCGAGCCGGCCGGAGCGGAGGCAAGAGGAAATGCCGGAGCGAGGTTGGGAGGACCTGCCCGAGCACGGACTAGGGGACCCACCGAACAGGATCGACCTGGATGGCTACCGAGCGAGGTTGTTCGGTGGGCCAGGGGCTAGCCTGTACGGCGACCCGGGAGTGCCAAGGCAGAACGACTGGAACTCCGACCAGCTCCCCGCGGTGCCAGCCGCTACGGAGTGGGAGGAGCCGGTCAGAGCTGAACCGATCGCAGAGACCGGTTCGCTGGTCCGTCCCTACACGAAGACCGGTGGGCGCACGCGGTCCGACTACGACTTGGCCATCGAGGCACTGGTGTCCACCAGTGACCGAGGAAGGCTGCCGGAGGCGGCTGTGCTCCCCGAGCACAGGTCGATTTGCGGGCTGTGTCTCGACACACGCTCGGTCGCCGAGGTGGCCGCGCACTTGCGTCTGCCACTCGGCGTTGCCCGGGTGCTGATCGGTGACATGGCCGGCATGGGGCTCGTGCTGATCCACCAGAGCGGCATGGTCGTCGGGGACCGGCCGTCGATCGAGTTCATGGAAAGGGTGCTCAGTGGGCTCCGCAGGCTCTAGTCCTCACAACCCGCGGGCCGTGGCGCGTCAGGCGACGACGTCCGCGAAGATCGTCGTCGCCGGTGGGTTCGGCGTCGGTAAGACCACGTTCGTCGGAGCGGTCTCGGAGATCGTGCCGCTGACCACCGAGGCGGTGATGACCGAGGCGAGCCAGGACGTCGACGACCTGTCGGCCACGCCGAACAAGGTCACCACCACGGTGGCGATGGACTTCGGCCGTGTCTCGCTGGACTCGGATCTGATCCTGTACCTGTTCGGAACGCCGGGCCAGCACCGTTTCTGGTTCATGTGGGACGACCTGGTGCGCGGTGCGATCGGCGCGATCGTGCTGGTGGACACCCGCAGGCTGGCCGACGCGTTCGCCGCGATCGACTTCTTCGAGGACCGGCAGCTGCCGTACATCGTGGCGATCAACTGCTTCGAGCGGGTGCTGCACCACCGGGTCGAAGACGTGCGGGACGCGTTGACCATCGAGCCGTCGGTGCCGGTGGTGACGTGTGACGCGCGGGATCGGGAATCCACCAAGGAAAGCCTGATCACGTTGGTCGAGCACGCGATGCACCAGCGGATGTCGGCCCGCGCGGTCTGACTGTTCTCACCAGCGGCTGTCGCCTCGTCGGCGACAGCCGTTTCGGTGTGCCCGCCGGTTGATCAACTCCGGTTTTTCAGCGGCCGAGGTACTTCCGCACGCGGTCGGCGGCCGCCTGTGCGTCCGCGATGACCCGGCCGTTGTCACCGGTGACTTTGCCGTCCTTCTTCAGCGCGACACCGTTCACGAACACCCACTGGACGTTCACCGGCTGCGTGTTGAATACGAGCTGGCTTGCCCAGTCCACCTTGGGTGCGAAGTTCAGCGCCTGCGTGTCGATCACCTGCAGGTCGGCTTTCTTGCCTGGAGTCAGTGAACCGATTTCCTTGTCCAGCCCGAGCGCCTCGGCCCCACCGAGCGTCGCCATCCGCAGCACGTCGGCAGGCGTGGGATACCGGGCCGGATCCGTGGACTGGGCACGTTGCAAGCCGACCGCGGCCCGCATGTCGTTGAACATGTCGGACGTGTCATTCGTCCCGCCGTCCAACCCGAGGCCCACCTTCATGTTGCGGGCCTTCATCTCCGGCACCCGCGCCACCCCGGAAGCCAGGCGCATGTTGGAAAGCGGGTTGTGCGCGACACGAACATCATGTGCCGCAAGCTCATCCAGCTCCGCGTCGGTCACGTGAACCAGATGGTTCGCCAGCAACCCGGGCCGCAGAGCTCCCGCGCGCCGCAAGACTCCCATCTGGTCGGTCGCCGGGTCTGCTTTGGACTCGAGCAGATGCACGTTCAACGGCACGCCGAGCTCTCGCGACAGTTTCTCCGACGCTTCGACGTTCGCCACGTTCCAGTTCGCCGGATGCGTGCCGATCATCAGGTGCGCCAACGGGTTCGGAGCGATGACGTCCTTCTGAACCCGGCGGACCTCCGGGGCGATCCACGGATCCGTGCCCGCCATGAACGCGAACACGAACCGCTGCTTCGAGTCCACCAGCGCCTGCAGGTTGCCACGGGCGAAGTCCGCGTTGAACGCGTGGGACCAGTCCGTCACCGTCGTCACGCCGGTTGAGATCGCGTCCAGCGTGGACAGCCGGGTGCCTGCGTAGGCGTCGGCACCGTTCACCGGTGAACCCTGCAGCGGCAGGACACAGCCGCCGAGCCAGCCGTTGAGTTCTTTGTCCGTGGCGCAGCCTCGGATCAGCGACTGCCACAGATGCGTGTGCACGTCGACGAATCCAGGCATGACGATCTTGCCTCGGCCGTCGATCACCTTGGCACGACTCGCATCCACTCCCGGGCCGACCGCGGTGATCCGGTCGCCGTCGATGAGCACGTCGGCGTTCTCCACTGTGCCCAACGCCGGATCCATGGTGAGCACCATCGACGCGTTGCGGATCAGTGTCCGTCCGCCCGCTGCCTCGTCGACACGGTCCCGGCCCATGCCGACCAGGAACACGGTGCCGATGACCAGCGCCAACGTCAGTACGAACAGTCGTTTAGCCACAGGCCGGACAGTATCCGTAACCGCGTGACGGCGCGCGCGACTTCAGTGCAGCTTTATGGACCGGCCTTGCCGCAGTCCGGCCTCGGCGCTGGGGATCCGGCTTGCCGGGTCGAGCACGTTCCCGCCCATCGCGGCGAGGGCCTCGGGGTCCGGCGTGATCACCGTCGCGTTCGGCGGTGGCGCGAGTTCCGTGATCGGTGCGACGATCAGGATCTCGTCGTACTCGGCGACCAGGTCGGCGTTGTTGGACATCCGGATTCCGCCGTCCATGTAGCGTTTCCCGTCGATCGTGATCGGCGGGAAGACGCCTGGCACGGAGCAACTCGCCGCGACGGCGAGCCCGAGGTCCACACCGGAATCGCGGGTGAACACCATGCGCTGCGCCGAGCCTGTGTCGTAGGCGACCACTGAGATGTCGCGGTCCGGCCATTCGGACGACGGCAGGTTCCCGCCGATCAGGTTCACGAACGCCTCTTCGGGCATCGTCTCGGTGTTCAACGAGACATCGGCCACCATTCGCACGGCCTCGTCGGCGGGCAGGCTGTACGCCTTGCCGAACAGTTCCATCAGCTTCTCGATGTCCGGCACCGGGCCGGTGGCGTTGCCTGCCGACGGCGGCGCCGGAGTGGTTTGCCGCTGGTAGGCCTCGGCCGGCGAGATGTGGCCGAGTGCCGCGGCGACCACCGAACCCGCCGACGTTCCCACGATCATGTCGACATCGAGGACGGTTTCGCCGAGCCCGTACAGGATCCCGACTTCCCATGCGATACCGGCGATCCCACCACCGCCAAGGACAAGTGCGCGCATACCCCCATTCTTCCCATGTCAAACTTGATCTGTGCACCCTGTTATGCGTCTCATATCCCGTCGTCACGCGGACGGCAGCCGCCCCGGTTATCGGGCCGACGGATTCCGTATCGCGCTGGCGATCGAAGGCGGCAGCAGCAGGGGAACGTATTCGAGCGGCATGGTGATGGCCCTCGAAGAGCTCGGCCTGACCAGGTGTTTCGATGCCGTGTACGGGTCTTCCGCCGGTGCGTTGAACGGCGCGTGGCTGCTGTCCGGGCGTGCCTTGTCCGGAATGCGCGGCTGGTGGGATCCGGAGATCATGCACCAGGTCATCAACCCGTGGCGGTTCTTGCGCGGCAGACCCGTGCTGGACACGAAGTTCCTGGTGAACACCGTCTACGAAGAACTGACACCGATGGATTTCCCGGCCATCCTGGCCAATCCGGTGAGCTACCACCCGATGGCCACGGACGCCGAAACCGGCAGGCCGGTCGACCTGCGGCCGTACATCCGGAAGGTCGAAGACCTGAAGACCGCGCTGCGCGCCACCGCGTGCATGCCCGTTCTCGCCGGTAAGCCGGTTTTCCTGGCAGGCAGGCGTTACGTCGACGGCGGCGTGGCCGAGCCGCTTCCTTTCCGTACGGCCCTTGCCAATGGCGCGACACACGTCCTGATGCTCCGCACCCGGCGCGCGACCGAGCGTCCGACGAAACCGCGCCGCATGCACAGCATGGTCGTGCCACGGGCGTTGCCTGGCTTGCGAAGCGTCTGGGTCCAGCAGTATCCCCGCGACATCGCGGACGAACAGCTGCTGACCGAACTTCCTACGGTCATGTCGATTCGCCCGCCCAGCGACGCCCCGACAGTATCCCCTTTGGAACGCGACACGGAACTCCTGCGCAAAGCCGTGATGCTCGGCCGCCAAGCAGTGCACGCCGCACTCGCCGCCTAGCCCACCCGTGTCCACCGTTCCAGCACGGTGTGTCCACCACTCGAGCACCATGAAATGCACGTTGCGGCACCATGAGTTCGCACCTTGTGCGATTTCGGTGTGCTGGAAAGGTCAACTCGGTGTGCCGGAATGGTGGACACGCGGTGCGTGAAAGGTGGACACGGCTATGTTGGGGGTTAGTCCTCCACTAGGGAGGCTGATGTGATGCGGTGCAGGGCGAACCTGTGCGTCTCCGAACGGGTCGAGTCCAGTCCTTCCAGGACTCCCGCACCGACTCGGATCGGCTCGATCACGCGCTGGCTCGCGGTGCCGTTGCCGTCGACGTACCCGATGAACACGCTTCGGCCCTGCGCGGCTGCTTCCTGAAGCAGGGCAAGGGTTTCCGAGGTGTCCGCGCCTCGGCCGCCGGCCAGTGCGACGGTCCTGCCGCGACGGGTCGCGGCGGCCTTGTCGCCCGCGCGCATCGCGCTGACCAGGTCCGCGAGCTGCTCCTGGCTGGGCGGCTTGGGGATCGCCGTGCCTTTCGGACGTTGCCGCAACGGAACCCTTAGCCCACTCGGCCGCAGATCCATCAGCCGGCCGTCGGAGTCCTCGGCGGACGGTGCGAAACCCGCTGCCCGCAACTCTTCCAGCACGTCCGCCAACGGCACCGGGCTGACCAGCACACCCGGCGCGATCTTGCGCAACTCCAACCGCGCACCGGCAGGACTTGCCGCCACTTCGGCCAACAACGTCTCGTCGTCGCAGCGCAGGAACGACATCGCCGCGCCTCCGCGCAGCCGGCCGTGCCTGCGGGCGACGTCGTCGATCATGTACGTCAACCCCTGCGGGACCGGCGTTCGTGACCGTGTCCGGAACAGTTCGTGCAGGTCGGTCGACGTTCGACCGGCGTCCAACGCGCGCCGGACCGAGGTCTCGCTGATCCGGTAAACCGTTGCGCCACCGGCGGATTCGACGTCCGCCACCAGGTTGATCTCGTGCGCGAGCGTTTGCTCCAAGGGACCCGGCGCGACGACCGTGAGGTCTGCCTGCACCAACACGTGATCCACGGCCGTCGGCATGGCCTCGGCCATCTGCTTTGCCGCGGCGGCCGGGCCGTCCTCCACGAGGGCGCGGGCCGGTGACGTCAACGCGCCGAACGCGACCATGCCAAGCGCTTGCGCCTCGCGGACTGTCCAGTGCACCAGGTCGTCACGCAGCCGCCCGCCCCGCCGCGGCGCCCGCCAGGCCAACAGCCCGGCCAGGTCGTCCACCGAATCCACCCCGGTGCCCGGCTCGAACTCGCCCAACGCGTCGAGGACCCGGCGCCGGGACGCGGGCGCGAGCGGCCGCCGCAGTTCCTCGGACAGCGGAGCGATCACTTTGTCCCGCAAGTCTTTGCTGCCCGCGAGCCCAGGCAGCCGGGGCAGCTCCAGCCAGCACGCGGCCAGCGTCGCCCAGCGCTGCGACGGCGAGGCCACGAGCCACACGTCCGCCTGAGTCGTCGGAGCCCATTGCGGCGAGGTCGTGTCGGTCGCGATCACCAACCCCGCACCAAGCGCCAGCTCGGCGATCAGCGTCACCCGCGCCTCGTCGACCTGCAGTTCACGGGCCACCTTGCGGATGTCCCGGACGCCGAGCCCGCCCGCCCGCAGCACGGCAGGCGGATCCTCGGACCACGCCGCGATCAGTGACTCGGTGTGCCGGATCAGCTCCATCGCCTCACCGGCCGCCGTGGAATCCACAGTGGACAGATTGCGTGCGGTGGTCTGCACCGGCGGCGGGTTGACCTTGACCTGACCCATCGGGTTCGCCCCGCGCAGTGCCAGCCCGACCTGCCTCGGCAGCTCGACCGTCTCGGCGTCCAGGCGCAGCAAAAGCCCACGTGCCAGCAGTTTCTGCACCGGCGTCTCGGCCTGCTCGAGCGGTACGATCGTGTTCGCGTCCCGGCTGCGGCCGGTCGGCTGGCCCTCGGCGAGCGTGGCCAGCAGCCTGCGCTCCGGTTCGGACAGTCCGGCCAGCACGCCGGTCAGGTCCTTGCCGTCCAGTTCCGACGACCGGCGGCCCAGCCCGCCGGGGAACATCCCGGCCGCCTCCCGCGCCGACGGCACGACGCTCAGCGCGTCGTCCGAACCCCACGCCAAGGCCAGATCGACCAACGTGGCCAACGCCTCACGGACCCGTTTTCGTGGCACTTTCGCGCCAAGCATCGCGGTCACCTCGGCCAGCGTGACCGCACGGGTGTCCGCGTCGCACAACAGCAGCGCGTCCAGCACGGTCAACGTGAAGGTGTCCAGCGATTCGGCCGCGCGTGCGACGGACGCCCGACTGCCTGCTCTGGTCGCCAGAACGGACGTGTCCGCAGGTATCGGCGTCGCCAGGTCCGGGCGCGCACCGAGCAGCCGGGCCAACGCGGCGTCATCCCGCTCGCGCAGCCACTCGGTTAACGTGGAGACTGACACCCTGACCACGGTATACGCGCGTGCTCCGGCAGGTGCGAGGTCGGGTACCGTACGGGCGGATTTCCGCATCGACAAGCGGGCGAGCACTTCGAGGAGGAGTTCGGTGGCCAAGGTCAACCCGGACCGGATCGACCCAACCTGGCCCGAGAAGCCGGTCAACGCCGCGCATCCGGTCAGCGAACTCGCGGCGGACATGCAGGGCGCGCTGTCGCCCTTCGGTGACGTGACCTTCCCGCTGCCCGTCGAGGACCTCGGCTACCAGCACCCGGTCACGGAGATCAACAAATAAATCGTTCTTTCGCGGGGAGCAAGTCATGCCAGTGCCCGGTCCTGGTTATTCGATCACCATCCGGGTCGAGGCCCCGCCGTCGGCGAGTGCCGCAGGCGACCTGACCTCGGCCGTCGGCCGGGTAGGCGGCGTCATCACGGCGTTCGACGTCGTCGAGTCGCACGCCGACCGCGTGGTCGTGGACATCACGTGCAACGCGACGTCCGCCGAGCACGCCAACGAGATCACCGAGGCACTGGGTGAGCTGCCCGGAGTCGCGGTCCGCAAGGTCTCCGACCGGACGTTCCTGATCCACCTCGGTGGAAAGCTCGAGGTGCACTCCAAGGTCGCGCTTCGCAACCGTGACGACCTCTCTCGCGCCTACACGCCAGGTGTCGCGCGGGTCTGCCAGGCGATCGCGGCGAACCCCGAGGACGCACGCAGGCTGACCATCAAGCGCAACACGGTCGCTGTGGTGACCGACGGCTCCGCGGTGCTGGGTCTGGGCAACATCGGCCCGGCCGCGGCCCTTCCGGTGATGGAAGGCAAGGCCGTGCTGTTCAAGAAGTTCGCGGACGTGGACGCGTGGCCGATCGTGCTGGACACGCAGGACACCGACGAGATCATCCGGACCGTGGAGCTGATCGCCCCGGCCTACGCGGGCATCAACCTCGAGGACATCGCGGCGCCGCGCTGCTTCGAGATCGAGGCCCGGCTGCGCGAGAAGCTGGACATCCCGGTCTTCCACGACGACCAGCACGGCACGGCGATCGTCGTGGTCGCGGCGCTGCGCAACGCGCTGAAGGTCGTCGGCAAGTCCCTTGACCAGTGCAAGATCGTGGTCTGCGGGGTCGGCGCGGCGGGTTCGGCGATCATCCGGCTGCTGCTGCACCGCAAGCCCGCCGACATCGTCGCGGTCGACATCAACGGCATCGTGCACGCCGACCGCGGTGACCTGGACTCGAACCTCGAGCAGATCGCGGCGAACACCAACAAGGACGGCATGTCCGGCTCCCTGCACGACGCACTGGTCGGTGCGGACGTGTTCATTGGTGTCTCCGCGCCGAACCTGTTCGGTGCCGAGCAGGTCAAGACGATGGCCAAGGACGCGGTCGTGTTCGCGCTGGCCAACCCGGACCCGGAGATCGACCCGATCGAGGCGCAGCAGTACGCGGCGGTCGTGGCGACCGGGCGCAGCGACTACCCGAACCAGATCAACAACGTGCTGGCCTTCCCGGGCGTTTTCCGTGGACTGCTGGACGCGCACGCGCGGACCATCACCGACGACATGCTGCTGGCCGCGGCCGACGCGATCGCGGACGTGTCGAACGGTGAGCGGATCAACGCGTCGTTCATCGTGCCCAGCGTCTTCGACGCGGCGGTCGCACCCGCGGTCGCCGAAGCGGTCCGCAAGGCCGCTCAGCATTAAGGATTGGCGGCAATGACGAGCACGGCGCGGGTAATCACGGCATCGAACAGGGCGGCAGCGGGCGTCTACGAGGACCGCACCGGCCCGATCATCGTCGACTGGCTGCGAGTCCGCGGCTATGACGTACCCGCGCCCGTCGTCGTCCCCGACGGCGGACCGGTCGCCGCAGCGCTCCGCGAGGCCGTCGCATCCGGGGTGCATGTCGTCATCACGACGGGCGGGACGGGCATCACGCCGACGGACCGCACGCCCGAGGCCACGTCCTCGGTGCTGGACTACGAGATCCCGGGCCTGGCCGACGCCGTACGCGCGGCGGGCCAGCCCGAGGTCCCGACCGCGGCATTGTCCCGTGGACTCGCCGGAGTGGCGGGAAAGACGCTGGTCATCAACCTGCCGGGGTCGACCGGCGGCGTACGGGACGGCCTCGGCGTGCTCGAAGGAGTGCTCGACCACGCGGTGGACCAGCTCAGCGGCGGTGACCACGAGCGCCAGCAGGGCCAGATCGTGCCCGCCCGGGTCATCCGGGCGGTCGTGACCGAGGAGCCCCTGTCGGTCGAGGAACACGCTGAGGTCGTCGCCGACCGGGCGGCCGGAGCCGTGGTGACCTTCGGCGGCGTGGTCCGTGACCACGACCGGAACAAGAGCGTCCGCGAACTGTCCTACAGCGGCCACCCCAGCGCGGCCGAGGTGATCGAACGCGTGGCCGGTGAAGTCGCCGGGTCCCGGCCGGGTTTGCGCGGCATCGCCGTGAGCCACCGGATCGGTGACTTGCAGATCGGCGACGTGGCCCTGGCTTGCGCGGTCTCGGCGGAGCATCGCGCTGAGGCGTTCGCGGCGTGCTCGGACCTGGTCGACGAGGTGAAGCGGCAGCTGCCGATCTGGAAGCACCAGACCTTCACCGACGGCACGGACGAGTGGGTCAACTGTCCGTAACGCCTGACGTCCCGGCTGCGATCTTGTCTGGTTCAGCAGCTGGAAGGGGGCAGGCTGGTGTCAGAGACTCCGGACTTTCTTGGCGAGAAACCCAAGAAGCCAAGGCAGTCCCGCGCGTTCGCCCGCGGGTTCTCGATCTTCTTCCTCGGGTTCGCCCTGGTCTTCGGCGGGGTAAGCCTGTGGTTCTCCTACGACCAGTCCACGTGGAGTGAGGCCGACGCGACGGTCGTCTCGCGCGAGAAGCGCAGGAAGGGCATCGATCTGCGCGTCGAGTTCGAGACACCCACCGTCGGCACGACCACGTTCGTCGTCCGCGAGTGGCAGACCGTCCGAGCTGTGGGCGACGCGGTCAGGATCCGCTACGACGTGCGGAGCTCGGGCGAGGTTCGCAACGCCCGGCTGGCCGAGGAACCGATATCGGAGCCGGAGTTCCTGGTGGGCGCGGCCGGTTTCGCGATCGTCGGGCTGGGCTTGGTGTACTGGTCGTGGTTCCGCATGCCGCCGGACGGCAAGCCACGTTCACCGCGACGGTGATATGGCTGAACCCCGGAATCCAGTCGTGTCACCGGATTCCGGGGTTCGGGCCTCAGCCGCCCGTGATCATCACTTACTTGGTGACGATCTTCTGACCCGGGAAGATCAGGTTCGGGTTGCTGATGCTGCTCTTGTTCAGCTCGGCCAGCTTCTGCCAGCCGCCCTGGACGTTCAGCTTCGCGGCAACGCCCGACAGGGTGTCGCCGGCGACGATGGTGTAGTCACCAACGTTGTTCTGCGCGACCGGAGCCACGGCGGGCTTCGAAGGCTTCGGGGTGGCCTTCTTCACCGCGGGCTTGGTCGCCTTCTTGGTGGTGGCGGGCTTCTTGGCGCCTCCAGCGGAGCCGCCCTTCTTGCCGCACACCGGCCAGGCGTTGATGCCCTGGCTCTTCAGCACGTTCTCCGCGACGCGGATCTGCTCTTCGCGGGACGCGTTGTGCGCGGAACCCTTACCGCCGTTGGCGGCCCAGGTGCGCGGGTGGAACTGCAGACCGCCGGAGTAGCCGTTACCGGTGTTGATCGACCAGTTACCGCCGCTCTCGCACTGCGCGATGGCGTCCCAGTTGACGCTGCCTTCAGCCTGCGCCGGTGCCGCAGCGATCGCCAGGGGCGCACCGACCGCGAGGCCGGCAATGGCGACGCGAGCGATGGTGCGGGTGGCGAAGGACGGCCTGCGGTGCTTGCCGGGGTTAGTCATTTCGCTCTCACCTCCAGCGCCTGCTGCGTGCTGGGAGGGGTCACTCGGGGTTCGCCCTCCTGCCCCCGTCCGGAAGTTGTCTCTCACTCGGGGCTCGGGTCCTGGGAGCCCACCGGACGGGGTTAGGCGCTGCGGGCTCTCAGGTCTTGCGGGGCTGGTCGGGTCCAGCCCGAAAGCGACCGTACGTAACCGCAACCGAGATCGGAAATTTATGCGGGCGTGACCTAGCTCACAGTAACGTCACGCAACCCTCTGCGATCAAAGGTATATCCCCAGGTAGGGGCGCCGTTATCGGTTCGTTTCCTAGCCGAGATTTTTCACTCTAAGTGAGACCTGCGTCATGCGTGTCGCGATCCCATTGGGCCGTTCGAGCACGCCCATTCAGCCGCCGGCAAACGGCGGGAGGACGTCCAGCTGAACTCCGTCGGACAGTCGCGTGGCCGTCGAGCGGACCGCGACGCCGTCGAGCAGGAAGCTGCACGCGGTCAGGACGCCGGCGAGCTTCTCGCCGTGCTGTGCGGAGATGGTGCCGGCCGCGTCGGCCACTGTCGCGCCTGCTGGGAGGGCTATCAGCTCCTCCTGGATGCCGGCTGCGGCGCGCGCGCCCGCGAAGTACCGGACCTGGACTGTGACCTTGTCACTCACCTCGCCGATTCTAGTCTCGGATAGACATACATACGGTATGTATGTTTTTATCGGAGTCATGCCGACACGGAAAACCGCCCGGTTGCGCCGGGCCACCATTGACTACACAGAGTGGGGAGACGGGCCGCCGGTCGTGTTCGTGCACGGCCTGCTGGTCAACTCAGGCCTGTGGCGCCATGTCGCGCCGGTCGTCGCGGACGCCGGAAACCGTTGCATAGCACCGGATTGGCCGCTCGGCGGGCACGCGACGCCGGTGCCGGACGCCGACATGACCCCACCGGGCGTCGCCGATCTGATCGCCGAGTTTCTGGACACTTTGGACCTGCGGGACGTCACGATCGTTGCCAACGACACCGGCGGCGCGCTTGTTCAGCTTGTCCTGACAAGGAATCCGGACCGGATCGGCCGGGTCGTGCTCACCCCGTCGGACTGCTTCGAGTACTTCTTCCCGCCGCTGTTCGCGCCGCTGCCGAAGCTCGCGAAGCTGCCGGGATTCGCGAGCGTGCTCGTCGCCGCCCTGCGCTCGCGATGGATCCAGCGGTCCCCGGCCGCCTTCGGTTTCGTGGCGAAACGTCCTGTTCCCAACGAGATCGTCGACTCCTATCTGGCGCCGAGCCGCCGGAGCAAGGCCGTCCGGGACGACCTGACCAGGTTCGTGCGCAACGTCCACAACCGACACACCATCGACGCGGCCGAGCGGCTGCGGGACTTCACCAAGCCGGTGCTGCTCGCGTGGGCGCGCGAGGACAAGGTGTTCCCGGTCAAGCTCGCGTACCGGCTTGGCGAGATCCTGCCGAAGGCGACCGTCGTGGAGATCGACGACAGCTACACCTTCGTCCCGGAGGACCAACCCGCCGAGCTGGCCGAGCAGATCATCGGGTTCATCAAGGCAAACTAAGGCGTATGCCGCGCACTCAGCAGGACCGTTCGAAGACGACGAAGACCGCGTTGATCAAGGCAGCGCGGCCGATGTTCGGCGAGCGGGGCTACGCGGACGTCTCCGCCGACGAGATCGTCGCGGCCGCTGGGCTCACCCGTGGTGCGCTGCACCATCACTTCAAGGACAAGCAAGGCCTGTTCCGCGCGGTGTTCGAGCAGATCGAAGCCGAGCTGAGCGACGAGATCGCCGCCGCGATGGACAGGGCGGCGGACGTCCCGACCCGGATGGCGATCGCCTTGCAGGCCTTTCTCGACGCCTGTCAGCGGCCGGAGGTGCTGCGGATCGTCCTGCAGGACGCGCCGACCGTGCTCGGCTGGGAGACCTGGCGGGCGATCGAGTCCGAGTACGGCCTGAAACTGATCAACGACCTGATGAAGCAAGCAGCCTCGGCAGGCGTGCTGGCGCACGAGCCTTCCGAGGTGCTTGCCCGGTTCGTGTTCAGCCTGCTGGTCGAGGCCGTGATGGTGATCGCGCACGCGGACGATCCGGCGCGGGCCCGCGGGCAGGTCGAGGCGAACCTCGGGATCATGATGTCCGGCCTGTTCAGTGCGCCTGGCTGAGCTGTTCGGCGGTGAGCTTGCGGGGCAGCAGCAGGCTCAGCAGCGCGACCGCGACCAGCGTGCCGACGACGTACCAAGTGGCGCCGCTGAAACTCGACGTATAAGCAGTGACGTCCGGTGCCTGGCCGATCCCGTTGAAGAACAGCACACCGAGCACCGCGATCCCGACCGCGCCGCCGAGTTGGTCGGCCGCGTTGAGCGTGCCGGACGCGGCGCCCGCGTCCCTCGGGGCGATCTCGGCACCGGCCATCGCGAAGATCGGCCCGACCACGCCGCCCATCCCGAGCCCGCCGATCAGTAGCCACGGCGCCAGGTCCCAGAACCCCACCCCGCTGTCCACAGTGGTCAGCATCATCACCATCGCGCCCGCCATCACGAGGGCGCCGACCGTCGTGACGTACCGGCCGAACCGCGTGACCAGCGCATTGCTCGGCACCACCGACAAGGCCACCCCGATCGAGAACGGCAGTGAGGTCAGCCCCGCCTGGATCGGCGTGAAGCCGAGGCCGAGTTGCAGCGTCAACGTATAAGGAAGGAAGAACCCGGCGAGTGCGGCGAAGAAGAGCGCCGCGATCGCCGAGCCGGCACTGAACCCGCGCGAGGCGAACAGCCGCATCGGCACAAGCGCCGAACCGCCGCGCTGACGGGAGCTGTATATGAACAGTGCGAAGACCGGCACCGACGCGGCCATCGACAGGAATGTCCACAGTGGCCAGCCCAGCTCCCGGCCCTGCACCAGCGGCACCAGGATCAGCGTCAACGCGGCCGAGACGAGCAACATGCCGCGCAGGTCCGGCTTGATCGCGTGATCCGACCTCGTCTCCGGCACAACGACTGCGGCGGCCACCATCGTGATCACCCCGACCGGCACGTTGACCAGGAAGATCGCCCGCCACCCCAGGCCCCACAGGTCGTGCTCGACCAGCAGCCCGGACGCCAGCGGACCGGCGACCGAGGCGAATCCGGCGATGCCGCCGAACAACCCGCCCGCGGCGGCCCGCTCGGACGGCGGGAAGGTGGCGTACATCGTGCTGAGCACCTGCGGGATCATCACGGCAGCGGAAAGCCCTTGCAGCACACGGGCACCGATCAGCACCTCGGGCGTCCAGGCAAGGCCGCAGAGCAGGGAGAACACCGTGAACCCGGCCATCCCGAGCAGGAACATCCGTTTGCGGCCGAACAAGTCGCCTAATCGGCCGCCGGTGATCAACCCGACGGCGAAGGCGAGCGTGTACCCGGCCGCGACCCATTGCACGGCCGCGTTCCCGGCGCTCAGGTCTTGGCTGATCGCGGGCAGGGCGACGTTGACGATGGTGGTGTCGAGCAAGTCCATGAATCCGGCGATCATCAGCACGGCCAGTGCCGCCCATCGCCGCGGGTGCGCGGTGAACGCCTGGTCAGCGGCTGGCGTCGGCAGTGTCGTGGTGCTCATGGGAGATTCCTCCGGTTATGATGTCTTTAGAACAAAGCTTGTCAGCGACTAAGTCTCTTAGTTCGTGAGATAACTAGAGGCTAAGAGGAGTGGTGTGCCATGTCAACCTCGGCCGAGCGCGGCACGTACCCGGTGCCCCCGGACGAGCTGGCGCGGTTCGGCGACATGGGCCGGGAGATGAGCGGCCTGACCGTGCTGTTCCACTCCCGGATCGCCGAACAGATGGGTGTGTCGGCGACCGACTACAAGTGCCTGGACATCGCGATGCGTGTGGACGAGCCGCTGACCGCGGGCCAGATCGCCAAGATGTCCGGCCTGTCCACCGGCGCGGTGACCGGCGTGATCGACCGGCTGGAGAAGCACGGATTCGTCCGGCGCGTGCGTGACCCGCACGACCGCCGCAAAGTCCTCGTCGAGGTCACGAGGTTCGACGAGAGCAAGTACGACCACCTGTTCACGCACCTGGCCACCGGCCTCGAGGACGTGCTGACGAAGTTCTCCCCGCAGGAGCGCGCGATCATCGAACGGTTCCAGCGCGAGCTGGTCGACCGGTTCCGCAAGGACGCGTTCGCTGAGCTGGAGAACCGCTGATGCCCCGGTTCCGCTTCGCCGAGGCGGCCAAGCTGCTCGGTGTGAGCGACGACACCATTCGCCGCTGGGTCGACGCCGGCGAACTGTCGTCGGGCCTGGACGCGTCCGGCCGGAAAGTGGTCGACGGGGCCGAACTGGCTGAATTCGCCCGGTCGCACGCGAACGAAGTGCCCGATCCGTCCGGTATCGGCCGGTCGGCCCGTAACCGGTTCGTCGGCCTGGTCACATCCATCGTGATCGACAAAGTGATGGCACAGGTGGAAATGCAATGCGGGCCGCATCGAATCGTGTCGCTGATGTCCGCCGAGGCCGTGCGGGAACTTGGTCTTGAACCGGGTTCGTTGGCGGTCGCTGTGGTGAAGGCGACGACCGTGATGGTGGAAACGCCTTAGTCCATGTCGGATACCTTGTGGATATGGGTTTCCTGGGGCGCATCAAGCGGGGGTTCGGTCGGGGGCGGACTCCTGAGGAACAGTTCACCGACGATTTCGTGGCCACCATCAACCGGTTGCCGGGGATCGCGAAGATCACCAGGACCGACGGATTCGGCATCGACGTGCGCAGGGTGGGGGAGACCGGTGCGCATTCGATCTTTTTGGGCAATCTGTTCGCCGAGGTGAAGCACCTCTCGCCGGCCGAGCGAAAAGAAGCGGTCCGCCAGTTCGTCGCGGCCATGTTCGCCCAGCCGGACGAGCCGGAAAGCTGGGAAGCGGCCGCGCCACGGCTGCGGCCGGTGCTGCGGACGGCCTCGTACGCCCAGGCGGGACAGGTCGGCGGGATCACCGTGGCGAGCCGTCCGGCACTGCGGCACCTGGTCGAGATGATCGTGATCGACCACGAGCACCGGATGAGCCTGGTCAATTCGGACAGCCTGGACGAGTGGGGCGTCACCTTCGACGAGGCCTACCGGCGCGGCGCGCAGAACCTGATGGTCGAAGGCACGCATCTGGCGCGTTTGGACAATGGCGTGTTCGCGGTGGCCAGTGAGGACACCTACGAGTCCTCGCGGCTGGTCGTCCCGGGATGGCTGGCCGGACTCGGTGAGGAAGTCGGCATTCAGCCGGTGGCCGTGGTGCCGTCCCGCGACATGATGCTGATCGCCGATGAGCGGGACGAAGCCGCGGTGCTCTGGATGCTCGACGAAGGACTGAAGATCTTCGCCGACCACCCCCGCTGGCTCTCGCCGGTTCCGTACAAAGCGGACGAGGACGGCGACATCGTCGCGTGGCAACCGGTGCAGGGCAGCATGGCGCACGCGGCAGTCCGGCTGGCCGAACGGACATTGGAGACGTTCGAGTACCGCGAGCAGCGAAACCGGATGGAGAAACTGTTCCGCCAGGCGGGCGAGGACCTCGAAATCGCCGACTACGAAGTCGGCACTGGTCCTGATGGGACCGCTCGCAGCATGACCACGTGGCCGCAAGGCCGTGACGCCTTGCTGCCGTATGCCGACGACATCCTGTTCCCCGCGGCCGGTGGCGCCTTCCGGGTCGCGTGGTCGACGGCTATGGAAGTACTGACCACCGAGTGGGAGGAAGCCCTCACCACGCCGCCCCGCCGCCGAACCCTGAAGTGGCCGGACGAGCAGGCACTGGCCAAGCTGCGGGCTCAGTCCTCCGGCGTGTAGGGCAGCGGCACGACCAGGCACGGGCCGCCGACGAACAACCCGCCGTCGATCCCGAGGACCTTCCCGCCCGCGTACTCGTAAGGCGCTTCGACCTGCGCGGGCAGGATCCCCAGCTGGTCGGCGATGACGCTGTGGCCGTGCACGACCTGCTTGCCGCCGAGGATGTCCAGGAACTGCTCGGCGACCTCGGTGCCCTGCGGCCCGCGGAACGAGTACCTGGTGGTCATCCGCCGCCAGCACTCCCACCATTCGCCGAGGTCGTCGGACCGCAGCAGGTCCCGCACGGCCTCGTTGACCTTGTCGATCGTCTCGCCCCACTGCAGGTACTCGATGGTGTCCGAGTGCATCAGCAGGTGGTCGTCGACCAGCGCCAGCACCGGCCGCGACGTCAGCCAGTCCACGTGCTCGGCGGTCAGCGCCTCCTGGTCCTCCTCCTGGCCGCCGTTGATCTCCCAGCTGCGCGCGAAGCTGCGGGGGCCGAAGTCGGACGGCACGTCCGTATCGCCGAACCGGTGCATGCCCAGCAGCAGGATCTCGTGGTTGCCCAGCAGGCTGTCGACCAGTCCGCCCGCTTCGGGGGCCTGCTCGTACAGCCGCATCACCAGGTCGATCACGCCGACACCGTCGGGTCCCCGGTCGACGAAGTCACCGAGAAACCACAGGTGGGTGTCGCCCCCGGACCAGTTCGCGTCGTCGTCGACCAGGCCGTTGGCTCGCAACGCCCCCTCGAGTTCCGCGCGGTGCCCGTGCACGTCCCCGATCACATAGGTCCGTCGCTCATCCCGCACACCTGCAGACGATACGAGCCCGTCTAGTCGAATGGATTCAAGGTATGCCCAATCAGGTCCGCGATCGAGTTGATCACCCTGGTCGGGCGGTAGGGGAACTGTTCGGCGGTGTGCTCGTTCGAGATCCCGGTCATCACCAGGATCGTCGCCAGACCGGCCTCAAGACCCGCGCGGACGTCGGTGTCCATCCGGTCGCCGATCATCAGCGTGTTCTCCGAGTGCGCGCCCAGCGAGCGCAACGCCGACCGCATCATCAACGGGTTCGGCTTGCCCACGAAGTACGGCTTGAACCCGGTCGCCCGTTCGATCAACGCGGCCACGGCACCGGTCGCGGGCAATGAGCCTTCCCGCGAAGGGCCGGTCGCGTCCGGGTTGGTCGCGATGAACTTCGCGCCTTCCTCCACCAGACGGATCGCGCGCGTGATCGCGGTGAAGCTGTATGTCCTGGTCTCGCCGAGGACGACGTAGTCGGGGTCGCGGTCGGTCAGTACGTATCCGATCTCGTGCAACGCCGTGGTCAGCCCGGCTTCACCGATCACGAACGCCGAACCGCCCGGCCGCTGCGAGTCCAGGAACTTGGCGGTCGCCAGCGCCGAGGTCCAGATCGATGTCTCAGGAACATCAAGACCTGTCCGAAGCAGCCGCGCCCTCAGGTCGCGTGGCGTAAAAATAGAGTTATTGGTCAGCACATGGAACCGGATGTCGTTGGAACGCAGTTCAGCGAGGAACTCGTCCACCCTGGGAACGAGGTGTTCCTCGTGGACAAGCACACCGTCCATGTCCATCAGATAGTTCCAGGTCATGGGGACATGATCGCAGCGTTGCGTGGATGACGTCCTTTCGGCCGTCTTGATGGGCTTGACCGCCCATCCGGCGGACGATATCAATGGCGACTGGAGTAACGGCGAGGAGTTGAGTTGGGTCGCAGGCACAAGCCGAGTCGCTGGCCGGTCAACTGGACCGTCGTCGGCGTTGCCGCTGTGCTCACCCTGATCATCGGCGTTGTCATCGCGTTTCTGGCGAAGGACGACAAGCGCGGCGGAATCGTGGTTCCCGCGCCGAGTTCCGCACCGCCCGCGCTGGTCAAGTCCAGCGGGCCGCAACCGGTGGTCGGTGCGTCGATCTTGCCAGGGCGGTAGCGAACAGTTCTAAGGTGAGATAGACCACATCGTTGGGAGGCTCACCGTGCCTGTTCCTAGCTACGCGTCGGGTACGTCGACCGTGCCCTTGCTCGGGGACACCATTGGCGACAACTTCGACCGGACCGTCGCCGCCTTTCCGGACCGGGACGCACTCGTCGACCGCGCTTCAGCTCGCCGCTGGACGTACCGGGAGTTGTCGGACGAGATCACGGCGGTCGCCCTCGGCCTGCTGGCGCGGGGCGTCAAGAAGGGCGACAGAGTGGGAATCTGGTCGCCCAACCGTGCCGAATGGACGTTCGTGCAGTACGCGACCGCCAAGATCGGCGCGATCCTGGTCAACATCAACCCCGCGTACCGGGTACACGAACTGTCCTATGTGCTCAACCAGTCCGGAATCCGGACGCTGATCTCCGCGGCGGCCTTCAAGACGTCGGACTACGCGGCCATGATCGACGAGGCGAAGCCGAACTGCCCGGCGCTGAGCGACGTCATCCTGCTCGACAGTCCAGAGTGGACGGAACTGGTCGAGGCAGGCCGGGCGGCGGATCCGGCCGCGCTTGCGGGGATCCGCCTCTCGCCGGATGATCCCATCAACATCCAGTACACGTCCGGCACCACGGGCTTTCCCAAGGGCGCGACCCTGTCGCACCACAACATCCTGAACAACGGGTTCTTCGTCGGCGAGGGCTGCGGCTACACCGAAGCGGACCGAGTCTGCATCCCGGTGCCGTTCTACCACTGCTTCGGCATGGTGATGGGAAATCTCGCGTGCACGTCGCACGGCGCGTGCATGGTCATCCCGGCGCCGTCGTTCCAGCCCGCCGAGACGCTCGCCGCGGCGGCCGAGGAGAAGTGCACGTCCTTGTACGGCGTGCCAACGATGTTCATCGCGATGCTGGCCGAGGCCGACTTCGACTCGTACGACCTGTCCAGCCTGCGCACCGGGATCATGGCCGGTTCGCCGTGCCCGGTCGAGGTGATGAAGCAGGTCATCGAGCGGATGGGGATGAACGAGGTGACGATCTGCTACGGCATGACCGAGACGTCCCCGGTCTCCACCCAGACCACCGCCGAGGACTCGCTGGACCGCCGAGTGTCCACAGTGGGCAGAGTGCACCCGCATCTGGAAGTCAAGATCGTCGATCCGGAGACCGGATTGACCGTGCCACGCGGAACTCCCGGCGAGTTCTGCACGCGTGGATACTCGGTGATGCTGGGTTACTGGGAGGAACCAGAGAAGACCGCGGAGGCGATCGACGCGGCCCGCTGGATGCACACCGGCGACCTCGCGGTGATGGACGACGAGGGATACCTGAGCATCACCGGCCGGATCAAGGACATGGTGATTCGCGGCGGCGAGAACATCTATCCCCGCGAGATCGAGGAATTCCTCTACACGCACCCGGACATCCTTGACGCACAAGTCATCGGCGTTCCCGATGAGCGTTACGGCGAGGAACTGATGGCATGGGTCCGGATGCGTGAAGGCGCGAATCCGTTGACCGCGGAGGCGTTGAAGGAGTTCTGTGCGGGCAAACTCGCGCACTACAAGGTGCCGCGCTATGTCCACGTGGTCGACGAATTCCCGATGACCGTCACCGGAAAGGTCCGCAAAGTCCAGATGCGCGAAGAGGCACGCGGCATTCTCGGCCTGTCCTGAGCGTCAAGCGGTGCCGGGCGAATGGGCCCGGCACCACCTCCCCCGACAGGTCAGGCGCTGGCGAAGCGGAAGAACTGGTTGGTCTGGTTTGGACCGAGGCACGTCCACTGCGTGGCGGCGGCGCCGTCGTCCATCGACCCCGGGCCGCCGGTGATGTCGAGACACTTCCCGCTGTGCACGGCGACAAGGTTGTAGTAGGCGCCGCCTGTCCGCTCGATGCGCCACAACTGGTAGGCAGGGCTGGGGTTGAGACACGCGAACTGCACGACGGCGGCACCGTCGTTCATCGCCGAGCCGGGAACGGTAAGACATTTGTTGCTATGCAAGGCCGCCACCTTGTAGTGCAGGCCATTGCCTGTATCGACGAGCTTCCACAACTGGTTGGTCTGGCCGGAGCCGAAACACGTCCACTGCACGACGGGTGCTCTGTCGAGCAGGGACGCATCGTAGACGTCGAGACATTTGTCGCTGTGCTGGGCCCGGATCTGGAAGTACACGGCTGCCGACGCGGTACCCGCGCCTGCCGCGAACATCGCCCCGGTGAGTGCCAGGATCGCGAACAGTGCTCTGAGTTTCACTGGAAATCTCCCCTCTGTCGGCCCGTTAGGCCGGTTGCGGCATCGTGCGACGGCGGGAACCTGAGGGAAAGTTCTCGGTCCGCTGAGTGAACCGGAGCGGGGGAGTCCAATTGGGCCGTGGAGTACTGGACGGCGCGTTCGCGCTGTTGGAGGAGCTCACACAGAGCGGTGAGGCGGGGCTGACCCAGATAGCCGCGAACTCGGGGTTGCCCAAAGCCACTGCGTATCGGCTGCTACGGCAGCTGATCACGCTCGGTGCGGTGGAGCAGCGGGCAGGTCAGTACCGGATCGGGCCGCGGATGTTCCACGTCGGGCAAGCGTGGCAACCAGCTGCGGCGTTGCGTGCCGCGGCATGGCATCCGTTACGCCAGCTCGCCACGGCCATCGGCGGTGCGAGCGTGAACGTCGGTATGCCGGACGCGGGCCGGACTTTGATCGTTGCCACGCTTCGAGGTGACGCCGACGATGCGAACGAAGTCCGTCCTGGGCTGCGCTTTCCCCACGGCGTCGGGCAAGATCGCTTGTGGGCGGCCTATTTCCCGGACACCGAACTGCCACCGGTGTACTCGGCCACGGAGTGGCAACGGCTGGTGCGCGATGTGCGCAAGCACGACGGATTGGTCATCAACAAGGAATGCCCTTATGTACCAGCTGTTTCGACGGTTGGTGCGCCGGTCGTGCACTCGCTCACCGGAGAGGTCGTCGCGTCGGTCAGTGCCCGGGTTCTGGACAACCGTGTACTCAAGTCGATTGCGCCGGTGGTCAGCCGTACTGCGAACATGGTCGCAGCGAATCTGACTCGGCTTACCACGAAGAATCCAGCCTTGTACTCATGGTGATGCGGCTAGGGTGAATGAGTGACCAAATGGGGAGTGGTGGCCACCGGCCGGATCGCGGATCTGGTGACCTCGGACATGGCCTTGGTGCCGGACGCCGAAGTCCTCGCGGTTTCCTCGCGCAGCACGCCGAAAGCGGAGGAATTCGCCACCAGGCACGGCATACCGAGGTTCTACGGTGACTACCACGATCTGGTCGCCGACCCGGATGTCGAGGTCGTCTACGTCGCGACCCCGCACAGCAGCCACTACATCGTGGCCCGCAACGCCTTGCTGGCAGGCAAAGCCGTGCTGTGCGAGAAGCCCATGACGGTGCACCTGAAGGACGCCGAACGACTGGCTGACCTGGCCCGCAAGCAGAACGTCTTCCTGATGGAGGCGATGTGGACCCGGTTCAACCCGTTGATCAAGCTGGTCAGGGAGATGGTCGCGGACGGCGTGATCGGTGCGATCCGGAGTGTGCACGCGGATCTCGGCACACTCTTCGCGCACGACCCCGCGCACCGGCTGTGGGATCCGGCCGTGGGCGGCGGATCCCTGCTTGATCTGGGCGTCTATCCGGTGTCGTTCACGCACATGCTCCTCGGCGAGCCTAAAAGCATTGCCACGCAAGGAACCTTGCTCGACGGTGTGGACGCGGAGGCCGCGCTGCTGCTCCGCTACGCCAACGGCTCGTTCGCGCAGTTGTCGTCGTCGCTGGTCGGGCACTACCCGATGACCGCGACCGTGGTCGGCACGGCAGGCCGGATCGAGATCCCGCCACCGTTCTACCGGCCGACCGAGTTCACCGTGATCCGGCCTGGCCAGCCGGACGAGACGCACTCGACGCAGATCGACGGGCACGGCTACCAGTACCAGATCGCCGAGGTCACCAAGCTCGTCCAGGCAGGCCGGACCGAGAGCCCGGACATGCCGCTGGCGGAAACCCTCGCGGTCATGCGGACCCTCGACGAGGCTCTGGACCAGCTCGGCGTCAGCTACCCGTGACGGTCAGCCAGATCAACGCCAGGTTCAGCGCGATCACCAGCCCGGCGATCACCCAGGCCAGCCCGGTGGTGACCTTGTGGTTGACGTTCTCGCCCATCAACCTGCGCGAGGAAGTCAGCCGTACCAACGGGATCAGCGCGAACGGAATCCCGAACGACAGCACCACCTGGGAGATCACCAGCGCCCACGACGGATCGACGTTGAACGCCAGCAACACGACCGCGGGCACCAGCGTGAGCAAACGTCGGAGCAGCAACGGAATCCGGCGCCGCAACAGCCCGCCCATCACGACCGCTCCGGCGTAACACCCGACCGAGGTCGACGCCAGGCCGGACGCCAGAAGTCCCACAGCGAACAGCAGCGCGACACCGAACCCGAGGTGCTGCCCGATGGCCGCGTGCACACCGGAAAGCGTGTCCACACCGTCGATTCCGGACAACGCGCTCGCCGCGAGCAACAGCATCGCCAGGTTCACGGCGCCCGCGAAAACCATTGCCACGCCGACGTCGTAACGGGTCGCGTTGAGCAGACGGCCGAGCGCAGGCCCCGTCTGCAGTCCGTGCCGGTCGCGGGCCAGCGCCGAGTGCAGGTACACCGCGTGCGGCATCACCGTCGCACCAAGCATTCCGGCCGCGAGCAGCACGCTCTCCGACCCGGCGAACTGCGGCAGCAACCCGTCGACCACACCGGAACCGGACGGCGGCGACACGACAAGCCCGGCCGCGAAACCGATCGCGATGATCAGCAGCAGTCCGGTGATCACCCGTTCGAAGGGCCGCTGGCCGGCCCGGTCCTGCACCAGCAGCAGACCGGTGGACACCACGCCGGTGATCAGCCCGCCGACCAGCAGCGGCAGGTCGAACAGCAGGTTCAACGCGATCGCGCCGCCGAGCACCTCGGCGAGGTCGGTCGCCATGGCCACGACCTCGGCCTGTGCCCAGTAGCCGAGCCGGGTCGGTGTGGACAGCCGGTCGCGGACCGCCTCGGGCAGCGAGAGCCCGGTGACCAGGCCGAGTTTGGCCGACAGGAACTGCACGAGGCCGGCCATCACGTTGGCGGCCACGACAACCCAGACCAGCAGGTAGCCGAACTGGGCCCCGGCCGCCGTGTTGGTGGCCACGTTGCCGGGGTCCACGTAGGCGATGGCGGCGACGAAGGCGGGCCCGAGTAACGCGGCACCGGTTCTGAATCGGACGATCCGGGGCTTGATGGCACTGGCTAGCGACAACGGACCTCCCACGACGAACCGACCAGGTGCAAGGCTAGGCCGCGTTTCCACTGTCCGATCGCGATAGCCGGGCTGGCTGCGGCCCCTGACGCCTCGGCGGCAAGGCCCAAAGACCCACCAGTATTCGCGGCATCACCGCGCCCCGCTGCGCCCGACTCCGGCCACCGGCCGGGCTGGCTCTCATCGACCAGAACATGCGAAACACAGCCTAGTGCAAATGACTTGCAATAGGGGGCCTTCGTGAGCTGCGGCTCGTTTGAGACGAGCCATTGATCTCGGCCGCCTACTCAGGGCTCCCTATCTCTGCGAAGACCTTCGCGTCCTCTTCGCCGAACTGGTCCTCCAGCACCTCGGGTGAGTAGTCCAGGTCGATCTGGGCGACCGGCGTGCCACGGGCCGACGAGATGGCACCGAGGCGACGCTGGGCGCGGTCACCAGCGTATTCGACGTATTCCTTCGGGTCGGATTCGAACGGCCGCGGTTCTTCGAACTGGTTGCCGACCCACTCGATCATGTTCAGCGCGATCGGCAGCAGCTCGCCCATCCGCTGGATGACGGCGTCGAACAGCGAGTCGTCCGCGGCGACGTGCCTGCGGCAGGTGAACGTGCCCCACGCCATGTGCCTGCGCTCGTCGTCACCGATCCGCCGGACCAGCTCCTGCATGCCCGGCAGAATTCCGCGGCCCTTGCAGATCTTCTGCCACGCGTAGTAACCCGTGAGCGCGAGCGTGCCCTCGATCACGTGGTTGTACGTCACCGAGGCGCGGATCTGGTTGAGCGGACTGGGATCGGTCTCCAGCACGGCGAGCGAGCCGGGCAGCTCCTCGTAGAAAAGCTTGCGGTAGTAAGGGTTTTCCGCGACGAACGGGTGCAGGTCGTCGGTCAGCCCGACCGCGTCCATCCAGCGCCGGAACACCTCGGTGTGTTTGGCTTCCTCGAAGCAGAACTGGGTCAGGTACATCTCGTCGGAGATCCGGCCCTCGGCCGCCATCGCCTTCATGAACGGCTGGATGTCCTCGGTCACCGCCTCTTCGCCCGCGATGAACTGCGCGCACAGGTACGTGGCCGACCGCCGTTCCTCGTCGTTGAGCGATTCCCAGTCGGCCCGGTCCTTGCTGAAGTCGATGTCCGCCGGGTTCCAGAACTTCGCGTTGCCCTTGACGAAAAGCCTGAGCGGGAACGAGTCCCAGTTCAGCCCGCCCTTGCGCAAGGACGCGAATCCGGTGCGAAGTTCGGCTGTCGTATCGGTCATGACTGGCTCCTTTGCCAATGGGCTTCGATCGCGGGGAGGATCACCGCGCACACGGCGTCCGCGGCCTCGGAAGGCGTGCCGCCGGGCAACATCATGTGGCTGACGGAAAGCCGGACGATGGTCTCGGCGATCACGGCGGCGGGTTGCGGCGGCAGTGTCGGGGCCCGCTCGGCCAGATTGCGGACGGCTTGTTCGATGGCCGGCCGGAAGACCGGTTCGGCCCGGGTGGTCAGCAACGGCAACAGATCCTCCGCCTGTGCCCCACCGAGTACGGACGCGACGAGCCGGTTTTCCCTGCCGTGCCGCACGGTGTACTCGACCACGGCGTGCATGCCGGTGGCCAGGTCGCTGGTCGCGCGCCAGCGTTCCTCGCTGCCGTCGAGGAACTCCGAGACTGTCCGTAACGCGACCGCGTTCACCAATGCGGCCTTGCTGCCGAACTCGTTGTAGACGGTCTGCCTGCTCACCCCGGCACTCGCGGCCACGTCGACCATTCGCAGACCCGCGAAACCATGCTCGGCCAGCAGTTCAGCCGCCGCGTCCAGCAGTGTTTCGCGTAACGACATCCGCACGCGTTCGGAGAACGGTGTGATCTCGGTCATGGTCCGAGTGTTGACACGCCATCCGATTGTGTCAACCACTTGTACGCGATCGAGGGATTCGTAAAGTCACCTAGGGTGATGGGGTGACCCTGACCGTTGGTTTCGACTTGGACATGACTCTGATCGACGCGCGCGCCGGCGTCGTCACCGCGATCACCGCGTTGGCCGAGGAGACCGGGCTGCCACTGGACGGCGAGTACATCGCCGCGAACATGGGCCCGCCACTGCGCGACATGTTCGTGTCCATCGGCATCCCCGAGGACCGGCTCGACGCCTCGGTCGCCCGCTTCCGGGCGACCTACCCGCAGATCGTCATCCCGACGACCGTGCCGATGCCGGGAGCGGAGGCCGCGCTCAAGGCGGTCAGGGCAGCGGGCGGGCAGACGCTGATCGTCACCGCGAAGTACCAACGCAACGCCGAACTGCACATCGAGGCCCTCGGCTGGGAGGTTGATCACCTGATCGGCGACCTGTGGTCGGCGGGCAAGGCCGACGCGCTGAAAACGCACGGCGCCAGCGTGTACGTGGGAGATCACATCGGGGACATGAAAGGTGCGGCCGCGGCCGGCGCACTCGCGGTCGGCGTCACCACCGGACCGTGCGACGCGGCCATGCTCACCGAAGCCGGGGCCGATGTCGTGTTGTCCAGCCTGCTCGACTTCCCGGCCTGGTTCAACGACGCCGCACCACGCTGAGGATCCCCAGCCCCAGGCCGATCGGCAGGAGCATCGCCGCGACGTACAGCCACACCGAGAGGTTGGTCTGCCCGGTGGCGTACAGCACGAAAACCGCGATGATCGCGAGCAGCCCGACGGCGAACATCGCCACCGCTGCTGGCAGAAGCTTGAATCTGGGCACGGCTGCAGACTATGCGCTACGCCAGAACCCCGGTTTGGCATAGGCTAGAACGACGCGTCCTAGGCGTGCCTGGGGCGCGTTAGTCGTGCGGCGTGGAGGGTGGTGCCGTGCGACACGTGGAGTCGACGAGGGAACGGTGAGAGCTGTGCCGACCGGACGGGTCAAATGGTACGACTCGGAGAAGGGCTTCGGGTTCGTCACGCAGGACGGCGGGGAGGACGTGTACGTCCGTGCTTCCGCGCTGCCTCCTGGCGTGACGGGACTCAAGGCGGGACAACGCATTGAGTTCGGGGTGGCGGACGGCCGCCGTGGCCCGCAGGCGCTTTCGGTGCGGTTGATCGACCCGATGCCCTCGGTCGCGGAGGCGCGCCGCCGCCCGGCCGAGGAGTTGCACGGCCTCGTCGAGGACATGATCAAGCTGCTGGAAGCCAAGGTGCAGCCGGACCTGCGGCGCGGCCGCTACCCGGATCGCAAGGCCACCAAGCGAATCGCCGAAGTAGTCCGCGCCGTCGCCCGCGAACTCGACCCGTAACCCGAGCCCTGTCCTCGTGAGTGGTTTGTCCCATGCCCGGGCTATAGCTGAAATCCGAACTAACCACTCACGATCGACGCGAACCAGCCGGGCTGAGCAGCGTGTCGTGAGTGGTTAGTTCTCTACCGGGACAAACCACTCACGAGGAGCCACGCTGGAAAGCGAGTCGTGGGCTGGCAGCCCGGGACACACCGCTCACGAGGAGTCACGCTGGAAAGCGAGTCGTGGGCTGGCAGCCCGGGACACACCGCTCACGAGGAGCCACGCTGGAAAGCGAGTCGTGGGCTGGCAGCCCGGGACACACCGCTCACGAAGAAATGCTCAGCGCCCAGCTGGCGTCGATGCCGAAGTAGAGCTGCCTGTTCTCGTCGGAGCCCATTTCGCCGATGCGCTGGACTTCGACGTGCATCAGCTGATCGCCCGCGGTCGGAGCGCGCAGCGTGTACGCGTACGTCTCGCCTGCGCGGAAAAGGGATGAGCGTGCCTTCTGCACGCTGCCGTCCGCCGCGCGGTACCGGAACACGACCAGCCAAGGCGCGTCCGCGATCTGCTTCGGCACGGAGATGCTCAGCGGCTGCCCGCCTGGCACGGCCAACGCTCCCGTCGGCCTGCACTCCTCAAGCGTCGCGTCGCACGCCGGAGACGGCCCGATGTTGACGGTTTCCCCGTCAGCGAAGAACGTGACCTCGGGGTCGTGAGGCGCGGCGCAGCCCGCGAGCAGCAGTCCGCCCGCCACCAGCGAGGCGATCGAAAATCGGCGCACGGCGTGAGACTACGTGGGCTCGGTACCCGCCCGGCGCGCCGGGGTGGCCCGGCGGACCACGTTGAGCAGGGAATTCCCCTTGGTCGCCAGGATCGTCTGTACCATCCCGAGCCCCAGGATCAGCGAGATCACCAGGAATCCGACCCAGAACGTGGTCGGCAGCAACACACCGAGCGCGCCACCGAACACCCAGCCGAGCTGCAGCACGGTTTCCGACCGGCCGAACGCCGACGCCCGTGACTCTTCCGGCAGATCGTGCTGGATCACCGCGTCCAGGCTGTTCTTCGCCAGAGCCGCGGCCGTCGAGGCGATCAGGCTGACGATCGCCATCGTGCCGATGCCCGGCAGGATCGTGGCGACCACTGTGGCCGTGACACACGCGATCACGCAGCCGAGCACCATCTGATCAGGCCGGTTGACCAGCAGCTTGGAACCGATGGCGTTGCCGCCGAAGCTGCCGATCCCCGCCGCGGCCGCGATGATGCCGAGCAACAGCAGTTGCTGGAAGGCCTGGCCCTCGGTCTCCGCGCGGATCGCGAACGCCGAGAACATCATCAAAAAGCCGGTCAGCACCTTGATGGTTCCGTTGGACCACAACGAGATCACCACGTGCTGGCCCATCGGCTGGCGTTTCGGTCTTGTCGGCGTTGCCGACAGCGTCGCCGGCACTTCGCCTTCGGTGACCTCGACCCAGGCCGGAATCCGCATGCCCTGCACCGCGCCGGCGACACAGATCACCGCGGTGAACCACAACGCGGCCTCGGAGTTGAAGATCTGCGTGAATCCCGCGGCGATACCGCCGAAGACCATTCCCGCCACCAAGCCGAACGTCGTCAGCCGGGCGTTGGTTTTGGACAGCGTGATCTCAGGTGGCAGGACTCTTGGCGTGACCGCCGCCTTGAGCACCGTGAACGACTTGGACAGCACCATCTTGCCGAGCGCGGCCGGATACAGCAGCCACGAGTCGAAGTTGGTCGCCATCACGATGCACATCAGCGCCTGGCCCGCGGAGGCGACGCACATCGCCAGCCTGCGGCCGCGCTGGATCTTGTCCAGTGCCGGACCGATCACGGGCGCGACCAACGCGAACGGAGCCACGGTGATCAGCAGGTACAGCGCGATCTTGCCTTTGCTGCTGTCCGCGCTCGCGGCCGCGAAGAAGAGTGTGTTCGCCAACGCGACGGCCATTGCCGCGTCGCTGGCGTAGTTCAGCATCGTCGCGTACGTCAGCGACGTGAGGCCGGACTTGTCGGCGCCGTCAGCGTTCGCGGCTCGCTTGAACGCGCCCACCGCTTGCTGAGTCAGCTGCTTGCTGCGCAATGCCGCCACACGCGTGACGGTCAGCTTCTTCGGCGCCTGCGGAAGACCGCCACGCGGCAATGTCGCGGCTTCCGAGCCATGATGCGCCTCAGGCTGTGGTGGCGGTTGCGGCGGCTGCTGCTGGGGCGGGTCCTCGTCGTAGTAGTCGTACGGGCCCGTGTTGCCGGTCCTGGGCGCCGGGTAGCCGTCGGGGCCGTATCGGCCCGACGGTGGAGGCAGCGGCTGCTCACGACGGATCGGCGTGGTCTGGCGGTGCTCCTCAGGCAGCGGAGGAGGCGGGGGCGGCGGCCGGCGCCGAGGTGGCGGCGGAGCCTGCTGCTGGTTGCCGAACTGCTGGGGTTGGCGCGTAGTCCACTTACGGCCTTTGGACCGGCCCTTGGCAGGCCGATCCCCGCCTTGGTCGTCAGAGCCGGAACGAAGCACCCTTCCATCCTGCCGTAAAGCCCTTCGGCCCACACAGGGAGATGGCTACGAGGCCGTGACGAATTTCACCCGGAACATCTTCGGCCATAACTTGCCCGTGACCAGGAACTCGTCCGTTCCGGGGACGGCCGCGATCCCATTGAGCACGTCCGCGCCGGCGCGTTCCGCCGGGCTCAGCAGTCCGGCCAGGTCAATGGCGGCGGTGACGGCTCCGGTCGCCGGATCGATTCGCACGACCGTGTCGGTCTGCCACACGTTCGCGTAAACCCCGTTCGGGGTGCACTCCAGCTCGTTCAACTGGGTGACCGGGTCGTTGCCCGAGCGGACCCGTACCTCTCCGATCGGGTCGAAGGTGTCCGGATCGCGGAAGGTCAGTTTGTCCGTGCCGTCGCTCATCACCAGCCGCTGCCCGTCTCGGCACAGCCCCCAGCCTTCTCCGGTGTACGGCACCCGCTTGACCTCGGCGAGCGTCTCCTTGTCGCGCTGGATCGCGACGCCGTCCTTCCAGGTCAGCTGCCAGATCGTGGCCCCGGAAACGGTCACGCCCTCGCCGAACATCGGCGAGGGGAGGTCGACCTTCTTCTCCACCCGCGCGGTCTGCGGGTCGACCTCGCGCACGCTGGACTCGCCTTCCAGCCCGGTGCCCTCGTAAAGCCGGTCGCCGTCCAGTTCGAGGCCCTGCGTGAACGCCTTCGGGTCGTGCGGCAGCACCGCGACGACCTCGGCCCGCAACTTCGCCGGTTGCGACTGGCCAGTTGGAGCGGTCCCAGTGCCGCTGTCAGTGCCACATGAAGCAAGCAATACGCAGGCCGTGACAACAAGAAGCACCTTCACGCCGGAAGGGTGACACACGTGGTGCACAATCTTCGTGATGAGCACGACGCCCGTACCAGAACTAGCCCTCGCCGGAGTGGTGGAGCAAGCGCGCGCCGCCGCCCGTGAAGAAGCCGGTGACGAGGTCGGCGCGCACGTGGGTGTGCAGCCGGAGGACGAGGCTGCGGTCACGCACCTCTTCGAGGCTGACAAGCCCGGCTACCGCGGTTGGCACTGGGCCGTGACGGTGGCCAATTCCGGCCCCGGCACCACGGTGACCATCAGCGAGGTCGTGCTCGTGCCCGGCCCCGACGCGCTCGTGGCGCCCGCATGGGTGCCGTGGCAGCAGCGGGTCCAGGCCGGTGACCTCGGCGTCGGCGACCTGCTGCCGACCTCCCCGGACGACCCGCGGCTCGTGCCCACGTACGTCCAGTCCGACGACGAGGCGGTTGAGGAGGTCGCGCGCGAGATCGGCCTTGGCCGCGTGCGCGTGATGTCCCGCCCGGCCCGGTTGGACGCGGCGTCGCGCTGGCAGGGCGGCGAGTTCGGGCCCCGCTCCGACATGGCTCGCAGCGCGCCGGAGCACTGCGGCACGTGCGGCTTCTATCTGCAGGTCGCCGGGTCTTTGCGGGCCGCGTTCGGCGTCTGCGGCAACGAGATCTCCCCGGCGGACGGCCACGTGGTGCACGTCCAGTACGGCTGCGGCGCCCATTCGGAGCTGCGGATCGACCAGGGCTCGCCGGTGCTCGTGGCCGATTTGATCTACGACGACTCCTTGCTTGATGTCGAGCGGGCTCCGGCAGAGTGAGCGCCGAAGACCTGCTTGCAGGGTCGAGCATCAGCGCAGACCCTTTCGGCACGCAGCGCTTACGCGAGGCGGTGCTGGCAGCTTGGAGTGCCTCGCCCACGCGGTTCCGGGAAGACGCGAACGCCGAAGAAGACCTGCGCTTAGGTGCCTACCGCGACCGTCTGCTGGTCGAACTGGCCCAGAACGCGGCCGACGCGGCCGGTTTCGGCGGACGGCTCCGCTTGTCCATTGTGGACAATGAATTGCGCGCGGCCAACACTGGCGCACCGCTTGACGCGGATGGCGTCGCGGCACTGGCTTCGTTGCGCGCTTCGGCCAAGCGGGACATCCTCGGCACCGTCGGCCAGTTCGGCGTCGGTTTCTCCGCTGTGCTGTCGGTGACCGACGAGCCCGAAGTGGTGTCGACCACCGGGTCGGTCCGGTTCTCCGCCCAGCGGACCCGGGAGATCCCCGAGATCCAGGACCACGTGGCCGCCCGGTCCGGTCAGGTCCCCGTGCTCCGGATGGTCTGGCCGACGGATTCCGTTGTGCCGGAAGGCTTCGACACCGAGGTGCGGCTTCCGCTGCGGCCGGACGTCGACCAGGCGGCGTTGCTGGCGAACTTCCGTGAGCAGGCACCGGACCTGCTGCTGGCGTTACCCGGCCTGGCGTCGATCGAGGTCGACGGATCGGTCTGGACCAGCACCGACTCTGCCGACACGGTCGTGCTGACCGGGCCGGAGGGCACCACCCGGTGGATGCTGCGTCGGGCTTCGGGGAAGTTGTCCGACACGGCCGGTCTGGGTACCGAGACCAGCACCGAATGGATGGTCTGCTGGGCCGTCCCGGTCACCGAAGCCGGTGTGCCGCAACCGTTGACCGAGGACGTGCTGCACGCGCCGACGCCGACGGACGAGCGGCTTTCCTTGCCCGCGCGGCTGCTCGCCAGCCTGCCGATCGAGGCGTCCCGTCGGCACGTGATGTCCTCGCCGGCGGTGCAGGAAGTCTTGTCAGAAGCCGCGAAGCTGTATCCCGCATTGGTTTTCAGCATCCCTGCCATGCACCGCACCGCTCTCGTGCCCGTTCCCGGGTTCCCGCGGTCCGATGTGGATGCTCGGCTGCGTGAGCTGCTGATCGCCGAGTTGCGTACGCAGGAATGGCTGCCCGGCGTCACGGAGTCGCTGAAGCCCTCGGTCGCGAAGGTCCTTGAGATCCCTTCGGAAGCGTTGGCTGATCTGCTCTCCGATGTCGTGCCGAATCTCGCGGCAGCGCAGCTCGCGGCTCCCGAGCACGCACATGCGTTGGCAGCGTTGGAGATCTCCCGGCTGCGAATTCCCGAGATCGTCGCGGCCCTGACCGGCATCGACCAGGAACCCGCGTGGTGGCGCCAGGTCTACGCGGCCATCGCGCTGTTCGCGGAGAACGACAGCACAATCCGGGACAACCTCAGCGGCCTTCCCGTGCCTCTGGTGGACGGCCGCACGCTGCCCGGCCCGCGCGGCACATTGCTCGCCGACGAGCCGGAGTTCTTGTCCGACTTGGATGTTCCAGGACTGCGCCTGGTCCACCCGGACGCCGCCCACCCCTTGCTGGAACGCCTCGGCGCTCGGCACGCGGGTGCTGCCGAGTTGCTGGACGCTTTGCAGGAGGCCGTCGAGCGGAGCGTCGCTGACGCCTCAGCGGGCCTGATGGTGTCCGGACTGGCGCACGCGGTGCTGGGTCTGGTCGGCCAGGCCGGTGGCCGGCCGTGGCTGAAGTCGTTGGCGTTACCCGATTCTGAGGGCGACTGGCGGGCCGCGGACGAACTGGCGCTGCCTGGTTCACGGTTCCTCGAGGTCCTCGACCCGGATTCGCCGTTGGGCCTGCTGGATCCCGAGTTCGCCGAGCGCTGGTCCGCGGACGTGCTGTCGGCCGTGGGGGTGCTGACCGGGTTCGCGGTGATCGTGGACGAGGAACCGATCGGCCCCGAACACGACCTCGCGGACGAGGACGAATGGTGGTCGTTCGGCACCGAGGAGCCAAAGCGGGTCGTGGCCGTCCGTGACCTCGACCTGGTCGCCGACGACAAGTGGCCCGACGCGCTGCGCCTGCTCGCCCTCGAACCCGCAACATGGCAGGCGTTGCGGGAACCCGGCGGCTACACGGCCTGGTGGATCTCCCGTTACGCGCTGCTCGACGGCCGCGCACCCCGCTTCTGGCGGACAACCTCCGCGCACGACCTCGTGGGCCTGTATGACCCGCTGCCCATCGAGCTGGGCGATGACCTCGCCGCTGCGGCCGGAGTCCGTACCCACCTGGAGATCAAGGACGCCTCGGACGCCGAGGACCTGCTGGAACGCCTCGGCGACCCGGCCAGGTCCGTGGCGCACGGTGTTTCCTTGCGCGCGCACGCGGCTTTGGCCGGCTCCGTCGACGTGTCGTTGCTCGACGCCCCGGAACGCGTCCGGGTGCTGTCCGGCGAGGCCGTCGATGCGGAGGACTGCGTTGTCCTCGACGCTCCTTGGCTGCTGGCGGTGCTGCCGCCGAACCGCGTTGTCGCCGCCCTCGATGACGACGCCGCCGAACCTCTGGCAGAGCTTCTGGACTTGCCGTTGGCCTCGGAATCCGCGGGCGATGTCACCGGCGGCGAGCTCGTCCCGTGGGCCGAGTTGGGTGCCGTGGTCGTCGCCGCCGAGCTGCTGGGCTTCGAGCTGCCGCTCGAGGGCGTGATCGTGCACGACCAGCTGACCGCCAACGGCCAGCGCGTGCACTGGTGGGTCGACCGCCAGAACCGCGTGCACTGCGAGGACACGCCGGACGGCCTGGCCCGTGCGCTGGCCTGGGCCTCGGACCACTGGATCGACCGGCACGTCATCCACGCCATCCTGGAAGACCCCGATCCGCGCACTGTCCTGGCGTAGACCGGGAAAGCTTCCCGGCTGACCCGGGAACAGCTCCGGGGTCGGCGGGCACGATTTCGAGGCACCCTCTTCTAGTCGAGAGGGGGCCGGTTTGCCGAGTGATCCACTGTCGGTCGCCATTCAGGTGGCGACCCGGCTGCGGGACGCCGCGGATGACGTCGACGCGAACTGTGGCATCGCGATGCTGTTCGACGAGCTGGACCGGATCCAGCCCGGCCACGGCTGGGCACTCGCGGCGAAGGACAAGCTCGCCGGCGCGATCCGGGTGATCGAACAGACCGGCAACCGCAGTCCCCGGCTGTACAACGGCATCGGCACTTTGGGGCTGGCAGCGTGGCGGCTGTCGCGGGGCGGCACGCGTTATCAGCAGGTGCTGGCCGAGGTCGACCGTTGGGTCGTCGACCGTGCTGCGGCCGATGGACGCGCGTTGCTGGAACGGCCGCGTGGGCGGGCATTTCACGTGTTCGACGTGGTCTCGGGTCTCACTGGTATCGGTGCTTACCTGCTGTGTCGTCCATCCGCAGCCTCCGCTTTGGAGGCCGTACTGACCGGGCTCGTCGCAATCTGTGCTGAGCAGGACGGCCTGCCCAATTGGCACGCGACCGCGGAGACGATGTCAAAAGCGAGTGTCACCGGCCGGGCTTTCCCTGACGGCATGCTCAATTGCGGCCTGGCGCATGGCATTCCCGGGCCGCTTGCGCTGTTGTCGTTGGCCAAGGACGTTTCTGTTCCAGGCCAACTCGATGCGATCGACAGCGTCGCCACATGGCTGGCCGCGCACCGCGCGGACGACGAGTGGGGCCCGAACTGGCCCGCGGGATTCCCGCTGGATCTCGCGCCACGTCTCCCAGCACAAAACGCTTGGTGCTATGGCAGTCCTGGCGTCGCGAACGCGCTATGGCTTGCAGGCGAAGCACTGGATGACGACGGCTTCCGGAAACTCGCCGTGGAGACCATGGCAGCGGTGTTCCGCCGCCCAGCCGAGGAACGATACATCGACCACTCGCCCGGCCTGTGCCACGGCGTCGCAGGGCTGTTGATGATCACACTGCGGTTCGTCCGTGCCACCGGACTGTTCAAAGTGGACGCCGACGCGCTCGCGCGGCAGCTCGTGACGATGTACGACCCAGCACGCCGCTATGGCTACGAATTCCTGGGCGACGACGGCACGTTCATCGAAGACCGGCCGGAATTCCTCGATGGCGCGGCAGGAGTGGCGCTCGCACTGCTCGCCGCGACCACAGACCAGGAACCGGCGTGGGACCGGATGTTGTTGTTGTCCTGAAAGGAGATGCAATGCCAGTACGGGATGAGTTCGACCTGGACGTGCGGCTCGGCGAGCCGGTCGAACTCGGAATCATGCGCGGCACACCGCCGACCACCGAGCAGTGCCCGGACTCGCACGCGGTGACGTGCGGCGGCCCTTGCTGCGACCGCAGCTACAGCTGCCTCTAGACGTCCTACCGGCAACTAGGCCCTAGTTATCTTGAACAGTAAGGAGAAACCATGTCCACTCACGTGATCGACGATTTCGATCTGGATGTCAGGCTCGGTGAGCCTGTCGTGTTCGCCGATCTGGCGGTGAAGCCGCCGGTGACCAAGAACTCGTGCCTCTGCGCTGGTTCCGCCCCTGGCGACCCGACCACCAGCCGGCACTGAACCTCCTGAAACGAAAAGGAGAAGCATGTCCGCTCCAGTGATCGACGAGTTCGACCTCGACATCAGGTTCGGCGAGCCGGTCGTGCCGCAGACCTTGCCCATGGTCGGCAAGACGTCGGACTTCGAGTCGTGCGAGACCGAATCGCACTGTGGCACTTGCGGTTCCACGTGCACCACGACGACGACTAGAAACTGCTGATGACCGGGTACCGGCCGCTGGACTGGCTGATGGTGCGGGCGCCTCTGCTGCCCATCGAGCGCTGTCTCGCCCCAGCCTCACTTGATCACCGGGTGCGCAGGGCACTCGCCGTCGGCGCCGGCGACTTGTGGCGTGCCGTCGAACGGCAGCCGCCCAGCGACCGGGCCCGCCGCAAGCTCCAGCGCTACCTGATCCGGATGTCCACCCGGCCAACGCCTTTCGGCCTCTTCGCCGGAGTCGGCCTCGCGGGCTGGGGCGAGCGGACCGATCTGGCGATCGGCGACGACCCGGCCGTGATCCGGACCCGGCCGGACGTGGGCTGGCTGCTGGACTTCGTGTCCACAGTAGAGCGCAGGCCGGCGGTCCGGGCCGGGCTGAGGACGTTCGCCAATCCGGCGGCGTTCGAACACTCCGGCCGGATATTCCTCAGCGAGCACGCGCCCATCGGTGGTGAAGAAACCGGCAGGCAGGTATCCATCCGTGCCACCGGGGTGGTCCGCGAAGCGTTGGAGCTCGCGCGGAACCCACTGCCGTACAAAGACTTGGTCACGCGCCTGATGGCGTCGACCGGAGCGCCGCAGGCCAAGGTCGAGAGACTCGCCGAGCAGCTATGGGAACAGACGCTCCTGCTCACCGACCTACGCCCGCCGCTGACGATCGCCGAACCCGCGCGGTACGTCGTCGATCGCCTCGCCGACATTCCGGCAGCCGCGGATGACACGGCGGCCCTGTCGGATTTGCTTGATCTGCTGAAGGAATGGGACCAGCTGGACGCCGAGCAGGGCGTCGCCGTATATCCCAAACTGCTTGCCCGTGCGCGAGCACTGCACGAGTCGAAGGACCTGTTCCAGACCGACGCGACCCTGCCGTTGACCGGAAACCAGGTCAGCCGCGTTGTGGGTGACGAGGCCGCCAAAGCGGCCGGGCTGCTGTCGAAGCTGACGAAATACCCGGCAGGGCTGACGTCCATGCGGGCCTACCGCGACAAGTTCACCGGCCGATACGGCCATGACCGCGAAGTGCCATTGCTCGAACTGCTCGACAGGGAGGCCGGGCTGGGCTTGCCGGAACCGCCTGCCGAGGACCGCAACCCGGAGCGCGACGGGATTCTCACCCGCCTGGCACTGGACGCGATCAGAGACCGCCGCCAGGTCGTCGACCTGGACGAGCAGACCATCGACGATCTCGCGATCGACCGGACAGCACCGGAATTGCCCTCCCTTGACCTCTCGGTGTTCGTGCTCGCCTCGTCGCCGGAAGCGGTCGACGCGGGCGATTTCCAGATGATGGTCGGCCCGAACTTCGGCGCGTCCGCAGCGGGCCGGGTGCTCGGCCGGTTCAGCGACCTGCTCGGTGACCAGGCGCGGACCGCGTTGCGATCCGTGGCCGACGCCGAGGCCGCCGTACGTCCCGGCCGGGTCTGGGCCGAGGTGAACTACCTGCCCCGCAAGGGCCGGTTGGGCAATGTCGCGACCAGGGCGCTGATTCGTGATCACGAACTTTCCATCGCCGACAACCGGCTGTTGCTGGACCTGGCCGATCCTGACCAGCTGAAGCAGTTGCCGGACAAGGGCTTGATCGTGTTGCAGGAGGCACTGCCCGCGCCGGATCAGGCGTGGCTGCCGGGCGGCGACGGGCATTACGTCAGCGAGCTCGTGGTGCCGCTCGTTCGCGAAGAAGTCGAGCCTGAGCAGCAACCCGCGCGTCAAATCCCGTCAGGCAGGCGGATGCGGCCGCCGGGCAGCGACTGGCTGTTCGCCAAGCTGTACCACCTGCCGACGTTCGAGAACGATCTCCTTACCGGCCCGGTCAAGGACTTCTGCGAAGGCAACTGGTTCTTCATGCGGTACGTCGACCCAGATCCGCATCTGCGGATCCGGTGGACCGGCGACCCGCGGTGGCTGACCGACGAGCTCGCCCCACGGGTGCTGCGGTGGTCGGCGGAACTGGTGGAGCGGGACTACTGCACACGTGTGGCTCTTGACACATACGACCAAGAGCTCGAACGTTACGGTGGACCAGCGGCACTCGAGGCCGCCGAGCTGCTCTTCGCGGCCGACAGCTCAGCGGTGCTCGATCTGCTGCGCCGCCACGACATCGACCGGACGCTGCTCGGGATGTACACAGTGGACGATCTGCTGCTTGGGCTTGGGCTGACCGAAGACGAACGACTCGACAACTACCGGCGCGGGGTGGCCGACCGGCGCGCGACGGCGGACGAGTTCCGCAGCCGCCAGGTCGAACTGCGCCATGCGTTGGGCAACCGGGAGTTCCCGGAGATCGAACCGGTTCTCGCGCGCCGCCGTGCGGTCCTGCGCGAGGTCGGCGACCGGTTGGACTGGCTGGCGGACCGGGGCGAGCTGGGCAAGCCGAAGACCGAGATCGCCCGCAGTTTCGTGCACATGCACTGCAACCGGCTGCTTGGCTGCGGTCATCCGCCGGAGCAGAAGGTCCTCGGACTGCTCACCCGGACGTGGGAGAGCCTGCGGCGTGCGCCTGTGCGGCGAGGTACGGCATGAGCGCGCCGTTGGTGGGCGTCGACGAAGTCGAGCTTCCTAAGTGGACAGAGATCGACCAGCAGGTGGCCAATGCTGGTCTCTGGCACACCCTGCGCGCCCTGCCTTCTGGGGTGAGCATCGTGCTCCGGCTTGCGTGGCAGGCGTCGAAGCGGCTCACACTGCTGTCGGCTGTGCTGTCGGTGGCCGCGGGTTGTGCCACGGCGTTCGGCCTCATCGCCACCGCGGACGTACTGACAACCCTGCTGGCACAAGGCCCTACTCCGGCACAGGTCGTGGCTGCTCTGCCCGCGGTTGCCCTTGTCGTGGTGTCGTTTTCGCTGCGGGCACTGCTTGATTCGGCGAGCACCGCGGCACTGGCACTGCTGCGACCACACGTTGAACAGACCGCGCAGGAAACCGTGCACGCCGCGGTCTCACAGGTCGAGCTGATCGCCTTCGAGGACAGCGATTACGCGGACTTGTTGCGGCAGTGTATGACAGCGGGCGTACGCAGCATCGAGTCGAGTATCAAGGCGATCTCCGGGATCGGCGGTTCGTTGGTCTACCTCGTCGCGTCGGTGGTCTCGGCGGGTGTGTTGCATCCTTTGCTCGCGCCAGTCGTGCTGATCGCCGTCATCCCGAACATGTGGGCACACGCGCGTGCCGCCAAACTTGCCTACGCTTCTTATCTGGCAATGCTTTCCCGGTCCCGGCGGCTCAGCGTCGCCAGTGAGCTGCTCACCGATCGGGAAACCGCGGCCGAGATGCGCGCGGCCACGGCCCGCCTCGCGTTGCTGGAGGAATACCGGCGGATCAGCACAATGCTGACCAAGGAAGCCGTCCGGGTCGAGCTCGAGCAGACCCGGGTCCGGCTGGTCGGACGGATCATCGCGGGTGTCGGCACAGGTGCTGGTTACGCGGTGCTCGGCGTGCTGCTGCACGCGGGTTGGCTGGCGTTGCCGCTCGCGGGTGCCGCGGTGGTGGCCATGCGAGTAGCGACGTCCGCATTGATGACCACGATGATGGGCGTCAAGATGCTCTACGAGGACACGCTTTACGTGAAGCTGTACACGCGGCTGCTGGAGATTTCCCGGGCCCGCACTCGGCCGGCGGTCGGCGCCCAGGCACCGGCTCCGGCCGTGATCACGCTGGAGGAAGCCAGTTTCAGCTACCCAGGCCAGGACGCGCCCGCGGTTCGGGACGTGTCGCTGAAGATCACCAAGGGCCAGGTCGTGGCGCTGGTGGGGGAGAACGGTTCGGGCAAGAGCACCCTCGCCAAGCTGATCACCGGCCTGTACCAGCCGACGGGCGGCCGCGTCTGCTGGGACGGCGTCGACCTGGTGGAGTTCGACGAGGAGTCGGTGTACCAGCAGATCGCGCTGGTCCTGCAAGATCCCGCCCGGTGGCCGATGACCGCGCACGACAACATCCGGATGGGCCGGATCGACCGGCAGCACGGGATGACGGTGGCCGAGGCGGCACGGGAGTCCGGCGCGGAGGACGTGATCGCCGAACTGCCGAACGGCTACCAGACCCTGCTGTCCCGGCTGTTCAGCTCGGGCCGTGATCTGTCCGGCGGCCAGTGGCAGCGGATCAGCGTGGCCAGGGGGATCTACCGGGACGCGCCGATCCTCGTGGTGGACGAGCCCACCGCCGCGATGGACGCCAAAGCGGAGCACGCCGTATTCCAGTCGCTGCGCCGGCTCGGCGGCGGCCGGACCACGATCCTGATCACCCACCGGCTGGCGAACGTGCAGCACGCCGACCAGATCGTCGTCCTCGACCAGGGCAAACTCGTCGAACAGGGCACACACCGCGAGCTCATGACCCTCGGCGGAACCTACGCGGGCTTGTTCACCCTCCAAGCCTCGGCCTACGCCCCCAGCGAATAACCCCACCCGCGTGTCCACCGTTCCGACACACCGAAATACACATTCCAGCACCGTGAGATGGCCGTACCGGCACCACGAGTCACACGGCTCGATGCTGCAAAGTGCATTTCATGGTGTCGCAGTGGTCGACACGGGGTGCTGGAACGGTCGACACGGGGTGCTGGAGTGGTGGACACGGGGTGCTGGAGTGGTGGACACGCCGTGCTGGAGTGGTGGACACGGCGTGGGCTAGATCCCTTGCTGGGCTGTCTTCGAACCCTTGCGGGCGGCGGAGCGCTGCCAGGTCATGATCGCCATGCCGATGCCGCCGAGCACGGCGCCGGTGAAGGCTGTCCACGCCAGGATGCTTGGGCCGGTGAAGAGGGCGACGACCAGGACGCCGATCCAGACAATCGAGCCGACGATGACGATCCGGAACAGATCCACCAGCCGCGCCGGGGGTGGCGGGGGTGGCGGAAGTGACTTTCCGGTTTCGCCTGGCGATTCGGGTTCCTCTGTGGACGCCACGTGATGCAGGCTACCCGCATGGCCGACACCACCAGCCGCCGCGGCACTCTGGACCGCTTCTTCAAGATCAGCGAGCGTGGCTCGACCACCGGACGGGAGATCCGGGGCGGGCTGGTCACGTTCGTCACGATGGCGTACATCGTCGTGCTCAACCCGCTGATCATCGGCAGTTTCGCGGCCGAGGGACCGTCCGCGCACCGCGACGTCCTCGGCGACATCCTGCCGGTCGGCCAGGTCGCCGCGGTGACCGCTCTGGTCGCCGGTGTGATGACCATCCTGTTCGGCCTGATCGCGAACTACCCGTTCGCGCTCGCCACCGGGTTGGGGATCAACAGCTTCGTCGCGGTCACCCTGGCGCCGCAGATGACATGGGCCGAGGCCATGGGTCTGGTTGTGCTCAACGGCATCGTCGTGATGGTGCTCGTGCTGACCGGCGTGCGGACGGCCGTGTTCAACGCCGTGCCGCAGGCGCTCAAGGCCGCGATCGCCGTGGGGATCGGCCTGTTCATCACGTTGATCGGCCTGGTCGACGCCGGGTTCGTGCGCAGGATTCCGGACGCGGCGAACACGACGGTCCCGGTCGGCCTCGGGATCTCGGGCTCGATCGCGTCGTGGCCGACATTCGTGTTCGTGGTCGGCCTGCTTGTCACGGGCATCCTGGTGGCCAAACGGGTCAAGGGCGCGATCCTGATCGGCGTCTTGTTCTCCACGGTCCTCGCCATCGTGCTGGAGGCGATCGTCAAGGCCGGGCCGTCCCAGGGCGTGAACCCGAAGGGCTGGAACCTGGGCTACCCGGCCATGCCCGAGCAAGCGGTTGGTCTGCCGGACTTGTCGTTGCTCGGTGAGTTCTCGTTCGGCGCGTGGAGCCGGGTGCCCGCGCTCACGGTCGTGCTGCTGCTGTTCACGTTGATCCTCACCGACTTCTTCGACTCGGTCGGCACGATGACCGGTCTGGGCAAGGAAGCCGGCGTCATCGGCAAGGACGGGCAGCTGCCCGGCGTGGGCAAGGCGCTGTTCGTGGACTCGCTCGGGGCCGTCGCCGGTGGTGCCGCGTCCAGCAGTTCGAACACTGTCTACATCGAATCGGCGTCCGGTATCGCCGAGGGTGCACGGACCGGCTTGGCCAACGTCGTCACCGGCTTGCTGTTCATCGCCGCGATGTTCCTCACGCCGCTGTACCAAGTCGTGCCGGTCGAGGCCGCGGCGCCGGCGCTGGTGATCGTCGGTGTGCTGATGATGGCGCAGATCAAGGAGATCGACTTCACCGACTTCTCGATCGCACTGCCCGCGTTCCTGACCATCGTGGTCATGCCGTTCACGTACTCGATCGCCAACGGCATCGGCGTGGGCTTCATCAGCTACGTGGTCCTGAAGATCGTTTCCGGTCGCGCCAAGACCGTCCACCCGCTGCTCTGGGTGGTCGCGGTCGCGTTCATCGCGTACTTCGCCGTCGGCCCGATCCAGGGCGCGATCGGGTGACGCTGCGTCACGTCTCTCCGGGCGGCTAATTCATAAGGTATGCTAAGTATGTGTCCGGTTCCGCCGACGAGCACTCGCTGACCAGCCGACTCCGGCTGTCGGTGATGCGTCTCAACCGTCGGCTTCGGGCACAACGGACAAACGCGTCAGTCACGTTGAGCCAGATCTCGGCGCTGTCGAGCCTGCACAAATGCGGCCGGATGACGCCGGGTGAACTGGCCGCGCGCGAAGGCGTACAGCCGCCCTCGATGACGAGGGTGATCGCCGCCCTCGAGGACCTGGGCTACATCAGCAAGCGAGCCCACCCCAACGACGGCAGGCAAGTGATCGTCGAACTGACCGAGCGGGGGCTCGGCTACATCGAGGCCGACGTGGCCGCGCGGGAGGCGTGGCTGGACGCGCGACTGTCCGAATTGGACGAATCCGAGCGGGAGCTGCTCTCCCGCGCGGCCGAGATCATCGACAGGATGGCGGGGCAATAAAGAGGTGCTGACCGGCGCGGGTGGGACCCGAGAGAAGAAGCCCGACAACTTCGACTCAGACCTACCCCCTCCGCCGGAGCAGCCGAAGCAGGGCACCTTCTCGTCCTTACGCATCCGCAACTACCGGTTGTTCTTCTCCGGCCAGGTCGTCTCCAACGTCGGGACCTGGATGAACCGGATCGCCCAGGACTGGCTCGTCTTCACCCTGACCGGCAACAACCCGGTCGCGCTCGGCATCGCGGCGGCTCTGCAGTTCGCGCCGACGCTCTTCCTGTCGCTGTACGGCGGCGTCCTGGCTGACCGTCTCGACAAACGCAAGCTGCTGATCGGGCTGCAGGCCGCGATGGCAGGCTGCGCGGTGATCCTCGGTGTGCTGGACGTCTCCGGCTGGGTGCAGCTCTGGCAGGTGTACGTGATCTGCTTCGTGTTCGGGTGCTTCACCGCGGTGGAAACGCCGGTGCGGCAGTCGTTCACCAGTGAGATGGTCGGCATCGGCCTGGTCACCAACGCGCTCGCGCTCAACTCGTCGTCGTTCAACCTGGCCCGGGTGGTCGGCCCGGCGGTGGCCGGTCTGCTGATCATCTGGGTCGGCACCGGCATGGTGTTCCTGATCAACGCGGCCACCACGATCGCGGTGATCACCGGATTGCTGCTGATGCGGCCGTCCGAACTGCACCGCGGCCCGGCGGTGGCCCGGAAGAAGGGCCAGCTGCGGGAAGCCCTGCGCTACGTCCGCGGCCGAACCGACCTGGTGACGGTGCTGGTCCTGGTGTTCTGCGTGAGCACGTTCGGGATCACGTTCTTCACCACGCTCGCGATCATGGCGGCGAACGTCTTCCACAAGGAAGCCGACGGCTACGGCCTGCTGTCGACCATGCTCGCGGTCGGCACCCTCAGCGGTGCGCTGCTCGCGGCCCGCCGCAGTGTGCGCGGCAAGCCGAAACTGCGGATGGTGTTCGGTTCGGCGCTCGTGTTCGGCGTGCTTGAAATCGGCGCCGGACTGATGCCGACGTACCTGGCGTTCGCGATCGCCCTGGTGCCCGTCGGCGTGGTCGTCATGACGTTCATGAATACCGCGATCACGACCGTGCAACTGTCGGTCGAGCAGGACATGCGTGGCCGGGTGATGGGCCTGTACATGCTGCTTTTCCTTGGCGGAAACCCCATTGCCGGCCTGCTGACCGGCTGGCTGGCCGACCAGTTCGGCGGCCGGTCGACGTTCTACTTCGGCGGTGCGGTGTCGATCATCGCCGCGGTCGTGCTGGGCCTGATCCTGCGTTGGCGGGTTAGTCTGCCCGAAAAGGATTCATCGGTGCTCCAGGGGGACGTCCATGGGACTCTTCAGCAAGAAAAAGGCGCCGCTGCCCAGACGTGAGGTCATCTGGGGGCGTGTGTACGAGGACGACCTGCTCGACGCGGCCGACGCGGAACTGCAAGAGGGCAAGCTCAACGCCGCGGTCACCGTGCTCGTGGACAGCCGGGACAACCCGGAGGTTCGTTGCCTGCGGCTGGGCAGGCTGGGCCACCGGCTGGTCGGCAGCGCGGACGAGATCGCCGAACTCGCCGTGCAGCACCGTGACCCGGAACTGATGCTGCTCGCGGGTGACGCCTTCATCGGGGAGGCGTGGGCGATCCGCGGCAGCGGCTGGGCTGACTCGGTTGGCGAGGACAGGGCGAAGATGTTCCTGGCCACCCTGGAGAAAGCCCGTGGCCCGTTGCAGGCCGCGGCGGACATGCTGCCCGACGACCCGACGCCGTGGGCGACGATGCTGACGATGGGCATGGGACTCGGACTGGATCGGTCCGAACAGGACGCGATCTGGGCGGAGACCGTGCGGCGCGGCCCGACCTTGTATCCGGCGCATTGGACGCGGCTGCAGGTGCTGGCGGAGAAGTGGTACGGGTCGCACGATGAGATGTCCCAGTTCGCCGTGCAGACGGTCAACAACGCCCCGCACGGTGACCCGGTGACGGCGATGATCGTGGTGGCGTGCTTCGAGGTCTACGTCCAGGCGAAGGTGATGGCGCAGCGGGAGACCAAGAACCCGGACCTGCGGGCGCTGGCCGAGGCCTTGTTCAAGCAGAGCTACGCGAATGTCGCGCCCGCGTCGAACCGCTGGATGCAGGCCGAGAAACCGCACCCGCGCACGTACGAGGCCCACAACTACTTCGCGGCCGCGTGCGGCCTCGCGGGTGACGGCGACCGTGCGTTCATGCACCTGTTCGGCATGCGGGACCGTCTGATGAGCAGGCCGTGGACGATGTTCGCGGACGACGCGGAAGAGGAATACCAGCGGATGGTGCAGAAGTACTGGCGTGCCGACATCGCCCAAGGCTTCTGAGACGATCCCGCGCTGCACCGCAACAGCAATTCCCCCAAGGGGATCCCTTGTTTTTCACGTTACCGCAGGGGTCCGACAATCCAGGTGTTTGTGCTGGTCACGGCCGCACCGCTGCCCGGGTGATGGCTCGACATAGATGAGAGCCCCGGCCGGCGGGCCGGGGCTCTCTCTGTTCCCGAACTGACTGCCGCTCCCACCACGAAGCGGACGTGTATGAGGTTAGCCTACCCTCACTAACTCCGCAACATCGACTTGTCCGCGGTGACCCGAAAGTGGAGAAGCCCCCGGCCACGCGGGCCGAGGGCTCCTTCCGGTGGCAGCCTCGCTTGTCGGAGCATCCGCTGCCAGGCATCAATGGTCAGGCCTGCGGCACCCGCAGGCCGTTCAACCCGTTGCGGGCGTCGACGAAGCGCTGGTTGACGTCCTCCCAGTTGACGACGTTCCACAGCGCGTTGATGTAGTCCGCCTTCACGTTGCGGTACTGCAGGTAGTACGCGTGCTCCCATACGTCGAACGCCAGCAGTGGCGTGGTGGCGATCGAGAGGTTCGCGTGATGGTCCTTCAGCTGCTGGGTCAGCAGCCGCTGGCCGACCGGGTCCCAGGACAGAATTCCCCAGCCTGAGCCCTGGATCGTCGTCGCGGCCGCGTTCAGCTGGGCGCGCAGCTTGTCGAACGAGCCGAAGAACTCGTCGATCGCCGCGGCCAGCTCGCCGGTCGGCTTGTCGCCGCCGTTCGGGCTGAGGTTCTTCCACCACACCTGGTGCAGTGAGTGCCCGGCGAGGTTGAACGCCAGCGTGGTCTCCAGGCCGACGATCGAGCCGAACTCGCCCTTGTCGCGGGCCTCGTCGATCTTCTCGATCGTGTCGTTGGCGCCCTTGACGTACGCGGCGTGGTGCTTGCCGTGGTGCAGCTCGTTGATCTCACCGATGATCGCCGGCTCGAGGTCGCCGTAGTCGTAGTCCAGGTCCGGCAGGACGTACGGGGCCATCGGCCCTCCTTACGGGTAGGCGTTGCAAGTATCTGCTACTTGCAACCTACTCGCAATAAGAGGGTCGGCTCGAAGCGATCATGATCACCTCAGGACATGGAATACCTGGGCATGTCCTCGGCCAACGCGGCGAAGACGCCGACGTTCAGCTCGTACGCCCGCAGGCTCTCCAGGATGACGCGCTTGCGCTCCTCGGCGTCCCATGGCGCGGAGTTGAGCAGCGCGCGGTAGTTGTCCCGGAATTTGGGCGCACTCGGGATCTGGTCGAAGACGTAGAACATCGATCCGGGGCCTTCGACCCCGTGCAACTTGCGGAGCCTGTGCCGGATGACCTGGCCGCCCGCGATGTCGCCGAGGTAGCGCGTGTAGTGGTGCGCCACGAACTCGCCTGACCACGAGACAGAGCGGATCCGTGCGCAGTACTCGGACGTCGCCGGGAGTGGCTCGACCACCGACTCCCATGAAGGCCCGAAGTAGTACGCCATGTCCTCGCGCAACGCGTCGCGGCGGTTGAGCTCCGAGAACACGAACTTTCCCGCGATCGGGTCGTCCCGCATGGCCTCGGCGGTGTCCTCCAGTGCGGAGTACACGAAGTACAGCTGGCTGGCCAGCTGCCCGAACGCGTCGACTGACAACTCTCCGCCCAGCAGTGCCGAGATGTAGGGGGAGTGGTTCGCCTGCTCGTGTGCGGGCATCGTCGCAGCTCGCAGCGTTTCCGAGAACGTCGGGCTCATGCGCACGTCTCCTTTATCTGACACCACTGTCAGAAAAGGATAGGTGATTTGCCGCAGTTAGGCCACCCTAACTCCGACAGCCCTCAGAATGAAGCGCACAGCGGTCTCGATCGTGTCGTCGAGCTGCGAGCCGGCATCCACGACCTCGCGGGACGCCAGGCTGGCCGTGATCATCGTGACCAGGACGTCCACGTCCTCGGCGACCATCTGCCCCGCGGCGATCCCGGCCTGGAGGATCGAGCGCAGCTCGGTGGTGATCGGATCGACGTGCTCGGCCATCCGCTGGTACGCCTCCGGCGACAGCAAGGCGTTCAGCTTCGCGCCCGGCGGCGTGTGCCGTCCGGCGAGCACGCGCAGCTGCATGCGGACGAACACGGCCAACGCCTCGACCGGATCGGACACCGCGGCCAGTGCTTCGCGCAGCCGGATGACGTACTGCGAGGTCTCATGTTCGACGAACGCGACCAGCAGGGATTCCCGGTCAGGGAAATGGTTGTAGATCGCGGTCCGGCCGACCCCGGCCGCCGAGGCCACCCCGGACAGCGTGATCGCGTCGAAGCCACGGGTGTAGAGCAGCGTGCGCATCGCGTCGAACACCTTCGCGCGCACCTGCGAGCGGTGCTCGGCCAGCGACTCGCCGAGGATTTTCGGCATTCCTCGACATTAGCCCACTGGCCACGTGTGGACCGGTTCACCGGTGTGCATCAACTCGAGGTACGCCCGCAGCATGCCGAGCAGCGCCGCGTCCCGGTTCATGCCCCGCTGCTCCAGCCTGGCCACGGTCTCCCGTTGCCACGAGGCACCATTGCGCCGGGCGACACACCGCTGCTCGATGATGCTCAGGTAACGCTCCCGCGCCGCGTCCGACACGCCACAGTCGCGCAAACCCTCGTGCGCCATGGGAAGCAGGCGCCGCAGGACGAGCTCGTCCGGCGGGATCCAGCCGATGCCCGGCCAGTACAGCTGGGCGCCAAGGCCGTGCCGGGCCGCCGAGTACAGGTTCTCCTCGGCCGCCTGGAACGACATCTGCGTCCAGAGTGGACGATCCTCGTTCACCAGTGCGCGTTGCACGCCGTAGAAGAACGCCGCGTTGGCGACGAGGTCCACCACGGTCGGACCTGCTGGCAGCACGCGGTTTTCCACGCGCAGGTGCGGCACGCCGTCGACCACGTCGTACACCGGGCGGTTCCATCGCCACACGGTTCCGTTGTGCACCCGCAGTTCCCGCAATGTGGGCGCACGGCCTTCGGACAGCTCGGTCATCGGATCCTCGGCGTGCACCTCGGGCAGCAGGCCGGGGAAGTACCGGACGTTCTCCTCGAACAGGTCGAAGATGGACGTGATCCACCGCTCGCCGAACCACACCCTCGGCCGGACGCCTTGGTTCTTCAGCTCCTCCGGCCGGGTGTCGGTGGCCTGCTGGAACAACGGGATCCTGGTCTCGTGCCAGAGTGCCTTGCCCAGCAGGAAAGGCGAGTTCGCGGCGAGCGCGACCTGCGGCCCGGCCAGGCATTGCGCCGCGTTCCAGTGCGCGGCGAAATCCTCGGGTGCAACTTGCAGATGCAGTTGCGCGGACGTGCACGCGGCTTCCGGCAGGATTGTCTCGGCATAACTGCGCAGCCGGTCCGGGCCTTGCCCCGGCATCGGCTCGCCTTCCATGTTCAGCAGCATTTCCTCGCCGCGCGCGGCGAAGATACGCTCGTTCAGCACGGCGTACCGGTCGTTCGGGGAAAGCCAGCGCGCGTCGAAATGCTCTTCCCGCAATGTGGGCAGAATGCCGATCATCACCAGATCCGAGCCCGCGTCGTGCGCCTTGGAGTTGGCTCGGGTCAAGGAGGTCCGGATGTCCTCCTCCAGTTCGATCGCCCCGTTGCCGTCCAACGGCCGCGGCCGCACGTTCAGCTCAAGATTGTGCTGGCCCAGTTCCATCACGAAGTCCGGGTCCGCGATCTTCTCCAGCACAACGGCATTGGTCATGGCCGGGTTGAGTTTGTCGTCGACCAGGTTGAGCTCGATCTCCAAACCCATGTGCCTGCGGTGGAATGCAAACGATTCGCTGTTGAGCATCGCGGCCAACGCGTCAAGGCACCGCTGGACTTTGCGGCGATATTGTTGGCGATCCTCCCGGGAGTAGGCCCCGGCAGTCACGTCCCTTCCCATGCCGCCTCCCCTTCGCTCGGCTCGGCGCCACTAGCGGGAAAATCAACGTTGACACAGCAACTAGCGGAATCGCTAGCGGCCAAATCGGTGCTGTAAGTCACCCGGGTATAACGCTCCGCTGTAGAAAGGCCGTCGGACACAGCAGGGTTTCCCGTCAAACGGGAGCGCCAACCATGGGAAGATCACCCTTGTGGCCGCAGTGATCCGGATAACAGACCCAGCAGACCCGAGGCTGGACGACTTCCGTGACCTGACCACGGCCGACCGCAGACCCGATCGGCCAGGCGGAAAAGGCCTGGTCATCGCCGAAGGTGTGGTGGTGGTACGGCGGCTTCTGGCCTCGCCGTACCCGGTGCGCTCGCTGCTCGGTGTGCAGCGGCGGATCGCGGAGCTTGACGCCGAAGTGGACAGTTCGGTCCCGGCATACGTCACATCAGCCGACGTGATGGCCGAGGTGGTCGGATTTCACCTGAATCGCGGTGTGCTGGCGGTCGCGGACAAGGTCAAACCGTGGAGCCTGGACGACCTGGCGACGAAGAAACGCCTCGCTGTCCTTGAAGGCGTGGGCGACCACGAGAACCTCGGCGCGTTGTTCCGCAATGTGGCAGCGCTCGGGTTCGGTGGCGTGGTGCTCGGTCCCGGCTGTAGTGACCCGTTGTACCGCCGTAGCGTCCGCGTTTCCATGGGGCACGTGCTCGCGGTGCCGTTCACCACCGTGACCGAATGGCCCGGCGCGTTGAAGCACTTGCAGAGCAAGGGTTTCCAGGTGCTCGCGTTGACCCCGAGGGCGGATTCGGTGCCGCTGGGCGAAGTCGCGGCCAGTGGGCCGGTCGCCGTACTGCTCGGCTCGGAAGGACCGGGCCTGACCGACGAGGCGATCGACGCGGCGGATCACGCTGTGCGTATCCCCATGACGGGTGGTGTTGACTCGTTGAACGTCGCCACGGCTGGTGCCGTCGCGTTTTACGCCATCGGTACTGGTTAGCTGTGGCCGTGGAACTGCGCACGAACGGTGAGCGAGCCGAGCTCGTGGGGCCGGACGAGGAGGTCATCGACCCCCAGGTGCTCGACGTGCCGGCCGAGCTGACCATGGCCCTGCACGAATGGGCCCAGGTCGTGGCCGCGATGCAGCGCGCCGACGCGCCGGAGGACGCATCGGCCGCCGTCCTGGTGTCCCGGCGTGGCATGCAGCTCGCGGACAGACTTTCGGCCGTCCTGGAGACCACCGTGCGCTACCACGACCCGCTGACCGGCGAAGTCCTGTTCGTCGAGGCCGTACCGCCACCTGCGGTGCCGCCTCGCCCGGAGCCCGAGCCGACGCCGTGGCTGACCGGCCTGACGGTGGCCGGGCTGATGGCGATCGTGACGCTGGCGGCCGTGCTGACCTTGGCGATCACGTTGAGCGAGACCAGCGCCTTTCTCGCGATCGGCGCGAACGCCGTGGTCACGGCGGGCCTGGCCCCGTCGGTCTGGCTGGCCCGCCGTGTCCTGATCTGGCGCTGGGTCGCTCTCGGTGTCGCGTCCGGCCTGGTGATCGGCTGGATCGCGCTGGTCTTCGTACTGATCTGATCTAGGCCAGGCTCTCCAGCCAGGCCTGGTGCAGGGCCGCGAACTCGCCACGACCTTCGGCGACGAGGTCGGCAGGTGAACCGTCCTCGACGATCCGGCCGCCGTCGACCACGAGCACCCGGTCGGCGATCAGCACGGTCGACAGCCGGTGCGCGATGATCACCGCTGTCCGGTCGGTCAGCACCGTTTCCAGTGCCGCCTGCACCGCCCGCTCGCCGGGCACGTCCAGGCTGGACGTCGCCTCGTCGAGGACCAGCACCGACGGGTCGGCCAGAAACGCCCGCGCGAACGCGACCAGCTGGCGCTGACCTGCGGAAAGCCTGCCGCCGCGCTTGCGCACGTCGGTGTCGTAGCCGTCCGGCAGCGCCGCGATGAACTCGTGCGCGCCGACCGCCGCGGCCGCCGACTCGATCTCGCCACGGGTCGCCGAGGGCTTGCCGAGCGCGATGTTGTCCGCTACCGACCCGGAGAACAGGAAGTTCTCCTGGGTCACCATGACCACCTTGGTACGCAGGTCCTCGTCCGCCGTGTCCCGCAGGTCCACTCCGGACAGCCGGACGGACCCGGCCGTCGGGTCGTAGAACCGGGCGACCAGCTTGGCGATCGTGGACTTGCCCGCACCGGTCGCGCCGACCAGGGCGACCGTCTGCCCGGCCGGGATGGTCAGGTCGAAGCGCGGCAGCACGACCGGGGTTCGCGGGCCGTAGCGGAACTCCACCTGCTTGAACTCGATGGTTCCGCCTGGTGGCAACGGTTTCGGGTCCTTCGACTCGACGACCGTCGGCTCCTCTTCGAGCACGCCGGAGATCTTCTCCAGCGCCGCGCTCGCCGAGGCGTACGAGTTCGCGACCTGTGCCAACTCGTCGAGCGGGTCGTAGAACCGGCGCAGGTACAGCGTGAACGCGGTCAGCACACCGAGTTCCATGCTGCCGCCGGTGACCCGCCACGCGCCGATCCCGAGCACGACCGCCAGCGACACGTTGCCGATGAACCGCACACTCGCAGCGAAGGTGGCGACCGCGCTCGTCGCGGCGTAGTTCGAGTCCCGGTAGCTGGCGTTCTCCACGTCCATAATGGACTCGTTGCGGCGCTCCCGGCGGAACGCCTGCACCGCGCGGATTCCGTTCATGGTCTCGACGAACTGCACGATCACCTTGGCGATCGCGCCGCGGGTGGCCCGGTACGCCCGGCCGGACGTGGCCCGGAACCAGCGCAGCATCAGCACCAGCGGGATGAACCCGGCCATCACGATCAGCGCCAGCGGCACGTCCAGGATCAGCAGCAGCGTGCCGATGAACGCCAGCGACAGCACCGCGTTCAGCAGGTTGTCCAAACCGTCTTCGAGCAGCTTGCCGATCGACTCCATGTCCGCGGTCAGGCGGGAGATCACCTTGCCGGACGTGTAGGACTCGTGGAACGACAACGAAAGCCGTTGCACATGCCGGAACAGCCGCTGGCGCAAGTCGAGCAGCACGTCCTGGCTGATCCGGGCGGCCAGCCGCTGGAACGCCATCAGCAGACCGGAGTTGGCGACCGCGCTGAACGCGTAACCACCGATGCACCAAGCAAGCGTGCTGGTGTCACCGCGAATCGCGGACGGGATCCCGCTGTCGATCGCCGCGGCGATCAGCAACGGGCCCACCAGCGACGAAAGGTTCTGCAAGACCACCAGTACCAGCGCGGCACCGGCCGGCCAGAGGTGCGGGCGGACCAGCGAGCCCAGCAGCTTGCGAGACCGTGCCTGCAGCTTGGCGCCGACCGCGGAATCCAGTTCCTGGACCTCTTCCGCGGCAACACCACGCCACGGGTCGTCCTGAGTCATGCCCTCACCTCCTCTGGTGCATCCAATGTGGACAGAAGTTTCCGGTAAGCCGGTTTGGTGGCCAGCAGTTCCGAGTGGCTCCCGACGGCCGCGACACGTCCGTCGGCCAGCATCGCGACCCGGTCGGCGAGCTGGACCGTGCTCGGCCGGTGTGCCACGACCAGCGCGGTCACCCCGGACAGCACCTCACGCAGCGCGCGCTCCACTTCGGCCTCGGTGTGGACGTCCAAAGCGGACAGTGGGTCGTCCAGGACGAGGACCGCCGGCCTGCCGACGATCGCCCGCGCCAGTGCCAGGCGCTGACGCTGCCCGCCGGACAACGACAGGCCCTGCTCACCGATCCGCGTGTCCAGGCCCCAGGGCAACGCCTCGACGAACTTGTCCGCCTGTGCGACCCGCAAGGCCTGCCAGACCTGTTCGTCGGTCGCCTCGACCGAGCCGAGCGCGACGTTCTCCCGCACGCTCGCGGAGAACAGCACCGGCTCCTCGAACGCCATCGACACCAGCGTCCGCAGGTCCGCCAGCCGCATCTCGGCCACGTTCACGCCGTCGATCGTGATCCGGCCTTCGGTCACGTCGGCGAGCCGCGGTACCAACGCGGTGAGCGTCGTCTTGCCTGAGCCGGTCGCACCGACAAGCGCCACGGTCTCGCCAGGCCGAACGTCGAGATCCACCCCGCTGAGGATCTCCTTGCCGCCCTCCGAGTGGCTGAAGTGGACGTTCTCGAACCGCAGGTGGCCACGGGCCGGGCTGACAGGCGCCTTGGGCTGGGCCGGGTCGGCCACGGTGACCGGCTCGTCCAGACCTTCGAAGTACCGGTCAGCCGCCGCGGCGGCCTGGTTGGTCTCCGCGAGCAGCCAGCCGATCGAGTCGGTCGGCCACCGCAGGTACGCGGCCACTGTGACCGCGGCGACGAGCGTGCCGACGGTCATGGTCCCGTTGACGATGCCGGTCGTGCCGACCAGCAACTGTCCCGCGATACCGACCTCTGGCAGCAGGACGATCGCGCCCCACAGCAACGACGAGATCCGTACCTTGTGCAGTTCCGTACCACGCAACAGTTTCGCCTGGGCGCGGAATTTCTTGGCCAGGTGCGGCCCGCGGCCGAACGCCTTGAGCACGCGGATGCCCAGCGCGGACTCCTCGACGGTGGTCGCCAGGTCGCCGTCCTGGTCCTGCGCCAGTCGGGCGACCACCTTGTACTTGCGCTCGAACACCGTGGAGATCGCGATCAACGGCAGGGCAGCGACCAGCACGGTCAGCCCGAGCCAGAAGTTCAGGCTGAACAGCACGATCAGCCCGCCGATCAGCGTCAGGCTGTTGACCACCAGGAAGATCGCGACGAATGCGATGAACCCGCGGATGGTGGACAAGTCGGTCACCGCGCGGGACAGCAGCTGCCCGGACTGCCAGCGGTCGTGGAACGCGACCGGCAGCCGCTGCAGGTGCGCGTACAGATCGCGGCGCATCTGCGCCTCGATGTGTGTCGTTGGTCTCGCCAGCACCTTGCGCCGGAAATAGAAAAGCCCGGCCTCCGCGGAGCCGAGCAGTGCCACACCGAGTACCGGCCAGAGCAAGCCGGTCGTATCACCCTTGGCGATCGGGCCGTCCAGGATGCTCTGGATCATCAGTGGAATAGTCAGGCCCGCGGCCATCCCACCGACCGTGGCGATGATCGCGACCACCAGGTATCGTCGCCACGGCCGCGCGTACGGACCGAGACGCCATAGGGATTGATAGGCCGAGCGTGGTTGCTCCGCCTCTGCCATTCCGTCCCCCCAACTCCTTGATGCCAGCCTTCGACGTTACAAACCAACGCACTTCGGGTGCATCCGAATTTCTCCGCCATCGTGCGACCTCAAGCACAGTTGAGGTCAACTCGATGCAACCTCGCGGGCGTGGAAAGTGTCTCTTTAACGTGCTGCAGAAGAGTCCAACGATCCGACGGGTGACCGCTCGCCTGACCGCGCGGGACGCGATCGTCATCGGTATCTACGCCGTCGCCGCCGTGCTCCTCTACAGTCGCATGTGGACAGACCTGCGGCACGGGTACCTGTACAACAGCATGCAGGACCAGAACATGTTCGAGTGGTTCTTCGCGGTTGCGGCGGCGTCGCCGGGCGAGGCGTTGTTCACCACGCTGCAGAACTACCCGCTCGGCGTGAACATGATGGCCAACACGTCGGTGCTGGGGCTGGGGATCCCGCTCGCGCCGATCACGTGGCTCTTCGGCACGACGGTGACGTGGACGCTGGCGCTCACCGGCAGCGTCGCGGCCAATGCGGCCGGCTGGTACTGGGTGCTCTCACGGCACATCGTGGACAGCCGGATCGCTGCCGCGGTCGGCGGCGCGTTCTGTGCCTTCGCGCCACCGATGATCACGCACGCGACCGCGCACCCGAACTTCACCGCGTTATTCGTGCTGCCGTTCATCGTGTCCCGCGTGATCCTGCTCGCGCGCGGCGAGAACATGGTGCGACACGGGGTCATCCTGGGTTTGCTGGTGGCGTATCAAATCTTCCTCGGTGAGGAGCCGCTGCTGATCGCGGCGACGGCACTGGTGATCTACGCGCTCGCCCGGCCGTCGGTCGTGAGCATGCATCTGGTCAAGGGCGTCGGGATCGCCGCGTTGGTCACCCTTCCGCTTGTCGCGTATCCCTTATGGCATCAGTTCTTCGGGCCGCAGAGCTACGACGGCCTAGGCCACGGCCCGGCCGGCAACGACTTGGCGACGGTGACCGCGTTCGGCAGCTACTCGCTCGCGGGCGATCCGGAACAAGCAGGCAAGATCGCCATCAATCCGACCGAGGAGAACGCGTTTTTCGGCTGGCCGCTGGTGATCCTGGTGGTGGTGCTGGCGATCTGGCTGTGGCGGGTGGCCGCGGCCCGTGCACTCGTGATCACCGCCGCCGCGATGGTGGTGCTGTCACTCGGCTGGGAACTGACCATAGACGGCGAGAAAACGGGGATCCCGTTGCCGTGGGTGATCGTGTCCGAACTGCCGTTGTACGACTCGATGCTCGGTCCCCGCTTGGCGATGGCGAGTGCCCCGGTGATCGGGATCCTGCTTGCCATGGCGTGCCACCGAATTCTCACGCTGGCCGCGCATGCCACGCATATTCCCCTGCGGCTGCTGTGGTTTGGCGCGCTCGCCGCGATTCTTCTCCCGCTCGCGCCGACTCCGCTGCCCGTCATCGAACGCGCGGACACCCCGGCGTACTTCACCGAAGGGATGTGGCGCGCCCACGCGGGGCCGAACAAGTCGGTGGTGGCCGTGCCGCCGGCGAGCGCGGGCCACTCGCTTCCGTTGTACTGGCAGGCCGAGGCGGACATGGGCTTCGCGCTGGCCGAGGGGTACTTCGTCGGCCCGGACCGCAACCGGCTCGGTCACTACGGTGCCGTCCAACGGCCGACAAGCCGGCTGCTCGACGAGATCGCCCAAGGCCACGACCGCTCGATCGGCCCGTCGGAGCGTGCGCAGGCGCAGATCGATCTGCGGTACTGGCGGGCAGGCGTGATTGTGCTCGGACCGCACGAACGACAGCGTGAACTGCGCGAGGCATGTGACGCGCTGTTCGGCACCGGAACCTATGTTGGTGGCGTCTGGACTTGGCCTGTGTGACTGGCGTCACACAACCGATGGCGCTGCCGACGCTGTCCCCCAGACGAAAGGGGTGGGTTGTGCGAGCGTCAGACGAAGAGCACTACACCGAGTACGTGACAGCCCGGCTGCCTGCCTTGCGCAGGGTCGCCTACCTGCTGTGCGGAGACAGCCACCGCGCGGATGACATCGTCCAGAACGCGATCACCAGGCTGTACGTGCACTGGCGGAAGGCACAGTCGGCCGACAACCTCGACGCGTACGTCCGAACCACGGTGGTCCGGACGTTCCTGAACGAACAACGCACCGGCTGGTTCTCTCGGACCCGCGTGGTCGACGAGCCACCCGAGGTCATGGTGCGCGACCGGGACGTCGAAACCAGCCATGTCCTGCACGCGGCGCTGCGCCGCGTGCCACCAAAACAACGAGCCGTCCTGGTGCTGAGGTTCCTCTACGACATGTCGGTCGCCGAGGTCGCGGGCGCCCTGCGGTGCTCGCAGGGCAACGTCAAAAGCCAGACCTCACACGGCCTGGCCACGCTTCGAAGGCAGCTGGGGGACCACACATTGAGCCTGTTGGGCGGGAGGTGACGAGCATGAACGAGAACGAAGGACTGCGGTTGCTCGCGCCATTGCGCGAACTCGACCCGGACACCCAATCGAGCGTGGACATCGACAAAGCCAAGCGCCTCGGCCGCCGCACCAGCAGGCGTCGAGCGGTGGTCGGCGCCGCGGCCGTGGTCGGCGTCTTCGCGCTCGTCGGGATCGGCGTGCCCGCCCTGTCGGGAGCGTTCACCCGCGGCGCGGTCGCTCCAGCCGTTACGTCAGCGGAGTTCAACCCACTGGTCGAGGTGGTCACGGTCGGCACAGCGGGTGGTTTCCGGCCGAACTGGTACAAGACAGGCCAAGACAGGCAGACGATCGAGCTTGTCCGGGCCGACGGCGGAACCGGAGGAGGCACGATCACCGTGTATCCGCCTGGCGTGCAACCGGACGATCCGAACCAGAAACTTCCGTCCTCAGACATGCACATGGGCAGCGTGAGCTTCGAATGGACTCGGGGGGCATGGGCCCACGTATCGCTGGGCGGGCCGGAACCCGACATGCAGGCTCGTGCCGAACGGGTGCGACAGAGCGTGGTGGCCAAGAGCCAGCGGGTGAAGGCGCCTTTCAGCGTGGCCAAGTCGGCACTGGGCGACATGAAGCCGGCAGTGGTCACCCGGATGTATGACGAGCGGGAGCCGATCAAGCTGACGGTGGAGTTCAGCCCCAGCGGCCGGCCCGAGCGCGGAGGAATGGCGTTCACGGCGACCGTGGGCGCCTACGGACCGGGGTCGAAGGAGGACATCGGTGGTCACGAAGCCACGGTGGTGGGCAACGAATACGGCGTCGAGTACATCGGCATCTCCGACCGTGGGTCGACAATGAACCTCACGGTGTGGAACGTCGGCGACCAGCTGCCCCTTGCCAAGCAGGTCATCTCCTCGGTGCGGTTCGTCCCGGACGCGACCAACCCCGCGAACTGGGTCGAAGAGGTCGTTCGCTGAGTGTTCCCGCAGCTCAGGCCGTGTGCCGCGGAAACTGTCGGACCCTTCCGATAACGTGAAATCAGGGGGTCCCCCGGCGAATTCCTGGTGCGGGAGGGGCTGGCCTGAGGGGGAGGTCAGAGCCAGGGACGTTCGGCTTGGCCGGGGATGGGGGCGGTATAGGAAGAAGGACAGGCCTGCGGGCCTGTCCTTCTTCCTCGCTGTCGGTTGTGGGATGGGGTGTTTTGGCGGGGCTTGGTGCTGCTGGCCTGCTGCATGTCATCGCTGGTGGGCGGGGATGTTGGCAGGGTTCGGTCCTGCTGGCTTGCTCTAGCTCAGTGCTGGTGGGGCGGGTGCTCGGCAGGACATCGCCGTCCTGCCGGCTTTCTCGCTGTCAGCCCCGGTTGGAGCGGACACCCAGCAGGACGTCCTCCCAGGCGGGCACCACCGGGTGGTTCTTCTTCTTGCCACGCCGGGGCGCTGGCTTCTCCTTGGCCGCTTCCGGCTTCGGCTCCGGCTCGGGCACCAGTTCTTCCTGCACCGGCTTGGTCGAAGCCGCCGCGGGCTCAGCCGCAGGAGCAGGCTCCGGCTCAGGCTGAGCCACAGGCTCCGCGGGCGGCTGGTGAGCCGCGGCTGGAGCGGCCGGAACAGCAGGAGCTGCCGGGGCAGGAGCAGCTGGAGGAGCAGCGGGCTCCGGCTCCCGATACACCGGCTCGGGCTCCCGATGTGCAGGTTCCCGGTGCGCAGGCTCCCGATAGGCAGGCTCCCGGTGCGCAGGCTCCGGCTCCCGGTACGTCGGCTCAGGCTGACCGACCGGCTCCGGCTGCCGGTGAACCGGCTCCTGGTACACGGGCTCAACCGAAGCCGAAGCCGAACCAGAAGCCCCAGTCCCAGGAGCAGTCCCAGCACCAGGAGCGGCCGCCGGATCCGGACGCGGCGGAGCCTCCACCGCAAGCGCTTGCCGAGCCAGCTCAGTCACCGGCCGCACCGTCCGCAAAGACCGGTTCGGGTTCGGGTCGAGCAGGTCATGGGCGTGATCGTCGAGCGGGGTCACCGTGCCGCCGTGCGCGCCCGGGTGGAAGGACCAGTGCGCATGGTTGTCCGAGCGGCCTGCCGTCCAGCGCAGCTGGACGATCCACTTGTTCTCCTCGTTCTTCCACGAGTCCCAGACCGCCTCGGAGTACTCCTGCCCGCGCAGGCCGAACGCGTGCGCGCAGACCTCACCGAGCGTCTGCACGTCCGGGCCGTCCTCACGCACGGGGTGGGCGCGTTGGGCCAGGTCGGCCGTGCGGGACCGTTCGAGCAGCACCGGGTAGGCGAACCGTTCGACCTTGTCCTCCGGCAGGCCGGACGCCTCGGCGACCTGTGCGACGGACTCACCCGCACGGATGCGGGCCTGTATTTCACGTGGGCGCATCTGGCTCTCCAGCTCGATTTCGATCTGGCCGAGTCTGGTGACGTCGCCACGGGCGGCCGCACGCAGCCGCTCGTCCGCCGGCAGTTGGAAACGCTCGCCACGCATCGGGTCTTCGAGGATGACAGTCTTGCCATCCTCTCCGAGCCCGACAACTCGCAGCGCGCGCACCTCAAGCCTCCCGAATGACTTCACCTCGCTGACTTTGTGACGTTATTACGGCGCGCCTCCTTGACGAAGTAGGCGCGCCGCACCTCAGCGAGATACTCACATCGATCTTCCCGCATCCCCAGCGGATTCGCACTCCCTTAGCCAGTACTTTGGTTGGGCGGAACGGAGGAATCACACTGTGCGGGGGAGAACGCTTGTCCTGATCATCGCAGCCGAGCTGGCCGTCGTCGGGCTGATCAGCTGGCTGAAGGTGTTGGACGGCATGGATTTCGAGATCTACCGGCTTGGCGCATTGACATGGCTGCAGGGCGGTGACCCTTACGGTGTGTTGCCGCCGACGCGCCGCGGCATACATTTGCCGTTCACCTACCCGCCGTTCGCGATCCTCACGTTCCTCCCCGCGACTTTGGTGTCCGCGTGGGCGGGTTTCCTTGTCCTCACCGTCATCTCCATCGTGCTGCTGCCCGCGGTCGTGTTCCTCTTCCTGGTGGCCTTGCGCGGCCGGGACAGGGGCCTTGTCCTGCCCGCCTTCGTCGCGATCGGCGTGCAGTTGCTCGCCGCGGGCATGGATCCCGTCCGGTCGACGCTCGGTTACGGGCAGATCAACATGGTGCTGATGGCGCTCGTGGCCATCGACTGCTTGCTGCCCAACAAGCGTTTTCGTGGTGCGCTGATCGGTCTGGCGGCGGCGATCAAGCTCACGCCAGCCGTGTTCGTGCTGTTCTTCCTGGTACGCAAGGACTATCGGGCTGCCATGCGCGCGGGTGTGACTTTCCTGGCCGCGACCGCTGTGGCTTTCGTGGTGCTGCCTGGCAGTTCGGTCACGTACTGGACGGTGCTGTTGTTCAACGGGGAACGAATTGGCGGGCCGGATTACGTTGGCAACCAGTCACTTCGTGGTGCGTTCGCCCGGCTGTCCGTTGACTTCTGGTGGGTTCTGCCCGCCGCGGTGATCATTGCCTTGACAGTGTTCGTGATACGGCGTACCAGCGTGCCGGTCGGACTGGCCGTAACGGCGTTGTGCGGTTTGCTCGTGTCGCCGATTTCCTGGGTGCACCACTGGGTTTGGCTCGTCCCGGTGCTGGTGGTGTTCGGTTGGGTCGCGATCACCGAGCGTCGCATCGGCATGGGCGTCGCGGTGGTGCTGGCCGCGGGCGTCGCGATCTACTCGCCGATCTGGCGGTTCGAGCAAGGCGGGTGGAGCGACGGATTCTGGCAACAAGCTGTCAGTGACATCTACGTGCTCGCCGGGATCGTCCTGTTGGGCGCGGCGGTGGCGTACGCGGGCGGCAGATCGACCCGCAGATCCAGTCCGCCGGACGGTCGCGCGGCCACCCCGATCGACCCGTCGTGGGCCTTGACCACGGATCGCACGATCGACAGCCCAAGCCCCGAGCCACCGGACGTGGCCGTGCGTTCGAGCCTGCGGAACGGCTCGAACAACCCGGGCAACGCCTCGACCGGCACGACAGGTCCGGAGTTGACCACGCGCACCGCGGGTGAATCGCCCACCTCGACCGAAACCGAACCGCCGGGCTCGTTGTAGCGGATCGCGTTGTGCACGAGGTTGGTGATCAGCCGCTCGAGCAGCACGGGATCACCGGCCACGGTCCGCGGCCGGATCCTCTTCTTGATCGTCACGTTGTGCTGGTCGGCCAGGCCGATCGAGCCGACGAGCACGGTCTCCGCGACCTCGTCCAGCCGGACCGGCACGCGGCCGCGCAGGCCACGGTCGCTGCGCGCGAGCACAAGCAGGCCTTCGATCAGCCGTTCGCTGCGCTCGTTCGTGATGAGCAGGTGTTCGCCGAGTTTACGCAGCTCAGACGAGGCTTTCGGGTCCGCCATGGCGACCTCGACGAGTGTTCGCTGCACAGCGAGCGGCGTGCGCAGCTCATGGGAGGCGTTCGCGACGAAGTGCGTCTGGCTGTCGAAGGCCGACGCGAGCCGGTCGAGCATCCCGTCGAAGGTGTTGGCCAGCTCTTTCAGCTCGTCGTCCGGGCCGTCCAGGTGGATCCGCCGGTTCAGGCTCTCCGCGCCGAGCCTGCGGGCGGTCGCCGTGATCATGTGCACCGGCCGCAGTACACGGCCCGCGATGTACCAGGACGCCAACGCCGCGACCCCGCCCGCGACCAGCAGCGCGATGCCCGAGGTCATCAGCATCGTCTGGATCGTCGAGGCCCGGTAGTCCGCCACGGTGTCGAGGGTCTGCGTGCGCTGCACGGCGACGCCGCTGTCCGGGTAGGCCGACGTGGTCGGCAGCGCTTCGACGAACGAGGCGGGCTGCGGCAGCACGCCCACTATCAGCAGATAGTTGATCACGACCAGCACCACGCCGACGGCCATGAAGACGAAGCCGTAGATGACCGTCAGGCGGGTCCGAACCGACCAGCGCTTCATGACAGCCGGTATCCGGCGCCAGGCAGCGTGTCGATCACCGGTGGATCACCCAGTTTGCGCCGCAAGGTCATCACCGCCACGCGGACGGCGTTGGTGAACGGATCCGTGTGCTCGTCCCATGCCTTCTCCAGCAGATCCTCGGCGCTGACCACGGCACCTTCCGCGCGCATCAGCACCTCCAGCACGGCGAACTCCTTGGGTGACAGCGCGAGGTGCCTTCCCTCGCGAGACGCCTGGTGACGCGGCAGATCCAGGACCACGCCGGACCGTTCGAGCACGGGCGGAAGCGCGGGCCGCGCCCGGCGCGCAAGCGCTTGCACCCGGGCGACCAGCTCGTCGAAGGCGAACGGTTTGGTGAGGTAGTCGTCGGCGCCCAGGCGCAGGCCGGCCACGCGATCGGTCACGTCACCCGCGGCGGTCAGCATCAGCACCTTGGCCTCACCGCCCGCGCTGATGAGGGACCGGCAGACGTCGTCGCCGTGCACCTTCGGCAGGTCACGGTCCAGCACCACGACGTCGTAGCTGTGCACGTGGACGCGCTCAAGGGCGGCGTCGCCGTCGTAGACGACGTCCACCGCCATGGAGAGCCGCCGCAGTCCCTCGGCCAGGGTGTCGGCGAGCAGCCGTTCGTCCTCGACCACCAGAACCCGCATGGGGACAGTGTCCCTGAACTGGGGTTAAGCGCGAGATAAGCGCTTTCGCTTAACGGGCTCGAATCGGTCGGTCTCTAGAAATCCCACCAGCGGGTCCGGGCTGTCGGGGGCCGGACCCGCCATACGAGAAAGGGAGATCACATGGGATCCAGGTGGCGCCTCGCCGCCGTGGCCTCGTTGTTCGTCCTGGCGGCGGCGTGCGGCAGCGACTCGGGCGGCGACAAGGTCGCCTCGCTCGGGGACGGCAAGGGCGGAAACGCGCAGAACAACGAGGCCGTCAACGACGGCAAGACCGACGAGGACCGGTTCCGTGACTACGCGAAATGCATGCGTGAGCACGGTATCGACATGCCCGACCCAGGCCCCGACGGCAGCATGGCCGCGACGCGCGTGGATGAGGGCAACATGGAGAAGATGAACAAGGCGGGGGAGGCGTGCAACAAGCTGCTGCCCAACGGCGGCAAGCCGAAGCCGCTTTCGCCCGAGGAACTGGACAAGGCGCGCAAGAACGCCAAGTGCATGCGTGAGCACGGCTTCGACTGGCCCGATCCGCAGCCGGACGGCACACAGTCCGGGATCTCCATCGAACTCGGTGGCGACAAGGAGAAGCTCGACAAGGCCTTCAAGGAATGCGGCATGGAAACGATGGGCGTGCCGGCAGCCGGAGGCGGCAAGTGACCGACGAAGGGCCACGGCGCCTGCGTAAACGGCGCCGTACTCGCTGGATGATCACCGGAACGGCCACCGTCGTCGCGCTCGGCGTCGGCACTGCGGTCGTGCTGACCAGAGTCGGTTCGGGATCGGCCGTCGCGGCACCGCAAGGACCCGCGAAGGTGGAGACCGCCGAGGTGGTCAAGACAGACCTCGCGGACAAGAAGTCCGAGAGCGGAAAGCTCGGTTACGGCATCGAAACCGCGCTCGCCGGGCGCAAGGCCGGCACCATCACCGGACTGCCCGCGATCGGCGACACGTTCGACCGAGGCAAATCCGTGTACAAAGTGGACGCCAAGCCGGTATCGCTGTTCTACGGCGACATCCCGATGTACCGGCCGGTCGGCCCGGGCGTGACCAACGGCCCGGACGTCAAGCTGATCGAGGAGAACCTGAAAGCCCTGGGGTTCGGCGGATTCGGCAATCCGGACGAGAAGTTCACCGACGCCACGGCCAAAGCGATCAAGAAGTGGCAGAAGTCGCTGAAGCTGGACGAGAACAGCACGGTCGCGGTCGGTGACGTGGTGATCGCGCCGGGGCCGTTCCGGGTCAGCACGCTGGTCGCTTCCCTTGGCAGCCAAGGCGGCACAGACGTGCTGAAGTACACCGGCGTGAACCGTGGCGTGACCGTCAAGATCCAGGCCGAGCAGCGGGACAGCGCCAAGGTGGGCTCGAAGGTCACGGTGAGCGTCGGCGGCAAGCAGACCACGGGCACCGTTCAACAGGTCACGCTGGCCGCACCGGACAACAACCAAGGGATGCCGGGGCAGGAGCAGGACACCAAGTTCGACGTGTCCATCACGCTGGATGACCCGGCCGCGATCACCGCGCCCGACGCGAGCTCGGTGGACGTCCGATTCACCGTGCGGAGCCACAACGGCGTGCTGGCCGTGCCGGTCGGTGCGTTGCTGGCGCTGGCTGAAGGCGGTTACGCGCTGGAGGTCGTCGAAGGTTCGTCGCGGCGACTGATTCCGGTGAAGACGGGTCTGTTCGCCGACGGCAAGGTCGAGGTGAGCGGTCCGGACGTGCGCGAGGGCATGCAGGTGGTGACCACATCGTGACCCCGGTGCTCGCTGTCCGCAACGCGGCGAAGACGTATCCCGGTGGTGTGCAAGCACTTCGTGATGTGTCCCTGTCGGTGTCGCCGGGTGAGCTGCTGGCGATCGTCGGGCCGTCAGGATCGGGGAAGTCCACGCTGCTGCACCTGATGGGCACTTTGGACATTCCCACGTCCGGCCGGGTCGAGATCCGCGGGCACGATGTCGCGCGACTGAACGACCGTCGGCTCTCGGCCCTGCGGTCCCGCTGGATCGGGTTCGTGTTCCAGCAGTTCTTCCTGACCGAAGGCCTGTCCGCAGTGGACAATGTGGCGACCGGCCTGCTGTACGCAGGAGTTTCGGCTCGGCGCAGACGGCAGATCGCGTTGGGCGCGTTGGAACAGGTCGGTCTCGGTGGCCGCGCGTGGCATTTGCCGAGCGAGATGTCCGGCGGTGAAAGGCAGCGCGTCGCGATCGCGCGTGCGGTGGTGAACCGCCCGGCCATCGTCCTGGCCGACGAGCCGACCGGAAACCTCGACAGCACAACCGGTTCCGGAATTCTGTCGCTGCTGTACCAGTTGAACGCGGCGGGCACGACGATCGTGGTCATCACGCATGACAACGACATCGCGGCTGCGATGCCACGCCGGATCGAGATGCGGGACGGCATGCTGCGCCTCGACACGGGAGTCGCCGCATGACCGTCCTGCTTGATCGTCCACCGGACGCCGAACCGCTGCCGTCCCCGCGTCGGCTCGGATCGAAGGACATGCTTAGCCTTGGCGCGCACGGCATGCGGACCCGTCCGTTGCGAGCGGTGTTGTCAGCACTGGGAATCGCGATCGGGGTCGCCGCGATGATCGCGGTGGTCAGCATTCCGGCGTCCAGCAACAAGGCGCTGGCCGACCAGATCGCCGCACTCGGGCCGAACCTGCTGGTGGCCAAGCCGGGCCAGACGTTGTTCGGCGAAACGGCGAAACTACCGGAGAGTTCGGTGGGAATGGTGGGCCGGATCGGCCCGGTGACCGGAGCCTCGGCAACCGGCAACGTCAAAGCGACAGTGCGACGCAACGACCAGATCCCGGCCGACGACACATCCGGGCTGGCGGTGCTGGCGGCCAAACCGGACCTGCTCCGCGTACTGAACGGAACACTGCACAGCGGAAAGTTCATCGACGCGGCATCGGCCAGGTTCCCCGCCGTGGTCCTCGGATCGGTCGCGGCGACCCGGCTGGGCATCGACCACATCAACCCGGCGGCACCGCCGCAGGTATGGATCGCCGGACAATGGTTCACCGTGGTCGGCATCCTCAACGCGATGCCGCTGGCACCGGAGATCGAACGGTCGGTGCTGGTGGGCTGGGACGTGGCCAAGGAGAAGCTCGGCTTCGACGGCCACCCCACGACGCTCTACACCCGCGCGCAGGACGCCCAGGTCGAGAACGTCCGCAGTGTCCTCGCCGCGACGGTGAATCCTGAGTACCCCAACGAGGTCCAGGTCTCACTGCCATCGGAGGCGTTGGCCGCGCAGAAACTCGTGGACGAGTCGTACAGCGCGTTGTTCCTCGCGTTGGGTGGAGTCGCGTTGCTGGTCGGCGGAGTCGGTGTCGCCAACACCATGGTGATCTCGGTACTGGAACGACGCCGGGAAATCGGTCTACGCCGGGCACTTGGCGCGACCAGACGCCAGATCCGCGGCCAATTCCTCGCCGAGTCAGTGCTTTTGTCCGGGCTCGGCGGAATCGTCGGTGTGGTCATCGGAGTTGGCGTGACGGCCGGTTATGCCTTGAGCCAGAACTGGCCCGCGGTGCTGCCGCCGTTGGCATTGATCGGCGGTGTCGGCATTTCGGCCGTGGTCGGCGCGATCGCCGGTGCCTACCCGGCGATGCGGGCCGCTCGCCTGCCACCGACGTCGGCGTTGGCGTAGTCCGCTGGCCGCGGGCCATGATCCTGCCGAGCGTCGCGGCATGGGGATCATGGCTCAGCGGCTGGCGTCGAGGATGTCGAGGTAGCCGGTGGTCACTGCGTGGAGGTCGTCGGCGACCGGCTCCAGTTTGCCGGGGCTCCAGCGCTTCTGCTGATACGCCGACACCTTCGAGCGCATGGCGGCAAGGCTGATCGCGAGCTCATCGTCGAGCCGCGTCCGCAACTCCTCCGCGCCAGGCGCAGGGATCCGAACCCGCTCCGCCTTCTCGTCCCGGATCGCCGTGAGGGCGTCGGACGAGACACCCGCCGAGATGTCCCACACCAGCGCGGGCCGTACGACGAAGTGGTTCCAGATCGGTGCCCGGGCCGACCGCCACACCGGTGTGAACGGGTTGCGGGCCATCCGGGTCGCGTTGGCCCAGTGCGAAGCGCCCGCCGGCGCCGAGAGCCAAGGCACTTCAGGCAGGTCCACGGCCAGCGCCACGTGCACCGAGTCCAGATCGGCCGGAGACTCGAGGAACTGGCCGAACACCCACAGTTGCGTGACTGGCAACGGCAGGCCGCGCATCTCGTCGCACGCCGTCGCCAATGCTTCGAGGTGCTGCACCGCGCGAGTCCACTTCACCGGGTCATTTTCGCCCATAGAAGTCATTGATGCCCTAGGCGCGGGCGCGCTCCCGACGCGGCAGGCGAGAATCACGGCATGCTGCCTTCAACTGAGCTGGCCCTACTCCGCCGCGTCGCCCACGAGCAGGCAACCTGCCGGGCGCCGTCCCTGGTCGCGGCGGTGGTCCGCGAGGGTGGGCTGGTGTGGTCCGGCGCGCGTGGCCGGGTCGACGGCGAAGTGCCGGGTCCGGACACGCAGTACCGGATCGGTTCGATCACCAAGACGTTCACTGCCGTGCTGGTCATGCGACTGCGTGACGAAGGCAAGCTGGACCTCAACGATCCGTTGGACAAGCACGTGCCGGGCACCGTCATGGGCGAGCGCACGCTGGCGCAGCTGCTGTCGCACACGGGCGGTGTGACGTCTGAGTCGCCGGGGGAATTCTGGGAGCGTGCTCCCGGCGGGGACTGGGCGGCGCTGCAGGCAAGCCTTGGGCCTGAGGCCTTGGTGCTGCGAGCGGGGAGCAAGCTGCACTACTCCAACGTCGGTTACGGCGCTTTGGGCGAACTCGTGTCGCGGCACCGGGGTATGAGCTGGTTGGACGCGGTCAACCAGGAGCTGCTCGTCCCGCTGGAGATGACGCGGACAACCCCGCACCCGGTGGCACCGCACGCATTGGGCTGGGCGGTGCATCCGCACGCCGACGTGCTGCTGCACGAGCCCACGCCGGACGCAGGGGCGATGGCGCCCGCGGGCCAGCTGTGGTCGACGCTCAACGACCTGGCGCGCTGGTTGCGGCTGATCGCCGGGGACACCGGCGACGTGCTGCATCCCGACACCATGGCCGAGATGCGCGCCCCAGTGATGGTGGACGACGGCGATCACTGGACGGCCGCGTTCGGTCTCGGCCTGCAGCTCGCGCGGGACTCCGGGCGGCGGATGGCCGGGCACACCGGGTCGATGCCGGGCTTCCTGGCGTGCGCGCTCACCGACGCGGCCAGCGGAACCGGCTCGTTGGTGCTGACCAACGCCACGTCCGGGGTCGGGATCGTCGGTCTGTCCTACGACCTGATGAAGATCGCGGACGAGGTGGAGCCGGAGCTGCCGACCGAGTGGGCGCCCGCCACGACCGTCAACAAGGACCTGCTGGACCTCACCGGCGCGTGGTACTGGGGTCCGACCATGTACCAGTTGCGGCTGCTGGACCACGCGTGGCTCGAGCTGGTGCCGATCCAGGGCGCTGGCCGCGCGTCGCGCTTCCGGCCGGCCGGCGACGGCACGTGGACCGGTCTGGATGCCTATTACGCTGGGGAAACGCTCAAGGTCGTGCGCGACGAGCACGGCGAGGTCTCCCATCTGGACCTGGCCACGTTCATCTTCACCCGCCGTCCGTACGAACCGGCTGGTCCGATCCCCGGAGGTGTCGACCCTCACGGCTGGGGTACGCGCCGCTAGACCACATGACAAGATGTCATTCTCGTTACCTCCCGGCAACGGCGCCGGTACCGCCGCAGTTCATTTCGATCCAGAAGAGATCCCTGAAGAGGCGCCATGACGCAGACCGTTGACCCGACCACTCTGCAGTTGCCCGGTGAGCTCAAGCCGTCCGACGGCCGTTTCGGCTGCGGTCCGTCCAAGGTCCGGCCGGAGCAGTTGGCGCGTCTGGCGTCCGAGGGCGCGGCCTACATGGGCACGTCACACCGTCAGAAGCCGGTCAAGTCCCTGGTCGGCCGCGTGCGCACGGGCCTGCGTGAGCTGTTCTCGCTGCCCGAGGGCTACGAGGTCGTGCTCGGCAACGGCGGCACCACCGCGTTCTGGGACGCTGCCGCGTTCGGCCTGGTGAACGACAAGGCCCAGCACTTCACCAACGGCGAGTTCTCCTCGAAGTTCGCCAAGGTCACCAACGAAGCGCCGTTCCTGTCCGACTCGATCGTGATCAAGGCCGAGCCGGGCACCGCGCCGGAGATCACGTACTCCGAAGGCGCCGACCTGGTCGCGTGGGCGCAGAACGAGACCTCGACCGGTGTGGTCATGCCGGTCGTCCGCCCGGCCGGTTCCGGTGACGCGCTGATTGCCGTGGACGCCACCAGCGCCGCGGGCGGCGTGCCGGTCGACATCGCGGAGTCGGACGTCTACTACTTCGCGCCGCAGAAGAACTTCGCCTCCGACGGCGGCCTGTGGATCGCGCTGATGTCCCCGGCGGCGCTCGAGCGGGTCTCGTCGATCGCCGCAGGCGGCCGCTGGGTGCCCGAGTTCCTTTCGCTGCCAACGGCTTTGGACAACTCAGTGAAGGACCAGACGTACAACACGCCGTCGGTGGCCACGCTGTTCCTGCTGGCCGACCAGATCGAGTGGATCAACGGCAACGGCGGCCTGGCCTGGTCGACCGCCCGCACCGCCGACTCGTCCACGCGCCTGTACCAGTGGGCTGAGAAGACCGCGTACACCACGCCGTACGTGGCCGACCCGGCGCACCGCTCGCAGGTCGTCGGCACGATCGACTTCGCCGAGGACGTGGACGCCGCCTCGGTGGCGAAGGCGTTGCGCGCCAACGGGATCGTCGACGTCGAGCCGTACCGCAAGCTGGGCCGCAACCAGCTGCGGGTGGCGATGTTCCCGGCGATCGAGCCGGACGACATCACCATCCTGACCAACGCGATCGAGTGGGTCGTCGAGCAGCTCGGCTGAACTCCCAGCGTGGGCCTCGTGAGTGTTTTGGCCGGTTCTAACCGGCCAAAACACTCACGAGGTCTTTTCATAGCATGCCCTGTTCCATGGCCGTGGTGACGGCCGCGGTGCGGTCCGAGACGCCGAGTTTGTTGAACACGCGCAGCAGATGCGTCTTCACCGTGGTCTCACTGATGTGCAGCGACGCGCCGATCTCGGCGTTCGTCTGTCCTTTCGCGACCAGCTGGAGAACCTGAATCTCCCTGGCAGTCAAGGATTGCTGTACGGGTTGACGCATCCGCCGCATCAACCGCCCGGCCACCGAAGGCGCCAGCACGGTTTCACCACGTGTCGCGGCCCGGATGGCGCCGGCCAACTCCGCACGGGAAGCGTCCTTCAGCAGATACCCGGTCGCGCCCGCCTCGACGGCACGCAGGATGTCCGCGTCGGTTTCGTACGTGGTGAGCACGATGACCCGGCTGCCGCTGTTGGACGACATGATCTTCTCGGTGGCACCGGCGCCGTCCAGACCCGGCATCCGCAGGTCCATCAGGATCACGTCGGGCTGGTGAGCCGCCGCGAGCGCGACTGCCTCCTCGCCGGAACCGGCCTCGCCGACGACCGTCAGATCCGGCTCGGCGTCGAGCATGCCGCGCAACCCTTCCCGGACAACGGGATGGTCGTCGACGAGCAGCACCTTGATCATGTGCAGACCTCCAGTTCGACGGTGGTGCCCGAGCCGGGCGAGCTGGTCACCGACAGCGAGCCGCCGACCTGGTCGATCCGCGACCGCATGCCGCGTAACCCGAACCCGCTGGTCGGCGCGGACGGGTCGAAACCCCTGCCATCGTCCGTGACCAGCAGAACCACCGAACCTTCCTGATAGGACAGCACGATCTCGACAGTGCCCGCGTCCGCGTGTTTGCGCACATTGGACAGTGCTTCCTGCACGGTCCGCAGCAGCACCACGTCGATCCCGGTGGCCAGCGGCCGTCGCTCACCCTGCACGCCGACGTCGACCGCGATACCGGTCTCCTCGGTCAGCTTGGCCGCCTGGCGCCGGATCGCGTCCAGCACAGAGCTTTCGGTCAGCTCGGCCGGGGCGAGAGCCGCGACCAGCGCACGGGATTCGGCCAGGTTCTCCCGCGCGGTCCGCAGTGCGAGCGCCAAATGCCTGCGCACCTGGGGTTCGTCCCGGCCGAGTTCCGATTCCGCTGCCTGCACCAGGGTGATGATGCTGGTGAAGCCCTGCGCGAGGGTGTCGTGGATCTCGCCTGCCAGCCGTTCCCGCTCCCCGGTCACGCCCGCTTCCCGCGACAGCCGGGACACCTCGGCCTGGCTGGCCTCCAGTTGTTTGATCAGCTCGCCGCGTTCGCTGCTCTGCTTGATGACCTTGTCGATCCAGACACCGATCGCCACCGAGAAGATCACGCTGATCGTGATCGCCACCGCGGTGTTCACCGGGTTCGCGGGTGGTTCGCCCGCGGAGGACAGCAGAATCGTCACGACGATCGCCATCGCGACGATCACGATCGCCACCGCCAGCCGCAGGCTCATGAACAGCAGCGGAATCACACCGAAGAACGTGTACTGGGTGATCGGGACGAAGTAGGCCGCCCCGGCCGTACACAAGAACAGCGCGGCGACGAACAGGTTGAGCCGCCAGCCGAACTCCTCGGCGGCGATACACGGCCTGCCGACGAAGACATAGCTGACCGCGATCGCGGTCAGCAACGCGATCGCGGCAGCCCGTTCCGCCAGGGTCGGTCCGTTGGCCACCACGATGACCAAGAAGACGACCGAGACGTAGACGAACGCGAAAAACGTGTCCCACAGCCAGAAGTAGCGATCGGCTGCCTCGGTCACCGGCTCCGGTTGCTCCACCGGAACGTCATCAGGCACAGGCCGAGCCCGACGACGCACCAGACGCCAAGGACCAGTGCTGTCCTGCCCAGTTCCCATGACCCCGCCATCTCGTACTTCATCATGCTGTCCGGCAGGAACACCGACCGGAAGCCCTGTGCCGCCCACTTGATCGGGAACAACGACGCCACCGTGACCATACCCGCAGGTAGTAGCGTGATTGGGCTGACGTACACGCCGGAGACGAACTGAAGGCCCACGTAGGGCAGGTTCGCCACGGCCGCCGCGCTCTGCCCGGATTTCGCCAGTGACGCGGTGAAGATGCCGATCAAGGAGCAACTGATCACGGCCAGCACGAACACCCACGCGAACGTCAGCCACTTCGCCGGATCGGTCGGCAGGTCGAGGCCGAACAGCGCCACACCGACACCCAGCACCAGCACGGTTTCCGCGAGACTGGCCACCAGCACCAGGATGATCTTGCCCAGGAAATAGGAGATCGCGGGCATCGGCGTGCCGCGTAGCCGCAGCAGCGTTCCGTCCTCGCGGTCCAGTGCGACGCTGATGCTCAGGTTCACGAACGAAGTCGCGATGATGCCCGCGCCGACCATGCTCGCGGTGAGCACATGGCTGGACGAAACCCCAGTGTCCTCGTACGTCCTGCTGAACACCGACCCGAGCACGGCCAGGATCCCCGCCGGGAACGCGAACGTGAAGATCGCCTGTTCCTTGCTGCGGAAGAACAACTTCACCTCGGTGAGGCCGCGGGCGAGGCCGATGGTCACCGGCGACGGCAGGTGCATGATCGTCATCGGTCGCCTCCGACCAGGTCGAGGTAGATGTCTTCGAGGGTCGGCCGGGTGACGGTGAGCCCGGCGAGCTCTCCACCCCCACGGGAGAGCTCGCCGATCAACTTGGTCGGCGTGGCGGTTTGGACCGTCTGTTCGCCGTTGTGGTCGAACCAGCGGACTGTCGCCTCCCGCTTCGAGCGCCCGCCGAGCTCACCCGGCGCGCCCTCTGCGACGATCTCGCCCTTCGCGATCACCGCGACCCGGTCGGCCAGCGCCTCGGCCTCGTCGAGGTAGTGCGTGGTCAGCACGATGGTCGTGCCGTCGGCGGTGAGCTTCTGGATCAGGCTCCAGAACTGCCTGCGTGCCTCGGGATCGAAGCCGGTCGTCGGCTCGTCGAGGAAAAGCAGCTCAGGCGTGCCGATGATGCCCAGCGCGACATCCAGCCGCCTGCGCTGCCCACCGGACAGGCTCTTCACCCGTGCGCTCGCCTTTTCCTTGAGGCCACACAGTTCCATGACCTCCTCGGGCTGTCGTGGCCGCGGGTAGTACCCCGCGAAGTGCCGGATCGTCTCGCGCACCGACAGTTCCGCGGCGTCGGTCGCCGTCTGCAACACGATGCCTAGTCGTGCTCGCCATTCCCGTCCGGCGCTGCCTGGGTCCTGACCGAGCACGGACACCGTGCCGGCGTCCCGTTTCCGGTGTCCTTCAAGGATTTCCACGGTCGTGGTCTTGCCTGCCCCGTTGGGGCCGAGTAACGCGAACACCTCGCCGCGTTCGATCCGCAGGTCGATCCCGGCCACAGCCTGGATCTTCGGGTACGCCTTACGCAGGCCCCGCACTTGTACCGCTGTCATGTCCACAATGCTCGTGGCGCGGTGCCTTGAACGGGACGACCGCAGGACTGAATCCGGTTGTCCTCCGATCGGTGGACAAGCTGTCAGACCCGGACCGGGATCGTGCTGAATCCACGGATCGTGTTCGAGAACCTGCGCTCCGGCTCACCGGTGAGCTTGATGGTGGAGAACCGTTCGGCCATCGCCCGGAACGCGATGTCACCCTCCAAACGCGACAGTGGAGCACCGAGGCAGTAGTGCACGCCGCCGCCGAACGCCAGGTGCTCGACGGTTCGCGTCCTGGTGATGTCGAACCGGTGAGGCTCAGGGAAAATCTCCGGATCACGGTTGGCCGCGTTGACCATGAGCAGCACGGCCGCGCCCGCCGGGAGCACCCCGCCGTCGAGCTCGACCCGCTCGTGCGCGAACCGCATCAGCATCGGGACCGGGGATTCGTACCGCAGGACTTCCTCGACCACGCTCGGCGCGAGATCCGGTTGCGCCTTCAGCAGATCCCACTGGTCGGGGTGCTCGCTGAACAGCACGGTCGCGTTGCCGATCATGTTCACCGTTGTCTCGAACCCGGCGAGCAGCAGCAACATGCACGTGGTCATCAGCTCGTCGGTGGTCACCTTCTCCTCGGCCTCGGCCGTGACAAGCACGCTGATCACGTCATCGCCCGGGTCTTTGCGGCGTTCCGCCATCAGCCGCGTGAACAGCTGCTCGATGTCGGCGTAGGCGGCGTTGTACTCCCGCACCTTCGCCGGGGTGGACAAGCCGTCCAGCGCCTCGGCGATGACCATGCCGTAGCGGCCGAACCTGGCGGTGTCCGCGTCCGGGATGCCGAGCAGGTCGCTGATCACCGTGATCGGCAGCGGCCCGGCGAACTCGGTCATCAGGTCGAACTCGGTGCCGAGCTGGTCGAGCAGCCGGTGTGTGGTCGCCTCGATCTTGCCGCGCAGTTCCCGCATCATCTTCGGCCGGAAAGCCGGTGCGGTGACCCGGCGCAGCCTGGTGTGGTCCGGCGCGTCCAGCAGGACGAACGAGCCTTCCAGCGCGTTGGTCTGCGTCATGAACAGGTCGCGCTTGCCAGGCGGCGGCTGAACTTTCATCTGCGGGTGCTTGAGAGCCTGTGCGCAGACAGTGTGCGAGGTCAGCGCGTACAGCCCGGAAAGCCCTTTGTAGACAGGGCCTTTGGCGCGTATCCGTTCGAGCAGTGGATAGGGATTGTGGTGGTACCGCTTGGAGTCGGTGGCCGCGACAAGGTCGCCTGCCTCGGCAAGCAGCTTGGACGCCGCCCTGGTGGCGAGCGTGGTGGCGATACCCCGGACATCACTCAACGACAGCATGGTCAGCCCTCCCGGTGAACATCTCTGTTCACAACTGTACAGAAATGTTCACGCGAGGGGTGAGGAAAAGGCCCCACAGTGGTTCGAACGCCACTGCGGGGCCACGAAGTCAGCCAGAACTGTCAGACCCCTGCGCTAACGTAAAAACAAGGGCTCCCCTGGATGGCGGGGTTTGTCGGGGGTCAGTTGTGGGCGATGGTGTCCCAGCCTTCGACGTCCTCGGGCTTGCGGGCATCGGGACCGGTGTACCGGGCGGAAGGGCGGATCAGCCGGCCGGTCTGCTTCTGCTCCAGGATGTGCGCGCACCACCCGGCGGTCCGGGCGCACGTGAACATCGCGGGCATCATGTGCGGCGGAACCTCGGCGAAGTCCAAGATCACCGCGGCCCAGAACTCCACGTTCGTCTCGATCGCCCGGTCCGGCCGGCGTTCCCGCAACTCCGCCAACGCCGCCTGCTCCAACGCCGCCGCGGCTTCGTAACGCGCTGCCCCCAGCTCACGGCACGTCCGCCGAAGCACCCGGGCGCGCGGGTCCTCAGCACGGTAAACCCGATGCCCGAAACCCATCAGCCGCTCGCCGCGATCCAAGATGCCCTTCACAAACCCGCGGGCATCCCCGGACCGCTCAACGGCCTCGATCATCGGCAGCACCCGAGCCGGAGCGCCGCCGTGCAACGGCCCGGACATCGCGCCGATGCCACCGGACAGTGCCGCGGCCACGTCCGCGCCGGTCGACGCGATGACGCGCGCGGTGAACGTCGACGCGTTCATGCCGTGCTCGGCCGCGGACACCCAGTAGGCGTCGATTGCCTTGGTGTGAGCGGGATCCGGCTCGCCGCGCCAGCGGGTCATGAACCGCTCGGTGATCGTGTCGCACTCGTTGATCCGGCTTTCCGGCACCGCCGGATGGCCAATGCCACGGGCCGATTGCGCCACATAGGACAGTGCCATCACCGAGGCGCGGGCCAATTGGGCGCGTGCCTCCAGATCGGTGATGTCCAGCAGCGGCTGAAACCCCCAGATCGGCGCCAGCATCGCCAACGCCGCCTGCACGTCCACCCGCACGTCGCCGGTGTGCACGGGAATCGGGAACGGTTCAGCGGGCGGCAGGCCCGGCCCGAACCGGCCGTCCACGAGCAAAGCCCATACGTTGCCGAATGTCACCCGTCCGACGAGGTCTTCGATGTCCACGCCGCGGTAGCGCAACGCGCCGCCGGCCCGATCCGGCTCGGCGATCTGCGTCCGAAACGCGATGACTCCTTCAAGACCCGGTTTGTAACCGTCGTCGTCGAAGTCGACGTGCGATGGATTCACTGTTGGTGTCGACATGCGCGGTCGCCTTTCCGAAATACCCCGACTTGATACGCGCCGCGCCGGCATCTGGATGCGAGTCGGCGACACTGCGCGGCCTCATCTTCAAACACTTCTCCTCCGCGGCGTGTGTCGCAACGACACGCGCCGTGGGCTGAGTCACGATTCCGTGAACGATTCAGTGTGTTAGTGCTGCGTGCATGCGAATCCTCTCCGCGGCGGACATCAAGCGGGCCTTGCCCATGCACGAGTGCGTCGACGTGATGGCCGACGCACTCAAAGCCAGGGCACAAGGCCTGGTCGAGCAGCCGCTGCGGATCGCTTTCCAGCCGTCGTCCACGAACGCGTTCGGTGTCTGGATGCCCGCGTACCGCGGCGGTGACACCCCGCTCTTCGGGACAAAACTTTTGTGCATCGTGCCGGACAATCCGGGGCGCGGGATGGACACGCACCAGGGCGCGGTCACCCTCTTCGACGGCGTCACCGGCGAGCCGCTGGCATTTATGAACGCTTCGACGATCACCGAAATTCGGACGGCCGCGGTGTCCGCACTCGCCACCCGCTCATTGGCTCGGGAAAATGCCAAAACCCTCGCGATCATCGGCGCCGGTGTCCAAGCCGAGGCGCATCTGCACGCGATTCCGCTCGTGCGGGAGATCAAAGAGGTACGCGTGTTCTCGCCGCGGTCCGCGCCCGCGTTCGTCGAACGGATGAATGTCCCCTTCGACCTGAAAGCAGTCCCCACGGCCGAGGAAGCTGTCCGGGACGCCGACATCGTCGTGACCGTGACGACGTCGAAAGACCCAGTGGTGCAACGAGATTGGCTCGGCCCGGGCACTCACGTCAACGCTGTCGGCGCCAGCACCGTGCAGCATCAGGAAGTCGACACGGCGACTGTGCGGGCGGCCGAGCTTTACGTCGACGCGATGCAATCCGTGCTCGGCGAAGCCAAGGAGTTCCAGAGCGACCCGCCGGACGTACGCGGTGAACTCGGCGATTTGTTGATCGGCAAGGCACCTGGCCGGTCCGGGCCGGAGGCGATCACGATGTTCCGTTCGCTCGGCATCGCCACCGAGGATCTGTTCGCCGCCGATCACATCTTGCGCAAGGCCGTCGAATTGGGCATCGGAGTCGAAGCGCCGCTCTGAAGGCGGCCGGAGAACCGCGCGCACGCCTCCCGGAACGCGGCGGGTTCGTGGATGGTGAAGTCGGCGTCGATGAACGCGAGATTCAGCACGAGCCATTGCCATGAATCGAGCCGCAGCACCGCACGCGTCCTGCCCTCGGTCGGAGTCAGCTCGGCATCCTGGTACTTGAAAGCGTCCGCTACCACGGACATCGGCGCATCGATGGTCACAACGACCCGCTGCCGGTGCTTGGTCAGGCCTTGGCGGAGGTAGTCGATGGCGCTGTCGGCGGGCAACGGCCGGACGGTGAAGGACCGGCCCGTGTTGTGCGGGTTCGTCACGCGGTCGATGCGAAAAACCCGCCAGTCCTCCCGGTCGGTATCCCAGGCCAGCAAGTACCAGCGCAGGTTGAGGTGGATCTGGCGGTGCGGTTCGACGCGGCGAGTGGTGCTGGCCCCGGCCGCGTCGGCGTAGTCGAACGTCACGATCTGCGTGTGGTGGATCGCCTCGGCGAGCGTGCTCATCGTCTCGGCGCTGGTGCTGGGAGCTGACACCGAAGTCGTCTCCAAGCTGGCACGCAGGGCCACGGCCTGTGGACGAAGGCGTTTGGGCAGGTACTGGTCGACCTTGCCGTACGCACGGGTCGCCGCGTCGTCGACGCTGCCCTCGCTGGCACTGCCGGTCGCGGCGAGCGTCGCCAGGCCGAGGAGCGTGGCAATTGCCTCGTCGTCGTCCAGGAGCAGCGGCGGCATGGCACGGCCTGCGGCGAGCCGGTAGTAGCCGCCCGGGCCAGGCTGGGTTTCGACCGGATACCCGTAACTCCGCAGCCGGTCGACGTCCCGCCGCAGCGTGCGCGGGTTGACGTCCAGCCGCGACGCCAGTTCGTCACCGGTGAACGCCTTGCCCGTCTGCAGGGCCGCCAGCAGCGCGAGGACTCGTCGCATCACATCGGCCATGCACCTATGGTCGCCGAAATCGCGGACATTTTCTGGCCACATCTGCTCGTACGGTCGAAGGCATGATCCGGATCAGGGGAGCCCGAACGAACAACCTGAAGTGCATCGACGTCGACGTACCGCGTGGTCAAGTGGTGGTGTTCGTCGGCCTGTCGGGGTCGGGAAAGTCGTCGCTGGTGTTCGACACGATCGCGGCCGAGGCCGGTTTCCAGCTCACCGAGACCTTCCCGCCGTTCACCCGAAACCGGCTGCCGAAGTGGACAAGGCCCGAGGTCAGCCAGATCGAAGGACTGTCCCCGGTGGTGGTGATCGACCAGCGGCGGATCGGTGGAAACGCCCGGTCCACGGTCGGCACGATCACCGACGCCTGGACCTATCTCAGGCTGCTGTTCTCCCGCGTGAGCACGCCACACGTCGGCGAGTCGAACCACTTCTCCTTCAACGACCCGGCAGGCATGTGCCCGAAGTGCTCGGGTCTCGGCGAGGTCGTCGCCAGCGCGGTCGACCGGTTCCTGGACCTGGACAAGTCGCTGCAGGACGGCGCGATCCTGCTGCCCGGCTTCGGCAACGGCGGCTACTGGTACTCGCTCTACGCCGACGGCACCTTCGACGTAGATACACCGCTGCGCGACTGGCCCAAAGCGCGCCGAGACGCACTGCTCTACGGAACCGAACCCGAAGGCGTCGTCGAACGGTTCGAACGGATCTACCTACGCACATCGGACAACCTGTCGGACCGCAAGAAAGAGACCATCGCCCGCTTCACGCGCTCCGAGATATGCCCGGACTGCCAGGGCGACCGACTCAACGAAGCCAGCCGAACCGCCACAGTCCTCGGCCACACCATCGGCGAGATGGCACGGATGGAGATCAGCGAACTCGCCGACCTGGTGACGGACGTGACCGATGCGAGTGTGGCACCGGTCGTGACCGCGCTGAAGGACAGGCTGGACGCCATGGCCACCATCGGCCTCGGCTACCTCCACCTCGGCCGCGCCACGACGTCGTTGTCAGGCGGCGAGTCCCAGCGCATCAAGACGGTCAAACACCTAGGCAGCAGCCTGATCGAGATGCTGTACGTGTTCGACGAGCCGACGGTCGGCCTGCACCCGCACGACATCGCAGCCATGACAACCCTGCTCGAACAATTGAGGGACAAGGGCAACTGCGTGCTGGTCGTCGAGCATGATCCGGCCGTCATGGCCATCGCCGACCGGATCATCGAGATCGGGCCACGCGCAGGCGACCAGGGCGGCGAACTCGTTTTCCAAGGCACTTTCGACGAACTCCGCCGCGCTTCGACTCCCACGGCGGTCGCGTTGTCGCAGCAGCGCCCGATCAAGGACCAACCACGTAAGGCACACGGGGCTGTCGCGGTCACCAATGCCACCCGCAACAATCTCAAGAACGTGACGGTAGACATCCCGACTGGCGTGATGACCGTGCTCACGGGCGTCGCGGGCTCAGGAAAGTCAAGCCTGGCAAGCGAACTGGTTTCCCAGCATGACGCTGTAGTGATCGACCAGAAGCCCGTCAGCACCAACCGACGCTCCACACCGATCACCTACACAGGCATCGCCACACCCATCCGGAAACTGTTCTCCCGGTTGAACAACGTCCCCGCGTCGCTGTTCAGCGCCAACTCGTCGGGTGCGTGCCCGGACTGCGGCGGCCTCGGCATCATCTACACGGACCTGGCCTTCATGGACGGCCAGGAGACCGTGTGCCAGACGTGCGATGGGCGGCGGTTCACGCCCGAAGTGTTGAGCCACAAGGTCGACGGACTGTCCATTGCGGACGTGGACGACCTCACGATCACCGACGCCATCACTCGCCTGCCCGACCGCGCGATCACCAAGGCCCTGCGCCACCTCGACAACGTAGGCCTCGGCTACCTGCGACTCGGCCAACCACTGACGACACTGTCAGGCGGCGAGGCACAGCGCGTGAAGATCGCCAAGGAACTCCGCGACACCACCGGCCCAACGCTGTATGTGTTGGACGAACCCACGACCGGCCTGCATCTTCGCGACATCGACACGCTGCTCGGGGTCCTGGACGACCTCGTGGACCACGGCCACACGGTTGTCGTGATCGAGCACAACCTGGACGTCATCCGACAAGCCGACTGGCTGATCGACCTGGGCCCCGGCCCGGGAAAGCATGGCGGGCGGATCCTCTACCAAGGCCCCGTCACGGGCATTGCCGACACCGCAACCGGCCAAGCCCTCGCCGCCCGCTGACCCGCCTCGCCCTCAAATGACGCGCCTCACACCAGCCACCGGCCTCCCAAACCACTGTGGACACGCGCCATCACACCACCAATTCCCAAGGGGGAACCCCTAATTTCAACGCTACCGCAGGGCACCGACATGTCCGAATCGCGAAGCCCGAGTTATCCACAGGCACCCGTCCGGGTTAAGCCTGTGTTTCCAGATCGGGACAGCGGCGCTGCGCGGTGATAGACCTTGCGCATGCACCTGACCCCGCACGAACGGGACAAGCTGCTGATCCACGTGGCGGCCGACGTCGCCCGCAAGCGGCTGGACCGGGGCGTGAAGCTGAACTACCCGGAAGCGGTCGCGTTGATCACCGACCACGTGCTCGAGGGCGCACGCGACGGCCGCACGGTTACCGAGCTGGTCGCCAGCGGCAGGCACGTGCTCAGCCGCGACCAGGTGCTCGACGGCGTGCCGGAGATGGTGGACGCGGTGCAGGTCGAGGCCACGTTCCCGGACGGCACGAAGCTCGTCACCGTGCACGACCCGATCATCTAGGAGCTGGATTGCGCCCAGGCGAGATCATTCCGGCCGGCGAGCAGATCGAGCTCAACCCCGGCAGGCCGAGGACCCGCATGACCGTTCGCAACACCGCCGACCGGCCGGTCCAGGTCGGATCGCACTACCACTTCGCCGCGGTCAACCCTGGCCTCGAGTTCGACCGCGAGGCCGCGTGGGGGCAGCGGCTGGACATTCCGGCGGGCACGTCCGTGCGCTTCGAGCCGGGCGTCGAGCGCGAAGTCGACCTCGTGCCGATCGCAGGGAACCGCACGGTGCCAGGGTTGAGGAAGGAGTGGTCTGGTGACCTCGATCGATCGTGAGCGGTACGCCGAGCTGTTCGGGCCGACCGTCGGCGACCGGATCCGGCTGGCGGACACGAACCTGCTGATCGAGGTCACCGAGGACCGCAGCATGGGCGCGGGCGCAGGCGACGAAGTGATCTTCGGTGGCGGCAAGGTGATCCGCGAGTCGATGGGCCAGGGCATGGCCACACGCGCGGACGGCGCACCGGACCTGGTGATCACCGGCGTGGTGATCCTGGATCACTGGGGCATCGTCAAAGCCGACGTCGGCGTGCGCGACGGCAAGATCGTCGGCATCGGCAAGGCAGGCAACCCGGACGTGATGGACGGCGTCGACCCGGCCCTGGTGATCGGGCCGTCCACCGAAGTCCTTGCGGGCAACGGAAAGATCCTCACGGCCGGTGGCATCGACTGCCACGTGCACTTCATCTGCCCGCAGCTCACGGACCAAGCGCTAGCTTCAGGCCTGACCACGATGATCGGCGGCGGAACGGGCCCGGTCGAAGGCAGCAAAGCCACCACAGTCACCCCCGGCGCCTGGAACCTCGGCCGGATGTTGCAGGCGATGCAAGAGCAGCCTGTCAACGTCGTGTTGCTGGGCAAGGGAAACACGGTCAGTCAAGAAGGACTTCGCGAGCAACTCCGTGGCGGCGCGGGAGGTTTCAAGCTCCACGAGGACTGGGGCACGACCCCTGCGGCGATCGACGCGTGCCTGACCGTCGCTGACGAATCCGGTGTGCAGGTCGCGATCCACACGGACACGTTGAACGAAGCCGGGTTCGTCGAGTCCACTTTGGAGGCGATCGGCGGGCGGTCGATCAACGCGTATCACACCGAAGGCGCCGGAGGCGGGCACGCACCGGACATCATCCGCGTGGTCTCCGAATCGAACGTCCTGCCGAGTTCGACGAACCCGACCCGCCCGCACACCGCCAACACTCTGGACGAGCACCTGGACATGCTCATGGTGTGCCACCACTTGAACCCGTCGGTGCCCGAGGACCTGGCGTTCGCGGAGTCCCGGATCCGGCCGACCACGATCGCCGCCGAGGACGTGCTGCACGACATGGGCGCGATCTCGATGATCAGCTCGGACTCGCAGGCCATGGGCCGGATCGGCGAGGTGATCATCCGGACCTGGCAGACCGCGCACGTGATGAAGGACCGCCGTGGCTCCCTGCCGGGGGACACGAGCGCGGACAACATGCGGGCACGTCGATATGTCGCCAAATACACGATCAACCCGGCGATCGCGCACGGCATCGACAAGTGGGTCGGCTCGGTCGAGGTCGGCAAACTCGCGGATCTTGTGCTGTGGGAACCGAAGTTCTTCGGCGTCCGGCCGCATGTGGTGCTGAAGGCCGGGTTCACGGCGTGGGCCGCGATGGGTGACGCGAACGCCTCGATCCCCACACCACAACCGGTCTACGCCCGTCCGATGTTCGGAGCGGCGCCCTCGGTCGCGTTGGACAGCGGTCTGCATTTCGTGGCGCCCGAGGCGTTGGAGTCCAATATCGAGGACGTGTTCGGCATCGGACGGGAATTGGTAGCGGTGACCAGCACCCGTGGCGTGACGAAATCCGACATGCTGCTCAACGACGCGATGCCGGACGTCCGGGTCGACGCGGACAGCTTCGCCGTGCACATCGACGGCGAGCTGATCGAGCCGCAGCCGGTGTCCGAATTGCCGATGGCACAGCGCTATTTCCTGTTCTGATGCACACGGTCGCGCTGGTCTTGTCCGATTCCCGGTTTCCGGGCGGCGGGCACGTGCACTCCGGCGGTCTGGAGGAAGCCGCCGCACGCGGCCTCGTCACGGACATCCCAACCCTGGGGCTGTTCCTGGCCGGGCGGTTGCGGACAGCGGGAGAGCTGGCGGCGATCTTCGCCGCGGCTTCGGTGAAGTGCCACGAATGGTCCACTTTGGACGCTGAGTTGGACGCCCGGACACCTTCGCCCGCGCAGCGTGAGGCTTCACGGGCGCAGGGCCGGGCAACCGTTCGCGCGGGACGTCGTGCGTGGCCGTCACCTGTGCTGGATTCCCTGGTAGCGGCCACTCCTCGGCCGCATCACGCGATCGTGCTCGGCGCGTTGACCGGAATCGCCGGCGGAGGAGCAGCGGATGCCGCGTTGACCGCGGCATATTTGTCGGTGAGCGGCCCGGCGAGCGCCGCGATTCGATTGCTGGGCTTGGATCCTTTCGCGGTGAACGCGGCAGTGACACGGCTCGGCGACGCGATGCAGGCGGTCGCGGAAGGCGCGGTCGCCTCGGCGGATCTGCCGCCCGCGGATTTGCCCGGCCCAGGCGCGCCAGGGCTGGATTTGTTGGCAGAGGCGCATGTGCGTCATCACAAGGAAGAGGTGCGTCTCTTTGCAAGCTGACCACACGCATACCCACCCGGTGAACTTCGATCCCACGTGGTCTGAACCTGATCACTACGAGCCGACGTCGTCGGCAGGCCGGGCGTACCGGATCGGCATCGGCGGACCGGTCGGCAGCGGCAAGACCGCGTTGACCGCCGCGTTGTGCCGGGCCTTCAAAGACGAGCTGAACCTCGCCGTGGTCACCAACGACATCTACACGACCGAGGACGCGGACTTCCTGCGTCGCGCGGGAGTCCTGGACACAGACCGGATCGAGGCAGTGCAGACCGGCTGCTGCCCGCACACCGCGATCCGTGACGACATCACCGCGAACCTGGACGCCGTGGAAACGCTGGAAGAGCGCCACCCCGGCCTGGAACTGGTGATCATCGAGAGCGGCGGCGACAACCTGACCGCGGTCTTCAGCCGCGGCCTGGTGGACCGGCAGATCTTCGTCGTCGACGTGGCAGGTGGCGACAAGGTGCCGCGCAAGGGCGGTCCCGGCGTGACCACAGCGGACCTGCTCGTGATCAACAAGATCGACCTGGCTCCGCTGGTCGGCGCCGACCTCGAGGTGATGGCGTCGGACGCGGCCCGGATGCGCGGCGAATTGCCGGTAATCGCCCAGTCCTTGACCGAAACGCCGAATGCGCCCGCCGTCGCGGACTGGGTCCGTTCACAGTTGCCAGTGCACGCGGGATGAAAGCACACGCGCGAGTCGTCGCCGAGCTGGTCGACGGGCGAACGGTGGTCAGGGAACTGCGATCCCAGTCCCCGCTGACGCTCGTTCCGCATCGCGGCAAACCAGGTCTCGTGCACCTGGTCAACTCGGCGTCGGCCCCGCTCGGCGGCGACTCGCTCGACCTGACGTTGATCGCCCTGCCGGGCGCTTCGTTGAGAGTGGCCGGCGTGGCCGCGAGCCTCGTCCTGCCTGGGCCGAGACCTGCGATGAGCCGGTTCACGGTGCACGTCGAAGCGGCCGAAGGGTCCACAGTGGAGTATCTGCCGGACGCGACCATCGTCACGGAGCGTGCGCACCACGCGGCGATGTTCACCGGTTCGCTGGAACCTTCGGCCCGGCTGATCATGCGCGAAATGCTTGTCCTCGGCCGGGAAGGTGAAAAACCCGGACGGCTGAGCACCGAGACGGTCATCCGCCGCGGTCCGGCGCCTGTCCTCAACCAGAAGCTGGAGATCGACTCGCTGATCGCCAGCCCGGCGGTGCTCGCCGGACGACGCGTGCTCGCAACGGATCTCCGTGTGGGCTATGAAGATCCGCCTTCGGCGATCGCCGAGGAATGGTGCTCACTCGTGCCCCTCGCCGCGGGTGGATCGCTGGCGACCGCGCTGGCCCACGACGCCGTGTCCGCCCAGCGCATGATGGGCTCACTGAATCGATCTGGTTGATCGATCTGGGTGGCTCCGCGTGGGTGTAATCACCATTCGTGCTGTTTCTCCGCGCGTGCGGACCCCGTAACGTCCTCGGGAACCAAGGAGATCCCGAGGCGGAGGGTGATAGGCATGACGGACGCCGACATCACGTCCAACATCACGCTCGACCTACCGACGATGCGTGCCCACTACGAAGGCGGCAGTCTCGACGAGTCCGAGCTGGCCACCACATGGCACGAGCAGTTGCAGTTCTGGCTTGACCAGGCGGCGCAGCAAGGTGTGGTCGAACCGAACGCGATGGTGCTGGCCACCGCCGACCCGCAGGGCAGGCCGTCGTCACGGACAGTGTTGGCCAAGGGACTGGACGAGCGCGGCGTCGTGTTCTTCACCAACTACACGTCCACCAAGAGCCACGAGCTCTCGGCGACCCGGTACGCATCGGCAACGTTCCCTTGGTACTCCTTGCAGCGTCAGGCACACGTCCGCGGCACGGTGGAGAAGGTAGACGTCTCCGAGACCGCGGCCTACTGGGCGAGCAGGCCACGCGAGTCGCAGCTGGGCGCATGGGCATCGCCCCAGTCGGTGGTAGTACACAGCCGCCACACGCTTGATTCTTCGCTGGCCAACATCCAGCGCCAGTTCGCCGACGCCGAGGAGGTGCCGGTGCCGCCGCACTGGGGTGGTTGGCGGATCCGGCCCGAGGTCGTCGAGTTCTGGCAGGGCCGCCGCAACCGCATGCACGACCGGCTGCGCTACAAGCTCACCCGCGACGGCTGGAAGATCGAGCGCCTCGGCCCCTAAGGGCGCTCCGACGAGCAAGATCATTCGACCTCGGCCGCGTTACGTTCGGTTTGTCCGAACGTAACGCGGCCGAGCCGCGTTCAAGAGCCCCTGTCGTTCCGATGGGAGATCGATGCGCAGACTCGTCATATCCGTCATCGCCCTTGTCACCATGGTTTCCGCGACGACCGTTGCTTCGGCGCATGGTTTTCAGACGACCTTGCCGAGCCGTGCCCACCTGTGCAAAATCGGCAGAATCCCCTGCGGCGACATCAAATACGAGCCGCAGAGCGTCGAGGGACCGAATCAGTTCCCGCAGGCCGGGCCGGCCGACGGCGAGCTCTGTTCCGGTGGCCTGCCCCAGTTCGTCGAGCTGAACAAGACTCGCGTGTCCAAGTCGATGCCGTGGCCCACCGCTGACGTGCAACCGGGATCGACCCACCGCTTCCAGTGGACTTTGACCGCGGGGCACAAGACGAGCACCTTCCGGTACTACGTCACTCGCGACGGCTGGCAGCCGGACCAGTGGCTGACTCGTGCGCAGCTGGAACCGGCACCGTTCGCCGTGATCGGCTACAACGGTCAGCTTTTGCAAGGCGGGGTGTCCCACGAGGTGAAGTTGCCGGTCAAGACGGGGCGGCACATCATTCTGGGCATCTGGGACCACACCGATCAGCCGAAGGCGGTCTACGCCTGCTCGGACGTGTTCTTCCCGGCGGGCTGACCGGTTCGCGGGCGGGCTAAATCACTCCTGCCGGGATCGTTAGGTGTCTTAAGCTAAAGATTTGTGGCCCTTCGTGACCTGGTGATGGACGTCCGACCCCTGCGTGTGGCGCCTTACCGCAGGCTCTGGATGTCCACCGCCGTCACCTCGATCGGTTCCCAGCTGACCGCCGTCGCGGTGCCCAAGCAGGTGTTCGACCTGACCGGATCGTCCGGTTTCGTCGGCCTGACCGGCGCGGTCGCGTTGGTCCCGCTGTTGGTCTTCGGGCTGTACGGCGGGGCCATCGCGGACATGATGGACCGCCGAAAGCTGCTGCTGATCACCAACGCCGGGATCGCGCTGAGCTCGGTCCTGCTGTGGCTGCAAGCCGCACTCGCGGTCAACTCCGTTTGGATCGTGCTGCTGTTGCTCGGCTTGCAACAGTCGTTCTTCGCCGTGAACATGCCGACCCGCACCGCGGCCATCGCCCGGTTGGTGCCCGCCGAGCTGATGCCGTCGGCGATGGCCTTGGGCTCAACGGTTTTCACGTTCGGCTCAGTACTCGGCCCGCTGTTCGCCGGTGCGCTGCTGCCGATCCTCGGTCTGTCCACTTTGTACCTGATCGACTCCGTCGCGCTCATCCTCGCGATGTACGCGGTGTGGCGGTTGCCGCCATTGCCACCGCTGAACGGGGAGATCAGGCGCGCGGGGCTACGGGACGTGCTCGACGGATTCCGTTATCTCGCCGGGCGAACCGTGCTGCTGGCCTCGTTCCTCGTCGACATCATCGCGATGGTCGCGGGTATGCCCCGGGCGCTGTTCCCTGAAATGGCCGAGCGCACGTTCGGCGACCCGCCAGGCGGCGGCGTCGCGCTCGGTTGGCTGTACGCCGCCATCCCGCTCGGCGCTTTCCTGATGGGACTGTCGTCCGGCTGGTTGTCGAAGATCAACCGGCACGGCGTCGGCGTGATCGTCGCGGTGTGCGTGTGGGGTGCGGCAATGGCCGGGTTCGGGCTGACCAGTTCACTCTGGCTGGCCGTGGTGTTCCTGGCGATCGGTGGCGCCGCCGACATGGTCAGCGCGGTGTACCGGTCATCGATCCTGCAAGCGGCGGCGCCCGACGAGATGCGCGGCCGGATGCAAGGCGTCTTCACCGTGGTCGTCGCAGGTGGACCGCGGCTGGCCGACCTCACGCACGGCTGGACCGCCGCGGCCGCGGGCACGACCGTCGCTTCGGCGGGCGGCGGGTTCCTGGTGATCGTTCTGACCATCGGCGCGGCCGTGTGGATGTCCGCATTCTGGCGTTATCGAGCCGATAAAGAAGTTGCTACGCCAATGGAGTGATGTCGTTACCCGAATTGTCAGTGAGGTACGGCACACTCCAGGGATGACCGAAGGGATCAAGGAACACGCGACCGGGCAACCGGAGCTCAAGCGGGCCATCGGGCCGAAACTTCTGCTGTTCTTTGTCGTGGGGGACATCCTCGGCACCGGGATCTACGCGCTCACCGGACAGGTCGCCGGCAGAGTCGGCGGTGCGCTGTGGCTGCCGTTCCTGCTCGCCTTCGTGATCGCGTTCCTCACCGCGTTCAGCTACCTCGAACTGGTCGGCAAGTTCCCGCAGGCGGCGGGCGCCGCGCTGTACACGCACCGGGCCTTCAAGATCCAGTTCTTGACGTTCATGGTCGCCTTCGCGGTGATGTGCTCGGGTATCACGTCCGCGTCGTCGGCCGCGATCGCCTTCGGTGGCACGTATCTCAAAGCCACCATCGGGGCGACGACAGTCCCGGTGACGTTGCTGGCCATCGCGTTCATCGTGCTCGTCGCGCTGATCAACTTCCGTGGTGTCAGCGAGTCGGTCAAGGCCAACGTGGTGCTGACGTGCATCGAGCTGTCCGGCTTGCTGATCATCATCGCGGTCGGCGTCTCGGCGGTGGCGTCCGGCGAAGGCGACCCGAGCAGGCTGACCCAGGTGGACACCCAGAACCAGACCTGGCTGGTGGCCATCACGTCGGCCACGTCGCTGGCGTTCTTCGCGATGGTCGGCTTCGAGGACTCGGTGAACATGGCCGAGGAGTGCAAGGACCCGGCCCGGATCTTCCCCAAGGCGATGCTGTGGGGCATGGTCATCGCCGCGTCGATCTACATCCTGGTGTCGGTGACGTCCTCGCTGCTCGTGCCAGCCGGCGAACTGCAGAAGGCGGGCAGTTCCGCGCTGCTGAAGGTGCTCGACGTCGGCGCGCCGGGCTTCCCGCACGTGGTGTTCTCCGCGATCGGTATGTTCGCGGTGATCAACTCAGCGCTGATCAACATGATGATGGCCAGCCGTCTGCTCTACGGCATGGCCAACGAGCGGATCATCCCCAAGCAGCTCGGCACGGTACACCCGTTCCGCCGCACGCCATGGGTCTCGATCCTGTTCACCACCGCGATCGCCGTCGTCCTCGTATCCACAGTGGACATCAGTGTGCTCGGTGGCACCACCGCGCTGCTGTTGCTGGTGGTCTTCGCCATCGTCAACATCGCGCTGCTGGTGCTGCGCAAGGTCAAGGTGGAGCACAAGCACTTCCGCACCCCGACCGTGATCCCGGTGATCGCGGCCGTCCTCTGCCTGTACCTGGCCAGCCCGCTGTCCGGGCGCCCAGCACGTGACTACTACGTCGCGCTGATATTGCTGGGCGCCGGTCTGGTCCTGTGGGTGATCAACTACTTCATCAACCGGGCCGCCGGCCGGCACGTCGAGTTGAACCCGGAGGCGTTGACCAAGGGCGGGGACTAGCGGTATCGAGCCAGCTCGGCCGGGTCGTGGGCGCTGAAGACCTCGACCCGGTCACCGTGGTCACGGACGAGTTCGCGAAGCCGCTGCTGGTTGTGCAGCCGCGGCTCGCGCTCGGTCTCCACGATCTTCTGGAACTGCACGAGCAACGGCGGGCAATGGGGGTTCACCGGATCCATCTCGCCGTGGAAGAAGTAGCTGTCACCGCAGTGCAGCAACCATTTCTCACCGGTGTCGACCGCGATCCCCGCGTGGCCCTTCGTGTGCCCGCGCAACGGGACAAGCAGGATCTCGTCCGGCAAGCCCTTGAGGCCGCGGACGGACTCGAAGCCGAACCAGTCCTCGCCGGAGAGGTCGTAGCTCTCGAAGTCGGCGTGTTCAAACTGCGCCATCCGGAATCTCGCGCGATCCTTCGCGGTGGCCTGTGCCCGTGCGACGTCGAGTTCCTCCTTGTAGACGTGCACTTTGGCGTTCGGGAAGTCCCGGAAACCGCCCGCGTGATCCTGGTCGAGGTGAGTCGGCAGGATGTGCCGGACGTCCTCGATCCGGTAGCCGAGGTTGCGCACCTGCTGGGCGGCCGTTTCCCGCTCGTCCAGAACGGGATTGGCCGCGATGAGGAACTCGCGCGTCAGCGAACCACGCGGGTTGCGGATGTCGTCCAGCCCGACACCGGTGTCGACAAGAACGAGGCCGTCGTTCGTCTCGATGAGCAGGCAGTGACAGATCATCGTGCTGCGGCGCAGGAATCCTGGCCGGTCGTCGAGCAGCTTGCCGCCGGCCGGACGCATGGTTCCGCAGTTCAAGTGGTGGACGCGCATCATCGCTCCTTCTGGATCAGAAGTGTGAGGTGTTGCCCGACTTGCCGCAGCGGCGCGAGATCCTTGCGAGTCCTGGCAAGCAAAAGCGCGCCCTCGATCGCCGCGAGGATCGTGGTGGCCAACGCCCTGGAGTCCTTGATCCCTTGCTGCTCAAGGTGATCGGCGATCACCCGTTCCCACGAGATGTAGGCGCTGTCGCAAGCCTGCCGGATCTGCTCGCTCTCATTGGCCGCGTCCAACGCAACGGTCGCAATCGGACACCCATCCTGAAAATCCGACTCGACCAGTCTTTTCCCAAGCAGTTCAACGACTTCGTCCAATGATCGGACCTGTTTGAGCTGCTCGCACAGCTCGCCACCGGAAAGCTGCAACGACTCGACCGCGAGCTGCTCCTTGCCACCAGGGAAATGGAAGTACAGCGAGCCCTTCGGCGCACCGCCCTCCGCTAGCACCTGGTTGAGGCCTGTCGCGTGGTAGCCCTGGCTGCGAAACAGCGCCGCGGCCGTCTTCAGCACCCGGTCACGCGTGTCGGTCTTCTTGGGCATGTGGCTGACTATACAGACTGGTCTAGTAACCGTCGACCAGCACTTCCTGATTGCTCGGCAGCCTCAAAGCCGGTGCGGACATCCGTCGAGCTCGACGACGGGCGTCATGAAACCGCCATCATCAACAACGCGCCTGGTCAGCCGCCTGCAGAAGGAGAACTGTCAGACCCCTCTGGTTGACTTAAATCAAGGGCTCCCCTGAATGGCGGGATTTGTCGCCAATCAGGGGAGCCGCAAGAGGTGAGTCCTAGCGAGGCAGCGTGCAACCCGAAGCAGTCAGGTTGAACTGGTTGCCCGCGCCAATGCACGCGGGAATGTTGTAGATCTGCTGCCCGTACTTGTAACCAGTGCGAACCGTGACCTGACCGGACTGGCTGACCTCACAAGGGTTGTTCAGCGTGCAGCGGCCACCGCTCTCATTGGCGGTGTTGTTGACCGCGACAACCTTGCCCGAAGCGGTGTCGATCACGGGCGAACCCGAAGTGCCACCGATGGTGTTGCACGTCGACTGGGACGCGTACCGCACCGAGTCGCGCCACGTCCACACGTCCTCTTTGAGCTGATACGCGAAACCGTCGACGCGGCAGTTGTAGATGCGCTTCCAGTAACCCGACACAACCTGGATGCGCGTGCCCGCGGCGGGCCGCGTCGTGGTCAGTTCGAGTGCGCGTGAACCGTACTGCTGCTGGATTTGCGCGTACGTCTGAGTGAGCTGGTAGAAGGAGACGTCGGTGTTCTTCATCGTGGCGTACGCCAGTTTGGTGGCGCGCAGCGTGCCGAGGTTCTGGCCCGCGCCGTTCAGCAGCGTGAACGTCCGCGTCGACTCTTGGTTGACGATGACCTCGTTGGCGCCCATGAACTTCACGCAGTGACCGTTGGACATCACCAGGGCGGGGTCGGTGTCCCTGGCTGCCGGCGGGCGCACGACCGAGCCGGAGCAGTTGCTCAGTGCCACGATGCCGGTGAAGTCGGCCTGCACGGCTTGGGCCGGGGCGGCGGCGAAAGCGCCGATGGACAGGGCTGCGAGCAGCGTGCCAGCTACACGCTTGATCATGATGAGGGTCCTTCCAATCGCAGGGTCCCTCCAGCGTCAACGCTGTGCGAGCGAAGTACCACCCGCCGTTAGGCTGCAAAGCATGAGTCTGGAGATCGTGCACGGCGCCGCTCGGGCCGTGATCACCGAAACCGGAGCGGGGCTGCGGGCCTATGAGGTCGACGGCGTGCCGTTCAGTGAGACGTACGGCTACGGCGAGACACCGCCTTTCGGTTCCGGTGCGGTGTTGGTGCCGTGGCCGAACAGGACGGCGGCCGCCCAGTGGCACCTCAACGGCGAGCTGCAGCAGCTTGACGTGTCCGAGCCCGCGCGCGGCAACGCCATCCACGGACTGGTTCGTCGTCTACAGTGGACAGTCCTGGAGCACGTGGCCTCGTCGGTCTCGCTCGAGGTGGAGATTGAGCCGCAGGCGGGTTGGCCGGTGCGGTTGCGCACCACGATCGCGTACTCGCTCGACGACACCGGACTCACTGTTACGCACGGAGTGCATAACATCGGCGACCGCCCGACGCCGTTCGGTGTCGGCACGCACCCGTATCCCCGTGCGGGCAACGATTCGACCGACTCGTGCACGTTGCAGCTGGCTGCGACGACTGTGCTGCCGTTGGACTCGGCGCGCATGGTCCCCTGTGGGCCGGCGGTTCCGGTCGCCGGCACTGAGTACGACTTCCTTACCGCGCGGCCATTGCGCGACGTGCACCTGGACACTCCTTTCGGCGGCTGCTTGCCTGGAGAAGATGGTCTTGTGCGGCACGTGGTGACCGGTCCGTCCGGTGGGGTCGAGCTGTGGGCCGATCCGGACTTCAAGTGGGTCCAGGTCTTCACGCCGGGCGAGTTCCCCGGGCGCGGCAGGGCGATCGCGATCGAGCCGATGACCTGCCCGCCGGACGCGCTGAACTCGGGAACGGACCTGATCACGTTGGAGCCAGGGGAGTCCTGGGCGGGCCGCTGGGGAATGACCCCACTAAGTACCTGAAGTACTTGACGTACCTAACGCTCTCGGGAGAAAATGAAAACCGACCGAGAGGGAACGTCATGCACTTCGACAGTTACACCGACGCCCGCACCCATCTCAAGGACTTGTTGGACGCGGCGGAAAAGGGACGGGTGGCCACCATCCGCCGCGACCACGCACGCACCGCGGTGGTCGATGTCGTTCGGCTGCAACATGTCTTGGTCACCATGAACCAGCCACGGGCCCATGTGGTCGCCGAGGCCGATGGCTGGTCGGTCTTCATCCCCGGCTTACCGATCTCGGCCGATGGCGCGTCGTTCGACGAAGCCATCACCGAGATGATCACGTCGTTGCGCGAGTACGCGGAGGACTGGCAGGAGCGGCTCTTGGAAACCCCCAACCACCGCGACAACTGGGGCTTAGTCCAGTTGATCGGCCTGAGTGACGATGCCCAACTGCGTGAGTGGCTGGTTGGGGTCGCTGAGTGAGCGAGCAGTCGCCGACCCCAGACGACCACGACCGCTTCTGCCAGATCGAAGGCTGGATAGGCGTTCGATCCGGCACGCACATCACGTACGAGCTCGGTCTGCCCGACGGGCGTGTTCTGCGCACCCGCCTGTCGGACAGACAGACGTACGGTCCTGACCTGTGGCAACACATCCTGCGTGACCAACTGGAGGTCGACGAGCCCGCTTTCTGGGCCTGCGTCAACGACGACGAGAAACCCGACCGCGGCATCGCCAAACCCCGCCCCGACGCCCTCCCGGTCGATCTCGTGCACCTGCTCATCACTCGCCTGGGCCTGCCCGAGCGAACAGTCGCCACCATGACCAGAAAGGAAGCCATCGCCCGGATCGACGCCTACTGGGAACAATCCGACGGCGCATAAGTCATGACTGTGCTGCCGTGCCTGGGCCATGCCTTGTGCCCTCGAACCTTGACAATCGACAAAGCGCCGCACTGTGCTCGCCGGACAATGGCAGGCTTGGTCTCATGACCGAGCAGGCCACGTTGATCGAGTACGCGGACCACTGGGTGCTGCCGTACCGCGACATGCTCGTCATCCAGTTCCGCGTGACCCGTCAGCTCACGTTCGATTTGGACGGTGACGCGCAGATCCAGATCGAGCAGCCGTTCCAGCTCACCCTGAACGCATCCGGCCGTGGCGGGAAGGCAGCCAAGCCCATCGAACTGGTTCCCGAACGCCACGAGATCGTGCCCGCGTTCTCGTTGCTCCTCGCCCGCATCACGTCGGCCATCGCATACAAGAACGGCACACTCCAGGTCGACTTCGACAACGGCACCCGCCTCCGCGTCCAACGCCACCCGCTCTACGAAGCCTGGAACGCCACCGGCCCCGGCAACCTGCACATCGTCGCCCCACCCGGCAACGACCTAGCCGTCTGGACGTAACCCAACCCCCGCGAGCCACCCCCTGCCCACCCCTCCAACGCGCCGGACGCACGCCCGCCGTGATGAAAATGCACCTACCGACACCGTGAACCGCGTCCTCCGGCACTGTGAAATGCGCGTTCCGGCACTGTGAAATGCCCTTTGCGGCACTGTGAAATGCCCTTCGCGGCACTGTGAAATGCCCTTCGCGGCACTGTGAAAGGCGCCTTCCGGCACCGCGATGTTGCCTCGCGGCACCTGGCTGTGGATGCACTACATGTGCTTCCACTGTGAATTCGAGTGCCGCACCCTGGAGCCCGACGAAGACCGCGGCCTCGGCGGATGTCCGTCGCCTCCAACCCGGACGCCGCCGTCGACGCGCAGACCGGGGGCGGGCCAGCCACAATCCCTTCGCACCGCCCAGGTAACGGCCATCTTCCGCGAGCTCGTCACGGACTAGGCCGGCTGCCCGCCCCCAGTCTGGGACAACCACTCCGCGCCCGCCTGTCTGTCAGCCTTGGCACGCTGGTTCGAAACTGCCACCACCACTGCGGTGACTGCAATGGCGCAATCCCTTGAAACTCATGGGAAGTCATGCATGCCACCCTCCGCGCAGCCACGGCCCACGCCACACTGAACGGCCGTCGACAATCAGCCGTCGCCAGTCACCGGCTGCCACCAATGTCGCCCTCCTCGGGCGCATACGAACGACCCGTGCTCGTTCGCCTTTCGACAGTCGCACTGGTACCTGGGCGACTGTGTGATCTCCCGGAGTCTCGGGTGGTGTTGAGTCGCGGTTAGTCCCTGACGTTGTCGACCCGTCGTCCGACGAAGACGACGTCGTGGATCACCCCGTCGAGGTCGGCGACGCCCGGCAGGCGTCCCCACACCTGGAAGCCGAGGGAGTGAAACAGTCGGATGCTGGGCTCATTGCTGGCGAAAATGGTGGTTGCCAGCGTCCGGGCGCCCAGTTTCGGCGCGTGTGTGATCGCTTCACACAGCAGGTAGCGGCCTTGCCCGCGGCCGCGGTGGTCGGGGTGCAGGTATACCGCGAGGTCCAAGGTCGCGTCATATCCGCGCCTGCCGTTAAGAAAAGGTTCCAAGGACAGGTATCCGGTCACGGTTCTCGGGTCGTCGGGCTTGTAGCCGACCCAGATGGGGTGCCGGTCGGGACGTGCGTCGTCGAACCATGCCTGCCGGGAGGCGACGCTGACTGGTTCCAGGTCGCAAGTACTCGACCTGGCGAGGACCGCGGAGTTGTAGATCTCGACGATCGATGGCAGATCTTCTTGCGTGGCAAGGCGATGGCTGTAGCTCATGGGCTTGCTCCTTTGGTGCTTACGGAAGGACGACCATCAGGGCGTACCGGACCGGACCACGGCCGCGATTTCGGAATCGCGACGGTCCCCACAATCGGAATCGCAGGCAGTCGCCGGTGCGAAGTTCGTGCACGCTGTCGTCGACGCTGAGCTCCAGCGTCCCTTCCAACACCCAGATGTGGTGTTCCAACCCAGGAACGGGCGACCCCTCGTAGGAGATGTCCGCATCCGGTCTCAAGGCACATTCGACGAGCTCACCGCGCAGCGCAGGATGCGGCGGGGACACCGAGCGCCGGGTAAAGCCCGAGGTCTCGTCCCGCCAGACAGCCTGCTGATCACCTCGCACCAGCTGCGGTGGCTCTGACTCGACCTCAGCCAGTAGCTGGGACATTGTCCTTTCGTACGCCATGCACAACCTGCTCAACAGTGCCGTCGTCGGGCTGATTTCCCTTCGTTCCAGTCGTGACAGGGTCGACCGGCTGATGCCTGTATGCCGCGCCAGCTCTTCCAGCGACCATCCACGTTCCATCCGCAACCCGGCAAGCCGGGCAGCCAGTCGGACCTCGAACGCATCGGCGCCGGACTCCGGTGGTGAATCACGCGAACGGGTTCTCACATTTGAGAGAGTATCTCAGATACGGGAGAGTGGGGAACGTGGATGTCGCTCCGCGTTGGCGTCACCAATGGCTCTTCTCTCGCGTGGGGCATCCATGCAACACATGAGCCCAGTCATCGGATGAATACGGCCGTTTACCCCGTTCAGGGGTGGTGTGACACGGGGATTCATCGTATGTTTGCCCCGTGGCGGACGTGTCAAGGAGGACATTCCTGGGGGCCGCGGCCCTCACCAGTGGTTGGGTGGTCGGCGAGCCGGCCGCGTGGGCTGAGCCCGAGAACCGGAAAGACCGCATTTTCGAGCAGATCGTCGCCGACGCACGGATGGTCTGGCGGCGGGTGCCGACCGGGTGGGACAACAGTCCCTTCCTGGGCAACGGTTTCCTCGGCGTGCAGGTCTACCAGGGCCCCGAGCCGAATGTGCTGCGCTTCATGCTCAGCCACAGCCTCGTTCAAGACCAACGCGCGCAATGGGAAGCGGCGGTCGGCCTGTCCAGGCTGCCGATCGGTTTCCTGACGCTCACGCTGCCCGGCGCCGTCACCGCGGTCGACTGGACCCTGGACCTGTGGAACGCCGAGCTCAAGGGCACAGTGACGACCACACAAGGCAGCCTCAAGTTCGAAGCCCTGGTACACAACGAAAGCGGCGTCCTGCTGGTTTCGACCACCGGTGACGCACAGTGGGGTTTCACGCCCTTGCCGTCGCACACCACACGTCAGATCCGGATCCCGCCGGAGTACGTGGGAAATCCGGCGCCGACCATCGGCCTCAACTATGTCGAGCAACCGCTCATCGCGGGCGGTGGCTACAGCACCGCGTGGCAGGAAAGACAGTTCGGCACCCGGAAGCTGCTCACGGCGGCCGTGCACTACGGCTACCCGAACTCGACGGGGCTGGCCGAGGCGCTCGCCAAGGTCAAGGTCCTGCCGAACGTCGCGAAGCACCGCGCCTGGTGGAACGCCTACTACACCCGCAGCCTGGTGTCCGTTCCGGACAAGTGGGTGCAGCGGTTCTACTGGATCCAGCTGTACAAAATGGCTTGTGCGACAAGGAGAAACGCGCCGGTCGTGACCGAGTGGGGACCGTGGTTCCCCGAGGGCGGCGGAAGTTGGACGGCGGTCTGGTGGAACCTGAACGTCCAGGTCTCGTATCCGCTCGTGAACGGCTCGAACCACCCCGAGTTGGACGCGGTCACCGAGACTTTCCGGCGATACCACGAGAATCTGACCTATTCCGTTCCACCGGACTACCGCGACGGCAAGACGTACGCGCTCGCGCACCCCGGCGACCGGACGCTGCGGTCAGGCGGGCCGAAGCTGGGTTCACAGATCCCGGACCACGCCACGGTCGGCAGGCCGGGCACGACCACCAAGACCGACCAGACCGGCAACCTGATCTGGGCGATGCACGGTGTCTGGGTGTCCTATCAGCACACCAGGGAACGCTGGGTGCTGCAGGACGTGCTGTTCCCGATCCTGACCAAGGCGTTGAACTTCTACCTGCACTTCCTGACCGAAGGCAGCGACGGCAAACTGCACCTGCCGCTCACCCGCTCGCCAGAGGTCGCCGATGCGAGCGACTGCACCTACGACCTGTCGTTGATCCGTTGGGCCGCAGGGATTCTGCCCAAGCTCGCCGAGGAGTTGCGGGTCGAGCCGGATCCGCGGTGGCGTGACGTGGCGACCAGGCTTGTTCCGTATCACGAGAACGAGACTGGTGTCTTGATCGGCGACGGTGTCGCGCTCACCGCGTCGCACCGGCACTTCTCCCACATGCTGTGGATGCATCCGTTGCGGGAGAAGACGTGGGACAACCCAGCTGATCGCGACATCATCAAACGCACGTTCGACCATTGGTCGAGCATGCGTTCGGCGTGGGCCGGTTACAGCTATCCGGCCGCGTCGACGATGTCCTCGATGATGGGCCAACCCGAGCAGGCGCTGGCGTATTTGCGCCATTTGTTGGACGGCAATGTCATCGGGGTCGCCAAGCTGATGCCGAACACGATGTACAAGGAAGGCTCGAACCTCGCGATCGAGAGCCCGCTCACCGCGGCACAGTCCGTTTTGGACATGGTGATCGACAGCGATCCAGGCCTGGTCAAGGTTTTCCCGGCGCTGCCGTGGCCGGACGCGTCGATAGCGGGTCTACGCACCCAAGGCGCCTTTGAAGTCGACGCTTCACGCCGGGCCGGTCGCACCGAGTGGATCAGGATCCGCAGCTGTGCGGGTGCGCCTTTGTCGCTGCGTCACGGACTTTCCGGCGAACTGGACGTACGGGACGAACACGGTCGGCGGCTGCCGTGGCGGGAAACGTCGCCCGGCACGATCGCGATCCGGCTCAGGCGCGGCGAAACAGCTGTTGTGGCCCCGCGCGGCAGCAGGCCGGACTTGCGGCCGAGGGATGTTCCGGCGGCGAGTACCGTCCCTCAATGGGGTATGGCCTAGTACGGTGTCCACCCGTGACAGTCGCAATCACGGGTGGATACGTTGTTCCGGTCGCGAGCGAGCCCATCGAGGGCGGCATCGTGCTGATCGAGAACGGCAAGATCGTCGCGGTCGGTGCGGACGCCGATGTCGACGTGCCGGATGACGCCGAGATCGTCGACGCCTCGGGCACATGGGTGCTGCCGGGGTTCGTCGAGGCGCACGCGCACGCCGGTATCGGCGAGGAAGGCCTCGGCTGGGAAGGCCGCGACTACAACGAGATGACCGACCCGAACGGCGCCAGACTGCGCGCGATCGACGGGATCAACCCGGACGACCAAGGACTGCGGGACGCGCTCGCCGGTGGGGTCACCACGCTGGTCGTGAAGCCCGGCTCCGGCAACCCGATCGGCGGGCAGACCGCCGCGATCAAGGCGTGGGGCCGTACGGTCGACGAGATGCTGATCCGCACGCCGTGCAGCCTGAAAAGCGCACTGGGCGAAAACCCGAAGCGGGTATACGGCGAGCAGAAGAAGCTCCCGTCGACCAGGCTCGGCGTCGTTGCGGTGATCCGTGACGCGCTGACCAAGGCTCAGGATTACGTCAAGAAGCGTGATCACGCGGCCAGCGAGGACAAACCGTTCGACCGTGACAACACCCTGGAGGCGCTGGCACAGGTGCTCAGCGGCGACGTGCCCTGGTGCCAGCACAGCCACCGCGCCGACGACATCGTGACCGCGATCCGGCTGGCCGACGAATTCGGCTACCGCCTGGTGATCAACCACGGCACAGAGGGCCACATGATCGCCGACCTGCTCGCCGAGCGAGAGATCCCGGTGATCATCGGCCCGCTGTTCACCAGCCGAAGCAAAGTGGAGGTCAATCGACGGTCGTTGCGCAACCCGGGCATCCTGGCCAGGGCGGGCGTGAAGATCGCGCTGACCACGGATCACCCGGTGGTGCCGATCGACTTCCTGGTGCACCAGGCAACCCTGTGCGTGAAGGAAGGCCTCGACACCGACACCGCACTGAAGTCGATCACGGTCAACCCGGCCCAGATCCTCAACCTCGACGACCGAGTCGGCGCCCTCGCCCCCGGCCTGGATGCCGACGTCGTGATCTGGTCCGGCGACCCGCTGGACGTGATGAGCCGCGCGGTCCGCGTCTTCATCGAAGGCAACGAGGTCTACTACTACGACGACACCAAGGGCGAAGGCATCACCAAGAGCCCCTGGTATAGCGAATAACCCGTAAGGCTGCCCAGGAGCTTCGAACCGCCGAACCGCCGAATCGCCTGGGCAGCTGGGTGCGCTGGACAACGCATCCCCTTGCACACCCGCGGCGGCGGCCCAGCAATGGCGGCTCAGCAATGGCGGCTCAGCAATGGCGGCTCAGCAATGGCGGCCCAGCAATGGCGGCCCAGCAATGGCGGCCCAGCACAGGCCCAGGAGCCCGAGAAGGCGCTCGACAGCGGGTCGGCCCGATGGGTCCGCAACGGAGCCACGGTCGTGGTGCGGTTGCGACCGCAGTCTTCACCGCATCAACAATTCCGCCCGGGGAACCCCCGATTTCTACGCTACGGGATGGGATCGGCGGAGGTCGATAAGGCGCAGGCGATGCCTGTGGATAACCAGCTGCTGTGGACAACTCGGGCGGCCGTGGCACGAACGACCGCCGAGTGTCACACCCGCTGAGTAGGCTGGATTCCGGGGGCCGGAGGCCGCCTTGCGCCCACGACCCCCGAAACCGTCAAGCCATGTTCTTCAGTTCCCGCGCGATCACCATGCGCTGGATCTGGTTCGTGCCTTCGAAGATCTGCGGGACTTTGGCTTCCCGCATGTAGCGCTCCACCGGAAAGTCCTTTGTGTACCCGGCACCCCCGAGCACCTGTACCGCGTCGGTCGTCACCTTCATTGCCGCGTCCGTCGCCACCAGCTTCGCGATCGACGCCTGCCGCTTGAAAGGCAGCCCGCGATCCCGCCGCCGCGCGGCCTCCAGATACATGGCGCGCGCCGATTCCACCGCGGCCGCCATGTCGGCCAACAGGAATTCCATGCCCTGGAACTCGATGATCGACCGGCCGAACTGCGAGCGCTCCTTCGCATACCGAACGGCCTCGTCCAAAGCTGCCTGAGCGAGCCCCACGGCACACGCCGCGATACCGAGCCGCCCGGAGTTCAAAGCCGTCAGAGCGATCTTCAGGCCGATGCCCTCTTCGCCGAGCCGCCGAGAGGTCGGCACCCGGGCCGCGTCGAAGATCATCTGTGCGGTCGTCGACGCCGTCATGCCCATCTTGCGTTCGGGCGCGGAGGCGGACAGACCGGGGGTGTCGCCGGGGACGAGCAGGCAGCTGATGCCGCGGCCGCCGTCCGGCGATGTGCGGACCATCGTCGTGTAGAAGTCGGCCTGGCCGCCGTGGGTGATCCATGCTTTGGTCCCGGTGACGACGTAGTCCGAGCCGTCCAGCACCGCGCGGGTTGACAGCGCCGCCGCGTCTGAGCCGGCGTGTGGCTCGGACAGCGCGTACGCCCCCAGCAGGTCGCCGGCGAGCATGTCCGGCAACCACGAGGAGCGTTGCGAGTCCGCCCCGTATTCGGCTAGGGCGTAGCAGGACATCGTGTGCACCGACAGGCCCACGCCGACGGTCAGCCATGCCGCCGCGATCTCTTCCAGGACCTGCAGGTATACCTCGTACGACACTCCGCCACCGCCCCATTGCTCCGGGTATGGCAGCCCGAGCAGGCCTGAGCGGCCGAGCAGGCGGAACTCTTCGCGCGGGAACAGTTCCTTCTCTTCGTACTCGCCGGCCTTGGGCGCCAGCTCGTTGGTGGCAATGTCCCGGGTCAAGGCGATGAGGTCCTCCGCCTCGGTGTCCGGGAGCAGACGTTCGACTGCCATCGCGGGATCTCCGTATGTATGCAGTGCTTGAGGACATCCCACATTACTATCCGGGCTGTGATCGTTGTCGCAGGTGAGGCACTGGTCGACCTGGTGCCCGCGAAGTCCACACTCGACGGAGAACCTGGCGCTCTGCTGCCGCGGCTGGGCGGCGGCCCGTACAACGTCGCCGTCACGGTGGGTCGCCTTGGTGCTCCGGTGAGTTTCCTGTCCAGGATCTCGGCCGACGACTTCGGCGAGGCTCTCGTCAACCGGCTCAGGTTGTCCAATGTGGACACGAGTTACCTGCAGCGGGGACCCGAGCCGACCACGCTGGCGGTCACCAGCCTCGGGCCGGACGGCGGCGCCCGGTACACGTTCTACGCCGAGGGCACGGCCGACCGGCTTTTTCAGCCACCTGACGATCTGCCCGAGATGACCATGCTCTCGTTGGGCACCCTCTCACTCGTGCTCGAGCCGGGCGCCAGTGCGTACGAGCAGGTCATGCGGCGTGCCGACGTGCTCACCGTGCTCGACCCGAACGTCCGGCCGGTGCTCATCGACGACCCCAGGGCCTACCGTGCCCGGTTCGCGAGCTGGCTGCCGGACGTCGATCTGCTCAAGTTGTCCGAGGAGGACGCCGAGTGGATCGCCGAAAAAGACGCCGTCGAAGCCGCCAAAGAATGGCAACAACACGGCCCGGCCGCCGTTGTCCTCACGCGCGGCTCGAAAGGGTTAGCCGTTGTTGCCGGGTCGGGTGAACTGATCGAGGTGCCGGCTACCCGTGCCCAAGTCGTCGACACCATTGGGGCGGGCGACACCGTGCACGGGGCACTGCTCAGTTGGTTGTATACAAAAGGCGTCCGTTCGGCGGAACACCTGCGTGACCTGGGCGAGGATGCCTGGACGGCGGCGTTGCGGTACGCGGGCGCGGCCGCCGCGATAACGGTGTCACGGGCGGGCGCCGAACCCCCATTCGGGGCTGAACTGGGTCCAATCCTCTGAATCGTTCTGTGAATCGATGTGAGAAGCGTCCCACCAGCCGTGTCTTAACTTACGCCGCACTGGGAGATTCGCGCCGGGAGCACTAGCGTTGGGGGTTGACAGGACCCCAATGGGGCGGTGCTGCGGTGCGGCGATCGATCAGACCGCGTGCACGTGGCTTGATTCGCCAGATCCACCGCCCTGACCGATCGGGAGAGGGACGTTCATGCCCGACGCGACGACCGCGCCGCAATCCGGTACTCGTACCGTCGCGCTTCACCACGACGGCGGAGAGCTCGAGATGGCGGTAGTACCCGCCACCGAGGGCTCAAACGGAATCGAGCTCGGCAAACTGCTGGCGAAAACCGGACTGGTCACACTGGACCCCGGCTTCGTCAACACCGCCGCCTGCTCGTCGGAGATCACGTACATCGACGGTGACGCAGGCATCCTGCGCTACCGCGGATATCCGATCGAGCAGCTCGCCGAGCGCTCTACCTTCATCGAGGTCAGCTACCTGCTGATCTACGGCGAGCTGCCGTCTCAGCAGCAGCTGGCCGACTTCACCCAGAAGATCAGCAGGCACACCCTGCTGCACGAGGACCTGAAGAGGTTCTTCGACGGCTTCCCGCGGGACGCGCACCCGATGCCGGTGCTGTCCTCCGCGGTGTCCGCGCTGTCCACGTTCTACCCGGAGACCCTCAAGCCGGTCACCGAGGAGCGGACCGAGATCGCCACCATCCGGCTGCTGGCCAAGCTGCCGACCATCGCGGCCTACGCGTACAAGAAGTCGGTCGGCCAGCCGTTCCTCTACCCGGACAACTCGCTTGGCCTGGTGGAGAACTTCCTGCGGATGACGTTCGGCTTCCCGGCCGAACCGTACGATGTGGACCCCGACCTGGCCCGCGCGCTGGACCTGCTGTTCATCCTGCACGCCGACCACGAGCAGAACTGCTCGACGTCGACCGTGCGGCTGGTCGGCTCGTCCGAGGCGAACCTGTTCGCCAGCATCTCGGCGGGGATCAACGCCCTGTTCGGACCGCTGCACGGCGGCGCGAACAGCGCGGTGCTGGAGATGCTCGAGGGCATCAGGGACTCCGGCGGCGACGTGAAGTCGTTTGTCAACAAGGTCAAGAACAAGGAAGACGGCGTCAAGCTGATGGGCTTCGGCCACCGGGTCTACAAGAACTACGACCCGCGGGCCGCGATCATCAAGAAGACCGCCGACGAGATCCTCGGCAAGCTCGGCGGCGACGACAGCCTGCTGGGCATCGCCAAGGAGCTCGAGGAGCACGCCCTGGCGGACGACTACTTCGTCCAGCGCAAGCTCTACCCGAACGTGGACTTCTACACCGGGTTGATCTACCGCGCGATGGGCTTCCCGACGAAGTTCTTCACGGTGCTGTTCGCCCTGGGCCGTCTGCCCGGCTGGATCGCCCACTGGCGAGAGATGACCAACGACCCGGCGACGAAGATCGGGCGGCCGCGCCAGGTCTACATCGGACCCAAGCAGCGTGACTACGTGGCAATGGACTCCCGAGCGTAGCGAGGGAGGACGCAGCCGCGTGGGAACGCGCGCGGAGTCCACGTAAGACATGAGAGAAGCGCGTGTCCACCGGCTCCAGCATGGTGAGTTGAACGCGAGCGGCGCACAGCGAAAAGCAAGCAAGCTGAAAGCGAGCCGAGCAGTTTGACTCACCGTGCTGGAATGGTGGACACGCGCCAGCTCAAGGGCGAAGAGAGATGTCCGTAAACACGGTGCCGCAAGCCGTATTCACGGTGCCGCAAGTGGCATCTCACGGTGCCGCAAAGTGCATTTCACTGTGCCGGAACGGTGGACACGGCATGCTGCGCCGGTTCGTGCCGGAACTTCGTGGTGTCCCAGGCAAACGGGTGCACAAGCCATGGGAGATCGACGGCTTGGACTACCCCAAGCCGATGGTCGACCACGCGTACGAGCGCGAGGTCGCCTTGGCCCGCTACAACGCCATCAAGAACTAGCCGGAATCAAGACGACACGGCGTCCTTCAACCGGACACGGCTTCCGGTGCGCAACACGGCGTTGCGGTAGATCCGGCCGCCGAGCCACGCCACGAACGCGATTCCGGCCAGGGACAACAGGATCGACGTGACCTGCATCCAGATCGGCGCGATGCCCAACGCGGTCAGGCCTGGCATCAGGATCGGTGCGAACGGCGGCAGAATCGCCATGATCGTGGTCAGCGTGCTGTCGCTGTTGCTGATCAACAGGTTGATGGCGAAGATGAATCCGATCACGATCACCATGGTGATCGGCGTGAGCACGCTCTGCGTCTCCTCCTGGCGCGACACCAGTGACCCGACGGCGCCGAAAATGGTGGCGTAGAAGAAGAATCCGATCAGGTACCAGAACAGGCCGGCGATCAGGCTCGCGATCGCCGTGCCGGAGATCGTCAGCGCGCCGCTCGCCAGCCCGGCCACCAGGCCGACCGCGGCGATCACCGCGAACTGGATCAGCCCGACGACACCGAGGCCGAGCACCTTGCCCGCCAGCAGCTGCCACGGCCGGACGGTCGCGAGCAGGAGTTCCACCACGCGGCTGGACTTCTCCTCCACCACGCCCTGCGCGACCATCTGGCCATAGATCATCAGCGCCATGTAGAGCAGGAACGCCACGATCAGGCCGATCACCAGCCGCTGCCCCTGGTCGTCGCCGCGCGGCTCGAGCTGCTTGACGTTCACCTGCGCGGCGGCGGCAGTGCCAAGGACCTCTTTGGGGTCCAGGTCGGCCGCGGCCAGTTCGGAGGTCAGGATCTGCTGGCGCATCAGGCCGTTGAGCGTGTTGCGCAGTTCGGTGTTCAGCGTGTCCTTGACGGTCACCTGAAGCGAGCCGACCGGTCCGGTGACCAACGCGTCCAGATCGTTGTCGCGGACCTGCTGTTCGCCTTGCGCCGGATCGCCGATGTCGACGATCTGCACGTTGTGCCCCAGCTGCTTGGCCGATTCGACGATCTGCGGGCCCAGCGCGGTCGCCTGGCCGCTCAGTCCGACCGTGCTGCGCGAACCGTCGTCGAACGAGGAGCTCTGCAACAGAACGAAAGCCGCGAGCACCACCACGGAGACAATCGTGCTGATCACAAAGGATCGAGTGCGCAGCTTGGTGTTCAGCTCGCGACCGGCGACCAGCAGCACCGCCTGGGCAGGCTTCAACTCAGTCACTGCCCCTCCTTGACAACGTTGCGGTACAGCTCCGCGAGGGACGGCCGGTGTCTGCTGAACTCGTGCACCGGGCCGGTGTCCAAAGCGGCCCGCAGGATCTGCTGGTCGTCGACGTCGTCCTGGACACGCAGGGTGGTGCGGCCGTCCTGTTCGGACACCACTTCGACGCCGGAAATCCCTGCGGCCCAACCGATCGGTGCTTTCGGCGCGTGTACGACGAGCTCGGACGCACCCGAGGACCGTAGCGCGTCGACCGTGTCACACGCGACCATCGATCCTTTGTTCACGATCCCGACACGGTCGCACAACCTCTGGACAAGGTCGAGTTGGTGGCTGGAGAACACAACCGGGATGCCCTCGGCGGCTTTTTCCTTCAGCACCTGGCTCATCACGTCCACCGCGACCGGATCCAAGCCGGAGAACGGCTCATCCAGCACCAGCACCTCGGGGTTGTGCACCAGCGCGGCGGCCAGCTGCACGCGCTGCTGGTTGCCCAGGCTCAGTTTCTGGACCTCGTCCAGCCGTCGCTCACGCAGGCCGAGCCGCACGATCCAGTCGTCCGCCGCCCGATGGGCGTCATTGGCCGGCAGGCCGTGCAGCTTCGCCAGGTAGACCAGCTGATCCAGCACCTTCATCCGCGGGTACAGGCCGCGTTCCTCAGGCATGTAACCGAACCGGCGGCGCGTGCTCAGCGTGATCGGCTCGCCCGCCCAGCGCACCGCGCCGGAATCCGCTTCGAGCACGCCCAGCGCGATGCGCATCGTGGTGGTCTTGCCCGCGCCGTTGCTGCCGACAAAACCGAACAATTCACCCGGCCGTACCTCGAATGTCATGTCTGACAAGGCGACGACGTCGCCGTAGCGCTTGGAGACGTGGTCGATCTCCAGTCCCGCCTCAGGCACCATCGATCCTTCCTCGCTGGACGTGCCCCCAGTATCCAGCCTGGACCACGTCCGCGCTCAAGACCCTCGTGAGTGGTTCGGCCGGTTAGAACCGGCCAACGCACTCACGATGTCTACCAGGGGGTTTGCCTCGGCGGGAATGAGGCCCACCCTGCTGCGGCGGTGCAGGACGTCTTCGGCGTGCAGCGCGCCTTCGTGCTCGAAAGCCCAGATCACCTCGGCGACCGTGAGATCAGTGTGCAGCCGAGCCGGGTCGAGCTTGGCGACCTGCACGGCTTCGGTGCCGTATTTGGCGATCAGCCTAGCCGGTGCGTCGATCCGGGCGAGCCGCTCGCGCGCGGTCGCGCCGACGAGCGGAATGTCCTTGGTACGAGCCGAAACCGTGGTGAGCTCGGTGGCATCGACCGCGTCGGCCGCCATTCGGCGGTATGTCGTGAACTTGCCGCCCACAACTGTGATCACACCGTTAGGTGCGGTGAGTACGGCGTGCCGGCGGGAAAGGTCCGCACTCGCGCCTTCCGCGTCCAGCAAAGGCCGCAACCCGGCGTACGCGCCCTGCACGTCGGCGCGGGTCAGCGGGCGTTCCAGCACCGAGGACGCGACCGACAGCAGAAAGTCCACATCGGATTCCGGCGCCTCGGGCACGTCGGGGATCTCACCGTCCACCGGCTCGTCGGTCAGCCCGATGTAGATCCGGCCGTCCAACTGGGGCAGAACCAGCGCGAACCGGTTGCGGGAACCCGGAATCGGCACGGTCAGCGAGGTGCCGGTGATCCCGGGCGACGACAGCACGATGTGCGTGCCGCGTGATGGCCGCAACCGCACCGAAGGAACCACTTGGCCTGCCCAGACACCGGCTGCGTTGATCACTTTCCGGGCCCGGACGTCGAATTCCGAGCCGGTCAGGGTGTCGCGCAGGCGTGCGCCGTCGCCCTCGACGGAAACGGCCTTGGTCCTGGTGAGAATTCTCGCGCCGTAGCCCGCCGCGGTCCTCGCCAGAGCGATCACGAATCGGGCGTCGTCAATCAACTGGCCATCGTAGGAGAGCAGCCCGCCGCGCAATCCCTCGCGCTTCAGCCCGGGCGCCAACGCAAGCGCTTCCGCGGCAGGAATTCGCCGTGGCCGGGGCAGGAGATTCGACGGCGTGCGGGCGATCCGCCGCAACAGGTCGCCCGCGTGCAGGCCGGTCATCGCCAGCGCGCTGGAAACGCCTTCGTGCAACGGAATGAGCTGGGGTAGCGGCCGGGTGAGGTGCGGCGCGGTGCGTGTCATCACGATTCCACGCTCGACCGCGCTCTCGTAGGCGATCCCGACATCGCCGTTCGCCAGGTACCGGAGCCCGCCGTGGATCAGCTTGCTCGACCATCTGGACGTGCCGAACGCCAGATCGTGCGCCTCGGCAAGGACCACCGAAAGGCCACGCGAGGCGGCGTCCAGCGCGACACCCGCGCCGGTCACCCCGCCGCCGATGACCAGCACGTCGACGGCGTCCTTGGCGGCGGCCGCCATGTCCGCCGCCCGGCGGCTCGCGTTGAGCGAGGTGTTCACCGGCTCTCCAATGCGCCCTCGAGCATCCTGGCCAGCTCGGCGAGCAGCGCATCACTGTCCACATCAGACGTCGCTGGGCGCAGCGACAGTACGAAGGACTGGACGACCAGCAGCACCGCGCGCGCCTGCGTGGGCACGTCGGCGGCGCGGATCGAGCCGTCGTCGTGCCCGGCCTTGAGCTGGTCGGCGATGAACTGTTCGGTCAGCCGCTGCGTGCTGCCCAGCCGCTGCACCACGTACGGCAGGATCAGCTCGGGTTCCAGGTCCAGCGCGGCCCGCATGATCGGGTTGTGCGTCAGCGCCTTGATCCCGGTGACCAGCCCGGTGACCAGCCGCTCGCGGGCCGTCGGTCCGGTCAGCGACGCCGATATCTCGGCGAGCAGCCCGCCGAACTCCCTGGTCATCAGGGCCGCGATCAGGCTGCGTACGTCCGGGAAGCGCCGGTACAGCGTCATCCGGCTGACCTGGGCTCGCCTGGCCACCTCGGTGAGCGTGGTCCGGCCGACCCCGATCGCCAGCACACAGCTGCGTGCCGCGTCCAGGAGCACGTCGTCGTCGACTCGATAACTGTGACGTTGTGACGTCATGTGTCACACTGTACCCATGGCGAACCGAACTGACCAGCTCCTGAGGTCCGCGTGGACGACCGAACCGCCTCAGTTGCCGCCGCACGCCCTGCGGTGGCTGCGGCAGGAGACTGGGCTGACGGACTCCTGGACGCCGACGCGGGCACTGACCGCGCCGCCATCGGAGCTGCCAGAGAAGGCGCGTGAGGTGCTGACGGGGATCGTCGGCGCCGACTACGTGCTCACCGACGAGCAGAGCAGGCTCGGTCGGACCGGCGGCCTGTCGTACTTGGATCTCTTGGCGCACAAGGGAATCGGTGACGTGACCGTGCCCGACGCGGTCGTCCTGCCCGCCGACCCCACCGAGGTCGCCGCGGTGGTCAAGGCGTGTGCCGAGCTCGGGTTGAGCATCGTCCCGTTCGGCGGCGGGACTTCGGTCGTCGGTGGCGTCAAGGCCGCGGAACGTTCGGTCGTGCTTGACCTGGCCCGCCTCGACCGACTGGTGCTGGTGGATGAGGTGTCACGGCTGGCGGTGTTCCAGGCCGGTGTGCGGGCGCCGGACGCCGAGAAAGCCTTGGCGGAGTACGGGCTTACGCTCGGGCACGTGCCGCAGTCGTTCGAGCGCGCCACGATCGGCGGGTTCGCCGCGACCCGGTCCGCTGGTCAAGCATCGTCGGGCTACGGCCGGTTCGAGGACATGGTCGAAGGCGTCCGTGTCGCCACGCCACGCGGCGAAGTGCGGTTCGGTGTGTCGCCGGCCTCGGCCGCAGGGCCTGACCTGCGGCAACTCATGATCGGCAGCGAAGGCGCCTTCGGTGTGATCACCGAGGTCACGGTTCGTGTCCGGCCGTTGCCCAAAGTTCGCCGCTACGAAGGGTTCGTGGTCGACGGCTGTGAGCGAGGCGCGGATGTGGTCCGCAAGCTGGCGCAGGATCGCGTGCTCGCCGACGTGACCCGGTTGTCCGATGTGGACGAAACGAACGTGTCGTTCGCGTTGACAGGCGGGCTGAAAGCCGCTGCGCTGCGGGCCTATCTGAAGGCCAGGGGAGTGCAGGAGCCGTGCATGCTGATCCTTGGCTGGGAAGCGCAGGACAATCGTGAGCTGGCGATGCGCCGAGCCGCGACGCTTCACAAACTGCGCGGTGCGGTCAAGCTGGGGAAGGTGCTGGGAGAGGCCTGGCGGCACGGGAGATTCAACGGGCCACGGCAGCGCGACGCGTTGATGAACGTGGGCGTGTGCGTGGAAACCCTGGAAACCGCAACGCATTGGTCACAGCTGAACGAGCTCTACCTGAAGGTCCGGCAGGCGCTGACCGACTCGTTCACACGCCCGATCGTGATGTGCCACATCTCGCACGCCTACGAAACCGGCGCCTCGCTGTACTTCACAGTGATCGCACCACGATCGATCGACGACCCAGCGGGACAATGGAAGCGCGCCAAAGCCGCGGCGTGCGAGGCGATCGCGGGGCTCGGCACGATCTCACACCACCACGCCGTCGGCGTCGACCACGCTCCTTATCTGCCAGCCGAAATCGGCGATCTGGGGATGGAAGTGCTTGCCGCGGTGAAGAACACGCTCGACCCGAGCGGAATCCTCAACCCCGGCAAGCTCATAGCTCCTTAGCCGACTCGTTGGCGGCGTTCGTGGCCTTGGCGCACGAGTCGGACGTCCCGCCGACCTCGAGCCGAGTGGTGAAATAGGACTGTTCGAGCACCGGCCGGACCAGCACCATGACCTCACAACGGTCCTGCTGGTCGGGTTCCTGGTGCCGCATGCCCTCCTTGCCGCCCACGGTCAGCGGTTCACCGTGCGCGTGCCCGGCCATGTTCTCGATCTCGTGGCTGATCAACATGGTTCCGTTCGCACCGGTGAGTTCACAGTTGATCAGCGTGGGACGGCGAGCTTCCTTCAACGCGCCGATCTGCTGGGTGAACTGGTCGATCGGCTGGCACGGATCCTTTCCGTGGAACGGTGACGCGGCCTGGTTCTGCGGTGGCGATTTGAGCTGCGTGGCGACCGCGGTGGCCACGTCACGGGCCTGAGCACACTGTTTTTCGTAGTCAGTGCCCTCGATGGAGATGGCGATGCCCAGATCGCCCGCAGTCTTGACCGTGAGCGTGCAGCCAGAGTCCTGCACCGCGATCAGGCCCGGGATATCAACCGGTTTCGCGTCGGCCGCGACGCGTTCACCGACGTACGCCCTTGCGGTGAGCGGCGATCCGTCTGGCTGTGTGATCGTGACGACGCAGTTGTGCGCGCTCGCACCGCTGAAGGTGCGGGCACCGACCTTGCCAAGCTTCGACAGTGCGGCCTCGTCGAGGATCGCGCAGGAGTCGACGTTGCGGAACGAGGCCCATTCGTCCGGCGGCAAAGGTACCGACGGCGTGGACTGACCAGGTTCTGCGGAGCACCCCGCGAGCAGGAGCAGGGCGACGATCACGGTATGCGGTCGAACCCTCATACACCGTGATAGTACCTAATGGTCCAGACCTATTCGACCCCCGATTTGCGCTTCCTGACCGCACCGAGCCAGATCCAGCCGATCATTCCGCCGAAGAACAGCGTCCACGCGGGCAGGGCGCGGGCGTCGATACCGCGATCGCACATGGCCACGTACTCGGCCAGGATCGGCCGTTCCGGGTTGCCGAGGCTCGCGGCAAGGCGCGGCGTCTCGACGCCGCCGAGAGTGTTACCGCAGCTCACCTTGACGGTGGCGGTGGTGTCCAGGGTGGATACCCGGACCGGGAGCAAGCCGAGCACGAGGCCGACGACCAACGCGATCGATGCCAGCGACGCGACGAAGACCCGCGGCGGCACCGTGATCTTGTCCAGCGGGTCCGAGTCCGGTTGCGCCGGGGCCGGCGAGAGGATCTCTGTCGACATACGCGACAGCGTGCCTCTTCGGACCGGCCCGTGGCTAGGAAATCGGATTACTTGTAATACGCGCTGCCGTCGATCGAGCCGTGCTGGCATACCGACCCGAAGTCGAACTTGACCGTGAACGGCTGCGTCTCGTCTGGCGGAATCACCGTCGCACCCTTGGACTCGGGCTCACACGGGCCCGTCGTGGACTCGGTGCCGTCGGGCACCGCGCCCCAGTGCAGGTTCTTGTACGCCTTCTGTCCCGGTTCCAGTGTGACCAACGAAGGAGCGGGGTCCGGCTTGCGGGTCAGCTTGGTCGGCATCGCGTGACCGTTGGCATCGGTCAACTGCAGGCCGCCGTAACCGTACAAAGTGCACGCTTTCGAGCTCGTGTTCGTCACGGAGAGCTTGGCGTAGCGGTTGCCCGCGGCCGCGTCGCCCGACACGATCTCGCCTTTCAGCACAGTTGGTCCGCAGCGCGCGACCTGGCTGCTGCGCGCGACGCTTTCCGGCCGTTCCGGCCCGGTGGACGTGTGTTCCGGCGCGGTGCTCGGCTGCGTCGGAGTTTGTGTCACCGTCACGGTTTGCGGCGGTTGCCCGGTCGTGGATCCGCCGCCGCACGCGGCCAGTGTTCCGGCTGCCAGTACTGCCATACCTGCGAAAATCACCCTGTTGCGGACCATGGTGCCACCTCCCGTAACGTAGTTACCTGGTCCTACCAGTAAGGACGGGCAGCCGCACGCCGGGTTGCGAACGCTCACACGCTCAGGCGAACTTCCACAGGTACGTCCAGCAAATCGTGCCGTCCGGCGTTTTCACCCGAATTCGGCGGTATTCATCGCCTTCGTACGAATCCAAAGTGGCCAGTGCGGCCTTGGGGCTGCGCAACGGCAACACCCACCCGGGCACCTGATCGGTGCCGCGCTTGAGGCCCGGGTAGCCGAAGCCCGTGTCGAAGACCTCACCGGTGATGCTGGCCTGGTACGGCTCACCGTCGACCCACGGCTCAACCAGTTCCCACGCGGATTCCCCGGGTTTCAGTGTGCCGTAGACAAAAACGCGGGCGGGAAACTCGTCCGGGTCAGGCGGGCCGTCCACAACGGACACATCCAGACCCATCACCGGCGCGGCGGTCCCGACGAGATCGCGGGCCTGATCCTGGCCGATTTCCGCCAGCCGGACCGGCGCACCGGAAACGAGAAGCGGCCACCGGATCTCGGCCTTGCCGGTGTACGCGAGCAGACCGTCCCAGATGGACCCGTCGTCCAGCTCGACCCGCCCGGAGTGCAAGCGGGACAACTGATACCTGTCGCCCCGGCCCTCGCAGACGTCGAGCACGGCGACCTGAGCCGGATCGGCCATCCACACGGCGTGGACCTCGGTGACGTTCGGCATAGCGGCGAGCGTCACCGGTCGCTGGGTATCCACGACCCGCAGGCCAGCGGCCCAAACTGCAGACAACCCTGTGCAGGTCGCTCGCAGGACGACGACGGGTCCTTCAAGGCCGAGGTTCTCGCGCAGCCAAGTGATCTTGCTCGGATTGGCGTTCGAGCCGTACGTCAGCACGGGCACACGCTCGGCCAGCGTCGCGGCGTTGTGCTTGGTCAGCCACTCGTCGAGGTCGTCATCTGGCGTGACGCGCCAACCCTGGCCGTCGAGGTGGACATAGGAGAAGGGCGGACGAGTGCCCGGATAGGGCGCGGCGGGATAGTCGGCGTCGGTGAACGTGCTCACTTTTTGCGCTCGTCGTACGACATCTGCGCCTTCTCGAACTCGTCCCACCGGTTATCGATCAGCTCGAACAGGGCGTTGACAGCCTTGGCAGCGTCCCCGCCAAGATCGGTAAGGCTGTAGTCGACATGCGGCGGGATCACCGGATGCACAACCCGGCGGACGATGCCGTCACGCTCGAGCGCCTGCAGGGTCTGCGCCAGCATCTTCTCGCTCACGCCGCCGATGGCCCGGCGCAGCTCGCTGAACCGCATCGTACCCTCCCGCAGGAGCATGATCTGGATCAGCACGCCCCACCGGCTGGACAGATGTTCCATAACGGCCCGCGACGGACACTTCGCGTCGAAGACGTCAACCACGGCACTTTCCATGCACCGAGCATACGCTGGATTCTTTCCTGGAGGTAAGTACAGCACTTCAAAGTGGGTACTCACTTCTGGTTAGTACCGCTCCTACAGTAAGTGTCATGACACTTTTGTTGACCGGGGCAAACGGCCAGTTGGGCACATTGATCAAGAAGCACCTGACCGAGCGTGGTGCCACCTTCCTCGAAGGCTCCCGCACGCCGCCCGAAGGCGGCCGTCAAGTGGACTACACCGACCCAGCAGGTCTCGAGCGGGCGTTCGCCGGCGTGACCAAGCTGATCCTGATCTCCGCCCCCAGCGGCGACCGCATCGCCCTGCACGGCAACGCCGTGACGGCAGCCAAGAACGCAGGCGTCCAGCACATCATCTACACAAGCCTGACCGAGGCGCCGACCTCGCCCTTGGGCCTGGCTGCCGACCACAAGGCGACGGAGGAAGCAATCCGCGCATCCGGAGTCGCGTACACGTTCCTGCGCAACAACATGTACCACGAGAACTACACGGCGCAGCTCGCGTACACCGAGGGGACGTTCTTGACGTCCGCTGGTTCCGGGTTGGTCGCTTCGGCTTCGCGGGACGACTTTGCCCTTGCGGCAGCCGTGGTCGCTACGACCTCCGGGCACGAGAACACGGCCTATGAGCTCACCGGTTCGACAGCGTGGACTTTCGACGACTTCGCCGCGCAGGTGGCTGCGATCTCCGGAAAGCCGTTCGTGCACAAGAGCATTCCCGCCGCTGAGCTGCGTGCCGGGTATGTCGCGGGCGGGCTGCCGGAGGAGGCGGCTGAGGTTTTCACGGACATTTACGTGCACGTTGCCGACGAAGCGCTGGCGGAGGTGCGGCCGGATTTGGAGAAGCTGATCGGCCGCCCGACCACGCCGCTCGCCGACTCGATCCGGGCCGTCGTCGGCGGCTGAGGGACCCTGGCGATGGCGCATCCCGCACCTGCGAACATGCGCCATCGCAACAACAATTCCCCTGGGGGACCCCCTAATTTCACGCTACACCTGGGGTACGACACTTTTGGGCGTCCTGCTCCGCCACAAGACTCCCGGAGCAGGGTTCCGTCAGAGTCCGGCTTGTGCGAGGTCTGCGACGCACACCCTGTGCTGCCGTGCCGAGAGAATCACCTTCACCCCAGAAAAGCCCTCAATCGCGGTCCGCGCTGCGGCGACCGCTTTTGACGAACCCCCCGACCCCCAACCCCAGGGCATCCCCCGCCACTCCCGGGGGGACGGCCCTGGGCCAGTCTATCGGGGATATGGGCTGGTCAAAGGGGTTACTGGCGGGTTGTGGACAGCTGGATTTGCGAACGGACCGTTCGTGCGGACCTGTGGCTATGAGGGCGACCGCCGGTGAGTCAATACGGTGGTGATTCGGGTGTGGGCCGGGGTTGTGGCTGATGGAGTGATTTCGGCATGGGCCAAGGGCATGGCCGGTGGAGTCAATCCGGTGGTGGTCCTGGCACCGGCTGGGGGTTTTGCTGGGTTGAGGCAATCCGGGTGGTGATTCCGGCATGGTCGTGTGTGTGGCTGGTCGAGTACACCGGCAGCGGTTCGGGTATGGGCCCCCGGGGTGTGGCTGGGCCGAGCCAATCCGTTGGTGACTCCGGCGTTGGGGTGTGGCTGGTCGATTGAACTGGTGGTGATTCCGGCAGAGGGCGAGGGTGCGGTTGGTCGAGTCAACCCGGCGGTGGTTCGGGCATGAGGCCGGGTGTGGGCTGGGTCAAGTCAATCCGTTGGTGACTCCCGCGTGGGTCTGGCCGGTCGAGTGAATCCGGCGGCGATTCCGGCATAGGCCGGGGGTTTGGTCGGTGGAGTCAACCCCGATAGTGGGCCGTGGCTGTGCCGGCTCAGTCAAGTGTTCCGAAGTAGACACTGGGGACAACTGTTCATCTGTGGATAACCACGCCTGCGTTCCCAGTTTTGTCGGACCCGACCGCTAGGCTGGAAACCGGGGGCCGGAGGCCGCACCGCGAAGTCAAAGTTGAGCACTTTGCCTGTCAGGACTCAAGTTTGTGGTCAAGTCCACAGTAGATTCTCCACGCGATCCCCAACCTTCGGAGTAGTGACTTTCCTTCATGTTCTCCGGCAGGATCGCGGCATGGCCAACCTAAGCCGTCGTCGGCTGCTGACAGCCACAGGTGCGTTGGGTCTGCTCGCCGCCACACCGGCGCAGGCGCTTGACCGGGCGTTGCGCGAAACCACCAAGCGCGCGATTGCCCCAGCCGGAACAACATTGGAGACCGTCGGCATCCCGGTGGGCGCCGGGTTCCGCCGACTCGCCGCGGGCCCGGGCTGGCCGCTCGTCGTCCGCCCTGACCTCGTCGAGCCGAAGACCGGGCGCGATGACCGTCGCACGGCGCTCACGTCATTCGTGCAACTCACCGACATTCACGTGATCGACGCGCAAAGCCCGGAGCGGGTCGAGTTCGTACATCCGTTCATCGGGTCGGCGCACCGTCCACAAGAGACATTAGGTACGCAGGGTGCCGCCGCGCTCATCAAGCGGGTGAACGCCATCAAGGGGCCGTACACCGGGCGGGCGTTCGACTTCGTGTTGAGCACGGGCGACAACACCGACAACCACGAGACCGTCGAGCTCGAGTGGTTTCTCACGCTCCTCAACGGCGGCACGATCACCCCGAACACGGGCGATCCCGCGCGGTTCGAGGGCGTGCAGAACTCAGGCTCGCAGCTGTACTGGAATCCAGCGGGCACCGTCGCGGACATGTACAAGGACAAGGGGTTCCCGCTGATGCCGGAACTGCTTGCCAACGCCATCAAACCGTTCGCCAGCCCTGGCCTGAACCGGCCGTGGTACAGCGTTTTCGGCAACCACGACGACAGCGTGCAGGGCTCGTTCCCCAGCGGTGTGCCGCTCATCGACGGCATGTACACCGGTTCAATCAAGATCGAGGGCTTCTCCTCGCAGGCCGACGCCGCCAAACTCGCCCAGGCCATGCAGAACTCGCCGCTCAAGGCCGTCGAGCTGCTGCTCAACTTCCGCGGGCCGATCCGTCGCGTCACGCCGGACGCCCGCCGCAGGCCGTTCACGCCGAAGGAGTACGTCGCCGCGCATCGTGATCCGCGCAACACCGGGCCCGGCCCGGTCGGCCACGGCTTCGGCCCAGCCAACGCGACCGGTCGCGACCTCTACTACACCTTCCAGATCGCGCCGGGCGTCGTCGGCATCGGTATGGACACCACCAACCGCGCGGGCCTTGCCGACGGTTCGCTCGGCGACGGGCAGTTCAAGTGGATCGAGCGCACGCTCAAGGCGGGCAGCTCGCGCTACTACGACACCAAGGGCGACCTGGTTCGTACGAGTGCTGCGGATACGTTGTTCGTCCTGTTCAGTCACCACACGAGCACGTCGATGGACAATCTGCTGCCGGACCCGACGAACCTGCTTGAGCCGCGACGGGACGGTGCCGCGTTGGTCGCGTTGCTCAATCGGTTCCCCAACGTGGTGGCGTGGGTGAACGGCCACTCACACCGAAACGCCATTACCGCGCACCGCGGCGCCACACCCGAACAGGGGTTCTGGGAAATCAATACCGCATCGCACATCGACTACCCGCAGCACGCCAGGATCATCGAACTGACCGACAACGGTGACGGCACGCTGTCGCTGTTCACCACGCTCATCGAGGCCGACAGTCCATACGAGGCTGACTACGGTGACAGCTCGCCGGCCGGGCTCGCGTCGTTGTACCGGCAGATCTCGCTCAACGACCTGCACGCCGATCCAGGGCTGATGGGTGGCGCCGTCGACCACAACACCGAACTGGTCCTGGTCAAGCCGTTCTGACTGGGCGGATTCGGCTCGACTGTGTTGGCATATGGGAGCGCACAACGGCTGCGTGATCGCTATCGTCTCAGGCGACGCTCCCCAGGAGGTGACTCCGCTGCCCGCTGAACCTGTCGAGCCGACCGCCGGCCGGTCGCGCAAGCTCAACGCGACCTCGTATGTGGTGCTCGGCATGCTCACGTACGGTCCGGCAACGAGCTATCAGCTCAAGCAGCGGGTCGGGCAGTCGGTGGGGAACTTCTGGGCGTTCGCCCATTCGCAGCTGTACGACGAGCCGGCCCGGCTGGTCGCCGCCGGGCTTGTCACGCAGACCATCGAGGAGGGGGGCAGGCGGAAACGAACGTACGCGATCACCGAGGAGGGCCGCAGAGCGCTGGCCGAGTGGCTGGCCGAGCCGACCCTCGAGCAGACCGAGGTCAGGGACACCGGTCTGCTCAAGCTGTTCTTCGGAACCGGCGCGCGGCCCGACGACATCCGCAACCTCGCCAGGGACCGCTACCAGTCACACCGCGACCGCGCTGACGGCTACCTGCGCCAGCGTGCCGAAATCGAGTCACTCGCCGACCGCTGGCAGCTCAAGACCCTTGAGCTGGGAATGCGCTACGAGCGCACGGTGGAGAAGTTCTGGAAGGACTTCATGGACGAGCTGGACCGCGATCCACCCTGACAGCGGTTTACATGATCTACGACAATGGTGAAAATATCTCCCACGTAGTTGAGGGAGACGACGCCATGACCCGCTTAACCCTGCTGACCATCGCGACCCTGATGGTGTTACCTGTCCTTCCCGCGGCCGCCGCCGAACCGCAAGCGCCGGTGGACTTCCACTCGTGGCAGAAGCACGACTTCTTCTACGCGGGCCAGCGCGACGGCCTCGTCCCGACCTTGCGCGGCCTGCGAATCGGCCGCCCAGCAGGCACGATCGAGCACACCGAGCCGGGCATGGGCACCAGGACATACGAGTACGGCACATGGACGTCGCCGTTCTACCGTCATGGTTTCGACGCGACGCAGCTCGTGGCCTCGTGGAACGCGACCACTCCCAAGGGCACGTGGCTGCGCGTCGACATGCGCGGTCGGACATCATCTGGCGCCGAAACGATCTGGTACGGCATGGGGCGCTGGGCGTTGCCCGACACCGACATCCGTCGCGCGAGTCTGCCGCAGCAATCCGACGAGCACGGCTACATCGACGTCGACACGTTCGTCGCGAAGTCCACGCTGCGCGCGTATCAGCTACGCGTGACGCTGTATCGCGCGGTCGGCAGCGGCGAATCGCCGACGCTGACCATGGCGGGCGCGATGACGTCCGCGATTCCCGATCGCTTCAGTGTTCCGACGAGCCCTAACTCGGGCGCATGGGGCACGGAGCTGAAGGTGCCGAGGTACTCCCAGAACATCCACATCGGACACTATCCGGAGTACGGCGGAGGCGGCGAAGCCTGGTGCAGCCCGGCCTCGACCCAGATGGTCGTGGAATATTGGGGAAAGCGCCCATCCAAAGAGGACCTGGCATGGGTCGATCCGTCCTATCCGGACCCGGCTGTCGACCACGCGGCGAGATTCACCTATGACAGCGACTACGACGGCACCGGCAACTGGCCCTTCAACACCGCTTATGCCGCAACGTATGGCCTGAAGGCGTATGTGACACGACTGCGCTCGCTCGCCGACCTTGAGCGATACATCAAGCGCGGCATACCTGTGATCACCTCGCAATCCTTCCTTGCCTCGGAACTGGACGGCGCGGGCTACGGCACCGCCGGCCACATCATGGTGGTGATCGGCTTCACGAAGGACGGTGACGTCATCGCCAACGACCCGGCGTCGTCCACCAACGAAGGAGTGCGTAACGTCTACAAGCGCGCCCAGTTCGAGAACATCTGGCAGCGCACCAAGCGGTACCGCGCGGACGGCTCGGTCGCCAGTGGCCCCGGCGGAATCGCGTACATCATCACTCCCTGAAGCCAGGCGGCCCTCCTGAGCCGGTGCCTCCCCCCTCGCCTGCTCACGAGGGCCGCCGTCCTCGTCGCGGCGGCACTTGTCCCGTCACCGGTTCCCTGCGGTATTGGGAAAGTGTGCGGTGCTCACCAATGAACGACGGGAGACACCGTGAAACGTGCGCTCGCCGCTGCGTTATTGATCCTCGGCATGATCGTGATTCCCGCAGGGACCGAGACGGCTGCCAGTTGCGACGCCAGGTCTTCGTCGAAAGTGTCCGGTGGCGACGTAGTCACGCTTTGGTGTTCGGGCACAGGATTCATCGATGGTTACGGCAGCACACTCACCGACGCCGCCCAGAACGCACGGCCGGCCGCCAGCATCGCTTGATCTCGGATTGATAACCCGATCAACCTCGCATGGGGTCCGCGCGCCTTTATGGGTGCGGGTTGAGCTGGGGCACCCCGACAAACGAAACGATTGTCAACAGGGGATAACCATGTCTATGCGTAGGTTGGTCAGTGCTGCCGCGATCGCGGTCGGCATCGGAGCCGTCGCCGCGCCGCTGGCAAATGCGGCTCAGCCCCAGCAGCCGGACGGCGGCGACGCGTTCGTCGACGTCCGTCCCGGCACGGCCAAGCCGGGCCAGAAGGTGACGGTCACGCTGCTGTGCGTCGGCCAGAAGGAGGACCTGGGCAAGGTCAGTGCGCCCGTGCTCGAGCTGGGAGCGTTGAAGGCCAAGGAAAGCAGCGTGTACGAGGTGTCCGCGACGGTGAAGAAGAACACCAAGCCGGGCACGTACACGATCTCGTACAAGTGCTACGACTCGGTGCTCAAGAAGTCGCTGAAAGTCGTTGCTCCGGAAGGGAAACCGCAGCAGCAGGTCACCGTGAAGCCGAAGGGCGCCGCGGAGACCGGTGGCGGCTTCACGGCCGCGTAGCCGCGGACCGGCCGGCTTCGTAGCTGCGACGGGCCGGCCCCGTGGCCGCGTAGCCCCGGACCGGCGCCGCTTCGTGGCCACGGAACTGTGAAACCCTGCGGACCAGGGGCTTCGTGGTCGCGTAGCCGAAACTGTCGTACCCCCTGCGGTAACGTGAAAATCAGGGGTTCCCCCAAGGGAATTGTTGTTGCGATGGCGCGCGGCCCGAACCGGTCGGGCAGTGCGCCATCGCCTCGATCGAGGGTCATGACCAGCGGAAACCCGTGGATTGTCGTACCCCTGGAGTAACGTGAAATCAGGGGCTCCCCTGGATGGCGGGATTTGTCGTCGGCGTCACCGGGGGAGCCCGTTGCTCTACTGTGGACGGGTCAGGTCAGGTGTGTGACGTCGAGTTTGCCCTCGGCGTAGGCCGCGCGGATCCGCTTCTTGTCGAACTTGCCGACGCTGGTCTTCGGGACTTCGTCGATGTACGTGAAGTTCTCCGGCACCTGCCAATGCGCGACCCGGCCTTCCAGGAACTCGCGCATCTCCCCGGGCTCGACGCTTTGCCCTTCCCGCAACACGATCGCGACCAGCGGACGCTCGTCCCACTTCTCGTCCGGGATGCCGACCACGGCCGCCTCGGCCACCGCGGGATGGGCCATCACCTGGTTTTCCAGCTCCACCGAGGAAATCCACTCGCCACCGGACTTGATCACGTCCTTGGACCGGTCGGTCAGCTTCAGGAAGCCGTCCGGCGTGAACGCGCCGACGTCGCCGGTGCGCAGCCAGCCGTCGCGGAACTTCTCGGCGCCCTCGCCGTCTTCGTCCTGGCGGTAGTACGCCGCGGCGATCCACGGGCCGCGAACCTCAAGCTCGCCAACGCTTTCACCATCCCATGGCACTTCGTTGCCGTCGTCGTCGATCAGGCGGGCGCTCACCGACGCGGGCGGGCGGCCCTGCGTGTACCGGTACGCCCACTCGGCATCGCCTGTCACGCCCGCTGGCGGCCGCGCGACGCTGCCGAGCGGCGACGTTTCGGTCATGCCCCAGGCGTGTGTGATGTGGATGCCGTAACGCTCCTGGAACGCGTGCATCAACGCAGGCGGGCACGCCGAGCCGCCGACGATGACGTCACGCAACGAAGACATGTCAACGGGATTGGCTTCGAGGTGTGCCAGCAACCCTTGCCAGATGGTCGGAACCGCACCGGCGAAAGTCGGCTTCTCCGCGGCGATCATCGCGGCCAACGGCTCCGGCTGCAGGAACCGGTCGGGCATCAGCATCGAGGCGCCGACCATCATCGACGCGTACGGCAGGCCCCACGACATGGCGTGGAACTGCGGCACGATCACCAAAGCCTTGTCCGCGCCCGAGATGGCCATGCTGTCGGACATGCATACCTGCATCGAGTGCAGGTAGATCGAGCGGTGCGAGTAGACGACGCCCTTCGGGTTGCCGGTCGTGCCGGACGTGTAGCACATCGCGGCCGCTTGTCGTTCGTCGACTTCTGGCCAGTCATACGAGTCTGGCTGCGCCGCCAGCAGTTCGTCGTACGAGTGCACTTCGATGCCCGCGGGCGCCTCCAGCGCCTCGACCGGGCCGTTGGCGACGACGACGTGCTTGACGGTGCTGAACGTGGGCAGCACGCGGGCGAACAGCGGCGCGATGGACGCGTCGACGATCACCACGTGATCGGCCGCGTGGTTGGTGATGTACGTCAGCTGCTCGGGGAACAGTCGCAGGTTGAGCGTGTGCAGCACCGCGCCCATCGCAGGCACGGCCAGGTAGGCCTGCAGGTGCTCAGCGTTGTTCCACATGAATGTGCCCACGCGCTGGTCGCCGGTGACGCCGAGGCTCCGCAGCGCGTGCGCGAGCTGCGCCGCCTTCCGGCCGGTTTGCCCGTATTGCTCGCGCCTTGCCTCCGTCCCGGTCCAGGTGACCACCTCACTGGACGAGTACATGCCAGTTCCGTGGCGGACGATCCGCCCGATCGTGAGAGGGGTGTCCTGCATCGTGCTCAACATGGGCTCTCCCGCTGTGTCCTGCGTCACCGCATCGTGCACCTGACTGCACAGTAGATGGTCCTTAGCGCTGCGCGGTGAGGCCCGGATCACGATCACAGGTTGCGACTAAGTCTCACGTGCGGTAGTTCCCGGAATTTCGAACATCCCCAGCAAGAGGCCCAAAAATATGGCCGAATCCGGCCGGGGAGTCTCTCCGGATAGTCACCTCGGACGTGTCGAGAAACCGCCCTTGAGGGTGAATTACGGAGGGTTGTGCCTGGTCGGTGCGGGGTTGTTCAGCGGAAAGTCCCGCGTGTCGGGGGTATGTTCCGCAGGTAGGTGTCGTTTACTGGTCGCGTCGTGAGGCGCGATCAGGCCCGAAAAAGGGCGGTGGAAATCGCACCCGGCGACACCAGACCTCGACATAGGAAGGAACAGCACGTTGGCTCTGCCTACGTTGACTCCCGAGCAGCGCGCTGAGGCGTTGGCCAAGGCAGCCGAGGCACGCAAGGCGCGCTCCGAGCTGCTTGCTTCGATCAAGGCCGGCAAGACCACCATCGACAAGGTGCTGGCCAAGGCCAAGGAAGACAAGACCATCGGAAAGACCAAGGTCAAGCAGCTGCTGATGGCCGTGCCCGGTCTTGGTGCGGTCAAGGTCGCCTCGCTGCTCGAGAAGGCTGGTATCGACGCCGAGCGTCGTGCCGCGGGTCTCGGCGAGCGTCAGCGCGGCGCGCTGATCGACGCCCTCAAGTGAGACCGGCCCCTAGCCGGAGGGGCTGAAGGATGTGCTGAAGGTGGTCCTCGCATGACGAGGGCCACCTTCAGCAGTTTCCGGGGTGCCCGGAGGGGCACCATGAGGGTGGGCGGGCACGATGAGAGGTTGTGGACGTGGAACTGACCGACCAGTACCAGCCGGGAGCCTTCTTCTTCGCCACCCCGGACCGCACGTTGCTCGCCGATGACCCAAGGCAAATCCTCTCCGAGAAGGACTCGGCCGCCCTGTCTGCGCAGGTCAGCGACGCTTTGGCGGAGTATGGCGGGATTGCTGTCGGTGCGCTGCCGTACGACGACACGGGCGAGTCGCACGTGCTGCTGCCCACCTCGGTGGCCTGGTCAGGTCCGATCCAGCACGGAAAACAGCAGGTCTCGCTGCCCGGCTACCGCGTCACGCCCGAACCTGAGCCCGAGGAGTACGAGCGCGGCGTCAGCAAGGCGCTCGCACTGCTCAAAGACGGCACCGTCGGCAAGGTCGTGCTCGCCCGGACACTCCGGATCGACCTCGACGAGCCCATCGACATGCGGCGAATGCTCACCAGCCTCGCCGCGATGAACACGCACGGTTACACCTTCGCGGCGCCATTGCCCACCCCAGGGGTGACGCTCGTCAGCGCCAGTCCAGAGCTGTTGGTCCGCCGTACCGGAATGAGTTTCGTGTCCCGGCCGCTCGCCGGCTCGCAGCCGCGCGGCAAGGACCCGGTCGAGGACCGCGCCAACGCCCAGACGCTGCTGGCGTCGAAGAAGGACCACGACGAGCACCGCTGGGTGGTCGAAGCCGAGGTCGAAGCCCTGCGGCCGTTCTGCAAGCGGATGGACGTGCCGCGCACGCCGTCGCTGGTGAGCACGCCGAGCATGTGGCACCTGTGCAGCAAGATCACCGGCGAGCTGATCGACCGCGACGTGACGGCGTTGACCCTCGCGGCGGCGCTGCACCCGACCCCGGCCGTCTGCGGCTCGCCGACCAGGGCGGCGCGGGACGCGATCGCCCAGATCGAATCGTTCGACCGCGGCTTCTACACCGGCGCGGTCGGCTGGGTGGACAGCAACGGCGACGGCGAATGGGCGGTGGCGATCAGGTCCGCGGACGTCACTGACCAGTCACTACGGCTCTACGCGGGCGCGGGCATCGTGGACGCGTCGGTGCCGGAACTGGAACTGGCCGAGACATCGGCGAAGTTCCAAACGTTGTTGCGTGGCATGGGACTTGATCTCACGCTGTAGTTTTGGCTTATGCATCCGTATGTCGTGGCCGACGTCTTCACCGAGCGGCCGCTGAAGGGCAACCCGGTCGCTGTGTTCACCGCCGGCCAGGACGTGCCGGCCGAACACATGCAGGCGATCGCGCGGGAGACCAACCTCTCGGAGACGGTGTTCGTGCTGCCGCCGGCCGAGGGCGGTGACGCGAAGGTCCGGATCTTCACGCCCGCGGTGGAACTCCCCTTCGCCGGGCACCCGATCCTGGGCACGGCCTACGTTCTGGGCCAGACGATGCCCGGTGACGTGATCCGCCTGGAAACCGGCAAAGGCATCGTGCCCGTGGCGCTGACTCGCGAAGGCGAGAAGATCGTGTCCGGCCGGATGTCCCAACCGGTGCCGACATGGGAGGAATTCGCGGACGCGGCGGAACTGCTGGCCGCGTTGGGCGTGCGGTACTCGGTGCTCCCGGTTGACGTCTACACCAACGGCCCACAACACCTGTACGTGATGCTTGATACGACCGATGCCGTGGCCGCACTGCGACCGGACATGTCTGTTCTGGCGGAACTGCCCGGCATCGGAGTCAACTGCTTCGCAGGCTCCGGACTTCAGTGGAAAACCCGGATGTTCGGTCCATCCCTTGGCGTGAACGAGGATCCGGCGACCGGCTCGGCCGCGGGCCCGCTCGCGGTACACCTCGCGCGCTACGGCCGCATCCCCTTCGGACAGGACATCGAAATCAGCCAAGGCGCCGAAATCCACCGCCCCTCAACGCTTTACGCCCGAGTCGAAGGCTCAGGCGAGCAGATCGACAAGGTCGAAGTCGCCGGTTCAGCCGTGATCGTCGCGCGCGGAACCCTGGAAATCTGAGAACGCACCAAAGGGATCATCGGCAAATCCAGTTATCCACAACAACTCCACAACCTCCCACCGACCACCCCACCCCGATAAACTGGATCGGGGACGCCCCCCAGGGAGTGGTGGGGGCTGTCTGGGTGGTGCCGGTGAGGCCGTTCGGGCAGTTCTGGGAGTTCCCCAAACGACCGAAGCTGACCGTCAGGGCAGGCGGACGACTGTCAGAACGTAGTTGGCCTCATTGCTGAAAGTCCCGCTGCTGCCGCGCAACGTCAAAGTGTGCTGCCCCGGCGACAGCGGGTCGATCCGGACCCAGAGGCCGCAGCTGTAGCCGTCCTTGGCACCCTGCTCGGTGTCGTACGTGATCTTCGTCGGCTCGATCTTCTCCAGCTGCACCGGTTTCCCGTCCAACACCGCCTCGCCCTTCGCCGCGGTCAGGAACCTGGTGCAGCTGGCGGCATCCGTCGTCACCTGGGTCGCGGCTGGGCCGGCGAGCGGCAGGGTGGCCGGGACCTGGCAGTGCCGGTCGGCCGTTCCGCCAGGTGTGCCCGCGATCAGCCAGACGCCGAACGGCTGGCTGTCGCCGCAGTACTGCCCCGTGGGATCCTCGACCGGGTTCTGGCCGGGCTCGGCCGAACTCGCCCAGCTCCACCACACGGTCTGCAACCGTTGCGGGGTCAGGGGTTCCGCCTTCACCGGTTCGGCGGCGGGCTCAGCGGCCGGGGCGGGCGGCGTCGGGGCCGGCTCTGGCGTGCTGGAGCACCCGGCCAAGAGCAGTGCGGCTGCGCCAATCAACACGGGGCGTCGGATCACCGGCGCATGGTATCGGGCCGGATGCACGCCCTGAGCCGGCGTAGGCCTTCGTCGATATCGGACAGTGCGATCGCGCCGTAGCCGAGCACAAGGCCGGGTCGCCCGGTAGAGCTCAACCTGAAGGGGGACAACGCATACACGCCGACACCGGCCGCCCGGACACGCCGGTAGACGTCCACATCGTCCAGATCGGCGGGCAGGTACGCGCACAGGTGCAGGCCCGCCTCCACCGGCCGGGGTTCGAGCAGACCCGTGAAGTCACGCCGCAACACCGTCAGAATTCGATCATGCCTGGCCTGGTACTCCTTGCGGGTACGGCGGATGTGCCTGGCCAACGAGCCCTCGTCGATGAAGTCGGCAAGCGCGCCCTGGATCGGCCGGTTGGACTGCCAGTCGCTGACGTACTTCGCGGCCCGCAACGCCGGGCGCAGACTGGCCGGTGCGATCAGGAAGCCGAGCCGCAGGTTCGGCAGCAGCACTTTGGACAGTGAGCCGACGTAGATCACCCGTCCGGCGCGGTCGAGGTTCTGCAGTGGCTCGATTGGACGGCCGCCGTACCGGAACTCGCTGTCGTAGTCGTCCTCGACGACAACGCCGCCGGTCCGCTCGGCCCATTCGAGCAAAGCGGTCCGGCGCGCCAGGGACATCGGAACGCCCAGGGGGAATTGGTGTGACGGTGTCACGTAGATCATCCGTACGCCCGCGGGAATCGCGGACACGACGAGCCCTTCGTCGTCGACCGGCACGCCGACGAGTTCGGCGCCGTGCGATCGGAACAGGTGTTGCGGGCCGAAGTAACCAGGATCTTCCACAGCCACAACGGTTCCCGGGTCGATCAGCACGCGGGAGATCAGATCGAGCGCTTGTTGGGCGCCATTGGTGACGATCACGTCGTCGGCGGTGGCCCGGACCGCTCGCGACACGCCGACGTGCCGGGCGAGCGCCGCGGTGAGCTTGGGATGCGCCGCGGCCGCGTCGTGCTCGAGCGTTCCCATGGCCGCAGGCGTGAACTGCTTTGCCAGCAACCGGCGCCAAGCGGCGTACGGGAACAGCTTCGCGTCCGGTAATCCGGCGCGGAAGTCGTAGTGCACCGGCGAGGGGTCGTGCTGTGGCGCGTGCAGGGTGTCCCACACTGGTTTGGGGCGCGGGCCGGAGCCGTCGGCGGGCTGCTGTGGTTGGGAGAAACCGGAAGTGCTGACGTACGTGCCCGCGCCGCGCTTCGTGGTCACGAAACCTTCCGCGGTGAGCCGGTCGTACGCGGCGCTGACCGTGTTACGCGACACCGAAAGCCGGTCGGCGAGCTCCCGTGTCGGCGGCAGCGGGTCACGTGGGCGCAGCCTGCCGTCCATGATCGCGGCCTTGACCTGCTGGTAGATCTGCCCGGTCTTCTCGCCGCGGCCGATCAGGCTGACATGGAACTCCACGGCTGGAGGGTAGCCGGATTGGCCCAGTCGAACTTGCCGTTTTTGGACCTTCCAAGGGGCCGGTCGCCTTTCTAGTGTCTTCGCGTGGACTTCCGGGAGCTCGATCGCCAGGCCATGAAGGTGACCGCCGACGTCGTCAGTCAGATCCGGCCGGACCAGTTGCGGCTGCCGACGCCGTGCGCCGACTGGACGCTGCACGGCCTGCTGCGCCACCTGGTCAGCGAAGACCTGGCCTTCGCCGCGGCCACCACGGCAGGCACCGATCCGTCCGATGTGGACTGGAACGCGGGCTGGCTCGGCGCTGACCCGGTCGCGGACTACCAGCGCGCCGCCGCCGGATACCTCGCGGCGTTCGAACCGGACTCGGTGCTGGACCGGCAGATGCGGATCAACGTCTTCGGCGTGTTCCCCGGTTCTGTCGCGGTGACGATGCACTTCATCGACACCGTCGTGCACGGCTGGGACGTGGCCAAGACGATAGGCGTGCCGTACGCGCCGGACGAGCAGCTGTGCGCCGCCGCGCTGAAAGTCATGCGCCGCTTCCCATCCGATCGTCCTACGCCTGCGTTCGATGTCATCGTCGAAGTCCCCGACGACGTGAGTGAGCTGGACAAACTCGTGGCGTTCGTCGGTAGAGACCCTGCTTGGGCGTGAGTCGACAGCGGCCTGGGGGTCTGCTGTCGGCTCGCGCGTTTCGCCTGCTTGGGGCCATACTGTCCGCTGACCGAACAGTGGAGGAGGCTTCCAGTGGCTGACGTCCCCGCGACCCGCGCCCGGATCACGTGGTTGGAATGGATCGGTGTCGCCGCCGGGCTCGTCGCGCTGGTCGTGAGTTTCCTGCCGTGGTACAGAGCGATCGAGCCGGCCGCGGCCGAACTGCGTGAACAGGGCGCGCCGACCTGGCTGCCGGTGTGGGAAGGCAACTTCCTCGCCTGGTTCCCGGTCGTGCTGCTGATGGCCATCAGCGTCCTGCTGCTGTGGCAACGGTTCGGCAAGCCCGTGCAGATGCTGTCGTCGCTCTGGCTGACCCTCGCGGTGCTGGCCGTGGTGATGATGCTGCTGCGCTGGATCACGCTGCCCATGTCGGTCGCCAGCGGCTTCGGCCTATACCTTGGGCTCATAGTCGCGGTGGGCTCTGGCGTGACGGCCTTCCTGGCGTTTCGACGCGATCAGCGCGCGACGCAAGCCACGTGAGGGTATCCGCGAAGCGGAAAGGCGAGTTAAAGTCGCGTTATGGGCACTCGGATAGTGGCAACGCCGCCGCTGCCTGAGGAACTCCTGGACTTGGCGCGCTGGCAACGCGCGCAGGTGCCGGAGTTGTCCGCGCGGCTGGTGGAACTGCTGCGCGAGAAGACCGAGTGCTACCGCAGAGTGGCCGACGAGTACCCCGAGGAGCTGCGCAAGGTCTGCGAAGCGCACCTCGACGGCGCCTTCACTTCGTTCATCGAATGCCGTGAGGTCGAACTCGACAACGCGTTGAAGACCGGACGCGCCCAAGCACGCATCGGGATCACGCTGCCGGACGCGCTGCGCGCCTACCGCCTTGCGGGGACCTTCATCTACGAGATGCTGATCGAGCGCAGCGGCCCACACGCGCACGGCGTGACACCGGAACAGATGCTGCGGGCCAGCACCACGGTCTGGAAGATCATCGACGCCTACTCCGAAGCGCTCACCACGGCATACCGCGAAGTCGAAACCGAACGCGGACGACTGGACGAGCAAGCGAAGTCGGCGTTGATGGACGGCCTGCTGGAAGGCCGAATCGCCCAACGCCCAGACCTCGAGGACGCGGCAGGCGTACTCGGCCTGCCGACGTCGGGCAAGCTCGTGGTGATCGTCGCCGACGACGCGAGCGCGGTCGACGAGATCGGATCCCGCGCGGTCTGGCGCCGCCGCGTGCACTCGTCCGGTGTGGACATGAACGTCGGCATCATGCCGGTCGGCGCGGGACTGGACGCGCTGCGCGAAGTTCTCGCGACAACCAGCGGAGTCGTGGGCGTGAGCACACCGTTCACAGACCTGACCGAAGTCCCGACCGCCTTGCACAGAGCCAGAATCGCCCGCAGGTCGTTGCCGCACGGAGCGAACGGCGTCGTGGTCTTCGGCGATTTGCCCGTCGCCGCACTGGTTGCGGGCGCACCGGCGCTGGCAGCGGAGCTGGCACACGAGATGCTCGCGGGCGTGCTCGCGTTGCCGCCGGCCGAGCGCGAGATCCTGCTGATGACCCTCGAAGCCTGGTACGGCCACGGCGGATCAGCGAAGGTCGCGGCGAAGAACCTGTACGTGCATCCGAACACAGTGCGTTACCGGATTCGGCGCATCGAAGACCTGACGGGCCGAGACCTGAACAACCCGAAGTGCGTCGCGGAGCTCTACATGGCCCTGCAAGCGGTCCGTCTCGGTTTGTAACTTTCCCGCCCGAGTGCGCATCACACGCATAACCCCAGGAAGATCCTCGTGAGTGGTTTTGCCGGTTAGAACCGGCAAAACCACTCACGAGGTCTCTTACGGCTTGCCTGAGATGAAGCGGCTCAGGGCCGCGAAGAAGATCTCGTTGATCTTCGTGGGGTCGGCGGTGTTGAACGCCTGGCCACCCGTGGCCTTGGAGATCGCGTTCAGCTCGGCCACGTCGACGTCCGGGCCGAAGCCGATGAACACGATCGGCAGCGGGCGGTTCGGGTCCTGCATCTTGCCCAGCTCGGCGAGCAGGGCCTCGCGTGTGACGCCACGGCCGTCATCGTCGTTCTTGCCGTCGGTCAGGATCAGCACGAGGTTCAGCCGGCCTGGCTCCCAGTTCTGGCGAGCCGAGGTGTACGCGGCCAAAGCCGTGTCGTACAGGCCGGTGCGGCCGGTCGGTGTCGCCTTGATCGCCCGCAGCTTGTCCAGCGCGCCTTGTGGCAGGGACTCGTTCAGCGGCAGCACCGGCAGGACTTCCTTGTAGTCCTTCTCGCCGTCCAGTTCCGCCGAGAACACCCAGATGCCCAGCTTGGTACGCGGGTTCATCAGCCGGATGCCGCCTTCGGACGCCTCGAGCGTCACCTGCATCCGCGTCTTGCCCGAGCCGGGGATCACGCCGTTCATCGAACCCGACACGTCGAGGACCGCTTGGATCCGCGACGCCTTGCTGATGCCTGCCCACGTGTTCAGCACCTGGTCAAGCTGGGCGGTGCCGGGCGCGGGAACCGGCCGCAGCTGGCGCACGATGGTCCGGTTGTCCGTCGGCGGGGTACCGGCGACACGGCCGTCTGGGTAGCGCAAACCGTTGGCGGCCAAGGCGTCCCCGACGCTCTGGGAGAGCATCGCGGTACGGAACTTCGCCGCGGCCACGGCCACGTCATCCGGTGCCGGCAGCACCGCGTACGGGTAGTCCAGCGATGGCGAGGCTGGTTCGGGGTAGACGGCGACGAGCTGCTCGTCCTTGCGCTTGGCGTTGTTGTCCAGCAACGCCCGCTCGGAGGTGGGGAATGCCGTGATCGGCGGACCGCCTGAGGTCGTGCCGGTCTTGGCGAACAGCTCCGACGAGCCGGATGCCGCGTTCGGCGAGAGTTTCCGCAGCACCGCGACGTTGTTGGCGGCCGGGTCGGACGACAGCGCGGTCACCTGGCGCACCGCGATCAGCGCCGAGACACCCACCGCGTCCACCGACGGGTCGACCATGCCCACGTTCAGGTCCGCGCCACCGGCGCCGATCACGTCGGCCCAGTTCAGCTGCTTCTCCGGCCAGTTACGGGATTTCGCGGCCTGTTCGGCCAGTGCCATCACCACCGGCGAGCTGGCGACCGACGAACCGGAGTCCGGCACCTGCGCGGCGCCCTTCTCCTTGGCTCTGCGCAGCCAGACCGACGAGTCAGGGATCCACACCGACGGCGGGTTGACCGGCTTGGCCGCGGACAGCTGGTCCGCGGTGGTCGCCGAGTCGTTGACGACCATGTCCACCCGGTAGCAGGTGTTCACGTCGTCCGGGTTCAGTCCGCGCGCGACCTGGTCGACCACCGGCGCGATGTCCGGCGCGGCGACCACGTTGAGCACGGTGGGGTTGGCGCACTTGGCTTGGGCAGGGTCCCGTAAACGGTCCACGGTGAACCATGCGACTCCAGCGACCAACGCCCCGACCAGCACGATCACCAGCATCAAGATCAGTTTCCGGCGGTTGCGCTGTTCGATGTCGTGCCGGCCCATCTCTTTTCCTACCCCTTCACGGTGTCGCCGGCATTTCCGGCCAATCAGAAGTCCCCTGGAATCTACTGCCTCGAATGGCGTCGACGAATACGCCGTGTGCAGTAACACTGGGTTTCGTCAAAGGTTGTCGTTCCTGAAGGGGTGATCGTTATCAATTGGTTCGCTGTCCCCGGCGACAAACTAAGTTGTCGCCGAGGACCGGTGTCACAATTTGTAGCGTTATGAGTACAAGGCATCGACGTCGGACTTGAAGTCGGCCATGATGACCGACCGCTTCAGCTTCAGCGACGGCGTCAGATGCCCGGTCTCGGGCGAGAACTCGGTGGTCAGGATCCGGAACTTGCGCACCGATTCGGCCTTGGACACCGCGAGGTTGCCCTCGTCGACCGCCCGCTGGATCTCAGCGTTCAGGTCGGGATCGTCGGCCAGGTCCGCCACGGTCGCCGTCTCGGGCTTGCCGGTGGTGGTCTTCCAGTACGTGAAGTAGTCCGGCTCGATGGTGATCAACGCGGCGATGTAGCTCTTGCCGTCGCCGACCACCATGGCCTGACCGACCAGCGGGTGCGCCGCGATCCGGTCCTCGATCACGGCGGGCGCGACGTTCTTGCCGCCGCTGGTCACCAGGATCTCCTTCTTCCGCCCGGTGATCTTCAGGAAGCCTTCGTCGTCGAGTTCGCCGAGGTCACCGGTGGCGAACCAGCCCTCGTCGTCCAGCGCGGCCTTGGTGGCCTCGTCGTTCTGCCAGTAGCCGGGGAAGACCTGGCCGCCCTTGATCTGGATCTCGCCGTCGTCGGCGATCCGCACCGCGGTGTTGGGCAGCGGGTGCCCGACGGTGCCCGGCTTGAACTTGTCCGGCGAGTTCACGGTGGCCGCCGCGCACGTCTCGGTCAGGCCGTAACCCTCGAACACCACCAGCCCGACGCCGCGGAAGAAGTGCGTGAGCCGCAGACCGAGCGCCGCGCCACCGGAGATCGCGTACTTGGCCTTGCCGCCGAGCGCGGCGCGCAGCTTCGAGTAGACCAGTTTGTCGAAGATCGCGTGCTTGATCTTCAGCCCGATGCCTGCCTTGCCGTCCGCCTCGCTGTACGCGATCGCGGTCGCCGCGGCGGCGTCGAAGATCTTGCCCTTGCCCGCCGCGTGTGCCTTCTGCCGCGCGCCGTTGTAGACCTTCTCCAGCACGTACGGCACGGACAGGATGAACGTCGGCTTGAACGCGGCGAGGTCCTCGGTGACCTTCTTGATGTCCCCGGTGTGCCCGAGGCGCGCCCGCGCCTGCACCGCGCCGACCTGCACCATCCGGCCGAACACGTGCGCCAGCGGCAGGAACAGCAGCGTCGAGGTTTCCTCGACGCCGAGACCCTTGAACACCGGCGCCAGCATCTCCACGACGTTGCCGCCCTCGGAGTGGAAGTTGGCGTGGGTGAGCACGCAGCCCTTCGGGCGCCCGGTGGTGCCGGACGTGTAGATCAACGTGGCCACATCGGCGGCCTTGACAGCCTTACGACGCGCGTCGACGGCTTCGGCGGTCTCGCTCGCACCCGCCGCGACAACCTGTTCGACGGCGCCTCTCTCGATGTTCCAGATGTGCTTGAGCGCGGGAGTCGCGCCACGCACGCTCTCCACCTTGGCCTGCAACGCGTCGTTCTCCGCGATCACCGCGACCGCGCCGGAGTCGGACAGGATCCACTGGATCTGCTCGTCCGACGACGTCACGTAGATCGGTACCGGGACACCCCCGACCGCCCAGATGGCGAAGTCGAACAGGGTCCACTCGTATCGCGTGGCGGCCAGGATCGCGACCCGGTCACCCACACCTACGCCGGAGCCGAGCAGGCCCTTGGCGACGTCGACCATCTCGTCCTTGAACTGTGCCGCGGTGACATCACGCCACGTGCCATCGACCTTGCGGCTGAACACGACGGTGTTCGGGATCTCCGCCGCGTTGGTGTAGATGAGGTCGGCCAGTCCACCGCCGTAGGGCTCCACCAAGGGGGCGACTGCGATCTCGCGCATACCTCACTCCTCCGACCTGCTACTACTGGGTAACCAGGGTGACATAGTGCCTTCCCGCTGCGGTAACGGCCAGACCTCGCGGCCGAATCGGTACTTAACGGGCGGGGCTCGGCTGTCGATCTACCGTGCGGTAACCTGTGAGGCGCATCGGTAAACGTTTCCTCCGTCACAGTAAAAAATGCGTCGGTGGCATTTTTTGGACGAAATTTCTTCAGCTCACCCGGATCTCACCTGAAGCATGGAAGATGCGCCTGATCTCGGCCCGGTCGGCACCGGCCGACACCAGAACGTGCAGCAGAACGCGGGCTTTGAACGGGTCGAGGAAACCGGCGTTGATGAGACCCCTTGACAACAGGTCCTGTTCCGATCCCGGATATCCATATGTCCGGGTCAGAACCGGTCCGGAACTGGTTCGGGACGCCAGCACAACGGGTTTCGCCTCGGCCAGTTCGGCCAGCAGCGGGACGAGCCGGGACGGCACGTGCCCGCCGCCGAACCCGGCGATGACCAGACCGTCGGTGTGCTCGGCGAACGGCCGCAGCCAGTCACCGTCGTCACCCAGCGCGGCGTGCACCATGCCAATCGAGGTCTCGGTCAACCGCGGACTACGCGGCAACGGCTCGTACGGTCGCGGCCTGCTCAGCAGGACCAGTTCCTGCTCGACGATGTGACCGATCGGCGCTGCGTTGGGTGACGTGAATGCCCCAGTGCTCGTGCTGTGCGACTTACGGACGTAGCGAGCCGCGTGCACCTCGTCGGACATCACCACGACAGTGCCGAGCCCACGCGCCTGAGGATCGGCGGCGACAACGATCGCGGCCGACAGGTTCGCCGGACCGTCCGGACCCGCCTGCTGCGGATGCCGCATGGCGCCGGTCATCACGATGGGCACGTCGCCGCCGACCGTGCGATCCAGGAAGTAGGACGACTCCTCGATCGTGTCCGTACCTTGTGTCACGACGATGCCGGTGGCGCCGTCGGCGATCTCCTGCTCGATCTTGTCCGCCAGCGCGGCCAGGTCGGTGAAGCCGATGTCCGGGCTGGGCAGCCTGCGGAAGTCGTGCGTGACCAGGTCGATTTCCAGTTCAGGCAGAGTCGAGAGCAGATCGGCCGCGTCCAGTCTCGGGACGACCGCCCCGGACGCGCTCGCCGACGTCATCGCGATCGTTCCGCCGAGCGTCAGCATCGACAGCTTGGGTTTGTCCGTCACGGCCGGGACTTTATGTCGTACCCCTGTGGTTGCATCGATTCATGAGACGGAAAACGCTTCTCACACTGGCGACAGTGATCGGGCTGGTGGCGTCCCCCGCTGTGGCATCCACAGCGGCGTCCGCCGGTCAGTCTGGGGGTTGGGAAGGCACGTGGGCGACCGCGGTGCACGAGCCGAACGAGGGCTTCGTGCCGAACTGGTCGCTGGATGGCTTCGCCAACCAGACCGTCCGACAGGTTGTCCGGGTCAGCCAGGGTGGCCCGGCGGTCCGCATCCAACTCAACAACAGGTACGGCTCGGCGCCGATCGCGATCACCGGGGCGACGATCGGCCGGGCCGGTACCGGCGCGGCGGTCAGCGACTTACGCCCGCTGACCTTCAACTTCAAGAAATCGGCTGTGATCCCGGCCGGCGGGCAGATCGCCACCGACGTGGCCCTCCTGCCGGTACGACCGCTGGAAAGCCTGACGGTCACGCTGTACTTCGCCACGCCGACCGGGCCGGTGACGTATCACGGCCTTGGCCTGTCCACGAGCTACCGGGCGGCTGGTGATCACAAGAACGACCTGGACGGCACGGCGTTCACGGAGAAATCGGAGTCCTGGTACCTGCTGTCGGGTGTGCAGGTGCTCGACCCGTCCCCGAAGCGGGACGTCGTCGTGGCGTTCGGTGACTCGATCACCGATGGCGCGGGCATCCTCGCGGACACCAACGACCGCTACCCGGACGAACTCGCCGAGCGGGTCCGTGGCCGCTTCGGCGTGCTCAACCAGGGCATCGGCGGCAACCAGGTCCTCACCGACACGGACTTCGCCGGTGAGGCCGCGGTCAAGCGGTTCAAGGCGGACGTGCTCGACCAGCCCAAGGTCCGGACGGTGATCATCCTGGAGGGCATCAACGACATCGGGATGTCCGAGATCGAGTTCCCCGGCGTGCCGCCCCGGCCGCACGTGACGCCGCAGCAGTTGATCGACGGCCACCGCACCCTGATCCGCCAGGCCCGCGCGAAGGGGCTGCGGGTCATCGGCGCGACTTTGTTGCCGTACAAGGGAGCCGTTTACTACACCGAGCGTGGTGAGAAGGTCCGCGACGAGGTCAACAACTGGATCCGTACCTCGGGCGAGTACGACGCGGTCATCGACTGGGACAAGGTGATGGCCGACCCGAACGACGCCGACCTGATGAACCCGGCGTACGACATCGGAGACCGGTTGCACCCGAACGCAGCGGGCTACCACGCGATGGCAGCCGCGATCGACCTGAACACCTTGTAATACTCGGAGGCATGACTCAGGTTGCAGTGATCACGGGGGCCGGATCGGGGATCGGCCGGGCTGTCGCCGTCGAGCTGGCGGAAGCCGGGTACGCGGTGGTCCTCGCCGGAAGGCGCGAGGACAAGCTGCGGGAGACCGCGGCAGAAAGCCAGGGCGAATCCCTCCCGGTCCCCACCGACGTGGCGGACCCGGACTCGGTTCGAGCGTTGTTCGAACAGGCCCGGGCCCGCTACGGCCGGATAGACGTGCTTTTCAACAACGCCGGCCTGAACGCCCCTGGCAACGTGGGCGACGTGTCCCTTGAGGACTGGCGCCGCGTGATCGACATCAACCTGACGGGATCCTTCCTGTGCGCACAAGAGGCTTTCAAGCTGATGCGCGACCAGAACCCGCAGGGCGGCCGAATCATCAACAACGGCTCAATCTCCGCACACAGCCCCCGCCCAGGAAGCCCGGCGTACACAGCGTCCAAGCACGCGATCACCGGCCTGACGAAGTCGATCTCGTTGGACGGCAGGCCATACCGAATCGCATGTGGACAGATAGACATCGGCAACGCTGGCACGGAAATGGCCAGCAGGATGGTCAATGGTGTGCCGCAGGCGAACGGAACCATCGCGCCAGAGCCGATTTTCGACGTGAAGCACGTGGCAACGGCAGTCAGGCAGATGGCGGCACTGCCATTGGACACGAACATCCAGTTCATGACGATCATGGCGACAAACATGCCGTTCGTGGGAAGAGGCTGACCCAGCTTGTCGGCGGGCAGGGCCGCGGGTCCTGCCCGTGTTTTTGGGTCCTGTTTTGCGCTGCCCAGAATGGATACGGTCTCCATGGCAGCACAGCGGCAGGAGCCCCCGACTTCGCCATGCCAAATCGGCGCCGCCCGGACCACCTTCAACATGGCCGCCCATGATGATCGTCATAGGACAAGTCGCGACGCGCAACACTTAAAACCCCCACAGGCAGCTCCTACCGTCAAACCATGGAAACAAGCTTCGACCAAGTGAGCTACCGTTACGGCCCGGTACAAGCGCTCACCGAAGTAACCTTCACAATCCCAAGTGGACAAACAGTCGCCTTGCTCGGTGCCAACGGCGCAGGAAAGTCCACCGCTGTAGACCTCCTACTAGGCCTAAAACGCCCAAATACCGGAAAAGTCACTGTCCTCAATGGATCCCCACACGAAGCAGTCGCCAACGGCCGAGTAGGAGCAATGCTCCAAACCGGCGGCCTGCCAACAGACTCGACCGTCAAAGAGATCGTCGACCTCGCCTGCCGCCTGTACGGAAAACGCCGTACCCCCAAAGAAGTCCTCGACCTCGCGGGCCTGACAGAACTCCAGCGCCGCAAAGTCGACGCGTTGTCCGGCGGTCAAGCGCAAAGAGTCCGCTTCGCGGTCGCGATGGCCGGCCGACCAGAGCTGCTGTTCCTGGACGAACCCACGGTCGCGCTCGACTTCAAGTCCCGCAGGCAGTTCTGGCGTGCGGTGAAAGAGGACGGCAACACGGTCGTCTTCGCCACGCACCACCTCGACGAGGCCGACGAGTACGCCGACCGAGTCATCGTGATCGACCAGGGCCGCGTGATCGCCGACGGCCCGCCCAAGCTGATCAAGGGTGACACGAGCCTGGAACACGCGCTGGTCAAGCTGACCGAGGGAGCCGAGTGATGCTTGCGTATACAAAATTCGAAGTTCTGCGCACAGTGCACAGCATTCGGTACTTGGTGTTCATTGTGCTGATGCCGGTGGTCTTCGAGTTGACCTGGGGTAAGCAGGGCCTGGGCGTGACCGCGGCGATGGCGGTGTACGCGGCCACCGGCGCCAGCCTGATGGGCAGCGGAAGCGCCATCGCCGAAGACCGGAGCACCGGCTGGCTCAGGCAGTTGCGAGTGACACCCCTGTCGAACGAGGCCTGGCTGATCGGCAAGATCGTGCAAGGCGTGCTGACGGTGATCCCAGGCGTGCTGGCGGTCAGCGTGATCGGTGCGCTCACTGCCCACGTCGACCGCTGGCCGATGCTCGTCGCGGTGACCGTGGCCGGTTCGTTGCCGTTCGTCCTGATCGGAGTCTTTGCCGGGATGTTGTTCAAAGGCAAGACAGCCATTGTCGCGCTGATGATCACGTTCTTCGCGTTGATGTTCCTCGGCGGCGTGATCGGCGGCGAGACGCTCTGGTCCTTCGCGCCGACGTACAGCCTCACGACGTTGGGTATCGACGCCCTCAACAGTCAGCCGATCGGGCTAGAGCCAGTCGTCAACCTGGGTGCCTGGACGGTGGCGGCGGCCGTGGCTGTACTGCTGCGGTGGCGCCGAGCGTGAGAATGGTCGACGTGGATCTGCCTGACGAGCACGTCCGGGCGATGTGGAACCGGCGTAAGTGGTCGCGGTACGTGCTGATGTACGTGGCGCTGGCGACCTCGGCGGTGTTCTACTTCGTCGGCAAGCCACCGGTATGGCAGGCGGTCCTCGTCGTGACAACCGCTGTCATCACGGCCCTGCTCGGGATGCGCCTGACGTTCGACTTCTCGGCGCTGGACCGGCTGCCGTTCTGGCCGTCCTACGTCGTGCTGCTTGTGCTCTGTCTGGGTTTGGCCCTGTTCGGCGGCGGGGAGTGGACGTTCAACTCGGTGTGGGCCAGCGCCGCGACGGGCTGGATCGGCGGCCGGTGGCTGCCCGCGCGGCTGTTGGCGATCAGTGCCGCGTTCGGCACGATCGCGTGGTTCGACGACTTGGAGCCGGTGCTAGTCGGGTGGCTGGTGCTGGTCGGACTGATGGTCGGGTTCTTCACCAGGCAGTCGCGGATCCAGTCCGACATGTTCATCGAGTTGCAGGTCAGCCGCCGGGAACGAGCCCGGCTCGCGGTTGCCGAGGAACGCGACCGGATCGCCCGTGACCTGCACGACCTGGTCGGGCACAGCCTGTCGGTGATCGCGGTGAAGACCGAACTCGCCCGTCGCCTGGTCACCGCCGACCCGGAAAAGGCCGAGCAGGAACTCGCGGACATCGACACGGTCGTTCGCCGCGCCCTGGCCGAAGTGCGGCAAGCCGTCACGAACTACCGCCAGCCCACGCTCGCGGGCGAGTTGGCGTCGGCACGCAAAGCGGCCGCGTCGGCGGGCATCGATTGCCGCGTCGAATCACCGGACTCGTGGTCCCTCCCAGCGTCCGTGGATGGTGCGCTGGCGTGGACCGTCCGCGAAGGCGTCACCAACGTGTTGCGGCACAGCCGGGCTACGCGGTGCACGATCACACTGTCCCTTGAGGACTCGTCTGCCGAGGTCGCGATCGTCGACAACGGCGTTGGGCCAGGCGAGAACGGCCGTGGCAACGGCTTGGCCGGACTGGCCGAACGCGCACAGGCCCTTGGCGGCTCGATGGATTCGGGTCCGGGCAAGGACAATGGCTTCTCCATCCGAGTACAGGTACCGACATGATCAAGTTGTTGCTGGCCGAAGACCAGACCATGTTCCGTGGCGCGATGGCCACGCTGCTCGACCTCGAACCCGACCTCGAGGTGGTCGTGCAACTCGGCCGGGGTGACGAGGTCGCCGGCGCGGCCGAGGCGTTCAAACCGGATGTGGCACTGCTGGACATCGAGATGCCCGGCATGGACGGTCTTGAAGCCGCTCGGCTGCTCCGGGCCAGAGCGCCCGGCACACGCGTGATCATCCTGACGACCTTCGGCCGGCCCGGATACCTGCACTCCGCGATCGCCGCGGGCGTCGCCGGGTTCCTGATCAAGGACGCACCGGTGACCGAACTGGCCGTGGCGATCCGCAAAGTCGCCGCGGGGGAACAGGTCGTTGATCCCGGCCTGGCGCTTGCTGCGCTCAGCGAAGGCGCGAGTCCGTTGACGCCACGGGAAACCGAGATCCTCGCGGCGTCACGCGGCCACGGCACGATCGCGGAAATGGCCCGCGGCCTGCACCTCTCGCCAGGGACCGTGCGCAATCACCTGTCGTCGGCGATCCAGAAGCTCGGTGCGCGGACCAGGGCGGAAGCTGTCGAGATGGCCGAGGCTAAGGGCTGGCTATGAGCGGTTCCAGCAACGCGCGATCTTCCAAAGGCACGCTGTCGGCGTAGTAGTCGTACAGCGCCTGGCGTGCCAACCGTGCGGCCAGTGCGCCATCACGGTCACGGATCGCTTGTAGGACTTCGGAATGGTGCTGCAGGTACGCCTGCATCAGTGCCTGCCGGTCGGTCGCGGTCGCCAGGTGGTCGGCGATCAGGTCCAGCACCACGCCCCGGACGACGTTGCTGCACACCAAGATCAGCGTGTTCTGCGTCGCCCGTGCGACGGCGTCGTGGAAGGCCACGTCGGCAGCGCTGAACTCGGCGTGCTCCGATGCCTCGGCCATGGACTGCAGCGCCGCTTCCATCTCCGCGAGCTGGGCGTCGGTTCGTAACCGCGCGGCCAGGAGATAGGCCGAGCCTTCCAGCAGCATCCGGAACTGCAGCAGCTCGGCGAGGGACATCGACTCGGCGCGGACCAGCCGGGACATCGACTTCTGCAGGCTCTTCGGCGAGGCGGGCAGCACCTCGGGACCACGCGGATCGCCCGCGCGGGACTGGATCATCCCGTTGCTCTGCAGCACTCGCAGCGCCTCGCGAACCGTCGAGCGGCTCACACCGAACTGGGTCATCAGATCGCGTTCGCTGGGCAGCCGCGAGCCGGGCCGGAGCCGGCCGGTGAACACGGCCTCTTCGATCTGCTCGACCACACGTTCGTAGGCCCTGACCGGGCTGACCGGCTCGAACATCTTCAGACCGCCCCTCTTGACCAATGCGGCAGCGAGTGCAAGTCTACTGGTCAGACCAGCGTACTAGGTAGGTGAAGCCGGTGCGGATGTTCGTCGCCACGGTCGTCCTCGCGCTGCTGGCAAGTGCGTGTTCGGCCGGGTCCTCCGTGTCGGTTCCGGCTGATCCCGACGCGATCTCGATCGGGTTCACCGCCGAACCGGCCAACCTCGACTTCACCCGCACCGATGGTGCCGCGATTCCACAGGCTCTGCTGTACAACGTGTACGAAGGCCTGGTGAAACTGGACGCGGACGGCAAAATCGTGCCGTCGCTGGCTCGCGAGTGGACAGTCAGCGAGGACCGCAAGGCGTACGACTTCCAGCTGCACCCGAACGTCACCTTCAGCAACGGCCAGCCGTTCACCGCCCAGGACGTGAAATTCTCCATCGAACGGGTGAAGACCGCGTGGACCATCTCGCTGAAGTCCAAGATGGACGTCGTCGACCGGGTTGACGTGGTCGATCCGACCCACGCACGCGTGATCCTGAAACGGCCGAGCAACAACTGGCTGTTCGACATGACCACCCGGGTCGGCGCGATGTTCAGCCCGTCCCGAGTCGCCGACCTGGCGAACACACCGGTCGGCACCGGGCCGTACGTCTTCGCGACCCGCAAGCGCGGTGACTCGATCGTCCTGCGAGCCAATCCTTCCTACTGGGGACGCAGGCCGGCCTACACCACGGTGTACCTGAAGTACTTCCGTGACCCGACCGCGTTGAACAATGCCTTACTCAGCAACGGGATCGACGTGATCTCGGCGATCACCACACCCGACTCGATCGGTCAGATCGAGTCCGACACCCGGTTCACAGTCCTGCAAGGCACCACGAACTCCGAAGTCACGCTGTCGTTCAACAACGCACGAGCGCCCTTGAACGACAAGCGAATCCGTCAGGCCCTGACGTACGCGATCGACCGGAAAGCTGTGATGGCAACGGTCGCGGCGAACCGCGGCACCTTGATCGGCAGTATGGTCCCGCCGACCGACCCGTGGTACGAAGACCTCACCGGGGTCTACCCGCACGATCCGGCGCGGGCCAGGGCGTTGCTCGCCGAGGCCGGGCAACCGAACCTGAGGCTCAGGCTGAGAGTCGCGAACCTGCCGTACGCGGTGAACTCCGCGCAGGTCGTGGCCTCACAACTGGCCGATGTCGGGGTGACCGTCAGCATCGAACCGCTTGACTTCCCGGCCGTATGGCTCAAGCAGGTGTTCACCGACCATGACTTCGACATGTCGATCATCCAGCACGTCGAGGCCCGCGACATCGTCACGTTCGGCAATCCCAAGTACTACTGGGGCTACGACAGCCCGAAGGTGCGGGAACTGTTGACCCAAGCCGACACGGGCACGCCGCAGCGGCAGATCGAAGCGATGAAAGAGATCGCGCGCACGATCACCGATGACGCGGCGGCTGACTGGTTGTTCCTGTTCCCCAACCTGGTCGCGGCCAAGACCAAGGTCACCGGGCTCGCGCGCAACCAGGTCAGCGAATCCTTCGACCTGACCGGGCTGGGGCGCCGATGATCCTCGCCATCACCCGCCGCACGGCGATCTTCATCGTCAGCGTCGCCGTCGCCTCGATCGCGGTGTTCCTGTTCATGGCAGTCCTGCCAGGCGATCCCGCGCAGGTCGCGCTGGGTATCAACGCGACGCCCGAGCTTCTGGAGAGGACCAGGGCCGAGTTCGGCACCGACCGTCCACTCGCGACGCAGTACTTCGACTGGATCGGCGGCGTGCTGACCGGCGACTTCGGTCGTTCGTACGTCACCCGTGAGCTGATCGGTCCGCAGCTGGCCGACCGGTTCGGTGTGACGTTGTGGTTGGTCGGCGCGGCGATGATCATCGCTCTGGTCATCGCGGTGCCGTTGGGGTCGTTCGCCGCCGTGCGGCACCGGAAAGCCAGCGGCACAGTCATTTCCGGTGCTTCGCAGCTCGGCGTGGCCGTGCCCGCGTTCCTGGCCGGCATCCTGCTCGTGCAGATTTTCGCCGTGCAGTGGCGGTTGCTGCCATCCGGCGGATGGACGCCACCGAACCAGGACTTCGGCGAGTTCCTCCGCGGGCTCATCCTGCCCGCACTAGCGCTTGGTCTGGTGCAGGGTGCCGTGCTGACGCGGTACGTGCGATCCGCCGTACTGGATACCTTGCGGGAGGACTACCTCCGAACCGCTCGGGCAAAGGGTTTGATGCCTGGTCAAGCGCTAGTTCGGCACGGACTGCGCAACGCGGCCGTGCCCGTGGTGACCGTGCTCGGATTGCAGCTCACGACATTGCTGATCGGTGCCGTCGTGGTCGAGCGAGTGTTCGTGTTGCCAGGACTGGGAAGCATGCTGCTGGACTCGGTCGCGGCCCGTGACCTGCTGACTGTGCAAGGCATCGTGCTGGTTCTGGTGATCGCGGCCCTGCTGGTGAACTTCCTCGTCGACCTGCTGTACACGGTCATCGACCCACGGTTGCGGAGGTCCTGATGACGACTCTCAGCACCAAACGCCGTACGCCGACGCTGACTGTGGGCGCGGTGCTCGTCGCCTTGGTCGTGTTGCTGGCTGTGGTCTCGTTCATCTGGACGCCCCACGACCCGACCCGAGTCGATGCGGCCGTGCGCTTGCTCGGGCCAACCGGTGACTACCTGCTGGGAACCGACAAGTTCGGCCGTGATCTGGTCAGTCAAATCATGGTCGGGGCCAGGACAACGCTGTACGTCGGCGTGGTCGCCGTCGGTGTCGCGGCCGTGATCGGTACACCGCTTGGCATTCTGGCCGCGATGGGACCACGGTGGCTCGGCGAGTTCGTCATGCGTGTCAACGACCTGGTGCTCGCGTTTCCCGCGCTGCTGCTGGCGATCATGTTCGGTGCCGTGTACGGCGCCAGCACGCTCACGGCCATGATCGCGATCGGCATCGCGACTGTGCCGTCGTTCGCGCGGATCGCCAGGTCTGGGACGTTGCAGGTGATGAGCACCGAATACGTGCTCGCGGCGCGGGCGGCAGGCCGGTCGCGATTCGCGATCGCGCGACGGCATGTGCTGCCGAACATCGCGGGCCTGTTGATCGTGCAGAGCTCGGTGTCCTTCGCGATCGCTGTGCTCGCCGAGGCGGCGTTGTCGTTCCTCGGGTTCGGCACCCGCCCGCCGACGCCGTCATGGGGCCGGATGTTGCAGGAGTCGCAGGAACTCCTTGCGGTGGAACCACGGCTGGCACTCGTGCCCGGTGTCGCGATCGCGATTGCCGTACTGGGCTTCAACTTGCTGGGTGACGGCCTGCGTGACCGGCTCGACCCGCGATTGGCAGGCCGCCGATGAGTGTGCTCACAGTGGACGGTCTGAACGTCTCGGCAGGTGATGCCGAGCTCGTCAGGGACGTGTCGTTCACGATCGACAAAGGCGAACGGGTCGGCCTGATCGGTGAGTCCGGGTCGGGAAAGACCGTAACCGCGTCGGCGGTGATGGGCCTGCTGTCCGAAGAATTGACCGCGTCCGGCTCCATCCGGCTGGACGATCGGGAGCTCGTCGGCATGCCGGAACGCGACCTGTCCCGGCTGCGCGGCAGGGACATGAGCATGGTCTTCCAGGAGCCGATGACCGCACTGAACCCGTCCATGCAGGTCGGCAAGCAGGTCGCGGAAGTCATGACGCTGCACCGCACGCACCCGGATCGCCGCTCGGCCCGTTCGGCCGCGGTGGACCTGCTGGACCGTGTCCGGCTGCCGGATCCACAGCGGGCCGCGAAGGCATATCCACACCAGCTTTCCGGTGGTCAACGGCAACGCGTGATGCTGGCCATGGCGCTGGCCAACAACCCGTCCCTGCTGATCTGCGACGAACCGACAACAGCATTGGACGTGACGGTCCAGGCCCAGATCCTCGAGCTGATCCTGGCGGGCACGAAGGAATCCGCGCTGCTGTTCATCACCCACGACCTGGCCGTCGTGGCGACCGTGTGCGAGCGGGTGCTTGTCATGTACGACGGGCAGATCGTGGAGTCCGGCCTTGTTCGTGACGTCTTCACGGCACCGCAACACCGCTACACCCAACAGCTTCTCGCGTGCTCCGACCTTGAGTCGACGGACCAGGACGGCAGGCTCTGGACGGTGTCCCATGATTGAGGTTCGTGACCTGCGCAGGACGTATCGCGGGCGGCTCGGTCGCAAGCCAGTGGAAGCACTGCGTGGTGTGTCGTTCGACGTCGGTGTCGGCCAACGGTTCGGCATCGTCGGTGAGTCCGGCTCGGGAAAGTCCACTGTGATCCGATTGCTGGCCGCACTGGACAAGCCGACCAGCGGCACGGTCTCGTTCCGTGGCACCAGAATCGACGAACTGCCGGAACGCAGGCTGAAGTTCCTCCGCGACGAGCTGCAGATCGTCTTCCAGGACCCGATGGGCTCGCTGGATCCTCGGATGCGGGTCCGCGACATCATCTGCGAACCGTTGAAACGTTCCCACAATCGGGAAGAGCGGCTGCGGGAGCTGCTGGACGCGGTCGGTCTGCCGCAGGACGCGGCTTCCCGTTATCCGCACCAGTTCTCCGGCGGTCAGCGGCAACGCATCTCGATCGCCCGTGCCCTCGCACCGCATCCCAAGGTGCTGATCGCCGACGAGCCGGTCAGCGCGCTCGATGTGTCCGTGCGTGCTCAGATTCTGAACCTGCTGGGGGATTTGGTCGAACGGTACGACCTCACGTTGGTGTTCGTTTCGCATGACCTGCACGTGATCCGGCATGTGTGTGACACCGTCGCGGTGATGCGCCGTGGCGAGATCGTCGAACTCGGTGAGGTCGACCAGGTCTATCAGGAACCGTCGCATCCGTACACGCGAGAGCTGATCGCCGCCGCACCGACGTTGCGCAAAGCACTCGCGAGGTTCCAGGAAGGATGAGCATGTTCCAGCCGACGTATCCACCTGGGCTGCCGATCGGGCCCGAGTGGGTGCCTGTGCCCAGCACCAGCCCGGTGCTCTTCCCGTACGACGGAAGTGTGGTCGCGCAAGCCCCTGTCGGCACAGCTGATCTGGCGGGTCAGGCCATCGACGCGGCCGTGGCGGTGAAGAAGGAGGTTGCCGCGCTGTCGTCGCGTGCGCGCCGTCAGATCTTGGCGTCGGTGGCTGACGCGATCACCGTTCAGCGTGAGGCGTTCGAGGAACTGCTGGTCGCCGAGACCGGAAAACCCTTGGTGGACTGCAAGGTCGAGGTCGCCAGGACGATCGTGACGTTGCAGGCGTCGGCCGAGGAAGTGGCCCGGCTGCACGGGGAAACTGTGCCGCTGGACCTGTTGCCGTCCGGGGACGGGATGGTCGGGTACTGGACCAGGCGCCCGATCGGTGTCGTCGTGGGGATCGCAGGCTTCAACTACCCGTTGCTGTTGGCGTCACACAAGATTGCTCCTGCTGTGGCCGCTGGATGTCCGGTTGTGTGCAAGCCCGCGCCCGCGACGCCGTTGGCGACGCTGTGGCTGGTCGATCTGTTCCGCAAGGCAGCTCTCGAGGCCGGGGCGCCGGCCTCGATGGTTCAGTTGGTGACCGGGGACGTAGAGGTCGGGTCGACGCTGGTCACGGATCGCCGGGTCGGCGCGGTGTCGTTCACCGGGTCGTCCGCGGTCGGGCACCAGATCGCCAGGGACGCCGCACCGACCAAGACTTTGCTTGAGCTCGGATCGAACGCGGCCATGGTCGTCGCGGACGACGCTGACCTGGACGCGGCCGTGGATGCCGCGCTGCGCGGCGGGTTCTACGCCTCAGGCCAGGCTTGTATCTCGGTTCAGCGGTTGATCGTGCATGAGTTGGTTTCCGACGACTTCGCCATACGGCTGAAGGATCGACTCGGCGAAGTCGTGACCGGCGACCCTCGGGACGCGAAGACACGGGTGTCCGCCTTGATCGACGAACGATCGACCAAGCGGGTCCTTGCGTGGATCGAATCGGCGGTCTCCGTGGGCGCGCGGCTGGTCAGCGGCGGTGGAGTGGACGGCGGAGTGATCAAGCCGACGGTGCTGGCCGAGGTCCCCGCGGATGCGTCTTGCTGGAACGACGAGATCTTCGGCCCGGTGGTGTGCCTGCGCACAGTGTCCACTGTGGAGGAGGCGTTCGACGTGGTGAACGACTCGCGGTACGGGTTGAACGCGTCGGTGTTCACGCGGTCGCTCGCCACCGCCCACAAGGCGATCGACACGTTGGAGGTCGGAACGGTCGTCGTCAACGAGGTCCCCGGCTTCCGCTCGGACACCATGCCGTACGGCGGCGTGAAGGACTCCGGAATCGGCCGTGAAGGCCCCAGGTTTGCCATAGAAGAGCTGACCGTGACGAGGATGGCGGTGATCCGTCCGGCATGAGCGACTACACCACACTGTTCAGGTTGGACGGTCGCAAGGCCGTTGTCATCGGTTCGGGAAGCGGAATCGGCCGCGAGTCCGCGCTTGCTCTCGCTGCTCATGGCGCCTCGGTGGTCTGTGCCGACTTGAATTTCGTCGCCGCGCAGGAAACGGCGTCGATGATCGACGCGGATGCGTACGAGATCAACATCCTCGATTCGGAAGCGGTCGCTGAGGCCGCGACTGCTTTGGGAGAAGTGGATGTCGTGGTCCTGACGGCCGCGATGAACGTGCGCAAGCGGTTGCTTGACTACACCAGGGACGAGTTCGACCGGGTCGTCGCGTTGAACCTTGGCGCCACCTTCGATGTGGTGCGGGCCTTCGGTGCACGCATGGTGGAACGCGGCCGTGGCAGCATCATCGGCTTCTCGTCGATCCGTGGCACCACCGTCGAACCAGGCCAAAGTGTCTACGCGGCAACCAAAGCCGGGTTGGTGCAACTGTTCCGGACCGCCGCGGCCGAATTCGGCCCGTCCGGTGTCCGGGTGAACGCGATCGCGCCCGGTGTCGTGGAAACCCCGTTGACCGCGCAGATCAAGTCCGATCCCGCCTGGTACCAGGCGTACGCCGACAAGGGTGCGCTCGGCCGATGGGCCAAGCCATCGGAAATGGCCGGTGCCGTGGTGTATCTGGCTTCGGACGCCGCCAGTTTCGTGACCGGCGCCGTGATCGCGGTCGACGGCGGCTGGACCGCGGTCGACGGACGTTTCAACCCGCCTGCGTGAAGGGGAGTGCCATGACAGACCTCGCTGACCTGACCGCGGTCGACCTGCTCGCCGAGTACCGCGGCGGCCTGTCACCGGTCGAGGTGGCCGAAGCGGTCCTTGCCCGGATCGCGTCACTCGAACCTTCGCTGAAGGCCTTCTACACGCACGATCCTGAGGGCGTCCTTGCGGCAGCGCGCGAGTCCGAACAGCGCTGGCGATCCGGGAGTCCACAAGGGACGTTGGACGGCGTGCCGGTGACGATCAAGGAGAACATCGCCACCCAGGGCACTGCCGTTCCCCTGGGCACTGCTGCGACCGAGCTTGTTCCCGCTGCCGAGGATGCCCCGGCTGCGGCACGGTTGCGCGAGGCAGGTGCCGTTTTCCTTGGCAAGACCACGATGCCGGACTACGGCATGCTTACGTCGGGCCTGTCCAGCTTCCATGAGACGTCCCGAAATCCTTGGGACACTTCGCGAACTCCGGGTGGATCGAGTGCGGGAGCCGGTGCGGCGGGTGCCGCCGGGTACGGGCCGTTGCACTTGGGCACCGACATCGGTGGATCGATCCGGCTGCCCGCGGCGTTCTGCGGTTTGGTCGGGTTGAAGCCCTCGTTCGGTCGCGTGCCGGTGGATCCGCCGTACATCGGACGGGTCATCGGGCCGATGACCAGGACCGTCGCGGACGCGGCGCTGCTGATGAAAGTGTTGTCGCAGGCCGACGAACGAGACCACATGTGCTTGCCGTACAGCGATATCGAGTGGCGGTCCTTGAGTTTCGACCCTGTGGGTGTGCGGGTCGGACTGCATCTTGAGGCAGGCGTTGGGCTGGACGTCGAGCCTGAGATCCGGACAGCGGTCGACGAAGCCGCCCGGTTGTTCGAGAACGCCGGTGTGACAGTCGAACCTATGGACCCCTTTGTCACACGGGAAATGCTCGACGGCCTGGACCTGTTCTGGCGGACCCGGTTGTGGTCGGACCTGTCGACGTTGCCAGGAGACCGGTTCGGACGGGTGCTGCCGTACATTGTCGAATGGGCGCGAGCTGGTGGAGATTCGTCTGGTGTGGATGTGTATCGGGGGTTCTCACAGATCGACCGGATGAGTGTGGCCGCGTTGCAAGCGACTTCGCGGTACGACTTCGTGCTGTCGCCGGTGTCGCCTACGTCCGCGTTCCCGGCCGAATGGGCATCGCCGGTGAACGATCCGGCCAAGCCGTTCGAGCACATCGGGTTCACCGTGCCGTTCAACATGTCGGGGCAGCCCTCGCTGTCGATCAACTGCGGGTACACCGCGGCTGGGCTGCCGATCGGCCTGCAGATCACCGGACGCCGGTTCGACGACCTCGGCGTGCTCAGGATGGCTGCCCTGTTCGAACAGCTTCGACCGGAACAGCGGACAGCCGTTTGATCAGCACGCCGATGATGCCGAGATTGGCGCCGAGCACGAACCGCTCGGTGATACCGCTGTAGTCGCGCCATCCCGGAACGACGAACGTGGCCACGAACAGCGCGAGCATGACGAAACTCGCGATCGAGAAAGGGCGCAACACCGGCCATTGGCGTGACAACAACAAACCGGCCCACGGCAACGTGATCAACCCGGCCAGCGCGGCATATCGGTGGATGGCGCCGTGCCAGGTCAGCGCTTGATCGGCCGGTTCCTGCGGGAAGATCGCGAGTACGGCCAGTCCGATGCCCCACACCAGGATCAGCCAGTACGCCGATTTCGGCCCACCGGCCGACCACAGCGCACCGGCCGCGGCCAGTGACGAGAAACCGACCGCCAGCATCGCCACCCCGGCGAGACGTGCCCCTTGACCTGTGTAGACGTACTCACTGAAGGTCTGGTGGACCGTGCCGGCGTAGACGATTTCGAGGTATATCGCGACACACAGACCGACGATCATCCAGAGCAGCGCGGAACCGGCCATCAGTCGGGTCATTCGCTCGTTCATGGTTTCAGCGTGTCGGGGCGATTCGGTGTTCGTCGTCCCGCCATGGCGGTGTCTTGGACATACCCCTGGGGAGCTACGGGGATTTCCCTGATATCCGCGTGCGGGCGAAGTTGGCTAGCGTCGGGGTATGGGGATCGTCTGGGCACTGGTGACCGGCCGCGATCGCGAGTTCGGCCCGCCGATTGGCTGGTGGCGGGGGCCGGCGTGGCTGGGCTGGTCCCTGCTGCTGGGCAGCATGGCGATGTGGACGAGCAGCGCTTTTCTTTTGTTCGCTGCGGCCAACGGCGGCAATTCGCTGGTCGGTGTTCTTGTGGCGGCACCGGAGGGCGCCGCGGTGCTGCTGGCCAGGCATTTCCCGTTGACCGCGGTGCGACTTGCCTTTGTCGCGACCATCGTCGCGGCGATCTACGCCAAGGAGCTTCCCTATCCACTCGGTTATGCGCGCCGCTGGCCGTTGGACGCGCATCTGATTCCGCTGGCGCCCGTGGTGGCTTTGGGCATTGCCCGGGCGCCGAAAGAGCGGATGGTGGGCGTTGCTCTGCTGGCCTTTGGCGCGATGGCGGTGGCGACTGTGATCGTCGGTGTGGGATACGGAGCCGACATCATGGCCGGACCGATCGCCGGCGTGATCGGCGCGGTCATCGCCGGATACATCCTGAACGACAGCCGCTTCGCGAGACTGGAATCCGAGCATGAAAGGCAAAAGCGGGCACATCTGCGGCAGCGCACCAAGATCGCGCGGGAACTGCACGACGTGATCGGGCACCACCTGTCGATGATCGCGGTACGGACCGACAGCGCGCGGTACCGCCTTTCCGGCGTGACACCGGAAATCCAGGAGGAATTCTCTGCTTTGGGCGATGCGGCACGCGAGGCGTTGACCGACGCACGCAGACTGATCGGAGTGCTGCGAGAGGATGACGGCGAGGCGGAACACTTGCCACAACCCACCATCGACGATATTCCTGAACTCGTGCGGTCAGCGATTGCCTCCGGTGCTTCGGTCACCGTTGAGCTGCCGCCGATTCCTGGGGTGTCCGCGATGGCTGGGCTGGCGGCGTACCGGATCGTGCAGGAGTCGTTGAGCAACGCGATGAGGCACAGCCCTGGAACACCGATCTCGGTGTGTGTGCGGTCGGCGGAGGACAGCATTGAGCTGTCTGTCGAGAATGGACCCTCCGGGCATGTGGTGGAAGCCGTTGAAGGCAACGGGCTTGCGGGGATCAAGGAACGGGTGAGTTTGGTAGGTGGCGAATGCGCGGCCGGACGTCGTGCGGACGGGGGATTCCGGGTATGGGCGAAGCTGCCCCGATGATCAAGGTGTTCGTGGTCGACGACCAGGCGATGGTCAGGGAGAGTTTCGCGGCTGTGCTCGGCGCACAACCGGACATCACGGTCGTCGGGACGGCGGGTGACGGTGCTGAAGCTGTCGCGTCGATCCCCGCGGCCGCGCCGGACGTGGTGCTGATGGACATCCGTATGCCCACAATGGACGGTCTGGAGGCGACCAGGAGGCTCTTGGCGGATCCGGCTCCTTACCGAGTGGTGGTCCTGACCACGTTTCACCTGGACGAATACGTTTACGACGCGTTGCGCGCAGGCGCCAGCGGGTTCCTGCTGAAAGACGCGCCCTCCGCCGACCTGATCAACGCCGTGCGAGTCGTCGCCGCCGGTGACGCACTGCTCGCACCGGCCGTGACCCGTCGGCTGATCGCCGACCTGGTGAAAGCCAATCCCGCCCCACGTGCACGCCCGGCGGAGCTGTCCCGCCTGACCGAACGCGAGGTCGAAGTGCTCCGCCTGATCGCCCGAGGCATGTCGAACGCGGAAATTGCCGGAGAGTTCGTCCTGTCCGAGCAGACGGTGAAGACACATGTGGGTCGTATCCTGGGGAAACTCCGCCTGCGCGACCGTGCCCAGGCCATCGTGCTCGCCTACGAATCGGGGCTGGTCCAACCAGGACAGGGTTAGAGTGACCGGCATGTCGGAACTTCGCGGGGTGCTTGACGACCTGTTGGCCGAGGGGGAGTCCCTCGACGCGATGGTGGCGTCGCTGCCGTCGGAGGCGTGGACCACCATGACCCCAGCGGCCGGGTGGACCATCGCGCACCAGATCGCCCACCTCGCCTGGACTGACGACGCCAGCATCCTGGCCGCGACCGACGCCGCCGCCTTCCAGGAGGTGGTCACCGAGGCGTGGAAGAACCCGACCGGCTTCGTCGACGAAGGCGCCGAAACCCTCGCGCTGATCCCGCCCGCCGAACTGCTCACCCGCTGGCGCACCGGACGCGTTGCCCTGGCGACGGCGTTGGGCGGAGTGACCGCGGGCGTGAAGCTCCCATGGTTCGGCCCACCGATGAGCCCGATGTCCATGGCCACCGCCCGCATCATGGAAACCTGGGCCCACGGCCTGGACATCGCGGACGCCCTCGGCATCTCCCGCCAGCCCACAACGCGGCTCCGGCACGTTGCTCACATTTCGGTGCGCACCAGGGATTTCGCTTTCCAGGTCCACAACCTCACTCCGCCCGCGGAGCCTTTCCACGTGGCATTGACCGCGCCTGATGGTTCAACGTGGACGTGGGGTCCTTCGGATGCGGCCCAGTCGGTCACCGGCCCAGCGCTGGACATGTGCCTCGTCGCGACTCAACGCAGGCATCGCGCGGACACGGCCTTGGTCGCCACCGGCCCGGACGCGGACAAGTGGCTCGACATCGCCCAAGCTTTCGCAGGTCTTCCAGGGCCGGGCCGTCAGCCTTCCTAGTGGCCGTGGCTGGTCAGGTGCAGTGTGCGCGGCGTGCTGCCTTCGGTGCCGGGCTCGACGATCACGAACCGCCCCATCATTCCTTGGTCCTCATGCTTGAGGATTCGGGTGGTACCAAGTCGTCGCCGCAGGCTGACCTACTGTCCATTCAGGACTCCACATCGGTCCCGGCTGGATCATCTGATGCGGACCGCCATCCATCACAGCAGGCAGCCGCATCCCGTGCCTGTGTAGGGTGCTGGCCTCGTTGAGCGCGTTGGTCACGGCCATCGCCACCCGGTCGCCGCGTTTGGCACGGTATACGCGGGTTGGCAGTCCCGGCCTCGGTCACGTTGCGAGTGACGCCCGGCGACCACTACCTCGTCGATTCCCGTGACGTCGGCAAACCGGGCCTTGCCAACCTGGTACGTCCAGTCCGGGTGCCAGGCCACGAGCGGCCGATATCGCGTTGGGGCGGGGTGATCGCCCTGGTCCTGGCCACCAGCCTGCTGGAGGTGGGACCACCGGGGCCCTGCAGCCGGCGCGAGCGGGTTCCCGCTCAAGAACACCGACCCGGCGCAGCTCCTGCACGGCGTCCGGGGCGGTGGCCGGCGGCGAGGAGCTGCTGTCATCGGGGATCACCCGCCGGTTGATCGCCCGTGCGGCCCGGCCGGGCGGGTCGGTGAACCACGACGTCTTCGCGCAGCTCACCACCCGGGAACGGGAGGTCGTCGCGCTGGCCTATCGGCACGGCCCTGGTGCGGGCAGGCGAATAAAACAAGCACGCTTGCTTGTTTTGGGGCCGGCTGGCATGCTGACGGTATGTCGGCGATCAGGATCGGCAACGCGTCCGGGTTCTATGGCGACCGGTTCGGCGCGGTGTGCGAGATGCTCACCGGTGGGCCGCTCGACGTCCTCACCGGCGACTACCTGGCCGAGCTGACCATGCTCATCCTCGGCCGGGACCGGATGAAGGATCCCAAGTTCGGGTACGCCAAGACGTTCCTGCGGCAGATGGAGGAGAACCTCGGTCTGGCCGTCGAACGCGGCGTGAAGATCGTCGCGAACGCCGGCGGGCTGAACCCGTCCGGCCTCGCCGACGCGTTGCGCGAGCTGGCTACGAAACTCGGGCTGGACGTGCGTGTCGCGCATGTCGAAGGTGACGACCTGATCGGTCGTGCGGCCGAGCTCGGGCTTGGCGAACCGTTGACTGCCAACGCTTATCTCGGCGCGTTCGGCATCGCCGAGTGCCTCAAGGCCGGCGCCGACGTCGTGGTGACCGGCCGGGTGACCGACGCGTCGGTGATCGTTGGCCCGGCGATCGCCGCTTTCGGCTGGCAGCCAACGGATTACGACCAGCTGGCCGGCGCGGTGGCCGCCGGGCACGTGATCGAGTGCGGCGCCCAGGCCACCGGCGGCAACTATTCGTTCTTCCAGGAACACGACCTCCGTCATCCCGGATTCCCGATCGCGGAGATTCACGCCGACGGCAGCAGCGTGATCACCAAGCATGACGGCACCGGTGGCGCTGTGACCGTGGGAACCGTGACGGCCCAACTGCTTTACGAGATCTCCGGCGCGCGATATGCGGGACCGGACGTCACTGCCCGCTTCGACACGATCGAACTGTCCCAAGAGGACGCCGATCGCGTGCGGATCAGCGGCGTGCGTGGCGAACCGCCACCGCCTTCGTTGAAGGTCTCGCTGAACACCCTCGGCGGCTTCCGCAACGAGATGGTCTTCGTCCTTACCGGACTGGACATCGAGGCCAAGGCAGAACTGGTCAAACAGCAGTTGACGTTCGCCAAGCCGCCGGCCGAGGTCAAATGGACGCTGGCCCGGACAGACCACACGGACGCGGCAGGCGAGGAAGAGGCCAGCGCGCTTTTGCGATGTGCCGTCAAGGACGCCGATCCGAAGGTCGTCGGACGGGCATTCTCCAACGCCGCCGTCGAAATCGCTCTGGCCAGCTACCCGGGCTTCCACGTCACCGCGCCACCCGGCGACGCGTCACCGTACGGGTTGTTCAAACCTGGTTACGTGGACGCCAAACTCGTCGAACATGTGGCCATTGTGGACGGCAACTCGATCCCCATTCCTCCTGCGGCTGAGACCTGGGAACTCGCCGAAGTCGCCGAGCCCGCTTTGCCCGAACCGTTGACTGGGTCGACGAAACGAGTTCCGCTGGGCACGATCGCGGGTGCGCGCAGCGGCGACAAAGGCGGCGACGCGAACGTCGGCGTCTGGGTTCGTACCGACGAGGCATGGCGTTGGCTGGTGCACGCGCTGACCGTCGACGAGTTCCGCAGGCTCCTGCCGGAAACCGCTTCGCTGCCGGTGACCCGGCACGTGTTCGACAATCTGAAAGCGGTGAACTTCGTGGTCACGGGCATTCTCGGCGACGGTGTCGCCTCGCAGGCCCGGTTCGACCCACAGGGCAAGGCGCTCGGCGAATGGCTGCGAGCGCGGTACATGGACATCCCGGAGGTACTGCTGTGACGACGTTGCCGTCCACACTGGACACGGCGTCGGCGGAGTACGCGGCGAACCGTGACTCGATGCTCGGCAAGCTCGCCGAGCTGGACGCCGAGTACGCCAAGGCGATCGCCGGTGGCGGGCAGAAGTACGTCGACCGGCACCGTAAGCGCGGCAAACTCCTCGCCAGGGAAAGGATCGAGCTGCTCATCGACCCGGACTCGGCATTCCTCGAGCTGTCTCCGCTCGCCGCGTGGGGCAGCGACTACACCGTCGGCGCGAGCGTCGTCACCGGGATCGGCGTGGTCGAGGGCGTCGAATGCATGATCATGGCAAGTGACCCGACCGTGCGAGGCGGGTCAAGCAATCCGTGGACGGTCAAGAAGACGTTCCGTGCCATGGACATCGCGTTGGAGAACCGGCTGCCGCTGATCAACCTCGGTGAGTCGGGTGGCGCGGATCTGCCGTCACAGAAGGAAATCTTCATCCCAGGCGGTCGGCTGTTCCGTGATCTCACCAGGCTTTCCGCGGCGGGCATCCCCACGATCGCTTTGGTGTTCGGCAATGCCACGGCCGGCGGCGCGTACGTGCCGGGTATGTCCGACCACGTGGTGATGGTGAAGGGGCAGTCCAAGGTCTTCCTCGGCGGCCCGCCGCTGGTGAAGATGGCCACCGGTGAGGAATCGGACGACGAATCCCTCGGCGGCGCGGAGATGCACGCCCGCAAGTCCGGTCTCGCCGACTACTTCGCCGTGGACGAGCAGGACGCGATCCGCATCGGCAGGCGGATCGTGGCGCGCCTGAACTGGAAGAAACGCGGCGCGACGCCTCGTCCGTTCACTCCTCCTCGCTACGACGAAGAAGACCTGCTGGGCATCGTGCCCGGCGACCTCAAGATCCCCTTCGACCCGCGTGACGTCATCGCCCGCGTGGTCGACGGCTCGGACTTCGACGAGTTCAAACCGTTGTACGGCGCCAGCCTGGTGACTGGCTGGGCCTCGGTGCACGGTTACCCGGTCGGCATCCTGGCCAACGCCCAGGGCGTGTTGTTCAGCGAGGAGTCGCAGAAGGCCGCACAGTTCATCCAGCTGGCCAACCAGACCGACACACCGCTGATCTTCCTGCACAACACCACGGGATACATGGTCGGCAAGGACTTCGAGCAGGGCGGGATCATCAAGCACGGTTCGATGATGATCAACGCGGTGTCCAACTCGAAAGTGCCGCACATCTCGATCCTGATGGGTGCGTCCTATGGTGCCGGGCACTACGGGATGTGTGGTCGCGCGTACGACCCAAGGTTCCTGTTCGCCTGGCCCAGCGCGAAGTCGGCGGTGATGGGCCCACAGCAGCTCGCCGGTGTGTTGTCCATTGTGGCCAGAGCCGCGACGCTGGCCCGTGGCGAGGAGTACAACGAGGACAACGACGCGGCCATGCGCGCGATGGTCGAGGCGCAGATCGAAGCCGAGTCGCTGCCGATGTTCCTGTCCGGCAGGTTGTACGACGACGGCGTGATCGACCCGCGCGACACCCGCACTGTCCTTGGAATTTGCCTGTCCGCCATCCACACGACGCCAGTGGCCGGTGCGGACGGCTTCGGCGTCTTCCGGATGTGAGAGCGATGATCACGAGTGTTCTGGTCGCCAACCGTGGCGAGATCGCCCGGCGGGTGTTCCGTACCTGCCGGACCCTCGGCATCGGTTGTGTCGCGGTCTATTCAGACGCGGACGCCGCAGCGCCACACGTGCACGAGGCCGACGCAGCGGTCCGCCTCCCAGGCAACTCACCAGCGGAGACATACCTGCGCGGTTCCCTGATCATCGAAGCGGCTGTGAGAGCAGGCGCTGACGCGATCCATCCGGGATACGGCTTCCTGTCGGAGAACGCGGACTTCGCCCGCGAGGTGATCGCGGCCGGCCTGACCTGGATTGGTCCATCGCCGGAAGCGATCGACCAGATGGGTTCGAAGATCGCGGCCAAGGAACTGATGGCGGCCGCAGGCGTCCCAATCCTGTCCGAAGTAGACAATGTTGCGGAGTCCGACCTGCCAGTGCTGATCAAGGCCTCGGCAGGCGGTGGCGGACGAGGCATGCGAATCGTCCGTACCCTGGAGGACTTGCCCGGAGAGCTGGAAGCAGCCCGATCCGAAGCGGCGTCAGCGTTCGGCGACCCAACGGTGTTCTGCGAGCCATACCTGGAGACAGGGCGCCACATCGAAGTCCAGATCATGGCCGACCAACACGGAGAAATCTGGCCAGTCGGCGAACGCGAATGCTCAATCCAGCGCAGGCACCAGAAAGTCATCGAAGAAGCCCCATCCCCGCTGGTCGAACGCACACCAGGAATGCGCTCCCGGCTCTTCGCCGCCGCCCGCGCCGCCGCCAGCGCGATCTCGTACACCGGCGCCGGCACAGTCGAGTTCCTCGCTGACGACCAGGGCCGCTTCTACTTCCTGGAAATGAACACCCGCCTGCAAGTCGAGCACCCCGTAACCGAGTGCACGACCGGTGTCGACCTGGTCCGCCTGCAAATCCTGATCGCCCAAGGCGCCCACCTGCGCAGCATCGCACCCCCAACGGCAGCCTTCCCCGCACCAGGAATTCGCCAGGGGGACCCCCTTGATTCAACGCTACCGCAGGGGTCTGACAGTTCTGGGCAGCTCGCGTCGAACGCCTCGGGCGCAAGCTCTTCCGCAACAACAATTCCCCCGGGGGAACCCCTGATTTCAACGCTACCGCAGGGGTACGACAGTTCTGGGTTGTCGCCGGTGCGAGGGCATGCGATCGAGGTTCGGCTGTATGCCGAGGATCCCGCGCAGGACTGGCGGCCGCAGAGCGGTGTGGTGCACCGGTTGGCTGTGCCGGGCGTGACGTCCGAATTCACCGTGCCGGGTGAACCTGGGCTTCGGCTGGACAGCGGCGTGCAGGACGGTTCGACGGTCAGCGTCTTCTACGACCCGATGCTGGCCAAGGTGATCTCGTTCGCTCCCACTCGGGACGAGGCCGCGCTCGGGTTGGCCGGGGCGCTGGCACGGGCGGAGATTCATGGGCTGACGACCAACCGGGACCTGCTTGTTCGCGTGTTGCGGCATCCCGAGTTTCTCGCTGGCAATACCGACACTGCGTTTCTCGATCGGCACGGGCTCGCTGTCCTCGCTGAGCCGCTTGCGGACAAGGACGCCGAGGCGGTCAGTGCCCTCGCGGCTGCGTTGGCGGACGCCGCGGCGCGCCGTTCCATGGATGTGCCGAGTGGATGGCGGAATGTGCCATCGCAGCCGCAGCGGAAGGTGTACAGCACCGCGTCCGGCGATATCGAGGTCACGTACCGGCACACTCGCGCTGGCCTGGTTGCCGACGGCTACCCGGACCTGCGGCTGCTCAGTGCCGAGCCGGATGCGGTGGTGCTGGAGCTGGCAGGGGTGCGGCGTGCGTTCCGGGCCGCGGTGTATCCGGATGTGGTCTGCGTCGACTCGGCATTGGGTCCGGTCACGTTGACGCCTGTGCCGCGATTCACCGATCCGTCGACCCAGGCTGCTCCCGGGTCGCTGCTGGCGCCCATGCCGGGGACGGTGGTCCGGGTCGCGGTTTCCGCGGGTGACCAGGTCGAACAGGGGCAGCCGTTGCTGTGGCTCGAGGCCATGAAGATGGAGCACAAGATCACCGCTCCGGCTGCGGGCACCCTCAGTTCGCTGCCGGTTGCCGCAGGTCAGCAGGTTGACCTCGGTGCCGTGCTGGCGGTGGTAACGCCCCTCGAATGAGTAGGTCTAAGTCCACTGGCTAGCGGCCGTTCGCATACCAGAATGGACGCATGAGTTCACCACGTCCGGCGCCCACCAGGCTTCAGCTGTTCGGCTGGAGCCTGGCGTTGATCGGCATGATGGTCCCGCTGAACGTGCTGCTGGCCCTCATGCTCACCTCGATCGGGCTGACCTTCGTCTGGATCGGCTTCCCCTTGACCTTGGGCGTGGTCGCGGTGCTACGGGCGTTCACCAACGTGCACCGCCAGCAGGCCGGATGGATCCTCGGCACGGAAATCGAGCGGCCGTACCGTGCCCGCGTCCCCGGGCACGGCATGTACCGGCGGGTGCTCGACATCATCGGCGATCCGGCGACTTGGCGTGACATCGCGTGGTTGTTCGTCGAGTCGGCCGCGGGTTCGGCGTTGGCGATCACGAACTTCGCCCTGCTGGTCGGTGGAATCGGGCACATCACGCTGGCGACGTGGTGGTGGGCGCTGCCCGCCGATGCCGACGTCAACCTGCTGGGCTTCCTTTCGGTGAACTCCACCGCGTCGGCGATCTTCGTCGGTGTCCCGGTTGGCGTGCTATACGTGGTCATCTGGTACCACGCGTCGCCATACCTGATGCGAGCGCAGGCGTGGCTGACTGCGTCATTGCTTGCGCCCACCGAGGCAGCGCGGTTGGCCAACCGTGTTCAGCAACTGACCGTGTCACGCGCTGACACCGTCGATACGCAAGCAGCTGAGCTCCGGCGAATTGAGCGCGATTTGCACGACGGCGCGCAGGCCCGTTTGGTGGCGCTGGGTATGAGCCTTGGTATGGCTGAGGAAACGGTGGCTCGCGACCCGGCGGCGGCTCGGGAACTGCTCGCCGAAGCCCGGGCGGCCAGTTCTCAGGCATTGGCGGAGTTGCGTGACCTCGTGCGCGGAATCCATCCGCCGGTTCTCGCCGACCGGGGACTGGACGGCGCGATCCAAGCGCTTGTGCTGGCCAATCCGCTGAAAACCGATGTGGAGATCGACATTCCGGGACGGTTGTCCGCACCGGTCGAGTCGGCCGCGTACTTCGCGGTCGCGGAAACACTGACCAACGTTGCCAAGCACGCGTCGGCAAGCAAAGCCTGGATTCGCCTGACCTACGACGACGGCAAGCTGACTGTGCTCGTGGGTGATGACGGTCGCGGTGGCGCCGACGCGAGCGGTGGCACAGGATTGCGTGGAATCGAGCGGCGCCTCTCCGCGTTCGACGGCACACTGGTGGTGAGCAGTCCGATCGGCGGGCCGACAGTGATCGTGATGTCCGTGCCGTGTGAGCTGATCGCGGCCGAGGAGCATTGACCGGACTGCAATAACTGTGCAACGGCCGTGTTCGTTCCGTGTGGCCGGTGTTCTTAATGTGCTGCGCCTGGGTGATCCCGACTTTGTCACCCACTCCCGCAGATCAAGGAGCACTGAGGAACGTGAGCACATATCCGACTACTCCCACCGGTCAGCACGCCGGATACCCCATGGCGGCCGCGCCGACCAAGCCGGGGACTCTGTGGGCCGCGGTGGTCGTGACGGTCCTTGCGGGACTGTCCGCTGTGGCCTATGGCGTGATCACGCTGGCCGGTGGCGTTGAGCTGGCCAGGGAAATCGGCGCCAAGGCAGTGTCGATAGTGACAGGGGAAAGCGTTGAGGCGATCCTCGCTGAGGGCGGCTCGTTCCTGGAAGCCGCGACCACGGTCGCGCAGGGGACTCTTGAGGTCCGTGCGTACCTGCTGATCGTGCCGGGCGCCCTGCTGCTGCTGTTCGGTCTGCTGATGGGCAAGGCGTCCACCGCGGTGCGGGTGCTGGCCACGATCGCCGCGGCATTCACGCTTCTGTTCGGCGGCATCGTCGGCCTCGACTCCGAAGCCGCCACCACGATCATGTCCATCAGCAGCTGGCTCGCCGCACTCGGTGCGATCGCGTGCATTCCACTGATGTGGCTGTCACCGAACGGCCGCTACGCCAAGGCGCTCAAGCAGCAGGCCTGATGGGTAGACACCGGGGGAGGGTCGGACGGGCTAGGGGTGCGTCCGGCCCTAAGGTGTCGCAAAGGTGAGATTCAGCAGCAGTTTCAGCAGAGTGGCGGTGTTGGTGTCCCGGGGGTCGCCGAGCCGATCGGCCTCGGCGCGGGCCTGCTTGGCCGCGACAACATCGTTCTGCGAGTCGTACGCGGCGGCCAACAGGTTCAGTGTGATCGTGGTCGCCGAAGTACTTCCCATTTCCCGGTATGTGTCAAGGCATTCGCTGAGCACGGTGATCGCTTCGCCGGCACGGCCGTCACCGATCCAAGCCGCCGCGATGGCCCTGGTGCAGGACAGTTCCCTTGGCCGCTCATTGAGTTCACGCGCGATGTCGCGAGCTTCCCGGAACGCCCGAACGGATTCCTCACGCTTTCCCAATCCAGCCAGCACAGCGCCCATCGTCCGCAAGGCCTTGGCAAGCGATGACCGTGAACCGACCGACCGCAGCAAGGCGATGGCCTCTTCGGCGAGTTCGTGCGCCTTCTCCAGATTCCCTTCGCCCAACACGGAGCCCCAGGCCATGTCGTGCAACGCCATCGCCAGTTGTCTTGGCTCGCCGAAGTTCTTGGCCAGATCGAGCGCCTCGGCCTCGAACCGCGCGGATTCCTCGGTGCGCCCCAACCGGTTGAGCGCCGCGATCTGGGTACGCAGCACGGAACCACCGGCGAACGCGTCATCGCGCAGTTCCTGCCAGGCCGCCGTGGTCAGATCGATCGACTCGTCCGACTTGCCGACCGCGATCAGACAAGCCGCCAAGTTGGTCCGCACCCACGCAAGCGCTTCGTCCTCACCCAGCTCGGCCAGTTCGTCCGCGCAGGTCCGGTATTCGCCGACGGCCTTCTCATACTGCCCGCGGGCATGCCACAGCAACGCGAGTACTGACCTCGCGCGGGCGGCGACGCGTGGATTCTGTTTGTCCGCGGCGTCAGCGATGCTCTGGTACGCCACACGCATGTCCGCGTACAGCCCCTGGGCCCACAGGTACACCGAAAGCCGGTCCATCAACAGAATCGAGTCGGTGTGCCAGCCGAGCGCGGTCATCTTCGGGATGCCGTTGAGCAGGTTTGCCCGCTCCGCAGCAAACCATGCCTCGGGGTTGGCTGTGAGCCGCTCGACCAATTCAGGCGCCAAAGGCTGCGTCGGGATTGGACCGTGCAGTCGTGGCAAGGGAATTGTCCACGGCAACTTGCGCGCTGCGACATCCGCGATGCCGATGATCGCGTCGATGATCGTCCGCGCACCCGTGTACCGATCCCGCGCGCTGTCCTCCACCCGCGCCCGCTCGAGCGCGAACACCCGCACCAGGTCATGCAACCGGTAGCGCGGCTCGCCGGTCTCGTCGGTACCGGTCGGTTCCAGCAACCCGGATTCGACCAAGTCCTCGACGACACCTTCGGCAGGATGGGTGTCGAGCAACGTCGTGATCCGCCATTCCGGCAGGTCGACCGTGTTGATCAGACCCAGCCGTCGCAACGCGACCTGTGACGTCTTCTCCAGCGCGGCATAGCTGAGCGTCAGGCTCGCCCGTACCTGAAGATCGCTGACTTCGAGCTCGTCCAGCCTCCTTCCCTCGTCCTCCAACCGATCGGCCAGCAACCCCAGCCGAAGGTTCGGCCGCAACGCCAGCCTCGTCCCGGCGATGCGCAACGCCAACGGCAGATTCCCGCACGCGTCGGCAATCCGCACCGCGTCCGCCCGCTCGGCGGAAACCCGTGCCCGCCCCACGAGCCGCTCAAGCAAGCGGAGCGCCTCGTCGCCCGTCAACGGCCCGACCGTGAGCCGGCTCGCCCCGGCGAGACCACTCAGCCGCTTACGACTCGTGATCAACACCGCGCAGCCGGGCGTGCCCGGCAGCAACGGCCGCACCTGTGCCGGATCGGCCGCGTCGTCCAGCACCACCAGGACCTTGCGGTCGGTCAGCATCCCCCGGTACGTCGCCGCCCTGGCCTGCAGATCGTCCGGGACCGCCGGACCGTTGACCCCGAGGCCACGCAGCAGGTCCGCCAGCACCGCGCCGGTGTCCCTCGGAGAGTCCACTCCGGACAGTGGCACGAACAGCTGTCCGTCCGGGAACACCGACCGCACCTGGTGCGCCGCGCCGATCGACAGACTGGTCTTGCCGGCACCCGGTTCTCCGCTGAGCACCACCACAGGCACACTGTGCCCGCCCGGGTTGAGCAGACCGGTCACCTCGGCCAGCTGCTGCTCCCGCCCAGAGAAGTCCGCGGCGACCGCGGGCAGCTGACAGATCGGCCAAGTCGGGCGCGGCAACGGCGCGTCGTCACCGTCCCCTCGCAACATCGACGTGTGCAGCCGCCGCAAAGCGGTTCCCGGCTCAACACCAAGCTCGTCGATGAGCGTGGCCCGAGTATTCCGGTACACCTCAAGCGCTTCGGCCTGCCGCCCCGAGTGCTGCAACGCCAGCATCAGCTGACCGGCCAGGCGTTCCCGCAACGGGTTCTCCGCCAACGCCGCCTGCAACTCGGCCGCCACCTCCGCATGCCGGCCCGCCGCCAGTTCGGCGTCCACGCAGTCCTCGAACACCGCCAGCCGCTCGGACTCCAGCCTGCCGAGCTCGGCGTCGAGCACCGGCACATGCATGTCGGTCAACGGATGACCGCGCCACTGCGCCAACGCCTTGCGCAAGAAGGTGGCCGCCTTCTCCGGCTGACCGGCCCGCGCCGCACTCCGTCCAGCAGCCGCGGCCTCCCGGAACACCAGGAGATCCACGTCCTCCGTGGCCACCTGCAATCGGTACCCACGGCCGGCCAGGTCGATCTGGACACCGGGAAGGCGTGTCCGCAACCGCGACACATACGTGTGCAGATTGGACGCGTACGACTTCGGCGGCAGCTCCGGCCACAACGCGCCCACCAGCAAATCGGTCGTCACGGGACGGTTCGCGTGGAACAGCAGCATGGCCAGCAGGGCGCGCTGATGCTCACCGCGTAATCGAACCTCCCCCTCCGGACCCGCCGCGGTCAGCGGGCCGAGCACGCCGAATTTCACAGTGTCGTCGCCTTCTCCAGCAGCTGGGCGGGGTGCAGCTTAGCCAGCATGGAAAGTGAATGCGCAACCAGGCGATAATTCATAAGGTGAAATAGCAACCTCCGCAGGTGATCGAGTGGAACTGAAGACCTCTCACGATGCGCCACCCGCCCTGTTTGGGCTGGTCAGCTGATCATCCGACCCGGGCGAGATCGTCGCGGCCGGGCGGCCGGATATCTGGAGACAAAGTCTGGTTTCGTGGCGGGACTCCTCTCATGGATGGCTCCAGCGAAGTAGGGACGTGAGTACCGAGCCGCGGTACTGGATTCGATGAGGTCGGAAGGCGCCTCCGGAAGGGATGGGTCAAGGACACGAGCTATCTGGGTGCGCGGCCGCGCGGGTGGGAACGCTCTTGTGGGCGATACGGCTGATGAGTCAGTGTCGGTCGATAGGCAGCTCCTTGGAGCGGGCGGTCATTGTTGTGGGCCACGATCGCGGTCGATGTTGGCCGGATAGGCGCCTCCAGGAATCGAGTGGTGCAAGGACATGCGGTGGGGCGGCGGTGTGGTGTGAGTGGTGAAGTCGCCTCCTGGGAATGGGCTGTGGTCGGATGTGGGCTGGGTGGGTTTGTGCGGTGGTGCGGTCGCGGGTCGTTGATGTCGCAGCTTCTATATGCCTCCGAGGCGGTGGGGTTTGGCTCTGATGAGGGCGTGAATGGTGGGGTTTGGTGTTGGTTGGGCAGGCCGCTCCAGGGAAGGGGATCGGGTCCTCGGGAGGGTGCGGGCTCACGGGGGAGTGGGGATCACGGCGCGCGGGGAGGTGGGCGGGACGGGTGCGACGGCATCACGACTCCCCGGGCAGCGGGACGAAGGCGTGGCCGGGTGCGTCCGGATCGCAGCCGATGCGGAGCAATCGGGCACGGATCGATCCCGTCGTGCGGCCGAAGTGCTCGGCGAGGATCCGGCGGTAGGCGTGTGCGCTGTACGTGTCGCCGGCCGACGTCCAGCGCTCGAGTAGTTCCTCGTCCTGTTCCTTCGTCCACGGTGCCTGGGCGTTGGCCGGGCTCGTGGTGGATCGTCCGCTCAATGTGGACAGTCCGGAGAGCACCTGGTTGATCAGTTTGCCGACGACGCTGAGGCTGTCGGCAGGTAGCTTGAAGGACCCGCATTCGGTTGCCGCGCCTGCCGAATCGAGGCCGGACAAGGCGACTTCGACGGATTCGTCCTGATCGCCGCTCGCCGGCAGGGTGGCCGCGCGGACGGTGTACTTGCGGCCGTTGGCCTGGACGTCGGCGCTGCAGTCCACGATTCCCATGGTGTCTCCTCGAGTGGTGTGCTCGGTGGGTTCCTGGTGAACCCAGTGCGGCGACAGCATCGCGGGAGGTACCGACAGTCTGGGGCGGGTGGTTGGCGGAACAGTCATTTCGGATTGGGGTTTGAGCTGCGGGTCTTGGCTGGGTATCCCTCGGATGGGCGAACTTGCGGAGGCGAACATGAAGCGACCAACCATCGGCGACATCGCCCGGCGCGCCGGACTGTCCAAGGCGGCGGTGTCCTATGCGCTCAACGGCCGTCCTGGCGTCTCCGAGGAGACCAGGGAGCGCGTGTCGCGGATCGCGCACGCGCTGGGCTGGCGGGCGAACATCGCCGCGTTGGCCTTGTCGAGCGAGCGGGTCGGGGTCATCGGGCTGGTCGTGGCCGGAGAGGTGACGTGGCCGACGGTCGAAGGGATCGAACGCGAGCTTGCCCTCGACGGTGTCGTCCTGCAGCTCGCGATCGCCAAGGACGCCGAAGAGACTTATCAGGACTGGTGGGCATCCGGCCGGGTGGACGGCATGCTGCTGATCGACCCGACCCCGAACGACCCGAGGATCGCGTTGCTGCACAAGCTGAGCGTGCCGACTGTCCTGATCGGTGCGAGTCATCCGGAGATGTCGGCCGTCATCCTCGACACGGCCGACAAGTGCCGTCAGGTGACCGAGCACCTCACCCAGCTAGGTCACACCAAGATCAGCCACATCGCCGCAGGCCCGGACGAAGCCTTGGACGCCACACGGGAATTGAAGGACGTCACCGCGGTGATCTACGAGGACCCCATGGCCGCAGCGAAGGTCGTGGCCCACGCGGCTGTTCTCAACAAGCGCATCCCCACGGACCTCGCAGTGATCGCGTGGGACGACGCACCGGTGTGCCGGACGGTGTACCCGGAGATCACGGCGGTCCGCCACGATCACGCCGCCGACGGCTCGCTGGCCGCGAGGCTGCTGCTCAACCAGCTCAACACCGGTGTTCCCGAACACCGCGGCGGCGGTCGTGACGAACTGCAGATCCGTGGCACGACCTAGTCAGGCTGACCACGGCCGATACCGCTAGTGTCACGCACAGTGTCAAAGCGGTGACAAAAGGGGCGGCGAGTTGCACGGCGAGGAGTTCGAAGCCGGCCAGCGGGCGCGGGAGTGGTTTCACTCGATGACCGTGCCACCGGGAGCGTGGACCATCTTGCGAGTGGATGGCCGCAGCTTCTCGCGGTTCACCGAGCAGCGGTACGACAAACCGTTCGACTTACGCTTCTCCCAGCTGATGACGGAGGCAGCCAAGGCGTTGCTGGTCGAGTTCGGCGGCCGGTACGCGTACACCGAGAGCGACGAGATCTCGGTGCTGTTGGACCCGGACTCGCAGATCTTCGGCCGTGGCGTGGAGAAACTGGTGTCGTTATCGGCCAGTGTCACCGCCGCCGCCTTCACCCATGCCGTGGGGGAACCGGCGCATTTCGACAGCCGGGTCTGGATCGGCACCGGCCCGGTCGACGTGATCGACTATTTCTCCTGGCGGCAGGCCGATGCGGCTCGTTCCGCGTTGAACGGCTGGTGCTATTGGACACTGCGCAAGGATGGCCGCAACAGGCAAGAAGCCACACAAGCCTTGGAAGGCGCGAATGCCTCGGCCAAGAACGAAATGCTCTTCCGGCACGGCGTGAACTTCAACGAGGTCCCTACGTGGCAGCGCCGAGGCGTCGGCCTGTGGTGGGAGACCTACGAACGCCCAGGGTACGACCCGAAACGGGCGATGACGGTGACCGCGACCCGCCGTCGAGTGCGTGAGGAGCGGGAACTCCCGATGAAAGAGCCCTATCGGGAGTTCCTCGCCGACCTCATCGCCGGAAAACCCTGACTACTTCCCGAAACCCGCGCGACGCAGGGCATCGGCCATCGAACCGCTAGCAGGCGGCTCGTTGCGCCGCTGCTGGCCGCCACCGCGCTGACCACCGCGTTGCGGACGTCCGCCACTGTCCCGACGGCCGCCGCCTTGCTGCTGCGCGGGCTTGCCAGGCTCGTCGTCCAGCCGGAGCGTCAGGCCGATCCGCTTGCGCGGGATGTCGACCTCCAGCACCTTCACCTTGACGATGTCACCGGGTTTGACCACGTCACGCGGGTCCTTGACGAAGTTGCGGGACATCGCGGACACGTGCACGAGACCGTCCTGGTGCACACCGATGTCCACGAACGCGCCGAACGCGGCCACGTTCGTGACCACGCCTTCGAGCGTCATCCCGGGCTTGAGGTCGGAGATCTTCTCGACGCCGTCGGCGAAGGTCGCGGTCTTGAACGCGGGCCGCGGGTCACGGCCCGGCTTGTCCAGCTCGGCCAGGATGTCGGTGACCGTGGGCAGACCGAACTTCTCGTCCACGAAGTCCTGCGGCTGCAGCTTCTTCAGCGTCGGGCTGCCGATCAGTGACCGCACGTCGGTCTTGGTGGTGTCCAGGATCCGCCGGACGACAGGGTAGGACTCCGGGTGCACGCTGGATGCGTCCAGTGGGTCGTCGCCGTCGGGGATCCGCAGGAAGCCCGCGCACTGCTCGAAAGCCTTGGGGCCCAAGCGTGGCACTTCCTTCAACGCCGTGCGGGAACGGAACGGCCCGTTGGTGTTGCGGTGCAAGACGATGTTCTCGGCCAGTCCCTCGCCGATGCCCGACACGCGGGTCAGCAGCGGTGCGGAAGCGGTGTTGACGTCGACGCCGACCGCGTTCACGCAGTCTTCGACGACCGCGTCCAACGACCGTGACAGCTTTCCTTCGGACAGGTCGTGCTGGTACTGGCCGACACCGATCGACTTCGGATCGATCTTCACCAGCTCCGCCAACGGGTCCTGCAGCCGGCGAGCGATGGATACCGCGCCACGCAAGGAAACATCGAGCCCGGGCAGTTCGGCGGAGGCGTACGCCGAAGCGGAGTACACCGACGCGCCCGCCTCGGACACCATCACCTTGGTCAGCCGCAGGTCCGGGTGCGCCTTGAGCAGGTCACCGGCGAGTTTGTCGGTCTCACGGGACGCGGTGCCGTTGCCGATCGCGATCAGTTCGACCTTGTGCTGCTTGCACAGGAAGGCAAGCTTGTGGATCGACTCGTCCCACGCGCGCCGCGGCTCGTGCGGGTAGATCGTGTCGGTGGCGACGACCTTGCCCGTGCCGTCGACGACCGCGACCTTCACGCCGGTACGGAAACCGGGGTCGAGACCCATCGTCGCGCGGGTGCCGGCGGGCGCCGCGAGCAGCAGGTCACGCAGGTTCGCGGCGAACACGCGGACCGCTTCCTCCTCGGCCGCGTTGCGCAGCCGCATCCGCAGGTCGATGCCGAGGTGCACGAGAATCCTGGTGCGCCACGCCCAACGGACCGTGTCACCGAGCCACTTGTCGGCCGGACGGCCCTGGTCGTCGATGCCGAACCTGGCGGCGATGCGGATCTCGTAGTCGCTCGGCCCGGTCGCGGGCTCGTCGTCGGGCTCCGGGTTGAGGTTGAGATCGAGGATCTCTTCCTTCTCACCGCGGAACATCGCCAGGATGCGGTGCGACGGCAGCTTGGTGAGCGGCTCGGCGAAGTCGAAGTAGTCGGAGAACTTCGCGCCTTCCTCTTCCTTGCCTTCGCGCACCTTTGCCGCGAGCCGGCCGCGTGACCACATCTGCTCACGCAGCTCACCGATCAGGTCGGCGTCCTCGCCGAAGCGCTCGACCAGGATCGACCTGGCGCCCTCCAGCGCGGCGGCCGCGTCGGCGACGTTCTTCTCGGCGTCGACGAATCCGGCCGCGGTGACCTGCGGGTCCAGCGTGGGATCGGCGAGCAGCTGGTCGGCGAGCGGTTCCAGGCCCGCCTCGCGGGCGATCTGCGCCTTGGTCCGCCGCTTGGGCTTGTACGGCAGGTAGATGTCCTCGAGCCGGGCCTTCGAGTCCGCGGTGCGGATCTGCTCCTCGAGCTCGTCGGTGAGTTTCCCTTGCGATCGCACCGATTCCAGGATCGCCACCCGCCGCTCTTCGAGCTCTCGCAGGTAACGCAGCCGCTCTTCGAGGGTGCGCAGCTGCGCGTCGTCGAGTGTGCCGGTCACCTCCTTGCGGTACCGGGCGATGAACGGCACGGTCGCGCCGCCGTCGAGCAGGTCGACCGCGGCCTTCACCTGGTGCTCGCGGACGCCCAGCTCCTCGGCGATCCGCTGGTCTATCGACAAAGTCACGCCGTGCATTGTGCCCTCAGGCGCTGATAGCTCAAGGCTGGGGTGAAACATACGTCCAGTAAGTTACTAGTGCGTAACCCCTGGGGTGGCTCGCGCGTTGTGCTTGTTACGCGACACCCAATGGAGGGTATATGCGCAGCTCACGGATGTTGACCCTGCTGACTACCGTGGCCGCGGCGGGCGCCCTGCTCGCCCCCGCGTCCAGCGCCGCGACCTCATTCGGCGCTGACATTTCCTATCAGGCAATTCCTGGCCACAACGGCGCACCCATGCGCGGGTTCGTGGTGACCCCGACCGGGCGTGGCGACGGCCCGTTCCCCCTGCTCGTCATGCCTGCCAGCTGGGGAGCGCCCAACCTCGAATACGTCGGCGCGGCACGCAAACTCGCAGCTGAGAGCGGCGACGTCGTCATCAGTTACACCAGCCGAGGGTTCCACGACTCCGGCGGCGAGATCGACGTGGCAGGCCCGGACACCGTCAACGACGTCAGCCGGGTGATCGACTGGGCGTTGGCCAACACTCCCGCGGATCCAGGCAAGATCGGCGTGGTCGGCATTTCCTACGGAGCCGGCATCGGACTGCTCGCGGCGGCGAACGACAACCGGATCAAAGCCGTCGCGTCCATGAGTACCTGGGCCGACCTGGAAGCCTCGCTCTATCCCAACCACACCGTCAGTCAACTGTCGGCGGGTGGACTGCTCGCTGTCGCGCAGGTGGCGGGCAGGCCCGGGCCGGATCTTCGCCGGATCACCACGGAGTTCCTGCAAGGAAAGATCGACTACGCCAGGCAGTTGGCGCCGTCGCGATCGGCGAGCACCAAGGTGGACAAGATCAACGCCAAAGGTGCCGCGATCCTGATCGCGAACTCGTGGCAGGACGCGATCTTCCCGCCGAACCAGGCGGTGGATTTCTACGACCGGCTGCGCGTGCCCAAACGCCTGATGCTGCAAGGCGGCGACCACGCGACCTCGGAACTGCTCGGCGCGGTCGGGCTGTCCAACGACGTGTGGAGCGCGGTCACGAAGTGGTTCGATCACTACCTCAACGGAGCCGACAACGGCATCAACCGGACGCCGCCAGTCCAGTTGATGTCGGCCAACGCCGGAACTTGGCGTGGTTACTCGTCTTTGGCCGCGGCGGCGACCGCGACGGACAAGATCTCCTTGGGCGGTAAGACTTTCGTGACCGGCATCGACAGCATCGCCAACAGTGGCATCCCGCTGCTGAGCGGGGCTTTGCAGGGATACCTCAAGATTCCGACGGGTGTTTTCGTTCCCGGTGCGGTGCCTGCGGGAGTGTGGAACGGGCCGGTTTACCCGAATGGTGCGACCGTTGTCGGCAAACCACGACTCTCCGCGACCGTGACCTCGACCAACGCGGACACGACATTGATGGCGTACCTCTATGACGTGAACCCAGCGGGCTTCGGGTCACTGATCACGCACACCCCCTACACGATCAGGGGAACGAAGACGGCGACCATCGATTTCCCGCTAGAGTCGATCTCGTGGGACGTGCCCGCCGGGCATCACCTGGCGCTGGTGGTGGACAGTGCGGATCTGCGGTACGCGGGCGAAAGCAAACCAGGCACAGTCAAGATCGTCGGCTCGCTGAGCATTCCTAGGAGGTGAAACCGGCGGCCTGAGCGGACAATGGGGCGCGGCGAGAGGAGCGACCCATGTCCGTCGCGACAAGCGGACTGCACCACGTCACCGCGATCGCCGGTGACCCGCAGCGCAATGTCGACTTCTACCTGAGAACCCTCGGCCTTCGCCTGGTCAAGACCACGGTCAATTTCGACGACCCAGGCACCTATCACCTGTACTACGGCGACAGTGCCGGTCGGCCGGGCTCGCTGCTGACGTTCTTCCCGTGGCGCGAGGCCCCGGTCGGCAGGCACGGCAACGGGCAGGCCACCGCGACGGCCTTCTCGGTGCCCGCGGCTTCCATCGGCTGGTGGAAGTCGCACCTGACCGGCCTTGGCGTCGAGGTCGGTCAGGTCGTCAGCAGGGACGAAGAGGAAGCGCTGACGTTCCGGGATCCCGACGGGTTGGCGATCGCGCTGGTCGCCCACGTTCAGGGCGACCCGCGCGAACCGTGGGACCACGGGTTCGTGCCGCCTGAGCACGCCGTCCGTGGCCTGCACTCGGTGACCTTGTCGGTGGACCAAGCGGAGGCGACGGCCGGCATGCTGGTCGACGACCTCGGTCTGCACCAGGTGGGTGAGGACAGCAACAGGTTCCGGTTCGCCGCGGGTGCGGGCGGCGCCGGTGAACTGGTGGATGTCCTTGTCACGCCGGAAGCTCCGCCGGGCGTGGTCGCGGTCGGCACGGTGCACCACGTGGCGTGGCGCGCGCCGGATGAGCACACTCAGGTGGAATGGCGTGAGGAACTGGTCGACCGGGGCGTGAACGTGACGTCCATTTTGGACCGTCAGTACTTCAGGTCGATCTATTTCAGAGAACCAGGCGGAACCCTGCTCGAGGTGGCAACCGACCAGCCGGGTTTCGCGATCGACGAGCCGTTGCTCGAGCTCGGGCGGGCCTTGAAGCTACCGCCATGGCTTGAGCCACAACGAGAAGAGATTGAGGCGATGCTGCCGAGACTCAATCTTCCAACAGAAAACGAGCGGACAGGCTAGCGAGCTCCTGCGGGTGCTGCCGCTGCATGGCGTGTGATCCGTCGAACCGGACGACCTCGTGACCGGCCAGGTCGGCGATGATGCCCTCGCGCATGGCGTTGTAGTAGTCGGCAAATGGCTCCTGTGCTGCGGTGAGCTGGTTGGCGACCACTGCGAGGTGCCTGACGGTCAGGCCGTCGTAGAGGTCGTGCACGGACTGGTTGTCGATCAAGGCACGCAGTGCGGCGTGCTCTGGTGGCATCTGATTGGCCATCTCATCGAAGACCTCCTTGAGCTTGGCCTGCCAACTGCCGACTTCGGCGTCGGTCAGGCCGGGGTAGGTCGATGGATTGCCATGCCAGTCCAGGTTGACCACGCCCGGGCACTCGGGATGGCGGTGGGCCCACTTGACGCCCAACGCTCCGCCGAGCGAGTGCCCGATGATGGCCGGGTTGTCCAGGTCGAGACTTTCGAGGTGGCCGAGCATCGCCTCCCAAGTCGTCAGACCGGTCAGATCTGGTGCCACGCAACGGAAGTCCGGCATCAGTGGGATGAACTCGTCCCACGCCGCCGGACTGTCGCCCGCGCCGTGCAGCAGTAACAGGTCTCTCATGGTCGTTGTCCCCTCAGCTGGATCCGTTCCCGGATGGACGTCACGGTGACGCCCCCGTCGGGATGGCGGGCGAGCTTGTTGCGGGTCACCAGGTCGTGCACGCCTTGCCTAGTGACGCCCAACATCGCACCCGCGAGCGCGTACGACACCGCCTCGCGGCCGGGGTATCCCATCTGCACCAGGACGACCTGCCCGAGCGGGGTGCGCCACCAGTCCGCAGGCGGGTCGAACGCGTCGTCACCCGGGTACAGGGCGCCGATGATGCTCGCGACCGCGTAGTTGCCTTCGGGGCCGAGCAGGCGGGCCGCCCATGATTCGGCGGCCCGCTCGCACCGTTCCCGAAGGTCCGAGACCGGATCGCCGAGAAGGATCTCCAAGGGGTCCAGCAAACGGCTGCCCATGATCGACAACAGCTGCTGAACCAATGGTCCGGTCTCGGTCATCGCCCGCCTCCTTGACGTCCAGTGTCAAGTACTTGACGCCAGCTGTCAAGGAGCGATCCGGACGACCAGTTTGCCCTGGGCGCGGCCACTTTCCTGGCGTTCGTGCGCAGCCTTGATCTCGCTCATCGGGAAGACCTGCTCGACCTCGACGTGCACCTTGCCAGCGTCGATCAGGGCGGCGATCTCGGTCAGCGCGTGGCCGTCCGGCTCGACGAGGAACGGGATCGCGGACACGCCGCGTTCCTGGGCGGCCGTGGCCAGTTCGGGCGAAACACCGCCGGGGACAGCGACGACGATTCCGCCTGGGCTGGTGACCTGGACCGACCGGATCGCGTTGTCGCCGCCGATCAGGTCGATCACGACGTCCTGGTCGGCGGTCGCGTCCTCGAACCGGGTGGACCGGTAGTCGATGACCTCGTCGGCGCCGATCTTGCGCAGCCAGTCGTGCTTCGCCGCGCTGGCCGTGCCGGTCACGTGCGCGCCTGCGGTCTTGGCGAACTGCACTGCGAAGTGGCCGACACCTCCCGCGGCGGCGTGGATCAGCACCCGCTGCCCGGCCTTGATGTGCGCCGCGTCGTGGAGAATCTGCCACGCGGTGAGCCCGGCCAATGGCACCGCCGCCGCGGCGTCGAAGTCCACAGTGGACGGCTTCAGGGCGAAGTGCCGGGACGGCGCCGTCACGTACTCCGAGAACCCGCCGGCCTGGCGAGGGAACCACGGCATTCCGTACACCTCGTCGCCCGGCTTGACGGTGTGCACACCGAAGCCGACCTCCGCGACAACGCCGGAGACATCCCAGCCCAAGACGAACGGTGGGCGGCCGAGCACGCCCGCCATCCCGCCACCCGCGCGGGTCTTCGCGTCGACCGGGTTGATCCCGGCTGAGACCACCCGGACCAGCACTTCTGTTGGCGCGGGTGCCGGGCGTGGGATGTCGACCTCGTGCAGGACCTCGGGACCACCGAATTCGTTCTGACTGATTGCTCGCATGGTTCGACGCTATCCAGGAGGCCCTACTTTCCCGCAAGGGAGAGTACTATCTCTCGGGAAGCATGCAGCTAGGAGGCTCAGGTGACGCTCTCATGTCCGACGGGACAGCACGACAAGCACGACGTGTACGCCGCGCAGTGCCCGTGCCGGGGTGTGCTGGACCTGCTGGCGAACAAGTGGGCCGCGCTCGCCATCGGCGCTATGGAGTCCGGTCCGCAGCGGTTCGGCGAGCTGCAGCGCAGGTTGGAGGGCGTGAGCCCGAAGGTGCTCACCAACACCCTGCGCAAGCTGGAGGAAGCCGGGTTCGTCGACCGGACCATCTATCCGGCAGTGCCGTTGCACGTCGAGTACGCCCTCACCGACCTCGGGCGGAGCGTCGCGGAGCCGTTGGCCGGGCTGCGTTCGTGGGTGGAGGACAACCTGCACCGGATCGCGACCCTATAGTGGGGACGCGTGGCCTTGGTGACGATCGAGCAGGGGCGGCTCAGCGGGCTGCAGGGCGAGGGATGCGTTGTCTGGCGCGGTATTCCGTATGCCGAGCCGCCGGTCGGCGACTTGCGCTGGCGCGCGCCCAGACGCGCGCCGCGATGGGGTGGGACATGGCGGGCCACCGATTTCGGACCGCAGGCCTTGCAACCGCAGGAAATCGGCGTCGCCGCGGCACCGTCCAGTGAGGATTGCCTGTACCTGAACGTGTGCGCACCGGAAGGCACGCCGCCGCCAGGCGGATGGCCCGTGCTGTTCTGGTTGCACGGCGGCGGTTACCGGACCGGCAGCGGGATCCAGGCAGGTGAGGGCGAGGCGTTCGCCCGCGCCGGGATCGTGGTGGTGACGGTCAACTACCGCCTCGGTGCGCTCGGAATGACCTATTTGGCCGGCATCTTCGGTCCCGGCGAACCGGATGCCGGCGTGTGCGCCCTGCTCGACCAGGTCGCGGCGCTGCGCTGGGTGCGCGCCAACATCGGGGCCTTTGGCGGGAATCCGCAACGGATCACGGTTTACGGTGTTTCCGCTGGTGCCAAGAGCGTCGGCAACCTGATGGCCAGCCCGATGAGCCGGAACCTGTTCTCCCAGGCCATCATCAGCAGCGGCGGTGACCACGTTGCGACCCCGGAGCAGGGCACGCGGGTCGCCCGGCGGCTGATCGACGAGCTCGGCACCAAGGACCTGCGGTCCGTGCCCGCCGAGGACATCCTCGCGGCGCAGGAACGAATCCTCACCGGAATGGCGTCGGTGTGGCTGTGGCGTCCGACGATTCACCCGACCGCATTGCCCGCGACGCCGACGTCGCTCATCGCGGCGGGGAGCGCAGCCGGGATCCGGTTGATGATCGGCCACAACGGCAACGAGGCCGCCACGTTCTCGGCGTTTCTCGGTGATGAGGCGATTGCGCCGGTCGACGACGTGCTCACCGAGATCTTCGGCAATACCAAGATCTTGGACACCTATCGGGACACGCGTGGCGCTGACGCGGCGAAGATCGCCGTGATGAGCGACGAGCGCTACGGCATCCCTACTCAGCGACTGGCTGACGCGCAGGCGCCCCATAGCCGCGTCTACCGGTACCGCATCGACATCGCGCAACCTGGCGTCCCACACTTCCTCGACGGGGCGCACGGGATGGAACTCGGGATGGTGTGGAACCCGCCCGCACAGGCCTCGTTGCCCAGGGAGATCACGGCCGCGCAGATCCACGAGGCGTGGGTGAACTTCATCGAGGACGGCATTCCGTTGCCCAGTTGGCCGCCTTACGGCGAGACCCGGCCGGTACTGGTTTTCGACGAGGATCCGCACGTCGAGTTCGACCCCAACCGGCGGGAACGCCTGGCATGGGGCGATGTCTCGTGGCAACCGGGCGCGTGGTTCCCGTTCTGACGAACCCTTGACTGGAAAAGTGGTCTGTGTCACTGTCAGCGCGTGCGTTTACCAATTGGTCAACTGGTAGCTGTGGCCCTCCTGGCCGGCTGCGGCACGTCCGCGCCTGCGGACAGCGGCCCGACCACGGTGGACGTCTGGCTGATGCGCGACAGCACCACGGACGACTTCACGGCCCGGTTCAAAGACGACTTCGAGAAGAACAACCCCGGTGTGCGGCTGAACATCCAGATCCAGGAGTGGGACGGCATCGGACCCAAGGTGATCGCCGCGCTGGCCAGCAACGATGCTCCCGAGGTGATCGAAGTGGGCAACACGCAGGTTGCCCAGTACGCCGCCAGCGGCGGCGTGGTCGACTTGACGTCCAAAGTGGACGACCTGGGCGGCCGGGACTGGATTCCCGGGTTACGTGATCCGGGCGCGATCGACGGCAAGCAGTTCGGGATCCCGTACTACGCGGCGAATCGGGTGGTGATCTACCGCAAGGATCTGTTCGAGCAGGCCGGCGTGCGCCCGCCGACCACTCGTGCCGAGTGGCTGGCCACGACCGAGAAGCTCAACCAGGGCTCGGTGCAGGGGATCTACCTGCCTGGGCAGATGTGGTACGCCCTGGCAGGCTTCATCTGGGACGAGGGCGGCGACCTCGCGGTGCGCGATGGTTCGGCCTGGAAAGGCGCGTTGGCCACCCCGCAGGCACTGGCCGGCGCGGACTTCTACCGGCGATTACAAGCGTTGGGCAAAGGGCCCAAGGACTCCGACGAGGCCAAGCCACAGCAGTCCGACGTGTTCGCCAACGGGCAGGTGGCGCAGCTGATCGCGGTTCCGGGAGCGGCCAAACTGATCACCAAGGCCAACCCGGCCCTGGCGGACAAGCTCGGGTTCTTCCCGATTCCGGGCAAGTCGGCCGACCTGCCGGGCGCGGTGTTCACCGGCGGCTCTGACCTGATCATCCCGGTGGCCGCCGCACAGCAGGAGCAGGCTTACCAAGTGGTCAAATCGCTCACCGGGCCGCGGTGGCAGACCGAGCTGGCCAAGACGATGAACTACGTGCCCAACCGGACCTCGCTGGCCAAGGCCTCGTCCGACCCCGGCGCGCAGGCGATGGCGCTGGGCGCGAGAAATGGTCACGGCACACCGAATTCGCCCAATTGGGCGGCAGTGGAGGCCCGAAACCCGATCAAGGACTACCTGACTGACATACTCACTGGAGCCGATCCGCTGACCGCGGCACGGGAGGCGGACGCGGTCATCACCGCGGCGCTGAACACCGGAAAATGACCGTCCTGCGGTCCCGGCCCGCACTCGAGGTTCCGCCAGTACCCCGAGCGCGGGCCAACCGGATCACCCTCTGGCCGTACCTGCTGGTCGCGCCGACGATCGTGGCTGCCGCGTACCTACTGGTCTATCCGCTGCTGCGCAACATCGTCATCTCGCTGCAGCGCTTCGGCATCGGTGAGCTGATCAGGGGCGGCGCGGATTTCGTCTGGTTCGCCAACTACGTCGAGATCCTCACCGACCCGCAGTTCTGGGCGGTGGTGCGGCGCACTGTCGTGTTCACGGTGGTCAACGTCGGGCTGATCATGGTGTTGTCCACCGCGGTGGCGTTGCTGCTGACCGGCCTGGGCAGGTGGATGCGCCTGCTGGTGATGGGTGGGCTCGTGCTCACCTGGGCGACGCCGATCATCGCCGCGACCACGGTGTTCCAGTGGCTGTTCGCCTCGCAGCTCGGCTTGGTCAACTGGGTGCTGGTGCGGCTGGGGTTCGAGCAGTTCGAGGGATACACGTGGTTCGCCAGTGGCAGCGCCACGTTCGGGATCCTGGTCGCACTGATCGTCTGGCAGTCCGTGCCGTTCGCGGCGTTGGTGCTGTACTCGGCGATGACCACGATCCCGGCCGAGCTCTACGAGTCGGCCAGGATCGACGGCGCGAGCGGGACGCGGATGTTCCGGTCGATCACGTTTCCCATCCTGCGACCGATGTTCGGGCTCGTACTGTGCCTTGAAGTGATCTGGGTATTCAAGGCGTTCGTGCAGATCTGGGCGATCAGCCAGGGCGGGCCAGGACAGGCGACGACAACGTTGCCGGTCTACGCGTTCCAGGTCGCGCAGGCCCTGCACAAGTTCGACCTGGGGGCGGCCATCTCGATGGTGACCGTGTTGATGCTGACGGTCGTTCTGCTGGTGTACATCCGGACGGAGAAAGCCAGATGACCAAACGGTTTCTCGGGCTGATCGTCTTCGCGGTGTCGGTGTTCCCGGTCTACTGGATGGTGCTCACGGCGTTCAAGCCGACCAAAGAGATCCAGTCGGCCACACCGACGTTCTGGCCGTCGTTCACGCTCGAACACTTCGGGACTGCCGTGTCGGCCGCCGGATTCTGGTCCTTCTGGCGCAACAGCTTGATGGTGGCTGTCGGTGGTGTCCTGTTGTCGCTTGTGGTGGCCTCGCTCGCGGCATTCGCCGTGGCCAGGATGCGATGGAAGGGCCGCAAGGCCTTCATCCTGATGGTCTTCGTCGCCCAGATGACGCCGTGGGAGGCGCTGCTGATCCCGATGTACGTGATCGCGCGCGACACCGACATGCTCGACAAACTGTCCATGCTGACGCTGATCTACTTCATGATCACGTTGCCGTTCACCATCGTCACCCTGCGCGGCTTCATCGAGGCGATTCCTGTCGAACTCGAGGAAGCCGCTCTGGTCGACGGGGCGAGCCGGGCAACGGCGTTCCGCAAGGTGCTTTTCCCGTTGCTGGCGCCAGGTCTGTTGTCGACGTCGTTGTTCGGGTTCATCACCGCGTGGAACGAGTTCGCCTTCGCCAACCTGCTGATCATCAAAGACCTCGGCGACCGGACGCTGCCGGTCTGGTTGTCGTCCTTCAGCAGCACGTTCGGAACCGATTGGGGTGCGACCATGGCCGCTGCCACCTTGTTCATGCTGCCGGTACTGGTGATTTTCCTCGTCCTGCAAGGCCGGGTCACGGCCGGGATCACCGCGGGCGCGGTCAAGGGATGACGCCGATGCTGATCCCTCGTCCACATCGGATGATCACCAGGCCGGGGCACTTCACGCTGGACTCGAAGACCGCGATCCGGGCGGGACAAGGCACCGAGCTGGCCGTTGAGCTGCTGCGCGAGCAGATCGCCGGGACTGTCGGGCTTCCGCCCAAGATCACCCGTGACGGCACGATCGCGCTGAGCTTGGATCCTCGGCTCATCGGGATGGGAGAGGAAGGCTACTCACTGACGGTCAGCCCGCAGGCGATCGTGCTCAGGGCCGCTCGCAACGCCGGTCTGCTGCACGGGATCCAGTCGTTGCGGCAGTTGATGATGACGGCTGCCGGCCGCCGAATCCCATGTGTGGACATCAGCGATCGGCCCCGGTTTGCCTGGCGTGGGGCCATGATCGACGTGGCGCGGCACTTCATGCCGGTGAGCTTTCTGCGCCGGTTCGTCGATCTGCTGGCATTGCACAAACTCAACGTGCTGCACCTGCACTTGACCGACGATCAGGGCTGGCGCATGCCGGTCCGCCGATACCCCGCTTTGACTGAGATCGGTGCGTGGCGGCCGGAAAGCATGATCGGCCCAGCCGGTAGCACGAAGTTCGACGGCACACCACATGGCGGCGCGTACACCCGTCGTGAATTGCTTGACCTGGTCAGGTATGCGAGCGAGCGCGGCGTGACGATCGTGCCGGAAATCGAGATGCCTGGACATGCGATGGCGGCCCTGGCGGCGTATCCTGAGTTGGGGAACTTCCCGGACCGCGAGGTGGGCGTGTGGACGGGGTGGGGTGTATCTGAGGCGATCTTCGGCGTGCAGGAAGCGACGCTCGATTTCTGTCGTGAAGTGCTGTCCGAGGTGATGGAGATCTTTCCGTCACCATGGATCCACATCGGCGGGGATGAATGTCCGACGGTCGAGTGGGAGCGTAGTCCGGTTGCGCGCCAACGGATTGCGACCGAAGGGCTGGCCGGACCCAGCGAGCTGCGGGGCTGGTTTCTCGGCCAGATCAGCCGGTTTCTCGTGCGGCACGGCAGGCAACCGGTGTGCTGGGACGACGGTGACCACAGTGGAAGCCTTCCGGCGGAAGCCATGGTGATGGCCTGGCGCGATGCCGAACACGGGCTGGCGGCGGCGCAGCGTGGGCATCAGGTCGTGATGACGCCGTGGCGGTCGACGTATCTGGACTATCCACAAAGCGCGCAGGGAGAACCGCCAGGGCAACCTGGTGGGATCGTGACACTCGAAGACGTTTATCGACAGGAGGTTCGACCGTCTACTTGGGATGCTGAGTTGTCGTCGGCGGCCGTCGGGACGCAAGGGCAGCTGTGGACCGAGTTCGCGGCCGTCGCCGAAGCCGTGGAGTACTTGGCATTTCCCAGGTTGTGCGCGCTGGCTGAGAATGCGTGGTCGGGACAATGGCCGGACTTCGCCGAACGGTTGGCACAACACGAAAGCAGATTGAAGGAACTCGGCGTGAACTATCGGCCTAGCCTGAGGTATGATCGAACGTGAGGTGGGTGGTGATGCGGTACCGGTCCCCGCGATAGATCGACCGGGTGTACTCGATCACGCGATCGGTTGTGTCCCTTGTGGTGCGTTCGAAGAGCAAGGCCGGCGCGTGCAGCGGCACACCGAGCAGGTCCGACTCCGCCGGATCGGTGACGGTGGGTTCGGTCGTTTGCACGGCTGTGCTTGCCACAACTTCATACCGGATGCGCAGAAGCTCGTACAGCGAGCCGGACTCGAAGTCGGCGGGGGCGATTTCCGGCACAAGTTCGGCCGGTAGCAGGATCCGCTCGATCGCCATCGGGCTGTCGTCGACGATCCGGATTCTGCTGACGTACAACAGTTCTGTGTTCGGCGACACCTGGAGGCGCTGGCCGAGCCGGGCGCCCGCGACCTGCGTGGTGAACTCGACGACGCGACTGAACCACGTGCCGTCCGCGGGTGGTGCGTTGAAATCGCCGGTCGGCATCGGCGACAGCTCCTGGGAGATCTTGCGCGCACCGGTGAACGTGCCGCGGCCGTGCTCGCGGACGAGCAGGCCGTCCTTGGCCAGGTCGCTCATCGCGGCACGCAATGTCGGCCGGGACACGCCCAGCTCCTCGCTGAGGTTTCGCTCGGACGGCAGCACCTCGCCCGGCTGCCGCGAGTTGATCAGCTGCCGCAGCCGTTCGCGCACCTCTGCCCGCTTCACCGGCACTCCCTTCGATCGCCCATTCGAAGGGTATCAACCTGTACCAATAACTGACCAGGCAACTGACCTGCGAGCTGCGAAGAGGCAGATTGTGTTTACCTCTTGACAACTCTGGTCAACAGGGGGAGTTTACCAGTTACGGCCGGCCGGCTCTCTTACGAGGCTCCCTGCGACTCGAGGAAGAACCCATGTCCGGATCAAGAATCACCGCGGTGGTCGTGGCTCTTCTCGCCACGTTCGTCCCCGCGACCGCGATGGCGTCGCCCGAGGTGAACGCCGCTTGCGGTGAGCTCTTTGACGACTTCCACTACGCGTCCCATACCGACCCGACTTTGGCCGCACACGGCTGGTCCGCACGCTCCAACGCCGGTGGTCCGGGTGTGCCCGGAGCAAGGTGGGCGCCGGAGAACATCACGTTCCCGACCGTCGACGGCGACAAGGCCGCGCAACTGGCGTCGTCGACCGACGGCACGGCAAGCGGGACGAAACATACGGAGTTACTGCAGAACCAAATGCGGTTCTTCGAAGGCACGTACGCCGCTCGGATCAAGTTCGCCGACGCGCCGGTGAGTGGTGCCGACGGTGACCGCGTCAACCAGACGTTCTTCACCATCAGCCCGCTGCGGTACGACAACGACCCGCTGTACAGCGAACTGGACTTCGCCGAGTATCTGCCGAACGGCGGCTGGGGCGAACCGACCTGGCCGGTCAACTTCCACACTTCGTGGCACACCTACCAGCTTGAACCGTGGGTGTCCAAGAACAAGTACGACAAGCAGGTCAGGAGCATGGTGGGGTGGCACACCGTGGTGGCCACGGTGTCCGGCGGGCATGTGAAGTACTATGTGGACGGTCAGCTGAACGGCGACCACAGCACGATCTTCGTCGACGGCCAGGAACTCAGCGTCTACCCACGGCAGATGATGTCGCTGAACTTCAACCACTGGTTCATCGACCTCACCCAGCACAGCGGCGGGCTGAGCACGTATCACGAGCAGATCGACTGGGTGTACTACGCCAAGAACCGCGTCCTCACGCCAGCGGAGGCCGTCACCCAGGCCGGGGCGTTCCGCGGATCCGGCGTGCGGTTCAAGGACGACCTGGTCGGCAACTGCGGTACGCCGCCGCCGACCGACCCGCCGCCGCCCACCAACCCGCCTGACTGCACCAACGCCCCGGCCTGGCAATGGGCCACGGTGTACCTGGAGAACCAGCGGGTCAAGCACAACGGAAAACTGTGGCGTGCCCGCTGGTGGACTCAGGGCTCCGAGCCAGGTGTGACCGCGCAGTGGGAGAACCTGGGTACGTGTTCGACCTAGATCTGGTTGCCGACGTGGCAGCACGCCGGTCGGACAGCGCCTTGTGATTGCGGTTTCTCGGCGTTGGCTGCCACGTCGGCCAGGATCTTGGCGCGCTGCTCGGCGGTGATCACCTTGCCGCGGGTGATGACCGCGTGAATCTTCTGGGTGTTGGCGATGTTGGTCAGCGGGTTCGCGTCGAGGACAACCAGATCCGCGACCTTGCCCGGTGTGGCCGTACCCATGGTCTTGTCCAGCTTGAGGAACCGCGCGGCATCCCTGGTCATCGTCTGCAGCGCTCGCATCGGTGACAGACCTGCCTCGACCAACAGGCCCAATTCGTCGTGCGCGGCGAAACCTGGGATCACGAACGGGTTCCCGGCATCCGTACCGCCGATGATGCCGACTCCTGCCTGGTCCATCGCGTTGAGCATGTCGTACCGGAATCGCAGGTATTTGCGGTGCGCGGCAATCGCTTCCGGTGTCGTCGGAGCTATCAGGCGGATGCTGTCTGCCCAGTACTTCCTGACTTCCTTGTACATGTAGATCAGGCGTGGATCATTGACGAACGTGTCCGGTGGTGACGAGTGCACTCGCAGCACGGACAGCGTCGGCGACTGCCACGTGCCGCCACGCGCCATCCGGTCGTACAGATCCGCGGCCTTGGATCGACTGTGGGACAAGGAAGCCTGCATTTCGGCTTCGGCGACGACTGCCCAGAAGGCGAATGGATTGGCCGGGTCGATCGGCGTGTTGACGATCCTCCGCAGGAGTGCGTCCTCGTCACGGGATGTTGCCAGCGGCATCTGGTACATGTGCTCGTAGCTTCGCATGCCCGCGGCGATGACTTCCCGGACCGGAATCCGTACCGGTTGGTGCCCGGCGATCCGCAGACCGACCTTGCGCGCTTCGTCGTTCAGCGCGTGGAACGCCTCAGGCAGCAGGAAAGAGTAGATCTTGATGAAGTCGGCGTTCTCCGCTTTCGCAGTGCGTACTGCCGCACGGGCTTCCTCTGCCGTGACGACCTTGGTCGCCGTCGGCCAGAGCGAGTACTGCCCGTCGATGAGCGCGCTGGCGATGGTGAAGCGCGGCCCGAGAATTCCCCACGGTTGATCCGGTCCCGCACCTGGTGCTGCTCCGGGGAACCCCACATCTCCCGGACACTGGTCACACCGTTGACGATGTGCAGTGGAACAGTCGAGTTCACGTCGAGGCCCCAGTGCGTGTGCATGTCCCAGAGGCCGGGAATGACGTACTTGCCACGCAGATCGATGACGCGAGCACCCTGCGCTTGCGGCAACCGGCCATGTGGACCGGTCCACACAATGCGATCGCCGACCAGAACGATGGTGGTGTCTTTGCTGGCAGGCGCGCCTGTTCCGTCGATCAGAGTCGCGTTTGTGAGCACGATGATGTGGGTTGACGCTGTGGCGGCGCTGGCCACGGCAGGCAATGCCGCCAGGCCAACGCCGTTGATGCCAAGCCATCGAAGAAAAGTGCGACGATCCATGCATCCCCCTGATGTCTACGTCGATGTGTCCGACTCTAGACCTCTGGCGATCCGCAGCAATGCGTCTTTCAGGCGAGTGGGCATTTCCCCTTGGCGTACAACGCTTTCGCTCAGCCACATCAGCTCGGCGATGTTGTACGCGGTAGCGGGGGCCACTGCTGTCAGATATTCGGCTGTGCTCGGCGCCCACAACCCTGTGAGCACAGCGACTTCATGGTCCTCGCGTCCGAGTACGCGGATCAACGCGCCTTCGTCGACCACACGCCACACCCCAGGAGCGGCCCGGCGGCCCAGCTCCCGTAATCGATCGGATGCCGTCCGGATCTCCTCGGCCGCCAGCCGACTCTCACGCTCGAACACGTGTTCGATCATTGGTGGTCACTGGGGGCGTCGGCAAATCGCCTTAACCCCTCCGGGGGAGAAGTGGCTGCTCAGCGGCTCAACCGTGCTCGCACGGTGGTGCCGCCGCCTGCGATGCCGGTCGCGGCTAAGGCGACGATGGTGAACAGGCCGGCGGTTTCGACGGATGCCTCGTCGAGCACCAGTGTGCCCGACCGGCCGACGATGAAGCCCGCGTACAACAGCCAGCACTGCACGCAGGTGGCGAGCGCGCCGACGACGGTGGTGATCGCTGAGACTCCGGCGATGGCCAAGGCGAGGGCGAACATGCCGATCTGGTGGTGGGTGTTGGCGCCGGCCAGCGATGCGACCAGGGTCGCGATGATGCCTGCCGCGAAGCCCGCCGCGGATCCCAGAGCGCCGGAGATCCTCGGCCATCTGTTCATGTCCTTGGCACCTCTCACTCGTCGATTCACTCACAGTAATCGACTGGTAGCGCCTCGCGCTGGCGAGGTTTTGACGCCTTCGGTGCGTTCCTTTATGTCCTCTTGATGCCGTGGGACGAAAGACCCTGGTAGCGAGAACTACCCGATCGTGTGTGAGCGATAGGCTTGTCCGCCTGGAGTCGTGGACGAAGGAGATCTCATGGGTGTGGCCGTCGGTGACCTGGTGGACGACTTCGAACTGCTGGACTCGACGGGAACGCCACGGCGGCTGACCGAGTTCCTCGAAAAAGGCCCGGTGGTGCTGTTCTTCTACCCGGCAGCGATGACCCGCGGCTGCACGATGGAGTCATGCCACTTCCGCGACCTGGCCGCGGAATTCGCGCAGCACAACGCGCAGCGCGTCGGCATCAGCGGTGACTCGGTGGAGAAGCAGCGCGAGTTCTCCGACAAGCACGGCTTCGACTACCCCCTTCTGTCCGATTCGGACGGTGCGGTCGCCGCCCAGCTGGGCGTCCGCCGCAAGATCGGCTTCGGCGCGATGAAAACCCGCCGGATGACGTTCGTGATCGGCACGGACCGCAAGGTCCTCGCGGTCATCCACACCGAACTGGACATGAACGGCCACGCCGACCGCGCACTGGAAACCCTTGCCACTGCCCAGAAGTAGCGCCGTGGCTACGCCGGTGTACTCGGCGCGCCTCCTTCAGCGGATCGCTTTGTGGCCCGGTATCGACGCTTGCCGATCCGCCCGGTGGCGCGGGGCCGCTGCTCTTCGCCAATCCGCGGATCGCGGCTCTGGCCTGGCAAAAGCCGAACGAACGGTCCGTTCGCAAATCTAGTTGTCCACAACCGCCCGGAAACCCTCTGTTGATCACACCCCATCGATAGACTGGGCTCGGGGTCGCCCCCCGGGAGTGGTGGGGGCTGTTTGGCGGTGGGATGTTGGGGCGACTGGCGTTTGGCTCTGTCGATCCGGTGGTTGGGCTGAGGTTGTGCTGGTGGGGATGGGTTTCGGCTGCTGGATTTCTTTGTCGCGTTGGGGTTCGGTGACGATGGTGCGGGTTTGTGTTGTGGGCGGGGTGAATGCTCTGGCGATGTTCGGTGACTGGGGTTCTCTTGTCGCGCTAGGACTCCGCGGCGGGGTGTCGGCCTAGGGTTGCGGGCGAGTTGGATGTGCCTTGGCGTTGTTGGTGGCGGATGTATTGCTGGGTTCTTGTCGCGCTGGGCTTCGTGACGGTGTGGGGTTGGTGCTCTGGGGTTGTCAGTGCGGGATGAGTTCGGTGGCTGGGGTTTCTTTGCCGCGTTGGAATTCCGTGGCGAAGGTGGCTGGCGGCAGGGTTGTGTGGATGGTGGCGGTTATGCGGTCGATGTCGTCGCGTTGGCCGGGTGGGAGGGGGTGGCCGACGGATTCGCGGGCGTGCATCGCTGCGCCGAGGAGGCGGGCTGCCGATGTGTGGTTGCCTGCCAGGGCTTCTGCTCCGGCTAGGCCTTCGAGGGCTAGGGCTATCGCGCGGGGGTCGTTGACCTCTTGGGCTATGGCGTAGCCCTCCAGGTGGAGGCTGAGGGCCGTCTTTTTGTCGCCGCGGAGTTCTGCGATGAAGCCGAGTTCGGCCAGGATCAGTGAGCTTCCTGCTTCGTAGCGTTGGTCGCGGTGCCATGCCAGGACGTTGAGCAGGTGTTTCTCCGCCAGGTCCAGGTCTCCTGCTCGGCGGGCGCCTAGGGCTAGGCCGGTTTCGGCGTACATCTCCGCGGGTTTGAAGCCGTTTTCCTGTCCTATCCGATATGCGCGGGAGTGGAGGTCCCATGCTTCCGCGTAGTTGCCGCGGATCAGGGCGATTCGGCCGAGCCAGGACAGTTGGTAGGACACTTCGGGTGTGATGTTGAGTTCCTCGGCCATTCGCAGGCCTTCGCGGTGTACCGTCGCCGCGCGGTCGTAGTCGCCCGCGATTTCAGCCAGGGTGCCGACGGTGAAGCTCACCTGGAGTTGGCCCCAGCGTTCGCCGAGGGCGTCCATCAGGTTCGCGCTGCGGGCGGTGGCGCGTTCGGCCTCGGCGAAATCGCCGCGGGCTTTGTGGTGCGTCACGCGGTCGATCAGGGCCACGGCGATGCCCCAGTCGTCGTTCAGGGCTTCGAACTCGGACAGTGCTTGTGTGCTCAGGAGTTCACTGGTGGGTACGCCGCCCATCGTTGTGGTGACGTAGCCCAGGAACCACAGGGCCATGGCGCGGTCGGTGGGGTTCTTGATGTCGTACGCCATCTCGAAGTCGTCGACGACTTCGCCCGCGAGGATGGCGAGTCCGGCGTCCCATGCCAGCACGGTCGATCGCAGGTCCTGGACTTCGCCGGGCACCTCGAGCGCCTGCCTGATCGCCCTGCGTGCCTCGTTCATTCGGCCGCGGATGAACCAGTACCACGTCATGGCCTTGACGAGGCGCAAAGCGAGTTCAGCGTTTCCCTGCAGCAGCACGGTTTCCAACGCGCGGCGGAGATTCGCTGTCTCCATGTCGACACGGTCGAGCCACTCGCGTTGTTCGCTGGTGCGTAGTTTGGCATCGGCTTCTTCGGCCAGCGCGATGTAGTACTCGGCGTGCCGCAGCCGCACCTCGTCGAGTTCGCCTGCGGCCTGGAGTTGTTCGACGCTGTACGCCACAACGGATTCGAGCAGCCGGTAGCGCGGCCCGGGGCCGCTGACCACCAGCGAGCGGTCGACCAGGTCGGCGACATGCGTCATCACGTCGGCGGGATCCACGTCGCCACCGGCGCAGATCGCCTCTGCGGCGGCCAGGCTCGCACCTTCCACGTGCACGGCCAGGCGGCGCAGCACGGTCTGCTCTGCCGTGGACAGCAGCTGCCAGCTCCAGTCGATCATCGCGCGCAGGGTTCGCTGCCGGGGTGGGCCGCTGCGGTTTCCGCTTGCCAGTAACCGGAATCGGTCGTCGAGGCGGGCGAGCAGCTCGCTTGTGCTCAGTGCGCGGACTCGGGTCGCGGCAAGCTCCAGCGCGAGCGGGATGCCGTCGAGTCGGCGGCAGATCGCGGCGATGTCGGACGCGTTGCTCGCATCGAGCGTGAACCCGGGCGAGGCGGCCGCTGCACGCGCGACGAACAACTGCACAGAACTGAACGCGCGCACGTCTTCAGCCTCGACACTGGCCGCGCTCGGCACGTCCAGCGGCGGGACGTTCCACACCACCTCCCCGGCGACGCCCAGCGGTTCCTGGCTGGTGGCCAGGATGCGCAGCCGTGGCGCGGCTTGCAGCAGCGTGGTCGCGAGTCTGGCGATCGACTCGACCAAGCCTTCGCAGTTGTCCAGCACCAGCAGGATCTCCTTGGTGTACAAGGATCCCGCCAACTGGTCCAGTACGGCGATCTGTTCGTCACGGATCCCGAGCGCGGCCGCGGTGACCTCGGCGACAAGGTCATCACGCGGGCACGTCTCCGGGGTGCCGTGCTGCTCAAGACCGGCGAACTCGACCAGCCAGGCCTCCTGCACCTGCCGGGCGGTCTGCAGCGCCAGCCGTGTTTTGCCCACGCCACCGGGACCGGTCAGGGTGACCAGCCGGGTCTCGCCGATCAGCGACAGCACCGACTGCACGGCGGTGTCCCGCCCGACCAGTTCGGTCAGCGGTTCGGGCAGGTTCGTCCGCAGCACCGACGGACTGCCCAGCGCGGGATCCTGACGCAGGATCTGCGAGTGCAGTTCGACCAGCGCCGGACTGGGAGTCAGCCCTAACTCGTCGTCCAGCACGGTAACCAGCTGCCGGTAGCTGTCCAGTGCTTCGGTTTGGCGTCCGGCGCGATAGAGCGCACGGAGCTGGAGCGCACGTAACCGCTCACGTAATGGATGCGCTGCGACCAACTCCGTGAGCTCGACGGCCAACGGCCCGTGCTCACCGAGTTCCAGCCGCGCCTCAGCCCACTCCTCGAACGCGACCAGACGTTCCTCATCCAGCCGTTGGATCACCGGCACCGCGAACGGCTCGTCCGCGAAGTCCGCCAGCGCAGGCCCCCGCCACAACGCCAGCGCGTCGGACAACAGCGAAGCGCGAGTCCGCGGGTCCGTGACACTTCGCGCCTGAGCGGTCAGCGAACGAAACCGCGTCACATCCAGGTCGACCTGCATCACGTAGCTGCCCGAACGATGGGACACCAGCAGCCGCCCACCCGGCTCGGCGTCCTCCAGCGCCCGGCGCAGCTGCGAGACCTTGGTCTGCAGCGTGTTGACCGGATTTCCGGGTTGCCGCTCGCCCCACAGGTCGTCGGCCAGCCGGTCGGCCGGAATCGGCCGGCCTTCACCGACGAGCAGATCCGCCAGCAGCGTGCGGACCTTCGCCTCGGGCACGCGCACCTCGCGCCCGTCGGCAGTCCACACGGCCAGCGGCCCCAGCACCCCGAATCTCACTCTTCGAAGGTATCGCGGGGCACCGACAGTTTTCCGTGCGTCGACCCCCAGTGATCCGTGCGTGGGGTTGCGCAGAGTGGGGTCATGCCAGATCTCAGCAAATCCGCGGTCACCGTCCTTGGAGCCGGTGACATGGGATCCGCCCTGATCAGAGCCCTGCTGAAGGCCGGATATCCCACCACGGTGTGGAACCGCACACCGGAACGGGTGAAGCCGCTGGTCGCCGAGGGTGCGACGCAGGCCACTACGGTGGCCGAGGCGGTGGAAGCCAGCAGGCTGGTGATCGTCTGCCTGCTCGACTACAAGTCCGTGACCGAAGTGCTCGACACGGCTAGCGACGCGCTGGCCGGACGGGTGCTCGTGAACTTGACCAACGGCACGCAAGGACAGGCCCGTGACCTCGCGGGCCGCTACGATGTCGACTACCTCGACGGCGGGATCATGGCCGTGCCGCCGATGATCGCGACGTCCGCGGCATTCGTGTTCTACAGCGGATCACGCAGCGCGTACGACACGAACAAGCCGGTGCTCGAGGTCTTCGGGGAGAGCATCTACGTCGGCACCGACCCCGGTTTCGCGGCGCTGCACGACATCGGGTTGCTCAGCGGCATGTACGGGATGTTTGCCGGCGGCCTGCACGCCCTGGCGCTCGTCACCTCGGCCGGTATCCCGGCCACCACGTTCGCGCCGCTGCTGAAGCGGTACGTCAGCTCGATGACCGGTTACGTCGACCGGATGGCCGAACAAATCGACAAGCAGGACTACGCGATCGACGTCACCTCGAACATCGCCATGCAGTCCGCGGGCTACATCAACCTCACGCTTTCCGCGGAGGAACAGGGGATCAGCCCGGAGCTGCTCGCCCCGCTCGGACCGCTGATGGCGCGACGGGTCGCCGACGGGCACGGCCACGAGGACCTCGGCGGTGTGGTGGAACTGTTGAAGAAGGGGAACAAGAAGTGATCACAGTCATTGGTCTCGGGCCGATGGGCCAGGCGATGGTCCGGGGATTCCGCAAGGCGGGCCACGAAGTCACGGTGTGGAACCGGACTGCGTCGCGTGCCGAAGGTCTGGACGCGACAGTCGCGCCCACCGTCAAAGACGCGCTGGACGCCAGCGAGCTGGTGATTCTGAGCCTGACCGACTACAAGGCGATGTACGACATCCTTGATGGCCAGACGCTCAAGGACAAGGTGATCGTCAACCTCAGCTCGGACTCGCCCAACAAGACCCGTGCAGCCGCGAAGTGGGCGAACGAGCTCGGCGCGACGTTCATCGACGGCGGCATCATGGTTCCGGCCGAGCAGGTGGCCACTGACGTCGCATACGTGTTCTACAGTGGACCGGAGGATGCGGTCCGGAAGTACGAGCCGGAACTGAGCGTCATCGGCAAGGTGCAGTACGTCGGCTCCGCTCCAGGGCTGGGACAGCTGTTCTACCAAGCGCAGCTGGACATCTTCCTGACCGCACTGGCGTCCTATCTGCACGCCACGGCGCTGATCGAGGCAGCGGGCGTCCCGGCAGCCGAGTTCTTCCCGTTCGCGGTGGAGAACTTCGACACGGTGTCGTACTTCCTGAAAGAGGCGCTGAGCAACATCCAGGCCGGTGAGCACCCCGGCGACGCGGCGAACGTGATCATGATGGGTGCGACGGCCGACCACGTCGTTACGGCCAGCAACGAGTCCGGAGTGGACGCGGCGTTGCCATATGCGGTGAAGTCCTTGTACGACAGGGCAATCGCGAATGGGCACGGCCGCGACAGCTGGACCAGCCTGTACGAAGTGGTGAAGAAGTGATCACAGTCATCGGCCTCGGCCCGATGGGCCAGGCGATGGTCCGGGGATTCCGCAAGGCGGGCCACGAAGTCACAGTATGGAACAGAACCCAGTCACGGGCCGAAGGACTCGACGCGGTAGTAGCACCCACTGTCAAAGACGCCCTCGACGCCAGCGAGCTCGTGATCCTGAGCCTCACCGACTACAAGGCGATGTACGACATACTGGACGGTCAGGCGATCAACGACAAGGTGATCGTCAACCTCAGCTCGGACACGCCTGACAAGACACGAGATGCCGCGAAGTGGGCAGCCGACAACGGCGCCACGTTCATCGACGGCGGCATCATGGTGCCCGCCGATCTCGTGGCGACAGACGCCTCCTACGTCTACTACTCCGGTCCGGAGGGCGTGCTCCGAGCGTACGAGCCGGTGCTGCGCTTGATCGGACGCGTGGACTACGTCGGTGAACAGCACGGCCTGGCACAGATGTACTACCAGGCCCAGCTGACGGTCATCATGACGTCGTTGTCGTCGTACATGCACGCCACGGCAATGCTCGCTTCGGCGGGAGTGTCACCGGAGGCGTTCACGTCCTACGCGAGCGAGAGTTTCCAAGCCCTGGCGACCTATACCGAAGGTGCCGCAACGAACATGGTGAAAGGCGAGCATCCCGGTGACGTCGCCAACGTGACCATGATGGCCGCCACGGCCGAGCACATCCTGGAGACCAGCAGGCAGGCCGGTCTGGACCTGAAGCTGCCCGAAGCCGTGAAATGGCAGTACGACAGGGCGATCGCGAAGGGACACGGGCGCGACAGCTGGACCAGCCTGTACGAGGTGATCAAGCCATGAAGGTGACCGTACTGGGGCTCGGCCAGATGGGCGCGGCGATCGCCGCCGCTCTTGTCAAAGCCGGTTACCAGACGACAGTCTGGAATCGGAGTCCTGGCAAGACAGTCGAGGGCACGGACCATGCGACGACCGCTGAGGAAGCCATTGCGAAGAGCCCGGTCGTGATAGCCGCCGTGTCCGATCACCAGACTGCCCGAAGTATCAGCGGGACCGCGAAAGTATTGATCAACCTGGCCACTGGCACACCGGAACAAGCCAAGGAAACGGCGGACTGGGCGGCCGAGCGAGGCATCGGCTACCTGGACGGTGCGATGCTGGCGATACCGAGCAACGTCGCGACGCCGGAGGCGCACTTCCTCTACAGCGGGTCGAAGGCCGTCTTCGAGGACAACCGGGAGATGCTGGACCTGCTCGCCACGAGTATCTACCTCGGCGAGGATCCGGCCGTCGCGGCGTTGTGGGACTCGGCGTTGCTCAGCGTGGGGTACGCGACCTTCTTCGGGTTCTTCCACGCCCTCGCGCTGCTGGAAACCGCGAACACCCGGCCGTCGGAGTTCCTCCCAGTGGCCCAACAGTCACTGCAGGGCCTTTTCGGTTTCCTCGGTGAACTCGCCGGCGAGATCGAGAAGGGCGACTACCGCGGCGGAGCGTCCCCTGTGGACATGAACCGGGCGGTCCTCGGGAGCCTGGTCGGCACCAGCCTGTCCCGTGGCGTCAACGCGGAGACGCTGACGCCGATCAGGGCGCTGCTTGACCGTCGCTCGGCGGACGGCCACGGAGGTGACAGCCTGTCGAGTGTGATCGAAGTGCTCAGGACCGGAGCAGGTCGTCCGGTACAGGAAGGCTGAGTGCGGTGAGGAACTCGACGACCTTGGCCTCGACGAAGACCTCGGTGTCGGCCAGGTCGTCCGAGTCCTCGTCCGAATCCCAGTCCTCTGCTTCGTCTTCGGCGAGGAAGTCGACCAGATCGTCGGAGGTGACGGCGGAGGCGCCGAGTTCCTCACGCCACGCGGCCAGGCCTTCCGCCTCGCGCGCCACGTCCGTCGGCGCCGAGGCGGTCTCGTCACCGAAGTAGATCCGGGGCGTGACCCCGATGTACGCGACGCCGGTGCCGGGATCGGCGGGGCTGTAGCTGATCGTGGCGATATCACTGTCGTGGATGTCGACCGTCAGCCATGGCCCGGCCAAGTCGGGCCGCACGTCATTGTCATGCGGTGTCCACTTGTCACCGTCGTACAGATAGGTACCGAAGAAACCCACCGCAGCACCTTAGGGCGCCGACTCGACCAGGCTCAACTCCCGTGACAAAGGAAGCGTCACAGTAACGATCAAGCCGCCTCCTTCCCGTGGCTCGGCATGCACGTGACCGCCGTGCGCACGGGCAACGGCCTGCACAATGGACAACCCAAGCCCTGCGCCCTGTGAGGCCAATCGGTCGGCGCCCAAACGGCGGAAAGGTTCGAACAGCCCAGGAATTTCATATCTGGGAACGACCGGACCAGTGTTGCTCACGGTCACCACGGCTAGACCGTCGCGGGTCCCGCTGGTCACGTGGACCCACCCGTCGGGCACGTTGTACCGCAGGCCGTTCTCCACCAGGTTCTGCACAATTCGTTCGAGAAGAACCGAATTGCCCGTCGTCGGTGCTTCCTCCGCCGAGATCCGCACGGCCGGGTGCTGGCTCGCCACGTGCTCGACGATGTCCGCCATGTCCACAAAGGATCGGTCGCCGACTTCGCTCTCCGACCGGGCGAGCAGAAGCAGGCCGTCGATCAGCCGCTCGTGCCGGGAATTGATCTCCAGCAACGTCTCCCCGAGGTGCCGGACCGCGGGCTCACGGTGCACGGCCACTTCGAGCAGAGCACGGTTCAACGTCAACGGAGTGCGCAGCTCGTGGGAGGCGTTGGCGATGAACCGGCGTTGTCCGTCGAACGACTTGTCCAGGTGCTCCAGCATCACGTCGAACGTGTCGGCGAGCTCCTTGACCTCGTCTTGTGGCCCGTCAAGGGCGATCCGGTCGTGCAAGCCACGGTCGGCGGCCGGCGCGTGCGCGATTCGCCGCGCGGTCTCGGTGATGTGGTGCAGTGGTTGCAGCATACGTGCGGCGACCAGCCAGCCAAGGGCGACCGCGACCGCGCTGACCAAGATGAGTGCTATCCCGCCCTGAACCAGTAGTTCACGCAAGGTGTCGGTGTGCACCTCGTTCATCATGCTTTCTATCCGGCCGCCGATCCCGGGCGGGGGTGGTTCGCCACGGCTCGTGGTGGTTTTGGTCCCTTGCGGAAGCCGTTGGGAGACAAGGGCGTACGTGACAGCGAGCAGTACGATGCCAGCGGCGAGGAAGAGTCCGCCGTAGACCAGGGTGAGCCGGGCGCGGATAGTCAGTCGTTTCACGGTATGCGATACCCCACTCCTGGTTCGGTCACCACCACCGGCGGATCGCCGAGTTTGCGGCGCAGTTTCAGGATGGTCATCCGGACCGCGTTGGTGAACGGGTCGGTGTGTTCATCCCATGCTTTCTCAAGCAAGTGCTCGGCCGAGACCGCTGCGCCGTCGGCGCGCAGCAACTCGGTGAGAACCGCGAATTCCTTGCGCGACAGCGGAACGTAACGGCCCTTGCGGTAGACCTCACGCCGGTGCGGGTCGAGCAGGATGTCGCCGCGCTGCAGGATCGGCGGGGCCGCTGGCCGGGACCTGCGTCCCAGCGCGCCGACTCGCGCCGACAACTCACGGAACGCGAACGGTTTCGGCAAGTAGTCGTCCGCACCCATGGCAAGGCCGGCCACGCGGTCGTCGATCTCCGCCGCCGCGGTCAACATCAGCACACGGGCTTCGGACATGCCCGCGAGCGACCGGCACACATCGTCACCGTGCACAACCGGGAGGTCACGGTCGAGCACCACGATGTCGTAGTCGTGCACGCCCAGGCGCTCCAACGCGGCACCACCGTCGTGCACGACGTCGACCGCATGTGCCTCGCCACGCAGCCACTTGGCCACGGCGTCCGCGAGTAGCGGCTCGTCTTCGACCACCAGGATCCGCATACCTCCATAGTGACCCTTGGTGACGTTTCCTCAGCGTCAACATTTTCGGCAACGCCCAGGAAATCCGCGATCCGGTCTCCTCGCAGCTGACGAAAGGAGACGACATGCGGACGATCGTGACCTGCCTTGTCCTGGCCGTGAGCCTGGTCGGGTGCGCGACGGCGGAGCCTAGCGAGCCGGCGGCCAAAACCGACGACGCGCCCTTCAAGTACTCGCAGTGCATGCGGGACAACGGTGTGCCGGAGTTCCCGGACCCCCAGATCAACGAGAGCGGCGGGATGGGTTTGAGCCTGCCGGAGGGAATCGACAAACAGAAGCTCGACGCGGCCCAGGCCACGTGCAAGCAGTTCATGCCCAACGGCGGCGAGCCGCAGAAGGCCAGTCCCGAGATGCTCGAGGCCGCCCGCAAGATGGCGCAGTGCATGCGCGACAACGGCTATCCGGACTTCCCCGACCCGGATGAGAACGGCGGCATCGCCATCAAGGGCGGTCCTGGCATGGACCCGAAGGACCCCAAGTTCGAAGAGGCGCAGAAGAAGTGCCATCAGTTCATGCCCAAGGGATCGGGTGAGCGCAAGCACGACAAGGCCGACGGATGAAGCGCACGCTTCTGGTCCTTGGCATCGTGCTCGCGCTCGGTGCCGTGATCGCCGCAGGGCTGGGGTTCGGTGGTTCGCCGGATCCGAAACCGGCGAGCAGCACGTTGCCGCCTGCCACGGCCACGGTGACCCGGCAGACGCTGGTCGACACGCAGACCGAGACCGGCGAACTCGGCTACGGCGACGCTGTCACCGTCAACGGCAAGCTGTCCGGGACCGTGACGAGCCTGCCCGCCAAGGGATCCATAGTGGATCGTGGCAAGGCGATCTACCACGTCGACAACTCGCCGGTTGTGTTGCTGTACGGGGGTTTACCCGCGTATCGGACGCTCACGACCGGGCTGGACGGCGCTGACGTCAAGCAGTTCGAAGAGAATCTGGCCGCGCTCGGCTACAAAGGGTTCACGGTCGACGACGAGTACACCGCCGCCACGGCGACAGCGGTCAAGAAGTGGCAACGGGATCTCGGCCTGGACAAGACCGGAACCGTCGAGCCAGGGCGGATCGTCTACGCGACCGGTCAGATCCGGGTCGACAGCCACAAGGCCGCGGTCGGCGACGAGGCCAGGAGCGCGTTGCTGACGTACACCGCACAGGGCCGGGTCGTGCGGGTCGAGCTCGACTTGTCCGACCAGCGCCTGGCGGTGAAAGACGCGCCGGTGCGCGTGAAACTGCCGGACGGCAAGACGGTCGACGGCAAGATTGTCGACACATCGACAACGGTCGACGAACAAGAGAACCAGTCGACGACCAAGATCGTGGTCACGGTCGCGGCCGAGGAGAAAGCGTTCGAGGGGCTCGATCAGGCAAGCCTCGACGTGATCTTCACGGCGTCGAAGCGGGAGAAAGTGTTGACCGTGCCGGTCGCCGCCTTGCTCGCGCTGCCCGAAGGCGGATATGGCGTGCAGTTGACGGACGGCCGGGTCATGCCTGTCCAAACTGGCCTCTTCGCCGGTGGCCGGGTTGAGGTCACCGGCGTGGACGAGGGCGTGACCGTGGGGATGCCGACATGACCGTGGTTGAGCTGGACGGCGTCACGAAGTCCTATCCCGGCGGCGTGATCGCGCTGAACGACGTCTCACTGGCCATTGAACACGGCGAACTGGTCGCGATCGTCGGCCCGTCCGGGTCGGGCAAGTCGACCATGCTGCACCTGATCGGCACACTCGACCGCCCGTCGGACGGAACAGTCCGGATCGAGGATCTGGACGTCGCGAGGCTGTCGGACCGTCAGCTGTCGGCGTTGCGAGCGAACCGGATCGGGTTCGTGTTCCAGCAGTTCCACCTCACCGCAGGGCAGTCCGCAGTGGACAATGTGGCGGACGGACTGCTCTACACCGGCGTACCACTGGCACAACGCAGGATCCGTGCGGAAGAGGCCTTGGTCAGGGTCGGCTTGGGGATGCGCCTTGACCACAAGCCGCACGAGCTGTCCGGTGGTGAACGCCAACGGGTGGCGATTGCTCGTGCGGTTGTCGGCGAACCGGCGTTGGTACTGGCTGACGAACCGACCGGCAACTTGGACACGGCGTCGGGCGCGGGAGTCATGGCTCTGCTCAAGGAGTTGAACGCCTCGGGCACAACGGTTCTGGTGATCACACACGACCGGGAGATCGCGGCCAGCCTGCCGCGGCAGGTGTCGATGCGTGACGGGGCGGTGGTCTGAATGCTCACTCCGGCACGATTGCGCTTCCGTGATGTGCTGAGAGTCGGTGGCGCTGGGCTTCGGACGAGACCGCTGCGGGCCTTCCTGTCAGCATTGGGCATCGCGATCGGCATCGCCGCGATGACAGCAGTCGTGGGCATTTCGTCGTCCAGCCGCGCCGAAGTCGACCGCAGGCTCGCGGCGCTGGGAACGAACCTGCTGACGGTGGCGCCAGGCACCACGTTGTTCGGCGGCGCCGCCACACTGCCGAACGAGTCCATCGCGATGATCCGGCGGATGGACGCCGTCATCGAAGTGGCGGCGACCGGCAAAGTCCCGGACGTCAACGCATACCGGTCCGATCGGATACCCGTCGGCCAGTCCGGCGGGATCGCGATCCAGGCCGCGCACCTGGATCTGCCAAGGACAGTGGGAGCCGAGCTGGCCCACGGAACCTGGCTGAACGCGGCAACGGCGAACTTCCCGGCGACAGTGCTGGGCGCGTCGACGGCCAAGCGCCTCGGCATCGGCACACCTGGTGTCCAGGTCTATCTCGGCGGCAAATGGTTCACGGTGATCGGCATCCTGCGACCGGTGCCGCTCGCTCCCGAGCTGGACTCGGCAGCGTTGATCGGCTGGCCCGTCGCGGAGTCCTATTTGGACTTCGATGGGCATCCGACGACCGTGTACACGCGGGCGCAGGACAAGAGTGTCGAGGCGGTACAGGCATTGCTGGCGGCGACGGCGAACCCGGAGTCACCGGGCGAGGTCAAGGTGTCCAGGCCATCGGACGCCCTCGCCGCTCGCGAAGCCACCGATCAGGCCTTCACGGGCCTGCTGCTGGGCTTGGGCGCGGTCGCGCTGCTGGTCGGCGGCGTGGGCGTGGCCAACACGATGGTCATCTCGGTGCTGGAACGCCGGGCCGAAATCGGGCTACGCCGGTCGTTCGGGGCGACTCGCGGGCAGATCCGCCTGCAGTTCCTGGCCGAATCGCTGCTGCTGTCCGCACTCGGCGGGATCGGCGGGGTGCTCATCGGGATTGCCGTAACGGCCTTGTATTCGGCGACGCAGTCGTGGCCATCGGTCGTTCCGGCCTGGGCGACCGCGGGTGGTGTGGTGGCGACGTTGCTGATCGGCGCGGTCGCCGGGCTCTATCCCGCGATCCGCGCTGCCCGCCTCGCACCGACCGAAGCCCTTGCTACGCCTGGTTGATTCGCTCGCGGATCCGGTCGACGTCGCCCCGTTCGCCTGGGGGTAGCGGGGCGCCAACGGACTGCCTGAGCTGGTCTGCCTCGGCCAGCAGTTCGGCGGCTTGGGCAGTCCGCCCGGCAAGGGCATGCGCACCCGCGAGACCTTCGAGGGCAAGCGCGACGGCTCGCGGGTCCTCGGTGGCCCGTGCCACGCCAAGTCCCTCTTCGTGCAATGCCAACGCCGCGTCGGCAGTGCCGCGTTGTTCGGCGATGAAGCCGAGTTCGGCGAGGATCAACGCGGTTCCGGCGTCACCGCCCCAGCGGCGGCACCAGTCGAGCCAGGTGCGGAAGTGTTTCGAGGCCTCGTCGAGGTTGCCTTGCCGGCGTGCGCTCAGGCCAAGGCCGACCTCGGCGAACTGCACTCCACGCTGGTGGGACTGCTCGGACGCCAGCCGCGCGGCCCGAGTGTGCAACTCGTCGGCTGTCCGGTAGTCGCCTCGCAGCAAGGCGATTCGGCCAAGGCCGGACAGTTCGTACGAGGCCTCGGTCCACAACCCCAGCTCTTCGGCGACGCGCAGGGCGTTCTCGTGTAGCCGCACGGATTCCGCATAGTCGCCCCGGGCCTCGGCCAGCCAAGCAAGCACTTGGGCAGCCTTGACCTGGCCCCAGCCGTCGCCCAGCTCACGAAACAGCGCCCGGCTCTGTTCGCCCAAGTCCTGCGCGGTCTGGAAGTCGCCGCGGGCGAACGCGGATGTCGCCTTGGTGTACAACGCGATCGCCCTGTCCCAGGAGTCCTGGGGTTCGTCGAATTCCATGCCGCCGTTGAACCCGCGTTGGGCATAGGTCAGGAACCACCGGGCGCGCGGGTCGATGTCGCCATCAGGGATCTCGGGCTGCGCGCTATCGCGGATCAAGAGCGTGAACCCGGCGTACCAGGCGCGTGCGGTCGGTGAATCGTCACGTTCGAACGCCCGCTGCGCTTCACCGAACCGGCCACGCAGGAACCAGTACCAGCTCAAGGCATGCGCGAGGCGAGGATTGAGAGCGCGCCGGAAGTTCGCCGACTCGACGTCCAGCTTCTGCAGCCACTCCTGCTGACTGTGACCGCGTAGATGCTTTGAAGCCTCCTCGGCCAGCTCTGTGTAGTACGTCCGATGCCGTTGCCGCATCCACTCGAGCTCGCCCGCTTCGGCCAGCCGTTCCTGACTGTAGGCCGCGACGGATTCCAGCAGCCGGTACCGAGGCATGACCACGAGTGACCGATCCACCAAGCGTGCCAGGACATCCACGCTACCGCCGGTGAGGTCGACCGCGGCATCGAGTGTGCAACCGTCGGCGGTCACGGACAACCGGCGCAGCACGACCTGCTCTTCCGGAGTGAGCAGGCCCCAACTCCAGTCGATCATCGCGCGCAGGGTCTGCTGCCGTGCCGGTGCGCCACGCCGTTCCCCGGTCAGGACGGCGAACCGGTCGTCAAGCCGGGCAGCGAGTTCACGAACACCCAACGCCCGTACGCGAGTCGCAGCCAGTTCCAGTGCCAGGGGAATCCCGTCCAGCCGACGGCAGATGGCCCGGACGTCCGGGTCCACTGTGGATAGACGAGCACGTTTCCGGAACAGCTCGACGGCGCTGGCCTCGTCGAGCGGTTCCACTGGCAGGACTTGTTCGCCGTCCACCGCCAGGGGTTCTTGGCTGGTCGCGAGGATGTGCAGGTGGGGTGCGGCATGCAGGAGCTCCTGCGCCAGGTCGGCCGCCTCCGCGATCAGGTGCTCGCAGTTGTCCAGGACCAGCAGGAGCCGTCTTGTGCGCAGTGCGTCGACCAGTCGGCCGCGAACGTTGAGGACCTGCGCCACAACGTCGAGCACGTGGGTGGCTGAGGTCAGGTCGGCCAGCCAGACACCGTCTGAAAAGGACAGACTGCCTGCGACTTCGATGGCGAGCCGGGTCTTGCCGACGCCGCCCGGGCCGGTCAACGTCACCAACCGGCCTTCGCGCAACGCCTCCCGCGTCTCAGCGATCGCCTGGGCGCGTCCGATCAGCGGTGACACTGGGGCCGGCAGGTTGGTCTTCTGCGCCAGAATCGACTGGTACACGCTGCTGAGTTCCGGGCTCGGATCCACCCCGAGTTCTTCGGCGAGCAGCCGACGCAGCTGGTGATAGCTCTCCAGGGCTTCGGTTTGCCGCCCGGCACGGTGCAGAGCGCGCATGTGCAAGCCGCGCAACCGTTCCCGCAACGGATGCCGGGATACCAAGTCGCTCAGGGACACGTCTTCGCCCAGCTCCAGCCTCGCCTCCGCCTGATCCTCCAACGCCGCCAACCGCAGGTCGTCCAGCCGCTCGATCACCGGCCGGGCGAAGTCGGCGTCCTCGAAGGCCGGTCCACGCCACAGCTGCAGCGCCTCTGCCAGCAAGCGTGCCCTGGCCGCGGGTGGTTCCTGGCGTGCCTGGGCGACCAGGGCTTCGAACCGGAACATGTCGACTTCGTCGGGGTCGACACGCAGCTGATAGCCGGACGGATGGGAGATCACGCGGTCCGCGCCGATCGCTTTGCGCAGTTGCCAGACGCGGGTCTGCAAGGTGTTCTTCGGGTTCGCGGGCAACTGGCCGCCCCACAGGTCCTCGATCAGCCGGTCGGTGGTGACCAGCTTGCCCTCGTGCGTCAGGAGATCGGCCAGCAACGCACGGACCTTGGTCTCCGCGATCCGCACCGGTTCACCGTCCGCCCACACCTGCACTGGACCGAGCACCCCGAACCGCACAGTCTCAGCCTAGACCAGACCTAGACCGCGTTTCCGCAGGCTGACAGCGTGAGTAAGCAATCAGTGACGGTCATCGGTCTTGGTGCAATGGGCGAGACGTTGGCCGAGACGTTCGTAAGCAACGGTCACCCGACGACCGTGTGGAATCGCACGCCAGGAAAGGTCGTCGAGGGCGCGACCCATGCTCCGACCGCCGCGGAAGCGGTCGCTGCCAGCGAGGTCGTTGTCGTGTGCGTGCTCGACTACAAGGCCGCGCGTGAGGTTCTGGATCCCATCGACCTGACCGGCAAGGCCGTGGTCAACCTGACCAACGGCACGCCCGCGCACGCCAGGGAATTCGTCCGAGGTGACTATCTGGACGGCGGGATCATGGCTGTCCCGCAGATGATCGGCACACCTGAGGCGATCGTGCTCTACAGCGGGTCGCGCACGGTCTTTGACAATTATCAGGACACGTTGAACGTGCTGGGGCAGAGCAGGTTCGTGGGAGAAGATCCGGGACTCGCCGCGCTGTATGACCTGGCACTGCTCAGCGCGATGTACGGCCAGTTCGCCGGAGCGAAGCACGCGCTGGACATGGTCGGCGCGAACAGGGGCGACTTCGTGGAAACCCTGCTGATCCCGTGGCTGACGTCGACCATGGTCGCGATCCCGGTGCTGGGCCAGAGCGATCCGCAATCCCCGGACGACATGCAAGCCGTGGCGATCGGCAACATCATCGAGGCCAACGAGGACCTTGGTCTGGGACAGCCGGGACACCTGCGATGAAGGCCGTGGTGATCGGCGGCACGCACGGAATGGGTCACGCGGTCGTCGAAGCGTTGCTCAAGCGTGGCGTCGAAGTGTTGCTGACCGGCCGGAACGTCGACGCGGTGCGGACCTCGGCGCACGTGGTCCGCAGCGATGTGACCGGCATGGCGGACATCGAGGCGCTCGGCCGGATCGTCGAGGGGAAGCTCGGCCGGATCGACTTCCTCTTCGTGAACGCCGGAATCGCCCGGCTCGAACCGTTCATGCAGGTCAGCGAGGCCTCCTACGACGAGAGCTTCGCGGTGAACACGAAAGGACCGTTCTTCGTCACCCAGCGGTTGGCTCCGTTGATCCAGGACGGCGGCTCGATCGTGTTCACCACGTCGGTCGCCGACGAAGGCGGTGCCGACGAGATGACCGTCTACTCCGGCTCCAAGGGAGCGATCCGCGCCATGGCCAAAGGCATCGCGGGTGCGTTGTTGCCGCGAGGGATCAGGGTCAACGTGATCAGCCCAGGATTCATCGACACACCGACGATGGGCATCACCGGTCTGTCCGAAGAGGACCGTAAGGGCTTCATGGCGCTGGGTGACGAGGTCACGCCGATGAAGCGGCACGGCACGGTCGAGGAAGTGGCCACGGCCGTGTTGTTCCTCGCATTCGACGCGACCTTCACGACCGGAGCCAGGCTGACCATCGACGGCGGCATCGGCCAGGGGATCACGCGCGCTGGTACGTCCCAGGAGTGACCCCGTAGTAGCGGCGGAACCACCTGGTCAGGTGGGCCTGGTCGGCGAAACCGGACTGGACGGCTGCCTCAGCGGGAGCGACACCGGCACGGAGCAGGCGGCGGGCGGAGCGAAGGCGAAGCTGCCGCTGGTAGTCGCTGGGAGTCATGCCGTAGGTCGTCTTGAACGCGCGGTACAAGGCGAACCGGCTGCACCCGGCGGCGGTCGCGAGGTCGTCAGCGCTCAGCGGGGACAGATACTCCTGGTCGAGCAGGTCACGGGCGCGCTGGACGTTCGGCATCGGCTGCGTGACAGCGGCCGGTGCCGACATCGCGGCCCGGCGGACCATCGCGGCGACGGTCTCGGCCAGGGCCTCGTCCCTGGCAAGGGCCGTCGCCTCCGGCGCGAGGCTGTTGTACATCCGGTTCAGCGCACCGGCCAGGACCGGGTCGTACAGCACCGGCTCGGTGAACAGCGGCAGTCCGGCCGGGCGACCGGCCTGGTCCGACAGCACCTCGCTGACCAGCGATGGGTCGATGTGGATGATCCGGTACGTGAAGCCAAGGTCGGTCTCGGCCCGGCCGTCGTGCGGTTCGTCCGGGTTGAACGCCATTACCATGCCCGCCGCGCTGGTGCGTCGGGAGCCACGGCAGCCGAACGTTTGCGCGCCGTCGTCGGTCAGGCCGAACGAGTAACTGTCGTGGCTGTGCATGTGATACCTGTGCTGCTCGAAGTGGGCATGCATGGCCTCGACAGGACGATCTGCCAGCCGCCGGTACCGAACCCACTCCACACCTCCATTGTGCGCGCACGAGCGTTCAAGACCAGCGAATATGGCGGCGCGCACGATTCTCACCGTGCGTACGTATCTGATGCTCGTGCTGGTCATGGCGCTCTGGGGGAGCGCGTTCGCGTCGTCGAAGCTCGGGGTGAGCGAGGTGCCGCCGCAGGTCGCGGCGTTCTTCCGGTTCGGCCTCGGCGCGGTCGTCCTGCTGGCGCTGCACACCACGCGGCGGGGGATCGGCGGCAAGGACCTCGGCAAGGTCGCGGGCCTGGGCATGCTGGGGATGTTCGGCTACAACTCGTTCTTCTTCCTGGCGCTCTCGCTCGCGCCTTCCGCGGACGGCAGCGTGATCGTGCCGGTGACCGCGCCAGTGATCACGGTCGCCGTGACTGCCCTGCTTGGACGTCGAAAGCTCACTGTCAGGTCGGTCACGGGGTTGGCCGTCGCGGTGGCCGGAGCGACGGTGTTCTTCATCGGAATTCCCGGCGGCGGGACCGCTCGGCTGGCCGGTGACCTGCTGTTCCTCGGTGCGGCTGGGTGCTGGGCGGGGTACACGATCCTCGGCGCGCCTCTGTTGAGCCGGTTGCCCGCGTTCACGGTAACGACCTTCGCCACGACAGCGGGCGCGTTGGCGTTGGCAGTGGTTGCGGTGCCGTTCTTCGGGGACGTGCAGTGGTCCGCTTTGGACGCTGGATTCTGGCTCAACCAGGCGTACTTGGCTGTCTTGCCGACCGCGTTGGCCTACGTCATGTACTACGAGGCCGTCCGGACGGTCGGCCCGGCCACGGCGTCCTCGGCGATGTTCCTGGTACCGGTCTTCGGGTTGCTCGGGGCGTGGGCCGTGCTCGGTGAGTCGATCACGCCCGTGCAGGCAATCGGTGCCGCTGCCATGCTCGCCGGTGCGTTCCTGGCAACTGTAGCCAAGTCTCGAAGTGCTACTCCGCAGCTTGTGCCCGGCGGATCGCCGCGGTGATCCGGTCCACATCGGACCGTTCGGCCTTCGGCAACGGCGCACCGACGGCTTGCCGTGCCGCAGCTGCCTTGTCCAGCAGTTCGGCTGCCCGCGCAGGTGAACCATCGAGTGCGTGCGCGCCCGCGAGACCTTCCAGGGCGAGCGCCACCGCGCGGGCATCACCGGTCTTCTCGGCTTCCGCCAAGGACTTCTGGTGCAGGTCCATGGCTTTGCGTGCGTCGCCTCGCAACTCGGCGATGAAGCCGAGTTCGGCGAGGATCAACGCGTCGCCGGGCGTGTAGTCGGCTTGACGGTGCCAGTCCAGCACGTTCTGGAAGAGCGTCTCGGCGATGTCCAGCTTGCCTTCCCGCCGTGCACCCAATGCCAGCCCGAGTTCCGCGTGCACCACGCCCGGCTCGTACGAATGCTCGGCGGCCAGCCGCATCGCGCGTTCGTGCAGGTCCCACGCACCGCGGTAGTCGCCGGCGAGCAGCCGCAGACGGCCGAGGCCGGTGAGCCGCTCGGCAACGTCCGTCCACAGGCCGAGGTCCTCGGCCAGCCGCAGTCCTTCGGTGTGCAACCGCTCCGCCCGCTCGTAATCCCCATTGATCTCGGCCAGCGACGCCAGTGGCGACACGACCTGGGACTGCCCCCACTTGTCCCCGATCTCCTCGAGCAGCCGGACACTCCGTCGGCCAGCCTCCTCCACAGTGGACAGATCGCCGCGCAGCAGGGCCTGGTCGGCGCGGACGCCGAGGGCGACGGCCTCGCCCCACAGATCGTCCTTGAACCCGGCAAGGGCCCGGGAAATGAGGTCCTCGCTTGCGGTCAGCTCACCGGTTGTGAAGAGCGCGTAGCCCAAGAACCACTCCGCCCGGTGCAGGCCTTCCTCAGGGCCTTCGTAAGCACGCAACGCGGCTTCACACGCGGCGACCCGATCGGCCCCTTGCCCGGCAAGCAGATCCAAGCCCAGCTGCCAGATCCTGGACTGGGCACGCAGTTGCGGAGATCCACCCAACGCGAGCGCGGAGTTCAGAGCACGGGTGGATTCCGCGCGCCTGCCACGAAGGAACCAGTACCCAGTGAGTGCATTGGCCAGCCGCAACGCGGGATCGGCAGCACCGGATCGGATCATGGTGTCCAACGCGGCACGCAAGTTGGCTGATTCACGGTCCAAGGTGGTGATCCATTGCTGCTGGCCTGGCCCGTACAGCTGGTCACGCGCGTCTTCAGCCAACCGGAGATACCAGTCCTGGTGGCGTTGCCGGATTTCCGGCTCCTCGCCTGCCGAGGTGAGACGTTCGAGGCTGTACTGCGCGACGGACTCCAGCAACCGATACCGCGGTGACGGATCATGCGTCACCACGACGAGGCTGCGTTGCGCCAACGTCGTGAGCTGGTCAAGGACGTCCAGACCGCTCACTGCCTCAGCCGCCGCCAACGTGCATCCCTCGACGTGCACGGAAAGCCTGCGCAGGACGGCCTGTTCCTGCTCGGAGAGCAGGCCCCAACTCCAGTCGAGGACCGCCCGCAGTGTGCGTTGACGAGGCGGCGCATCGCGATAGCCGTCAGTCAGCAGACGGAACCGATCGTCAAGTCTGGCAACCAACTCGGCAACGCCCAGCGCGGGAACACGGGATGCTGCCAGTTCCAACGCAAGCGGGATACCGTCCAGCCGCTTGCACAACTCGGCCACCAAAGGATCGTCAGAAAGCGTGTGCCCCAAAGCCTTCACGCGCTCGCGCAGCAACTGAACGGCATCAGGCTCGTCAAGCGGCGGCACGGGATAGCGCACCTCACCAGGCAAACCCAGCGGCTCCTGGCTCGTTGTCAGCACACGCACACCTGGAGCCGTACGCAGCAACCGCGAGACCAACTCAGCGGCCTCGGGAACCATGTGCTCACAATTGTCCAGGACAAGCAGAAGTTGCTTGTCCCGCAACGCGGTCAGCACCAAGTCAATCGGGGCGCGCTCCTGGTACTCACGCACACCCAACGCGACAAGCACTGCCTCGGCAACGGAACCCGCCGCTGCCAACTCGACGAGCCAAACCCCGTCGGGAAGGCTCACACGCCTCGCCGTGGCGAGCGCCAGCCGTGTCTTGCCAACGCCACCAGACCCCGTCAGGGTGACAAGTCGTTGGGACGCAAGCAATGCGCCCACGTCGTCGATCGCGGCGGCCCGGCCGACCAGCTCGGACACCTCGGCGGGCAAGTTGGTGCGGGCCTTGGTCAGACCGGCGTCCTGGCGCAGGATCTGCTGGTGCAGCTGGACGACCTCACGCCCGGGATCGATCCCCAGTTCGTCCCGGAGCAACGACGAGAGCTCACCGAAGCTCGCCAGCGCCTCACTCTGCCGCCCAGCCCGGTACAACGCTCGCATGTGCACGGCCCGCAGCCGTTCCCGCAACGGGTGCGCGGCCACCAACTCAGCCAGTTCGCCCAGGTCCCAGTCGTCGAGTGCGTCGAGACGGTCCTCGATCGCGACCAGTCGCTGTTCGGTCAGCCGCGTGATCGCGGGCTGGGCGAACGCGGCGTCCGCGAAGTCGGCGTAGGCCGGCCCACGCCAGAGAGCAAGCGCTTGCTTGAGCAGTTCGGCCCGTCGAGCCGGAGACGCGGCGGCCTGCCTGGTCAACGCCACGAACTCGGCCGCGTCCACGTCCTGGGCAAGCAGCCGATACCCGGCGGGAGTGGATTCGACGAGCGTCCGATCACCCAAGGCCGAGCGCAGTTGAGCGACCCGGACCTGCAGTGCGGCGGCGGGGTCACGCGGCGGCCGGGCACCCCAGATGTCCTCGATCAGCCGGTCGGCCGAAACCGGCTCACCGGCGTGAACCAGCAGGTCGGCGAGCAGAACCCGGACGGCCGTGCGGGTGACCGTGACCGGCTCACCGCGCGCGGTGTGCACGGTGAGCGGCCCGAGCACGCCGAATCGCATGATTCCGAGAATAGTTTGGTAAGTCCTTGGTAGGCCGCTACGCACACGCTTGCGCCCGTGAAAGACACAGCAACAACAACAACTGCATCTTCGGCGGGCGCCCGGGAATGGATCGGCCTCGCGGTGCTGGCGTTGCCGACGCTGTTGCTCGCGATGGACGCGACCGTGCTGTACCTCGCGGTGCCGCATCTGGGCGCCGACCTGCGGCCGACCGACACCGAACTGCTCTGGATCGTGGACAGCTACGGCTTCATGGTCGCCGGGTTCCTGGTCACCATGGGCACGCTGGGGGACCGGATCGGCAGGCGGAAGCTGCTGATGATCGGCGCCGCCGCGTTCGCCGCCGCATCAACACTCGCCGCGTTCGCGCCGGACCCGCTGCTGCTGATCCTCGCGAGGGGACTGCTGGGCGTTGCCGGCGCCACGCTCGGTCCGTCGACGTTGGCCCTGATCAGCACGATGTTCCCGCCGGGGCAGCGTGCGTTCGCGATCGGCCTGTGGGCCACGTGTTTCTCGGCCGGGATCGCGCTCGGCCCGATCGTCGGCGGCCTGCTGCTGGAGTGGTTCTGGTGGGGGTCGGTGTTCCTGCTGGCAGTGCCGTTCATGGCGGTGCTCCTGCTGACCGGGCCCTTCCTGCTGCCCGAGTTCCGGGACACCGAGGCCGGGAAGCTGGACCTGACCAGCGTGTTCCTGTCGTTGGCCGCGGTGTTGCCGGTGATCTACGGCATCAAGCAGCACGGCAGCTTCACGATCGTGGTCGGCCTGGTGTTCGGGGTGTTGTTCGTGCGGCGGCAACGCAAACTCGCCGATCCGTTGCTGGATCTGCGGATGTTCGGCAGCCGGTCGTTCAGCGTCGCGTTGATGGTCCAGGTCTTCACGATGACCACCATCGGTGGCATCTACCTGTTCGTCACCCAGTACATGCAGCTGGTGCAGGACTTCACGCCATTGGTCGCGGGCCTTTGGCTGATGCCTTCCGCGGTGGCGCTCGTGATCAGCTCGTTGGCCACGCCGAAGCTCGCAGAACGGCTGTCGCCCGCCAAGATCGTCGGTGCCGCGTTGGCGGTGGCCGCGATCGGGTACGCGGTGTTGGCCGCGGCCAATGGACTTGCCATGGTCGTGCTCGGATTTTCCTTGCTGTACCTGGGAACCGGGCCGGTCATGGCGTTGGGCACCGACCTGGTGATCGGGACCGCGCCTGTCGAGAAAGCCGGGTCGGCGGCCGCGATGTCGGAGACCGCGATGGAGTTCGGTATCGCGTTCGGCGTCGGTGTGCTCGGTGTCGTCGGCACGGCTGTGGCCACGAACGGGGAGCCGCTGCTGGACAGCGCACCCGCGGAATTCATTTCGGGTCTCAACGTGGTGGCACTACTGTGCGCGATGATCACCGCCGTGCTGTCGGTGCTCGTGTTCCGGCTACTCAAGGGGAAATGACATGGCCAGGCAGAACTGGTCGACCCGCGGATGAAGGTCGAGATCGAGGCGTACGCGATCGAAGAGTGACCGCAGACCCATCGGGTGTCACCCAATAGGATGCGGCGATGCGATTGGGGCAGATCACATGTCCGTCCGGCCAGCTGGTCGTCGCTGACGGGGGTTACCTGGGGGCGTGGTCGGGCGAGCGCTCGCCTGCCGACATCGACCCGGTGCTGCTCAACATCGACGATCCCCAGCTGATCAGGGAGATCTCCGGCGCGGTCGACTTCGAGATCGTCGGACCGGACGCGGAAGCGGCGGCTCGGGCGTACGACCGGCAGTCAGGGACTTCGCTGTACGACATCCCGATGTCGCACGTGCACGAGATGCCGCGGGACTTCTCGGTGTTCTGCCATGAGCAGGGGTTTCAGGCCCGGGCCGAGGCTCTCGCGGAGCGTGTGCCGCATCGGGAACGCGTGCGACGCTGCGTGACCAGAGGTGACGGCGAGTTCATCATGTTCGGTGTTCCTGTGGTGGCCGTCGGCGGCTTGCCCACAGACCGTGTCCTACCGGTCGAAGGGACGCAGCGCGACTACGGCGAGCACGGTGTGCGGTTGCAGGACATCTCCGTGCGAATCAGCGACAAACCCGTGACGCGCAGCGAGTTGCTCGGTCGCGTCGGCGTGGACTGGGCGCGGCTGTCGTTCGCGGACGCGGATGCGTTGAGCGCGTGGCGCCACCTGAAGCCGGTCGACGGCAAGGCCGATGTGGCGTTCTGGGGTCGTGACGCTGACGAAGCGGCGGAGGTGCACGCAGCCGGCAACCTGCCGGAGGGCGTTCACGGCTGGGAGAACCTCGGGCTGGAAGAGGCGATTGAGCGCTACGAGACCGTCGAGTCGTGGCAGGAGGCCAACGGCAAGCGGATGGCGCTGGACTTCCGGCCGCATTCGCATCACTGGCAGGTGATGCGGGACGTCCGGGCCGCCGAGACGGACTCCGGCGAGATCGAGGTCGGCGGCGCGCGGATCGTGTTCGCGATGACCAGCTGGGGCGACGGGTTCTACCCGGCCTACGCCGACTACGCGGACGACGAACTCGTGGCTGTGCGAACTGTCCTGGACATCCACGTCAAGCAGCCTGACTAGGCTGACCAGTGTGATCGACCGGATCGCGGGCCTGAGGGCGAAGGCGAGGTGCGCCACCCGCCGACGATGCCTTCGCCCTCGGTCGGGGTGGCGTGATCGCCGGTCACCGGGACTTCCTGCGATGATCGAGGTAGCCGTGGAGCTCGGCGGCCGCGGCCAGCATGGCGCGGCCCCGTGACGTGAGCCGGCCATGCCAGTCGTCCAGCGTGGCCTGGAGCGGCTCGACGCCGCCGGCGGACCGGACCTGGTCGAGCACGTCGGCGATCTGGTTCAGCAGGTAGCCGCCGCGGCGAAGTTGGTGCGCCAGTTGGGCATCCCGCACGTCAGCGGCCGTGTACACCCGGTACTTGGTCTTGGGATCACGCCGTGGCACGAGCACGCCCGCGCGTTCCCACTTGCGCAGTGTCGCGGGGCGGACCTTGAGCTGATGGGCGAGCGCGCCGACCGAGGCCACTTTGGACTCCGGTGGCGGAGTCAGATCTCTGAGCGCGTTCTCCACCGCGGCAAGGGTTTGCCGATCCTTGCGGAGCAGGTCGTGGCTGTCGTCGATGATCGCGAGGGCGTTGTCAACCGTGCCGTTGTTCACGGCCTGCATGATCAGGGTCGCGGTCTGGTGGCCGTGCGCCGGAATCAAGGCCAGGAAGGTGCTCAGCGCTCTCGCGTGCAGATCCGTGTACGTGCGATAGCCGCTGGGCGTGCGTTCTGACGGAGGCAGGATGCCGGCCTCTTCGTAGTTGCGGATCGCCTGCGTGGACAGCCCGTGCTGCCTGGCCAGATCAATGGGCCTGCTCATGGTGTTGAAACTTTTCCTCGGCTTTCCGGCTCGATCCTGGATGAAGTTTACATGGTTGGTTCAACGATACGGTAAAAGCCATGATTGTTCAGGAAATCGGAGTGGCACTGGATGAGAACGTGGGGCCTGCGGTCGACGCTTTCCTGGGCTCGCTGCCCGGCAGTCCGCTGATCCTGGGGTTGGGCGAGCCCACGCACCACGTGGAGCCCTTTCCGGTGCTGCGCAACCAGATCTTCCAGCATCTCGTGGAACACCATGGCTATCGGGCGATCGCGGTCGAGAGCGACTGCCTGGCCGGTCTGGTGGTGAACTCGTATGTCGTTGACGGCGTCGGGTCGTTCGACGACGTGATGCGTGACGGCTTCAGCCACGGCTTCGGCGACTTCGAATCGTCCCGTGCACTGGTGAAGTGGATGCGCGAGTACAACGAGAACCACGCCGAACCGGTCAGGTTCTTCGGGTTCGACGGTCCGTTCGAGGTCGCGTACGCCCAGAGCCCGAGGCAGGCGATCACCGAGCTGAACTCCCGCCTCGGCTCTCCGTACACAGTGGACTCTCTGATCGCCGAGGACGAGCGCTGGACCAACCCCGAGGTCATCATGGATCCGACGAAGTCGGTCGGCTCATCAGCAGAGGTGAAACAGCTCCGGCTGATCGTCGACGACTTGCGCGGCCTGCTCACGGCGCAAACCCCCAGCCTGATCGCGGCGTCCCGTGACAACTGGTGGCGTGCCCGGTTGTACGGCCGGACTGCCACCGCATTGTTGCGCTACCACGAAGGAATGGCCGTCGGCTCGCCTGACCGGATCTCACACCTGCTGGGGATCCGGGACGGGTTGATGGCCGAGAACCTCAAGGCCATCGCCGAATACGGCAAGACCTTTGTCTTCGCCCACAACGGACATCTGCAGCGGCCGATGGCCTCCATGAACTTCGCCGGTGCGCACCAGGAGTGGTGGGGTGCGGGTGCGATCGTCAGCGCCGAACTCGGCGAGCAGTACGCGTTCATCGCATCGGCGCTCGGCACCGCACCGAATCCCAACGTCGGCGCACCGGAGCCGGGCACCCTGGAAGGCGTTCTGGACCTGTTGCCGGGCGACTACCTGCTGAACTCGGCGGACATCGACGTCACCGGCCTCAAGCCCCGCACGACGGACAACTTTGCTTACGCCCCACTGGATCCCGTCCATGTCCAGTACACCGACGGGATCGTTTTCCTCAAGACTGTTCCGCAGCTGTACGGCTAGGCATCAACAGCAAAGCGATGACACTGAGCGCGGCGACGACGATCAATCCGGCGAAAACGTTGTGAGTCGCGTCGTACAGCGCGCCGCGCACGAACGTGGCGACCGGAGATTCGTCGTGTGAGCCAAGGACAAGGCTGGTGGCGTCCAGGCTGTCCGGCAGGTGCCCGGCAACGTCGGCCGGAGGGGTGGCGAAGCGGTTGGCGAGGGTGGCGTTGGCGATCGCGCCGAACACAGCCACGCCGACCGCGCTGCCCAGGGAACGGGCGAACATGTTGGCACCTGTGGCCACGCCGCGACGTTCCCAACCAACGGACGATTGGACGGCGATCACTGAAGGACTGGACGCCAAACCGAGGCCCACGCCCACCACGAACGCGGCCGCGGCGGCCTGCCAGATCGCCGTTTCAGGGGTGAGCATCGAGGCCAGCACGGCTCCGGCGACCACGAACACCGCGCCGATCAAGGCCGTGTTACGTAACCCGATCCGCATGTACGCGTGACCTGACAGGGTTGCCGCGATCGGCCAGCCAATTGTCATCGCCGCCAACGTGAAACCCGCGACCAGTGCACCGGTGCCGAGCACGCCCTCGACGAACGTGGGCAGGTAAGAGCTGAGGCCCATCAGCATCGCGCCGACGATCAACGCCATCAGGTTGCCGCCGATGAGCGTGCGGCTGCGGAACACCCACAGCGGCAGCACGGGTTCTTCCGCTTTGCGTTCAGCGAAACCGAATGCGATCAGTATGGCCGCTCCGGCCGCGAAGATCAGCACACTGGGCGCCGAGTCCCATGCCCAGGCGACGCCGCCTTCCAGCAATCCCAGCAGGACCAAGGACAGGCCGATGGTCAGCAGGGCCGAACCGAGGTAGTCGATCTTGTGCTTGGCCTTGCTGATGTTCTCGGTGAACTTGCGCATCAGCACCAGCACGGCGAAGGCGCCGACCGGCAGGTTGATGAAGAAGATCCAGCGCCACGACAGGTATTCGGCGAACAGGCCGCCCAGCGCGGGTCCGACCAGTGAGGCCATGGCCCATACGCTGGTCACGTAACCCTGCACCCGGGCGCGTTCCTCCAGGGAGTAGAGGTCGCCCAGCATGGTCATGCTGATCGGCTGGACCGCGCCCGCGCCGATGCCTTGGATGGCCCGCGCGGCGATCAGCACCGGCATGCTCCACGCGACCCCGCACAGCACCGAGCCGAGCAGGAAAATCGCGATGCCGAAGAGCAATACCGGTTTCCGGCCGAACAAGTCGGCGAATTTTCCGTACAGCGGGACGGTGACGGCCTGGGTGAGCAGATAAATCGAGAAAAGCCACGGAAACTGCGAGAAGCCACCCAAATCGGCCACAACGGACGGCACAGCGGTCGCGATGATCGTGCTGTCCAACGCCACGAGTGCGGTGGCCAGCATGATCGACCCGAGTATCGGGCCTCGCTCGGAACGCAGTCCGACCGCTGTGCGGGTGACCTCAGCCATGCATTTCCTCCCAGTAGCCCCGACGACCATCATCTACCTGGAGTAATTCCAGAAGGCGGGTGAACTTGGTTACTTGCTTAGGTTAAGCAATTTTGCGGCGGGCGTATTCCCGGATTTGGGGCGGCGGTTGCCGGTCGGACACATGGCCCGCCCCAGCGGAAGGGGTCGCCGACGTGCTGCGAGACAGGCAGGCATGATCGCCAAATGGTCCGGAATCCCGACCAAGTAGGGTGACGACCACACCGACGACGAGGGGGAGCGCCGATGTTCGACTTCACCGCCCAAGCCGTGGACCCGAGCAAGGAGAGCCCGGTCTTCCCCAGCACGTTGCCCGTGGAGGTCCCGCTCGGCATCGTGCTGTTCGTCATCCTGTACCTGGTCATCTCCAAGGTCGTCGTGCCGAGGTTCGAGAAGCTCTACACCGAGCGGCAGAACCGGATCGAGGGCCGGATCGACGAAGCCGAGTCCCTGCAGGCGCAGGCGCAGCAGGCGCTGGAGAACTACCAGGAACAGATCCACGCCGCACAGGCCGAGGCCGCCCGCATCCGCGACGAGGCCCGTGCCGAGGGCAACCAGGTGCTCGCCGAGGTGCGCGCGCAGGCGAAGGCCGAGGCCGACCAGCTGATCATGGAGACCCGTGCCGACCTGGAGACCCAGCGGGTCCAGGTCAAGGCCGAGCTCAACCCGGAGGTCTCCCGGATCGCTGTCGAACTGGCCAGCCGCGTGCTCGGCGAATCCGCCGCGGATGTGGAAGCGGACGCGCGCCGCCGCGGCACCATCGACCGTTTTCTGGCTGAACGCGGGTGAAGTACCGTCCGGCCGTGATCGACCCACGCAGTGACCTCGCCGCTTTCTGGCGGGAACGTCACCTCTGCACCTTCACCACGATCCGGCCGGACGGCACGCCACACGTCGTCCCCGTAGGCGCGACTCTGGACATCCCAGCGGGAATCGTCCGAGTCATCACCTCAGGGGACTCGGTCAAAGCACGTCGCGTCCGGGCAGCCGGCGCATCCGGTTCGCCCGCAGCACTTTGTCAGCTCGACGGTCGTCGTTGGTCCACCATCGAAGGCGCTGCCGTGCTCCTGGATGACGCGGAGTCGGTCCGTGAAGCCGAGAGGCGCTATGCCGAGCGTTACCGTGTTCCTCGCGTCAACCCGAGGCGGGTCGTTCTTCAGATCTCGATCGACCGCGTGCTCGGCAACGTGTCAGGCCATGTAGACGAGCAGTAGATACAAGCTGATCATCGTGCCGCAGAGGATGGCGTGGGCGATCTTGTTCTCCCGCATCAGCGCGATGACCTCACGCAGGAACGCGCTCGGCAGGAAGTAGTTGGCGGTGGGCGCGCCGATCGCCTCGATTGGCATGCCAAGCCTTCGCGCGGTCACGGCGGCACGGAACGCGTGATAGTTGTTGGTCACCGCGGCCACCGGGCCCTGGACGTTGTTGTTCCTGAGCAGTTCCATGCTGTAGCGCAGGTTCTCCTCGGTCGTGGTCGACTTGTCCTCGACCAGGATCACGTCCTCCGGGAGTCCTTTTTGGACCAGATAGTTCCGCATGGCGGTTGCCTCGGCGACCTCCTCGTCCGGTCCTTGGCCGCCGGACATCACCAGAACCGGTTTCGGTTCCTGGCGGGCGTGGATCGCGGCCGCCTTGTCGAGCCTGTTGGCCAGCAGCCTCGGAACCCGGTCGCCGATCACGCGCGACCCGAGCACGATCAACGCGGAGAACTGCGCGCCCCGCATGAAGATTCCGTACAGGATCGAGTAGAGCAGCACGCTGGTGCAGAAGAAGCCGACGTACCCGGCGAGCAGAACGCCGATGCCGAGCACGGTCTGGATCGGGCCGAGGCCGCCCGCGGCGACCACGATGAACGAGATGTCGACGACGATGATCGCGATTCCCGCGATGAACGACAACAGATTGGCCAGAGTTCTGCGTTCTCGTTGCAGCATCTCCAGGCCATTGAAGATCAACGCGATCGGCAGCACCACGCCGATGCCCAACAGCGCCAAGGCGAACGTCCAACCGGCGAGCGGCGACGTGCTGCCCAATGCCGAGAACACCAGCGTCGCGCCCAGCCACACCGCATTGGACACTCTGCGCCGGTCACGCCGGAATCCTCGAATGAACATCACGGCGGGGATCAGGGCGATCAACCAGGACACGCGGGCACCCTAGTCCATATCGGACTATTCGCCGGCGGGACGGCGAAAACGTGTCGTCAGCCGGTGCTGACCGGTGCGAGCCAGAGCCCGACCAGTGCGTCGATCAGCCCGTCAGCCGTGTCCCGCCAGCTGGACCGGGGCGTCGGCGTGCCGTCGGCCAGCGCGCGTTCCCGCTCGGCGACCATGTGCACCATCAACTGCCTGGACATGTCCCGGCGTTCGGCACGAACCTCGTCGGGCATGTCGGGCAGCAAGCCGTTGATCGCGGCGGTGATCCGGACGAGCGACGGGGACGACAGCGACTCCTCGTACATGATCTGGCGCAGCGTCGGATCGGTCGTCACCTGCGCGGCGAACCGGCCGTACCAGGTCGGGTTGCCCAGATCGGCCAGGTGCTCGGTGGTCGGGCGGACCAGGCAGGCGAGCCACGCCCTGAGGTCGCCGTCGTCGCCGATCTCGGCGACCATCCGCTGGCGGATCTCCTCGATCTGCCCGGAGTGTTTGCGTGCGATCGCTCGCACCAGGTCGGCCTTGGTGCCGAAGTGGTAGCCGACGGCCGTGTTGTTGCCCTGCTCGGCCGCCTCGCTGACCTGCCGGTTGGACACGGCGAACACGCCGTGCTCGGCGAACAGCCGTTCCGCTGCCGTCAGGATCAGTTCGCGAGTCGCGCTAGCCCGTGACGCTCTCATGATCACCACCGTCCGCAGGTGAGCTTATTCTCTCGCTGTTAAGTCAGTTGACTGACTTAACATATGATCGGGAGCATACGCCGAGACGGAGGCTTTGCGAATGTCCCAAGTTCCCGCGGTCGCACCGCGGACGTCCATCGTGGTGCCGGTGCTCGCGGCAGGCGGTGTGGTCGTCTCGCTGATGCAGACCCTGGTGATCCCGCTGCTGCCGGTGCTGCCGAAGCTGCTCAACGCATCCGCCGCCGACACATCGTGGGTGATCACCTCGACGCTGCTCGCCGGTGCGGTCGCGACGCCTGTCGTGGGGCGGCTCGGCGACATGTACGGCAAGCGCCGCATGCTCCTGTTCAGCGTGGCGCTGCTGATCACCGGGTCGGTCATCGCCGGGTTGTCCAACACTGTGCTGCCCATGGTGGTCGGCCGTGCCCTGCAAGGCGCCGCGGCGGCCGTGATCCCGTTGGGCATCAGCATCATGCGTGACGAGTTACCAGCGGAACGCCTCGGCTCGGCGACGGCCGTGATGAGCGCTTCCCTTGGTGTCGGCGGTGCTCTAGGCCTGCCCGCGGCGGCATTGCTGGCCGAGAACCTGGACTGGCATGTGCTGTTCTGGACGTCCGCGGGCCTTGGTGTCGTGGTTTTCGCTCTGGTGCTGGCTTTCGTGCCGGAGTCGAGCGTGCGGACCGGTGGGCGGTTCGACCTGGTCGGGGCGCTGGGCCTGTCCGTGGCGTTGGTCTGCTTGCTGCTCGGGATTTCCAAAGGTGCTGACTGGCCGGCCAGTGTGACGTTCGCGCTGTTCGGCACCGCCGCCGTGGTGTTGCTGGTCTGGGGCTGGTTCGAACTGCGCGTCCGGCAACCACTCGTGGACCTGCGTACCACCGCACGGCGCCAGGTCCTGCTGACAAACCTGACATCCATCGTGTTCGCCTTCTCGATGTTCGCGATGTCGTTGGTACTGCCGCAGATTCTGCAGCTGCCGGTGCAAACCGGTTACGGCTTGGGGCAGTCCATGCTGGCCACCGGGCTCGTGCTCGTTCCGTCCGGCCTGGTGATGATGGCGATGGCACCGGTTTCCGCGCGTATTTCCCGGATGTACGGCCCCAAGGTCACGTTGATGGTCGGTGCCTTGGTCGTCGGTGTGTCCTACGGTCTCGGAGTCGTGATGATGTCCGAAATCTGGCAGCTCGTGCTCATCTCGGCATTGATCGGTGGCGGCATCGGCCTTGGCTACGGCGCGATGCCCGCGTTGATCATGGGGGCGGTGCCGGTGTCCGAGACCGCGGCGGCCAACAGCCTCAACACCCTGATGCGGTCGATCGGAACGTCGGTCTCCAGCGCCGTGGCGGGTGCGATCCTCGCACACCTGACCATCTCGTTCGGACAGGTGGAAGTACCGTCACAGAACGGGTTCCGCCTGATCATGGGCATCGGCAGCGCCACCGCGCTCGCCGCGCTGGCCATCGCCGCGTTCATCCCGGCCCGCCGCGCCGATCCCGTCGTCACCCCATCGCTCAGCGCTGCTCGTCGGTGACGCTTCGGTCGCGTGGCGAAACCTCGCCACGCGACCGCTTTAATGGGATTTGTGGCCCAGGTCAACGCACTGAACGAATCGGGCGACAAGTCATCCATCGTCAGGGTTAACCGGGTGACCTTGCGTGATATCGCGCCACCCGGCCGGTTAATTGCTCAGCCACGGCGTATCCCCGTACCTTCGAAGTATCCGCAGACGGAAAGGAAAGAAACGTGCGAAGGTTCATCGCGCTTGCCGCGGCAATGGTGTTTTCCGTACTGGCCTTCGCGGGCAGTGCCATCGCGGCGCCGGTCAAGCCGCCGCGATGCGACACGCACTACTTCGGTCTGGGCAACGGCGAAGGCGTGGCCGTGTTCTGCGAATTCGGCCCGTCGGACAGATTTAGGGTCATCGCACACTGTGAGGCCGGAATCAGCTCGTGGAACGACTACGGCACGATCGCGTACACCGGTTTCGAATCATCCGAAGCGCAGTGCCGTGGCCTCATCGGCACGCCACATGTCGCCGGATATCGCATTGACTGGCTCTGATTCGGCTCACTCGCCCGCGAACGGCATCGTTCGCCAATGGTCGACGGCCGGCTTCAAATACTCCATCAATACAGGAAGTTTCGGCACAAGCGTGAGAGTGGCAATGACCCGAAGCATCCCCACGGAATTCACGAACTTCAGGACGTCCTCATTCAACGCCCGCATGCCGTTACGTTGAGCGCCGCGGTTGTAAGCAGCTTCGAGCGCAGGACCAAGAGCAGCCAGATCCCATTCGACCGGCCCCAACGTAACCAGCTCAAAGTCCGCGAAGAGATCCTTGTCCACTCCAGAGAAGACGTTCGCGGGCGGGGAGTCCCCGTGAATGGGCTGAAGATCGATGCCGGGAAACGCATTCTCGAACGCCGTACGCGACCGCACAAGGGGCTCAAGAACCTGCCACTCCCGGCGTGCGCGATCCAAATCGACCGGATCGACGAGATCGCCCCTGCCTTCAAGCGCAACGAGGCTTCCCGCAATAAAATCCGGTTCAGCCGCAGACAGAAACTTTAGCTCACCCGGGTATGCACGCATCGCGGCATGAAGATCGGCGACGCTCTCGGAATTCGCCGCATAGTCAGGCTGTTTGCTGCGATCCTCCTCGACGAACTGCCAGAACGTGATCGAGAACCCTCCCCGCTGAACAGGCTCCCTCGGCACAAGCGGACTCGGCGGAATCACGGGGATCCCCTGATCCGCAAGCCACTGCGTCACGTCCAATTCGCCCTGCTGCCGAACCGCAAGAGCATCAACGCCCACGTTATCCGGCAGGACAGTAGGAACCCGGGCCACAACCGGCGCGGGCGCAAGGTGGACGACAACAGAGAACAGGTCGTGAAGCACCGCCGCATCGGTCACCGTAAGCCCGCGCTCACGCCCCGCTCCAACAGCCGCATCGACCGCAGCGGAGGTTCGCCGAGCGAGGTCCTGTGATGTCACGAAATCGGTCATCCCGAGATCATTCCATGCCACGCATAAGCGGCCCTCTACCGGCGTATCAGCTGGTAGAGGGCCGTTTCGCCCGGTGAAAGACGAGTGCCCCCGGCAGGAATCGAACCTGCGACACATGGTTTAGGAAACCATTGCTCTATCCCCTGAGCTACGAGGGCGTGCCTCCGATCATACGGGGCACCGCCACCGGGTTACCGCCCCCCTCTGCGCCTACGTTGGACCTGTGCTGATCGTGCTGTGTGGGCAGCCTGGGGCTGGGAAGAGTGCGATGGCGGAGGCGCTGGGGCGGGCGCTGCCTGCACCTGTCCTCTCCGTCGATCCGGTTGAGGCTGCGATGTGGCGGGCGGGGGTGGACAGGGCGCAGCCCACCGGGCTCGCGGCCTACGTGGTGGTCGAGGCGCTTGCCAAGGAAGTGCTCAGGCTTGGCCAGACGGTCATTGTCGATGCGGTCAACGATGTTCCGGAGGCTCGGGAGCAGTGGGAGCGGCTAGGTACTGAGCCGCGCTACATCGAGGTGGTGTGCTCGGACCTGACCTTGCATCGGCAACGGCTGGAAGCGCGCCGCAGGGACTTCGATGAGCCCACGTGGAGTCAGGTTGAGGAGCGGCGTAAGAACTTCGAGGTTTGGCACGGCAAGCGGTTCACCGTCGACTCCGTCAACGACCTTGACCAGAACGTGAAGCTGGTCCTGAACCACCTCCGCAGTTCAGGACCAGCGGCAACCTAGTACGAGTAGAGCTCCAGCTCATACAGCGAGTAGCCCCAGTTGGTGCCACGTTGCACGCCGACGAAGCGCACATAGCGAGCATCAACCGCAGCGAAGGAAGCAGTGTCCACGCCGCCGTCGCCGGCTGTCGTCGAGTACGCCGGGCGCCATGTTGAGCCGTCGGTTGAGGTTTCCAGGCGGTACGACTTTCCGTATGCCGCTTCCCAGCGCAGGACCGCACGGGACACTCGCTGGACTGAGCCGAGGTCCACGGTCAGCGATTGGTTGTCTGACCAGTCGCTGGCCCAGCGGGTTTTCAGGTCTCCGTCAACGGCGTTGCGAGCCGGTGAGGGATAGGCGCCGGTTTCCGCGCTTGTTGCCGATGCCGCCGCCGTACGGGACAGGTTGGCGATGTTCTGGCCTCGGCGTGATGGGAATTCCACGACTTGCTGGAACGTCGGGCGGTTCTGCCAGGTGATCTTGTCGTGGGTGATTCCGCCCAACGGGCTGTGGATCACACTGTCGGCGCACCACTGGTCTCCGGCCGAGCACGAGGCGTCGCCTGGGTAGACCTGGTTGAGTGGCGCCGACACCGCTTGGCCCAGGGTCGTCAGCAGGACTTGGCGGCAGCCGGAAACCGTTCCGCCACCACAGTATTTCTGCGACAACGGGCCTGCCACCTGGTCGCCCAGCACCGACCTGAGGTCCTTCTGCACGTAGCCCCACCAGCCGAACTGGAACGACGACCCCTTGTGCGGCTGGCCGCTGTGGAAGTCCGGCTGTCCATTTTGGAATCCTGATGGCGACTCGTTGATACCGAGAACTCCGACGAGTGCGTTGTACGCCGCATCGCCGAGGCCTGGCTGGAACTGCGCGCGAACCAGCAACGGCCACCAGGCATCGAGGATCTTGATCGCATCCGCGTGCCCGTACTTGTGGCTGCCCTGTGCCGTTTCCTTACGCAGCGAGCCCGCGGAAGCCCACGCCTTCAAGGAGGACACAGCCTGGGCCAACCGGGTATCGGTGATCGGCTGGCTCTCCAGAACCCGCACCAGGTACGGCAGGACGCGTTCCGCGCGCAGGTCAGCCAACGCCGCATCGGCCATAGCCTGAGTCAGATTCACCCGGGTGACCTTCTTGCCGCCCGAGATCAACGCGCGCACACGGGAGTCGAGCAGGTCACCGCGGTGCACCGAGCTCTTGTCGTAGCCCGCGTTGGCGTAGTCCTTTGCCTGCGCGTTGTTCCAGGAGATGAAGTAGTCCTGGTTGACGGCCTGCGGGTGCTGCTCGAACGGGGTGTAGGAAGCGGTGTTTGTAGCTGGGGTCCAGCCGTTCCACTCGTAGGCCTGCTGCGCCCACACCGGCATGCTCGGGTCCACATTGGACTTACGGGACGGGTTGGCGCCTGAGTTGAAGTACGCCGTGTCCCGGGAGTCCACGTAGAACCAGTTGAACGTGTAGTTCACGTGCGAAGCCGCGCGCTGGAAGTCCTGTGCCGACTTGATCACGTCCGGGTCGTTGAACTCCTGGAAGCCGATGATCGAGTCGATCTCGTGCTGGTAGGTCGAGCGCAGGCTCGTGTACGCCACCGGCTTTCCGCCGACGGTTGCGCGGTGCGTGATCGGGCCATAGGCCGTGCGGAAGCTGACCAGGCGGTATGAACCCTCCGGCGTGCTATCGGCAACCGTTGGCTTCCAGGCGTTCTTGCGCTCGATCGTCTCGATCGGCGTGCATTGGCCGCGCAACAGGTAGTGCGTCGAGTTCTTGGTCGGCGGCTGTCCGGTCGGATCGCACAGTTCGACCGCGTAGGTGTCGATGATGTCCTGCGCCGAAGTCGTCGCGCTCCAGGAGTAATCCTGGCCGCGCCCCAGCAGCACGTAGAAGCTGATGCCGGCGAACGACGCACCGCGGGCACTGATTCCGGGGCCCTGGATTTCCTGCAGGATCAGCAGTTGCGGCGCGAAGTAGCCGGTCTGCGGGCCGAACACGGCCACCGGGTTGCCGCTTGCCGTGTGCTGGCCGGAAACCACCAGTGCGTTGGACATCCCGTGCTTCTCGCTGACCAGATCCCCTGGCAGCACACCGGAGTTGAACATGCCACGGGCAGGCTCCAGCTCCGCGGGCGCGGGAACCTCGACAGCGGCGGGTGAAGCCGACCCCGCCGACCCGGTCGGGTCGAAGATCAGCTGCTGTGGGGAGACGGATCCCTTGTCGGGTATGGCCATTCCGGCTGGGTTCGCGGGTGCCTTGCCGTACGGGAAGCTCTGGCCATTGTGGAGCGTGTTGACCGTCTCCGGGTCGTTCTGCGACCGGAACGCCTGCCACGCTTTCTCGCCCTCGACCGCGCCATAACGCTCGTGGAACGCCATTCGCGTGATCGCGGACTGCACCTCGCCGCCACCGCCGCCACCGAACTGCGCACCCACCACCGAAGCCAGGATCACCAGGTCGGGCAGGGTGAACGGGTCGATCTTGCCCGCGTTCGTGATCGAGTCGATGTGCCCGGTCAGCACGTACTCACCCGGGAAGTACCGGCCGCTGTGCGACTGCTGGATGTAGAGGTTGATGCCCTCGACATACGACCGAGCGTCGGCGAGTGCGCGTGCGCCCGCCGGGCTTGAGGAGGCCGCCCGGTCGATCTGGGCCTGCAGTTCGGCCTCGTTGTACGGGGCCACCCGGAAGAAGTCCTGCTCGAGTTGCCGGTTGGACGGCGCGCCGCCCGCGAACGGCGTCAGCTGGCCGCGCCCCACCCGGCGGAACAGGTCCATCAGCCAAAGACGGTCCTGCGCCGCGGCATACCCGGCGCCGAACATCGTTCCGGCCCTGGTGGTGCCGGTGATGTGCGGCAGCCCGAGCTTCTTGTCACGCACGATCGTGACGTCCGCGCGCGGCTTGGTCGTGCTCTCGACCTGGTCCGCGGGGACACCGAAGGAGGAGTCGTTGAAGAACTGCCCGATTTTCTCGGTGGTCAGCCCACCGTAACCGGACGCGAGGGTGTCGTATTTGGCCAACTGGTCCGACGCGTGCGCGGGCCGGGTCCCGAGCACGCGGTGCGCCAGGATGTCGGCCAGCGTGGCGTTGCCGTTGGCTCCCGGCGGCAGCACGTCACCGCACTGGCCGAGGCAGTAGTCGATGGGCGCCGCCTCTACCTGCGGTTCCGCGGCTCCGGACGGCGCGGCGGCGACGAGTCCGGTGACGGTGGCGAAAGCGGATAAGGCGGCGAGTAGGCGTCCGCGCTTCATTGCAGGGCTCCTCTCAGGGCGTGACGTTCGCCACGTTACCTCCGAGTAGGATATTGCGAAAGAGGCTCATGTTTAACGGTCCGCAACGGGTTACGATCACTGAGTAGATAAATGTGACCCGTTAGGGATTGACCTTCAGCCTATTGGGTGAGAAAAAGGGCCATTGGACTCCTGTCGGGCCGAGTGAACCGGTTCGGCAGGACCCTGACCGGGGAGGCGCCAAAGGTGATCAAGGTGATGCTCGCGGACGACGAGGACCTCGTTCGTTCGGGACTTCGGACGATCCTGACCAGCGCGGGGGACATCGAGGTGGTCGCGGAGGCCGACGACGGTCTGCACGTGGCCGACCTCGCCAGGCAGCACCGGCCACACGTGGCCCTGCTCGACATCCGGATGCGCTCGGCGGACGGTCTGTTCGCGCTGCGCAGGCTGCGTGCCCTGCCGGAACCCCCCAAGGTCGCCATGCTGACCACGTTCGACGTGGACGAATACGTGACAGAAGCCCTGCGCATCGGCGCGAGCGGCTTCCTGCTGAAGGACACCGAACCCGCCGTGCTGGTTCGTGCCGTCCGGGATCTGGCGGCAGGCGGCGCGGTACTCGACCCGGGCGTGGCCGCCCGGGTGCTCTCACAGGTCGCGGACGGCGAGCGCGCCGCGGAGCCGGCCCGGCGCCTGCTGGCGTCGTTGTCCGAGCGGGAGCGTGAGGTCGTCGGCCTGATCGGCCAGGGCCTGTCCAATGCCGAGATCGGTAGCGCGCTGCACCTGTCCGAGGCGACCGTCAAGGGCTACGTCTCCGCGGTGCTCGGCAAGATCGGCGCGGTGAACCGCGTGCAGGCCGCACTGGTGGCCTATCGCGGTGGGCTCATCGCCTGATTCAGATCCGGCCATTCGACCCGGTTGCGGCCGTTTCGTTTTGCCAGATAGAGGGCCGTGTCCGCGGCGGCGAAGAGGTGTTCGAGGCTGCCGCGGCCATTGGCCACCCCGATACTCACGGTCGGGCGTCGTGCCGCGCCCAGCCGTGAGCGCCAGTCGTGCCCGTCCACAGCCGCCCGGATCCGCTCGGCCACGATCACGCCGAGGTGCCCTTCGCCGACGAGCAGGATGATGAACTCGTCCCCGGCCCATCGGGCCACCAGATCGTTCGTCCGGCACTCGCCGCGTAGCAGCTCCGCGATCTCCCGCAGCGCGCTGTCGCCGACCGCGTGCCCGGCGTCGTCGTTGATCTCCTTGAACCAGTCCACGTCGATCACGATCAGCCACGGCGTCGCGCCGGTCGCCGCCGCGTGCGCGAGGACCTCCGGCGCCGCGCGTTCGAGGCCGAGCCGGTTGGTCAAGCCGGTCAACGGATCGCGCACGGCGGCTTCCTGAGCCGCGGTGGCGAGGCGTTGCGCCTGGATGGCGAACCGCCGTTGTTCCAGCGCCTGGCCGAGGCCTTCCTGCATGGTGGCCATCGCGGTGCTGCGGGCGTTGACGTTGCGCCGCAACGCGGTCGCCTCACCAGCGAAGTCGTTGAGCCGCGCGCAGATGTCCGCGAGGTCGGCGGAAAACCGTTGCAGCAGTGAGATGTCATTGATCAGCTCGGCTTGCCGGACGGCCTGGCTGGCGTGTGTCCGCGCCTCCACGAGCCGGTCCTGGTTGCGGCGCACCATGGATAGCACCCAGTTGCCGACCGCGATGCTCCACCGGTCGCCGTCGGACAGTCCCGCTTCGAGGGTCGCCTGCGCGGCTTTCTCGCCCTCCTCGAACTCTCCGCAGCCGACCAGTGCCGCGCCGTAGGCGGCGAGCAATGTCCGGTGCGTGCGTTCGGTCGCGTCGAGGGTCAGGCCTTCGGCGAGAACCTTGCGCGATTCAGTGAACATCGGCAGGGCCTCGGCAGGCGGCCGTTCCATCGCCTCGAAGTTCAGCGTCCCGCCGAGTCGTTGCAATGCCAGTGCTAGTTCGCACGAGTCGCCGCTCGCCCGCGCGGTCTCCACGGCATGGCGCAGCATCGGCAACGCCGCCCGGATGTGCCCGATGCCGTTGAGCAGATAGCCGAGTAGCCCGATGGCATTGGCGGCACGGGATCCGGACGGTGGTTCGCTGTCGATGTCCGTCCAGCCCTCGGCGGCCAGTTCGAGGGCGAGCGGGATCCGCCCGAGCCGCCACGCGATGACGGCCCGTCCGGTCAGGATCGCGGCCCGTGACCACGTGTCCACGTCGGCGGGCATGACCTCAAGGGACTTGTCGAACCGGGCGGCCGCCTCCGCGAGCTGGTCAGTGTTCAGCAGCAGGCGGATCTCCCGGTCCTCCCGGAGAATCTCGCCAGCCTTGTCCTGCTCGTCGTGGTCCAACCCGGCCTCGGCAACCTGTAGCCCCTCGCACGCCCCGGGCCGAGATTACCCGGGTAAGCCGTCAGATCGGCACCACGACTGCCCAATGGGCTTGATCTATAACTCTTTCGGACTAACGCTGCCGGGGTGTGGGGTACGGCAGTAGTGCCATCTCTCGTGCGTTCTTGATGGCCAGTGACGCGATACTGCCACTTCGCTCTACTGCCGTCAGGTGAGGCCGGTGACCCGGCGTGCCCTGATCTTTCCCCGGTCGGAGATGAATTTGCGGAGCAGGGCGGTGTCCTTCCAATCTACTGTGGACACCCCTTCGCGAAGCAGCAGATTGCCTCGCGTTTTCCTACGCTGGGGTCGCAAAGTCACCGGTCCTCCTTGAACTCGACGTGCCTGCGCGCGATCGGGTCGTACTTGCGCAGCATCATCCGATCTGGATCGTTGCGGCGGTTCTTGCGGGTCACGTACGTGTACCCGGTGCCCGCGGTGGACCTGAGCTTCACGATCGGCCGGATCTCGTTGCGCGCCATCAGACCTGGACCCCCTTGCGCCGAAGCTCGGCGACCACGGCTTCGATTCCCTTGCGGTCGATCGTCTTGATGCCCTTCGTGGACACCGTGAGCGTGATGGTCCGTCCTTCCGATGCCAGTCAGTAGCGGCGCCGTTGCACATTCGGGTCCCAGCGGCGCTTGGAACGCTTGTGGGAGTGCGAAACGCGGTTGCCGAAGCCCGGCTTGCGCCCGGTGACCTGGCAGATCGCAGACATCCAGCCTCCTGAAAATGACACTCGTTTTCAATTACGATAGCATGCGGATCGAGGAAGGGAGTGGCATGGCACGGGTTGGCCTTGTGATCGTCGCCGGTCTGCCGCGCAGGCAGGCGTCGGCTGTCGCGACGAGACTGATGCACGCCGAGCCTGGCAGCGTTGTCGTACACCACGATTTGCGTGACATCGCCCGGGGTTTCGTTGTGCGCAGGCAAAAGTCGGCGACCGGTGAGGAGGTGGCCCGGCTCGAACTCGCCCACGGTTGCGTCTCTTGCACTCTGCGGGAGGACTTGCTGCCGTTGCTGACGAAACTGGCCGATTCGGACGGTGTGCACCGGATCGTCGTCCACCTTGACCCGACGATCGAGCCGGAACCGGTCTGCTGGGCCATTCGCGGCTTGCCGGTCCGGGTGACCGGTGTGGTCACCGTGATCGACACGGCGACCTGGCTCGCGGACGCGACCGGCGACGAGGAACTCGCCGAGCGCGGATTCGGCGTGGCTGAGGGAGATGACCGGACGGTCGCACAGGTCGCGGTCGGTCAGGCCGAGTTCGCTGACGCGATCGTGCTCGCCGGCTCCGGCGCCGACGCGTGGACCGAGGCCCGTACTTCGGCCGTCCTGCAACGGATCGCGCCGATGGCGAAGAAGGTCTCGTTCGCCGAGGCCGTGTACGCGTTGCGTGATCTGCCCGAAGGTGCGCGGCGCGGCAAGCTGGACCGCTGGTTCGATCCGCTCCTTTGTGGACAGCCGCCGCTCGAGTCGGACTGTGGCGTGTCGTTGACCGTCTTCACCGAACGCCGCCCGTTCCACCCGCACCGGCTGCACGATGCGATCGGCGTGCTGCTGGAGGGAGTCGTCCGGGTCCGTGGCCGGTTCTGGCTCGCCAGCCAGCCGGACGTGGCACTGTGGTTCGAGTCCGCGGGCGGCGCGCTGCGGATCGGCCAAGGCGGCCCGTGGCTTGCCACAATGGACGATTGGTCCGGCGAATGCCCGCAGCGGACCGTCAAAGCCTCACTCGAGTGGCATCCCAGGTTCGGCGACCGGGCGCAGGAGCTGACGATCGTCGCGCACCAGGCACTCCCGGCCGACCTCACCGAGGCGCTGAACGCCGCTCTGCTGACCGACGAGGAACTGGCCGAAGGCGAAGAAGCCTGGCTGCGCTACCCGGATCCCCTTGTGGCTATTGAGTAGTGCCGTCCGGCGACGGCCGCCACTGCGGGAACGGCCGGTCAAGGCTCCAGGTTCCGTTGTGCAGCGTGAGAATCCGCGGCTCGACCTGGTTCGGGTTGGACAGTGACTCGAACAGGTCGATGCTCCACGAGAACACCCGGCGGCACAGCAGCCGCATGGTCAGGCCGTGTGTCACCAGCAGCACGATGTTCGGGTGGTCGAGGTCTTCCTTCATCCGGTCCTTGAGTTCGGCCAGGAACGCGGCCACCCGGTCGTCCACGTCGGCGCCGGACTCGCCATGCGCGAGACGGTAGAAGAAGTGCCCGAACTCGTGCCGCTTGAGCTTCTGGATCTCCTGCTCCACCGGGTCCTGCAGGTTTCCCCAGTCCTGCTCGCGCAGCCGGGGCTCGGCGACGGTCCGGGTGACAATGTCGCCGAGCTCCAGCAATTGCAGCGTTCGCTGAGTACGCACGTAAGGACTGACATAAGCCGCCACCGGCCCGCCGCCGAGCAGTTCGCGCACGACCGGGCCGGCGGCGCGAGCCTGCTCTTCGCCTTTGGGCGTCAGTGGCAAGGCATGGTCAGGGATGCGGCAGTACGCCAATTCGTCGACGTTGCCGAGGCTCTCGGCATGCCGTAACAGGATGATCCGCACCCCTTCATCGTGCCGTCACCGGCCATGGCCCGCCCGGGTGAGGAGTGTCACGGTCGACGCGTCACCGACGACGGCCTTGTCGACCGAGCGCGGGACCTGCCGGTTGTGCGTGCCGGTCCTGGCGCCGAGCACCTTGCTGATCTCGTTGGCCACACCGACCATTCCGGACTTGAACGGGTGGTACTGGATGGCCTTGAACAGGTTGTTCTCCTTGCCCTGGATCCACGCGTCGCGTCCGGCACACGCGTCGTGGCCAAGACTTGCCGGGTACATGTCGACAAATGTCGTGCGGCCGTCGGCATTGGCAGCGTTCGCCAGTGCGCCGTTCAACGCCTGTTCGACATCGTCGAGCCAGCGCAGGTCGCCGTCGGCGATCGGCAGGACGTCCGGGCAGTTGCCTTGCGGCGGAACGATCCTCGGGTAGCCGATCAGCAGGACCTTGGCGTTCGGGGAACGTTCGTGCACGCCGGCGAGCACGGCACGGACCCGGTCGCCGGTCATGGCCACCTTCTGCTTCATGGTGTCCACGCCGTTCACCGTGTAGTGCCGCTGACACGGTGCCCCGGCCGGGTCGGAGGCCCGCAGATCGGGGCAGGTGCTGGTGAGGTCACCGAAAACGCCGAAATCGTTGCCGCCGATGCCGATCGTGACCAGGTCGGTGTCCGCGCGCAGGAAGCTGAACTGCGGCGGGTGCTGGCCCAACGGCAGCGGAGGTGTCTGCGGGTTGAGCATGTTCGTGGTGTCCGCGCCGCCGCAGCTGCCGTCGGTGTACGACCGCAGGCCTAGGTTGTCGGCCAGCAGCGCGGGGTAGTTGTTGGTCGACGTGAAGCACGCGAGCCGGTCCAGGCGCGGCCACGGGATGCCAGGGCCGGAGGTGTAGGAGTCGCCGAGCGCGACGTATCTCTCGTAGGTTCTGGCTGTCGGTGCCGCTGCCGCGACTGGGGTCACCAGCAGGAAGGCGAGCACGGAAACCATGATCACGCGCAGTGTGTTCACGGTCACACTCCAGCATCACGGCTTGCCGTTTGTCCAGGTCAGTCGCCCGGTCGGAGCTATTTAGACTCAGTCGCCATGCTCTTGGTAGTGCTCGACCTCGCCGGGATCGCGGTGTTCGCCATATCGGGTGCACTCGCTGGGGTGAGAGCCAGGCTGGACACCTTTGGCGTCGCCGTGATCGGTGTGACGACCGCGCTCGGCGGCGGGATCATCCGGGACGTGCTGCTGGGCGTGCACCCGCCGACGTCGCTGCAGGACTGGCGCTATCTGCTCGTGCCGATCGTCACGTCGCTCGCGGTGTTCTGGCTGCACCCGCAGTTCGCGAAGCTGCGGCGCGGTGTGTTGCTCGCGGACGCCGTCGGGTTGGGGCTGTTCACCGTGTCAGGGACCGCGACCGCGCTCGCGTACGGAGCTCCGTCGTACACCGCGTGCCTCATTGGGATGACGGCCGGCATAGGTGGTGGGGCACTACGGGACGTGTTGCTTCGGGAGATTCCGATGGTGCTGCGTAAGGAGATCTACGCGCTCGCGGCCCTCGCCGGTGGAGTGGTCGTGGTGGTCGGCGCGTGGCTGCGGCTTCCGGCCGGTCCGACGGCCGTCGTGGCCGCTGCCCTAATCGTGACCATTCGCTTGATCGCGCTCTGGCGCAGGTGGAACGCGCCGACGGCCCGAGGTATTGGCACCTGATCAGTGCTTTCTCAGGCATATCTCAGTCCGACCAGACACACTGGCACCCATGCGCATACTCGTAGTGGACGACGACAGGGCTGTACGTGAGTCCCTTCGGCGGTCGCTGCAGTTCAACGGATACCAGGTGGAGACAGCGAGCGACGGTCAGCAGGCACTCGACACGATCAAAGGCGGCGAACGGCCGGACGCGATGGTGCTCGACGTGATGATGCCGAGGCTGGACGGCCTCGAAGTCTGCCGCCAGCTCCGCAGCACCGGTGACGACCTGCCGATTCTCGTGCTGACCGCGCGGGACTTGGTATCCGACCGGGTAGCCGGTCTTGACGCGGGGGCGGACGACTACCTGCCGAAGCCCTTCGCGCTGGAGGAACTGTTGGCCCGGCTGCGGGCGTTGCTGCGGCGGACCCAGGCCGACGCGGTCGCGGCCGAGAAGCAGGAGCCGTCGCTGAAGTTCGCCGATCTCGAGCTGGACCCCGGTACCAGGGAAGTCCGCCGCGGCGACCGCTCGATGAGCCTGACCCGCACCGAGTTCTCCCTGCTCGAGCTGCTGCTGACGCACCCGAAACAGGTGCTCACGCGCAGCCGCATCCTGGAAGAGGTGTGGGGCTACGACTTCCCGACCTCGGGCAACGCCCTTGAGGTCTACATCGGCTACCTGCGCCGCAAGACCGAGGCGGCGGGCGAGCCACGGCTGATCCACACCGTGCGGGGGGTCGGATACGTGTTGCGGGAGACCCCGCCGTGATCTTTGCGCCACAGGAACACGGGCGCAGGCAACGCGTATCGCTGAGAAGTCGAGTAACCCTCCTGGCCGCGATCTGTGTGGCCGGGGCGGTCGCGCTCGTCTCGCTCGGCGCGTATCTGACCGTGCAGCAGAACCTCTACGACCAGGTCGACCAGAACCTGCGTGACCGCGCCACGAACGCGCTGAACTTCCGCAACATCGCTGATGTCGACGACAATCCGGCGACTTCGGTGTCCGCGCTGATCGTGGCGTTGAGCGACGTGAAGTTCACGATCATCGACGCGTCCGGCAGGGAACTGATCGAGTCACCTGTGATGTCCCCGCCGTACGGCGACCAGGAACGCTCTGTCGCGGCAGGCGTCCACAACGAGTGGTTCCGGACGGACCCGCGTACCGACACGCGCGTGTACTCGATCCGCGTTTCGCTTGGCGGCAGGGCAGCCGCTTTGGTGGTCGGGCAACGCCTGGCGCCGACCAAGCAGCTGTTGAACGATCTGGCCCTGGTGCTGGTGTTGATCAGTGGCGCCGGTGTCGTGGTGGCCGCGCTGGCAGGAACCGCCGTCGCGCGGACCGGTCTGCGGCCGGTGGAAAGACTGACCCGGGCGACTGAACGTGTTGCCAGAACAGGTGATCTGCGGCCGATCCAGGTCAGCGGTGACGACGAGCTCGCCCGCCTGACCCACAGCTTCAACACGATGCTCGGCGCCGTGTCGGACGCCAGGGACAGGCAGCGCAGTCTCGTCGCGGACGCCGGGCACGAGCTCCGGACGCCGCTGACTTCGTTGCGTACCAACCTGGAACTGCTGATGGCCTCCGAGGCGCCCGGTGCGCCGAAACTGTCCGATGAGGACAAGACGGAGATCCAGGACGACCTGCGCGGCCAGCTGGACGAGCTGACCACGTTGATCGGTGACCTGGTCGAGCTCGCCCGTGAGGAAGGCGCGCAGGCCGTATGGGAGCCGGTCGAGCTGGTCGAGGTCGTCGAGCAAGCGCTTGACCGTGCGCGGCGGCGGGCCGGTGACGTCGAGTTCGACGTTTCCCTGCAGCCATGGCGGCTGATCGGTGACGCGGGCGCCTTGGAGCGCGCGGTGTTGAACCTGCTGGACAACGCCGTGAAGTTCAGCCCGCCGGACGGGACCGTCCGGGTGCGGCTGGGATCCGCGGGCGACGGGTTCGCCGTGCTGGAAGTGGCCGACCAGGGGCCGGGTATCGCCGACGAGGACCTGCCGCGCGTGTTCGACCGCTTCTACCGTTCGCAGGAAGCACGGACACTGCCGGGATCGGGGCTCGGGCTCGCGATCGTGCAACAAGCCGCGTTGCGGCACGGCGGTGAGGTGCTGGCCGGCCGAGCGCCGGAAGGCGGCGCGCTGTTCAGCTTGCGGCTGCCAGGAATGCCGGGGTAACGGACTAGGGTTGCGCGGCATGGCGGTTGACGCGATCGAAACGAAGCTCGACGAGATCGAGAAATGGGCGGCCGGTCGTCCGGTCAACCGCGATGAGCTGCGGCTGATGTTCGAGCTCGCCCGTGACCACCTCGGCCACCGGACACCGGGCCGCTTCGAACCCGGTGACCTCGACGAGCTGTTGCTGGAGGTCTACCCGCAACGGGTGGAGATCCCGACTGGGGCCGACGCGGTGCAGATCGTCGAGGCGGCGCGGGATCTCGTCGACTTCATCGAGGAGACCACCGACACGACCGGTGAGCTGCTGATGGAGCTCGAGGACGCCGTGCCGGAGTTCATGGAGATCGTCGCGGAGAACGCGCCGGCCGGCCACGGCCTGGCCGAGATGCTCGAGGAACTCGGGTTGCCGAGCGACCGGATGCCCGGCATCCGGCTGCCCTCGGCCGACGTGCTTCTGGCGGCTGCCAAGCAAAGCAAGCTCTTGGCCAGGGCACACGAGCTGGCCGCGTGGGCGAGCGACGGCAAGGACATCGACGACGATGACGAGCTGACCGACGAAGCCGCCGCGCAGGCCGCCGCCGCGCTGGGCATCGACGACCAGCTGGAGATCAGGGTGCTGGCGGACCTGGCCGAGTTCGCCGGGTTCGCGTCGACCGAGACCGGCTCGTTCGCCCCGCTGCCCGGTGGATTCGAGCAGTGGCCGGACGGCGAGAACGTTCCGGACATCTGGCAGACCGGGTTCATCTCGACCTTCGGGTTCGTGCTCGACCGCGTCGCCGATTTCCGCGGCTCGGACATCGACTTCGCCGACGTTCCGGCGAACCTGCTGATCATGCTGTTCCTCGCGCGGGACGTCGGCTTGCCGCGGACCGAGATCAGCGAGCTGATCCACGAGCTGACCGTGGACGAGTGGCACGGCTACGTCGAGCGGCACGGCGATCCGGCGGACTTCTTCATCCACGTGATGACCGAGATCGGCGGCTTCGAGATCGACGGCGAGAACGTCCGGTACACGCCGTTGGCACTGAACGCTGTGCGGGAACACTTCATGGCCCACGGCGTCAACGTTCCGCTGCTGCCACCGTCTGCCGAGATGACGGCCGCGGAACTGGCCGCGCTCGCGATGGATCTCAGTGGCCCGGAGATGGCCGCCGAGCAGGCCGCTTGGTTGTCGTCGCGGGAAACGGTGCCTGCCGCGCGGGAACTCCTGGCGGTCGCGGCCGATGGGCCCGCTCGTGTCCGGGTCTGGGCGACTGGCGTGGTGACTGAGCTCGGCGTGGCCGAGGTTTGGCGTGAGGTGTTGGAAGTCGGCACCTTGCGGCCGTACGCCCGTTACGCGCTGGGCGAGACCGAGTTGGAGTTGTCCGAGCTCGGCTGGATCACCACCGACGGGCTGACGTTGTTCGTCGAGGCCGATGAACAAGGCATCCCTGACCTCGGCCCGGTTGTGGCACCCCTGCTGCCCGCGGGGAATGAGCTGGAATTGCTCGACGTCATGTGGCGGTTGCCGCATCCGGACGTGGTCGCGACGTTGAACCTGCTCGGCAAGTACCACCCGGACAAGAAGGTCGCCAAGCACGCCAGGAAGGTGGCACACAAAGCGACCACACTTCACTCACAGGGGTGATTCGGCCGGTTCGCGAAAAACCGGGGCGCTTTTTGTCGGTGGTCGGGTGCAGGATGACCCGCGTCACACCGAACGCCTTCCTGGAGCGGACATGGCACAAGCGATCCTCGCGGAAGGCCTGATCAAGCGCTACGGCTCGATCGTCGCGCTTGACGGGCTGGACTTGGAGGTCGAAGAAGGCACCGTGATGGCCTTGCTTGGGCCCAATGGGGCAGGCAAGACAACGGCCGTACGGGTCTTCACGACACTGTTACCACCGGATGGCGGCAAAGCGACCGTCGCCGGGCTCGACGTCGTCGCCGACGCGCGCCGACTGCGCAAGGAGATCGGGGTCTCCGGGCAGTACGCGGCCGTCGACGAGTACCTGACCGGGTTCGAGAACCTCGACATGGTCGGCAGGCTGTACCACCTCGGCGCGAAACGCAGCCGGGCGCGGGCGCGTGAGTTGCTGGAAGCCTTTGACCTGGTCGAAGCGGGGGACCGGCCGGTGAAGGGCTACTCGGGCGGTATGCGCAGGCGCCTGGACCTGGCGGGCGCGCTCGTGGGCAGCGGCAAGGTGCTCTTCCTCGACGAGCCCACCACCGGCCTGGATCCACGGGCTCGTTTCGGCTTGTGGGACGTGGTGGAGGATTTGGTGCGTGGCGGCGTGACACTGCTGCTGACCACGCAGTACATGGAGGAGGCCGAACGTCTTGCCGACCAGATCTCGGTGATCGACCACGGCAAGGTGATCGCACAGGGCACCGCGGACCAGTTGAAGGACCAGGTCGGCGGCGAACGGCTGGAGCTGGTGCTGGCCGACGCGAACGACCTGGAGACCGCACGGACCGCGTTGGCGTCCATCGCGGTGGGGGAGATCCAGATCGACGCGAGTTCCCGTCGGGTGACCGTGCCGGTCAGCGGCGGTTCCGCCGTGCTGGTCGACGGCCTCGGCCGGTTGTCCGAGGTGTCGGTCAAGGTGCAGGACGTCGGCCTGCGCCGGCCCACCTTGGACGACGTGTTCCTGGCACTGACCGGCCACGAAGCCGAAGCCGAGGTGGCGGAATGACTGAGCCGCCAGTGGTGGTCGATGTGGTGTCCGGTCACGAGGTGGCTGTCCGCGACGAGACCGGTGCCTGGGTGATCCTGCCGGTCGGCGCCGTACTTGGCCGGATTGTCGTTGCAGGGGAGGGAAAATGAGCGCGATCGCGTTGGCTTTCAGCGATGGCATGACCATCGCGCGGCGGAACCTGATCAAGATCAAGCGGGTGCCGGATCTGATCGTGTTCACGCTGCTCTCGCCGATCATGTTCGTGCTGCTGTTCGCGTACGTGTTCGGCAGCTCGATCTCGATACCCGGGGTGTCCTACCGGGAGTTCCTGATGGCGGGCATCTTCGTGCAGACAGCGGTGTTCGGGGCTACGTGGACCGGCCTGGGGCTGGCCGAGGACATCCAGAAGGGCATCGTCGACCGGTTCCGGTCCCTGCCGATGGCCCGGTCAGCGGTGCTCGTCGGCCGGACAACGAGCGACGTCGTGATCAACCTGATCAGCCTGGTCGTCATGTCGCTGACCGGCCTGCTGGTCGGCTGGGGCGTGCACACCTCGTTACTGGAAGCCTTGGCGGGCTTCGCTTTGCTGCTGCTGTTCGCCTACGCGCTGTCGTGGATGATGGCCGTGATCGGCCTGTGGATCCGCAGCCCGGAAGTGTTCAACAACGCCAGCTTCATGGTGATCTTCCCGTTGACGTTCGTCGCCAACACCTTTGTCCCGTCGAACAACCTGCCGGGACCGTTGAAGGTCATCGCGGAGTGGAACCCCGTCTCGGCGATCACCCAGGCGGCCAGGAACCTGTTCGGCAACACGCATCCGGCATTACCCACTCCGGACGCGTGGCCACTGCGGAATCCCGTACTGGCCACGCTCGGCTGGACCGCGATCATCCTGCTGATCTTCGTTCCCTTCGCGATCAACCGATACCGCAAGGCGGTGAGCCGCTAGAGCTACTTGAGCCGTTCGGCCAGCCACGGCAGAACGCTGTCCCACGTCCTGTGCGCGGGATCGATGACGTCGAAGTGATTGGCGCCAGGCACTTCCACGTACTTCGCGGCAATCCCTTTGGCGGTCGCGCCTGCCACGTACACGCTGCTGTCGCTCGGAGGCACGACGTCGTCAGCGCCTCCGTGGACAACCAGCAGCGGCACTCCGCTGTCGTCCAACGAGGCCGGTGAGGTGACGGCGTACCACTCGGGCACCTCGTTGGCGTGGTCACCCACCAGGGCGTTGATCGCGCCTTCGCTGATCAGCTCCGAGACCACGGGAATCATGTCCGCGCGGGGCTCGGCGACAACCCCGGCGGGCGGCGGGACATTGGGGTCCGTCAGGTCGTGACCTGCGCGGTTGGCATCGCCCGCCGCGAGGCCGAGGACGCCCGCAAGCGATACCGCGCCCAGCGGAACCACCTCCGGGTTCGCACCCGGTGCGTCCGTTGGCAGCACTGCGCGGTGTGCGCCCAGCCTGCGAGGTGCCCGCCCGCCGAGTGACCCACGACGAGCACACGGCTGGTTTCCAGCTTGGGGCCCAGCTCAGCGATCTTGTCCGTGGCCGTGGGGACGTCCAAGAACGTCCCGGGGAAGCCCGGGCCGTGCTCACCGATGCGCCGGTACTCGATGTTCCATACCGCGTACCCCGTTCGCGACCAGGCTTTCGGCGAGCGGAACGACCTGGAACCGGTCGAACAAGGCCGTCCAGTAACCGCCGTGGATCAGCAGGACGACGGGGAACGGCCCGTCGCCTTCGGGCAAGTACAAGTCGCCGACCTGCGACGGGTCTGGGCCGTACGAAATCGTCGATACCGACATCACAGCACCCCTCTGGCAGTTCACGGTGATAGTTAAGGCTAGTGACTATCACCGTGAACAAGGGTGCCTGCGCGGTTATGCCAGAGCCGCTGTGACGTAGCCGATGCTGATCGGGTCGTACGCCAGCTGGATGTGTCCGATGAACACGCCGGGGTGCTCGTCCTGGATCACGATGTTGCGCACGTTCGGGCCGGTCAGGAAGGACGTCGAGGTAGGCGTGACCAGGAAGTCCGTTGTGCTCACGATGACCGTGTAGCGCACGCCTGGCTGGGTTTCGCCACCCGCGTTGAGGTCGCGAATGAAGTCCGAGTCGCGGATCAACTGCAGGCAGGACTTGCAAAGCCCGCCGACGAGCAACTGCGCCGCACCAGGAAAGAGCTTGGCGAGTTCGGCGATACCGCTCATGGTCGTGCCGTGGTTGGGCGGTGCCAGTGCGACGAAGTGGTTGACCTTGGCGGCGCCGCCGAGGTACTTGAGGTAGTAGCGCGGCATGATGCCGCCCTCGGAATGACCGACGACGTCCACTTTGGCCGCACCGGTCGCCGTGAGCACCTTGTCTATGTAGGACCCGAACTCCTTCGCGGAGTTCTGGACATAGTCCGTACCACCGATTCCGGGGATGACGGACTGGCCGTACGTCGGCGTGAAGACGCAATAACCCTTGCTTGCCAGCAAAGGCGCGATCGCCAGGAAGTTTCCTGGCCCGTTGCCGAACAGGCCGTGCGCGGTGACGACCGGTCGTGGGTGAGCCGCCGTCGGGCGGCAGGAGAAGTCATTGACGCCACCGGACGCCTCGGCTGCGGTGGCGGGGATGGCGGTGAAAAGCAAGCCGGCGGCGGACAGGGCGAGGACCCGCCGGAGTACCCGATTCATCTGCACTCCTCACTACTCCTTTGTAGCGCGAATTTTCGTTCTGCAGTGCGGGAATAACGCGCAAAGTTCACTCGACATGCGGGTGCCGGCTCACCGACTTGCCGTTGTCGGTCCGGCACTGGACCTGCCCGGCCTGCCGCACCCGTCACGACCGGGATGCCAACGCGGCGAAGAACATCCTTGCGGCTGGTCGAGCCGTAGCCCGCGGCCGGACCTTGGGTGATGCCTGCGGAGCTGATGTCAGACGGCAAGGGGCCTCCCTTCCGCGATCGGCTGTGAACCAGGAAACCTCGCTTGTGAAGGCGGGGCCCTCCTCTGCTGAGGGAAAGTCAATGAGCGTGGGGATCCGGTTACGCATTGGACGCTACACCGAACTTGGAAGAACTTCCAAGAACTACATCCAAGAAATTTGTTCGGTACCGTTCCAGGCATGGCTCGCAACCGACGCAAACAGCCCCGCCGGGACGCCTTGCTGGAAGCCGCCGTCGAGGTGGTCGGCGAAAGGGGCGTAGCTGGGACAACGCACCGCGCCGTGACGGAACGCGCCGAAGTGCCCTTGGCGACGGCGAGCTACTACTTCTCGTCGATCGACGAGCTCATCGCCGAGGCGCTGACGGCGTTCGTCAAGCAACGGGCCGAGGAGATCGGGCTGCCGCACCAGGGCGATGTCGCGCCCGCACAGGTCGCCGAGTGGTACGCACAGCAAGTCATGGGTCTGGACAAGTCCAAGCGCCTGGCGTTCTACGAGGTGCTGTTGAACGCGGCCCGCACGCCGGAACTGGCTGAGGCGGCCCGCAACGCCTTGGCCAGCTATCAGGATTGGGCAGTCGCCGGGCTCAACGCCGCGGGCGCGCCAAGGGGTGTAGGCGCCGCGCGGGCGTTTGTCGCATTGGGACTCGGCTTCGGGCTGCTCCATCTGGTCGAGTCGCAGGAGAGTGACACCGAGGACCTGTTTGTGGCGCTGCGTGACCTGTTCATTGGTAGCGTGCTGGATCCGGACGAGCACGCCGCGTGGACCCAGCGGCTCGGCGACAGTCGAGAGTAAATCGACAGGTTGCTCTCACTCATTTCCTAGCTCGGGTTCTTAGTTTTGATCTCGTGTCCCCCTTGGGTAGAAGAGCCCTCCTCGGCGGTTACCTGGTGGCCGCGATCGTGGTGGTGGCGCCCGCCTCGGCGACGTCGGTAACCCCGGCCGACCCCGCAAGCGCCGTACTGGCGGCGCCGCCGGTCACGATCGAGCCGTCACCCGAGCCAGAGCCGTCGAGGGAACCGCTCGCGCAAGCGCCGCCGGCGACGAACTTCGCCGCCGCGATGGTTGACGCGGCGAATGCGGCCGTGCCCAAGGGGGTCACCTCGGGCATCGCTGTGATGGATCTGCGCACCGGACAGCTCGCCACCTCCGGCACCGAGCAGTTCTATTCGGCATCGCTGAGCAAACTCATGCTCATCGTCGACATGCTCGATCGGGACGTCGAGCTCACTCCGGCGGTCCAGGACCAGATCTCGCGTGCGCTCGGGCCGAGCGATGACAACGCGATGAACTCCCTATGGGTCAGGTTCGACGGTCCGACCGCGATGGACCGTGTGGCGGGTTCCGTTGGCATGGTTGACACTCACGGCTCGGGCGACCGCAGCCAGTGGGGTGAGGTCGTTGTCTCGCCCGTCGGATACGCCCGGCTGTACCAGCACATCATGACCGAGATGCACCCTGACGACCGGAACATCATCGTCAAGTCTCTCGCCGGCGCACAGCCCGCCGCGGCCGATGGGTTCAACCAGGGCTTCGGTCTGCTGGGTTTGCCCCAGACAGTCACCAAACAGGGCTGGATGTACTACGGCAACAGGCTTTACCTGCACAGTGCGGGCGTTGTCGGCACCGGCACCGACCAGTACGCCGTCGTGCTCATGACGAGCCAGGCGGCGTCGGCCGGTGCGGCACGCGCGAACGTCTCCGCGCTCGCCAACGCGATCATGAGCGCTATGCCGGCACCGGCCGGTGTGACCGCGATCAGTCGATGAAGTGACGCGGAACGGGCTCGCTCAGCAGTCGCCGCGTGGTCTCCAGACCCCAATCGTCAAGCTGGTCAATGGCATCCGACGAGCCGCGCAGGCCGCCGAACTTCGACACGTGCTCGGCCCACTCCTCGCGCCGCTCGATTCCTGGCCTGGCAACGATGCAGTCCGGATCGTTGACCCAGAACCGTCCATGTTGGAACGCACGCGACTCGCCGTTGAGCACCGCACCCCATTGGCCGGGCATGGAAACGTCGCCGTCCTCGGGCAGGTACGTCGGCGCGATGTCCGGGCTGACCCGCATCGCGTCCACCAAGCCGATCGACGGAAGCTGCGGCGCGCCACAGCCCAGCAGGTAGGCGTCCGGTCCGATCGCCTCCCTGATCAGCTTCAGCGCGTCGCGATACGCCTGGATCGGCGAGATGTCGTTGTACCGCCTGCCGTACAACGCGCCCGCGTAAATGAAGTCGATCTTGTGGAAGTCGATGCCCCAGTCCCGGAACGTCCGGAACACCGTCGACAGGTAGTCCGCCGCGCCGGGATGCGTGCTGTCCAGGGCGTACAGGTCCTGGTTCCAGTTGTGGCCCGCGCTGACCGGTGAGCCGGCGTAGTTGCGTACCAGCCAGTCCGGGTGCTCGGCCGCGACTTGGGACTGCGCGCCGACCAGGAACGGTGCCGTCCAGATGCCCGCCCGGTGACCCGAGTCCCGGATCCGGGCGAACAGCCCTGGCACGTCGGCGAAGTCGCTCGACGGGATCAGCCAGTCGCCGATCTCCGCCTGGTAGCCGTCGTCCACTTGGACCACGTCGATCGGCAACCGGTCCATCAGCGCGAGGTTCGAGTCCACACTGGCCTCGGTGACCTTGGTGAAGTACTGGTACCAGGAACACCAGATCGTCGGCGCCGGCCGGGGCGCCGCAAGCCCCAGCCTCGGAACCACCGAGTCCGCCCAGCGCGCCAACGCTTGCTGGACCGAACCGTCATACGTCGTCACCACAACGTCATCGGCCGCGGTGACGATCGCCCGAGAGTCCACAACGGACACGTCGATGGCCGGAACGGAGTTCACGGGATCCGCCGACGCGATCACGTGCACCGGTCCGTCTCCCGGATCCACCGCGATCAGGCCCTCACCGCGGTAGACATCCGGTGCGGGAAGGGATTCGGCCCGCCACGCACCGATCCGCCGGATGTCTCCTGCCGGCCGGTGCGGCGGCGAGCCGGGACGGTACGACGTTGACGGCGACCAGGACTGCCAGCCCTGTTCGTGGATGACGGCGCGGGTTGGGTCGATGGGGATGTCGGTCACCGGCCGCACGGGTATCAGCCTTTCGTCGATCCTAGGGTCAGACCACCGACGAACTGCCGTTGCAGCGCGAAGAACACGACCAAGCAGGGGAGTGCCACCAGGAGCGAACCCGCCGCGAGCAAGTTGTAGTCGGTGAAGAACTGGCCTCTCAAGTTCGACAGCGCCGAGGTGATCGGCATCTTGTCACCGGTCTGGATCAACACGATGGCCCAGAAGAAGTCGTTGTAGATCCAGGTGAACTCGAGAGTGGCCAGTGCGCCGAGGGCGGGTCGGCACAGCGGCAGGATGACCTGCCAGTACTGACGGAACACACCGGCTCCGTCCACCCGAGCGGCCTCGGTCAGCTCGTTCGGGATGGTCTTCATGTAGTTGCTCAGCACGAACGTGCAGAACCCGACCTGGAACGCGATGTGGATCAGCACAAGCCCCAGCTGGGTGTCCAGCAGGGTCTCCTTGTAGTTGATCCACTCCGGCACCGGGATCAGCCGGAACAACCGGTACAGCGGCGTGATGATGACCTGCTGCGGCAACAGGTTGCCCGCGGTGAACAGCATCAGCAGCGCCAGGTTGAACTTGAAGCTGAACCTGGTCACGCCGAACGCCACGAACGAGCTGAACAGCAACGTGATGATCAGCGCGGGAATCGTGATGACCAGCGTGTTCCAGAAGTAGTTCGGCAGGTCCGCGGTCTCCCACGCCTTGGTGAAGTTGCCCAGCGTCAGGTCGGACGGCAGCGAGAAGTAGCCGTTGGCGGCCGTGTCCTCGTACGTCCGCAGCGACGCGAACACCGTCCACAGCAAGGGAGCAAGCCAGATCAGGCACACTGCGATCAAGAAGGTGTGCAACGCGATGCGGCTTGCCCGCATCTTCGCGTTCTTCTTCTCCCGCTCGCCGACGCCTGCTTTCTTGACGGGTGGTCGGTCCAAGGTCGTGGTCACGCTCGTTCCTCCCGACGGAAGACCTGGACCAGGTACGTGATGATGAAGCCGAGCGAGATCACCAGCAGGATCACCGCGAGCGCGGAGCCCCAGCCGATCCGGCTGGCCTCACCGATGATGTTGTCAGTGATCAGCACGGAGACCAGTTCGAGCCCGTTGCGGCCACGGTTGATCGCGTAGACGATGTCGAACGCCCGCAGGCCCTCGATCACGGTGATCACCAGCACGATCACGTTGATCGGCTTGAGCACCGGGAAGGTGACCCGCCAGAACGTCTGCCAGCCGTTGGCACCGTCCAGTGCCGCGGCTTCCTTGAGTGCCGGGTCGAACGACTTCAACCCGGCCAGGTACAACAACATCACGTAACCGGTGTGTTTCCAGCCCGCGGCTATCAGCACGGCGTAGATGTTGATGTCCGAGTCACCGAGCCAGTCCACGGGATTGGACTCCGCGATCCCGAGCACGTTGTTGACCAGGCCGAGGTTCGGCTCGTACATCAGCTGCCAGATGAAGCCGACCATGGCAAGAGCCAAAACCACCGGCAGGTACAGGATCGACTGGTAGATCCTGGTGAACTTGAGCTTCCGGTCCAGCAGCACCGCCAGCAGCAGGCCGAAGCTGGTCGGCAGCAGGATCAGGAACGCCAGCCAGATCAGGTTGTGCTGCACCGCGGGCCAGAACCGGGGGTACGCCGTGAAGATCTCGGCGTAGTTGCGGGTCCCGACGAACTTGATCTGGTCGAGGTCGCCGATGCCGTCCCACGACGTGAACGACAACAGCACGGAGGACAACGTCGGCACCCACACCAACGCCAAGTGCAGCAGCGTGGGGACGCCGACCATCAGCAGCAGCACGATCCGGTCGGTGCCGGACAGCGCCGTAGCCCGGCGCCGCCCCTTCTTGCGAGGCGGCGTCGGGTCGACGCGAGGAGTGTTCTCGAGAACTGTCATTACTTCTGGAAGTACTGCTTCGCCTGGTCTGCGATCCTGCGTACCAGACCGTCGATGTCATTGGGATTCTTGATGAAGTCGTTCACGCTGTTGATCGCGACCTCACTGGCGAAGCCGGGATCGGTGTCGCGGTCGAGGAACTGCGTGATGTGCTTGGCCTCGTTGACGAACTGCACGCACTTCTGCTGAAGCTTGTTGTACGAGGCGGAATCCGCCTTGTTGCTCGCGGCGATGCTCGTCGGGTCCGACTTCAGGTACGCCTGCTGGGCCTGTGCGGTGGAGAGGTAGGTCAGCAGCTTGTCCGCGTTGGCCTTGTCGCGTGGCTTGACCGCCTGGCACCAGCCGTCGATCGGGGCCTCGATGGTGTCCGTGCCATGCGCCGGATCGATCTGCGGGAAGGTGAAGAAGTCCAGGTCGTCGAGCAGGTTCGCGGTCTTGAACTGCTGACCGATCTGCTGCGAGCCGGCGACCATCATGCAGGCCTCGCCCTTGGCCACCGACTGCGCGGCGTCCTGCCAGTCCCGGCCGAGCGAGTTGGGCTGGTAGAACTCCAGCAGCCGCTTCCAGTTGTCGAACGTGGCGCGCACCTTCGGGCCCGCCCAGTCCTCCTTGCCCGCCATCAAGTCGACGTGGAACTGGAAGCCGTTGGTCCGGAAGTTGATCTGGTCGAACGTGCCCAGCAGTGGCCAGCCGTTCCGCTGTCCGGCCGCGATCGGCACCAGCCCGTCGGCCTTCATCTTGGTGGACAGCGTGATCAGCTCGTCGAACGTCTTCGGGACCGTGTAGCCCTTCTGCTGGAAGATGCTCGGCCGGTAGAACACGGCCCACGGGTATGAGTAGAACGGCACGAAGTACTGCTTGCCGTCGTCGCCGGTCGAGGCTTCCTTCTGGGCCTGCGTGTAGTTGCCCTCCAGCGACTTCCACAGCTCGGAGATGTCGCCGACCAGCTGCTTGGAGGCGAAGAAGCGCAGCCGGAACCCGGCGAACCACGACCACACGTCGTCCGCGCCCGCCTGCAGGTACGAGTTGATCTGCTGCTGGAACGCCTCGTGGTCCTTGGTGTTGATGTTCACCTGGACGCCCTGCGCCTGGGTGAAGGCCTTGATGACCTCGTCGAGCGCGCCCTTGGGCACCGCGTCGGAGTAGTTCGACCCGAGGGTGACCGGTCCGGTCCCGCCGCCACCGCCGGGGGAGCCGGAGTCACCACAGGCGGCCAGTCCGGGGACGGCCGCGAGACCCATGGTGGCGAACAGACCCTTCATGGCCGTTCGGCGCCCGATCATCGCATCGATGCGGTTCATATGTCGCTCCAAACCCCACGGACTCAAACAAGAGTGCTCACAATCTGGTAGCGAAGGCACGTCATGTCAAGCCTCGTTACGGAGCTGTTAACCCGGTTGGATGAACGTCGGGCAGGTAAAATGGGAGGTGGAGCCGCACTTTATCGATGCGTGATGGTCGGTCCAGCGGGTTGAGCATCGAACAACATCGGTCGAGTCGGATGTTTGAGTATGTTGCGTTGTCGCCTATGCTCGCGGCGAGTGCGTGTCGTCGCGACGGGTGGCGGCATGCTGGAAGGGGTGTGCGGTGCTCGCGCGGCAGCGGCAGGCGATGATCCTCGAAGAGGTCAAGAAGACCGGTGCGGTCCGGGTCAGTGACCTGGTCGACCGGTTGGGCGTTTCGGATATGACCGTGCGCCGCGACCTCGAGGTGCTGTCCCGCCGTGGCCTGGTCGAGAAGGTGTACGGCGGCGCGACCGCGGTCGTCGGCCGGAGCACCGACGAGCCCGGGTTCGAGGCGAAGTCCGTCCAGCAGCTGCCGCAGAAGGAAGCGATCTCCGCACTCGCCGCGACCCTGGTCAAACCGGGCACCGCGATCGGGCTGTCGGCGGGGACGACCACCTGGACGTTCGCCCGCTACCTCGACGACGTTCCCGAGTTGACCGTGGTCACGAACTCGATCCAGGTCGCCGACGTCTTACAGCGCACCGGCCGTTCCGATAGGACAGTCGTGCTGACTGGTGGAGTGCGGACGCCGTCGGACGCCTTAGTCGGTCCAGTTGCGGTGCACACGCTGCGGTCGTTGCATTTGGACATGGTTTTCCTTGGTGTGCACGGCATGGCGGCCGGGCCCGGCCTCACGACGCCGAACCTCAACGAGAGCGAGACCAACCGCGCTCTGGTCGAGGCAGGAGGCCGGCTGGTGGTGCTCGCCGATCACACGAAGTGGGGAACCGTCGGGATTTCCACCATCGCGGACCTCGAGGACGCCGATGTGCTGGTGACGGACGACGGGTTGAGTCAGGACGGCCGGGAGTTCCTGGCCGAACGCGTCGGCGAGTTGATGATCGCCGACATCGATGAGGATGGGATGTCCGATACCGGAGGGGAAACCGCGTGAGGCGTACCGTGACCCGGCTGGCCGATGGCCGGGAGATCGTGTATTTCGACGACACACCGGGCGCGCCGGCACGTACCGCGAAAGACACCAGAGACCTGCCGCCGTTTCACCCCGGCTCGGAGATCCGGCGTGATCCGCTGACCGACGAGTGGGTGGCGATGGCCGCGCACCGGCAGACGCGGACGTACAAACCGCCGGTCGAGACGTGTCCACTGTGTCCGAGCCAGCCGGGCCGGCCGACCGAGATCCCCGAGTCGAGCTACGACGTGGTGGTCTTCGAGAACCGCTTCCCGTCGTTCTCGCACACCAACGGGGACGGCTTCGCGCCGACCATTGTGGACGGAATGGACATGGTGCCGCGCGCGCCGGGCAACGGCCGGTGCGAGGTGGTCTGCTTCACCTCCAACCACAACAGCTCCTTCGGCGAGCTGACCGTGCCGCGGATCCGGACAGTGGTCGACGTGTGGGCCGATCGGACCGAGGCGATGTCCGCATTGCCTTACGTGGCACAGGTTTTCCCGTTCGAGAACCGTGGCGAGGAGATCGGCGTGACGCTGAGCCACCCGCACGGCCAGATCTACGGGTACCCGTTCATCACGCCGCGCACCGAGCGCATGCTTGAGGTCGCGTCGGCGTACCAGGACAAGCACGGTCGTCCGGTGATGGGTGACGTGCTGGCCGCTGAGCGTGCGGTAGGCACCCGCGTGATCGAGACTTCCGCGCACTGGACGGCGTTTGTGCCCGCGGCGGCGCGGTGGCCGGTCGAGGTGCACGTCGTGCCACACCGCCAGGTCCCGGATCTGCCCGCGTTGACTTCGGCTGAGCGGGATGACTTCGCTGACCTGTACTCACGTGTGCTCAAGCACTTGGACTCGCTGTACGACCGTCCGCTTCCTTATATAGCGGCGTGGCACCAGGCGCCGGTGCGCGAAGGCCGTGACCTGGCCTGGATGCACCTTGAGGTGTTCTCCGTGCTGCGGACCAAGGACAAGCTGAAGTACCTGGCCGGATCCGAGTCCGGGATGGCCGTGTGGATCAACGACGTGACTCCGGAAGCCGTGGCCGAGCGGCTCAGGAACGCCTCGTGAGAAAGTCCTAGGTTCATCTCAGGCGAATCTCAGGAGATGGCGGCAAGCTAAGTGCCATGACCGAGAACAGCCCCGGCCCGCAGGAGCCGCCGCGGCAGGACCCACAGGACGCGTACTGGCGTCCGCAGGAACCGGCACGGCAGGAGCAGCAGCCGCAGTCCGACGACACCACCCAGGAAGTCGTGCAGGAGCAGTGGCAGCCTCAGCCTCACCAAGAGGCGCAGCGGGAGACTTCACCGGAGTCACCAGGGACTGACACCCCGGCCGATCCGTGGGCCCCGCAGCAGCCGCAGCATCAGCAGGTGCTGTTCGGCTCCGCGGTCGGCGGCCAGGGACAAGCGGGCGTGTACGTGCCACCAAGCACGACCCACACGTACCCGACGCCGCCACCGATGGGACCAGCATCGCCGCCACGACGCGCCAGCGGCCTCGTAGCCGGGGTCGCGGTGCTGGCGCTGCTCGTCGGTGGTGGCGCGGGTGCTCTCGGCGGCTACCTCGTCGCCGATAACAACGCGTCGTCCGCGCCATCCGCGCTCGACGTGCCTCCACCCGCCGCGAACGTGTCCGCCCAAGCCCCGGACGGCACGATCGAGGCGGTCGCGAACAAGCTGCTGCCGAGCGTGGTGCAGCTGCGTACCCAGAGCGGTGAGGGCTCCGGGTTCGTCATCAGGCAGGACGGCCTGGTCGTCACGAACAACCACGTGATCGAACAGGCCGCGAACGGCGGCACGCTCAAGGTCGTCTTCCAGGACGGCCAGACAGCGGACGCCACGGTCGTCGGCCGTGACCCGTCATCCGACCTCGCAGTCGTGCAGGCCAAGGGAGTCTCCGGCAAGACCCCCGTGGTGCTCGGCAGATCGGATGACCTGAAGGTCGGCCAGGCCGTGGTCGCGATCGGCTCGCCGTTCGAGCTGTCCGGCACCGTGACCTCCGGCATAGTCAGCTCCCTGCACCGACCGACCCGGGCAGGCGGCGACAACGGCTCGGAGGCGACGGTGATGGACGCGATCCAGACCGACGCCGCGATCAACCCGGGCAACTCGGGCGGGCCGCTGGTGAACATGGCCGGTCAGGTCGTCGGGATCAACTCGGCGATCTACAGCCCGAACAGCTCGTCCCGCCAGCAGGGTGGCTCGGTCGGTATCGGCTTCGCCATCCCGATCGACCAAGCCCGTCGAACCGCGGACGAGATCGTGAAGACGGGCAAGGCAACCCAGACAGTGCTTGGTGTGTCGGTGCAGACCGACCAGAACGGCGGCGCCCGCGTAAGCCAGGTCGTCCCAGGCGGTGCGGCCGAAGCAGCCGGTGTCGCAGTGGGCGACGTGGTGACGAAACTGAACGACCGCCGCATCGAGACGTCCGACGCGCTCGTGGCAGCAGTCCGGTCCCTGGCACCAGGCGACAAGGTGACGCTGACGATCGGAAACGGAAGCAAGACAGTGACCGCGACCCTGGGCGGTCAACCAGTACCGGTGAACTAGACGCTCGGCCGCGCCTCGCGGCCGAGACCAGCTCTCCTCGCTGAGGCTCCGCTTGAGCAGGGCAAGCGTGAGCCTCGCGGGGAGGGGACAACTCCGGTCCAGTCGGGTGGACCGGAACGCCGATTCTCTCGGGGAGATCGGCCCCCGGCTCAATGCCCCTGAGCCGGCATATGCCGAGCCGCACACGACGGATACCCCCTCGTCCGTCTTGTGCGGCTTCGGCGTATCTGAGCCCGCAAAGGGCATCTGAACAGGCGAAACGTCATGTCAGGGTTCGTGTCAGGGTGAGGTCAGGTCCGTGTCAGGGCCGCCGATCACAGTACTGCCATGACCAGTTCAGCGATTACGGCTTCGGGCCTGAAGAAGGCCTACAAAGACAAAGTCGTGCTCGACGGCATCGATTTGGACGTCCGCGCCGGCACGATCTTCTCCTTGCTCGGCCCGAACGGTGCCGGCAAGACCACGACCGTGAACGTGCTGACGACGTTGCTCAGCATGGACGGCGGCACGGCGCGCGTCGCCGGATACGACGTCGCCACCGAGACCAAGAAGGTTCGCTCTTCCATCGGCGTCACCGGACAGTTCGCCTCCGTGGACGAACTGCTGTCCGGCCGCGAGAACCTGCAGCTGATGGTGGACCTGCAGCACTTCAAGGGCACCGAGGGTAAAAACGTCATCGAGCACCTGCTGCGGCGCTTCGACCTGGCAGAAGCAGCCGACAAGCGCGCATCGACGTACTCCGGTGGCATGCGGCGCAAGCTCGACCTGGCGATGACGTTGGTCGGCAGGCCGCAGATCATCTTCCTGGACGAGCCGACCACCGGTTTGGACCCACGCAGCCGCCGCACCATGTGGAACATCGTCCGCGAGCTGGTGGCCGACGGCATGACCATCTTCCTCACCACCCAGTACCTCGAGGAAGCCGACCAGCTCGCCGACCGGATCGCCGTGCTCGACCAGGGCAAGGTCGTCGCCGAAGGCACTCCTGAGCAGCTCAAGCGCAAGATTCCCGGCGGCCATGTGCAACTGCGGTTCGCAGACGCCGCACAGCTCCAAGCCGCGGTCCGTGTGCTGCCGGGCAGCGCTCCGGATGAGGAGAGCCTGATCCTGCGGGTGCCCAGCGACGGTGGCGTCAAGTCGATGCGCGGTCTGCTGGACCGCCTCGACGAGTACGCCATCGATGTCGAGGAGTTCACCGTGCGAATGCCCGATCTCGACGACGTTTTCCTTGCCCTCACCGGTCACGATGCCAAGACGGAGGTTGTCACCAAATGAGCACCGATTCCGCGATCATGCTGCGCCGCAACTTCAAGCACACCATCCGCTACCCGTTCACCGTGTTCAACTCGATCATCATGCCGATCGTCATGATGCTGATGTTCGTGTACGTCTTCGGCGACGCGTTCAACGTCGGCAGCGGTGACTACATCAACTACGCCACACCGGGCATGCTCATGTTGGCCATCAGCTACGGCCTCAGCGCCACCGCCATTTCCGTCAACGCCGACATGACCAAAGGCATCATCAACCGCTTCAAGGTCATGGACGTCTCCCGCGGCGCTGTGCTGACTGGGCACGTGGTGTCCACAGTGGTGCGCGTCGTGCTCGCCCTCCTCGCTGTCATCGGTGTGGCCTTCCTGTTCGGCTTCAGCCCCAACGCGTCCTTCCTGCAGTGGCTCGCCGCCATCGGCGTGCTTCTGCTGGTGATCGTCGGCGTCAGTTGGCTCACTGTCGCCGTCGGTCTGGCCGCGAAGACCCAGGAATCCGCGGGTGGCGCCATGGTGCCGCTGATCATGCTGCCGTTCTTCAGCAGTGCGATCGTCCCGGCCGACAAAATGGGGCCTGGTATCCGGGAATTCGCCCAGTACCAGCCTTTCACGTCGATCATCGAATCCGTCCGCGGTTTTCTCAACGGCGTGCCGCACACCGGTCAGACCCTGGCCGCGATCGCCTGGGCGCTCGGCCTCACGGTCGCCGGCTACGCCTGGGCCCGGGCGAAGTTCAACAAGCGGGCATGACCGCGCGCCTACGTCGCCTCGGTGAACTCAGTCTCGCCGAGGCGACGTCGCATGCGTTTCCACACGAGCCTGATCAGCACAAGCAGCCAGACCACGCCAAGGCTGATCGCCAGGCCCAGCCAGTAGTTCCGGTCGTGCAAGCCGGGGTTGACCGGCACCTGCGGCTGCCAGACCAACGGAATCGCGATCAGCACGAGGATCCCGGAAACCACGGCTCCCGCTTTGACCGGACCACGCAGAACAAGACCGACAAGGCCCACAACGGGAGCCAGCACGAAGTCGTGCACGAGCGGACCGGCCAGAAACCACGCGCCGAACTCCACGATCTGCGGAACCTCAAGAGCCAGCAACGCACCCCAGGCCATCATCACGAGCCCGGCGAACCCCACCAGAAGCCGCGTCTTCACAGCACCTCCAGCCGGTTGACCCACTTGGTCTGCAACACACCAGGCCGGCTCGGCGCGATGATCCGGCACGGATACCCGTGATCCATGTCCAGCACCTCGCCGTTGCACCGCAAAGCCAGCAGCGTCAACGGATCCTTGGTGTGTTCCCCGGGCAACGTACTTGTCCGGTACAGCCCGTTCTGCTCCATCGAATGAACTTTCACGGCCATGCCAGGCTGAACACCCGCCGCCTTCAGCACGTCGGCAACGGGAACTCCGGTCCAGCTCGCGGACTGGCTCCACCCCTCGACACAAGCGATTGGTAGGTCAGCGGTGGTCTGCGGCATCGCGGTCAACTCCGCAAGGGTGAACCGTTTCCCCGCGACTTCCAAAGTCCACGAAGGATCCTTGGTCACGCCCGCGGCCGCCGCAGTCCGGTTCACCGGCACGCCCTGCGGACCCTTGTCCGACCGCCAAGCCAGCGTGGAAACGTTGCGTAGCAGCGGAACCGTGACACCAGCGGTCGCCACGACAGCGACTCCGGAAGCCAGCCACGTCGTCCGCAGAAAAGCCCGGCGCGAGGGATCCGGCAATGGGTCACGGTGCAAAGCGCGCCGGACGATCGGCAGCTTGACGGCGATGTGCACCAGGATCGACCCCACCGCGACCCAGGCGACGGCGTAATGCGCGGTCGGGAAGTAAAAGGTCCACAGGTAATTCTGGGCGACATTGAAGATGCCGGTGACCAGTTCGAAGAACGCGGCCCCGGACAGCACCAGGATCGAGCCGCGCTCCAGAGCGTGCGGCAGCGACTTGACCAGTGGACGTTCGAACAGCTTCGGGTAGACCGACCAGAGTTTGGCCAGCAGCAACGGAATCGCGGCGACACCGGAGACCACGTGCAGGCCCTGGGTGACCCGGTAGAAGTTCACCGGACGTGACGGCCAGAAGAACCAGGACGGTGGATGCTGGATCGCGTGGCTGATCAACCCGGTGACAAAGCAGACCAGAAACGCGATCCCCAGCCACAACCCAATCCTGGCCGTGGCTTTCTCATTGTGCGCGGCGCTTCGGAACTTCATTGCGGCACCAACTCCGTGAACCACCGGTTGCCGCCCTCGGCGACCCACCTCGACCTGAACCCTGCCTGGAGCGCGACCTCGTCGACCGCGTCCGCGCCAACCCATGCCCATGGAAACCACGTGCCCAAGCCGTTCACCCGGACCGAGTGGTTCCGCAGGCCCGTTCCTGGCGCGTCGAGTTCCACGAGAACTCTGCCGTGACGAGCGACCAGGCCGCGAACCCGCCGCAGCAGCCGGACCGGATCGCCGCCTATGCCGACGTTCCCGTCCGCCAGAAGCGCGCTGTGCCAACGCCCTTCGCCGGGCAGAGGATCGAAGACGTCTCGCCGCAAGGCCACGCCACCACGGGCAAGCGTCAGCTGCACGGCGACCGCGGACACGTCGACGCCGAGAACAGGAACTCCTCGAACCGACAAAGCGCTTGTCAGGCGACCGGGGCCGCAGCCGATGTCCAGAGTCGGGCCGCAACAGTGCGCGAGCAGCATCTCGTCGCTCGGCCCAGTGGCCTGCCACCGGTCGACCGGCAAGGTGATCCGTTCACCGTTGGCCAGCTCAAGCCAGCATTCAGTGCTCTTCAACGCCATGTCGAACCCGGTCATCGGGCACCTACCGTGGCGGCGAACCGGCCGCTTGTCTGGCTCGCCACCCGCGTCGCGTCCGCCATGGTGTCCACATCAGACAGCACGGGCAGGTGTCCCATTCGCAGGTGGCTGAACGCGAGCCAGGTCAGCGAACCGGTATCCGGCCTGGACATCGGCACATTTCGCAACACGGCAGCCTCAAGAGGATCGCGCAGGCCCAGCGCCCACCACCCGCCATCTGACGCCTGGCCCAGCACGGCATCCAGTTCTTCCAGACGTTCCAACGCGCTTGTCAACAGCGTGGGCGTGACCTGTGGCGTGTCCATCCCGATCTGCAGCACCGGCCCGAACCGTGCTACGTCCCGGTGAGCATTGGCCAGACGTGCGCCGAAATCCTTGCCACGCTGTGGAATTACGGTCGCCTGCCCCAGCAGGGACGCCAGTTCATCTCGGCGCGCGGCCTGATCCAGATCGCCGGTGAAGGCGACAACCGGTGTGATGTCAGGAACCGCGAGCACGGCATCCAAGGTGTCCAGGAGCGAGGCAGCGGCGATGTCCGCGGCCTCCTCAGGCGTCGCCGGCGGGCAGAGCCGGGTCTTGGCCAGGCCTGGAACGGGCGCCTTGGCCATCACGAGCAGGGAAGTCATCGCAGTACTCCCGCCATGTCACGGATCGCCCGTAGCGTTCCCTTGACCGAACCGGAGACCTTGGACTTGGTGCCGGCCGCGCGTGCTTGGTAATCCACGTCGTGCTCGACGACGTGCCAGCCGCTCTTGCTGGCGCGCAGCAACAGTTCCAGTGGATAACCGAAGGCGCGATCCTCGACGCCGAGGGCCAGCAGTCTGGCGCGTGGGGCGACTCGCATCGGTGCGATGTCGCGCACGTGCAGGCCTCGGCTGCGAAGCAACGCCGCGAGTACGGCATTTCCCGCTCTGGCGTGCCATGGCCACACGTCACGACTCACAGGTTTTCGGCGGGCCACGGCCATATCGGCGCCGTCCTGGACGCTCTGGACCAGGCGGGGCAGGTCCGCCGGGTCCAGCGACGCGTCCGCGTCCATGAACGCCACCAATTCGGCCGTGGCGTTCTCAAGTCCTGTGTGGACAGCGGCGCCGTAGCCGCGCAGAGGTTCGTGAATCACTTTGGCACCGAGGCGTTCGGCGATCTTGGGTGAGCCGTCGGACGATCCGTTGTCCACCACGATCGCCCGGTACCCGGCCGGCATCGCGCCAAGCACTGACGGCAGCGCCGCGGCCTCGTCGAGGCAAGGCAGCACCACATCGACCATGTCCATGAAAAGGGAGTTAAGTCCATCATGGAGACTTACGTACCTGTTGTGGCGCTTACCATTTTATGACGTCGCCGAACTTCTTACGGAGTTGTGACGGCGGCCGGTTTCATCTGGTTGACGTGCTCGCACGGTACTACGGTCGGCCCGTGTCCCGCGCTGTCAAAATTCGCGGCGATGTGGTCGCGCTCGCCTTGTTGGTCGCCGCCATCGCCGTCGGCTTCGGTTTCGGAATCCGGCTGTACGGCAGTAAACACTTCCCAGGTGCGCCGGACACATTCGGCGAATGGCCCATTCTCGGCCAATGGGCGCCGCATATCGGAATCGGCACGCCGCTGTCGATCATGGTGGCGATCGCCGTCGTCGCATGGGGTCCGTCGCTGGCTTCCCGCCTGTCATGGCGGAAGGCATTGCTGCTCGCGTACGTGACCAGCGTCGCCTGGATTGTTTCGCTCGCCCTGATCGACGGCTGGCAGCCCGGCATCGCCGAGCAGCTCACCAGCCCGGACGAATACCTCAAAGAGGTACCGGGAATCACCGATATCGGCGTCTTCCTGCGCACGTTCTCGTCGAGAATCCTGGATTTCCAGCCGGATTCCTGGACTACGCACGTGTCCGGGCATCCGCCGGGCGCCACGCTGGTCTTCGTGTGGCTGGACCATCTCGGCCTGTCCGGCGGTGGCTGGGCCGGAATCCTGTGCATCCTCGTCGGCGCCCTCACCGCTGTCGCCGTTCCTGTTGCCGTTGCGGCTCTGGGAAAACCGGAGCTTGCGAAGGCCACGCTGCCGTTCATCGTGCTCTTCCCGGGCGCGGTCTGGCTGGGAACGTCCGCCGACGCGATGTTCGCCGGTGTGACGGCCACCGGGATCGCGTTGCTGGCGTTGCGGACCAAACTGTCTGCCCTGGCAGGCGGGCTGCTGCTGGGCTTCGGGGCGTTTTTGTCGTACGGCCTTGCTTTAATGGCCGTGGTGGCGTTGGTCGTGTGCGCCGTGACCCGGAGCTGGCGGACTCTGGTGCTCGGCGCGCTGGCGGCCTGCGCTGTCATGGCGGTGTTCGCGTGGGCGGGGTTCTGGTGGTTCGACGGCTATCACCTGGTCGTCGAGCGGTACTACCAGGGCATCGCGAACGACCGGCCGTACTGGTACTGGGTGTGGGCGAACCTGGCCTGCCTCGCGCTGGTCATTGGGCCGGCGGTGGCAGCCGGGCTGCCGCGCGCCTGGCGCTACCCGTTGGTCGCGGCCGCCATCGTGGTCATCCTGATGGCTGATATCTCCGGCCTGTCCAAGTCGGAGGTGGAACGGATCTGGCTGCCGTTCGCCGTCTGGCTGGCGCCCGCGGCCGGGTTCCTGCCCGGTACCCGGCGGTGGTGGCTGGTGGCGCAGGCGGGCACCGCGCTTATGGTGAATCACTTGCTGCTGACGAACTGGTGAGGACGATGAGCGAACAAGGCCACGTGCTGGTGGTGGACGACGACGAGACGGTCCGTGACGTCGTGCGGCGATACCTCGAGCTGGCTGGGCACAAAGTCACGCTCGCCGGGGACGGCGAGCACGCGCTCGCGCTGGTCGCCGAGTCCGAACCGGACCTGCTCGTACTCGACCTGATGCTGCCCGGGATGGACGGCCTCGAAGTGTGCCGACGGATCCGCCAGCACAGCGCCGTACCGATCGTGATGCTCACGGCACTCGGCGAAGAGGAGAACCGGATCGCCGGACTGCAGCTCGGCGCGGACGACTACGTGACGAAGCCGTTCAGCCCCAGGGAATTGGCGCTACGCGTGGGGTCTGTCCTGCGGCGCGCCCGTGCCGTGCCCGCCTCACCGAGCCGTCAGCTCGTCACCGATGAGGACCTGGTGCTGGAGGTCGGCGCGCGCAAGGCCACGCTGGGAAGCACCGAACTGTCGTTGACTACCAGGGAATTCGACCTGCTGCTGTTCCTGATGACGAATGCGGGCACGGCGTTCTCCCGCGTCGAACTGCTGGCCAAGGTATGGGGATGGGACTTCGGCGATCAGTCCACTGTGACCGTCCATGTGCGACGGTTGCGCGAGAAGATCGAGGCGGACCCGGCGAAACCGGTCCGGATCGCGACGGTGTGGGGAGTGGGGTACCGCTATGACCGCGCCTAGCGTGATCGATCCGTCCGAGCCGTTCAGCGCGATGGTCGACCACGCGCTGCACATCCTGCCGTTCGCGCTGGCGTTCACCGTGCCCGTGACGGCGATCGGCGTCCTTGTGCTGTACCTGCTGCGCAAAGGGCGGCTTGCGACCAACCTGACCGTGCTCGTGATCATCCCGGTCGCGGCCGTCGTCGTGGGCGTGCTCGGCGTCAGCGGGTTCATGTTCAACGCAACCCTCACGACCATGCTCCTGGTGTGCCTGCTCGTCGTGATCGTGACGTTGCCCGCGGCCATCCTGCTTGGGCGCATGATCGCGGCCCGCAGCGTGTGGGAACGCGAGGCGCGCGACCGCGAACGTGCGGCCGAGGCTTCGCGACGCGAACTCGTGGCGTGGATCAGCCACGATCTGCGGACGCCGTTGGCCGGGATCCAGGCGATGGCCGAGGCCTTGGCCGACGGCGTGGTGGCCGAACCGCGCGAGGTCGCCGAGTACGCCAACCGGATCGGTGGCGAGACCCGGCGACTGTCCGGAATGGTCGACGACCTGTTCGAGCTGTCCAGGATCACCGCGGGAGCGCTGGAGCTGACCCTGTCCGAAGTGGCCCTCCAGGACGTCGTCAGCGACGCTTTGGCTGGTCAGCAGCCTGTCGCCGAACGCAAGAAGGTCCGCCTGGTGGCCGACGCCCAAGCGTGGCCGGTCGTGCTCGGCAGTGATCCGGAGCTCGCGAGGGTCGTGCGCAACCTGGTGTCGAACGCGATCAGGCACACGCCACCGGACGGCACCGTGGCCGTCCAACTCGGCGTGGACGGCGCGAGTGCGGTCCTGTCAGTGGACGACACGTGTGGCGGGATCCCCGAGCAAGAGCTCGGTCGGGTTTTCGAGGTGGCCTTCCGGGGCAGCGCGGCCCGCACACCCGCGCCGCGCGGAGACGAACCGATCGGTGCGGGTTTGGGCCTGGCGATCGCCAAAGGCCTGGTCGAGGCCCACCGGGGCCGGATCACCGCGCATAACCACGGCCCCGGTTGCCGCTTTGAAGTACGCCTGCCGCTCGTGGTCTAACCGTGGTGCGGCGGCTTGTTGCGCAAGTACCAGTCGTCGTCCCGCTGCTCGGGCTCTGGCTCGCGCTCGTCCTTGGTCGTGTCCGGCAGAACATCGCCGAAGACCTCGTCGATCTTGCGGCGGCGTTCCTCTGGGGTCAGTTCCCGTCCCATCCGGACAGCTCCCCGATCACATACGGGACCAGCGAGGACAGCGTGGCCATGCCGTCGCGCACGGCCGCGCGCGAACCGGCCAGGTTGACCACGAGGGTGCTGCCCGACACACCGACCAGGCCACGCGAGATGCCCGCGTCCACCGCGCCGGCGGCCAGCCCGGACGAGCGCAGCGCCTCGGCGATACCGGGGATCCGCTTGTCCAGCACACCCTGGGTGGCGTCCGGCGTGACGTCACGCGGGAGCAGACCCGTGCCACCGACGGTGACGACGAGGTCCACACCTCCGATCACCGCGGTGTTCAGCGCGTTGCGGATGTCGACGACCTCGCCCGCGACCGCGACCGTTCCATCGACGATGAAACCGGCCTCCTCCAGCAGTTCGGTCACGAGCGGACCCGGTGAATCCTCGTTCTCACCGTGCGCGATCCGGTCGTCGACGACGACGATGAGAGCCCTGCCCAGCCGCTGCGCGCTGCGTTCCATGGGCTCCAAGATATCTGTATCGAGATCTGACCGTTCTATGACGTCTGGCCCGCGCGGGCTGTGCCGGGGTGATAACGGCCATAGCGTTGCTCACATGCGGGTATTGCTCACCGGCGCGGCCGGGTTCATCGGGTCCCACATCGCCGAACAGTTGACCACGCGCGGGCACGAAGTCGTGCCGGTGGACAACTTGTTGCCGCAGGCGCATTCAGGTGTTCCAGAGTGGACACCGGATCTCGTTCGCGGCGACGTCCAGGACTACGACCTGATGACCGGTTTGTTGCGTGGCGTCGATGCCGTGTGTCATCAGGCGGCTGTGGTCGGACACGGGCTTGATCCGTCGGACGCGCCGCTTTACGTGCGTAACAACGATCACGGGACCGCTGTGCTGCTCGCGGCCATGCATTCGGCCGGTGTCCGCAAGCTCGTCCTCGCTTCTTCGATGGTCGTGTACGGGGAAGGCAGGTATGTCTGTTCGGTACACGGAGATGTCCGGCCGGGACCGCGAGTGTCCGCGGACCTGGAAGCTGGGCGATATGAGCCTTCTTGCCCAGTTTGTGGTGATTCCGTGGCGTGGGCGCTGATCGAAGAGGACGCGCCACTGGACCCGCGGAGCACTTACGCGGCCACGAAGGTCGCTCAAGAACACCTTGCCTCGGCGTGGGCACGTCAGGCCGGCGGCAACGTATGGGCTTTGCGGTACCACAACGTGTACGGGCCTCGTATGCCTCGGGACACGCCCTATGCAGGAGTGGCTTCGCTGTTCCGTTCGGCCTTGCAGCGCGGTGAAGCACCGACCGTGCTCGAGGACGGCTTGCAGTGCCGTGACTTCGTGCACGTCACAGACGTCGCTCTGGCGAACGTCCTGGCCTTGGAAACCTCGGTCTCCGGGTTCGTGCCGGTGAACGTGTGCTCGGGCTTGCCGCACACCGTGGGCGAGCTCGCGTACGAGCTGGCGACGGCGTACGGCGGTCCTCCGCCACGGATCGTCGGCGGTGCACGGTCCGGCGACGTGCGGCATATCGTCGCGTCGCCTGTAGGTGCACGTATGTTGCTCGGCTTCGAGGCGCGAGTCGGCTTCGCCGAGGGCGTGAAGGCGTTCGCTAGCGATCCGCTACGCGCTTGACCTTCGCCCGGAACGCGCGGCGGGCGATCGGTCCCAGGTCGTCGACCACCTCGACCAGCACGGCCAGCTGGTCCAACGTGTCCAGTGCGTGCGTGGCGCCGTCCGGGTCGATGCCTTCGTACAGTTCCAGGCCGATGAACGCGGCCGACACCGCGCTGGCCAGTCCCTTAGTGTCGACCAGGTCCTTGGCCGGCGAGGTGGCCAGCACGCGGATGAGAACCTGTTCGATGGCGTCGATCCACAGCTGCAGGGCGGCTCGGGTGGTCTCGGCGAGGCCCGCGTCGGTGCGCGACCCGGCCAGCAATTGGGCGAGAATGGTGACGTTGAAGGTCTGGGACTGCCGGGTGTGCATGTCCCGGCCGACCGCGAGCAGCTGTTTGAGCGTGGTGACCTTGTCCAAGGCGGGTTGGAAGAGCTCGACGGAGGCCTTGGTGTGCGTCATGCAGGCCGCGCCGAGCAGCTCGTGGACGCTGCCGAAGTGATAGAAAACAAGCGCTTGGTTGACCCCGGCGGCGGCTGCGATGGAGCGGGCGGAGACGCCGCTGATGCCCACGGTCCGGATGGCCTCGACGGCCCCGTCGATCAGCTTGCGCCGCGTGTCAGACACGCCTCATTCTCTCGCTTCCTCCCGGTAGGGCTTCACGGTGGCCGGAACCGGCGTGTCGACGTACTGGGCGGTGAACCGGCCGTGATAGCCGAAGATCGGGCCGAACCTGGGATTGCCGACCGTGACGCGGATCCGGAAGCACTCTTCGTTGTCGTCGTACCACTCATGCAGATCCGCGGTGCCAGTGAAGGATTCCGGCAGAACGAAGTCGAGCCCGCCCATCCGGAAACGTTGCTCGCCGGACCGGATGTGCAGCCCACCCCGCCGATCGACGTCGAGGTGCAGATCGACCGCGATGTGCTGGTGCGTACCGAGGTAATCGACGATCGCGCCCCGTGCCTCGCTGTAGATCATGGTGGCGTCGAACCGCCTGCGCAGCCCGGCCCGGACATCGAACGTGCGCACGAACGTGACCACATCCCGCCCGAAACTGTCCTGGTAGACATGGTTCTCGATGACGAACGGGACATCGGTGCCGGTCTCCGGGAACAGGATGTTGCGGTTCGTGCCGAGCTTGAGGAAAGGCACGGTGTGTCGGCCGCCGCGCCAGATCTCAGCCATGGTGCCGGTGCCGACGCAGGACTGCTCGAAGCCGAAACGCCGTTGCAGCTGAGGATGCAGGTCCTCGAAGCGTCGGCCGAGTGCTCGCTTGAAGATCATCGAAGTGGTCGCTTTCTGAGGCATCGGCGCGCGGCAGGCACCTTGTCGGACTTCGGAACGAACGCGATCAACGCGAGCCACGGGTTCTTCGTACGCACGGCGGCGACGATCGCGATGGCTCGTATCGCCGCGTCGACGACCGCGAACGCGCGGGTCTTCTCCGGCGGAATGTCATGTTCAAGCCAGATCCGCAGCCGATCGAACGACCACGCCGTGGCCCAGCCCATGAGCGGCCGGAACACCCTGTCGGCTGGAGCCCATTGGGGGACGTAGTCGTAGCCGGTGAGGAAGCGGATTCCTTGGTGCGTGGGGATATAACGCCAGTAGCCGCTGCCACTGACGATCATCGAGAGCGGGTGATCTGACCGGAATCGAAGCGCGGACGTGGCTTCGCGCTTGTGCGAGGTGATGCCTTCGCCATGGATCCTTACGCCGAAGACAGTGGTGGAGTAGCGGAAGCGCTGTGGTGTGGTGACGCCGATGTAGTCGATCTCGGTGAACCGCGCGTCCCAGCGTTGGTGCTCGGCAGGGTCCTGGGTCCGCCGCCACAATTTCGCCATGTCGGTCCGGATCAAGGCCTCTATGTACAGCGGTTTCGGCATAGTTCCCCCACTCAGTCGACGTCCACCGGCTAGATCGCCACAGTTGGTTTGATCTGCCCGGCTAATCGCCCGCCCTGTGGGCCATCGATCCCTCCCGTCGATGACCCACAGGGCGCCTTCACGCCAGCCGCTCCCCGCCGACTAGCCCCTCTGCCGAGGTTTGAGCACTCGCTCAAAACGAAGAGTAGCCGATGTTTGAGCGACTGCTCAAGTGGGATCTGTCAAATCCCGAACCCCGATTTCCCCCGACTTGTCCACACCCGGCACTTATCCACAGCCGTCCTCCGGGCACCCTGCCCAACCGAACCGCAAACCGGCAGCCTGGAAGCATGAAACGCCTCCTCCGAGCACTCCGAACCAAAGGCTGGGCCCGCACGGTCGCGATCCGCAAGATCGTCGCGGCCGCTCTCCTTGGCCTTGCCCTATTCCTTGCGCTGCGCCCGAACCGCGCCGCGGAAGCCGACATGCTTGTGGCCGCGCACGATCTCTCGCCAGGTACCACTCTGTCCACATCGGACTTGAAGCTCGTCAGGGCACCGCCGTCACTTGTGCCGCGCGGCGCGCTGACCGATGCCTCTGCCGCGGCCGGTCAGGTGCTGGCCGGGGTCGCGGCCGCCGGTGAACCCATCACGTCCGCACGACTCCTCGGACCGGAGAACACTCGTCTGACCACTGGATCCCCAGACGCCGCAGCGGTTCCGATTCGGCTGGCCGACGAAGGGGTAGCCGAGTTGCTGGTGCCGGGTGCCCGGGTGGACATCGTCGCGCCGGACCAAACCGTGCTCGCGTCCGGTGCGACCGTGGTGACAGTCCGGCCGACAGGGCGGTCACACGAGCAGGGGCGGTTGGTCGTCGTGGCCTTGCCCGGGCATGCCGCACCACGTGTGGCGGCGGCCTCTCTCGCCAGGGAGGTGACCGTTACGCTCCGGTGATTCTTTGTTCGTCTCAGTGAGGGAGTTGTGCCGTGCTGAAGGGTTTCAAGGACTTCATCATGCGCGGGAACGTGCTGGAACTGGCGGTCGCGGTGGTGATGGGCACCGCGTTCACGGCTGTGGTCACGGCCGTGGTGAACAACATCCTCAATCCGCTGATCGCGTCGATCGGTGGTGCGAACGTGACCGGGCTGGCCTGGACGATCGTTGGTGGCAACGCGAAGTCCACGATGGACTTCGCCGCGGTGATCACCGCGGTCATCAACTTCATCCTGATCGCCGCGGTGGTCTACTTCGCCTTGGTGCTGCCGATGAAGAAGATCCAGGAACGCCGTAAGCGCGGCGAGGAGACCGGCCCGGCCGAGCCGACTCAGGTCGAACTCCTCATCGAGATCCGTGACCTGCTCCAGTCCCAGGGGCAGTCCCGTCCCGATCAGGTGGAGTCCCGTTCTGGCGAGACGCAGTCTCGTCCAGGTGCCGTTCAGTCTCGCCCAGGGGAGGCGCCGGGCGACCGTCGCTGAGTCGCAGGAGGTACAGAGCAGGCAGTCCGGCGAGCACGACCATCGCGACAGCAGCGGTCGTCAATTGGTCGGCGGCCAGCATCGGAGTCACGAGTGCAGACCCGACCATGGGCGTGGCCTGCATCAGAGTCCGCAAAGTGGCGAAGGCGCGCCCAAGGAGCGCCAACGGGATGCGACGCATCCGCAGTGACTGCGCCCAGATGGTCATGGGCGCGCTGAGCAGACCAATGAGGAAGAAACCCACGGCAATGGGGAGTTGCCGTGGGGCCGAAAGAAGCGTGAGAAAGGCGGCGGCAGCGATGATCTGAACAAGACCGATGGCTCGGACAGGGGAGCGGCGCGGTTGGCGTGAGCCAGCGACGGCGGCACCGACGAACTCACCCACCGCCAGCGCGGAAAGCAGGAAGCCTAGTGCTGCCGGACCATCAGGCAGACGGGTATCGGCCAGCCAAGGCGCGGTGACGACAAGCATGCCTTCGGCAACGTTGAAGGCCATGAAGGACACCGTGGTCGCGATGATGGCCCGGTCCTTCCCGACCGACGCGAGGGACAACCTTCGTTTGGCGGTCGGAGCCGCGGGTGGCCGCAGCGGTTGACGAACGGATGCCGCGGCGAGGGCGAGTACCAGGAACGTCGCGCTGTCGATGATCAGGATGTTGGCCGGGCCGATCTGAGTGAGCAGCAGACCGGCGGCAGCCGGGCCGACTATGCCGGCGACACCGTAGCTCAGGGTCTCCAGTGCGTTGGCCGCGTCGAGGTCACGGTCGTCCACGAGCTGTGGGATGGCGGCGGGGAAACCCGCTAGGGGCACCATCTTCAGCAACCCGTGCGTCGCCGCGACAACGAACGGCAACCAGCTGGGCAGCGCACCGAACGCTGCGGCTGTTGGGATCGACCCGACCACAGCCGCGCGCAGCAGACTGTCGGTGAGCAGCACGGTTCGTTTGTCGAATCGGTCCAGCAACGGGCCGACTGCGAGGCCGCCCAGTGCGACCGGTGCCGTGTAACAGACGGCGAGCAGGCCAAGTTGGCCCACGCCGCCTGGCCCTGAGAGCACGAGCCACGTCAAGGCGACCCAGGTGATGCCGTCGCCCACAGTGGACACGGTGGCGCCCAGCCACAGCCTGCGGAAGTCGGTGTTCTTCAGGACATGCGCGTATCGCCGCATCGCGATCCCTTCTCGCGGCGGTGGTCAGAAACAGGAAAGGAGGTAGGTCAGGCCAAGAGGTGCATCGCGGCATATGAGCGCCACGGCCGCCAACGCTCCGCGTAACGCTGGAGCTCGGCGGGGGAGTCGGCGATGCCGTGTTGCCGGGCCGCTGCCAGCAGTTCGGGGTCGGTGTGGGGGAAGACGTCCGGGTCACCGAGCGCGTGCATCGCAATGTGCGCCGCTGTCCGGGGCTCAATCCCTGGCAGAGCAAGCAATATCGCGACGCTCTCCTCGCGGTCAGCGCCCCGGTCGAGCGACAGCTCTCCGGTGCACACCGCCTTGGCGAGTGCGCGGATCGTGTCCGCCTGCGGAATGGGCAAGTCCGCTTCGGCCAAGGTCTCAGGCGAAGGGAACGTGTGCGTCAGCCCGAACATGGGCTCCCGCAACGGTTCCCCCAACCGGGAGACCAGCGCGGCCTGGTGCCCAGACACGGCTCGGACGGCCAGTTCGAACCCGTCGGCGCATCCCGGCACACGCAGCCCAGGCTGAGCCTGCACCAACGGGCCGATCACGGGATCACTGCCGAGATCGTCGCCGATCATCTGTGGGTCGGCGTCGAGGTCGAAGATCTCCCGGCATCGGGCCACGGCAGCCGTGACGTCCCGCAAATCGGCCAGTACCAACCGAATGGTGACGTCGGGCGGTCCATCGAACTCGGCCGTGACAACCCCAGAACCGTGCGGCAACCGCATCGCACGGCGATAGCAACTGCCCGAAACAACCTCGATACCGCTCAAAGCTCGCGTAGCCAACGACTTCAGCAACGGCTGCCAAGCCAGCGGTGGTCGGTACCGCAGCCGCAGCACAAGGTCACCGTTCGCGGAACCGGTGCTGCCCGCATTGCGCAACTCGCTCGGCGGGCAGCCGAACGCGGCACGCATACCGTGGTTGAACTGGCGCACGCTGGCGTACCCGGCCGCGAACGCCACGTCTGACATGGGCAAAGCCGTCGACTCGATCAGCATCCGGGCAACCCGGGCCCGTCGGCTGATCGCGAGCATCTGCGGACCAACCCCGACTTCGGCAACGAGCTGACGATGCAGATGACGCTCGCTCACCGCCAACCGCCGCGCCAACCCAGCCACGCCCTCATCGTCGACGCCGCCACCCGCGATCAACCGCAACGCCCGCCCGACAAGGTCACCGCGAACGTTCCACTCCGGCGAAGTCGGCTGCACATCAGGCCTGCACCGCCGACAAGCCCGAAACCCAGCGGCCTCCGCAGCCGCGGGCAACGTGAAGAACCGGCTGTTACGGCGTTGCGGAGTCCGAGAAGGACAGCTGGGCCTGCAGTAGATGCCAGTGCTCGTCACCGCCACCACAAACCGGCCGTCAAACCGCGGATCACGGCTGGCCATCGCGCGGTAGAACACCTCGAACTCGGACACAACCCCATCGTTCACCGCGCCGCGGACCTCCGCTGGCAACGATCGGACCAAGGGATGAAAGCCGCATCCAAAGCGGACTGTCCTCGGTGCATGGCCTGGGGTGGTGTTCGGTGCCATGCAACTCGGCACCGGGCTCAGTCAGCCGCACTGTCACGCCGCCCGGATATGGCCCTGGCGCCCCGGTCTCCACCGCGAGCGGGGATCAAGCGGTTGAACGGGCGCCCCTCACCGCGCCTGACTCCGCTGACAACGGTCGGGCCAAGGATGTGTTCACCGTGATCCCAGGTGAGCCAGGCTTGATCGCGCTGACCCGTTGGCTGATCCGAACGCCGGGCGGTGTTCGCAAGCTGCGGCGCCCTAGCCAACCGGGAGTGGCTTCGACCCGGTGCAGATTCGCCTAAGGTGCCGAAAACCCGAATGCCCCGGGCACATGGCGGATTCCAGGGGTCGTTGCAACACAGGTGATTAGCTGGCTTTGGTCAGGAGCTTAGCGAGACGCTCGGCTGGGTGTCCCAGTCGAGCGTTGTGCGTGGGCGGCCGTTGAGTTGGACGGCGACGGCGTCGAGGTGTTCGCGGTTGTGGACGGTGAGGTCTGTGCCTTTGGGAAAGTATTGGCGCAGCAAGCCGTTGGTGTTTTCGTTGCTGCCGCGTTGCCAGGGTGAGTGGGGGTCGCAGAAGTAGACCGGGATGTTGGTGGCGATGGTGAACGCGGCGTGGCTTGCCATTTCGGCGCCGTGGTCCCAGGTCAGTGACCTGCGTAGATGGGTGGGCAGCTGACTCATGGTGTCGATGAGGGCGTCGCGGACCACATCAGAGGTGCGGCCGTCGGGCAGGTGCACGAGCATCACGTAGCGGGTGGCGCGTTCGACCAGGGTGCCGATAGCGGATTTGTTGTCCTTGCCGATGATCAGGTCACCTTCCCAGTGTCCTGGGACAGCACGGTCCTCGGCTTCGGCGGGGCGTTCGCTGATCATGACCATCGGGGTGATCATTCGCGGTGTGCGCTGCTGGGCCTGGCGGCGCGGGCGGCGTATCGCCCGGCCGGTACGCAACGCGCTGGCCAGTTCGCGGCGCAGCTCGCCTCGTCCTTGGACGTAGAGAGCCTGGTAGATCGTTTCGTGGGTCACGTGCATCTCCGGGCGGTCGGGAAGGTCCCGCCGTAACCGTCGCACGATCTGTTCCGGGCTCCATCGCAGGTCCAGGCCTTTCTGGATGGCTTGGCGCAGCACGGGGTTCATGGCGATCTTGCCGGTCTTCGGGCGTGGACGCCGCGCGTCGGCGCGGGCCTGGGCCGCGTGTGGGTGATAGCGCCGCTGTCGGGATGGGCGTTGCGGCGCAGCTCCCGGCTGATCGTGGACGCGGCGCGGCCTAGCTCGGCCGCGATCTGCCGGATCGAGGCCTTCTGTCGGTGTCGGTCGGCGATATGGATCCGCTCGTCCTCACGCAAATACCGCGACGGGCCAGCAGGCGGTGCCACCGAGGTGATCGGTGGCACCGCCCGGTTGTGTCGTGTCTGGTGATGGCCGTTGCGCCATCGTTTGCCGGTCCGATAGTTGACACCAACGATCCGGCACGCTTCCCGGCTGCTCACACCCTTCCGCACAAGATCAAGATATGCGGCTCGTTCCCGAAGCAGCCGTTTAGCTCCCTGCGGCGAACGGTCCCTGCGGATCTCGAAGTCCATCGCGTTCCCGAAGATCGGGTGTTGCGACGACTCCTAGAACCCAAGCATGGCCCGGGGCATTTCGGTCAAATCTCGTGGCTCAGGAGGCCTTAGCCGCCGGAGTGCTGCTCGAGGAGCTGCTGGAGCTCGTGGACTCCGACTTCGTGCTGCTCGACGAGGACGAGCTCTCGGACTTGGCCGGGCTCTTCTCGGAGCTGCTGCTGCCGCCGGTGTTCGTGCTGCCCGAGCGGCTGTCGGTGCGGTAGAAGCCGCTGCCCTTGAACACCACGCCGACCGAGCCGTACAGCTTGCGCAGCTTGCCGGAGCACTCGGGGCACACGGTCAGCGAAGGGTCGGTGAAGGCCTGCACCTGCTCGAACCGGTGATCGCACACGGTACATGCGTACTGGTAGGTCGGCACGGACTTCTCTCCTTATGAGACCGCAACTTCGATGGCTAGCAGTCTAGCACGGAGAGTGCTAAGACCTTATCGCCTCGACCAGCCCGCCACCTGGCGTCAAGATCGCGGTCATCCGGACGTCGTGCCGGTCAGCGGGCAGTTCTGGCAAGAACTCCTGGTCTCGGACCACTCCCGTCAACGTCGCCCCCGGGGTCGCCAATACCAGCGACCGGTCATAGTGACCAGCGCCACGTCCAAGCCGCACACCTGCGTAGTCCACCGCCAACGCGGGCACCAAGACCATCTGAGCCGATGCGATCGCCGCAGGTCCCAGGCGCGGGCCCGACGGCTCGAGCAGCTTGTGCGGGCCTGGCTGCAGTGAGCCGTCGTACGCCGCCCAATCCAGCGGCTCCAGGCCGGTCACCACTGGCAGCAGCACTTGGACGTCCATCTCCACCAACGAATCCAGCATCGCGCGGGACCCGGGCTCGGTGCCGACCGGGACGTAGGCGCATACCGTCTGGCCTGCGCGAACCAGCCCCAGAACAGCGCGCGTCAAGTCCACGGCCTCGGCCGCGCGGACCGAAGCGGGCACCTCCCGCCGGGAGGCGAGCAAACGCTTGCGCCATTCGTCCTTGGTGGCAGGAGAACCAGTCACGCCTTGAGGTTAGGCTCACAATCCATGAGCCCGTCGCTCGCATTCAAGACAGCAATCGTGCCCGCCGCAGGGCTTGGCACGCGTTTTCTGCCCACCACCAAGGCCGTGCCCAAGGAACTGCTGCCGGTGGTCGACACCCCGGGCATCGAACTGGTCGCCGCCGAGGCGGCCGACGCGGGTGCCACCCGGCTGGTGATCGTCACGTCACCGGGCAAGGACGCCGTGGCCCAGTACTTCCAGCCGCAACCCGAGCTCGAGGCGACCCTCGAAGCCCGGGGCAAGTCCGAGCTGCTGGCGAAGGTCCGCCGCGCACCCGCCCTGCTCAACGTCGAGACCGCCATCCAGGAACAGGCGCTCGGCCTCGGGCACGCGGTGGCGTGCGCCGAACCCAACCTCGATGGCGACGACGACGCGGTCGCCATCCTGCTGCCCGACGACATCGTGCTGCCGACCGGCGTGCTGAAGAAGATGGCCGACGTTCGCGCCGAACGTGGCGGCAGCGTGCTGTGCGCGTTCGACATCCCGCGCGAGCAGATCTCGGCGTACGGCGTGTTCGACGTCGAGGAGACCGGCGATGAGGACGTCAAGATCGTGCGCGGCATGGTCGAGAAGCCGCCGGCCGAAGAGGCGCCGTCGACCTTCGCCGCCGCCGGTCGATACCTGCTTGACCGGGCGGTTTTCGACGCGTTGAAGCGGATCACGCCCGGTGCGGGCGGTGAGCTTCAGCTGACCGACGCCATCGCGCTGTTGATCTCCGAAGGACACCCCGTGCACATCGTCGTGCACCGCGGCGGACGTCACGACCTGGGCAATCCTGGCGGTTTCCTGCGTGCCGCCGTGGACTTCGCGCTCGATGACCCTGAGTATGGGCCCGGTCTGCGTGCGTACTTGCGCGATCGGATCAGGGACTAGACACGAAGGTCGGGTGGATGAGGTCAGTCGACGAGCAGCTCGCCAGGGCACTGGCCGCCGCGGTGCGGCCTGCGCCCGTGCGTGTGGCGATCTCCGAGGCACAGGGCCTGCTCTGTGCCGAAGAGGTCGTTGCCGAGCACGCCCTGCCCGGCTTCGACCAGGCGGCGGTGGACGGCTACGCGGTGCGCAGCGTCGACGTCCAGTCGGCAGGCCGGGAGCCGGTGGTGCTCCCGGTCGTCGGCGAGATCCCGGCAGGATCCCGGCAGCCGCGCCGGCTGCAGCCCGGTCAGGCGGTCCGGGTCGACACGGGCGCGCCACTGCCCACATTGGCCGATGCGGTCGTCCCGCTCGGCTACACCGATGAGCACCCGGCGCGCGTGACCATCAACCAACCCGTCCCGTCCGCCGCGTACGTCCGGCGCACCGGCGAGGACGTGCAAACTGGCGACGTCGCAGTCCGCCGGGGTGCGACGATCGGCGCGGCCCAGGTTGGCCTTCTCGCGGCAGTTGGCCGTGCCAAAGTGCTTGTTTACCCCCGGCCCCGAGTGTCGATCATCTCCATCGGCGACGAGCTCGTGGACATCGACCGCGCGCCCAGTCAGGGCCAGGTGTACGACGTGAACTCGTACGCGCTCGCCGCCGCGGCCCGTGACGCGGGCGCGGAGGTCACCAGGGTCGGCATCATCAGTCCGGATCAGCGCCGCGTGCGCGAGGTCGTGGAGTCCCGCCTGCTGCTGTCCGAGATCGTGGTGTTGGCCGGCGGCGTCGGGGGAACCACAGGGGATGAGATTCGCGCCGCGCTGTCCGAGCTTGGCGAGATCGACATGACGAGGGTCGCCATGCACCCGGGTTCGGTGCAGGGTTTCGGCAGGCTGGGCCAGGATGCCGTGCCGACGTTCGTACTGCCCGCGAACCCGATGAGCGCGCTGGTCGTCTTCGAAGTGCTGGTCCGTCCGTTGATCAGGGCCGCGCAGGGCAAGCGCAACCCGCGCCGCAGGCTCGTCTCGGCCAGGCTGCTGTCACCGATCGCGTCCACCAAGGGCCGCAAGGGTTTCCTGCGTGGACAGTTGCTTCGCGACGAGAGCAACGGTCAGTACCTCGTGCAACCGCTCGGCCTGTCCGGTGCGCATCTGCTCGCCTCCCTCGCCGAGGCCAACTGCCTGATCCTGGTGGACGAGGACACGACCGACGTGGCAGTGGGCGACGAGGTCCAAGTCAGTTTCCTAGCGCAGCGCGGGTGACGTGATGGAAGCGCCGAGCCCGCAGGGCCGGCACCCGGGCTGGCCTGCCAAATTGGGGCCACTCCAGGTGAAAGCCGGTGTGGTCGCGGTGCGCGGCCCGCGGTTGTTCGACGCCTCCGCGTGGAGCCGGATCCGGCTGCGCGACCGTGAACACCTCGAACGCTGGGAGCCCACCGCGCCGGGAACCTGGGAAGACCGCAACGGCACGCTCGCGTGGCCCGGCCAATGGTCGTCGCTGCGGGCCCTCGCACGCCGTGGCATGACCTTGCCATTCGTGATCACAGTGGACGATCAACTGGCCGGCCAGGTCACCGTCGGCAATGTGATCAGGGGTTCACTCTGCTCGGCGTGGGTCGGTTATTGGGTGGCGTCGCACGTGATCGGCAGTGGCGTGGCGCCCGCGGCGGTCGCGCTGGTGGTCGACCACTGCTTCACGCTGGCCGGGCTGCACCGCATCGAGGCGACCGTGCGCCCGGAGAACACCGCGAGCCTGCGTGTGCTGGAAAAACTCGGGTTCCGCCAGGAGGGCCTGTTCAAGCGGTACCTCGACGTCGCGGGCGACTGGCGGGACCACTTCTGCTTCGCGATCACGACCGAGGACGTGCCAGATGGACTGGTTTCCCGGCTGCTCGCCAACGGTCGCGCCACCATCCCCCAATAGGGGGAATTTCGTCGCCCTGCGTTGGCGATGGGCTGCACGAAAACGCCTGAAAGGACCTTGCGCCCGAAGATCGCGCACGGCGCGCCTCCGTCACTGCTGTGACTGTTGTGACTAGCGTGGTCAATTGCAACGGATCGGGGGAGGTGACGAAGCATGCCGAGCTCACTCATCGTGGTGGCGCTCGTCCTGGCGTGGCTTGTCGTCCTCGTCCCGATGATCGTGCGCAAGCGCCAGGAGATCGCCAGGACCGCGGACTCCGCACTGAGCGCGCGAGTCGTGCGCAGAGGCGGGGCCGAGGAGGCCGACATGCGCGACACCGCCGACCTCGATGACGACGCCGACCACTCCCACGGCGACCACTTCGCCGACGTGGAAGACGCCGACGATATGGATTCGGCTACGGAACACCCCGAAGCCCTCGACACGGCGGACGAAGCGGACGATCGTGACGACGTGGCCACGGACAGTGTCGCCCCGCGCCCCTACCGGCCGGGCCGCGGCGGCTTCGACCCAGAAGCTGCCGCCCGCACCGCGCGAGCGAAATACGCCTTCCGCCAGCGCGTCGTCGTCGCGATGCTGCTGCTGGCTGTCGGCAGCGCGGTCATGGCCGGGGTGATGTACCCCCAAATCTGGTGGGGCCACGGCGCGGTGGACCTCACGCTCGTCGGCTACCTGAGCTACCTGAGAAGGCAAGTCCGGATCGAAGAAGAAATCCGCCAACGCCGAACCGCCCGGATAGCCCAAGCAAGACGTGCCCGCCCAGAACCACAAGCGGAATACGAAGAGGACTACCGGGACAACTACCGCGACGCCTATCAAGACACAGAGGACCGTCGGCAAGAGCCAGCCGAACGCCGGGAACCAGCAACACCACCGGTCGTCAAGACGACCCAGCCGCGCATCACCCACCCCCACGCGGTAGTGGTCGACATCGACGACGAAGACCCGGCATTCGACGAGCTCGACGACCTCGACAGCCTCCGATACCGCCGAGCGGTGGGGGAGTGAAAACCGCTCCAGAGGCCCTGATAAGCTACTGGAGCACCAAGGGGCTGTAGCGCAGTTGGTAGCGCGTCTCGTTCGCATCGAGAAGGTCAGGGGTTCGATTCCCCTCAGCTCCACCAGATAGGTCTTATTCAAACCCTGGCCGGTAGGACACGTCCTACCGGCCAGGACGGTTTCTGGGCGGACGAGATCGGCCGAACCGGCGTCCCAGACGGCCTCACACGCTCTGGTCAGGGTGGTGGCGGTGTCGCCGTCCATGGTGAACGGTCCGGTCGTTTCCGTCGTGATCTGGGTGGTTTGGCCGCCTCCCAGCAGCGCCCGGAACGGTTCGGTTAGTGCTGCACCAGCTACCGAGCCGTCTTCCCCAATGAACAGCTTCTCGAAAAATCCCTGATTGATCTGTCGCCGGATCGCGTTCGGCGCGGCGAGGTAGGCCTGTTGGCACTGGCTGGCTGCCGCCAGAGCTTGGCTTAGTGTGGCCTCAACGTCGGCGCTCGTCGTCTTGGCAGCGGTAATCTCGGCCTCAGCTTCGGCCAACGTGCGGGTCAGACGCTTCATCTCGCTAGCCAGCAGGTCTTGCGGTATGGCTCCGGCGTAGTGGGCGGTCAGCAACTTCTGGCGCTCGTCTTGGGCCTCGCGCTTGCGTTTCATTGCCCGCTGAATGGCGTGCTTGGCCTCAATTCGTTGGGCGGCTAGCTCTTGACGCACGCCGGCGCGGATTTGCTCGGCGAGAGCGGGCACGATCTGGAACTGACGGTAGAAGGCGGCGATGCCATCCTCGATTCGCTCCACTCGGACGGCCGGACGAAAACAGTTGCCCGCCTTGGTTTTTCGCTTGAGGCACATGAAGTAGTCGTAGCTGCCGCCACGGCCTGTGTTGCGGGAGAACACAAGCCGTCCGCCGCAGGCCGAGCAGTAGATGGTGCTGCGCAGATAATGGTTGTGGATACGGTCTTTCTCGCCGGTGTGGTTGTGGGCCGCCAGCACGTTTTGAACGGCCAGCCACGTGTCAGGCTCGACGAGCGCTGGGTGCTTGCCCTCGTAGTGAATTCCCTTGTATGCCACCACACCCATGTAATACGGGTTGGCCAAGAGGTGGTACATGGTAGTGAGCGATATGGGTTGGCCGGGCCTCGTGGCCGTTGGCCGACTGGTGAGGCCTTTGGCCCGGGCGGCCAGCGTGAGGTCAATGGCGCTCCAGTCGCCGGTGGCGTACTGCTCGAAGCACCAGCGGATGATCTCGGCTCGTTCGGAGTCCAGTTCCACCCACGAAAACTCCACGCCGTCCCGCATCTCACGCCGGTTGAGATAGCCCAGGGGAGCACGGAACGGCGTGCCGCCCTCCTCGGCCTTGCCGATGAGGCCCTTGAGGACCTCTTGGGCCAAGTTGCTGGAGTAGAACTGGGCGATCTCGGCCATGAGGCCGTACAGCAGGCGGCCGCTCGGTGTGTCGTCGATGTTCTCCGTGCAGGAGATGAGCTTGACGCCGTGCTTGCGCAGCAGCAGGTTGATCGCGATGTCGTCTTCCCGGTTGCGGGCCAGTCGGTCGATCTTGTGAACGATGACGTAATCCGGCCGGAGGGTCTTCACATCTTTGAGCATGCGCTGCAAGTCGTCGCGGTCGGCTGAACGAGCGGATTCGCCCGCATCGACGTACTCGCCCGTGATGGTGGCCCCGACCTGGGCGGCTTTAGCGTGGCAGGCTACGCGCTGGGCGGGAATCGAGTACCCCTCGCTGCCGCCACCGGTGCGGGCCTGTTCCTTGGTGCTGACTCGCAGATAGATCAGGGCGACGGGCGCACCGTCATGGCCAGCGTGACTCTGCTTGTGACTTACCGCGCGCTTGGCGCGCCGTTTAGCGGCGATCACTGCGGCCCGTTTGGCCTTGGATTCTTGAGACGGCTGATTGGTTGGCATATTTTCTGCCTCCTTTCGGTTAATGCCGGTTAGTTGGTGCGGTTGGGCCGCGCGTGCCGAGGAGTTATCGCGGCTGTTGTCGAACCTCGGCGCTGATTACCCATTCAGGCCGCACGTCTGGCACCAATCGGTCTTCGTTGATGCGGACAGCGAGTCGAGCGCTAATCGTAGTGACTCGACCCGCAACCGTTTCGCCACTCGGCAAGACAACGACTACAAGCAGGAATTCGCCTGGAGCAAGTCCGCGATGGGCGGCTTGCAGCAAGTCGAATGAATACAAGGGTTGGTGTTCGGACCCGTGCGCCCACTGGGCGACCTGATCCAACAGGCGGCCAATAATAAATCGTTGTGCTGCTTCGACGCCGGTCATCGTGGTGACCTCAGCCCCGCAGGCCGGATGCGCCGGATAATAGTGTCCAGGCCCCCTAGATCACGGGCCAGTCGCGCGTAATCCGAGATCACCACGAAAGCGGCGTCCCGATGCGCGGCCAAATCGTCCAGCAATCGCCGTAGTTCGGTTTGGTACTCCAGCTGTGCCGGTCGCCCGAGATCGAGGTACTCCCGAACGACGGTAGCGCCGTAGGTAGTCGCGATTCGCTGGCAGGCGGCCCGCTGGGCGGTTACGGCACTATCAGAATTGTGCTCCGCGCGGCCGACTCGTATATACATGACGGCCCGCGACGTGCGGCCAGAGCGGCTTTCGGTGCTGGGTTTACGGCTGTTCGTAGGCATTAGATCCTCCTTTCGTGATTGATTTTCTCAGCCCATTCATGCGGCGCCAAGAAAGGTCAGCCTGTCCTTATCGCGCGAAATATATGACTAGTTTCGAGATGATTCGAAGAAATGAGTGGTGACGGGTAGCGGTAATGAGGGCTACCCGTCACCTGGCCAAGGTGGCTATTGCTCCTCGGCTCCGGTCTTGCGGCTCCGCCCGCCCGTGGGCTTGCCGGTTGAGGCCAGCTGATCGGCTGGGCCGAACAGGCTCTCAATGGCTCCGCGCCGTGCCGCCGCTTCACGCTCGATTTCGTCGAGCGCTGCTGCGGCTCGGGCTGCGAAGTCGGATTCTTGTGTCTTGGCGGTCACGTACAACTCGACAGCCCGGATGGCGGCATCGCCCAGGGAAATGCCGTCAAGTTGGGCCACCAGGGCGAATTGGGCGTGCAGTGCGTCGGGCAAGCGAATGCCCAGCGTTTTGACGCCGCTTTTGGCATCGGGCTTGGGACTGGTCATGATCGTTCCTCGGTGCTGTTGCGGCCGGTCACCTCCGGATGAGGTGACGAGACGGCCGCAGGACACCGGGGAAGTCAGGTCTTGCAGGTCGGCAGCTCAAGAGGATTAGGCGGGTTTGGATTGCGCAGCCCGCCAGGCGGCCAGGCGCTCGTCGGCCAACGCGGCGTAGTCCGGATTCAGTTCGATTCCCACCCAGTCCCGCTTGTACTGCTCGGCCGCTAGCGCCACCGTGCCCGCACCCATGAACGGATCGAGGACGCGCCCCGGCCGCCAGCCGGAGTGAGAACACGACGACCGCAACGGACCGGTGGCGAGTTTTCGGCCGTCGATCATCTGCGTGGCCCGCCGCCAGGGCGTCCTGCACTCGGTGCACACCCGCTGTGGGCAGGTGGCCAGAAGGGGGCGACGGACGAGTTCCGAGGGGAAGCTGGCGAAGTGCGCAGCGGGATAGTTGGCGGTAGCGATTCGCCAGACGTCGCCCGGATTTTTGCCGAGCGGGTGGCTGCTGAGGCCTGCTGCCTTAAGGGCGGACAGACCTTGGTTGAGGTCGATCCGCGAGGACTGACCACCGCCTAGGGTTGGTGCTGCTTCCCGCGGTGGATAGTGGTCGCGGCTCGAGCGACGGGCGCTGGTTTGGGTGCGAGCGGGTTCCCGGATGGCGTCCAGGTTGAAGAAGTAGCGGCGCTGGCGGGTCAGGAACAAGACGAACTCGTGGGTAGTGGCCAACCGATCCGTCACGCTGCTGGGCATGGCGTTGCGCTTGGCCCAAACGACTTGGCTACGCAGCAGCCAGCCCGCCTGTGTTAGCTGGATCGCGAGTCGGGCTGGGCCCAACAGCAATGACTTTCGGGGAGCGCCCTCGCCCGGGTGACGGCTATAGCTGTCACCGACGTTGAGCCACAACGCTCCGTGAGGGACGAGCACGCGAGCTAGCTCGTGGCACACGGCGGTGATCTGGCTGACCCAGTCGTTCACGGTTGGCTCAGCCCCGATCTGGTCAGGGTGGCCATAGTCGCGCAGGGCCCAGTACGGCGGGCTGGTGATCACGCAGTCCACGCAGGCGTCGGGCAGCTCACCCAACCGTTGCCGGACGTCCCCGACGAGAACGTGGTTGACGAACTGGTCTGGTGTAAGGCTCATCGGGCACCTCCTTCAAGGTTCGGTTGAGTGAGCACATCGGCGGCCTCGTCGATAAGGCTGCCGGTGAAGAGGTCGCGGACGTCCTCCGGTAAACGCCGCACCGCACTGCTGATGGCGTCGAGGCGAGCCAAGCTGGGAACCAGCCACCAGACGGCCGGGAACACGCCGTGACGATGCTGCTCGATACCGCTGCGCCAGTAGGCGACGTAGAGATCTAATTTGCGGGTGATGGTCGGCAGGCTCTCGGTGTCCAGATCTAGTTCCAGAAAGGTGCTGAGCTCGTAGTCGTCCATGGCCAACCGCGCGTAACTGTCCGGTTTGAGGGTGAGGACTTGGCCGTGCGAACCGGCAAAGCGCCGCCAACAACGCGGTTCACCGGACCATTCCAGCAACTGGGCCCGACGGGACCGGCACCGCTCGACCACCTGGACAAAGGTTTCCGTCACCGCGAGGGCGTGGTTGTGAAAGGCCGGTTTGGTTTCGACTACCCGGCGGTGTCGCCGTGGGGCGGGCTCCTCTAAGTCGAGCACAGCTTGCCCCAGTCCAGAGAGGACATAGCAGAAGCCTTGGCTGCCGGAGCGAACGCCACCGACCCGCCGTTCGAGCCGGATGATCAGGCGCAGTTCGGTCAGCCGCTGCAGGGCGGCGCGGGTCTTACGGGCGTGCATGATGGGATGATCACCGTCTACATGGAGCCGACCAAGCTGGTTGCCACTCGCGGTACGTAGGTCCCGCAGCGTGGCCAAGATCGCTCGGTCGCGGGAGCTGAGCCGTTCGGTCAGTCGCCGGGCGCGGCCCCGTCCGCCGCCGCTCACAGGAGACCTCCAAGGGCTCCAAGGAGTCGGTGGCGGCTATCGGACCAAAGCGCACGTCGGGGCCGTGCCGACTCGACGCGACCGGCAGGCCGACCGGCACCGGCCAACGGGACACGGGGCCGCCTCATGACGGCCGCCTCCGCAAGCCAATCGGCGCGTCCGGTGGGGCTTGGTCTTGCCACCGAGCCAATAGCGCGGCATCGATGGCGGCGGCTTCGGCGCCGAAGCGCTGTGCGCTCGCCTGGTGGAGGGTGCCCGGCTCTTGGAGTGCATCGGGGAGCGGTGGCGCGGCGAACTCGAACGGTTGACTGGGAGCGCCGTCGACCAACACCCGAGCGGCGGCGTGATAGGCGCCCAACTGGTCCAGGTCGTCCGGTTTAATCGGGGCGCCCAGTACTTGAGCTAGAAGACGACTGTCTCCGGTGGCTGGTCGAAACACCACTCGGGCGCCGATGTTCGCCAAGACCGTTGCTTGCAGATGGGGGCTAAGTTGGGCCAAATGCTGGTGGCACAACGTGTACGACACGTTGGCGCCGCGCCCGCGGGCCAAAGCGTCGGCGAAGTCGAGGCCGCTCGTGAAGTACTGGAACTCGTCAACGATGACCGATACGGGCAGGCGCTGGGCGGTGGGCAGCGCGGTTTGGCCTTGGGCGAGTTGCCAGATCTGCTGGAGCAACAAGGCGCCAATCAGCCGGGCGGTTTCCGGCCCGATGACGCCCGCGTTGAGGTTGACGAGCAGGACGGTGGGCTGTTGGAACACCTGGCTCAGGTCGAAAACCGGTTGGGGTTGCCCGAGGAGTCGCCGGATGGCCGGTCGGGCCGTCCAGACTCGAATTTTGTTGAGCACCGGCGCGATCACTTGGGCACGAAGATCATCGCTCAAGCCGTCGAACCAACTTACCCACGGCCCGAGAGTCAACGGCTCGCTCGTGCGACTGGCCGCCCAACGCCGAAAGGCCGGGTTGGTCAGCAGCGGCGGCACATCGGTTAAGGCGCCGTCTTCCAGTCGGGCCGCCATGAGCAAGGCGTGCCACAACACGTCGGCCGACCGAGGGCCAATGGCCGTGCCGAACAAGTTCCGCAACAGGCTCAGGATGCTGTCGACTCGCCGTTCGGCATCGATATGGCTGCCTACCAACGGGTTAAAGCCGACCACCGGTAAGCCATCCGCGCCGGGATCGATCACCACGGTTCGCTTATGGGCCGCGTACGGCAGCCGGGCGAGCACGTCTCGGACCAAATCCCCCTTCGGCTCAATAACAATCACGCTGCCGCGACCCGTCGCCTCGGCCGCGATCCAGTGACACAGCAACGTTGACTTACCCCGTCCGGGCGGCCCGATGACGTGAGTGTGCACGCCGTAGCTCGACCGGGGGAGCCACACGTTCAGGTCCACCGTGGCCGGGTGCGTGCTCCGTCCGAGCGGTCGGCTGCCCGCGGAAAGTGACCGACTATCAGCGGGATGCAGCAGTTGGGCCGGTGGTGGTGGAAAGGGGCCAGCGCCACCCGGCACGTCCTGCCCAGCCCGGCACCAGCCGGACAAGGCGGCCAGTTCGGCGGCGTTGACAATGCCGGACCAGCTGCGCAGTCGACCCATCACTTTGGACAGGCGCGTAGCGACTTGGCTGGACTGCGGGGTGGCGTACACCCGGCCACGCGGTCCACCGGCCAGCGCTAAAGCCGACACGACCGGCCGGAGGAGTTCGGCGGCCCGGCGCCGATCGTCAGTCACCGCACCGATCCGGCCCCGTATGCCAAAAATTGGTTCAGTCAGTTTGTGTTTCCAGCCTTGGCGTTCGTCGCTGTCCGGCTGGCGAGGTGGAGTCAACCCCAGCAGCTCCAATGGCGTGCGCGTGACCGGCACATGGTCCGTTGCCCGGTGACTGGGGCCGACAACCCATTGGATGACCAGTTGTTCACCGGCCCGTAACTGCTCCCGCGCGCCCAGGAGTCCAGCCGTCACGGCGTGTGCGTTCTCGGGTCGGAGCGGGAAAACCAGGCTGCTGAGCCGAACTTCTCGCGCCGTGACGGGCGCCGGCCGGTCGGGCAGGTCCACTGGAAGGAGCGCCAGACCAGGAAGTTGGGCTGTCAGCTCGCCGGGCAAGGTGCGGGCGATGCCCAGCTCGGTCGCCACCAGCCACCGCACCTCGTTCACACCGAGCCACAGCTCGAGTGCTATGACAGGCTGAATTCGCCGTAGGCCTTGATGGGGTCGACCAACGAGCGTCCTTAGTAGGGCCGTCATCTCAGCCAGGCCCGTATCGCGGGGCGGAAAGGCGCGAAACCACACGAGCTCACTCATGGGTCGGCTCCGGCCTGGTTGGCTGATGACCAGCAGGCGATTGGGGCGATGACGCACCGGACAGGTGCCGGGCCCATTCGATGCAAGCTCGCGCTAGCTTGAGAATGGCCGGGTGCGCCCGTTCCTGCGCTGTGACGCGAATAGGTTTGTTGGTATCTGACTCAGCCATGAAAAACCCTCCCTTCGAGTGTTTTCCCGAAACGAGGGCGAGCGTGCGTAGCAATATCCCTGTTGACTGGTACATCGTCAGGGTGTGTAATAGATAGCACACGGTTCGCCCCGTTTTGGGCGTTGCTGATGTGTGAATAGCCTGAGCGAGTGTCGTCAGGACGTGGGAGTGCGTAGATGGACCGACCAAAGTTTCTCTACGAACGCCAGACGCTGCGGCACACGTCTCAGGTTTTTATTGTCTCAGCATTTCTTGCCTGATGACATGAATTTCCTGTGGATAACTAATCGAGCCGACAGGGGCGGTAGGCTCCTGTCGCTCATAAGCGCCAGACGAACGTAAGTGCTTATCCTTGCACCGATTCTGCTTGCTCTATCAGGTCATGTACCCGGTCCCCACGCCACTGCCTGTGCAGCTGGCGAGCCAGCTCCCGGCACACTTCCCGCTCCCAAATCTATCGGTTCTCCGTTGCTTTACCAACAAACCGTTTTCGGGGCTTTCTGGGCACATGACGCTTCCTCTATGAATTCGATGTGAACAATTGAGCTGGGCTGCGACTGGCTACCGGTTGCTACCGCCGAAAATTGCCCAATAGATCAAGCCCAACAACCCCAACGCGACCATCGGCCCCAGGGCCGGGGCTAGCAGCCCGTACAGCGCGTTCCACCCCTGACCGAGCAATCCCATCACCGCTGGCGGCAGCACAGCGGCAAGCATGTCCAACACCAGCTTGAGTCCGATGGTCACTACCACCACCGCGATGGCGGCTATCACTGCCCGGCCAAACAGTCGTGCGAGAACTAACCCGCGCACGGCCTATCGTTCCTCCGAGGGCTTGTCCGGCCCGTTCGCGGCCAGCACCTTCAAGCCGTGCCGCAGCTCGCGCAGCAGATCCGCGTAGTCGTACCGGCCCTTGCCCGAGAGGTGCGGCGTTCGGTGGCCAAGGTGTCGGTCCTTCTGGACCTGGAGGCCGAGCGTGAGCGCAAGATCGCGGAACCGTGCATTGTGGTAGCGGCCGTTGCCGGACCTGTCCGAAATGCCGTGGATCTTGGCCCACACGTGGGCGGAGCCGTGGACAGCCATCGTCAGCAGCGCTTCCTCAAGGCCGAACCACGGGTCTGACTCCCGGACGTTGGCCTGAACGAACCGTCGGCAGGTGACACGCGGGAACGAGCACGCTCGTCGAAGCCATCCGTTGCAGTCCACAAGCTCATTCGGCAAGGCCGCCGCCAGACCAGGTAGGCGGTCTTGCCGCCGACGCACCGCTTCCAACATCGCGCGCGTCACGAGCGCGTCAAACTCGGGCCCGTTGTGGCATTTCGCCATGAAGATGGCCAACCGGTTGTCGGAGTTCGCGCCAATCACGGCCTACTCCCTCGGCGGTCGGCCTCGTCGAGTATCGCGGTGGTCTGCCGCCAATGCGCGCGTGCCATGCTCGTCCACTCACGCAAGGCAGCCAGATCGGCGGCAAGCACGCCTCGGTAGGCCGACCAACGCAGTCGCAACCGGTTGATGATGTCGACCGAGATGATCGCTGCAAAGAGCACGCCGATGCCGAGGCCCGCGCCGCCGACGAGGAGCAGCACCACTACGGCTCCGTTCATGGCCGCATGCCCATCCGCAGCACGGACTGGACGCCGACCGTGACGAAGGCTTCCGTGAATCTGGCGTAGCGGTCGGCAGCAACGGGGTCGCCGGCGGCATGGCGCTGCTCAAGGGCGGCCAGCACGGCTGAGTGTGTCTGTCCGCGGTGGGCGAGCCAGGCTGCCCCATCCATGTAGGTAGCCTCGGTATGGATGGTCGCCTCGGCACGAGCCACACCAACCAGTCCCTTGATCCGCTCCGCATCGATGGCGGCTTGCGCCGTTCGCGCCAAACGACGGCCAACGGACGGCACCAGGTCAAGCTGACCCGAGCCCTTCCAGGGGATGATTTCTGTCATGCCACACCTCCTTGCTGTGGTAGTTGATCATTTGTCGGTCACATTGGTCCGCGGGCTCCGAGAACAAGTGGTAGCCCGGCGGTCAAAATCGGAACGCGCTGAGTGTTCCGGCGCGTTCCGGTGCTCAGTTACGACTGCTCAGCGGCATCCGCTTTCCGCAGACGATGAAGACGTTTCTGCTCGATCCGATCGCGACGCTGCTGCTTGGCAGAGTCCGCCGCAGGCGTAGCTGTGTCCTGGGCGCAGATGTTGCGCAATTCCCGCGCGAACGCACTCAGGCGCGCCTCCTGCTGGGTGACGCGGGCGCGTTCTGCTTGATGGACGAACTTGGTGTAGCGGTTACGAGGCATGGCTTCCTCCTTCTCTCGAAATCAATGGGAACGAGAAAAGGCTAGGAAGACCGTTCCTTGCGTGTCGATTTGCGAAATCAAGAAGGAATTGTGAAGTAGTTGCGAAACGGTTAGGAAGTGGTTGCGAAATCGACCTACGCCCACGCCCGCTTGGGCACGAAAAAGCCCGCCCAGGGTGGGCAGGCTGAGGCGGGATCGGCCAGGTGTGTAGTTAGGTTTCAGAGTGACCAATGAGGTGGATGCAGACTTGCAACATGAGCGTCACGAGCTAGGAGCGAAGCACTGAAAGTAGTACGGGTCGAAGATCTCGGTGCTGGGCTCATCGCCATTTTTGAACGCATGCTTAACGTGCCAGGGGATTGAGTTGCTCCACGACGCCTCGTCGGTACAAGACACACGGTCGTCGTGCCACGTCGCGAAGATAGTGGCAACAACAGCTAGGTAGAGCCGAAAGTCGCCGCTGCAGTGCTTCCATGCTTTGCCGTCACTTACCCAGGCGTCAATGTATCCCTCGACTGAGTCGCGATTAAGGCCGGGATGCTCATAGCGATGTTCGTGAAACTTCTGAAGGGCGAACCCGATCGCAAAAGACAGCATAGTGACCTCCGATAAGCGGAGGCCGATCCCTGTTCATGTATAACACAACATCGTTGCAATTGCAATAGCAAATGGCCATACGTGTAGGCATAAACTGCTACAGTTGCGTGTTTGTAGTCGAGGAGGCGGTCATGGTTAGTGAGAATAAACCTGAGAGTGTTTCAGATTATTTGAACCAGCTCATGGGCGGCGGCAAGACAGGGCCGCCTGAGTCGTTTGACCAGTCGATATCAAGAGCGACTGGGCTACAGGCCGTGGTCGAGGATGAGCTCGGACTGGGCATCAATCGAATTCAGGAACAGCGGACTGCATTCTTGCGATACGCATTAAAGGCGGCAATTGATAGCTGCAAAGACGAGCACGAGCGCCTCGGCGATCCCCAGCTTATTGGCGCTTCGGAGCTGCTGAAGATGCCTATCATGTTGGACGATGAGATCGAAGATGCGCTAGAGAAGTACAAACCATCGTGGGTCAAGAAATCGGACCGACAGGCTAAGCGAGATTCAAGAAGGTTCCGTCACTTTATCGCACTATTTGTTGCCGTGGAAGCGGGACCCAGGGAAGGATGGGATGAAAAAACAGCTCAAAACGTTCGGAGGCAAGACTGCGCACCCGCTATGGCTAACGCTTTGATGGCCTATCTCAGAGAGTCGCGCAATACTCTTCGAACTATTGCTCAAGAAACTTACGACTATACGCTGCGCGAATCGCCGTCGCAGGCCTCAGTAGCTGACGCGCCCGATACCGGCGAAATATCCGAGCGCTCGACGGCACCCTCGTCAGCCATCGTTGCAGCTCAGCCTCATTCGCTTCCACTACGCGCGGCCGTTCGTAAGGTGCTCGGCAGTTCCGAGTGGCCGCTTCGCCTCCTGAACCTGGATGAAGGGTCGACGGAGGAGCCTGACTGGCGTGCTGTCCTTGACGGTGGCGAGCTCACACCCCTCCACGCCCGGCATCGTGCCATCCTCGAACGGCGTGTGTTGTTTGATGGTGAGGAGTGCATTCCCGCCGAAATTCTAGAGCGTCTCGATCAATACAAGGGTCAGACGCTCTTTGTAACTGGGGACGTTGGTGACGGCAAAACCACGTACGTTAATGGCCTAGTTGCATCAGCTCGCTCCAACCAGATATTCATACGATGGTCTGAGCGGAGCAAGCCGTATAAGCCTAAAGAGGTAGCCCGCTTCCGGGACGCAGTAGATAAGCTACTCATCGAACCCACCGATTGGTGCTTGATCCTGGTTTATGAGATAAACAACCGCACAAGTGCGAAACTAGACAAGCACCTCAGGCGTGGCCTGTCGCTACGGGAAAGCGACGATGACCAAACAGTTGTCATCCTCGATGGTCGTACCGCGGATTACGATCGTCTGAAGCAGGAGTTGAATCTCCGACCACTACAACTATTGCCGTTGCATGGTCCAACGTCGGCTCGTAAGTGGGCGGAGCTCCTGGAAAAAGCCCGTGACAGACTGGTGGATGAAGGTAATAGGGATAGCAAGCTGGACAATCTTTACCCAAATCTTCGCGCCTTTCTGGATAGTGGGAGTGTTGCGCAAGAGAGACTCTTGAGCGATCCTCGCGACCCTCTACTTGTCAAAGTGATTAAGGCCGTTTATGGTCAAACATTGCGCCAAAAAGTTGAGTCGGAGCTAGTGCGTCTTGATGATGCTGACCAGCATGCTTATCTGCACGTTTGCTTGGCCAGTCTGGTTGAAATAGAACTGTCTAACAATATGCTAACGTTGCTGGCTCCACGCGCCAAGATTGTTGCTCGCAGCAAGCGTGACCCATGGATTCATGGCGACAAAGGGCATCGGGCACGTCATCATGTTATCGGTCAGGTTTTGCTCGAAACTGAAACTAGTGTGACTTCGGCAAAAATTGAGGAACTGATTGGCGACTATTCCGCACGTATCCGCGACCGAACGTTTCTAGACGCATTGATGGTAATGATTCCCACCGTGCGATATTTGCGTCCGGTAGGTGTTAAGGCCGAAACCGATAGACTGTCTCACTGTGCTCGCAACGCTCTGCGCAGAACCCTTCGGGAAGTTGACAACTTGTTCGGTGCGCTGAATGGGGCAGCGCAAGACCGCTACGATACGCTTTGCGACTATGCGACAACCCTGTTGGAACTCGAACCGCAACCTACGCATGACACTGTCAGTAGTGTAGATAATAGAGTCTGGTGGTTGAATCTCGCCTATAGGTTATTTGAGGCTGCTAAAGAGACCCCTGAGGCTCCGAAAGATAAGCGACTGGAGTTCCAGTTTCTAAAGCTTAAGCATCGTGAGTTAAAGCTCAGAGGCGAGCTAGACTTCCGGAAATCAGTAGAGTTGGCCGAGAATGCCGCAGCGTATTTCGATCCCGATTGGTCCAAAGGGGATTATTTCGGCGAAGTGTTCAGGTTATGCTTTGACGGTCTTGAGAGACTTGCAGCCCAAGTGGTTGAAGGCGAACGTGACGCGGATGAAGCGGACATCGAGATGATGTTTCGGTGGTTGGTTCGTTCGTATCACAAACTTCAGCGCCTCTACCGCACAAATAGAGAAGATGCTCGTAGGAGGCCATACCATATAGCTCTCACGAGGTTTGCATATTCGCTTCTTCCTCCAGTGCGCGCGGTGAATCTGGCTAAGGAGTCATGGGACGAGTCAAACTCGTGCGGTGTACCGGACATTAAGTCGGCGACGTTGTATGCTGAGAGCGCTCTATACCTAACCGGCGTCTCGCCTTTCTATGTCAACGCCGACGCGGAATACAAGAGTGTCTCCCGTGATGAGCGCGCTAATATGCGCCAGGAAGCTTTCAACATGCTTACCACGACGGCCGGTGCGGAGCCACAGGCTGCGGAGCTACCACTGCTAATGGCTGTTCTTCAGCTATCCGGTCAAGACCTAGGAGGTGTTGACCTCTCGCGTCGTATTGAGGCCGCTCTGAAGCGGGACAATTCGAAACTTAACACTGCCTTTGCGAATCACACTCGCGCGCTTCTCGCATCAAAGCCTGAAGAACGGATACGGTTGCTTCGCAAAGCTTTGGACGGTTATGCTGAGTGCATGCGGCCAGATCATAAGTGGATGATACGGCGTATGGGTTATGCCTGGGACGACGCTTGCCGGCAACTAAAGGAAGCTGGCGACTCCAAAGGGGCCGCTGACTATAGGCAGAAGTACGAGGCAATGAGTGACCGCAAGCTAACTTGACGGCATGCAATGCGGTGCAAACAGACCCGAACACTATCGTCGCCGTCGGCGGCGCAATTAGAAAGCTAACCCCCGATTCCTATGAGCGCGGTCGAGCGGTACCAGCGCTATTGCTCGCCTGAGCGGTTAAGCTGCTCCGCCACACGCTCCCTCTCCGCCAGTCCCTCCCACTCCCCAAACTCTGGCACCGCTTGCCAATGCGCCACCACATCCACGTCCGACAGGTCCTCGGTTACCGTTTCACCGGTCGTCTTGTCCTTGACCTCCCGGTGCACCACACCGTCCTGGCGATACGTGATGTGCTCAATACGCCACGCGTCGCGCAGCCGGCCGTGGGCTTCGTCCGTAAACGTCCAGGCGGTTATGCCGGAGAGAAACAGCCGGTCAGTATCGACGCGGGTAAACGTGTAGCTGGTGGTTCGCCGGACCTGGTTGTCAAAGAACCACACGGCGGCGTAATCCGTTTCCCACCGCACCTCTATGAGGGCCACCGGACGTGTCAGCTCACCAATGACCACGCAGAATAGCTCGCCCGACTCATAGCGGGCCGCCGCTTCGTCGACTGAGAGAGGATCAATCGGCTTTTTGAGCGTGTCATTCCACCGTTCACAATATGTGACGGGCAGGTCGTTTGGGCTCTCGCTATTCACCGGTCATACTCCTTGCCGTTCACGTCCCGAATGGTGACGTTGAGTTCGGCGGCCTTCTCCACAATAGCAGGCGGTACCGGCGCGGTCTGGACTGGCACTTCCAAGATCATGTCGCCGCGCAGCGGCTGACCCACGAGATGGGGATACTTCTCCCGGTTGCTGGGTGTGTCGGCAATGATTTCACCGGGCGGGTACTTTTGCGGCAGGGATTGGAGGTACCCCATGGCTGTCTCCAGCTTTATCGCCGCCAGTTGCGTATGCTTACGCTCGACGATTTCTTCTCCTGGGTTGTACGAATCAACCACCTTGCCGCTGCTTAAGGTCACTTCGTTGGCGGTGTAGGTCGGGCGGCGATCAACATTGAACTGGTGTCCCTCCCGGATGCGTTGCCAGATAGCGGGTGGGATGTGGGGCGGCGCGTCTCTTCAACGGCCCGCGATGATAGCGCTTGCCGTTTGCTGGAGGCTGGCGCGGATCAGGCCGAGTGACTCCATAAGCTGTTGGGTCAGCTGTTCCTTCATCCCCTGAATCTGACCAATGGATTGTTCATGGCCGGTGCCTTGCACGATCTTCATGGCTTGGCCAGTGACGTTGTCAAGCTCAGTACCCAGGTGGGCAACCGCCCCGAATGGCAAGTTTTCGGACAGCTGGTTGAGCTGCGCGGCGCATTCTTGCAGGGATGACATGCGTGCGAAACCTCCGCCTTTTCGGTTGTACACATTCGTTTTGTTGTAGTTGTTGGTTCAGGGCAGCACGGCCGGAGCAAACGCAGCAGGCATAAGGCCGCATGTGTCGTGATTTCTTGTCGTGATGTGGCGTTGTCAGACGTGATCCGGCGGCAGCGTGTCCACTGCGGACACCGCGCGCATGGCGGCGTGCCACTCCAAGGCGCGGCCAAGTGCGACCAACTGGTGGCCCAGCTCAGCTTCGCTCTCGGGCCAGGCCGTCACGTACAACTGCGCGTCCATCGCGCCCAGCACCTGGAATACGAACTGCTCTAAATCACTACGAACGAAGCTCAGTCTCGCGACCAGCGCCAGCTCGCCGTCGTCCATCACCGGCTCCGATGTGGACTAACAAGCGACAGCAGCGCTGCAACCACGGCACCGGCCGCGCTTGGCGCGAGCAGCGCTTCCAAGAACTGGCTAAGCAACGTCAGCACGGTGTACCACCGTCGGTGGCCGAGGCGTCGGTAGTTCCATGCGAAGTCGCCGCGAACTCGTCGGCGGCGATCAACTTGACGCCAGTGCGCCGGATTTGCCGTAGCAGCACGGCCAACGTCTCGTCATGCGTTGACAGATGGCTGCGGGCAGGTACCACCACACCGTGCGAGCCGACCAGCTTGCAGACGTCGAGCAGCGACGAGAAGCCGGGCCGCGCAATGGCCGTGTCCTCGACGCCATAGTCCGTAAACACGGTGCCGAGCATGTAGCCGTAGCTGTGGCAGAAGGTGAGCAGTTCAGCCTTTAAGGCTGCCGCTCGGGCCGTATCACCGCGCACGACGCGCACGTAGCCATACAGCACCCGGGGTGGCAGCTGACTCGGTTCGCCACCCGGCCGCGACACATCATCGCGAGGCCGGTTGTTCTCCTGGTGACAGTCCACGGCTAAAACCCCTCCCGCAGTCGGTATGCCAGCTTCAGGTGTTCGCACGGCCAGGCGGTACCGCACCGCACACATCGTTGAAGTCCTTGGGTGGGCGTGTGGAGCAAGAACGCCAGCACCGTCAAGCCGTACAGCTGGACCGGCTCTGGCAGCGGCGCGTCCACCGCGGACGGCTCGAACGACGTCGCCGCTGGGCTCGTCAGCGGATCGTTCATCGTCTCGTTGGGGCGCAAAGGAATGACGTTGTGGTTTCGAGGTCGGTCGCCGATGCGGACGCCCATGACTGCTTCACCTGCAATGCGTTTGGGGTGAGGAGCGCGGCACCTCCCCGGGCGCGCACTGGACTACGTCTGTTTGCTTACCTGTCAGGTGTTTTCTGCTGGTACTACCGGCTTGGGGCCGCCGCCGAGGAAGCTGGCGCTGGCGGGGAGAGCAACAGCGGTGCGACGTCCAGCTGGGCCAACCGTTCACCGGAGCCAGGCGATTCCCGCCTTGGGATAACGCCAAACTCCGCCATTAGGTCGGCTGGCCGCTGGATGCGCTTCGCCTCAAGGGTTTTGGGGTAACGGCAGATGGTGACGAGCGAGGCCACCATAGGGTCGATCTTGAGCTTGCCAGCGAAAATCTGCTCCAGCCGTGGGCGGTCTCCGGTGTCATCCACCGCCCGTGCCATGGCTCGTTGGAAGGCAGCCACCGTACGAGGGTTGGCGGTTACGAACTTCTCCAGTGCACCCCAGCCAGACAGCGCGATCTCGTTGGTTGGCCCGCTGGCAATGTCGAAGAGATCCTTGGTCCCTTTGGTCTGCAAGGCTTGCGTCACAAACGGTTCACCAAAGACCGCTGCGTCGACATTGCCGTTTTGGACGCCTGCCAGCATGTCCGGAAACCGGATCTCGATCCATTGCACCTTGCTCGGATCGACGCCGTGCGTGGCGAGCACTGAGCTGGCCGCAAGGTCGGAGATGGTGCCGCGCCCCGACACCGCCACCTTCTTGCCGATTAGGTCAGCCGGACGCTGGATGGGCGAGTCTTGTCGCACCATGACCCGGGAATGGCCGTCGCAGGCTTGGTAAGCGTCGGTCACGATCTTGAAGTTGGCCACTTGTTTGGCCTGCGCGGCAAAGAACGCCGGGTAACTGGAGATGCCAACATCCAGCTCTCCAGCCGCCAGCTTGGTGACCGCATCTGGTCCACCGGCTGTGGTGACTGGCTCGACGTCCAGTCCTTCCGCCTTGAAGTAGCCGTTGTCCAGCGCGATATACAGCGGCGCCACGTCGACAATGGAGAAGACACCGACCTTGAGTTTGGGCTTCTCGACTTGGCCTGTTGGCTGCGACGGCACGTCGTCTGATGAGCCGCTGAGCAGGCCGCAGGCGGTTAACGACGTTGCCAGGGACAAGACGACTGCTAGCAGGGCTGGCCGACGCAAGTGCGGAGATCGCCGCATAGGTGCCGCTCCAAGTTTCGAGGTGGCAATGGACGGCAGCCCGCCACCAAGGGCTGGGAGGCCACCTGGCTCGTTTCCTTTTGGTAGGAGGGGTGTATGAGCCGGGCGCGTCCCCGTCGGGAGGGGACACGGCCTGGTGGCGGGCGCCTACCAAAAACCCTGGTCAAGCCCCGGACAAATGGGAATGACCCAGTGTTGACCCCTGATGACGTAGTGTTGACATCCCCCTGGGGCGATACGCTCCAAAGCCCGTTCGCGACCAAGGAGTCGTGATGCCGATGGCCACCGTTCGCGTTTGGACCGGTGCCGAGACCAAAGTCTTGCGCCGAGCGATGCGCCTCAGTGTTCGTGACTTCGCCCAGCAGCTTGATGTTGCGGTGCGAACGGTTGCGCGTTGGGAGGCCCGCGGTGCGGATATCACTCTCGCGCCAGACAGCCAAGGACTCCTCGATACGGCCTTTGCCCGCGTGCCTGATGATGTGAAGCAACGCTTCGCGAGCGAGCTGGCGGCACTTGGCGCTGTCGAACCGACTGCCGAACAGGAGGTTGCTACGCCGCCTGCGGTCGCGGGCACTGTGCAGCTGCCGGTGCTGGTCGATGGCCGCCCGGTGCTTGTGCCGTTGGCCACTCACGTCTCAGCTGATGGGTTCGGGGGTTTTCTGGCCGGATTCGCCGATGTGCAATCAGGGCATGTCGCTCTCGCTGAACCGAACGCCATGAGCCCATTGGATCGTCGCGCCCTCCTGAAGGTGGGGTTTGGCGCGGCCCTGTGGACGGCGTTGAACCCTGATGAAGTGCAGCATGTGGTTGCCGCGCTGGAGAACCCGCGCCGCAACCTTGACGTCACGGTCGTCGAGTATTTCGGTCGCCAGCTTGATGAATGTATGGCCGATGACGGCACCCGTGGTCCTGCCAGCACCCTGCCCGCGGTGCTTGGCCTGTTGGTGGCCGTCGACCGGGCTGCCCACGACGTAGGGCCAGATGTGCGGCGCGAACTGCTGTCGGTCGCGGCGCGCATCGCGGAGTTTGCTGGTTGGCTGTACCGGGACGTCCACGATCCGTTGCGGGCTGGGTACTGGCGGGATCGGGCAACTGAGTGGGCACAAGAAGCCGGCGACACCGCCATGCAGGGCTATGTGCTTTTGAAGAAAGCCCAAGCGGCCTATGACGAACGGGATGCGCTACGCATGCTGACGCTGTCCCAGGCGGTGCGAAATGGCCCCTGGCAACTTCCCATCCGCGTGCAAGCCGAAGCCGCACAACAGGAAGCGCGCGGATATGCCATGCTCGGTCATCAGCAGACCGAGGTTGAGCGAAACCTTGATGAGGCCCATCAGCTCCTTGCTGCGGCCGTGGATGACGGCGAGCAGTTGGGTGCGCATTACAACGCCACGCTGCTACGGATGCAGACGGCCATCTGTCACACCGAAGCCGGGCAACCCCGCCAGGCGGCGGAGCTGTACCGCCAGTGGTTGCAGGACGAAGACTTTTCGCCAAGGGACTACGGCTACTTCTCGTCCTTGATGGCCTCGGCTCTTGCCCTGGCTGGTGAGCCGGACGAAGCCGCCCGCGTCGGACTTACCGCCTGGCCCCTAGCTGTCGAGACCGATTCTGGTCGCACGAAGGCCGAGCTCCAGAAGGTGCTGGCTACCCTCAAGCCGTGGCAGGGCCGGTCATCGGTGCGGGCGCTCCGCGAAGCAATAGGCGTGTAATTACGAAGCTGTCAGCCACTCCGCGACGGTGCGGATGACGAACGCCTGGTACTCCTGGCTCTTGGGGTCGGCGTATGTCGGGTCGTCGTGCACCGCGAAACCGTGCTGGGCGCCCTCCAGCTCGACGAGCTTGTGCTCGCAGGTCAACTGGGCGACGGCCGTGCGGGACGATTCCACCGGAATGAAGGTGTCCGTGGTGCCGTGCAGGATCAGCGTCGGTGCCTGAATCTCGCCAAGCACCGTGTGCGGCTGGAGCCAGAACACTTCGTTGAGCAGCGGTCGGCTGAGCTTGAAGGTTGGTGAATGCGCCACGAAACCCTGCTCGATCAGCTCCTTGGCCGCTTCCTCGTCGATCCGGTCGTCGTGCCAATACGGTTTGTCGTCGATGAAGCGCTTCTTGTAGTTCAGGAGCGGGTTGCCGAGTACCAGCCGGTGGACCAGTTCTGGACGCTTGGCCGCGAAGTAGGCGCAGATGCCACCGGCGAAGCTCACTCCGAGCAGGCTCACCGACGTCACGTCGGCTTCGGCCTTCACGTGCTCGATGGCCGCCTGGATGTCGTTGAGGATGGCGGACAGCGTCAGGTCTTCCTGGCGACCTTCACTTTCACCATGTCCGCGGAGATCGAAGCGCAGCGACGCCACGCCCGCTTCACCCACGCCTTGTGCCAGGCGGGTGAAGAAGCCGCCTTCCTCCCGGGTGACACCGCCGCCATGAACGAACACCACTGCTCGGTCTGTTGGGCTGTCCGGCGTGACCAGCGTGCCGACCAGTTGAAGGCCGTCGAAGGTGTGGACGGTGGTATCCGTGCTGTGGAGGGGCATGACAGGCTCCAGTCGTCGGGCTTCCAGGGCCAATCGTTCCAGGTGTAGCGCATCCGAACCGACCGCATCAGGCAACGACCGCCGGGCCGGAGCGTTTCGGCCAGGTCAAGTCATGAGTCGTCTTCGCGGTTGAATAAGGTTCACGCGTTCGTGCAGTACGGCAAGGATTTTCAAGCATGCCGCGTCGATATGTGGCTACGATCCGCGAGCGTTTGATCGCCCATAGCGATTCACCTATTTGGGGTTGAGTCGGGGGTAACAGATCCCGCGCCTTGCTCGATAAGCTTTCTACGAACTCGACAGGGGGCAGAGATTTACATGCCAAGGGAGGCTTAACAGGGTGCCCGTTCCTTGATGCTGACTATTGCTGTAAATTGAGTACATTACAGAAGTTCAAGGGCTGCTTGAATAGGTGTCTAGACTGTCTATTTCAAATCAGTCCGCGATGTCGCAGTGGTTCACCGTCGATGATCTGTGCTGTTTCGGGAAAGATGAGTGCAAGAAAAAGGATTTAGATGAAGCTCAAACGCGCCGTTCTTCGAAATTTCCGTCGTTTCACTGATCTGCAAATCTCCGGCATGCCGGAGTCAGCAAAACTCATTGTGTTGTGCGGACCCAACGGCACGGGTAAGTCGTCGTTTTTTGATGCCTTGCGCTCGTATCAGTCTCTTAGGGGTGGACTGTACTCATACAACAATGACCTACTCTACTATCCGAAGGTTGGCGCACCGCCTTCGGATGCAGACTACAGGCACGGGATTCTGTTGGAGTTCCATACTGCTGAACCTCCCAACGGCAGCGATGGAATGAGAAAACTGTTCTATATGCGGACGGCGTACCGCAATGATCCGGATTTCGTTATAAGCGGTATAGGGAGAGCTGGGCCTGCATTTGAAGAGGCACGTCCCGCAAGAAGTATAGAGAACGATGCGACGGTATCGGTCAACTACACTCGTCTTGTCTCGAATACGCTCGAAACTCTGTATGGCGTGAGCGAGGAGGACGGCACGTCTGCATTCGATCTACGCGAGCGGATCATAGGCGAAATTCGTGACGTCGTGCGCGCCATCTATCCCGACCTCGTGTTGTCCGGCTTGGGGTCGCCGCTCGACAACGGTTCGTTCTATTTCTCGAAAGGTACGGCGCAAAACTTTATTTACAAGAATCTGTCCGCTGGGGAGAAAGCTGTCTTCGACCTCATCTTGGATCTCGTGGTGAAGCGTCGTTACTACGACGACACCATTTGGTGCATTGACGAGCCGGAAACGCACCTGAACACCCGTGTGCAGAGCGCAGTGCTACGTGAGCTGGTCAAGCTCATCCCTGATAACTCGCAGCTTATCCTCGCCACGCACAGCATTGGGTTTATGCGAGAAGCCTGGAAGCTCTCGCAAGAAGAGCCAGGGAAAGTTGTCTTCCTTGACTTTCAGGACAAGAGCTTTGACGAAACCGTTGAGCTGACGCCTATCGAGGTAACCCGTGAATTTTGGCGCAGAACGCTTGAAGTAGCATTGGGAGATCTTGCGGATCTGGTTAGCCCCAAGGTTGTTGTCCTGTGTGAAGGTAAGCCAGTTGTGGGGCGACCAAGCAAGAACACAGAGTTCGACGCCAAATGTTACCGTGCGATTTTTGGCGATGATCTGCCGGATGTAGAGTTTATTTCAGTTGGCAACAGTGAGGACGTCACAGCCGACAAGGTTGGGCTCGGTCAGTCAATTCAGCTGTTGACGCCCGGCGCCACAATCTTGCGCGTAACTGACCGTGACCTGAAGAACGACGCTGAGGTGGCCGAACTCGAAAAGACGGCTGGCGTACGAGTACTTTCGCGCCGCAATATTGAATCGTACCTCCTCGACAATGAGGTGATCGAGAAGTATTGCGCTAGTGTCAACCAAGCTAGCAACGCGGCGGCTATCATTCAGGAACGAGCTCGCCTGCTAGCCAATGGGGTACAGAACCGCGGCATTGACCCGGATGATCTCAAGAGTATCGCAGGTGAGCTATACACATTCATGTGCAGGAGTCTGAGTATTACCGGCGGGGGAAGTAACTGGCCAGCATTTGCGTCGTCGTCTCTCGCGCCATTGCTCCGACCGGGAATGAGCGTATACGATGAGCTTAAGAAATCGATCTTCCGTTCGTGATTCTGCGCAAGACGAAGCTGTGAAACGATTAAAGAATAGGCGTGCCTTAGAAAGGCAAGTCTATTCAGTATCGACGAGCTCGCTGGAGGATCTTCCGTGCACCACAGATGTTTGTGCGCCACCGCGCGAGCTCAACACTGACATCGAACTGCTCACTGAGCCGACCGAGCGATATGCCGTCAATCACGGCACGCTTGGCAGCGTCACGCGGTAACAGAAGCTCGGCACCCAACCAGCCTGCCTCATCCTCTTGGTCCTTGTCGCCAAAGATGCAGCCATCATCCCCAGTTGCCAACACACGAAACTCATGATTGAGAATCAAGTGTGCGATCTCATGGCTAATGGTTGCCCGGATACGCTGCTTAGGGTGCATTGGGTTGTAAATTATTGCCAGCTGACCATCGACGGGCAAAAGGTAACCGGACACCTTGCCCCAGCGGCTGACGGTGAAGTGGTGGAGGGCCTCAAGTGGGCACCCAATCTGATCAAAGCTCAAGACCGGCACTTTGTAGTGGGCGGCTAACGCAACGACATCGAGCCGTTGAGATGCAGAGATGCCAAGATTGCCGCGCACCTTGAGACCAAGGTCGACGGCGTACTGCTTGAAGCCGCGCCAGTAAGCCACGCTACGAGTCCTGTCGGTTCGCCCTCAAATACTTCATCGTAGCCGTAACCATTTGCATTAAGTATTCTCTATCTTCATCATTTAGATCTCGTTCGGCGCGTAACAGCGGCATTAGCTTGGTCTCGAAGGCGGGCGAGGTGTCTTGATCGGCCTCATCTGCAAGGTCGCGCATGAACTCTTCGGCCGGTACCCCAAGCCACTGCACCAGCGCGGCGAAGCTCTCCAGGTCCGGCTTGTGCCCCTTGGCCATCCGGGACAGCAATGATGCGCTCACGCCGACCTCACCCGCCAGTTGCCGCCAGGACAGCCCGCGGGCCTGGCGCTCAGCATCGAGCGCTTCGTACAAGCCAGCCACGTCGATCCGGCCAGTCATCTTGTCTCTCGGCTCCCTGCGCGGTTGGTGGCGTGTGCCAGTCTGGCATCAGTGTTGCGGCATCACAACATCGCTGTGCTAACATCGACACAGCGTTGTAGTACTGCAACGCATCCTGATGAAATCGAGGTCGATTATGGCCAAAAACACCGGTCGCGGTTTCCGGCTGGGCGCGGTGCGCCAGCGGAGCCAGACCTTCAACCCTCGCACCAGCACGTGGACGAAGCGTGACTCAAAGGGTCAATTCGTCGACGGCAAGAGCGGCAACCAGCCCTTCAAGGGCGTCCGAAAGGAGCGGTGAACCAACTATGGCGCAGCGCAAGCGGTACTGGGTGGTACCCCACGGCACCAACTGGCAGGTCAAGCACGACGGCCAGGTGCTCTCCAATCACGTGCTCAAGTCCCAGGCGGTCGACGCCGGCCGGAAGGCGGCCATCGCCAACCAGCCCAGTCAGCTGACGATCCTCAAGCAGGACGGGACGATCGAGCAGGAGTTCACCTACGGAAACGACCCCTACCCGCCCGTGGGCTGAAGGGGACTAAGACAAAGCACCACGCCGCTGTTACCGGCGTGGTGCTTTGTCTTTAGATTAGTGGTTGTCTAGACCTCGGTCACCGTCCGATCGTGTGATCCCGCCGACTGGCAAACTTCAACAGCGCTTAACGCTAGTGAGTGCTGATGGCGCGTACTCGATGGCGATTGGTGGCTACCGCTCCCGTCCCTGCGTATCCCGCATAACGACTCCGGCGTCCAGCAATCGGGCGCGTACCGTATTGGAGCTGGTATCGAACTTCTCCGCAATACGGGCCAGTGACCACCCGTCGCGGTACAGCTCGGCGGCGGTCGGTACCTCGTCGGGATGCAGGCCGGGCGGCTTGGTGTTGATCCCACGGCTTCGCAGATGCTGCCCAACGGTGCCGCGACTGACGCCGTACTGTGCCGCAAGGACTTTGACGGTTGCTCCAGCTTGATAGTGCTTCACCAGCTCGCCTATCTCGGCCGGGCGGAGCTGTCGCATTGTGCGGTAGGACCTTACGGCCACGGGGCGATGGTCCGGGAGATCGGCTGGCCAGGCCTTGGCCAAATCCAAGAGGCGTCTGACCTGGCGATTTGGCCTTGAAAGGGCCTCAACTGGGCCCACGCATGGGAGGCTCGTGCTCGCGGAGAGCGCGAGCCTTTTGCGTTCCGCGTATCTTCTGGGGGCCGAGCCCCCAGACCCCCACGGTGCGTGCTCCTTACGGACCAGCGCTGGGCGCTTTTCGCTTCACCAGCGTGCCTTTTGAGGACTGGGTCCTCAGCCCCCAGGGTGTGCTCGTCTCGAACCGGCGCTGGGCGTGTTTTGCTTTCACCAGCTTGGCTTTTGGCTTGCTTGCTTCGCCAAGCTTCGCCCTTGCGTTTCGCTTGGGGCCTGAAGCCGCTCATGCGCCTTACGGCGTGGGCTTCTTGCGGGGCGGCGTTGTTGGGTTGGTCTGGACCAGTGCCCCGGGTGTTTTGGTTTCGCCGGTGGGGTCGCAACCTTGGTGGGGGGTGTCGCGTCTCTTCTAAGGCGGAGCCCTCATCACCTTGCGGTGCGTGTGTTTCGCTTTTACCAGCGTGGCTTTGTTCTTGGTTGCTTCGCAACCTTTGCGGGGTTGCTGGGTGTGAGCTGCGGCGGTGCAGGTGGGTGAGGGCGGCGGGGTTCGAGGAGTATAGGGTGCCTCCTCGACGACCACGACACGCACGGCCCCGCATGTTACCGGCCGGTAGCATACCGTCGGCATATCGAAAACCACATACGTGCTGGCAACACCACGCTACCTTGACTGGAGGGCATGATCTACAGCGAACCAACACGAACGGCGGCTCGCCGCACGCGATTGCTGGCGTCCTCGTCCTCCTCGACTGTCCCGAAATTGGGAATCACGATCTATGGATGCGGGCAGGACGAAGCTGTTCTGTTCCGAGAGATGGCGCCGCGCTATGGCGTCATGCCCACCATCACGGACGCACCGGTATCCGAAGCCAATATCGAACTGGCATTCGGCAACCGATGTATCAGCGTCGGTCACAAAACTCGCATCACCAACGACACGCTTCTCGCGCTGAGCAAGGCCGGCGTCGAGTACATCTCCACGCGCAGCATCGGGTTCAACCACATCGATGTGGAGTACGCGGAGAGCGTCGGGATTTCCGTCGGAAACGTCGCGTATTCGCCCGACAGTGTGGCCGATTACACGTTGATGCTGATGCTCATGGCCGTGCGGCATGTGAAATCCATGATCAGGCGCGCGGATGTTCATGACTACCGGCTGAACGAGGTGCGCGGGCGGGAACTACGCGATCTGACTGTTGGTGTCGTTGGAACGGGACGCATTGGCGCAGCGGTCATGGACCGGCTGCGGGGCTTCGGCTGCCGCATAGTCGCCTATGACACTCGTCCCGAGGCCGTTGTCGACTACGTTCCTCTGGATGAACTGATCCGGCTGAGCGACATTGTCACGCTCCACACGCCGCTCAATGCGGATACGTACCATCTCCTCAGTCGTGAACGTATCGAGCAGATGAAGCACGGCGCGTACGTCATCAATACCGGACGCGGTCCGCTTATTGATACCGAGGCCCTCATTCCGGCGCTGGAAAGCGGTAGATTGGGCGGCGCGGCGTTGGATGTCCTCGAAGGGGAGGAAGGGATATTCTACGCCGACTGCCGGGACAAGCCCATTGAAGGCACTCCGCTGGCGCGGCTTCAAAAACTGCCGAACGTGCTCATCAGTCCGCACACCGCTTACTTCACGGACCACGCCCTGAGCGACACCGTCGAAAATTCTCTTACCAACTGCCTGACATTCGAAAGCAGGAATCAGCATGGATAAGTTGAAGGTCGGAATTATCTTCGGGGGCGTTTCCGAAGAGCATCCCGTCTCGGTCAAGTCTGTCCGTGAGGTCGCGAAGAGCCTCGATGCTGACAAGTACGAGCCGTTCTGGATCGGGATCACCCAGAGCGGTGCCTGGAAGCTGTGCGACAGCCCCGAGGGAGACTGGGAGAACAACGCCCGCCCGGTCGTGTTGTCGCCCGACCGTGACGTGCACGGCCTGCTGGTGTTGGACGAGGGCAAATACGAGACGATCCGGCTGGACGTCGTGCTGCCCATCCTGCACGGCAAACTCGGCGAGGACGGTGCGATTCAGGGCCTGTTCGAGCTCTCCGGCATCCCCTACGCCGGCTGCGACATCCAAAGTTCTGCCATGTGCATGGACAAATCCCTCACCTACCTGGTCGTCAACAGTGTGGGAATTGCCACGCCGAATTTCTGGATTGTCTCGGGGAACGAGACCGTCGATGCCGACAAGCTCCCCTATCCCGTCTTTGTGAAGCCGGCACGTTCGGGGTCGTCCTACGGCGTCACCAAGGTGACCAGCAAGGAAGAACTGGCGAGTGCGGTGGAGACCGCCAGGGAGTACGACTCGAAGGTGTTGATCGAGGAAGGCGTCGTCGGCAGCGAGATCGGCTGTTCCATCCTGGGCAACGGTCAGGAGCTGTTCGCCGGCGAGGTGGACCGCGTCGCGCTCACGCATGGCTTCTTCCGGATCCACCAGGAGGAAACGCCGGAGACCGGATCCGAGAACTCAAGCTTCATCTGCCCCGCCGACATTCCGGACGAGTCGCGCACGCTGGTTCAGGAGACGGCGAAGGTCATCTACAGCGCCCTGGGTTGCCGGGGACTCGCGCGGGTGGACCTCTTCCTCCTGGAAGACGGCAGCGTGATGCTCAACGAGGTCAACACGTTGCCTGGGCTGACTTCCTACAGCCGTTACCCGCGAATGATGGCAGCCGCGGGATTGCCGCTTGGCGAAGTTATCGACCGGATGGTGTCGTTGGCGTTGGCAGGCAAATGACGATGCACGATGATTTTGTCTTTGTGGACGAGATCGTCTCCGGAATACGCTGGGATTCCAAGTACGCCACATGGGATAACTTCACCGGTCGGCCGGTGGACGGATATGTGGCGAATCGCATCGTCGGCACGAGAGCTTTGTGTGCCGCCCTGAAGAAAGCGGTGGAAGAGGCCGCGGCCCTTGGCTTCGGCCTGCTGCTGTGGGACGGCTACCGCCCGCAACGCGCCTCGGACTGCTTTCTGCGCTGGTCACAACAACCGGAGGACGGCCGGAAGAAGCTGCGGCACTATCCGAACATTCAACGAGCCGAGATGTTCGAACAAGGATATGTCGCGGCCAAGTCCGGCCACAGCCGGGGCAGTACCGTCGACTTGACGATTTTCCACTTGGCCACCGACGAACTCGCTGCCATGGGCGGTGACCATGACGTGATGGATTCGATCTCACATCATGGGGCACCAGGAATCACGCAGGTCGAAGCGCAAAACCGGGAACACCTGCGGTCCATCATGGCGGCCAGCGGTTTCAACTCGTACGATCGCGAGTGGTGGCATTACACCCTGAAAGACGAGCCTTACCCAGACACTTACTTCGATTTTCCGATCACATCGGACAATTGAGCCGACGCGGCCCCGGCCGATTTCGGCCGGGTGCACTCGGTACTTGCCCTGATCGTCATCTGCCCACGGCGGGCAGCCGCACCGTGACGCAGAGCCCTCCACCAGCCCGAGGGATGAGGGTGAGGGTTCCGTCGTGTGCCTCGGTGATGCTTTTGACGATGGCCAGGCCGAGACCGACGCCCGCGTGATCACCGCGTATGCGTTCAGTGCCGCATTGGAACGGCTCGGTGAGTGTCGACACCCGCTGCGCAGTGAGTTTGTCGCCGGTGTTTTCCACCGTGAGCACGACGGACTTGCGGCGGCTTGCGGTGTTGACCTGCACAGTGCCGTATTCGGCGACGTTGTGGACGATGGCGTTGTGCAGCAGGTTCATGGTCATCTGCAGCAAGAGAGCGGATGAGCCGTTGGTGAGGGTCACGTCCCCGGACGTCTGAATGGTCACGCCGTGCTTCTCCGCGAAGGGCAGGAGCGTTTCGGTCGCTTCTTCCGCGATCAGGGACAAGTCGACATTCTCCCGGCTGAATGACCGCTGGTCAGCCCGGCTGAGCAGGAGCAATGCCTCGGTGAGTTCGATCGCACGGACATTGACGGCGTGCAGGCGTTCGACGAGCTCGCCGGTGTGCCGGTGCGGATCGTTGCGGGCGACGTCGAGAAGGGTCTGCGAGATCGCCAGTGGGGTGCGCAGTTCGTGGGACGCGTTCGCAGCGAATCTCCGCTGCGCGGCGACGTGTGCTTCGAGCCGGGTGAGCATCGCGTCGAAACCGTCGGCGAGTTCACGAAACTCGTCATTGCGACCCTCCAACCGGATCCGATGGGAGAGCGACCCGGTCGCGGCAATGCGTGTGGCGTCCGTGATGCGAGTCAGCGGCGCGAGCATCCGGCCGGCGAGAAGCCATCCTCCCAGCAGACCGAACACCAACAGGAACGCCAGCACGATGGCCGCGGCCGGAAAGAACGTACGCACGAGCAGGTAGCGGTTGGGCGATACGCCGAGAAGTCCGCGTTCAGTGTCGGGGACATAGCGCAGGATGAACGCCCACACGGCGGTGAGGAGCAACCCGCCCGCGACCATGAGGAACCCGGCGTAGCTGAGGGTGAGTTTGAGGCGAACACTCAACCCACGCGCCCTCTGCTCAGTCACGTCCGGTGTCTGGCTGGGTATCGATGCGGTACCCCGCGCCGGGGACCGTGGTGATGATCGAGGGTTCGCCGAGCCGTTTGCGCAGTGCCGAGACCGTGATGCGGACAGCGTTGGTGAACGGATCCGCGTTCTCGTCCCACGCCCGCTCCAAGAGCTCTTCGGCGCTGATCACACCACCTTCGGCAGCGACGAGGACTTCGAGCACGGCGAACTGCTTGCGGGTCAGCGCGACGTAGCGGCCGTCGCGGTAGACCTCCCGGCGAAACGGATCCAGCCGCAGACCTGCGATCTCCCGCACGGGCGGCCTGTTGTGCGCGCGCCTGCGGTCGAGTGCTCTGAGCCTGAGCACGAGCTCTTGGAGTGCGAACGGCTTGGTGAGGTAGTCGTCTGCGCCGAGTTCGAACCCGGAGACCTTGTCGTCAAGGCGGTCGGCAGCGGTGAGCATCAGGATCGGCGTGCCACTCCCGGAGGCGACGATGCGCTTGGCGATCTCGTCACCGTTCGGTCCGGGAATGTCGCGGTCGAGAACGACGATGTCGTAGGCGTTGACGCTCAGCAGCCCCAGAGCGGTGCCGCCGTCACCGGCGATGTCGGCGGCGATCGCTTCGAGGCGTAGGCCATCGCGGATGGCCTCTGCCATGTAGAGCTCATCCTCGACGATCAACACACGCATGCTCTCGATGCTACGAGCAGGCGCATGTCGTCGGCATATCGAAAACCCCATACGTGCTGGCAACACCGAGCGGGTGTGGCGTATCCATCGGGACCGGTTTTCGTTGGAGTTGAACACGTCTGGCCGGTCCGGGCCGGCGAGCTGCCGATTTCAACTGGGACTGAACGGGCGCTGCCTGGTTGAAGCCGAGGTGAAACCGGCAGTGAGCACGCTGTTTCGTATGAAGATCACTATTGGACGCGTCGGGGCTGGGGTTCTCGTCGCGGGTTTTGTCACCACTTTGGTCGCGTTGGTTCCGGCCACCGCGGCAGCGGACAGCGTGCGGATCACGTCTGATCCGGGCAGCGTGCGGATCACGTCCGACAGCGTGCGGATCACGTCGGACAGTGTCCGGATCACGGGTGTGTGTGAAGGGCCGGACCGCGAGCACATCCTCTGCGAGAAGCCGTAATCCCTGAGCGGCCACCAAGGTCTACAGTCCGCCTACTGCGGCCTTGGTGGCCTCCGCGATCAATGCGTTGTCGTACTTGGCGTTCTCGTCCGCCTTGTCGGTCAGGATCGCGATCACGATCGGCTTTTCCGGCGACGGCCACGTGACGGCGACGTCGTTGGCCGCGGCGAAGCTGCCCGTGCCGGTCTTGTCACCGGTGACCCAGCCTTTGGGCAGGCCCGCACGGATTCGGGCGTCTCCGGTGGTGTTCGCGATCAGCCAGTCCTTCAGCTGCTTGCGTTCCGGCTCGGCGAGGATGTCGCCGACGACCAGGCCGCGATAGGCGTTGGCGATCGCCGAAGGCGTCGTGGTGTCCTGTTCCGTACCGCGCGGGACGACGTTCAGTTCCGTTTCCCAGCGGTCGAGACGGGTCACCGGGTCGCCGATCGACCGGGCGAAGTCCGTCAGTTTCGTTGGGCCGCCTAGAAGTTTGAGCATCTGGTTGCCTGCGGTGTTGTCGCTTTTGGTGATCGCGGCCTCGCAGAGTTCCGCGACTGTCATGCCTGTGGCCACGCGTGCGCCGGTGACTGGTGAATTCGCGACCACTTCGGCTTGGGTGAAACGGATCGTCTGCGTGAAGAAGCCCGAGCTCAGCGGGTGGGCCTTGAGCAACGCGCCCGCTGCGTAGGCCTTGAAGACCGAGCAGATCGCGAATCGCTCGTTTTCCCTGTGTGCCACGGATTTCCCGGTCGTCACGTCCACTGCGTACACACCGAGGCGAGCGTCGAACCTGGCTTCGAGCGCCTTGAAGTCCGGGGTACGAGAAGGCGTTGTTGCCGTCGTTTGCGATGCCGCGGGTGGGTTTTGAGTGGCGCAGCCGGCGAGCGGCGCGGTGGCAAGGGCGGCGAGCAAGGTTCGGCGGTTGATCTTCATGTTCCTACCGAATCACCGTTCCGGTCATAGCGCCAATACGAATTGGTGGCGCTGCTGATAGCGGATCGCTATCGCGTCCGGCCGGAGCGGAGGTCGGTGACGGCGATCCGGGCGGCTTCTCCGATGGCCGCGTCGACGGCGGGCAGCGCGAGGTCGGAACGGGCGGCGAACGTGAAGATCGCGACTGCGATCGGGGTTTCGTGCGCGTACTCCACGACGGCGACCTCGTTACGGACCGCGCCGATCGTGCCGGTCTTGCCGGACACCCGGACATCGCCGAACGGAAAGCCGGAGCGAATTCGATGCAGCCACACCTGCTTGCCCATCAATTGCCGGATGAACGCGCACTGTTCGGCCGAAGCCACGGAATCCGACCAGATCAGCGACAGCAACCGGGTCATGTCCCGGGGCGTTGTGGCGCTTGTGTACGCGGGGTCGTAAGCGCTGACCGTCCGGACCTGGTCGTTGTCGCTGATCAGGGCAAACGCTTCCGCGGTCGTCGATGTGCCGGTCTCGCGCATCAGCGTGGCCTCGACGTCCGCCGCGCCGCCGACGATCTTGGTACCGGTGAGTTCCAAGTCCGCCAAGGTTTTCCCGACGGTGTCCAGGCCGACTTCGCCGAGGATCAAGTCCGCGGCGGCGTTGTCCGAAACGGTCATCATCGACGCCGCGAGATCGCGCCAGGACATCGTGATCGGGTCGAGGAAGGTCGCGATCCCGGTCGGGCCGGGCGAACACGACGCCGGGTTGATCCGGATGGTCGACAGTGGATCGATCCGGCCCGCGTCGAACTGACGGCAGAGGGCAACCAGCAAGGGCAGCTTGTAAACCGACGCCATGACAACGGGTTCGTCCGCGTTGACATCGACTTCGCGGCTTGCCGGGCCGAGCGGCATCGCGTGCAGCCAGCCCGCCGTGCCCGCGTCTTGGAAGACTGCCCGGATCCGTTGCGCGATCATGCGAGCGCTGCCGAGATCGCGTCGCGGACATCCGGCTTGAGCGCTCGCCAGACGAGCCGGACGCGCAGGGAGAACTCGTCGTCAAGAGCGACTCGGTCGACGCCAGGAGCTTGCAGATGCGGGTCGCACGTCATTCCGAACGCGCGTCCGGCGGCGACCGCAGCCACAATCTCCCGTTCGCCGGCGGCTGGAACGAAGGTCGGATCGAGGCCTGCTGCTCGCAGCCGGTCGGCGAACAAGTCGAACGCGGCCGTGCCGTGACTGCGTGGTGGCGCGGCGAAGGGCAGGCCACGCAAGTCCGTGACGGCGGAAACTTGATGCCCTGACGGGACAAGAAACCAGCTCGGGACCTTGATCACCGAGTCGCATTCGAGGGAGTTCACCAACGCGGGATGGTGCACGACAGCGCAGTCGAGTGCGCCGGATGTGACCGCGTCCACGAGTTCCACAGTGGACGCTGTCGTGACTGTGACGGTTGTGCTGGAAGCCAACGCGGCGACGTGCCAAGAACTCAACTGCGGGATCACACCGAGCCGGACGGCCCGATCGCGAAGCCGCCCGGCCTCAGCGACAAACCGTTCGGCGCCGCCGAGCAGCGCGTACGCCTGAGGCAGGAGTTCGGCGCCTGCCGGCGTGAGCCCGATTCCGCGAGATCCGCGAGTGAACAACTGAACGCCGAGCCGGCGCTCCAACCGTTGTACGCCTTGGGAAACCGGCGGCTGGGTCATCCCGAGCCGTTCGGCGGCGCGGCCGAAATGACCCTCCTCCGCGACGGCGACGAAGAAACCCAAGTGCCGCAACAGATCCATTACGAACGCGGCCCCATCCTGGCGACCATGTCACGGACGAAAGCCGTGTAGCGCTCGCGGAACACCGGGTCCGTGGCCTCGACACCGAAGGTCTTCTTCACCAGGTCGGGCATGACGGTCGGCGCGGACGTCATCGCGATCATGGCGAGCAGGAGGCACGCCGGATCGATGTCCGGGTCGATCTCGCCGGACTGCTGGCGTTCGGTGATCCCACTGAGGTCCTGCTCGGGCTCCTCGTCCGGGGTTTGCTGTCCGGCCGCGTAGCTCAGGCCACGCCACACCATGAGCCTGGTGCCTCTCGGGTCGTCCAGCCCGTCGTGCAGGTACGACGTCGCGACGTCCGCGGCGGGCCGGCCGGGGTCGTGGAATGTCGCCTCGTGCTTCAACCACTGGCTCTGCAAGGTCCGGTACAGGCCTTCCTTGCCGCCGAAGTAGTAGTTGATCAACTGCTTGTTCACGTTGGCCCGTGCCGCGATCTCGTGCACGCGCGCGCCCGCGTAACCCTTCTCGGCGAACTCATCGTATGCGGCCGCGAGCAGGACCCGTCTGGTCCGGTCGGCGTCCGCCTGACGCTCCTCCGGTGCAGGTGAGCGCCTTGGTTTGGCTGGTTCGCGCATGATCGGATGGTATCAGTCAGCTATTTGGTTGACGCAGTTTAACAGATGGTTGAAACTAGCGTTATGACCATCTTGGTAACCGGAGCGACCGGCAACGTCGGCCGTTGCGTCATCACACAGCTCGTTGACGCAGGCGCATCCGTGCGCGCGACTTCGCGTAACCCGCAGTCCGCCGGCTTGCCTGTCGACGTCCGTGCCGCGGATCTGGAGAAGCCCGAGTCGTTCGACTCGGCACTCGAAGGCGTCGAGAAGGTGTTCCTGTTCCCCAATCCGGCGGGCGCTCAGGGATTCGCCGAACTCGCGAAAGCCAAGGGCGTCAAGCGCATCGTGCTGCTGTCGTCACAAGCCGCGGCGCACGAGAGCTACGGCGACTCGCCGGTCCGAACCGTGCATCTCGCGGTCGAGGCGGCGGTGGAACGATCCGGCATCGACTGGACTTTCCTGCGGCCGGGAGGTTTCGCGACCAACACGTTGTTCTGGGCGGAGTCGATCAAGCAGGAAGGCTTGGTGCGGCTGCCGTTCGCCGACGCCAACGTGAACCCGATCCACGAGGCCGACATCGCGGCGGTCGCGGTGAAAGCCTTGTTGGAAGATGGGCACGTCGGTGCGGCCTATGAACTCACCGGGCCGGAGTCGATTTCGCAGCGTGGGCAGGTCTCGCTGATCGGTGCGGCCGTTGGTCGTGAGATCGAGGTTGTGGATTTGAGTGTGGCGGAGGCGAAGGCTCTGTGGGCTCAGCAGTTCGGTGGGTTTGCCGACGGGAAGATTCTCGATGGAATGGTGAAGCTGTACGAGAACGCGACTGCCAGGGCTGCGGATCTGACGACTGTTGTGCAGGAGGTTCTTGGGCGGCCGGCGCGTACGTTCGCCGAGTGGGCGACCGACCACAAGGCCGACTTCACCGCCTGACTGGTTCAGGGCTGCGCTGGTGGGGGAGTTGCTGGGCTGGGGACTTTGAGGGTGGCGATGGTGGGGCCGCCTGGCGGACTTGTGACGTCGAACGTGCCATCAAAAGTGGCCAGACGTCGTTGAACACCACGCAATCCGGTGCCCCTCTCAGGCGAAGCCCCACCCCGGCCATCGTCGATCACGGAGATCTCCAGCGCGTGCTCCGAGTGTCTGATGTGGATGATCACACGGGTGGCCGCGGCATGCTTGGCCACGTTGGTGAGTAGCTCGCTCACCGCGAAGTACACCGCGGACTCGATCGGTGAAGCCGGTCTGCCGATCACCTTCCCCTCCACCGTGACCTTCAGCGGACTGTCCAACGCCAACGCCCGCAAAGCGTCGCCGAGGCCGCGTTCGGCCAGAACCGGTGGGTGGATGCCGCGCACAAGGTCCCGCAACTCGGTCAGAGCCTCGGCTGATGCCGCCTTTGTCTTCGCCACCAGGGATTTGGCTGCCGCCGGGTCTTGGTCGATCAGGCGTTCCACCGCGCCCAGGTGCAGGCCCATCGCCACGAGCCTGGCCTGGGCGCCGTCGTGCAGGTCGCGTTCGATTCGGCGCAGCTCGGCGGCTTGGGCGTCGGTGGCGTCGGCACGGGTCGTGGTCAGTTGCTGGACTCGTTGCGCCAGAACAGCTTGTGTGGTCGGGGCGAGCAGCCAGCGGGACACCTTCAGCTGCAGGGACCGGGTCCACGAAGGAGCGAACACAGCCATAGGGATGGCAACCAAGCCGAACAGGGTGTCGACATAAGCCGAAGCGAAGTCACGCCACGTTGCCACGTCTGTCATCACCCAGCGATAACGGGCGGAGCGCATGTAGCTAGTGGGTGTCTTGTGGAGTTGGTTGCGGTAGCGGTACATGCCGTCAGGCCGTGGTGGTGGCAACATTGGCGCAGGCATGTACGGCGCTGGGATGTCCTTCCGGCGGAACGAGGTCAACTCGCGGATCATCATCACCAGCGGGACCCACGCGAAGATCCACAGGCCCCAGACGTGGATCGGTACGGCACCGATCACCAGGACCACCGTGGACGTCAGTGCTGTCCCCAACGCGAGCAGGAAATGGACGGTCACGAACCACAACACTTTGATTCGCCCGCGCACTCGCGCCCAGAAACGGAACATCACTCCATCGTGCTTCGCCTTCAACATCACGTACGACCACCGGTTGTGCACCTGCACGAGCCAGGGTGCCGCCAAGTAGCCGGCTGCAAGAGCGACCAACGCGAAAGGCCACTGCGGGGTGAAGGCCAGCCAGATGCCCAGGCCGATCAGGCCCGGTGCCAGGCCGGCCAGCACTCCGCCGACGAAGAAGTTCGCGAACATCCAGTTCAGGTCGCGGCGCGTACCTGGGTCGTCGATCGCCCAGTGGAGCAGCCGGTCGAACTCGTCGTACCAGCGCGGCTTCTTGACCAGGTTGTCGCCGACCCGGTACAGGCCGTCCTCGTCGAGGGTCGGGGGTGGCGGGTCCGGCCAGTAGACGCCGTCGAGCGGCACCCCGGCCAGCCGCCTGGCCAGGTTCGGCAGCCAGCGGGAGTCCTTGATCACCATCGGTGCGGTGACCACGATCGAGCAGTTGGCGAACACCCACACGAACATCGGCAGGCTGAGCAGCGCTACGCCCAGCAGCTGAACGCTGCGCCATACCGCCCTGGCCTGCCGCATCCTGCCCCTCCCGTGGTCCTCACACAGTCTGACGGACCACGGAAGGCTCGCGCATTGCTCGCAGGCCCAGATGCCAGGTGGGCCTAGCCCCACCTCAGTGACGCACGGATCCGTTCGGCGTTGGCCTGCTCCTGGCCGTAGAGCAGACCGAATGTGAACCCGTTCCCCTCCATGCCGAGCGTGCGCAGCAGCGGCAGGGCGACCACGCTGTCCTGGTACTCGCCGGCCAGCTTGGTGAACGCCTTCGCGTGCTTACGAGCCTTGTCGGAGCCATGCACCTCGAGTCCGTACCGCAAACGTTTGGCGGCCTTGCGTGCCCGATGGATCTCACCCGCGTCCAGCCGAGTGCCTACCTTGTCCTCGGCCCGGGAGGTGTGCTTCGGCAACTCCTTCGAGGCCTTCCGCGAAGCCTTCTCCGTGAACGGCGGCGAGGTGACCCACTCGTCCAGTTTGTCCAGCAGCCGGAGGTAACGCTCATCGCGCAACGTCCGCAGCACGTTCTCGCGAGCCTGCGCCTGCGCCGGGCTGAAGTACCGGACCAGCCGGGCCCGCACCGGTCCGATGACCAGCTCGACGGGCAGCTCCGAGACCGCTTTGGTGAGCCGGGCGGACTGCACCTCGAGGTCACGGGCCGGGCTCAGTTCTCGGCCGAGCCACTGCAGCTCGGCGTCGAGGTCACCGCTTGAGACGATCTTGCGGTACACGCGCAGCGCGCTGCGCAACCGGCGGGTCGCGACCCGCATCTGGTGCACGGAGTCGTCGACGTCCTGGCGCACCAGGATGTCGTAGTACTTGATCTTCTCGATCTGGGTGGCGGCGTACGCCAGTACGACCTGGCCCGCGCTCTTGCCCGGTTGCACTCGCGTGGCCTTCGTACCGAGCACACGAGCGAGCTTGGACGGCAGCGACGATCGCTCGAAACCCGCTGACCGCAACGGTTCCTCGGTGCGGTCGAGCGCGTCGGGGTCGCCTTCGACTTCGATCTCCCGGAACACCATGGGGTCGGCACCTGGCCGGGTCGCCGTCACGTGGTCGTCGGTGAGTTCGGCGCCGTCGATCTCCCAGATCGTCCGTTCGGTGGTGATCCGGGCGACGGGCCGCAGCGCCGAGCCACGGGTGTAGCCGAGCGTCAGATCTGCGAACTGTTCGGGCGGTTCTTCGCTTCCGTCCAGCGGCAGGTGGATCTCGTCGCGGGTGTCCTCGCCGACAGGCACTTTCAGGTGCCAGCCCTCGTCCGCGCCGCCTTCCCGGCGGCGCAGCGTCAGACCCCCGCGGATCAGCCGGAGGTCCTCGGTGTCGTAGTAGACCGCGTCGAGCGTCTCGTGCCGCGGGTCGACGGCACCGGGCAGTTCCGGCAGCTCAGCGTCGGGGGATGCTTCGTACTTGCGCTCGACTTCCCGTTGCGTCCGCACCTGAATCACCTACCCGGGCAGCGTGATCGTGAAACAGGCGCCGCCCTCGGGCGCGGGCCCGGCGTCGATCCTACCGCCCATCCTGGTCACCAGCCCGTGCACGATCGCCAGCCCCAGTCCGGTCCCGACCGGCCGGATCCCTTGGTAACGGCGGTGCAGCGCGCCACGGTCGAACGCGATTCGGTAGTCCTCTTCGGACAGGCCGGGCCCGCCGTCGCGGACTTGCAACACCCGTCCCGGCAGGTGCGCCAGCACGATCGGACGGCCGGACGGCGTGACCCGCAGCGCGTTCTCCATCAGCCCGTCCAACGCCTGCCGCAGCCTGCGTGGATCAGTGTGCACGCCAACGGGATGATCCGGGTTGGTCAGCCGGAAATCGACGCCTTCCCTGGCACACCGCACGGACCACACGTCCGCGGTTTCCCGCACCACACCGGACAGGTCGACCGGGGCGATGTCCAGCCGGAAGTCGTCGGCGGACAGCCTTGCCAGGTCCAGCAGGTCGCCGACCAGCCGCTCCAGTCGCTGGGCCTCGTTCTCGATGGTCCGCCCGACCTCCGCGGCCTGGTCCGGCGGCACGACCCCGTCGGCGAGCGACTCGGCGAACCCGCGGACCGCGGTCAACGGCGTCCTGAGCTCGTGGGAGACCGAAAGCAGGAAGTCCCGCTGCCGGGATTCGCTGCGCTGCAACGCGTCCGCCAGGGAATTGACCGATCCGGCGACGTCGGCGACCTCACGCGGGCCTTCGACGGGAACCCGCAGATCACGTCTGCCCGTGCGCATGGTGTGCGCGACTTGAGCGGTCCGTCGCAACGGGCGCGCCAGCAGACGTCCGAGCACGATGCCCGCCACAGCGGCCACCACCAGCCCGATTCCCAGCGCGAACAGGATGTTCCCGATCAGCCGCCGGATGGTGGACCGGTCCGCGGAAGGCTGCAGCACCAAGGCGAAACTGCCGCGAGGGGCGTCACGGGCCTCGACGAGATACGTACGCCCGCCGGAATCCACTGTTTCGGAAACCGTTCCGCCGTCGACAGCTTTGGCCTGTTTGGCCGCGGCAACGGCGTTCACGTCGCCGATGACCACGCCACGCTGGCTCACGGCGACGACGGAAATTCCTTGCCGTTCAAGGATGTCCACCACCCGGCGCCGCCCGGACAGGGCGCCGTCGGTCTCGAAGAGCTGCGCGGCCAGCACGTCCGCCTGGTTGGCCAGCACCCGCTTGGTCACGTCCAGCGAGGTCGTGGAGACCAACCGGAACAGCACGAACCCGGCGACCAGAGCGGAGATCCCCGCCACGGCAAGGCAGACGATGATGACCCGGCCGGCGAGCGAGCGGATCATCGGGGCTCCGCCGAGTAGCCAACACCCCGGACTGTCCTGATCGGACTGTCGTCGCCGAGCTTGGCGCGCAGCTGCGCGATGTGCACGTCGACCGTGCGGGTCCCGGCCGCGGCCTGGTAGCCCCACACGGCGCTGAGCAGCTGGTCACGGGCATAAACCCGGCCGGGCGTGCGCATCAGGTGTTCCAGCAGGTCGAACTCGGTCGAGGTGAGCGTGATCTCCCGGCCACCGGCCCACACTCGCCGCTGGTCGACGTTCACCTCGACCGTGCCCGCCCGCAACACCTCGGTCGCGGGCGACCCCCGACGCAACACGGTACGAACCCGCGCCACGAGTTCGCGCGGGCTGAAGGGCTTGGTCACGTAGTCGTCGGCGCCCATCTCGAGGCCGAGGATCCGGTCGATTTCCTCGTCACGAGCGGTCACGAACAGCACCGGCGTCCAGTCCTCGGCGGCCCGCAGCTGGCGGCACACCTCGATGCCGTCCATCCCGGGCAGGCCGATGTCGAGTACGACGGCGACCGGCCGCATCCGGCGGACGGCCGCCAGCGCGCCCGGTCCGTCCGTCTCCACGTGCACGCCGAACCCGTCCCGGCGCAGGTACATCGCGACCAGGTCGGCGATCGACCGTTCGTCCTCGGCGACGAGAACGAGTCCTCTAGGGCTCATTCAGCTCCGACTCGACACTGTTGAGTGTGGACTCGACGGAGTCTAGGTCACCGACCGGCGGGTCTTCCTGCTTCTGGCACCCGGTGAGCAGGAACGCCAAGACCGCGGCCACTGCCAATGAGCGCCTCATTTGCCCGTGCAGTACTTCTGCTTGTAGGTGCTGAGCCGCTCCTGTGCCTTCTTGAGCAGCTCAGTGCGCTGTGCGCGGTGGTCGGCCTTGCCACTCAGCCAGTCCTTCTGCGCCGGGTCGGTCGCCCGCTCGGCGCGCGCCCGCAGGTTGGCGACCGAGCCGCGCACGTCGGCTCCGCCGTTGATCCTGGTCAGCGCCTTGTTCACGCGGTTCTCCAGCTTGGGGACCCGCTGCTCGCAGACCTTCTTGACGTCGAACGTCGGCGTCTGTGCCGGTGTCTGGGCACTGGCGGTCGACGTCAGCAGGGCCAGGCTCATCACGGTCGCGCCGCTCGCGGCGGCGATGCGGTGTGTCCACTTCATGGCACACACTCTGACCGCCGGGCATGAGCGAGACGTCTGGCGAATGTTCGGGTTTTGTAAGGCCCTGTCAGCGAGCGCTCAACGACATGAAAGCGGTGCTCGCGAGCCTGCTGGGCATGACGAAGTCCGCAATCACGGTGACCGGCCTGCGCAAGTCGTACGGCGAGCAGACCGTGCTCGGCGGCATCGATCTCGATGTCGCCGAGGGCACGGTGTTCTCCCTGCTCGGTCCGAACGGCGCGGGCAAGACCACCGCGGTGAAGATCCTGTCCACCTTGACCTCGGCAGACGCGGGCACGGTCCGTGTCGCCGGATTCGACCTGGTCAGGCAGGCCGGCGCGATCCGTGGCGCCATCGGCGTCACCGGCCAGTTCTCGGCGGTCGACAACCTGCTGACCGGCGCCGAGAACCTGATCATGATGGGCGACCTGTACCGGGTCCCCGACTCGCGCAAACGGGCCGCCGAGCTGCTGGCACGGTTCGATCTCGAGGACGCGGCCGACAAGTTCGCGATGACGTACTCGGGCGGAATGCGCAGGCGGCTCGACCTGGCGATGACCCTGACCGGCACGCCGAAGATCATCTTCCTGGACGAGCCGACCACCGGCCTCGACCCGCGCAGCAGGCACACCATGTGGCAGATCGTCCGCGAGCTGGTCACCAGCGGCGTGACGATCTTCCTGACCACCCAGTACCTCGACGAAGCCGACCAGTTGGCCGACCGGATCGCGGTGCTCGACCACGGCCGGATCATGGCAGAGGGCACCCCGGCCGGACTCAAGCGGCTCATCCCCGGCGGCCACATCCTGTTGCGGTTCCACGACGCCCGCACGCTCGACGAAGCCGCTCGCGTGCTCGGCGCGGCAACCTGCGACGACGAAGCCCTCACGCTGCAGGTGCCCAGCGACGGCGACGTGAAGGCCCTGCGCGCGGTTCTCGACCGGCTCGATCACCTCGAAGTCGCCGGACTGGCCGTGCACACACCCGACCTCGACGACGTTTTCTTCGCTCTCACCGGGGAGGCCTCACGATGAGCGAGCTTGCGAGCGAATCATTCAACACAGTGCCCGGCTCATGCGACGTTCGTGACCACAGCGGGGAGGAGGCATGAGCCACGCGATCGCCAATGCCCGCACGATGTTGCGTCGCCAGTACAAGCACGACCTGCGATATCCCGCCGGAACCGTCAGCGCGCTGATCATGCCGCTGGTGTTCCTGCTGCTGTTCACTTACGTCTTCGGCGGGCAGATGGGCATGGGCCTGCCGAGCGGCGCCGGGTACATCGACTACATCGTGCCCGGGATCGTGTTCATGTGTATCAGCGGCGGCGTCTCACAGGCCGCGCTCGGCGCCGCGATGGACATGACCGAAGGGATCATCGCCCGGTTCCGGACCATGCCGATCTCGCGTGGCGCGGTGCTCACGGCCCACGCCGTGGCGAACGTGATCCGGGGACTCGGTTCCGTCGCGATCATCATCGGTGTCTCGCTGCTGATGGGATTCGAGCCGGAGGCAGGTTTCGTCGACTGGATCGCGTTCGTCGGTGTGGTCGTCCTGTACGCCTTGATGATCAGCTGGCTTGGTGTCGCGTTCGGGCTGTCGGCCAGGAACGTCGAAGGCGCCAACGCCAAGACGCTTCCGCTGGTGTTCCTGCCGTTCATCAGCAGTGCTTTCGTCCCACCGGAATCGACGGCCGCGGGCGTTCAGTGGTTCATCGAGTACCAGCCGTTCACCGCGATGATCGAGACCATCCGCGGGCTGCTGCTGGGCACGCCGATCGGCAGCAACCTGATCGTCTCGGCGCTGTGGGCGATCGGGTTCACCCTGATCGGCTACGTCTGGGCGCTGAGGCTATACCACCGGGATCGCTAATGTCGGGTCCGCGATCTCCAGCAATGTGTGGACAGTCGCGTTCTCGCCAGCACGCGTCGCCTCAGCGAACTTGGCTTCGCCGAGCGCGGCGCGTGCTTCTTCGCGTATCCGCGTCACATCGGGGTGCGTCAGATCCGGAGTTCCTCGTACGGCATCGCTCGCGGCGAGCAGCCGGGCGGCCTCGTCAGGTTTTCCTTGGCGCAAAGCCAGATCAGCGACACCGACGACGACGTGTGCGACCCAGACCGAGTTCGGTCCACCCAATGTCATCGTCAGGGCATAGGAATGACGTGCCCGCGCGGATTCAAGATCCCCGGTCACGCCATCGAGGAAACCCCACTGCGTGGCCAGTGCGCACGCGATGGTCCAGTTCTGGTCGACGACGCTTTCCGCCTTGGTGAGACGGGCCCGCGCGGTCGTCAGGTCACCCATCCAGCGGGCGATTTCCGCTGCGCCGTGCTCGACCATCGCCATCACCGACGGCAGGCCGATCCGGGCCGCGTCTTGTTCGGCCTCGACGATTGTCGCGGCACACCCCGTCTCGTCGCCGCTCAGCAACCTCAGCTGCGCCAGCCGAAGCCGGTTCTGCACAAGGTCCTCGCCGGTGCCCAGTTCGACGCCGACCGCGACGGCCTGCTCGAAGTGGGCGAGTGCGGTGGCCACATCACCTTTGCGGGCACGCAGGTCGGCCATGTTGGACAACGAAACCATGTAACCCCAACGGTCACCGACCTCGCGGAACCTGGCCACCGCTTCTTCCAGATCGCTTTCGATCTCGTCCTGCCGGTCACCACGTGACAGAAGCGCTGCGGCGCGAAGCAACCGCGACGCCGCACCCACCCAACCCTCGTCCTCGGGCAGCTCTTCGGGTTCGTCGGCCAGCACTCGGCTCAACGGCTTCACCAACCGCAGCAAGGGAGACGTTGTCGGCCCGGAGAACTGCTGTGCGCCTTGGAAGAACCTCGTGGTGTCCGGCCAATTGTCCTGTGTGGCAAGCAAAAGCAGGGCACCGACGGCGTACGCCACCGCTCGGGTTTCCGCGTCGGCCGCACCAGGCATGTCCAGTGCGGCCCTGGTCAGCTCCAAACCTTTGGCGTGCCGGCCACTCAGCCACCAGTACCAGCCGGTGGCGCCGACCAACTGCAAGGCCGTCTGGGCGTCGGAAGTACGCAGCGCCGCTTCGATGTTGTCCTGCTCGGCGCTGAGCTGATCGAGCCACGCCAACTGGTCGGGGCCCCGCAGGTAGGAGTCGGCGGTCGTGGCGAGTGTCAGGAAGTACTCGGCATGGGCCTTCCGGATCTGGTCGGCCTCGCCGGATTCTTCGAGCCGTTCGAGGCCGTACGCCCTGATGGTGTCCAGCAACCGATAACGCTCGCCTATGACCAGCAACGATTTGTCCGCCAGCGTGGCGAGCAGGTCGAACACGTCCTCGCCGGACACGTGCTCGGCGGCCTCGAGTGTTGCGCCGCCAGCGAACACCGCGAGCCGCCGCAACACGGCTTTTTCCTTGCCGGTCAACAGGTCCCAGCTCCAGTCGACCACCGCGCGCAGCGTCTGGTGCCGGGGGAGCGCCATCCGGCTGCCGCCGGTCAGCAACCGGAACCGGTCGCCGAGGCGGGAAGCCAGTTGGCTCGGCGTCATGGTGCGCAGACGTGCCGCGGAAAGCTCGATGGCCAAAGGAATCCCGTCGACAGCGCGGCAAATCCTGCTCACGTCGGCCACGGTCTGCTCGTCGATCGTGAAACCTGGACGCACCGCTTTGGCTCGCTCGTACAACAACCGCACTGCCGAGGACGACAACGCCTCCGCGACCGTCGGGTTCTCCCGGGGCAAAGCGAGTGGCTCGACTGGCCACAACGCTTCCCCAGTGATGCCAAGGGGTTCACGGCTGGTGGCGAGAATCCGGAGCCGGGGACAGTCGCCGAGCAAGCGTGCGGCCAAAGCCGCCGCCGCGTCGATCACGTGCTCGCAATTGTCCAGTACCAGCACGGTTTCCCGGGCACTCAGCGCCGCGGAGAGCCGGTCGATCGGCTCACTCGGCCCTTGGAACGCATGATCACGCAAGCCCAGCGTGCTCAGGACGGTCTGGGCAACGTCCTTGCTGATCGGCGCGAGCTCGACGAACCACACGCCATCGGTCGCCCGGTCCAGCAGCGTGCGCGCGGCCTCGATGGACAACCGGGTTTTGCCTGCTCCGCCAAGGCCAGTGAGCGTTGTCAGCCGGTATTCGCCGACCAGCCGGACGACCTCGGCGACTTCGTCGTCCCGGCCGACGAAGCTGGTCAGGCTGGCACGCAGGTTCGTGCGAGGCCGTTCGGTGCCCCGCAGGATCGACGTGTGCAATGCGGACAGTTCGGCGGACGGATCCGTGCCCAGCTCGTCGGCAAGGGCCTGACGTGCGGTTTCGTAAACCGTGAGGGCGTCGTTCGTCCGGCCGGTCGCGTACAGGGCACGCATCAGCGCACCGACCAGACGTTCCCGCAACGGATGGTCCGCGACGAGCGCGGTCAACTCGGTCGTCGGGTCGTGCCCGAGCCGCAGATCGGCCTCGATGCGGTCTTCCAGCGCGGTCAGCCGCAACTCGGTCAGCTTGGCCACATGCGGCTGGAAGAACTCCTGGTCAGCGACATCCTGCAACGCCGGTCCACGCCACAGCCCAAGCGCTTCCCGCAGAACCTGAGCCTTCGTCGGATCGTCGGCCATCCGCACGCTCGCGACCAGACGCTCGAAGCGCGACGCATCCACGTCGTCCGGGTCGATGGCCAGCCGATAACCCGCTGGATGGGACTCGATCGCTACGTCAAGGGACTTGCGCAGCCGCGAAACCAGCACTTGCAGTGCGTTCGGTGCTCGTGCGGGCGGATCGTCACCCCACACGCCGTCGATCAGCCGGCTGATCGACACCACCCGGCCGGGCTCCAGCGCCAGCACGACCAGCAACGCGCGCAGCCGGGAACCCGCGACAGTGCCGTTGGCCCGCAACGGCCCGAGAAGCCCGATCCGCACGAAAGGCAGCTTATTCGTCCGTCATGCACTGCCGGAGTTGCGACTGGACCCACGCATGTCGCGGATCGGCGGGCGGCATGCCCCACGCCAGCACTTCCAAGGCTTCCTGATCCGGCGTCGCGCGAACGAACGAGTACAGCGCGTCCAAATCCCGGCGTTCGAGCACCAGCCTGCGCAACTGGGCCAGCGTCTGCTCGCGTTCGGCTTGCACGCCCGGCGCGTTGGACCTGGGCAGCAACGGCCCGCGCCACAACGCCACTGCCTCACGGACCCGGCGTTCCCGCAACGGTGTGCGTACGTTGATGAAGTCCGCGTCCACCTCGGCCTCCAGCCGGTACGGCTTGGTGCTGATCGCCGACGCGCCCAGTTGCGTGCGCAACCGGTGAATTTCGGCGCGCGCGGTCACCGGGTTGCCGGATTCGCCGTACAGCACCAAAGCCAGCTGTTCCGCGGTCATTCCCTTGGGGTGCAGGGCAAGCAGCGCGAGGATCTCGGCGTGCCGAAGCGTGAGCGGGATTTCGCGGCCGTCGAGCAACGCCCGGGTGTCGTCGGCACCGAGGAACGGCATGGTCAGCAACTGCGGGCGGCGCTGGGGAAGTCCCGGCGCGATCCGCAGCAGAAAGCCCTCGGCCAGCGGTTCGACGAACGCCTCCCGGCCGTCCGGCAGCCAGAGCGTGCCCTTGTCGGTCCCGACGTCCACTCTGGACGGAATGCCCTCGCACGACTCGACCGCGACCACCCGCCCGGTCGGGCTGACCAACGCGCCCGGTTCACCGCGCAGGCCGCTCAGGTGCCGCATGTTGCGCAGCCGGAAACGTTCGTTGCGGGAATTCATCCTTGTCTGCAACTGACTTTCCGCCAGTTGGGCCGCCGCCGAGACAAGGGCGAGAGTCGACGGATGCATTGTGGACATCGGACCGGTGATGTCGATGACGCCGAGTAGTGCCCCGGTATCCGGATCATGCACGGGCGCCGCCGCACACGTCCACGGGTGGTAGCGGCGGACAAGGTGTTCCGTCGCGTGGATCATCACCGGGCCGTCCACAGCCAGCGCGGTGCCCATGGCGTTGGTGCCGATGGCTTCTTCGGTCCACCTGGTCCCTTCGGTCAGCAGCACTTTGTCCGCTTGTTTGCGAACTTTCGCATTGCCTTCCCGCCAGAGCAGGTGCCCGGCCGCGTCGGTGATCAGCATGATGTGTTCGGCCTGGTCGGCGATGCTCACCAGCATCGCCCGCAGCGAGGGCATCACCGCGGCCAGCGGATGGTCCGAGCGCAGGTCAGGGATGTCGTTCTCGGCGTAGACCACCGGTGGCAGGCCGTGTTCCGGGTCGACGCTCGCGGCCAGCGAACGTTGCCACGATGCGGAAACCAGTGCTCGCGGCTCGCTGACCGGGCGCGTCCCAGGCAACCCGTCACGCAACTGGTCGACCAGGAATGCGTACGCGCTCGCGTCCTTCATGTTCCACGCCCTTGGAACGCACCTTGCAACGTCACTGCAACCCAGTGTCTTCTACCGTCCGCCACTTGTACCCATGAAAGCATGCCGGGGAGGCGTGAGGCATGAGCAGATACGCCGCACCAGGAGAACCTGGCAACGTGGTGCGGTACGCCGAACGGTACGACCATTTCGTCGGCGGCGAGTACGTGCCACCGGTCGGCGGCCGATATTTCCGCAACCCGACCCCGGTCACCGGAAAGGACTTCACCGAGATCGCCGAAGGGACCGCCGATGACCTGCGGCGGGCCACCGACGACGGTCGCGGCGCGGCAGCCGGATGGGCCAAGACGGCACTCGCCGAACGTGCCGTCATCCTCACCGAGATAGCCGACCGGATCGAGGACAATCTCGAAGCCCTTGCCGTGGCTGAGACCTGGGACACAGGAAAGCCGATCCGGCAGACCCTCGGCGCGGATGTGCCGTTGGCCTCAGATCATTTCCGGTACTTCGCCGGGGCGATCCGGGCGATGGAAGGTGTCCGATCCGAGATCGACGGTGACATGGTGGTGCACGGTTTTCGTGAGCCCCATGGCGTCATCGTCCGATCCTTGGGATGGGACTACCCGTTGCTGGGTGCGGCATGGCATCTCGCACCAGCGCTCGCGACCGGCAACACCGTGGTCCTCAAGCCCGCGGTGCAGACGCCCGCGTCGGTGCACGTCCTGCTGGGCGTGATCAACGATCTGGTGCCGCCGGGCGTGATCAACGTGGTGAACGGTTTCCCGGCGGCACAACCGATCGGCCTGCGCCCGGCGGTGTTCTTCGCTGATCTCGAAGGCGTTGTGCACGATCGTGCGCTCGACGGTTTCGCGACCGGAACGTCGACGGCGCTCATCCAGCATGGCCGGTACGAGCAGTTCCTTGGCGCGGCGTTGGGGCGTGTCGAGCAGCTCGTCACCGGCCACCCACTCGACCCCTCGACCACGGTCGGCCCGCTGGTCAGCGCGGACGAGTGGGTGAAAGCCTTGTGGCGCATCGACAACGCGGTCCGGGCGGGCGCGCGGGTGCGGGCAGGCGGCGGCCAGGCTTCGCTGGATGGCGAACTGGCCGAGGGCTTTTTCCTTACCCCGACAGTGATCGAGGGTGACAAAGGCCACGCTTCCACCACCGCGCCAGTGGTTTCGGTGACCGGCTTCAACGACTTCGACGACGCGGTCAAACTGGTCAACGAAATGCCGGACAGCACGGGCGTTTCGGTGTGGTCACAGGACACGGGCGTCGGATACCGCGCGGGACGGGCCATCCACGCCACCAGGATCTGGGTCAACAGCGACCACACGCACCCGGCGGAGGTCGCGTTCAGCCGCGAGAACCGCAACAGCCTGCTCGCGGAGTACTGGCGGGAGAAGCGCCTGATGGTGAATCACTCGTGAGTGGTTTGGCCGGTTAGAACCGGCCAAACCACTCACGACCTTTCACCAGGGGATCTTCGGGGAACGGTAGAAGTTCACGCCTTGGTGCACCCACCGGTCACCCTGCTGGGCGAGGCGTTGCCGGAACGACTCCCAGTCGTGCGTCGACCACGGCGACCAGCCCAGTTCGGCGATCGCGGGAAGCCGTGGGAACGCCATGAACTCGATGTGGTCGCTGTTCTCCAGCGTCTCCGACCACAACGGCGCCTCGACACCGAGGACACTGGACTCAGGCAGGTTCTTGACGAACGCGCCCGGGTTCCAGCCGTACGCGGTGTCCACCTCGATCAGGCCTGCCCACGTCAGCCCGAGCGGGGTGGTGCGGTCGTACTTCATGTCCAAATAGGACTTGTGGGCCGGTGAGAGCAGGATCTTGTTGCCGCGCTGGGCAGCGGCCACGATCTCCTCGTCGACGTCGTCGGTGCCCCAGTACTGCGGGAGCACGGTCGGATCCGACTGCGTCTTGGCGATCTCGTGCCAGCCAGCGGCTTTCTTGCCGTACTTGGCCACGATCGGCGTGACCCGCTGCATGAACTTCACGTAGTCGGCGGGCTTGGTGGCGTGTGTCTCGTCGCCACCGATATGGATGTACTCGCCGGGCGTCAGCGCGGCCAGCTCACGGATCACGTCCTCGACGAACTTGTAGGTGATCTCCTTGTCGATGCACAAGGAGCTGAAACCGACACTCGTACCGGTGTAGAGCGGCGGCGCGATGCCGTTGCAGTTCAACTCGGCGTACGACGCGAGGGCCGCGTTGGTGTGCCCGGGCATGTCGATCTCGGGCACGATGGTGATGTACTTCTGCTTCGCGTACGCGACCAGATCGAGGTACTGCTTCTTGGTGTAGAAGCCACCCGGCCCGCCGCCGACCTCGGTGCTGCCGCCGTAGCTGGTCAGCCGGGGCCAGCCGGGGATCTCGATCCGCCAGCCCTGGTCGTCGGACAGGTGCAGGTGCAGCCGGTTGACCTTGTACTGCGAGATCTGGTCGATGTAGCCGCGGACCTCGTCGACGGAGAAGAAATGCCGTGAGACGTCAAGCATGGCGCCGCGGTAGGCGAACCGGGGGAAGTCGACGATCTTGCCGCCGGGCACGACCCACGGTCCTTTTTGGCGTGACTTGCTCTCGACATTGGCCGGCAGCAGTTGCCGCAGCGTCTGCGTGCCTGCGAACAACCCGGCCGGCGTGTTCGCGCGGATGACGATCTGGTTGCGCTCGACCTTGAGCTGATAGCCCTCTTGGCCGACGCGTGCGTCCGCACCGCCCAGCAGCAGGGAAATCCCGTGACCGTGGACGAAAGCGGGCAGAACCGGGACAGGGAAGCCGGTCGACGGTCGCAAGACCTCGGCCAGCTGCCTGCCGACCGAAGCGGCCTCCCGCGAGCCGATCTGAGTGAAGATGACGGTGCCCCAGTTGAGCCGAAATGCCTGCCGTGCATCCGGCTGTGCGATGGCCGGAGCAGGGACGACACTGGAGAGGCTCTTGCTCATCGCTGGCGCCTGTTCCGCGCTCGCTGGTGCTTGGAAGGTTGCGGCAGTGGCGGTTGTCACCGCCATGACCGTGAGGAATCGACGTACGTGCACAGGCCCTCCCGAACGTAACTCCTGCAGCGGCGACAAATTTAGGTATAGACCACCCACCCACCCGTCACAACGGCCGATTGTCTTGCCCACGGCGGGATGCAACGCTGTTGCGCGTGTTGCGCGCTTGCCTCGTATTGCTCGTAGTGGTGCTGGCCGGATGCGGCGCCCGACCCAGCACAACTGGGCCGGTCGACCTGCCTGCGAAGCCCGCGGACTTCGTGGACGTCTTCACCTGGTCACAGGGAGTCCCCGCAGGTGCGCAGCCCATTTCGTGGTCCTTCAAAGGCCCGCACTTCGGCTACCAGTTCGGCGCGCTCGCGGTGCGCCCGGACATGGACGAAACCAGCGGCGGCCTCGAAGGCGGACCCGCCCGCGCGGCAGCAGGACACGAATTCCTCGTGCTCTACCGCCTGCAGAGCGATGACACATACGCGCCACCACCCGAGACACCCCTGACCGTCGAGGTCGTCGTAGGCGGTGCTCGCAAGCGTTTGCCTGAACCGCTGGACCGGGGGACAGCGCTGATCGTGAGCGTCCCGCTGGGTGGTGACGCGACCCTCGAGGTGACCGATGACCGGCCTTACCAGCTCAGCGTTCGCAACGGTCTTGGGGCTGGTGGTCCTGCTTCTTCGGATGCTGCGCCTCGGGCCGGGACGGGACAGGTCAGGTGGGGGGATGGGAAGTACACCGGGCAGGGGGCTTACCAGGGGGTTCGTACTTCTGGGCCGTTGGGCGTGACCTTGGATCTGGGCACTCGGTCCGAGCTCGCTGATTCTTTGCCTGGGGTGGGTGCGGCCGCGACCAAGCAGGTCTGGCTGCGGTTGCCGGATGCGAAGATCAGCACGGATGACACTGATTTGAAGGTTGACTTGGCTCGTAGCGTGAGTTTGTCGCTGCCGGGTGGGCCCAAGATTTCTCCTCGGCCGTCTGGTTCTGGGCTGCTGTTTTCTGTGCCCGAGCCTTTTGCTGGCGGGACTTTGACGATCGCTCCGGAGTTTCCGGCGACGAGCACGGCCAAGTGGTCCCAGAAGCCCGAACCCAAGCAGATCCCGCTTACGGTCGCCTGAGTTCCGGGTCGCTCATGGTTGTTCGGGTTTCGGGCTGCTCGCGGTTTCCGGGGTTCTGGGTTGTTCGCGGCCGTCTGAGTTGCGAACTGGTCGCGGTCGCCGCGGGTTTCTGGCCGCTCATGGTTGCCTGGGTTCCGGGTCGTTCGCGGTCTGGGGGTTTCGGGTCGTTCGTGGTTTCCGGTGCTCCGGATTGCCTGGGTTTCGGGCCGTTCACGGTCTCCGGGGTTCTGGGTCGTTCGCGGCCGTCTGAGTTGCGAGCTGCTCGCGGTCGCCGCGGGTTTCTGGCCGCTCATGGTTGCCTGAGCTCCGGGTAGTTCGCGGTCGCCTGGGTTCCGAGCGCTCACCGCCTGGGTTCCGAGCCGAAGGAGCCGCTCGCAAATCTGGTTGTCCACAACCGGCCGGTAACCCCTTTGACCTGCCCATATCCCCGATAGACTGGCCTGGGGTCGTCCCCCCGGGAGTGGTGGGGGATGTTCTGGGGTGGGGGTTGGGGATTCGGCAAAATTGGTCGCTGTTGTGCGCTGGCCCTGCTCTGGAGTGGGAAGGGGTCAGGGGCGCAGGATTGGGCGGAGGGCGTCCAGCACGGCCGGGTCCTCGATGGTTGACGGGACGGGCTCGTTGCGGCCGTCCGCGATCCCACGCATCGTCTTGCGGAGGATCTTGCCGGACCGGGTCTTCGGCAGTCCCGCGACAACCGACACGTCCCGGAAGGCCGCGACCGGGCCGATATCCCGGCGCACCGCGGCGATCAGCTCGTCGCGCAGGACGTCCTCGTGCACTTCGACGCCGGCCTTGAGGACCACGAAACCCCGTGGCAGCTGGCCTTTCAGTGGATCGTGCACGCCGATCACCGCGCATTCGGCCACCGCCGGGTGTGCAGCGAGGACCGCTTCCATCGCACCGGTCGACAACCGGTGCCCGGCCACGTTGATCACGTCGTCGGTTCGGCCCATCACGTAGACATAGCCGTCCTCGTCGATGAATCCGCCGTCGCCGGTGAGGTAGTAGCCGTCGTACGTGGACAGGTATGAGCTCACGTATCGGTCGTCGTCGCCCCACAATGTGGGCAACGTGCCTGGTGGCAAGGGGAGTTTGATCGCGATCGCGCCTTCTTGCCCGGCCGGCAGCTGGTTTCCCGACTGGTCCAGGATCTGCACGTCGTAGCCGGGCACCGGCACGGTCGGGGAGCCTGGCTTGATCGGCATCGGTTCGAGTCCACGCAGGTTCGCGCAGATCGGCCAGCCGGTTTCGGTCTGCCACCAGTGGTCGATCACCGGCACGCCCAGCTTGTCCGTCGCCCAGTGGTAGGTCTCCGGATCCAGGCGCTCGCCGGCTAGGAACAGCGTCTGGAAGTTCGCCAAGTCGTATTTCCGCAGCAGTTCCGCGTCCGGGTCGACGCGCTTGATCGCGCGGAATGCCGTCGGCGCGGTGAAAAGCGCCTTCACGCCGTGTTCGCTGATCACGCGCCAGAACGCGCCCGCGTCCGGGGTGCCGACCGGTTTTCCTTCGTAGAGCAGGGTTGTTGCTCCGACAAGCAATGGGGCGTAGACGATGTATGAATGTCCGACCACCCAGCCGACGTCTGACGCTGTCCAGAACACGTCGCCGGGGCCGATGTCGTAGATCGCCTTGAGTGACCAGGCGAGCGCGACGGCGTGTCCGCCGTTGTCACGGACGACGCCCTTGGGGCGGCCTGTTGTACCTGACGTATACAGGATGTACAGCGGGTCTGTGGCGCTTACATTCACGCAGTCATGTGGCTCAGCGGAAGCGATCAGGGTGTCCCAGTCGATGTCGCGCGCGCCCATTTCCGCCAGTTGTTGCGGGCGTTGCGTGATCACGACGTGGTCGGGTTGGTGCTCGGTCAACGACAGCGCTTCGTCGATGATCGGTTTGTAGGCCACCACTCGGGTCGGCTCGATTCCGCAGGACGCCGCCACGATCACCTTCGGCTTCGCGTCCTCGACCCGGCTGGCCAGTTCCTTCGGCGCGAACCCGCCGAATACCACGGAGTGCACCGCGCCAAGCCGGGCACACGCCAGCATCGCCACCACGGCTCGTGGCACCATGGGCATATAGATGATCACACGGTCGCCCTTGCCGACACCCAAGCTCGCGAGGGCGCCCGCGAACAACGCGACCTCGTCGCGGAGCTCGCGATAAGTGAACGTGGCTTTGCTGCCTGTGATCGGCGAGTCGTAGATCAACGCGATCCGATCGCTGTCGACATGGCGGTCCAGCGCGTTGTGGCAGGTGTTCAGCTCGGCGTCGGAAAACCACCGGTAGAACGGCGCTTTGCTGGTGTCCAAGGCGCTGACCGGCGGTTTGGCCCAGTCGATCGTCTCGGCGGCTGCCAGCCAGAAGCCGTCCGGGTCGGTCAGACTGCGGTGGTATGCGTCCCGGTAGTCACCCATGGAGTCACTCTGCCACCCATGCAACCTCGTTGCCCACGGCGCGTCTGCAAGAGCAACGGCCCACGGTTGCCTAACCGCTCCAGCGCCGCTGGACATATGGTGGGTTAGTGCTCACATCGGGTGAGTAAGCACGAGGAGGGAAACCGTGGACGGGTTCGTACGAATGGCAGCTGACTTGTTGTCGTTCGCGCATACCGTCTTTGGGCCTGGGTTCTGGCCAGGCGAGTGGGTGTGGGCGACCATGGCGGCCGGATTTCTGATCGGCGCCTTCCCGGTCCTCGCGTCGTTCAGCGTCGCACTGATCCGCAAAGGCACCGGGAATGCTTACAACTCGGTCACGATCAGTGTCTTCGCGATCATCGGCGTCGTGCTCGCGTTGGTCCTGCCGTGGCTGATGGCCAACGGGATCTCCATGATCTTCCGCGGGGCGGCGGCGGGTGCCGAGACCTACGGCGTCACCTTCGCCTCCTCGTTCACCAACGAGACGCACGCGCTGATCGGCACCCAGGCGGAATACCTCGGTCGCGGGCCGATCGTCTACGACCTGCTGACCAGGCCGGGCGATGGCGTCGACTTCGTGCTGAACGTGGCCAAACTCGTCGTGCTGCCCGCGATCGCCGCGTTCTTCGTGATCCTGCAGGCGCGTGCGGCGTTCCGCCGTGGCCCGACCTGGCCAGGCAGGCTGATCTGGCTGTCGTTCGTCGCGTTCGCCTTGTTCAGCGTGGCCTTCGAGGCCAATGTCGCGTTCCTGCTGTGGATCGGCATGGTGCCCGCGAGCGTGCTCGGCCTGATCCCGATCCTGGTGATCGGCGCGCCGAGCTGGAGCACGATCAACCGCTCGGTCCAGGAGGAAAAACCGCCGCCTGCCATGCAGCAGCAGCCTTCGCAGAAGCAGTTGCCGCCGCAGCAGCCGTCCACGCAGCACCAGCAGCCGCCTCCTCGGCACCCTTCGCAGCAACAACCCGCTGCGCCGCCGCCGTACGTGCCTGAGCCGCCGCCTCCGCCGTATCGGCCGGATGGCGCGCCGCCGGCGTTGTTGTCCGGCCAGGCACCGGGCCAGGAGCTGCTGAGTGGACGCCAGCAGCCCGCCAAGCTCGCCGACACACCTGGTCCTATGCCGTTCCCGCTCGGTGGTGCCGCTGGTCCGACCGCGGCTCAGAAGCCCGCCACCCGCGCGATGAGCGGCTCGAACAGCATGTGGACGCAAAGCGGCGGCCGGTTCAAGAAGATCAAGGCCCTCGGCCACGGCGGCTTCGGCACGGTGTGGCTCGCGATGGACACCCAGCTCGACCGCACGGTCGCGGTGAAGATCGCGCACGCCCCCGACGCCGAGACCGAACAGCGGATGCTGCGGGAAGCCCGCGCTCTCGCCGCGGTCCGGCACCCGAACTGCGTGCGCGTCTACGACATCGTCGAGGACGAAGACGGCCTCGGCATCGTCATGGAATACATCGAGGGCATGCCGCTCGCCGATGCAGTGCACGAGAACGGCAAGCTCGACGACCTCGCCGCCGCCCGCCTCTGGGTGACGATGGCCGGCGCGTTGTCGGCCGCGCACGCGAAGGGCGTGCTGCACCGGGACATCAAGCCGTCCAACATCATGATCGACCCGTCCGGCATGCCACACCTGATCGACTTTGGTATCGCCAGGTCAAAGGGTGATTCCACGCTGACGAAGACCGGGATGATGGTGGGCACGCCGGACTTCCTCGCGCCCGAGACCGCCGCGGGTTCGCCCGCGTCGCCTGCGTCGGACGCTTGGCAGCTCGCCGCGACCGTTTCGTACGCGCTGACCGGTGAGCCGCCGCGCGGTACCCGTGACAATCCGATGGCCGCGCTGATGGCAGCGGCGAAGGCGGAGCGGATCACGCACCTGCCCGCGAACAGCGTTCACCTGCGCCTGATTTCGGCGGCGCTGGGTCCTGACCCTGCGGGCAGGCCAACCCTCGACACGGTGATCCGCCAGACCGGCGGCTGGCTCAGCAAGGGCGGCCACACCGAGGACGGCCCGGTCACCAAGGTCGTCAAACGCGAGGACATCGCGGCGCTGGACCGCACCAAGGTCACCAAGCCCTCGGAAGGCGGCGAGGAGCGCACGAAGTTCACGGATCCTGAGCGGACCTCGTTCGCGGATCCGGAACGGACCGCGTCCACGAACCCACCGCGCCCACCGGTGGCTCAGCAGAGCCCTCCGCCGCAGCCGGATCCGGACCGCACGCGGCCGACGCAGCAGAAGCGGCACAACCCAACCCGTCGCTTCGGCACCTGACAGCGAACGACCGCCGTCGGTGCCGAATCCGGATCCGGATCCGGATCCGTGAACTGGGGCATGGCTCAGCGCCTTATCGCCAGGAGGGCAGCCAGAGTTCCGCTTGCCAGCGGGCGTTCGTGATCGACTCGCCGTTCAGGATCGGCCACAACCAGATGAAGTTGGCGACCACCAGGCCCACGTAGATGGCCAGGACGAGCAGGCCGGTGCCTCTTCGTTCGTAGCCGTCCCCGGCTTTGCCGAGGATCTGGCCCAGCGCCAGCACCAGGCCGAGGATCAGGAACGCCGAGACCGGCGTCATGTAGAAGAAGTACATCTGCCGGTCGAGGTTGATGAACCACGGCAGCAGGCCGGCCAGGTAGGCCACGATGACGGCGGCGTAGCGCCAGTCCATCCGGCCGAACATGCGCCACAGGCCCCACGCCAGCACGGGAAGCGCCAGCCACCACATCGCGGGCGTGCCGATCAGCATCGTTGCGCTGACGCACTGCGACTCACCGCATCCGGTCGTGGTGTTGTCCCAGTGGAAGAGCATCGGCCGCAGCCCCATCGGCCACGTCCACGGCTTCGATTCCCACGGGTGCGGGTCGTTGGGCTTGGTGTCGAGCGTCTCGTGGAAGCCCAGGACGTTGCCGGAGTACTCGACCAGCGACCGCAGGGCCGGGCCGAACGGTCCCCACCACCCGCTCACCAGGTGGCGGTCGACCCCGGTCTCGCTGGCGAACCAGGCCCACCAGCTGGCCACGTACACCAGGATCGGGACGATCAGCAGCGACCACAGACCGGGCAGCAGGTCACGGCGGATGGCGCCGACCCACGGGTTCGCGACGCCCGCGGCGCGGCGTGCGGTCGCGTCCCAGATCACGGTCATCAGGCCGAATGCCGCGATCCAGTACACGCCGTTCCACTTCGACGCGACGGCCAGGCCGAGGCTGACGCCCGCGGCGAACCGCCACCAGCGGAAACCGAGCCGCGGTCCGTAGATCGAGTCGTTGGCCCAGCCCTCGCGCATGGATATGGCCAGGCGTTGTCGCATCTGATCGCGGTCGAGCAGGACACAGCTGAACGCGGCGAGGATGAAGAACGAGATGAAGATGTCCAGCATCCCCATCCGGCTCATCAGATGCAGCACGCCGTCGCAGATCAGCAGGACCCCCGCGACCGCGCCGAGCAGCGTCGACCGGGTCAGCCTGCGGGCGATCCGCACGATCATCAGCACCATCAACGTGCCGAGAATGGCCGCGGAGAAGCGCCACCCCCAGCCGTTGTAGCCGAAGAGCCACTCGCCGATCGCGATCAGCTGCTTGGTCAGCGGCGGATGGACCGTGAGTTCGTAGCCGGGGTTGTCCTCGTACCAGCCGTTGCGCAGCATTTGCCACGCTTGGGGCGTGTAGTGCTTCTCGTCGAAGACCGGGGTGCCCTTGTTGGTTGGATAGCCGAGGTTCTGCAGCCGGACGATCCCGCCGATCACGGCCAGCACACCCGCGACTATCCAGCCGCGCAGCCGATCGGTCGGCATCGGCCTGCCGAGCAGGCTCTCGGCCGGATCGGAACCGGGCGCTGTCGTCCGGTTGGCCTCCTCCTCCGCGGTGTCGTCCGACTTACGGTCGGACCCGGTCACGAGGGCAGTCACGCGCCCGATCGTAGGGTGAGCGATGTGAACCCCGTATCCGGTTCCGGCCGACTGGTGCTCGCGGCCACTCCGCTGGGCGACTCCCGCGACGCATCGCCCCGGCTCATCGAGGCCCTGGCCGGAGCAGACGTCATCGCCGCCGAGGACACCCGACGACTGCGCGCATTGGCAACCGCCCTCGGCGTGTCGCCGTCCGGCCGGGTCGTCAGCTTCTACGACGCGGTCGAAACCGGCCGGATCCCCGGCCTGGTCGAGGCCATGCGGGACGGCCAGACGGTACTGCTGGTCACGGACGCGGGCATGCCCAGCGTCTCGGACCCCGGCTACCGCCTGGTGACCGCCTGCATCGCCGAAGACCTGCCGGTCACCTGCCTGCCCGGCCCGTCGGCCGTGACGACCGCGCTCGCCGTGTCCGGCCTGCCATGCGACCGGTTCACGTTCGAAGGCTTCGCACCTCGCAAGACGGGCGAACGCGGCCGCTGGCTCACCGAACTCGTCGACGAACGCCGCACGGCGGTCTTCTTCGAGTCGCCACACCGTCTCGCCGAGACCCTGGCCCAGGCCGCCTCGGTGCTCGGCGCGGACCGACCGGCGGCCGTGTGCCGTGAGCTCACCAAGACCTACGAGGAGGTCCGCCGCGGCGGCCTGGCCGAGCTCGCCGAGTGGGCGGCCGAAGGCGTCCGAGGCGAGATCACCGTCGTCGTCGGCCCGGCGGCGCCGGTGGCCACGGACATCCCGGCCCTGGTCGCCCAGGTACGCGCCCGGGTTGAGGAGGGCGAGCGCCTGAAGACCGTGGTGGCCGAGGTCGCCGCGGCAGCAGGCGTGAGCAAGAAGGCGCTGTACGACGCCAGCCTCTGACCCGTGCCGAGGCTGCCCGAAGCGAGGACTGCCCGTGCCGGGAGCCGCCGAACCTTTGACAGCGCGTACCTGTGCCGAGGCTGCACCCGCTGAGGCGAATGCATCGCACGACGCCAGCCTCCGACCCGTCCTGCGGCTGCATCGCACGATGCCAGCCTCTGACCGGTGCCACGGCTGCCGGAGCGAGGGCTGCCCATGTCGGACAGGGCCCGCTCGGTCGCTGCGGCCTGCCGAGTCTCGGCGTCGGCGCCTGTGCACGCGGGCAGCGCCGTCCGGCTGACAGCCCGTGCCGAGGTGTCGCTTGAGACTGCACCCACGCATGGCTGCCCGTAGCTTGGCGGCATGGTCCAAGTGCTGGCGACCGAGGAAGTCGCACCTGTCACCGGCGCCATGACGCGCAGGTTCGGCATCCACGCCACCGACTTGGGCATCCTCTGGGACAACGGGCAGGGGCGTCTGCTCGTGGCCTTCGGGGACACCTACGGCGTCGGCTGGGGCGGGCACGGTGCCGGACCGCCGGAAGGCTCCGACTGGCGCTGCAACGTCCTCGCGTTCGCCAGCAACCGGGATCTGGAAACCGGGCTGCGGCTTGATTCAGTTGTGCCAAGGGCGGACGGCACGGCAGCGCAGATCCTGGAGCGGGATCGGCAGGTGGACGAGCACACCGTGATCCCCAACTCCGGTATCGCCGTCGGTGGCTACAACTACTTGCACTACATGTCCGTCCGGAAGTGGAACGCGGACGGATGGGACACGAACTACGCGGGTATTGCCGTGTCCGCCGACGGGGGCGATACCTGGACCAAGCCGCCAGGCGCGCGCTGGCCTAACTCACCCAAAGGCGATCACCCCTTTCAGATCTGTGCCTTTGCTGCCGATCGGAATCATGTGTACCTCATGGGTACGACAAACGGCCGATTCGGCCCTGCCTACCTGGGGAAATGCGAGCGATACGAGGTGCTCAGCCCGCCGAGTTACACCTACTGGGCCGACGGCGACTGGGCCAGGGATCCCTTCCAGGCGACCCCGGTCATGAGCGGGCCGGTCGGCGAGATGTCCGTCGCGTACAACACGCACTTCGGCCAATGGATCGCGTTGCACCTCGACGAGCACCGGGCCGCGATCGTGCTGCGCTGGGCGCCCGAACTGACTGGGCCATGGGCGGAAGGGCAGGTCGTGGCCGACGCCAGGCACTATCCCGCGCCCTACGGCGGCTATCTGCATCCGTGGGCCAACGACGGCGAGGACATCTACTTCACGTTGTCGCAGTGGGGCCCGTACAACGTGAAGCTGATGCGGACACGCCTTAAATCAGATGCGGCCTAGGACGTCGTCCTCTAGGGTGACCCTGACTTCGAGAGAAGGGGAGGTGACGTGACATGGCTGTCTTTGTCGATGGCGCACGTCTTCTTCCCGGTTCTTCTCTCGAAGGGTTCACCTCCGTTGACCTCGCTTGACCTGACCACGCTCGGCTGGGACGACAACTTCGCCGCCGAGCTGCCCGCCGGATCGGTCCCCGGCAAGATCGCCCGTGTCCACTCCAGTGGCGCGGTGGTCATCGTCGATGGCCACGAGCAGCACATCGAATACTCGTCGCGAATCACGTTGCCCTGCGTGGGCGACTGGGTCGCGGTGCGGGATGGCGCCATCCGCACGGTATTGCCGCGTCGCACCGCGTTGGTTCGTGGCGGCGTGGCCGAGGACTCGCTCAGCCAGACCCTGGCGTCCAATGTGGACGTCATCTTCGTCGTCGAACCGTCGTCGTTGGAAGGGCGGCGCGGCGACCCCAACCTCGGCCGGATCGAGCGATTGCTCGCGCTGGCATGGGAAAGCGGTGCGATGCCGGTCGTGCTGCTGACCAAGTCCGATCTCGTCGGCGAGCGCATCGGCGAGATCGTCTCCAATGTCATGGGCGCCGCGCCCGGTGTCGACGTGCACGCGGTCTGTTCGGTGACCGGAGACGGTGTCGACATCGTCGCGTCCTACCTCGGCGTCGGCCGGACTGCCGTGTTGGTCGGGCCGTCCGGTGCCGGAAAGTCCACACTGGTCAACGCCCTGGCCGAGGCCGAAGTGATGGAGACGCAACAGGTTCGTGCGTCCGACGGCCGTGGCCGGCACACGACCGTGCACCGTGAACTGTTCGTTCTGCCGCGCGGTGGGCTGATCATCGACACGCCTGGCGTGCGCCGGGTGTCGTTGGCCGCGGGCGGCGAAGGCCTGGAATCGGTGTTCACCGACATCGAGGAGATCGCCGAGAACTGCCGGTTCGACGACTGCGCGCACATCGGTGAGCCCGGGTGCGCGGTGATCGAGGCGATCGAGACCGGCCAGCTGCCGCAACGCAGGCTGGACAGCTGGTTCAAGCTCAACCGTGAAGCCGAGTGGGTCGCCAGCCGGACGGACGCGCGCCTGCGTCAGGAACGCGACCGCCGGTGGAAGGTGATTCACAAGGAAATGCGCCGCTCAGGCCGTAATCGCCCCTGAGGCGTCAGGCGTTGGCGCGGCGGAACGAATGCGTTCCCCACGCCAACGCCACCACAACGAGCGCGATCGCCGCGATACCGCCGACGAGCACCGAACTGGAGCCGAAGTTCCCCGCGATCACCGCGCGAATGCCGTCGGCGATATGGCTGAACGGGTTGATCCGCGACAGCGTGTACAGCCAGTCCGGGCCTTGATCCATAGGCAGGAGCACGCCGGACAGCAACATCACCGGCATCACGGTCGAGCTGAGCACCGGCGCGAACGTGTACTCGTGCTTGAGTTTGAGCGCCAAGGTGTACGACACCGCGCTGATCGACACACCCATCAACACCGCGAACACCAGACCGGCGAGCACGTGACCGACCGAGGCGCGGAAGCCGAAGATCGTCGACAGCGCCAGCAGAATCGAACACTGGATCACCAGCAGCAGTACGTCGTTGACCACGCGACCAAGCAGCAGCGCCGTCCGGCTGACCGGGGTGACTCGCAGGCGTTCGAGCGCACCTGACCGGATTTCGGGGATCAGGTTGAAACCGACGTACGCGGTGTTGAAGAGTCCCATTTGGATGATCAGCCCGGGGACGAACCACTGCCAGGACGCCGAACCTTTGAGCAGCGGGCCGAACAGCACGAGCCACAACAAAGGCTGCGCCACGCCGAACGTGATGACGACCGGGTTGCGGAACGAAGGCCGCGTGCTGCGCAGAAATATCAGCCATGTGTCACGCATCGGACGCCTCCCGCAATGAACGGCCAGTCATGGTCAGGAAGACGTCGTCGAGGGTCGGCCGCTGCACCTGAACCGACAGCAACGCAACGTCCGCCTGGTCGAGCGCGCGGAGCAGGCCGGGCAGTTCCGTGTCACCCCGAGACACACGGAACCGCACGGTGTTGCCGTCGACGTGGAGTTCCTTGGCGTCGTCGACCTTCGCCGCGATCTCGGCCGCGACCGAGGGCGTGTCGGTCTCGAACTGGACGAGGTCGCCCGCGACCTGACGCTTGAGAGAGTCGGGGGTGCCTTCGGCGACGATCTTGCCGTGATCGATGACCATGATCCGGTCGCACAGGGCGTCGGCTTCGTCCAGGTAATGGGTGGTCAGGAAGATCGTGGTGCCCGCCTGGTGCAGCGCGCGGATGTGGCCCCAGAGGTTGCTGCGGCTCTGCGGGTCGAGACCGGCCGACGGTTCGTCGAGGAACAGCAGCTCCGGCTCGTGCAGCACGCCCATCGCGATGTCGAGGCGGCGCTTTTGCCCACCGGACAACGCGCCCGCGACGCGGTCGGCGAACTCCATGAGCTCTAGGCGTTCGAACAACTCGTCTGCCCGGCGACGTGCCTCGGCGGCTGAGAGACCGTAGAACCGGCCCTGCAGCACGGCTTCGTCGATGACTTTCTGTTCGTCGCCGGAACCGTGACCTTGTGCCACGTAGCCGATCCGCTTGCGCACGCCGGCTGGATCGGTCAGCAGATCGCATCCGGCGACCCGTGCTTCGCCCGCGGTGGGTTTCAGGAGAGTGGTGAGCATTCGCAGGGTCGTGCTCTTGCCCGCGCCATTCGGGCCTAAGAAGCCGACGAGCTCACCGGGCGCGACGTCTATGTCGACGCCCTGGACCGCGTCGACCGTGTGGCCTCGGGTCCGAAACTGGCGCGCGAGACCGCGTGCCTTGATCACAGGAATCCTCCTCGGATAGCTAGTCAATTTTGACTAGCTGGAGTGTGGCAGGCTGCGGCGATCTAGTCAAACTTGACTAGATCGTTGGCTCGGAAGATGTAGCCGTTGGCAGCCCAGCGCGGCCGTTGCGTGACGGCGTGGTTCGGGAAGACCTCGCTTCGATCAACGTTGTACTCGCGCTGGGACAGGAAGCGATCAGAGATAACTGCCTTGCCTGAAAATCAACGATGGTTCGAGAATCGTGCGCCAGGTCTTCAGGCCGGAGAGGTTGGCTGGCCGATCGTCCGCACGAAAGGCAGCGAATGAAGGTTGTCATCGCCGGCGGCCACGGCAAGATCGCCCTCCGGTTGACCCGAATCCTCGCCGAACGCGGTGACGCCGTGGTGGGCCTCGTGCGCAACCCCAGTCACGTCGACGACATCAGACGGGCCGGCGGTGACGCCGTTGTGCTCGATCTCGAGCACGCCACCGTCGACGAGGTGGCCGCGGTCCTCATCGGTGCCGACGCTGCCGTCTTCTCGGCCGGCTCGGGCAACGGCGCTACGGCCGCACGCCGGGACAAGATGGACCGGGCTGCCGTAGTGCTGGTCATGGACGCGGCGGAACAGGCTGGTGTACGTCGGTTCCTGCATGTCAGCTCCATCAACGTGGGCTGTGCCGACAGCGACGGCATCGGCGAGGGGTACAGCACCTATCTGCGAGCCAAGCACGCCGCCGAACAGCACATCTTCGACCGTGACGGGCTCGACTGGACGGTGCTGCGGCCCGGTGTGCTCACCGATGACCACGGCGCCGGCACCGTCGAGCTCACCGCCGGGGACGTGGTTGGACCCAACGTCCCTAGGTTCGATCAGGTCGCCAGGGACGACGTTGCCGCTGTGCTCATGGCACTCCTCGATCGCCCCGATACTGCCGGCCGCATCTTCGTGGTGGTCGGCGGCAAGACCCCGATCGAACAAGCGCTCGACGCCTAGCCTGTCAGCGAGGCGGGTTGCCGAAGGCGGTCGGGCTTTCGTCGGCGAACGTGTACTCGCCCGCTTCCAGCCTCGCCACCAGGTCCGTCAGCCAGGTCAGCTCCGCCTCGATGGTGACCAGCCAGTACGTGAACATCTCGCGCACGTGCGGAGGTTTGCCGAGCTGGCCTTCGATCGGCGCCACGGTGTTGTCGATCAGCAGTTGCGTGCTCTCAGTGTGCGCGCGGGTTTGCTGGATTCGGCTCTTCAGCAGGAAGATCAGGTTGCCGCGCTCAAGCGTTGTGATGAACGGCAGCGCCGCGTTGAACATCGCCGGGCCGCTCTCGGTTTCTCCGATGCCTTTGTTGAGCAGGAAGAAGAACTCGCCTTCGCCTGGCGGGGTGATTCGGTAGACCACGCGGTCCGGGCCTAGTTCGCTCTCCTCCGTCGACACTTCTTCCAGCAGGCCGTCGGCCGCCAGTTTCTTCAGTGCGTGGTAGATCGAGCCGGGTTTGACGTTCGCCCACTGGTCCGCCGCCCACAGCAACAGGTCCTGGCGCACTTGGTAGCCGTGCGCCTCTCCGCGCATCCGGACCGCACCCAGGACTAGCAATCGCGTGGCTGACACGTCATTAGGCTATGTCCAGTGACCCCACGAAAAGGTGAGCGGCCGCCGCTGCCTGAGCCGTTGCCGGTGCCGACCGTCGACGCGCACACGCATTTGGACGCGTGTGGCGCCAAGGATGCCGACGGTGTGTCCACTGTGGTTGACCGCGCCGAGTCGGTCGGGATCGGCCGTGTCATCACGGTTGCCGACGACCTCGCTGCCGCGATTTGGGCTGCGGATGCGGCTGAGTGGGACGATCGCGTGTTCGCCGCCACCGCCGTGCATCCGACGAGGACCGCGAAGTTCACCGATGAGGACAAGGCTGTCCTCGAGGAGCTCGCCACGCGGCCTCGGGTGGTCGCGATCGGGGAGACGGGTCTCGACTACTACTGGGACTATTCGCCGCCCGAGGCTCAGCACGATGCCTTCCGGTGGCACATCGACCTGGCCAAACGGGTCGGCAAGCCGCTGATGATCCACGACCGCGACGCGCACGACGACATCATGCGCATCCTGCATGAGGAGGGCGCGCCCGAACGGGTGGTCTTCCACTGCTTTTCCGGGGATGTCGAATTCGCCCGAAAGTGCGTCGATGCCGGCTATGTGCTGTCGTTCGCGGGTTCTGTGACGTTCCGCAACGCCAAGGAGCTCAGGGCCGCGGCTCAGCTGGTCCCCCTTGATCAGATGCTCGTGGAGACGGATGCGCCCTATCTCACTCCGCATCCGTTCCGCGGCCGCCCGAATGAACCGTACTGCGCCGCGTACACCCTGCGGGACCTGGCAGAACTCCGTGGGGAGGATGTGGGTGACGTGGCTGCGGCCGTCCGGGACACGGCTGACCGGGTATTTCGGCTGCCCACAGTGACATCCCACGATTCGGGCGGTGCTTGAGACACCCGATTGGCGTAACGAATGCGTCTTTCGAGCTGTGGCGCAAGTCACAAGATGTCTGGGGGTGTTTGCGCAACCTCCCGGGACCCGTTACGGTCCCGTGACCGTACCCAGTGGTCGTGATGCCGGGTACGACCCGCAGTCAGAAGCCAGCGCGCGTCGGGGCCGGGATATTCCCGGAAAGCGTCGGTGGTGGCTAAGGGAGTCGGACTGAACGACAAGGCGCACCCGCGCCGGACGTACACGGAGGACCAGCCAGGCCCGTAGTAGCTCGACAAGTTCAAGCAACTGCGCGCCACCTGTGTCGGCTGCGCCTCCCGGAGGAACGACCCTGTGACTGATAGCGAACATCCCAGACAAGACGGCTTCGACGTGGACACCGACTGGTTCACCCCGGTCGCCAAGCCGTCGACCGCCACCGCCACGCTGGACCACGCTGAGGACCACTGGCGTTCGGAGTACTCGGACTCCATCGAGGTAGTCCCGCAGGACATCTACGCGGCGCTCGGTCCGCAGGCTGATGAGCTGATGGCATCCGTCGACGTGGACGTCGACGAGCTGATCCGGCTGATCAACGCCGAGACCACGATGCTGCCGCCGATCCTGGATGTCCCCGATGACCTCTCCGGCGACCGGACACTGGCCCAGCCGCGGCCCAAGACGGGCGAGCCCGCGGGCCTGCGGACCGCGGTCACGAAGTGGAAGCGGACCTTCCTCAAGAGCGCCATCGCCGCGGTGCTCGTCTCGCTGACCGGTGGCGGTGCCGCCGCGATCGCGATGAACAAGTCCGTCACGGTTGACGTCGACGGTGTCGAGCACAAGGTCCGCACCTACGAGGGCACGGTCGGCGAGATCCTCGCGGACGAGGGCATCGTTCCCGGTGCGCACGACTCGGTCAGCCCGTCGCCCAACGCGGCTGTCGGCGACAACGGCAAGATCGTTGTCCAGCGCGGCAAGCTGCTGAAGTACAACGTCGACGGCGAGGCCAAGGAGACGTGGGTGCGGGCGCGCACCCTTGGCGACGGCCTTCGCCAGGCCGGCGCGCCGATGGACGGCAAGATCTCCGGTGACCTGAACGCGCTCATGCCGATGGAAGGCATGTCCGTCGACATCAGGACCATCAAGAACGTCACCGTCTTCGACGGCGGCAACGCGCCCCACCAGATGCAGACCACCGCGGTCACGGTCGACGAGCTGCTCAAGGAGATGCAGACGTCGCTGGGCCCGGAGGACTCGGTGAACATGGCGTCCGACGTCAAGATCACCGACGGCGCCCAGATCACCATCACCCGCAATGGCGTCACCGTCGTCAACCGCGCCGAGACCGTGCCTCCGCCGGTCGAGGAGATCAAAGACGACACGATGGACAAGGGCAAGCAAGAGGTCGTCGAGGCCGGTGCCCCTGGCGAGAAGATGGTCACGTGGCGCGTGACCATGAAGAACGGCAAGGAAGTCGCCAAGGAGAAGATCGGCGAGCAGATCACCAAGCAGCCGGTGAAGAAGGTCGTCAAGGTCGGCTCCAAGCAGGCCGCGGTTCCGCCGGTCACCGGCGGGGACGTCTGGGACCGCCTCGCGAAGTGTGAGTCCGGCGGCAACTGGGCGATCAACACCGGCAACGGCTACTACGGCGGCCTGCAGTTCAACGCCAGCACGTGGAAGGCCTACGGCGGTCAGGCCTACGCCCCGAACGCCCACCTGGCGACGCGTGAGCAGCAGATCGCGATCGCGACCAAGCTGCGTGACGCCAACAACGGCAGCTACCGCTCGTGGCCGCACTGCGCCTCGAAGCTCGGCCTGCCCAAGTAAATTCGTTGCCACGAAAGGCCATCTCGATGTTCGAGGTGGCCTTTCGTGCTGTCCCGGGCAGAATGCGGCTGTGGACATAGTGGACCGGCTCGCGCGGCTACGGGAGCTCGACACAGACTTCACGGTCTTCGGCGCCGACGAGCACGAGTACCGCAACAGCCCGATGTCCGAGGCCGAGGTCGAGGAGTTCGAGCGGTGGATCACCCTGGCCGACGCTGATCCATGAATCGGTGTCGGGCTTCATCGTCATCTCGGACCATGGCTGCGCCGGGTACACCGCGCTGGTGACGACCGGCGAACTGGCCGGCACGCTGTGGGATGTCTGGGACGTCTGGTGGCGGCCGGCCAAAGTGGTGCCGAGCGGGCCTGGCGATGGTGAGCCGCGCTACCTCGGGCCGACGCCGACGTTCGAGGACTGGTACGACGCCTGGCTCACCGACGCCTTGAGTAGTCTGACCCGGTGACATCGCTCCTTGGCCCCGCTGAGGTTCGGCGGCTGGCCGGTGAGCTGGATGTACGGCCGACCAAGAAACTGGGCCAGAACTTCGTGCACGATCCGAACACCGTCCGGCGGATCGTCACGACCGCCGAACTGAGCCCGGACGACGTCGTGCTCGAGGTCGGGCCCGGCCTCGGTTCGCTGACGCTGGCGTTGCTGCCCGCGTGCCGTGAGGTCGTCGCGGTGGAGATCGACCCCGTGCTGGCCGCCAAGCTGCCTGAGACCGCCGCTGAGCGCGCGCCGGAGGGGCGTCTCACCGTTGTCCAGGCGGACGCCCTGAAGGTGACGCAGGAGCAGATTGGCGAGCCGACGGCTCTGGTGGCCAATCTGCCGTACAACGTGGCCGTGCCGGTCGTCCTGCACCTGCTGGCGATCCTGCCGAGCCTCAGGACCGGGCTGGTGATGGTGCAGGCCGAGGTCGCCGACCGGATGGCCGCGGCGCCTGGCAGCAAGGTCTACGGCGTGCCCAGCGTGAAGCTGGCCTGGTACGCCGAGGCCAAGCGGGCTGCCACGGTGTCCAGGACGGTGTTCTGGCCGGTGCCGAACGTCGACTCGGCGCTGGTCCGGTTCGTTCGCAGGCCACAGCCTGCCGGCGTGAACCGCGAGCGGCTGTTCCAGCTCGTCGACGCCGCCTTCGCGCAGCGGCGCAAGACGCTGCGGGCCGCGTTGGGGACGTGGGCAGGATCACCTTCGAAGGCCGCCGAGATCCTCACGGCCGCAGGCATCGACCCTGGCCTGCGTGGCGAACAACTCACGGTCGGCGACTTTTCTCGCATTCTGGAAGCACGCGACCACGATCTGTGAAATCCCGGGCCAGTTGCTCTGGTCCGTCGGTGTGATGTGCTGCCCAAGACTTGCATTACGGCTGTCGCGTCGGTTTGAATGCAAGTGCATCCATCCCGAGCGGCCGAGAGACCTGGCTCCCTGACGCCGCAGCAACCACCCGAGAGGGCAGGTGCTACCGCCAGGAGCGATGGAGGAATCCGTGATCGCCAAAATGTTGACGCAGCGCCGGGTGATAGACCAGGGCAGGCGGACAGTCACCGCATGTCGTAGCCACACCGCCTGATTTCCTTCACCACACCCGAAATCGCCCCCGTCCGATCCGGACGGTCCTTAAAGGACATCGGGCGGCCGTCACATCGGCCGTGCCGTGTGCTGCGCTGGAGTAACTGTGATCACCGTAGAGAACGTCAGCAAGTCTTTCTGGAACCGAACAGGCAACGTCGTCGCACTCGACGGCGTCTCGCTCGAAGTCAACGCCGGTGCCGCGCTCGGTGTTGTGGGCCCGAGTGGTTCCGGTAAGTCCACTTTGGCCCGTGTTGTCTCGTTGCAGGAACGCCCGGACGCCGGTGCGATCCGGTTGGACGGCTTGAACACCGCGACCCTCGACACCCGTAGCCTGCGCGCCACGAGGCGTCAGATCGGTTTCGTGACAGGGGATGCGCAGCTTTACAAGCAGCGCACCGCCGCGGGCAACATCGCGCTGCCGCTTGAGCAGTCCGGTGTGGACGGTCCGCAACGCAGAGCCCGCGTCGGCCGCCTGCTTGACCTGATTGGCTTGACGGACAAGGCAGCCGCGTACCCGGACGACCTGTCTGACGGGCAGCGTCGCCGCGTGGCGGTCGCCCGTGCGCTTGTGGGGGAGCCGGGTCTGCTGTTGGCTGACGACCCGACGGCGAACCTCGACACCGACGGCGCCGCGGGCGTCCTGGCGGTGTTGGACCGGGCCAGGGCCGAACTCGGCGTGACGTTGCTGGTCGCGACCCAGGACACCAATGTGGTGCGCCGGATCTGCGACGACATCGCGTTGTTGGAGGCGGGCAGGCTGCTGGAGCACGGCAACCTGTTCGAGCTGCTGCACGACCCGGAAAGCGTTGCGGTACGGGAACTTCTGCCGGTGATCGACGCCACGCCTTCGGTCGGGCACGACCGCACCGCCGACATCGTGCTGATCGGCTTCGCGGCTGTCGGCGCGTTGCTGCCGGAGGCCGCGTCCCGCTTCGGCGTACAGGTTTCCGTGCTCGGCGGCGGACTGACCCGGCTCGGTGAGACGCCGGTCGCCCGGTTCCGAATCGGACTGCGGGGCGAGCGTGCGGATGGCGCACTGGCGTGGATCGGCGACCGTGGCGGAATCGTGCACCAGCCGCTGGCCGGACCGCAGGGAGTGGCGGCATAAAGGGCATGTGAACGACGGCGAGCATGAGGACACGTAGGCTGGCGTAGTGCTCGCTGTCGTTCCCCCGCCTGTCACAGTGCGTGTGCCGTCGAAGGTCAACCTTCACCTCGCCGTCGGCGATGTGCGGCCTGACGGCTATCACGAGCTCAACACGGTGTTCCAGGCCCTGTCGCTGACCGACGAAGTGACGGTCGCGGTGACCGACGACCCCGGTGTCGAGGTGATCGGCGAGGGTGCGGACGAGGTACCCACCGGCCCGAGCAACCTGGCGTGGCAGGCGGTGCAGGCATTGGCCGAGCACGTCGGCAAGGACCACACCGAGCCGAAGATCCGCGTGGTGATCCGCAAGGGCATCCCGGTCGCCGGCGGAATGGCCGGTGGCAGCGCGGACGCGGCCGCGGCGCTGGTCGGCCTGGCGGCGTTGTGGCGGCTGGAGATCGGCCGGGACGAGCTGTCCCAAGTGGCCGCGAAACTCGGCAGCGATGTTCCCTTTGTGCTGCAAGGGGGCACGGCACTGGGCACCGGTCGTGGCGAGAACCTGATTCCGGTGCTGACCAGGCACACGTTCCACTGGGTGATCGCGTTCGACCGGCGTGGCCTGTCGACGCCGAAGGTCTTCGCGGAACTCGACCGGCTGCGCGAGGACGGCGACCCGCCACGGATCGGCGCGGTCGAACCAGTGCTGGAGGCGCTGGCTTCCGGCGACCCACGTCAGCTGGCGTTGTTGCTCGGCAATGACTTGCAGTCGGCCGCGATCTCGTTGCGTCCAGGCCTGCGCCGCACGTTGCGCGCGGGCGTGAACGCGGGTGCGCTGGCCGGAACCGTCTCCGGCTCCGGCCCGACTTGCGCGTTCCTCTGCTCCGACGGTGAATCGGCTCTGCGGGTGGCAGCAGAGCTCGCTGGGGCCGGCGTGTGCCGCACCGTCCGCGTTGCCCATGGCCCCGTCCCAGGCGCACGCGTGATCGGCGGTGACGAAGCACCCCGTCCGGCCCCGCCGGAGGTTCACGCCTGACTCAGGCGGCCACCAACTGGACCTCGGTGCCCTCCGGAACGCCGTAGCGCTCGGGGATCTTGTTCAGCTGGATCTGGTAGTAAAGAACGCCGAGCCCGAGCACGAACATCAGCAGCAGGCCGACGACCGGGCTGCAGGTGTCCTGGATGCCGGCGCGGCGCTGGGCGTACGCGATCCGCTCGCCGGTCCGGTAGATCGAGATGAGCGGGGCGATGATCGTCCAGCTCAGCAGGAGCAGCACCAGCATCGGCCCGGCGACTGGCGAGTCGGGCTTGCGGTGGAACTCCGCCATCTCCCGGTGGATCTTGTAGTACCACACGAAGGTGTAGATGCCGAGCGTGATCAACGGCCAGATCAGCCAGACCAGAACAGCACTGCGCTGCTTGATCATCCGGCCTGTTGGCAGGCCGTACGGGGCTGGATGCACAGGTCTTCCTTTCCTGATGGAACGGTGAGCCAGGTATGCATACTCGGCACGACGAGCGCCGCTACGGAAAGTGGCCGTGCAGAGCCTGAGTCGTAACCAACCAGCAACGTGTGCCACGCCACCCCGCCCGTGTCCACCCTTCCAACACCGCGTGTCCACCGTTGCAGCACCATGAAATGACCTTTCCGGCACCGTGATTCCGGCACGGGCATCCTGTGCGGGAATTTCGGGGTGCCGGAATGGTGGACACACCGTGCTGGAATGGTGGACACGCGTGCGCCTATACCCTCGACGGTGAGAAGCAGTCACGAGGGAAGCGCGGGTAGATGGCCAATCTGGTCAATCTGGAGTCAGTCAACCAACTGCTCTGACCTGGCCTTTTACGTTTTGGAGCGTTGTGGAGCGGGAAGGAGTCTGGGGGAGTGTTCTCGCAGGTCAGGATGCCTGCGAGGGCTTCTCGGAAGGAGCGTCCGAGAGCGCCGAAGAATCGGCACTCGTCCCACGGTCCATCCCACGTCCCACGCCGTTGACCAGGCGAAGATCCTTGGCCGCTGGGTCGCCGAGTGCGGCGAGGATCCGAGCTCGAGCCGCGGTCGTCCGGTGGATGTAGTTCATGGACTGCTTGACGTCCGCATGGCCCATGAGCCGAGCGATCTCGAACGGGTCGACCCCTGCCTCGGCCAGCCGGGTCGCGAACGAATGCCGCAGGTCGTACGGCGAACCGGGCGCCAGCTTGGCCTTCCGGACGGCCCGGCCGAGCACATCCCTGAACGAGGTCAAGGAGAGCGGCGCGCCGTTCGTCTGCCGCAACACCAGGTCCGACGGGCACTTCCTGCCGTTCGTGTGTGGGAGGCCGCACCCATCCTGAGCCGGGATCTCCTCTTCCCAGATGTCCAAGATCTCCAAAGCGCGGGTCGTCAGCGGGACCTCGCGGGCATCCTCGTCCTTCGGCACGGACTTGATCTTCTTGACGAGGTTCATGTACGTGTCGGCCACAAGGACCCATCCCGAAGGGCGCAGGATGCGATGCCTGTGAAGCCCGGCCAGCTCACCGGGACGTAGGCCGGTCTCGCGCATGAACTCGACGATTTCGCGGTGCCGCTTGTAGCGGAGGTGCGGCATGAAGGCTGCCACCTCTTCATCCTCGAAATGGCGGTGTGAGGTCTTGCCGACCGTCGGCAGCGTGATCTTCACGCAGGGACTGGCAGTCAACACGCTCGGCACGGCCGCGGTCATCGACGACCGGAAGAGCGAGTACACCCGGCCGATGTAGCCAGCCGAGTACGGCGTGCCTGCCTCGGTCTTCTTCTTGATCATGCCATTGACCCACGTCTGCACGTCCTGCTGCCCGATCTTCGCCATCTCGCTCTCACCCCACTGCGGGATGAGCTCACGGTCGCGGATGTAGGCCTCGGCCTTCTCGGTGGACTCCTCGATATCCCGGTCCGGCCACCACACCTCAACCCACTCGCCGTACTTGGTGTGTCCGGGCAGCGTCCCGGCCGCCGCGCTGGCGGTGCGCTTCGCCTTGACCTCCTCCTCGCGGGCGTCGGCCAGGGCGTCGCGCTTCCGGTCCCGGGTGGGGGTGTGCTGCTTCTTCCCGGCGGCGTCGTAGTAGACGCCGCGGTACCGGCCAGACGGGAGTTTTTCAGTAGTGGCCATTTGCTGATGGCCTTCCTGTCGGGTTGTGCCGCTTCAACTTCGAGCACTTCGACTCGCGGCACCTGCATCTTCGCGTGATACTGCCTGCGCTCATTCGTCCTGTTCTTCCTGTTGTCCGCCACTTTCCTGATCCTCTTGCACTAAAAGCGAGGCAAGTGCTCTGACCGCTTCCGGGGGAAGCATCCCCGCTGGGAACAAAAGGCCCCACTTTCCGTCCGCAAGCTCTGTCCAAGGCTCGGTGACAGCGTCATATGATTCCTGCTCTGGCGCGAAACCAATGGTGCCTTGTGCGACGTTAAGAAACTTGGATTCGAATTGTCTGACCGACTCGGCCTTTTCAAGCGCTTGTCGCGCTCCGGAGAGCTGTGCGAAGCTCAGCATGTTAAGTATGGCTAGAAACTTCTCATACAGTGCGCGATCCGGGTTGTCAGAATCAAGCGTTTGACAGTCGGCCTCTGTAGCCGCCTCCTGAAACCTGATCTTCAAGCGCACCGGCAAAGTCCGATAGTTTTCCCGATTTACCGGTACTAGCTGTCCGGATTCAGTCCGTACGCTAACCCCAGTTGGGGCCCGTCGGGACGCTGCGAGCATCGCTCTAGGGCTCTTGCCGGATTCTTCCCATACGCGAGTTGAGCCTGTCGAGATGCCGAAGATCTCGTCTGCTTTTTCTAGCAGCGCATCATTGAGGTCATACCCATTTTCCAGTTTGTCATACTCGTCAAGACTTAGGCCGGTCCTCTTTGCGGCCTCTTCACGGGTCCACTTCCTGGTCGTTCGAACTTCCGAGACTAGTCTCCCGACATCTTGATCGAAGCGGTCCTTGTCCCAGTCGCCCTGCATTTCTGCGATGTCGTTGCTGTCCCAAATTTCACGCAAGCCGGGATCTTCAGTAGGTGGAAGCGACCCGCGTTCCACGGCGAAAGCGCTTGTCCCGATCGGGAAACCAAGGAAGCGGTCCGCTGCGGCGTAACTCTTGGACTTGAGCGTCTGGCCTTGTTCGATACGTCTCCACGTCACATGACTAACGCCAGCCGCAGCCGCGGCCTCCTCCATCGTCAGCTCGCGTGAGAGCCGTGTGGCTCGCACGCGGCCTGCGAGCCAGTCGCGCATCAGCTGCTGTTCGTCAACGTCCACCCGCTCGATGGTGCCAGGAAGCGACAGGAAGCGCTAGTCGAAGTTTGACTGAATCGACAGGACGCGAAAGATCGGCCTCACCTGGGACGATCTTGCCGACCTTGTATCGATCAAGGTAACCGCCTGGTCACGGTAGGTGTCAGACTTGTGCTGCTTCCTGTCGTCATCTATCGTTCCCTCATGAATGATCGACAGGACGCGAAAGGTGGAGTCGTTGTTGACATCAACGGCCCCGCCCTGAGACACATCCGCGTGCTGACCGGCATCGGCTCCGCCGAACTCAGCACCAGCCTGGGCGTCAGCCGCGCATACATCAGCAAGATCGAATGCGGCTACAGCGCCCGCGTGAGCGGCGCCTTCTACGCCCGGCTCTGCGCGGAGTTGAACATCAAGGACCGCCGTGTCCTGATGGCCAACCCGAACGCCTCAGACGAGGCCGTGGCATGACCGTGAACACGCCGACTGACCCGGACAACTCGCCTTGGTTCCCGCACCCAGCTGCGGAAAATGGTGCCAGGTATGCGGGTGTGCATTACAAGACCCTCCTTGGCGCGCTGCAGCGCGGTGAGTGTCGGGGCTACCAGGCGGGCCCCCGTGGCCGGTGGCGCGTCCATCGTGACGACGTCGACAGGTGGCTTCGGGGCGAGCGGCCCAAGAGGGCGCTGCGGCGTACGTCATGAGCGCCGCCGAGATCAACCAGAAGAAGAACGGGGCGCCGCCTCCGGCAAAGAACGCGGCAACCCCGTTGACGAACACGAAGGAAGCGACCCACATGAACGTCATTGACAGTATGGCGCAGAGCGACGTGATCGCAAACGCGAACGGCACAATGCTGTCCGCCGAGGAGGCCATCAAGCTGGCAACCGCACCGGACATTGAGCGTCACGAGCCCGGCCCGGAGTGGGCATCGGTTGTCCCGCCGTACACCGCTTCGCCGGTGTGGCCGACGGACTTCACCCGGATCGTCGAGCACGAGATCGGTCAGGTCGCTGGCGTCCGCGTGTCGATCAGCCAGTTCCAGACGATCGACGAGGGCGTCCGGGGCGACGGCGAACCGATGATCACCATCAGCGCCGACTGCAAGAGCCTCACCTTCAGCGAGGGGCACGCGCTGCTCGGCTTCATGATCGCGGCCCAGAAGAAACTGGGCGAGATCACCGGCACCATCACCGCTGCGGTGACCCAGTGAACGCGCGCATCGACGACCCGACCAAGGCGGTCGGTGACCGCTTTCTGGAGTTGATGCGGGAGTACGACACACCAGGTATGTCCGACGAGGCTGGATGCTTGGCGGTCGTCCGGGCGTACGGGCAGATCGAAGCCGAGTTCGGCAAGCCCGCTGTCGACGAGTGGGGGCGGCGTTTGTTCGGTCGGCTTGACCCGGCTGAAGGTGCGGCGCTCCGAGAGGTCGAGCGCGCTTACCAGTTGCCGGACGTCCCTGCGCGGCGTTCTGCCATGGAAGCCCTGGTCGACGCCCCTGGCCTTGCGGGTGGCGTCGCTCGGCGATTCCTCGCGGAGGCTGTCTGATGAGCCGCGCATTCAAGCGTCGGAGTGACACGCCAGCGGCGGGGCTGACCGCTGGCGTGCTCGGCCTCGGCGGACTGGCGGTGCTGGTTGTCGCGGTCACGATCATCCGCTTCGGATGGATCGCCGTTGCCATGTCCGTTCTCGTTCTCGCGTTGCTGGGCGTCGAGATCTGGCTGCACGTCCGCCGGTCCCGCGCTCGGCGCGCTGGCCAGATCGGCTCGGTTGTGCCGACTTGCTTGGTCTGCCGACGTGAGTTTGACCCGGCCGACGGCACCTTCCCGTTGCCCGCTGGGCGATCAGGGGAAGTGGTGCACGTCCACGACGGTCAGTGCCTGCGCACAGCGGCGGAGCGTTGGGCGCGGCAGATGGTCGACGAGTTCGGCGTCGTCCCGGCGGTCGCCGCGGCGACGTTGCTCGGCGAGGCCGCGAGGCAGCCCAACTTCCAGAGCGTCTACGCCGCTGTGAACCGGCTCGCGACCGAGTCCGCGGGTGGTGGTCGCCGTGGGTGAGAACGAGCTTGACCTCTTCGCCGGTGCGGCCGACGGCCTCTTGCCCGAACACTTCGGACTCACCGAGGACGGCACAGCGTTCGTGTACGCGTTGCCCTTCGCGCGAGCCTGGGGGCATCAGGACGCGAACAAGGTGATCCGTCTTCTCGACGAGGACGAGTGGTCGCGCCACATTGTGGCGTCGGACGGAACGGTGATCACTGACCAGGTGATCCTCGAAGACGGCATCTGGGAATTGATCATGGTGTCCCGGAAGCCAGCGGCGAAGGCGATCAAGAAGCGGGTAAAGGCGATCCTCCGTCAACTCCGGGAGACCGGGCGCGTCGACGTGCGCCCGCTCGGTGACCCGCTCGACCAGCTCGAAGCCGAGACGCAGCGGACTGTCAGGGCTATCGCTGTGGCCCGGCAGGAGCGGGCACGGGCGGAGATCGCCGAGGCTCGTGCCAACAAGGCGGACGAGCGGGTCGAGGCGATCACCGGCGGCACAGGGCACACGCCAAGCGACTGGCGGGAGATGTTCCTGCTCACCCCACAGGGCGAGTTCTTCGAGCACCTGTACGCCCACGGCTACCTGATCGACCAGCGCAACACCCGGACCGTGCAGAAGAACGGCGTCGAGGTCGTCAAGGACGGCCCCGACCACGGCAAGCCCCGCGCGCCCAAGGGCGACCTCTACTTCAAGCAGGTCCCCACGGGCACCTACGGCGGCAAGGCCCGGTCACAGACCGTCGTCCGGCCGAACATGCACGAGGCGCTGTGCGACCGCCTGGTGTCCGAAGGGCTTATCGCCAATCCCTCTCGACCACGTCAGATCGGCGGTGCCGCATGACTAACCAGACCACCACCCAGTCGAAGACCGTCTGTCTCAACAGGGACGAGTTCGAGGGCGCCGCAGAAGCCCTGCGGTACTACATGAATGCGTTCAGCGCCCACCCGGATCCCCACGACGCCTACGGCCGTGGCGCCATCGGACGGTTCCTCGCGTCACCCGCTGGAAACGACGGGTACCCGTGGGTTCACATGTGGTACGGCAAGAACCACCAGCGCATCGCCGTCGGGGATGACGTCCGGTATTGGTCACCCAACGACGAGCCGGAGTACTCCGAGGCCGAAGTACTGGCCGTGAGCACATTCGCTGCCTACCTTCTGTGGGAGAACGGCTGCGAGTGGATCGTGTGGCCGATGGTTCACCGGATGGACCGGCTGCACACCGAGCCGGACTTCGACGCCACGCACTGGGTGCCGGTGGCCCGGCACATGGGCTACGACGTCCCTGCGGCAGACGCAGCCGAGTACGACCAGGACGTGGCGAAGCGTAAGCAGAACAAGGGCACACCTGGAACTGCATGCGCTCGCCTGACGGTGGTCCGTGATGGTGGCGATGCACAGTGACCACCTTTGACGAAGTGGTCGCCTCGACCCCGTGGCGCACCAACCTCCTGGTGGCCACTGTGGACGGCGTCAGGTTGTGGGTGCTGTCGGATGGTGACGTGGAGTGGGTGCTGCCCTTGCACTTCACCGATGACGACATGCAGCGCCTATGCGCGTGGATGAACGCTGTCACTGCCGCCAAGAAGGCGGGCCAGCCGCTCCCGGCATACGTGGACTACATGCGCCCGGACGCGCCACGCGTGCCGCTCACCGCGGACGAGCTGGCCGGGATTGTCGGCATGCCGCCGGACGGCGTGAACCTGCAGCAGCTGATCGACGCTCACGGCGGTGACCATGACTGACGTTCCACGTTCCGACGGCACCGTGATGCCCATGGTGCCGGTGAGCGCCGAACTGCTGTACCAGCTCAGCATCGCCGCGGGCGGCATGGCGTTCGCCGTGCTCGGCCGGATGACCGTCGGCGGCCCGCACGCCGAAGCGCGGGCCGATCACTACCACCAGCTCGGCGATCAGGTCGAGGCGGTGCTCACCGAGCACTGCCCGGGATGGCTAGAGCGCCGCGCCGACCAGGACTTGACCGGAGGCGGCCATGGCTGACGTCTTGCCGATCACTGTCCCGTCGCGGGCCGAGCTGTGGCGTCGGCTGCAGCTCGCCCGGTCGATCCTCGCTCAGCGGGAGTCCACACCGGACACCCACGTGCTGTTGCGGGTCCTCGACGGCGTACCGCTGGAAACCCTCGCGGAGGAGGCGGTACGTGGCGCCTGAAGCCAAGGCGTCGCAGGGATCCCGGCCGTCTGTCGTTCATCTGGCGGGCGGCCGAGGCAGTTCCACAGGGAAGAAAGGGCCAGTGGTGACGAGGTACTGGTGGGGCAACGCGCCGCGGGTCATCCTGCCGGTAGCGATCTTCCCGCAGCTCACTGTCGGGCTGCCAGCCGCACGGGTCTACGCCGCGATGGCCATGCGTGCGGACAACCGGTCTGGCTTGGTCGACTCGACGTTCGAGCAGATCGCCGAGGACGCGGGGATGACCCGGCGGCGGGCGGCTGAAGGCGTGGCGCTGCTGTTGGCTGCCGGGTGGGTGGAGCAGGTGCGCAAAGGGAACTCGCGGGTATCGTCCAAGTATCGGCTTCGTGTTGAGCCGGTCACTGTGGACAGTGTCGAAACCGACACCACCAATGGTGCTGACATCGACACTCTTAACGGTGCTGATTCCGACACGGTTAACGGTGTCGAAACCGGCACCACAGAAGAGGTTGGACAGTGTCGAAACCGGCACTTCGTGGTGTCGAAATCGACACCCCCTCTTGTCTCTCCTTCTTCCTCACCAACTACTTCTCTCGCCGACGGCGGGACGAACGACGCCGAACAGAGCCAGGACGACAGCACCCCGCCGTTGCTCGTCCTCGTCCCTGATCCAGTCGAACCACCCACCAAACCGGCCAAGAACGCGTACACCCCCGAGTTCGAGACCTTCTGGGTCGCGTACCCGAGGCGCGATGACGGCCGCCGCGGCAGCAAGTCCGCAGCGTTCGAGAACTGGAAGAAGGCCATCAAGACCGTCTCGCCGGAGACTCTCACCGCTGCCGTGGCCCAGTACGCCCGATCCAAGATCGTGCTGAACGGGTACGCGATGGACGCGAAGCGTTGGCTCAGCCCCCGAGAGAAGGGCTGGGAGGAGTTCACCGAAGACCTCGCCACAGTGGACCCGGTCGACACCTACGAGTCGCTGTACTCCGCCGCAGACGCCAAGGGTGCGGCCGACCTGATCCGCGAGCCCTACGCCGACCCGTCGCAGCACCCTTCCGATCCGACTCCGCGCGTGGAGTGGCTCCGTGCTCGTCGCCGCGACTTCATCGAAGCGCACGAGCAGGACATCCGTGCGGCACTCACGAAAGCAGTAGCTAGCCGATGATCGAGATCGACATTGAACCCGAGACCGATCCCCTCAACCCGGTGCTGTCCGAGCGGTTCCTCATCGGCGCCCTCGGCTCCATCCCGGGCCGGTTGGAGCGGGAACTTCAGACACTGCCCGGCGAAGCGTTCTACAACCCGCACTACGGACACGTGTGGGCCGCCGCAGCGGCGCTGCAGGAGCGCAACATCCCAATCGACCCCACCACCCTCGCCCGCCAGCTGGCGAGCACCCAGCAGTGGAACCAAGGCACCGAGACCGCCATCAACAGCGTCATGCTCGCGCCCCGTAACCCGGGGCCTCTCGACTGGCACGTTGGGATCGTGCGCGAGTACCACGGACGCCGCCAGCTGGTGAAGTTCGCCGTGAAGGCACGCCAGATCGCGATGCAGGGCGATCTCGACACGAGTGCCTCCGACCTGCTCGGCGTCATCCACACCGAACTGGAGAAGCTCGAGCAGCGGTACGACCATGGGGACGAGGGGCCGAAGTCCTGGTCGCGCTTGGTGACCGAATGGGACGCCATGATCGCCACCGGCGGGCGGCTGCATCCCGCCTTCGTCACGCCCTGGCCGAACTTCAACGAAGCCCTCGGCGGAGGCCTGCGCGCCGGAAGGTTCTACGTGTGGGCGGGCAGGCCAGGGCAGGGCAAGAGCACTGCGGCGTTCAACCTGGCCGGCCACTTCGGCGCGCACGGCGTGCCCTCGCTGTTCGTGTCGGCCGAGATGACCGACCTCGACGTGGCCAGCCGGGTGATCTCCCGCAGCGCGGGAATCAGCATGGACAGCATCTCCCGGTACAGCCTCGACCAGGTCACGAAGAACCGACTGAAAGCGTGGCGAGAGCAGTGTCCCGACCTGGCGCTGTGGGTGGAGTCGCGGCCGACCGCCCTGCCCGCCATCAAGACTCTCGCCCGCCGGTTCAAACGCCGCCACGGGCTCGCCGTCCTGTTTGTCGACTATCTCCAACTGGTTCGCAGTGGCGGAACGAAGTGGGGGAACCGAGAGCAAGAGGTCGCCCACATCAGCCGCGAGCTGAAGGCCTTGGCGCTCGAGCTGGACATCGCCGTCGTCGCACCCGTCCAGCTCAACCGCGCGTCAACCGGCCGAGCCGACGGGAAGCCCATGCTGTCCGACCTTCGCGAGTCCGGGCAGATCGAACAGGACGCCGACGTCGTGGTCCTTCTGCATCATCCGGAGGAGGAGTACAAGGACGAAAAGACCGGCAAGACCTACCGGGACCGCACCGGCGAAGTCACGTTCATCATCGCCAAGAACCGGCACGGCGCGTGCATCGACATCCCGCTGAACTGGAATCCGGGGTTCGCCACCATCGACCCCTATCGGCCGCCGGGGGTGTGGAATGCCTCCTGAGCCAGTCAGCGGCGACACCTGGCGCTGGATGGGCCGGGTCATCGACCTGAACGACCCAGAAGGCACCTACCCGCCGAACATCCGAGCCACGATCCTCGCCACCCGCGACGCCAGCACACCAGAGGACGAAGACCTCGCGGCCTGGCTCGCGTGGATCACTGAGGAACACCCGCCGTGGGACTTCGGGACCGAAGGCGGCTGCCACGCGTGCGGAACAACCACGTGGTGCGCGGAGCAGGACCGCGCCCACCACCTTGCGACGCGGTGGCTGACCGAGAAGGCGTGGCAGCTCGTTCAGCGATCCCGCCAACGCCTGGCCGAGTTCGACCAGCGTCGCAAAGCGGAGAGGACAACATCATGAGCCTGGCTATTGACGTCGACGAGATCACCGCTGTCCTGCTCGCTGACGGTTGGCACACCGTGGCCAACAAGTCGTTCACCCTTGACTCGTACGAATTCGTCTGGCGAGACAGCACCATGCACGGTGGCGGCCAAAGCGGCGTTTGCTCTGCCGGATTCGAGTTCACCGACGACAGCGGGGCGATGCTCTCAGGCCCGCTCACGGCTGTCCTGGCGGTTCGCCGTAGGGGGAACGCGCCATGACGAACGCTGAAGCCGTCCGCTCGGCCGCAATCGCTCTCGGCGCCTCACCGGACGAGGTCGACGAACTGACCGACGCCGAGGCCACGCTGACCCGGCAAGAGGCTGAGCGCGCTCTCGGAGGGACACCGCCCGTCGCAAACCCGTTCTCCGTGGGCGTCATGCCCCCTCGGCCACGTCAGGGCCAGCGTCGCGTATCCCGCGAAGTCGCGGCACGGCAACTGGGTGAGCCGACCTTCCGGGAACAACAGCGCGCCTGGTTCATTGCTGGCCTGTGGCGGTCACGAATGCTGATCAGATTCCAGACTAGGGCCGGTCGTGAGGAGCTGGTCAAACTCTTGGAGGCCGGGCTGAGCGGTACGGAAACCGAAGTACCGCAGCACATCACCGAAGCCATCGAGCGCGCCCAGCAGGGCGACCGGTCGAAGCCGGCCGACTGCCAGACGCTGATGAACGTCGCCCACGCCCGTCAGGTGTACGCAGCGATCGTCCAGCAGCTCAAGGACAAGGGGGAACTTCCGTGACGGTGGACCATCGCTGCTACCGGGGTTCTCGCTGCTCGGCGTGGGAACGTGTCGACAACGACAAGCTCGGCGCCCAGATCCCCGCGTCTCGTGGCCTCTGCGACTCCTGCGCCCGCCACGTGTCCAACGCTGTCGCTGACCTGCCGGGCGACTATGTCCAACTCGAACTCGCGATCGCCCGACAGTACGGCGGTGGCGGCGAGCCTGTGTCCGGCAGCAGGGATCGGCCGATCCCGATCAGTGTCCACATCGAAGCGCTACAGCGGCTGTTGCCGTTCGAGACCTCGGTATGGGCCGAGCAAGTGGCCGGCCTGATCGGGGTCACGTGGGACTCGACTGTGATGGATCGGCACGCCCGTCCCGGGTGGGTCCTCCAACGCGCGGTCGGCATCCTGGGCGGCAACATCTCCGCGTTCCTCGCGCTGCAGCCAACCGCTCGCCAGGTGTGGAGCTCGAGCGGCGACGCGGTCAGGTTCGAGGAGCAATCTGGTCTGGAAGGCGCCATTACCCTGCTGGACCTGCATCACCGCACCCGAGCCGTGATCGGGGTCCGGAAGTTGGTGCACAGGCTGACCGTCCCGTGTCCTCGCTGCGACACACAAGCCCTGGAACGGGCAGACGGAGACGACAACATCGACTGCCGAGCCTGCGCCCGCCGGTACACATGGGACGAGTATCAAAAGCTCTGCACGCTCTTGGCGCGGTCCCGGGAGGCTTCGTGATCAAACCGAGGTTGTGGCCACGCGCGGGAGACTCACCAGCCGTGCGCGCACGGCAGATAGCCCGTGAGTACCGCGAAGCTCTGGCTGCGATCGACCCGGAACGGTGCGCGGTGCTCGACTCCGCAGCCGAAGCCCTTGGTGAGGGATGGGTCACCCCACGACCGAACACGCACACCGACGGCGACTACCTGTCTACTAAGGAGCTCGCGGAGGTCCTCGGCGAGAAACCAGGGACGGTTGACCAGTGGTGGCGCCGCGGCCACATCACCAAACACGACGACGGATTCCTGCTCGACGAGGTGACCCGCGAGCTGCAAATCTGGCGAGCATCCCCGCAGCAAACACGCCGATGGTGACGCGGCGTAGCACGTAACGGCTTGTCGAATGTAGGATCATCTGCAGCAGGCGAAGTGTGCCCGCAGGCATGAGTGAGGGCCAGCGGTGAAGTGAAACCCAAAGGTCATCAGCCCTCGCTCACCGCTTGCGACCCTTGATGCCGTCGCCCGCTACTAGAGCTGCCTCCCCGGCAGAACCGACGCACCGCACGGGGTGTGGTCGCGTCGATCACCTCCGGTTGTCCGGTCCCGCCCGTCAGTCCTCCCAGCCTGGCTGCGTCCTCTTCGTAGGCCGTACGGGACCGGACGCCTTCACTAACCAGCTTCGAGTATTCGGGGTACTCGCCGTCCTCAAGGTGGTTCCGCCATGGACGCTCGTACCCGCTGGACCGTTCTTACGTCAGCGTTTGCCACTGGCCTGGTCGTTCTCGAAGCCCACGCCCTCCGCGAACCCCTGACGGACGAGAAACCCTCCGCCACGTACTCCGCGTGGTGGCGGTGGCTCCTCGGCCTCCAACCAGTCCACAAACGCAGGTGGATAGCGGCCGGCCTGTTCGCCGCGTTCTGGGCTTGGTTCGTGGCGCACGTCGTGTTCTCGGTTGGCCCGAACGATCTTCCGAGACGGAGGCGACCATGAGCCTGGACGACCTCCCACGCTTTCGTGAAGAAGCGCACGCACTGGCCAAGGACATTCACGAGCTCGACATCGACCGGCTCGCTGCTGAGGCCCGGTTCTCGGAGCGTCTCGCTGTCCTGTCCGGCCGGGCCAACGATCTCGCGGTGAAGCTGCAGAACTGGAACCCGACAGAGCCCCCGACTCCCACGCCGACGCGCCCGGTAGTCCGCATGGCCAGGGCCATCTACAACGACCCGGACATCGACGGCCGCTGGGCGCGACAGATCGTGCAGGGCCAGCCGGAGACGGTGAAGCGCATCCCAGCGTTGAAGCAGGCTGGCGCTGAGGAGATCCTCCGGTACACATTCCCATTGACGTGGACAGATCACCCGCACGCCGCGTACCGCATGGGCGCCGACCCAGCCGCATTCAACCCAGCCTGGCTCGCGACACGGAGCGGCAGCAGGATCCGGTCAACCAAGTTCGACGCCGGCGACGGCTTCGGTCACTACCTGATCGACGTCGGCCTCACCGCCTACCAGCAGGCCTCAGCCCAGTGGCTGATCCGCAAGTGCCAGACCGAGGGCTACACCGGTATCTACCTGGACGAGATCAACGAGTTCCAGGCCTACGCCGGGTACACGATCCCCAGCAACTACGCGAACGACTACCGGTTCCAGATCGCGCAGCTCGCCTACATCAGGTACGTCGCTGCCGAGCTGAAGAACGCTGGCCTGTCCTGCCACGTCAACCTCGCGTCAAACGCGACAGCGTGGCGGCAACACGTCGCCGACGCCTGCGACGGGGTGGAGATCGAGTTCTTCGTCGTCCAGTACACGGTGAACTCGCTGGACGCCTGGCACGTCGCCAACCTCAGTAACGGGGTGTGGAAGGAACAACTCGACTGGGTGGCGGCGAACGAAGCCCGCGGCCACTCCACCATGTGCCAAGCCGACGCCCGCAACGAGAACGAAGTCCGCTACGCACTCGCGTCCATGCTTCTCGTCACCGAAGGCAACGGGGTGTTCGCCGCGACGAAGGGCGGTTATGGCACGGGCTCAGCGTGGTGGACAGCGGACATGGCCAACGCCCAGAAGCTGGGCCAACCTATGGGCGCAAAGCGCACCACACCGGACGGCTTGCACGTCCGAGACTTCGAACAAGGCAGCGTCGCGGTCAACCCCTCGACCAAGCCGATCAACACACTGCCGGCCACATCCGGCCTGATCGAACTGAGGTGAAGCATGGCTGACCAGCTGACCGTGTCCCTGCACGTCGGCGAGGACCAGCTCACCACCCGCAGCTACACCACCAGCTGTGCACCGATGTGGACACAGGCCGGCGTCGACCTCGAGGCGTACGACGGCAGCCGCGCCATCCACGCCCTACCCGACCTTCAGAACGCGGTCGAGGCGATGAAGGCCGACCCAGCAACGTACGAGGCGCTGAACCCCACGGACGGCAGCGGCGACTACACCGGATGCCTCGGGTTCCTCGAAGGCCTGGTCGACGACTGCAACCGTCACCCCAAGGCCGTCACCACCGCGACCATCATCGCAGGCCAGTAGGACGTGAGCTATGGCCGAGGTCAGCCTTCCCGTTTACGTCCACACCGGAGAGACCGAACTACAGCTCGGCGTCCTCGTCGTTGACCCTGACGTGTCGGCAACGGTCAACCTGGACCCGAGTGCCCTGCTCACCGCACGGCAGACCATCAAGCCTGAGCCTGACCCGGAGGACTGAGAGCCATGGCCCGCACTGCTCGCACCCCGATCACCGCCGCATTCGCTGGCACCACGATCACGCCGTTCAACGCCACGGCAGACGGCGAGTCGTGGGTCTACAGCGGCGGCAAGACCAAGCTGGTCGTCATCAACGGCAGCGGCGGCAGCATCAACGTCACCCTGCCCACGCCATCCACCAAGACCACAGCCGACGGACTCGACATCCCCGACCGGGTCGTCGCTGTCGCCGCCGGAGCAACGAAGATCATCCGCGAGAGCGAGAGCGCACTGCGCGACGACGGCACGGTCTGGGTCGACTGGTCCGCCACCACCACGATCACCGCCTACCTGCTGCAGGACTGATGTGCCCACCAGTCGCAAGCCCTGCTCGTGGCCAGGATGCGAGGAGCTCGTAGCCAAGGGCAGATGCCCAGCACACCAGAGCAAGGCAGAGCGACAGCGTGGCAGCGGAACAGACCGTGGATCAACAGCACGATGGCAACGGTTCAGTGAGTGGTACCTCGCCACCCATCCACTGTGTGTCGGCTGGCCGACCGGACCATGCGGCGCCAAGGCAACACAGCCTGACCACATCGACGGGTGCGGACGGAACGGACCACGCGCCTACGACCTCACCAACCTCCGCCCCCTATGTAAACCGTGCCACTCACGACGCACCGCCCACGACCAACCCGGTGGGTGGCATGCCAACCGATAAGTCACTCTTAGTGACTGCCCTGCACTGGGGGATGACCCCCTGACCTGCACTCGCCCAGCCCGCCCATGAGGTAAATGGCTGGCTGCGCAGGTTTGACACTTTGCGCGACTACAGAGTGTGTGAGGTGAGTGATGGCTCCTGGTCCTCACCGTAAGCCCGCTCTGCAGGTGGTCCGCGAGGGCAACCCGGGCAAGCGTCCGATCAAGCCGGGTGTGGTGCTGCCGTCGGCGGAACTGGTCGAGCCGGACTGGTGGGAGACGTTCCCGAACGTGGACAACCCGCGGCTGCAGAAGATGGTCGAGCGGTGCCGGATGATCGCGAGCCGGGAGTGGCAGACGGTTGTGCCGGTGCTGAAGCACACGGCAGGTTTGGCTGCGGTGGACGCGACCGCGCTGCATGACTACTGCGTGGTTGTCGCCCGGATCGACCAGTGCGAGCGGGCGCTGGCCACCGAGGGCCTATTGATGGCCGGTGAGCGTGGGATGCAGAAGAACGGGCACACCACGATCGTCGCCCAGTACCGGACGCAGCGGAACACGTACCTGGGTCACTTCGGTCTGACTCCGTCGGCGCGGGCGGGCATGACTCCGCCGGGCGGCGACGATGACGACGACAATCCCTTCGACTGACCTCCCGGTCCCACGGGAGGCGCTGCTCGAGCTCGGCCTGACCGAGGAGCAGATCGCCGAGGCGGAGGCGTCGCGGCCGTTGACGCTGGCGTTCCAGGCCAATGAGCAGCCGAACGCCTACTTCGACGTCGAGCGGGTGAAGAAGGCGCTCAAGGCGCTGGCCCAGTTCAAGCACACCAAGGGCCGCTGGGCCGGGAAGCCCATGACGATCGCCGGGGGCGGGCTCGCGCCGTGGCAAGTCGTGTGGGTGATCGCCCCGGTCTTCGGCTGGGTGTACTTCGACGAGGAGGCCGACGCCGTTGTTCGGGTGGTCCGGGCGGTGTGGGTCGAGGTGCCACGCAAGAACGGCAAGAGCACCGTCTCGTCGGGCATCGCGAACATCCTGCTGCTCGCCGACGGCGAGATGGGCGCCGAGGTGTACGCCGCGGCTGGGTCGCTGGACCAGGCGAAGCGGGTGTTCGACGACGCCAAGCGGATGTGCTTGACGTCGAAGCACGCCAGGTCGAAGGTCCGGGCGCTGGCCGAGGTCATCTCGGTGCCTCACACCGGCGGCGTGTTCCGGGCGCTGTCGAAGATCGCCGAGGTCGCGCACGGCCTGAACGTGCACGGCGGTGTCGTGGACGAGGTGCACGTCTACAAGTCGCGGCACCTGGTCGACGCGATCGAGACCGGCACGGGTGCCCGTGCACAGCCGCTGATCATCTTCATCACGACGGCGGACGAGGCCACCGAGGGCTCGATCTACGACGAGAAGCACAGCTACACCCGGAAGGTCGCCGACCGGGTGGTGTTGGATCCGTCGCACTACGGCGTGATCTGGGCGGCCGAGGACACCGACGATCCGTTCGCTGAGGAGACGTGGCGCAAGGCCAATCCTGGCCTCGGTGTGTCGCCGAGCCTGACGTACATCCGCAAGGAAGCCAACAAGGCACAGACCACCCCGTCGTACTTCCCGACGTTCTGCCGGCTGCACCTCAACCGGCGGATGCGGGACACCTCGCGGCTGATCGATCTGAACCAGTGGGACGGCACCGCCGGCATGACCGACCTCGCCCGGCTGGCTGGTCGGCGCGCGTGGGGTGGGCTGGACCTGTCGGCGGTGAGCGACTTCACCGCCTGGTGGATGGGTGTCGAGTCCTGGCAGGCCGGTGTCGAGCTGGAGATGTTCTGGCGGTTCTACGTACCGGCGGACCGGGTCGACGACCTCGCCCGGCAGCTGCAGGTGCCGTTGAAGCAGTGGATCAAAGAAGGCTTCGTGAAGGCCACCGAGGGCAACGTCATCGACTACTCGGTGATCAAGGCCGACGCGTTGGTCGACTGCAAGCGGGTGGACATGCAGCGCATCAGCTACGACCGGATGTTCGCCGGTCAGATGGTGCAAGAGCTGGACGCGGAGCTGAAGGGCGTCGAGATGGCGCCCGTAGCGCAGACGTTCCTCGGCACCTCACCGGCGATCAAGGAGATGCAGCGGTTGCTTGGCAAGTCCGGCCAGCAGGACGGGCCCGGCCGGATCCGCCACGGCGGTAACCCGGTCGCCCGATGGATGGCCTCGGTGGTCGAGGTCAAGAACGACGGCCAGGACAACCTTCGCCTGGTGAAACCGGACCGGCAGAAGGCGCAGGCCCGGATCGACGGAATATCGGCCTGTGTGAACGGCCTGGACGGGTATCTGCGTCGGCCGAAGCAGAAGAAGTACCAAGCCCATACCGCCTGAGAGGAGACCCCCGTGCCGGTGACTCTCGCTCAGGCCACGGAGATGACCGAGAAGCTCGCCAAGGTCATCAAGAGGCGACAGCCCGAGGTTGAGCAGAACCGGGACTACTACGAGGGCGAGCAGAAGCTGAGGTTCTCCTCGCCGCAGTACCGCGACTACTTCGCCGACCGGTACGAGAAGTTCTCGGACAACTGGGTCGGCATCGTCGCCGACTCGCCGACCGAACGGCTCGACCCGATCGGTATCCGGCTGGCCGGTGAGGAAGAGGTCGACAAGGACCTCTGGAATGTGTGGCTGGCCAACGACGCGGACGCCGAGGTCGGGCTGGCCATGTTGGACGCGATCACCTGCCGCAGGTCGTTCGCGTTCGTGTGGGGCAACGACGACGACCCAGAGAAACCGTTCATCACGTTCGAGTCAGCCACCGAGGCCGCAGTTGCGTATGAGCCGGGGTCACGCACCAAACGCAAGGCGTACTTGAAGACCTTTGTGGATGACGACGTGGAGCGGGCGTCGCTCTATACGCATGACGAAGTGTGGCGGTTCCACCGCGCGGCGACGCGCAGGGGCTCCAAGCTGATCGTCGTTGGTGACATCGGCGTCGGCGGCTGGCAGCTCACCGAGGATGGCGAGCCGAACCCAAAGCCGAACCCGCTTGGCGTGCCACCGGGCGTTGAACTGCCGAACCGGCCGTTGCTCGCGCGAGACCCGATCTCGGATGTTACCGGTGTGATGGCCATGCAGGACGCGATCAATCTGCTGTGGTCGCAGCTGTTCGTGGCTGCGGACTTCGCGAGCTTCCCGCAGCGGGTGATCCTCGGCATGGAGCGCCCCATGCTGCCGATTCTCAACGAGAACGGGGAGAAGGTCGGCGAGCAGCCGATCGACCTCCGGAAGTTCGCGGTCGATCGGGTGGTGTGGCTCGAGGACCCGAGCGCGAAGGTCGACCAGTGGGAAGCCGCACGGCTGGACGTCTACACCGACGTGGTCGAGGTCGCCGTGGGGCACGTGGCGGCGCAAACCCGCACCCCGCAGCACTACCTGATCGGGAAGATGGCCAACCTCTCCGCTGAGGCGCTGGTGGCGGCCGAGACCGGCTTGGTGAAGCGCACCGAGGAGAAACAGCTCTACTTCGGACGCGCGATTCGGGAGGTCTTCCGGCTCGTCGCGCTGGCGCAGGGAAACAAGAGCAAGGCCGGCGCGATCGCCACTGGCGCGGTGCGTTGGAAGGACGCGCAGTCCCGCAGCGAAGCTCAGTTGGTGGACGCGTTGGTGAAGCTGCAGACGCTCGGGTTCCCGTTCGAATGGCTGGCGGAGCGGCTTGGCCTCACCCCGCCGGAGATCGACCGCGTGATGGCCATGCGCGACAAGGCATCGGAAGCCGTGCTGGGCAACCCAGCCGCGCTGATCGGCGCGAAGCTAGGCCAGGAGGATGTCGATGCAGACAGGGCTGGAGGCGCTGGTCAACCAGCACTACCACTCGTCGGCGCGGCTGGCTCGGCTAACGGCCGAGCGGACAACTGACCTGTGGCGATCGGTCGACTCGTCGGACATCCGTGGCAGCTACAGCGCGATCCTTCCGAGCGTGCTCGCGGCCGTCACGGCTGGCCAGTTGCTCGCCGCGATCCACGCGACGGACTACGTCACCGCGGCCATGTCGGCGCAGGGCGTTGGTTCAGTGGACGTGTCGCTCGTCGATGCGGCCATGCTCGCCGGTGTCGCCTCTGACGGCCGGAGCCTGGCGACGGCGTTGCTGGCGCCGCAAGTGGCTGTCCTGCAAGGCCTCGCGGCTGGCTTTGAGCCGAGCCTGGCGTTGGCCCGTGGCGCGGTCGCGCTGGTTCGGTTGGTGGCAACTCAGGTGGCGGACGCCGGACGGGTCGGTGACGGGCTGGCGGTTGTCGCCGACCCGCGGTGCCGCGGCTACTACCGGCGGCTCACACCGCCCGCGTGCTCGAGGTGTGTCGTGTTGGCGGGGAAGTTCTTCGCCGACAATGCCGGGTTCGATCGGCATCCGCAGTGCGACTGTCGGCACGTGCCGGTGAGCAAGGCGGACCGGTCGATGGCATTCGACGGCAAGGCCTACTTCGAGTCACTACCGGCCAGAGAGCAGGATCGGGTGTTCGGAGCGGACGGTGCGCAGGCGATCCGTGACGGCGCGAACCTCGGCCAGGTGGTGAACGCCCGCCGCGGCGTCGCCACGGCGTCGATCGGTGGCCGGCAGGTGCTCACCACGACCGAGGGTGTCTCCAAGCGCGGCTGGTATGGCTACGTCCAACGCGCGCTCGGCGGTGAGTTCGAGAAAACCCCGTCATCGCGGTATCAGCGGACGCGCAAGCCACGGTTGATGCCGGAGCAGATCTACGCGCTCGGTCGCGAGTTCGGTTGGGACCGTGCCGAGTTGCTGCGCCAGTTGGGCCGCAACGGCTACCTGACGGACGGCCAGTCCGAAGGTCCGCACCCGTTGGCGCGGATCGCGGCCGATGTTCTGCGCGTGCCCACGGCCGCCTAAGACCCCCGATTCCGCAAGGGGATCGGACTTTCCCGCAATGGGAGCACCACAGTGGACAACGACGACCAGATCGACGACACCTCGACTGAAGAAACTGAAGTCGAGGAGACCGAAACCGACACCGACACCGACGCCGACGACGGCGCCGAGGACCTTGGCGACAAGGGCAAGCGGGCCCTGGACGCGATGAAGGGTGAGCGCAACGCCGCCCGGAAGCAGCTCCGCGAGACTGTGAACCTGCTCGCCACCGCGCTGGGCAAGACACCGGATCAGGTCCGGGCGATGCTCAAGGACGGCCAGCTCGAACTGCCCGGCAAGAAAACAACCGACGACAGTGCCGACGGCGATGTCGACGTCGACCAGATCCGGGCGGACGCACAGCGCACGGCTGACGCGAAGGCCAACCGTCGCATCGTGCTCGCCGAGCTCAAGGCGGCTGCCGCCGGGAAGCTCGCCGACCCGGCCGACGCTTCGGTGTTCATCAACGCCGACGAGTTCGAAGTGGACGAGCACGGCAACGTCGATCCCGACGAGCTCGCCGACGCGATCAGCGACCTGCTGACGAAGAAGCCTCACCTGGCGGCCAAGCAGGCAACGAAGTTCGGGTCGCACGACGGCGGGCCGCGCAACGGCGGCAAGAAATCCCTCAGCGAGCAGATCGCCGAGGCGCAGAAGGCCGGGAACCACCGGCTCGCGATCTCCCTGAAGAACCAGCTTCTCGCCGAGCAGGCGTCGAAGCAGTAGTAGGGCCCTCGTGCCCTGAGATGAAAGGAGACACCAGCGATGGCTGGTATCACCGCGCTGGGCACGACCTACAATCTGCCCAACTACACCGGCGAACTGATCGGGCTGACCCCGGCCGACACGCCGTTCCTGTCCGCGATCGGTGGTCTCACCGGCGGCGGTCAGACCGAGTCGACCGAGTTCGAATGGCAGACTTACGATCTGCGGGCCGCGGGCCAGAACACCGCGCTCGAAGGTGCGGACGCCCCGTCCATCCAGAACCGGGTCCGGGCGAACGTCACGAACGTCTGCCAGATCCACCAGGAAGCCCTGGGTGTCACGTACACCAAGCAGGCCGCGACTCAGCAGAAGTCCGGTAGCAACAACGCCGAGCGCAACCCGGTGTCGTCCGAACTGGACTGGCAGGTCGAGCAGATGCTCAAGCAGGTCGCTCGTGACGTCAACTACTCGTTCCTGCAGGGCACGTACCAGAAGCCGGTCGACAACACCACGGCTCGCAAGACCCGCGGGCTGTTGCAGGCGATCACGACGAACGTGGTCAACGGTGGCACCGCGCTCGGCTCGGCCACCACGTCGGCCACGAACGACACCTTCACCATCTCCTCGCACGGCTTGGTCGCCAACGACCAGGTGGTGCTCGACACCATCGTGACCACCACCGGCGTCACCGCAGGCACCGTCTACTACGTCGTGACCACCACGACGAACACGTTCAAGGTGGCAGCCACCAAGGGCGGCGCGGCGATCGACCTCACCGGCGGTGACGGCACGGCGAACGTGACCAAGCTGAACGTAATCACCAAGGACCGGGCGGTCGACCTGCTGCAGATGGTGTACGACAACGGTGGTATCCAGGAGTCGGAGACCGCCACGCTCGTCACCAACTCGGTCGGTAAGCGAGGCCTGACGAAGGCGTTCATCACCGACTCCAACTACCAGGAGTCGAACCGGAACGTCGGCGGCGTCAACGTGACGACCATCGAAACCGACTTCGGCACGCTGAACGTCATGCTGGACCGGCACATGCCGCAGGGAACGATCGCGGTGGCGTCGCTCGAGCAGTGCATGCCGGTGTTCCTGGAGGTGCCCAGCAAGGGGCACATGTTCGTCGAGCCGCTGGCGAAGACCGGCGCTCAGGACAAGGCACAGATCTACGGCGAGGTCGGCTTGGCGTACGGCAACGAGCGCGCGCACGGCAAGATCACGAACCTGATCATCGCCCTCTGAGTAGTAGTCAACGGGCAGGAGGTCGGCCATGAGCTTTCCAACCTTGGCGGTCGTGGCCGACCTCGAGGCCTACCTGAAACGGTCGTTGGACGCGGCCGAAACCAACCAGGCGCAGCTGATGCTTGCTGCGGCGAGCGCGGTGATCCGCGAAGAAACGGGCCAAGTGTTCTCGCGGGCGACCAGCACGTTCAAGCTGGTCATCAACCCGTACGACGAGTGGGTGACGCTGCCGCAGCAGCCGGTCATCTCGGTCGCTTCTGTGTTGCTCAACGGTTCCGCCCTCACGGACTGGACCGCGGTCAACGGCCGGATCTACCGGGCCTGTGGATGGTTCCCGCTCAACACGGGCGCCATCTTGACGCCGCCACCGACCTTGACGATCACCTGCACACATGGCTATGCCACTGTTCCGGACGACGCCAAGCTCGCGACCGTTCTGCTGGTGAACGCGGCCATGAACGGCGACGTCCCCGTTCGCAGCGAACAAATCGGCGACTACTCGATCACCTACGCCGACATCGAGCCGGGCAGTCACCTTGGCCTCACGGTCGAGGCGTTGAAGGCTCGCTACCGCGTCGGCCGGTCCAGCACGGTCGGTGTCGGCAACAGTTGGAGGTAACCGTGTCTCAACACACGGTCTGGTCCAAATTCGACGGTCAGCCGTTCCCGCCGTGCGGTCCGGTCGAGCGCGCGGCGCTGCTGGCCGAGGGGCATCTGTCACAACCGCCTGAGGAGGTGGCTGATGCTGACACGGCTGTTGACGCAGGCGGCGGAGATCTTCCGACCAACGAAGACGACGGATCGGCACCGGAACCAACAGGACCAGTGGCCAGCGACACCGACGGCGACGTACCCGTGCCGCCTGCAACTCGTCACCGGAACCGAGGACAGCGACGGTCGTGACCTCTCAATCGGCCAATGGAAGCTGTACCTTCCCGCCGACGCAGTGATCTCCGACAAAGACCGAGTCCGCGTCGGGACTGAAGTATTTGAAGTGACCGCCGTGTACCCGGTCGAGTCTCCGCGAGTCGGCGCGGCGCATCACCTGCAGTGCACGCTCACCACCTACTCGGGAGGTGTCGCGTCGTGACCAGTTCACGTTTCGAGATCAACCCGGGCGCGATCGAGGCCATCCTGCGTGGCCCGCAGTCGCAAGCGCAGAAGAAGCGGCAGGCCGAGAAGATCGCCGACGCGTGGCGCGGCAACATCAACGACATCACCGGCGCTACGGACCGGTCGATCGACGTGGAGCAGCAAGGCTTCGAGGTCACGGTCGCCGCAGACTCCTCACGCGATCCCGAGTCGGCGTGGGTGTACTTGGAGTGGGGCACGTCGAAGATGCGCGCTCAGGCTCCCGGCCGGCGCGCGATCCGCAGGCGGTAGACGGTGACGCAGTGGCCAGTCGTCGTGATGCCGGATCCGACGCAACTGCTGATCGACCTGCTCTCGGCGCACCCGTCGCTGCCAGTGACCCTCTCCGGCAAGGTCAGTTCGGAACTGCCAGAGGACTTCCCGAAAGGCCTGCCGCGGCTACAGGTGCGCGCCGTGCCGGGTGCCGGGTCGCGGCCGGTCCCGATCCGCGTGGGGCAGACCGCGTTCGACATCCAGTCGTACGCGGCCACTGTGGACCAGGCCGAGCAGAACGCACGCACCGTCGCGGCGATCGTCCAGTCGCTCATCGGCAAATCCACCGCCAACGGCGGGGTTGTCGATGTGGAGGTGACCGAGCCGTTTCCGCTCCCGGATGTGACGACTGCTGAGCGCTGGAACATTCCCGCGGTCGTCACCTACCGCCCCCTCTAGAAGTCCGGTCAGGACGATCGGCATTTCCCTGGTAAACAAGGAGAATCGCTATGCCTCCGAGCACAGCCAATCTGCTGATCGGCAAGATCGGCGACGCCATGATCGCCCCGTACGGGACGACCCCACCGTTCACGATCCCTCCGTCGGGCTCGTTCGACATCGCCGCTGCGGTGCTGCCGGGCGCGTGGACGGCCGCGAACCTCGGCTACCTGCACGAGGACGACACACCCGAGTTCGGTTTCGACATCAACACCACGAACATCACCGCGTGGCAGGCCAACGGAACCATCCTCCGGACCAGCATGAACTCCAAGGTGCGCAGCGTGAAATTCAGCTGCCGCGAGTTCAACCGCAGGACATGGGGCCTGCAGGAGCCGGGCACGGTGTGGACCGCCGGGGCGAACGGCTCATACTCGGGCGCGATCCCAGCCAGCGGCGGCAACCCGCCGAAGGCGATCCTGTTGGAGATCTACGACCTCGACCCGGGCTACAAGGTCTGGTGGTACGTGCCGCGCTGCACCATCGCGTCGATCGGCGCGTTCAAGGCCGGACCGACCGACACGTTCAACGCCCAGTTCACGCTGAACTTCGAGGCCGTCAACACCACTGACCCGCTGTACTACGTGGTCGGCAACCACCCGGGCCTCGCTGCCTGATCCCCGGGGCGCGTCCGCTGTGCGGCCGGCGCGCCCCGGTCTCTCCTTGCCGCACAAGCCGCACGAAAGAGAGCCGCACATGCCTGTCAGCAGCGCACCCAAGAAGAAGGCAGCGACCAAACGGAAGTCGCCATCGGTCAAACCGGTGGCCGAGAACGCCGTCGAAGCCGAGGCGAGGAACGGGGTCCTCCCGTTCACGTGGCGAGGGATCGAGATCCTCGTTGACCCGGTGGCGATCGAGTACGGTCGCGGTGCATTCGCGCTTCGCCGGGTCGGCAACGAAGCACTACCGATCATGACGCGGGTGAACGCCGCATTGGATGTGTTCGAAGCGGCGATCGGCCAGGATCAGCTCGCCGCCGTCGTCGACGTGGCGCCGCGCCTGTTCGATGACACTGAGACTCTTCAGAGCTTTTGGGGTGCGTTCACCGAGGCACTGCACGGCGCCGAACCGGGGGAATCCTCGGCCTCCTGAGGCTCCTTGACGACAAGGAGATTCGGGAGGCTATCGAGTACGACCTGCTCACCATCGGGATCGACCTCGGTGACCTCTACACCAGTCAGCTGACCATCCGTCGATTCCGGGTTCTGATCACTGGCCTACCGGGATCGTCCCGGTTCCACGCGGTGGTACGTCGTCGCCTGGAAAAGGAAGGCGTCCAGGCGACACCGATCGAGCAACTGCCCGGCGACCACTGGTCCACAACGGACCATCTCGTCGCGACAGTCGCGGACAAGATCGAAGCACTGATGTGGATGCAGGCTGATCCGCAAAGCCGCGGCTCGGAACCGAACTGGCTTCCCCGCCCGGGGCAAGCCGCACGAAAACCCAAGGGCGCCAAGGCGTGGTTCGCCGCTCTCGGCATTGGAGACGCACCAACGGAAACCTAACTGGGGGTGAGCCGTGGCGCGTGGGGTCGAGATCGGCCGCGGCTACATCGCCGTCGAGGTCGACGAGAACGGCGCACGCGCCGCACTACGCGGCTTCGTAGGGTTCGCGGGCTCAGCGTTCAAGGCCGCAGCGGCGACAGCGGCGGTGCTCACCGGCGCCGCTGCGAAGATCGGCATCGAGTTCAACTCGATGAAGGAGCAGGCGCAAGTCGCGTTCTCCACGCTGCTGGGCAGCGGCGAGAAGGCGCAAGCGTTCCTTGAGAACCTGACCAAGTTCGCAGCACAGACACCGTTCGAACTGCCCGGTCTGATCGACAACGCCCGGTCACTGCTCGGTGTCGGCCTCGCCGCGGACAAGGTCATCCCCACCATGTCCGCACTCGGCAACGCCGCCGGTGCGTTGGGACTGAACCAAGACGCGTTCAACCGGGTCATGATCGCCACCGTCCAGGCGATGGGCAAGGGCAAGCTACAGGGCGACGAGCTGCTGCAGATGGTCGAGGCCGGGATCCCGGTCTGGAACCTGTTGTCGAAGGCGACCGGCAAGACGGTGCCGGAGCTGCAGAAGATGTCCGAGCAGGGCAAGCTCCTGTCGGCGGACGTGCTGCCGAAGTTGTTCGACCAGATGAACCAGGACTACGGCGGCGCGATGGCTGCCCAGTCCAAGACGCTGGCCGGCCAGTGGTCCTCGCTCAAGGACAACGCCCGGATTCTCGCGGCCACCGGGTTCAAGCCGATCTTCGACGAGGCGAAGAACGTTGTCGGTGCGCTTGGTGAGCTTGCGGCGTCTGACAAGGGCAAGGAGTTCGCGGAGAAGTTCGCCAACGGTCTGGCCAAGGGGATCGATGCGGCGAAGATCTTCGGCACCAGCCTCAAGCGCGAGTTCGGCGACGATGCCCGGCGTGTGTTCAACCAGTTGAAGGACTCGGCTGGCGAGGCGTGGGACACGTTCAAGGCGGACGGTGTCCCGACGCTGAAGGCACTGGCGCAGGCCGCGTTGAGCGTATTGCCTGCGCTGCTGCAACTCGCGCAGGCAGCGGGCGGGATCCTCATGGTCGCTCTGCAGGCGGCCAGCATCGTGATGCAGGCGATCGCGGACAACGCGGACGAACTGGCCTCTGGCATACGCACAGCGGCGAGCGTCGTCGGCGCTATCGCCGGTCCTGCTCTCCAGATCTTCGGTGCCGCTCTCAAGGTCGCTGCCGAGGCGCTCGCCGGCCTGGTGAACTTCGTCGGTGCCTTGTCCGGTCCGCTGGGGGTCGTGGCCGGTCTGGTCATCGCTGGAACGCTTGCCTGGCGGGTGTTTGGCACGACCATCTCGACGGTAGGAGCGGCGCTCGGTGCGCTCAAGCCGTCCGCGGTCGCCGACGCGCTCGGCGGTATGACGAAGAGGATCGACAACGTCTCGTTGTCGGCAGGCGTCATGACCGAGCGGATCACCGGTTCGGCGAACGCTGGCGAGAAGGTCGCAGTGGCGGGATCCAAGATGGGTAACGCCATGGCCAAGGTCGGCAGTGTACTGCCGGTCGTCGGCCTCGGGTTCGCCGCGGTCGGCGCGATCTGGGGTGTCGCCGCTCAACGGGCGGAGGATCTCAAGAAGGCCGCGGAGGACATCGGTCGCGGCCTCGCCGTCGGTGGTACTGCCGCGCAGAACTCTGCCAAACGGCTGGAAGAACTGCGGCGACAAGTCGAGAGCGCCAAGACCGCGATGAAGGGCCTGGCGGACACGACACCGACCTATTCGGACCGTAGCGGTGTCGCCGCGGCGAAGACCGAAGAACTACGGCGCAAGATGTCAGACGCACAGGCGCAGATCGACGGTGCCAAGCAGGAGCTGCTCCGGTATCAGGCCGAACTTGGGCCGGTCGGTTTGGCTCAGGCCCGGGTTTCCCAAGCGCAGACGGACTACAACAGTGCGGTCCAACAGTTCGGTCCGACGTCGTCACAGGCGATCAGCGCGCAGAAGGTTCTCGTTGCCGAAACGGCCATGTTGGAGCGACAGCAGATAGCCGCCGCGAGAGCCACCAAGAGCCACGAGCAGGCGCTGTATGACCTCGCGTCTCAAGCACTCGCGTCAGCCAACGCCGACCTGCAGTTGCGTCAATCCCGGGCAGCGATCACGGATGCTGAGAAGGCGTACGCCGATGCGGTCAAAACCCATGGCCTGGCTAGCAACGAAGCAACGCAGGCCGGGTTGAACCTTGAGGCCAGCTATCTCCGTGCCGCCGAGGCCGCTCGACAGAAGGCAATCGCCGACAACGCCGGGAAGTCCTCGTCGGATCAAGCGAGCGCCGCGAACGCCGCATACGCCAACGAGATCCTTCGCATGGCGTCAGCGGCAGGTAACAACGCCCCGGCGTCGCTGCAGAAACTCGTCGGTGGCCTCGGCGCGGCCGAGCTCCAGGCGATCGGCGCCAAGGTCAAGGTGGACGAGTTCGGCAACGCGATCATCCAGGTACCGGGCCTGAAGGACATCAAGATCACCGCTGAGAACGCAGCCGCGTTGCGGGAGATCGCCAGGGTGCAGCAGGAGCTGGCAGAGGCGCAGGCACGGGCACAGATCACCATGCGGGTCAGGGTGGAGCGCGGTCTGCCTGCTGTGTCGGACACCAAGCTCAAGAGGGTCGGTGGCCCGATCGTGGCGAACAACCCGTACATCGTGAACGACGGTGGCCCGGAACTCATCTTCCCGGATCGGTCTGGGTATGTCGCCACAGCAAAGCAGACCGAGTCGATCATGGCCGGGCTTAACGCCAGCAGCGGCACGAAGATCGAGCAGAACAACTACTTCTCGGGGCCGATGGACGAGGCCGCCTACGCGACGCAGGCATCGCAGCAAATGGCGTGGATGGCCAAGACGGGAGGCCGCTGATGCCGACCCCGCTGGACACCACGTTCACCGTCGGCGGGATCACGTTAGGGGCGTTCCCATTCGTCGACAGCGACGGCGTCGAGTGGCAGGGCGACGCCGTCGATGGCTGGTACAACTCGCCGGGCAGAAGGCTGCAGCAAGCGAACCGCCCAGTCGCTGATGGTGTCTACGACAGCCAGGACTACAGCGAATCACGAGTGATCGCGCTCGAAGGTCTGGTGTCCGCGCCCACACGTGCCTTGTCGGATGCTGCGAACGACAAGTTCAACGCGCTGCTCACGTCCGGCGTGTTGGAAACCCTGACGGTGACCGAACCTTCCTGGACACGGCAATGCGCCGTCAAGCGGGCGGCGACCAAGCCACAAGTCAACCGTGTCAACAACTTGGAATGGGTCTACCAGCTGCAGCTGGTGGCACCGGATCCCCGGAAGTACTCGGCTGCCTTGAAGACTGCGAGCACCCCGCTCGCGTCGCCTGCTCCTGGTGGCGTGCAGTGGAACGGTTCCGCTGGGTCGACCGGCGTGCAGTGGAACGGCCCGGCCGGGTCGACCGGGGTCGTGTGGCAATCGGCCGGCGGGTCGACCGGCGTCATGACGTTGAGCAACGCGTGGTCGGCGCACACGCCGATCCTGTTCGTCATCAACGGTCCTGTCACGAATCCGCGGCTGACGAACCTAACCAGTCAGCAAGTCCTGTGGTGGGGCGGCACTGTCGATACGGGACAGACGCTCACCATCGACACGGGTTCAGGAGCAGTGAGGCTTGGACCAACGGGCATGCCGGGCCAGAACCGCAAGTCGCAGATGGTCCGTACCGACTTCTTCAAGCTCGGTCCTTCCGAGACGGTCGACGTCATCTTCCAGGCCGACACGTTCACGGCTTCTGAGGCGTCCGCGCAGTGGCGCGACGCCGCGATGTGAGGGAGGGGCATGCCTACCACGGTCAACGCCGCCGCGATCACCAACGGCGACCTCATCCCGTTGCTGGATGACGCGGGCGGCGGCTCATATACGGCGGGCCGGAACAACGCCCGAGACATCCGCCAAGGCCTGATCAACGCGATCACCGCTGCGAACGGTGGTCCTTTCACCCGGCGAACCGGCGTGATCCCGACCACCTACTCGGGTGGAGTGTGGACAGACCTTCGACTCGTGGGACAGGGATCCCCCTCGACGACAGTCACATTGAAAGCGGGACAGGCCATTGTCCCGCGCACGGGCGAGGGCTACTACCTGCTGTCGCTGACACAGGACCTGAACTTCGTGATGAACGCGGCCAACGGCAGCAACCCCCGCTGGGACCGCGTTTGCCTGATGGGGTACGACAAAGCCGCGTTCCCCGGCGACTCGGCTCACGGCCCGTACGTGGTCGTGGTGTACGGCGACCCGGCCGGGTCCCCCTCGCTGCCGAGCATCCCAACGGACGCGATCGAGATCCACCGCATCTTGCGCGCTGCTGGGGCACCCGGCGACCAGATCGGATCAGGTTCCACTCCCATCACCGACGTACGGAAGTCCACCACCATCCACGGTGGTGTCCGCGCTCTCTTGGCCGGTGACGCACTCTCCGATGCCGGCGGGTATCACGGCGAGCTTCGCTTGCGGCAACCTGGGTCGAGCATCACTGCCATCTCGCCTGTGGACGAGCTCGTGGACCGTTGGTCGGCGACGGACAGCAAATGGCACGGCACCCAGACAATCGCGCTCAACAGGCCATCGCAGTCATTCAGCGGCTTGGTAGTCGACGGTGCCACCCAGACGATCGCGAGCGTGGTAGTGCCTGACTTGGGATTCGATTACCAGGTCGAGGCCAGCGGAGGGTTTGAGTTCACTTCCACGACACAGGGCGCACTGATTGGCTGTCAGGTCACCGGCGACAGCACAGGCATCGACACCAACGTGTGCGCGAGAGGCTTGTCTAAGTTGCCGGGTACAGGCAGCGACTCGAAGTACGCGTGGGCGGTGGGTGACACCTCACCGGTGTTCACAGCTGGCGCGTCACACACGTTCCGGCTGCTGTGCAAGGTGTACGCCGAGCCGCTCGACATCGGTGTGACGTCTGGCGGCCAGTACGGTTTCAACGTCAAGATCATCCCGGTCTGACTGATGGCGGAAATACCTTGGCGAGTGATCGTTGCCGACACGCGCACGGGTCGTGTTGTCGAGGACGACCTGCCGTACCTCGACTCACCGCGGTACGAGTACGGCATCAACATCGCGGGCGGTTGGGGCGTAAGGCTCCCAATAGACGGCTCTTCCTTGTCGACCCAGGACATCGAGGAGTTCAGCGATCCATGGCGCTTCACTATTGGTGTCGCGCGCGGGAACTTCATCGCGCAGATGGGGCCGCTCGTCGGCGAGAACTACAACGACGATGACAACCTAGCGGCCACCGATGTTTCAGGTGGTGGCCTTTGGGACTACCTGACACGCAAGCGGTTGCTCGTCACTGGCGACGTCAATGGCACAACCATCAAGGAACCGGCTGCAGACGTCGTGTTCGGGCCCGGCCCGACCAGTCCCAAAGGGACGCCGATCCCGGCGGCAAACCAGAACCTGAGCCTGCACACCATCGGCAAGCGGCTCGTCGAGATCTCGATGGACCGCACCAACGGCGCCCTACCGATTGTGCTGCCGGACGACATCGCGGGGTCGTCCGAACGTGAATACCCGGGCTACGACCTGGCCTATGTCGGCGAGCGGCTGATGCAACTCACACAGGTCGAACTCGGCCCCGAGATGGAGTTCCGTCCACGGTACGTCGACGAGACGCATCAGTTCGTCGAGTGGTTCCACCGGATCGGCACACCGGCCGCCGGCGGCCGGATCGGCAACCTCGACAACCTGCACAAGTGGGAGTACGGCGGCGCGCTCGTCAAGGTCAACGTCACGCGCGACGGATCACAGCAGACCCACAACCGGTTCGAACGCGGCGCCGGAATGGAGCGGGATCTGCTGCTCGGGTACGCGTCCGAACCGAGCTACGCTGAAGACTTCGGCTGGCCACTACTCGAAGACGTTGGCAGCCAGCACACCTCCGCCACCGAACAGGCCACACTGGACAGCTGGGCCGCCGCAGCGGTGAGCACTTACCAGAAACCGATCACAACATGGTCGGCGGTGATCCGCGTCGACGGCACCAACGGGCTCGGCGAAGAGACAGGCTCGCCGCCGCTCGGCGAGTTCTCTGTCGGCGACACCGCGATCTTTCAGATGAGAGGGCATCGACGCATCCGGGACGGCCTGTACGCGGTGCGGATCCTCAACGTTTCCAACGACACGCGTGACACGGCCAAGATCGCACTCCAAGTGCTCGGGGAGGTCGAATGACGGTCCCCAACGGCCCGGCGCCTCACAGTACCGAACGTCTTGAGCAGGACGTCGCGAAGTTGCAGCGCGACTTTGAGGAACTGCAAAGAAGGACGTTGTACTCCGCGGCCATCGGTGCTGGCGGTTTGCGGGTCCACTCCGGCGGTTCTTTCAGGGTTGAGTCCGGATTCGGGTTCGACGTGTTCTACGTTGGCACTGGCCCAATCGAGGACAAATCCGTTGTTGAGGTCCACCGCCACAACGGCAGTGTCGTCATGCGCACCGGCGTGTACGAGCCAAACGGGGAACAGTACTTCGCCTTGTATGACCGGCAAGGGAACATCCTATTCTCCGACGACGCCGCCTCTGGGTACGGGATGGCCAACCCGTGGCTGTCCATCCCCCTGTATCCGCGGTTCTCGATGGCCGCGTCCAGTGTGTACTCGTACATGAACCTTCCGGTGTCGAGCGTGACATCCGAGACCACGCTGTGGAGCGGCAGGATCCCTCAACTACATCACGGGTACATCGGCATCGACGGCGTGTGGGGGCAGGCGACGGGATCGAACTCGTCCACCTACCGGTTGAAGGTCAACAACACCACCGTCGGAACCTGGTCAGAAACAGGTCTCACGGTGGCGAACCGGGGCCCATTCGACATTCACACGCTCATCAACTCACAGTGGCTCGGCGTCGACCTCACGGTCCAAGCGTCGGGCACTGGGAACGTCGCGTCGCAAGTGCTCGGCGTGACCCTGCGGGGAAGCTAGTCAACTGTAGACAGTCGGCCGTCGGGGGCCCTTCATCGCAACCGGAGGTCCCGCTTGCCAAAGTCGCTGCTCATTGGACTGGTCGTCCTGGTCGCTGTCGCGTGGGCAACCAACCTGACCATCGGATATCTCGGGATCGCCGAGACCGAACCGTCAGTCAACGCCATCTTCATGATGATCCTCGGGGCCTTGTTCCCCGCTGTGCGCAAGATGATCCGCGGATCCAAGAACGGCGGAGATGGTGCCCCGTGAACACCATCACCTACCTCACACAGGCCATCGCCTGGTCGGCCGCCGGGGGCTTCGTCGGCTTCATGGTCGGCACGAACCTCTGCCGAAAGGAAGGATCCGCCGTGGCCAGTGACCGCCGCCGTTGGCGGCCAAGGTTCGACCACATCATCGTCGCCGTAGTGCTCGCGCTCGGGTTGGCGACCGCGCTGCAGGGCTACTTCCTGAACGCACGTCAGGAGGAGCTGTCGCGCTGCCAGTTGGCGTACAGCACAGGGTTCGCGGATGCGATCGACGCACGGACTCAGGCGAGCAAGGAGAAGGATGAAGCCCAGGACGAACTATGGAAGATCGTCCAGTCCGGTTTTCAGGCACCCGGTCCTGAGGTTCGCGTCCGGTTCGAGAAGCAGCTGAACCAGTACCTTGAGGCGCGGGAGAAGGTGAAGGCGTCTCAGAAGGACAACCCGTACCCGCCGGCGCCGCGCGACTTGTGCCCGGAGACCGCGAGATGATCGGTCTGGAAGGTAGGGACTTCTCCCGTTTCAACGGGGAGATCGACTGGGACAAGTCAGCCACGACTGGGATGAAGTTCGCGTGGATCCAATCGTGCCGTGGCGTCAACAGCCCAGACGATCAGCTGCGGAACAACCTGCTTGGCGCCCGCCGTAACAACATTCTTGTTGGCCTCTACCAACGCGTCTTCCCCGACGACGGCGGACCAGCCGAGCACGCCAGACACTTCATGGAACAGTGGGTGGACATCTACCCGGAACTGCCTGCCGTGATGCTGCCGATCGCTGTGGACTACGAGGAACACATTCGCGGTGGTGGCGCGTGGTGCATGGAGTACATCCGCTTGCTGCGTTTGGCGACTGGGCGCCGGAACTTCGTCGTGTACTCGATGGGCAGCATGTTCGGTGTTGAGTTGGAACTCGCGCCGATCGAGGCTGACCCGAACGTGCATCTATGGGTTGCGGACTCCGGCAAGTACACAGGCGCCACGCCCGGCAACCCGAAGTTCAAGCACCCCAGGATGATCGCCCATCAGTACGGCAAACGCCCGTTGGCCGGCGCCACGGGCGACATCGACTGGAACGTGTCCACCGCGCTGTTCCCGCCAGGAGGTGCTGGATGCTGATCTATCAAAGGAAGGTCCCGGCGGGCGCGGGACGGGACGCGTTCGACGTGACCGTCGTGCATGTCGTCGACCACCTGTCGAGCATCGCATCACCGACAGACGGCGGCGAGTTCGGGCCGGACGTCGTGATCACTCGGGAAGACCAGGACGACGGGTCGATCCTTGTCGTCGGCCAGCTCGACCGCGAGGCGGACGCGCCGTATCTGCGCGCTGACTTCGACCCTGAGCAGGATGTCGCCGACAACCCGCTGTCCGTACAGAGCATCGATGAGGGGCAGTGACGCGCTCTCCTGCGTGCTGGGGAGCTTCGGCATCGTCCCGCTCCAGTGGAGCGGCGCCAGTTCCCTCGCCGACGGTGTCAGTCGGTCCTAACCGCCCAGCCCGCAGGGCAACGCGCCTGGGCCAGTTTATCGCAGGAGGTGCCACGTGAGCGTCGCACGCGCACGCGAGATCAACGCACGGCTGCGCGCCGCGGGGATCACCGTCCACGAATGGGCCGGATGGGAATCCCGTGGGAACGGCCAGACGAGCGCGTATGAGGGCTGCATCGTCCACCACACCGCGACCGCGTACGGGATGGCTCCCGCGATCCTCGTGAACGGACGGCCCGACCTCGCGGGCCCGCTGTGCAACTACGCGGGCAACGTCGACGGGTCGGTGACGGTGATCGCCGCTCACCCAGCGAACCATGCTGGTGCTGGTGGCGGCCGGTCGATGGGGCCGCTTCCGGTCACTACGACGTTCAACCGCAGGGTGATGGGCCTGGAGATCGTCTACCCCGGCAACCAGCCCATGACCCAAGCCCAGTACCGCACCGCCGCGATCTGGGCTCGCATCGTGACGGATGTGTTGGGGTACGGCGACATTCAGCGTGCTCGTGCCCACGCCGAGACATCAGCGACTGGCAAGTGGGATCCCGGTTTCGCGCCGGGCCGAACGATCGACATGAACGCATTCCGGGCCACAGCAGCGTCCGGGCAACTACCTGTGGAGGACACCGTGTCCTGGACCGAGAACCTCACGTTCACCGCACCAGACGGAACGGTGACCACCATCCAGGCCCGCGACTGGGTCATGTGGACGAACTTCGCGGCGTGGCAGGCCGCGAACGGCATCGCGACCACCAACACCAAGTTGGACGCGATCGCCGGAACGCTCAACGACAACCAGGCCGCGTTGCTCGCCGCGATCGGCGACGACCCAACCCAGATCGACCTGACCGACGCTCAGGTCCAGATGTTCCTCAACGGCGTGTCCGAGAAGACCAAGGCTGCCGTGAAAGCCGCTCTCCGCGAAGGGACCGACGCATGAACACCCAGACTCTCCTGACGATGGCGATCGGTGTCTTCATCCCGATCGTCAACGGCCTGCTCTCGAGGTACGACGCACAGAAGTTCCGCGTCTACCTGCAGCTGATCCTCAACGCCGTCAACGGTTTCGCGGTCGAATGGCTCAACGCCCTCACCACCGGCATCGAGTACAACGTCGGCGAGGCTGGGGTGAACTCGCTTCTGTCGCTTGTGGTCGCGATCGCCAGCCAGGCCGGCGTGTGGGCTCCACTCGGTGTGTCCGACGCAGCGAAGCGTTCGCTGGTCGGCTCTGGCTCGGCGAAAGGCTGACCCGTGGGCAACATTGTCTTCAACGTCGCGAAGGGCAGGATCGCTCACTATGCGAGCCTGCCTGCCACGAACGACGCGATTGTGGTTGTCCCGCTGGAGAACTCCGGCCTTGAAGCCGACTCCGTGCTGGAGGACTATGACACGCTCGCGGCGATCCTGGCCGGTGCGTCCAACGAGCAGACCACTGTCGGCCGAAAGACTGTCACCGTCGTGACGGTCACGGTAGACGACACGAACAACCGCGTGAACATCGACATGGGTGACTTGTCGTGGCTTACCCCGTCGGGGAACCAGATCGGTGCGCTGGTGTTCTGCTACGAACCTGACACCACCGGCGGCACCGATTCCGACCTGATCCCGCTGACCAAACAGGACTGGGTGATCACACCCGAGGGTGACGAGATCAAGGCGACTGTGGCGGACTTCGCCCGCGCAACCTAAGCGGGGTGGCCGATGCCCACGTTCGTCCAGAACTACCCGGTCGCGTCGTTCCTCACTGCTGCGGCGTCGAAGCAAACAGCGACCGCGGTGGACGTGGTGGCCGGCGACATGCTCGTGGTCGTCGGCATGACACCGGACAGCACGGTCACGCTCGGCGCCCCGTCCGGTGGTGGGCTGACGTACACGCTCCGGCAGGAAGTTAGCGTGAGTAGCCGCACGCGGGTCGCGCTGTGGACGGCACCGGCCACGAGCAGCCAGTCATTCTCCCCCACGATCGTCAGGGGCGGGAACAACTTCATGTGGGGCTTCACGGTCGCCAAGTTCTCCGGCTGCTCGGGGATCGGTGTCAGCGGGCAAACCAACGCCGCTAACGTGGCCCCAAGCCTGTCCGTGACGACGACCGGCACAAACTCCACTCTGGTCGTCGCTGACGCCGACTGGGTCCCAGTGGATGGCAGCAGCCGGGCCTGGCGCACACCTGCAGGGTCCACGGGCATCACGGCGGGTGGCGCTGGAGAGCTGAACTACTTCCACGACGCCTCTAACTACACCGGCTACATCGGCTACCACGCGGCAACCGGCGCGACGGGATCAAAGACCGTCGGCCAGACCTCCCCAACGGGCCAGACCACGTCGATTGTCGCGGTGGAACTGTTGGCCGCTGCGGACGTGTCCCGCCCGTTCCCTCGACGCCCCATGGGCGCGCTGCTACAGATGTAACGGAGGAAACCCATGGCGCGTGGCGTCTACACCGTCAGCTTCGACCAGCAAACCATCGCCGCGGCAAGTGGCGACTACGACCTGTTCGAACTCGTCCCCGCGGACGACAAACCCATCGAGATTGTCGCCATCACGCTGGGCAACAAGTCCGAGGTTGGGGACGCGCAGGACGAGATGCTCGCCATCTCCATCGTCCGCGGCAACACCACATCATCGAACGGCACAACAACGACACCGCAACTGTTGGACCCGTCCGACGGTGCGGCGTCATTCGGTGCCGAAACGGTCGGCGCGACCGTCGCCACCGCAGGCACGTCGGTGACGCTCCTGTCGGACACGTTCAACGTGCGCGCCGGCTGGAACCTCGTGCTCCCCGAGGCGATGCGACCGAAGGTGTCCCAAGCCAACACAGCCATGTACGTGCGGTTGACGACCGCGGTCGCGGACGACCTGACGCTGTCGGGGACGTGCTGGGTCCGCGAGCTGTAGGAGGCCGGCCGTGCCGCTCTGGACCCCGGACACCACATTCGCGTACGTCCGACGGCGACGCGTCGCTCCATCCAAGGCAGCCAGCAGCACCGAGCTGGCCGTAGGTACTGCGGTCGAGACAGACACTGCGGTCGCGCTCGGCCGAGAGAAGACCCAGACAGTTGGTGTCGCGACTGAACAGGACACCGCGGTCAGTGTCGGTCGCAGCAAGGCCTTGGCCGCTTTGACATCAGTCGAGCAGGACATCGCGGTCGCCGTCGGACGCGCCAAGGCACTCTCTGTCGGCGCTGCGGGCGAAGCGGATGTCGCGGTCCCAGTCGGCCGGGTTAAGACGCTCGCCGTCGGCACAGCCGTCGACATCAGCACGGCGGTTCCGGTTGGCCGGGCGAAAGCGTTGGTCGCTGGCGCCGCTGTCGAGCTCGACAGCGCGGTTGCCGTCGGCAGAGCCAAGAGCCTCGCGTCCGGTGTGGCGGTCGAGAGTTCGAGCAGCGTCACACTCGGCCGTGTCAAGACCAGGGCGATCGGCGTCGCCACCGAGACGGACACCGCGCAACCGGTCACGTCCGGCGGCGTACTCCCGATCGATCCCGCAGCGGAGACGGACATCGCACTGCCGGTCGGGCGGGTCAAGGTCAAGGCGATCGGCGTAGCGGTCGACACCAGCACGGCTGTCGCGTTGGGCCGCACGAAGACCCTTACCGTCTTGCCGGCGATCGAGGCCGACATCTCATTGTCGGTTGGCCGTGCGAAGGCGCGGCAGGTTGGCGTCGCGGCCGAAGTCGACGAGGCGCTCCCGGTCGGCAGCGGCGAAGACTCCAACCGAGACATCACCATCACCACTGGTCGGCTCGGCACCGACTGGTCCACAGGAGAGCTCAACACCGGTTGGTCAACCGGGCGGGTCGAGACAGGTTGGTCCACTGGACGGCTGGAGGTTTAGGTGCGTATCTCGGTGCTGTCCAAGGAGTACCTACTGATCTCGGTCACCGCGTCGGAGGACGTGACGTCGGATCCGGTGGCGTTCGCGTTCGCTGCACCCAGCGTCGACCCGTCGGTGTGGACGAGCGGAGATTGGGTCGGAACCCAAGCGAGGATCCTCGTTGGACCGGGCGGTGCCGTGACCCTCACGAAGGGCACGTGGGATGTGTGGCTGAAGATCACCGACAGCCCGGAGATCCCTGTGCGCAAGGTGGATCAACTGGTCGTGTACTGACCCCGCGCTGTTCCACAGGTAGGCCCCCTCGTGTCTTCGGACACTGAGGGGGCCGTTTTCGTATGCCTCGGATCAGGCAGGCGTTACGTCTTTGGCTTTCCGGCGGGCTTGCGCGGTGGCTACGCCGGCACCGATGGCGACCAGCGCGCCACCGATCAACAGAGGGAACGCCCAGCCGCGGCGTCCAGCGATCGCGTCGTCACACCGGTCAGCCCCCGACATGCTTGGTGTCCCGTAGGGCCCGGCGTTGAGATCGGCCATCAGGTCGACGTGCGCAACCTTCCCGGGATCGCGGTATGCGCCTGTGCCACACGGGTACGAGTTCGCGCCGACGTTCACCGAGACCGGTGTGGCCAGAAGGATGAATCCGATGATGCCAAGAACGATTCCAACGATCGCGACGTAGGTACGCATGACGTACTCCCGGTGAGCGGAGGTGCTGGTCGATGTGTCCTTTTTGATCTATTGGGTGTTACGTGCTCTCACATGGACGCCGTGAGGTTGTTGATTGCCGTGCGTATCTCTTGGGTTCTGCCTTCTAGGTAGAAGGTCTCCTCTGCCAGTTTGGTCAACAGTTGCTGCACGGCAGGCACGTTCGGGTTGTTGCTGCCGGTCATGAGGGCGTTGAAGCTCACGAGGGCCTGGTGGTAGCCCCGGGAAACGGTTTGCGTGGGGAGTTCCGAGAGGGCTTCAGGAATCCCGAGTAAGGCTTGCTTGAGATCTCCGACGTCCACTCCGGTCTCACTTCGCCGTGGTGTCGCGTGCCTTAAGGATCATGGTGAGGACGGTCGAGGCCAGGAGGATCGCGGCGTCGTCGGACAGCTCGACGGGAGCTCCTGGGGGCGGTTTGAGCAGGATGACTCGGCCGTGCAGCTGCACGTCGATCTCGCGGGCGTTGCCGAGCGCGTCCCAGCAGGGCACGGTCCGTTTGAGCGGTTTGGCGGGCGGTGTCATCCGCCTCGCCTCCGGTTGTCGACGGCGATCGGGATCTGCTCGCCGACCGCGATCAGACACGGGAGGCACCACAACTTCTGGCCCGGGTTCTCCTCGATTTGGTCGCGTTGCACGGTGTGCTTGCAGGCGGCTTCGAGGTACGGAGTCTCGGCTTCGAGATTGAACGCGTGGACTTTCTTGCCCTGCGGTGGGGTGGGTGCGAGCCACCAGGTCCAGTTGGTGCTCATGCTGCACTCCGGCGTTCCGCCGTTGCTTGGCTTGTCGTGGGACCGGTCGGTGCCGAGGTCGGGGGCAACGACACCGGCCGGTGCTTGTGGCCCAGGCTGCCGCGCGAGGAATCTGCGAGGGGAGTGGCAGCCTGGGGTTTGTGGCCCTGCCCGCCGTCGGTCGTGAGCGCAGGATCGAGTTGAGCGCTCGGCGCGACGGCGGGCAGGGGAACGAGGCCCGCGCCTGGGTGACGCACTGTGGAAGGCCCAGGCGCGGGCAGGGACTCACACGGCGCGGATCCACCGGGGTCCCCGTCATGGCCCGCGCCCGGCGGGAGTTCGGGCGCGGGTGGCTCGACGCTGATCGGGACAGCGGAGCCCAAAGCAATTTCAGGGCCCGCGACCGGCACGTGGGATGGTGCGTGGACTCCGGTCGCGGGCTGCCTCCGAGCCGTAGCCCGGAGCTTGCGGTGCGGGACGCGGTGATGCTCTCGATACCGGGCTGTGCGGCGGTAGGCGATTGCGACGAGTTCGATCACGAACAGCACGCCGACGCAGGTCATCCATCCCCAGAAGAACTCGTCGCTCATGGCTTGGCCTGCCGTGCGATGCCTATGGCGAGACCGAGGAAGATGCGGAACATGTCAGCGTCGTTAGGCGACACGACCATCGGGCTCTCAGTCGAGGTGATCGACACCTGGCCGTCTGCGCGCGACTCAACCTTGAAGAGTTCCGCGCCCGTCTCGGGATCGTTGACAGGCCATGTGCCGACGTAGGTGTTCGACATCAGCGCCCGCCTTGCTGGAGGAGTTCCGCTTGGAACCGTGCGAGGACACCTCGGAACGTGGTGATGCTGGCGTCGTCCAAGGTCAGGTCCGGCCAGTCGTTCGGGTTGGGCCTGAACTGAATGCCGAGGGTGGTTCTCTTCCCGACGGTGACGATGCCTGCCCAGGCTTCGACGGCGTTGCCAACGTGGTCGCCGAAGTAGATGCGTTCTTTGGAGGCCCATTCAGCCATCCCGTGCCTCCCCGAAAGGCGTTCTTGACCCGTCACCGCCGAGAACCCTGGCGAGGATCACGCGGCGGTGCGGGCCCCAGCGGCTGGGCCGCCAGTGCGTGCAAATTTACACCACGCAAACTTTCATGAGGCATAAGCCGATCGGGGGATGCATCCTCCACGCTGTGTGTCTGCCGTGCACACTGGGCCCGACCCCGACCCCGATAGGAGTCTGAATGGCCGATGAGACCGCTGTTCCGAAGACTCGCCGTCGCCAGCTGGCGCGTCGACTTCGCGACCTCCGGAAGGAATCCGGGTACACGCTCGAGCAGGCCGCGGAGCGTTCGAGCCTCAGCGCTGCCACGATCAGCCGGATCGAGACCGGCAAGCAGGTGATCCTGCCGCGGAGTGTGCGGTTGCTGTGCCAGGCCTACGGCGTCGGTCAACCCGACCTCGATCACCTTGTGCGGCTCGCCGAGGAATCCGAAGAACCTGGATGGATAGTGGAATATGCCCCGACGGTGCCGAACTGGTTCTCAAGATATGTCGGCGAAGAGGCCGACGCTTCGGAAATCCGGACCTATCAGCCGTCGGTCGTGCCAGGTTTGTTGCAGACCGAGGACTACACCAGAGCCGTGATGAGGGCCGCTCGGCCGGATGTCGACGAGGAATCGCTAGACAGTTCGCTGGGCCTCCGTCGTCGGCGCCAGGAACGGCTGAACAGCGACGCGCCGCCGCAGGTGCTCGCCGTGATCGACGAGTCCGTTGTGCGTCGGCCGGTCGGTGGCCGTCGTGTGATGGCTGATCAACTGCTGCACTTGGTGGAATTAGGGAAACGCCCGAACATCACCATTCAGATCCTGCCGTTCGGCGTTGGCGAACACCCGGCGATGATCTCGCCGTTCAACGAATTGCATTTCTCGGGAGAACTCGGCGATCCAACCATCTACCTTGAGGTCTACAACGGCGCCGTGTACCCGGACGGCCCGGACGACAAGGCGCACTTCGCGTGGATGTGGGTCCGGTTGCGAGAGCTTGCGCTCTCACCGGAGGACTCGTCGTCGCTGCTCACTAGGCTGGTAGCGGAGTTGCAGAACCCTGGCGAGTAAGAGAGGCGGTGCCACAATGGGCCAGCCGGAGGTGTGGAAGAAGGCGTCGTTCAGCGGGGGGCAGAACGGTGACTGCGTCGAGGTGCGCGGCGACTTGGCCGCTGTACGTGACAGCAAGAACCCGTCCGCTCGGTTGTCGTTTAGCGAGAAGGCGATGACGGTGTTCATCGCCAGCTTGCGCGACCAGCGCTGACCGACAGAAACGAGGCCCCCGGTTCGAAGGATGAACCGGGGGCCTTCGTCTGTGTACCTCATCCTCGGCGGTGTCCGCCAGCCATCGCCAGCAAGGCGAACCCGGACACCACCATCAGCCCGTCGAGGACCAGGGGCCCGACCTCGGCGCCAGGGTGGCCGTACCCCCACGCCAGCAGGACCTCCCGGACGTGGCCGTAGGAGATGACCGCGGACCCGAGGGCGACCGCGCCGGCGCCGCCGTACCTCGCCAGGCCCCACAACCAGCCTGGTCGCCAGGTGACGCGGGACAGGACCTCGACCGACAGCAGCAGCCCGACCGGCCATACTGCGGCGCCGATCTGTGGGGCGATCCCGGGTGACCAGCCTGGTGGTTGGGTGGCGGCGGGTAGCCAGGTGTGGAGCACGTTCGCCGCGATCGACATGACCGAGCCGAACACGAACCCGAGCCACGCCACCAGCCGGCCACCCGCCGACGCGTTGGGCGCGGGCTCGGCGCCCGCTGGCGCCTGGTCGTCTCCAACCACTTCCTGCGATCCCAGGAGATGGCTGGTGGGACCAGTTGCGGGATCCTGCAAAAGGTCTGTTGGCGGAAGCTGGTCGGGCTCGCTGGCGCCGATGGCGTCCAGCCTCGTTAGCGCCTGGCGGACCTGATACTCGCTGGCGCCGATCGCTTTCGCCAGCTTCGCCCGACCGGGGCGCGGGTGTCCCTCGGCGTCGGCCGCATCGCACGCCTCCCGTACGGCGGTCACCACCGTGTCGAACGACGGCGCGGGGAGAGTGGCTGTCACTCCTGGCCCTCCACCTGCTCGTACAGGTCGGCTGCCGCGGAGGCCCGGGTGGGGTGGACGAGTTCGCTGCGCCAGCGTGCGGCGGTGTCGCCGTCCTCGCGGTGGCATGCCCACCACAGGCGTTGCCCGTAGCGCCAGCCGCGCCAGTGGCGGCCGTCGCCAACCCAGCCGATCCACCGGCCGTTGAGCGTCACGCGGTAGACGACGGTGCCGCCGTGGTGCGGCTCGATCGCGGTTGTTCTCTGCAGGCTGATGGTCGGGCCTGCGTTGTCTGGAGTGGGTGCTTTCTCTGCGCTCACTAGGGTGTCCTCTGGAGTGAGGGGAACCAGCGTGGGGGTGTGCATCCCACGTGAGTCCCACGATCATGAAGAAGGCGCAGGTCAGTGGCGAATCTGGTGAACCTGGAGTCGGTGAGCAAGTCCTACGGGGTCCGGCCGTTGCTGGACGCCGTCTCGCTGGGTGTCGGTGAGGGCGACCGGATCGGGGTCGTCGGGTTGAACGGCGGCGGCAAGACGACGCTGCTGGAGGTGCTCGCGGGCATCGAGCCTGCCGACAGCGGGCGCGTCAGCAGAACGCGGGACCTGCGGATGGCGGTGGTGACGCAGCGCACGGACCTGCCGCCGGGCGGGACCGTACGCAACGCCGTGCTGGATCCCTTGGGGTTCAACGCCGAGCACGAGTGGGCCGCGGACGCGCGCGTGCGGGCGGTGCTGGATGGCATCGGCATCTCGGCGCTGGGGTTGGACGCTCCGCTTGACCGCATGTCCGGTGGTGAACGGCGGCGGGTCGCGTTGGCCGCCGCGCTTGTCCAGGACCTTGACCTGGTGATCCTCGACGAGCCGACGAACCACCTGGACATCGAGGGCGTCCGGTGGCTGGCGGATCATCTGCTGGCCAGGCGGACCGCCCTTGTCGTCGTGACGCACGACCGGTGGTTCCTGGACACCGTCTGTTCGCGCACCTGGGAGGTGCAGAACGGGCGCGTCGAACAATACGAAGGCGGTTACGCGGACTGGGTGTTCGCACGCGCCGAGCGGTCGCGGTTGGCGGAGACGCTGGAAGAGAAGCGGCGCAACCTGGCGGCAAAGGAACTCGCGTGGCTGCGGCGAGGTGCGCCCGCACGGACGTCGAAGCCGCGCTACCGCATCGAGGCGGCCGAGGCGCTGATTGCGAACGTGCCACCGCCGCGTGATTCCGTTGAGCTGATGGCGTTCGCCAAGCGCAGGCTGGGCAAGACCGTGATCGAGCTTGAGGACGCCAGCCTCAGCGTGCCGGGCCGTCAGCTGCTGGATCACGTCACCTGGCGGATCGGTCCGGGTGACCGGATCGGTCTTGTCGGTGTGAACGGGTCGGGCAAGACGACGTTGCTGCGCCTGCTCGCGGGCGAAACCGAGCCGGAGACCGGCAAACGGATCCAGGGGCAGACCGTCCGGCTCGGCTACCTCAGCCAGGAACTCGCCGACCTGCCCGGTGAACTGCGGGTTCTCGAGGCGGTCGAGGAGGTCGCGCGCCGGGTCACGTTGGGCAAGCAGGAACTGTCCGCGTCGCAGCTGGCCGAGAAGTTCGGCTTCCCGGCCAACCGGCAGTGGACGCCGGTCTCGGACCTCTCCGGTGGTGAACGCCGCCGGTTGCAGCTGTCGCGGCTGCTCATGGCCGAGCCGAACGTCCTGCTGCTCGACGAGCCGACGAACGACCTGGACATCGATACGTTGCAGCAGTTGGAAGACCTGCTCGACTCGTGGCCGGGCACGCTCGTGGTCGTCTCGCACGACCGTTACCTGGTCGAACGTGTCTGCGACGAGGTATACGCGCTGTTCGGTGACGGTCGCGCGAAACACCTGCCCGGCGGGATCGACGAGTACTTGTCACGCCGGTCCACGATGGCCGGCCCGGTCGCCGTCGCACCCGCGCCGAAGGCCGCCAAGCCGAAGTCCAACGCGGCCGATCAGCGTGCGGCGGGCAAGGAACTCGCGCGGCTCGAGCGCACTTTGGACAAGCTGACCAAGAAGGAAGCCGAATTGCACGCCGCGCTCGCCGAGGCGGCCACCGATCCGGACCGGCTGCTTGAGCTCGATGCCCAGCTCAGGGACCTGGTCAAGGAGAAGGACGAGGTTGAGGAGCGCTGGTTGGAGATCGCGGATAGCGCCGAGTAGCGGGTTGTTGTCGATGGTAACCAGCCAGGACCAATTAGATTGGGCGCTATGAGTCGGTTCGTGGACGCCCTGCTGGGCAACGCCGCCACCCGCGGCCAGGTCAAGGGGATCGTCACCGGTGAACCCGGCGATCCCGTTCGCCGGACGTGGGCGCAGGTACACCAGGAAGCTCGTGTGATGGCGGGCGCGCTGGTGGAAGGCGGCCTGGTACCGCACAGCGCGGTCGCTGTGCTCGCCGCTGATCCCGTGCTGATCGCGCCCGCGATCCAGGCGGTCTGGCTGTCCGGTGGCAGCGTGACGATGCTGCACCAGCCAACGCCGCGCACGGATCTCGCCGTCTGGGCGGAGGACACGCTGCGGGTCCTCGACATGATCGATTCCAAGCTGGTGCTGCTCGGCTCGCCGTTCGACCAGCTCGCGCCGGTGCTGACGCAGCACAGCATCCCGTACCGGTTGCTGACCGACCTCACCGACGGCTCGCCGATCGCCGAACCCGTTCAGGTCGGCGAGGACGTACATGCGTTGCTGCAGCTGACAAGCGGCTCGACGGCGGACCCGAAAGCGGTCCGGATCACGCACGGCAACCTGTTCTCCAACATCGAGGCGATGGCCGAGAAAGCCGCGCTGGACTGGGAAAACGACACGATGGTGTCGTGGCTACCGCTGTTTCACGACATGGGCATGGTCGGCTTCCTGACCACGCCGATGACATTGGGCATCGACCTGGTGAAGGTCACGCCCGCTGACTTCCTGCGCGCGCCTTTGCTGTGGATGGACCTGATCAGCCGCTACCGCGCGACCATCACGGCCGCGCCGAACTTCGCGTACGCCATGGTCGGCCGCCGGATGGGCAACGCGAACGACGGTGACTACGACCTTTCGACGTTGCGGTTGGCCCTCAACGGCGCCGAACCGATCGATGCGAGCGCTGTCAAGGGATTCACCGACGCGGGCGCGCGGTTCAACATGCCCGCGGAGTGCGTGTTTCCGGCGTACGGAATGGCGGAGTGCACACTGGCGGTGTCGTTCGCGCCGCTGTTCACCGGTTTGACTTTGGACTACATCGACCCGCACGCGCTGGAGGTCGACCGTCTCGCTGTGCCGGTCGAGCCTGCCGATGATGTGCGGTCGTTTGCCGTGCTGGGCAAGCCTTTGCCGGGCATCGAGGCACGGATCATCACGCCCGACGGCGAGATCCGGGGCAACCGTGAGGTCGGCGAGATCCAGCTGCGCGGCTCGTCGGTAACGCCCGGCTACCTGACCGTGGACGGCCCGAGGTTCATTCAGGACGACGAAGGCTGGATGTCCACAGGGGACATCGGGTACACCATCGACGGCGAGATCGTGGTGTGCGGCCGGGAAAAGGACGTGATCATCCTCGGCGGCCGGAACATCTACCCGACCGACATCGAGCGCGCCGCGACCGGCGTCGACGGTGTCCGCGCGGGCAACGCGGTCGCGGTCCGGCTCGACGCGGGCAGCAGGCGTGAACGCTTCGCGGTCGTCGTCGAGTCCAAATTGGCCGGTGACTCGGAAGAGGAAGCCAGGCTGCGTAAGGAAGTCGCCGCCCGCGTGTTCGACGCGGTGGAGGCACGGCCGGTCGCGGTGCTCGTGCTGCCGCCGGGCTCGCTGCCCAAGACGCCGTCCGGGAAGCTCCGCCGGGCCGCGGCGGGGGAGCAGCTCGCGGAAAGCATCCGCAAGAACGAAGCCAAGTAAAACCCTCGTGAGTGTTTCGGCCGGTTCTAACCGGCCGAAACACTCACGAGCGTTCTAGCTCAGGGCGTGGAAGGTGTTCTGTGCGGCTTCGAGGCCGTTGTTGATCAGGGCTTCGGTGGCGTCAGCCGCGCGGTCGAAGACGAACGGCAGCTCTTTGCGTTCGACCACCGAGAAGTCCTTGAGGACGAAGTCGGCCGGGTCCATCCGGCCGGGCGGGCGGCCGATGCCGACCCGGACGCGGTGATACTCCTTGGTGCCCAAGGATTTGGAGATGGACCGCAGACCGTTGTGGCCGTTCTCGCCGCCGCCGAGCTTGAGCCGGACGGTGCCGAACGGCAGGTCGAGCTCGTCGTAGAGCACGACGATGTCCGCGGGCTCGACCTTGAAGAACTTGGCGACGCCGGCGACCGGTCCGCCGGAGACGTTCATGAACGAACGCGGCTTCATCAGCACAACGCGCCTGGTGCCGAGCCGTCCCTCGAGGACGTCGGCAAGACCCTTGTGGGCCTTGAACTTCCCGCCTACCCGGTCACCCAGCTCGTCGAGCACCATCGCGCCGACGTTGTGCCGGTTGGCGGCATAGCGAGGGCCGGGATTGCCGAGGCCGACAATGACCACGGTTCCCGGCCCTTCGCCCATGACGGATCAGGCCTCTTCTTCGGTGGCCTCTTCGGCCGGGGCCTCGCCGGTGTCACCCTCGAGCTGCTGGGCGGTCGGGGCCGGGTTGACCGCGACGACCAGGGCCTCGGGGTCAGTCGCCAGGGTGGCGCCCTGCGGCAGCTTCACGTCTGCCGCGGTGATCTGGGTGCCGGCCTGTGCGCCCTCGATCGACAGCTCGATCTGCTCGGGGATGTGCAGCGCCTCGACCTCGACGGTGATCGCGGTCAGGTCCTGGGTGACCAGGGTGGACGCGGCCGGGTCGCCGGTCAGCACGACCGGAACCTCGACGCTGACCTTCTCGCCGCGCTGCACCAGCAGCAGGTCCACGTGCTCGATGTAGTTCTTGATCGGGTGCGTGGTGACGGTCTTGGTCAGCGCCAGCTCGGACTTCGAGTCCACATCCAGCGTCAGGACGGCGTTCTGGCCGTGCTCACGGACGACACGGGCGAACTCGAGCGCCGGCAGAGCCAGGTGCTTCGGGTCGGAACCGTGGCCGTAGAGCACCGCGGGGATCTTGCCGGCGCGGCGGGTACGGCGCGCGGCGCCCTTGCCGAATTCGGTACGCGACTCGGCGGCAAGACGGACCTCGGACACGGTGATGCTCTCCTTCAACACAAAAGGCAAAGTGGGGTCGTCACCGCGGCGGAAGCAGGCGTGAAGACACACGACTAGGCAACCAGCCGCGTCGATCACGCCAGGTTCTGTGAAGAACCCGGCCTCGCCGAGACAACCCGGATAGTTTACGCCAGCTTCATCCCGAGACCATCGGGGGTGCCCAGTGACACCGGCGACCTCTTGCCAGATGCGGTGTTTCCTGCGGCGATTCGCTGAATACGGGACAACACTGCACGGCATGACTGCCTATTTCGACGGCCGTGAGATGGCGATGGTGCACCGGATGTTCCGGCGTGAATTCCTGCTCGCCGGCGGCCTGGTCATGAACACCACCACGAATGACCGCGCCTCGCTTGTCGCCGACCACATCACGTCAGTGGGTACGACGCTGCACCACCATCACCACATGGAGGACACGCACGTCTGGCCGTTGCTGGAGGAGCGTTGTCCCGACGACATCGCGGACATCGTCGCCCTGATGGAAAGTCAGCACGCGAATGTCGCGAAATACGGTGAAGAAGTCACCGAAGCAATGGCGGCATGGCGAACGGACTTCGGCCAGGACACCCGGGACGCGTTGGTCGCGGCGCTCGATCGGCTGGTGCCCGCGCTGCTGGAGCACCTGGACACCGAGGAGGAACGAGTCGTCCCGCTGATGGAGAAACACATCACGATGGACGAGTGGAACAAGCAGATCGCGGAGGGGATCGCCGAGATCGACCCGCAGGAGCTCATGGTCGGGTTCGGGATGGCGATGTATGAGGGCGACGAGGACATCATCGCGGCCACGATCGCGAACATGCCGCCGGATGTGCGGCCGGTGATCCGGGACGTGGCTTCGAACGCGTACGCGGCGAAGGCCGAGGCTCTCTATGGCACCGCGACTCCGCCGCGGAGCTGGGAATTGGTCTGAACTCGAAGCTCCGCGGTGTGGCACTCAGCCACCCGCGGCACGGTCTCCCTGCTGGCCATGCCCGAGTCGAGTTCGACCACCGCCCATCCCCGGCACTCCCGGCCGGGTTTCGTCAAAGTGGTCGCTGTATTTCGCTGTGCGGCAACGCAGGGGAGGGCTTCGCGGCAACCCCCGACCCAGAACATCCCCCACCGCTCCCGGGGGGACGGCCCTTGGCCAGTCTATCGGTGGTAGAGGGTTTGGGGTGGGTGTTCAAGAGGTGGACCGGTGCGAACGGACCGTTCGCACCGGATTCGCTCGAATGGGCCAGTTGTGTTGCCGTCGGAGAGGCTGGTGACCGACTTCGAGGGTCTCGCGGGGATTCGACGGGGCTCGCAGTGCTTTGGGCGAGGCCGACAGCACGTCGAACCGGCGGTCGGCGCCGAACAGCGCGGTGGCCGCGATCCCGCTGCGAAGCTGGAAATTGGTCTGAACCCGAAGCTTCACGGCACCCGCGACACTTCGGTCTGCGCTAACGAGCCCAAGACCGAAAAACCATAGCCCCCACCACTCCCGGGCAGGGTTCCGTCAAAGTCGTTCACCTGTGTGAGAGCAGGCACGGTCTCTAGTTGATCATGAGAGTGTCTAAGTCACACGATCATGTGAGAGAGCCGTGCCTGTCGTTGGATCTTCCCCGATCGCCGCTGTGCTGGATCGTGTGGGTCCGGTGACCTTTCAGTACGGTGCTGACCTGCGGGATTGTTTCGAGGCGATCAGTGACCCGCGAGACGCCCGGGGTGTGCGGCACTCGCTGGCCGCGATGCTGGCCATGGCGGCGGTCGCGGTCGCCACCGGCGCCCGCTCGATCACCGCGATCTGGGAATGGGCGGCCGATGCGCCGCAGTGGGTGTTACGGACGATGGGGCGCGGTGGGATCCGCGCCGGGTCCGGTTCGTCGCCCCCAGCGAGCCCACTCTGCGCCGGGCGCTGTGCGAGGTGGACGCCGACGCGCTGGACGCGGCGGTCGATGCCTGGATCGCCGGCCGGCATAGTCCTGGCCAGGGTCTGCCGGCCAGGGACCTGGCCGCCATCGCGATCGACGGGAAATCGTTGCGGGGCACGTTCGGCCGCACCGGTGGTGCCGGGGTGCATCTGCTGGCCGGTATCACCCACACCACCGGCATCCTGGCCGGCTGCCGGCAACTGGTTGCCGACCGGGACCAGCGAACTGGCCGGGCTACGGCCGCTGCTGGACCCGGTTGAGCTAACCGGTGTCGTGATCACCGCGGACGCGCTGCACACCGCTCGTGATCAGGCCCGGTATGTCACCGGCCGCGGCGGTCACTATGTGTTCACGGTGAAAAAGGACCAGCGCAGACTGCATGACCTGCTGCACGCCTTGGACTGGACCCAGGCCAAGGCCTATCGGACTCTGGAGAAGGCGCATGGCCGGCTCGAACGCCGCACGCTGCTGATCCTGCCCGCCCCCGAGAACGTTGCTTTCCCATGCACGGCACAGGTTTTCCGTATCACCCGCGACCGCACCGACCGCGCCACCGGCAAACAAGAGAGCCACACCTGGGTGGCGTCACCAGCCTGCCGGTCCCGCTGGCCGATCCCACCCAGATCGCGGCGCTGTTACGCGGGCACTGGCAGATCGAAAACCGCCTGCACTACGTCCGCGATACCGCCTACCGCGAAGACGCATCCCAGGCGCGCACCGGCACCGCCCCCAGAACAATGGCCACCCTGCGCAACCTCGCCATCAGCGCACTCCGCCTCACCGGCCACAGCACCATCGCCCAGGCCCTGCGCACCATGGCCCGCGACATCACCAGGCCACTCACCCTGCCCGAAATCCCGACCCCCACCAGCACAAACCGACTTAGACGGAACCCTGACCACTCCCGGGGGCGACCCCGGATCCATTCTATCGGTGGTAGAGGGTTTGGGGTGGGTATTCGAGAGGCGAACCGGTGCGAACGGACCGTTCGCACCGGATTCGCTCGAATGGCCTAGCTATCAGGCGTTGCCGTCGAAGAGGCTCGTGACCGAGCCGTCCTCGAAGACCTCCTGGATCGCGCGGGCCAGCAGCGGCGCGATCGACAGCACGGTGAGCCCGGGGAAGCGCTTGTCGTCCGAAATCGGCAGCGTGTTGGTGAAGATGACCTCGCGCGCCTTGCAGTTGGCCAGGCGCTCGGAAGCCGGGTCGGACAGGATTCCGTGGGTCGCCGCGATCACCACGTCCGAGGCGCCTGCCTCGATCAGGGCGTCACAGGCCTTCACGATCGTGCCACCAGTGTCGATCATGTCGTCCACCAGCACGCACAGCCGACCTGCGACCTCACCGACGACGCGGTTGGCGACGGCTTCGTTGGGCTTCAGCGGGTCGCGCGTCTTGTGGATGAACGCGATCGGCCGGTCACCCAGCTGCGATGCCCATTTCTCCGCCAGGCGCACGCGGCCCGAGTCCGGCGAGACGACCGTGATGTCCGCCGAGCCGTAGGTCGCTGAGATGTGTTCGGCCAGGATGTTCTGGGCGAACAGGTGGTCCACCGGTCCGTCGAAGAAGCCCTGGATCTGCGCGGTGTGCAGGTCGACCGTCATGATCCGGTCCGCCCCCGCGGTCTTGAACATGTCCGCGATCAGCCTTGCCGAGATCGGCTCGCGGCCCTTGTGCTTCTTGTCCTGCCTCGCGTAGCCGTAGAACGGCATGATCACGGTGATCCGCTTGGCCGACGCCCGCTTCAGCGCGTCCACCATCAGCAGCTGTTCCATGATCCACTGGTTGATCGGGCTGGTGTGCGACTGGATCACGAACGCGTCCGTGCCGCGCACCGACTCGTTGAATCGCACGAAGATCTCGCCGTTGGCGAAGTCGTACGCCGCCTGCGGCGTGATCTCGACCTTCAGCTCCCGCGCCACTTCCTCGGCCAGCTCCGGGTGAGCACGGCCGGAGAAGAGCATCAGGTGCTTCTTCGGTGTCCCGGATTTGGCGTTCATGACTGCTGCTCCTCGGCTTTCTGTGCGGCGAGTGCCGCTTCAGCGGCCGCAGTGCCCGGACGGCGGGAGACCACCCAGCCGTCGAGGTTGCGCTGCGGACCGCCGGAGACTGCGAGCGCGCCCGGCGGGACGTCCCGCCGGATCACGGTGCCGGCGCCGCTGTAGGCGCCGTCGCCGACCGTCACCGGAGCGACGAACATGTTGTCGCAGCCGGTACGGGCGTGTGAGCCGATCGTGGTCCGATGCTTGCTCACACCGTCGTAGTTCACGGTGACGCTGGCGGCGCCGATGTTGCTGTACTCGCCGATGGTCGCGTCGCCGATGTACGACAGGTGCGGGACCTTCGTTCCCGTCCCGATCTCGGAGTTCTTGACCTCGACGAACGTGCCGATCTTGCCCTTGTCGCCAAGCGATGTGCCTGGCCGCAGGTAGGCGAACGGACCCACCGACGCGCCCGCGCCGATGGTCGAGTCCGAACCGTGAGTACGAATGACTTTCGCCCCCTCGGCCACGGTCACGTTGGTCAGCGTCGTGTCGGGACCAATGGTGGCGCCCTCGCCGACGCTAGTCGATCCGCGCAGTTGGACTCCGGGTTCGAGCAGGACATCCCTGGCCAGCGTCACTCCGGCGTCCAGCCAGACGCTGTTGGTGTCGATCACCGAGACACCGGAACGCATCCAGCGCTCCAGGATCCGGCGGTTGAGCTCGGCGCCGAGCTTCGCCAGCTGCACTCGGTCGTTCACGCCCTCGACCTGCCACGCGTCGACGCACACCAGCGCGCCGACCCGGCGGCCGTCGCCGCGCGCGATGCCCAGCACGTCGGTGAGGTACAGCTCGCCCTGCGCGTTGTCGGTGCGGATCCGGGACAGGCCGTCCACGAGGACTTCCGCGTCGAACGCGTAGATCCCCGAGTTGATCTCGGTGATCTCCAGCTGGTCCTCGTCGGCGTCCTTGTGCTCGACGATCGAGGTCACGCCGCCGACGGTGTCGCGCACGATCCGGCCGTAGCCAGTCGGGTCCTCGACGACCGCGGTCAGCACCGTCACCGCGTTGCCGGACGACGAGTGTTCGGCGAGTAATGCCGAAAGCGTTTCCGTCTCAAGCAAAGGCACGTCGCCGTACGTGACGATCACGGTGCCGCTCAGGTCGCCCGGCAGTTCCGACAGACCGCACGACACCGCGTGCCCGGTGCCCTTCTGCTCGGTCTGCACGGCCGTGGTCACCTTGCGGTCCAGCGCGGTCGTCAGGCCCTCGAGGTGCTCGGTGACCGCGGCCCTGCCGTGGCCGACCACGACGACGAGGTGGTCCGGGTCAAGTCCGGCGGCCGCGCGGACGGCGTGCTCGACGAGCGGCCGGCCGGCGATCGGATGGAGCACCTTGGGGGTCGACGAGCGCATCCGAGTGCCCTCGCCCGCGGCGAGTACAACGGTGCTGAGCTGGGCGTTCCCACCCTGGGGCATCAGCGATCTCCCTGCCGAATCCGTACGGATAACACCAGGTAACGATCCTACGTTGCCTCCGGCACCACCCACGCGGGGTCGTCTACTACTCGCCCCGACTGTGCGGTTTCAGTGCTCATCGTGACCGCGGCGACTCCGTTGCCACCGCTGCGTTTCGCTTCGTACATCGCCGCGTCGGCACGAGCGAGCGCACGCGCCGCAGTCTCGTTCTGACGCAACGCGACCACGCCGACCGACAACGTCACACCGTGGGAAAGATCATGAGGCAGCTTGGAAACCGCGACGACCGCGCGGTTCAACGCGGCTTCGGCGGCGTGCAGCGGCGCTCCCGGCAGCAGCACGACGAACTCGTCGCCGCCGTAGCGCGCGACCATGTCCCCGCCACGCAAGGCGTCCCGAACCGTGCTTGCGACCACGCGCAGCACGTCGTCACCTTCGGCGTGTGAGAACTGGTCGTTCACCTCCTTGAACCCGTCGAGGTCGACCAGTGCGAGGGCGAGCGGGTGGTTGTTCGCGGTCGCGGCCAACGCTTCGAGGCGGTCATCGAGCGCGCGGCGGTTGGGCAGGCCGGTCAACGGGTCCTGCAGCGCCTGCCTCTCGGTCTCGCCGTGTTTACGGGTAAGCCGCTCGTGTTCGCGGCGGGTGTTCAGCGTGGCCATCCGCGACTCGCGCATCTCCCAGAGCTGGCTTTCCAGCTCCTGCGCGTAACTCTCCAGCGCGCTCATCGTGCGCTCGCCGCCGTCCGGCCCGGACAGCCGCGCGAACTCGCGGATCAGGCACAGCCGAAGTGTCGGCTCCGATGGGTCTTCCTCCAGGGATTCCCGTGCTTCGGCGAGCACGTCGACGGCTTCGGCCACCAGGCCGGTCTGTTCGAGGCACCGGGCCAGCGCGATCGCTGTGATGATCAACTCACGGGCGTACTTCGCTGTCGGTTTGATCTCGAACAGCGGCTCAACGTGGTCCGGTGACGGGTCCGCGAGCGCGATGGCCGCGGCGACGACCGGGACCTGTTCGGCGGCGGACTTGTCGGCCTGGCGGGGAAAGAGCGATTCGCGGAACGGGCCTTCGACGGCCAGTGAGATCGCCGCGGCGGTCTCGAACTTCTCCCGCGCGATCTCCGACTGGTCGACGCGCTCGAGGCGCAGTCCCCAGCCGACCAGCAGCCGGATCCGGTTGATCAGGTGCACGGCGATCTGGTGCGGCCCGGAGGAGTCCCGGATGCACCGGCTGGCCCGGTTCATCACCTGGTCGGCTTCCTCGTACACGCCGAGCTGGGTGAGCACGAGGCCGATGTCCATCAGGGTGGACGCCAGCAGGATGTCCCACTTGCGCCTGCCCAGCATCACGTCCGGGGTGAGGTCGTCGTCGAGCATCGCCAGCGCGACCGCGGCTTCGGTCAGCGCGATGTCCTCGGCGCCGTCCATCAGCATCAGCCGCCCGAGCAGGGCGTGCGCGTCGGCTTCCAGCACCAGCAGGCCATGCCTGCGGGTGTGCAGCATCATTTCGTCGAGCAAGGGTTGCGCGGTGTGCGCGAGGCCGGAGGTGGTGAGCCGGACGGCTACAGCGGCACGCAAGAGCTGGGCAACCATCCGTGGCTCGCCGCGGTGCTGCGCCTCGGCCAGCATGTGGTCGACCTCGTCGACGTTCTGGACCTGCTCGGCAAGTCCCGCGCTCTGCGTGATCGCCAGCAGCTCACTGGCGCGACCGACCAGCCACGCGTCGGACTTCTCATCCAGCGCGGGCGGGTGCTCCTCGTCCGACTCGTTGCGCAGCGGTGCACCCCCTGCCCATACAACCCTTGTTCAGCTTGACCGCTCCGCCGCCAGGGATCGAACCTGGACCATCAGAACCAAAATCTGAGGTGCTGCCTTTACACCACGGCGGAGTGAGAGCCGGTGAGGGCTCACGGTTGGACATCGTCGCACGAGTGGGGTGGGCGAGCGACAGACACCCGGTGGAATTTGTTCTCGGGCACTACCCGAACGGGCGTTAGCAGCGTCACATGTGGGTAGTTGTCAGTAGTGGTAGGGCGATCGAAATTACGGTCCGCAGGGTGGCGCGCCGGGGCGCAGGCAACCTACCCTGTCGTAAGTTACGACATCGTAGGTAAGGCTGACCTAAGTCACGCGTGAGGTGTGCGAATGACAACAACCCTCGACAAGAGCGAGGAGTCGGCGGCGGACGACAAGGGCCCGAAGCCGCTCTTCGAGGGCCAGCGGAACATGGCGACACAGATCGCGGTGTACGTGTTCATCCTGCTGCCGTTCGCAGCGCTGATCGCGGCTGTCCCGCTTGCCTGGGGCTGGGGGTTGACCTGGGTGGACGTCGTGCTGGCGGTGGCGTTCTACTGGATCACGCTGCTGGGCGTCACGGTGGGCTACCACCGGCTGTTCACCCACAACTCGTTCAAGGCCAAGCGCGGGACACGGATCCTGCTGGCGGTCATGGGCAGCATGGCGGTGCAGTCCCCGCCGATCACGTGGGTCGCCGACCACCGCCGTCACCACGCGTTCTCCGACCGGGACGGCGATCCGCACTCGCCGTGGCTGTTCGGCACCTCGCCGTGGGCGCTGGCCAAGGGTTTCTGGCACGCGCACATGGGCTGGATCTTCGAGCGGTCGGTGACCAACAAGCAGCGGTTCGCCCCTGACCTGATGGCCGACAAGGACCTCGTGCGGGTCAACAAGCTCTTTGTGGTGTTCACCACGCTGACGTTCGTGCTGCCCGCGGTGCTCGGCGGGTTGATCACGATGTCGTGGTGGGGCGCGCTGACGGCGTTCTTCTGGGCCGGTTTCGTGCGGGTCGCGATCCTGCACCACATCACCTGGTCGACCAACTCGATCTGCCACATGATCGGCGAACGGCCGTTCAAGAGCCGTGACAAGGCGGCGAACTTCTGGCCGCTGGCGATCCTGTCCGGCGGCGAGTCGTGGCACAACCTGCACCACGCCGACCCCACGTGTGCGCGGCACGGCGTGCAACGCGGCCAGATCGACATCTCGGCGCGGGTGATCTGGATCTTCGAGAAGCTCGGCTGGGTCTACGACGTGCGCTGGCCGACCCAGCAGCGTCTGGCCCGGTTGGCCGTGGGCAAGGACTGAGCAGGGTCGCCGGATTGGCCTAGTGTGTCCGGGTGAGAAGTAACGGAGCAGAACCGCCGGCGCGGGTGCGGATGACCGGAACCCAGCGTCGGCGGCAACTGCTCGACGTCGCCCGGGCGTTGTTCGCCGAGAAGGGTTTCGACGGCGCGTCGGTTGAGGAGATCGCGCATCGCGCCGGAGTGAGCAAGCCGGTGGTGTACGAGCACTTCGGCGGCAAGGAAGGCATCTACGCGGTGGTCGTCGACCGCGAGATGGACCAGCTGTTGTCGGCGATCACGGAATCTTTGTCCGAGGACATGCATCCGCGGACACTGCTTGAGCACGCGGCGATGGCGCTGCTGGACTACGTGGACACGTCGACCGACGGATTCCGGATCCTGGTTCGTGATTCGCCCGTCGCGAGTTCGACGGGGACGTTCTCAAGCCTGCTGTCGGACATCGCCAGCCATGTCGAGCACATTCTCGGTGTGCACTTCAGCAGTCGTGGTTATGAAGCCAAGTTGGCGGGTCTGTATGCCCAGGCTCTGGTCGGCATGGTGGCTTTGACCGGGCAGTGGTGGCTGGACGTCCGGAAGCCGCGTAAGGCCGATGTGGCGGCGCACCTGGTGAACCTGGCGTGGAATGGATTGTCCCATTTGGAGCACAAGCCCAAGGTGCGCCGCTGACCGGCGTTCAGCTAGCCCGCTTGAGGCCGTTCTTGACGTCGATGACCACGCGCATCAGCTCGGGCTTGCGGTCTTCCTTGCTGTGCTTCGGCGGGTGGTCGCGGTCGGCCGCGGTGATCTTGAACGCCGGTGCCCCTGGTCCTGCTGCGTGCTTGGCCATCTCGGTCTGCCCCTCGTGCTGTGGTGATCCCTGTGGGTGCTTCCCGCTTGTGCGGTAGGGGAAGCAGTTGAAGCTTGAACCAACAAGGTCGAACGTACTCCGTTCGAGGGAAGCTTTGCAGCAAAAGGGGGTTGCTGTCGCGTGGCATGAAGGTGCCATGAAACAAGGGAATGCTGGCTTCTGGTGACCTGTTGTGATCGCGGTCTAGCCGTCCAGCAGGGCCTGCTTGTTCGGCTTTCCGCTCGCCGCCACCGGCACTTCGGAGATGAACGTGATCGTCGACGGCACGCTGTCCGGGCCGAGCTCGTCACGCACCAAAGTGGACAGTTCGGCCACCGGGGGTTCTTTGCCGGCGACCGGAATCACGAACGCGTGCAGCACTTCGTCCGGGCCGAGCACGTAAGCCTGGTCCACGTCAGGATGACTGGCCAGCACCCGTTCGATCGGCCCGGCGTACACCGGATATCCGTTGACGATCACGACATCCCGTGCGCGTCCGGTCAAATACAGATACCCGTCACGCAGCGAGCCGAGATCCCGTGTCCGGATCCAGCCATCGACGAGCACCTCTGCTGTCTCGTCGGGGTTTTCCCAATACTCCCGCATCATCCACGGGTTACGCGCCCACACTTCACCGTCGCGGATCTCGACTTCCACGCCGCCCTGCGGTTTTCCGACTGTGTCAACCCGTCCCGCCAGAATCTCGGCGGGCGTGGCGACCGTCAGAGCGTTCGTCTCGCTTTGGCCGTATGCGTGGTGAATCACCGGGCCGATGAGAGACATGGCTTCCTGCAAGCGATGTGGCGCCAGCGGTGATCCGGCGACAAGCATGCCGCGTAGGCAGCTGAGGTCGATTGGGTTGTCCCGCAACGAATCCAGTATTGCGTACAGCCGCGGCACGTTCATGATGGTGAACGTGATCCGCAGGTCGGCCAACACGTCGGGGAACCGGATCTCCAACGGTATGACCGCGGTTCCGCCGTGCAGCAGGCACAACGCCAGATAGTCCTGTACGACAACGCTTGCCAGACTGCCGAACAGCAAGTACCGGTCGCACGCCGCGGCCTGCGAAGCGGTCGCGGCATCCCAGTTGTCGGGGTTCCACGAGTAGTGGTCGGCGAGCGCCTGATATGTCTGTGCGCACGCCTTGGGTAGACCAGTGCTGCCGCTGGTATAGACCAACCGGGCCACGTCATCCGGCCGCGAAGTGAGGATCAAGGGCTCATCTTCGGTGTCCAAAAGGGCAGGCAGCTTCGCGTCCGTGACGATCAGGTCCAGACCGTCACTGAGGATGTGGTCGAGTTGCTTGTCGCTGAACCCCGGACGAATCCCGACAACTCGGGCACCCAACGCCCACGCGGCGAGGTACGCCGCAAGGGCCTCGGGCGTCACCTCGGTGATCATCGCGACACCCGAGCCGCGTTTGACCCCGGCCGCCCGCATCCCGGCGGCGATCCGGCTGGTCAGGTTGAGCAGTTCGGTCTTGGTGACCTCGCGTGTGCCGTGCTCGACGGCGATCTTCGACGGCTCAGTGCGCAGCGCGGCGAAAACCGCATCGGGAAAGGACATGCGCTCACCCTAGGGTGACGCGCAGCAGCTTGTCGTCGGATCCATTGGACGTGGTCACGTACAGGGCGCCGTCCGGGCCCTGCCGCGCGGCACGCAGCCTGCCCCAGTCGTCGTCGAACTCCGGCGGCACCGAGACGGACTGGACCTTGCCCGTGTCGTCCATCTTGAACAGCAGGAGTTTCGAGCCCTTCAAAGCGGTCACCACAAGCGAGCCGTTGAAGGAGCCCCATTGCGGGCCGTCGAGGAACGTCGCCGCGCACACCGCCTCGGTGCGCTCGCCGGACTCCCACAGCGCGGGCACCGCGTCCGGGAATCGCTGCAGGTCGGTCATCGGGACGTCTTCGTCGTAGCTGTTCACGGTCCCGCCTTGGGACGGATCCCAGCCGTAGTTCTTGCCCGCGTACTCGATGTTGATCTCGTCGTTCTTGTCCGGCCCGTGCTCGGCGGTGATGATCTGCTGGCTGGTCGGGCGGATCGCGACGCCTTGCACGTTGCGATGGCCGTAGGTGTAAACCCGCTGCTCGTTGGGGTTCTGGGAGCTCGCGAACGGGTTGCCCGGCGCGGGGCCACCGGTCTTGACGTCCAGCCGGAGGACCTTGCCGCCGAGGTTCGTGCGGTCCTGCGGGTACGCGGGACGAGCCGTGTCACCGGTACCGACGAGCAGGGCACCGTCAGGGGCGATGGTCGGACGGCAGCCGGAGTGCCTGCCGCCGCGTGCGACCGGCAGGCCCGAGAGCATCACGTTGACGCGTTGCGCGCTCTGCCCGTCCGGCGAGAGCCGCCAGCGGATCAGCCGGACGTCCACCGCCTGGCCGTTCTCCTTGTATGTCTGGCACGTGATGAACTCGCGGTTCGTGGCGAAGTCCGGGTCGAGCACCATGCCCATCAGGCCGCCTTCGCCGACCGCGAGCACGTCGCTGAAATCGGCCTGGACCTGCGTGACGGTCGCGCCGGGCTGCGTGGACGACAGCAGCGCCAGCTTGCCGGGCCGCTGGCTGACCAGGACCTTGCCGTCCGGCAGGAAGCCGATGTCCCAGCCGTGCTCGAGGTCGCCCGCGACGGTCTCGATCTTCATGGCGGGCGCCTGCGCCTCCTGCGGCGTGCTCGGCTGGCCGTTCCCCGCGCCGGTCGGTGGCGGAACTCTGCCCGCTGAGGACTCTGTGCAGGCAGAGAGGGCCGTCAGTGTGACGAGGAGCACGCCGATTCGTCGCATGATGAACAGCATGCGCCGATCATTGTCCGGTTTTTGTGTGGTCGGATAGTCGGGTGCATGTGAAGGTGGAGACGGCCGGCGCCGTGGCGACGTTGACCATCGACCGGCCGGACAAGCGCAACGCGATGAGTCTGGACATGTGGTCGGCGATCCCTGGCCTGCTCGAGTCGCTGGATGACGCCGTCAGAGTGTTGCTGATCCAGGGCGATGAGCACTTCTCGGCGGGCGCTGACATCAGCGAGTTCGAGACGCTCCGGGCGACCGCGGAGGACGCGGCCCGCTACGGCGACGCTGTGCACAGTGCCGAACGCGCGATCGCGGAGTTCCCGAAGCCGACCATCGCGGTGATCAACGGCTTCTGCATCGGCGGCGGCTGCGAGATCGCACTGGCCTGCGACATCCGGATCGCCGCGGACAACGCGCGGTTCGGGATCCCCCCGGCCAAGCTCGGCATCGTCTACCTCTTCCAGTCGACAAAGCAGCTGGTCGACGCGGTCGGCAAGGCGTGGGCCAAGCAGATCCTGTTCACCGGCGACATCATCGACGCGGCGACCGCACTGCGGATCGGCATGGTCAACGAGCTGCACCCGGCGGCGGAGCTCGACGCGCGGGCCAAGGAACTCGCGAACACGATCGCCGGTCGCGCCCAGGTCAGCGTCCGCGGCGCCAAGACGATCATCAACCGCATCGCCGACGGCGAGCACGAGGACGACAGCGTCCAGGCTTTGTACGACGAGGCCTTGCACAGCGCGGAGTACGCCGAGGGCGTGCGGGCGTTCCTGGAGAAGCGAGCCCCGAAGTTCTGAGCCGGGTGGCCGCGCTACCTCAGCGCGGCCAAGCCGTCGGCTTCGTTGAGCGGGCGGGTCATCAGCTGCCGTCGACCCGGTGCAGGGCGTCGGTGTACTCGCCGGTGGCCACGAGTTCCGTGGCCACCGCGAGCATCTCCGCCACACCGGGCGAACGGATGATCACCAGGTCCGGCCCGACTCGGAAGTACCGCCCGTCGAGGCACTCACCCGTGTCCCGCCAGCGATCCATGATCCGGCCGACCTCCGCGTGGGTCAGGAAGGTGGCCGTCCACTTCGTGCCGTCGGGCAGGGTGATCCAGGCGTCCGCGTTGGCCACGGTCGCCGGATCGTCGTCGCCCAGCGCGACTTCCAAAGTCAGGCTGTCCGTGGTGATCCTGTGCACGGCTAACTACCGTACAGTTCCATCAACCGGTTGATCACTTGATCTTCGTTGTCCTTGCTGGCCTTCGCCACGATCTCCATGCAGCCTTCGCTGTTGATCCTGAAGAAGACCCGGCCGCCGTTGCGGCCGCGCAAGTAGGACAACCCGGTGCCCTGCAGGGCGGCCGTGCCGATACCGGGGTTCTTGTTGCCCTCCATGAACCTGCCGACCAGGTCGTCGATCTCCTTCTGCACCCGCTGGTCGCTTCCCGCCTCCTTGGCGTACTTCACCAGGCCGGAGTCGTTCTTGATCAGCGACTTGACGTCACAGTTGTGCACGAGCAGCTGCGCGTCGGTGATGTAGTAGTTGTGGTCGCCTTCGACCTCGAAGTTGTAGACAGTCGTGGCGACTGCCCGCGCGGTGATGGCTTCGACGACCGGCTTGGTGCCGTTGAGGGACTGGAACTGGTCGCCGACAACGACCTTGCCCGCGTCCACCCAGCCCTTGCCGACGACCCAGAACGGGTGTTGTGGCGTGACATCGATGTTCACGCCACCGACCGAGACAGTGAGCATCTCGGTGGCCTGCTTGTTGAACAGCCCCGCCACACGCCGCAGTTGCGAGCGTCCGGTGGAGATGTCGCGTGCCCACACCCGGTCGCCGATCGCGATCTGCTCGATCGGTTTCGACCCGTTCTCGACCGAAACCGGTGTGCCCGCTGGGAAGCAGTTGCACGGGATCCGCTTGATGTTGGCCAAACCGGTGCGCAGCCGGTCGATCAGGCCCTTGCCCGCGGCGGCGCCTTCGAGGAACTTGGTGAGGCCACCGGCGATCTTGCCGATCGCCGCGGAGACCGCCGGGATCTTGGCGATGATCAGCAGCAGCGAGCCGACGTTCACCACTGTCCACAAGCAACTGATGATGTCGCCTTCGCCGAAGCACTTCTTGGCGTCGGTGACACCGATGATGTCGAGCAGGACCTGACCGCCGTGCTCCTTGATGAAGTCGATGATGCCCTTGTTGGCGGCAGCCATCGCTTCCTCGTACTGCGCGACGAGTTCGTCACCGCCTTGGTAGCGGAGCATGTCCTTCTCGTCCTCGGAGAGACCGGACGCACCCCCGTCGACGGCGTCCACATCCTTCCGTCGCTTCTCTTCCTCGGCTCGCCTGGCCGCTTCCTCCGCACGGTCAGCCGCTTTGCTTGCCTCGACTGCTGCGGCGTAAGCGTTCTTGGCTGCTTCCGCGGCGCCGTCGGCGTGCTTTTGCGCGCTGTCGGCTGCGGCGGCTGCTGCGGTGGCGTCGGCTTCGGCGCGGTCCGCGGCTCCACGAGCGGCTGCGGCGTCGGCTTCGGCCCTGCTGGCGGCGGAACGTGCCGCTGCGGCATCGGCT
>JOAA01000003.1 GCA_000720375.1 Rhodococcus rhodnii | reverse complement strand
ATAGCGAAGAGGAAACGCCCGGTCCCATTCCGAACCCGGAAGCTAAGCTCTTCAGCGCCGATGGTACTGCACTGGGTACGGTGTGGGAGAGTAGGTCGCTGCCGCGATTCACTTCACTTGGGCGCCCTCTGTTCGCAAAAACGCGAACAGAGGGCGTTCATTTATTATTTTGGGGGCCGAGCCCCCAAACCCCCACGGTGCGAGCTCCTTCTGAACCAGCGCTGGGCACGTTTCGCTTGAACCAGCATTACGCGCTGACGCGCGGTCTGGGTGCGTTGTGCTTGGACCAGCGCCAGTATCGGGGTGTCAGTGTCCGTGTCTTGGTAAATCGGTCGCCATCGTTGTTGGTGTGGCTCACCCTTGGGTGATGGAAGCACGGGTGTACGGCACTGCGGGCGAGTTCCGGGAAGTTGCGGGGCCGTTGTTGGCCGCGGATCCGGTCACGAACACTGTGATGATCACCGCGACGGCACGGGCTTGGCCTGGCGCGTTGCTGGTTACGTTGCATGACAACGGGAATCTCGTGGGTGCGGTGATACGGACGCCGCCATATCCGCTTCTTGTCAGTGCTATGCCTGCCGCGGTCGCGGGTTTCGCCGCCGAAGCTGTGCACGAGTTGTTGCCCGACTTGCCCGGTGCGACTGGGCCGGTTGATCGGGTCGAGGCGTTTGTGGCGGCGTGGACGAAGATCACCGGTGGGTCCGCCACCCTTACGACGGAGCACCGCCTCTTCAAACTGGACAAGCTCGAGCCGCCGACCACTGCGGGCGCGCCACGTGCGGCGACGCGAGCCGACCTGCCGATGCTGATCGACTGGACGGCCAAGTTCATCCACGAAGCCCTTCCGCCACAAGGCGCGCACCCGGTCGCGGATGAAGTGGCCGCGCAGAAACTCGAACCCGGAGCGGTCAGCATCTTCTGGGAAGTCGATGGCACGCCTGTCTCCGTCGCGTCCGCCCGTGGACCACTCGAAGGTATGGCGAGAATCGCACCTGTCTACACCCCGCTGGAGCACCGCGGCCACGGCTACGCGTCCGCCGCAACGGCCGCCGCCTCCCAATGGGCACTCGACCGCGGCGCTGAGCATGTGCTGATCACCACAGATCTGGCCAATCCCACGACGAACCGCATCTACCCGGCGATCGGCTACCGACCTGTTCACGACTTGGCCGAATACAGGTTCTAACGTGGAAGGCATGACACGCCTGCTCGTGATCCAGCCGGACGACTCAGACCCAGTCGCGAACCTCGGCGACTGGCTGACGGCCGCCGGCGCCGAGATCCACCTCGTGCGGCCGTTCGCCGAGCCGCTCCCGGCGCTCGACGAATACCAGGGCGTGGTCTGCCTTGGTGGCGAGATGGGCGCCATGGACGACGCGAAATACCCATGGCTCAAGGACGTTCGCCAGCTGCTCGCATCCGCGGTCGGTAACCGGATGCCCGTGCTCGCTGTGTGCCTCGGCGGTCAACTGCTCGCGGCAGCGACGGGTGGACGCGTGGTTGTCGGCGACTCCGGCCCCGAAGTCGGGCCGTCGCTGGTGGCGAAGCGAGACGTGGCATGGACCGACCCGCTGTTCGCGGAAGCCCCGCTGATGCTGGACGTCATGCACTTCCACGTCGACAGCATCGACCGAATGCCGCCAGGCGCGGAACTGATGGCGTCCTCCGCCAAATACCCGAACCAAGCCTTCCGGCTGAACGGCTGCGCCTACGGCGTGCAATTCCACATCGAGACAACCACGGACACGGTCCTGCAGTGGTCAGCGATGGCCCCGCAGATCGCCGAGACCGCCCGCCCCGGCGCACTCGACCGAGACAATCTCGACCAGGTCCACGCCGACATCGCCGAAACCTGGCAGCCGATCATCGAGCGATTCGTCCGCCTGGCCGCAGGAGAATTGCCCATGGCCGACCGAGCACGCAACACGCTGCCATTGGTCTGACCCGCGGTACCGAGGCGGGTGCCGTCGGTGCGATCCGAAGTAGGCCCGCCATCCGCGGAGTGATGACCTTGCTCGGGATCGCGGTCATTCTGGCGTAGTTTCTACGGTGATGGCTGATCGCGCGCGTACCGTCACGTCCACTGCCCGTTTCGGGCTGACGGACGACCGTGCCGAGGCCGCGTTGCGAGCCGCCGGGTGGTGGGGCGACGACGGCCCGGTCAAGGACGCCGAGCCCATGCTGGTCGCCCTGTCGCGCAGCCCCGATCCCGACCTCGCACTGCGGGGCATTGACCGGCTGCGTGAGTCCGGGGCCTGGGCCGAGCTGACCGCGGCCCTGCGCGAGGACGTGCGGCTGCGCGGCAACCTCATTGCTGTGCTCGGGGCTTCGACGGCACTCGCGGATTTCCTCGTGGCGAACCGGGACAGCTGGCGCGCGCTGAGGACGGGCGCGAAGCTCGACCTGACCTCCGTGGTCGCGGATCTGACCGGGCCGGACGCGGTGAAGGCGCTGCGTGCGGCGTACCGGGCGCAGCTGCTGCTGATCGCCGCGGACGATCTCGGGCACCTTGTCGAACCTGAGCTCGCGGCGCCGCCGTACGACGATGTGGCCGCACGCCTGACCGAGCTCGCGGAAGAAGCGTTGCGGGCCGCGCTAGTGGTCGCGCAGAACGAGATTGGCCCGAACAAAGCCCGTCTCGCGATCATCGCCATGGGCAAGTGCGGTGGCCGCGAGCTCAACTATGTCAGCGACGTTGACGTGGTGTTCGTCGGTGAGGACGACCTCGACGTGGCGACGCGCCTGGCCAGCCGGATGATGACGGTCGCGGGCTCGGCCTGTTTCGAGGTCGACGCGGCGCTGCGACCGGAAGGCAAGGCCGGCGCGCTGGTGCGCACGTTGGAGGGACACACCGCGTACTACCGCCGGTGGGCGCGGACATGGGAGTTCCAGGCTCTGCTCAAGGCGCGCCCGGTCGCGGGCGACGCCGAACTGGGTGAGGCCTATTTGGACGTTGTCCGGCCGATGGTGTGGACGGCCGCGGACCGTGACGGCTTTGTGGCCGACGTGCAGCAAATGCGGCGGCGTGTCGAGGACCACGTGCCGGCCGAGCTGCTCGAACGCGAACTCAAACTGGGCCGGGGTGGGTTGCGGGACGTCGAGTTCGCGGTGCAGCTCCTGCAACTCGTGCACGGTCGCAGCGATGAGAGTTTGCGCCTCGGGTCGACCACGGCCGCGTTGGCCGCGCTCGGTGCCGGTGGTTACGTCGGCCGTGCGGATGCCGCAGGCCTAGGGGAGTCATACCGGTTCCTGCGCACCTTGGAACACCGTCTCCAACTGCAGAAGCTACGGCGTACGCACCTGTTCCCCGACGAGAACAACCTCGTGGACCTCCGTTGGCTCGCGCGTGCGTCGGGCGTACGGCCGGACCGTAGCCGTGCTGAAGGGCAGGTGCTGCTGTCGGAGTTCCGTCGTCACGCCAACCGGGTGCGTCGACTGCACGAAAAGCTCTTCTACAGGCCACTTCTTGAGGCCGTGGCCAAGGTCCCCACCGAGGCTCTGCGGCTGACCGCGTCGGAGGCAGTGGCACGGCTCGGCGCTCTCGGATACGCCAGCCCGGAAGGCGCACTGAACCACATCTCCGCCCTGACCAGCGGAGTTTCGCGGCGAGCCGCGATTCAGGGCGCGTTGCTGCCCGTGTTGCTGGACCTGCTCGCGCACACGCCCGACCCAGACGGCGGATTGCTGTCGTATCGCAAGATGTCCGAAGCTTTGGCAACAACACCCTGGTACCTGCGGTTGCTACGGGACGAAGGTGCTGTCGTGGAGCGGCTCGCGCAGTTGCTGGGCACGTCGAAGCTCGTGCCGGAGATGGTTGCGCGTGCGCCGGAAGTCCTACGGCTGCTCGCGGACACCGACGAGCTCGCGGGTCGCGATCCTGCTGAGGTTGCGCAGTCGTTGCGCACGGCCGTCGGACGGCATCGTGACCTGTACGGCGCTGTCGCCGCTGCGCGGTCATTGCGACGGCATGAGTTGGCGCGAGTCGCGTGCGCTGATTTGCTCGGGCTGATGGAGACACCCGCGGTGTGCGGGGCGTTGTCGAGCGTGTGGGTCGCCGTGCTGCAGGCGGCTCTTGCCGCGGCCGAGCGCGAGAAGGCCGTAGAGCTGGGCGGTTGGCCCAAGGCGAAGATCGCGATCATCGGAATGGGGCGGCTCGGGGGTTTCGAGTTGGGCTACGGCTCGGATGCCGACGTCATGTTCGTCTGCGAAGCAGCCGAAGGCTCCACCGATGACGAGGCGGTCAAGTTCGCGTCCGCTGTCGTCGAGTCGATGCGCCGCGCACTCGGGTCACCCAGCCAGGATCCGCCACTGGAAGTCGACGTCGGGCTACGGCCCCAAGGACGGCAAGGGCCACTTGTCCGGACGCTCAACTCGTACATCGCGTACTACCGGCAGTGGAGCGAAGTCTGGGAATGGCAGGCGTTGCTGCGTGCAGCGTTCGTCGCCGGCGATGCCGATGTCGGTGCGCGGTTCATCAACGCGATCGACGAATTCCGTTATCCCCGAAAGGGTTTGGACTCCACGAGCGTCCGCGAGATCCGCCGGATCAAGGCCAGAGTGGACACTGAACGGTTGCCGCGCGGCGCCGACCCGACCACGCACACCAAGCTCGGCCGCGGCGGCCTCGCCGACGTCGAGTGGACCGTGCAGTTGCTGCAGTTGCAGCACGCCCACGAAGTACCCGCGTTGCGTACCCCGAGCACCCTGGCAGGCCTTGCCGCTGCTGATGAAGCAGGGCTGATCACGTCGTCGGATGCCGAGGAACTCCGGACCGCGTGGTTGCTCGCGACCAGCGTGCGCAACGCCGCAACCCTGGTGCGTGGCAAGCAAACTGATCAGGTGCCAACCTCCGGACGTGAATTGCTGGCCGTGGCAACGGCTTTGGGCTACCCCGGTGACGCCGACCCTGGCGAGTTCCTCGACTCGTACCGCCGCACAACGCGCCGGGCGCGCGCGGTGGTCGAGCGAGTCTTCTACGACTAGTCCGAGGCCAGCCGGAGCGCTTCTTCCTTGCTGAAGTCGCCTTCCAGTCGTAGCGTGACGCCACCGTCCTGCCAGATAAGGGTTTTGCCGGACATGCGCGCGGATTCGTGCTGCCACTGGCCGTTACGGTCGATGTACAGGACCTCGTGCGGACGCGGAATCCACAGCGCCTCACGGCCGTTGACGGTGACCCGTTCGATGTCCTGTGCCCTGGCGAACTTCGCCATCGCCGGTCCGAAGTCGCCTTCGAACTCGTCGAGCCGCTTTCCTTCGTACAGCAGGGAAAGCACGCGTTCGGAGACACGGACTTCGATCGGCTCGCCCAATGCTGGAGGCAGCTTGACGTCAAACTGTTGCCTCGCTTCGGCCAAGCTGATCGTCCGCTCGCCGGGAACCGTGGGGATGGACGGTATCGGCGGCGGAGCATCCTGTCGGAATTCGATGCCCGCGAACCTCAGGAACTCCGCGACGGCGGCCCGTACATCCGGCGACACCGCGAAGGCCAGGCTGAACGCGAGCAGCACCGCGGCCGCCGTGACCAGGATCGGGCGCAGGACCGACCGGCGCGGCTCGCTGAGCCGGGCGCGGACCTGCGCTTGGACGTCCGGCGGTTCGGGCACGTCGATGTTCAGCTGGCGGAGGGCGGCCTCGAGCTGATCGTCAGTCATGGCTCACCGCCTCCCGTAGCTTCGCCAGGGCCCTGGACAGCCGGGACTTGACGGTTCCCTTGGCCAGGCCAAGCGTTTGCGCGGTCTCCGCCTCGCTGAGGTCGAGCAGGTACCGGCAGGTCACGACGGCTCTGTCCTTCTCCGGCAACGTTTTCAAGGCGTTGAGCAGATCCGTCTTGGCCGCGTCGCGGACCGCGAGCGCCGCCGGGTCGCGGTGGTCGACCGGGTCGTCGGCCACCCGCAGCTCAAGCAGGTTGCGCCGCTTCGTCGCCCGATGCAGGTTCTTGGTCTCGTTGGCCACGATGCTCAGCAGCCACGGCCGGAACTGCGCGCCTTCCCGGAACCGGGACAGCGCTTTGAACGCTTTCACGAACGCCTCCTGCACCACATCGCTGGTGTCAGGACCTGCGCCGAGGAGGTAAGCCGTCCGGTGCGCGAGCGCGGTGTACCGGGCGACCAGGGTGCCGTAGGCGTCCAGGTCACCTGCCCTCGCCAGGGCTATGGCTTCCTCATCTGTGATGACACCTCTTCTACACCGCTCGCGGTGGAGAGGTTCCCGGTGACTTCGATCCGGGGTGAAAGGCTCGCCGGCCGACCGAGTGCTGCGCGCGTCGGTGAGGAGGCCGACCGGCGAGTCCGATGGTCCCGGCCCAGGACGAGTCGGGGTAAATCCTGGGCCGGGCCACGTTCTTGTGACCCTTTCGTTACTCCATACGAGCACCCGTCGGCCGCGGTTCAGCGGTTCGGCAGAAATCTTGGTCAGGTCCAGCCGGCGAGGATGGCACGGAACCGGGGCAGGATCTCGGCGAGCGTTTGCAGGTCGCGTTCCTGGTACTCGCCGAAGAGTTCGACCATCGACTGGTAGACGTCATCGAACAGGGCAAACGCCCGCTCGGCCCCTTCCTCTTCGACGCGGAGCAGCACCCGTCGCCGGTCCGCGGGATCGATTTCCCTTGTCACATAGCCATGTTTCTCAAGGCGCGCGGCCATCGCGCTGATCGCGGCATTGGTCAGCCCGAGCTCGGCGGCGACCTCCCCGGAGCTCATCGGCCCCCGCCTGCTGAGCAAAGTCAGGCAGATGAGGTCGGTCTGGTTGATGCCGATCCGCGCGGCGGCGGCGTTGCCCACCCGATCCACGGCCATGGACAGCTCGAACAGCTCCCCAGCCAACTGGCTCGCCAGTTCCATGAGATCCTTCAAATCATTTGACTATTAGATGATTTAAAGGAATTCTAGCAGCATGCTCCCGTTGGCGATCGCCCTGTCCTGGCTGGGTTTCGTACTGCACAACGTGGCGGACCTGCCAGGCCAGCACCTGCTGAGCCCCGAGACGCTCTACCCGACGCTGGTGTACCTGGCCCTGATCGGCCTGCTGCGATGGACCGCGTGGCCGCTCTTCGGCTGGGCGCTGCTGAACGGCCTCGGCGGCGGGATCATCAGCGTTCTGCCGTTGCCGGTCCTGCCCTTCGAACCGGCGCAAACGCTGCACCACTACTCGTTCCACGTGATCTACACGCTCACGCAGATCCCACTCGTGATGCTGACCTACGCGTCGATCCGCACGCGATCGCTCTCGTGATCGGAAAGGAACGCCGCCAGTTCCTGTCCCTCCTCACAAACGGCGACACGGTCAGCCTTTGAGAACCGCCGCAACGGACTGACCGCGAGCGTGCCCGCGTTGACGGTCCAGGTCGCGGCCACTCGACCGTCCACCAACACCACCCGCTCGCCCGCGACCGACAGACCCCGATGCTCGTCGTCAATGATCCTGCTGCGGTCGTCATAGCCAAGGATCGCGTTGTCGAACGCGGGCAGAAACCGCACAGGCGCAGGTGTTTCCGGATCGGGCCGCGGCGCATCCGGAAGGTCGATCAGCTGGCGCCCCCGCTCGTCCCGAAAAGTCACGAGCTCATCCCGCATCGCCGCCACCGCCTTCGGCAACCCAGCCAGGCCAGACCAAGCACGAATGTCAGCCACTGCCGCAGGCCCGAAGGCCGCGAGATAGCGCCGTATCAACGCCTCATCCGATGCCAGTGGATCGCTCTCCCGCCCTAGCCATTTCGAGAGCAGGACGTTCCGCACGCCACCCTTGGCCCGCCACAACCCGCGCGGAGGCGTCTGAACGACGGGAAGTAGCGCGGAAATCAGCATTTCACCCAACGGCCGCGACCCCGGCTCCAACCCCAGCGCTTCCACGAGCTCCCGCATCGAACGAGCCACGCCGTCGCTCATTACCTTCAAGCCCGCAGCCTTGAGCTCATCGAGATCAACGCCCTCAAGCTCACGCCGGTACGTCCCAAGCACACGTTGGCGCAGCATCGTGTCGTATCGCGCGCGCCAAGCAAGAACGTCGTCAGCCGTGAGCAAGTGGACGGTCCGGCGCATGAGATGAACCCGCACAACCCGCCGCTGCTCAAGAAGTTCGTCGAGAGCTTGCGGCGCGAACCCTTGAACACGCGACCAGAGCCCAATGAAAGGTTCCTGAGGTTCCTGCGCTTGCAAGCCGCAGAGATGGGCGACGGCGTCTCGCGCCGGCAAGTCGCCGCGGTGAAGCAGCAACTGCCGGGCGAGCGTCGCGCGGTTGAGTGAACGCGAGTCCATCACGTGGAAGTCTGCCCATCGATCGATTCACGCAAGATGTCCGCATGCCCAGCATGCTGAGCGGTCTCGGAAATGAGCTGCATCAAAACCCGCCGAACACTGCGCGTGGCCCCCGGCTCATTCCACGGAGCCTCAGGCAGCGGCTGCGCCGTGGAAAGATCGGAGATCCCACCAACGACCTCCTCAGTCGTCCGCGCAACCTCCGCATACCGCTGGACAACGCCGGCCAAGGTGTCCCCAGACAGCATGCGAAAGTCATTCTGATAGTCAACCATCCACTGTGGAAACTCCCGAGCAGTGCCCGCGGCAATGTCAGCCCACGTAACCCCATCAGGCAAGTCATGGCGATCCGGATTGCCAGCAATGAAGCGAACCCACCCAGCCTCAGTGGACGCCGCATGCTTGATCAACCCACCCAAACACAACGCACTGACAGTCGGCCGCGCACCCGCCTGCTCATCACTGAGCCCACTAGCCGTCTTGAGCAGAGCGGCCCGAGCATCGGCAAGCTGAGCTAGAAGTTCGGTCTTCTCATCAATAGACACGCGATGAGATTCGCAGCCAAAGCGGCCAGGGTGTGTCCTCTTCTCACAGAGAAATTTGCCAAAAACCTTGCCAGGCTCTTGTCGCTGCTGACGCTGCTCCAAGCACGCCGAGACTGGCCAGGAACGGTGTTGGCCGCTCAGCCCGCGGACGGTCCGCCGCGACGTCGACTGCCTCCGCGCCCTCGGCTACCCCATCGTGACAACGAAAGGCCCCGACGGCGCCCACGTAGCCCACCGCTACCCCGCCGCAAACTGATCAGGCCGGCGGCCGAGGATGTCCTCGACCGCCGGCCTGGTGTCCAGCTGAGTACTACCGTCGATCAGACGTCGTAGTACAGGGCGAACTCGTACGGGTGCGGGCGCAGACGCAGCGGGTCGATCTCGTTCTCGCGCTTGAAGGCGATCCAGGTCTCGATCACGTCCGGCGTGAACACGCCACCCTCGAGCAGGAACTCGTGGTCGGCCTCCAGCGTGTCGAGCACCGTGCCCAGGTCGGCTGGGACCTGCTTGACGTTCTTGGCCTCCTCGGGCGGCAGCTCGTAGAGGTCCTTGTCGATCGGGGCCGGCGGCTCGATCTTGTTCTTGATGCCGTCGAGGCCTGCCATCACCATCGCCGAGAAGGCGAGGTACGGGTTACCCGACGAGTCGGGGCAGCGGAACTCGATGCGCTTGGCCTTCGGGTTGTTGCCCGTCACCGGGATACGCACGCAGGCCGAGCGGTTGCGCTGCGAGTACACCAGCGAGACCGGCGCCTCGAAGCCCGGCACCAGACGGTGGTACGAGTTCACCGTCGGGTTCGTGAACGCCAGCAGCGACGGCGCGTGGTGCAGGATTCCACCGATGTAGTGACGCGCCGCGTCCGACAGACCCGCGTAGCCGGACTCGTCGTGGAACAGCGGCTCGCCGTCCTTCCACAGCGACTGGTGGGCGTGCATGCCCGAGCCGTTGTCGCCGTACAGGGGCTTCGGCATGAAGGTCGCGGTCTTGCCCGCGGCCCATGCCGTGTTCTTCACGATGTACTTGAACAGCTGCAGGTCGTCCGCCGCGTGCAGCAGGGTGTTGAACTTGTAGTTGATCTCCGCCTGGCCCGCGGTGCCCACCTCGTGGTGCGCGCGCTCCACCGTGAAGCCGGAGTTGATCAGGTTCAGCGAGATCTGGTCACGCAGGTCGGCGAAGTGGTCGACCGGCGGCACCGGGAAGTAGCCACCCTTGAACTTCGTCTTGTACCCACGGTTTCCGCCTTCCTCGTCCGCGCCGGTGTTCCACCAGCCCTCGACCGAGTCGATCTCGTGGAAGGAGCCGTTCTCGGCGTTGTCGAAGCGCACCGAGTCGAAGATGTAGAACTCCGCCTCCGGGCCGAAGTACGCGGTGTCGGCGATGCCGGACTCCGTGATGTACTGCTCCGCCTTGCGTGCGATGTTGCGCGGGTCGCGGCTGTAGGGCTCACGGGTGAAGGGGTCGTGCACGAAGAAGTTCAGGATCAGGGTCTTCTCGATCCGGAACGGGTCGACGCGCGCGGTGTAGGGGTCCGGCAGCAGCAGCATGTCCGACTCGTGGATCGACTGGAAGCCCCGGACCGAGGACCCGTCGAAGGCCAGGCCGTCCTCGAACGCGGACTCGTCGAACGATTCCGCCGGGACCGTGAAGTGCTGCATGATGCCCGGCAGGTCACAGAACCGGACGTCGACGAACCGAACCTGCTCGTCCTTGATGAAGCGCAAGACCTCGTCGGGGCTATTGAACACGCTCGTAGGCTCCTTACTCAGTGCTTGGCGCCGACGGGCGCCCCACTTCCGTCGTGAAGCTATGAGCGTGGTGTTGCCCGACCGTCACCCGTGTGTTTCGCCGATGTTAACGAGCCTCGCAATTGCGGAAATGTGAGGCGTTGGACGGCGCCTTGTGACGTGGTTCTACTCTGGTGGGGTGACAAGGTGGACCGGATCGTGGTTGTCCGGGCCCCGCGCCGCGCTCGAGCCCGGCGCGGACGCCGGCGACCGTCCCGCACAGAGCTACCCGGGCGAGCGCCTGGGCCTGCCCCAAGAGGGCCCCGGCTCGGTGTCCGGGACAGGCGTGCGTGCGCTCGCCCTGCTGATCGACGCCGTGCTGTCAGGCCTGGTCGCAGGCCTGTTCACCGCGCCTGAGCTGCCCCAGAACTGGAGCCTGCTCGCGTGGTTCGTGATCACGGTGATCGCTGTGTCCTTCTTCGGGTTCACGCCCGGTATGAAGGTGCTTGGTATCCGTGTCGCCCGGCTGGGGGAGAAGCCCATGGTCGGCCCGCTGCGCGCGATACCGAGGACAATCCTGGTCGCGTTGATCATCCCTGCCGCGATCTGGGACGCCGACCGCAGGGGACTTCACGACAAGCTCTTCGGCACGGTGGTCGTGCGCACCCGTTGACCGGCCGGCTCATCGCCGCAGGCCTGGCACTGTTCGGGCTGCTCACCGGGGTGGCCGCGGCGATCGTCACCGAGGCGCTCGACGCCTGGGGCTACTCCGGCTACGCCGCCATGCCGCTGGACGTCGAGATCGCGATCTTCTACGCCGCCATGGGCTTCCTGGTGACCTGGCGCAAACCCCGCAACCTGGTCGGCTGGGCACTGGTCACGATCGCCGCGTGGGACGGCTTCATGGCCTTGATGACCGCGTTGGTCGGCGCGTTCGATTCACCGGACGATCCGGCCGCCCGGATCTTCGAGGCGATCCAGCACGCCGGATGGTCGCCGCCGATCTGGGCGATCGCGACCTTGCTGCCGTTGATCTACCCGGACGGCAAGCTGCCGAGCAAGCGTTGGTGGTGGGCGGTCGGGTTCGCGACGTACGGGATCGTCGCGTACCTCGTCGGCGGGACGCTGTCCGAAGGCGTGCACGGCAGCAAGTACACCGTGCACAACCCAGCCGCTGTGCCTGAGCTGCAAGGGTTGGCGACGTTCCTGGTCGAGTCGTCCGAGGTCATTCTGGTCGCCGCGTCGGTGATCGCGTTGATCGGTCTGGGTGTTCGGTGGCGCAGGTCGACGGGCGTGCAGGCGCGTCGTCTGTCGCTGCTGTTCTGGGTGTTGCTTTTCGGTGGCGCACAAGCGGTTTTCCGCAACTTCGTGGCTGTTCCCATTGTGGTGGACCACATTCTCGAAGTGGTCGCCGCGGCGCTCGTACCGACCGCGGTCGCGGTCGCGGTGACGCGGGATCGGTTGTACGACTTGGATCTTGCGGTGCGCCGGGCGATCGTGGGCTTGGTCGTCACGGTCACCCTGCTGGCGTGCTACCTCGGGCTCTACGCGAGCCTGTCGTTCATCACACCGATCGACTCGCCGTTCGAGGCCGGAATCGTTGGTGCTGCGATCTTCCCGATCGCATTGCTGCTGACGAGGTGGGTCCGGCAGGTCGCGTGGGGCAGGCGTGTCGACATCGTCGAAGCCGTAACCGCTCTGGGACAACGGATGCGCGACCGCATCGAGGTCTCCGAAGTGCCTGCCGCGGTGTGCGAGGAGATCGTCAACTCGCTGCACCTACGGTTCGCCCGGCTCGAACTCGAAACGCCTGATGGCGTACGGACATTGGCCGAAGTCCGCAAATGCGTCGACGACGAAGCCGAACCGGTGACATTCGTCCTTTGGCATCGCGGCACGGTCGTCGGCAGATTACTGGTCGCGGCGCCCGAGGGCCGCACGCATCTGGACGAGATGCTGACCCAAGCGCTCGCGTCGTTGGCTGACCAAGTGGCGCCTGTGGTTGCCGCGCTTCGGTTGGACGAAGAACTCCTACGCAGCCGGGAACAGTTGGTCACCGCGCGCGAAGAAGAACGGGGACGGCTCTCGCGCGACTTGCACGACGACGTCGGACCGACGCTCGCGGGCATCAGGCTGCAACTCGACGCCGTGCGCGCGAAGCTGCCGGATGACACGCCGGCCATCGAGCTGATGGACCGTGCGGTGACTGCGATCCACGACGCGTTGGGCATCGTGCGACGGGTCGCGTACCGCTTACGACCGCCGGAGCTGGAAACGCTGGGACTGGTCGGCGCGCTTCGTGAACTCGCGCTGTTCCTGTCGGCGCCGACGCTGAAGGTGGAGACGCAACTGCCGGACGACGTATCGGCGTTGTCGCAGTCCATCGAGGTCGCCGCGTACCGGATCGTCGCCGAGGCGCTGACCAACGTGGTCAAGCACGCCAAGGCGACCTCGGCATCGGTGACGTTGTCGATCAACGGTGACGGCGTGGTCCTGGAGATCCAGGACGACGGTGTCGGGCTGCCGACCGACGCCGGCAGCCGCGGCATGGGACTGAAGTTCATGGCCCAGCGGGCGCAGGAGATCGCAGGCCAGTTCTCCTGCCAGTCCACCGAGCACGGAACGCTTGTCCGAGCGGTACTTCCGTTACGGAATCGTTGATCAGCGGCGGCGGATGGTGCGCTGCACGTTGCGCATCTTGGCGCCCTGCGGCATCGGGCCCTTGGGCAGCGCGGCGCCCCGGCTGGCCAGCGCGGACAGCCGCTTCTCGATCACGTCGACCTGCTTGGGGCCGAGGTTGCGGGGCAGCTTCATCAGCCGCGACTGCAGCTTGGCCAGCGGAACCTGGCCTTCCTCGTTGCCGATGATCATGTCGTAGATCGGCGTGTCGCCGACGAGGCGCGAAATGCGCTTCTTCTCCTGCGCGAGCAGCGTCTTCACCCGGTGCGGCGCGCCCTCGGCGACCAGCACAATGCCCGGACGGCCCAACACGCGGTGCACCGCGTCCAGTTGGGTCGTCGCGGCGACGGTCGGGGTGACGCGCCAGCCACGCTTGAGATTCTCCAGCGCCCACGCGCCCGCACCCGGCTGACCGTCAGCCTTGCTGAACACGTTGCGCTGCACGCGACGGCCGAACACGATCACCGCGCCGAGCACACCGAACATGATGCCGACCGGCAGCGCCATCCACTGGATGTCGAACAGCATGCCGAGCAGGAACACCGCCCCGGTGATCACCAGGAAGACGCCGAGCATCCACGGGATCAGCAGCTTGTCTTCCTTGCGCTGCATCTTGAAGGCCTGCCAGATCTGGCTGCGCTTCGCCTTCGACTCCGCCTTGCGCGCGGCCTTAGCCGCCTTGAGGGCTTCCTTGTCCTGCTTACTGGCCATGAAGACCAGGATACGGGCCGGGCGAAACCGTACGAAGGGACCGTTCACCCAGAGCCGCACCACAGCTCAACGAACCGTCCCCCTCGCCGAGAACGCGCACCCCCACCACAGCCCTCAACGAGCCACCCCATTCACCGAAAAGTACATCCCCCACCGCTCCCGGGGGGCGACCCCGACGCCATTCTACCGGGGATAGTGCCTGGTCAAGGGGGTTACTGGACGGTTGTGGACAACCAGATTTGCGAACGGACCGTTCGCACCGACACGCCCGCCGAACGCGTTGACGGCTCCGAGAGGGGCTCTGTCAGGATGAAATCATGGTCGGCGAAGCAGAAAAAAACCTCCTGGAGGGCCTGGATCCGGAGCAGCGCGCGGCAGTGCAGGCCCCGCGCGGACCGGTCTGCGTACTCGCCGGCGCGGGCACAGGCAAAACCCGGACGATCACCCATCGGATCGCGTACCTCTGCCATACCGGGCACGTCTCCCCAGGTCAGGTCCTCGCTGTGACGTTCACCAACCGCGCGGCCGGCGAGATGCGCACCCGGCTGCGGGCGTTGGGCATTCCCGCGGCGCAGGCGCGGACGTTTCACAGCGCGGCATTGCGGCAACTTCGGTACTTCTGGCCGCGCGTGGTCGGCGACGCGCCGTGGGATCTGATCGAAGGCAAGCTGCGGCTGATCGGCCAGGCCGCGCACAAAGTCGGCGCACCGACCGAGGTCGAGGTGCTGCGCGACCTGGCCAGCGAGATCGAATGGGCCAAGGCGTCGCTGGTCTCGCCGGACGACTATCCGGAGGCGATCCGGCGCAGGCACCGCACCCCGCCGGTGCCCGCCGAGCAGGTCGTTGCCGTCTACCAGGGTTACGAGAAGCTCAAGAACAGGGCGAAACTCCTGGACTTCGACGACCTGTTGCTGCACACCGCGGCCGTCTTGGAGGAGCATCCTCAGGTCGCCGAGGAGTTCCACGAGCGCTACCGCTGTTTCGTGGTCGACGAGTACCAGGACGTCACGCCGCTGCAGCAACGCGTACTCGACGGTTGGCTCGGGCAACGCGACGACCTGACTGTCGTTGGCGACGCGAACCAGACGATCTATTCATTCGCGGGCGCTTCGCCGCGGCCGCTGCTGGAGTTCACAAGGCGCTTTCCCGATGCGAGCGTGATCCGATTGGAACGTGACTACCGCTCGACCCCGCAGGTCGTCACGTTGGCAAACCAGGTCATCTCGGCGGCTCGTGACCGTCCCGCGGGTTCGCGGCTCAAGTTGATCGGCCAGCGTTCGGCCGGTCCGGTGCCGCAGTTCCACGAGTACGACGACGAGCCGGCCGAGGCGGCTGCCGTTGCCGAGCGGATCAAGGACTTGGTGGACGCGGGCACGCCGTTGAGCGAGATCGCCGTGCTGTACCGGGTCAACGCGCAGTCCGAGGCGTACGAGCAGGCGCTGACCGAGGCCGGAATCCCGTACCTGGTCCGTGGTGGCGAGCGGTTCTTCGAGCGCCAAGAGGTCCGGCAGGCCATGTCGGCCCTGCGGATGGCCAGCGCGGATGAGCCCGAGGGCGAATTGCCGGATTTGGTCCGGCGGACGCTGGAGCGAGTCGGGCTGACCGCTGAACCACCGACCGGTGGGTCGGCACGAGAGCGCTGGGAATCATTGCTGGCCATCGTGGAGTTGGCCGAGGAACTGACCGCCACGCTGGAGGGCGCGAACCTGCCCAGGTTCGTGGCCGAGCTTGAAACGCGCGCCGCAGCGCAGCATCCGCCGACGGTCGAGGGCGTCACGCTGGCGTCGCTGCACGCGTCGAAGGGCCTTGAATGGGACGCGGTTTTCCTGATCGGACTGGTCGACGGGACGCTGCCGATCCAGTTCGCCGATGGTGACGAGCCCGCGATCGAGGAGGAACGCCGACTGCTGTACGTCGGGGTGACGCGTGCCCGCGAACACCTCTGGCTGTCGTGGTCGTTGTCACGCTCGCCGGGCGGGCGTCGGCACAGGCGGCGATGCCGGTTCCTTTATGGCCTGATTCCGGATGATCACCCGACGGCTCGTCTGGTGCGGCGGGACAACAACAACCACACCAAGGGCCCGGCGGCGAAGCTGTCGTGTCGTATCTGCGGCCGGTCGCTGGTGGGCACGGTCGCGACCAAATTGGGGCGGTGCACGGATTGCCCGTCGGACGTCGACGAGGAGCTGCTGAGCAAACTGCGCGACTGGCGGATGACGCGTGCCAAGGAGCTCAAGGTTCCTGCGTACGTCGTGTTCACCGACGCGACCCTGATGGCGATCGCGGAGCAACGCCCGACCGATCCGGCTGGCCTGGTCTCGATCTCCGGGATCGGCGCGGCCAAGCTCAACCGGTTCGGCGAGGACGTGCTGGCGTTGGTGAACAACGGGTCAGCGAAGTAATCCGCCGAGCGCCGCGGCCGCGATCTTGTCGGCCTCTTCCTCGGTGAGCGGCTTGTGGCCGGTCATCACCCGGAAGATCAACGGTCCGAACAGGATGTCGGTGGCTGTCTCCGCGTCGATCGACGGCTTGGTCTCGCCCCGATCGACGGCCCGCTGCCACAGCGTCGCGATTGCCTCGCGGCGGCTGGCGAGGAAGAAGTGCCGGAAGTACGGCGCGGCCGGAGGATCGGTCACACATGCCGCGAGGAGCTGCGCGAACACCGGCTGGGTCGCGTAGAAGGCGCTGACCTGACGTACCTGCTCGGTCAGATCACCTGCGGCCGTGCCGGTGTCCGGCAACGGGAGTGCCTCGGCCATCAAACGGCCGAACGCTTCGGCCGCGATGGCCGTTTTGGACGGCCAGTGCTTGTAGATCGTCGCTTTGCTGACGCCGGAGCGCGCGGACACCGCATCACACGTCGCCGCGCTCAGGCCGCCTTCCTTAAGCAGTTCGACGGCGGCCGCCAGGGCGGACTCGTGCACACGTTGGCTGCGCGCTCCGCTGGGCAGGGCCTGGATGCCCGCGATCGTTTCAGACACCGGCATCGTCGCTCATGACGTTCACACCGCCTTGGCCAACGTTTCGAACTCGTCGTCGGTGAGCTCGACGCCCGCGCCGGCCATGTTGTCCTCGAGGTGCGCCACTGTGGACGTGCCTGGGATGGGCAGCATGACCGGAGAACGCTTCAGCAGCCAGGCCAGTGCCAGCTGCGACGGCGTCGCCTTGTGCTGCTCGGTGAACTTGGCAAGGGGGCTGCTTTCCGTGGAGAGCTTGCCGACCGCGAGGGGGTTCCACGGGATGAAGCCGATGTTGTGGGCGGTGGAGTAGTCCAGCAGTTCCTCGGCCGACCGGTTGGACAGGTTGTAGAGGTTCTGCACGGACACGATCGGCGCGATCTTGTTCGCCGCCTCGACGTCCGCGACCGACACCTCGCTCAGCCCGATGTGCCGGATCTTGCCTTCCGCCTGCAACTCCTTGAGCGCGCCGATCTGGTCGGCCAACGGCACAGCCGGGTCGATGCGGTGCAGCTGGTACAGGTCGATGCGCTCGAGTCCGAGGTGGCGCAGGCTCAGTTCGGCCTGCTGTTTGAGGTATTCGGGCCGGCCGACAGGGATCCACTTGCCCGGGCCCTGCCGGGTGAAGCCGCCCTTCGTCGCGATGACGAGGTCTTCTGGATACGGGTGCAGCGCCTTTTTGATCAACAGCTCGGACACGAACGGGCCATAGGCGTCGGCCGTGTCGATGAAGTTGACGCCGAGCTCGATCGCTCGACGCAGAACGCGCAACGCCTCATCGGGGTCCTGCGGGTCACCCCAGATACCTGGCCCGGTGATCCGCATCGCCCCGAAGCCGAGGCGGTTGACCGGGAGATCTCCGCCGATCGCGAAGGTCCCCGAAGCTTGAGCAGTCGTGGTCACGGTGTGGTCCTCCCAGTGACTGAACTAAACGACTAGTTCACATTAGCCCTCGCGTAGGGGTTCACAACCTGAAGCGTGCGACGGCGAAGCGGTCCAATTGGGGCGTATGCCGGTGAATGCCTGTGAATGCCTCGGCGGCTGCTCGGGCCAGGGTCGTCGCTCGGCCGAGCTCTCAGGCGAAGTTCTCGATGGCCTTCTCCACCGGCTTCATCGGTGTTGAGAGGTCTTCGTCGAGTTCGAGCATGTGCTTGGCGCGCTTGATGATTTGGTTGATCTGCGCGTGCTGCGCGGGGTTCGCAGTCCAATGGGACTTCGGGATGCCGAGCACTGCCACCAGGAGGTCGCCTGGGTAATAGGTGGTGTCCTGCAGTGGGTCTGACTCCAGGAATTCCAGGGCGAGTGGTGTCAGCGCGCTGACGCCGTCTTGCTGGCCGAGCAGGATCCGGACGTCGCCGGCTTCCAAGTCGCCGATCGGCTTGCGGCGCAGGTCGTGCACTGTCCTGATCAGACTGGTCGCGTCGGCTGGGGCTGGACCCCATGCGTCGTTCTCGATCTGCTCGAGCGAAAGTGCCTTGTCCAATTGGGTCCCCCTGTGGTTGCGTAGCGGGAGCGGTGGACTGCCTGTGACCGCTACGCAACAGTAAATGCCCTGGTTGGCGGCTTATGTCGCCCGATCGGGCGGCAGTGTGACCGGGGTCACCAGATTCTGTCAAAAACCTGTTGCGAGGACACCAGTACCACCAATAACCTGCAGTAGCCGGGTCGAGAAGGCCCGAAGATTTTCGAAGTCTCCGGCGGAGACAACGGTTGAGAAGGGGGGCGAGTCCACGGTGAAGAACTACGCACTCATCTGTGACGCTCCCGGTCTCCCGTTGCTGCCGGGCTCCTCCGCGCATGCCAAATGGCAGCCGACTGAGCAGCTGACCGCCGTGAGGAACCGGGGCGGCGTCATGGTCGCGCCCAAGCCGATCTCGATCCAGGGGACCAGTGTGCGCACGGTCCGAACTGGCGATTTCCCGTACTTCCCTGTCCGCGCAGGAGCGCAGAAGGACCTGACCTAGGTCAGGAACCCTCAAGGCTCACGAAGGCCGCGGACCCGGAACCGGATCCGCGGCCTTCGTGTTTTTGTTGTCCCACAAAGAAAATCCAGCACACCACACACAAATGACAGGAGCTCCACCTCATGTCTCCGATCGCTGTTCCTCGCACCGAGGACAGATCACCTGACAATCCCATCGACTTGGCGGAGGCGGGAATGACCGGCCTGCTCGACGCTGCACCCCTGGCAGGGCTCGACCTGCCTTGCCGTTCAGCCACCAACCCTGACCTGTGGTTCGCAGAGGCACCTGCCGACCTCGAGAAGGCGAAGGCGCTTTGCGCAAGCTGCCCTGTCCGGGCCGAGTGCCTGGCCGGAGCGGTCGCACGGCACGAGCCGTGGGGCGTCTGGGGTGGCGAGATCTTCGAGCGCGGTGTCGTCATCGCGCGGAAGAGGCCGCGTGGCCGTCCGCGTAAGGACGCCACCGTCGCGGCGAGCGCGCAGGGGGCAGCGGCATGACCCCGATCAGCGACTACACAGCCATCACCAACGGAGTCAACACGATGTTGCTTTATGAAGATCTCGCGAGATCTCGAATGCGCGAGGCGGAACAGGCAGCGAGCACGCTGCGTCTGGTCCGCCGTCTGACCGCCGCGAAGCGGTGGAACCGGGTGTCGAAGTGGGCAGCCAAGCACGCTGACCGCGCGGCATCCTCGCTCTAACCAAGCGAACCTGCCGACGGGTGCTCGTCTTCGGACGGGCACCCGTCTTTTGGTTAAGTAGACGCATGGGCGTGCACACTCACGACGACTTCGACTGGACCGCACGGCTCGCCGACCTGCGACGCCGTGACGCCATTGCCGCGCAGGCGTACCGCAGCACCGCCGATCGCCTGGTCGCCATGCTGGAACCTGGAGCCACCGTCATCGACATCGGTTCCGGTGCGGGCGGAATGGCCGCGCAACTCGGCCTCGCCCTACGAGCGAACGGCGGTGGGCGGCTCGTGCTGGTCGACGCCGTCGAAGAACTTCTCGACGTCGCAACCGATCACGTCCACACTGCGCTGTCCGGTCCAGGTGCGACAGTCAAAGTGGACACTGTGCTCGGCGACGCCGCCAGCGACGAACTCGGCACCCAGGTGCCCGCCGCCGAGCTGGTATGGGCTGCCGCGGTCGTACATCACTTGCGTGATCAGCAGCAGGGCGTCAACCGGCTGGCGGGCCTGCTCGCCCCGGGCGGCTGGCTCGCGCTGGCCGAAGGCGGGCTTGGAACCCAATGCCTGCCTTGGGATCTGGGCGTGGGCGAGCCAGGACTCATCGACCGGCTGACTGCCGGTGCCAAGGCCTGGTTCGCTCAGATGCGCGCGGACATCCCCGGTTCCGTGCGTCTCCCGGTCGGCTGGACCCGATCCCTTGTGGACGCTGGGCTGACCGAAGTCACCTCCTTCAGTTACTTGATCGACCACCCCGCACCGGTATCCGACGACGTGCGTGCCGCGGTGGTCAAATGGTTGGCGTTCATGGCCGAGGTCGGTGCCGACCGGTTGGCCGAGGACGACCGGACCGCGCTCGCGCGTCTGCTCGATCCGGCCGATCCCGTGTTCGTCGGCGCCCGTGACGACCTGTTCTACCTGGCCTCAGGCACGGTCAACCTGGGCAGGCGAGGGCCCGGTGGGCCTGCGGCGCATTCACCCGCGTCCCACTGAGCGGGCATGCTCTATGTTCTCCGGGTGAGTGAAGCGACGTGCTCCCGGTGTGGCAGATCGAAGTCGTCCGCCACACCGATGGAGGCTCTGGCTTGGGTTTCCGAGCGATCCAAAGACCGCCTGACCTGGCTGTGCCCGGCGTGCGCCCGGGCGCACGTGCGGGACATCGAAGGCAAGCTGCCCGAGGAATACTGGTGATCGCTTCAGCAATGGCCCCAGTACATCGGCCGGACCTCGATCGGTAGCCCGATCACTTTCGCGACTCTGCGGCCCCACTCCAGGGCCGCGTCCAAATCGGGCGCCTGGATCACGGTGAACCCGCCGATATGCTCCTTCCCCTCGATGAACGGCCCATCAGTGACGAGCGTGTCGCCGTCCTTGTGGTGCAACACAGTCGCTGTCCCCGGCGGGTGCAACCCGCCGGCGAACACCCAGGCACCGGAGTCCCTGAGTTCCTGGTTCAGTGCGTCGAGCTCCCGCATGATCGGATCGAGCACTTCAGGCGGCGGGGGATCGCCGTCGGGCTGGTAGATGGTCAGCATGTACTGCTGCATGGCCTGTCCTCCTTGAATCGGCTTTCACCCCCTACACGAACGCCTCCACTCGGGATCGACACACGCGCTCAACAAGTTTTGTCTTCGCACGGGGTCTCCGCCAGCTCAGCTCGGTGCCGGGTCTGGCTGAGCTGAGACTGCTTGAGATTGGTTTGGGGACAGGGCGGTGGCTCCTGGGCGTCGAGGTGGCAGTTGAAGGTTGACGGTGAGTTGAGGGCGTGTGGGTGGTTGGGGATTGAGGTCGGGTCAGGGGCGTGTGGGTGGTTGGAGGTGAGTGGGCGGTTCGGGATTGAGGTGGGTTGGAGGTGTGTGGGTGGTTGGGAGTTGGGGGCGAGAGGCAATTGAGGATTGAGGCGTGTTGGAGGCGTGTCGGCGGTGGGGAGTTGAGGCGGGTCGGGGGTGTGAGGGTGGTTGGGAGTTGGAGGTGAGTGGGTGGTTGGGGATTGAGGCGGGCCGGGGGTGAGTGGACGGTTGGGAGTTGAAGCGGGGCCGTTGGCGTTGCTGTGGTTGTCGTGTGCGCGTACGGGTGGGCGGGGCGGTTGGGATTGAGATGGGTCGGGAGTGAGAAGGCGGTTGGGAGAGTTGGGGCGAGAGGCAATTAGGGATTGAGGTGGGTTGGGGGCGCGTGGGCGGTTGGGGATTGAGGCCGGGCCCGAGGGTGTGAGGGTGGTTGGGAGTTGGAGGTGAGTGGGCGGTTGGGGATCGAGGCAGGTTGGGGGCGAGTGGGCGGTTGGGAGTTGGAGGCGAGGAACTGGGGATTGAGATGAGCTGGGGGCGTGTTGGCAGTTAGAAGTTGAGGCGGGGTCGTTGGTGTTGCTGTGGTTGTCATGTCAGTGCGTGTACGGGTGGGCGAGGGCGGTTGGCTGCTTTGAGATAGGCGCGGGCCAGGGCGAGGATGACGGCGTCGACATTGCTGCGTAGCTCGGCGACTGTGGTGCGGACGAAGATCAGGCCCGCGCTCGTGAAAGCCTCTTCTCGTCGCCGAATGCCGCGGTCGCGTTGGTTGCCGAAATCCCAGGCGAGGCCCACGCTGTCCCACCAGGCGTCGGCGATGCCAATGGCTTGTCCGTTCGCCGTGTGGATTGGGACGTCCCATTCCGGTACTGGTAGGGGCGCCTCTCTGATCACGCGTTTGGCCCAGCCTTGGTGGACCGTGCTTGTCAGTGGTGGGGCCAATACTTCGTGCAGCAGCTCCCGCAACGCCGCGGTGCCGCGTTGAGCTCCCGCGTCGATCTCGGCACGGACTTGTTCGATGGTGCAGATGCCCGCGTCGATCGGCGCGAAAAGCAATGCCCGTCTCTCGGACGGATCGCGGATGCGGCGTGCGGCGTCAACGGCCGCGCGGTGGGGTGGGGCGAAGGCGAGTCCTTTGATGATCCGGGCTCGGGGCATTCGGGATGTGCGTTCCACGCGCACGTATTCACGAGACGACAATCGCCGGGTGCCTGGCACGAGCATGTGTACTTCGTCGGTATCGAACGCGTGCAAGCCATGTGCCCGAAGGGATTCGATGCCGGTGATCACCGCGTCGTCCCCGGCGTAGAGCACGGCGGCTTTCACCCGTTGTCGTCTGGTCGGCGGGCCGCTTTTCAACAACAGCACTCCGGGCAGGAGTTGCTGCCACGGACCATCCGGACGGCAGCGCAGGGCGACGGAGTAGTTGGAGTGGCCCGCGGCCATCAATGTGCTGCGGCGGACTACTGATTCGGCGTTTTCGGTCATGCTTCGATCTTGCGGATCTCGGCTTGGCTCGGAAAGGGTGCCGGGTGCAGCTGTGGATAACTCCGCTGGGGCTATGGTCGGTTCGTTCTGGTTTTCTGCAGGTCAGGCCTTGAAACCGGGTTGCCACTTTTCGACGATCTCGCGGACCGGCAGCTCCGCGTCCAGCTGGCACAGGATCCCGGTCGTGCCCGCCAGCACCCGGTGGATCAGCAGGTACTGCGGCGGCAGGTTCAGCGACCGCCCGGTACGGAAGTCCTGCCCGCCGAGGTCACCGACCCGTTCGGCCTGCGCCTGCATCCACTGCCTGGTGAAGTGGAACCGCTCGGTCAGCAGCGGCTCGATGAACGGCGCAAGGTAGGCGTGCACGTGCTCGGCAGGCACCTGCGTGCCCGGACGTACGAAACCCTCCTCGCGGAGGGTCTCGTACAGGCTCTCGGAGTCCCCTTCCATGGCGAACCGCATCAGCCGCCCCAACGGCTCCGGCGTCCCACCCGGCAACCTGGCCACTCCGCCGAAGTCGATCACGCACATCCGGCCGTCATCGGCGAGCATGAAGTTGCCTGGGTGCGGGTCGGCGTGCAGCATCCCTGCCCGTGCGGGCGCCGAGTAGTGGAACAACGCCAGCAGATAGCCAGCGTGGTCACGGTCCTCCATGACCCCTTCGCGGATGATCTTGGCGAGCGGGATGCCGTCCACCCATTCGCTGACCAGCACTTTCGGTGCGCTGGCGATGACCTTGGGGACGATGAAGTTCTCGTCGCCGTCGAACGCCGCCGCGACCGCGCGCTGGTTGTCCGCTTCCTGCCGGTAGTCCAGCTCCTCGCTCATCCGCGCGGTCAGCTCGGCCAGCAGCGGTTTGATCTCGGTCCCCGGCACCAGGGCCTGAAACAACCGGCTAAATCGGGAAAGCTGTCGCAAATCGGACATCAATGCCTCGTCGGCACCGGGATATTGCACTTTTACGGCGACCCGGCGTCCGTCGTGCCAAATTCCCCGGTGCACCTGGCCGATACTCGCCGATGCCGCAGGGGTGTCGTCGAATTCCGCGAACCGCGATCGCCATGACCGGCCCAGCTGCTCGGCGAGCATCCGGTGCGTCGCCCGTGCGCTCATCGGCGGCGCCGCGGCCTGCAGCTTGGTGAGCGCCTCCCGGTAGGGCGCTGCCATGTCGTCCGGCACTGCCGCCTCGAACACCGACAGGGCCTGGCCGAACTTCATGGCGCCACCCTTGAGCTGGCCTAACACCGCGAACAGCTGCTCGGCGGTCTTGGCCGACACCTGGGCGCTCACCTCGGCGGCGTCCTGCCCGACGAGTCGTTTCCCCCAGCCACCGACCACCCGGCCGGCGACCCCCAACGGGAGGCTGGCGAGCCGTGCCGTTCTGGCGACGGTCTTGCGCGGCATCTCGTTCACTAGGTGATTCTCCCCTGTAGAACGCCTATCTCGCAGCAATTTCACTGACGGGCGCCACACGAACAGAACACATGCGGTGGCCACGGCCGCTGTTCCAACTTGCCATGGAACGGATCAAGCTCGATGGTCCCATTCCAAATCGGGGGCCGAGTACCGCCGACGGACAGCCATTCCAGCGCACGCATCGCCTGCTCGGCGCCCAGTGCCGCGGTCGCGTGCGCGCACGTGAGATCGGCATGCTGCCGTTGGCCGACCAACTGTGCCGCGACCGCGGGCCAATCATGGTCGAGATCGGCTCGATGCAGGTCGGCGCAGCCAAGACAGCTGCTGCGCCCGGGCACCACGAACGGTCCGACGATTCCGATGCCCTCACGGACCCGCACGCTCAGGTGCGGCACTGACCGCGACAGCAGACTCGTCACGAACTCCGGCGTCGGGACCGCGGCGTCCGTCAACACCACCAGATCCGGTTCGGTCACGTGCGCGGACGGCAGCCGTGAACGCGCCACCTCCGCCCGCGGCTTGCCGATGTCCTCATCGCGGTACCCGCAGCCGGTGTCCTCGGCCTCGACAATCCCGTCCGCGTCCACCTCCACCGTGCCGATACCCGCGGTCACGAGCAACTGCGCCACGGCCAGGCCAAGCCGCCCTGAGCCGTGCACCAACACGGACGATTTCGTTCTGGTAGCAGCCAATTGGCCCGGTTGATTGCCCGTCCGCAACGACCACGTGGTCGCGTCCGGGGCGAGCCGCCCTGGCATCGCGGTCTCCGTGACGTCCTCGATCAGGCCGAGTTCGTGCAGTTCGCTCAGCAACCCGGACAGCGTCGGCCGATCGCCCGGTGGCGCTTTGTCCAACAACTGTCTGGTACGGACATGACCGTCCAGATTTTGAATACTCTCCGCAACCGTTTTGGTTACTCCGCCGATCACCACGGCGTGCCGTGGATCGAGTCCGAGCTGGATCTCATCGTCGCCGCGACGCAGCACCGGCAGGCCCGTGAGCACTTTCGGCCGACGTGGCAGCGACCTTCCGTCATGTGACATACCTCAAGGCTGGCAAGGGATCCGCGACATGCCAAACCTTTGTCCACAGGGGGCTGTGGGTAGAAGGTCACCCTCCTGGCAGTCTCCCAAATTGTCGGTGGGTGGTCGTACGGTTGTCGCGTGGCCGAACCAGTCGTCGAAGTACGTCGCAGTAAGCGGCGTACTCGGACAGTGACCGCGTACCGGGAGGGCGATGCTCTGATCGTCCTCCTGCCTGCGCGGATGTCTAAGAGAGAAGAAGCGCATTGGGTCGCCGAGATGCAACGTCGCCTACTGCGTAGCGAGTCCCGTCGCCGCTCCCCGGCGCGGACGTCGGACAGCGCGCTGCTCGCCAGGTGTGCGGAGCTCTCATCGCGACATTTGAACGGCGAAGCCGTACCACTGAGTGTTCGTTGGGTGCCGCCAATGCGGACGCGTTGGGCATCCTGCACGCCCGTTGACCGGACCATCCGCGTTAGCGAGCGTCTGAGGGAGGTGCCGTCATGGGTCCTGGACTACGTGCTGGTGCACGAACTCGCGCACCTGATCGTGCCAGGGCATGACCACGAGTTCTGGGGCCTTGTGCAGCGTTATCCCAAGGCAGAGCGGGCCATCGGGTATCTCGAGGGCCTTGCCTCCGCCGCGGGTTCGGGGCCGATGCTCGAGGACTAGGGGCTGAACGAACTGGCGGCCGTCCCGCACGCGGGGCGGCCGCCAGTCGTGTCAGGACTCGTCTTCGTCCTTCTTCTGTTCGGTTCGTTCCAGCTCGGCGATCGGGTCCATGTCCGAGGTCGCGCCGACCCGGTCGGCGAAGTCCAGCGGCTCGTCCAGATCCGCGGCGGTCGGCACCAGGTCCGGGTGCGCCCAGACGCCGTCACGCTTCTCGATGCCGTGCTTCTCGCCGACGATCAGCCACAACGACGCGGCCGCACGCAGCTTGCGCGGTCGCAGCTCCAGGCCGACCAGCGTGGCGAACGTCTGCTCGGCGGGACCGCCGGAAGCACGGCGCCTGCGCAGCGTCTCGCGCAACGCGTCGGCACCGGGCAGCCGGTCGCCGACGGCCTCCGCCACCACGACGTCCACCCAGCCTTCGACCAGCGCGAGCAGGGTCTCCAGCCGCGCCAAGGCAGCCTGCTGCTCCGGCGTGGTCTGCGGCTCGAGCATGCCGGACTGCATGGCTTGCTCGATCGACTGCGGGTTGGCCGGGTCGACCTGCGACGCCAGCTGCTCCAAAGCCGAGGTGTCCACCGTTATGCCGCTGGCGAACTCCTCGACAGTCGCCAGCAGGCGCTGCCGTAGCCACGGAACGTGCGCGAACAGGCGCTGGTGCGCGGCCTCACGCGCGGCGAGGAAGACCAGAACCTCGCTGGCCGGCCGCTCGAGGCCTTCGCTGAACTTCGAGATGTTGGCGGGCAGCAGCGCGCCGGTCGCCTCGGGGCCGAGCGGCAGACCGATGTCGGTCGACGTCAAAACCTCAGCGCCGAGCTGCGCCAACGCGTTGCCCAGCTGCGATCCGAACGCCATCCCGCCCATCTGGCCGACCATGGACAGCAGCGGACCCGCCGCTTCCTTGGCCTCGGCGGGCAACGCCTCCACCCAGGCACCGGACATCCGCCGCGCCACCGGGTCACACAGCCGCTGCCAGGTCGGCAGGGTCTTCTCCACCCAGTCCTTCGCGGTCCACGACTTGGTCGACGTGGCACCGGCGGGCAGGATCGTCGCGGCGTCCAGCCACACCTCCGCCAGCCGTGCCGCGTCGGCGACCGCCTCCGGCGACTCCGCACCGGCGGGTTCGGTCTCCGCGAGCCGCTGCATCGCGATCTGTTTCGCCAGGTCGTAGTTGACCGGGCCGGTGGACGACCCCGCCTGGCTCAGCATCTGGCCGAGCTGGCTCAGCATCTGACCGAGCTGGTCGAACGGATTCTCCTGCCCGCCGCCCTGGCCTTGGCCGGACGGGTTCTTCTTGCCTTTGTCATCGGGCTCCGGCAGGTTGAAGCCGAAGGGGAGGTCGTTCATACCTCCACGGTACGCGGGGTGTCGTAGTCGTAGGCTGTTGCCTCGTGAGTACTCCCAGCAAAGAGGCGACGCCTGAGACCGACGCAGCCGCGGAGAAGCGGGCGCGGGACGAACGCTGGCAGATCTCCCGGCGCGGCTGGACGGTTTTACTGAGTTTCCTGATCGTGATCACGCTGGGTCTGGTGGGTGCGTTCGTGCCCGTTCCGTTCGTCGCGCTCGGTCCCGGACCCACGTATGACACGCTCGGCGCGGTCGAGAACACGCAGATCGTGCAGGTCGACGGGACGCAGACGTACCCGACGTCCGGCCAGCTGCGGATGACGACGGTGTCGCTCAAGCGTGAGGTCACGCTGTTCAGCGCGTTCGGCCTGTGGGTGAGCGGACGGTACGCGCTCGCGCCCCGCGAGGAGTACATCAAGCCTGGTCAGACCGAGGACGAGGTTCAGCAGCAGAACGTGAAACTTTTTCAGGATTCGCAGAGTGACGCCGAGGTGGCGGCCATGCGGTTCCTGAACCACCCGGTGAAGGTCGTGGTCAGCGAGGTCACCGCGGGTGCGCCCGCGGATCGCGTGATCGAGCCGGGGGACCGGCTGCTGCGGGTCAACGGCAAGCAGATCGTCCAGCAGGAGGACGTGGTCGCCGCGGTCGAGCCGACCAAGCCTGGCCAGACGATCGAGGTCGTGCTGCAGCGCAACGGCCAGGACCGGACCGTCTCGGTGACGCTGGGCTCCGCGCCCGACCGGCAGCAGGGCTACATGGGCATCCGTGGCGTCGACCGCGCCGACGTGCCGTTCAAGACCACGATCCACCTGCAGGACGTCGGCGGCCCGTCGGCGGGCCTGATCTTCTCCCTGGCGATCATCGACCGGCTCACCCCCGACGACCTGGCCGGTGGCCAGCCGATCGCCGGTACCGGGGAGATCGACGTGAAGGGCAACGTCGGCCCGATCGGCGGCATCGGCTTCAAGCTGGTCGCGGCCGCCGAGGACGGCGCGAAGACGTTCCTGGTGCCCGCGGCGAACTGCGCCGAGGCCAAGGCCGACCCGCCCGCTGGCCTGCAGCTGATCAAGGTCGACAACCTGGCCGGAGCCGTCAAGGCACTGGAGGACCGCAAGGCCGGACGCCCGGTTCCGGGCTGCTGAGGACGCCTCCGGCCCCCGGAATCCAGCGTAGTGGGCGGTACCGACAGTTTCAGCTGTCGGCGATCAGCGCCTGTGGATACCCGCCGGTTGTGGATAACCGGCGGGTTCGGGGCGGTCACGGCATCGACTTTTCAGTGCGCCGCCGTAGCGTGAAACCGTGGGTCCGCTAGCCCCTCCCTCCTCAGGGAGAGGCGTGAATTCCCGGGAGCGTGGATCAGGTGAAAGTCGCGTGCAGGGCTGCTGTCAGGTTGGGCGCCAGGCCGGGGCCTTTCAACAGGTCGTCGTGGTTACGCAGGCGCATGACGCACGCCTCGCCGCCGTCTCGCAGGACGGCGGCGACCAGGCGGGCTTCCTGACGCTGCGGGTGCTCGGCCGCCAGCTGGCGCAGTTTTTCCGCGTCCTGGTCGGAGGCGTTCATCTGCGCTTCAGCCTCGGGCGGAAGCACGACGATCTCCTGGACCAACGCGCACCCGTGCACCGCGTCCGGCCACATGATCCCGGCGAGCGCCGCGCCTAGGTCACCATCTGGCAACGAATCCTGGGCGATCGGAGTCAGTGCCGATCCGGCATCGAGCTGACCGGCCAGCTCCGGTTGCATGCGCAGCAGTTCGGCCGTCGGGACCAGGGCGAACAGCTGGACAGGCTGGTCCCAACCGGCTGCGGCCACGAACTGCTCGACCTCTTCGGCGAGCGCGGGCAAGGCATCAGAGTTGCTCGACACGGCGGTCATCGTCGCATTCCAGCGGCCGGTGACGGGAACCGGAACACCGTCCGTAGAGTTGGACATCTAGGACAGCTGTTTTCCCGCACGGCTGTCGGCCAGACTCAAGATCGCTATTCAGGAGCGTGTCCAGTGGCCTCTCGGCCCTCGATCGGCTTGCCGAAGCTGTCTCGCCGCAGCCGCATCCTGCTGACCATCGCGGCGGTGATCGTTTTTCTGCTCATCGTCGGCGCCCGGCTGATCGACACCTATGTCGACTGGCTGTGGTTCGGTGAGGTCGGTTTCCGGTCTGTGTTCACCACGCAGATCCTCACCAGGATCGGGCTGTTCTTCGCCGTCGCCGTCTTTGTCGGCGGACTGCTGGCGATCAGCTTGATCATCGCCTACCGCACCCGTCCGGTGTTCGTACCGGTATCCGGCACGGAAGATCCGCTCGCCAGATACCGCTCGACCATCGTGCAGCGGGTCCGCCTGTTCGGTATCGGCCTGCCGGTCATCGTCGGCCTGTTCTCCGGATGGGCCGCGCAAGGTGACTGGCAGCGGGTGCAGCTGTTGTTCAACTCCGTCCCGTTCGGCAAGGTCGATCCGGAATTCGGCATCGACATCGGCTTCTACGCCTTCAAACTGCCGTTCTACGAGTGGCTGATCAGCTGGTTCTACGTGGCGCTCGTGATCGCCTTCATCGGCGCCGTCGTCACCCACTACATCTTCGGCGGCATCCGGCTCGCCGGCCGCGGCGGTCAGCTCTCCGGCCCGGCCAGGGTGCACCTTTCCACCGTCGCCGGCCTGTTCGTGCTTGTCTACGCGGTCGACTACTTCTTCGACCGGTATGAGTTGCTGTACTCCAGCCGCAACGAGACCTTCACCGGTGCCACGTACACCGACCTCAACGCGGTGATGCCGGCCAAACTGATCCTGATGGCCATCGCGATCTTCTGTGCCATCGCGTTCTTCGTCGGCGCGTTCCTGCGCAACCTGCAGCTCCCGGCGATCGCGCTGGTCCTGCTGGTGCTGTCCGGCCTGCTGGTCGGCACGGCGTGGCCGGCGATCCTCGACCAGTTCTCGGTCAAGCCGAACGCCAACGAGAAGGAAGCCAAATCGATCGAACGAAACCTGGCGGCCACCAAGGAGGCCTTCGGGTTGACCGACAACAAGGTCAAGATCGAGGATTATCCGGCCGCGGGCGCGACCGAGCCGTCCGCGGCCCTGATCCGCAACGACGCGGGCACCATCCCGAACGTCCGGCTGCTCGACCCGGCCATCCTGTCGCCGACGTTCACCCAGCGCGAGGCCAGGGCCAACTTCTACGGCTTCCCGGACAAGCTGGACGTCGACCGGTACAACGTCAACGGCAAGGTCCAGGACTACGTCGTGGCGGTCCGTGAGATCAAGACCTCGGGCCTGACCGAGCAGCAGAACTCGTGGATCAACCGGCACATGGTCTACACGCACGGCAACGGCTTCGTGGCCGCGCCCGCGAACACCATCGACCGCGCGCCCACCCCGGTCGGCGGCACGGCGTCGACGAGCGCGAGCCAGCAAGGTGGCTATCCCGTGTTCACGGTCAGCGACCTGAACGCGATCAACTCCAAGGCCAAGATGGACATCCCGGTCACCGAACCGCGGATTTACTACGGCGAGCTGGCCACCACGTACGCGATCGTCGGCGGCACGCCAGGTGAGGCGCAGGGTGAGTACGACTCGCCAGGCGACAGCAAGTACCTGTACAAGGGCGCCGGTGGCGTCCCGATCGACGGCCTGTTCAACCGGCTGGTGTTCGCCGCCTACGAAGGCGAGCGGAACATCCTGTTCAACACCGCCATCAGCGAAGGCTCGAAGATCATGTACAACCGCGACCCGCGCGAGCGGGTCCGGAAGGCAGCGCCTTGGCTGACGGTCGACACCGACCCGTACCCGGCGGTCGTGGACGGCCGGATCCAGTGGATCGTCGACGGCTACACCACGCTCGACAACTACCCGTACTCGCAGTCCACCTCGCTCGGCCAGGTCACCACCGACTCGCTCGCCGGTGTGCCGCGCCAGCAGGACCGCAAGATCGGGTACATCCGCAACTCGGTGAAGGCCACCGTCGACGCGTACGACGGAACGGTGACGCTGTACGGCATCGACGAGACCGACCCGGTGCTCAAGGCCTGGTCCGGTGTCTTCCCGGGCACGGTGAAGCCGGCTTCGTCCGTCCCGCAGTCGCTGCGGGAACACTTCCGGTACCCGGAGGACCTGTTCAAGGTCCAGCGTGACCTGCTGGCGAAGTACCACGTGACCACGCCGCAGGAGTTCTACTCGACGCTGACCTTCTGGGACGTGCCCTCCGACCCGACCAAGGAAGGCGGCGAGACCGGGACCGCGGCCAAGCAGCCGCCGTACTACGTCCTCGCCCAAGCACCAGGGCAGAACAAGCCGTCGTTCCAGGTGACCAGCGCGCTCACCGCGTTCCGGCAGCAATTCCTGGCCGCATGGGTTTCGGTGTCCTCGGAACCGGACGACTACGGTCAATTCAGGGTGCTCCGACTACCCACGCAAGGTGACGTGACACCCGGTCCGAACCAGGTCCAGAACCAAATGCGGACAACGGACAAATTCACCCAGGAAAGAACGCTGTTCCAGAACACGGGTGTCGACGTGCAATACGGAAACCTGCTGACCCTCCCGGTCGGCGGCGGACTGATCTACGTCGAACCGGTCTACCTGAAACAGAAAGACATCAACGCCTTCCCCCAGCTCGCCCGAGTACTGGTGGCGTACAAGAACAGGGTCGGATTCGCCGCGACACTCTCCGAAGCACTCGACCAGGTCTTCGGCCCGGGCAGCGGATCCTCGACAACCCAACCTGGACAAGGCGGAAACAACCCACCGCCGACAACATCGACACCGCCAGGAACAACACCCGCACCACCGGTGACCGGCGGCATATCACCCGAGCTCAACCAAGCCATCGCCGACGTGAACACGGCAGTGGCCAAGGTCAGGACGGCGGAACAAACCGGCGGCCTGGCAGAACTCGGCAAAGCCATCGAAGAACTCGACGCCGCGCTGAAGAAGTACGAAACAGCCAAAAACGCGGCACCGTCATCATCGGCGGCGCCACCACCCAGCGCGCCGCCATCAACGCCAACGCCCCAAGGCGGCGGCTGACAGGTGACGAAAAACACAAACTAAGGCGGAAAGACACCTAAGAGCCACCCGATTTGCCCCACCCCGCAACGGCCAGTCCCCGCTACTCGGCCGGGCGGCCCTTGCTCAGTTGCTTCGCAACTTTCGCAGGGGCCGCTTCGCTTTATTTTGGGGGGCCGAGCCCCCCAGGCCCCCACGGTGCCTGCTCCTTCTGAACCAGCGCTGGGCGCGTTGCGCTTTGACCAGCACGGGGTTCTGCTTGGGCTGGATCAGCGGCGCGGCTTGCCGCGGAGGGCTGTTGTGCGGCCTTGCCGCTTGGTGGTGGGCGCTCGGCTTTGGTGCGAGCTTTGGGCTTCATGGGGCGTGGTCCTTCACTCCAGTGCTGGTGCTGGGTGCGTTTTGGTGGGCTAGGGGTGCGGCTTGGCTGCGGAGGGGCGGTTCTTGGCGGCCTTGCCGGTCGGGGGCGGTCGCTTTGGCATTCTTGGGAGCGGAGCCTCAACTCTCTGCGGTGTGAGCTTGTGGTCCAGTGGTGAGTGCGTTTGGTGGGCTAGCGGGCTCGTTTGGCTGCGGAGGGGCGGTTTTGGCGGCGTTGCCGTGGGGGCGGGTCGCTTGGCATCTTTGGGCGGAGCCCCGACTCTCTGCGGTGTGAGCTTCTGGTCCAGTGGTGGATGCGTTTTGGTTGGACCAGCGGGCGCGGCTTTGCCGCGAGGGATGGGTTGTGGCGAAGGGTGGGTTTGTCGTGGCGGAGGGATCGTTGGCGAATCTGGTTGTCCACAACCGACTGGTTGTCCTCTTGACCAGCCCATATCGCGATAGACTGGCCTGGGGACGCCCCCCGGGAGTGGTGGGGGATGCCTAGGGATGTTCGGGCTGGGCTGCTTGGGTGGGGCTGGTTTTGCTGCGGCGCAGGGGCTCGGTGGCGGGCCGTCGCCTCTTGGTGGCCTTGTGGCTGGCGAGGTCGTCTTTTTAGAACCGGCGGCGGTATTCGGCGGGGGAGACGCCTAGGGCGCGGATGAAGGCTCGGCGCATGGTTTCTGGGGTGCCGTAGCCGCAGTCGCGGGCGATGCGGGTGATGCCGGCGGTTGTGTCTTCCAGGAGGCGGCGGGCGGCTTCGAGACGGACTCGGTCGACATAGCGGCCTGGTGTCATGCCTGTTTCGGCTGTGAACACTCTGGCGAACTGCCTGGGGGACAGATTGGCTCGTTCTGCCAACGCTTCCACCGACAGTTTCGAGCCCGGGTGGTCGATGATCCATTGCTGGACGTCGCGCAATGGTTGGCGTTCGGCGGCTTGCAGGGTCAACGGTGCGCTGAACTGGGTTTGGTTTCCCGGCCTTCTCAAGTACATCACCAGATGGCGGGCGATGATCAACGCGCACTCCCGGCCGAGGTCTTCCTCCACCAAAGCCAGGGCGAGGTCGATGCCGCTGGTCACCCCCGCGGATGTCGAGATTTTCCCGTCCCGTACGAAAATTGGCTCCGGATCCACCTCGATGTCCGGGTGCTGACGGGCCAGCAACTCACAGGCCGACCAATGCGTTGTCACGCGGCGGCCTGACAACAGTCCTGCCTCGGCGAGCAGGAACACTCCGCTGCACACCGACACCACTCGTTCCGCCTTCATGGCGTGCTCGCGGAACCACTCCACCAACTCGGGTTGGCCGTCCAACGTGCCGTATCCGCCAGGCACGATGAGAGTGTGTGGTTGAGGTGCCGCGTACAGGTCGATGTCGGGTGTGATCCGCAGCCCGCTCGAACTGCGGATCACGCCACCCCCCACTGAGGCGGTCATCACCTCGTACACGTTCCGGCCCGCGTAGCGCGCTGCCCCAGTGAAAACCTCGAGCGGGCCCGTCACGTCGAGGCTCTGGATCCCGTTGAACAAAGGGATGAGCACGAGCTTCGACATGCCCTCATCGTGCTCAAACCCGCAGGTGACCGCAATGACGAAGACCCCAACTTTCCTGTCACCGACCCCCGGTGAAAACACCTCGACACCACCATGTAGAGTTGTAAACACAACGACGCGGGGTGGAGCAGCTCGGGTCCCCGCTACTCGGCCGGGCGGCCCTTGCTCAGTTGCTTCGCAACTTTCGCAGGGGCCGCTTCGCTTTATTTTGGGGGGCCGAGCCCCCCAGGCCCCCCACGGTGCGTGCTCCTTCTGAACCAGCGCTGGGCACGTTTGCTTTGACCAGCACGGGGGCTTCGCTTTGACCAGCACGGGGTGGGTTGTGCTTTGGCCGGCGTTGGGGTGTTGCGCTTTGGTCAGTGCTGGGCTGGGTTTGGTTGGACTGGCCGCTCAAAGCCGTCATGGTGCGGGTTTCTGGTGGATGGGCGCTGGGGGCGTTGCGCTTGGACTAGCGGCGGGGTGCGGTTTGGTTGGGTGCGGGCGGTCCTGGGCTCTGTGGTGTGAGGGGGTGTTGGGGCGGACAGTTCGGTTTAGAGGGTGGGGGTTCCACTGTGACCGGTGGGGTTCGACGGTCGCGTTGGGGGAACGGGAATGCAAAGGGGGCAATTGGTTTGCGTCGGGTGGTTGGTGGGTGTCTCGTGTGGGGTTTTGGTCTGTGGCATTCGGCTCTACATAAGGGTTGTGGGTTGCGCTGGTTGCTGGGTGGCGGGGTTTGGCGGTTTGGTTGGGGTACAGAGGGTTCAGGGTGGGATCGCGGGAAACCGTTGGTGGTGGGGGAGTCTGGTATACCGAGTGGCTACTTGCGACGGTTGGCGTTTCGATCTTGTTAATCGCGGCGCCGGGGACTTCGTTCACGTGACGGAGGAAGTCGGGGTTCGTGCGCTGAACCGCGTCATGTCAACCTCCTCAAGTCGGGTAGTTCACCGCGTCCGTGCAATCGACCGTGCCGCGTGAAATTTCTTGGATGTCCACTGTGGAGGATGTGTCCTCTGATACATGCTGTGACGGCTCGGACGCGCTGCGCTACGGCAAGTGGATCACGCTGGGGCTATTCGTGGCCGGTCAGAGCCTCGTGATGACCGCTGACCGTGGATCAGCTGCCGACCGGCGCGCCGACTGTGTTCGCCGAGTGGTTGAGCTGGCACACTGGGCACATGGAGCTCGTGCCGCCCTCACCGGAGATGGAGGCCTTGTTTTCCCGGCAGGAGGCTGAGTATGAGCGCCTGGTCCGGGCAAGCTCATTGCCGTTGCTCGGCATGGCCGAACCCGCACCGCAGCCGCGCTTACTCGGCGAAGCTGAGATCAACGACGGCATCGTTGAAAGTATCGGCCTTGCCTACGGCGACCTGATGCGGCCAAGCGGACCGCTTGTTCAGGTCCACACCGCGCGCTGGGCGCCGAAGCGGCCCAGCCCGCCGGATCTCCGGTACTTCTTGGAGAACTTGCTGGACAGCATGGGTGATGACGGCCCGGTGGAAGGCGATCCGGTGCCCGCGCACGTGGTCGTGAACGGCACGCCGCGGCCGGCTTCGTTGCTGCACACCAGACGCAAGCTGTGGGCCGCGCGTTGCTGGCACCAGGATTCCGACGTCATCGTCGTGGCGCGGGAATGGGAACTGGCCGCGACGCATCTTGTCGCCGTGCCGAGCATCGAGTCTTTCCTTCGCGGGCGTAGGGAATACCTGCACGATCTGCGCACCAACCCGCCGACGATGCCGATCATCGACCGCCCGTTCGACGTGGCCACAGCGCATCGGTCGCTCATCGACGCGACGCTCGCGCGCAGCCGTCAGCTGGAAGCCGCGGCGCGCCAAGGGCGCCCGCCACGGCTGCGTGCCAACGCCCGTAAGCACGGCGAACTCTGGGAAGCGGCCGTACGGGCGCAGATGCACCTGGCCGATCAGTCCAGACAGGACGCTAATGAGGCCGTGACCATTCTGGTGAACCAGTTGGGCCGTTTGCAGGAGAAGGCGAGCTGGTTTGCCGACAAGCGACTGCGCGACGCCGCCGTGACCGAGACTCTGTTGTACTGGACCGGGATGCGGCTCGAACTTCTCTCCAAGCCCGCGCAGGAGAGCTGGCGGACGGTGTGGGCGTCACAGCGTTCCTGGATGCCGGACCCGTTCGCCCATCAGGAAAGAAGTTCTTCGCAGCACGATGATTCGTTGCGGCGCTGGCATGCCGAGCTCATGACAGGTCAGGACGAATGGCTTCGTGCCTGGTCGGAGTGGGTGCAACGGAAAGGCTACTGAGCCAATCGGGTGTACTTGCGACATCCGGGTGACGGTATAGCCATTGTGGACAGATGCCGGGGCCATTGTGGACAGCGAGCGAAATTCATGGCACGGTGGTTAGGTGTCTGAATTGAACGCAACAGCCGCGGCTCTGCTCGGCTTGCTCCATGACGGCCCGAAGACGGGTGGCCAGCTGGTCGCGGTGGCCCGTGAGCGCTTTGGCGCGTTCTTCAGCGTCACGCGCAGCCAGGTATACCGCGAGCTTCCCGCACTGGCCGACGGCGGCCTTGTCCGCCTTGGCAAGCAGGGCCCGCGCTCCAGCCAGCAGTACCTGATCACGGCCGCAGGCAAGAAGGCCTTCAAGACCTGGCTTGCCTCCGAGCCTGGTCCAGACCACCTGCGCAGCCCGCTGATCCTCCGCCTTGTGCACGCCAGCAACCTGACCGCGAAGCAGCGCACCGCGTTGGTCGACTCCGCTCGCACGGCGTACAACGCCGAGCTGGAAGAGGCCCGCAACTCGGTCAAGAACACTGACGACAGCTACGCGAAGGCGATCGGCGAGTTCGCGGTGGCCCGTGCCAGGGCGGCACTGAAACTGCTCGACGCGGTCCCGAAAGACTGAATAACGCGAGCCGGTCGGCGCGAAACAGCCGACCGGCAACGCACCGGCACGCGGTCTGACGTAACCTTCTTGGCCGTGAACCCGGACGTCGCAGCAGACCTGAATGATCTCTCCGCCACGTTGAAGAGCATCGAGGCGGTGACGGATCTCGATGCGCTGCGCGCTCAGGTGACCGAGCTGGAGCAGCAGGCCGCGCGCCCCGATCTCTGGGACGACCCGGAGAAGGGGCAGCAGGTGACCAGCCAGCTCTCCCACAAGCAGGGTGAGCTCCGTCGGGTGTCTGAGCTGCGCCAACGCCTCGACGACCTGCCTGTGCTCTATGAGCTGGCCGAAGACGAAGGCGACGCCGGCAGTCTCGCCGAGGCGGACGCCGAGCGCGAAAAGCTGCGCGCGGACATCTCCTCACTCGAAGTCCGGACCTTGCTGTCCGGCGAATACGACGAACGGGACGCGCTGGTCACCATCCGCTCCGAAGCGGGCGGCGTGGACGCGGCGGACTTCGCCGAGATGCTCCTGCGGATGTACATGCGCTGGGCGGAGCGGCACGGCTATCAGATCGACGTCTACGACACGTCCTATGCCGAAGAAGCCGGGATCAAATCCGCGACCTTCAAAGTCTCGGCGCCTTTCGCATACGGCACCCTTTCCGTCGAACAGGGAACCCACCGGCTGGTGCGGATCTCACCGTTCGACAACCAGGGCCGCAGGCAGACGTCGTTCGCCGGCGTCGAGGTCGTGCCGGTGGTCGAGCAGTCCGACCACGTCGACATCGACGAGAAGGACCTGCGCGTCGACGTGTACCGGTCGTCCGGGCCGGGTGGCCAGGGCGTGAACACGACCGACTCTGCGGTACGCATCACACACATACCGACGGGGATCGTCGTTTCGTGTCAGAACGAACGCTCTCAGTTGCAGAACAAGGCCTCGGCGATGGCCGTTCTGCAGGCGAAGCTGCTTGAGCGCCAGCGCCTGCAAGAGCAGGCCAAGATGGACGAGCTCAAGGGCGACGGCGGCTCTAGCTGGGGAAACCAGATGCGTTCGTACGTTCTGCACCCGTATCAGATGGTCAAGGATCTGCGCACCGAGTACGAAGTGGGGAATCCCTCCGCTGTTCTGGACGGCGATATCGACGGATTCCTCGAGGCCGGAATTCGGTGGCGACGCACTAACTGAGAGTGTTAAACCATCCCTTGGCAACGGGCCGATAACGGTCGTGGGTAGACTCCGCGACCGTGATCCGGCTTGAACATGTTTCCAAGACCTACAAGACGTCGACGCGTCCCGCGTTGGATGACGTCTCGGTGGACATGGACAAGGGGGAGTTCGTCTTCCTGATCGGTCCGTCCGGTTCGGGAAAGTCCACCTTCCTGCGGCTGCTGCTGCGCGAAGAAGTGCCGTCGAAGGGCAAGCTCTACGTCAACAACTTCGACATCACCCGGATGTCGCGGCGCCGGATACCCCGGCTGCGGCAGTCCATCGGCTGTGTGTTCCAGGACTTCCGGCTGCTGGTCAACAAGACCGTGCACGAGAATGTGGCGTTCGCGCTGGAAGTGATCGGCAAGCCCACGCACACCATCCGCAAGGTGGTGCCCGAGGTGCTTGAGCTGGTCGGTCTGGACGGCAAGGCCAACCGCATGCCCAACGAGCTGTCCGGTGGTGAGCAGCAGCGCGTGGCAATCGCGCGTGCGTTCGTCAACCGGCCGATGATGCTGCTGGCCGACGAGCCGACCGGAAACCTGGACCCCGACACCAGCCAGGACATCATGCTGCTGCTCGAGCGGATCAACCGCACGGGCACGACTGTCCTGATGGCCACGCACGACCATTCCATCGTGGACTCGATGCGGCGCAGAGTCGTCGAGCTCGCGTTCGGCAGGGTCATCCGCGACGACGCCCGAGGCGTCTACGGCGTGGGCCGCTAAGCCGAGAAGTAATCCCCCGACCTGCGAGGAAACCCGCACCGATGCGTTTCAGTTTCGTGTTGTCCGAAGTCCTGACCGGACTTCGGCGCAACGTCACGATGACCGTCGCGATGATCCTGACCACAGCCATCTCATTGGGACTGCTGGGGGGCGGTCTGCTGGTGGTCCGGATGATCGACCACATGCGCGACAACTTCGGCGACGAGGTCGAAGTGAACGTGTACCTCAACAGGGACATCAGCGCGACTGACAAGGACTGCAAGCAGCAGCCGTGTGCGGGCATCCAGTCCGCTCTCTCGCAGGACGCCAACGTCGACGACGTCCGGTGGGAGAACCAGGACCAGGCGTTCGACCGCTTCCAGCGGGTCTTCGCCGGTCAGCCCGAGCTACTGGAGCTGACCCGCAAGGAATCGCTGCCCGCGACCTTCCACTTGAAGCTGCGCAACCCGGACCGGGCCGACGTCATCGTGCAGACGTACAGCAACAAGCCGGGGATCGACCGGGTTGAGGACCAGGGTGTCTTCCTCGAACGGTTCTTCGGCGTGCTCAACGGCGTGCGGAACGGAACGTGGGTGGTCGCGGCCATCCAGGCGGTCGCGGCGCTGTTGCTGATCTCCAACACCATTCAGGTGTCCGCGTTCACCAGGCGCACGGAAGTCGGCATCATGCGGCTGGTCGGCGCCACGCGCTGGTACACACAGTTGCCGTTCCTCCTGGAGGCGGTGGTCGCCGGCCTTGTCGGTGCGGTGCTGGCGATCGGTGGCCTGATCGGCATCAAGGCGGTCTTCATCGACAACGTCCTCGCCGAACCGATAGCCGCGAACATCATTCCGCGAATACAGCTGTGGGACATCCTGGCCATCTCGCCGATCCTGGTCGCCGTGGCGATCTTGATCTCGGCCGTCACCGGCTACGTCACCCTGCGGCTCTACGTGCGGACTTAATCGCTGGCGCGGCGAGGGTAAAGTTCACTCTCATGGCGAAAGAACGTGGTCAGAAGGTGATCGCGTCGAACCGGAAGGCGCGGCACGACTACGAGATCCTGGACACCTACGAGTGCGGGATCGTGTTGGTCGGGACCGAGGTCAAGAGCCTGCGGCTCGGTCGGGCGTCGCTGGTCGACGCGTTCGCCACGGTGGACGACGGCGAGGTGTGGCTGCGTGGGCTGCACATCACCGAGTACGAGATGGGCACGTGGACCAACCACGAGCCGCGGCGGCGGCGCAAGCTGCTGCTGCACAAGGGCGAGATCCTCAAGCTGATCGGCAAGACCAAGGAGAGCGGCCTGAGCCTGGTGCCGTTGTCGATGTACTTCAAGGACGGCAAGGTCAAGGTCGAACTGGCGCTGGCCAGGGGTAAGCGGGCGTACGACAAACGCCAGGCCTTGGCCAAGCGGACCGCCGAACGCGAGATGGTCAAGGCCGTCGGCCGTGCGCGTAAGCGCGGCGGCGGCTGGTGAAGGATTCCGAGGTCCGGTCGTGGGTGACCGGCCTCGGACTTCCCGGCCTTGTGGACATTCACGTTCACTTCATGCCGGAATCGGTGCTGCGCAAGGTCTGGGCGTATTTCGACAACGCCAGGGACAATTACGGTGTCGACTGGCCGATTCACTATCGATTCGATGAGGACGAGCGGCTGCGGCTGCTGCGTTCGTTCGGCGTGATCCGCTTCGCGCCGTTGGCCTATCCCCATAAACCCGGGATGGCGGAATGGTTGAACGAGTGGATTCGCGACTTCGCGGCTCGTACTCCGGATGCCGTGCCGACCGCGACATTGTTTCCGGAGCCGGAGACCGAGTCGTACGTGGCCAAAGCGCTGGACGCGGGCGCGCGGTGCGTGAAAGCGCACGTCCAGATCGGCGGCTACGACCCGCGTGCGTCCGAACTGGACAGTGCGTGGGGACTGATCGCCGAAGCGGGCGTGCCCGCGGTCGTGCACTGTGGACACGGCCCGCTGCGCGGCGCGTTCACAGGCCTGGACGTCTTCGCCGAGGTACTGCGCCGCCACCCGACGCTGACGCTGGTGCTCGCGCACGCCGGGATGCCGGAGTTCGACGCGGCGTTCGACCTGGTCAGCCGGTATCCGAACGTCTACGTGGACACGACCATGGTCGGTGTGGACTTCGGGACGCCGCAGCCGGGCTTCCTGCCGCGGATGGTGCACTTCCCTGACCGGGTCGTGCTGGGCACCGACTTCCCGAACATCCCGTACGAATACGCCCATCAGCTCGAGGTGATCGCGAAGTGGGCGGAGGACGAGCGGCTCGGCCCCGAGTTCCTCAGGGCCGCGCTGCACGGCACCCCCGCCCGGCTGCTAGGCATTGCGGACGAGGATGACCGACGGTAGCCGGTAGCGCACCGCGAGCAGTCCACTGAGGACGATCGCGCCCCAGATCGCCGCACCGGTCGAAACCAGACCCTGACCGGGCGCGAACCCGGTCGCCGCGATGCCCAACGTGCCGATCGCGATGACCCCAGCGCCGAGCATGACCTGCAGCGCAGGCGGCTGCACCACGAGCGGGCCGGGTGCGTGCGCCTCGAACCGGCCGAAGACTCGCAGCAACCCGTACAACACCGCGGCGGCCGATCCGATCCACAGCGGCAGGACCGCGAACCACAGGAAACTTCCCGGCTCAGGCGTGGAGTAGCCGAGGCCGATCGTCCACACGCCTGCCACCGCGACCATGGCCGACATGTGCCACAGGTACAGGCTCATCGACCGGGCGCCGACCCACGTGAGCACACCCGCGGCCGCGGGGCGAGCGACCAGCGAACGGATGAGCGGGCGGGCGAGCAGCACCAGACCGATCTGACCGATGCCCAACGTGATCAGGCACGCGGTCGGCGGACCGGCGTTCGACACCGGCGCACCCGGCATGCCGACCATGCTCAGCGGATACGGTCCGAACCCGACCATCAGCGCGGTCATCCCGAACCCCGCGATCGCCATCGCCGCGGCCGCCCGCATCGACGGCGGGTTCTTGGCGTAGTGGAAGCCAAGCTGGTGCACTGCCAGCCACACGAAGGCGGCGTTGAGGAACCCGGCCATCGGCAGACCCGCGAACCGCACCACGTCCACCAGCAGCGCGGCACCGGCGAGAGCAGCGAAGACACGCAATCCGTAGCGCTCCTGTGCCTTCAGCATCCACGGAGTCACGAGAATCGCGGCGAGGTACACAGCCATGAACCACAGCAGTTGGCCGACGACCGCGCTGCCGACGTTCAACGGCTGCGCCGGCACCCCGAGTGTGACGAGCAGATGCGGAACCACCAGCCATACGGCGATCAGCGGCAGCATCGGGATCGCCAGCCTGTGCACCCGGCTGGACAGCCAGTCGCGGTCCAGCCCACCCCGGCCGCGATGTGCCCGCAGCGACAGGAGGTTCGCCGCGCCACCGGCGAAGAACACCAGCGGCATCACCTGGCCGACCCACGTCAGCACCCACCACCCTGGTGTGGCATAAGCGTTCCCGGTGGTCAGCTCGGTGCCGTTCCAGCCGAGCACCGGCACCAGCCAGTGCTGGAAGACCACCAGCACGATGGCCAGAACCCTGACCACGTCAAGAAAAGGATCTCGCTTCGACACCGTGTGCCCCCAATTCGCTTGGCTGTCAAAAGCTTCGCGAATCGGGGAGACAAGATCACTGGTGTCTGCTCCCAACTCCGGGAGGGGGTTTTCCCTACCCTGACAGGGGAGTCACCTACGCTCCAAGTACGCCAGGACGGCACGCACCCGGCGGTGCTCGTCCTGGCTCGGCTCAAGGCCGAGTTTGGCGAAGATGTTGCCGACGTGCTTTTCCACCGCTCCGTCCGAGACAGTCAGGGACTTCGCGATGGCCGCGTTGGACATGCCCTGTGCCATCAGGCCGAGGACCTCGCGTTCGCGCGGCGTCAGCGAATCGATGGGATTACGTCTGCCCCGTGCCATGAGCTGCGAGATCACCTCCTGGTCGATGGCCGTCCCACCGCGAGCGACCCGGTTGACCGCGTCGACGAACTCGGCGACGTCGGCCACCCGCTCCTTGAGCAGGTAGCCGACGCCGCCGGCGCCGGACGAGATCAGTTCGACCGCGTAGCGCTCCTCGACGTACTGCGAGAGCACCAACACCGGCAAGTCAGGCGTGCGTTCCCGGGCCCGTAACACGGCCCGCAGTCCTTCGTCGGTGAACGTCGGCGGCATCCGGACGTCCACAATGGCCAGATCGGGCCGGTGCTCGGCGAGGACCTCGAGCAAGCGCTCACCGTCCTCGACGGCGGCGACGGTCTCGATGCCCTCGTCCGCGAGCAGTCGCTCGATCCCGGCCCGCAACAGAACGGAATCCTCGGCGATCACCACTCGCACGGCAGGTCCGCCCGGATCACTGTCGGCCCGCCGATGGGGCTCACCACGGTCAGCACGCCGTCAATGGTCGCAGCCCGGTCGGCGAGACCGGCCAGCCCACCCCCACGGCGAGTCTCCGCACCACCCACACCGTTGTCCGTGATCTGGACCACGACCTTGTTGTCCTCACGGTGAACCTGCACCGACGCCTGTGACGCGTTGGCGTACTTCGCGATGTTGGTCAACGCCTCAGCGACCGTGAAATACGCCGTGCTCTCCACAGCAGCAGGCGGACGCCGATCCGTCGACAACCCCTCCTCGACCTGAACCTCAACGGGCACAGGGGACTTCGCGGCAAGCGACGACAGCGCCGCGTCCAACCCACGATCACCGAGGACAGCCGGGTAAATCCCACGTGCGAGATCCCGCAACTCCGCGACCGCCTGCTTGGCGTCCGCGTGCGCCTCGTCGATCAAAGCCTTCGCGCCCTCGGGGTCACGGTCCATCTTGCTCTTGGCCCGGCCAAGTCCCATCGCGACAGCGACAAGCCGCTGCTGCGCGCCGTCGTGCAGATCACGCTCGATCCGGCGCCGCTCAGCCTCGGCAGCGTCCACACCCCGCGCCCGGCTCGCCTGCAGATGCGCGGCCTCAGCAGCCAGCAACATCGCCTTGCTCGGACCCAGCAGCGCACGCGCCAGCTTGCCGTGCATGACCCCCAACAACCGCGTCGTCACCAGTGCGATGGCGATGACCAGCACCCCGACAGCGGCCGGGAGGAGCGTGTCATCGAACGAGTCGACGACGTAGGCAAACCCACGGTCCGACCCGAAGAGCACGTGCCCTTCGTCGACCCATCGGTACCAGATCGGCAGCGAGAACAACCCGAGACCAGCCGCCCAGAACGCCACCATCCACCCGAACGAAAAGATCGACAACGGCAGCAGGATGAACATGTACAGCAGGTCACGCCACGTGGCCGGATCGAAGAACCGGCCCTTGAACCACCCGAACAACCCAGGCGGAATCGGCCGATACGGATCCGGGATGTAGTAGCCGAGCGTGGCGTACACCAACCGGCGCTCAACCCGGGCAAACCCCCTGATCAGCATCATCGCCACGGTGAGCAGCGGAAACCCCACCCACACCACCAGCGTGCCGAGCCCGGCCGACAGCATCCCCATCACCAGCGGGAACCACGCGACGGTCGTGATGAAGCTGGTGAGCAGGTAGACATTCGCCCCAACGGCCCTCGGCTGATGCTGACGCCCATCAACCTGCTCCACCTGAGTCATCATGACGACAAGCATCCCAAGCCCAGGTCACAACAGCGATGGAGCAAGCCAGCATCCTGAAGGTAGGGACAGCCCCACCATAACCGGAATGAACCCGTGGGGGCCGCGCGTTATGATTGACGGAGAAGATGTCCACAACCAGGGGGTGAACGGTTTCGACTCTGGACGTTGAGTCAAGGGAAGCGTGCAGGTGCAGGCGAGAGACCACCTCAAGCGTCGCCGCAAAAAAATAAGCGCCAAGACTGAAACCAGTCGGGCGGACTACGCTCTCGCTGCCTAAGCGATAACGTAGTCTCCTTGTCGGCCCGGGAGTGCCTTCGGCCCGGTCGCCGGCATCATCTAGAAGGCTCACCGCCGCACTCGGTCACGGAGTGCGGTAGGGAATCAAACAGTGACTGGGCCCGTCACACCAGCTAGTTCACGAGACTGGTGGGGCCAAGCAGAGACACAGTGGACTGCGCACGGAGAAGCCTTGGTGAGGCGACAGAGGACCCGGGTTCGATTCCCGGCACCTCCACGTCCTCAGGACGACCCTGCTCAGTTGCTTCGCAACTTCGCCGGGTCGTCCGTCATTATTTTGGGGGGCCGAGCCCCCCACACCCCACGGTGCGCGCTTCGCGCCTTCCAGCGGTGCGCGCTTCGCGCCTTCCAGCGGTGCGCGCTTCGCGCCTTCCAGCGGTGGGCTCTTTTGCTTTCACTAGCGAGGCGGCTTCGCTTCGCTTGCCGCTTCCTTCGCCTTACTTGGGGGCCGGGCTCTGTGGTCCCGGGGTGCGTGCTCTTTGGGTTCTCGCGTGGCGGTTTGGTTGGACTGGCGGGGGCGGCTTCGTGTTGGGTTTGGCTTTTGGAGCTTTCGGGGTTGCTTCGCTCTTTGGTTACTTTCGGGTTGGTGATCTTTTGCTTGGTTCTTGGGGTTGTCCCGGCTCCCGGCTCCCGGCTCCCGGCTCCCGGCTCCCGGCTCCCGGCTCCCGGCTCCCGGCTCCCGGCTCCCGGCTCCCGGCTCCCGGCTCCCGTGCTGGCCATCGGGCTCGGTCGGGCTTTCGGGTTGACATGGATAGCAGCACTCGCCACTATTGGTGAGTGGGACTATCCAGGATGACGCATCGTCATGATGGCGAGCTTGTTGTGTTTTTGATCGGGATGACGATCAACAAGCCTTGGCGGCCTGATCAGTGGTTGCCGACTTTGGTCGCTATGCCGCCGATGCTTCGGGAGCTGACGCGGGATCCTGAGCTGGGGTTGCTTGGGTATCAGATGACCATTGGCAGCCGTGGTCCGACGGTCATTCAGTACTGGAGCTCGCTCGACAAGCTCTATGCGTATGCGTCCAAGAGTGATGCTGAGCATCGGCCGGCTTGGGCGGAGTTCAATCGGCGGGCGGCTAAGGCCAAGGGGGCTGTTGGGGTTTGGCATGAGACGTACGCCGTGGACAAGAGTGAGTCGATCTACGTTGAGGCTCCCAGGATGGGGTTGGCCAAGGCGACCGAGCATGTTGAGGTTGTCCGGAATTCGGCACGTGAGCGGATCGTGGCTGGCTGACCCGGGCGTGCGTGGCGAAGAAGTGGGTGAGACCGGGATTGATCTCGCGCTGGCTTGCGAACACGGGCCTCTAAGTTGGAGGCATGCATACCGATTGGCTGCGTGACCAGACCAACGCCTTGGCCGATGCTGTCAGTGGGCTTGAGCCGGGCAAGCGGGTGCCGACCTGTCCGGAGTGGTCGGTGCGGGATTTGGTCGCGCATGTTGGGCTGATCCAGCGGCGTGCCACCTTGATCGTCCAAACCGGTGAAGCTGTGCCGTTTCCCAGCGGCGGCGAGGCACCGGATGACTGGGGCCCATGGCTGCGGGAGGGCGCGGACGAGCTTGCGCGTGCGGCGGATGAGGCGGGGGAGAAGGAAGTCTGGAGCTTTGTCGGCGACAAGCGGCCCGCGTCGTTCTGGTTGCGTCGCATGCTGCACGACACCACGATTCACGCCGTCGACGGCGCACTCACCGCCGAAACGTCCTACGACATCCCGGCGGGTCTTGCCGTTGACGGGATCGACGAAGGGCTTTCGCTGGTCAGGCTCATGCAGGGCGTCATCCCCGGGCTCGCGGAGCTTCGCGGCGACGGCGAGACACTGCTGTTGTCCTCGACGCAGGGTGACGGGTGGCTGATCACCCGGAATCCGGACGGCCCGCATTGGAAGCGCACAGTGACCGACGCGGCTGATGTGACCGTGACCGGCACTGTGCAGCAGTTGTTGTTGGTTTTCTACCGTCGTTTGAGTCTTGATGATGTTGTGGTTTCCGGAGAACGGGAACTCATCACCCATTGGCTGGCGCACACCGCACTCTGACAGAGCAATTTCGTGCAGCCGTAAGGGTTTCACCTACTGAGCGACATTGACAGAGAATTTCACTGCCGCTTACGTTCGCACCGTGGTGACACCGGAACTGCTGGCAGCGGGGCCTTTCCACGAGGCGCTGCGGGCGGCGATCAGTGCGAGCGGGCTTGCGCTCGACCGGATCCGCTACCGCTTGCGGCTACGTGACGTGTCGATCAGCGTGCCTACGCTGAGCAATTGGCAGTCCGGCAGGCGCAGGCCGGAACGCGCGGAATCATTGCGGGCGCTGGCCGAACTGGAGGCCGTGCTCGAGCTCCCGCCGGAGGCGTTGCGGTCGTTGCTCGGGCCCCCGCGCCCGCGCGGCCGGGCCGCGCATCCCAAAGGGCCGGAGGCGATGCTCACGGCGTGGGGTATGCCAATCGAGCGTTTGCTCGCCGGGGTGGACACATCCTCGGACGGCAGGCTGACCCGGCTGTCCCAGCACGACCGGATCGAAGTCGACGCCGCGGGCAGGCTGGTCGAGGTCGCCAGCAGGCATGTACTGCGCGCCAGCCACGACGGAGCCGACCGCTGGATCGTGGTCTGGGACGCGCCCGGTGAGATCGTCGCGGGCCAGCACTGTGCGCTGCGCAGGCTGAACACCGACCCGGAGACCGGGATGACGGTGGCGGAATTGGTGTTCGACGCCCCGCTGGCGCGCGGGGACACGATCATCATGGAGTACCGGATCGTCGACGCAGGCCGGCCGGACAGGTTCGTCCGCAGGCTGCACCGCACCACGAGGGACTACGTCCTGGAAGCCAGGTTCGACCAGGCCGCGGTCCCGGCCCGGTGCGCAAGGATCGAGTCGTCCTCGTGGGATCTGGCCGCCAGTCCAACTGGCTCAGTGCACCTGATCGAGTTCAACGCGTCCGGCACGATTGGGCTTCGCTGGGAGATTTGATGTTGGATCGGCGCTATGGAAACCGTCATCGCGCCGATGCAGGGCACCGTCGTGCTGGTCTCGGTCAGCCCTGGTGACCAGGTCGCCGCCGGCCAGCAGCTGGTCGTGCTCGAGTCGATGAAGATGGAACACGTTGTCACGTCGGCGATCGCCGGCCAGGTCGGCGAGATCGCCGTGGCCGCGGGCGAAACCGTGCGCCGTGACCAGGTGTTGGTGACCATCGAGCCGGGAGCGGTGGCAGCGCCGCAAACCCGTCACATCGAGCGGACGGACAACGGGATCCGGCCGGATCTGGCCGAGGTCCTCGCGAGGCGAGCAGCCGGGCAGGACGCCAACAGGCCGCAGGCGGTCGAGCGAAGGCACCGCGAGGGCAGGCGAACGGCCCGTGAGAACGTCGAAGATCTCTGTGACCCCGGCACTTTCGTCGAGTACGGCGGTCTGGTCGTTGCGGCGCAACGGCAGCGCAGGTCGATGGAGGAGCTCGTCGAGAAGACCCCGGCGGACGGCATGGTGGCGGGCGTCGCGGAGATCAACGGCCGGGAGAGCGTTGTCGTTGCCTACGACGCAACGGTTCTCGCGGGCACGCAAGGGTTTTACAACCACGCCAAGAAGGACCGTATGTTCGAGCTGGCGGCCAGGCGTGAGCTGCCTGTGGTGCTCTTCGCGGAAGGTGGAGGCGGGCGGCCGGGTGACACGGACGTCCCGTTGGTCGCGATGCTGGACGCACCGGCGTTTTCGTTGTTCGCCAAGCTATCCGGGCTCGTTCCGCTCGTCGGAGTGGTGGCTGGCCGATGTTTCGCAGGCAACGCGGCGTTGCTCGGCTGCTGCGACGTCATCATCGCGACGGCCGATGCCACGATCGGTATGGGCGGGCCCGCGATGATCGAAGGTGGCGGTCTGGGCGTGGTCGCGCCGGAAGACGTTGGGCCGCTGTCGGTTCAGGAGCCCAATGGCGTGGTCGACATCGCTGTGGCCGACGAGGCCGAGGCCGTCCGAGTGGCCAAGAAGTACCTGTCGTACTTCACGGGCATCACCGGCGAATGGTCCACTGTGGACCAGGAGCGGTTGCGTAACGTCGTTCCGGAGAACCGGGTCCGCGCGTACGAGGTCCGGCAGGTGATCGACGGGATCGCCGACGTCGATTCGGTGCTGGAGCTGCGCCCGCGGTTCGGTGCGGGGATCCTGACCGCGTTGATCCGCATCGAAGGCAGGCCGATGGGCTTGATCGCCAGCAATCCCGGCCATCTCGGCGGCGCGATCGACGGGGACGCGGCCGGCAAAGCCGCGCGGTTCATGCAACTGTGCGACAGTCATGGCCTGCCGATCGTGACGTTGTGCGACACCCCCGGGTTCATGGTCGGTCCGGAGTCGGAGAAAACCGCGACGGTCAGGCACTTCAGCCGCTTGTTCGTGACAGGCGCGAACTTGACCGTGCCGATGTGTGCTGTCGTGCTGCGCAAGGCATACGGGCTCGGCGCGATGGCGATGTTCGGCGGTGGCGCGAAAATCCCGTACGCCACAGTGGCATGGCCGACCGCCGAGTTCGGTCCGATGGGTCTTGAGGGCGCGGTCAAGCTCGGCTTCCGGCGTGAACTCGACGCGATCACGGATCCCGTGCGGCGCAAGGAGACCCTCGAGAACATGATCGCGATGGCCTACGAGCGCGGCAAGGCGCTGAACGCCGCGTCCATGTTCGAGGTCGACGACGTGATCGACCCGGTCGACACCCGCCGGTGGATCGTCGCGGCCCTGCCCAAGGAGGTGGCACGGGCCAACCGGCCGAACGTCGACACGTGGTGAGTGGAAAAACTGATATCAGTTTGCTAGGTTGACGATATGACTACCGATACTGTCGTCGACATGCCCGAGCCTCGGGTTCGGGAACGCAATGCCACGGAACGCGCCGGCCTGCCGATCGCCGGTCTCGCGTTCGTCGGTGAGCTGGTCGGAGCCGCGCTGCTCGCCCTGGGTGTGATGCAAGCGGTTGAGGGCAGCAAATCGCTCGGCGTCACTCTGATCGTGGTGGGCGCGCTGGTAATTCTGGCCACGACCGTGTTCGCCGCCGGGCTGACCGTCGTCGCGCCAGGCGAAGCGAGGGTCCTGCAGTTCCTCGGCCGGTACGTGGGAACAGTGCGGACATCCGGCCTGCGCTGGGTGAATCCGTTCACCACCAGGGCAAAGGTGTCCACCAGGATCCGCAACCACGAGACCGCGGTGATGAAGGTCAACGAGCTGGACGGCAATCCGATCGAGATCGCGGCCGTGGTCGTCTGGCAGGTCAACGACACCGCGCGGGCGATGTTCGAGGTCGACGACTTCGTCCAGTTCGTCAGCATCCAGACCGAGACCGCGATCCGGCACATCGCCAACAGCTATCCGTATGACTCACACGGCTCGGACGCGCTTTCCTTGCGGGACAACGCCGACGAGATCACCGAGAAGCTCTCGACGGAGATCAGCGCGCGCGTGGAGTCGGCCGGTGTGCGGGTGATCGAATCCAGGCTCACGCACCTGGCGTACGCTCCCGAGATCGCCCAGGCCATGCTTCGCCGTCAGCAGGCAGGCGCGGTTGTCGCCGCGCGTCAGCTCGTTGTCGAAGGCGCGGTCGGGATGGTCGAGATGGCGCTGGACAGGCTGGCCCAGAACGATGTCGTCGAGCTGGACGAGGAGCGGAAGGCTGCCATGGTGAGCAACCTGATGGTGGTGCTATGTGGTGACCGAGATGCCCAACCTGTGGTGAACACCGGCTCGCTCTACCAATGAGGTTGTTGTGGCGGAACGCAAAAGCGTCCTGTTGCGACTGGATCCCGCGGTACACGACGCATTGGCCCGGTGGGCGAACGACGAACTGCGCAGTACCAACGCACAGATCGAGTTCCTGCTACGCCGGGCCCTGTCGGACGCGGGCCGGATGCCCGGGGAGGCAGCCAAGCAACGGCGTCAAGGCAGGCCCCGTAAGGACGAAAAGTGAGTTTTGCTACTTTGCGCAACACGGCGTGCACGGCGCTTGGGCCGGTTGGGCAGGAATCTGACTTTCCGTAACCCGCCCGTAATTGGTATACCAGCTCGCCGATACCTCTCAATACCGTACGTGACCAGCGACTTTCCTCCTTTTGCGAAGTGAATCCCGCCCCTGGTTCTGCCACAGTTGGTAGTGGGAGGTGGTGCGCTGTGTCACCGTCATCGAGTGATCGTGCGCACGTGCGCGCACTGTTGCAACCAGGGGAAGAGATCAGCTACTTGTTTCCGGCCTCGATGGTCGGCGGACCGTACAGCTCGTCACACTTCCTCGTCGCCGTCACCGACTCGTCGATCACCGTGCTGGACACCGGGCTGGGTGGCCGCACGAGGCCGAACGCGGTGTGGCGCAGGTATCCGAGGCACACCAAGCTCGGGCCGGTCGACCTGAGCGTGATACCTGAGTTCCAGCTCGGCGGCCGCGTCTACGAGGTCGACGAGGAGTACGTGGCCGAAATCAACGCCGCTGACGCTGAGTGGTCGGCTGATGCCATGCCCCCGGATCCGCTACCGCACTTATGAGTTAGTTTTGTGCGCGTGGACGAAGACGCAGGGCTCGACGACCTGATGGGCGTCGAGGACAGGGCCACCGGAGCGCGAAAGGCTCAGCTGCCGAAGCTGCGTGCGTTCTGGCACGCGGCGACGCGTGGGAAGTACTGGCCTGCGACGGTCATTGTCACCTTGGCCGTTGTCGGCGTGCTGATCTATTTCGCGGTCGGGCTCATCGCCGGGTTTTTCGCCGGGATGGTGGAATAGCGGTCAACGGATCGGCCGGCCAGTCGTGCTTAGGGTAGCGGCCCCGCAGCTCGGCTCGGACCTGCGGGTATCCGTTGGCCCAGAACGACTCCAGGTCGTCGGTGACCGCCGTCGGACGGCCTGCGGGCGACAGCAGGTGCAGCAGCAGGGTGACTTCGCCGTCCGCGATCACGGGTGCCTGGTGCCAACCGAAGATCTCTTGCAGCCGCACGGCAAGGACAGGCCGTTCGCCGGCGTAGTCCACCGCGATCCTTGATCCGGACGGGACTTCGACGCGTACCGGCGCGAGCTCGTCCAGCCGCGCGGCCGCGGGCCACGGCAACATCGCCCGCAACGGGTTGATCTTCTTGAGGTCCTTGCGGTTCCGTGCGCCGGTGACATCCACTGTGGACAGTACGGTCTCCTCGTCGACGGCGGGCCACGGGTCACCGAGAGCCCGGTGCAGCAGTGCCATTCTGGCGTGCAGCTTCGGGTCCCAGTCCAAGATCGACAGGCCCTCGGCCCGGATTCCGTCGCGCAGTGCTGCTTCGATCGCTGCGGGATCGGGATTTGCCAGCGGTTTCTCCGTCAGCACGATCGCGCCGAGGCGACGCACCCGGCGAGCGGCCACATCGCCGTTCCAGGACACCTCGTCCTTTTCGGACAGACCGATGATCTCGGTCGCCAGCTCGACATCCGCGGCGGCGGCGAGCCGGACCTTGCCGTGCTTCTCGCCCGGTTTGCGGTCGGCCACCGCGATCGCAAGCCATTCCCGCTGATCCAGCCCAGTCCCCGGCGGCAGCTCCACGGCTGTGCCACTGGCCATCAGGTAGACACGGGATTCCGCTGCCCGCCTCCTGGCCAGCCGTTCCGGATACGCGAGCGCGACGACCTTCGCCGGGTCGCTGGGCACTTCGCTGTGCGGGACCATGCCCGCGAGGCGTTGGGACTCACGGCGCCAGCGTTGCGAGCTCTTCACCTTGCGCAGTGCGGTTTCCAAGTCGACGTCGTCGGTGAGGGTGTCGTCGTCCAGCAGTGCGATCACGTCCGCCGCCTGTTTGCCGCCGTCCAGCAAAGCCCTGGCCAGGCGTGGGTGCAGGCCGACGTCGGCCATCCTGCGGCCACGATCCGTTGGTGTGCCGTCGTTGTTCAACGCGTGCAGGTCGTGCAAGACCGCTTGCCCGGCCTTGAGCGCACCTTCCGGTGGTGCGTCCCACCAGCGCAACGCGGACCCGTCCGGCGTACCCCAGCAGGCGAGTTCCAGGGCCGACCGAGTCAGGTCGGCGACCCGGATCTCCGGCTCCGGATACCGGGGCAGCGTGGACTGTTCGTGCTCCGGCCAGCACCGATACACCCGGCCAGGGCCTTCACGGCCAGCCCTGCCGGCCCGCTGATCGGCCACCGCCGCCGAGGTGCGCACGGTGGCCAGGCCCGGCAGGCCACGGCGATGATCCACTCTGGGCACCCGTGACTGGCCCGAGTCGACGACCGCGCGCACGCCGGGAACCGTCAGGCTCGACTCCGCGACCGCGGTAGCCAGGACGACCCGCTGCCCAGTGGTGGGCTTCAGGGCCGCGTCCTGGTCCTTGGCGGCCAGGCGACCGTGCAGCGTGACCACGTTCACGCCGTCCAGCATCTGCCGAACCCGGTTGATCTCGGCCGCACCAGGCAAGAAGACCAGGACATCACCGTCCGTTTCGGACAATGCCCGTCGGGTCGCCCGTGTGACACAGGACTCCAACCGTTCGCCTCTGAGCGGCGGGAGGTAGGTGGTCTCGGTGGGGTAGGTGCGGGCGTCGACCTTCAGCACGGGCGCGTTGTCGAGGATTTCGGCCAGCGGTTCCGCGGCCACGGTCGCGCTCGTGGCCAGCAGCTTCAGATCCGGTCGCAACGCACGGGCGTCGGTCAGCAGCGCGAGCAGGAGATCCGCGTCCAGGTGCCGTTCGTGGCACTCGTCCAGCAGCACGGTGTCCACACCGGACAGCTCGGGATCGTGCTGGATCCGCCGGACCAACAGGCCGGACGTGACGACCTCGATCCGGGTGTCCTTCGACGTCTTGCGGTCGCCGCGGACGGCGTAACCGACTGTTCGGCCGACTGGCTCGTCCAGCAGAGAAGCCATCCTGGCCGCGGCGGCACGGGCCGCCAGCCTGCGCGGCTCGGCCACGATCACCCGGCCGCTCAGGGCCAACGGGACCACTGTGGTCTTGCCTGTGCCGGGCGGAGCGACCAGGATCGTGGTGCCGTGTTCGGCCAGCGTGCGGGTCAGTTCTGGCAGCACGGCCCGGATTGGCAGGTCGGGAAGATTCATACGGTCGGGTCACGTCGATTCGGTCACGGCGGGAACTGGTCTGAAGGATCGTCCTTGCTCAGGTATCCCTCAGTTTGCCCCGGTATCGTCGCCACCGTGGTTCGACCGTCACCTCGTGTGCTTGACGGAATCGGCACAGTGGCGCGGCTTGGGCTGGCGGCTGTGTGGTTCGTGTCAGGTGCGATCAAGGCCGCAGACCTGAACCAGGCCTATATCGCGGTGCAGGCGTACGACCTGCTGCCGCACGGCGTGGTCAGCGTGGTCGCCGCCGCGGTGCCGTTCCTGGAGATCGCACTCGGTGTGCTGCTGCTGCTCGGTCTGGGTACGCGGCTGGTCGCCGTGCTGTCCGTCGTCGTGCTGGTCGCGTTCATCATCGCGATCTCGCAGGCGTGGGCGCGCGGGCTGACCATCGACTGCGGCTGCTTCGGCGGCGGTGGTCAGGTGGCAGCGGGGCAGACGGCGTACCCACAGGAGATCGCACGGGACATCGGGTTCATGGTGCTCGCAGGCTGGCTGATCGTCCGACCGCACAGCCTGCTGTCGATGGACGGGTGGCTGACCAAGCGCCCGGCTGTAGTGGGAGAGGACTGAAGGACGTGGGTGGAGCCGAGCGCAACGCGCGGAAGCGACGGCAGGAACAGGCCGCGCAACGGGCTGTGGCTGCGGCACGCAAGTCGAAGAGCGACCGCAACAAGGTCATCATCACGGTCGCTGTGGTCGTGGTGATCGCCGCGGCGGTGCTGGCGGGCGTGCTGATCACCAACAGCCAGAAGAACGAAGCCGCGGGCGTGCAGATCCCGGTGAAGAACGTGTCCGCCGAGCTGGAGGCCAAACGCGACGGTGCCACCGTGCTGGTCGGCAAGGACACCGCCAAGGTCACCGTGGACGTCTACGAGGACTTCCTCTGCCCGGTCTGCCGTACCTTCGAGGACCAGTACGCCACGCAGCTGGAGCAGAAGATCCAGGACGGCACAGTGCGTGTCCGCTACCACATGCTGACTTTGCTGAACAACCGTTCCGACCCGCCCGGCTACTCGCTCGACTCGGCGAACGCCGCCCTGCTGGCCGCCGACGCGGGCAAGTTCCCGGCGTACCACGCCAGCCTGTTCGGTGCCCAGCCCGAGGAAGGCGCGCGCGGGTACGACAAGAACCAGCTGATCAAGCTGGGCCAGGACCTCGGTATCACGTCACCGGACTTCGCCAACGGCGTGAACAGCGGCAAGTACAACCAGATCGTCGAAGACGCCTACCAGAAGGTCTCCAACGATCCGGCGCTGCGCCAGGACTTCGGCAACGGCCAGGTCGGCTTCGGCACGCCGACGGTCGTGGTGAACGGCAAGATCGTGCAGGCGCTGAACGACCCGAACTGGCTGAATACCGTGGTGTCACAGGCCGGCTAGCGGCGGATCGCCCTGGTTCCACCGAGCCAGGCGGCGTGCCTTCCCGACTTCGGTCCGGGGCACGCTGCCTGGCTCGAGTGCTTTCACGACACAGGTGATGCCCAGTCGTTCCCGGAGCGCTGTTGTGAGGTCGGCCTCGAGTTGGGCCTTGTCGACGCTGTCGGTGAACGGTTCGACCGCGACCCGCAGCTCGCTGCGTTTCGGGTCACGCCGGTCCTCGACGACGAGGTAGTGCGGGCTGACCCGTTCGTCCTGCAGCAGAACGGCTTCGACCTCGGTGGGGAACACGTTGACGCCCCGGATGATGAGCATGTCGTCCGTGCGGCCCTTGAGCTTGCTCATCCGCTTGAGCGTCCTCGGCTTGCCGGGGATGGGATCGGCGAGCGAGGCGACATCGCCTGTGCGGTAACGGATCAACGGCATCCCGGTCTTGGTGAGCGTGGTGAAGACAAGCTCGCCCGGAGTGCCGTCCGGGACAGGGTTTCCTTCCGAGTCAACGGCTTCGACGAAGAAGTGGTCCTCGGCGACGTTCAACATGCCGCCGGAGTCAAGCGACTCACACGCGACACCGGGCCCGATGATCTCGGACAGGCCGTAGATGTCGAGGGCGCGGATGTTCAGCAGACTCTGGATCTGCGCCCGCATCTCCTCAGTCCACGGCTCGGCGCCGAAAACGCCGACCTTCAGGCTGGTGGGTTCGTTTCGCATCGCCTCACCGAGGTGAATGGCGTACGAGGGCGTGCACGTGAGAATGTCGGGTTTGAGGTCCTGAATGAGCCGGATCTGCCGGTCAGTCATGCCACCGGAGACAGGGATGACGGTAGCGCCGAGGTGCATGCCGCCGTGATGCACGCCCAGCCCACCGGTGAACAGCCCATAGCCGTAACCGTTGTGGATGACGCTGCTCTTCGTAGCCCCGGCCCCACCAAGCGCACGAGCCATGACACTCGCCCAAACCTCGATGTCAGCGGCCGTGTACGGGATCAGGGTCGGACGTCCGCCCGTGCCGGAGCTACCGTGCACACAGACGATGTCCTGCTCCTTGGCGGCCTGTAGCCCGAACGGGTAGTTGTCCCAGATATCGGCCTTGTTGACGGTGGGAAGATTGGGAAGGTCACCAAGTGTGACGTCCGCCCCACTGCCCACGCCGCTGGCCCGAAGCCGCTCAGCCTGAAGGTTCCCGGTCGCCAACACCCGGTCGACAAGCTGCCGAAACCGCCGCTCCTGCACCTGCCTGCGCAGCTCAGGGGCAACCCCCTCAGCATCGGGGTCAACCAGAGCCACCGCGTCATCTCCGCTGATCACAGCAACGGTCTAGCACTCCCCGCGACCGAAAGCGACCCCCGTTTTTGCGGGTCACCGGCGGTGATGTACGGTATCCCAGCACTCGAAAGAGCGCGGCGGGGCTGTAGCGCAGTTGGTAGCGCACCACACTGGCAGTGTGGGGGTCAGGGGTTCGAATCCCCTCAGCTCCACCCCCTTGTGAAACCCGTCTCGACTAGCTATTGATGCTGGTCAGGCGGGTTCTTTGTGTTTTGTGGATGATCTCCTTTTGATCGTGTTGTGGTGACCCTGTTTGTGGCTCTGGAGCAGACTGCTCCAGGTCGATTGGTGTTGTGTGGGTTGGTCGGGTGTCCCTCATGCCGTTGGTGTGGGGGCAGCGCATTTGTGGTTATGCCGCGAGTGGTCCGGAGAGGCGTCGGTGTGCGGGTTCTGGCGGGGCCGGGTGTGCCCGGATGTTGAGGGTGGGTGGGAGAAGACCTCGGTGATGCGGTTGGTGAGGTGGTGGCCGAGGCGTCGTGCTTGGGCGATTTCGGGTGCCCCGCCGGCAATGAGCCAGGTTTTGTGCTGTGCCGTAGTCCGTGGAAGGTGAGGCCGGGTCTAATGGGGACGGTCCGGACGCGTTTGTCTGGTTCGGTTTTGTTCCGTTGACCGCGGGGTGGAGGAAGGTGCTGCGCCACAACCATTTTCCGGTCTTGGTGGTGAAGATGAACTCATGGTCGTGCCGCTGCAGATGCTGGCGGAGCAACCCGATCAGGAATGGCGGCAGGGTGATGACCTCGGGCGGAGGACGCGGTTTTGGGTGCGCCGAGCCAGCGGCTGTGGCCACTTTCGTGCAGGGTGCCGGTGCGTGGGTCGGGAGTAACCGATCCCAGGAGCGGGCGTGTGCGCCCAGACAGATCCCCCAGCGGCGACGCTTTAATCCTGGCTTCAGGTTGATCGGGGAGGATGAGCGGCAAAAGCATCGACTGGAGGGGGCGGGCCGGCGTGCGGATCATGATCGCGGATGACGAGGCGGCCATCCGTGAGTCGCTGGAGCGGGTGCTCCAGGTCGAGGGGTACGACACCAGCACCGTCGCCAACGGTCTCGCCGTGCTCGACGGGGTCGGTCGCGACGCGCCGGATCTGCTGATCCTCGACGTGAGGATGCCCCGCCTCGGCGGGTTGGAGACCTGCCGGCAGTTGCGGGCGGCGGGTCGGGATCTGCCGGTGCTGATGCTGACCGCCCGGGATCAGGTCTCCGATCGGGTCGCGGGGCTGGACGCGGGCGCCGACGACTATCTGCCCAAGCCGTTCGCCACCGAGGAGTTGCTGGCCCGGGTCCGGGCCCTGCTGCGCCGCCGCGCGCCGGGCGACGACGAGTCGCAGATCCTGACGTTCGCCGACGTCCGGGTCGATCCCGACAGGTTCGAGTCGTGGCGGGGCGGGCGGCCGCTCCGCCTGACCCGGATCGAGTTCTCCCTTCTGCAGATCCTCGTGCGCAACGCGACCCGGGTGTTGACCCGAGACGCGCTGTTCGAGGCGATCTGGGGCTTCGACATGAGCGTCACCGCCAACAACCTCCAGGTGCACATGAGCTACCTGCGCCGCAAGATGGAGGCCGAGGGTGAGCCGCGATTGATCTACACGCTGCGCGGCTTGGGGTACACGTTGCGGGAGACTCCTCCGTGAGCAGGCCCGCCTGCCGGGGCCCGCGCCGGCTGACCCGTTGGTGGCGCAGGCGGTCCCTGCGTACCAGGCTGACGGTGATCGCGGCGACGGCCATCGCGGTCAGCGTGTTCGTGGCCTTCCAGGTGGCCAGCGAGCTACTGGCCGGGGAGCTGCAGGACACCGCGAAGGATCAGCTACGCGCCGACTCCCGCGTCCTGGCGACGAGCGCGGAGAGCGCCGGTCTGGCGCAGCTCCAGCTACCGCCGTATCCCGGATCCGGTCGGCTGGTGCGGGTCATCCTGCCCGACGGCTCGATCCGGACGCCGGCCGGCCAACCCGCGCTGCCCCCGGTCAGCGAGCACGCCGGGCGCGTGGCGCAGGGCGCGTCGGCCGACCTGATGGAGTCGGGCGACAGCGACGAAGATGGCTACCTCATCTACACGCTGCGGGCGGGCGGCGGCGCGGTCCAGGTGGCCCGCGTCGCCGACGACAGCCCGATCAACGGGTTCGGGTTGGGCATGCTGCTGATCGGGCTGCTCTGCGTGGTCGGCGGCGCCCTTGTCGGGCGAACCGTGGCGCGGACCGGGCTGGCACCGATCGACCGGCTGACCGCCGCCGCGGTCCGTGTCGCGCACACCCGGGATCTCGACGCCGACATCCCGGATGAGGGCGGTGGGGAGATCCGGCGGCTGATCCAGTCGATCAACGACATGCTCGCCGCGCTCCGGGACTCCCGTCGGGCCCAGCGGCTGCTCGCCGAGGACGCCGCCCACGAGCTCAAGACCCCGCTCACCAGCCTGCGCCTCAACATCGAGCTGCTGATCCGGCTCGATCGGCGCGGCACCCTGGTCAGCGCACTGCCGGCGGAGAGCCGGACCCGGCTGCTCAACGATCTCGGCGCCCAGGTGGCCGAGTTGAGCACCCTTGCCGCCGAGCTGACCGACCTGGCGCGCGGGGACGTCAGCGACGAGAGCACCGAGGTGCTCGACCTCGCCGACGTGGTGGTGGCCGCCGCGACCCAGGCGCGTTCCCGCGCGCCCGACATCGAGGTCGCGCTCGACGTGACCTCCGTGAGGGTGAGCGGGCGTCCCGCTGCGCTCCAACGGGCGGTGCTCAACCTCATCGACAACGCCGGCAAGTGGTCCCCCGCGGACCAGCCGGTCCAGGTCCGGCTCCGTGCCCAGGGCGCGTCGGCGGTGCTCGAGGTCGACGACGCCGGGCCGGGCATCGACGCCGCCGACGTACCGCGGGTGTTCGACCGGTTCTACCGTGCCGACAGCGCCCGGGCGTTGCCGGGATCCGGTCTGGGGCTGTCGATCGTGCAGCGGGTCGTCGACGCCCACGGCGGCCGGGCCACCGTCGCCCGGTCCGCACGCGGTGGCGCGCTGCTTCGGGTCGACCTTCCGGCTGCGGCCCCGCCCGCCCCGACCCCGATCGCGTGGTTCACCGCCGGGGAGGACACCGCGGTGCGCTGACCCGCCCCGGCGGCGCGGCGCAGGACAAGGGACGGCGGCCCTCGGGCCCTGAAAAGATCCGGGACGGGCCTGGGGCCTGTCCCGGATCTCGTCCGTGCCGCCGCGCTCACCGTTGCAGCGCGGGCTCCTCATCGTCCACGAGCGGCCGTTGACCGTCCGGCAGCTCCGCCGGTCGGGACAGCCGGCTCGGCCACCACATCCGCCGGCCGATCAGCAGGGTGAGGGCGGGCACCAGGACCGACCGCACCAGCAGGGCGTCGAGCAGCACGCCGAACGCGACCAGGAACCCGACCTCGATCAGCATCACCATCGGAAGCGTGGTGAGGACGGCGAACGTGGCCGCCAGGACCAGGCCTGCCGAGGTGATGACGCCACCGGTGGCGGAGAGGGCTTTGAGCATGCCCTCTCTGGTGCCCAGACGCACGGTCTCCTCCCGGGCCCGGCTGGCCAGGAAGATGTTGTAGTCGACGCCGAGCGCCACCAGGAACAGGAATGCCAGCAGCGGCACCGAGTAGTCGACGCCCTTGAACCCGAGGATCGTGTCGAAGACGAACACGCTGCCGCCGAAGGCCGCCGCGAATGAGACGATCACGGTGGCCATCAGGATCAGCGGGGCCACGATCGCTCGGAGCAGTAACCCGAGGACGATCAGGACGACGATGAGCACCAGCGGGATCACCAGCTTCTCGTCGCGGCTGGTGGTCACCTCGGTGTCGAGGTTCTCCGCGCTCGGCCCGCCGACGATCGCCTCCGCCCCGCTCACCGCGTGCACGGCGGTGCGCACCCGCTTGATCGTGTCGTACTCCGCGACGGTGTCCGGCGCGTCCTTCGGGAACACCGAGATGTCGGCCCAGCCACCGCTGGTCTGACCCGGGACGGCCTCTGCCACACCGGGAGTGCCCTTGACGATGTCGAGCACCCGTTCCTGGTACGCCGGCCGCGTCAAGATCGTCATCGGCTGGCCGCCGAGCTCCGGGAAGTGCTGGCGGAGAACGGTGAAGCCGGTGACCGACTCCGGCGCGGACAGGAACTGGTCCTGCACCCGCAGGGCGCCGGTGTTGCCCGCCAGGCCGATGGCGAGAACGCCCAGGACTCCGAGCGAGCTGAGCGTCGCCACCCACCGGCGGCGGCTGATGGCGGCGCCGAGCCGTCCCCACAGCCCCGGCTTTTCCTCCACGGCCGTCACGGCCGTGCTGAACCGCGGGATGGCCGGCCAGAAGATCCGCCTGCCGAGCACCACCAGTATCGCCGGGAACAGCGTCAGCATGGCCACCAGCGCGCACAGGATGCCGGCCGCGCCGATCGGGCCCAACCCGCTGGTGCTGTTCAGGTCCGCGACGAGCAGGCAGAGCAGGCCGGCGATCACGGTGGCCGCGGACGCGACGATGGCAGGCGCCGCGCCGCGTAGCGCGTGGACCATCGCGACCCGGACGTTCTCGTGGTGGTGCAGTGCTTCCCGATATCGGGCGATGAGCAACAGCGCGTAGTCCGTGCCGACGCCGAATACCAGGATCGTCAGCAGCGCCGAGTTCTGGCTGTTGACCACGATGCCGAAGCCCTTGACGAGCAGGTAGACGGTCGCCATCGCGGTCAGTGCGGCCGCGCCCACGGCCACGAGCGGGACGAGCCACAACACCGGGCTGCGGTAGGTGAAGATGAGCAGGAGCGTGACGACGATGACGGTGGTGAGGAGGACCGTCAGGTCGATGCTGTCGTAGATGGCGTCCATGTCGCCGTCGACTGCGGCCGGGCCGGTCACGTCGAGTTCCAGGCCGGCGGGGCGGTCCTTCGCGGCGTCACGCAACGGGCCGACGATGGCCTCCGGTGCGCCGTAGGTCGCGCTCACATCGAGGGTGAACATCATCGCCTTGCCGTCGGTCGAGGGTCTCGTCTGCGGGCCCTCGTCGTCCTCGCCGGCCGGGGCCACCACCTTCGGCGGGTACTGCTTGGCAAGGGTGTTGTAGTGGCGCTCGACCGTCGCGCGGTCGGCGTCGGTCACGCCGCCGGCGCGGTGGTACACGAAGACGAACGTGTTGTCGCCCCCGCCAGGGCGACTGTCCTCCAGCACCGCGACCTTGGTGGACTCGGCGCCGGCCGGCAGGGTGTCCGCGGCCTTGTCGGTGGTGACCGAACTCAAATTTCCGCTCAGCGGCCCCATGACCACCGCCAGCGCCACCCACAAGCCAATCACCAACCACGGCACCCACCGGCCTGCCAACCGGCCGGGCGGCGTTTCCCCGGACGGCGCTGCGTCGACTGCCATCACTGGCCTCCTACATACGGGTTGCATCGCTTATCTGACGCCGACTTCCTACCGAGCGAATCTGAAACGACCATTAATACGGCGCTCAGGCCGGTCGGCCGAACCAGGTGCCCAGCGCACGCACCAGCTGTCCTGCAGTTCCTCGACGGTGAGCGGCTCGACTGCCGCGGCGGGGCCGTCGAACTCCACTGTGGACATCCGGCTCGCCCCGAGCCCGTGCCCGTGCACGCCGCCCACGATGTGCCCGCTATTTGGGTCCTTTTTGGACGGCACCTTCCCAAGCTGGGCGCTCCGGAGAGAAGTACCGTGGTACCACCTCCCTCCCGAAGATGACGACCGCAGTACGACGAAACGGGACGGGATCTGGCCTAGCGTTAAGGCTATGACGAAACCTGATAGTCCACTGTGGAGGCTCGGGGCGGCCGCCATGGCGCTGGCGACGGCGTTCGCTGTCGTCGCCTGCGGGTCGGACGCCGACAACAGTGCGGCGCCCGCCACGGCCGGCTCGCACAGCGCGCACGCGGGCGGGTCATCGGCGCCACCGCAGCCGCTGCGCGCCGGCGAGCGGTTCGTCGACCTGAAGATGACCGAGGCCTACACGCCCGCGCCGCCGGAGGGCGGCGGCACGGACGAGTACCGGTGCCAGGTGATCGACCCGGGCCTGACCAAGACGGCGTTCCTGACCGGGACCCAGGTCATGCCGGAGAACGTCGCCATCGCGCACCACGCCATCGTGTACGCGGTGCCGCCGGGCGGCGCTGCCGCGGTGCGCGAGCAGGACGCGAAGACCCCCGGTCTCGGCTGGCAGTGTTTCGGCGGGACCGGCGTAGCCGGCGCCGAAGTAGAAGTAGAAGAGGGGGGCGGGGACGCGGCGTGGGTGGACACCTGGGCGCCGGGCGCCACGGAGACGCTGTTCACCCAGGACGCCGGCTTCAAGCTGGAGCCGGGCAGCCTGATCGTCCTCCAGATCCACTACAACCTGCTCGCGACCGACGGCAAGCCGGCCGGGTCGGACCGCTCGGCGGTGCGGCTGCGGCTGACGGACGGCACGCCGCAGACCCAGGAATTCGTTACGTGGCCGCTCGACGCGCCGACCGACCTGCCCTGTGCCGCCGACGAGTCGGGTCCGCTCTGTGACCGGGCGACCTCGATCGCGGACGTGACGAAGCGGTTCGGGCCGGAGGTCGGCGGCACCGCGGACGAGCAGCTGGAGGAGTGCGGCCAGAGCGCGCCGAAGCCCGGTGACACCCAGACCTGCGACCACAAGGTGCCGGCGCCGATGACGCTGTTCGCTGGTTTCGGCCACATGCACCTGCTCGGGCGGGCCATCAAGGTCGAACTCAACCCGGGCACGCCGAACGCCAAGGTCGTGCTGGACGTGCCGCAGTTCGACTTCGACAACCAGCGGCTAGTGAAGCTGCCGTCGCCGGTGGAGATCGGTCCGGGGGACACGCTGCGGGTGACGTGTACGCACGACGCGGGGCTGCGCAAACTGCTGCCGCAGCTGAGCAAGCTGCCGCCGCGCTACGTGGTGTGGGGCGACGGCACCAGCGACGAGATGTGTACGGGCATCATGACGGTCTCCCCCCGCAAGTCCTGACGAAGCGTCGATCGTGTGTGAGCTCACTGAGGTCAACAAGCCGAAACCACCACTGTTTGCGCGCTCAGGAGGCATCGTCTTGCCAGATCCAACACGCCGCACGGTTGTCTGCGGCCTGCTAGCCGGTCTGGTCGCACCGGTTTCCCTAGCCGCCTGCTCGTCGGAAAAACCCGCCGGAGGATCCTCCGGCTCCGGTGGCACGCCGTTGGCCAAGCTGGCCGACGTCCCGGTCGGCAGCGGGGCGATCGTGGACGGACCGTCAGGCAAAGTCCTGATCGTCCGGCCATCGGAGAACGAGGTCAAAGGGCTCGACCCGGTCTGCCCGCACGCGGGTGTGACGGTCTCGAAACCGGCGGGCGGCACCATCACGTGCCCCGGCCATGGCAGCGTCTTCGACGCCGCGACCGGCGACAGGAAGAAAGGGCCGGCGACCACCGGCCTGACCCCGATCCCGGTGAAGATCAGCGGCGACTCAGTCGTGACCGCCTAGAAAGGTGTCGGCGGCCCGCCGGAACTCGGCGGGCCGTTCGCCCCAGGGATAGTCGTGCGGCGTCGTGGCAGTCGGACGGGCGGTGACGCGGGCGGCTGCAGGCGGACCCGGCAGTGGAGCGGTCGATCACGCGGAGCGGATCGGCCCGGAGCGGTGCGGCTGGGAACTACGGTCGCGCCCCCGACGGACGCGCGAGATGAAGCGCTAAATCGGCCGGGTGAGTCTCAGGTCGTAGGCGAGGATGACGGCCTGGATCCGGTCCCGCGCGCCGATCTTGGCGAGGACCCGCCCGACGTGGGTCTTCACCGTCGACTCCGACAGTGTGAACCGTTGCGCGATCTCGCCGTTGGTGAGGCCGTGGCCGATGGCGACGAGGATCTCGCGCTCGCGGCCGGTCAGGGAGTCCAGCCGGGGATCCTCCCGCACGGGCCCGCAAAGGTCATCGCCGAGCCGGTCGGCGAACGCGTCGAGCAGCCGCCGAGTCAGCGCCGGCGCGATCACCGCATCCCCGGCGGCGACGGCCCGGATGCCGGCGAGCAGCTCCTCCGGGCGGATGTCCTTCAGCAGGAAACCGCTCGCCCCGGCCCGCAGCGCGGCGAGCGCGTACCGGTCCACGTCGAACGTCGTCAGCACCAGGATCCGCGAACGCCCACCGGAGGCGACGATGCGCCGGGTGACCTCGATCCCGTCGACGCCCGGCATGCGGATGTCCATCAGCACCACGTCGGGACGCAGCTCGGTGGTCCACCGAACGGCCTCGGCGCCGTTCTCGGCCTCGCCGACGATCTCGGTGTCGGGGGTGCTCTCCAGCAGCATGCGAAACCCGAAGCGCTGCAGCGGCTGGGCGTCCACCACGAGCACAGAGATCATGAATGGCTGCCTTTCAGGGTCGCGTAGACGGTCCAGCCGCCGTCCGATGCGGGGCCGGCGCTGACCGTGCCGCCGTAGACCATGCCGACGAGGCCGAGACCCGCGTCGCCCGGCGGTGCCTACTTCATATCGAGCGAACCTGAAACGACTGTTAAAACGGCGCTCAAGCCGGTTGGTCGCCTGCGCGGGTTCGTCGTCGGGCGGGCCGCTGTCGTGCACGACGATGTGGACCTGGCAGGAGTCGGCCGCCAGGCTCAGGTCGACGGTGGTGCGCGGGCCGGCGTGCTTGAGGGCGTTGGTCAGGACCTCCTGCACGATGCGGAAGGCGGCCAGTCGCACGCCGAGGTTCAGCCGGTCGGGGCTGCCGGATCGCAATCATTGCAACAGCCGATTTCGCAGCGCTCGGATCTCATGCTCCAGGGCGCTTCGATGCGCGGACGTCCGTGCGTGTCTCGGGTGGGGATGCCACGTTCGCGCAGTGTGGTCAGCACGGGGGGTATGGGCGATGCCCAGATGTTTGGCCGACTCGTGCCAGTGACCAGCCGAGGTTGTAGAGGTGGATGGCGTTGTCGACCTGGTCGGGTGAGAGGCCGCGGTGGCGCATCGGCACGCCGTGCCGGTGGAGAATGTTGCTGACGGTTCGCCGTTCGATGCCGAACCGGTCACCCAGTTCGTACACCGTCGAGCCGGACTGATACCCGGCGATCAACTGCTGAATCTGATCGGCGTCGAGTTGCCGGGCACGCCGGGGCCGGTCTCGCTTGGTCGTCGTCGGTTCGGATACTTCGAGGCTGGGGAGCTTCTGACGAAGTTGCTCCAGAGCTCTGACCTGGTCTTTCGGGTTTTAATAAGCTCCCCAAGGTCCACTCGTGTCGGGCGGCTTGTGTTCGCGGAATGCGCGAACCGGGTCGCCTCGGATTATTTCTGGGAGCCGAGCCCCCAGACCTCCACGGTGCGAGCTCTTTCTGATCCAGCGCTGGGCACGTTGCGCTTTTACCAGCGTGGGCTTGTGTTTACCGGTTTGCTCTTGAGCTCCCTGCCTTTGTGTGGCTCGGTTGCGTTGACGTTGTGCCACAACCGTTTTCGCTTTGGGGGATGGACTCGTTGTGATCAGGTGCGCAGGTCTGCACGGAGGAATTCGGTGATGCGCAGCAGCTTTGGTGGGCGTGTCACGCCGGCTGAGAGGGCCTGGAACGCTTCGTCCTGTCCGATGAGACGTGGGGTTACGAGTTCCACCTCCCGTCCGTCGACTTTCAGTTTCGCGCTGCCGGCTGCGAGGACGTTTCGCACCCAGTCCGATCTTGATCCGTACACCAGGATGAACACATAGCCGCCGTCGACAGGGTGTGCGTCGAGGGGCGTGCGGTACGTCGTTCCCGAGGTGCGCCCGACGTGGGTCAGCACCGGTCTCTTCCCGCGGGCGATCGCGCCCGGGTTGAAGACGCGCTTGTTCACGTGCGTTAACCACTTTGGCATCGGCATTGGAATGTCCTCCTTGTCCCTTACACATGTAAGGCTGACTTACGCATGTAAGGTTGTCAACACACCTACACCCCTGGAGTCTTCGTGTCACCACCACGGCCACCGCTCAGTCGAGACCGTGTGCTGGAGGCCGCCATCCAGGTCGCGGATCGCGGTGGCGCGGTGGCGATCACGATGCGACGGGTGGCGCAGGAACTGGGCGTGGAGGCGATGTCGCTCTACCACCACGTCGCGAACAAGGACGCGATCCTCGACGGCGTGGTCGATGCCGTGTTCGCGGCGATCAAGCTGCCTAGCGCCGACTGCGACGATTGGCGCGACGCGATCCGTGAACGTGCTTACTCCGCGCGTGCGGTCCTGTCGCGGCACAGTTGGGCTCTTGGGCTCATGGATTCCCGTCGTAACCCTGGGTTGGCGACGCTACGCCACCACAACGCTGTCCTCGGTGTTCTGCGGGAGGCGGGGTTTGCGCTGCCGACGGCCGCGCACGCGATCTCGCTCATCGACAGCTACATCAGCGGGTATGTCCTGCAGGAGGTGAACCTGCCGATGACGACGCCCGATGATGTCGAGGAAGTGGCTGGTGGTCTGCTTGAGCACTTGCCGGCGGATGAGTTGCCGTACCTCAGGGAAATGATCGTCGACCATGCCCTGCGGCCGGGTTACGACCACACGAACGAGTTCGGCTACGGCCTGGACCTGATCCTGGACGCGCTCGAAGCTCGCCGAAAGTCATAGTCATCGGATGGCGCGGAGGTAGCGCTCGCCGAGCGTCCGTACGTGCTCGACCAGGCCGGGCGGCTCGGTGACGTGGAAGTCGAGACCGAGCATTCCGACGTAGACCGCGATGATCTCCAGGCTGTCCGCACCGGTCACGAGTACCGAGGTCGATTCGTCCACCGCCTCGACCACGCCGACGGCCGGGTTGATCCGCGCCAGCACATCCTGCGCGGGGGCGAGCACGGTGATCCGGGCGTGCACCTTCCAGCCCGCGGTGGCTACATCGCGCAGGACGAAGCTCGTGTAGTCCCCGCCGGGGAATGGAGTCGGCGTGAAGCGGCGGTTGGTCGCCATCCGCAGCGAGATCCAGTCGACTCGGTAGGTGTGCCACTGGCCGGTCTCTGTTCCGCGTGCGACGAGGTACCAGTGCCGCTCCCAGCTCACCAGCCGGTACGGCTCCACCAGCACTGGCCAGTCCCCGAACGGTGCCGAAGCGTCGTTGCGCCGCGGCGCGCTGTCCGTCCGCTCCGGGGCCGAGTACTCGAAGCGGAGCAGCTCCGAGTCCCGGATCGCCGCCGCGACAGTCGCCAGCACTGCCGCGTCCACCACCGGATCCGCCACGTTGGTGCCGGTGTTCGCCGGCCCTTCCGAAACAGCTTCGTGCACTGCGGTCACCTGCCGCCGTAGCCGGTGGGGCAGCACCTGTTCGAGTTTCGTCAACGCCCGTGCGGCGCTGTCCTCGATACCCGCGACCCCACGGCCGGCCCTCAGCCCGATCGCGACCGCCACCGCTTCCTCGTCGTCGAGTAGCAACGGCGGCAGCTTCGCCCCGGCGCCCATGCGGTAGTACCCGGTGGGCCCGCGCACGGCCTCGATCGGATAACCCAGCTCGCGCAGCCGATCGATGTCGTTGCGGATCGTCCGCCCGCTGACGTCCAGCCGTTCGGCCAGCTCAGAGCCCGGCCACGCCGGTCGTGACTGCAGCAGGGCCAGCAGGGTGAGCAGCCGGGACGAAGTTTCGAGCACCCGGCGATCATATAGGAACCTAATGTTCCTATAAGGGTTCTAACGTCTGTGCCATGACGAACAACAGCGAGATCCGCCCCTTCCGCATCGACGTTCCCCAGACCGACCTGGACGACCTCAACGAGCGCCTCGCTCGCACGAGGCTGCCGCGGCCGGCACCCACCGACGACTGGGAGTACGGCACCCCGAACAGCTACCTCAGCGAGACGGTCGACTACTGGCGAACCAAGTTCGACTGGAGCGCGCAGCAAGCGCGGATGAACGAGTTTCCCCACTACCTCACCGAGATCGACGGGCAGAACGTCCACTTCGTCCACCTACCGTCCAAAGAGGACAACGCGACTCCGTTGCTGCTACTGCACACCTACCCGGGCTCGTTCGCCGACTACCTCGAGTTGATCGGCCCGCTCACCGACCCGGTCGCGCACGGCGGTGACGCGGCCGACGCGTTCTCGGTCGTGGTGCCGTCGATCCCCGGCTTCGGCTACAGCACGCCGCTCACCGGCCGCGGCTGGACCATGCGGAAAGTGGCGGAGACGTTCGACAAGCTGATGCGACGTCTCGGGTACGACTCGTACGGCTCGCATGGCAGCGACGGCGGCGCGATGATCTCCCGCGAGCTCGGGCTCATGCAGCCGGAGGGCTTCCTCGGCCTGCACGTGCTGCAGCTTTTCTCGTTCCCCTCAGGCGACCCGGCGGAGTTCGAGAAGCTCGAGCCGAAGGACCACGCCGCGCTCCAGCACCTCGAGTGGTTCCAGTCCGTCGGCGGCTACAACCAGATGAACGCGACGCGCCCGCAGACCATCGGGGCCGCCATCGCCGATTCGCCGGTCGGGCAGCTCGCGTACAGCGAACTGTTCAACAACTTCGGCAACGGGACGAGCCTCGTCACGACGGACCAGATCCTGACCCAGGTCTCGCTTTACTGGTTCACCAACACCCAGGCGACCGCCGGCCGCTACCACTTCGAAGAGGGCAGGGCGGGCCACGAGCCGATGGTGAACCCGTCGCGTACCGGCGTCGCGGTCTTCGCCGACGACTTCAAGACGATCCGGGCCTTCGCCGAGCGGGACAACTCGAACATCGTGCACTGGTCGGAGTTTCCCGACGGCGGGCACTTCGCGGCGATGGAGCGCCCGGACGTCCTCGTCGAGGACCTGCGGACGTTCTTCCGCGCCTGACCCGGACTCCATCGGCCATCTGTCACGACGGCAGGTGGCCGATCGCTCGCGTGGGTCAGCCGTTGCGGATCACGCGGTAGAAGGTTTCGGACTTCGGGGACGGGCGGGGGACGTCGTTCCAGCCGATCTCCTCGGCTCGCCGGCTGATCGCGGCTTTCACCTCATCTGCGTCCACGTCGTCGTCGAAGAAGGCGACCGACAGGCCGTTTCCGGTGGCCGGGTCGACCAGGTGGTACGCGTTCAGCACACCGGGAACTGCCTTGGCCGCGTCGATCACCCACTGCCGGTCGTCGTCGGGCATCGGTTCCCACACTGCTACTCGCGCGATCATGAGCCACCACCTCGGATTGAACCTCGAGTCTGGCACGTTGGCACGCCACTTCACGGCACGTCAGGGCGGACTTCGGGGCCGTGTCCCTGCGCGGTACACCGCCGCTCCTTGTCGTGGCAGGCAGCAACTACCTCGAACAGAAGGCCTATACGCTGAAATGATGAGTGCACCTTTGGCGGGCAAAGTCGCCGTCGTGACCGGCGCGAGCCGGGGTGTGGGCAAGGGAATCGCGCTTGAGCTCGGTGCTGCGGGCGCGGTCGTCTACCTCACCGGCCGAACCGTCACAGCGGGACCACTTCCCGGCACGATCGCCGAGACCGCCGCGGAAGTCACCGCGCTTGGCGGGCAAGGCATCGCCATCGCGTGCGATCACCGCGACGACGACCAGGTCAAAGCGGTCTTCGCGAGGCTTGAAGCCGAGCACGGCCGCCTGGACATACTGGTGAACAACGTCTTCTCCGCCGCCGACATCGCACCGTGGCTCAATCGTCCATTCTGGACGCTTCCGGTCGAGGCGTGGGACCAGGTGATCGACATCGGATTGCGGTCGCACTACGTGGCAAGCGTTTTCGCCGTACCATTGCTGATGAAGGCTGACCGGCCCGCGGTGATCGTCAACATCTCCTCGCCAGGCGCGACCACGTACTCGCACAACGTTGTGTACGGCGTCGGGAAGGCCGGGGTGGACAAGCTGACCGCCGACATGGCGCACGAGTTGCGGGCACACGAGATCGCCGTCGTGTCGGTGTGGCCGGGCCTGGTCCGAACCGAACTGCTGGAGGCCGCCGCCCGTCCGACCGAAGACGGCACCAGGGTTCTCGACATCCCAGGCGCGGGCGTGTTCGACATCGGACTCGCTGAGTCACCGAGGTTTGTTGGTCGTGCGGTCGCCGCTCTGGCCGCGGACCCCGATGTGCTCACGCACTCCGGCCAGGCCGAAACCTCGGCCAAGCTCACCCAAACCTACGGTCTACCCAAGCATGACTCGGTCCAGTTGCGTGCGCGAGGTGATGTCTAGTTTCGCGAAGACCTTGCGCAGGTGGTACTGGACTGTTCGCGGGCTGATGAACAACCGGGTGCCGATCTCTACTCGCCGGAAGCCGATGACCTGGCCTCGACTCTGCTCAACGCGGCCACCGGTTCATCAGCTGAACCTCTTGTGCCCCCAAAGGGTCACCACTTCGGGGGCACAATACGGCAGCATGCGAGCACGGGAGTTCCATGAATGCCAAGGTGTCGAGGATTGGCGTGTGCTGGTCGGTGGTGGGGCGTGTGCCCACTTCGTGACCGGGTCGTTCGTCGCCGGGGCCCATTTCGCCCAGGCCGTTTGTCCGATGCTTGAGGGTTTGCCTGCCGATGTCGACATTCGGCCGGACAGTGTGACGGTGCGGTTGACTGAGCCCGACGCCGAGTTGGCGCGGCAGATTTCTGCGGTGGCGCGGGGATTGGGGTTCGAGTCCGTTCCTGCTGTGCCGCAACGGGTTCAGGTTGCGATCGATGCGCTCGGTATTCCTGAGGTGATTCCGTTCTGGCGTGCGGTTCTCGGCTACACCGACTGGGGTGACGAGGACTTGGTCGACCCGCGTCGCAGTGGGCCGTCGTTGTGGTTTCAGCAAACGGACACCCGGCCCAACCGGATCCATGTGGACGTCTACGTGCCGCACGATCAAGGTGAGGCGCGGGTCGCGGCTGCGATTGCCGCCGGCGGACGGTTGGTCACCGACGAGTTCGCGCCGTCTTGGTGGGTGCTCGCGGATGCCGAGGGGAACGAGGCCTGCGTCGGCACGTGGCTCGCACGCGATTAGTCGGTGACACTTGCGCCGCGTCTGCGCGCGGTGTCGTTGGAGGCGTTGCGTTGGAACGGCCCGGCGCGATGGTGAGGTGTGAGCGATCGCCCGGAGCAGTCCGACAACCTGCCAGCAACCGTGTCCCGGGGCAAGGCATTGACGAAGCGCGCCATCGTGATCGGCGCCGCACTCCTCGCCCTCATCGCTGGCAGCGCGATCTGGTTGCTGCTGGCGCTCAGGATAGGCACGACTCAGTTGGACGCGATCCGTACAGCTGGCACCCTCGTGGTCGGCGCTGGCGGTGCTGTCGCGCTGCTTCTGGCCGCGCGCCGACAACGCTCCACCGAGCTAGAGCTGGAACTGAAGCACGAGGCGGCTCAGGACGCCCGGATCGATGCCACCGAGAAGCGGATCACCGAGCTGTACGTCAAGGCTGCGGACCAACTCGGCTCGGACAAAGCCCCTGTCCGGTTGGCTGGGCTGTACGCCCTGGAACGCCTTGCCCAGGACACCCCGAAACTGCGGCAGACCATCGTCAACGTGATCTGCGCCTACCTACGGATGCCGTACACACTTCCTGAGGACAAACTCCCCGACGATGTCGACGCCGAGACAAGCCAAGCCCATGAGCAACGCGTTCAGGAGCGTGAAGTCCGGCTCACCGCCCAAGTCATCCTCGGAACCCACCTCACGCCCCACGACTGGAGCTACTTCACGCCTCCCTTGGACGAGCCGCCTCGAGAGCAGTTCTGGAATCTCATGAATCTTGATCTTTCCGGCGCGACCCTCATCGACTTCAACTTCGACCACTGCTGCGTGGACACAGCGAAGTTCACTCGGGCGAAGTTCGTCGGAAACGCCTGGCTAGGCGCGAAGTTCAGGTTGACCGCCGTGTTCAGCGGCGCGGAGTTCGCCGGGGACGCCTCGTTCGCCGGCGCGGACTTCCCCTGGGATACCCATTTCGGCGGCGTGAAGTTCGCCGGGCACACCAGGTTTGACGGCGCGACGTACTACGGAGGCACCAAGTTCAACGGCATGACGTCGACGCAAGACGTGCCGCCCGAGGTGAACATCGCGGCGCCGCCGCCAGGGAGCCTTCGTTGATCAGACGAGCGAACGGGTGCCGCTCAGCATTGACCCGGGCGGTGTCCCGGTCCTATCGTGTAACTAGTTACAGCAACTAGTTACACCACTTCTGACCTGCAGGAGGTCGGCATGGACGTGGTTGTCATCGGTGCAGGTGTCTACGGTGCGGCGGTGGCGGCCGCGTTGACGAAGCGAGGTGCGAGCGTCACGGTCGTGGACGCCGGCGCACCAGCGAGCGGCACTTCCGGGGCGACGTTCTCCTGGACGAACTCGTGCGGCAAGCAGCCCAGGGAGTACCACGATCTGAACGTCGCCGGGATGGAAGCCCATCGGAAGATGGCCGGCGACTGGTATCACGAGACCGGCAACCTGGAGTGGGTCGTCGGCGACACGGAACGGTTGCGGCAGCGGGTCGCGGGACTTCACTACTACGGCTACGAAGCGCACTGGCTCAACCGGTCGGAGGCGCTACGCCTGGAGCCGGACATCGATCCCTCGGTGCTTCCAGACGACGAAATCGCCTACTTCCCGCGTGAAGGCTGGATCGAGCCGACCAGGATGATCGCTCATCTGCTGACCACGGCGAATGAGGTGGTACGCGGCGATGCCGTCACCAACCTGGAGATAGCAGCGGGACGAGTGCGTTCGGTCCACCTGGCTTCGGGAAGGAAAATCACCTCCGACGCGGTCGTGAACTGCGCGGGCCCGCAAGCGAGCAAGATCGCTGAACTGGCCGGATTGAGCTTTCCGATGCGCAACAAGCCTGGTGTGCTCGTGTACACCTCGCCGGTCGCGGTTTCGGTGTCGCGCGTGATCCACGCACCGCACGTGCATGTTCGGCCAGACGGTGGCGGACGATTGTTGTTGCACGGCAAAGACGACGACGATCCGGCGAACGTGCTGGCGGCCGCCTGTGAGGTGTATCCAGGGATCCGCGGGGCGACAATCGAAAGCGTCCGGGTCGGCAAGCGGCCGATCCCGCTCGATGGCAAGCCGGTGCTGGGACGCGTGCTGGAACTGCCCAACTTCCATTTCGCCGTTTCGCACAGCGCCGCGACGCTCTGTGTGCACGTCGGCGACCTGGTCGCGGGCGAAGTGCTTGGCGAGGACCGCAGCGACGAGCTGGCGAACTTCCGATTCGAGCGGCTATGAGTACCACGGTTCTGCAGGGCTACGACCTGATCGACGGGCAGGGAACGCCGCAGCGGCACAACGTCGACATCGTCATCGAAGGCGACACTGTTCGTGAGATCCGCCCTTCCGAGGCGGAAAGCACCGGAATGTTGGTGATTCCTGGGCTGATCAACAACCATACCCACGGCACCGCGTACGGTCCGTTGTTCCCGAGTGGACATGAAGGTCTAAGAGGCGAGCAGGTACGGGCCAACCTCGATCGGCACCTGGTGGAAGGAACGACCACGGTCCTCTGCGTCGACGGGTTCGCCCTTCCCGCAGAGGAAACACATCCGATCAACGTCAAACTGGCTTCCTGCAACACACCCGCGTGTCTGGAAGCCGCGACCATCGCCGACGGCGGTGGCCTGACCGAAGCCAACCGTGCTTTCACCGCACGGCAAGCGATCGCGGCGGGTGCGGTCGCCCTCGGGGAGATCGGGGCTGGGCACACGCTCGGCGGCGGTGGCGCGAGCTACATGTACATCCCCGCCGAGATCGAGAAACGGACCGGTGTGACGATCACGCCGCGCCAGGCGAATGCCTTGAAGATCGCGGTGCTTGGCAGGCACATCTCGGCTTCAGCCTTCGACCGGGACGCGGTGGCGGAAGCGCTTCAACAGGCTGGACTTGTCGGCAAGCTGTCGGTCGAGGACGTCCGTGAGATCGTTTCGGGCATCGTGTTGCCTGCTTTCGACGTGGCGTTGCGAGGTATCGCCGAGGCGGCCGATTTGGCCGGTCGGCTCGACGTGCCGGTGTTGGTGCACAACGCGGCAGCGTCGATGACCCAGGTCGCCGCCGTCGCCGCGACCGGCGTGCGGTTGATCGCGGGCCACTCCAACCACTCCAGCTTCGACCTGCGTGAGGCCCTGGAACACGCGGAACGGCTCAAGGAGATGGGCGCGATCGTCGACGTGTCTACTTTGGACACCTTTGGCGCGCGACGGCTGACCACCGGGCCGGAACTGCTCTTCGCGCTGTTCGAGGCCGGGTTGGTGGACACGATCTCGACCGACTACGCGGGCGGCCATCACGATCCGATCCTGCTGGCCATCGACCGGGCTACCAAAGCCGGGGTGGTGAGCCTGCCCGCGGCCATCGCGATGGCGACGGCCAATGTCGCGGACGCCATTCCCGGGCTGGCGCCTCGGCGCGGCCGTGTCGTACCGGGCGCGATCGCGGATCTGGTGGTGACGGATCCGGGAAACCTCGACAATGTCCGCATGGTCATGATCGGCGGCAAGATCGTTGCCAGGGACGGCGCGGTCGTATGAAGCGGGTAACCATCGGCGACGTTGCCACGCATGCAGGCGTGTCCACGGCGACGGTTTCGCGTGTCATCAACGGTGGCGTCGTCGCCGAGGCGACCGCGACCCGCGTGTGGGACGCGATCACCAGTCTCGAGTACAGCCCCAACGCGCTGACCAAGAGCATCTTCGCCGGGCGGTCCAGCACGATCGGGGTCGTCATCCGGGACCTGAGCAGCCCGTTCTACCTCGACCTGATCCGCGGGATCGACGAGGTGGCGGCCGCCAACGACAGCCTTGTCATGCTGGCCAACACCTTCCGCAGGGACGACCGGGAAACCGCCCAGGTACGGGCAATGGACGAGCAGCGGGTACGCGGCCTGATCGTGACGACAGGCGTCACGGCCGACAGTCATACGCGCCGGATGGCCGACAACGGCACCCCGTGCGTGATCGTTTCGCGGATCGTTCCGGGAATGCACTCGATCAGCCTGAACAACGTCCGCGCCGGTGAACTGATGGCCGCGCATTTGGCCGCGTGCGGGCGTACGTCCGTCGGCGTCGTCACCGCCAGCCGCCGTCCGTCCCAAATCGAGCGTGTGCAAGGACTGTCCGCGCGTGCGGTGACCGTTGCCGAGACAACGGAAGACGTACCGGACGCCGTCGACGCCTTGCTCGGCGGCAATGACCGGCTCGATGCGATCGTGTGCACCAGCGGCCGGTTGACCGCTGCTGTCCACTCCGCACTGACCGGCCGGGGCATCGCCATCCCCGATGACATCGCATTCCTGGCAGTGGACGAATTCCCGTGGGCCGAGGCACTTGGCGTCACGGTGATCGCCCAGCCGACCTACGACATGGGCAGGAAGGCCGCCGAGCTCGTCATCGAGTGCCCGGACGAGCCGGTGAGCCTGGTATTCGAGCCTGCGTTGATCGCCCGCACGTCCTGCGGCGAGGTCAGTTCCTGATGCGCTGCTCCAGGTCCTTCGCGATGGTGACCATGCCGGGTTCCACCTGTTCGACGGGGACGGGCGAGACCCCGAAGAATCCGTTGGTGTAGCCGTAGTAGCCGACCTTGTAGTAGGTCGTGCCTTTCAGAACCGCGAGCGCGAAGTACGTCTTGCCGCCGTACACCCGCCACACGTACAACGACTTGTCGCCGATTGGCGGGCCTGGCTTCCGCTCGTACCCGCTCTGTGTCTCGGAGGTCAGGGCCTTGATGGTGCCGTCGTCCTCGCTCAGGATCTCGGCCCGGACCTGTTTGACGGTCACGGTCACGGAGCTTTCGGTCCGGCCGTCCGAACCCTTGCGGGTGGCGTAGCTGCACACGTGGGTGCCGTCGTCGTAGATGCCGTCGGTCGTGTTCACGGAGACCTTGGCGGCGTCGAGGGCCTGCTGTCCCACCGCGCACTCCGGCTTCGGCTGCCTGCCGGTCGCCTCAACGCCCGTGTCCGAGGCGACGACGACGACCCGCCACCCGGCGAGTCCACCGACCGCGAGGACGACGAGGACGATCGCAACGATCCCGATGATCTTCGGCGCCTTGCTCTTCGGCTTCGGCGGGCGTTGCGGATAGCCAGGCCCGGGTGGGTATCCGGGCCCCGGCGGGTAGCCAGGAGGACCCGGCGGCTGCTGGGGCCCTGGTGGCGGGTACCCCGGCGGTTGCTGCGGCCGGCCCTGCTGAGGGTTCGGCTGCGGTGGCCATCCTGGTGGTGTCGACATATCCCCTACCTCCCCGTAACCAACCGCATACTACGCAGGGTCACGGTTGGAGGTTGAGGAGCCGGCCAAACGCTAGCCGCGAGGCTCCTCTTCCGGGACTTCGAGGCGTTGCTCCATGACGTCCGCTTCGGACGCTTCCCAGTCGGCCTCGCTGTCCATGTCCACCGGACGGTCGTCATCGACGACGGGGATCTGCTGGTCGATGGCGTCCTCGATGGGCTTTTCAACCCCGAATTCCGGCATTGGCCCTCCCTGGTGTCGATGATCCTCTCCGGGGCATGGTTACCCGCTGACGTGCTCCTCATTCACCAGGGCCGCGGCGCGTTCGACGATCGCCGCCAAGTCCGCGAAGCCGAATTCCAGCAAGCCGTTTCGGCGGGCGACAAACTTCGCCGGTTGATCGAGATCCAGCTGCCCGCCTCGGACGAGGACGTTCACGAATGGTCGATTGGGATCCAGGCGTGGAACGAGGCGATTCTTGATCCCGCGCAGCGGCCCGCACAGCGTGAGATCTACACCCGTTGGCGTCAGGTGGTGTTGGAATTTCTCGGCAGCGAAGTGCTCGCCGACCGGTTCACCAGCATGGTCGGCGGCCTGGCCATTCAGGTTCTCGCGCAGACCACCGGGATGACTGTCGATCGAATGCGTGAAATCCTGCTCGATGCCTTCGAATCTCGGCTGTGAAGTGCCATTCTCTCTGCTCGTGCACCGGGATGACTTCGACGACTTCTACCGGGCGGAAATCGGGCCGTTGGTGGCACTTCTCCGCCAGGCGGGCAGCAACGAGAGCCGCGCGTGCGATGCCGCGCAGCAGGCCATGATCCGAGCGTATGCCGCGTGGCCTGAGCTGCGAGAACCTGACTTATGGGTCAGACGGACCGCGCGCCGCGTCGCCGACCAGAACCTGTGGGACGCCAGGGCGGTGGAGTTCGACGTCGAAGCCATGCTGGCCGCGCTCAAAGAGCATCCAAGTGCTCGTCCGCTGGCAGGTCCATCGGGTCTGCGGGACATCGACCTCTGGCTGGCGGCAGCAGGCGATCGGGCGGCGATGCGCCGGATTCTCATCGCCGTTCAAGCCCTCGTGACGCCGTACTGCCAGGCTCGGATCGGATCCCAGTGGTCCGTCACATCCCCGCAGGACGTGGCGCAGGATGTCTGTTTCGCGGTCATGGCCGCGGTTGGTTCATATCGCGCGCAAGCCCGGCCTTTCTTGGCCTTTGTCTACCGTGTCGCCGCGTTCAAGGTGAGGGAGGCGCGTCGAGGCGCGGCCAGCGACAGGTCGACGCCCGTCGAGGAGGTGGAAACGACTCACGATGAGCTGTCGAATTCAATGGCCCAGTTGCTCACGGTATTGCCCGATGCCCAGCGGGAGATTCTCATCCTGCGCCTCGTCGTTGGGCTGACCCCGGACGAGATCGGCGATGCGCTCGGGATGACGCAGGGAGCCGTGCGGGTCGCCCAGCATCGCGCGTTGACGCGGCTACGAACGATCATGGCGGCCAACCGCTCCTGAGGCGTGTGCGCGTCGCGGTCACGAACTACGCGTGGTGCGGTCATTCGTTTTCCGGTTGAGAGCTCCTAGCGTCGGTGCATGAGCTTTCACCGCGAAGTGATCGGCGTGTGGGACGAACCGGTCGAGTTCCCGGTGACACGGGAGCACATCGTCGCCTATGCCGAGGCGACCAACGACCCGACGCCCGCCCACCTGGACGGGACCGTCGCCCCGCCGGTGTACGCGGTGGTGCCGGCGTTCCGCGCGATGGCCAACACAACGATGTCGGCCGTGCCGGACGAGTTGATGATGAGGATCCTGCACGGCGAGCACGACTTCCACATCCACCGGCCGATCGTGCCGGGTGACGTGCTGCGGTGCCGCGCCAAAGTGATCGGTGTCCACGGCAAGTCGTCGGGGGTCGTGGTGTCGACCAGGCTGGAGACGCGCGACCAGCACGACGCCTTGGTCAACGAGCAGTACTTCGCGGGCTTCTTTCCCGGTGCCGAGGCCGAGAGCGAGGGGGAGACGGGGCCCGGCCACGCTTTCGACGAGGCTCTTCGCGAGCGTGAGCCGGACCTTGTCGCCGTGCAGAAGTACGACGATGATCAGACGTTCCGGTATTCCGAGGCGGCGGGCGATCCGATGCCGGTACATCTGAGTGACGAGTTCGCGAAGTCCTTGGGACTGCCGGGAATCATCGTTCACGGCCTGTGCACGATGGCGTTCACCTCGCACGCGCTGGGGAACCCGCAGAACCTGACCCGGCTCGCGGTCCGGTTCAGCAAGCCCGCACAACCGAAGCACACGATCACCACCTCAGCGTGGCGTGCCGGCAACGGCTACGCCTTCGAAACAGTGACCGACGAGGGGACAACCGTGATCAAGGACGGCCTTGCCGAGTATGGAGCCGTGGCATGAAGGTCTACGTGATCGGCGCCGGGATGACCAAGTTCGAGAAGCCCGGCGGGGACTGGGACTACCCGGCCATGGCCAAGGAAGCCGGGACGAAGGCCTTGCAGGACGCGGGAATCGACTACGACCGCGTGCAGGAGGCCTACGTCGGCTACTGCTACGGCGACTCGACCTCCGGCCAGCGCGCGGTCTACGAGCTCGGGATGACCGGTGTGCCGATCGTCAACGTCAACAACAACTGCTCGACCGCGTCCACCGCGCTTTACCTTGCGGCGCGGGCGATCCGAGGCGGTCTCGCGGACTGTGCGCTGGCGTTGGGCTTCGAGAAGATGAAGTCCGGTTCGCTGGAGGCCGGGTACACCGACCGGGAACAGCCGCTGCTCAGGCACATCGAGCGCCTGGCCAGGCTGCACGAGTTCGCGATGCCGGTCGCGCCGTGGATGTTCGCGGCCGCCGGGCGTGAACACATGGCGAAGTACGGCACCACGGTCGAACAGTTCGCCAAGATCGGCCACAAGAACCACAAGCACTCGGTGAACAACCCGTACGCCCAGTTCCAGGACGAGTACACGCTCCAGGACATCCTGGACGCCAAGCCGATCGTCGACCCGTTGACCAGACTGCAGTGCTCGCCGACATCGGACGGTTCGGCGGCGGCGATCCTCGCCAGTGAGTCCTTTGTGGACCGTCATGGCCTGCACGGTCAGGCCGTGGAGATCATCGGCCAGGCGATGGTGACCGACCTGGACAGCACCTTCGACGGCACCGCGGCGGGCATTGTCGGCGTGCACATGAGCACAGTCGCCGCGCGGCAGGTCTACGACCAGGCCGGGATCGGTCCTGAGGACGTGGACGTGATCGAGTTGCACGACTGCTTCTCGGTCAACGAACTGCTGACCTATGAGGCTTTGGGCCTGTGCGCGACGGGCGAAGGCGGCAAGCTGGTCGACAACGGTGACACGACGTACGGCGGTCGATGGGTGGTGAATCCCTCCGGCGGCTTGATCTCCAAGGGACATCCGCTCGGCGCTACCGGGCTGGCCCAGTGCGCCGAACTCACCTGGCAGCTCAGGGGAACCGCCGGTGCCCGGCAGGTGCCGGACGCCAAAGTCGCGCTGTCGCACAACATCGGACTCGGCGGCGCGGCCGTCGTGACCGCGTATCGAGGAGCCACCGCATGATCACCATCGAGAAGACCGCCGAACTGCCCGCGGACGCGGACAGGATCTGGTCCGTCGTGTCGGACCTGGGACGCTGGCAGGACTGGCTGACCATCCACCAGAAGTGGAAGAGCGACGTGCCCGCCCAGCTCGGCCAGGGCACCAAGGTGACCGGCGTGGCCAGCGTGCTGAACATGCCCAACACCATCGAATGGGTCGTGGACGAATGGGACGCGCCGCGCAAGCTGGCCATCAGCGGCAAGGGGCTGGCCGGTGCGGTGGTGACGATCTCCTTGGCCGTGACGCCACAGGGCGACGGCTCGGAGTTGGTGGTGACGTCGTCGTTCGACGGGCAGATGATCGTGGGCGCGATCGCCGGAGCCATCGAGCGAGCGTCCAAAAAGGAGCTTGACACCTCGTTGGCGAACCTCGAGAAGCTGGTGGCGTGATGGGACGCGTCGCGATCGTGACGGGTGCGGGCCGTGGCATCGGCCGTGAGCACGCGCTGCTCCTCGCGAAGGAAGGCCTGCACGTCGTGGTCAACGACGTTGACAACGAGCCTGCGCAGGAAGTCGTCGACGCTATTGCCGCCGCGGGAGGCAAGGCCGTCACCCACACCGGCAGCGTCGCGGACTGGGCGACGGCGCAAAGCCTTGTCCAGCAGGCGATCGACGAGTTCGGTCAGCTGGATGTGGTGGTCAACAACGCGGGCATTCTGCGTGACTCCTATCTCGCGTCCACCGAGGAAGCCCAGTTCGACGCGGTGATCGCGGTGCACCTCAAGGGACACTTCGCGGTCATGCACCACGCCGCCGCGTACTGGAAGGCAGAGTCCAAAGCGGGCCGTCAACCGAATGGCGCGATCATCAACACCACGTCGATTTCTGGCACGACCATGCCCAACCCAGGCCAAACCGTCTACGGCGCGGCCAAGGCAGGCATCGCGGCGATGACGCTGGTCGCGGCCATGGAAATGGAACGCTACGGCGTGCGGGTGAACGCCATCGCGCCGATCGCCAGGACCCGCCTGACCCTCGCGACACCGGGAATGGGCACGATGTTCGCCGAAGAGGTCCCGGAAGGCGAGTTCGACGCCTTCGATCCCAGCAACATCGCTCCGGCCGTGGCGTACCTGGTCAGCGAGAAATGCCCGTTCACCGGCAAGGTGTTCACCGTGCAGGGCGGCGCGATCTCGCTGCTCGAAGGCTGGACGACGGTCGGCACGGTCGAGACGCACGGCCCATGGGACCCGGCTGAACTGGGCGAACAGCTCGCAGCTTGGGCATAGTGTTCGCATGTCGACGCAGACGGTGCCGATCCACGTGGTGCATCGCGTGCTCAAGCAGGCGCAGCGGCGTGGCACGGATGTCATGCCGCTGCTGCGTGCCGCAGGCATTCCGGGCGACATCGCGTACCGGCCGAAGACCCGCGTCACCATCGAGCAGATGGCCAAGGTCACCCGTGGCCTGTGGCAGTTGACCAACGACGAACTCTTCGGCATCGGCCCGCCGATCCCGCTCGGCACGATGAAGTTCGTCGCGCTGTCCATCATCCACGCACCCGACCTGCGCGAAGTCATCATCCGGTTCTGTGGTGCGAGCAAGGTGCTGACCGGCGTGCCGCGGGTCAAAGCCCATTTCGGCGAGACGGTCACGCGCGTCGAGATGGACGTGAGCAAGCTTGACGACCCCGAGAACCTGGGCACGGAGCTGCTGATCGCCCTGGTCCACCGGTTGTCCAGCTGGCTCATCGGCCGCCGGATCTCGTTGAAGGCGGTGGAACTGCCGTACCCGGAGCCGCCGTACGCCGCCGACTACCAGCCGATGTACGGCCGGATTCCCACGTTCGACGGTCAGCCGGGCTGCGTTGCGATCGAGTTCGACAGTGCGCTGCTCGACGCGCCGGTCGTGCGCGATGAGAAGGACCTGGCCGAGTACATGAGTGATCAACCCGGCGTGTGGTACGCCCGGCGTGACTTCGGGAGCACCACGGCTGACCAGGTACGCAAGATCCTGGAGCGCGGCCTGAGCGGAACGTGGCCGACCGCGGAGGAGATCGCCGACCGGCTCTCAGTCAGCGTGCAGCACCTGCGGCGGCTGTTGCGCGACCAGAAGACGTCGGTCAGCGAGATCAAGGAAGAGATTCTGCGGGACGCCGCGATCGCCAGCCTGGTGCGCGGCGAGGAATCCGTGGACGACCTCGCCGTCCGGCTCGGCTTCTCCGAGGCCAGCGCCTTCCGGCGGGCGTTCCGGCGGTGGACCGGCAGCCCGCCGGGCGCCTACCGCACTGAAAGCTCGTGAGTGTTTTGGCCGGTTAGAACCGGCCAAAACACTCACGAGTAGATGAGCGTCATGGCAGGTCCACCGCCCAACTGTCCAGCATTGCCCTGGCGTCCACAGTGTTCAGTGGTCGTGGTGGGTCGGCCGGGGTACGGCTGAACCTCGGCGCCGGTGCGGGCTGCCTCGTGGTTCCTACCTGGACGAACGCCTCGCGGACCGCGTTGTGCGGGTGGTCGGGGGCCTCTTGCGGTGTCAGCACAGGAGCGACACACGCGTCGACGTCCGCGAAGATCTCGGCCCATTCGTCGCGAGTTCGCTGCTTGAACGTGCTCGCAAGCCTTTCACGGAGTTCCGGCCACCGGGAGAAGTCGTATTGCTGTGGTGCGTCGGTGAGGCCCAGGGTTTTGACGAGTTCGTCGTAGAACTCGGTTTCGACCGCGCCGACTGAGATGAAACGGCCATCCGCGCATTCGTAGGTGTCATAGAAAGGCGCGCCCGAATCGAACATGTTCTCGCCGCGCCCGTTCGGCCACAGGCCGACGTCCCGCATGCCGTGGATGAACGTCATCAGCAAAGACGAACCGTCGACCATGGCCGCGTCCACAACCTGGCCCTGGCCTGAGGACTGTCGTTCCAGCAAAGCGGCCAGCACGCCGAGCGCCATCAGCATCCCGCCGCCGCCGAGGTCCGCGACCAGGTTGAGCGGCGGCACCGGCCGGTGCCCCTTCGGCCCGATCGGCTCAAGAACTCCCGCAACAGCAAGGTAATTGATGTCATGCCCGGCGCGTGAAGCCAACGGCCCGTCCTGACCCCACCCGGTCATCCGGGTGTAGACCAGCCGGGGATTGCGGTCCATCAGGTCATCCGGGCCGAGGCCGAGCCGTTCGGCCACACCGGGCCGGAAGCCCTCGACGAATACGTCGGCCGACTCCACGATCCGGTACAGCGTGGCGAGGTCCTCGGAGTCCTTGAGGTCCAAGGAGATCGTGCTGCGGCCCCGGTCGAGCACCCCGGTCGGCAGATCGAGGCCGCGGTTGCGGCTCCTGCGGTCCACCCGCAGCACATCGGCGCCCAGATCGGCGAGGATCATGGCGCCGAACGCGCCTGGCGCGAGGCTGGCGAGCTCCACTACGCGAATTCCGGCGAGAGGTCCCATGGCGTGCTCGGCTCACAGTGTGCGGCCGATGATCTCCTTCATGATCTCGTTGGTGCCGCCGTAGATCTTCTGGATCCGCGAATCGGTCCAGATCCGGGCGATCGGGTACTCGACCATGTAGCCGTAACCACCGAACAGCTGCATGCACCGGTCGGCGACGATGTTCTGCTGCTCGGTCAGCCACCACTTGGCCTTCGCCGCGCCGACGACGTCCAGCTCGCCAGCCATGTGCTTGGCGATGCAGCCGTCCAGGAACGTGCGCGCGACCGTGGCCAACGTGGAGCATTCGGCCAGCTCGAACCTGGTGTTCTGGAAAGCGAGGATCGGCTTGCCGAACGCGTGTCGTTCCTTGGCGTATCCGATGGTCAACTCGACGGCCTTCTCGATGGACGCGACGGCGGGAACCGCGATGATGAGCCGTTCCTGCGGCAGCTGTTCCATCAGATAACGGAAACCCTGGCCTTCTTCGCCGAGAAGATTGCTCGTCGGCACGCGCACGTTGTCGAAGAACAGTTCGCACGTGTCCTGGCCGTGCTGCCCGACCTTCTCCAGGTTGCGGCCCCTCTTGATCCCTTGCTCCACAACGATCAGCGAAACACCCGCCGCGCCTTGCGCGGGGTCGGTTTTCGCCGCGACGACCACGATGTCGGATAGGAAACCGTTGGTGATGAAGGTCTTCGAGCCGTTGATGACGTACTCGTCGCCCTCCTTGACCGCGGTGGTCTTGATGCCTTGCAAGTCCGAGCCCGTGCCAGGTTCGGTCATCGCGATGGCGGAGACGAGTTCACCGCTCGCCATCTTCGGCAGCCACTTCAGCTTCTGTTCGTGTGTGCCGTAGGCATTGATGTAGTGGGCGATGATCGCCGAATGCACCGCGCCACCAAAGCTCGGTGCCAGCGCCCGGACCTGCGCGTCCATGATCGCGGCCTCATGCCCGAAATCGCCGCCTCCGCCGCCGTACTGCTCGGGAATGGACGCGCACAGCAGACCGAGCTCGCCGGCCTTGTGCCAGATGTCGCGGTCGACGTGCTGCTGGCGGCCCCAGCGCTTCTCGTTCGGCTCGCATTCCTTGGCGAAGAACTCGTACGCCAACTCTGCCAAGGCCTTGTGGTCGTCACGCATCCAGCCGGGCATGCTCCGCTCCCCTCAAGTGAGTCGCTTCCAGCCTGCTTGCGTGCTCGCCGCTGAGCCATGACCAGAGCGCTCGTGGTCCGTGACCGCCACGCGCAGTGCGCGGCCATAGCCATCCCTGGTCGAGGACCAGGTCACCCGGCTCATCGAGGCCGTGATACCGGCCGGAAGGGGACACTGACTTCGGCTACTTCTCGCCATGGCCATGCATGCCCATGCAGCCGCTGCCACCGGACAGCTCGCAGTGTCCGAAGAGGAATGCCGGGATGTCCTGTGGTCGACCACCGATGGCGCCCTGTGGCATCGGCTCGTCGAGCAACGCGGGTGGAGCGAGGAGCGGTACGCCGCCTAGCTCGGCCGCCTCTGGGTTTCGCTGCTCGCCGGCTAGGTGTCCAGGCCGAGCACGAGGTAAGGATCGGGAACCGTGTGGTCGTCGCGGATCGGGCGCACGGCCGTGCCGATCGCGAAGAACTCGGTGGTGTGACTGCCCCACGTGTGGTTGAGCTGAGAGAGCTGCACGCCGACGATTCCTTCCGCCCGAAGGAGTTCCGCCTCCTTCCGCATCCGTTCCATCGCGAGCTCACGCGCGTGGTAAAGCGCCTGCGTGTAGTCGGTGAGCTCGGTGTTGCGGCCGATGTTGGACAGCACGTTGCCGACCGTCCGGTGCGCCACGTGGTAGACGCATGTGCCCATGACCAGGCCCAACGGCCGGTACCCGGTCTGCAGCAAGGTCCAGAAGTCCTGGCCGGACAAGATGGACGTGAACGGCCCGCCCTGGTCGGTCAGCCATGAGCCGCCGGACTCGGACTTGACCGCGGTGCCGACCGCGATGAACTCGGCGATGTCCGAGCCCCACTCCTTGCGTTCCACCTTCAGCCGCACCGCGACGATCCCGTCCGCGCCGAGGAGCTTCGCCTCGAGCTGCATCCGTTCCATCGCGAGTTCGCGGGCGTGGTACATCGCCTGCGACAGCTTGTCCAGTTCCTGGTTGGCGTTCCACCGGCGGATCTGCAGGCCGACGTGGTACACCGACGTGCCCAGAACCAGGCCCAGCGGGCGGAATCCGGCGTGCCGCAGCACCAGGAACTCGTTCACCGACAGGTCGGAGGTGAAGATCGAGCCGGGCCTGCCGGGCTTGAGCTCGTTGAGCCGCGTCATCGCCTCCTCGGACAGCTCATCCATTGGTCCCTCCGGTGATTCGCAGGATTGGCAGTGGCGACGGTGGATCGCCGTGCCGGAACTGAGTGATGGCGGTTCCCGTCATCAGCACCTCGGCTCGGCGGTCCAGCCCGCTGTCGCATTCGAGTTTGTGGATCGCCGTCGTCATTCGGCGGATGACAATCCCTTCACCGCCTCGTTGGACGCACCCGTCACGCAGTCGTAGGCGCGCGAGCATTCGTGCCCGCTCGACGAGGTCGGTACAACCCTCGAGTTCGGCGTTTTGCCATGGTGGTACGACCTGGCCCCGCCCGAATACGTCGGTGTGCCGCAGGGTGATGGCTATTCCGAGCACCATGCCGCACGGCACCCAGCCGGCGAGCATCAGCTTGGCGAAGTCCTGGCCGGACAGATCGCACGTGAACGGCGTGCGTGGCCGTACCGCACCGATGGATCGCACTGCGGTGCCGACAGCCTGGATCTCCACATTGCCTTGGCCGAGTCGCACCATGTTCAGGCCGACTGCGACCACGCCATCGCCGCCGATCGCTTGGCATTCCTGTCGCATCCGGTCAGCGGCGTCCTCGAACCCGGCGTAGTGCAAACGATCGACCATCGTGACATCGCGGATCTCAGTGCCGCCCCGCACGCAGCCGTAGTTCGTCGGCTGGGTACGGAGTTGCCGGACGCAGACGCCCATCACCTGGCCGACCGGCGCGAAGCCGACGGACCGGATCGCGTGATGCTCGCAGACTGAGAGGTTCGACGTGAATGGCATCACGGCGGCACCGTCAGGCGCCGCAATACCTCTGCGGCGGCCTCGTTCGCCGTGGCCTGCACGCTCAAGGCTGCAGCCAGTTCGTGGCACCACACGTCCATCCCGACCGAATTCGTACGCAGCACCACGCCGCCCGACGTGATGGCGACACGTGCCGTCACAGGCTCGCCGACAGCCTTGCGTTGCAAGGAAAAACGGTGATCACTGAGCTGAATGGCCAGGCCGAGCACGGGTGCGTCGTGCTTCGTCCGCCCGAACAGGCCCGGCTTGCGTTCGACGTGGACCATCTCCGCTGGGAGTGCCTCGGACAGCGTGGCGATCATGAATCCCGCGTACGACGACAGATCGTCGCTGCCGCGGCGCAGACTGGCCGCGAGTGCGTCAAGATCCCAACCGGTCACCGTCGATCCCCTCCCGCCCGGGTTCGCTCGATCTTCGCGTGCCGGTGCCCGCCGCGGCAATGCGACCTTGGTATCGGCTTTGCCCACAGGTATGTCCGATGGAGAAGCTCAGCCACTCCGCACCAATCGTTCTCGATCTTGTTCACAAACATGCGGGTGTGTCCGGGGTCTCTCGGAGATTTATTGTAACGATCGTTCTCAATAGGGTTACGCTAGGGGTACCTGAGAGAGAGGACGATCATGGAACTCGAGAATGCGGTCGCGGTGGTCACCGGAGCGAACCGTGGGTTGGGCCGTCGCTTCGCGCAGCAGCTGGTCGAGCGTGGCGCGAAGGTGTACGGGGCCGTGCGGCGGCCGGAAACCGTCGACATCCCGGGTGTCGTGCCGGTCAAGTTCGACCTGAACGACCCGGCGACGATCGAGGAGGCGGCCAAGATCGCGAGCGACGCGACGTTGCTGGTGAACAACGCGGGCGTGTCGACACACGCGGGGCTGCTCGACGGCGACTTCGCCGACATCCGCCTGGAGATGGAGGCGCACTACTTCGGCACGCTGTCCGCGATCCGGGCGTTCGTGCCGGTCATCGAAAGCAATGGCGGCGGCGCGCTGCTGAACGTGCACTCGATCCTGAGCTGGGTGCACACCATCGGCGGCGGTGCGTACAACGCCGCCAAGGCCGCGGCCTGGGCGATGAGCAACTCCGTGCGTGCGCAGCTCGAGCCAAAGGGAATCGGTGTCACTGCGTTGTACGTGGCTTACATGGACACCGACATGGCATCGTTCGTGGCGCCTGAGGACAAGATCGACCCCGCCGGGGTGGCCAAGCTGGCCCTCGACGGTGTGGCGGCGGGCGTGGCCGAAGTGCTCGCCGACGAGAAGACGCGGTGGGCGAGGGGGAACCTCAGCGCCGCACTCTAGGCTGGGGGCGGGAAGGGAGCAGGTCGTGGTGCGGCACAAGGAGTTCGATCCGGACGTGGCCCTTGACCGGGCGATGGAGATGTTCTGGGAGCGTGGCTACGAGGCCACGTCCATTCAGGACCTGGTCGAAGGCATGGGCATCGGCAGGCGCAGCCTGTACGACACGTTCGGGGACAAACACCAGCTCTTCATGCAGTCCCTCGACCGCTACGCGGGCACGCAGGATGCCAGGCTGCGTGCCTTGGCCGACAGCGCCCGCAGCGGCCGTGACGGCATCCGCGACCTGCTTTCCGTCGTGCTCGGACCGGACGCGCACCTCAAGGGCTGCCTGCTCGCGAACGTCGCCACCGAGGTGGCCGCCCGCGACAGCCAGGCCGCCCAGAGTGTCGAGCATTACATGGTCAGGACACGGGAGATCATGCTCGACATGGTCCGTCGCGGCCAGAACGACGGCACCATCACCGACCGGGTCAAGCCGGAGGCGTTGACCAGCATGCTGGTCAACGCCTGGCTCGGCCTGCGGCTGTCGGTACGGTCCGGCGTGGACCGCAAACGCTTGCGCAAGGACATCGACGAGATCATGAGCCTGCTCGACTAGGCGAGACCCGCTTCGATGATCACGCCACCGCGATGGCGAGTTTGCCGAGCACACCGCGCGCCGCGAAGTCGCTGACGGCGGTGGCCAGCTGGTCCAGTGGGTACGTGCGGGCGATCGGAACCCGTACTCGCCCAGCTGCGACGTCGGCGGCGAGCCGGCTCAGCTTCGCGGGATCGGGGTTGGCCATCACCGGGGTGACTTCGTGGCCCTCGAGTTGCAGGTGCGCCGCCGACACGATGCGTCCGCCATCGACAAGCACGCTCGCCAGCGAAGCGCCATCACCTGCCAGGTGCACGACGGAATCCACTTGCTTGACTTGCGTGGCAAGGTCATTGCGGTAGTCGACCGCCTGGTCCGCACCAAGACCGAGGACGTGCTCGGTCGCGCGGCCCGACGCGGCCGTCGCGATCACGTGGGCACCACGGGCCTTCGCCAGTTGGACCACGTGAGCACCGACGCCTCCGGTGGCGCCGCTGACCAGAATCGCCTTGCCGGACAACGGCCCTAGTGCGTCGATGACCGCTATTGCCACCGCGCCGGCCAAGCCCAGCGAACCAGCCACGGCAAGGTCGAGTCCGGCAGGCACGTGTGCGACACCCGCACCCGCCGCTGTGGTCAGGTACTCGCCGAAGCCACCGCCGTCGGTCAGCCGTTGTTTCGCCACCATGCCGAAAACCTTGTCGCCGACGGCGAAATCGGTGACGTCCGAACCGATCTCGGTCACTGTCCCCGCGAAGTCCTTGCCCAGGACGATGGGGAAACGGTGTTCGTACATCTGACGCATCGCGCCGGACACCAAGCATGCCCCAAGCTCACGGCTGCGAACAAGAAGTAACCAACGCACAAGGGGTAACCAATGCGAGCGGTCGTCATCGACAATTTCGGCGAGATCCCGAGTGTGCGGGAGATGACAGAGCCGGTGCCCGCCCCGGACGAGATCAAGGTCAAAGTGTCGGCGTCCTCGGTGAATCCGTTCGACACCATGGTTGCAGGCATGGCGGAAGAAGGCACATTGTCAGGCGCTACGCACACCGATGTGACCTTGCAGGTCAACGGGCACAACTGCCGTGTGCGTGACGTACTCGACAGGGTCGGCGACAAGTGGAGCGTGCTCGTGATGGCACTGCTTGCCGACGGACCGCGTCGCTACTCGGACCTGCGCCGGGCTATCGAGGGCATCTCGCAGCGCATGCTGACGCTGACATTGCGCGGTCTCGAACGGGATGGGCTGCTGACCCGGACGGTCACGCCAAGCACGCCGCCGCAGGTGCACTACGAATTGACTGAAGTCGGGCACACGTTGTCGGTTGAGGTGAGCGGTGTGCTGCGGTGGGCGGAACAGCATCGGGATTACATCGCTGAATCCCGTCAGCGTTACGACACCCGACCGACATGAGGTGCCTCGCCACGGCGGAAACCGTGGCGAGGCAACGGTGTTACGGGTACTGCTTGATGTAGACGGGCTGACCGACCTTGGTCATGTCCGCCGCGTCACCGACGTCGTTGACCACGTGGTCGATGATCCCGGCGCTGAGGTTGACGGTCATGATGTGGTTGAGCTTCACGCCAGGCGTCCGCGGCACCTCGAACCCGTTCTCGGTGTGGATCTGCGGGTTGTTCTGGTTGAACACGTACACGCCGCCGCCGTACAGCGTGTGGTTGCGGACCTTGTCGCCGACCTTGTACCCCGCGTAGCCCTCGACGTTGCCGTTCATCCAGTCGGCCTGCGTCGGCGGGTCGTACGGCAGTTCGTTCTGGTACAGGATCGTCGTGCCGTTCTCGCCGTTCCATGTGGTGTTGTACTGCTGGAAGTGTTCGACGAACAGGCCGGTCGCGGTCACGTTGTCGCCGTTGATGACCGCGCCCTTGCGGCCGGTGTTGGTGTTCCACCGCTGGGTGTCGGTGAAGCCCTCGACGCCGTGGTCCGCGCGCCACACCCACGTGTGATCGATCAACACGTTGTCGCTGTTGACTTCCAGTGCGGTGTCGGTCTTGCCGACGTGCGGCCCGCCGATCCGGAAGTACACATCGGACAGTGTGGTCGGGTTCGTCTGGGAGCTCCAGCCCCAGCCATGCCGCTTGCCGACCCTCAGCAGCACAGGGGATTCCTGCAGACCGGCGTCGATCGTGACACCGGCGACGACAACGCCCGGAACGTCCGCGACCTCAAGCGGGGTCGCGCCACGAACCGCTGTCAGTGTGGCGTGTCCAAGGCCGAGGACAACGGTGTTCGGCCACACCACGTTGATGCTGCGGGCGATGTCGTACAGGCCCGGGGTGAGCAGCAAGTGCTTGCCCAGCGCGAGATGTGCGTTGATCGTGTGGACCGAGTCGCCCGGCTTGGCGACGTAGAAGTCGCTGATCGGGATCGTGCGCCCGGGCGTCATCCCATTGGCCCACGTGACGCCGCGGGTGTTCTTCTGTGCGGAGGGCACGCGCACGTTGTACTTGCCCTTGGCGTCAACGAACAGGTACGGCTTCTCCCGGCTGACGGGCGTGTTCTCCAGCGTCGTGTACGGCGGGGTCGGGAACGCTGCGTCGTCGGGGGCGCCGACAACACCGGAGAAGACCTGGTTCCACACGCCGTTGGACCAGCCGGCGACCTCGCTGTTGCGGGTGAGCCACTGCTGCTGCGAACCGTTGGTGGTGGCGGGCAGCTTGGAGTCGGCGATGAAGCCACCGCTGGCGTACTGCGGGCCGTCGGTGCAGTAGTCCATCAGCGACAGTCCGCCGCCCGCGATGTTCAGCCTGCGCAGGGAAACGGCCTGGGAGACCGCCCAGAAGTTGGCCGACGCGCGGCACCCGTCCTGGCCCTTGGCGTTGATGTCGAGCGAGAGGTTGGACAGCGTGCGCCAGAAGTTGACCAGGGCGATGCAGTTCGGCCCGGCGTTGTTCAGGCAGCGGTTGTAGACCTCGATCTTGCCGTTGATCACGACATCGGCCGGGGACGCGCCGAGCCCGGAGACCTCGGTGTAGTAGCCGACCTTGATCTGCAACGGCTTGTCCGCGGTGCCGTACGTGCCCGGCTTGAACAGGTACGCGTACCGCGTGGTGCCCATCTCGTTGTCGACCTGCTTGGCATGGGTGGCGTCCAGGGTGGCCTGGATCTGCTCGACCGGCATGCTCGGATCGAAGATGGTGACGTTCGGCCCGAAGTCGGGGGTGCCGCCGCGTCGTTCGCTCACCGGGTCCGCGGCCGCGGTGCTGCCCGCAGCGGTGACAAGGGCGAGGCTGAGCACGAGCGCCCGGCCCCATCTGGTTAAGTGCGTGTAAGCGCTCCCACGCGCCTGCTGGTGCACGATCGTCATCGACCTGCCTGTTCTCCAGGCCCCGCTCGGCGGAACACGCGTGAGAGAGCGCTCTCTCGCTCGCTCCGCCACAGCCGGGCGACGGATGGAGGGATCGGATATTTCTACCGCTTGGATCGGTTCAGCGCCATGCCCGGACCGTCGGTTTTATCTCGACCGGATCGGTTGGCGCAAGAGTGGGAAAGAAACGCCCCGGCGCCAGGACTGATCAGGAATCGAGAAGCACGGGATGAACCGACGCCAATACCGTGATCGTGCGTGGACCTGACAGAGCCACGCATACACCGGCAGTACGGGAGAAGACAGTGTCGTTGCAGGCAAGCGTCATCATGCTCGGCGTGAAGGATGTGGACCGCGCCAAGAAGTTCTACGTCGAGGGCATGGGAGCCACGGTCGAGCAGGACTTCCCTGGCTTCGTGCGGTGCAGCCTCGGCGACGGCTCATCGAAGCTGGCGCTCTACGAGTGGGAGGCGCACGCGCAGGACGCCGGCGTCTCCTCGGAGGGATCCGGGTTCCGCGGCGTTTCGTTCCACTACCTCGCCGACACCCGTGAAGAGGTGGACGAGGCCCTGCGCAGCGCGGAGGCCGCCGGAGCGACCGTGATCAAGGCTGCCGTCGCCGCTGAATGGGGTGGATACGACGCCTGGTTCAGTGATCCCGACGGCTATCTGTGGAAGATCGTCACGGGGGCCTGATCACCGCATGGGTCCGGCCTCGTCTTCCCCCACGCGGGGCCGGACCTACTGGTCGTTCATCATCCGGCCGATGATGGTGTCCGAAGTAGACCGCAGCGCCCGCAGCGCGGCCGGGTCGAGGGCGTCGATCACCAGCCGCCGTACGGCCGTGACATGTCCGGGAGCAGCGCGGACGAGGTGCTCGTGCCCCTCCTTGGTGAGGATGGCGTTGGTGTACCGGCCATCGGTCGGATCGGCCTCCCTGCGCACGAACCCGCGCCCTTCCAACCGCTTGATCAAGTGCGACATCCGGGACAGCTCGGCGTTGACGAACACAGCCAGCTCGCTGATCCGCATGGTCCACTCCGGCGACTCGGACAGACCGGCGAGGGTGTAGTACTCGACGTAACTCAGCTGGGAATCCCGCTGCAGCTGACTGTCCAAAGCGGTCGTCAGCATGGACGTCATCAGCGAGAAAGACCGCCATGCGGCGAGTTCTTCAGCCGTCAGCCAGCGAGGTTCCGGGGTGCCGGGCATGCCGCCAGTCTACGAATCACCTCCTTGGCTATCAGCGGGTGACGGTCAGATCTCGGTGAGCGTGCCGTTGGCCAGTTCCAGCCGGCGGTTCACGCCGACATCCGCGAGGAACCGGTCGTCGTGGCTGACGATCACGAAGGCGCCCTGGTAGGCGTTCAACGCGCTGGTCAGCTGCTCCACGCTGGTCAGGTCCAGGTTGTTGGTCGGTTCGTCCAGCAACAGCAACTGCGGCGCGGGCTCGGCGCAGAGCACGCACAACAGCGTCGCCCGCAGGCGTTCTCCGCCGGACAGCACGCTGACCGGCAGTTTGGCCCGGTCACCACGGAACAGGAAGCGCGCCAACAGGTTCATCTTGTCCGACAGCGGCAGATGCGGGGCCGCGGATTCCAAGTTCTCCATTGTGGACCTGTCCAGATCGAGTAGGTCCAGCTTCTGGGAGAGGTAGGCGACCCGCCCGTCGGCACGCGTCATCAACCCGCTGTCCGGTGGTTGGAGGCCTGCGATCAGCTGGAGCAGTGTCGACTTGCCGACACCGTTGGCGCCGGTCAAGGCGATCCGTTCCGGACCGCGGATCGACAGGTCGATCCCGTCGCCCGCGAACAGCGAACGGACCTGCATGCGCTGACCGTGGAACACAGTGCGCCCCGCCGGAACTGTCGTGTCAGGCAAGGACAACGCGATGGTCTGGTCCTCACGCAGGGCGCGGTCGGCTTCGTCCACTTTGGCCTTGGCGACGTCCAGCCGTTGCGAGTGCATGGTGTTCGCCTTGCCCGCGGATTCCTGAGCGCGCCTTTGCAGACCGCCCTTGATGATCCTCGGGATGTCGGCGTTCGTCCGCGCGCCAGTGCTCGCCCGCCGTGCGGCCCGTTCCCGGGCTTGCTGAAGCTCCCGCTTCTCTCGTTTGAGCTCCTGCTCGGCGCTGCGCAGGTTCTTCTCCGCGACCTCGCGTGCCGATTGCTTGGCAGCCTCGTACTCGGCGAAATTGCCGCCGTAGAACCGGATCTCGCCGTGGTCGAGCTCGGCGATCCGGTCCATCCGGTCGAGCAACGTGCGGTCGTGGCTGACCAGCAGCAGGCACCCCTTCCAGTCGCCGAGCACGTCGTACAACCGGCGCCGGGCGTCGCGGTCCAGGTTGTTCGTCGGTTCGTCGAGCAGCAGCACGTCCGGCTGCTTGAGCAGCTGCGCGGCCAGGCCAAGGGACATGATCTGGCCGCCGGACAACGTCCCGATCGTCCGATCGAGATCGACGCCGCCCAGCCCAAGCCGGTCGAGCTCGGCGCGGGCGCGTTCCTCGATGTCCCAGTCGTTGCCGATGACGGTGAAGTGCTCTTCGCTGGCGTCGCCCGACTCGATGGCCCGCAGCGCGTGGATGACCGGTGCGATCTCCAGCACCTGCGCCACAGTCGGCTCACCGGCCAGCGGCAAGGTCTGCGGCAGGTAGCCGAGGACGCCGTCGACCGAAACGGACCCGCCGAGCGGCTCGTACTCGCCGGCGATCAGCCTCAGCAGAGTGCTCTTACCGGCGCCGTTGGGCGCGACCAGGCCGGTGCGGCCGGTGCCGACGGTGAAGCTGAGGTCGGTGAAGACAGGTGTGCCGTCCGACCAGGAAAAGGACAGCGCAGAGCAAATGATCTTGGACATGGCTCTCGTTCGCGAGTGTGGTCAGGACATGACTTGGGGCGGTGTCGCCACAGGCGCACCGCTCGACCAGCCGGGTTCACCCGGAGATGTCGTCCTCGACCACCAACATGGGAGATGTGACTCCTCGCTCGCGTCTACTGATCATTGAATGTAACAGCCGCGAGTAACCTGTGTGGAGTGAGCGAGTCGAATGCGCCGGCGACAGTGGGGGACCTGCTCTGCTTTGACCTGTACGCGACATCCCGTGCGGTGACGGCCTTCTACCGGCCGTTTCTCGAGCGCACAGGCCTGACGTACCCCCAGTTCCTGGTGCTGACCCTGCTCTGGGAACAGGACGAACAGCCGATGGGTGCACTCGCCCAACGACTCGACCTCGAGTCGAACACGATGTCGCCACTGGTGAAGCGGATGGAGAAGGCGGGCCTGCTGGTCCGCGTGACCAACCCGTCCGATGAACGCTCGGTGCTCGTCCAGCTGACTGACGAGGGCAAGAAATTGCGCTGGCTGTCGCACGAGATGACCGGCGAGCTCGGCGCGGCCCTGGGAATGGACGACGAGGAGATCGCGGTGTTGCGCAAGATGCTCCACCGGGTCCGCTCCGGTGCCTTGAGCTGACCCGCGCGTGTCCACCACTCCAGCACCCTGAAACGCACTTTCCGGCACCACGAGATGCGCTTTGCCGTTCAGCCTCGGCGCTTAAGCCCCCGGCTACGCCTGGGACGGCCCTGCTTGCGTCACTCGCGACAAACCCCTCCACCACGAGAGCCTCGATTTTCACGTAATCGCGGGTCCGGCAGTTTCGCTCTGCGTGATCCTGTGGCCGGAAATAGTCACCCTGTGTGTTCAACACTAGTCCGCCGAGTGGTCTCTCGCCGGGGAAACCGCAGGTCATGGCCGCAGTGAGCTGAATTACATCGTGCACGATCTTTTCACGCCTCCAACTCGCTGCTAACTTCAGTCGTGCACGATCTAGTTGGGCACTACTTAAGTGGAGGGATCGGGATGGGCAAGCTCAAGAGGTTCGGGGTTCTGGCCGCTGCCGCCGTGTTCGCTTCCGCGGTGATCCTGCCGCTCGCGGCTTCCGCCGCGCCGATGGCGGACACCGGCGCCAAGCCGAAGCCGACGATTGTGTTGGTGCACGGCGCGTTCGCCGAGTCGGCAAGCTGGAACGGCGTGATCGCCAAGCTGCAGAGGAAGGGTTATCCCGTTGTCGCGGCGGCGAACCCGTTGCGCAGCTTGGCAGGTGACATCAACTACCTGCGCCAGGTGCTGGCCGGAATCCACGGTCCGATCGTCCTGGTGGGCCACTCCTACGGCGGCATGGTGATCTCTGGCGCCGCACAAGGCAACACGCAGGTGAAGGCGTTGGCGTACATCGCGGCGTTCGCGCCGGAGAAGGGTGAGTCCGCGCTTGAGCTGTCCAACAAGTTCCCGGGCAGCACGCTGGGGCCGACACTGAACTCCAACCCGTTGGGTGACGGCAGCAATGACCTGTCGATCAAGCCGGACAAGTTCCGGGCGCAGTTCGCCGCGGACGTGTCACGGGACGAGGCCGCGTTGGCGGCGGCGACGCAGCGGCCGGTGCGTGACGTGGCGTTGACGCAGAAGGCGACCGAGGCGGCATGGCACAACATCCCGTCGTGGTTCCTGATCCCGACCGCGGACAAGAACATCCCGTTGGCGGCACAGCAGTTCATGGCCGAGCGCGCCAACGCACGCGACATCGTGGAGATCCGGGGAGCTTCGCACTCGGTGGCGGTTTCGCGTCCACTTGAGACGGCCGATCTGATCATCGATGCGGCGAAGTCCGTCCGCTGAAAACAAAAAACTACCTGGAGGGATTGAGATGAGCAACAAGCAGCAGCCGACGATTGTGTTGGTACACGGTGCTTTCGCTGAGTCGGCCAGTTGGAACGGTGTTGTCGTCAAGCTGCAGGATCGGGGCTATCAGGTTGTCGCGGTGGCGAACCCGCTGCGTAGCTTGGAAGGCGACGTCGCTTATCTCCGCGAGGTGCTCGCGGGCATCGAAGGGCCCATTGTCCTCGCCGGACACTCCTACGGCGGCATGCTGATCTCTGGTGCCGCGAAGGGCAACACGCAGGTGAAGGCGTTGGTGTACATCGCGGCGTTCGCGCCGGAGACGGGCGAATCCGCGTTGGAGCTGTCGAACAGGTACCCGGGCAGCACCCTTGGGGACGCGCTCAACGCGACCCCGCTGGACGACGGCACGACTGACCTGTCGATCAAGCAGGAGCTCTACCGTCAGCAGTTCGCTGCCGACGTCCCGGCCGGTGAGGCTGCGTTGATGGCGGTCACGCAACGGCCGATTCGGGATGCGGCGTTGGCACAGGGATCGGGTGAGCCTGCGTGGCACGACGCGCCGTCGTGGTTCCTGATTCCGACCGCTGACAAGAACATTCCCTTGGAGGCGCAGCGGTTCATGGCGCAGAGGGCGAATGCGCAGGAGACCGTCGAGTTGGAGGGCGCCTCGCATGCGGTGACGGTTTCGCGCCCGCTCGAGGTGGCCGATCTGATTCTCAAGGCCGCCAGGTGAAAGAGCGGGGCTCGCCTGGTACGAGCCCCGCTATAACTCAATAACGCGGAATCTGGGATCCGTCGGAGGCCGGCAACGTCTCCGGCGCCTTCCCATGTTCCACCCAGTTCACCAACGCCCCGAAGGCATCGACGGGCACCGGGCCGCCTTGGCAGTGCGCGACACCGGGAGCCAGGAACACCCGGTAGAACTCGTCAACGCGCTGGTGACCGCCCATCACCCGGTCCACCTGCTTGCGGTAGTTCACCGTCCCGTGCGGCGGGATCAGCTGGTCGGCCAGTCCGTGCCAGGTCAGCAGCTTCCCGCCGGACCTGCGGAACGCCGACAGGTCAGCCGAGTCCGTTCCGATGATGTGGTTGTACTTCAGCTGCGAGGCGAAGAACACCGCATAGAAGTCCCGGTACGTCAGCTTGCTGGTGTCGAAGCCCGGGTCCTGCTTGACGAACGTCTTGATCCAGTTCGCCGCGATCGGGAAGCCCGGCGCGAACCAGTTGCCCTGCGCGTCCTGCGCGGTCGCCGCGAGCCCGTCGAACGAAGCGCCCCTGGGCAGTCCCGCCCACAGCGGCTGCGGGCCGTCCCAGATCTTCTTCACCACGTCCGCGTCCGCGGCCGAGATGGTGATTTCCTTGCCCTCGCAGAGGATCTTCTTGCCGATCAGCTGCTTGGGGTCGGTGATTCCCCGCAGTACGGCGTCCTGGAACGCCTTGAACTCGCAGGGGCTCGGGAAGTTGTTCTCCTCGTTCATCACGACCTGGGGCCAGATGGTCGCGACGGCGAACCGGTCCCAGCTGACCGCGGGCGCCGTGGCCAGGATGCCGTCGAAGTCGTCCGGGAACCGTTGTGCCTCCATGTATCCCTGGCGGCCACCGGTCGAACAGCCGTTCCAGTACGAATAGGACGCCATCCGGCCGTAGAACTTCTGCGTCACCTGTTTGCCGACGACTGCCAGGTCGTGCAGCGACCGGGACGCGAAGTTCTCCAGTAACTGGTGGTTCACCCGGCCATCAGGCAACAGGCCCCATGAGGTGTCGAGGAAATCCAACGGCACGCCGGCGTCGGTGGACGCGGCGGCGTACCCGCCGGCCGCCGCGGCGGTCAGACCGGCGCCGAAGTCACCCGCCGAGTAACCGGCGCCGCCGATGGCCTGGAACCGGCCGTTCCACCCGGTGGGTAGCAGGACTTTGACGCGGACGTGATCGTTGGCGCCCTTGTGGTTCAGCGTGACCGTGATGTCGCAAAAGGACGATTGGGCAACGGCCGTGACGGACTCGACCTTCGCTCCGGATGGCGCGGATACGCCAATCGGAGCGCAGGTCTGGGTAGTTGCCCCAGCGGTCATCCCAGCGGCGGGCGCCGGAACGGCCACGGCCAACGGGATGATCGCCGCGGCGATCTTGACGAACATCGTGTTCCCTTTCTCGCAAACGTTCGCTAATGCAAATCAACCCGGCATGGGTTGACGTCAAGGGGTCGCTCAACGACCGGTGGTTACGCGGGGCCGCGGGCCGGGGCGAGCGGCGGGTTGCCCCGCTTGCGGGCGCGGTACGCGGCCGCCTTCATCTTGTTTCCGCAGGTCTCCATCGCGCACCACTCGCGGCGTGAACCGCGTGACCGGTCGATGTAGACCTGCGTGCACTCCGGCCTGCCGCATTCCTTCAGCAGGTCCGCGTCCGAACCGCTGAGGATGTCGATGGCCACTCGCGCCACAGTGGACAGTGCCTGTTCGGCTGTGGCCTGGACGACAAGGCCTTCTCGTGTGAGCGTCGGGACGGCGGGCGGGTTGCTCGCCGCGCGGTTCACGATCGCCAGTGCGCTGTCGTCGTAGTCCGTCTTCCAGAGACGGGCTGCGACCAGCGAATAGATGGCCTCGCGCAGGGTCACCGCGGCCTGCAGGTCCGCCGGCGTGCTGCCCGGGTCGTTGTGCGTGACGCCGGACTCGCGGAACCACGAGTCGAGGCTCGACGGCGCGCCGAGCTTCTCGATCGGCGCCGCGTTGCGCCTGGCCTTCAGCGACCCGACGAAGTCGAGTGCCACGTTGCCGCACGGGAAGGCATGTTCCATGTCACCAGCTTGACAGGTGACGAATGGTCCTGCAATAGTCGTCACCGTTCTAACTGGTGACGGATTGAGGGGAGGTCCGATGATCACGCGAGGTCAGTACTTGTTCTTCATGGCTCGTGCGCTGTACGGGATGGCCGGTATCGTCGAGGAACTCGGCGACGACCTGGCGAATCGAAAACCGCCCTTCCCTGGCGCGAATTCGCCATACGCGGTGCTGAATCACTGCCTCGGCGCGATCGAGTACTGGGCTGGCGATGTGGTCGCCGGGCGGCGGGTGCACCGCGACCGGAAGCCGAGTTCCAAGCGTCTGGCCAGGTAGGGCCGCTGATCGCGCGGGTACGGGCGACCGTGGAACTGCTCGCGAAGGACGTCGGGAACGCGTACGTCCGCCGGTCGATCGGCGTGCCCGTGCCCGGTCTGCACGACGAAAGCGATCAGGGTGCCGCGTTTTTTCACGTGTACACCGACGTCGTCCAGCATCACGGGCAAATGGAAATCATGCGTGACGCGATCAATTACGAGAATGAAAAGAGAGAGAACTATGCCTGAGGTCACATACACCGCCAGTGCCACGGCGACCGGCGAAGGCCGCAACGGCGGCCGGACCGTCACGAGCGACGGCCTGCTCGACGTCACGCTGGCCATCCCGAAGGAGTTCGGTGGCAACGGCGGCGCGACCAACCCCGAGCAGCTGTTCGCGGTGGGTTGGTCGTCCTGCTTCCTCGGCGCGGTCAAGCGGGCCGCCGCGGCACGTAAGGTCAAACTCGATGACTTGGCCGTCGTCGCCGATGTCACGCTGCACCACGCGGACGACGAGTTCTGGCTGAGCGGCGCGCTGCACCTGGAGATGTCCGGTGTGGACAAGCTGACCGCCGAGGAGCTCGGCGCCGCCGCGCACCAGATCTGCCCGTATTCCAAGGCCACGCGCGGAAATGTCGAAGTCACCATCGACGTGACGGTCGACTGACGCGATGGACAGGCGCACTTTCGGCAAGCTCGTCGGCGTTGGTGCGGCCGCGATCGGAGGCATGTCCACGCCCTCAGCATCAGCAGCCAGTGGGACACTCGGCCCGATCCGGCACGTCACCACGGAATTGCTCAAGATCGCGTACCACGACATCGGCCCGAGCAACGGCAAGGTCGTCCTGCTGGGGCACGGTTGGCCGTACAGCCCCATGGCGTACGCCGAGGTCGCGCCTGCGCTCGCGCGTCGGGGATACCGCGTGATCGTGCCGTACCTGCGCGGTCACGGACCCACGCGGTTTCTCAAAGCCGACACGTTCCGGTCTGGCCAGCAGGCCGCGATGGGCGCGGACATGATCTCGCTGATGGACGCGTTGCGGATCCGTTCCGCGATCTTCGGTGGCTACGACTGGGGCGGCCGTGGCCTGAACGTCGCCGCCGCGCTCTGGCCGGAACGCTGCACCGGCATCGTGTCGGTCAACAGCTATCTCATCCAGAACCTCGCGGCCGCCGAGATGCCCGACCCGGTCGCGACGGAAGCCGCGCACTGGTACTTCTTCTACTTCCTGACCGAGCGCGGCCGCCGGGCCCTCACCGAGCAGACCAAGGATCTGGCGAAGGTCGTGTGGCTGAAGAACTCGCCAGAGTGGCGGTTCACCGAGAAGGACCTGAACGACGCGGCGGTCATGTTCGACAACCCTGACTACGTCGACATCGTGCTGCACAGCTACCGGCACCGGTTGCTCGCCGCACCGGGTGACCCGCGTTATGACGTACTCGAGGCAAAGCTGGCGCGACAGCCGAAGATCGTCATGCCGGCCGTGACGCTGGACGGCGCGTCGGACGGCAGCAGCCCGCCGACCGACGGCACGGCCTCCGCGAAGTTCTTCGCAGGCCCTCGTGTGCACCACGTGATTCCCAAGGCCGGCCACAACCTGCCACAGGAGACACCGAAGGCGTTCGTCGAAGCCGTGCTGGAAGTGGCAAGACTCCGTTAGTCCAGAGTGGACAGAAGCGAGCCCACGCGAGCGGCCTCCCGGGTTCGGTGCTGGCTCTGATACAGGTCCATGGCCTGCTGCCAGGTCCGGCGGGCTTGCGCGGGTTGGCCCATCGCGGCGTGTGTCGCCCCGAGCCGATCGAGCATCTCGGCCTCGCTGGAGGAATAGCCGAGGTCACGCACAATGGCCAGCGCGCCTTCGAAATGCGAGACAGCCTCGGCGTACTGGCCGGTGTTGTGGGCGATGAACCCGAGACTGTCCAATGTGGCCGCTGTGCCTTCGTGGTCTATCAGACGGCGGCACAGCGCGAGTGCGTCCTGGCAGTGTGCGCGGGCGCGATCGTGCCGGCCAAGCCGGGCGCAGTACCAGCCGACGAGGTTCTCCGCGTCGGCTTTCCACACCGCCTCGTCCAGTTGCTCGGCCAACGCCAGCGCGGCCTCGGCCGTGTCGAGGCTGCGCTGGTCGTCGCCGACCTGCTCCCACGCCCACGCCAGGATCCGGTACGTGTGCATCTTGAACAGGTCCTCCTCGGCCAGCGCGAGGGACTGTTCGAGATGCCTGACAGCCTCGGCCGACCGGCCGAGCCTGGTGTAGGCGGCGCCGAGGAACCTGCGGGCCACGCTTTGCTTGGGCAGGTCGTCGAGGTGCTCGGCGGCGTCGGCAGCGGCCTGCCACGCGGCGAGCGACTCGGTGTCGTGACCCCGCATGCGGTGGAAGGTGCTCAGACTCCATGCCAGTTGCCATACGAGTTCGTGCCAGCCGTGGATCGCGGCGAACTGCAGGACCGCCATCAGGTTGCGATGTTCGGCCTCGAACCACGCCATCGGGTCGGGCATGTCAAGTGCGGCGGCGGGTTTCAGGTTCATGGGTGTCCGATGTGGAGCAAGGAGCCGATCGCAGGCGTACGCCGTGTGCAGGTAGAACTCGGCGAGTTTGTGCAGCGCGGCCAAGTCGGGCGGGGCACCGTCGGCGGCGTGCAGTCGCACAAGGTCGTGCATCCGGTAACGGCCTGGCTGATGGCGTTGGATCAGATGTGCCTTGTCGAGCTTGTTCAACAAGGCTTGCGGTTTCTCGGTGAGCGCACCTGCCGCGGGCACGGTGATGTCGACTCCTGGCGCGTGGCCGAGCAGACGGAAAAGCTTGCCCACAGCGGGATCCAGGGCCTTCGTCGACCACGAGAACACGGCTCGCAGGTTGACGCTGAGCTCACCGGCGTCCAATGCGTCCAGTCTGGTCGCGGCGTCGTGCAACTCCTTGGCAAGCGCGGCAAGCGGCAGATCTGACAAGGTGGCCCTGGCGGCGACGATGCTGATCGCCAATGGCAGCCCGGCGCAGTACGAGAGCAATTCGGTCGCCGCGTCGGAGTCGATCGTGACGTCCGATCCGAGGTGGGCGGTCAACATCTGAGTGGCCTCGGCGCCGGCGAGGGTGTCCAGCCGCACGGGAACCGCGCCGTGCGAGGCGTAGAGCCCGGCCAGCTGATGACGGCTCGTGACGATCACTGTGCACGTCGAAGTGCCTGGCAACAGAGGTAAAACCTGTTCGGTGTCGCGGGCGTTGTCCAGTACGAGCAGCATTCGCTTGCCGCTGATCAGTGTGCGGTACAGCCCGGTCTGCGCGTCGAGGTCGAGTGGAACCGCGGCGGGGTCCACGCCCAACGCGTCGAGCAGGCCACGCAGTGCGATCTCTGGCCGCAGTGGTTCACCGGCCGGATCGAACCCACGGAGATTGACGTACAAGTGACCGTCGGCGAAGCGCCGGGCGTTGTGGTGCGCCCAATGCAGGACAAGCCACGTCTTGCCGACGCCGCCGAGTCCGCTGACGGTCGCGATCGCCATCGTGTCCTTGGCCGCGACCTTGTCCAGCTCGGCGAGCGCGGCTTGCCTGCCCGTGAACACGGGTGGTGGTGCGGGAAGCTGCCGCGGCGCGCTGTCCACTGTGGTACCGGAAAGGACTTGCTGGTGGACTTTCCGCAGCGCCGCACCAGGATCGGTGCCGAGTTCGTCACGCAGTCGTCTGCGGATGCGCTGATAGGAATCGAGCGCCTCGGCTTGCCGCCCGCTGCGGTACAGCGCGAGCATGTATTGCCCGGCAACGCGTTCGTCCAAGGGATGCGCCTCGCTGCGTGCACACAACTCGGTCAGCAGACCCGCGTGCTGTCCGCTGCGTAACAGAAGATCGGTTCGATCCAGCTCGACGGCGAACTTGTCCTTCTCCAGAGCGTGCCGGATCTCGTTGATCCACGGGGTGTCCAGGCCGGTGAACGGAACGCCGCGCCACAGCCCCAACGCCTCGTCGGCCAGCGTCAACGCGCGGGCGTCGTCCCGTTCGGCCTGGATCTTGGCGGCGAGCTCCCGAAACCGGTGTGCGTCGATGCCGGCCGGGTCCGCGCTGAGTTGATATCCGTTGTACCGCCACTCGATCGAGACGCCGAGTGCCTGACGTAGCCGGGACAGATAGCTCGCGAGCGTCCGGTGCGCCCGGGGCGGAAGGTCGTCGGCCCAGACGCGGTCCATCAACTGGTCCGACGAGACCACGCGGTTCGCGTCCATCAGCAACGCGGCCAGCACACAGCGCTGCCGGGCATGGCCCAGGTACACCGCGCGGTCGTCTACCAGGGCGGTTACTTCGCCCAACACTCCGAACTGTGCGCCCATCCCGGCCCCCCGGAGAAACTCCTGCGTTCCGGTTCCTATCAGGTAGGCGCGTGCTCTGGCAACTCAAGTTTATGTACAGACATCCCGCCATCAACTCTGGTCACGGTCCACCTTTCCGGCACGGAGGCCGGAAAGGTGGGCACCCCCAGCGTGATCAGGCGCCGTCCCAGTCGCCGGTGAGGGCGACGACGCCAGGCACCGACTCGTAGCCGGTGTCCCACGCCCGGTCGGACGGTCCGTCGTTCAGTGCGTTGCGCAGGTGGAACGATCCGTCGGCCGGGTTGTAGTAGCCGGTGGAGTCCTTGCCGTCGCCGTTCCAGTCACCGGTCAGGACGACCGCGTTCGGGACCGATTCGAGATTCGTTCCCCACGCGTAGTCCGACGCTCCGTTGCCATGGTCGTTGGTGAGATGGAAAGTGCCGTCGCGCGGGTCGTAGTAACCCGTCGAGTCCTTGCCATCACCGTTCCAGTCACCCGTCAGAACGACAGCACCGGGAATCGTTTCCAACGCAGTGTCCCAAGCTGCGTTGGATGCTCCGTCGCTGTGGTCGTTGCGGAGGTGGAATGTCCCGTCGCGCGGGTCGTAATACCCGGTGGAGTCTTTGCCGTCGCCGTTCCAGTCACCCGTGAGGATGACGGCGTTGGGAATGGTTTCCAGTGCGGTGTCCCAAGCTGCGTTGGATGCTCCCTCGCTCAAGGCATTGCGGAGATGGAAGGTTCCATCGCGGCGGTCGTAGTAGCCCGTGGAGTCTTTGCCGTCGCCGTTCCAGTCGCCGATGAGGACCACTGCGCCGGGGACGGTTTCCAGGTCGGTTCCCCAGCCGTAGCTGGACGGGCCGTCGCTCTGCGAATTGCGGAGGTGGAATGTGCCGTCACGCGGGTCGTAGTACCCAGCCGAATCGACGCCATGGGTTTCCTGTTCGTCCCCGCAGTTGTTGCTGGTGACGCTTTCCCACGTCTCGCCGGTTCTCGCGCCGTACGTCTTGCCGTCGAAGACCTGCGCGACACGTTCGCTGCCCACCGCGCCCCAGGACGCCCTGCCGTCCCCGTTGGCGTCGAAGGCCTGCTCGAAGTGCAGGTGCGGGTGGCCGTTGGACGTCGGGCCGGTCTTGCCGACCTTGCCGATCTGCTGACCCTGCTTGACTTTCTGGCCGACCGACACCGCACGGCTCTGCAGATGGATACCGGTGGTGAACCAGCCGCCGCCGTGGTCGATCTGGATCATGTTGCCCGCGTTGTGGTGGTAGAACGACTGCCGGACAGTGCCCGCGGCGGCAGCGAGGAACGGTGCGCCCTCGGTGCCGACCTGGTCGGGTGCTCTCACCATGTCGAGTGCGGGTGCGTGAGTGCTGTCATACGAGTCCAGCCGCCATTTCTGGCCGCACACGAACGGCAGTTGGAAATCCGGCCGCGGTCCGGCCGCGGTGGCAGTCGTGGTCATCGCACCGGCCAGCAAGCCGGTGATCGCGACGGTTGTCAGAATTCGCTTCATGTCAGGCTCCGTCCCAGTCGCCGGTGATGACGACAGCGTTGGGAATGGTCTCCAGTGCGGTGTCCCATGCGTGGTCGGATGCGCCGTCGCTCAATGCGTTGCGCAGGTGGAATGACCCGTCGCCGGGGTTGTAGTAGCCGGTGGAGTCTTTCTTGTCGGCGTTCCAGTCACCCGTCAGGACAACCGCGTTGGCAACGGTTTCCAGTGCGGTGTCCCATGCGTAGTCGGATGCGCCGTCGCTCAGCGCGTTGCGCAAGTGGAATGACCCATCGCGCTTGTTGTAATAGCCCACGGAGTCCTTGCCGTCCCCGTTCCAGTCACCCGTCAGGACGACAGCGTCGGGAACCGTTTCGAGCGCGGTGTCCCAGGCGTAGTCGGACGCTCCGTTGCTGTGGTCGTTGGTGAGATGGAAAGTGCCGTCGCGCGGGTCGTAATACCCGGTGGAGTCTTTGCCGTCGCCGTTCCAGTCACCCGTGAGGATGATCGCACCAGGAATGGTTTCCAGTGCGGTGTCCCAAGCTGCGTTGGATGCTCCGTCGCTGTGGTCGTTGCGGAGATGAAAGGTTCCGTCACGCGGGTCGTAGTAACCGGTCGAGTCCTTGCGGTCGCCGTTCCAGTCACCCGTGAGGATGATCGCACCGGGGATGGTTTCCAGCGCGGTGCCCCAAGCCGCGTTCGAGGCACCGTCGCTCAAAGCGTTGCGGAGGTGGAAAGTCCCGTCCGCCGGGTTGTAGTAGCCGCTGGAGTCGCGGCCGGCGGGCGGCGTCGTGGTCCAGAGCGCGTCGACGATGATCTTCGCGTCGCTCACCTGCACCGGATACCGTTCGGGGTACGCGGAGACCTGGACCTTCTGGCAGACCGCGCCGATCTGCGCGTCGGTCGTGGCCTGGTTCCAGTCGGGGACCTTGCGGACCATCGCGTCCAGGAACGCGTTGGTGGCCCACGTCGGGTTCAGCCGGTTCGCCTCGCTGCCCCACGGGTCCTGCTGCTGGAACAGGCCGAGACTGGTGTGGTCGACCTTCTCGGCGACGTTCACGATGTGGGTCTCCACGATCACCGTGGTGATCGCGATGACCGCCGCCTTCTTGTTGAACTTACGGGCCTGCACGGCCTCGACGACCTCGCGTGCACACGACACCCGGTACGCGTCCATATAGCCACGCATGTCCTTGGTCAGCCTCGGGTTCAGCTGCGCGGCGATCGTGCCGTCCCGCTGTGTGGGACCGTTCTTGTCGCAGTCAGCGCGTTTGACCAGCGCGCTGAACGGTTCTTCCGCGGGTCTTGGCTCGCTGGCGAATGCCTGCCCGGCAGAGCCGAGGACGGCCATGATCGCGAGGATCAGCCCGCCCACTGAGGTACGCATGTACTACCTCCAGGTTTGAGGTCCGACTGGCCTGCCGAACGTGCCTGGACGCGGTTGCGCAGGTGTTGGATGACGGTTGCCCACGAGGTCAGCGAGTCTCTGTGGCGATCGCACCGTGTCGCAATGGTCGACACGGTGTGCTGGAGTGGTGGACATGCGGTGCTGGAATGCGCATCTCATTGTGTTGGTGTGGTGGACACGCGCTTTGCCTCGTCGGTGATCACGTGCATTGTTCGCGCGGTAGTGACAGCGGGCGGTAGGTACATTGCCTTTTGTGACTGAGGGCGAGGGGAGGGTCGTTGCCGGGCGGTATCGCCTTGCGCAACGGCCGATCGGCCGCGGTGGGATGGGTGTCGTGTGGCGGGCCCACGACGAATACCTGCACCGTGACGTGGCGATCAAGGAACTCCGGCTGGGCGAGTCGGCGGACGCCGGTGAGTCGGAGGCAGCCGTGCGCAGAGTGCTGCGAGAGGCCAGAGCCGCCGCCAAACTCAGGCACCCGGGCATCGTCACCGTGCACGACGTGGTGATCGAGGACAACCTGCCGTGGATCGTGATGGAGCTGATCGAAGGCCGGTCGCTCGCGGACATCCTCGACAACGACGGACCGCTGCCACTCGACCAGGCCGCGCAGGTGGGCATCCAGATCCTGCGGGCGCTCGACGCCGCGCACCACCGAGGCGTGCTGCACCGGGACGTCAAACCGGCCAACATCATGCTCGACGGTGAGCGCGTCGTGCTGACGGACTTCGGGATCGCGCTGATCGACGGTGCCTCCGCGCTGACCGGTACCGGACAGATGCCGGGATCGCCCGAATACATCGCCCCGGAGCGCATCGACGGTCACGAGGCCACGCGAGCAGCGGACATGTGGGCCGCCGGCGTCACGTTGTACGCCACGGTCGTCGGGCGTTCTCCGTTCAAACGCAAGGACATCCAGAGCACGTTGGCCGCGGCCGCGTCCCGTGACCCGGATCCCGATCCCCGGATCGGCCGGTTGTGGCCGGTCATCCAGGGTTTGCTGCGCAAGCAACCGGCGGAACGGATGGAGGCCAAGGACGCGATCGAGCGCCTCAGCAGCCTCGCTGGCACGTTGACGCCACGTGGTGGCCTGCCGAGGCCGTCCAACGACGTCAATACGTGGATCGACAACCCGTCTGACCAGGTCACGGTCGTGGCCGAGACCGCGCCGAACACCCGGACCGCGCCGCCGCTGATGCCGCCGCCGGTCTACCCGCAGGCGGTTTCACCCGCGGACATCACCCTCGACCCCATTCCCATCCAGCCACGCAAGAGGAACCACGGGATTCTGATCGTGCTCGGCGCAGCGCTTGTGGTGGCGATCGTGGTGGTCGTGGTGGCGTTGACCTCGAAATCCCCACCCGAAGGGCAGACGCAGCAACCACAGCAGCAGCCGTCGACGACGACCACCCCGCAGCCGCCGCTCGTGCCCTACCGGGAGTTGCTGGGCTACACGATCAGCGTTCCCGCGGAGTGGAAACGCACCGAGTCGACAGCGGGCGACCGCACCGACGTGCTCTACGTCGGCCCGCAGCCCGATCCGCAGGCCGGCGCACCCGAGGTGCAGGTCAGGCGGGACACCACCGGAACCACTGCCGCCGAGTACCTGGCCAACAGGGACAGAAGTGTCAAGGCCGACCGGGAGAACGCCGACTACAAGTCCTCCACGACCGGCGACGTGCTGGAGTACGAACACGGCTCTGCCGCGGGGCCTGTCCGGTATCACGTGCTGACCAGGGCGGTCACCGACAAGCAAGGCACGCTGTTCATCATGACGTTCTCGCTGCGCGCCAACGACCCGACGACGTTGCAGAACGAATGGCGGGCCATGCGGCCCATCGCCACCGCCGTCTTCAACAGCTTCCAGTTCAACAACACCTGACCTGCGAAAACGGGGGTTCGGGACCCCTCCCGGACGCGGAAAGGTAGGTTTCCGGCCGTGTTGAAGCGGAGCAGGCCGTTCGCGCTGGTCGCCTTGCTCGTCGCGGGCGCCCTGGTCGCCGCCCTCACCGGCGCGGCCACGCCACTGCCTGCCGGCCAGTTCGCGCTGACCGGCCACTGGGTGTTCAACTCGGTGCTCCAGGTGGTCTTCCACATCGACGGCGCCACAACCAACATCGACGCGCACGCCGACGTGGACGGTGAACCGGGCAGCCAGGTCGTGCAGAGCGACACGCACGGTTACGTCGTCGGGCCGAGCGTGATCACCAAGTTCGACAAGGCCACATTGGCCACGCAGGAGAGCATCAGCCCACCCGCCAACGAACTGCCGGTGTTCATCGAGGTCGTCGGCGGGCCGTATCTCGTGTACCGCAACGCGGGCAAGGTTGTGCGGCTGTCTGATCCGCCGACGATCGTGACCGTCGGCGGCGCGGTCGGGACGCCGATCGTGACCACGGACGGCATGATGTGGTTGCACCGTCAGGATGTCGGGCAGCTCTGCACGATCGCCAAGGACGCCGACCGGATCGGCGGATGCCCGGTCGGAGTTCCGGCGGGCCACCCCGGTGCGCTGACCATTGTGGACGGGAAGCCGGCGTTCGTCGACACGTTCTCCGGGACGCTGCACCGGATCGACAACGGCAAGCTGGGCGAGGGTGTGCCGATCGGCGTGCCGCTGTCGCCCAACGCCAGGCCCGCCACCAACGGGGTCGGCGGCAAGCTCGCCATTCTGGATCCGCAGAAGCAGACCCTTGTGCTCGCGGACACCAAGAACCCGCCGGAGAAGGCGCTCGCGGTCGCGTTGCCCGTCGGCGACTACGACGGCCCGATGTCCACAGGTGACGTGGTTGTCCTGGTGGACAGGCAAAGCGGCAACGTCCTGACCTACACCCCCGATGGCGTACGCAAGGAATCGAAGCCGATCAAGCAGAAGGGCGGCACGCCCAGGCTCAGCCGTGGCGAGGACAACCGCGTGTACGTCGAAGATGCCGACGGCACGCAGGTTGTGGTCGTGGCCAAGGACGGCAACGTGCAGGACGTGTCCACAGCGGAACGTCCCGCGCCGCCCACCAGCCAGGTGAACGCGCCGAACCCGAACCAGGGCACTTCGACGGACGTCCGAGTCGCCGCGCCGCCGCCTGCGACCTCTCGGCAGCCGCAGCCACCGAGGCAGCCGACGAGCGAACGGCCGCGTCCGCCCGTCACACCGTCGACGCCTCCGCCTGTCCCGCCAGGCCGTCCGGGCGCTCCGCCCACGGTCACGGCCTCCGCGGGCAACGGTTCGGCGACCGTGAACTGGGGCACCGCACCGAACAACCGCGCTGATATCACCGGGTACCAAGTGTCTTGGCGCGCGAGCACCGGCCAGACAGGATCTATGACCGTCGGGGCGGGAGCGCGGCGAACCTCCGTGAACGGCCTGACCAACGGCGTGAGCTACACCTTCACGGTCGCCGCGACCAACCGCATGGGCACTGGTCCGGGCGCGTCTGCCGCGCCGGTGATACCGAGGTCGCCGGTCTCGCCTGCCGCTGCTCCCACCAACCCGAGAGCCACGTTCGACGTCGACGACCGGCCGACTCGTGACGTGACCGTGAGCTGGGGCCAGCCTGCGCTCAACGGTGGCACGTTGGTGCACTACCAAGTCGTTGCCACCGGTCTCGGTACCCGCCAGGTGACCGGAACTTCGGTGACGTACTCGCAGGTGCAGGCCAGCAACGTGATCACCTTCACGATCAGGGCGATCACCAGGACATCGGACGGACAGACACTCACCGGTTCGCCCGCGACCACACAGCACCGCGACTCGCAGCAGAATCCGCCATCGGGTGCCCGCACAGTCACGATCTCCCAGGGCGATGCGTCCAGTACGGACAACTGCCATCGGCCGAACTGCTACTGGGTGAACACGACGCTGTCCGGGTTCGCGCCCCGCACGACATACTCGCTGCGGCTCAGCTCGGAGGACAGCACCAATGTCGTCACCGAACAGGCCACGACGGACTCCACCGGTCGCGTCCAGTACAACAAGCTGAACTACGACGTGATCGGCAACCGGGTGTGGGTGACGGTGCTGCAGGGCAACGTCAAGTCGAACGAGATCGTGTGGAGGCGGAAGTGAACGTGCCGGCAGGCGAGGTCTACCAGCGGATCTCGGACAACGTGCAGCGGGTGCTGCGCGGCAAGCCGCAGGTCGTCCGGCTGGCCGTGGCCGCGTTGCTCGCCGAGGGACACCTGCTCATCGAAGACGTTCCCGGCCTCGGCAAGACCACCCTCGCCCGGTGTCTTTCCCGCAGCATCAACGGAACCTGGAGCCGGATCCAGTTCACGCCCGACCTGCTGCCCGGCGACATCACCGGTGTCCAGGTGTTCCACCAGAACGACGCCAAGTTCGCCTTCCACCCCGGCGGTGTGTTCGCCAACATCGTGCTCGCCGACGAGATCAACCGCGGCACCCCGAAGACCCAGTCCGCGTTGCTCGAGGTGATGTCCGAGCGGCGGGTCACGGTCGACTCGGTCCGGCACGAAGTACCGCGGCCGTTCCTGGTGATCGCCACACAGAACCCGATCGAGATGGCCGGCACGTACCGCCTGCCGGAGGCGCAGCTCGACCGGTTCCTGATGCGCCTGCAGATCGGCTACCCGGACCTCAAGGACGAGGTCATGGTCATCCTGAGCGATTGCGCGGGCGTCGATCCGGACGAATTGCCCGCTGTGGTGGACATTCCGACGTTGCAGGCGGCCGTCGCCGAGGTGCGGTCCGCGCGCGTGCACACCGCTGTCGTCGAGTACGCCGCGACCATCGCGGCGGCGACCCGTCAGCACGGCGATTTGCGTTACGGCGCAAGCCCTCGCGGCAGCATCGCGCTCGTCCGGGCCGCGCAGGCGGTGGCGGCGACCTACGGGCGTGGATATGTGACTGTCGATGACATCAAGGAAGTAGCGCATCCAGTGCTTGACCACCGGCTGATCCTCACGCCGGACGCGGAACTGCGCCAGCGGCGGCCCGAGGACATCGTCCGTGAGCTGCTCAACGAGATTCCCGTACCTGTCGCGACAGGGGCCTGAGTATGCGTCTTACCCGGCGTGGCATCGCCACTCTCGTGGCCGCGGCTGTCCTGATCGGGGCGGGCGCGGTCGCGGGTTATGCGATGCTGATCGCGTTGGGAGCGATCGGATTGGGAGCCGTCGTGGCCGCGCTTGCCGTTGCCGGCCGGAAACCTCGGGTCGAGGTGGCCAGGGATGTGTACCCGGACCGGGTCGAACGCGGCAGCAGGGCGGGAATCACCCTTCGCGTGCACAACCCGGGAACACGGCGGCAGCCCGGCTTCACCGCGGTCGATCGCCTGGGCGCCAGTACATTGAAGATCGCTGTGCGGTCGTTGGCGCCAGGTTCCGAACAGTCCTATTTGAACGAACTGCCGACGTGGGAGCGCGGCAGGCACGAAGTCGGCCCGCTGACGCTCCGGCGCAGCGATGCCTTGGGACTCGGGCAAAGCCAGCTGTTCATCGGGACCACGGCGACGATCTGGGTCTACCCGAGGACACATCCAGTACGCTCGGTCGCCAGTGGACTTCCCTTGCACCACCATGAAGGCGCGGCGAACGAGAACTCGCCGCGCGGGTCCTTGGACATCCGTGAAGTGCGGGAGTACGTGCCCGGCGACGAAGTCCGGCACCTGCACTGGAAGGCGACCGCGCGCACCGGGCAGCTGATGATCAGGGACTACGCCGACCCGCAGCAGCCGCAGTTCACTGTGCTGCTGGACAACCGGCCGGCGATTCCGGTCGAGCCCGAGTTCGAGGAAGCCGTCGAGGTGGCGGCGTCGCTCGTGGTGGCGGCGGCGAAGGTGGACAACCGGTGCCAGCTGGTCACATCGGGCGGACTCGACATCATCACCACGCCGGGCGCCTCGGCTGTCGCTCGTCTCCTTGACGAGCTGTGTGTACTGGAACGCGCCGAGAACACGGATCTTCCCCTCGTGCCAAAGGCTTTGGCGCAGTCATGGGGCGGTCAGCTCGTCGTGATCTCGTCGGCCGTGACGGCCACTGATCAGGCCGCGTTGGCGATGCTCCGCTCGCGGTACGCGGACCTCGTGGTGATCAACTTGGGCCGTAAGGCCGTTGTGGTTCCCGGCGCCAAGATCCTGAAGCCCGCGAATGCCGTCGACGCGACGCGGCAATGGCAGTCGGTGATCGCGCGATGAGGATCCGTGCTCTCTGGGTGTTGTTGGCGGCGGCCATTTCCGGCCTGCTGTTCGCGCCGGTCTTCGGGCTGAGGCCGCTGCTGCTGCCGATCGCTGTCGTTCTCGCGGCCTGTTACGTCGCGGTGGAGTTGTGCCTTCGGGTCAAGGTGCTTCAGCCGTGGCGTCCGCTGATCACAGTCGTTCTCGGGCTGCTGGCCTTGAGCGTTGCCATGTTCGGGTCGGTCGACGTGACCGCGTTGGCCTCGGGCATGACGGATTCGTGGCAGCTGACGTTGCAGTCGACCTGGCCCGTGCGGCCGGACGCCGAACTGATGCTGTTCGTCCCGCTGCTCGTGTTGCTCGCGGCGGTGATCGGGATCGAACTGTTGCGTTGGCCTGCCGTGGCTTTGCTGCCCAGCATCGCGGTCCTTGTGCTCAGCCAGGCCTTCGTGGCGTTGTCCGGAATTACGGCGGTGCTCGCCGCGCTTGGCTTTGCCGTTGTCGCGGCAGGGTTGTACATGCCGGTGCGACCCGGGTTGGTGCTGATTCCCACGGTCGTTCTTGGGCTTGCCGGCGCGGCCGTGGTCGCGTTGATCGACACTGGTGAGCCGTACTCGGTGCGGCAGAGCGACTCCGCGCAGGTGCCGTTGCCCAGGACGGTCAGCCCGTTGACCGAGGTCGCCGCCAGGTTGTCCAAACCGGACACTCCGGTGTTCAGCTACACCACCAGTGGCCCGGTCGACCGGTGGCGCTTGGTCGTGCTGAACCAGTTCAACGGGGTCACCTGGGAGCCCGAGGACAACTACCGCAGGCTCGGGTCGCAGATCGGTCCGTCGACCGGTGCTCCGGTTCGGGAGTACTCGGCGAAGATCCAGGCACCCGACGGCCTGTGGCTGCCGAGCCAGCCGATGCCCGCCTCGGTCACCGGCGCCGCACCGCTCATCGACCAGACAACCGGTGCTTTGCTCGTGCGTGAGCGGAAAGGCGCGTTGGAGTACGACCTGAGCTGGTGGGAGCCACAGGCCGACGACAACCTGCAGAACGCGGCGCTCTCGTCGGCCGAGACCCCGGGCGAGGTGGGAGAAGTTCCGCCAGGGATCGCCGATTTGGCACGCAGGGCGACAGCGGGGGAGCGGCCGTCGTTCCGGACGGCGTTGGTGCTGGAGCAGTACCTCAGCCGCAACTACAACGTGGCGACCGGCGCGGAATTGCCTACGGGCAGCGGATGGCCGCAGTTGCGGGAATTCCTGCTGGAAAGCAAGCGCGGCACCAGCGAGCAGTTCGCGGCCTCGTACGTGGCCTTGGCGAGGATCGCGGGCATTCCGGCGCGGCTCGCCGTGGGCTACCGGGCTCCGCAGACCCCGATCGGCACCGAGGCTGTCGTGCACAATCGCGATGTCCTCGCGTGGCCGGAAGTCGCGGTGGCTGGAATCGGCTGGGTGCCGCTTGACCCGGTCGGCGGCGCGGCTGGTGCGGGGCCGGCGCCGTCCAGGCTGGCGGAGATCACCGCGAAGGCACGGGCCGAATTGCCGCCGCCGAACCAGTTGCCCGAGCAGCCGTTGCCTCCCCAGGAGCGCGACGACGATTCTGGTGGGAAGCTGGATATCTGGTTCATCGCATTGGTCGTGCTGGCGGCCCTTGTCACCCTGTTTGTCCTTGCTGTCCTGGCGATTCCGATCGTGAAGGCAGTGCGGACCATGCGCCGCAAACGGCAGACTGGGACGAACGGTGTCGTGGCCGCGTGGTGGGAAGCCAGAGACCTGATGCGTGCGTACGGAACACGCGTCACGCCAGGAATGACCGCACGTGACCTGGCCAGGATCACGGCTGACGCGCCCATTGTGGACAGTCTCACCGGTTTGGCCACGCAGATGGACGTCGCGATGTGGTCGGGCATGGGCGCGAACGACAGTGCGGTCGCCGAAGCGTGGGCTTCGGTCAGACGGATCCGCAAGACGTTGGCCGGACGACCATGGGCCGCCAGATTCCGGGCGGTGTTCGCGATCCGATGACGCACACACTGCTCGGCCGCGGCCCGGTCGCCGCCGTCTACGCCACCACCGCCTCGGGGCATCCCGTGGCGGTGAAGGTGTTTCCTGGCAAGTTCGACCGCAAGACACTCACCGTGATCGAGCGTGAGCGCCTCAAGCTGGTCAAGCTCGCGAGCACACTGCCGATCCTGCCGATCGACGCGATCGGCCAGTGGGAGGGCAAACACGCACTGCGGATGGAGTTGTGCGCAGAGTCGTTGTCGGCTCGCGTGCAACGCAGCGGCGCACTCGACGTCGAAGATGTCGTCGAACTGGGTTATGGCTTGGCTTCCGCGCTCGCATCAGCGCACGCCGTTGGCGTATTGCATGGAGGTGTCAGCCCGCACAACGTGTTGTACCGTTCGTTCGGGCCACCGGTCCTCTCGGATTTCGGGGTGACGATCCGGCAGGCTTTCCGGCGTAATCCGTTGCATGCCATCGAATGTGTTCCGCCCGAGACCCTGCGGTCCGGTGTTGTCGACGAGCGAACGGACGTCTACGGCCTCGGCGCGGTGCTGCACTACGCATTGACCGGGCAGTCGCCGCATCCGAGCCGGATCGGTGAACAGCCAGGGGAGCGGGTGCTGCGGGTGCTCGGCGACCCGGTCCCGGCCATCAGCAGGCCTGACGTCCCGATCGAGTTGTCCACAATGGTCGCCAGGATGCTGACGCCGCAACCCGATCGCCGACCGGATGCGGCGACGTGGGCCGTGGAACGTCTCGGCAAGATGCTGCCCCGGCCCATGCCGGACGTCGCCCCGCCACAGGCGAAGAAGAAGTCGAAGGTGCCGTACTTCGTGGCCGGTGGTGTGCTGGCGGCCGGTCTGGCGGTAGCGCCGTTCGTATGGCCGGAAGCGGAAGCGCCTGTGGTCGCGCCACCACCACCGCCACCGCCGCCTCCGGTCACCCTGAACCTGGCGGATCCGGTGGACCAGGGCGATCACGTGCTGCTGAGGTGGGCGAGCTCGCAACCACTCGACAGCGTCGTCGTGGTCTCGCCGGACGGCGAAGGCAAGCAGTACCTGAACGCCGAACGGGAGACCTCGATCCGTGTTCCGGTCAAGCCGACCGGCGGATACTGCTTCCAGATCCGGGGCACGAACACCGAGCAGATCTATCTCAGCCAGCCGAAGTCATTCAGAGGGGCGGTGTGCCAGAGGTGACGCCAGGAGGTCGGAACATGAATCCTGAGTTGAGGTATGCGGGCGGACTGCTGTTGCCGCAAGGCCACGACAGCCTCGTCCACGGTGTGCCGCGGGCGGTCTCCGGCTCGGTGCACGCACTGGCGCTCGGCGGCGGCTACTCGGTCGGCCCGAGCGAGGGCCGCATTGTCTACTTCGGACGCAACCGGCCCGAGGTGCACATCTGCATCGGCGAGGACGACCGTCAGGTGAGTCGCAGGCACGGCGAACTGCGGCACTGGGATGGTCGTTGGTGGCTGCGCAACACCGGCCGCCGGCCGATCAGATTGCCGCGTTCGCAATGGCTTTTCGCCGACGAGGAAGCCATTCCGTTGTCGGAGGGCTACACCCCGCTGCACGTGCCGGGTTCTCGTGAACGCGAGCACTTGCTTGAGGTGTTCGTGACCGGATCGGACGGCAACAAACCGGCGTCGAAACACACCGAACAGACCGACATGCCCCGGCGTTACGCGCTGAGCGACGAGGAACAGTTGGTGCTGGTCGTGCTCGGACAGCGGTACCTGCTGCACGACCCCGGCGCCCGGCCGTTGACCTGGCAGCAGGCCGCGGACCAGCTCACCGAACTGCGCCCGGAAGTCGCGTGGACGGCCAAGAAGGTCGAGCACCGAGTGAAGACCGTGCGGGAACGGCTGTCGCAGAACGGTGTTCCCGGCCTGACGCGTGAGGAGGTCGGTGAGCCGGTCGGCAACGCCCTCAACGACAACCTGCTGAGGGAGCTGCTGCGGTCGACGACTCTCGTGCCGAAGGACTTGTCGCTACTTGACTAGCTTGGCGTATCGGTGCGCCAGGACGGACACGTTCGCCGTGCGGTGGTCGAAGGTGCCTTCGTCCACCCAGCCGTTGCGTTCGTAGAACCGCCGCGCCCGGGTGTTTCCCGGAACGACGACGAGCCACGCGCGCTCGTGACCGTTCTTGGCGACGTGGTCCTCGGCTGCTTTGAGGAGCGTCGCGGCCACACCAGTTCCCCGGTGGTCGGCCGAGACGTAGACCTGCTCGACCTCGTCCCCGACGACCATGACGAATCCGGCCACGGTGCCGTCGGCGATCGCCACCGTGGTGTCCCCGACACGCTGCGGTGCACGCTCCCAGAACGAGGCCTTGGTCCTGACGGCGGTGAGCTCGTCAGGCACATTGCCCAGGTGCCCGTCCCGCCAGCCTTGGTACCAGATCTCCGCGACCTGCGCCGCGTCATCGGCCGTGGCCGGTCTGACCTCGATGTTCCCCATGCCCAGCAGTATGCATGCCCGAGGTGTGCGATTCGCATGGCCGGCTGATGACATCGCGCGGGTACGTGTTGCGCGCGGGCGGCAGCACGCTGAAGTACATGACGAACACAGTGACTCTCAACGGGCGGTTCGCCCGGCATTACGTGGAAATGGTCGTCGCGATGGTGGCGGGGATGCTGCTGTTCGCCCCGCTGTGGACATGGTGGTCCGCGATGGCACGGCCCGACGTCGAAGCGATCGTGATGGCCACGAACATGACCCTGGGCATGGGGATCTGGATGCGAGTCCGTGGCCACGGCTGGCGGCCGATCGCGGAGATGGGCGCGGCGATGTACGTGCCGTTCCTGTTGTTACTCGGTCCGTATTGGCTGGGAGTGCTTTCGGCCGAAGGGCTGATGATCGGCGGACACGTGCTGATGCTGCCCGCGATGCTCATCGCGATGCTGCTGCGCCGCACCGAATACACCGTGCACCACCAGCACCAACGGCAGCCGTCCACTTCGGGCAAGGTCGTGACCTTCCTGAAGGACCGGTGGCCGACGTGGCTGGCACTGGTCGTGACGATCGACAACTGGGTCACGCCGATGTACCCACCGGCCGTCGTGATGATGATCCTGCCCACCGCGTACCTGGTGATCGGCGCGTTCCGCAAGCGTTTGCGCGAACCCGGCATGCTGCCACTGCAACTCGCCGGATTCGCCGCTTACCTGGTGCTGGTCGGTGTCGCGCTGTCGGTGCCCGAGGAGGTCGCGAAGTACCTGATCAGCGTGGGCTGGCTGGCCCACGGGGTCTGGGACTACTTCCACCACCGCTACGACAAGGTCGTGCCGCGCGGGTTCTCCGAGTGGTGTGGCGTGGTGGACGTCGTCATCGGCGTCACCATCATCCTGTTCGTGTGACAGGCAGTTGCGGCATGACCATCTTGCGGCCTGCCGAGTCGCCGCCGTCCACCTGCACGCCGATGCCGGTCATGAACCGGAAGTCATCGGACGCCAGGCCAAGGACGGCGGCGGCGATCTCGTCGGCGGTGGCCATCCGTTCCATCCCGCTGACGTTCAGCGGGCCCCACAGCTTCTTGAACGCCTCCCAATCCGGGTCGGGAATGCCGGGCGGACGGGCGAACGGGGTGTCCGTCGTGCCCGGCATGATCGCGTTGACGCGGATTCCCTGTGTGCCGTACGCAAGCGCCACCGCCTTGATCATGCCGTTGATCCCGGCCTTGCTCGCCGAGTACGCCGCGCCGTCGGGCCGGGCCCGCTCGGCGGAGGCGGACGACGTGCAGACGATCACACCGCCGTTGGTCCTGAGCATGTGCGGCACCTGGTGTTTGATCGCCAGGAACACGCCCCGGACGTTGGTGTTCATCACGTCGTCCCAGTCGGCGAGCTTGACCTCGTGCGGCAGCCCAGGCCCCCGGATCCCCGCGTTGTTGAACGCGATGTCGAGCCGCCCGTACTTCGAGACGACCTGGTCGACGAACGATTTCACCTGGTCCTCGTGCCGGACGTCGGCCTGGATGTACACGGCCTCGCCGCCGGCCTTCCGGATCTGGGCGGCCACCTCGGCGCCCAGCTGGGCCCTTCGGCCGCAGAAACCGACTTTCGCGCCCTGGGCGGCGAAGGCGATGGCGGTGGCCTTGCCGATACCGGACGTCGCTCCGGTGATGGCCACGACTTTGCCGTGAAAACGACGCTTTTGCGCCGCGGCCGCGGCGGGTGCCCCGGACAGCACGGCGGCCGTCGTCCCGCCTGCCGCGGCTGCCAGCAGAGTGCGCCTGTTCATCCTCGATCCCTCCCGTGTGGTCTGGAATCCAGCGTGGCCGTTGCGGAGGGCTTCGCGGATCAGCCCAGTGGCCGCGGTTGCGGCCAGTTGGGGGAGTTCTCAGGTTCGGTTGGCTACCGTGCCTTCGTGCTGCCCGGATGGCTTGACCAGCTCTTCGATCGACGCGCGGTTCCCTTGCGGCTGCTCGTCCTAGTGGCCGTCGCGGTCAGCTACTTCCTGGTCCTGGCATCACCGACCGCGCTCGATGTCGTGCTCGTCGGCGGGGCCGTCCTGGCGATGGCCGCCGGTCCCCGCTGGCCGCTGGCTGTCGTGGTCGCTCAGGCCGGCCTACTCGCTGTGGCTCCGGACGCCAGTCATCTGGCGTTGAAGGTGTTGGCTGGGATCGCACTGTTCGAGCTGGCGATGCGTCGCTCCGGCTGGCCTTTGGCCGTTGCGGCCGCGGTGATGACGGCTGTGTACGCGCTCTACCGGCCGGATGACGTTGCTGGGTTGGTGTTCCGGGCCGTGATGGCAATCGGCGGGCCGATTCTGCTTGGTACGTATGTGCGTTCTGTGCGGCGGTTGACTCAGGTCGAGGTTCGTACTTCGGTGGCGCGGGAGTTGCACGACCTGGTCGCACACCATGTGTCCTCGATCGTGCTGCGGGTGAAGGTGGCGCGACAGGTGTTGGCGCCGGAGGACGAGCGGGTGCGTGCGGTGCTGGATGACGTTCACGAGACCGGGGTCGCCGCACTGGCCGATCTCCGGCAACTGGTCACGGTGTTGCGCGATCCGAGCCAAAGTTTCGTCGAGCCGGACTCGTTGCCTGCCGCCGTTGCGGCCGCGGTCGCTCGTGCCCGCAAGGTGGGGCTGCGGGTGGACGCGACGGTCGATCCGGCTTTGGCGCGGTTGGATGCCACCCGTGGGCTGACGGTTTTGCGGTTGACCCAAGAGGGTTTGGCCAATGTCGCCAAACACGCGGGGAGTTCGGCTCGGACCCAGTTCTCCACGTCGGTGTCCGCGGACGCCGTACGGCTGGAGATTCGTGACGACGGCGGGGATTTCCGGATGGCTGACAGTGGTTCGGGACATGGGCTGATCGGCTTGCGCGAGCGAGTCGAGATGCTCGGCGGCACTTTGGAGGCGGGCGCCCACGGCCAAGGGTGGCGCCTGCTGGCGGTTTTGCCGGTGGCGTCGTGATCCGGGTGTTGCTGGTGGACGATCAGCGGCTTGTCCGCGCTGGGTTGCGGATGCTGTGTTCCTCTGCCGCGGACATTTCGGTCGTCGGTGAGGCCGGGAATGGTCAGGAGGCCGTGCGCTTGGCCGAGCGGGTGCATCCTGACGTGATCCTGATGGACATCCGGATGCCCGGTGTGGACGGGATCGTCGCCACCGAGCGGATTCTGGCCGCGCGGCCGGCCGTTCGGGTGGTCGCTTTGACGACGTTCGACGATGACGATCACTTGTATCCGGCATTGGCTGCGGGGGCTTGCGGATTTCTGGTGAAGGATGCGGAGCCGGACGACTTGATCGCCGGGATTCGCCGGGCTTCGGCGGGGGATAGTCCGTTCAGTCCGACGGTCATGCGCAAGCTCGTTTCGCGGGCGCTGGCCAAGACGTCATCACCCGCGCTTCCGGGAGTGACCGCTCGGGAACGGGAGGTGTTGGGGCTGGTTGGAGCGGGGCTGACGAACGGGGAGATCGCCGCACAGTTGCACGTCGGTGTGACAACCGTGAAGACGCACATCGCCAGCCTGCTGGACAAGACGGGATGTCCTAATCGGATCAGGCTGGCGGTGCTGGCAACCCAGGCTGGCCTAGTGCCACAGAACTTGGCGTGAACGGCGTTCGGGAACCACTGTGGCTCGAACCCCTGAGGCTCTAGGCTTCGTTTTCGGGCAGTTCGGTGGTCAGCGGCGTCCAGTCTGAGCCGAGTTCGTGCATTCGCCTGAGTTCCGCGAGGCCGCCGAGCCATCCGGCCTCGTGTTGTGCCGCATTGTCCAGCTCATCGTCCGAGTATCCACTCTGGACGAATGTCAGGTGCGTTTTCCCTTCCGAACCTTCAAGTTCCCAATGGACCACCGAGCCTTCGTCATCGCCGTAGACGAGTTTCTTGTTCGGCTCGAACTCGAAGATCTTGCCGTCGACGCCCAGCCCCATCGTGCCGCCGACTCGTGGTTCTACCGCCGCTTCCCAGCCGAACCACTTCTTGATCGCCGCCGCGTCGATCAGGCTCGCGAACACCTCTTCCACCGGTGCCGCGATCGTCAGCGAGACCCTGATCTCCGGCGACCGATCCAGGCTGAAGTCTGCCTTCGGCGTTTGTGGCCTGCCGTCGAGGTACTCCGCCAGGTTCGCCAACGCCAGGCCCCAGAAGGTGTGCATGGAATGCCTGCCGTCACGCCTGCCCGGCGGGTTCATCAGTTCTTCCAGTGTGGGCAGGTTTGTCTGCTCCACGCGCAGGACTGTGCCGGTTGGCGACGGAGTGAGCGAGTAGGTGACCGTGGTTTCCTCGTTGTCGAGGATCCACGAGAAGCTCAACGAATCATCCGATACGGCCAGGAGTTGCTGTGCCGCTTTGGATCCCTGCGGGGTGTACTTGCCCCAGAACGTGTATTGCTTGTCCGGCAACGAGACTTCCGCGTACTCCGCCAGCCAGACTTGGAGCGCGGCGGAGGAGGTCAGTGCTTCGTAGACCTCGGCTGGTGGCTTGGACAGGTGCGCTTCGAGCGCGAGTGTGTCAGTCATCGGCTGTCTCCTTGGGATAGCAGGCCACGGCCAGACGGAAGGCTTCGCCCTCGGCACCGCCGTGGCGGGCGAACAGCTCCTGCAATGTCGTGCGTAGGTCGTCCAGGAAGGCCTTTCGATTCCCTTGCGGCAGGCGGATTTCTCCCGACACCCCCAGTGTCGGGCCGCCATCGATCCTGGCCAGGTCGTCGTGGACTTCCTCGACGAGGTTCAGCAGGTACCCCAGGCTCAGCTCGTCCTGCACCTTCCTGGTTCCGACCGTGCCCACCAGTTGCGGCGACAGCCAATACGACTGTGCGCTCGCCTGGTACACGCCTTCCTGGATGCCACGCACCCGGCGTTCACTGACCAGGGTCACCAGGCCGGCGTCCACCAGCTTCTTCACGTGGTAGTACACCCGCTGCGGCGACTGCCCCAGCACGCTGCCGACCTCCGTGCACGACTTCGGGACAGCCAGCTGCCGGAGCACTTCGACGCGCTGCGGTTTGAGCAGGGCGTCGGCCTGCTCGAACCGGTCAATGTAAAACACCTCTTTCATGATAAGACCAGCTTGAACGTAAAAACTTTCTTTGTCAATCCTCGGGCGGCAGTTCGTGTGAGCACGTGGGCGCACCGGCTGCGCGTGCCTGGCGATAGGCGAGGTAGGGACCGGCGATCTCGGCGCGTGGCACGCCGGCCAGCGCGAGGACGGTGTCACCGGCGGCGAGGGTCTGGGCGCGCATGCGGGCGAAGTCGATCGCCTGCGAGCCGAAGGACGGCGCCCACAGCGACCACGGCCCGGAGATCATCGCCATGCTGGGGATCAGGTGGCTATGGAAATGCGTGCCGAGGCCGCCGAACGAGCACTGCGGCGGTACGCGGCCGGGCACCGGCAAGTCGATGCCTGGCAACACGAACACCCGGTCCAGGCCGTGCCGCGCGATCGCGTTCTGGGCCGCGGCCGACAGCACAGGGCTTCCGGCGAACCAGCCGAAGACCTCGCTCAGGCCCGACGGCTGGAGTTCCTGGCCGACACGGACGTACTCACGCGTGCCGAGATGCTCAAGGGCGAACGCGAAAGCCACGGTTCCGTCGTCGTATTCCGCGTCGAGCTTGCGGGCGTACAACTCCGTTCCCTCGGCTGGACGGTGGAGATGCCCGGTGGCGAAGACGAACTCGATCGTCCGCGGACGGCAGTGCAGTGGCTGGTGCGCGAAGTACTTGGCCAGTGCCAGCAACGCCGCGTTGGCGTTCTCCTGAACCCATGTGTTGCCGTCGGTGTTGGCGTCGAAGACGATCTTTTCCTTGCTCTGTCCCGGCAGGGTCGCGATCACCGACCTAGTGGTGGCCTGGTTCTGGATCGCCAGGATCGCCAGGTGTGCTCGACGACCAACCGCTTGCTTGAGCTGCTGGGCTTCCGCACCGCCGACGAAGACCCCAGGGACGCGGTAATGCGTGCCGGTGTGCGGGTCGTAGTAGCCGCGGACCTGTTCGCGCGGGAAGTCGAAGGCGATGATCAGACCCGCCGCCCCGGCCAGCCCGGCGTCGATCAGGTCCTTGTTCAGCGCCGCCTCGGCGAGATAACCTCGGTCCACGGCCGGGAAGTCGCGGATGACGACCTTGCCGCGGGCGTTCGCCGCGGTGATCGGATCCGTGAGGTAGACCAGTTCGCCGGAGCTGGACAGGGTCGGCGCGGTGTACGGGATCGCGCCGGCGAGGAGAATCCGTTCATGGCCAACGAAAAGAAGCCCGGTTGACGCCAGATCACCGGTGACCGGCAGCCAGCGGCGGATCTTCGACGTCTGCGACCGGGTCTTGATCCCGGGCATTCGCTGGACCTCGCGCTCGAGCCAGTCGACCAGCCGCCGGTGCGCGGGGCTCGCCGTGGTGCGCAGGCCGAAGCCCGCGATGGTCGCGTTCATCTGCCGCAACTCGGCCTCCGATGTGAACGCGGTCGAATCGATCACGGTCGCGCAGCCGGGTTCCGGGGCGGCGTTGGCGGCGGCCGTGACGGTGTGCGTGAGCAGAACGGCCACAAGGGCGCAGACAGTTGCTCGCATGAACTGCAATGCTGGCAGTGTGAGCGCGTTCGGGGAATGGACTCGTGCGGACGATCTACCCGCTTTCGCCTACACGACCGGGCCGAGACAGTGGGATCCGTTGATCGATCCACCGTCCACAAAAAACGTCGTCCACCTGGGGAATCGCCGAATCACCCTGGTGGCCGACAGCGATGGGCTTTGTGGCGTATGGGATGAATACGTCGACTGCCGCTGGATCGCCGAACATACCGGCGAAAGCGACCTTTCCGGTCTGACGACCACGCCCAAGATCCTTTTTGGCCCGACGTTCTTACGCCTCACCAAGGCAGCGGACGACGTTGTGCTGGAACGCACAGTGCTGTGCCCGGAAGGCGAATCGCCGTGGGTGCTGATCCGGGTGGACATCACGAGCAAGATCGCACTCCGGCCGACGTTGACCGAGCGGTGGGAGGTCCGGCAGCGCCTGGTCAGCCTGGAATTCGGCCCGCCACGGGGAGAAACGCCGTCAGCCACGGCAGTCGTCGTACTTGAGGAGATCGGCGGTGCTCGCGTCGAAACCGCCGACGGGACACTGATCCTGCAACGGCACATCGATCTTGTGCCGGGTGAAACCACAACCGTGTGGTTTCGCTTCGGAATCGATGACGGCCCGGTGGACACGGCTGTCTACGGCGACAGCCTGCAAAGATTGCGTAAGCGTCTGCCGCGCGCCAGCTCGGACTATGCACCGGAAGCCGAAATCGAGATCCCGTGGCACGCGGCGATGCTCACCGGAGCCGCGTGCGTGGACGGCCTGCTCGGTGGCCACACTTTGGATCAAGGCTCGGCGTATTCCTTCCGGCACGGGTTCAACGGCGCCGCCCGGGATCCACTACAGCACGCGCTTCCGTTGGTCTACTTTGAACCGGACCTCGCGTTGTCCGTGCTACGCAACACATGCGCGTGGGGCAGCCCGGATGGGGATCTCCCGTACGCACTGGATGGCCGCAAACAGCCGTGGACGCAGCTGTTCCGGCCGTCCGACCAGAATCTCTGGGCGCTCTGGCTCGGCGCCGAATACGTCTCGGCCACCGGCGACGCACAGGCACTCGCCGAACTCGTGCCGTACCACCCGATCCACCAGGCCGAACCGGTGCCGTTGGGTGAGCACCTGCGCAGGCAGTTCCGGTTCTTCGTCGACCAGGTCGGGCTCGGCGAACGCGGGCACGTCCGGATTCTCAACGCCGACTGGAACGACGTCGCGATCGTCGAGTCCGGAGTGGACAAGGAATGGATGGTCGAGCACGGCGAGTCCGTGCTCAACTCCGCCATGGCCGCATGGGTCTTGCCGGTCTACGCGCAGATCGCGGACCCTGGCACCGCCGCCGAAGCTCGCGAGCTCGCCGACGATCTGCGGATGCGGGTCGCGGACGAGTGGAACGGCCGCTGGTTCCGCCGCGCCTACGGGACCGGCCCGATCGGTGACGACGACCTCTGGCTGGAGGTGCAGCCGTGGGCGATCCTGTCCGGCGCGGCGGAACCCGAGCAAGCCAGGGACCTGCTGCGAACGATCGACCAGACCTGTCGCGCCGGATCGCCGCTGGGCGCACGGGTCCGCTGGCCGACGCCCGGTGCGATCTGGTTCTCGATCAACATGACGCTGATCTGGGCAGCCGCCCGGCACAACCCGGACATGGCGTGGGACGAGTGGCGAAGGATGACGCTGCACTCGCACTCGGCCGCGTACCCGGACATCTGGTCGGGCACGTTGTCCGGACCGGACGCGTATCTGCCGCCGGAAAGCGACCGTCCCGGTGAGACATGGGCGATGCCCGACATGGGCGTGGCGATGCAGGCGTACCCGGTCGCCAACTTGCACAGTCACTCACAGCCATTGCTGGCGTATCTGCGGTTGCTCGGCGTAGAACCAGGTCGTCAAGATCGCCTGTCTGGCGGAACGTTTCACCCGAATGTGCCGTAACGCCGACCAAACCTGACGCGAGGTCCGGATGTGACGGCCCTGTCGATGCGTTTCGTCGCCGCGCTCGCGGTATCGGGTGCGCTGTTCGGCGGGATGGTGCTCGTGCTGAGCGCGTCCGGCAGACACGAAACCTCGACCACCACGCTGTTCTCCGGCACAGTGGGAGCGCTGTACCTGATCGCGGGGTCGGTCGCGCACTGGCGTCAGCCGGACAACCGGACCGGACTGCTGATGGTGCTGGTCGGCTTCGGCTGGTTCGCCGAAGACCTGCAGGTCGCGATCGACCCGCTGACCCACACGATCGGCCTGCTGCTCCGATCGGCCTCCACGGGACTGTTGCTGCACCTGGTGCTGGCCTTCCCGACGGGGGAACTGCGATCGCGGATCGACCGTGTCATGGTGACGATCGGCTACGCGGCGGTGTTCGGACTCGTCCCGTTGAGCACGGTCGCATTCCCGACGGTAGTGGAGAATCTGCTACTGATCTGGGAGGTGTACTGGGTCCGCGACGTGATCTCGGCGGTCCAGGCAGTGGTGAGCGCGATGGTCGTGATCGTCCTCGCGGTCCGCTGGATCACCGCGTCCCGCCCCGCCCGCCGAGTGCTGGCCCCAGTCGTACTCACCGGACTGTTGGGCTCGATCCAGTCATTGCTCGGGCCAATCCTGAACACGCCGCTGATCAGCGACATCGGCCACGCCGCAATCCTGATGCTGCCGTTGGCGTTCCTGGCAGGGGTGTGGCGAATCCGACTCGGCCGCACCAACGTCTCGGACCTGTTAGTGAAGTTACCCCGCTCCGAACCAGCGGAATTACAGAACCTGTTGGCCAAAGCACTCGGCGACCCATCGTTACGCGTGGCGTACTACCGAGAAGACAACGGCGACTACGTCGATCAGGAAGGCCAACCTCTCACGATTCCACCCGAACAGTCGGTCTCCGTGGTCGTCCGAGAAGGCCGTCAGGTGGCAGCGTTACTTCATGATCCCGCACTACGCGATGACCGCCACGTACTAGAGGCCGTCAAATCAGCGGCCGCGTTGGAACTGGACAACCAAAGACTCGCCGCCGAAGTACGCGCCCAGCTGGTCGAGGTACGTGCGTCACGTGCACGCATCGTCGCGGCAGGCGATGAACAACGCCGACGCGTGGAGCGCGACCTACATGACGGGGCACAGCAACAACTGGTGACCGTCGCATTGTTGCTGAAGCTGGCACGTCAACGCCTCGACGACCTCCCATCCCAGGACGACAAACTCGCCGCATACCTGACCCGCAGCGCCGACGGACTCACCGAAGCGCTGCGTGAACTCCGCGAACTAGCCAGAGGAATCCACCCAGCGGTGCTCAGCGAAGCAGGCCTCGCCGCAGCGCTACGAGCCCTCGCCGCACGATCACCGCAGCCCGTCTCGGTCACCGTCGGCACATTGCCCAAACTACCGGCGCCCGTCGAAGCGACCGCCTACTATGTCGCCGCCGAAGCCGTGACCAACGCCCTGAAACACGCACAAGCCAAGACCATCCGTATCACAGTGGTTGTGGATTCCTCGCTGTCCCTGGAAGTCATCGACGACGGCATCGGCGGAGCGTCACTGGAAACCGGAACAGGCCTGCTCGGCTTGCAGGACAGAGCGTTCGCACTGGACGGTCAGTTGACCGTACGCAGCAATGGCAACGGAACCACAGTCAAGGTCATCCTGCCTTTGGAGCCCGAATGACGTTACGAGTCGTCCTAGCAGACGACGCCCGACTCTTCCGTGCAGCCTTGGCGGAGTTGTTGGAGAGCAACGGATGCACGATCGTCGGACAAGTCGGAGACCCGGACGGCCTGCGTGCGATGGTTGCGGAGAAGCGCCCGGACATCGCGGTCGTGGACATCCGCATGCCACCGACCCACCAACTCGAAGGCCTGCATGCCGCAGCCGACATTCGCCGGGAACACCCCGGCGTAGGCGTTTTGCTGTTGTCACAGTATGTGGAGGCCGCACACCTGAAGGATCTCGTTGACGCCGGAACGCGTGGCGTGGGCTACCTGCTGAAGGACCGCGCATCCGGCCCCGACTTCCTGGACGCGGTCAGGCAGATCGCGGCGGGCGGATGCGTATTCGACCAAGAAGTAGTCAACGCAATGCTCACCAAACCCCGGCACAGACTGGACGCGCTGTCGGCCCGCGAGCGTGAAGTCCTCTCCCTGATGGCCCAAGGCCTGTCAAACTCAGCGATCAGCGCGAACATGCACGTCGCCGCAAAGACAGTGGAGACGCACGTCCGGCGAATCTTCGAACGCCTCAACCTGCCCGACGCCGCCGACCACCACAGAAGGGTGCTCGCAGTCCTGGCATTCCTGGAGTGAGGGAAGGCGCGCCCAGCCACGGCGAAGGCGCGCCCCAGAAAGGCGCGCCGACGCCGGGTAGCAGCGCACCGACCCAGCCAGGAACGATCTCAGGGATAGCCCTGATGTGCCCGAACACCCCAATACCGAACACTGATCCAGTGGCCGGAGTGCTGATCGTGGACGACAACGCGGCCTTCAGGTCAGTGGCCCGAACGGTCCTGGAGGCAGGCGGCTACCGAGTCACGGCCGAGGTGGGAACCGGAGCCGCGGCAATCCAAGCCGCGGCCCAGATCAAACCCGACCTCGTCCTCCTCGACATAGGCCTCCCAGACCAAGACGGCTTCGCAACTTGCCGCGAACTGCACGCGGCTCAACCCGACCTCGTCGTAATCCTCTGCTCAATCCGCGACGAAGACGAATACGGCGACGCGATCGCACTGTCATCAGCGGCCGGCTTCGTGGCCAAAGCGCAACTGTCAGCCGACGAGCTGCGCAGAATCGTGACGGCCTAGCCACACGGGACGCGGCGCTCGTCTCAAGGACGCGACGGTGGCCGTAATGCCCAGGGTGCGTAAGATCCGGCCATGCACGTAGTTGCGGTTCTGGCGTTGGACGGCGTGGTGGGCTTCGAGCTGACGATCCCGTGCCTGGTGTTCAGTTCGACGCCCGGCTACGAAGTCCGCGTCTGCGCCGAACGATCAGTCACCGCGACCTCGCACGGCCAGGAGTCTTTCCGGATCTCCTCGCGCTACACCCTGAAAGACGCCGAAAACGCGGATACCCTGGTCGTCCCAGGCATAGAGCCAGGCACATCACCGTCTCCGAAGGTCCTCAGGCTCCTGCGCGACGCGGCTGCCCGAGGCACCCGGATCGCGTCGGTCTGCACAGGTGCGTTCGTCCTGGCGCACGCGGGCCTCCTGAACGGCCGAAAAGCCACCACCCACTGGATCGTGGCCGACGACCTGGCGAAGATGTTCCCAGAAGTCACAGTCGACCCGTCTGTGTTGTTCATCGACGAAGGACAGATCCTCACATCAGCCGGAGTGGCCGCGGGTCTCGATCTCTGCCTGCACATGGTCCGCCTCGATCACGGAGCCGCCATCGCCGCGAACACGGCGAGAGTGATCGTGATGCCGCCGCAACGGACAGGCGGCCAGGCGCAGTTCATCGAACACCCCGAACCAGACGTGGACACCAACGACCTGACCCCGGTATTGCGGTGGATGCAGGACAATCTCGACACTCCACTGACCATTGCGGACATAGCGGCCAAGGCGACCATGAGCACCCGCAACCTTTCGAGGCGCTTCCGCGCCCAGACGGGGACCACGCCGTTGCAGTGGTTGCTGGACCGGCGACTGCAGCGGGCGCGTGAACTCCTTGAGACAACGGGACTTCCGGTCGACCGGATCGCCCAGACGTGCGGCTTCGGGTCACCGGAGACCCTGCGGCACCACTTCGCCAAACACGTCGGTACCACGCCGCGTGACTACCGGGCCGCCTTTCAGGCCAGCGGCGAGATGATCTCGTGAAGCGCCGGGACCACGGCGTTGGAGTCCGTGAACCGGTGCGACGCAAGCACGTGTGTCTCGGTGAGTGGTTCCCACATCGGTTCGGACACCCGGACCTGAGTGATCACCAGGCTGAACGGCCGCACTGGCCTGCCGAGCTCCCGCTCAACCGACTGGACCACGTCGTTGATCGGAAGTGGTGACGAGACAAAGGTTTTGCTCACCTCGGCGTGGTATCGCGCCGCGGGAACGGTCAGTGCCGCGACGGCCGCGCGCAAAGCAGGCCGATTGGCCAACGCGGGTGCGGTTTCCACCATCGGCGCCATGGTCAGCGCTTGCTGGGCCGGTACTTCCTCGCGGGCCCACTCGAGAACATCGTCCCACCAGCCGGGCCATTCCGCCTCGATCGCGGCCCGGTCGACGCCGTCGGGAACGGCGACGGGCAAGACTGGTTCGAGGCTTGGCACATGCGGCCTGGTGTCCACGGACAGGGCAAGAGTGTCCCGGATGAACAGGGCGAAGTCGACGGCCAGCGAGCTGCCGTAACCCACACGCCACGACGGTGTGCCACCCAGGTGCATGTGGCCATTCTACTTGCGCAACTGCTGCAAGAAATCCGCGTTTGTCTGAGTGCGGCGCAAACCATCAAGCAGCACAGTGATGTCGCGGCCGTGCAAGGCGCGGCGCAACAGGTGAGTGGTGGCGCTTTCAAACGGAGTGAGCAGCAGATCCTCCCGGCGGGTACTGGTTTGGCTGTGATCGATCGCCGGGTAGATGCGTTTGTTCGCGATGGCGCGGTCCAATCGGACCTCGGCGTTGCCGGTCGCCTTGTATTCCTCGAACATCACGCTGTCGCCGACCGAACCCGTGTCCACCAAGGCCGTGGCGAAGATGGTGACCGAGCCGCCCTTTTCGAGGTTACGAGCCGCGCCGAGCAAACGTTTGGGCTGGACCAGGGCGCCCGAGTCGACACCGCCGGTCAAGGTACGGCCGGATGTCGGTGCGGCGAGGTTGTACGCACGCCCCAGCCGAGTCAGTGAATCCATGATGATGACGACGTCCTGACCCGCTTCGGCCAGGCGTTTGGCTCGTTCGACGGCCAGTTCGGCGATCGCGACGTGCTCCCGTGGTGGCTGGTCGAACGTCGCGGCGATCACCTCACCGGGCACGGCCCTGGCGAAATCGGTGACCTCCTCGGGACGTTCGCCGATCAGCACCAGCATCTGGTGGCACTCCGGGTGGTTCTTCGCGATCCCGTGCGCGATCGACTGCAGCACAGTGGTTTTGCCCGCCTTGGGCGGCGCGACGATCAGCGCGCGTTGTCCCTTGCCGACAGGCATCAGCAAGTCCAGCGCGCGCGTCGCCAACAGATGCGGCTCGGTCTCCAGGCGGAGGCGTTGCTGAGGATGGACTGTGACGAGGTCGGCGAATTCCGGGCGCGGTCGTGGGGATTGGCCGTTGACCAGCGAGACTTCGGCCAGTTTGCGGCCGTCGGCGACGCCCGAGACAGTGTCGCCACGGCGCATTCCGTGTTCGCGGACCAGTCCGATGGGGACTTGGACATCGTCGCGACCAGGCAGGTACCCCTCCACTCGGAGGTGCGCTCCTCTGTCCACAATGTCCAGAATTCCGGTGATTTCGTGCATGGTTGTTCCTAGGTGTGGGTGTGCCGGGAAACTCGTCCGGCGAAGGGGTGAAAAGACTCTCCGTGGGCGGCGGTCCGCCTGCATCCACAGGAGGGAGATACTGCGAGGCTACCCACTCGCCGGCCGAGACGCAAACGGGAATCGGAGACTGTGGCTAAATGGACGCATGGGCAGGTTGAGCCGTGCGGACCGGCGGAGGCAGTTGCTGGACTCGGCGATGGAGATCATCCGTGCCGAGGGAACCAACGCCTTGACGCTGGTCACACTCGCGGAGAAAGCGGGCGTGACCCGGCCGGTGGTGTACGACCACTTCGGAACCCGGGAGGGTCTGCTGGTCGAGCTGTATCGCGACTATGACCAGCGGATCGTGGCGGCGATGAGGCAGGCGTTGGGGCAACGGGCCCGGTCTCTCGGCGCGGTCGCGTCGGTGCTGACCACCGCGTATGTCGATGGTGTCGTTGACGCGGGGGAGGAGTGCGAGGAGGTCTTCGCCGCGCTCGCCGGGAGCCCGGAAACACGGAAGGTGCTGCGCGAGTCGCGGGACTTCTACATCGCGGAGTTCGCCGCTGCTCTCGAACCGTTCGCGCGCCTGGACTTGCCGGCGTTGACCGGAATGCTCAGCGCGGTCGACGGTCTCGCCCGGGCCGCGGCGGACCAGCGGATCACCCGTGCCGACGCGATCGCGACGGCGAGCTTGATCGTCAAGAGGCTTGCGGCGGCCGGTTAACCTACATAATGTAAGTTAGGTGCGAACGAAAGTGATCGGGGCGAACCCCCGTGCCAAGGCGATCGCGAATGCCTTGGATCCTGTGGTCGGACAAGCGGATCTGGTGGTCGTCTGTGCCGAGGACTACTCCGCGGTCCCGGACGTGCCTGCCGGGCCGGACATCGTGAACCTCACGTCCGGTACGACCGAAGAGGCCATCGAAGCGGCGAAACGGTTTCCTGGCAGGTATCTCGACGGTGCGTTGATGGCGCACCCGGAACACGTCGGCAGGGCGGAGACGGTCCTTGTCTACAGTGGATCTCCGGAAGTCTTCGCGCGGCACGAGAAACCCTTGCCCGGCTTGGTTCGGCCACGTACCTCGGGCCGGATCCAGCGACGGCATCGCTCTACGACGCGGCGATGCTGAACTTCGCCTGGGCCACGCTGATCGGATACCTGCAGTCGGCGGCCCTGCTGAACGTCGAGGCCAGGACGTTCACGCCGCTGCTGACGCGGTGGCTGAAGAGCACGGTCGCCGATGTCATTGACGACTACGCCGGCCAGATCGATGCCGGCAGCTATCCCGGTGACGAGGAATGGCTCGAACTGGACGAGCCGCTGATGCGGCATCTGATCGTAGCGACCGAGCAACGCGGGCTGGACCCGGCGTTGCCCCGGCTGATCCACTCGCTGACGGCGCGCGGCATCGAGGCCGGGAGCGGTGCGGAGAGCTTTGCCAGTCTGGTGGAAGTGATCCGTGGTGGCGGACAGGTGCCCGCCACCACCTGATCACGTCACGGGCAAGCGGGTTCGCCTGCCTGTGCCGGAACGCTCACCGCGGCCCAGGCGGCCTTGGTCGCGTTGAATTCGGTGCAGCTGCCCGGGAACAGGGCCTTGGCCGACTGCAGGGTGGCGACCCGCGCGCGGGCGTGGGTCCACGTGGTGACCTTGCGCAGCAGGCCGTTGTAGAAGATCTGGCCCGCCTTCTGGATTCCGATGCCGACGACGGTGGAGTTGTTGCACGTCGGGCTGACCGGCTTGCCGCCGCCGGGGTTGCTGCCCTCGGCGAGCAGGTAGAACCAGTGGTTCTGCGGGCCGGCCGCCGCGTGCACCGGCGTGGTCGGGATGGACGAGCTGTAGCAGTTCGGGTGGTTGCGCAGCGAAGGCTGGTACATGAACCGGATCGCGCCGTTGCCGACCAGGTTGACCTCTTCACCGACCTGGTAGTCCGGCGGGTCGTTCGGGTTGTTGGCGAAGTGTTCGGTCAGCGCGCCGAAGATGTCACCGGTCGACTCGTTCAGGCCGCCCTTCTCGTTGCCGCCACCGCCGGAACCACCGGGCGTGAACTGGAAGATGCCGTGGCCGAACTCATGCGCCACAACATCCATCGGCACAACCTGGCGCTGCCCGTCCTGCGACCGGCCGAACGAGGCCGCACTGCCGTTCCAGAACGCGTTCACCGCGGAAAGCCCGACGTAAGCGGGGAATCCGCCGCCGTTGCCGTTGATCCCGTTGCGGCCAAGCCAGGTCCGCAGCATGTCCCACTTCTTCTGCACGCCGTAGAGGGCATCGACGCAGGCTGTCTCCAGGTCGGTGCCGGACCCGTTGCCCCAGTTGTCATCGGCTCCGGTGAACACCTGCTGATTGCTGGAGCGGCCGCACCGGATGCCGCTGCGCGTCGGGTCGATGGTCGAGAACGTGCTGCCGCTCTGCTGGGTGTTGATCGTCACCGGGTTGCCGTTGTAGAAGCTGTTGCCAGTCCCGGCTTTGACCTCGTCCCAGCTGTCGAGGACCGTACCCGTCCTGGCATCGACGAACACGTGCAGCACGCTCGGCACTTGCTCGGCGGCCCATCCGGTCAGAACGACTTCGTAAGCCAACGCGGGCCGCTCGCCCGCGAGTACGACCAAGCGCTCGGTCGCCTTGTCCACAACGGACAAGTGCTTCAGTGCGATGTCCCTGGCAGCGTTGGCGGACAACGTGGGCCGGGTGTCCACGTTGATCCGTGCGGTATCCGCGGTGACGCGATCGTGCACACGCCCCTGGCCATCGGTGACGACCACCGCGTCACCGCCGACGACCTCAAGACCACGGTAGGTCCGTTGGTAGGACGAGTAAAACAGCCCAGCGCCACCCAATACGGTGGCAGAGCGCTGGAATGCCTCGTCCGGGCTCTGGGCCAACGCCACGCCCGCGCGATCGGCCGCACGCGTGGCAACGAGTTCTTCGGCTTGAGCGGGTTGCGCCAATGCCGTGAGCACCATGGCGAGACTGGCGGTCAGGGCCAGGCTCGCTCGCTTGCGATTCATCAGCCGTGTCCTCCCGAGGCGTACCCGGGCAGGGGGAAACAACAGCGGGCACGCCGGATCTCAGACAGCCACCAGATGACTGTGTGCAGGGATAGAAATATGCCTACGTGTAGACGTTTCGATACAACTGGTAACTGTGGAACCCGTCAATGCGGCATTCGGCCCAGCGGGATAACAGGGAAACCCCGTCCTGATCGATCCGTGGCAGGGGAAGGGCCGATCAGGACGGGGATGGTCAGTGCTCCACCACGCTGAACAACTCGGTCGTCACGTGATCGAGGGCCAGCCGGACCGCGCCGAGCGCTACCGATTCGTCGCCGAGGACGGAGGTTTCGACGCGCACGGGGAACAGGCACAGGCGGGCCAGTTCGGCGTGCAGCGGTTCGGCGAGCATCGATCCGGCTTGGGACAGCCCGCCGCCGATCACCACCAACTGCGGATCGACGGTCAGCACGGTCGCGGCGACACCGGTGGCGAGGTCGGCAACGAAAGCGGCGACGATCGCGTTGGCCTCCGAATCACCTTGCCGCGCCGCATCAAAGAGTTTCTCGGCGCCGTACTCGCGAACGCGATCAAGCGCGGTGTACCAGCCGACGTCACGCAGCACGCCGATCTCACCGGCCGCGCCGTTGTACCCCGCGTGCAACTTGCCGCCCAACAGCAGACCTAGCGAGATGCTCCGGCCGATCAGCAGGTAGACGACGTCATCAGCGTCTCGTGCGGCGCCGCGCCAGTGTTCGGCGAGGGTTGCGAGCTTGGTGTCGTTGCCCGCGAAGACGGGATAGGACTTGCCTGCGCCGAGCCCGGCGACCAGGTCCACGCCCTGCCAGTTCGGCAGCCGGTCGGAGATCACGACCTTGCCCGCCGAGACCACACCGGTGGTGCCGACGCCGGCCGCCCACAGCCTTGACCGGCCACGAGCAGTCCGTGCGACAAGGGATTTGGCCGCCGCCAGCCGCTCGGTGGCGCTCATCGACGGGGTGACGTCCGCGCGTGCGCTGGCCACGATCTTCCCGCGCAAGTCACTGACCAGACACAGGATCTTGTGCGGCCCGATGTCCACGCCTGCCAGGTGCCCCGCGCCGGCCCGGAACCGGAAGCGTTTGGCGGGACGGCCGACTGGACGCGGCGCGTCCGCGTCCGGCACGACCTCCTCGATGAGGCCCTGCGACTGAAGGTCGGCGGCGATCTCTTCGACCGTGGGGCGGGACAGTTCGCTGGCGTTCACCAGTTCGGTGAGCGTCAGTTCGTCGGTCTCGTACAGCGACCGGATCACCGCGGCGACGTTGAGCCGGCGCAGCAGGGACGGATCCGCTCCCGATCGCTTGACCATACGACTCCTCATGGTGGGGCTTGCCAGCCGGTCCTGGTCGATGCTAGACAGTCAGCAATTATTAAACAACCTTTGATTAAATAATTCTCGGCCCTTGGACCAGGGAGAACCGATGAAGCAGGCACTCTGTCTCGGCGTGGTCGCGGCGCTCGCGATCGCCGGGTGCGCGCCGGCGGGCAGCCAGTCACCGGCCACGGGCGGCAAGAAGGAGATCTCCTTTCTGGTCTTCGAGACGCCGAACCTGACGCCGCAGTACTGGGACGACGCGATCAAGCGCGTCACCGACGAACACCCGGACATCGTGGTCAAGAAGGTCGTCGCGCCCAGTGCCGGGGAGCGCAACGGCTACGCCAAGCAACTGCTCGCTTCGGGCCAGCTGCCCGACGTGCTGCAAGCCATCGCGCCCGCGGGGTTCGCCGAGAGCGGCAACCTGTACGCCTGGAGCGACGAGGAGCTGAAGAACTACGAGTTCCCGAAGTCGAACCCGCTCGGCGGCAAGATCTATCAGCTGCCGTACAACACACAGCCAACGCCGTTGGTCTACTACAACAAGAAGCTCTTCGCCGACGCCGGGATCACCGCGCCTCCCAAGACGTACACCGAGTTGCTCGACGCGTCGGCCAAGCTGAAAGCCAAGGGCATCACCCCGTTCGTGGTCGGCGGTGGCGGTAAGGACTCCTTCGCCGCCGGGTACATCTGGATCGCCTTGGTCGGTACGGACGTCTACCGCACTCAGCCGGACTTCCTGGTCAAACGCCGTGCCGGGCAAGTCACTTTCAGCGATCCAGCCTTCACCAAGGCCACGCGGAAGTTCGCTGACCTGGTCGCCGACGGCTACGTCGACAAAGCCGGGCTGTCCAGGGACTACCCGTCCACCGAACGGGCCTTTTTGGACGGCAAGGGCGCGATGTACCCGATGGGTTCGTGGTTCGCTGCCTCCGCTGACGCCAACAAACCGCCCTTTGACATCGGCGTGTTCGCCTGGCCGACGGACGACGGCAAGACCGTGGTGCCCGCGTACACCGGTGGCGGTCCGATCGTCAACGCGAAGTCCAAGAACCTCGACGCGGCCAGGACGTTCGCGTTGGAATTCAACCAGAACGCGGCGAACAACGACGTTCTGGTCAAGACCGACGCGGCGATCATCGCGATCAAGGGATACCAGCCGCCGCCGATGGGCCCGGTCTACAACGAGACCCTGAACGTGCTCAAGTCCGGCACCGTGGTGAACGCCTTCACCGTGGAAACCGGCGACGACGCGCTGTTGCCTGGCGTCGGGGACAAGGCCTTCGCGATCGCGCAGCAGATCATCGCCGGAACCACAGACGGCGCCTCGGCGAGCAGGCTGCTCGACGAGGAATGGGCCAAGGCCGGCGGTCGATGATGCTCCAGGCACGAAGAACACGCTCCCGCACGCGAAAACGACGTGACTGGGCCTACCCGATCGTCTTCGCGGCGCCGGGACTGTTGGTGTACGTCTGCTTCGTGCTCGCGCCGATCGCCTTGAGCTTCGGCTACAGCCTGACCAACGCGGACATCTTCAACCCCGGCACGCAGTTCGTCGGGGCGCGGAACTATCTGGCGTTGCTTGAGGATGACGCGTTCCTGCGATCGTTGCGGGTGACCACGATCCTGACGCTGATCATCGTCATCCTGCCGAACGTGGGCGGGGTCGCGGTGGCGATGCTGCTCGACCGCAGCGGTTGGCTGTACAACGCTTTGCGGGGCGTGTTCTTCGTGCCTGTCGTGCTCAGTTCCGTTGTGGTCAGCGTGGTCTGGATGGCCATGCTGCGTGACGACGGCCTGATCAACAACCTGTTGCGCAAGCTGGGGGTCGACAGCCCGCCCGGCTGGCTGTCCGATCCGGATCTCGCGCTGTACACGATCGGGTTCGTCATCTCGTGGCAGATGCTGGGTTTCTGCGTGGTGGTGTACCTGGCAGGACTGCAGACGGTGCCGAAGTCCCTGTTGGAGGCGGCCGAGATCGACGGTGCCGGGCCCTGGTTGCGCTTTCGCAGGGTCACCTGGCCGATGCTGGCACCCGCGATGACCCTGAACACGGTGATGCTGCTGATCACCGGGTTCAAGGCCTACGACCACGTGCAGGTGCTGACCGCGGGCGGACCAGGGCTCGGGACCACCGCGACGATCGCGTTCAACGTGATCCAGATCGGGTTCACCGAGAACAAGACCGGCGCCTCGTCCGCGTTGGCGATCACCATGCTGGTGCTCGTCGCGGTGGTGTCGTCCGTGGTGCTGCACGTGTTGAAGCGCCGGGAGGTGGACCTGTGAGAGCCCTGTTGGCTGTGCTCGTGGCGAGTGCGTTCTTCCTGCCGCTGTATCTGGTTCTCACCAACGTTTTCAAGGCAGGGCCGGAGATCACCGCGTCACCGGCGTCCCTGCCCACGCCACCGACGCTGGACAACCTGGCCCAGGCGGTGAACCGGCCGGACGGCCTGTTCTTCAACGGCTTGATCAACAGCATGCTGGTGACCTTGCTGTCCATTGTGGTGCTTACGATCGTCTCGGCCATGCTCGGGCACTACGTCGCCCGTACGCACAGCGGGTTCGGCCGGATCGCGTTGCTGGTTCTGCTGGCCGGACTGATGATTCCGCCACAGGTGATCCTGGTACCGGTGACCGAAGTGCTCGGGCTCACCGGGCTGATGGGCACGATCAGCGGCCTGGTGTTGTTCAACGTCGGCTACTACGTGCCGTTCGGCGTGTTCGTCTTCTCCGGGTTCATCCGGTCGATTCCGGTCGAACTCGAACAGGCCGCCGCGATCGACGGCGCAGGGCGGTTCGGCACGTTCTGGCGAGTGGTCTTCCCGCTGCTGCGTCCGGCCACCGCGAGCGTGCTGATCTTCCTGGGCGTGTGGATCTGGAACGACTTCCTCAACCCGCTGATCATCCTCGGCCCGGCCGGGGGAACCACGGTCACGGTCGGGATCTACCGGTCCCTTGGCCAGTTCCAGCGTGACTTCGGCGGCGTGTTCGGCTTGATGTTCCTGGCCACGCTGCCGGTGCTGATCTTCTACCTGTCGCTGCAGCGGCACTTCGTCAAGGGTCTCACCGGGGGAGCGGTCAAGGGATGACGTACGAGAACCTGCTTGCGCACGTGGCGCGCCCGTTGAACCGGCCGATCACCCTCGCGGTTGTGGGTGCGGGTGCGCGCGGCTCGGCGTACGCGGAGTTCGCGTCCCAGTGGCCTGACCGGGTGCAGATTGTCGCCGTCGCCGAGCCGCGAGATCTCGTCCGCACTCGATTCGCTGCTCGGCATGGCCTGCTGCACAACGTGTTCGTGTCGTGGCGGGCGCTCGCGTCCGTCGGTCGCGTTGCCGACGCCGTCATCGTGTCCACGCTGGACGCGGATCACCTCGCGCCCACCAAGGCTTTCGCCGAGCAGGGCTACGACATCCTGCTGGAGAAGCCGATCGCGCCGACCGAGGCTGATTCCATCGCGATCGGTGAAGTCGCGGCGCGTACCGGGATCACCATCGCGGTGTGCCACGTCATGCGGTACACCCCGTACACCAAGGCGTTGCGTGAGGTTCTTCCGTCGATTGGTGACATCGTCAGCGTCGAGCATCTGGAACCCGTCGGGGCGTATCACTTCGCGCACTCCTTCGTCCGGGGGAACTGGCGGCGCTCCGACGAGTCCACGTTCGCCCTGCTGGCGAAGGCCTGCCACGACATCGACTGGCTGGGCTACATCGTCGGCAAGCCAGTGCTGCGCACATCGTCTTTCGGCGGGCTGTTCCACTTCCGGGCGGAGAACCGGCCTGCCGGGGCCGCCGAGCGTTGCCTGGACTGCCCGTTGAACGAGTCGTGTGCCTACTCCGCCACCGCGCTTTACCGGGACGGACTTCGCAAGGGCGGCACCAAACAGTACTTCACCCGGGTCATGACCGGCGGTGTGCTCACCGAGGAAGCGGTCACTCGTGCTCTGGCCGAGGGGCCGTACGGCCGATGCGTCTACGCCTGCGACAACGACGTAGCCGACCACCAGGTGGTCAACCTCGAGTTCGAAGGCGGCGCGACGGCCTCGTTCACGATGGCAGCCTTCACCCCGCTGGAGAACCGGCACACCAAGATCTTCGGTACCCGCGGCCAGCTCAAAGGCGACGGCAGGTACATCCACGTCTACGACTTCCGCTCCGAACGCACCACCACCATCGACACGTCGATCGATGGCTCGTCGGCTGCCGAAGGACACGCGGGCGGTGACGAGAACCTCACCAAGTCCTTTGTGGATGCCCTGTACGAAGGCCGTCCGGAGCTCATTCTGTCCGGGATCCGGGAGAGCGTGGACAGCCACCGGGTGGTCTTCGCCGCGGAACGAGCCCGTGTCACCGGAACCGTCGTCTCTCTTTAACCCTGCCTCAAAGGAGCGACACCATGAAACTGCTGAGAGCCCTGGTCTCGTCGGCCCTCGTGCTGACCAGCACCCACGTGCTGACATCGACCGCCGCGGCCGCGACTCCAGAACAGGAGTGGGCCGAGATCTCGGCGATGATCTCGTCGATCAAAGACGCGTACACGGCGCCGCCTGAGTTGGCCAGTGTCGTGACCAACGGATACACCGCCGGTCTGCTGCTCGGCAACGGAGATCTCGCCGTCACTTCCGATGCCCGTGACCACACGCAGACGTACTACCTCGCCAAGTCCGATTTCTGGCACGCCGGCGATGGCCAGTCGCACTTCGGCAAGATCACCATCCGCAACCCGCAGGAGCAGGCGGCCGTGCCGGCGGTGAAGGACTCCTTGGAGTGCGGCGCGTCCTGTGCCATCGACGGCGACCCGGAGACCCGCTGGGTGTCGTCGACCAACGCGAGTCCGTCCGCACCACAGTGGATCACTGTGGATCTGGGACAAGCCAAGACGATCAACCGCTGGGTGGTGCGGCACAACGGCTACTCCGGCCGAGCCGACAACTTCCAGAAGCTCAACACCCGCGATTTCGCGTTGCAGCGCAGTTCCGACGGCACGATATGGACCAATGTGGACACTGTCGCGGGAAACACTGCCGAGTCGACTGATCGGACGGTGCCCAGCTTCAGCGCGCGGTACATCCGGCTGAACATCACAGCCGCCGTTCGCGTCCCGGATGACCCCAACCAGAAGGCGTACATCCGGGATCTGCGGCTGTTCAACGGCACGACCAATGTCATCTCGGACTCCTCGGATCCGAACTACCGGCAGCAGCAGGACATTCTCAATGCCGAAGTGCGTGGGACCGTGACCATGGGCGGTCAGCCCGTGCACAGTCGCACGTGGCCGGCTGACGGTGAGAACCTGTTGGTCACCGAGTTGTGGACGGACTCGCAACGGACGCCCGTCCAGGTCGACTTGACTGTCCCGGCCGGTGCCACCGGCGTCGCGGGCGACGGCCAGGTCTGGATCTCGAGGACGACAGGCGAAGGTACGGGCTTCGTATCCAGGGCGGCCGCTTCGGCCAAGGTACTCGGTTCTCCGAACGAGGTCACCGCGAGCACGCCGTCGAGCACCAACGCCCGGCTGTCCTTCGACCTGAATCCCGGCACTCCGGTACGACTGGTGACGTCATTGCACGGCAACGGCACCTACAACAACACAACGCCGGTGACCATATTCACCACCAGGGCGGTCGACCGCGTCGCGGGGATCAACGCTTCGGGTGTCGACACCGCACGTGCGGCACACCGCGAGTGGTGGAGGCAGTTCTGGATGAAGTCCTATGTGGATGCTGGGGACGCTACCCTGAACAAGTTCTACTACGGCGCCTTGTACGCCGTGGCCGCGGCCAACCGTGAAGGCTTCTTCCCTGGCGGTACGTACTCGCCGTGGCGCACGACCGACGGCGTCAACCTGGGCAACCGGTACTTCATGAACTACAACACCGAGTCGCAGTACTACGGCGTGTACTCGGCGAACCGGCCCGAGCTGGCCAAGCCGTACTACCGGCTGATCCAGGCCGAATGGCCGCACAACCGCAACGCCACGCATGCCGCTGGCTACCAGGGTGTGACGTCCCGGCGCAGCTTCGGGCCGTACAACATGACCCGGCCTGCGCCGGCCACGACCCCGGTCGCACCGACCAAGAACCCCAGCGCGCCGGGCGACCAGAAGACGAACGGGTTCTTCACGGCGATCCCGTTGCTCTGGGACTTCGAGTACACCGGGAACATCGACTTCTACCGCACGGTGACCTATCCCTACTTGAAGGAGCTCGGTGCCTTCTGGCAGGACTTCCTGGTCAAGGAGAACGGCAAGTACGTCGTGCGCAACAGCGCGGTCAACGAAGGCGGCAACGACGTCAACTCGGTCTACGACCTCGGTTACGTCCGGCGCAACATGAGCGCGTTGATCGAGGGAAGCAAGATCCTCGGCCTGGACGCCGACCTGCGGCCAGTGTGGCAGGAAGTCCTCGACAACCTGAGCCCGTACCCGCTGGGTGTGCGGGACAGTCTCGACGTCATCCTGCTCGCCTCCGAGATCAACAATCCGACCAAGGGCAACGCACTGCTGAACAAGAACGATCAGCCGATCAACCTCGAAGGCGTGGTCCACCCGAGCGACAACCTCGCCATCGGCGGCGACCCGCGCATGCTTCAGCTGGCCCGCAACACCCTGCAGTGGGTCGACCCGTTCCTGCCCGGTTCGCGGGGGTCGTCCGGCAACGGTTTCCCGAAGACCTTCACCATCGCCGCCCGGGTCGGCTGGGATCCGGAAGATCTGATCGGAAAGTTCAAGACCGTGGTCAACAACCTGTGGCGGCCGAACCTGACCGTACGGCAGTTCGGTGGCGCGCAGGAGACGTCCGGCTCGCTGGAGACGGTGAACTCGATGTTCCTGCAGACATATCAGGGCGTCACCCGGGTCTTCCCGTCCTGGCCTGATCAGCGGGACGCGAAGTTCGTCCGGCTGCGTGCCAAGGGCGCGTTCGTCGTGTCGAGCAGTCAACAGTCCGGCAATGTCTGTCACGTCGATGTGGTGAGTGAAAAGAGCAACCGATTCACTCTGCACAACCCGTGGAGTGGCACCGATCCAGTCAAGGTGATCGACAGCGCCACTGGCAGGCCGGTCGCGTTCACCAATACTGGCGGGAACATCTCGTTCGCCACCACCGCGGGACGCGTGTACAACGTGACCTCACGCAACTGTTGAGAGTTCTACCGCCGATCATCCGCTGATTGTTAACCCGTAAGTCCTATAGCGACTGTCGGTTATGGATGGATAGGCTGCGCGCGACTTCAGGCAGACTTCGCCATCCACGAGGAGACACCCTCGAATGCCGCGCGCACCACTGTTCAGACGCACTCGTTCGCTGCTCGCCCTGTCGGTCTCGGCACTTACGCTCGCCGCCGGGTGCGGAATGCTTTCCTGGGAAGGTTCCCAGAGCGCCCCGGTCATGCCCGGCCCGTTGAAACGCGCCAAGGTGACGGTCGGCGTACTGCCGATTGTGGACGCCGCCGCCGTCCACATGGCGATCAAGAAGGGTTATTTCAAGGCGGAAGGACTCGAGGTCGAGCTGAAGAACCTGGCGGGCGGGGCCGCCGCGATTCCGGGGATGGCCAACGGCGAACTGCAGTTCGCCTTCGGCAACTACGTTTCGTTCTTCGCCGCGCAGTCGAAGAAGGTTCTCGACATCACGCTGATCGCGGACGGCTATCAGGCACGCCCACACGTGTTCATGATCGTGGCCGCGCGCGGGTCCGGGATCGCCAGACCGCAGGACCTCGCGGGCAAGAAGATCGCCATCAACACCAAGAACAACATCGTGGAGCTGACCACCCGGGCCACGCTCGAAGCGGCCGGTGTCGACATGAAGACGGTGACCTTCGTGGAGGTGCCGTTCCCGGACATGCGGACTGGGCTGGAACGCAAGAACTTCGACGCCGCCTTCATGGTCGAGCCGTTCATCACCCAGGCCGAACGACTCGCCGGGGTGACCGCGGTGGCCGACCCGGCAAGCGGGCCGACCAACGAGATTCCGATCGCGGGCTGGGCCGCCAGTGCCAAATTCACCAAGGAGAATCCGAGGACGGTCGCGGCGTTCCAGCGTGCGATCGTCAAAGGACAGCGTGATTGCGCGAACCGGACCGACGTCGAGGATCTCGTCACCGCGTACGCCAACGTCGAGAGGCAGACGGCCAGCCTGCTGCATCTCGGCACCTGGCCGTTGACACTCGAACCGGCTCGCCTGCAGCGGGTGGCGGACCTGATGAAGACCTACGGCGTGCTCACCGGCCCACTCGACGTCAAGGCGATGATCTACACCGCACCGAGCAGCTAGGTCGTGTTTCGAATGTCCCGGCTATCGCGATCGGGCATTTGAAACACGGCCTAGATCGAGTCACCTGGATTGAGGACCGGCACGTCGACGTCGACCGGATACTTGGCGCCCGCGCCGGTGTTCAGCACGACGACTTCCTCGGATTCCTTGATCCAGCCGGATGTCCGCAGGGCGCGGACCGCCGCGAGTGTGGCCGCGCCTTCCGGGCAGATGAACGCGCCTTCCAGCTGTGCGCACAAGGCTTGTGTGGCAAGGGTGTCGGAGTCGTCGACGGCGATGGCGGTGCCTTCGGTGGCGTAAAGGGCTTCGAGGATCAGGAAGTCACCGAGTGGTTTGGGCACGGTGATGCCGAACGCGACTGTCTTGGGTTTCGGCCATGCTTCGCTGACCTTGGCGCCCGCGTTGAACGCCTGGACGATCGGGGCGCAGCCGGAGGACTGCACGGCCACAAGCCGGGGCAGCGGACCGGTCAGCCAGCCGAGTTCGCGCATTTCCAGCAGCGCCTTGTAGATGCCGATCAGTCCGACGCCGCCACCGGTCGGGTAGACGATCACGTCGGGGGCGCGCCAGCCGAGTTGCTCGACGATCTCGTACCCCATCGTTTTCTTGCCTTCGATGCGGTACGGCTCCTTCAACGTCGACGCGTCGAACAACGCGCCGCCGGATCGCGCGATCAACGCGCCGATCATCTGCCCGCAGTCGCCGATGTGGCCACGAACCAAGTACAGCTGTGCTCCGGTGATCGCCGATTCGGTCCGGTTGATCAGCGGTGCCGACTCCGGCATCGCGACCACGCTGCGCATTCCCGCCCTGGTGCCGTACGCGGTCCATGCGGCGCTGGCGTTTCCGTTGCTGGGCATGGCGAACGCCTTGACGCCGAGCTCGGCGGCGCGCGAGACGCCGACCGCCGCGCCGCGTGCCTTGAACGATCCGGTCGGGATCAGGCCGTCATCCTTCATCAACAAACCCGGAACGCCCAGTTCACGGCCCAACGCGGGCAGCGGCAGCAGCGGAGTCATGCCTTCGCCCATGCTGATCACGCGTTCACGTACCGGAAGCACTTCGTGATAACGCCACAAAGTGGGTTCCCGCTGCGCGATGTCTCTCGGATCGACGATGACTGAGCCGAGGTCGTAGCGCGCGAGCAGTGGTGAGCCGCAGGTGCAGAGGTTGTTGATCTCGTCGGCGTCGTACCGCTTGCCGCAGCGTGCACAGTCCAAATGCGACAGATGACTGAAGGCCATGATCTTCATTGTTGGTGGACGTTCGCTGAATTGCTAGAGAGATCGGAGCTCTATCTAGCAATTTCGGACATGGTGTGGGTAAAGTGCGACACACCTCCGATGTATCGAGCGGAACTGGCGGGAGCTCGGCATGAGACGACGTAGTCTTGTGGTACTGGCCGCGATCTTGATGACCGTCCCGGTGCCGGTCGCCGAGGCGAATCCCGGTCGCGACATGGTGCTCTGGTACGACGAACCGGCGCCGGACACCAATCAGGGCTGGGAGACGCGGTCGCTGCCGATCGGCAACGGTGCCATGGGCGCCACGATCTTCGGCGGCGTGCAGGCCGAACGCCTTCAGTTCAACGAGAAGACCCTGTGGACCGGCGGTCCGGGCGTCTCGGACTACAACTTCGGCAACTGGTCGGAGCCCCGTCCGGGCGCGCTCGACGCGATCCGGCAGCGGGTCATCAACGAAGGCCAGGTCAAGCCGGAGGACGTGCTGGCATCGCTCGGCCTGAAGTCCGACACGCCACGGCACCGGCGGTTCGGCGCGTACCAGAGCTTCGGGGATCTGCGCCTGGCGTTCCCGCACACCGAGTTCACCGACTACCGGCGTGAGCTGGACATTTCCCGTGGCGTGGCCAAGGTGTCCTACCGGTCCGGCGGCGTGGGCTACACCCGTGAGTACTTCGCCACGGCGCAGGACGACGTGGTCGTCGCCAGGATCAGCGCCGATCAGCCCGGCAAGATCACTATGGACACCCGGATCCAGGTCCCGGCGAACCGGACGAGCACGGCGACAGCGGGCGACGGCCGGATCACCGTCGCTGGAGCACTGGCCGGCAACGGGTTGCGCTACGAAACCCAAGCCCAGGTGAACAACCACGGTGGGACCCGGACCGACAACGCCGACGGCTCGGTCTCCGTAACCGGAGCGAACGAGGTCATGCTTGTCCTTGCGGCAGGCACCGACTACGCCAACGACTACCCCAAGTATCGCGGCGAAGATCCGCACAAGCGGGTGACGCAGACGGTGAATGCCGCACAGCGACGGAGTTTCGGGATCTTGCAGTACCGGCATGTGGCCGACTACCGGGAACTTTTCGGCCGGATGTCGCTCAATCTCGGCGGGCGCATGCCGGACCTGCCGACCGATGACGTGTTGGCCGCGTACGGCAAGGATGCCGCTGCCGACCGAGCGCTTGAGCAGCTGTTCTTCGGATACGGCCGCTACCTGTTGATCGCCTCGTCCCGGCCGGGCTCGTTGCCCGCGAACCTGCAGGGTGTCTGGAACGTGCTGGAGGCGCCGCCGTGGCAGGCGGACTACCACTTGAACATCAACATCCAGATGAACTACTTCCCGGCCGACACAACGAATCTCGCTGAGACCGCGGAGCCGTTCGCGGCCTACGTCGACTCGTTGCGGGAGCCCGGCCGGGTCACCGCGCGTGAGATGTACGGGGTGAAGCAAGGCTGGGTGGCCCACCACGCCTCGAACATCTACGGCTGGACCGGCGCGTGGGACCACCCCGCGTACTTCTTCCCGGAATCCGGTGCCTGGCTGTCCGAACAGCTCTACGACCACTATCGGTTCACTTTGGACAAACGGTACCTCGCCAGGCAGGCGTACCCGGTGATGAAGGACACCGCCCAGTTCTGGCTGGAATTCCTGCAGACCGACCCACGAGACGGCAAGTTTGTCGCCCTGCCGAGCCGCTCGCCGGAGATCGGCCCGCACACCGCGGGCGCCTCGATGTCCCAGCAGATCCTGTGGCTGCTGTTCACCGATGTCCGCGAGGCCGCTGAAACGTTGGGAGACAAGGACTTCGCGGCCAAAGCGAGTGAGGTCCTCGGCAAGCTCGACCCTGGGCTGCGCGTCGGCAACTGGGGCCAGCTGCAGGAGTGGAAAGCCGATATCGACGACCCGAACGAAACCCACCGGCACGTCTCGCACATGTTCGCGTTGCACCCGGGAAAGCAGATCTCCCCGCGTACGACTCCGGAACTCGCGGCGGCGGCGAAGGTTTCGCTCAACGCGCGGACCGACGCCGGAACTGGCTGGAGCAAGGCGTGGAAAATCAACTTCTGGGCCCGATTGCTGGACGGCGATCGAGCGCACAAGTTGCTTGCCGATCAGTTGAAGACGAGCACCCTGCCAAATCTGTGGGACACCCATCCGCCGTTCCAGATCGACGGAAACTTCGGGGCGACCGCCGGGATGACGGAAATGCTGCTGCAAAGCCACCTCGGTGTTGTCGACGTACTGCCCGCGCTGCCGGCCGGCTGGTCGGACGGGCAGGTCGACGGGCTGCGGGGCAGGGGAGACGTGACGGTCGGCGTCACGTGGAAGTCCGGCGTGCCCACTCAGATCAGGCTGGAAACCGGAAATGGCGACGCTGTCAAGGTTCGCAGTTCAATGTTCCGCAATGCAGTGCACGTCTTCTCGGAAGGCAGGCTCGTACCGCACACTACCGACGGTGATGTCCTGAATTTCGCGACCCGGAACGGCGCCGAATACCTGATCGTCCCGGCCCGGTGACAACCCCTGGTAGCAGGGGAAATTCGGCATCTCTTGACCGATTCGTCGGACGTTAGTATGGTCTAGACCACAAAACCCCTGCAGGTCTTGTGTTTGGTATCGGCCCCAGCTTCACCGGGCCGGTCGGCGCGCGACACCGGACCGCAGCTCGTCGTGAAGAGGAGCTGAAACATGAAGCGCAAGTTCATCGCGGCCGCGATCGGCGTACTCATCGCCCCGTTGCTCACTGTGGTCCTCCCCGCGGGAACCGCCAGTGCGCACGGCTGGATCACCAGTCCTGCCAGCCGGCAGCAGCAGTGCCGGGCGGGAACGGTGGCGTGTGGCGAGATCAAGTACGAGCCGCAGAGCGTCGAAGGCCCCAAGGGCCTGCGGAACTGTCACGGCAACGTGGGCAGGTTCGCCGAGCTGAACAACGACAGCAAAGGCTGGCAGGTTCAGACCGTCAACCGGACCCACCCGTTCTCGTGGCAGATCACGGCCCGGCACCGCACCAGCACGTGGGAGTACTACATCGGTGGCACCCGCGTGGCGTCGTTCAACCAGGGTGGCCAGCAGCCGCCCGCGTCCTTCACGCACAACGTGAACTTCGGAAGTTTCAGTGGCAGGCACAAGATGCTGGCCATCTGGAACGTCGCGGACACCGCGAACGCGTTCTACGTGTGTGTCGACTTGAACATCAGGTAAGCACAACCGGTTGCGGCCCGGTGGCGAGCGTACGCCACCGGGCCGCACCGCGTGTCCACTGTGGCCTATCCGGTTTTGTCAGTGACAGCAAGCGATCCGGGCTTCCAGAACTGCAACGGCGACGACTACTTCCACACCAACCCACCCGCGGGCAGCTGCCTGGCTAAGATCCGGTCGCATGGGTGCCCCTGCTTTGGTCGCCATCGACCACGACGACTACCACGCCGAACACATCGGCCGGACCTCGGACGGCCGGCAGTTCTTTCTCACCACGCCGTTCGAACCTGGGCACGGGCACGAGGGCAACGAGTTCGTTGCCCTCTTCCTGTTCGACGCGGCAGGCAGCTTCCTCGAAGCGAAGATCGACGAGTTCGGTCCACGCGCGAGCCTGGACCGCGAGCATCGCAACGCGGTGTATGAACAGCGGTTGCGTGAACTGGGCGAAGTCACGTTCACCCGGATCGAAGTGGCTCCGTTCGAAGTCGAGAAGTTCGGCACGACTTTTGGCCTCGTCGCACGCGCAGGTGATGACGAGGACGACCCGTGGTGGGTCGAACTGCACCCAGGCAACTACATGGCGTTCACCGAACCGTGGGACAGCGGCGAATACGACACCTAAGCCCTACATAGGGTGCTCCATCCACACGTTCGGCTCGACGTACACGCCGTAGTCGCGCTCAACCGACGCGATGATCGGAGCGATGCCGCCGGGGAACAGGTTGTCGCCGTCGACCAACTCGACGCCCGCCCATTCCCGCCAATCCGCGAACGAACCCGAGATGGTCACCGCGAACGGGCAGATCTTGATCATCTTCGCGCCGAGTCGTTCGTGGGTGCGCAGCCAGCGGTCGGCGAACAGGCCGTCGGCGCGACGGCGGTTGACGTACTCCGCCATCGGCGTCTTCGGTTCGTCCTCCTTGCCGATCGGCCGGACCGACACGATCAGCCGGGACAGGCCGGTCTCCTGCGCGCGGGCCTTCAAGGCCTTCAGCATCTCCGCCGACAGGTGCCTGCCGCGGTGCTTCGGGTCGATCACGACTTCCAGCGCGCACAAGGCATTGGGCGCGCGACCGTCCATTGTGTCCTGGGCGGCCCACTGGATCGCCTCGTCCCAGCCGTGGTCCGGCAGTTCGGGGCGGTCGTCGGCCGGGAAGGCCAGTGGGACCGAGAGGGTGCGGGCGATCGGGACGTCGTTCTCCAGCGCGATCAGGAAGTACCGCCCCCAGTGCCGCAGGAACCGCTCGGCGGTGATGATCTTGCCGCTCATCCCGGCGTAGATGAACTGGCCGCCGACGTCGCCGAGGTCGAGGGCGGCGTCGGCCAGGTCGGGGCGCGATGCGAGATCGACGATGTGCATGGCGTCAGCTAAGCGAAATGATCACTGTCCGGATACCGTCATCCGGGGGATGTCGATCATTACGCTCGGTATGGTGCGGTGGGTCACACCAACTGGGGAGAACCAATGAGACGGCTGTTCAGCGCCTTGGTGGCGCTTGCTTCCGCGACCGTCATGGTCGCAGTACCTGTTACCGCGTCCGCCGCACAGGACGCCGCACGGAACTGCGCTGTGGGCGAACTCGACGTGCCCGGCACCGAGGTCGTGTCGATCACGGCCGGTGAGAAGCCCGGCGGGACCGTCGAATACCCGCCCGGGCTGCCGATCCCGCCGGTGACCAACGTTCCGCGGTACTGCGATGTGACCGTGACGCTGACCCACCCTGGCGTGGGGGACAAGGTCGCGGTGAAAGTGTGGCTGCCGGTGTCCGGCTGGAACGGGCGGTTCCAGGGCGTCGGTGGCGGCGGCTACTCCATGGCCGGATGGGACGCGAGCATGGCCGAGGCGGTCAAGCTCGGCTACGCGGCCGCGACGACCGACGGCGGAGTCAGCACTGACATGTCGAGTCCGGCCGCATGGGCGCTGGATGCGAACGGCAACGTGAACATCGAGCTGCTGACGAACTTCGCGTCGAGGTCATTGCACGACATGGCTGTCGCCGGAAAGGCCGTGACCGCGCAGTACTACGGAAGCCCGGCGAAGTACTCGTACTGGAACGGCTGCTCCCAAGGCGGACGGCAAGGGGTGATGAACGCCCAGCGTTACCCGGACGACTACGACGGCATCAACGCCATGGCGCCCGCGATCAACTGGAACCGTTTCGCCGTCGGTGGGTTGTGGGCACGGGTCGTGCAGAACGAGGAGCGCAACCAGCTGACGGACTGCGAGCTCAACGCGTTCGAGAAGGCCGCGGTCGACGCGTGCGACAAGATTGACAATGTCGCGGACCGCGTGATCAACGACCCACGGAAGTGCCACTACAACCCGTACGACCTGGTAGGCACGAAGATCGACTGCGACGGTCAGGCAGTGACCATCTCGCGCGCCGACGCCGAGGTCATCCGCAAGATCTGGGAAGGCGCCCGCGGCTGGTACGGCTTCAACAGGGGAACGGACCTCAGCGCGGTCGGCGGACCGACGGGGTTCGAGCTCAGCGCGCACTGGGTGCGGTACTTCATCGAACAGAACCCGCGGTACGACGTGACCACGATGTCGTACGCCGACTACTACAAGGCCTTCACCGAAGCTCGGGCTCGCTACGACAAGCTGATCGGCACCGAGGATCCGGACCTGTCAGCCTTCCGGAGCTCGGGCGGCAAGATGATCACCTGGCACGGCACCGACGACTCCGTGATCCAGTACCAGGGCACCGTGGAGTATCGGGAGCGCGTCGCTCGCCGGACGGGCAACGTGAACGACTACTTCCGTGTGTTCCTCGCGCCTGGCGTGGACCACTGCTTCGGTGGTGCGGGCGCGATCCCGATCGACCCGCTCGCGGCGGTCGTCGACTGGGTCGAGAAGGGCAAGGCCCCGGCGACGCTGCCCGCCCGGACCTTGGACGGTTCGGCCACCCGGAACCTGTGCCTGTACCCGTTGGTGTCGAAGTACATCGGCGGCGACGCGAACTCCGCGAACAGCTTCACCTGCCGTCGCGGCTGAGTAAGGTGCGGTGAGTCACAGACAGAACTGGGGAGCGTGATGAGACGACTTTTCGGCGCCATGGTGGCGCTTGCTTCCGCGACAGTCATGATCAGTACGCCGGTGTCCGCGTCCGCGGCGCAGGACTGCGCTGTGGGCAAGCTCAGCGTGCCCGGCGCGGAGGTCGTTTCGGTCACCGCGGCCGAGAAACCCGGCGGGACCGTCGAATGGCCGCCGGGTTATCCGATCCCACCCGTCACCGACGTCCCGCCGTACTGCGCTGTGACGGTGATGCTCACGCATCCGGGCGCGGGTGACAAGGTCGCGGTCAAGGTGTGGCTGCCGGTTTCCCGTTGGACCGGCCGGTTCCAGGGCCTCGGCGGCGGTGGTTACTCGATGGGCGGCTGGGACGCCGACATGGCCACCCAGGTCAAACTCGGCTACGCGGTCGCGACGACCGACGGCGGGGTCGAGGCCAACCCAATGAGTCCGGCCAGCTGGGCGTTGGACGAGAACGGCAACGTCAACAAGGAGCTGTTGAAGAACTTCGCGTCACGCTCCCTGCACGACATGGCGGTTGTCGGAAAGGCCGTCACCACCCAGTACTACGGCCGCGCGCCGAAGTATTCGTACTGGAACGGCTGCTCGACCGGCGGGCGCCAGGGCATGGAGAACGCCCAGAGCTTCCCGGACGACTACGACGGCATCAACGCGGTCGCGCCGGCCATCAACTGGGACCGGTTCATCGTGGCGAACCTGTGGGCGCAGGTCGTGCAGAACGAAGAGAAGAACCGGCTGACCTCGTGCGAGCTCGACGCGTTCGAGAAGGCCGCGGTCGACGCGTGCGACAAGATCGACGGCGTGGCCGACCGGGTGATCAACGACCCGAGGACGTGCCGCTACAACCCGGCGGACCTGATCGGCACGAAGATCGTCTGCGAGGGCCAGGAAGTCACCATCTCGCGGGCCGATGCCGAGGTCGTCCGCAAGATCTGGAACGGTCCACGCGGCTGGTTCGGCTTCAACAAGGGCGCGGACCTCGAGTGGACCGCCGGGCCGGTGCCGTTCGAGATCAGCGCGACCTGGGTGCAGTACTTCATCAAGCAGAACCCGCAGTACGACGTGACCAAGATGTCTTACGCCGAGTACTACCGCAACTTCGTAGCCTCACAGGTGCGGTACAACTCGATCATCGGCGCCGATGACCCCGACTTGTCGGCGTTCCGCAGGTCAGGCGGCAAGATCGTCACCTGGCACGGCACCGACGACGCGCTGATCCCGTACCAGGGCACGGTCGACTACCGGGAGCGCGTCGCTCGTCGGACGGGCAACGTGAACGACTTCTACCGCGTGTTCCTCGCCCCGGGCGTCGACCACTGCTTCGGTGGCCCGGGCGCGGCGCCGATCGACCCGCTCGCGGCGGTCGTCGACTGGGTCGAAAAGGGCAAGGCCCCGGAGACGCTGCCCGCACGGACGGCCGACGGAAGGGCGAGCCGTAACCTGTGCTTGTATCCGTTGGTGCCGAAGTACATCGGCGGCGATCCCAATTCGGCTGACAGTTTCACCTGTCGTAAAGCCTGATAACGACCATGTCCCGCTGCCCGGGACGCCCAGCGTTCCGGGCAGCGCGGACGCACGAGATAATGGGGGAGTGGACACCCAGATGGAAACGCTCGAGTTCCAGGCCGAGGCACGCCAGCTGCTGCAGTTGATGGTCCATTCGATCTACTCGAACAAGGACATCTTCCTGCGTGAGCTGATCTCCAACGCCTCGGACGCGCTCGACAAGGTCAGGCTGGCCGCGTTCCAGGACAAAGATCTGCAGGCGGACACCGATGATCTGCGCATCGAGCTCGAAGCGGACAAAGACCAGCGCACGCTCACCATTCGCGACAACGGGATCGGGATGTCCCGGGCCGAGGTCGTCGACCTGATCGGCACGATCGCGAAATCTGGGACCGCGGAACTGCTGCGCAAACTCAAGGAGTCGAAGGAGAATTCGGCCGATCTGATCGGCCAGTTCGGTGTCGGTTTCTACTCCAGCTTCATGGTCGCCGACAAGGTCACCCTGGTGACCAGGAAAGCAGGCGAGACCGAGGGCACCAAGTGGGAGTCGCAGGGCGAGGGTACGTACACGATCGAAGCGGTCGACGACGCCCCACAGGGCACCTCGGTGATCCTGCACCTCAAGCCGGAGGACAACGAAGACCATCTTTTCGACTACACGGCCGAGTTCAAGCTCAGGGAGATCGTCCGGCGTTATTCGGACTTCATCACCTGGCCGGTCCGGCTCAAGGTCGAAAAGACCACGGACGGCGAGACCACCACCGAATTCGAGACGATCAACTCGATGAAGGCGCTGTGGGCGCGGTCGAAGGACGAGGCGACCGAGGACGAGTTCAAAGAGTTCTACCGGCACATCAGCCACGACTGGACCGATCCGCTCGAGATCATCCAGATGCAGGCCGAAGGCACCTTCGAATACCAAGCGCTGCTGTTCATCCCGTCGCGCGCGCCGCTGGATCTCTTCATGCGGGAAAGCAAGCGCGGTCCCCAGTTGTACGTCAAGCGTGTGTTCATCATGGATGAATGCGAAGCGCTGATGCCGGAATACCTGCGGTTCGTCAAAGGCGTTGTCGACGCCCAGGACCTGTCGTTGAACGTGTCGCGGGAAATCCTCCAGCAGGACCGTCAGATCCAGCTGATGCGCCGTCGACTGGTGAAGAAGATCCTCTCGACCATCAAGACGATGGCCTCCTCGGACGCGGAGAAATACAAGACGTTCTGGCAGGAATTCGGCGCGGCGGTCAAGGAAGGCCTGGTCAACGACTACGACAACCGCGACGCAATCCTGGAGATCTGCGCGTTCGCCTCGACGCACTCCGACGAGCCGACGTCGCTGAAGGACTACGTCTCGCGAATGAAGGAAGGTCAGGAGCACATCTACTACCTGACCGGTGCGTCGCGCACGATCATCGAGAACTCGCCGCACATGGAGGCCTTCAAGGCCAAGGACTACGAGGTGCTGATCCTCACCGACGCGGTCGACGAGATGTGGGTCAGCGCGGCGCCGGCGTTCGACGGCAAGCAGTTCCAGTCCATCGCCAAGGGCCAGGTGGACCTGTCCGACGCCGCTAGTGAAGAACGCTCGAAGGACTTCGCGGACCTGCTGTCCTGGATGACGGAGACGTTGAAGGACAACATCAAAGAGGTCCGGCTGTCCTCGCGGCTGACGACGTCACCGGCGTGCATCGTGGGCGACGCGAACGACGTGACGCCGACGCTGGAGAAGATGTACCGCGCGATGGGCCAGGAACTCCCGCCGATCAAGCGAATCCTCGAACTCAACCCAGACCACGCCCTGGTCACCAGCCTGCGCAAGGCCCACGAGGAGAACAAGGAAGGCGCGGCCGAGACCGCGGAACTGCTGTACGGCATCGCGCTTCTGGCCGAGGGCGGCGAACTCGCCGACGCTCCGCGCTTCACCCGCCTGCTGGCCGACCGCCTGGCCCAGGCCCTTTGATGTGATCGCGACGTGGCGTTGGCCCGTCCAACGCCACGTCGCGACCGCTTAAAACTTCTCTGCACTAAGCAAGGCGACACGCCGCAGCAGCCGTCAGACTGTGCCTGTTTTCGGGGCTGGCGCAGATGACCTGGCTCGTGAACGACGGGCCCGAGTACGGCATCCAGTTGCGGAGCAGGCTCAGCGGCTTGTGCACGAGCGATGCCGTGCGCGTCAGGCGGTGGTGCTCATGTGGGTTCGTCGTCGTGGCCGGGTTGGCGGTCCAGCTGTCGGGTAGGTGCAGCGTCTGCCAGTTGAGTCGCATGTCGCCGACGGCCTCGTGGAAGAACCGCTTCACACCGTGCTGGTGCTCGGAAAGCCGGTAGTCCGCCCACATCGCCGCGAACTCCGGTGACCGGGTGCTCAGGTCGCCGACGATGCGGGACAGAGCTTCGTCCTCGCCGGAGCCCGCGGGTTCAGCAACATCCACCGGGCGGTGTTGCGCTCCGCCGCCGGCATCGCCTCGAAGTCGTCGAGCAGCGCCTTGCCGACGTGGTTGATGCCGAGCACCTCGAGGTGCGGGCCGTGGATGACCGCGGGCACGTCCATCGCGCGGATCATCGACTGCAGCGCGGGCCGGGGCCGCACCGGCGTGGCCGCGCGGCCGCGGCCGGCGTCGGTGTTCAGCAGCGAACGCAGGTAGCGGGTCTCGACGTCGTCGAGCCGCAGCGCCCTGGCGACGGCGTCGACCACCTGGCCGGACACGTTGCCGACGCGGCCCTGTTCGAGCTTGACGTAGTAGTGGACGCTCACGCCTGCGAGGCTCGCGACCTCCTCGCGGCGCAGCCCCTTGAGTCGCCGCGCCGTGGTGGCGCCGGGCAGGCCCACGTCCTCGGGCGAGAGCGCGGCGCGAGGTGAGGAAGTCACGCAGTTCCTTGGCCGTGGTCGTCGAGGAGCCGAAACGGCATCGACCTGTCGCCGGTCTCCTCCACCCGGCCGACCCTGGGCACCACCAGGTTCGCGACATCCCGGACCGTTGTGCCGTGCTCTGCAATGCATACCTCCGCGCGCCGCGTGATCGACGACCGAGATGACAGCAGATCGAGCTGTTACGCGCAGTGACCTCTGGCTCCAAGAAGGGGCCTCGACAGGATGGACAGTCACTATCCGTTGACATCGAGAAGAGCCCAGAACGTCCCCCACTATTTCGGTGAACGGGACGTCAGATGCCCGCTTCTTCGGGTTGATCCCGGCCAGATGCCGCGTTTGGAGGGAGATCCACGTCAACCTCGTCGACCGCCTGCGGGAAGCCAAAGAGCAGGGCTGGTTGGGAGAAGTCGCCGCGATCGAGACCACCATGGCCGCCGCGGCCCAGAAACTCGAGGCCATGCGCACTGCTCGCAATGCGACCGTCCACCTCGGCATGCCCGACATCCGACCCTCGACCGGACGGTCGAGTGCGGGCTGACCGCCTCAGCGGCTCCGTGGGCGACAAACCCGGGGGACACCATTCCGGAATCCATGCCAGTCGCCGTCCGTGAATGGGTGGACGGGACAGGACCGGGTCCTTCGACCACGGATGGCCAAGATCACTTTGTCAGGATATCTTGACACGGGTCGTGTGTCAGGAGACCCTGACAGCGTGAGTGCTGAGGAATCGACGGCTAGCGCACTGGCCATGCGGGTCACCAACGAGGACCCTGCCGTCGGGCTGCAAGCCGTTGCCGCGCTGCGGCGACTACTGGACGAACTGGAACGCCTGCACGTGGACAACGCCCGTAATCAAGGCTGGACATGGCAAAACATCGCGTCAGCACTGCAGGTCAGCAGGCAAACCGTCCACGAGAAACACGCGGCCCGGCGCAAACTGACTGGCAAGGAGAACTAACGGTGTTGGAACGACTCACCGAACAGGCCAAGCAGGCGGTCACGGCATCCGAGGATGCAGCTCTCGCCATGGGGCACGACTCCATCGGCACCGAGCACCTGCTGCTCGGGTTGGTCAGCACCCCAGGCGTGGCCAGCGAGCTGCTCCGCGAGCACGGCATTGCGCCGCAGCAGGTGCGCGAGGAGACCGTCCGACTGCTGACCGAGAAAGGGATCCCCTCAACCGGCGGTCAGGCGGCCAAGGACGCCTTGTCCTCGATCGGTATTGATGTTGCCGAAATCCAGCGTCGAGCCGACGACAATTTCGGTCCTGGCGCCTTCCGTTTCCCTCGGCCAGGCTTCACCTTCACCCCACGCGCCAAAATCATATTCGAACGGACGATGCAGGAGGTGCAGGCTCTCGGGCACCAGCACATCGACACCGGGCACCTGCTGCTCGGCCTCCTCGCCGAACACGAAGGGGTCGCGATTCACGTCCTGAGCAGATTGGGAGTGCAGACCCCAGCGTTGCACCAGACCGTCCTCGCTCGCGTCACCCAGCAAGCCTCATAGTGCCCACGCAGCGGTGGCGCCAGCCGGTCGGGGCTTCCTGCGACCCACGCCGAACGCGCGGAGAATTCTGCGCGCTGGAGGACGCGCGCCCGTACGGTGGGCGGCCGCGGACGAGGGTTTATGGCGGCCATCCTGCTCTGCGTGGTGAGGTGAAGCAACGGCAGGTCGGGTACGTGCCGGCGCGGTCTGCGACTGTTCAGGTCGTTGTCCGCGGCCAGTCAGTCGAGCGTGGGCAGACCGCCTCAGCGGTTCCCCGGGCGACACGCCCAGCGACACCATTCCAGAATCCGCATCAGTCACCGTCCGTGAGCACCGAGCGGGGCAGGGACAGGATCGTCGACCAAGATCATTTCGGTTAGGCAAGCGTGCTCATGCTGACAGCTCGTCCCGTACGGGCGGCCGCAGGAGCCGAGTTCGACCTTGCACTTGTCGAAGTTTCTCCGCACTTGTCCAACTTGATCTTGGATCCGGTTGTCAAAGTGTGCGTACGCGGGCTGTTTCGAAGCGGAAGCTGTCCTGCTGGGCCCCTCTTCGTAGGGGAACTCGACCCGCTCGCCGTCCATCAGCGGGCACGCACCGATAGCGCTTCGGAACATCCGCTATTGCCGATGAGACAGCGCAAGCCTTCTGCGAGCAACCGCACGGTCCGGCCAGGGACTGTGAGCCCGTTGTCTATACCTTGCTCGCCACCACCATGTAGTTCTCGGCCTCAGGGTTGAACGTGCTCATTTCCATCCGAAGTCCGACCCGGTGCAACTCGACTTCGAGTTCGTCGTATCGGTAGGGCCAGCACGACAGCAGTTCCGAGCGGACAAGAACCGACCCAGTCTCATCAACTTGCGCGACCGCAATCTCGATGTGGTGCTCCTCCTGCCAAAGCGGTGCAATCTCCCAGCGGTAGACCACGACGGCTTCGCGACCGTTCCGGCGGACGAGTCGGTCACTGATGTCCAGTCGGGAACCTTTGGCCCTCACGAGTTCCCACGTGCGGGAGGTGAGCACCAAGCGCCCGCCACGGCGCAGAAGCCGTGACATCGACTCCAGAGCAGCAACCCTGCCTCTCGCGCCGACGGCATGGTGCAGCGAGTTGCCAACGCAGAACACCATGTCGAAGGTGACGTCATCGAAATGGTCGGGCAACTCTTCCCAGTCTGCCCGCACTGTCCGGACAGATGCCCCGAACTCCTCAGACAACTCCGCAGTCCGACGAACCATCGCTTCGCTGGCGTCAGTCGCGACAACCTGGATGCCAAGACCGGCGAGGCCAACCGCCAACTGTCCGGTTCCGCACGAACAATCGAGGACGTGGGCGTTCGACGGCAGGAGACTGAGGACATCATCGAACGACGCAGCGAACTCGGCCGGAGCCAGCTTCGCATCGGAGATGAGCCACTCGTACACCTCGGCAAGCGCGTCATAACCCGTCACAACTACTACCTCCGTCACGCGGCAGACTCACGGTGGCACATCAGTACATCAGCGGAGCAAGTCGGTTCACCAATGGTTTTCGCAGGGCAACCCGTCCGCTCATGGCGCCCATTTCTCGGGTTCCTCGACGGCCCAGCTGTGCAGGTCGGTGTAGAAGGAGCGCACCGAGCGCAGGATGTGCTCGAACTCCTCGCGCTGCTTGTGGCCGTCCTGATGTGTGCCCAGCGCCTCGCGCCACCGCCTATAGAGATCGGCGTCGATCCGCAAGTCCGGCTGGCCGGGGGCGAGGGCCTCGATCTTGGCCCACAACAAGCCCGCCAGCGAGCGGGACAGCTGGTCCAAAGTGGAATAGTCCATTTCGGGTTCCCGCCGTTGCGGGTAGTCCAGCAGCAGTTGCCGGACGCCCTGGTGGCGGATGTCGTAGCGGTCGACCAGTTCCTCGACCGTGCGGCAGCGTCGCCGGGGTGCCGGAGGGGAAGTGACCCATGTCGTGCAGCACCTGCCAGGCCAGCTGCCCAGGGAACTGGCCGCGACCGTTGTCGCCGCGGCCCTTGAGCGTCAAGCCGTGGTCCCGGGTCTCCCACACGTAGTGCAGGAACGACTCGGGCGTCAGGTCGGCCAGCGTGATGCCCTGCGTCGTCAACGCCGCCGTGGTGTCGAACAGCGCCGAGCCGTGGTGCAGCGGATGCACCACGGTGTCTTGGACGCGCATCCAGAACTCCTCCAGCAGCGGGTCGCACTGGGCGGTGAGGAACCGCTCGCCGTAGCGGAGGAACCTGGTCGACCGAAACGCCTGCAACGACGGCCGGATCACTCGGAGACTGAACAGGCAGGCCGTGCCGACGCAGATCTCGTCGCGCTCGGCCTGCTTGCCCCGCACCGCGGTCACGGGGCGTCCCCGCTCATTCAGGCCACTGGCCTCCCAACGCTGTTGCCAGCTCTGCCCAGGGAAGCCGGCCAGGTGCTCCAGCCTGAACCGGGCGCCGCGCGCACGCCGCCGGACCGCGTCGGGACCGCCCGGGCAGACGTCCCGCACGACCTGCTGGATCTGCCCGGCGTCAGCGGCGGTATGGTTGGTGCCCAGCTCCTCGTTGGCGCGCTGCAGCACCCGCCGCATTGCCCAGTAGGTCAGCGGGCGGGGCTCGCCACGCCGAGTCCGCCATACAGGTTGCCCTGGGGATGGCAGGCCGTCGGCGGCCAGATAGCGGCCCCAGGTAACGGAAAGCGTCCGGCGATGCCGGCACCGGCTGGCGCAGCCGGCTGCCCCTTGGACACGACGTAGAGCAACTGGCCGGCCCAGTCGATGTCCTCCAGCGTCACGCCCAACAGTTCGCTGGCCCGCGCGCCTGAGCTGACATAGAACTCCAGCAGCGCCCGATCGCGGTCACAGCCCATCGCGGCGAACAACTCGTCCCACAATGCATCGGGGATCGCCCTCGGGGCCTGCTGGGGCACCCGTTGTTCACGAGGTCCGTCGCGAACAGCCTACGGAATCGTGGGATGTGAAATGTGTTCCGCGGAACGCGGGGTTTGTCTCGCCGATGGCCTGGCATCCCCCGCCACTCCCGGGGGGACGGCCCTGGGCCAGTCTATCGGGCATATGGGCTGGTCAAAGGGGTTACCAGCGGGTTGTGGACAAACAGATTTGCGGGTGATCCCTTTGGTGCGACAAGGGAAGTCGCGGCTGGGCGTGTCCGGGTGTGACGGGTGATTTCCGGCGCGCAGCACTGGGGTGTTCTGTCTTCCGGTGCGGCAGGCACACGGGTGCTTTTGCCTGTGCGGCAGCACAGTGGCGCTTTCTATACGGCAGCACAGGGGTGGCTTCGCGGGTGTTCCCTCCGGTATGGCCTGGTCGAAGACAATCACGGGATGTCAGGAGGTCGGCCAAACGGGACCAGTTCGAGCGACAGCGACACCGACCTCTTGACGCACCGTGGTTCCGTTAGACAGAAGTATGCCCGCGCCCCAAACAAAGGGGGAATTCAAGCTGAACGGGCTCCGCTTCATCCCAAGCACAAGCCGCACCTAGGACGAACCCCCGCTGAGCGGGGGCTGTCCTAAGTTCAGCCAGAGCTCGATCACCACTTGTCGTGGACCAGAGCCCGGATCCGCTTGTCGTACAGGTCCTCAACAGCCGCAAGGGTTTCCACGGACAAAGGAGCCACATCGGCCGCAGCCGAATTGGCCTGAGCCTGCGCCACATTCCGGGCACCCGGAATCACAGTGCTAACCCCCGGCTGCTGCACAACCCACCGCAGAGCCAACTGAGCCGGAGTAACACCCGCCGGAGCAAGACCCGAAAACTCCTGTGCGGCCTGAACACCAGTCGCATAGTCCACGCCCGAGAACGTCTCCCCGACGTCGAAAGCCTCGCCATGCCGGTTGTAATTGCGGTGGTCGTTCTCCGGGAAAGTCGTGTCGGCCCGGTACCTCCCGGACAACAAACCCGAAGCCAACGGCACCCGAGCGATGATCCCAACGCCAGCAGCCGCCGCCGCGGGCAGGACCTCCTCCAGAGGCTTACGCCGGAAAGCGTTCAAAATGATCTGGATCGTCGCGACGCCCGGCCGCGCGATCGCCGCTAGAGCCTCCGCGCACGTCTCCACGCTCACGCCGTAAGCGGCGATCCGCTGTTCGGCGACGAGGGTGTCGAGGGCGTCGAACACCTCGTCCGATGAGATCACCGATGGTGGTGGGCAGTGCAGTTGGACCAGGTCCAGTACGTCCATGCCGAGGTTCTTGCGGGACCTGTCTGTCCAGGCGCGGAAATTGGCCAGCGTGTAGTTGCGTAGTTCCTGTGCCACTCGGCGACCCATCTTGGTCGCTACGAACGGGCGGTCCGTGCGGCCCGCGATGTATTTGGCGATGATCTGTTCGCTTCGGCCGTCGCCGTAGACGTCCGCCGTGTCCAGGAAGGTCACGCCGGATGACACCGCCGCGTCGAGGACGGCCAGCGCGTCGGACTCGCTGACTTCACCCCAGTCCGCGCCGAGTTGCCATGTGCCGAGGCCGATCACCGAGACGTCACGGCCGAGTCGGCCGATGGTGCGTTGTTCCACACCGCGATCCTTCCATCGCGCAAGGGCGTGCGCGAAATTAAGACGTGTGGCCCTGCCGCGTTCGCTGTCAGTGAGATAGGGACTACCGCATGGCTCCATTACGTGTCTTAGTGACCACTATGGCGTGTACCGCCATGGCACTTACGGTGCTCGCCACGCCGAGCGCAGCCCTGCCGGACAGGCAGCCTGCCGAGCCGAAGAACCCGGTCATTCCGCAGCGGTACCTCGACCAGCCGATCCAGTGGGCGCCTTGTTCGTTCGACGCGAAGATCAAGGAGTCCTACCCGCAGGCGCCGACGACCAACTGCGCCACGGTCAAGGTGCCGATGGACTGGCACAACCCGGGCGCGCACCCGGACATCTCGGTGGCGATCGCGCACAGCAAGGCCACCGGCCCGGTCCGCGGCCTGCTGACCAGCAACCCCGGTGGCCCTGGGGGCGCTGGCCTTGATCTGACCGCCCGGCTCGCGACGTCCCGGCCGCAGATGTTCCAGGACTTCGACCTGCTCGGGTTCGATCCGCGTGGCTTCGGCAAGAGTGAGGCGCTGCGGTGCCTGACCACGCAGGAGGAACTGGACGCACTGCCCACCACCCCGGACTACCGCGTCCGCAACGAACAGACGCACCGCACCGAGATCGCCGAGGCGCAGCTGCAGGCCAAGGCCTGCGCGGCCACGGAGTTCGGCCGGTTCGTCAGCAGCCAGCAGACCGTGTACGACATGGAGTTCCTGCGCGCGCTGCTCGGTCACAGGCTGTTGAACTTCATCGGGTACAGCTACGGAACGTGGCTGGGCGGCTGGTACGCCGACACGTACCCGCAGCGCGTCGGCCGGTTCGTGCTGGACTCCAACATGGACTGGACCCACACGCAGTGGGACAACGTCAACTTCGACCCGTGGTCCTACCAGCGCCGGTTCGACACGCAGTTCAAGCCGTGGATCGCCCGGCACGCCGACCAGATCACCGGACACCTGGGCACCACCGCCCAGCAGGTGCAGCGGACGTACGACACCATCCGCGGCAGGATCGGTGAGCTGCACAGGGCCGGGCTCACCCAGGTCCGCCCGCACGACCTGGACTTCAACGTCCTCGGCGTGATCGGCAACAACCGCCGGTTCATCCGCGCGTTGATCGACATCCTGGTGCACGACGAGCTGGGCAAGGCACCCGTCGCCACGGTCCAGGTGGCGCACGTGGAACGGGCATGGGGCAGGCTCGCTCCCGCGTTGCAGGCGTACGACACCCTCGCGGAGATCAAGGCGCGGTACGACCTCGACGTAACCGCCGCGGTTGATGGAGTCGTGAACATCGGCGCCATTTCCACCACTGTGCGCTGCAACGACACCGTGTGGAACAAGGACCCGAGGTTCTACACCCGTGAGGCCGATCGGATGACCAGGCAGAACCCGTGGGCCGGTTATCTCAACGGCGTGCCGATGTGCGCGTTCTGGCCGTACCCGCCGCAGGACCGCAACCTGGACCTGAAAGGCGCGCCGCGGATGCTGTTGATACACAGCGAGATCGACCCGCAGACCGCGTACGAAGGCGCATGGCGGACGTACAAGGACATCGCGCACGCCGCGCGCCTCGTGTCGGTCGACGACGAGGGCAAGCACGGGCAGTACATCAGCGGCCCGTCCACGTGTGTGCAGCAGTTCGGTGACAGGTTCTTGTTCAACGGGGAAGTGCCTGGGCGCAACGAGATCTGTGGCACCGCGCCGCTGCCTGAGGACGGCTCGGTCTACGAGGTCAAGGGCCCGCTCGACGGCAAGGCGGTTCCGTTGCCGCGCAGCCTGCTGAGCGCGGCCGCGGAGCCGAACCCGGCGCTGCAGGAGATCTTCGATCGGACGGTGGAGCTGCCGGTGAAGGTCCTCAACCGATAAGTGTTCGCTAGGCCGGGGCCTCGTTCGCGGGGCCCCGGACCCGTCCCATGCCGCCGATGCCGAGCAGCCGCGCCTCGCTGTCGTTGTCCGACTCCAACGAGCCGTCCGGCCGCCATGCCGGCAGGATCGTGATCCCGGGTTCCAGCAAGTCCATCCCGGCGAACCAGGACCGCAGATCGTCAGGAGTCCAGGGGTGGATCTGTTCGCTGGCGTCGTCGTACACCGCGATCAGGTCGAGGATTTGCTTGTGTGTCACCGGATCATGTTCGGCCACGATCTGCGTCGTGATCACCGAGATGGGTAACAGGCTGCCTGGCGCGCAGGCGTCACGATAGGTCGCCACCAGTCCGGCCGGGTCGTACTCTTCGCCGACGTACAACAGGATCCCGACCATCAGCAGGCCCATCGGCCGGGTGAAGTCCAGCAGGGAACGGACTTCCGGCGCTTGCAGAACCGTGTCCGGATCCCGGATGTCGGCGTGCAGGATCCCGGCGTTTTCGTTACCTTTCAACAGCTTTCGCGCGTGAGTGACGGCTGTCGCGTCGTAGTCCACGTACATCACGCGGCCGTCGGGGCTGCGGTGCTGGACGATCTCGTGCACGTTGCCCACGGTGGGAATTCCCGAACCGAGGTCGAGGAACTGGTCGATTCCCTCGTCCAGGCAGACGTTCACCACCCGCCGCAGCCAGGATCGGTTCAACCGGGCCAAAGACGGTGTGCACGCCAGCACGGTCTTGGCGCGTTCCGCCAGCTCGCGGTCGGCGGTGAAGTTCATCGCACCGCCGAGGTAGTAGTCGTACATCCGAGACGCGTTGGGCATCTCGCTGTCGTACGAGCGTGGACCGATCGGCGGTAATGGGGGCGGCGTCGCGCGCGTCATCAGCACAGCATCCACTTGGCCCACAACACAATCAAGCGGGCCTACATGGTTCTGTTGTTGGCCACCAAGCGAAGTTCGCAGGCGGACGGCTAAGTCACGGTTGCGAACGTTCAGGCAACCGGGTGAGGATCAGGCCGGCCGACGCGATCAGGAAATTGAACGTGGCGGGCTGCAGGCCGTTCCACTGCTGCGACTGCCACATCGCGAACCACTCACCGCCGATGGCGATGAAACCCGCGCCGAACAACAACATCATCATCAGGAATCCGACCGTGCCGTAGGAACGGGCGCGGTCGTTGTTCCGGACCCCCAGCACGAACCCGATGCCCAGGACGATCGCGGTGAGCGCCTCCCAGATGATGATCGCGCCGTACGCGATCAGCGCGAACGTCGGGCTCGTGATCGCGCGCCACATCGTGTTCTCGGACTTGAACGTGGTGTCCATCGCCAGCACGTGCTCGACGAACGCCCGGTTGGTCGGGAAGTCGAACACGTTGTTGAAGACGACAAGTCCCATGTAGAGGGTGGCGATGCCGGTGGCCACCGCGATGGCCGTGCGCAGGCTGCCGAGCCGCGTGATCATGCGCGCGACTGTAACAGAGCGATCACTGTCAGCTCACGCCTTTTGTGAAAAGTCGACACAATGGCCATGTCAACAGTAAGTGAAACACCGTTCCGACTGTCAGGTAGGGCCACCAGGTGCCGTGCTCCCACGCCACCCAGAACGCCTTGGCCGGCCAGTAGGTCGGGATCAGGCTGAACAGCAGCTGCCAGTCCGAGTCCAGGAAGAACGGGATCAGCGGCAGCCCGGCGACCAGGATGCCGAGGCCCCTGATCACCGCGATTCCCTCGACTTTGTTGTGCGCGAAGGCCAGCATGGTCAGGCAGATCACCAATGCGGACAATCCGGTCAGCACGCCGATCGGGATCAGCGGCAGGATCAGATCGGCGGGCAACAACCCGCTCGCGCTGATCGTGCCGACGACGAACACGGTGGCCAGTACGACCGCGATAGTCGCGCGATAGGCGATGTAGGTCCGAAGCGGGACGGGTGTGGTCTTCAACGCGACCAGCGTGCCTGCGTCTCGTTCGTCGAGCACGAGCAGCGCGATCAGTCCACCGGGGACGATGGCACTGGTCAACAGGAGGAACCCGGTCAGGATGACTGGATAGTAGGGCGTCAGGTCGATGTCGTAGCTGTCCGCGACCATCGGTGTGACGAACCGGACCAGCGCGATCCACACCAGCGGGGCCAACAACAACCCGGCCAGCAACGAGTCCCGGCCGACACCGCGCAGATCGTTGCGCGCGAACACAGCGAACATCAGGCACCCCTGACCATGTACTTGTCGAACGTCCGGCGCGCCAGCAGCCACAGGCCGGCCGCGAACAGGATCGGGTAGACAACGGCGTAACCCGCCTGCCAGAACGAGATCGTCTTCTGGTCGAAGGCGACGCCGAACAGCAACAGCGGCCCTTGCGTCGGGATCACGTACAGCAAAGGCGTGTCCCACAGCCCGGAATACGACAACACGGGCAGGTTGCACACCGCGATCGGCAGCACAGCGGGCATGAACCAGTCGCTGACGGAATGAAACGGCAGCGCGGACAGGAAACCGACCAGCAACATGATCACGGTCCCCAGCACGGCCCCGAGCAACAGTGGCGCGATCCGGAAGCCCAGCCCATGCGTCGCGACCGCGACAAAGACCGCCAGCCCGACCGAGAGTGCCGTCAACGAGACCACTTTGGACGCCAGGTATTCGGTGAACCGCAACGGAGTGCTGACCAGGGCGTGCAAGGTGCGTTCGTCCTTCTCGAAGAACACCGCGCCCGCGATGAAGAAGAAGCCGACGATGGTCAGGTCGCCGAGCAGCACGTACGGCTCGACCATTGAGCGGATGTCCGACCGCATCGGCAGGAGCATCGCCAGCCAGAGCACGCCGGACAGGATCCCGGCGTGCAACAGCCGATAACGCCGCTGCAGCAGGAATTCCGTGCGCAACGCGACCGCGAACCGGCTCATGTCAGGCTCCGGCCGGTGGCCTCGACGAAGATGTCGTCGAGCGACGCTTCCTGGCTGTGCATGGTCTCGATGTGCTCGGTGCGCAACAGTTGCAGGAACGCCGGGTCGTTCGCGAGCCCGTCGATCGGGAAATCCTTGCTGGTTCCGCGATACGCCACCCGCACCAGCCGTTGGCTGCGCCGCAGTTTCAGCTCGTACGGCGTTCCGAGAACGGCGATCCGGCCGTCGGTCACGAACGCGACCCGGTCGCACAGTTCCTCGGCGCAGTGCATGTCGTGCGTGGTCAGGAAAACGGTCTTACCGCGGGCCTTTTCGGCCAGGATCATGTCCTTGACGATCCGTGCGTTGGCCGGATCGAGGCCTGAGGTCGGCTCGTCGAGAAACAACAGGTCAGGGTCGTGCAACAAGGCCCGGATGAACACCAGCCGCATCTGCATGCCTTTGGAGTACTTCGCCACGCGGGTGTCGGCGTGCTGGACCAACCCGACCTGATCCAGCAGTTCCATGGGATCGCGGGTGGTGCCGCCGTGCAGATCGGCGAAGAACCGCAGGTTCTCCAGCGCGGTCAGCTTCCGGTACAGGTTCGGCAGTTCGAACGACACGCCGACGCGCCGGAAATAGTCCTGCCCCCAGGCCGCAGGGTCCTTGCCCCACACGGAGACATCGCCGCCATGCCCGGTGAGCAGTCCGATGAGGACCTTCTGCGTGGTCGACTTACCGGCGCCGCTCGGGCCGAGAAAGCCGAAGATCTCCCCGGCGCCGACGCTGAAGTCCATGCCGCGCACGGCGGGCTCGGCGCTGCCGGGGTACGTGAACGTGAGGTCGTGCACCTCGATGACGGACATGGCCTGACTGTATCCAGTTTTCTGAGATTTCGAAATATTGGGAAGCGTTAAGATCCCGTCATGGCCGGCATGACGGAAGCCGCTGAGCGGCTCGCACTGGTTCTGACCAGCAACGGAATGCAGCGGATGACCGCGCGCGTGATGGCGGCACTGCTGTTCGCCGACCAGGAGACGGTGACCGCGGGCGAGCTCTGCGAGTGGCTCGTGATCAGTCCGGGCACGGTGTCGACCGCCCTGAAGGCGCTGACCAACTCCGGGCTGATCGAGCGGGTGCCCGCGCCGGGCAGCAGGCGTGAACACTTCCGGTTCCGCGACGACGCGTGGGTCCAGCTGATGTCCGCGCAGAACCAGTCCCTCAACGCGGTGTTCGAAGCGGCCGATCGGGGCATCAAGGAGTCCGGCGAGGACAGTGTCGCCGGGCGCAGGCTGGTCAACATGCGCGACTTCTACGGCTACGTGATGGCCGAGATGCCCGCGATCATCGAGCGCTGGCGAGCCCGCTGAGTATTACCCCGGAGTTCACGTATTAGCGGTTCAGCCCGGCTTAGGGTGATCCGCATGCGGGTATTGACAGTGGTTCTGAGCGTTTTCGCGCTGGTCTTCGGTGCGTCGACGGTCGCATCGGCGACCCAGGTGCGGCCCCTGCCTCAGGCGCACGCGCACAACGACTACGAGCACACGCGGCCCTTGTTCGACGCGCTCGACCACGGGTTCACGAGCGTGGAAGCGGACATCTACCTGGTCGACGGCCAGCTCCTGGTGGGGCACGACCCGGAGGACCTGACGCCGGAGCGCACCTTGCAGTCGCTCTACCTCGAGCCGTTGCGCAAGCGCGTACTTGCCAACCACGGCAAGGTCTACCGGGGCAAGCCGGTCGCGTTCCAGCTGCTGATCGACATCAAGACGAACGGGGTGGCCGCGTACACGCAGCTGGACAAGGTGCTGCGGCAGTACCCGTTCCTGTTCACCAGGTATGTCAACGGGTTCGTGCTTCCCGGGCCGGTGACCGCGGTGATCTCGGGGGATCGGCCGCGTGCGCTGATGGAGTCCCAGCGACACAGGGTTGCCTTCTACGACGGCCGCATCGTGGATTCGACGGACCTCGGCCCGGGCTCGGATGCCCGGCTGACGCCGCTGGTGTCGGACAACTGGACCAAGCTGTTCACCTGGACCGGTGTGGGCGAGTTCCCCGCGGCTGAACGGGATCGGCTGCGGCAGATCGTTTCCACGGCCCACAAGGCCGGGCAGCGGGTCCGTTTCTGGGCGACTCCGGACGTGCCGGGCGCCGCGCGCGAGGCGATCTGGACCGAACTGCGCAAGGCGGGCGTCGACCACATCAACACGGACGATCTGGCGGGACTGCAGGCGTTCCTCACCCGCCGCTGATGGACATATGGCTGGGTTCGGCGGCCTCCGGCCCCCGAATCCAGCCTATCCGGTGCCCCTGACATCTTTGCCGGGCGGAAGATCGACATCGTCGAGTTGTCCACAGCGGGACAGAACGCGCAATGCGTTGAGGGTGATCATCTCGTTCGGGCCGCTCCGGCCCCAGTCGACGACCTCGCGGTGATACGGCCCGGTGGCCTTCCACCAGTAGCCGCCAGGTTGCCAGCAACCGTCGCGCCTTTGCCTGCGGCGCAACACATCGAGCGCCTCGGCGGTGCGCGGATCGTTGCCTTTGCCCATCCTGGACAGCACCAGCAAGGCCTGCAGGATGTCGTAGTGCCAGTAGGGCGGATAGTGCAGTGCGAGCCAGGCCTTGTTGATCACGTCCCCGGCCGACGACCGGAACAGCCTGTGTTCCAACAACAACTCCGCGGCCCGGTCCGCGGCACCGCGAGCCCGGCGATCTCCGGTGGCCACCGAGTAGGTGTACAGCCCGTGCAGCGCGGGAAGTGTTTCATGGAACGACGAACGCCGACCGCTCGCCTTCGGGTCGCAGTTCCATCCGCCGTCCGGCCACTGCCAGTCGATCAGGGACTCGGCCAGCCCGCGGACCCGCGGGTCGCGTGCCATGCCCAACTGGACGCACGCCGCCAGCGCGTTTCCCTCCTGCGAGGTGTGCCGCCGCACCAGGCCGTCGATCACGACCGGTTCGAGCCGGGTGACCCACGCCAGCACATGGTCGGCCAACGGCGTCGGGCCGGTGAAGCCGAGTTCTGTCAACGAGACCAGCCGCCAGTGCGCACCGGTCCACTTCGTATAGGGATGGCAGTCCAGCCCGCCGGACAACAGTGCCCCGATCCTCGGGCCGGAATTGATCGGGCCAGTGGCAACCCCGAACAGGTCACGTTCGACCAGCAACCGGACCGCCGGGTCGGGTGATCCCAGCAGCCAGTCGATCGCGGCCTGGTCGGGCACACGTACAGGGTCAGGGCTCGGCGGGCCGGTGGCAACTGGCGAAGCCCGCGGGTTTCTGGCTTGAGCAGGCGAGGCCTACCAGAGCCACAGACAGGCTTCGTCGCGAAGTATCTGCTAGCCGAAGCTGGACATCCGCGCGATCGCGCAGCTGTCTTGGGCGCGCATGTTTGGCAGCCCCGCGCGGGTCAGTGCCCGCCGTGAATGGGTCAGGGCCGGTGGCAACTGGCGAAGCCCGCGGGTTTCTGGCTTGAGCAGGCGGGCTCATCTCGTCTGCCAGAGTCACCGACAAGCTTCGCCGCGCGGTACCTGGCAGCCGCAGCTGTTTTGGGCGGGCAAGTTCGACAGCCCGCCCGCGTCAATGCCCGCGTGAGTGGGTCAGGGCCGGTAGCAACTGGCGAAGCCTGCGGGTTTCTGGCTCGAGTCGGCCAGCATCGCCTCCACCTGCTGCCTGCGCAGGTTCTCCGGGTAGCCGGGCCACTCCGGCTCCTGGCCGTTGACGTGCAGCTCGTCCAGCCAGTAGCCCGACTGGCCGGAGACCTTCTCGAACTCGAGGTCGCAGCCCTTCACGCGGACGACCGCCTCGAGCACCTTCGTACTCGACTTGACCGTCTTCGTGCCCACCTTCTTGGTCTTCTTCTCCGTCTCGGTGGTCGGCTGCACCGTGCCGAACCCCGCTGCCTTGAGCTCGTCGGCGAACTTCGACTCGCTGCTCGAGCACGCCATCAACACGCTTGCGCCGGTCACGCCGACCACCGCGAGTGCGAACTTGTTCCTCACGGCGGTGAGCCAAGCGCAAAGATCAACGGTGTAACGGCGATTCCGGCTAATAGTTATCCGGCCGTTAGGGTGATCGTTGCGCCGAGTGGAGTATTACCGACACGTCTCGAAATCGGCTTGGCACACACGGTATTTCTTCTGGAAAACCCCGAAAGTCGCGTAAGTCAGGGCGTTTCGGTGAGTCATCACTGTGACTGGTCACACCATCCGCGGGGAGACGCCATGAGTCTCGGGGACATCGTTGTGTCGACGATCAAACCTGTCGTGGTGCGGTACTGCCGTGCTCGGATCGGCCGGCAGGACGGATCGTTCGCCGTCGCCGATCTGGTCGCCAAAGAGACACTGCACGCTGTCCTGCGTTCATTGACTGCCGAGCGAGAACCCTTGCTGGCAATCACTTACCGGATGGCCGTGAAAAATGTGGCCAAGGAACTGAAGGGCGAACCGGGCTGTGCCGACGCCGCGCTCAACGTTTCCGTCCTGCCCGATGGTGAACGCGAAGTTCTCATCCTGCGCGCGATGTGCGGCCTCACCGCCGAACAGACCGCCGAGGCGATCGGCAGTACCCCGGCGGATGTCCGAATGGCCCAACATCGGGCCTTGGAAAAGCTCCGGAAAAGCTCCCAACTGGACGGACGTGTGACACGATTCGGTCACGGGGCCACTATGGAAACGCTCAGTGAGCGCTGCTGAGTTATAGTCGCCCAACCGGGCCATAGGGGAGGTACCGGTATTCGGCGTCTAGGGGGCGGGGTGGCCGAGTTCTTCCAGGCAACACTGGCTTTCCCGGCTGTGCTGTGCACCTTTCTGCTGATCGTCTGCGTCGGTTACTGGCTGTTGACTCTGGTCGGTGCCATCGACGTCGACGAGGACGCGGGTGATCTGCTCGGCGCACTGGGTTTCGGCGGCGTGCCGCTGACCATCGTGCTGACACTGACGATCGTGGTCGCCTGGTTCCTCTGTCTTGTCGGCACGGTCCTGTTGGCCGGCACGGGAACGGGCGTGCGGGTCACGCTCGGAGTGCTCGTTCTCGTCGTCGCGATCGTCTTGGCGCTCTTGGTGACCAGACTTCTCGTGACACCACTGCGCAAGGTGTTCCACTCCGGACCGGCCGCCTCGCGCGCCGACTTCATCGGCCGCACCTGCGTGATCCGGACCAGCACTGTGGCAACCGATTTCGGCCAGGCCGAAGTCCACGCCGAGGACGGTTCCTCGGCTGTCGTCCAGGTCCGCCAGACCGGAAAAGACGACCTGCGCGCCGGGCAGACGGCGCTGATCTACGACTACGACACCGATGGCGAGTTCTTTTGGGTCGCCCCGGTCGAGACTCATCTGAAGGACTGAGCATGGACGCTATCGGAATCGGGGCAGGCGTGCTGATCGGCGTCATCCTCCTGGTCATCCTGATCATCGTCTTCATCATCAGCAGGCTGTTCCGCAAGATCGAACAGGGCAAGGCGCTGATCATCTCCAAGGTGCGCAACGTGCACGTCACGTTCACCGGTGCGATCGTCCTGCCGGTGCTGCACCGCGCGGAGGTCATGGACATCTCGGTGAAGACCATCGAGATCAACCGGGCCGGCCAGGAAGGCCTGATCTGCAAGGACAACATCCGCGCGGACATCAGGATCACGTTCTTCGTGCGGGTCAACAAGACCGCCGAGGACGTCATCAAGGTCGCGCAGGCGATCGGGACCGCCCGTGCCAGCGACGAGGCCACGCTGCAGGCGTTGTTCAACGCGAAGTTCTCCGAGGCGCTCAAGACCGTCGGCAAGCAGCTGGACTTCGTCGACCTGTACACCAAGCGCGACGAGTTCCGTGACCAGATCATCCGGGTGATCGGCACCGACCTGAACGGCTACAGCCTCGAGGACGCCGCGATCGACTTCCTCGAGCAGACCCCGATGAGCCACCTCGACCCGGCGAACATCCTTGACGCGCAAGGCATCCGCAAGATCACCGAGCTGACCGCGATCGAGCACGTGCGGACCAACGAGTACCAGCGCAACGAGGAGAAGGAGATCACGCGGCAGAACGTCGACGCCCGTGAGCAGATCCTGGAGCTGGAACGCCGCCAGGCCGACGCGGAGGTCAAGCAGCGCCGCGAGGTCGAGACGATGCGCGCCCGCGAGGAAGCCGAGATCTCCAAGGTGCAAGCCGAGGAGCGGCTCAAGGCGCACACCGCGAACATTCGCACCGAGGAGCAGCTGGGCATCCAGGACCAGAACCGGGCCCGTGAGATCGCGGTCGCGGAGAAGAACCGGGAACGGGTCATCGCGATCGAGACCGAGCGGATCGAGAAGGACCGCCAGCTCGAGGTGATCGCCCGCGAGCGGGAGACCGAGCTGTCCCGGATCAGCAAGGACAAGGAGCTCGAAGGCGAGAAGCGCGCGATCGCCGAAGTGGTCCGCGAGCGGATCGCGGTCGACAAGACCGTCGCCGAGCAGGAAGAGACGATCAAGCGGCTGCGTGCGGTCGAAGAGGCCGAGCGGATGCGCCAGGCGCTGGTCATCCAGGCCGAGGCCGAGGCGCAGGAGAAGCTGGTCAAGGACATCAAGGCGGCCGAAGCCGCCGAGCAGGCCGCGAAGTACGAGGCACGCCGTGAGCTCGCGCTGGCCGAGGCCCGGCAGCAGGCCGCGGAGCTGGACACCCGCGCCAAGATCCGCCTCGCCGAAGGCACACAGGCCCAGGCCGCCGCGGAAGGCCTGGCGCACGCCCAGGTCAGGGAACGGGACGCGGACGCCATCGAGAAGGTGGGCCGCGCGGAGGCCGTGGTCGAGCGCGAGAAGGCCCTCGCCCGGGCCGAGGCCGCCGAGAAGATCGGCATGGCCGAGGTGGGCGTGGAGCGGGAGAAGGCCGTCACGATCGCGGAAGCGTTGCGCGAGAAGCTGAAGGGCGAGGCCGAGGGCCTCACCGAGAAGGCCGCCGCGCTGGCCGCGATGAACGACGCGACCCGCGAGCACGAGGAATTCCGGCTGCGGCTGGAGATGGAGAAGGACATCCGGCTGGCGGGGCTGGACGCGCAGCGCGACGTCGCCGCCTCGCAAGCCTCGGTCATCGCCGCGGGCTTGGAGAAGGCCGACATCGACATCGTCGGCGGCGAGTCGATGTTCTTCGACCGCTTGGTCGGTGCGGTCACGATGGGCAAGAGCGTCGACGGGTTCGTCGAGCACTCGAACACCGCGCAGGCGCTGGCCAAGCCGTGGCTCAACGGCGAGCAGAGCTTCACCGAGGACATCAGCCGCATCCTCGGCAGCGTCAGCACCGCCGACGTGCAGAACCTGACCGTGTCGGCGTTGCTGCTCAAGCTGATCGGCTCGGGCGGTGGCAAGGAATCCGCCAAGCTGCAAGAGCTGCTGGACACCGCGAACCGGCTCGGGATCGGTGAGCACTCCGTGGCGGGCCTGCTGCCCCGATGACCGCCACGGCTGTGTCCCTCGACGAGGGCACGTACGAGCTGCTGAGGGCGCGGTTGGCGGAGCACGCCACCGCGCTCGCGGCCCGTGCCGAGGAGCTGAACACCAAGCGCCTCGAGGTGTTCGGCGGCACCGAGCTCCGGCTGATCGGCACCGAACGGATCCGTACCGAGAACAACTGCGTGCCCCGCGACGTCGTGTCCGTCAACGGCTCGATGTTGTTCGGGTACAACGTGTTCATCGGGTTGCGGCCGGAGACCGAGGTCAAGGACGTCTTCTCGGTGCACTCGTTCGCCCGGGACGGCGACGCCTTCCGATTCGACGACGCCGGCGTCAGCGGCCTGCTCGACGACAAGCAGTTCGTGCACGACTTCGCGGAACTGTACCGGTACTACAAGGAAACCCGGCTGCTGCAACTGCGTCGCGTCGAAGGCAAGCTGCTGGCCATCTTCCAGACTGGCGCCAACCCCGGCGACATCAAGGTGATGCGGTGGAATCTGGCCACCGACGGCACGGTGTCCTATGCGGACAACCGAGGTGAACGCGACCACGTTTTCCCGCCGTCGCACGACTTCGAATGGGCCGAGACCACAAGGGACGATCACGTCCTCGGGCGGCACCCGCACATCTCGATCCAGAACGAGGTCTTCATCGAGTCGGTCGGCGGCGACCTGACCATCAAGCTGGAGAACAACACCGAGACCGGCGAGGGCATCTACTCCGAACCGGTCGCCGAACCACTGCAGAGCCTGGCCGACGCCGACGTCCAGTACGCCCGCGTCGGCGCGTTGATCCTGCTGAAGATCCGGCCGTACAAGGAAACTGACTGGCGGTACCTGGTCTTCAACACGCAGACCAAAGGCGTCACCCGGCTGGACGGCATCGGCCAGGCGTGCCAACGGCTTCCCGAAGACCAGGGCATCATCTTCCCTGGCGGTTACTACCTCGCGACCGGTGTCGCGAAGACGTTCGACACGGATGTCACCGACCTCGAGTTCGAGCGGGTGATCCGCTCGACCAACGGCGAAGACGTGTTGTACGTCTTTCACGCCCGCGCCGAAGGCCGATCACTGTTGTTACCGTACAACGTGATCCGCAAGGAAGTCGGCACACCGATCCCGTGCCACGGGTACTCGCTGTTCGACGACGGCACGCTCGTGGTGTTCCGCGCGGTGTCGGACGAGCCGACCCGCGTGCATCCGATGCAGGTCTGGCAGACGCCTTACTTGTCCGACACGTACGCGGCGGCGCAGGAGACCGGCGACGGCCCGCTGGGGCGTGTCGGGAACGCCGACCTGGTCAGGGGAATCTCGGACTGCCTGTCGGTGTCCAGAATGGTCGGCGAGATGGCGCCGTCCACAGAGGTCTTCGAGGCGCTGATCGCCGCGTGTGACCGGGCTTTCGACCACTACCACTGGCTCGGCGAGCAGGACCTGTGCGACCTGCGCACGCCACTTGCCGAGGTCCGCGCCACGGCCGAGCAGGTGCTCGACGAGTTCGAAGGCGTGCAAGCGCTGACGAACCAGGCCGCGACCGCGTTGACCAAGTCCGATGAGGACATTGCATCGCTCGTCCGCAAGGTGCGAGGCGAAGCGCCGAAATCCGCCGATGCCTGGGTGACACAGCTGGCCGAGCTGCGCAAGGCACAAGGCCACCTGATCACCTTGAAAGAGATGCGGTACATCGACACCGCCCGCATCGACTCGCTGAACGACCTGCTGGCCAAGGAGCTCGACACCGCGGCTCAACGCGCGGTCGAATTCCTCAGCGGGGACAACGCTTTCATCGGGTATCACTCGGAAATCGAGCGTCTCGTCGCCGACGGCGCCGCCATCAAGACCGTCGCCGAGGCCGTGCCGGTCCAGGAACGGCTGACAGAGCAAGCCGATGGGCTCGAGTTGCTGACACAGGTGGTCAGCTCACTCGACATCGCCGACGCGACGGTCCGGACAGGGATCCTGTCGCGGGTCGGCGAGGTTCTCGGTGGCATCAACCGCGCTCGCGCCACTGTGGACGGACGCCGTCGTGAACTCGCGGCCAGTGAGGGTCGTGCCGAGTTCGCGGCCGAGTTCGCCCTGCTGGGCCAGGCGATCACGGGTGCGCTGGCGGTCGCGGACACGCCGCAGAAGTGCGACGAGGGCCTCGGCAGGCTGATGTTGCAGCTGGAGAACCTGGAGTCACGGTTCGGCGAGTTCGACGACTTCATGGCCGAGCTCGGCGCCAAGCGAACCGACGTCTACGAAGCGTTTTCCGCGCGTAAGCAGGCTTTGCTCGACGATCGGGCGCGGCGCGCGGACCGGTTGGTGGAATCGGCGAACCGGATCCTGGGCAGCGTGCAGCGCCGGGCCGGGCAATTGGCGACGCTGGACGACGTCAACACGTACTTCGCCGGTGACCCGATGGTCGCCAAACTGCGGGCGGTCGCGGACGACTTGCGAGCCCTCGGCGACCAGGTCCGTGCCGACGAACTCGACGGCCGGATCAAAGCCGCCCGCCAGGAGGCAGGCCGGTCGTTGCGCGACCGGCTCGACCTGTACGCCGACGGCGGCGAGACGATCAAGCTGGGCAGGCACGTGTTCGCGGTGAACACCCAAGCCATGGACCTGACCCTGGTTCCACACGACGACGGGCTCGCGGTCGGCATCACCGGCACAGACTTCCGTGCCCCGGTTGTCGACGCCGAATTCGAGACGACGCGGCCGTTCTGGAACCAGCTGCTGGTGTCCGAGACTCCAGAGGTGTACCGCGGCGAATTCCTCGCCACAGTAGCGCTTTCCTCGGCGCCTTTGGACGAAACGGCTGTGCTGGACCACGTGCGTAAGGTCGCCGAGACCCGGTACGACGAAGGCTACGAGCGTGGCGTGCACGACCACGACGCTGCCAAGATCCTTGAGGCGATCCTGCGTTTGCGCGCGGGTGCGGGAGTGCTGCGTTATCCGCCGCAGGCCCGTGCTGCCGCAACGATTTTCTGGGCATTCGGTCCCGACGAGGCCGCGAAGACGGTCTGGTCACGGCGGGCCGGGTCGTTGGCCCGAGCCCGTGCCGCGTTCGGCCACACTCCAGCGATCGACCAGCTTGCCGCCGAGCTGACCGACGAGATCACGAAGTTCCTGTCGGCCAACGGTCTGCAGACCGACCCGCTCGCGGGGGAGTACCTGTTCGAGGAACTGTCCAGCGCGCCGTTCGGGTTCGTCACCGGTGCCGGCGCCCGGTCCCTTGTGGAACGGTTCCGCCGGACACTGGGCGCACAAGCCAAGACTGCCAAGGATTTCGACGACGACCTGCGGGCGATCGACGGTATCGCGGAGAAGTACCAGCTGATCTCGGCCTGGTTGACCGCGTTCCTTGCCAGCGTTGGTGAGACCAGCGCGGATCTGCCCGAAGCCGTCGCTCTTGAGCTCTGCCGTGACGTTCCGCGCCATGACTCCTCGGCTTCGCTTGAGGCGACGGTGGAAGGGCTGCTGGGAACGCACTCGCGGATCGTGGACCGCAAGCTGACCTTCCGGCTCGACGAGCAACTCGCCCGGCTGCGCCGGTTCCACGACTCGCACGTTCCGGCTTTCCGCGCGTACCAGAAGAAACGTGCCGAACTGGTCGAGACCGAACGGCGGGCGTTGCGGTTCGAGGAGTTTCAGCCGAAGGTGATGAGTGCCTTCGTGCGCAACGGTTTGCTCGACGAGGTGTACCTGCCGCTGATCGGCGACAACCTCGCCAAGCAGCTCGGCACGGCGGGTGAGTCCAAGCGGACCGACCAGATGGGTCTGTTGCTGCTGATATCGCCGCCGGGCTACGGCAAGACGACGCTGATGGAATACGTGGCCAACCGCCTCGGCCTGGTATTCGTCAAGGTCAACGGACCCGCGCTCGGGCATTCGGTGACGTCGGTAGATCCCGTCGAGGCGCCGAACGCGACCGCGCGGCAAGAGATCGAGAAGATCTCGTTCGCGTTGGAGATGGGCAGCAACGTGCTGCTCTACCTGGACGACATCCAGCACACGTCGCCGGAATTGTTGCAGAAGTTCATTTCGCTCTGTGACGCGCAGCGCCGGATGGAAGGCGTGTGGAACGGCAAGACCAAGACATACGACCTGCGCGGCAAGCGGTTCGCGGTGTGCATGGCCGGGAACCCGTACACCGAGTCCGGGCAACGTTTCCGGATCCCGGACATGCTGGCCAACCGCGCGGACGTCTGGAACCTCGGTGACGTGCTGTCGGGCAAGGAAGACCTGTTCGCGCTGAGCTTCGTCGAGAACTCGTTGACCTCCAACGCCGTGCTGGCCCCGCTGTCCACACGCGACCGTGCGGATGTGCCGAAGCTGGTGCGGCTGGCAAAGGGCGACCCGACGATCAGGCCCGACCAGCTGACGCACCCGTACTCGTCGGTCGAGCTGGACCAGGTGTTGTCGGTGCTGCGCAAGCTGTTGACCGTGCAGAAGGTCGTGCTCGCCAACAACCAGGCGTACATCGCCTCGGCCGCGCAGTCGGATGCTTCCCGGACCGAGCCGCCGTTCCAGTTGCAGGGCTCGTACCGGAACATGAACAAGCTGGCGGAGAAGATCGTTCCGGCGATGAACGACGCGGAGCTGGCGGCCGTGATCGACGACCACTACCTGGCCGAGGCCCAAACCTTGACCTCAGGCGCGGAGGCAAACCTGCTCAAGCTCGCCGAGCTGCGCGGGACTTTGACGCCCGAGCAGGCCAAGCGATGGGCTGAGGTAAAGGCAGCCTATGTCCGCGAGCGCGCGCTCGGCGGGGACGACGAGGACCCGATGAGCCGCGCGGTCGGCGCTGTCGGCCTGCTCGCCGACCAGGTCAGCTCGGTCGCATCGGCCATCCGCGGCGATTGATCCGGTCGACACCATCCGGACAGCCTCCATCGCAACAACAATTCCCCAGGGGGACCCCCTGATTTCCACGTTACCGCAGGGGTGCGACAAGTTCGGGTGCGGCGGCGGAGCATCGGAGCGGCCTCACGCGAGGTGGCGGAACTCCTGCTGCCACCTCGCATACCATTGCTCAAACCACGGAAATCCCTTGCTCAAAGGCACAATCGTGCGCACGGTCTCCCGGTAGTAAGACTGCTGCTTCGCGGGTCTCGGATGCGTGTTCAGCCGCTGCACGTTGCTCAACCGGTCAGCGAGCTTCACCGTCAACGCGTCCCGCGGCGCCTCCTTGAGGCTCGCGAGGTACGCCTCCCGGTCGTCGCCCTTGGTCACCCAGTTCACGAGTTCGGCGACCCGATCGCCGAACTTGGCTCGCACGGTCTCCAAGTCGCAGTCCGTGTCCTCGACGACGTCGTGCAGGACACCGGTCCGCAGCACATCAATATCCGTGACACCCAAGCCGTCGACAAGAACCGTCACGACCTCAAGCAGGTGCTCCACATACGGCTCACCGGCAGGCCTCGTCTGATCGCCATGCCACTGCACCGCGAACTCGACAGCCTCGTCCAGCAAAGCAATGTCGGCGACGTGCACCCGTTCGCGTAGCGCCGGCCAGCCGTCCTTGGCCGAGAAGGTCTCAAGTGGAGTCATGTCAGCTTCGCCAATGCCGCCTCGAATTCCTGTGTACGGGGGTCTGCGATCTCCCGCATGGTCACCAATGCCGCACTCAGCATGTCACGGGCCAGGACCGGGTGCCCCGCGTCCAGCAACATCAGGCCGAAATCACCGAGCGCCACGGCCGCCCACCGGTCGTTGCCGTATTCGCGGAAGATGGCGACCGCGGTCCGGAATGCCCGGGCCGCGCCGACGAAATCGGCGAGGCTGGTGAGCGCCCAGCCGAGGTGGTACTCGTTTGTCCCTACCGCCGGTGCGTCACCGAGTTCGGCCAGGATTTTCGACGCTTGCTGGTGGCACTCCTTGGCCTTCTCGTAGTTTCCGGTCACCGTGTACGCCACGCCGAGGTTGTCCAGGTTCAGGGCGATACCGCGGGTGTAGCCGAGTTCCTCGCACAGCCGCAACGCTCGCGTGCGATATTCCTTGGCCTGTTCGTGCTCGCCGAGTTCGCCGTACGCCAGGCCGAGGTTGCCCAGCGTGATGGCTTGCCCTGACCGGTCGCCGATTTCCTCGAATCGGTCGAGACCCTGGGAGAAGTACGCGATCGCGGCCTGCCGGTCGCCGTTGTTGATCTCCTGGGCGCCCAGCGAGTTCAGCGTGTACGCGTGGCCGAAAACGTCGCCGGCCGCTTCGGCCGCCTTGGCCGCTTCCAGGATCAACGTGGTCGCGTCGGACACCGGAATCCGGCGGTCGAGGAACGAGATCATCGCCAGCACGATGCGCCAGGTGTGCCCGGCGTGGCCGTTGGCCGCCGCCCAGCTCGCCACTGACTTGAGGCAGTCGTACTCCTGCTCGAACCAGAGGATGGCCTCGCTGGAACTGGCGAACCGGGGCGGCTCGGCGCGTGGCTCGAACGGTTCGACCCAAAGCCGTTGGCGATGGGGATGCATCGCCGAGTCGGCGCTCACGGCGGCGTGGAAATACCAGTCGAGGACGCGGTGGACGGCTTCGCGCCGGTTGTCCTCCGGCTCGTCACGATCCGCTGTCTCCGTGGCGTACAGCCGCATCAGGTCGTGCAGTTCGTAGCGATTGCCACGGCGTTGCTCGGCCATGTGCGAGGCAAGCAGCTTGTCCAGCGACGCTTTCGCCCTCGCGATCGGCAGATCCACCAGCACGGCGGCGGCTTCGAGGCTGATGTCGTTGGCCGGATGCAGGCTCAGCATCCGGAACATGGCCGCCGCGTCCTCGTCCAGCGCGCGGTACGACCACGACAACGCGGCCCGTAGGTCGGTATGGGGGTCGTCTTCGCCCGTGCCGAGGTTGTCCAGGCGCGCTTTCTCATCTTCGAGCGCGTGTACCACCTCAGCCAGTGTGCTGCTGCGGTCCGCTCGTTCGGCGACGATCGAGATCGCCAGCGGAAGGTGGTCGCACAACTCGACCAGCCGTGCGGCGGCCGCGGGTTCCGTGTCGACCCGGTCGGCCCCGATCGACGCGCTGAGCAACTCGACCGCCTGGTCGGCCGGCAGCCGGTTCAGCGTGACGCGGTGCGCGCCGTCCCGGATGGACAGTCCACGCAATTGGTTCCGACTGGTGACGATCACCAAACTGCCCGTTCCCGGCAGCAACGGCCGCACCTGGTCGGCGTCGCGGGCGTTGTCCAGCAACATCAGCACTTGGCGGCCCGCCAATTGGCTGCGCAGCAAGGCAGATCGTTCGTCGACGCTCGGCGGAATCAATTCGCTGTCCACACCTAGCCCACGCAGCAACGTTTCCGCCGCGCAAGCCGGCGGGACCGGTTCGTCCCGGCCATATCCGCGCAGATTCAAATGCAGTTGAACATCGGGGAAGCGATGGGCGACCTGGTGGGCGAAGTGCACCGCGAGGGTTGTTTTGCCGGTGCCAGGCGCCCCATCGATGGACAGGATCGTCGGTGCCGGGCCGTCGAGGGTCGCGACCGCGTTGAGATGAGCCAGTTCCTGGCTGCGACCAGCGAAATGGATGATGTCGTGCGGCAACTGCCGCAACATGTTCGGCCGGGTGGCCGGGCTGGCCACCGCAACACGTTCAGGCAGGTCCAATGCGGCGTCCCCGCGCAGGATTTGTTCGTGCAGCGCACGCAATTCGCTGCCCGGGCTCAACCCCAGCTCACTGGCGAGAAATCGCCTGCTTTCGTCGAACACCGCGAGCGCGTCGGCCTGACGGCCGGAACGGTACAGCGCGAGCATCAAATGCGCGGTGAACCGCTCGCGATTCGGTTCCGCCGCCACGATCTCCCGCAGCTCGGCGATCAGATCCCGGTGCCTGCCCAACGACAGGTCGTCGATGATGCGTTGGTCCAGCGTCTCGATCCGCAGTTCCTCAAGGCTCGCGCCGAGCCGGTCGCGAATCATGCCGTTGGCGATGTCCACCAGCACCGGCCCGCGCCACAGGTCGAGCGCGGAGCGCATCAGGGCCGACCGCGTCTCAGCATCCGGCACCGCGCGTGCTTGATGCACCATCGAACGGAAGCGATGCGCGTCAATCCGGTGCGGGTCCGTGCGCACCATGTATCCGGGTCCATGTTTCAGAATCTGGACGTCATCCGAGTGCACTGTCGCCCGCAGACGGCTGACATGGCTGCGCAATGTCGTACCCGCCGTCGACGGCGGTGCGCCGTCCCACAACAGGTCGGCCAGCCGTTCGGCGGAGACACTGCGGCCCTGCTCCAGCAACAGGACCGCGAGCAGGCAGCGTTCACGCCGGCGCGGGATCGACACCGGCTGGGTCGCCTCGATCTCGAAGGGGCCGAGCAGCCGAAATTCCACTGCCCCAAACTAGTCGATCCGTGTCAGCCATCTGTCAACGATCGCGCAACACGGTTCTGCGATCTTTGGTGTACGGCGCGGGAGACCGGCCGCCGGGTCATGGAGGCCTCCTGGGGGTGGGTCTTCGTGGTGAGGGGGGATACACGTAAGCAACCAGGGGGGACTGGGGAGCAACGGTCTGTGCGAGACCCGGTGTCGCGGATACGTTGACAGGGTCTCCCCCTGGACATATGGAGATCATCGCTGGCCAGATGAACTCCAGGCGCGCTCATCGATTACCCGGTTCGATGAGCGCGCCACTCAGGTTTCACCCTGGGGAGTGCGCGATTCCGCTGGTCCGATGTGGACGAATCAAAGCGGATGCGGACTCCCGCATGGTTTCCGGTGTTCGCGGGGTTTTGGTGCGGATTACTCGGGCAGTAGCACCAAAGTCCGCCACAGACGGTCGAGATCGCGTTCTGGACTGGTCGTACGACCGGTATGCGTGGGCGAAGTCTGCAGCAGCGTGCTTCGTGGCGCGGTGAGCCAACGGAAGCGCTGGCCCAACGAAGTCTCGCGCACCTGGGCCTCGGTTGAGCCGTCACAGGCGCCACACCAGAGTTTCAGGCTGTCACGCAGCAGGTCGAGGTCGATCCTCGGGTCAAGGGCGCGCAACCGGTCTTCGTCGACGTGAGTCTTGCAACGCAGGAAGTCCACGGCCGAGCAGTAGAGCAGAACGCCCACATTCATGAACTCGCCGCGCTCCTGCCGCGGCACGGCCCGCAGCAGCGCGTACTCAAACACGTGCGACACGGGCCGCCTCCAGTTCCTTGACCCATTGGTCCGAGTTGGCCAGTCGCGACTCGAAGAACGACAGGTACGCGGCCCGTGCGCCGGCCGCGTCGAAGACACCGTCGGACGTCAGCCAATCGTCGGGGACGAGGGCGAGAACTTCCTTGAGCAAGTCTGCACTGACCGTCTCGCCGGTGATCGGGCCCGCCGCGGGCAGCATCACGTGGTCGTGCGCGTCGAACCGGTAACTCGACGCGGGTTTCCAGCCTTCGCGGAAGCTGTGGTGGAAGTACAGTGAGGCGCCGTGGTCGATCAGCCACACGTTCTTGTGCCACAGCAGCAGGTTCGGGTTGCGCCAGCTGCGATCCACGTTCAGGGTCAGCGCGTCCAGCCACACCAGCCGCGCCGCCAGCTCCGGGCCGGGGTCGCGGACGACCGGGTTGAAGTCGAACGACCCAGGCAGGTAGTCGAACCCGAGGTTCTGCCCGCCGCTGGTGGCCAGCAGCTCCTGCACCTCCTGGTCCGGTTCGGATTTGGCCAGCGCCGGATCGAGGGTGACGAACACCATCTCCGGAACACGGAAGCCGAGCCTGCGCGCCAGCTCGCCGACGATGATCTCGGCCGTCAGCGCCTTCAGCCCGTGCCCGGCGCCACGGAACTTCAGCACGTACATCCCGAGGTCGTCGGCCTCGATCAGGCCAGGCAGCGAGCCGCCTTCACGCAGCGGCGTGACATACCGAGTCGCCTCGACGGTACGAAGGTCCACAGGAGAATCATCCATGGTCGGCAAGGCCCAACGTTGCCCGGGGCATTGCCCGCCGGGATGCAGGCGGTGGTCCTGGATGCCGAGGTAGACGCCTGCCTTGCGGCGTTCACAGATGAGCGTTCGCCTCGTCAGGTCTGTCGCAAGTGGACTATGTGGACCTGTGGGTGGACGGAATCCACGTCAATGTCCGCTTGGCGGAACAAACTCTGTCTGCTGGTAATGATTGGGGTGAATCGCTGACCTTGCCACATACTCACCTTGGCGGGGCTTGATGATGTTGGCTTGGGAGGGCTGCCTCAACGGCCGTGACGTGGGCGGATTGCCCTCGTCGGCCGGTCGGCGAACCCGTTTCGGTGCACTCCTCAGATCGGACAGCCACAGCCGCTTGACCGCCGACGGGAGAGCGACAGTTCGCGCCGAGAGGATCATTCGCACACTCGACCTTCAGATGGGTGATGCACCACCCGGCCCACTCGCCGTGCACTGCAGCATTGGGCGTGCCACCGGCATCGATCGCCGCAGACTATGCGCTCACGGATGGCTGCAGTGGCGACACAATTCTGCGAACGCTGACGCACCTGGACAACCAGCATGGAGGCGTGCGCGCTTACTTGCTGAAGGGCGGAGCGAGCCCCGCCCAGCTCAGCCAGGTAAGGGACCGCCTACTTTCCTAGAGGTTCGACCGCCCCGCCATCGGTGACCATCCACAGGTCTTGACTATTGCTGGTCGGGAGGCCGGGTCATTGCTAGCTGGCCGCAGCGATGGCCAAACCGACCTCTTGATGGCCCCGCGCTCAGGCAAGCGGGCCTGCTGGTCAACGAGGTGCCTCGTTGGCCGTCTCAAGCGTCCAAGCGGTCCAATTGGCCGGCCTGCGCGTCGGGTGGCCGTACCGGAGGGAGCCTACGTGCCATCCACCTACGGGGAAATCCCAGTAGAACAGGGACTCCATTGGGTGGCCTGCCGGTCCCGCGAGGACATGGCCATCCCACAAGCCGCGTTTCATGCGGGGTTCGTGGCCGGCTGGGCAAAGCCGCCCGGGTCGCGGCCGAGGGGCCGAAACCCGGGCGTTGAACAGCGACTTCGGCGTTCAGGCTGCGTCAGGTGTCATAGAGCTGCCCAGAAGGCGCAGTTGTGGTCCTGGTAGGCGTTCACCTGCTTGATGTCGTTGGGGGCGAGGGATTGGGTGATTCCGTGCTGGTACTTCGGCCAGGTGGGAAGGCCGTGTGCGTTGGGATTGCCCGTTGCGGCGAACCGGGTCCAGTACGTGATCATTTGCTGGGACAGCTTCCGCTGCTCGGCGTTGAGTTCGAACGGGACGATGTCGAACAGGTACGCCAGCTCTGACGAGTGGAACGCACCGGGCGGGAAACCGGGTGGGATGAGGTCGGCGAAGAAGCCCACTGGGGCGGTCCGGTCGGCGAACTCGTACGAGTACGTGGTCGTCTTGCGGGAAAGCAGGCGGTCGTCGGCCAGTTGCGTGCACGCCCAGACTCTGTCCGTGAGAACAGCGCCGTACGCCAATCGCGCCGAGCCGAACTTCTCCGGGGTGTACTCGGCTGCGACCTTGGCCGCCTTGTCGCCGTACGCCTGCTTCAACAGGTCGGCGTAGTCGAACGGTTCGGGGATGGTCGCGGCCGCCAGCCGGCCTTCGTCACGCGTGTTGCCCCAGATGACGGGTACACGGTTGAACTGACCGGAGCGCAACGCATCAACCGGTTCCACAGGCAGTACGCGGTTGCCCGTGACGACTGGTGTCAGACCACGGTCGATCGCGGTGAAGGCAGACGCAGGCAAGGCCCGTAAACAAGCCACGTCCGCGCAGCCGAGTTGAGTAGCGAGGGCGACGGCATCGGCTGCGGCCTTGTCCTTGGCGACGAACGGGCTGCTGGCGGGGAATCCGTGGATGATGCCGTTGTTGGGCCACGTTATGGAGCAGCCTCCGCTTTGTGCGATGGCCTTGTCGATCAAGCCGCGCGACAGCGGTGACGTCACGTGCGCGCACACGTCGAACGCGCCACCGGACTCCCCGAAGACGGTGACGTTGCGCGGATCCCCGCCGAACGCAGCCGCGTTGCGTTTGACCCAGCGCAGTGCCGCCTGCTGGTCTTCGATGCCGTACGCGCCCGAGTCAGGCAGGTCGGGGTGGCCGAGGAAGCCGAAGAAACCCAGCCGGAAGTTGATGGTCACCACGACGACGTCGCCCTGCACAGCCATCCGCCGCGCGTCGAACCCATCGCTGGACAGGTAGCTGTTGCCGCCGCCGTGCAGCCAGACCATGACGGGCTTGCGGCCGTGCCGTGACGGCGTGGTCACGTTGAGGTAGAGACAATCCTCATTCGTGCTCGGCTGGCCCGCGCCACCAGCCTGGGCGCACGCGGGCCCGGGTTTGGTGGCATCTCGTACGGCGGTCCAAGGCGTCACAGGCTGCGGCGAACGCCACCGCAGATTGCCCACCGGCGGCGCGGCATACGGGATTCCCTGGTACAGCTGGTGGTCTGCCGCGACCGTGCCGCGGACCGGGCCTGCGTCCGTCCGCACCACTCCGCTTTCGCCGGCGTTGGCCACCCCAGCCGAGCCCGCCAGCAAGCCCGCGGCCGTCAGTAGTGTCAGTAGTCGTTGTCGCACAGTTGTCCCCTTCCGTGAACTGTCCCTCAGTAGCGCGTCGAACCGGCTGCCCCCACATCGACACGCCTTCCCCAGAAAGTTCAGAGCGTTTCGGGCAGCCCGAAGTGCTTGAACAAGCTCGAGCCGAACGTGGTGATCTCCACGATCACGTCCGCCTGCACGCGCAGCACGTCGAGCTTGAACGCGCGGAATACCGTGTCCCCAGGTCGGCGCAGGTAACTCGCTGCCGTCGGCATCCGGTTGGCGCAGGTCGGCAGCAGTCGCCAGTCGCCGTCACGCTCCGGCCCGAACGCCCGCTCGATCAGCGTGGAAACCATGTCGATCCCGTCGAAGCGCGCAGGCAGCGGCGGCATCGTGACGCGGATGTCCTTGGCCGAGATCGCGACCGCCGCTTCGGCGTCCAGCCGCTCGTGCGCGTCGATGAACTTGGCCAGCAGGTCCCGTTCCTCCTCGCTCAGCTCTGTCTTGGACCACTCGGAGCGCTCCCTCGACAGGTTCTCCTGCATGGTCACCCGGGCCCGCTGCAGCGCGCTGTTCGCCGCCGCGACGCTGGTGTCGAGTAAAGCCGCGGTCTCCTTGGCCGACCAGTCCAGCACGTCCCGCGCGATGAACGCGGCCCGCTGCCTGGCCGGGAGTAACTGCATGGCCGCGATGAACATCAGCTCGATGGTCTCGCGGTCCACCGCCACGGAGTCCGGCTCGTCCTGCGGTGGCGCCATCTCGTTGAGCAACGGGTCCGGATATGGCTGCAGCCACGGCACTTCCGCGAACGACTCCAGCACCGGCACCTGGCGAGATCTGCGCCGGATCATGTCAAGGCAGGTGTTGGTCGCGATCTTGTAGAGCCACGCCCGGAACTGCGCGCTGCCGTCGAACGTCTGCCTGCCCTTCCACGCGCGCAGAAACGTCTCCTGCACGGCGTCCTCCGCCTCGTCGAAGGACGCCAGCATCCGGTAGCAGTGCACGTGCAGCTCACGCCGGTGTTGCTCGAAGTTCGCCTCATGCACTGGTCTTGCCGACTTCCTGGACGAGCCAGTTGTTGCCATCCGGGTCCTTGAACGCGAAGAAGGTGCCGAAGTCGGCGCGCTCGGGGTGGTGCCCAGGCGTCTGGACGCCGTCCTGGTACCAGTGGATCTCGCCGACGTCCACGCCACGCTCCTTGGCCTCCGTGTGCGCGACGTCGATGTCGGTCACCACGACCTGCAGGCCCATCATGTGACCGGCCCACTCCTCGTTGCGCATCAACGTGATCGAGCACTTCGAGCCGGGCGGGGTGAGCTGCACGACCCGGAAGTCCGCGCCTGCGCTGAAATCCACGTCCAGGTTGAAGCCCGCGTTCTTGGTGTAGAAGTCCTTCGCGCGGTCGACATCGGTCACCGGCACCACGACGACCTCGAGCTTCCAGTCCATGTCTCTGCCCCTTCGTTGGCTTTGTCGGTCGGTCTAACACATGAAACGACGGGGGTTGGGGAAACTCATCGGTCGTTCGGTGAGTTTGAATATGCGAACATGTGTTCGTGACGGACGCCACGATACTCCACGCCGATCTCGACGCGTTCTACGCCTCGGTCGAGCAGCGGGACGACCCCAGGCTGCGTGGCCGTCCGGTGATCGTCGGTGGCGGCGTCGTGCTCGCGGCCAGCTACGAAGCCAAAAGAAGAGGTGTCGTGACGGCCATGGGCGGCGCGCGGGCGTTGCAGCTGTGCCCCGAGGCGATCGTGGTCCCGCCCCGGATGTCGGCGTACTCGCAGGCCAGCAAGGACGTGTTCGAGGTCTTCCGGAACACCACCCCATTGGTGGAAGGGCTGTCGATCGACGAGGCGTTCCTGGACGTCGGCGGGCTGCGCAAGATCGCGGGCGAGCCACTGGAGATCGCCCGCAAGCTGCGCCAGGACGTGCGGCACAAGGTCGGGCTGCCGATCACGGTCGGGGTGGCGCGGACGAAGTTCCTGGCCAAAGTGGCCAGTGGGGTGGCCAAACCGGACGGCCTGCTGCTCGTGCCACCGGACCGTGAGCTGGCGTTCCTGCACCCGCTCGCGGTGGAACGGCTCTGGGGCGTCGGCAAGGTGACCGCGGCCAAGCTGCGTGACCACGGCATCAGCAAAGTCGGTGACGTGGCCGACCTGCCGCAGTCGATGCTGGTGTCGATGCTCGGGCGCGCGCTGGGCCGTCACCTTCATGCGCTTGCGCACAACTACGACCCGCGTCCGGTGCACGTCGGCCGTCGCCGCCGTTCAATGGGCGCGCAGCGTGCAACCCGTGCGCTGACAACCCCCGAGGAAATAGACGCCACGGTCGTCGCCCTGGTCGACCGCGTCACCAGGCGATTACGCAGTGCGGGACGCGTAGGCCGCACTGTCGTTCTCCGCATGAGGTTCAGCGACTTCACGAGGGCGACGCGGTCCCATACGTTGCCGCAGCCGACGTCGTCGACCGAGGAGATCCTGACGGCATTGCGTGTGCTGGTGGCCAAGACGATGCCGTTGATCGACAGCGCCGGGCTGACGTTGATCGGCATCTCGGTGGGCAACCTGGACAACGCGGATTCTGTGCAGCTCATGCTGCCGTTCGACGAAGGCGTCGGCACCGCGCTCGACACGGTGCTGGACACCGTGCACGACAAGTACGGATCGTCGGCGGTGACGCGTGCGGTCCTGCTCGGCCGCGACCCGGGGATATCTGTGCCACTGTTGCCCGAGTGAGGCCGATGAGTTCGCGGCGCGAGCCGGATCAGTACTCATGGAGGGAAGTGCGATGACGAGTACTGAGGACTTCGCGCGGCTGGCGGACCCGTTCCGGCGAGAGCTGCTGGTGCACTGCTACCGGATGCTGGGTTCGGTACACGACGCCGAGGACACCGTGCAGGAGACGTATCTACAGGCGTGGCGTGCCTACGACGGCTTCGAAGGGCGGTCGTCGTTACGCACCTGGCTGTACCGGATCGCCACGAACGCGTGCTTGAAAGCGTTGGAGAAAGGCAAACGCAGGCCGCTGCCGCATGGGCTGGGCACCGCGCCCGGCGACCCGGAGGAGCCGTTGGCCGAACCCGAGCGGGAAATCCTTTGGCTGCAACCATTCCCGACACCGGCGGAGGCCGTGGACACGCGGCAGACGACCCGGCTGGCGTTGATCGCGGCGTTGCAGCACCTGCCGCCGCGCCAGCGGGCCGTGCTGATCCTGCGTGACGTGTTGATGTGGCGTGCCGACGAGGTGGCCGATCTGCTGGACATCACCACGCCCGCAGTGAACAGCCTGGTGCAACGGGCACGCGCGCACGTGGGCGATTTGTCGCAGGACGACGTGCTCGAACCGGACGATCCGGTGGCGATTTCGGTGGTCGATCGGCTGATGAAGGCATTCGAGAATGCCGACAATGCGGCACTTATGCGGTTGCTCACCGATGATGCGGTATGGGAGATGCCGCCTATTCCGACGTGGTTCACCGGGCCCGCCGCGATTGGGCGATTTTTGGCCACGCTCTGGTGTGTCGCGCCGGAGAACGTGAAATTTGTCCGGATAACGGCAAATGACCAGCCTGCCTTAGCGTGGTGGTTGCGAGACGATCCGGACGGCCTCTACCAGGCACATTGCATTGAAGTTTTGACGGTGACCACAGACGGTGTCAAACATGCGACTTCGTTCATGGATTCCGCGTTGTTCCCGGCATTCGGGCTGCCGATGACGCGCTAAGACACGAACTTTCGGGTGGTTCACAAGTTAATCCGCACGGTGCAGAATCCCAGTTCACTGGAGATCGCAGGGGGACGAGAGGGAACTGTGACCGTGAAAAGAATCGTGGTGACGGTTGTCGCCGCCGGTCTCGCGCTGTCCAGCGCGACCTTGGCGAACGCCGCCCCGAAACAGCCAGATTTTCAGCCGGACCCGATCCCGTGGGGTAAGTGCGCGAACGCCCGCCTGCAGGAAGCCGGGGCCGAGTGCGGCCTGCTCGAGGTGCCGCTCGACTACGCCAAGCCGGACGGCAAGAAGATCAAGATCGCCGTGTCGCGGATCAAGCACAAGGTGGCCGACGACAAGTTCCAGGGCGTCATGCTGGCCAACCCGGGTGGTCCTGGCGGCTCCGGCCTCGGCTTGGCGCGACTCGGCGGGGCCGTGCCGAACAAGGCGGGCGACGCGTACGACTGGATCGGCTTCGACCCGCGTGGCGTGGGATCGAGCGAGCCGCAGGTCTCCTGCGACGGCAACTACTTCGGCTACAACCGGCCCTACTACGTGCCGGTGAACAGCGAGCTGGAGCAGGCGTGGCTCAAGCGAGCCAAGGACTACGCCAACGCGTGCGACGCTGCGAACGGTGAGCTGCTCGACCACCTCAAGACGACCGACAACGCCAACGACATGGAGAGCATCCGCAAGGCGCTCGGTCAGGAGCAGATCAACTTCTACGGCTTCTCCTACGGCACGTACCTCGGCCAGGTGTACAGCACCCTGTACCCGGAGCGAGTTCGCCGGATGGTCTTCGACGGCACCGTGGACCCGCGCCGCGTGTGGTACGACGCGAACCTGGACCAGGACATCGCGTTCGACCGGAACATCAAGGTCTACTTCGACTGGATCGCCAAGAACAACGACACCTACAAGCTGGGCACCTCCGGCGCGGAGGTGGAGAAGCTCTACTACGCCAAGCAGAACGAGCTCCGGCAGAAGCCGGCCGACGGCATCATCGGCCCGGACGAGTGGACGGACGCGTTCCTGCAGGCCGGCTACTACGTGTACGGCTGGGCGGACATCGCGTCGGCCTTCGCCGCGTACGTCCACAATGGAGACATCAAGCCGATCAAGGCGTTGTACGACGCCTCGAACGGCCAAGGTCCCGGCGCGGACAACGGCTACGCCATCTATCTCGCGACCCAGTGCACCGACGTGCAGTGGCCGAAGAGCTGGACGAAGTGGAAGGTCGACAACTGGCTCACCCACTACCGTGCGCCGTTCGAGACGTGGGGCAACGCCTGGTTCAACGCGCCTTGCCTGAACTGGGGCGCGAAGGCGGGCAAGCCGGTGAAGATCGACGGTCGCAAGGTGCCGAGCCTGCTGCTGATCGGTGAGACCCTTGACGCGGCAACACCTTACGAGGGCGGGCTTGAGGTTCGCAGCCGGTACCCGAATTCGGCTTTGATCGAGGGCGTCGGCGGGACTACGCACTCTGGTTCGTTGAGCGGCGTCGCGTGCACCGACAATGCCATCGCTGACTACCTGGCGACTGGCAAGTTGCCGGAGCGTAAGTCTGGCCGCCGGTCCGACTTGCAGTGTGACCCGGTGCCCGCGCCGGCACCTGCTGCGGCTGCGAAGGTTGCCGCTTCGGGTGGCGCCAGCCGTGCGCTGATCTCGGCGGGCGCCAGCCGCATGCTGGTTCGCCGCTGATCTCTCCCCAAGGTGCCCCCCGCCGCGGCGGGGGGCACCTTTGTCCATCCGAGACACCTACTGCAACGGGAACGGGACGCCGTACTCCTCTTCCGGCCGCTTGCCGAAGATCCGGCGCTCCGACTCGCTGATCTTCAGGTCGTTGATGCTCGCTTCCCGGCGTGCCATCAGGCCTTCCGAAGTGAACTCCCACAGCTCGTTGCCGTACGAGCGGTACCACTGGCCGTCGGCGTCGCGGCACTCGTACTGAAAACGCACGGCGATGCGGTTCTCGCGAAACGCCCACAGCTCCTTGCGCAGCGCGTAGTCCAGTTCACGCTCCCACTTCCGTGTCAGGAACTCGACGATCTCGGCGCGGCCGGTGACGAACTGGTCTCGGTTGCGCCAAACGGAGTCCTCTGTGTACGCCAGCGACACCTTCTTGGGGTCCCGGGTGTTCCAGGCGTCCTCGGCCGCTTGCACCTTGATGCGGGCGGTCTCCTCGTCGAATGGCGGGAACGGCGGTCGTGCGGCCACGGCTGGAACCTTTCCGTAGAGCGGAACGGAGAACGAGCGTTCTCCGGTAGGGTAGAGAACGACCGTTCTCAGTGTCCAGGGAGGTGTGATGCAGGAAGCCGCCGTACTCGATGCCGCCGAGGATCTGTTCTACGAGCGGGGCATCCAGGCCGTGGGCATGGATCAGATCCGCACCACCTCCGGCGTCTCGCTCAAGCGGCTCTACCAGCTCTTCCCATCAAAGGAAGCGCTGGTCGTCGCCTATCTCGAACGCCGGGACAAGCGCTGGCGGGACACCTTGCGGACCTACGTCGAGCAGCACGACCGCACGGTCGGTGCCGTGTTCGACTGGCTGCACCAGTGGTTCTCCGAGCCGGGGTTCCGTGGCTGCGCGTTCATCAACTCCTTCGGCGAGCTGGGCACGACCTCGCCGAAGATCGCCGCCGTCGCCCAGCACCACAAGGACGAGCTGCGCGAGTTCCTGCGCGGCCTGGTCGAGGACGACACCGCGGCCGACCAGTTACTCCTCTTGGTGGAAGGCGCGATCGTCGTGGCTGCCATCCGGGAGGACCCGGATGCGGCCTGGCAGGCCAAGGCTGCGGCGGAAGCGTTGATTTCGCGTTAGGTTCACCGCATGGCGTCCGCGATCGAACTCGAGGTCGGCGACCGGACCGTGCGCGTCTCCAACCCGGACCGGGTGTATTTCCCTGCCCGCGGTGAGACCAAGCTCGACCTGGTCAACTACTACCTGTCCGTTGGCGACGGCATTGTCCGCGCCTTGCGGGAGCGCCCGTGCATGTTGCACCGCTTCCCGTCCGGTGTGTCCGGTGAGAAGGTCCACCAGAAGCGTGTGCCGAACGGCGCGCCGCCGTGGCTGGAGACCGTGCGGATCCATTTCCCGCGCTACAACCGGCACGCGTACGAGCTGTGCGTGACCGAGCTCGCGAGTGTCATCTGGGCGGTCCAGATGTCCACAGTGGAGTTCCATCCGTGGAACTCGCGCCGGGCCGACACGGAGTCGCCGGACGAGTGGCGGATCGACCTCGACCCGATGCCCGACTGTCCTTTCTCCACGGTCCGGCGAGTCGCCCACGTGGTCCACGAGGTGCTGGACGAGCTGGGAATCGTGGGCTATCCCAAGACTTCCGGCGGCAAGGGCCTGCACGTCTACGTCCGGATCGAACCCCGTTGGGGTTTCCAGGAAGTACGGCGTGCGGCACTCGCCTTCGCCAAGGAGATCGAGCGCCGCGCGCCCGACGACGTCACGACCACGTGGTGGCGCAAGGATCGCGACCCGGCGATGCTGTTCGTGGATTACAACCAGAACGCCCGCGACCACACCATCGCGAGTGCCTACTCGGTCCGAGGCAACCCGGAAGCCACGGTGTCGACACCGATCAGGTGGGACGAGATCGACGACGTGGACCCCCAGGACTTCACCATCGCCACCGTGCCCGGCCGGTTCGCCGAACTCGGCGATCTGCACGCCACCATCGACGACAAAGTCCATTCGCTGGAGACGCTGCTGGAGTGGGCCGATCGCGAGGGCCTGAAAGAGGAGTGACGCACCGGCTACCGCGCGCACCGGTTGATCCCTACACGGTGACGTACCGGTAAGTGAGAGATGAACGGGCGGATTGCCCGAAAGTACCAACCCGAGTGATCCTGCGCTAACCCTGTAATGCCAAGGGGGTCTCATCGCGATTCGGAGGGTAGCTCCCCACCCGTGCGGGAGAACCTGGAGAGGATCTCGATGGTTGGCGTGGCCGTGATCGGAGCGGGCTACTGGGGCCCGAATCTGGTGCGAAACATCCAGGCGACCCCGCAGCTGCGTCTCAAGACGCTGTGTGACCTGAACGTCACGCGCGCACGGGAGGTGCTGGGGCGGTACAGCACGGTACGCGCGACCGAGTCACTTTCGGAAACCCTTGCGGATCCGGACATTCAGGCCGTCGCGGTGGCCACGCCCGCCGCCACGCATCTGGACGTCGCGCTGGCGGCGCTCGAAGCGGGCAAGCACGTGCTGGTGGAAAAGCCGTTGGCTTCCTCGTACGAGGACGGCCTCAAGCTGGTCAACGCCGCTGACGAACGCGGTCTTGTGCTGATGCTCGACCACACCTTCTGTTACACCCCTGTGGTGCAACGATTACGCCGTCTGGTGCACGACGGCGAGCTGGGCGACATCCAGTACATCGACTCGGTCCGGATCAACCTCGGCCTGGTCCAGCCCGATATCGACGTTTTGTGGGACCTCGCGCCGCACGATCTGTCCATCCTGGACTCGATCCTCCCGCCCGGTGTCACCCCGGTCGCGGTCGCCGCGCACGGCTCCGACCCGATGCACACCGGCAAAGCCTGTGTCGCGTACATCTCCGTGCAGCTGTCCAACGGTGCCATCGCGCACGCGCACGTCAACTGGTTGTCACCGACCAAGATCAGGACGATGATCGTCGGCGGGTCAAAGCACACCGCGGTGTGGAACGACCTTGACCCGACGCAGCCGCTCGCGGTGTACAACCGTGGCGTCGACTGGTCGGAGAATCCCGAGGCCAAGCGCGTTTCCTACCGCATCGGCGACATGGTCGCGCCCGCGTTGCCGACAGGTGAGGCGCTGCGGGGCGTAATGGCGGAGTTCGCAGCGGCGATCATCGAAGGGCGTGCACCGCTCACCGACGGGCGGTCCGGCCTTCGTGTGCTTGCCCAACTGGAAGCCGCGTCGGCCAGTTACGCCGCTGGCGGCACGTTCGTGCCGGTGAATGGAGGAACGTTCTGATGCAGCTGACCGACACCAGGATCCTGGTCACCGGCGGCGCGGGCACGATCGGTTCGCACGTGGTCGACCAGGCGCTGGATGCCGGTGCGAGCCAGGTGGTCGTGGTCGACGACCTGTCCCGCGGCACGCTGGCCAATCTGCGGACCGCACTGGATCGCGCGCCGGACAAGGTCGAGCTGGTCGAAGGCGACATCCGCGACGTCGCGCTGATGCAGAAACTCAGCGAGGGCAAGGATGTCGTGTTCCACCTCGCCGCGCTGCGCATCACGCGGTGCGCCGCCGAACCGCGGGTCGCACTGGAAGTACTGGTGGACGGCACTTTCAACGTGATCGAGGCCGCGGTCGAAGCCGGGGTTCGCAAGGTCGTGGCGTCCTCGTCGGCTTCGGTCTACGGCCTCGCGGACGAGTTCCCCACCAAGGAGACGCACCACCCGTACCACAACGACACCTTCTACGGTGCCGCGAAAGCCTTCAACGAAGGCATGTTGCGCAGCTTCAAGGCCATGCACGACCTGGACTACGTGGCCCTGCGCTACTTCAACGTGTACGGCCCGCGGATGGACGCGCACGGCAAGTACACCGAAGTGCTGATCCGCTGGATGGAACGCATCGAGGCAGGCGAGCCGCCGCTCGTGCTCGGCGATGGCAAGCAGACCATGGACTTCGTGCACGTCGAGGACATCGCGCGGGCGAACATCCTTGCGGCACAGGCTGACGTCACCGACACGGTGTACAACATCGCCACGGCCACCGAGACTTCCTTGCTGGAGCTGGCCGAGGCTTTGCAGAAGGTGATGGGGTCCACCTCCGAGCTGGAATTCGGCCCGGCCCGGTCGGTCAACGCGGTCACCCGCAGGCTCGCCGACATCAGTGCCGCGGAACGGGACCTGGGCTGGAAGCCGACCATCGACCTGGAAGACGGCTTGGCGTCGCTCGTTTCCTGGTGGCGGGCGCAGCGATGACGATCCCGGTCATCCGTCCTTGGCTTGGCGAAGAGGAAGCTCAAGCCGCGGCCGAGGCCGTGCGGTCCGGTTGGGTCGCGCAAGGGCCGCGTGTGGCGGAGTTCGAGAAGGCGTTCGCCGAGCAAGCGGGCGCCGCCGAAGGTGTTGCAGTCTCGTCTTGCACCACCGCATTGCACCTGGCATTGCACCTCTTGGGCGTAGGGCCGGGTGATGAGGTTGTGGTGCCGTCGTTCTCGTTCATCGCGACGGCCAACGCGGCCCGATACGTCGGTGCTACACCGGTTTTCGCGGACGTTGACCCGCTGACCGGGAATCTCACGCCGGACACGATCGAGGCCGTGCTCACCTCGAGGACGGTCGCGGTGATCGGCGTGCACCAGGGCGGCGTTCCGTTCGATGTGGACGCTCTTGAGGCCGTGTGTTCGAAGCACTCCCTTGCCTTGGTACATGATTCGGCATGTGCGGCCGGATCGACTTATCGCGGCAAGCCGGTCAGCACGAGCGCTTCGCTTGCGGCGTGGTCGTTTCACCCACGCAAGTTGCTCACCACCGGCGAAGGCGGCATGCTGACCACGTCCGATCCGGACTGGGCAGCGCGCTTGCGGAGGCTGCGGGAACACGGGATGAGCGTGTCCGCCGCGGACCGGCACGCGTCCTCGGGCGTGAAGCTGGAGTCGTACGACGAGGTCGGGTTCAACTTCCGGATGACCGACATCCAGGCCGCGATCGGCCTGGTACAGCTCGCGAAACTGCCGAGTGTGATCGCGCGGCGCCGCGAGCTGGCTGAGCGGTACCACAAGCTGCTGGCCGAGATCGACGGCCTGCGCTGGGTCGGCGACCCGGACTACGGAACCACGAACTACCAGTCGTTCTGGGTGGTTTTGCCGGATTCCTATCCGGGCACGGTCGTCGACGTGCTCGAAGGCCTGCTGGCACGAGGTGTTTCGGCGCGCCGCGGGATCATGGCCTCGCATCGTGAGCCTGCGTACTCCCGCGTGGACCTGCCCGTCACCGACCATCTGACGTCCAGGTCGGTGATTCTTCCGTTGTTCCACCAGATGACCGAGGCCGAACAGGACACTGTGGTCACCGCGCTCGCCGAGATCGTCCGATGAACGAGCTGATCCTGGTCGGTGCCGGCGGTCTGGCCAGGGAGACCTTGGCCGCGGCGAGGGATTCCTGGAAGGTTCTGGGGTTCGTCGACGACAATCCGGCCCTGCACGGCCAGACAGTCGACGGGGTTCCGGTGCTGGGGTCGACCGACTTGATCGCCGACTACCCCGACGCGCAGGTCGTCCTTTGTGCTGCGAGATCGTCGGATCGAGCTGTACGTAAGCGGATCGCCGAGCGCTTGGCGCTTCCTGCCGAGCGCTATGCGACGATCGTGCACCCGACAGCCAGCATCGCGAGCGGGACTGTTGTCGGCGCGGGTTCGATCGTGCTCGCGTTCGTCGCAGTGACCGCGCCGCAGAAGATCGGCGAACACGTGGTGATCATGCCGCATGTCACGATCACCCATGATGACAAGGTTTCCTCGTACGTGACGTTCGCCGCCCGAGTCGCACTGGCAGGCAACGTATCGGTGGGGGAGACGGCCTACCTGGGCAGCGGAGCCCTGGTGCGCGAAGGACTTTCGGTCGGCGCGGGTGCGCTGATCGGGATGGGCGCCGTGGTGCTCGAGAACGTGCCGGACAACGAGGTATGGGCCGGGGTGCCGGCCAGGAGGATTCGATGATCCCGCCAGTCGACCTGTCGCTGCAACACGCCGAGATCGCCGTCGAGGTGGCCGCGGGCTGGGACACGGTGTTCAGCAAGACCTCCTTCGTCGGCGGCCCGCAGGTCACCGAGTTCGAGCGGGAGTACGCCACCTTTTCCAACGTGGCGCACTGTGTCGGCGTCGCCAACGGCACCGATGCCTTGGAACTGGCATTGCGAGCGGTCGGAGTCGGGCAGGGCGACGAGTGCATCCTGCCGACGAACTCGTTCATCGCGACCGCCGAGGCTGTGGTCAGAGCGGGAGCGACACCGGTCTTTGTGGACTGTGAACCGGACAGCTTCCTGATCGACACCAAGGCCGCGCTGGCCGCGATCACCCCGCGTACCAAGGCTGTCCTGCCGGTTCACCTGTACGGCCAGCTGGCTGCTGTCGAGGAGTTTCGGGACCAAGGGATCGCCATAGTCGAGGACGCGGCGCAGTCGCAGGGCGCGACCCGGAACGGCTTGAACCTTTTCGGTGACATCGCCGCGACCAGCTTCTACCCGGGCAAGAACCTTGGCGCGTATGGCGATGCGGGCGCCGTGACGACCAACGACTCTTCCTTGGCCGAGAAGGTGCGGCTGTTGAGCCAGCACGGATCGGCCGAGAAGTACGTCCACAGTGCACTGGGATTCAACAGTCGGCTGGACACCATGCAAGCCGTTGTCCTGCAAGCCAAGCTCCGCAGACTGGCTGTCTGGAACGCCCAACGCGCCGCCGCGGCCGACTACTACTCGACTCTCCTCAACGGAGTCGCCGGCGTACAGCTACCGCAGGTGCTTGCGGGCAACTCGCATGTGTGGCATCTGTACGTGATCCGGGTGCCTGAGCGCAACCGGGTGCACGACGAGATGCGCGCGAACGGTGTCGGAGCGGCAATCCACTACCCGACACCGATTCACAAAACCGAACCTTTCGCGACCGGGGAGACATTCCCGAACGCCGAACTCCTCGCCGGTGAGATCCTCAGCCTGCCGATCTTCCCGGGCATCACCCGGGCGCAGCAGGAGCGGGTGGCCGAAGTCCTGATTGGAGCGTTGGCATGACGTTCGTACACCCCAAGGGTCTCTGCGAGAGCACGGACGTCGGTGAAGGCACCCGCGTCTGGGCGTTCGCGCACGTGCTGGACGGCGCGAAGATCGGCCGCGACTGCAACATCTGCGACGGTGCCTTCGTGGAGAGCCAAGTCGTGCTCGGCGACAACGTGACGGTCAAGAACAACGTGCTGCTGTTCAACGGTGTCACGTGTGAGAACGACGTCTTCCTCGGGCCGAATGTCGTGTTCACCAACGACATGCGACCACGTGCGCACCAGAAGCTCGGCAGCGACCAGCTGTTGTCCACACGGGTCTGCGAGGGCGCGACGCTGGGCGCTGGAGTTGTTGTCGTGTGCGGGACGACTATCGGCCGCAATGCCTTCGTTGGCGCTGGGTCGGTTGTCACACGGGATGTTCCCGCGCACGCGTTCATCGTCGGCAACCCGGGTGTGCAGAAGGGCTGGGTCTGCCGGTGCGCGGCCCGTCTCGACGAGAACCTCAAGTGCCCCGAGTGCGGCACACAGCACCACCAGGTCTCAGACGGCCTCGACTATGAGCCGGTTGAGCTCGCGTAACCCGGTGTGATCCAGCACTGACGACACCGGATGTGGACGGTACAGGCTCGGTGAAACGCCGTGTACCAGGGTGAATCGGTGTGAGAAGTGACTGACGTCGGCGAACCCGCACTGTTTGGCGATTGCGTCGACGGTCAAGTCAGTGCGCGCCAACAGTGTCTCCGCTCGCGCGCATCGGATGTGTTCCAGCGCGGTGGCTGCGCTCAGGTCGAACGCGCGCTGGAACAGCCGGTTGAGGTAGCCGCGTGACACATGTGCCGCAGCTGCCAGCTCAGCGACGGCGATTCTGCGCAACGGCATAGTCGCCCAGTGTTCCCGCAGGTACTCGACGGCAAGCCGGATCGGGCCCGGAATCCTGCGGTCCGGATCCGGGGCACCGAGGCGGATCACCGTGAGCATGAGGTCGAGGGTCTGCTCGACCGCGCGGTCCTCGCTGAGCAGATACCCGCAGAGGCCCGTCAATGGATCCCGCATCGGCCGGACCTGCACTTGGCTGGCGAGGTCCGACCGATCAAAGTGGACATACCCGTGGCGTGAAGGACGCTTGGGATCCCAGTCGAAGGAGTGTTCCAGACCCGGCGGCACCAGCAGAAGCACGTCGGGAGTCAGCACGACGTCGGTGTCCGCACTGCGGAAAGTGGCTCGGCCGCGCAGCATCCAGACGAACTCGAAGTCCTCGATCACCCGTGTCGGCAGCCGGGCGCCTGCGGGGTAGTCGGCGACGGGCACCGCAGCCTCCTGTGCACATTCAGACAAGTGCCAGCTCGTTCTGAGCATTCCACAGATCCGTGTTCTCGGCTCAGGATGACCTCATGGATGAGGGATACATGGTCGTGCCGGATGTGCTGGATGGCGATCTGCTCACGCGGGTGCTCGCGGAGACAACCGCGATTTGCCAGGACGTCATGCCGAGCGCGGCGTTGCGGGACATCCTGTGCATCCACTTCCCGCACAAGGTGTCCGAGCTGTTCCGGCAGGTTGCGAGGCATCCAGCGCTGGTGTCCGCGCTGACGTCGATGATCGGGCCGGACGTGAAGATGATGCAGTCGATGCTGTTCATCAAGTCGGAAGGCAAACCCGGCCAGGCATGGCACCAGGACGAGGCACACATCCCGACCCGGGATCGGTCACTGACCGCGGCGTGGATCGCTCTGGACAACGCGACGGTCGACAACGGCTGCCTCTGGGTGCTGCCCGGATCGCACCGCAGTGGCGTGCTCTATCCCGTCCGCGACCAGGAGGACGTCCGTTTTGACTGCACGAAGGAGGCGTACGGCTTCACCGATGACGACGCCATCCCAGTCGAACTCCCCGCAGGCTCGGCACTGATCTTCAACGGCTACCTGCTGCATCGTTCCTTGCCCAACAACGGCCGCGCGGGTATGCGGCGCGCGTTGGTGAACCACTACATGAGCGCTTCATCGTTGCTGCCGTGGTTCCCACCAAGCGGTGACGAGGCGATGGGCATGCTCGACCATCGCGACATCGAGCTCATCGCGGGCAAGGATCCGTATGCCTACAAGGGAACAGCCGACCTGATGTACCCCCATGTCCGTCCGGAACGCCAGGGCGGCTGCACACCCGTCATGCAGAACGGCGCCACATCATCCCGAACACCGCACGGCCCGCGAGCAGAATGACCACACCGCACACGGCGCCGATCAGCAGCGACGTCCACTGGATGCCCTCGGCAGCTGGCGGTGGCGGTGGTGGTTCGGTCGCCGCGGTCCGGACCTGGGCGGTCGCCTCTGGCGCCGGGTTGAGGATGCTGTACAGCAACTTGCGCAACGTGTGCTGATCAGCCGGGCGATGCGCCACGCCAGGCTGATCGAACTTCATGCCTTCTTCGCCCACCATGGAAGTCTCGATCCACACCCCATCCGGGAGATCAAGGAAGACGTGATCCACCCGCCACACCTGCACGTCGTGGATCAGCCAGGTCAACCTGATCGAGCGAGACCCGGGTCCGCCGTGCAAGTCGGGCGCTTGCGGATCGGCGACGGGGTTGTTGCCAACCAGTCCCATGAGTCGGCCGTAATCCGCCTGTGAGGTGTACAGGGCGGCAGCCTTCTGCTCGGCTGGCGAGGTGATGATCACGCTGGTCGGCCCACCGGCGAGCGCGACCGACGGCGAGACCAGGAACGTCATGACGATGACGGCTAACAGAGCGAGTATTCGCATGAGCGGACCCCTGAACGTAGAACGACCGGGCAGTGTGGGTACACCGCCCGGTCGTTCTGGGTTCCCTACCGGAAGACACGCACGTAGTCGACCAGCATGTTCTGCGGGAGGACGGTGCCCGCGCCCGGCGGACCGGGGAAGTCGCCGCCGATCGCGCTGTTGAGGATGAGGAAGTGGTCGTGGTCGTACACCCACGGCCCACGCGTCAGCTCAAGCTGCGTGCGGTCGACCGTGAAGAACGACCGGCCGTCGACGAAGAACGTCATGTGGCTGGAGTCCCACTCGACGGCGAACGTGTGGAACGCGGCGTCCACCCGCTGACCAAGGTCAAGCCGCTGACCGTACCCACCGGCACCGAAATACGCCGGCGCGTGCAGGGTCGAGTAGACGGCGTTCAACTCGCGGCCGACGTGCTCCATGATGTCGATCTCGCCGCAGTTGGGCCACGGCGTACGAGTGGAGAAGAAGTTCGACCCGAGCATCCAGAACGCCGGCCACAGGCCCTGGCTGCTGGAGACCTTGATGCGGGCTTCCACGCGGCCGTAGGTGAACTGGAACTTGTTGTACGAGTTGAGCCTGCCGGAGGTGTACTGGCAGGTCGTGCTGCCGCTGATCGGGTCGGGCGGGCACGCCGAGCCGGGCGTGGCCTGCCTGCGGACCTGGATCTGCAGGTTGCCGGTGCCGTCCATCCGGGCGTTGTCGTTGTTGGTGTAGTACTGGAGTTCGTTGTTCACACCAGGACCGATCTCGGGCGTCCACTTGGCCGGATCGGGGACGGCGTTGGCCGGGCCGTTGAACTCGTCACTCCACGCCAGCCTGGTGAAGTTCGGCGCGGGCGGGAGCGGTGGCGGAGGCGTCGGGTTGCCGCCGGTGCCGTAAACCTGGAACTCCCACAAGGAATAGCCGTAGCCGTTGGACCGTTGGGTGCCGTACATCCGGACGTAGCGGCCGGTGCCGGAGACGGCGAGGGTTTCCTTGAAGCCCTTGCCAGTCGTGGTCGAGTAGATCGAGCGCCACGTGGAATTGTCGTCCGAGACTTGGATCTGGTAGCTCACGGCATAGGCCGGATCCCATTGCAGGACAACCTTACTGACGTTGGCCGTGGCCCCGAGGTCGACGGTGATCCAGCCCGGATCGACCCATCCCGTTGTCGCACTGGTCGCCCAGCGCGTGGCCGGGTCGAAGTCCGTGGCCTTGATCGGCGTGCAGACCGCGCACATCCCGTCGTCCTGATGGCTCGACGCTGTCGCAGGTTTGTTGTAGGACAGCAGACCGTCGTTCGGTCCCGGGCCGTTGGTGGTCCCGAAAACCTGGAATTCCCACAGCGAGTAGCCCCACTGGGTGGCCCGCGCGGTGAGGTTGAGCCGGACGTAGCGGCCGGTGCCGGTGATCGGCAGGGTCTGGATGCCGCCGGTGCTGGTCGTGGTGGTGTAGATGGTGGTCCATGCGGTGCCGTTCTCGGAGGTCTGGACCTGGAAAGCCGTGGCGTACGCGGCTTCCCAGTTCAGGATGACCTGGTCGACGTTGGCAGTGGCGCCGAGATCGACCTGGATCCACTGTGGATCGGAGAACTGACTGGACCACCGAGTGCCGGCGTTGCCATCAACCGTTGCGGACGGCGGAAACGCCGCGCTCTCGGATGACGAGGCTGTGACCGGCTTGTTCTGGGAGATCAGCGGGCCGGCGGCGGATGCCGTGCCGGTGAGCGCTTGCCCGAGGCCGATCGCGACCATCGCGACCACGCCAAGGGATAACAGCCGTTTCTGCATGCGTGCTCCTTTGCGCCATGCACGATCCGCGGCAGGTCGGACTTACGGGTGCAGGAGGGAAACTGTGCGAGAGCGCTCTCCCAAACCAGAAGAGTGCAGCCGTGGCGTACGCGCTGTCAAGGTGCGGCGCCCTCGCGTGTCCACCGTTCCAGCACCGCGTGTCCACCATTGCGGCACGATGACTTTGCCGTTCCGGCATACCGAAACTCTCCTCGCGCAAGGGAAGAGGCTGTCCATGCTGATGCGATGTAGTGAAACGTGGGACTCGTTGTGCCGGAAAGTGCATTTCATCGTGTCGGAACGGTGGACACGCCGTGTCGGAACGGTGGACACGCTTGATGTTGCGAGAGAGCGCTCTCTGAACCGGTGTAGACCGGTAGGCGGGATAGTCCGTCCGGCTCTGTCTGCTGCGTCGGGTGGCGTAACTTCCCTGTGCTTCTGGATCGTTTAGGTTGACGACTTCCTGTGACCGGCGTCATGCTCGGGTACGCGAGAGCGCTCTCACCCGTCACTCCGACAGGAGAGGGAGTTCATCTTCAATGAAGAAGACAATGAACCGGTGGCGGATCAGTACGAGATTGAGCCTGGTCATCGCCGCTGTCGGCGCCCTGCTGACTGGTGGGCTCAGCGGCGTGCCGGACCGCGCGGATGCGGAGCCGGTGCGCGTTGCCGAGTTCCTCGCTGAATGTCCGCTCAGCCACCGGCTGCCGGACGATCCCATTGTGCTGCCGAGGCTCGCGGGTGCGTCGCACTCGCACGACTTCTTCGGCAACCACTCCACGAATGCCAACTCCGATGTCAACAGCCTCAACGGCGCGACCGGGAACTGCAACCCTGCACCGGACATCTCGTCCTACTGGGTTCCAACGCTCTACAAAGGACAAACTGCGATCCAGCCGAGCATCGTCACGTTCTACTACCTCGGTGAGGGCGTGAACCGGCCGCAGGACATCAAGCCGACGCCGTTCGGGCTCAAGATCGTCGCCGGCAACGCCAAGGCCACCGGCGACAGCGACAGCATCGCGCGGTGGTCGTGCCTGCACGCCGGGCATGTGCCGCCGTCGAAGAACTTCGTGAACTGCCCGGCCGGCACGCAGATGGAGACCTATTTGGACTTCCCGCAGTGCTGGAACGGCCGGGATCTCGACTCACCCGACCACAAGAGCCACATGGCATACCCTGTCGCCGGTGGCTGTCCGTCCACGCACCCGGTCTCGGTTCCCAAGCTGCGCTTCGTCATCCGCTATCCGGTGAACGGTGACCCGAGCACGTTCCGGCTGTCGTCCGGATCCGGTTACACGTATCACGGCGACTTCTTCAACGTCTGGCCCGTGGCCGAGATGGAACGCCGCGTGCGCAACTGCCTCAACGTCGTGATCAAGTGCGATCACAACGGCAACCACGGATGATCGTGATCGTCCGATGCGTCCTGCTGCTGCTCGTGCTCGCGGGCTGCGGCGGACAGGTGACTGGCCCGGTCCCGGAACCCCCTGCGTCCGGGACCGGCCGGTCCACACCTTTCGGACTGACCGAGCGGGCGTTCGTCGAGCTGGCGATCGCCACCGACGAGCAGGCGGTGAAGTTGCTCGACGTGGGGGCAAGACAGGCGATGCAGCCCGCTTTGAAGCAACTCGCGAACGACATCGGCGCCGCGCGACGGGCGGAAGTCGTTGAGCTGCACGGGTTGTTGACAGCCGCCGCGCTCGAGTACGTGAACAACCACAAGGGACACGACATGCCCGGGATGCCGACCGATGAGGAAATCTCCGCGCTCGAGGCCTCCGGGCCGGGATTCGACGCCCTGTTCGCGAAGTTGCTCCGAGCGCATCTTGACGAGTCGATCACGGTCGTCCGGTCGGCGGCACAGGCGGTGTCGGATGAACCAACGAAGGCATTGGCCCGGCGGATGGAAACGGACCGAATCGGATTCACTCAACGGCTCGGCGCGGTTGTACCGGTATAAAGAATCGGTGTCACGACACCAGAAACGCGTCACGCTTGAAGAAGTCGCCCGAGTCGCCGGGGTGTCGAGGGCAACCGTTTCCCGCGTGGTCAATGGTGTGACCAGCGTGGACGAGAACATCAGGCAGACGGTCGAACGAGCCATCTCCAGCACCGGATACCTGCCGAACCTGGCGGCCCGGTCGTTGGTGACCCGGCGGGCGGACGCCATCGCACTGGTGTTGCCCAGCGAGAGCAGGATCGTCGGCGATCCGTTCTTCACGCGCATCGTGCGTGGGGTGTCCACTGTGCTACGGCCACTCGGCGTGCATCTGGTGCTGATGATGACCGGCGCGGACACCGGCGATCAGGTTGTCGCGGACCTGCGGCAGGGGCGACTGGACGGCGTGATCCTGGTGCACACGTATCAGGCTGATCCGTTACCGACCTTACTTCTGCAGAGCCGTCAACCCGTTGTGTTGTCCGCGCGTCCGGCTGAGCCGATACCGATCACGTACGTCGACGTGAACCAGACCGCGGGCGGTGCGCTCGCGGCCGAGCACCTCGTTGCACGTGGGTGCACAAGGGTTGCCACGATCACGGGTTCGCTTGACCGGCCGCCCGGACATGATCGGCTCGCTGGGTTCCGGGACGCGATGGCCGAGCTGGGGCAGCCGGATGTCGTGTCCGTGGAAGGGAATTTCACGCGCGAAAGCGGTGCCGCGGCGATGGAACAGCTGATCGCCGAATATCCCGATGTGGACGGTGTGTTCATCGCTTCGGATCTGATGGCGGAAGGCGCTTTGCCCGTATTGCGCAAGCATGGGCGCCGCGTGCCCGACGACATGGCTGTCGTCGGGTTTGACGACAGCAGCGCCGCGCTCAGTTGCGATCCGCCGTTGACCACGGTCCGGCAGCCGGTCGAGGACATGGCCGCGGAGATGGCACGCCAGTTGCTCAGGCAGATCGACCGGGTCGACACGCCGATCCGGTCGGTGATCTTCGAGCCGATCCTGGTGGTACGTCAGTCTGCTTAACGGATTCCCTCCCAGAGCGCTCGTTCGGCCGGCCGGGGATCGAGGACGACTTCCGAGGTGAAGTCGAACCGCATCGTGCTGCGGTTTCGCTCGTCGTACTTGAACCAGCCAGGATTTCCGTTGGTGGCGAACGAAACCCACGCCGCGTGCATGCTGTCCGCCAAGTGCTGCGGCAGGTCCGTGCCTAGCAAGGTCTCGAACGGGTTGTCGTCAAGGACGTCGAAGACAAAGGGGATCTCCGCCGCATGACATGCGCCGAGTTTGCCGCCGAAAGTGCCGGGCTGCCACGTGAATTCGTACATGTACGCGGTCTTCGCGGTCTCGGCCAGCCGGATCGCGGGGATCCGGAAATGCAGGTCGGTCATCAGCTGTCCGAGCTTCTCGCCTGGCGTGCCCTGGTACACGGACCGCGCCTGGTCCAGGTCGACGCTGAAGCGCCGCGCGTTCGCGATCAGGAGATCGTCGGTAACGTGATCCATCAGCCCGGTCGGCACGAGATAAAGCCGGAACTCATGGGCGTTGCTGCCGACCAGGATGTCCACATCGGAGTTGAAGTAGCCGCCTGGAACCGTGTCGCCGTCAATGACCGGACTGAACGGAATCATGGTAGTGGCGACCTCACCCCACATCGCGGGATCGGGGCTCGCCGACACCTCGGCTCGAAGTTGTTGCTGGGCAACGACAAGATCGCTGACCGGGACCGCGGTGAAGTCGTCCGTGCCGAGCTTCGTGGCGAGGCGGGCTTTGACGAGCTCGGCGCTCGGCGGGGAGATCGCGTGGTGCAGAGCGCCGCTCTGCAGGATCGCGCGCTGAAAAAGCCCACTGGCTTTGGGCATTGTCAGCAGCGCGCCGACGGACATCGCCCCCGCCGACTCACCGAACACAGTGACTTGGTCGGGATCCCCACCGAACGCCGCGATGTTGTCGCGTACCCACTCCAACGCGGCGATCTGGTCAAGCAACCCGCGGTTGGCATTGCCTGGGTGGTAAAGGAATCCGTCCGCGCCGAGGCGGTAGTTGATGGTGACGGCCACCACGCCGTCTCTGGCGAACGCCGTTGCGTCGTAGGCGGATCCGGATCCGTTCACGAACGCGCCGCCGTGAATCCACACCATGACAGGAAGATGTGCGGTCACGTCCGGTGTGTACACGTTGAGGTTGAGGTAGTCGTCCCCGGGAATGTCCACCTCGTGGATCAATGCGTTGAGAGGTGGTGCGTACGGAGCTTTCGGCGCTGTCGGGCCGAAGTTCGTTGCGTCGCGAGTTCCTGCCCATGGCTCGACAGGTTGCGGTGGCCGGAACCGGTTCGGTCCGACGGGTGGCGCGGCATACGGAATGCCCTTGAATGAAAGGACACCGCCCGCCACGGCGCCGCGCACGGCGCCGTGGCGAGTGTCCACGGTGGTTGAGTCGGCAGTCATGAGAGTCGGGGAGTCACTTGTCCTTGTCGATGATTTGTTGGAGCAACGTGATGATCTTGTCCTGTTCGGAATTGATCTTGGCGAACTCGCCATCCAGCCTGATCGCGACAGAGTCGAGCTGCTTTCGGCTGTCTCGCAGTGTGTCCCCGTGCGCGTCCTGGATTTGGTAGATCGAGGAGATCAGTGCTCGCTCGAATCTCCAGTCGTCCCCGATCAGTGGGGCGTCACGGGTCGCCCGCTTGGCGAGTGCCAGCGCGGTCGACGCTTCGGTCCTCGCCAGTCGAACCTCGTGTTCGAGGGCGGCTAGCCTGCGCTCGATGTAGTCGTTGGATGCCATGGCGCCAATCTATCAGTGATCGAGTCGGCGAAAACGCTTACAGCGCAAGGATTCACCCGGCGGTGCGATGTGGGTGACCATGCGTGATCACACCTACCAGGGTAAGGTCGCGATACCAACTGGGGAAAGGAATCCGCACACATGTCGTATCCGGAACCGATCTATCACGGCACCACCGGCGAGAAGAGCGCGACCTACCGCCCGAACGGCACCAAACCGGACTGGACGTACGCCAACGGCAACACCGTCCACTACCTGGCCACCGGCGAGGCGACGGGTGGCCTGTTCGGCTTGTACCGCTGGGAAATGGGGCCGGAGCCGAGCGGGCCGGGTGCGCACTTCCACAAGACGATCACCGAGTCCTTCTACGTGCTCACCGGGACGATCAAGATCTTCAACGGTACCGAGTGGATCGACACCGAGCCCGGCGACTTCGTGCACGTGCCCGCGGGAGGGATTCACGGGTTCCGCAACGAGTCCGGCAAGCCCGCGTCGATGCTGCTGCACTTCTCCCCGGGCGCGCCGAGGGAGGGCTACTTCGAGGGCATTCCCGACCTCGGCAAGATGAGCGAGCAGGAGCAGGTCGACTTCTTCCTCGAGCACGACAACCACTGGCTGTAGCACCTGTCACAAAACGCCGTGCTCGCGCAGTACACATAGCAGGACCGAGTTCTGCGAGGGAGCCATGAACTGGCGGCTGAGTGGGGATGGGCAACGCAGGCTGATCGCGGCGGGTACCCCGCGCCGTTGGTCGGCCGGCCAGGTGCTGATCAGGGAATCCGAGGCGTCCGACCACGTCGTGCTGCTGACCGGAGGCCGTGTGAAGGTCAGCGTGACCGCGCCGAGCGGCAAGCAGGTGCTGATGGCCATCCGTGGCCCCGGCGACTTACTTGGCGAGGTCTCGGCGATCGACGGCGGCGTTCGGTCGGCGACCGTCACCGCGTTGACCGCGGTCGAGGGGGTCTCGTTGACCAGCGCGGAGTTCCACCGGTTCATGCTCGCCACGCCGAGTGTGACGGTGGAGCTGCTCAAGATGGTCGTCGGGCGGCTTCGGGAGTCGACGCAGCGCCGCCTGGAGAACGGCGCGTACGACGTCCCGGCGAGGACGGCGAGGTTGCTTGTCGACTATGCGCGCGACTACGGCGAACCCGTGCGTGGCGGTCTCACGGTGAAACTGCGGCAAAGTGAGCTCGCCGAGGCCGCCGGTGCCTCACGGGAAGCCGTCGCCAAGGCGCTGAAGGTTTTCCGGGACGCGGGCGCCGTCCGGACCAACCGGTGCAGCTTCGACGTGCTTCGGATGGACTTGCTCGACCGATTCGCTGAAGGGATCGCGTGACCCCTCGTCGGGTGATTTTCGAGGGGTCACGCCCGGCCGGCTTCGGGAGTTGGTCAGTGAAGTGGAAATGCGCAACTGCCGGCCGTGAAAAGCTGTCGGCGCGATTCACGCCGGGCTGGCCCCGGCCGGGGCCGACGGTACATGGCTGCTCCTTGATCAATTGTGCCCACGGGGGTGGTCGCCGTTGAACACTGACAGCCAGCCGCCGCCCAGTCTGTGAATTCCGCCGCACAACCGTGTCAACTCTTCGGCGGAGTTGACAGGAATCTGTCCAGAAATCGGTCTGCTTTTCGCCCGGTTCGTGCGGCATCCTCTGCGTCAAGAGGCAGCACTCTCGCGAGAGCTGGACACGGGCATGCGAACAGATCAACCGGGGCACAAGGTCCTGCTGCGTGTGATCACGGAGCCGGACCTGCGGTTTCGCGCGACCGTGGACGGCTACGCGCGCCGCTACACGCTGGACCGGGACGATCTCTACCAGGCCGCGAGCGAACGGCTGCTGCGCCAGCGCGGTGTCGTGCCCGAACACGAGGGGTTGCGCGGCTGGCTGGACCGCTGTGTCAACTTCGTCGCCCTTGATATGATCAAAGACCGCGCCCGCCAGCCGCTGGCGATGAGCGAACTGCCGGAGTCGCCGGACATCTGGGCGCATCCGCCGACCGACGCGGTCGGCTGGGAGCAGTGGCTGGCCGGACGACTCGACCGGGCGCTGACCGCCGAGCAGGTGCACGCGATCATCACGCTGGTCCGCGATCCCGACCTCGGCCTCAAGGAACTGGCCAGGCTGACCAACAAGAGCTACGCCGGCGCGCGGCAGCTGAAGTCACGGGCGCTGGCCAGGCTGGGCAGGCTGATCGGGCTGACCGCCGCGGAACGGGCCGCGTACCGCGGCCTGCGCAAAGGCGAGGGGGTGGCTGAAGCGGCTCGCCGGCTGGGCATCGACGCGACACAGGTCGATCGCCTGCGGCGAGCCGCCTCGGTCAAGATCCGCCGGTTCCTGTCGTTCGATGCCAGCGGATCCCGTAAGCAAGGCCGGGCGTGAGCTCGTGGAACGAGGTGTGGATCTCGCCGGAGGCGTCGAGCGGGATGGTCTCCCCGCGTGGCTGCGGGTCGTCGACGTCCCGCTGGAAGGCGTTGACCAGCCGCCAGATCCGCTCGGGCGGGCGGCGCACGTCGAAGCGCACCCGCAGGTCGAACTCGGCGCAGCGGTGTTTGGGCACGCACACGTAATGCGGTGCCATGGTCCGGTCAGGACGGATCTTGAACCGCAGCCCGATCTGGTGCGATTCGTGCCGCCGCAACGGTTTCGGCAGGGTGAGCCGGAAGCCGAACCGGTCGGTGGACTCCATCTCGCGTGCGGTCAGCCGCCCGCCGTGGAACACGTCGATCTCCAGGTCGTCGGTGCGGGCCGGGCCGTTGGCACCGAGCGGCGCGGTCAGCGTGATGGCCAGGTCGACGTGCTCGATCCGGTCGTGGTCGGCCACGATCCGGCGGAACTCGAAGGCCTCCGGGGTCGGCTGGTCGAGCGCGAGGGTGACGCGCAGTTCCTCGGTGTGCCAGCCGGGAACCGGCTCGGCCGGGTGGAATTCGGTCAGCGGCGCGCCGGAACGGGCAACTTCGGCCAGCCGCTCGATGCCTTCGTCGATCCGCCGCCGCGCGGTGCGTTCGTCCCGGTTGAGCCGTTCGGCGACCAACCGCACCCGGTCCTTGTAGAGCGGCAGTTGGTCGGTCTGGTCGAGGGCGAACGCCGCGCGCACCGCGATCCGCAGGTCGTCGGGCAGCTCGCCGGCCCAGCGCCACAGGCATTCCGCGACCCTGCGCCGCACCTCGACGGCGTGCTCGACGCCGTGTGTCCCGGTGGCCGTGCGCAGCGCGTCGCCGACCCTTGCCGTGATGGACCCCGCCAGAATCCCGCGCCCTTTGCGCAGCGCCTTCAAATCGGCGACGAGCTGCTCATCGCGGATGGTCATCCACCGACGTTAGCCCGCTTCGCCGCCATTGTTCAAGCGTCACCCGAAAGGATCAAAGCGGTTTCCAGATAACTGAGGAAACCGGAAACTCCTTGTCGCAGCCAACCCAGAGAGATGACGATATGAGTGCGTCGGAAATTCCTTCAAGGCATTTCATTACTCTGCTGGAAAGAGGCTGTGATGAGGCTGTACTGCTCGCTTTCCTCGGTGGTCAGGTTCGCATTCTGGACCGTGCTTGTCGGGGTTGTTCTTGGCGTGCTGCTGGTGAACAGGGGTGCGACGGCGCAGCTCGGCGGCGACGGTGGACCCGTCCAACTGGAAAGGGGGTGTGTCGTCGGTGCAAACGCATTACCTGGGTGAGTGCTGAGTCGCGGCCCCGGTGAGTAAGTTGGAGGTGACGATCCGACACCACGGGGGTGGGCGTGGAGTTCCTGCTGCTGGGGGCAGTACGGGCGAGACAGGGCGCGCTGTCCGTACCACTCGGGCCCCGGCAGCAGCGGCTGGTGTTCGCTGTGCTGGCTTGGGAAGTCGGTCGGCCGGTCTCGGTCGACCGGCTGATCTCGTTGCTGTGGCCGGATTCCCCGCCGCGCACCGCCGAGCACGCCGTCCGGGTGTGCGTATCGAAACTGCGGTCGATCCTGGCCGGGCACGTCGAGCTGACCGCGCAGGGCAGCGGCTACGTCCTGCGGGCCGATCCGCTCACCATCGACGCACACCGGTTCCTCGACCTGGTGGAACAGGCCCGTGCGACGGTGGACGACCGCCGCAAGGTCGAGCTCCTCGACGAAGCCCTCGGCCAATGGCAAGGACCGGCGTTGGCCGACACGGCCTCCGACGAGATCCGCGAGCGTCTTTTCGGTGGCCTGACCGAGGCCAAACTGGTCGCCACGGAAGACCGGTTCGACGCGCTGTTGCGGCTGGGCCGCCACCATTCCGTGGTCAGTTCGCTCGCGTCCTTGGTCGAGACGTATCCGACCAGGGAACGCCTGGTCGGCCAGTTGATGCTGGCGTTGCACCGGGGCGGGCAATCCGGGCAGGCGCTGGACGTGGCCAGACGGACCCGCCAGTACCTGGCCGACGAGCTGGGCATCGATCCGGGCCGCGAGCTGCAGGACCTCGAGCTGGCCATCCTGCGTGACGACCCCGCGCTGGCCACGCCGCGGCGCCGTGGCCCGGCCCAGCTGCCCGCGGACCTGGCCGACTTCACCGGCCGCTCGGCCGCTCTGGACCAGTTGGACGCGCTCATCGCCCGAGATCCGGCCGCGGTCGTGATCACGGCGATCGACGGGACCGCCGGCGTCGGCAAGACGGCTTTGGCTGTGCACTGGGCGCACCGCGTCAGAGACCGGTTTCCCGACGGGCAGCTGCACGTCAACCTTCGCGGTTACGATCTCGGCCCGCCGCTGCAGCCCGCGCAGGTGCTCAACCAGTTCCTCCGCGCGGTCGGAGTCCCGTCGGACGGGCTGCCGACCGGTTTGGACGAAGCCGTCGCGATGTACCGGACATTGTTGTCGGACAAGCGAATGCTGGTCGTCCTGGACAACGCGGTGAGCGCCGACCAGGTCCGGCCGCTCATCCCGGTCAGCCCCGGCAGCGTCGTGGTGATCACCAGCCGCGACCGGCTCGACGGGCTGGTCGCGATGGACGGCGCCAAGCGTGTGGTCCTCGACGTGCTGTCGCCGAAGGAAGCGATCGCGTTGCTGCGCCAGATGTTGGGCGGCCGCGTGGACGAGGATCTCGCCGCGGCAGCGCAATTGGCGGTGACGTGTGCGTATCTGCCGTTGGCGTTACGGATCGCCGCGGCGCATCTGGCGGTCCGGCCGAACAGGTCCATCGCCGATCACGTCGCCGCGCTCCGAGAGGGCGATCCGCTTGCGGCGCTTCAGATCGAGGGAGACAGACAGGCCGCGGTGACGGCGGGGTTCGACCTGTCGTACACCGCGCTGAAGCCCGATGCGCAGCGGCTGTTCCGGTTGCTGGGACTCGTTCCAGGGCCGGACGCGTCCGTCGACGCGGCAGCCGCGCTGGCCGGCACGGACGACGTCGGCGTCCTGCTTGAGCGCCTCGCGGCCGCGCACCTGATCGAAGAACACCTGCCCGGCCGCTACACCTTCCACGACCTGCTTCGCCAGTACGCCTGGGAAAGAACGACCGAGCAGGACAGTCCCGCGGAACGGGAAGCGGCCCTGGATCGGCTGTACGAGTACTACGAGACCACGACGCGAGCAGCCGTGGAACTCTTGTATCCGTACATGCTTCGCATCGAAGGCGTCACGCCGAAAAGCTTCGACAACCACGGTTCCGCGTTGGCCTGGCTGGACTTGGAACGTGCCAACCTGGTCGCGGCCGTACGCCAGGCTGAAGGGAAACGCAGCTGGCTGTTGGCCGACACGGTTCGCAGCTACCTGTACTTCCGTGGCCACATCGTCGATCTGTTCGGCGTCGCACGCCATGCCCTGGCCACGGCGGGAGACGACCCGAAGGCCCGCGCGGTCGGGCACAACAGCCTGGCCACGGCCTACTACAGCCAGAACCAGTACGCGGAGGCAATACGGCACTACAGCGATTCGCAGACGTGGTCCCGGTCGATCGGCTGGCTGACCGGCGAGGCCGCGATGCTCAACAACCTGGGCGCCGTCCTGGAACAGCAAGGCGATCTCGACGGCGCCAACGCGAAGTTCGTCGAACTGCTGGCGTTGCTGCGTTCAACGGGCGAACACCACCACCTGCTCGGCCCGGCGTTGATCAGGGTCGGCAACAACCTGCAATGCCGGGGCCGGCTGACCGACGCCGAGTCGTACTACCGGCAGGCGCTGGAGTTCAGCCGGGCGATGCAGGAGCGGCACGCCGAAGCCAACGCGCTGCACTTCCTGGGCGGCGTGCAGTACCTGATGGGGGAATTGGACGAGGCGCTCAACCACGATTCCGAAGCGCTGCGGATCTACCTTTCCCTTGGCGGCCGCAACGACGAAGCCCGGGCCCGGACGCATCTCGCCAACGTCTACCGAGGCTTTGGCCGGTACGACGAGGCGATGAAAAACGTGCGGGCGGCGCTGGTGCTGGCCGTGGAAACCGGCGAGCGCCGAACGGAAACGTGGGTCCGCGGCGCGTTGGCCGCGACGCACCTGGCGATGGGCGACAAGACCGAGGCGGCTGCGGAGTACGAGCGGGCATTGGCTGTCGCGCGGGCGATCGGTGCCCGTTACGAGGAATGCGAAGCCCTGATCGGCATGGCGTTGAGCCGCGGCGATCACGCGGACGCCAACGCGGCCTTGGCCATCGCCGACCGGATCGGGTACCGGCTACTGGCACACCAGGCGGTCGAGGCCGGCGCGACGCGCCACGACGACGGCCTCCTCGCGGCTGGTGACGCCGAGCTTGGCGAAGATCCCTGACGTGTGGTTGCGGACGGTCTTGGCCGCGACAGCCAGCCGTCGCGCGATGGTCGACACAGACAGCCCGACAACGAGCAGCTCGAGGATCTCGCGCTCCCGCGGTGTCAGCTCGTCGAAGACCGTCTGCTGCGGAACGACCAAGAGCTTGGTGACCTTGCTGGCCACGTGCGGCCCGAACACCGCCTGCCCAGCGGCGACATTGCGCACGGCACGGACCAGGTCCTGCTCGGCCGCGGTCTTGGGCAGATAGCCGAGAACACCGGCGCGGACGGCGGCCATCACGCTGGCGTCGTCGTTCATGTCGGTGAACACCAGAATGCCGGTTTTCGGCGCGCTCCGCCGGATCTCATGGCACGTGGGCATCAGCTCGGACCGGTCGAGGTCGATCAACAGCACGTCCGGGCGGTGGCTGACCGTCTCGGCCAGTGCCTGCTCGCCGGTCGAGGCCTCGGCGACGATCGCGATGTCACCGTGTGACGCCAGCAAGGCACGTGACCCGTCCCGCACGACGGGCGCCGAATCGGCCAGTACCAGCGTCAACACGATGACACCACCCCCAGTAGGTAACACCGGGTGACACTGTCGCGCACTGAGTTCGGAGTTTGTTCAAATCCGCCGGAAGTACCCTGTGGACGTGGCCTCCGTTCCGCCGGCAAGGCACCTGTTGCGTGCCAAGGACCTCGCTGACGCGCGGTATTTCGACCCGCTGACCGTCGCGGACCTGGCGCGGGCGGCCGGCTTGTCCAAGGCACATTTCAGCCACGAGTTCCGGCGGGCGTTCGGCGAATCCCCGCACGCCTACCTGCTCACCCGGCGCTTGGAACGAGCCGCGTCGATGCTGCGGATGACCGACCGGAAGGTCGCCGACATCTGTGTCGCCGTCGGCCTGCAGAGCATCGGGTCGTTCACGACCAGCTTCACGCGGATGTACGGGGTCTCCCCGACGGCCTACCGCGCGAAGTACCCGCCTGCCTCGACGTACGCGCGTGTCCCGTCGTGCGTGCAGCGGTTCTACGGCCGCCCGCAGAACCGAACGTTTCGAGAAGACGACTGCTGACCTGCGTGGCTAACGTTCTCCGCGATCCGAAGGGAGAACCAGAGATGATCACGACAAGCAGCACGCAGCTGTGGGTGCACGACCAGGACGAGGCGCTGCGGTTCTACACCGAGAAGCTCGGCATGGAGATCCGGGCGGACGTCACCATGCCCGAGATGGGTGATTTCCGGTGGCTGACCGTGGGCTGGCCGACCCAGCAGGAGTTCACGTTGGTGCTGATGGCGATCCCGGGTGAGCCGGTGATGGACGCCGCCACCGCCGAGGACGTCCGAACGCTGATGTCCAAGGGATTCGCCGGAACCCTGTTCCTCACCACGGACGACTGCCACCGGTCGTACAAGGAGTTGCTCGCGCGTGGCGTGGAGTTCACCGAGGAGCCGGAGGAACGTCCATACGGGATCGACTGCGGTCTGCGTGACCCGTCGGGCAACAGCATCCGGTTGACCCAGGTACGCCCAGACTTCGGATGACATGCCGAAAACCCTTGTGGCTCGCCACAAGGGTTTTGGCTTTCCGGCGGTTCAGCCACGGCGGCGGCGCAGCGCGGCGACGGTCAGCGAACCGGGGCCGATGACGGCGATGAGCAGGAAGATCCAGCTGTACAACGCGGCGGGCTCGCCCATGTTCTGCAGCGGCAGCAGCGCGACCTCCTGGTGGTAGATGAAGTAGGCGTAGGCCATGACGCCGGAGGCCACCACCGCGGCGATCCGGGTGAAAACGCCCGCGCCGACCAGGATCGCGGTCACGGTCTCGAGCACCGAGGCGTAGAACCCAGGCCAGGAACCGAATCCAACACCGGTGCCGGCACCGTCGATGCCACCGAAGGCGCCGAAGCCCTGCAGGCCGTGGCACAGGAACAGGAACGAGACGACAACGCGGAACGCGGAGATCGTGATGCCGGCGAGCTTGTCGTTCTTGGCCTTCGGGGCGGCGGCGGTGGCGCTGGCGGCGGTCTGGGGGAGGGTCTGGTTGCTCATCGTCGTTGTCCTCTCGGGGTGTGTCTCTCTCTTGCCTGACACCTAGTCGTCGAGTCACCGACGGCCGGATCGACACACATCCGGAAAAATCTTGAAAAGAATTCTCGGCCGCCCGCCGAGCACCGCCGTCGACGCCGTTCGGGCGCTGCGGCGCGACCAGGCGGACCAGTTCCGGGCGCGCACCGACCCCGTAAGCTCCCCGCATGCTTGATCAGGCCGTCGGCGACCTTGAACTTTCGGTGCGGCACAAGGACGAAAGCTCCTATGAACACGCGATCGGATCCATCTGGGAGGCCGCGCAACAAGCACCACAGTCTGATCTGGACGCGGCATTGGTACGGATCGCGGCGTTGCTCGGCGAGATGCCGGTCGACGCCGTGGGACGGTTACCGGTTCTCGGCGGGGCACTGGTCGAGCTTGGGGCGTCGCCACGGCCGCTCGTACCGATGATCGTCACGGGACTCATCGACACGTTGCGACGCGTCGGCACCTTCATAGAGACGTGGCCGAAGGGCGAGGAACGTCCGGACTTCACCGGGGACGACTACGACAACACAGTGCGGGTGCTGTCGAGGGTTCACTCCGAGCAGGATGCGCACTCGGTGGCGTTCGCGTGGTACGCGGTGGGTGCGTGGAGTGCGCCCGCGATCGCCGTGCTCCAGCACGCCGAGGTCCGCACTGACTTGCCCAACCGTGACGCACTGACCGAACTGGTCGACCGGCTCGGGCCGTTGCGCGAGGACCTCGGGTTCCTCGTCGAACTGCTGGCCGTGCTCGACAACGAGCCTTTCGTTGTGTTGCACCGTGCTTCTGGTCAGGGCTACGAGCTGACGGTCTCGGGCGTGAGCGGGAACTTCCAGCTGCAGACCTTGCTCGCCGCGACCTTGATCGGCCCGGAGGGCGACGGTCTGATCGCGGGAACACCGCCTGACCCGGTGTGGGTGGCGGCGGCCACCGATGGCGACCTGACGCCGCCTGACGGGATCAGCGGTCAGTTCAACCTCGTCGACCACAGCGGTTCGTGGATATGGGGCGAGGGACGGCCCGCGGACATCCCGGTGCTCGACGGTCGTCGTGTGGTGCTGCTCGAGCCCCAGCCGTACCCGCGGAGGTGGTCGCCAGGGCGGCTGTTCGAGCGGATGCGGCCCACGGTCCAATTGGACCGGATTCTGCCTTCTGTCGAGGTCGCGGCGTGGTTGACGCGGCTGTCCGAAGAACCCTGATGAGTTTCTGTCGTACCCCGGGTCTTTACTGCGCGAAGTAGAGTCCAGCCAGGACTGGGGGAAGGAGTACGTGATGACTGTCGAAGCGGAGTCCGTCGACTTCCTGCAGCAGGCCGACCCGTACCGGCGGGAACTGCTCGCACACTGCTACCGGATGCTCGGCTCGGTGCACGACGCCGAGGACCTGGTGCAGGAGACGTTCATCAGGGCCTGGAAGTCGTACGACAAGTTCGAGAACCGGTCGTCACTGCGCACCTGGCTCTACCGGATCGCCACCAACGTGTGCCTGACGGCGTTGGACGGTCGCGAGCGGCGGCCGCTGCCGGCGGGCTTGGGCAACCCGGACAGTGACCCGTCGGAGCCGCTGATCGAACAGCACGAGGTGCCGTGGCTGGAGCCGTTCCCGGACAGTGACGACCCGGCGTCGATCGTGGCGTCGAAGGAGAGCATCCGGCTGGCGTTGATCGCGGCACTGCAGCACCTGCCGCCCCGGCAGCGGGCCGTATTGATCTTGCGTGACGTGCTGAAGTGGCGGGCAGCCGAAGTCGCGGAGGCGCTGGACACCTCGACCGCGGCGGTCAACAGCGTGCTGCAGCGCGCCCGCGCCCAACTCGACCAGGCCGCGCCGAGCGAGGACAAGGTCGTCGAGCCGACCGAGGCCGAGCAGCGCGAGCTGCTGGCCAAGTACGTGGCCGCGTTCGAGGCCAAGAACGTGCCGGAGATCGTCGCGCTGTTCACCAAGGACGCGATCTTCGACATGCCGCCGTGGACCACGTGGTACCGCGGCCGTGAGAGCATCGCCCGCCATCTGGCGTACGGCTGCCCGGTCGGCCCGGGGGAGATGCGGCTGGTCCCGGTGACGGCCAACGGCCAGCCCGGCTTCGGCACCTACTGGCTGCGGGACGGCGAGCACAGGGCGTTCAACCTGGTCGTGCTGACCCTGACCAAGGACGGCATCTCGCACTCGACCTCGTTCTTCGACCACGCGTTGTTCGAGAAGTTCGGCTTACCCCTGGTACTGACCGATTAGGCCACGGTCGTGCGCGATGGACACGACCTCGGTGCGGTTCGCCGCACCGAGTTTGGCCATCGCGCGGGACAGGTGCACGCTCGCGGTCTTCTGACTGATGTAGAGCCGCTCGCCGACCTGCCTGTTCGTCAACCCGGCGGCGACGAGTTCGAGCACGGCGAGCTCGCGCGGTGTCAGGTCGCCGTTCGGCTCGGCGGTGATCTCGTTGCCAGGCAAGGAGATCCGGCTGCGCTTGGCCAGCTCGCTCACCGCTTCGCGCAGCGGATTGGCGCCTAGGTTCACCGCGATCTCGTACGCGGCAACGAGTCGCTCGGCGGCTTGGTCACGATCGCCGTCGGCCAGCAGGAGGGATGCCCATCGCCAACTCGCCACGCCCACCCAGTACTCCATCTGGACAGTCGGGCCGACGGCGTCCTGCCACAACTGAGTGTCGTGCTGCCCGCGCAGCCTGCTGAATTCAGCGGCCACCCGGGCTTGGAAGGCTCTGCTCTGCGGGTGGTGGTTCTCGCGTCGTACTCGGCCGTACCTCTGTGGAACGAGCTTGCGGGCACGCTGTTCGAGCAGGGCACCGCGGCCAACGGCGGCGTCGACGGCTGCCTGGTCACCTCGTCGGCGTGCTGCCTCAGCGATGTCGCAGAGGGCCCACACGCCCATGGCCATCGCCATCATGGTGTCGGTGACGGATCCGCGTGCCAGCGTTTCCATGGCGCTCAGCACGGTCTCGACGTGCTCGACCGCCTCTTCGGGGCGGCCTCGCCACAGCGCGGCCTCCGCGCGGCCGACGTGGCCCATCTCGTTGGTGTACAGGTCTTCGGTCTGCGCGGCGAGCATTTCGGCTCGTGCGTCCAACGTCTCGAAGTCGCCTTGTGCGGCCAGGATCCACAAGGTCGGCGCTATCATGCGGGCTCTCGCCGTCGTGGGTGCGCCGTCAACGTCCTCGGCGAGCCGGAGTCCCTCGTCCCACTCACCCAGCGCGTACCGCATGCAGATCCGCTCGATCCGGGCCTCGAGGCCGGACAGGCCCCACGACAGGCCGACTTGTGCCGAACGCGTGACGATGAAGTCCATCATGCGTCGGGCCTCGGCCATTTCCCCGTTCATCCACAGCACGACCGAGGTGTTCTTGCGAGCCCGCAGTTCCACGTCGTAGGCGCCGATCGAGGCCGCGCGTTCGATCGCGGCCTTGCCCATCGCGATGGCTTCCTCGATATTGGCGTCCCACTCGGCGAACACGGCCTTGGTGACCAGCGCGTCGACTTCGACCGCGGTGGCGCCGAGCTTCTTGGCATCCTGGAATGCCTGCTCGGCAAGGGATTTCATCCGCTCGACGTCGACTTCCCACGACCAGACCCACTCCCGGGCGGCCAACGCGAGCACCTTCGCCTTCACCACACTGGCCGGTCGGTCGCGTACCAGCTCCCACGCCTCTTCGACGGTCCGCTGGATATCGGAACCACTGTGCTCCAACGAGATCGACGCGATCGCGAGCTGATGCCGGGTCACCGCGGACAGTTCCGGGTCGTCGAGTTTGTCGGCCAACGCCACGGCCGCCTTGCCGTACTCGACGGAGCGTTCCACCTCGCCGGAGGCGATCGCGGCACGGGTCGCCGCGCGGAGCAGACCCAGTTCCGTGGTCCCGCTCTGCTCGGGATCGGGGACCACGCTCCACAGCTCAAGGGCCTGTTCGACGTGCCGCAGTTTCTCACCGGGTGCGCCCATCTTGCCCGCCTCGTCGGCCGCGCGCACCGAGGCGACAAGGGCGCCAGGCAGGTCGTGACTCCGGAAACTGTGGTACGCAAGCAAAGCCTGCGACGTGACGACTTGCGCGTAACCCGCATGCAGCCGAACTCGTTCGCCAGGCAACAGATCGTCGTAGACCGCTTCGCGGAGCAGCGCGTGCCGGAACCGATAACCACCGTCCGCGGTGACCAGAACGTTGTGCTGCACGGTTTCCCGCAGCACCTCTTCGAGCACGTCGTCCGGAAGGCCGGACACCCGCGCCAGGCTCGCGTGCGTCACGATCTGGCTGGCCACGGCCGCGGCACGGACGACTTTCCGTGCGTCACCACTGAGTCGCTCGATCCTGGCGAGCAGCAGATCCGCCAGGCCCGCGGGCACTCCGGCGCCGTCACCGTAGGCCGCGGTCAGCTCTTCGCAGAAGAACGCGTTGCCCTCGGAGCGCTTGGCGATCTTCTGGACGGTGGCCGACGGCAGGGCGCCGTCCGCGAGCTCGTCGACCAGCTTCTCCGCGTGCACCTGGTCGAACGGCCTGAGCTCGAGCAGCTCCACAGTGGACAGCCGGGACAGCTCGCCGAGCACTGGCCGCAACGGGTGTCTGCGGTGCAGGTCGTCCAGCCGGTACGTGCCGACGATCAGGATCCGCTGCGTGTACAGCCTTGACACCAGGAACAGGATCAGATCGCGAGTGGAGGCGTCGGCCCAGTGCAGGTCCTCGATCGCCAGCAGCACCGGCGCCTGCGCGGCAAGGTCGCTGAACAGCCCGTGCACCGCGTCGAACAGCCGCAACTGATCCATCGCGGGCTCGGTGGATTCCTCGACGGTGGTGACTCCGGGCATCAGCCTGCTCAGCACCGAGCGGTGCGCGGCCATGGCGCGCTGTGTGGGCGTGAGCTGGCCGAGTGCCTCGACGAAGGGCAGGTAAGGCAGACCTGCTTCATCCACGTCGAGGCACCGGCCCGTGAACACGGTGGTACCGCCAGATCGTGCGGCCGCGACAAGCTCGGTGAGCAGTCGTGTTTTCCCAACCCCCGCGTCCCCGCTCACCAGGACCGCACCCGCCCGGCCGGCAGCGGCCGTGGCCAGCGCGGTCTTCAACTCCGCCAGTTCGTCCTGTCTGCCGACCAGCGGAATCCCAGACCCGATACGAGGCACAACGCATCGTGGCACAGACAGCGGCTCGCCTCCCGCCAGTTTTCGCAGAGCTGAACCGCCAGAACTGTCAGACCCCTCGTGTTGAATGAAAATTAGGGGTTCCCCCGATGGCGGCTTTTGTCGTGCTTGCTGCGCCTCCAATCGGCCCGGGTGCTCCCGAAGTGGCGTTCGGGGCAACTCCTGACCGGGTACCTGGAGGAGCGCCTGCACTCCCGCACGGACCCCCAGTGTCGAGCCGTGCGGGATGAGCTCAGGCTGCTGCCGGGCGCTGCGCTGGGACTTTGGCGTCGGGTGGCCGGCCGCCCGGCTGCCACCGCAAGCCCCGGTTGCGCCTCGCCGCCGTGGCCATCTGCTCGCCACGGGTCGCGACACGTTGGCGGGCATGGTCACCGGAGATGATCGCGAACTGGGTCTCTGCCACGTTCCACATGACGCTAAGACTCGGGGTAAGGCCCCGTTCGCCGCATTGGGCAACTGAGCGTTATGTAAGGGCCTCCAGCAGCCGCACCGCGTAAGACGTGTCGGGCTGAGCGGCCAGTTCGTCCCTAAGGCGGGTCGCGGCCTGCCGGTAAGACGGGTCGTCGATGACCTCCACGGCGGTCGCGCGGACCTCGTCCGGCGTCGTGGTGAAGGCGTTCAGGACCTTGCCGAACCCGAGGTCGGCGCACCTCTTGCTGTTGACGATCTGGTCGGCGCCCAGCGGGATCAACACCGTGGGCAGGCCGTGCGCCAGTGTGCCGGTCATGCTGCCGGAGCCGCCGTGCGACACCACGAGACTGCACCGCGGCAGGATCTCGTTCTGCGGGATGAACTTCTCAATCCGTACACGCTCTGGTTGCGTGCCGAATTCGGCGGGGTCGATGTGCGGACCGACTGTGACGATCAACCGCGCTGGCAGTTGGCGCAGGCCGTCCAGTACGCGGGCGAACAGGTCGCCCGACTCGGTGTTGAAGATCGTGCCGAGAGTGAAGTAGATCGTCGGCTCTTCCGGCTTCGCCTCGCCGACGTCCTGGACGCGGATGGTGTGCGCGGTCGGCGGCAGCGGGAAGTCCGGGTGCCGCAGGCTGGGCGGGAACGGCGACAACACCAGGTGACGGCTGAGCATCTCCAGGTTCGGGTCAGGCGGCAGGCCGTGCTCGGCGCGCACCTTGTTCAGCGTCTCGCCGACCACCGAGTGGCGGAGGAACGAGCCGGAGGCGTTGTTGAGCACGGAGGCGTACGGGATGCCGAGCTTCTCGGCGGCGATCATCGCGCCGAAGTCCATCTCGTCGCACAGGATCAGGTCCGGATTCCAGTCCATCTTCAGCAGATCCGCCGCCCGCATCCGGGCGGCTCGGTCGGCGAAGCCGTCCCGCAGGCCCTCGTCCTCGTGGTCCTGGTCCGGCTCGATCAGCGGCCGCCGGACTCCGCCGCCGTCGAAGTCGGGGCCGGATCTCCACGCGTCGAACCCGGCTTTTCGGACCTGCTCGACCATGCTCTGCTGACAGGTGACTCCCACGGTGTGCCCGGCGTCGGCCGCGGCACGAGCGATCGGTTCCATCGGCCCCCAGTGGCCGCGTCCGCCGACAAACGAAGACAGGATGCGCATGCACCCAGCGTAGTGTCGCGCCGGGGGTTGATTCGCCGTCACCCAGTAGGTAGCTTCGTGTAAGCGTTTTCATAGTAAGCGCTTACCATGCCAACGAAGTTCATGGTGGAGTGGCCATGCCCCTGAGGTGTCTGATCGCGGCAGTTCCCTTTGTGGTGGCAGTAGTTATGGCGCCGCCAGCGCTCGCCGAGGACCTTCCGATAGTCGACCCGATTCCAGAGAAACCGATTACATCCGGCCTTGCGCTCACCTTGGACGAGGTGATCACGATGCCGCGCTCGGAACCCACGCCGCCGGTGACCGACGCGCGCCTGCGCAGGCACGCCCGGATCAACTTCATCGGCGAAGTCCCCGACGGGTCCGGCCGGTTGTACGTACCAGATCTGAACAGCAAGCTCTACCTGATCAAGGACGGCAAAACCGTCGACTACCTCGACGTGGGCGCGACCGTCGGCCCCGACTTCTTCAACAACCGTGGCCTGGGCAGCGGTTTCGGGTTCGTGGCGTTCCACCCCGACTTCGCGCGCAACGGCAAGTTCTACACCACGCACACCGAGGCGCGCGGCGCGTTGACCACCAAGCCCGCCGACTACAACCAGCCCGGCACCATCGTGATCCAAAGCGTGGTGACCGAGTGGACGGCCACCAACCCGGCGGCGGAGACCTTCGCGGGCACCCGGCGGGAGATGCTGCGGATCGGCTTCACCGGATTCACCCACGCGATCCAGCAGATCGACTTCAACCCGACCGTGCCGCGTCATCACGAGGACTACGGAAAGCTGTACCTCGCGGTCGGCGACGGCGGCCGAGGCGTGTCCAGCGACGACCCGCAAAACCTGGCTCTCCCGCACGGAAAGCTGATCCGGATCGACCCCGACGGCCGCAACAGCGCGAACGGTAAATACGGTATCCCGATCCGGAACCCCTTTGTCGGCAAGCCAGGGGCGATGGGCGAGATCTACGCGTACGGCTTCCGTGACCCCCATCGGTTCAGCTGGGACACCCTGACCCGCAGGCTGTACCTCGGCAGCATCGGCGAACACGAGATCGAGGCCGTCTACGAAGTCCGCGCGGGAGACAACTTCGGCTGGAGCGACCGCGAGGGACCGTTCGTCTTCAAGCGCACGGATCGTTGCAACCTGTACCCGTTGCCCGAGAACGACGCCCAGTTCGGTTACACGTACCCAGTCGCCGCCTACGACCACGACCCGCCACCCGGGCACTCCTGCACCGCGGACAGCGGTCACGCCATCGTCGGCGGCTTTGTCTACCGTGGCAAGGAAATCCCGGAGCTCTGGGGCAAGTACGTCTTCGGTGACCTCGTCGACGGCAAGCTGTTCTACACCAACACGCACGAGATGAAGCGTGGCGGCAAGCTCGCGCCGCTGTACCAACTGTCCTTGATGGACAAAGCGGGTCGCCCGATGACCATGCAGGACTTCGCGGGCGATCGCCGCACCGACATCAGGTTCGGCACCAACAAGACCGGGGACCTGTTCGTCCTGGCGAAGGCCAACGGCAAGATCTGGAAAGTCACAGGCACCAAGCCGCTGCCGGACGTCTATCCGTCGCTGACCGGAAACCTGGTCGCGTACTACGACTTCGAGCACACTGGAAACTCCGCACAGCAAGCGGATCGCGGCCGATCAGGCACGCCGATCAACCTGGTCAACGGTGGCGCGGACCAGCGAGTCGCGGACGGAGCGTACAAGGGAAGCAAGTTCTCCCTGCAGACCAAGCAGATCAGTCCAACGACGGCGAGCAATGACGACTGGAAAGCCGGGATCTATTCGGCGGACGGCGTGCCGACACTGCGGGCGTTCAACGGCGTACGGCAGACGACAGTGATGGGTTGGGTCAAGATGACCGGCCAGAACCCCAGCCCGAACTCGAACTCGGCGAACCCGGACGACTTCTACGGTGCCATCGGCATCGCGGGCGTACTGTCCGGGAACTCCGACGGTCACGCGGTGCGGGCGCTGCTGGAACTGATCCAAGTGGACGGTGTGATGAAGGTTGTCGCACTGGGCAGGCGAATCGACGGCAGCGCTTCGCAGACGTTCGCGGCCACCGAGGACTGGCGGACGATCCTGCCGCCGAACGAATGGGTCTTCCTCGCGGCTACGTTCGACTTCAACACAGGCAAGATGGCACTGTACAAGAACGGCCAGGCTTTGCCGGGGTCGTACGTGGTCCCCGGAGATCCGTGGGGTGTCGGCACGGGACAGGGGCCGTACTCCGCTTCGCCGACGGACCCACGTGGCATCAAGATCGGCGGCAGTTTCCCGCAGGACAACCGGGAAGGCAATCCGTGCAACTGCCGGTTCGACAACTTGATGTTCCTTGACCGTGCGCTGGAGCCGTGGGAGATCCAGAGCCAGTACGCGTTGACACGTTCTTAAGGGGGCCGGTTTGGACTTTCCGCAACCCGCAATCCGAGCCAACGGTCCGTTCGCAAATCCAGTTGTCCACAGCCTAGCCATCACCCCCTGTTGATCAAGCACCACCGATAGACTGGACCAGGGACGCCCCCCCGGGAGTGGTCAGGGTTCCGTCAAAGTCGTTCACCCGCATGAGAGCAGGCACGATCCTCTAGTTGATCATGAGAGTGTCTACGTCACACGATCATGTGAGAGTGCCGTGCCTGCTGTTGTATCGTCCTCGATCGCTGTTGTGCTGGACCGGCTGGGTCCGATGAGCGTGGATCGCGCAGGTGACGTGCGGGAATTGCTGGCCCAGATCGACGATCCGCGGGATGCGCGGGGTGTGCGGCATTCGCTGGCGGCGGTGTTGACCCTGGCCGCGGTCGCGGTCGCTGCGGGGGCCCGGTCGATCACGGCGATCTGGGAATGGGCCACTGAACTGCCGCAGTCGGTGTTACAGGTGTGGGTGCCCGGTGGGATCCCCGCCGTGCCGTGTTCGTCGTGCCGAGCGAGCCCACGGTGCGCCGGGTGTTGTCCGAGGTGGACACCGCGCTGGACACCGCGCTGGACACCGCGCTGGACACCGCGGTGCACATGTGGATCGCCCGTTGGCACAAGCCTGGCCAGGGCCTGCGGGATGGCCAGTTGGCCGCGATCGCGATCGATGGCAAGTCCCTGCGGGGCAGGTTCGCGCGCACCGGTGGCGCCGGGGTGCATCTGCTGGCCGGGATCACCCACACCTTCCGCATCATCCGCGACCGCATCGATCGCACCAGCGGTAAACAAGAAACCCATACCTGGACCGGCGTCACCAGCCTTCCGCCACCACTGGCCGATCCCGCTCAGATCGCGACCCTGCTACGCGGACACCGGCAGATCGACAACCGCCTGCACTACATCCGCGATGTCACCTACCGCGAAGACGCATCCCAGGCGCGCACCGGCACCGCACCCACAGCGATGGCCGCCCTGCGCAACCTCGCCATCAGCGCTCTGCGCCTGACCGGCGCCGGCAACATCACCCAAGCGCTACGCGCCATGGCCCGAGACATCACCAGGCCACTCACCCTGCTCGAAATCCCCATCCCCACCAGCACAAACCGACTTAGACGGAACCCTGCCGGGTCGGGCGGGGCTGCCCTGGGGCCGGGATGTTGTAGGCGCCGGATGGCTTTGTCCACAATGGTCAGTTGGAGCGGAGACGTCTCTCGCTCGAATGGCGTCAGCATTGGCCGGGGACGTCTCTCGTTCCTGTGGCGTCAGCTTGGGCCGGGGATGTCTCGCTCCAGTGGCGTCAGCTTGGGTCGGGGATGTCCCGTTCCAGTGGCATCAGTTTCGCCGCGAAGTCATCGAGGAACGGCCGGACCCGCGAAGCCGGATCCACCTGACGCACCACGAACTTCGTCAACCCCGCGTCGATGTACGCCTCGATCAAGTCCCGAGCCTGATCCCACCCCTGCGGAATAACCTCTCGCGGATCCACCTCAGGCTGCCGAGCCCTGGCCGCGGCAACCAGGGCGGGCGGAATGCCGTCCGTCGCCACGGCGATACTGATGCCATAGTGATCCGCCTCGATTTCCCGGCCCGCCCCCGCCGCGGCCGCCTCGATCGTGCGTTTCGCCAGCCTGCACTGGGCCGGGGTCAGGAAACTACCCAGCCACCCATCCGCCAGCCGGCCTGTGCGTTCGAGCCCTGGCCGCGCTGTTCCGGCGAACCAGATGTCCATGCGGCGTGGACGTGGCTTGATCGACGCGTTTTCCAATGTATGGAACGTGCCGTTGAACGTCACCGAGTCCTCGGTCAGCAGGCGGCGGACCACCTGCATGGTCTCGTCGAACAGCTCACCCCGCTTGCCGTGCGGCACGGGGAATGCCTGCCGTTCCGGTTTCCTGGCTGGTTGCAGGCCGAAGACCGGCAGGACGCGTTTGGGCGCCAGCGCCGCCAGTGACGCCAGTTGCTTGGCCACCAGGATCGGGTTACGTCCTGGCAGCACCGCCACACCCGTGCCGACCTTCATGTTCTGGGTTCGGGACAGGGCATATGCCATGCCGATGAACGGGTCTACGTGTTCGGCGAACACCACTTCGGAAAACCAGATCGAGTCGATCCCGATCGCTTCGGCGTGATCGATCGCTTCGACAAAATCCTCGTGCGGGCCGAGGCCAACCCCGATGCGGACCTTCATACCCACCATCCTTGCCGGGTAGCCTGCAAAACGGGAGGACTGGGGATGGGGAAGCTACGGCGACGTTGCGAACAGCGCCTGCGGGCGTTCACCATCCCACAGCCGTTCGATCTCGTCACGTTCTGTGCCCATGTCAGTGAGCTGCGTGGCCGTCGTCTCGAACTCAGGCCGATTCCCGGGCTGTCGGCGTCCGCTCCGTGCGGGATGTGGGTGTCCTTGGCCGAGGTCGACGTCGTCCTTTACGAGCCGGCCACGTCGAAATTGCACTCCGAGCACATCATCCTGCACGAATTGGCGCACATGTTGTGCGATCACCGGCTGAGCATGGACTCCTCGGTGCTGCGCAAGCTTTTGCCGAGCCTCAGCCCGGAAATGGTGCGGCGGGTGCTCGGCCGCGTCGACTACGCCACCGAACAGGAGCAAGAAGCCGAGATGCTCGCCTCGCTGATCCGCGGTGGCGGCGGCAGGCAGCAGGCCAGGGACGCGCTTTCCCGGATGACCGAGGTGTTCAGTCCATACACGTAGGAGGCTGTGCCGCTGAACGCGATACTTCTGGTGTTGCTCTGGGGGTTGGTGGCCGGTTGGCTGCCGTCGCTGCGGCGCGGTCGCAAGCAACGGGCAGTCTGGTTGATCTTTCTGCCCATCGCGATCATCAAGACCCTCTCGCTCCAGCCGATCGCGACGGCCATCCAGTCCGCGCTCGGCACCAACGCCGACGCCGTGATCAAACACTTGCTCGCGATCGTGGCCGCGGTCAGCCTGCTGCGGTTCGTCGCGATGATCACGGGTCGACCGCCGCGGCGCTACCACGTCGTACTGGGTCTTGCGGTCGCGGTGGTTCTCGCCGGGCTTTTCACAGTTGCCCGCGACGGCATTCACAGTTCTGCCGACGATCTGCTCGCCGAGCCGCGCACCGCGCCCGTGGAACTGGCGTATTGGCTGCTGCTTGAGGCGTATCTCGGGACTGTGCTCTGCACGGGGTGTTTGCTGGTCTGGCGGGTGAGCCGGGTGTCGCCGACCAATCCGCTGCGGATCGGGATGTGGTTGATGTGCGCCGGAACCGGTCTCAACGCGGTGTACGCCGCATACAAGTCCGCGTATCTGGTGGCCCATGCCGCGGGCGTCGAACTGCCGAAGGACGTTGTCGTGGCGATCTCCGACACTATGCTTCCGGTCTCGGGATTGCTGATCGTCATCGGCGTTCTGGTGCCTGGGTGGCGTCTCGCGCGGGAGCTCGTCGGCCTACACCTGTCGATGCGTGCGTTGGCGCCGTTGTGGCGCACCATGCGGGAAACGTTCCCAGAGATGATTCTGTACGTCTCCGAGAAACTGCCCAGCGCCGACGGGGTGGTCGCGACCGCGAGGCTTCGGCTGTACCGCCGGTTGATCGAGATCCGGGACGGGATGCTGGAACTTCGTGGCTACGTACCGGCGGACACGGCCGACAAGGCGCGGGAGTTCCTGGCTGCGCGCGGCGTGCACAGTGAGCACATCGCCGAGGCGTGCTGGATCGAAGTCGCGCTACGCCGCAAAAGGGCTGGTGGCCAGCCGTGTGCTGGTGGCTGGCAGGCGATGCCGGGCGGCGCGGACGAGCAGGAGGAGGCCAAGTGGCTGGCGAAGGTCAGCCGGGCGCACCACAAGTCGCGGTATCCGGCCGAATTCGCCGAGCGGCACCGGGTCAGTCGCTCCTCTTGCGCTCATTCTCCAGCTCCCACACCTTGAGGATCATGTTGCTGATCGTCTCCCGGCTGCTCGGCGACAGATCCGCGGCGCGCAGGGCGATCTCGGTGACCCCCGTGTCGCGCAGCGCGGACAGCAGCTCGAGCTCGCCGTCGATCTTCTTGGTCTCCTCGTCGTCGAGGAAGTACGCGACCGGGACGCCGAAGAACGTGGCCAGCGCGGTCAGGTGCTGGATCGTCGGGTTGTCGCGGCGGCCGGTGCGCAGCTGCCAGATGTAGGTGTGCGAGATGGAGATGCCCTGCTGTTCCTTGATGGCCTCGGCCACCGCGTTGTGGCTGTACTCGCCTTGACCGGCCGGCCGGACACGCTGGAACAGCCGGTCGAGCTTCTCGGCGATCGAGAACCGCGCGGTCACCTGACCTCCTCGACGCTGCGGGCTGGCTAAACATCAGTTGCTCGTAAAATGGTACATCGCCAGCTTGCGTTGACGGGACTCGTAACGCTGGTTTACGCTCCGTTCAGCATCCAACTTACTGGGGACGTCGATTTTCGAGGGGTGCCATGGTCGATACGGCCGCACTGTCCACTGTGTACTTGGCGATCGGCTTCGTCGCGCCGCGTGCTCGACCGGTCGCTGTCCGCGCCTTCCACTATGGACTTCGCAGCGGCGGGCGTTGATCGCGAACAGCGACCGGACATGGACGCAGTGTCAGTGCTCAACATTGAATCACCGGGCTCCACATCGCACAGTTCGGCACCGTCGATAGGCCAGTCGGGGGACAACTGGTCTGGACGCGCGGATTTTCCCCCGTCACGGGGCCGAGTCAGCGAAGATTCACCGGTCTGTCATCGCCGATCGCTACGTTGGGGGCGCCTCGGTGTGACAACTGCGGACTTCAGGCGGGAGGTCGTTTCACCAGTGCACGGGACGAACCCGGTGAAGTCCACTATGGATGGATGGTCGAAGCAGCTGGGAACGTTTGCAGGCGGACCGCATGGCGGGGTTCCCCACCACCGGTACACCGACCGGCGGGGGATTTGCAGTCCGCAAGTTGCCGAAGTTGCGCTGTTTTGCCGTTGTATTGCCGAAAAGGAGGGCCAACGCCGTGCCAACCGGCCACCGGCGTGGCATCCGGGCGCATTCTCCGCGTCTTGCTTGTTCACCGGGCCTTGGCGGGTCATCCTCGGTTGGGGGCGACGAGGACACCACGCCGCGCCGGCGGTATTTCACCGCGGCTACCGCGCTCTTGTGGAACGGGAGGCGAAGTATGCGCCGATTTTTTCGGCGCGCAAGGAGGGGGAAGGGAACTCGGCCGGTGTTCATCGGGTCGAATGAGGGTGAGGGCGAGCATGAAGAGCCACAGGCTTGGCGTGGGCGGCCAGGCTGAGATCGGCTACCGGGCATTACTGACCCGGTCACGATGGCAGCCGGAACGCCTCGAACACGCGTTGGCATGGTCACCGCAGCAGTGCGCGACCGTGCTGGCGGAACTGCGCACCGAAGGGCTGGTGATGAACTCCGCCGTGGAAGCTGGTTCGGTGCGGGCGATTCAGCCTTGTCTGGCGCTACCAGCGCTGGCAGCGCGGCGATTGTCCGGTGGTCCGATGCCGAGCGCGGCGGCCGTCGAGACTTTTGTGTCACTGCACGAACAAACCACCGGCAGGCTGGACGACGCGGCGCCGCTGTCCGATATGGACGAGGTGCTCGCGGTCGTCGAGCGGCTGGCCGCACGGGTCCGTAACGAAGTTGTCGTGCTGGCCCCGGTCTACGATCCGCGATCGTACGAGTTCGCCGAGCACATCGCCGAGGGGGTGCTCCGCCGTGGCGCGGGGCTTCGGATGCTCTGGCGTACCGACATCGCGGCCGTGGATTACGCGGTCTGGCTGGGCAAGCGCGGACATACCCCGCGTGCCACGGCAAACGTGCCGGTCAGGGCGGTGGTCGTGGACGGGCTCGTGGGGGTGGTGCTCAGTGAATCCGGTGCGGGCCGGGTGATCCGGGCCGAGTCCGAACTGCGGTCGCTGGTCGCGTTGGCCGACGGGCTGTGGGCCCAGAGCGTTGAGGTGAGCCAGGTCCCGAAGGGCAAACCGACGAGGTCGCGGCACGAACTCGTGCTGCGGATGCTCGCACAGGGACTGACCGACGACGCGATCGCTCGCCGACTGGGGGTGAGCGTTCGTACGGTCCGCGGTGATGTCGCGTCCGCGATGGTGGAACTGGACGCCCGCAGCCGTTTTCAAGCAGGCGTCCGTGCGATGCAAATGGGGCTGCTCTAAGCGGGAACGACTGTGCCGGTCGCACCGTCAACGGTGATGGTCTGACCGGTGGTGATCCGATGAGTGGCGTCCGCGACGCCGACCACGGCCGGGATGCCGTATTCCCTGGCCACGACGGCGCCGTGGGAGTTCGCGCCACCCATCTCCATCACCAGGCCACCCGCGGTGAGGAACAACGGTGTCCAGCCGGGATCGGTCGACGGGGCGACCAGGATCTCGCCTGGCTCAAGGCGAGCGCCCACGGGATCGAGCACAACCCGTGCGGTGCCGGTGATAGTGCCCGCGGAGGCCGGAGTGCCTGGCAGGCAGCCGTCCGCGGTCGCGGCTGCCTGCGAAACGGACTCCACGTCGGTGCCGTCGGACAGCATCACCCTCGGGATCCGGCGTCGCAGCAGCTCTTGCTCGTAGCGCTCGCGGTTGCGCGAAACCACATCGTGCAAGGGTGTTCCACCCAGCGCCGCCCTGATCTGCTGGAAATCAAGGAAGAACACGTCGTCCGGCGCCGCGATCGTCCCGGCCGCGGCCAGTTCGGCGCCGATCACCTTGAGGTGCGCGCGGACCGAGCCCAGCGCGATCACCATGAAGTACTTCGGCATCTCCCGGATCCCGGCGAGTGCACGGGCGCGGTCCAGCGCGAAGCGCAGCAATCGCTTGCGTCGTGGCGCTTCGGCGACCAGCCGGTCGATCGCGGCTTCGGCTTGCGCGGCACCACGGGCGAAAACCGCGTCCGGCGCGGCATCCGGATCGTCCAGTCGCATGTAGTTCGCCAGCACACCGAGGATGTGCGTCGGATCATCGGACCAGCGGGGCATCCCGACATCGATCTCCGCGACCGCGCGATCTCCCCATATCTCAAGGAATTCGGCCAGGCCGATGTCCGGCAACGTGCCCGCCTGGAAGCGCTTCCCGAGTTCTTCGGCGGATTCGGTGCGGAACACTTCGGCGGCATCGCTCTGCCGGATCCGGGTGATCAGGTTCCACAGCTCCAGATCCATCTCGGTGGTGATGTTGTTCGGCAGCCCACGCAGCACCGCCTGTACCTCACCGGGTCGTCCGACGATCCTGCTGGCCAGGCCGAGCATCAGGAAACCGGCGGCAGCACTGGGCAGCACCCGCGGAGCCACCGGGAAGACGTGCCGCAGCAGCACTTCCTGGACGTGGTCGAGCCGTTCGGCCGCGGTCGCGGTGGACGGCAACGCGATCCGGCGGCGAATCTCGTCGCCGACTCTTTCCACGAACTGATGCGCCAGTTGCGGGCTGATGATCGCCTGCAGCACCCGGTACGGCACGCCGAACCGCAGCCCCAGCCGGAGCAACCGGCCGATCACTTTCCGGCGCCGCGTCGGTACAAGACTGAACCGCGGATCGTCGAACAGCGTGCTCAACGCCTTGCCCGAGCGTGCCTCCATCACACCGAGAACCTTCGGCATGACGAACCGCCCTGCCTCGCTGCGCACGGCCGCGGTCGCGTCGATGTAGCCCCGCATGCCGATTTCGACGAATCCGGACGGTCCGGCGAGTGGATCGGCCACCGGCAGCCCGAGGATGTCCTTGCTGACACTGCTGGCGAGCAACCGGAAAGCCGCGAGCCCGCTCGGCGTGATCGGCCGGTACAGCCCTTGCGCCACGGTGAAGGAGAAGTAGGCCCGGGTGTCTTTTGCGGTTCGTTCGGGCAGGGGGTAGAGCGTGGTGATCGGCCGTGACTGGGTGAGCCACAGCTCGCCGTCGGCATCGATCGCCCACTCGGTGTCCTGCGGGCTGCCGTAGTGCCGCTCCACTCGTTCGCCGAGCTCCGCCAGGGCAATGACTTGAGCGTCCGTGACGCACGCGTCCGTTGTGGACTCGCGCTCGATGTGCTCTGTGCCACCGCCCGGCAAGGAGCGGATCACCACACGTTTGTCGCCGAGCCTCCGATCGATGATCTCGCTGTCATGGACAACGAAATGGTCCGGGTTCACAGCACCGGAGACCACGGCCTCGCCGAGGCCGGGGCTCGCGTCGATCACGTACTCGTGGCGCCGCCCAGTCACCGGATTGGCCGTGAACATCACACCGGCCACTTCGGACTGCACCATCCGCTGGACCACCACGGCCAGCGCGACCGTCCGGTTGTCGATCTCATTGGTGGCGCGGTATGCGTAGGCCCGGTCTGTCCACAGCGAGGCCCAGCACCGGCGGACCGCGTCGAGGACCGCGTCAGCGCCGACGATGTTGAGGTACGTGTCCTGCTGGCCGGCGAAACTGGCGAACGGCAGGTCCTCGGCCGTGGCCGAGGAGCGGACAGCGACCGGGACGTCCGGTCCGAGGTTCTCGTAGGCGCTCACGATCGCCTTGCTGATCTCGCCGGGGATCGGCGTGCCGAGAATCAGCTCACGGGCTTTCGCCGCGTCGTGGCTGCCGTCCACCCCGGCCAGCGCGGCGACTTCCTTGTACGCGTCGGTGGTGATGCAGAACCCGGGCGGGACCGGCAATCCTGCCCGGGTCAGCTCACCGAGGTTCGCCGCCTTGCCGCCGACCGTGGCGAGCATGGCGGCGGAGATGCCCTCGAAGTCCCGAGACCACGTCGTCATGACGCTGAGGTTAACACAATCTCAACGCTTGATGAAATAATTCGGACGTGTGGCTTACGCGATACGTTCGGCCCAGTCGATCTCGTGGTCGTACAGCCAATGCCGTTCCGGTGAGCCCGGCATGACAGTCCGGCGGTTCTGGGTGTTGCCCAGCGCCGCGCTCTCCGCGACCAGGCGCTCCACCCGTGGTCTGCGAATCTCGGTGTACTTCTCGAAAGCGGCGCGCCGGTCGGCGATGTCGCGTAAGCACATCGCGAGAATCACGCTGTCCTCCAACGCCATCGAGGCACCCTGGCCCGCAGCGGGTGACGCGGCGTGTGCGGCGTCACCGACCAGGGCCATCGAGTCGTTGTGCCAGTGGGCGGTCTCCGGGACGTCGAAAGCGTTGGTGATGAACAGATCGTCGGTGGATCGGACGATCTCGGCCGACGGGGTGTCGTCCTCGGCGAGCAGATCGATGAAGTGCTGCTTGGTCGCTGTGGTGCTGTCCAGCTCAGGCGCACGGGAGAACCACCATGTCTCCCCGTCCGGTGCCGTCGTGTAGCCGAAGAACGCCTTGTGTCCCGCGATCATCCGGTAGGCCGAAGCGGACGGCTGGAACGACGTCGCCCTGGTGTAGCCGTACGCGATGGTCAGGCCGGTGAACCGGGGCGCGGGTGCACCGGGGTCGATCAGCCCGCGGACAGCCGAATGGATGCCGTCCGCGCCGATCAGCAGATCGCACTCGGCTGCCGAGCCGTCCGCGAACTCCGCCAGGGTGACACCGTCCACAGTCGACGCCGAGACTAGGCGTTTGCCGTGGTGCAGTGGGATACCGCGGCGACCCGCCTCGTCATGCAGCACGCGGTACAGCACTGATCGCCTGAGCGTGTGGGCGTCGCTGCGCATGGGGTTGAGCGCGAGCCGGGTGCCCGTACCGTCCAGGACCTCGATGTCTGTCGCGGGGAACCCGGCGTCGATGACCGGTTGGTGGGCTTCGACCGCGCGCAGGGCGTTCGTCCCGTTGCGCATGATGGTGAGGAACGCCCCGATGTCATCCGCGCCCGTGTCGTACGCCTCACAGATGACGGGCGTGATCCCCGCTTTTTGCAAGGCCATCGCGGTCACCGCACCGGCGATGCCGCCCCCAATGATCAGTGCCTTGGTCATCGGCCCAACCTAGCGTCGATTAGCCTGGCTGACATGAGCAAGCGCCCGCGGTGGGGGTGGGACCCCCGACAGGGGGTCGGAATGTCACTTGTCGCAATGGGCGACTCCTTTACCGAAGGGGTAGGTGACGACGACCCCGCCTACCCGAATGGGGTCCGCGGCTGGGCCGACCGGGTGGCCGAGCAACTGGCCGTCCACGAACCGGACCTGCTGTACGCCAACCTCGCGGTGCGCGGCAAGCTGATGGGCCAGGTACTGGCCGAACAGCTGGACCAGGGCCTGGACATGCGGCCGGACCTGGTCACGCTGTACGCGGGTGGCAACGACCTGATGCGGCCGTCGGTGGACATCGACGCCCTGATGGACGACTACGACAAGGCGATCGGCAGGCTGGTCGAGTCCGGCGCGACCGTGGTCGTGTTCACCGGCGTCGACGGCGTCGAGGACGCGTTGTTCCGCAAGATGCGCGGCCGCGTGGCGATCTACAACGAGCACACCAGGGTCATCGCCAAGCAACGCGGCGCCCTGGTCGTGGACATGTGGGCGATGCGGCAGCTACGGGACAGGCGGATGTGGGCGCCCGATCGGTTGCACCTCAACAGCCTCGGCCACACCGCGGTCGCGATCGAGGTCCTGGCAGTGCTGGGCGTCGAACACACGATGACCGGGGCCGAACTCGGGCCACGGGCGCTGTTGAGCCCTCGGGAACGTCGTGCCCAGAACCTGCAGTGGAGCCGGGAACACGCGTGGCCTTGGGTGCAACGGCGGCTGCGCGGCGAGTCGTCCGGTGATCACATCAAGCCGAAACGCCCTGTCCTGGCACCGATTCGATCGCAGGACTGACCTTCCGGAACGCGCGGGCGACGTCCATCAGGAACGCGGTGTCGCTCTCCAGATCACGTCCACCCGCGACGGCGACCATCTCGCTGTCGCGGGTCGGCGCGCCCGCGCGTTTCGCGGCAACTGCGGCGGCCAGCATGTTCGCCTCGACCAGCGCGTCGAGGCGTCGGCCGTCCATCCCGGACGCTTTGGCTCGGGTGGCCGACCCGATCTCGGGATCGAGGTACGGCTGCAAAGCCAGTCGTCCGTCCCGGATCTCGATCACGCGCCGGTACAGCCGGAGAGCCACGTCGGTGGGCAGCAGCAATTCGGCCGCGGCCGAGCGCGGCGGGATCAACGCGATCTGCGGCGTGGCTTGGTAAAGCGCGAGCCACAGCGGCCGCAACCGGTGGTATGTCCGCACTCTGCCGAGCCAGCCGAACAGGGCGTTGAGCCCGAGTTTCGGTGCCCATGTCGGGACCGTCACACCGACCAGTACGAAGATCGCGGCCAGCAACGGCAGCATGCGATCGAGAAAACCGCCGAACGCCTTGGGATACGCGATGTCGAAGCGTGCGGCGGCGAAGAACAACGCCTTGTGCACGTGGTAGAGCAGCGAGCTCATGATGCCCGCGGACACCATGCGCAGCCCTAGTTTGCCGATGAACGTGCCCGACAGACCGGCGTACTGCCAGCACAACACGGCGGTCCGGACGAACGCGGGCAGCAGGCCGGTCATGAAGACCAGCCAGTACTCCAGCACCCATGGCTCGGCGGCGTACCGCCCGGCGAACCGGACATCGTCGACCGGAGTGTCGGCGAGCGCGAACAACACGGTGATCGCCACGCCGACGGTCACCGGCCACCACAGGTGCTTGATCTTGGATCCGTTGAGCCGCAACATCATCGCCTGTGCTGCCCACGCGACCACCAGCATGGACAGGTGGGACACCAGCCTGCCGAGGTTCGGCACCCCGGAGATCTCGCTGATCAGCCCGTACGGCGCGGGCGCCATGGCGGTCAGCGAGCAGGCCAGGCCGACCAGGATGAGCCACAGGGCGAACCCGTCGGTGGTGTTGCGGCGCCAACGGTCGATCAGTTTGCCCGCGACGAACGCCCAGGCCAGGATCGCCGGTCCGTAGAGCCGGATCCAGTCACTCATGGGACTCCGGCCAGCCGAACGCGGCGTTGATCCGGCCCGCGACGTCCGTACCGTGGCCCGGCATGGCTTCCCGCTGGGCACGTTGCCTGATCAGCGACGCCAGCAGCTCGGCCTCCTGCTCCTCGGCCGCGTCGTACGAGGTGCGGCCCAGGATCCGGCGGACCATCGACGGATTGAGGTTCGGCATGAGCAGCCGCAGCATCTCGTTGTCCGACAGCCGGGCCGGGTAATGGTCGCAGAGCACGTGGCTCAGCTCGTGCAGGATGATGTGTTCCTGATGCGGCGGGGTGGTGGACGCCTCGTAGAAGATCATGTCGGCGTTCTTGGCGGCCACCCACAACCCGAGCACGCCGCTGTCGCCGCAGTTCATCGGCGTCAACGTGATGGGCCTGCCGCGTTGCTGTGCTACTCGTTCACACAGAGCGCGGGCGTCAAACGGTTGAGGCAATGGCAAAGCGCGGGCCGTCGCCTCACAGCGGCGACGCATCTCCCGGAGGTTCCCGCGCGTCATAGGTTTCTTGTACCACGCCGAGGAGTCCCTCGTGAGTGCGTCAACTCACGAGGGACATACACCCGGTTGTTTACGCGTTCGCGAGTTCGAGCTCCGCCTCGACCGCGCGGGCCTTGCTCTCCTTGCGGCTGGCGATGATCCCGGAGAGGGCCACGATCACGCCGACCACCGCGATCCCGGCGACCACGGCGAGGCCGGGGAAGTAGCTGGCGAGCAGCTCCTCCGGGGTGACCTGCGCGGTGTGCGTCTCGTTGGCCGAGATCACCGCGGTCACGATGGCCAGCCCGACCGCGCCACCGACCTGCAGTGACGTGTTGACCAGGCCCGAGGCCAGACCCTGCTCCTCGTCCTTGACCCCGGCCGTGGCCTGGATGTTGAACGACGTGATGGACAGGGCGCACGCGATACCGAGCAGCAGCATGCTCGGCAGCACGACGCCGATGATGTTCGGCGAGACGTCCATGCCCAGCATGAACGCGTAGCTGCCGACCAGTGCCAAGATGCCGACCATCAGCAGCCTTGGCGTGCCGAAGCGGTCGATGACCTTGTCCATCTTGGTCGAGCTGGCGGCCACGATCACCGCGGCGGGCAGGAACGCCAGCGCGGTCTCGATCGCCGACCAGCCCAGCAGGCGCTGCATGTACTGCATGACGATGAACTGGAAGCCGACGTACGACCCGAAGAAGATCATCGCGCCAAGGTTGGCCCGCACCAGCGACCCCGACCGCAGGATGCCCAGCCGGACCAACGGGTGGCTGCTGCGCCGCTCGATCACGACGAACGCCGTGAGCAGAGCCACAACGACGGCGAACGAGACGATGGTGAACGGGTTGGCCCAGCCGATCTCGGGAGCCTGGACGATCGTGTAGACCAGCAGCAGCATCGCGGCGGTCGAGGTGATGGCACCGCCCACGTCGTAACCCTGGCCGTCGCGCTCCGGACGGCCGTCGTTCGGCACGAACTTGAACGCGGCGATCAGGATCACCAGGCCGATCGGGCCGGGCAGCAGCAGCGGCCACCGCCAGCCGATCTCGGTCAGCAGGCCGGAAGCGACCAGACCGAGGGAGAAACCGCTCGCGGCGCAGACCGCGAAGATGCTCAGTGCCCGGTTGCGAGCCGGACCTTCGTGGAACGTCGTGGTGATGATGGACAGGGCGGCGGGCGCGGTGAACGCGGCGGCGACACCCTTGATGAATCGTGCGGCGATCAGCAGCTCAGGGCTGCTCACCAGACCCGCGGCCAGTGAACCGACGGAGAACACGGCGAGTGCGACGAGCAGAACCCGCCGCCTGCCAAGCAGATCGGCGGCCCGTCCACCAAGCAGCAGAAGGCCGCCGTACCCCAGGATGTAACCGCTGACCACCCACTGCAGCGCAGCGGTGGACATGTTCAGGTCCTCACGGATGGCCGGCAGTGCGACGCCGACCATGGAGACGTCGAGAGCGTCGAGGAAGACGACGCCGCAAAGCACCACCAGCGCGCCCCACAGCCGGGGTCCCCAGCGCACATCAGAGGTGGAAGTAGTCGTTGACTCGATCACGCCGGTCACTATTGCATGCACGTGCATTCGATGCAACCGCATTTAATGACTTTGCATTAGATGCAGCTGCAGTGGTAAGGTGCCCGGCATGGCCGCCGACGCTGACCGGCCGCTCGTCTGTGAGTGGCGGGATATGTTGTCTCTGCACGCCCGAACGTGGGGCGCACTCGAGCGCGAGCTCAACGAGCGACATGGCCTGGGCGCGAGCGAGTTCGAGGTCCTGGACCGGCTGATCGAGACCGAGAAGCCGAAGTGTCGCGTGCAGGAGCTGTCGGCCGGAATCCACCTCAGCCAGAGCGCCCTGTCCCGCCTGATCGCCCGGCTGGAGCGAGACGGGCTGGTGGAGCGTGGCATGTGTCACGAAGACCGCCGCAACATCTTCGTGATCCCAACGGAAGCAGGCCGAGCGCTGCACGCCGAGGCGGTGACCACGCACCGGGCGGTTCTCGCGGAGTACTTCGTGGGTGCCAGCGAGATTGTTCGCTGACGAACAGTTCCGTACTAGACTGGTTGTCATGCAGCTCGACCTGGTGTTGTACCTCAGTCAAGCGAGTCACGCCCTGACCCTCGAGCTGACGGCCGGCCTGGCCGACCTAGGCATCACGCCTCGGCATCAGTGCGTCCTGCAGAAGGCGCTGCCGGGAAACCTGACGCAGAACCGTCTTGCGGAGCTGGCGGCTCTCGACAAGACGACCATGGTGGTAACCGTGGACGAGTTGGAACGCGCGGGCTATGCCGAACGCCGTCCATCTGAGACGGACCGTCGCGCCCGCGTGATCACGGTGACTGAGGCGGGCAGGGAAATCCTCGCCAAGGGGCAGGAAGTCGTGTCGCGGGTGTATGACGACGTGTTGTCCGAACTTCCCGCGGCACAACGTAAGTCTTTTGTGGACGCTTTGGTGACTTTGGTCGAGGGCCGTCTGGCCAAGCCGGTCACGGTAGACAGGCCGGTCCGTCGGCCGCGCGTACCCAAACTGGTTTAACCGCAGCGGATTCCCGGGTTGTACTGAGCGAACAAGTGGTCTGGCTTGTCCGTGCAGTCCGACTCGAAGGGATGGACGCCTGGGGCGAACTTCACGATCTGGAGACCGGAGAAGAGCGAGTTGAACCAGATCTCGCCGTCGCGTGCTCTGACGACAGGCGGGGACACCGTGAAGTCCGGGGCTGGGTCGGTCGGCCCGAGCGTGCCCGGGTTGAAGTACGCGAGCTCTCTGGGAGAGTGCGGGTCCCGGATGTCGTAGACGCGCAGTCCGGACGCGAAGCCGGAGCAGGCGAGGATCGTCGGATTGTCGAGTCGGTCCGGTCGGCACATGTGCGTCCCGTAGCTGAACGCCGCGTAGATCCCCAACGTGGGGACGAACGGCGTGTTGCGGGGGAACGCGGGCCGGTCGAAGTTCAATGCCGATGCGCATCGCGCTGGCTCGCCGATCTCCTGTACCAGCGTGGCGACGATCCTCGGCCGGCGTTCGTCGGAGATGTCGATGATGTTCGGGTACTGGAACGGCGAGAGGGTCCGGCTCGTGCAGCCCAGTCCGCCGAATCCCACGGAGTTCAGGCCATGCTCCCCGTACTGCAGGAGATACTTCCGGGTGCCGTAGCGGACTGGGAAGAAACCGTGCGACCACTGGGTGTTCGGCAGGGGAAACCGGCTGATCAGCCGCATGTGGCCGTCCCGGATTCGCGAGCTGTCGTAGATCAGAAGCTCGGATGGGTTCGTATCTCCGCCCTGGTTGTCCTTGTCTTCCGGGCCGATGTAGGCGGCGTACGTCCTGGTGCCGTCCGCGCTGGTCGCTCCACCGTGGACGTAGCGGGAGAATGACGCGAGGGGGCGAGGCCGGGCGGTGTCGCTGACGTCGATGGCCAGCGACGGCAGCTCGGAGTCGGTACCCCAGCTCGCGAAGTACACCGTCCCGTCCGGCGAGAACCACCCTTCGTGCGAATCTCCGATCCCTGGCACCATGCCGCTGAAAACCAGCCGCGGGTGCCGACAGTCGTCTCGCACGTCGTAGATCTTGAAGCTCAAGTCCTCGTGGACGCCGGCAAGAAGCCCTCGCGCGGCGTGGACGCGGAGTGACTCGGTGGGGTTGAGGGGCAGCAGCGCTGTCCGAACGGGACTCCTGGTGTCGGACATGTCGAGTACCTCGGTGCCACCTCGGCCGAGGACGCCGTCTGCCGAAGCGATGCTCTGGTAAAGACAGTCCTCATAGGAGTCAAGGCTCACTCCGCCGTACACCTTCGGCGTAGGCGTTCCGGTCGTGTCTCCGACGCTCGCGATGAGGTCGAGGTTGCAGTTGTAGCCGTCGGCCGCCCGGCCGTTGAGCCGGTCGGGCAGCGGCACCTGGCCTTGAACACCCGTCTCGACACGATCGCTCGCCCGGCAGGTCGCTCGCGCTACTGGCCCTGTGAAGGGCGCAGGCGCGGATGCCAGGACACAGACCGCCGCGCAGAGAACCAGCCCGATACGGGTCAACAGCACCATGGACCGATTCCAGCCGAGAGATCCCGTATGCCGTCAGTCCGGAAAGTCAGGAACCGGCATGACTTTGGTCAGGCGCTACACGTTCGCTAGAGAACTAGTCGGAACTAGATTGTTTGTTAGCGGACTATCTGTTAGCGTCACCCACATGCTGACTGAGGGGTCACCGAAGACACGTAACCGCTGGTGGAGCCTGCTGATTCTGTGCGCGGGGCAGCTGATGATCATCCTGGACGGCAGCATCGTCACCGTGGCGATGCCGGCGATCCAGCGTGAACTCGGCTTCACGCAATCCGCTCTCGCCTGGGTGGTGAACGCCTATCTGATCGCGTTCGGCGGGCTGTTGCTGCTCGCCGGGCGGCTTGGCGACTTGATCGGCCGCAAGCGGATGTTCGCCGCGGGCCTGGTCGTGTTCACCACCGCTTCTCTCCTTTGTGGACTCGCGCCGAGTCAGGAGATGCTGATCGCGGCACGGTTCCTGCAAGGGGCGGGCGGTGCCATGGCGAGCGCTGTGGTCCTTGGCATGGTCGTCACGATGTTCCCGGAACCCAAGGAGCAGGCCAAGGCCATCGGCGTGGTCAGCTTCGTGTCCGCGTCCGGTGCGTCCATCGGGTTGCTGGCCGGGGGAGTGCTGACCGACGCCATCAGCTGGAACTGGATCTTCTTCATCAACGTCCCGATCGGCGTCGCCGCAACGGCTCTGGCCCTCAAGTTCGACAAGGACCGGGGCATCGGGTTCGGCAAGGGCGCGGACATTCTCGGCGCTGTGCTCGTCACCGGCGGCCTGATGCTTCTTGTGTACGCCATCGTGGAGACCAACGCGATACTTCTCGCGGCTGCGGCGGCGCTCATCGCGGCCTTCGTTGTCAGGCAAGCGAAAGCGAGCACTCCGCTACTGCCGTTGCGCATCTTCCGGTCGGGGACGGTCTCGGGTGCCAACGTGGTCCAGATGCTGATGATCGCCGGTTTGTTCGGCTTCCAGTTCCTCGGAGCCCTTTATCTGCAACAGGTCCTGCACTACGACGCGCTGCGAACGGGCCTGGCCTACCTGCCGGTCACGGTTGCCATCGCGCTGGTTTCCCTGTTCGTCGCACCGAAGCTGAAGCCTGCCTTGGCGCTGGTCGGCGGACTCGTGGGCATCACCGTGGCCCTGTTGCTGCTCACGCAAGCGCCAGTGAACGGGCAGTACCTCATCCACGTCCTGCCGGTGATGATCCTGCTCGGCATCGGCGGCGGGCTGGCGATGCCCGCGGTCATGGGGCAGGCGATGTCCGGTGCCACGCCTGAGGATTCGGGTCTCGCGTCCGGCCTGGTCAACACCACGCAGCAAGTCGGCGGCGCCGTCGGACTCGCCGTGTTGTCGACGTTCGCGGCGTCACGCACGGAAACCGAGCTGGCCAATGGGACTGCGCAGGCTGAAGCGCTCAACAGCGGGTTTCACTTGGCTTTCGCGGTCAGTGCCGGCTTCGTGGTTGCCGCGATGCTGGTCGCGCTGACCGTGCTTCGGCGGTCCACGGCGCCGGAACTGGCTCTCGCCGGTTGAACCAAATGGCCTACGCCGCCGCAAATGCGTAGCCGCAGTTGTGCGAACAGTAATTGTCCTTCTTCGTAAGTTAACGGCTGCGGAACAATACTGGAGAAGGTCAATTGCTCACCGACAATCAGCGGCCGGTAGCGTCGCGTAACCAGGAGGTCCCCCGATTGGCCCATTCGATTGAACGCTGAACCAATCTGTGGTCAGTCGTACGCGACCGTCGGTAGGCTTTTTCGGTGCCTCCGCGCGAGTCGATCTCGCCGCTCCCGGATGATTTGAATGTCGCCACCAGCGACGCCATTCGTGAGCGGTACAAGCTCGCCCGTAAATGGGCCTACCTGATGTGCCACAACACTTACGTTCCGTTGTCGCAGGGCGAGCTGGAGAGCCAACTGCTGGATATGATCGCGCGGCTCGTCGCCGCTCTCCGGCAAGATTCGATCGATTTAGAGTTCGCTGCGGACCTTACCGAACGCCTTGTCGCGATGAACTGTGCGGACAGTGTCAGTCTGCGTTGCACGGTTGACGTTCTCGGCCGTGGATTGCTGCTCTCGGCCGAATTGCGGGATGTCGACAGGCTCGCTGAGAAGGTTGTGTCGATGGTCGGGGCGCTCGGCTCGTGTTATGCCGAGTCGATCCGCAAGGCGGTGTTGCGCCAGCAGGAGGAACTCGAGCGGGCGTTGATCATGGCGGTGCGCGACGCCAGGTGGAACCTGAAAGTGAGTGAGGCACGATTCGACGAGGTCGCGACGTGTTCGTCCAGCGGCATTGTGATCACCGACCTGGACGGCCGGTTCATCCGGGCGAACCATTCGTTCGGTCAAATCGTCGACTACACCACCGCCGAGTTGGCCACACTGTCGCTATTCGATCTTGCTCATCCGGATGAAGCGCCTTACCTCCGCGAGGCGTACCAGGCCGTACTGAATGGTGAACACGAACGGTTCCGTCATGGGCAGCGACTTGTCCGCCAGGACGGCGAAATAGCGCGGGTCTCGCTGACCGCGACAGTGCTGCGTGACGGAGATGACCGGCCACGACACTTCGTGACCGTCGTCGAGGACGGCACCGAGCTCAAACTCCTGCAGAACGAGCTGAGCCGACAGGCCCTGCACGACGTGCTGACCGGACTGCCGAACCGGCAGTTCTTCACCACGCACCTGGAAAGCGTGCTGCGCCGGGCGGATCCGATGTACGGCGTCACGCTGTACCACCTTGACCTCGACGCCTTCTCCCTGATCACCGGAGGCCTCGGCCGAAAGACCGGCGACCTGCTGCTGATCGCGGTCGCCGAGCGGTTGAAAGCCGTGCTGGCAGGCGAGAAGGCGATGGTGGCACGGTTCGACGGCGACGAGTTCGCGATCATCGTGGAGAACTCGCCGACCTCCCCGGACGTGCTGACCATGGTCACGACCATCAACAACGAGCTGTCCGAGCCGGTGTACATCGGGGAGCACGGTGTCGCGGCGACGGCGAGCATCGGTGTGGTGAATCGCCCGCCACGCAACATGGACCCGTCAGAGTTGCTGCGTGCGTCGGACATGACGCTGCGGCGCGCCAAGAGCAACGGCCGCAGGCAATGGGAGTTGTTCCACCCCGAGCATCATGACCGTGACCGCAGGACGTTCAGCCTCGCCGCGGCGATGCCGGGCGCGTGGGAGAACGGCGAACTTGCCGTCACCTACCGGCCGATCGTTCGCCTGACGGACAAGGAAGTCGTTGGTACCGAAGCGACCCTGCGGTGGGACCATCCGGAGCACGGTCTTCTGTGCGACGAACGCTGCCTGGAGCTCGCCGAGGAGACCGGCCTCATTCTCGCGCTGGGACCGTGGTTGCTGCGGACCGCGTGCGAACAACTGCGGTGGGACAAGACGATCCCGCTCAGCGTGAACCTCACCGAGCAGCAGGCGTGCGACGGCGACCTGGTCGGCGAGGTCGGCAAAGTCCTGCGGGACACCGGAATGCCGCCGGAGCGGCTGTGGCTCGGCATGCCCGTGCAGGCGCTGCTCGCCGACAAGGGCGAGGCCATGGACAACATGAGGTTGTTGGCGGAGAACGGAGTCAAAGCCGTCGCGGTGGACTTCGGCGGGACCTCCGGCGACATGGTGTGCGTGGAGGACCTGCCGCTGCACGCGGTCCGCGTCGCGCCGTGGCTGACCGCACGCGAGCCCCTGCCGGGTTCCCCGCTCACGCACTCCTTGCTGGACATGGCCAGCCTGGTACACCTGTCCGGCACACAGGTCATCGTCGACGGCGTCATCTCCGAGGAGAAAGCCCAGTGGTGGCGCAACGCGGGCGCGGATTTCGCCCAGGGAGCCCTGTTCTCTTGACTCAGGCTGACTTCAGATAGCCGCCCATGGCCTTGAAGAAGTCAGTCGCCGCGTACTCGGTGTCGTCCTCGGTGCGGACACGTTCGATCACCAGCCCACGGTTGCGGCCGGTCCGCGCGTCGGCCCCGGCGACGATCACCACGCCGTCGCCTTCCCTGATGAAGATCCGGCCGGGAGTGCCGCCGTAGCAAGCCTTCGACACCGACGACTTGATCACCCGGATCCGTTCGCCCTTGTAGTACGTGAAAGCGTTCGGATACGGGTCGGACTGCGCGCGCACCAAGCGCTCGATGTCCTCGGCTGGCCACGTCCAGTCGATTAGACTGTCCTCAATGGACCGCTTGTGGAAGAAACTGGCCTTGCCGCGGTCCTGTGCGACCAGTTCGGCCTTGCCGGACGCGATCAGTCCCAGCGCGTCGACGGTGATCGGGCCGATCATGTCGACCGTCTTGTGGAACAGGTCCGTGGTCGTGTCGGTCGGGCCGACCGGGATCGCCCGCTGCAGCACGATGTCACCCGCGTCGAGGTCCTCGTCCATCATGTGGGCGGTCACGCCGACTTCTTTCTCGCCGTTGATCAACGCCCAGATCAGCGGCGAGAAGCCCGCGTAGGCGGGCAGCAGCGAGTCGTGCACGTTGAGGGTGCCGTGCTTCGGCGCGTTGAAGATCTCCGGCGGCAACCACGTCCGCCAGTTGTTGGCAACGATGATGTCGGGATTGGCGTCTTTCAGCCGCTGTCGTAGCTCTTCGTCATCAGGACGGTTACGCAGAAGAACCGGAACACCGTTCGCCTCCGCGAGGTCGGCGACCGAGTCGGACCAGATTTTCTCGTACGCGTGCTCGCTCTTCGGGTGCGTGACCACAAGCACCACCTCGTGCTCGGAGTCCAGTAGAGCCCGCAAGGTGCGGTGACCCCAGGTCTGGTATCCGAACATCGCGACCCGCATGGGTCCCCTCCTCCGCTTGAGCGACGAGCGTCACCCTCGAATGTAGTAGTTGAGCCTAGCCTTAGTTAGGTTAGGGTGACCTTGGATTTCTCAGTGGACCAACGATGGGACGGGTATGTCAGAGCCAGCGGTCTATGACCTCGTCGGTGTCGGCTTCGGGCCGTCGAATCTGGCGCTCGCGATAGCCCTGACGGAGTTCAACGAGCAGGCCGCCACTCCTGTCACCGCGCAGTTCCTTGAACGGCAACCACGTTTCGGCTGGCACCGGGGGATGCTGATCGAGGACGCCACGATGCAGGTGTCGTTCCTCAAGGACCTGGTCACCATGCGCGACCCGACCAGCAGGTTCAGCTTCCTGTGCTACCTCAAGCAACGCGAGCGGCTGGTCGACTTCATCAACCACAAGAACCTGTTCCCGCTGCGGATCGAGTTCCACGACTACTTCGAGTGGGCCGCCGCCCAGGTCGACGACCTGGTGGCGTACGGACGGGATGTCGTCTCCGTCACCCCGGCGCCTGGCGGCGAGTTCTTCGACGTGCGTGACTCGACAGGTGAGGTGTTCCGCGCCCGCAACATCGTGCTGGGCACCGGTTTGCGGCCGGCGCTGCCCGAAGGCATCACCGCCGACGAGCACGTCTGGCACAACAGCGAACTGCTCACCCGCGTCGGCACGGTCACCGATCCACGGCGATTCGTCGTGGTGGGCGCGGGACAGAGTGGCGCGGAGGTCACCGCGTTCCTGCACGAGAGGTTTCCGAAAGCTGAAGTTTGCGCGGTTTTCTCGCGCTACGGCTACAGCCCCTCGGACGACAGTTCTTTCGCCAACAGGATTTTCGACCCGGCCGCGGTGGACGAGTTCTACGCCGCGCCAGAGGACGTCAAGCAGCGGCTGATGGGCTATCACGCCAACACCAACTACTCGGTCGTGGACATCGATCTGATCGACGAGCTGTACCGCCGTGAGTACCGCGAGAAAGTGCAAGGCACGCAACGGTTACGGCTGTTCAACGTCGCACGGCCCGCGCAGGTCGTGCGAACGGAAGGGGGAGTCCGGGTCACGGTCGAGACGCTCACCACCGGCGAGCGGACCATCCTTGACGCGGACGTAGTGGTCTATGCCACGGGGTACCTGCCGGCGGATCCGGTGGGACGACTGGGTGATGTCGCCCGGTACTGCGTGCGCGACGACCACGGGCGGCTGCGAGTGGACCGTGACTATCGCGTGTGGACGGACCCGGACCTGACAGGTGGCATCTACTTGCAGGGCGGGACCGAGCACACGCATGGCATCACATCCTCGCTGCTGTCCAACACCGCGGTCCGGGTCGGGGAGATCCTGCAGGCGATCGTTTCCCGGCGGGTTGATGTGCCCGCCGGGCAACCGGAACTCGCCGTGAGCGGCGTCCGGTCAGAGTAGAGAAGGGTTACTGATGTTGTCCTCGACCATCGGACGCAGGCTGGCAGGCACGGCGCTTGCTGGTGCGTTGGCTGTTTCGCTCGCCGCGTGCGGCAGCAGCAACACACCGGCCGCGACCGCGCCGGCAAGCGGCCAGCAGGCTCAAGCGGCCACGGCGGCATTCCCGGTCACCATCGAGCACAAGTTCGGCAAGACCGAGATCAAGGCGGAGCCCAAGCGGGTGGTGGCGCTCGGCCTGACCGACCACGACGCGATGGTCGCGCTTGGCGTCAAGCCGGTCGGTGCGACCGACTGGTTCGGTGAGCGGCCGTTCGCCAACTGGCCGTGGATCGACAGCAAGTGGGGCGACGCCCGTCCCGAGGTGATCAGCGACGGCGCCGAGGTGCAGTTCGAGAAGATCGCCGCGCTGCGGCCCGATCTGATCATCGGCCAGTACGCGCAGGTCACCCAGGAGCAGTACGACAAGCTGTCGAAGATCGCCCCGACGGTCGCGCAGAACGGCAAGTACGAGGACTACTCCACGCCGTGGCGGGAGATGACCCTCACGATCGGCAAGGCGCTGGGCAAGCAAGCACAGACCCAGCAGCTGCTGTCCGACCTGGATGCGAAGTTCGCGCAGATCCGCAAGGACCACCCGGAGTTCGCCGGCAAGAAGATCGTCGTCGGGGACAGCCCGGCGCAGGGCCAGTACGGCGCGTTCGCCCCGGCCGACCCGCGTACCCAGCTGATCGCCGGCCTCGGTTTCACGGTGGACCCGAAGCTGGACGGGCAGACCAAGGAGGGCAAGCCGGTGACGTTCGGCGACGAGCGGCTCGACCTGCTCGACACCGACGTGCTGATCATGATGCCGAGCAAGCCGACGGACGTCGACCGGATCAAGCAGACGCCGGTCTTCGCCAACCTCGCGGTCGCCAAGGCCGACAAGGTGATCTACCTGCCGTACAGCAACCCGCCGACGGGGGCCGCGCTGACGTTCGCGACGGTGCTGAGCATCCCGTGGGTGCTCGACCAGATGGTTCCCGCGCTGTCCCAGGCAGCCAAGAAGCAGTAGTCGCAAGACGCCGCGACCGTGCCGCCACTGGATGGACGGCGGCACGGTCACGGCCATGCGCTGGAGGAGTGCGATGTACCCGCTGACCGGGGCGCAGGCCGGTGTCTGGCTCGCCCAGCGATTCGAGCCGGACAGCCTGACCTACAACGTGAGCCACGTCATCGAACTGCGGGGCGAGGTCGACATCGACCGGCTGGCCGGTGCGGTGCGCCGGGCAACCGATGAGGCCGACGCCTTCCACATGCGGTTCGTCGAGGTCGACGGGGGCGGTTACCAGGAGCGGGTCTCGTTGGGCGACTGGCCCTTGCCGGTGCTGGACTTCAGCGGCAGGCCGGATCCGGACGCCGAGGCGGACGCGTGGCTGCGCGCGGAGTCCGTACGTCTCTTCGACGTCGGCCGGGACCAGCTGTTCAGCCACGTGCTCATCCGGCTGGCGGCTGACCGCGTGCTCTGGTACTTCGGCGTGCACCACATCGTGATCGACGGGTACAGCAGGTGGGCGACAACGGCGAGGGCGGCCGAGCTCTACAACGATCCCACGCTGCCGCCGGCCCGGCTGGAACTGTCCACTGTGGTGGATAGCGAAGCGGAATACCGTGCTTCCGAACAGTTTCGGATCGACCGGGAGTTCTGGCTCAACCGGCTGGCCGGCCGGCCGGAGCCGGCCCGGCTGGTGTCGCTGGCCGGGCTGTCCACTCAGCAGCTCATTCGCAGGTCTGTCACGCTGCCCGTCGGCGAAGCGCAGAAAGCCGTGGCGGACAACGACATTCGCTTGCCCCATCTTTTCATCGCGGCCGCGGCTGGATACGTGCACCGCGCTACCGGAGCGAAGGACATCGTCCTCGCGTTGCCGATGACGACACGCTTGACGCCGGAACTGCGGGCCGTGCCTTCGATGCTGTCGAACGTGTTGCCGCTAAGGCTTTCCGTGCGTCCGGACGACACCCCGGCGGAGCTGTTCGCGTCGGTGGCCGACGAAGTCCGGGCGATGAGGCAGCACAGTCGTTATCGCACCGAGGACATCGCTCGTGAACTGGCGTTGCCGGGAGGATTCGCGGAACTGGTGGGGCCGGGAGTCAACTTCCTGCCGTTGCCGCGCGGGATCCGGTTCGGCGAGCTCGAGATGTCCGTCCGTTACCTCCGTCCCGGTGTGGTCACCGACGTGACGATCAGCGTCGTCGACCTCGACGGCTCGATCTCGATCGACTTCAGTGCCGACGGCGCGGTCTGCACGGCCGACGAACTCGCTGCCCATGAGCGGCGTTTCCTCGCCCTGCTGCGCGGGATGATCGCCGATCCGGATCGGCCGATCGGTTCGATCGACCTGAGCACCGAGGCGGAACGGGACATTGTCCTCGGATTCGGTAGCGCGCCACGGGAAGTCGAGGACGTCACGTGGCCGGGCGCGTTCGAGGCGCAGGCCGCGGCGAGGCCGGACGCGATCGCGATCGTGTGTGAATCGGAACAGTTGACGTACGCGCAGCTCAACGCCCGCGCGAATCAGCTGGCGCGGGTTCTGCGGGACCGTGGGGTGGTCGCCGAGGACGTCGTCGCGGTGGCCCTGGACCGGTCGATCGACCTGGTGGTGGCGTTGCTCGCGGTGATGAAGGCCGGGGCGGCGTACCTGCCGCTCGACCTGGATCACCCGGCCGACCGGATCGCGTTCATGCTCGCCGACGCCGGCGTGCGGACCAGTGTGTCCACTTCGGACCTGGCAACCGGGCTGCCTGGCGCTGTCCTGCTCGACCAGACGGACCTTTCCCTGTGGCCCGGCGACGACCTCGGCCTGCCGATCGCGCTCGACCAGGCCGCGTACGTCATCTACACGTCCGGTTCCACCGGGAAGCCCAAGGGCGTCATCGTCCCGCACGAGGGCATCGGCAGTCTGATCGCCACCGCGACCGATCGCATCGACATCACCGCGGACAGCCGCGTCATCCAGTTCGCCTCGGTCGGTTTCGACGTAACCGTCTGGGATCTGTGCATGTCCCTCGGCGTCGGCGGCCGGGTGATCATGGTGCCGTCCGAGCGACGCGTCGCCGGTCCCGCGCTCACCGACTACATCGCCGAACACGGCGCCACGAACATGATCCTGCCGCCGTCACTGGTCGCCGCGCTGCCGCCGGAATGCGAGCTGCCGGAAGGCGCCGTGCTGATCGTCGGCACCGAGACCGTGCCGTCCGAGCTGATCGCCCGGTGGGCCAAGCGTTTGCGGGTTGTCGCGGCGTACGGCCTGACCGAGGCGACGGTGAACTCCACGCTGTGGATGGCCGAGCAGGACTGGACCGGGCCGGTGCCGATCGGCAAACCGGACCCCAACACCCGTTGCTACGTACTGGATTCCGCGCTGCGGCCGGTGGCCGCCGGTGTCGAGGGCGACCTGTACGTCGGTGGCCGCGGGCTGGCCAGGGGGTACCTTGGCCGCGCCGGTCTGACCGCCGAGCGGTTCATCGCGGACCCGTTCGCCGGGCCGGGAGCGCGGATGTACCGCACCGGTGACCGGGCGCGGTGGCGGGCGGACGGCAATCTGGACTTCCTCGGCCGGTCCGACGGCCAGATCAAGATCCGCGGCTACCGGATCGAACCGGGTGAGATCGAAAGCCTGCTGATGGCCCACGATGCCATCGCGCAGGCCGCGGTCATGCCTCGGCTGGACCACCGTGGCGTCAAGCGGCTCGTCGGCTACATCGTCGGTGACCTCGACCCGGCGCGGGCCCGTAAGCACGTGGCCGACACGCTGCCCGAGTACATGGTGCCGTCGGTGATCGTGCCGGTGGACGGACCACTTCCGCTGACTCCCAACGGAAAGCTCGACTACAAGGCGCTGCCCGAGCCGGAGTGGACCGGGCTCGCCGGTGACGTCGAACCGTCGACCGAGACCGAACGGACGCTGGCGGGGCTGTTCGCCGAGGTGCTGCGGCTGCCCTCGGTCGGCGCGCTGGACGGGTTCTTCGAGCTGGGCGGCGACAGCATCGTGGCCATCCAGCTGGTCAACCGGGCCAGGGAAGCCGGACTGCGGTTCACGCCACGCGACGTGTTCACCCACCGAACGGTGGCCGGAATCGCCGCGGCGGCAACCGAACGGGACGTTCCGGCGGTGCACGAACCGGGCACCGGCACGGTAGCGCCGACGCCGATCATCCGTTGGCTGAGCGAGGCAGACGCTCCGGTCGACGCGTTCTACCAGTCCGTGGACCTCAAGGTTCCGGCGGATCTGACCTACGACCGGCTTGTCACGATCCTTCAAGCGGTGCTGGACAAGCACGACATGCTGCGCGCCCGGCTCAACCCGGACTGGACGCTTGAGGTACCCCAGCCCGGCACAGTGCGGGCCGAGGACGTGCTGTCGCTCAGCGGCGGCCGTCCCGAGGCGGTCAGCCGCCTCGATCCAGTGGCGGGCCGCATGTTCCAGGCGGTGTGGCACGAGGATCGGCACCGGTTGCTGTTGGTGGGCCACCACCTTGTCGTCGACGGCGTCTCGTGGCGCATCCTGTGCGACGACCTCGCCGCTCTCTGGTCGGGCCGGGACCTCGCGCCTGTCGGGACGTCCATGCGCACATGGGCCCGTCTGCTGTCCGAAGTGGATCGTTCGGCGGAGCTGCCGGTCTGGCGGCGCCAGCTGGCCGGGCCCTCAGTGTCGTTGGGCAGGCCGCTTGACCCCGCGGTGGATCTGGCCACCACAAAGCGCTCGCTGACGGTGTCGCTGCCGGCTGAGCAGACGTTGCCACTGCTGACCAGTGTTCCGGCGGCGTTCCACGGCTCGGTGAACGACGTCCTGCTCACCGCGCTCGCCCTCGCGGTCGGTAAGGGGCAGGAGGTCGTCGTCAACCTCGAAGGCCATGGCCGTGAGGAACACGTGGTCGGCGCCGACCTCTCCCGGACCGTTGGCTGGTTCACCACCATGTTCCCCGTTCGCTTGGCACCAGGCGGCACGCAGGTCGTGCCTGCGCTCAAGCGCGTCAAGGAGCAGCTGCGGTCGTTGCCGGACAACGGGATCGGCTTCGGTCTGCTGCGGGATCACCTGGCGGGCGAACCCAAACCGCAGGTGCTGTTCAACTATCTCGGCCGCTTCTCCGCGACCGACCACGACTGGTACCCCGCGTCGGACGCCGGTCCACTCGGCGCCGGGATCGACCCGCGCATGCCATTGCGGCACGTGCTGGAAGTCAACGCCGTCGTCCGGGACAGCGAACAGGGACCTCTCCTTGAGACGACCTTGTCCTGGCCGGACAACGTGCTGACGCACGACGACGTCAGTGCGCTGGCCGATCAGTGGATCGTGGCCCTGTGTGAACTGGCTGGGCACACGACCGACGCGGGCCGTACGCCTTCGGACTTCCCGCTCGTCCGGCTCACTCAGGACGAAGTCGACGAGTTGGGGTCCGTCCAGGATGTCCTTCCGTTGTCCGCGTTGCAGGAAGGCCTGTTCTTCCACTCAATGTTCGACGAGTCCGCTGTGGACGCCTACGTCATGCAGCAGGTGGTGACACTGCGCGGTGACGTGGACGGCGACGCGCTACGCCGGGCTGTCCAGGCTCTGCTCGACCGGCACGACCCGTTGCGGGCCACGTTCCGGCAGCGGCCGGACGGGAGCGTCATCCAGGCCATCGCGTCCACTGTTGAGCTTCCGTGGCAGGAAGTGTCCGGTGTGGACGTGCAGGAGATCGCCGGACGGGAGCGCGCGACCCGGTTCGACCTCGGTTCGGCTCCTTTGCTGCGGGCGACTTTCGTCCGGGGCGAAGGTGACCGGCACTGGCTGGTGCTGACTGTGCACCACATCGTCGTCGACGGCTGGTCGACGCCGATCATGATCCGCGAATACCTGTCGATGTACACGCTCGACGCTTCCGTTCCGAAGCTGCCTGCGGTGACGCCGTACCGCGACTACCATCGTTGGCTGTCTACAAGGGACAAATCGGCTGCCATTGCTGCTTGGCGCTCGTCGTTGGATGGCCTTGCCGAGCCGACACTTCTGGCCAACGGCGCGGCCGACGCCACGAAGTTCCGGCTCGAACAAGTCAACGCCTCGGTCGACGAAGAGCTCACCGCCGCCTTGGTCAGTGTGGCCCGTGAGCGCGGCATCACGCTGAACACCCTGATACAGGGGGCCTGGGCGATCCTGCTCAGCGCGTTGGTCGGCCGCGACGACGTCGTCTTCGGCAGCACGGTCTCCGGCCGCGCGGCCGAACTGCCCGGTGTGGACACGATGGTCGGCCTGTTCGCCAACACGATCCCGGTCCGGGTGCACGTCCGGCCGGGCGAGTCGATCGCCGCGCTGCTGGCCCGTGTGCAGACCGAACAGTCGTCGTTGCTCGACCATCAGCACGTCGGCCTTGCCGAACTGCAACGGCTGACCGGCCTGCCGGAACTGTTCGACACACTCGTTGTGTTCGAGAACTACCCGGTCGGCCAGGAGCTGACCGACCCGGCAGGCACGATCGCGTTCGACGGCCTGCGGTTCTTCGGCGCCGGGCACTACCCGCTGACCGTGCTCGTGCTGCCCGGTGCGCGGCTGTCGATGAAGCTCATGCACGACGCCAGCAGGCTGACCGAACTCGAGGTCCGTCACCTCGCGGACCGGTTCGTCCGGGTGCTGGAAGCCATTGCCACCGAGCCTGTGCGGACCGTCGCGGGAATGGACCTGCTGACCGCGCGGGAACGTGACCACCTCACTGAACTCAACGCGACCACACGAACTGTTCCGGAAAGGACGCTGGCGCAAGGGTTCGCCGAGCAGGTCGCACGGACACCGGACGCACCCGCGGTCATCTTCGAGGACACCGCTTTGTCGTACCTCGAACTGGATCGGCGTGCCGAGGAACTCGCGCGGCGGTTGCGGGCCAGGGGAGTCCGGCCGGGTCAGTTCGTGGCCGTCGCGGTGCCGCGGTCTGCCGAACTCATGGTGGCACTGCTGGGAGTGCTCAAGGCAGGGGCCGCGTACCTGCCGCTGGACACGGACTATCCGGCGGAGCGGATCGCGTTCATGCTGTCGGACTCCGGTGCCCGGCTCGTGGTCACACTGCCGGGCATCGATCTGCCTGCCGGGCCGGAACGTGTGCTGGTGACAGCCGACGAGCCGGTTTCCGATGTGGTGGCACAGGAAGCAGGGCTCGACGATCCGGCCTACCTGATCTACACGTCCGGCTCCACCGGACGGCCCAAGGGTGTCGTGGTCACCCATCGCGCGATCTCCAACCGGTTGGAGTGGATGCAAGGCGCGTACGGGCTGCGTGCCGACGACCGAGTGCTGCAGAAGACACCGGCGAGCTTCGACGTGTCGGTGTGGGAGTTCTTCTGGGCGATCCGCGAAGGCGCCGCTGTGGTGCTGGCCCGTCCGGACGGGCACCGGGATCCGGCCTACCTCGCCGAGGTGATCGCCGAGCAGCGCGTCACCACTTTGCACTTCGTGCCGTCGATGCTCGCGGCTTTCCTTGCGGAGATGGAGAACGCGGACTGGGCCGTCAGCCTGCGCCGGATCTTCTCCAGCGGCGAAGCGCTCACCGGTGAGGTGGCGCGGCGCTGGCGGGACCTCACCGGTGTGCCGCTGCACAACCTCTACGGGCCAACCGAAGCGGCTGTGGACGTATCGTGGTTTCCTTATGAGGGGGCCGCGGGAGCGGTGCCGATCGGCTGGCCGGTCTGCAACACCAGGCTGCACGTCCTGGACATGTACTTGCGGCCCGTACCACCGGGTATGCCGGGTGAGCTGTACATCGCCGGTGTCCAACTGGCTCGTGGTTACCATGCCCGGTCTGGGCTGACCGCCGAGCGGTTCGTCGCTGATCCGTTCGGCGCTGCGGGCGAGCGGATGTACCGCACGGGTGACCTCGTGCGGCGCCGGGCCGATGGGGCGATCGAATACCTCGGCCGCACCGACCGCCAGGTCAAGATCCGCGGCAACCGGGTGGAACTCGGCGAGATCGAATCGGTGCTGGCCGGCCAGCCAGGTGTGCACGCCGCCGCGGTTGTGGTGCGCGACAACGCATTGGTCGGCTATGTCGTTGCCAAGGACCTCGACACCACCGCTTTGCGGGACGCGATGACGGCCGCGTTGCCCGCGCCGATGGTGCCCAGCGCGTTCGTCGTGCTGCCCGAGTTCCCGTTGACGCCCAGCGGAAAGCTCGACCAGAACGCCTTGCCCGCGCCCGCCCGGACACGGACTGTGCGCACCGGCACGGACAAGGAACGGCAGATCGCCGACATCTTCGCCGCTGTGCTGAAGGTCGGTGACGTCGGTGTGGACGACGACTTCTTCATGCTCGGCGGGGACAGCATCCTGTCCATCGCCGTGTCCAGCCGGGCCCGCAAGCTCGGGTACCCAGTCAGCCCCCGCGATGTGTTCGAACACCGCACCCCGACGGCCCTTGCCGCACTCGGTGACGGTCCGGTCGTCCGGCAAGCCGAAGTGGACAGTGTCGGCGACGTGCCGTTGCTGCCGATCGTGCACTGGCTGCGGGAACGCGGCGGCCGGATCAACCGGTTCAACCTGTCCGCGCTGCTGGACGCGCCCGCGGACGTCCAATCGACACTGCAGGCATTGCTGGATCACCATGACTCGTTGCGGCTGAAGCTGTCCAGGATCGCGGATGTCCTGTGGTCCCTAGAGGTACGGCCGATCGGCTCGGTGAACGCCGCGGACATCCTGCGCGAGTCGTCCGATGTGGACATCGAGGCCGAGGCGGACGCCGCGGTCGGCAGGCTCGACCCCGATGCCGGGGTGATGGTGCAGGCCGTGTGGTTCCGCCGGATCGGCAAGGTCTTCTTGGCCGTGCACCACCTGGCCGTCGACGGTGTGTCGTGGCGAATCCTCAGCGAGGACTGGGAAACCCTGTCTCAGGGACGCCCGCTCGACCCAGTCGGTACCTCCTACCGGGCCTTCGCACGGCAGATCTACGTGCAGGCCGCGTCACCCGCTCGGCTGGAAGAACTGCCGTACTGGCTGGAAGTGTGCAAGCCAGGAGCGGACCTGCTGCCGGGTGCGGTCGCGAGCACGATCGGTGCCGCCAGGCGACATGTCATTCAGCTTTCGGCCGAGGACACCGCGAACGTGCTCGGCGGCAACGTGACCGAGTCACTCCTGGTCGCTCTGCGCAACGCGGTGACTGCCTGGCACGTCCGGCATGGCCGTGCCGACTCCGACCTGCTGGTGGACGTCGAACGGCACGGCCGCGAGGAGGGGGACACCTCGCGCACCGCCGGCTGGTTCACCAGCATCCAGCCGATCCGGCTGTCGCCCGACGACGACGTGCGGCAAGTGCAGGAGCGGTTGCGTTCCACGTCGGACAACGGCCTCGGCTACGGCATGCTGCGGCACCTCAACGCCCAGACGGCACCGATGCTCAGCCGCCTGCCTCAGGCACAAGTGCTGTTCAACTACTACGGCCGGGTCAGCTCACTCGGCCCGGCGTTCGCGTCGGATCCCGACTTGGGAATGCCGTACCTGCTTCAGGTCGACGCGGTCTGTGTGGACGGACCCGACGGCCCACGGATGACCGTGACGCTGACCGGTTCACTGTCCGAACAGGACTTGACGGAACTGGCTGAGTCGTGGGAACTTCCCGGCCGCCACCCCGAGATCTGGCCGTTGTCACCGCTGCAGGAAGGCCTGTTCTTCCACGCCAGCTACGACCAGTCCGCACTGGACGTCTACACCGTGCAGGACGCGTTCGAACTCGGCCACCGAGTGGACGTGGACCGCTTGCGCCGGGCTGCCAACACGTTGCTCGCTCGCAACCCGAACCTGCGTGCCGGTTTCACCAGCGAAGGTCACGGCCGTCCCATTCAGTACATTGTGGATGTTGCCGAGATCCCCCTCGAGGTCGTGGATCTGACCGGCATGGCCGACCAGGACGACGAGGTGCAGCGGCTGCTGGCCGCGGACCGGGCCAAGCGGTTCGATCCCGGCAATCCGCCGCTGTGCCGATTGTTGCTGATCAGGCTGGGCGAGGCCCGCGACCTACTCGTGATCATCCACCACCTGTTGCTGTGGGACGGCTGGTCGGAGAACCTGTTCCTGGAGCAGCTGTTCCACCTTTATGAGCACGGCGACGACTCGCGGCTGCCCAAGCCGGGCTCCTATCAGGACTATCTGACGTGGCTGGAGCGCCAGGACAAGGACGCCGCCGTGGCGGCCTGGCGCAAGGCACTGGCCGGGCTGGCCGAGCCGACCCTGATCGGCCCGCCGGACCGCAAGACCGAACCGTCCATTCCGGAACAGTGCTACTCCTGGCTGTCGGAGGAACTGTCCGACCGGCTGCGGTCGGATGCCCGCCGCAACGGACTGACGATCAACACCGTGCTCAACGCCGCATGGGCGTTGACGCTGGCCGAGGCCGTCGGCCGGGACGACGTGGTCTTCGGCAGCACGGTCGCCGGGCGACCGCCGGAGATCGAGGGCGTCGAGAACATCATCGGCTTGTTCCTCAACACGATTCCGGTGCGGATCAAGTTCGACCCGTACGAGTCGGTGCTGGACATGCTGCGGCGCGTGCAGTCCCAGCGCGTCGAGCTGATGCCGCACGAGTACTACGGACTCGGCGAGATCCAGCGTGAAGCCGGGCACGCCAAGCTGTTCGACGCGCTCTACGTGCTGCAGAACTTCGTCGACGAGAACGTCTTCGACGAGTTCCGGAACCGTTACGACATCAAGAAGTCCGCCAGCGTCGACGCCACCCACTACCCGATCGGCCTAGTGGTCACGCCGGCCAAGCAGATCCGGCTCAAGCTGTCGTTCCGGCCGGACGTGCTCGACCGGCCGTACGCCGAGGGCCTGCTGGCCAAATTCGAACTCGTCCTGCGACGGCTGACCGCGGACATGTCCGCGCCGGTGGGCGCGCTGGACCTGTTGTCGTTGCGGGAACACAAGGAGCTGGCCGCGCTCTGGGACTCGACCAGCAACGAGATGGTCCCCGAGACCATCGCGGACATGCTCGGTGCGCAGTGCGGCCAGACGCCGCACGCGATCGCGCTCGTCTTCGGCGACGAACAGGTCACCTACGCCGAACTGGACGCCAGGATCAACCGGATGGCACGGCTGCTGATCGCGGGTGGTGCCGAGCCGGAACAGGTGGTCGCCCTGGCACTGCCGCGTTCCATCGACATGGTGGTCGCGTTGTTCGCGGTGCTGCGGACCGGAGCCGCGTACCTGCCACTCGAACTGGACTATCCGGTCGAGCGGCTGGAGTTGATGATCGCGGACGCCAAGCCGATCATGCTGGTCTCCACCAGCGCGGTCGCCGCGACGCTGGCCGACGACACGCCAAGGATCCTGCTCGACCAGACGGACCTCTCGGACGTCCCATCCGGTCCGCTCGAAGGCCTGGACCGGCCGAGGTTCAGCATGGAGCACCCGGCGTACGTCATCTACACGTCCGGCTCGACGGGTAAGCCGAAGGGTGTGGTCACGCCCTACCGTGGCCTGACCAACATGCAGCTCAACCACCAGGAGGCGATCTTCGCTCCCGCCATCGCCTCGGCGGGCGGCAGGCGGCTGCGGATCGCGCACACGGTGTCGTTCTCGTTCGACATGTCGTGGGAAGAGCTGTTGTGGCTCGTCGAGGGCCACGAAGTGCATGTCTGCGACGAGGAACTGCGCCGGGATGCCCGAGCTCTGGTGTCCTATTGCGACGCCAACAAGATCGACGTCGTCAACGTCACCCCGACCTACGCGCACCTGCTGATCGAGGAAGGCCTGCTGGACAACCACCGGCCTGCGCTGGTGCTGCTCGGCGGCGAGGCGGTGTCGGAAACTGTGTGGTCCCGGCTGCGGGACACCGAGGGAACATACGGCTACAACCTGTACGGCCCGACCGAATACACGATCAACACACTCGGCGGCGGCACGGACGACAGCGACACACCCACGGTCGGCAAGCCGATCTGGAACACCCGCGCGTACATTGTGGACGCTTGGCTGCGGCCGGTGCCGGACGGTGTTCCCGGCGAGCTCTACATCAGCGGAACCGGTCTGGCCCGTGGCTATCTCGACCGGCCAGGGCTGACCGCGGAACGGTTCGTGGCCGACCCGTTCGGCGCGCCCGGCGAGCGGATGTACCGGACCGGTGACCTGGTGCGGCGTCGTCCGGACGGCAACCTGGACTTCCTCGGCCGGACCGACGACCAGGTCAAGATCCGCGGCTATCGGGTGGAGCTCGGCGAGATCGAGACCGCGCTGGCCCAGCACCCCCGGGTGGCGCAAGCCGCCGTGGTCGTCCGTGACGACCGTCTGGTCGGGTACGTCGTACCCGCGGAACTCAGCGGTGAGGCCCGCGATTCCGTTGAGGCGGAGCAGATCGGCGAGTGGCAACAGATCTACTCCGACGAGTACACCGAGATCCCCACCGCGGTGTTCGACGAGGACTTCGCCGGCTGGGATTCCAGCTACGACGGAAACCCGATCCCGTTGGAGCACATGCAGGAGTGGCGGGCCGCGACCGTGGACCGCATCCGCGCCCTTCAGCCGAAGCGGATCCTTGAGGTCGGCGTCGGCACCGGCTTGCTGATGTCACAGCTCGCGCCGGACGCGGAAGCCTACTGGGCCACCGACTTCGCGGCCCCCGTGATCGACAAGCTACGCCGTGACCTGCAGCGGGATCCCGAGCTGGCGGCCAAGATCGAGCTTCGGGCGCAGCCCGCGCACGTGACCGACGGGCTGCCCGGCGGATTCTTCGACACCGCCGTGATCAACTCGGTGATCCAGTACTTCCCGAGCGTGGACTACCTGACCCAGGTGATCACCAGCGTGCTGGACCTGCTGGCGCCGGGCGGGAAGCTGTTCATCGGCGATGTGCGCAACCTGCGGCTGGCTCGCGCGTTCCAGACCGGCATCCAGCTCACTCGTGCTGCCGGCCAGTCCGATACGGCCCAGCTGCGCCGGGCGATCGAGCGCGGCGTGTCGCTGGAGAAGGAACTGCTGATCGACCCGGACTACTTCAGCCAGTTCCCCGGGGTCGAGCTGCGGACCAAACGGGCACGCCTGCACAACGAACTCAGCCGTTACCGCTACGACGTCGTGATCTACCGCTCGCCGGTGGAGACAGTGTCCGTGGCCAAGGCGCCACGGATCGTCTGGAGTTCCATCGAGGACCTGGAGTCGCAGCTGCGTGCGCGGCCCGATGTCCTGCGGGTGACGCGGGTGCCGGACGCGCGGACGGCCAGTGAGATCGCAGCGATGCGCGCACTGGACGAGGGTTTGCCCGCGGCGGAAGCGTTTGCGCGGTTCCAGGCGGACGGCGGTGTCGAGCCGGAGGATCTGCAGGACCTCGGTTCGCGGTTCGGTTACCACGTGCGTACGACGTGGACCGCCGGACACGACGGGTGTTTCGACGCGGTGTTCACGACCTCGGACGCGCTGACGTCCGGGCTGTACCTGCCGGGACACGCCCCGGCATTGGCCAACACGCCGACCGCGGCCCGTGGCACGAACGCCTTGGTGCTCCAGTTGCGTGCGGACCTGAAGCAGCGGCTGCCGGAGTACATGGTCCCTGCGGCGTTCGTGACGCTGGGCAGCTTGCCACTGACCGACAACGGCAAGCTGAACATCAAGGCACTGCCGGACGCCGACCCGGCGGTCACACTGACCGCCAGCCGCCCGCCGCAGAACGAGACCGAAGAAGTCCTGTGCGGACTGTTCGCCGAGGTGCTCGGCCTGCCCGAGGCCGGTGTCGAGGACAACTTCTTCGACCTGGGCGGGCACTCGCTGCTGGCCACCCGGCTGATCAGCCGCGCCCGTACCGAACTGGGCGCGGAACTGGCGATCCGGGACCTCTTCGAAGCGCCGACACCGGCGTTGCTGGCGCTGCGTGCTTCATCCGGTAAGCCGGCGCGGCCTGCTGTCCGCCGTTATTCGCGGCCTTCGCGGATTCCTGTTTCGTTCGCTCAGCAGCGGATGTTGTTGGTCGATCGGATCGCCGGGGGAGACCTCGCCTACAACTTCCCGCTCGTTCTGCGGGTGCAAGGGTTGGACGTCCAGGCTTTGCGGGCGGCGGTCAACGATGTGGCTCAGCGGCACGAGTCGCTGCGGACCGTGTTCACCGACTATGAGTTCCAGGAGATCCTGGACGCCGAGCCGCCGTTCATCACGGAGCCGTACTCCGAGGACGCCGTGTCCGCGTTCGTCCGGCGGCCGTTCGACCTCGCCACCGAGATCCCGCTGCGGGTAGGCGTTTTCGAGGACGGCACCGAATACGTGGTGGCCGTCCTGTTGCACCACATCACCACCGACGAGTGGTCGGACCGGCCGTTGCTGGCCGATCTGACGACCGCCTACCAGGCGCGCCTGAACGGCCAGGCTCCCGACTGGGACCCGCTGCCGGTGCAGTACGCGGACTACACGCTCTGGCAGCGTGACTTGCTCGACGACGTGGGTCAGGAGCAGCTCGACTTCTGGGTCGACACTCTGCGCGACCTGCCCGAGGAGCTTGCTCTGCCGGTCGACCGGCCCCGACCCGCCTCGCGAACCGGCGAAGGCGGCAAGGTCCGGATGGAGTTGCCCACGCAGACCGTTCGCGCGTTGCGTGAGCTGTCGAATCGTTCCGGCGCGAGCATGTTCATGGTGCTGCAGTCGGCTGTCGCGACCTTGCTGCACAAAGCCGGGGCGGGTAAGGACATTCCGCTCGGTGCACCGGTCGCGGGCCGCAGCGACGCGGCGCTGAACGACGTAGTCGGTTTCTTCGTCAACACGCTCGTGCTGCGTACCGATGTCGACGGCGACCCGACGTTCAGCGAGCTGCTCAAGCGGGTCCGCGAAGCCGACCTGGCCGCGTTCTCCAACCAGGACCTGCCGTTCGAGCAGGTCGTCGAGGCGGTGAACCCGGCGCGGGTGGCTGGCCGCAACCCGCTGTTCCAGGTCATGCTCGGCTACCACGTGCGTACCGAGGCCCAGGACACCGTGCTCGGCCTGCCGACGCAGTGGGTCCCGTCCGACAACGGGCAGGCCAAGTTCGACCTGCACTTCACGTTCGTCGACCGGACGGACGCGATCACGCTGGTGCTGGAGTACCTCACCGACATGGTCGACCCGTCCACAGCGGACACCCTGGCCAAGCGCCTGCTCGCGTTGCTCAGCCAGCTGTCGGCGCAGCCGGACCAGCCGATCAGCCAGGCCGACCTGCTGACGGACGCGGAGTACCGGCAGGTCGTGACCGACTGGAACGCGACCACGCACCCCGTCACCGAAACGACCCTGCCCGAGCTGTTCGCCGCACAGGTCGCGAAAACGCCCGAAGCCACTGCGGTGATCTTCGAGGACGAGTCGCTCACCTATGCCGAACTGGACCGCAAGGCCAGCAACCTGGCGCGGTTCCTGGTGGCGCAAGGAGTGCGCCAGGAGTCGACGGTCGCGGTCGCGTTGCCCCGGTCGATCGAGTTGATCGTGGCGCTGTACGCGGTGCACAAGGCCGGCGCCGCGTACCTGCCGGTGGACCTGACCTACCCGGCTGATCGCGTCGCGTTCATGATCGAGGACGCCAGGCCGTCGTTCGTGCTCGACGACCCGGCGATCGTCAACGCGCCTGGTTCCTCCGAACCTTTCGCGGTGCCGGTGAGGCCCGGGAACGCGGCCTACGTGATCTACACGTCCGGCTCGACCGGCAAGCCCAAGGGTGTGGTGGTCCCGCATTCCGCCATCGTCAACCGCCTGCAGTGGATGCAGGACACCTATCGGCTCGACGCGACCGACCGGGTGCTGCAGAAGACGCCATCGAGCTTCGACGTCTCGGTGTGGGAGTTCTTCTGGCCGTTGACCACCGGAGCCACCCTGGTCGTGGCCACACCGGAAGGCCACAAGGACCCGCGCTACCTGGCCGACCTGATCCAGCACCAGCGGATCACCACCGCGCACTTCGTCCCGTCCATGCTGGACGTGTTCCTGACCGAGGCGGCCGGCTGCCCGAGCCTCCGCCAGGTCTTCGCCAGCGGCGAGGCACTCTCCGCCGACGTGGCCGCACGATTCCACGAAGTTCTTGAAGCTGAGCTTCACAACCTGTACGGCCCGACCGAGGCGGCCGTGGACGTCACCTACTGGCCGGTCACGCGGACCGACCAGGTGCCGCCGATCGGCCGTCCGGTGTGGAACACCCAGGTGTACATCCTTGACGCGGCCCTCAAGCCGGTCCCGCCGGGCGTGGCCGGAGAGCTGTACCTCGCCGGAACCCAGCTCGCGCGTGGCTACCTGAACAGGCCAGGGCTGAGCGCCGAGCGGTTCGTGGCGAACCCGTTCACCCCGGGCTCCCGGATGTACCGCACCGGCGACCTGGCTCGATGGAGTCAGGACGGCGTGGTCGAATATTTGGGCCGTACCGATGACCAGGTAAAACTCCGTGGCTTCCGGATCGAGCTCGGCGAGATCGAGGCCGTCCTGGTTCAGCAGCCGGACGTCACGCGGGCCGTGGTCGTCATGCGCGACGACCAACTGGTGGCCTACGTGGTCGGCCAGGTGCCCGACCGGGACCGGCTGGCCGAGAAACTGCCGGACTTCATGGTGCCGTCAGCGATCGTCGCCATGGACGAGCTTCCGCTGACCCCGAACGGCAAACTCGACCGCAAGGCACTTCCGGCACCGACGTTCCACACGTCGTCAAGCGAGCCGACCACCGAGCTGGAGGCCCGGCTGGCCGAGGTGTTCCAGGACGTCCTCGGCCTCGACCGGATCGGCACCGACGACGACTTCTTCGCCGTCGGCGGCCACTCGCTGTCCGCGATGCGGCTGGCCGGCCGGATCAAAACCGAGCTGGGCGCGGCTGTCTCACTGCGGACGATCTTCGAGGCACCGACCGTTGTGCGTTTGGCCAAAGCATTGGACATATGCACAACAGACCAGCGGCCTCAGCTGGTCGCGGCGCCACGACCTGCGGAAATCCCACTGTCCTACGCTCAGCAACGGCTCTGGGCGCTGCACGAGCTCGCAGGCCCGAGCCCGACCTACAACATCCCGATGAGTTGGCGGCTCACCGGCCAGCTTGACGTCGATGCGCTCAAGAAGGCCTTGGCGGACGTCGTCGCCAGGCACGAGTCGCTGCGCACACTGGTCGGCACGCACGAAGGCCAAGCCGTGCAGCGCATCGTCGATGCCACCCCCGAGCTGGAGGTCGAGCGGGTCTCCGACGCGGCCGTGGACGACCGGTTGGCGCAAGCCGCGCGCCACTCCTTCGTGCTGGACCGTGAGCTGCCGATCCGTGCCTGGCTGTTCGAGGTCGGGCCCGAAGAGCACGTACTGCTCCTGCTGCTGCACCACATCGCCACCGACGAGTGGTCCGCAGGCCCGTTGCTGCGTGACCTCGCCAAGGCCTACGCAGCGCGCCACGCGGGCGAAGCTCCACAATGGACGCCTTTGCCGGTGCAGTACGCGGACTACGCGCTCTGGCAGCGTGAACTCCTCGACGAGGTGAGCCCGCAGCAACTCGACTACTGGCGCACCGCGCTGGCCGGGTTGCCGGAGGAGTTGACGCTCCCGACCGACCGCCCACGTCCCGAGGAAGCGAGCGAACGTGGCGGCACCGTCACGGTTCCGCTCGACGACGTGACGGCCGAAGCGCTGCGCCACCTTGCCCGCGCTGAAGGCGTGAGCATGTTCATGCTCGTGCAGACAGCGGTCGCGGTACTGCTCAACAAGCTCGGCGCGGGCCAGGACATTCCGCTGGGCAGCCCGATCGCGGGCCGTTCGGAAGCCGCGTTGGACGAGCTTGTCGGGTTCTTCCTGAACACGTTGGTGCTGCGCACGGACCTGTCCGGCGACCCGTCCTTCCGAACCCTGCTGACGCGGGTTCGCGAGGCGAACCTGGCTGCCTACGAGAACCAGGACGTCCCGTTCGACCGCGTTGTCGAAGCGGTGAACCCGGCGCGTTCGCTCAGCAGGCACCCGTTGTTCCAGGTGATGGTCGTCTACCTGCCCGCCGAGGACACCGGCCTCGACCTACCGGGTATCCAGGTCCGTGGCCAGCGGATCCCGGCCGAGACCTCGAAGTTCGATCTGTCCTTCGACTTCGTGGACAACGGCACGGGCATCAACACGGCCATCGAGTACAGCGCCGACCTGTTCGACCGGGACACTGTGGTCGAGTTCGGCGACCGTCTGCTCCGGGTGCTGCGTGCGATCGTCGCGAACCCCGGCCACAAGGTCGCCCGGATCGACGTTCTGGCGCCAGGAGAGCGGGAGCGTCTGCTCGCGCCCGAACCTGCCAGGGTCGTCGACCTGGACGTGATCACCGAGTTGTTCCTCTCGGCCGCGGCGCATCCCGACCGGACCGCGCTGGTCACCGCCAACGGCAAGTTGACCTTCGCACAGCTCACTGACCAGGTGCGGCGGATCGCCGGTGCGCTGAAGGACCGTGGCATCGGTGCGGAGGACGTCGTTGCGCTCGAACTGCCCAGGCACAACATGGTCCAAGGCATCCTCGGTGTACTCGCGGCCGGAGCGGCATACCTCCCGATCGACCGGGATCTGCCTCCGGCCCGGCGCGAGCTGATCATGGCGGACGCGCGCCCGGCGTACGTGCTCACCATGCTTGAGCTCCGTCAACCCGTTGACCCGGCACCTGTTCAGCCGGACGCGGCGGCGTACGTGATCTACACGTCCGGCTCGACCGGCGCACCCAAGGGCGTGGTGGCCACGCACGGCAGCCTGGCCAACCTGCTGGCCGGGCAACGCGCCGACCTGATCCCAACCGGGCACCGCAAGGCCGTACACACCGTGCCGTTCGCATTCGACGCCTCGTGGGAACCCTTGCTGTGGTTGCTGTCTGGGCACGAGTTGCACGTGCTCGACGACACGACCCGCAGCGACCCGCCAGCGCTGATCGCCTACCTGCGCAAACACGAGATCGACTACCTGGACGTCACACCGACGTACCTGGTCGAACTAGAGCGCCATGGCCTGTTCGCGGGCACGCACCCGCAAGTCCTGGTGGTCGGCAACGAAAGCGTCCCGGCCCAGATGTGGGACCGCCTGTCCGCAATGGACCTGTTGGTGCACGACATCTACGGTCCGACCGAATACACGGTCGACGCGTACAGCCGCCACAGCGACGGTCGCGCCGCGCCCGTGGCGAACACACGCCTGTACATACTCGATGCGGGCCTGCAGCCCGTGCCGGATGGCGTGACCGGTGAGGTCTACCTCGCCGGCGCTGGCCTGACCCGTGGCTATCTGGGACAGCCAGGGCTGACGGCGGCACGGTTCGTGCCGGATCCGTTCGGCGCGCCCGGCGAGCGGATGTACCGGACCGGTGACTTGGCCAGGCGCGTCGACGGGGTGGTCCGTATTTCGGGCCGTGCCGACGACCAGGTCAAACTCCGTGGTTTCCGGGTCGAACTCGGCGAAGTGGAGTCCGCACTGGTGGCACTCGACGGCGTCGCGGCCGCGGCCGCGGTTGTCCGTGACGGCCGGCTTGTCGCCTACGCCGCGTCCGAGGTGGCCGACCTGCGCGACCGGCTCGTCGATCGACTGCCGGACTACATGGTCCCGGCCATCGTGGTCACTGTGGACAGCCTGCCGCTGACGGCGAACGGAAAGCTGGACCGGGCCGCGCTGCCCGAACCCGATTTCACGGTCATCGCCGGGGATCGCGCGCCGGAGACCGCGCAGGAGCGTCTGCTCGCCGACCACATCGCGGCCGTGCTCAGGCTGCCCGAAGTGGGCGCGGACGACGACTTCTTCGCCATCGGCGGCGATTCGATCGTCGCGATCCAGCTGGTCAGCAGGCTCCGGGCGGACGGTTTGACGATCACGCCGCGCGATGTCTTCCGGTACCGCACGGTCAGCCGGATCGCCGAAATGCTGGACACGGCCAAGGACTCGCAGGCTCTCGCCGGCGACCTGATCACGCTGACGCCGGCCGAAGCCGCCGAGACGGCCGGATACGAGGTCCTGCCGCTCACGCCGTTGCAGTCCGGCCTGCTGTTCCTGGCGTCGCTCGACCAGGACGAACTGGACGTCTACACCGTGCAGTTCTCCCTGGACCTGCATGGCCCCCTCGACGTCGCGCGCCTGCGTGGCGCGTTGCAGGGATTGCTGGATCGGCACGCGAACCTGCGGTGCGCGTTCCGGTACCTGTCGTCGGGCCGGGCGGTCGCGGTGGCGCCCAAGACCGTGCCGTTGCCGTGGCGCGAGGTCGAACTGGCCGACGAGGCCGAGTGGGAGGACCTGCTCAAGTACGAGCAGCGCCGGTTCGACCCGGCGCAGTTCCCGCTGATGCGCGTCGTCCTCGCGCGGGTCGGCGGAGAACACCGTCTTGTCGTGTCCCACCAGCATTTGCTGCTGGACGGTTGGTCCACAACCCCGCTGCTCGCGGAACTGGCGGCGCTCTACGCAGGCACCGCCGGGACGCCACTGGCGTTCCGTGACTACCTCGCATGGCTTGCAGCACAGGACCGTTCAGCCGCTGAGGCCGCGTGGCGCGAGTCCCTCGCAGGACTGACGGCGCCTACGCACCTCGTCGCGGCCGAAGCCAACCGTGTGCCGCTCACGCCGTCACTGCGGCAACTCCGGTTGCCCGCCGACCTGACCGCGAAGCTGGTCGCGCTCGGCAGGACCAACGGGTTCACCCTGAACACGATCGTCCAGGCGGCATGGGGCGTGTTGCTCGGCAGGCTCACTGGTTCGGCCGATGTGGTCTTCGGTGCCACGGTCTCCGGGCGTCCGCCGGAGGTGGCCGGTGTCGAGTCGATGATCGGCCTGTTCATCAACACCGTGCCGGTCCGCGTCCGCCTGCGCAGCGGGGAATCGTTGCGGGAGCTGGCGATCCGGCTGCAGGAAGAGCAGTCACGGGTGATGTCGTACCAGCACCTGGGGCTGTCCGACATCGCCAAGCTGGCGGGTGCGGGCGACCTGTTCGACACGTTGATCGTGTTCGAGAGCTACCCAGGCGGTGAGCCCCAGTTCGACGACGGCCTGCGGATCACCGAGCGGCACAGCCAGGACGCCACCCACTACCCGTTGACCTGGGCCGTCGAGGTCAACGACGAACTGCTGCTGACCGCGGAGTACCGGGCCGATCTGTTCGACGACGCGGCCATCGGGCGGATCACCACGGGCATGCAGGCGGTACTGCGCGCGATCGCGGAAGAGCCCGGCCGTGCGGTGTCCACTGTGGACGTCCTCGATCCGGCGGATCGCCGGCGAGTGCTCCACGACTGGAACACCACCGCGCTGACCTTGCCTGCGACGACCGTGCCGCAGCTGTTCGAGGCGCAGGTGCGGGCGACGCCGGACGCGATCGCAGTGGTCTGCGGGGACGTCTCGCTGACGTTCGCCGAGCTGAACTCGCGGGCGAACAAGCTGGCGCGACGACTCGTGTCCATGGGCGCGGGCCCAGAACGCGTTGTCGCGTTGGCGTTGCCGCGAACTGAAGACGCGATGGTCGCCATCCTGGCCGTGCACAAGGCCGGTGCCGCGTACCTGCCGTTGGATTCGGGGCAACCGGCCGAGCGGTCCGCCGGAATGATCGAGGACGCGGCGGCGATCATGGTCGTCAGCACCAGCGAGCTCAAGCCCGAGACAGGGCTTCCGGTGCTGCTGCTGGATTCCGCGGACCTGGCCGATGAGGACGACCACGACCTCGACGTGTCACCGCACCCGGAGAACCCCGCGTACGTGATCTTCACATCGGGCTCCACCGGGCGGCCGAAGGGTGTCGTGGTGCCACACCGTGGCCTGGCGAACCTGTTCGCGAGCCACCGCAGGGACCTCTACGAGCCGACGGTCGCCGCAACGGGTCGTACGCACCTACGCGTCGGGCACGCGTGGTCGTTCTCGTTCGACGCGTCATGGCAACCGCAGTTGTGGCTGCTGGACGGTCACGCCGTGCACATCATGGACGAACAGACCCGCCGCGACCCGGAGCTGTTGACCGCCGCGATCCGGACGCACGAGCTCGACTTCATCGAAGTCACGCCAACCGTGCTGACGCAGCTCGTGGACGCTGGCCTGTTCGACGGCGACCGATGCCCGCTCGCGCTGATCGGCTTCGGTGGCGAGGCTGTGTCGGAAGGTCTATGGACGCGTATCCGTCAGCTCCCCGGTACGGAAGGCGTCAACCTGTATGGCCCGACCGAAGGTACGGTCGACGCCTTGGTGGCCAAGGTTTCCGACACCGACCGGCCATTGGTCGGGCGCCCGGTGGCCAACGCGCAGGCCTACGTCCTGGACGCTGGCCTGCAGCCGGTGCCACCTGGCGTGACCGGCGAGCTGTACCTCGCTGGTGACGGGCTCGCCCGCGGCTACCTCGGCCAGGGCGCGCTGACGGCAGAGCGGTTCGTCGCGTCGCCGTTCGGCAAGCCAGGGGAACGGATGTACCGGACCGGCGACCTGGCCCGCTGGACTGTGCCGACGCTCGACCCTGCAAGCAGGTCATCGGGCGACGGCAGGCTGGACTACCGAGGCCGCGCAGATGACCAGGTCAAGGTGCGTGGCTTCCGAATTGAGCCAGCCGAGATCGAGTCGGTACTGGCGTCTTTGCCGGGCGTGGCGAGTTCCGTCGTCACGGTGCGGCCAGGCGCCGTCGCACGGCTCGCCGCGTACGTCGTGCCGTTGCCCGGGGCAACCGTGGATGTCGCGGAGATCCGGAAAGCCGCAGCCGCGGCGTTGCCGGACTACATGGTGCCGTCGGCGTTCGTCGTGCTGGACCGGTTGCCGGTGCTCCCTGGCGGCAAGCTCGACCGGGACGCGTTGCCGGAACCGGACTTCACGCCATCCGGGCGTGATCCGGAAGGGCCCGTGGAGACCGCGTTGTGCGCGGTTGTGGCCGAAGTCCTGGGCCTGAAGTCGATCGGTGCCGACGACGACTTCTTCGCCGCGGGCGGCGACAGCATCGTCTCCATGCAGCTGGTCAGCCGTGCCAGGGCGGTTGGCTGGCGAATCACGCCACGGCAGGTGTTCACCGAACGGACCGTCGCCGGGCTCGCGCGGGTTGCCACCGAGGCCGAAGCCGTGCGGACGGTGGCTGACGGCACCGGCGAAGTGCCATTCGTTCCGGTCATGCACTGGTTGCGTGAACTGGACGGTCCGTTCAACGGCTATCAGCAGTACGCCTTGTTGCGGACTCCGTCGGGCCTGACGATGGATGGTGTCCTGTCCATTGTTGACGCCTTGGTCAAGGCACACGATCTGCTGCGGGCACGGTTGGTCCGTACGCCGGAATGGCACCTGGATGTGCCGTCCACTGTCGACATAACGCCTTTTGTCAAACACGTTGAGGTCGACGGCGATCTGTCGGAAGCGATTTCCGCGCACGCCGTGGAAGCCCACAACGCCTTGGATCCCGACGCCGGACGGATGTTCTCGGTCGTCTGGTTCGACACGGGGGCCTCCGGGCGGCTGTTGCTGATGATCCATCACCTCGTGGTGGACGGCGTGTCGTGGCGCATTCTGTTGCCGGACTTGGCTATGGCGTGGAAGGACGTCGAAGCCGGGCGTAAACCGCAGGTGCCGCCCGCGGACACGTCGTTCCGCCGGTGGGCGCAGTTGCTCACCGAGCTCGCGCCAACTCGCCGCGACGAGCTGACGCAATGGGTCGACGTCCTGTCCAACGCGGATCCTTTGCCGCTCAAGCGGCCGTTGGACCCGCGCGTGGATGTCGCGAGCACCGAGCGCGCGTTGACGCTCATGTTGCCCGCGTCGGTCACGTCGGCACTCGTTGGTGCCGTGCCAGCGGCGTATGGCGCACGGATCGACGACGTGTTGCTCACCGCGTTGGGCCTCGCGGTCGCCGACTGGCGGACGAGGCGCGGTGGCAGCGGGAACACCGTGCTGGTCGACCTGGAGGGCCATGGCCGTCAGGACCACCTGGCGCCTGGCGTGGACCTGTCCAGGACGGTCGGCTGGTTCACCACGATCTACCCAGTCCGCCTGGACACTGGTGGTGTGAGCCTCGCCGACCTGACGCCAGACGAGGTGGCGCATCTGGTGAGCCAGGTCGGTGCGCACCTGGCATCCTTGCCGGACAACGGAATCGGTTACGGCATGCTGCGCCACCTCGACCCGGAAACCCGGCAGGAGCTCGCCGCGTACCCCGCACCGCCGATCGAGTTCAACTACCTCGGGCGGTTCGGCTACCCCGAAGACACCGACTGGTCCTACGCGCCCGAAGAGGCCGCCGCGGATGTCCACGTCGACGCGGGCTTCCCGCTCAGCCACGCATTGGAGATCAACGCGCTCACCCGCGACATGGCGGACGGACCGTCCTTGGCCGCGACCTGGTCGTGGCCGTCCGGAGTGCTCGACAAGGACGCCGTCGAGGATCTCGCCCGAACCTGGTTCACCGCACTGGAGGCCCTTGTGGCCGCAGCCGCAAAAAGGAGTAAGTAGATGACCAACCCGTTCGACGACCAAGACGGCACCTTCAAGGTCCTGGTCAACGACGAGGGCCAGCACAGCCTGTGGCCGGACTTCGCCGACGTGCCCGCGGGGTGGAACGTCGTGCACGGCCCGGCGGCCCGCCAGGAGTGCCTGGACTACGTCGAGAGCAACTGGACGGACATGCGCCCCAATTCACTCATTCAAGCCCAGTAGACAGGTTCTTCTCAGTCTCCTCTCACCATCGGTGCGCAAGCTGGGTGGTGAGAGGAGTTGGCCATGAGTGCTTTGGGAGCCTTGCTCAGCCTGGTGCTGACGCTGTTCATCATCGTGCTGGTGATCCGCGCCGTCCTGGACTGGACGGGTGTCCTTGCCGGAGGCGGCGGTGGCGCCGCCGCGAAGGCGCGCGGCGTGGTCTACCGGATCACCGAACCGGTGATCCGCCCGGTGCGCCGGGTGGTCCGGCCGATCCGGATGGGCTCGGTGTCGTTCGACCTGGCGTTCACGCTGGTGTTCGCCGCCGCGGTGATCCTGCGTGGGCTGGTGAGCTGGTTGTGACCGATCAGGCGGCGTGACCGAGACCGCGGCCGCCGTCGACCACCAGTCGTTGGCCGGTGATGAACCCGGATGCCTCACCGGCCAGGAAACTCACGGCGTGGGCGATGTCCTCGGGCGTGCCCATCCGGCCGGCCGGGACGGTCGCCAGGTAGCGGGCGAAAACCTCCGGCGGCAGGTCGGAATGCCGTTCGACGGGCACGAAACCCGGTGCGACGGTGTTGACCGTGATGCCATGGGGCGCGAGTTCCCGCGCCCAGCTGAGCGCCAGCCCGATCTGGGCTGATTTGGCGGTGACGTAAGCGGATCGGCCGGTCGGCGGCCGGTCCGCGACCTCGGAGTCGATGTGCACGATCCGGCCGTAGCCGCGCTCGATCATCCCGGGAACGAGCTGTCTGCCCAGCAGAACCGGGCTGCGGACGAAGAAGTCCAGCTGGTCCAAGTGTTCCTGCCAGCCCACGTCGAGCAGGTCCGCGTTCGGTTGCGGGCCGGTCGCGTTGAACACCAGCACATCCACTGGACCCACGGCCGCCGACAATGACGCGACCTGTGCCGGATCGGTGATGTCAGCAGGAAAAGCCGTCGCCGCGAAACCATCGTTGTTGATGGCCGCGGCGACTTTGTCCACATCCTCATCGCCCGGCAGCCCGTTCACCGCGACGTCGAAACCGTCGTGGGCGAGCCGCCGGGCGATCACACTGCCCAGTCCCCGGGAACTACCCGTTACCAGCGCGATACGTGCCATGGCCTCATTTAACAGCCGCCGCGAGCTGCGGCACGTACTTCTCCAGCAGGAACGGCAGGCTCAGCACGCTGATGAACGACATCGCGCTGCCGTACTCGGAACTCTCCTGGATCAGGATGTCGCGCTTCTCCTTGGCCACCTTGAGGCTGGTGTACAGCGGGTCGGCGTCGAGGATCGCCTTGGTCTGATCGCCCGCCAGCCAGATCATCACGCTCTGGTCGAGCAGATCGGTCCGTTCCTTGCTGATCGACGCACCGAACTGGCCGCCGATCGCCTCGTCCAGCTGTGGCGGCGATTTGAAACCGAGCGAGTGCAGCAGCCGCGTCCGCGGATCCTGTGAGCCGTAGACGAAGTAGCCCTCCCACGTGGTCGCGACCACGGCAGTGGCGCCCTCGAACTTCGGGTTGTCCTTACGTGCCTTGGTGATCAGCGCCTCGGAGTCGGTCACCAGCTTCTCCGCCTCGGCGGACTTGCCCACGATCTGACCGACCTTGCGGGTCAGTTCCTGCCACCCGATGCCGTAGTCCGGGTATTCCTTGGGCTGCGCGACCACCGGCGCGATCTTGCTCAGCTTGTCGTAGTTCTCCTGGGTCAGCCCGGCGTACAGGCCGATGATCACGTCAGGGCGCAGCGCGGCGATCTTCTCGAACTGCGGACCGGCGCCATCGTCGACCAGCATGGTCGGCTTCGGCGCGCTGCCGAGCTTGCCGGCCGACCACGGCGGGATGGCCGCGTCGAAGCTCTTGATCCACTGGGTCGTGGCGACCGGGACGATGCCCAATGCCAGCAACGCGTCCTGTTCCATCAGGCCGACCACCGCGACCCGTTTCGGCTCGGCCTTGATGGTGGTGCTGCCGAACTTGTGGTCGATGGTGACGGGGAACGCGCTCGCGTTCGTCCCGGACTGCGGTGCTGCGGCGTTGTCGCCGCTCGACCCGGAACCGCACGCGGTCAGCACTAACAGGCACGCGGCCAGCAGATAACGAATCATTCTTGGTAACCCTTCATCGACTGCCTGACCAGGCCGACCACAGCGTGGCGTACCGGCCGTCCAAGGCCAGGAGTTCGTTGTGCGTACCGGATTCGACGACCCGGCCGTTGTCCAGTACGACGATGCGGTCCGCACTCGCCGCCTGAGTCAGCCGGTGCGCCACGATCAGCGCGGTCCGGCCGGACAGTGCCGCGTTGGCGGCCACTTCCAGTTCACGTGCCCCGGCGCTGCCCGCCTCGGCGGTCGCCTCGTCCAGGATCGCGATCGCCGGGTCGGCCAGCACCAACCGCGCCAACGCGAGTTTCTGGGACTGTGCGACGGTCAGCCGGTGGCCGCCGTCGCCGACCACCGTGTCCAGGCCGACGGCATCCCAGCCGACCAGGTCGAGTGCGGCCTGAAGCTCCTCGTCGGTGGCGTCCGGTCTGGCCAGGCGCAAATCCTCGGCCAGTGTCCCGGCGAAGACGTGCACCTCCTGGCTGACCAGTGCCACTGCCCCTGGCCGCAAATCCGCGCCACCGATCGAGACCGTGCCGGTCGACGGTTTGTGAATGCCCGCGATCAGTTTGACCAGCGTCGTCTTTCCGGCGCCGCTGGCACCGACGAGTGCGACGCGTTCGCCGGGCGCGACTTGGAGGTCCACATCCGCGAGTACCGGATGGCCGTTGACGTAGGCGTGGCCGAGACCAGCGGCCTTCACCGAGGAATCGGTGACCGGCTCCTTGTCGGGCAGCGGTATGGCAGGCAGGTCGGCGACGCCGACGATCCGCGCCAGGCTCGCGGCTGCGGCCTGGGCGTCGTCCACGAGCGACAGCGCGATGTTGATCGGCGTGAACAGGTTGTGGAAGTAAATGGCGGCCGCGCTGGCCGTACCGATGGTCACGGCGTCGTTGTCGACCAGGACGAACCCGGTGACCAGCACCGCGGACAGGCCGACGAATTCGGCCAGGTTCAGGCGCCCGAAGAACCCGGTCACGATCCGGATGCCCTTCAACGCCAATGCGACGGCCGCGTTCGAGCGTTCCTGAACGCGGGCGACGTGCGCGTCCGCCAAACGGAACGCGCGGACCGTGTGCGCGCCACCGACCGTGTCGAGGAGTTGTTGCTGCTGCGCGCCGACCGACTCGCGGTGCGCGGCGTACACGGGGGGAGCGTGCTTGAGATACCACCGCACGGTGTGGAACTGGATCGGCGCCGCGAGCAGAGCGGCGAGCGCGAACCGCCAGTCCAGTACGGCCATCCCGGCGAGCGTGAGCACGATCGTCAGGCTCGCCCTGGCCAGTTCGGGCAGGGCCTGGCGCACCACGTCGGCCACCGCCGTGACGTCGTTGCTGACCCGCGAGGTCAGGTCGCCGGACCCGGCCTTCTCCACCTGTTCCAGCGGCAGCGTCACGGCGCGGGAGACGAACCGCTCCCGCAAAGTCGCCAGCATGGTCTCGCCCAGCCGCGCGATCATGCCGGTGCCGAGCACGGTCGCCAAGCCCTGGCTCACCGCGACGACCACCAGCCAGATCACCGGAACCAGCAGCGCGTCCTGTCCCGCTTTGACCGTGTCGACGATGTGGCCCAGCAAAGGAGCCACCGCGGTTCCGATCGCGGTCGCGCCGAGCATGACAGCGAACGCAGCCACCGCGCGCCCCTTATGGGCGCTCAACAGCTCGCGGATGACCGCCCTGACACGGGACCGCGGTGCGATAGGAAGCAATTCCCGGCTCACGACAGCACCGTCCCTCGGTACACCTCGTTGCCGCGCACGAGGTCCGTATGTGTTCCCTCTGCGACGACGACACCGTCATGGACGAGCACAACCCGGTCCGTTTCGGCGAGCAAAGCGGGGCTTGTGGTCAGGGCAACCGTCGTACGGCCCTGGCGGATTGCCTTGAGGTCCTTGGCGATACGGGCCTCGGTCACGCTGTCCACGGCCGTCGTCGGGTCGTGGATGACAAGGACAGGTGGATCTGCGGCGAGCGCTCGAGCCAACGCGACCCGTTGTCGTTGTCCACCGGACAGGGACCGGCCGCGTTCGGAGATCTCGCTGTCAGCGCCGTCGGGCAATGTGGACGCGACCTCGTCCGCTGAAGCAGCGGCCATCGCCCGATCGACCGGACCGCGTGCCGCCGCGGTGACGTTCTCCAACAGCGTTCCCTCGAACAACACCGCATCGTGTGCGGCGACGAGAATCGCCGTGCGCGTGTGCTCGACGTCCAGCGTGGACAGGTTGTGGCCGTCCAGTTCGACCACGCCTTCGGCCGGATCGATGTCCCTGCCGAGACAGGCGAGCATGTCGGTCGCGTTGGCCGGGTCGGTCGCGACCACGCCGACCAGTTCGCCGGGCGCCACGTCCAGCCGCAGGTCCTTGAGGCTGCCGTGGCGGACGCCGGACATCCGGACCTGGCCGGAAAACTCGGCCACCTGCCCGTCGCCGCCGGTCACGGCGGGGTCCGCGGTGAGCACCTCGGCCACGCGCTGCGCCGACGCCCGTGATTGCGCGAACTGTCCGTTGGCGTACGAGAAAAGCTCGAACGGCCCCTGCAGGAACAGCGAGAGGGCCACCGCGGCGACCAGGTCACCGATGCTGATGTCACCGGACAGCGCGAGCTTCCCGCCGACCAAGGCGACGATCGCGATGAAGATGCCGGTCAACGACAGCAGCGCGCCGTCGTGCCACGCTCGCGTCCGGGCTGCTCGAATCGTCGCGCCCAGTGAGTCCTGGCTGGTCCGCCGGTAACGTTCGATCGCGGCCTTCTCCGCACCGATCCCTTTGAGCACACGCAATCCGGCGATCAGGTCAGCCGCGATGCCGGACGCGTGCGCGGCGCGTTCCTGTTCCTCGTCGCTGCGCCGTTCCAGGGGGCGGCCGATCAAATGCCCCAGCAGGAGCAGCGGAGGAGTGCCGAGCAGGACGAGCAGGCCCAGCGAGATCGACATGTTCAGCAACGCGATCGCGCTCACCAGAAGGCCCGCGAGCGCGGCCAGCGCGTACGGGATGACGGAGTTGATCGCTCCGACCCGTTTGGCGTCGCTGGTCGCGATGTTCACCAGCGCGCCGGGCAGGTGCTTGGTTTCCGCGCCACCTCTGGGATCCAGGACGCGTTTGGTGAGTTTCGTCCTGATCTCGTGCGCCGCGCGTTGCGCCGCGCGCTCCGAGCACCGCGTGCTGAACCGCCAACTGAAGGACAGCACCACGAACACCGCGCCGAGCACGGCCAGCCAGCGCAGCAACGCGCCGACCGAACCGCCGGAGACGGCCTGGTCGATGGTGAGACCGATGACGACCGGGACCAAGGCCTCCCCACCCTGGTGCCCAGCGGCCAATACGCTGGCCACGGCGACATCCCGCCGTTGGCCGGTGATGGCTCGGCGCAGGACACTTCCCCCTGCGGTCACGCCGCCTCCCGCTCAGTGATTTAATTCCCCGGCAACTTCGGTTAGCCTAGCCTCAATTGTCGATGTCTCGGATGTGGTGGTGCGTGTGGTGAGCGTGACAAGCCACACGAAAGGCACTTCCCGGACAAAGTCGTCATTGCGGACGTCCCGAACGGTCGGACTGATCGGCGCCGTCGCCGGGCTCGTCCTCGTGTGCATGCTGAGCATCTGGTTCGGTTCGAAGGACATCCCGTTCTCGTCCACCTGGAACGTGCTCTGGCACAACGACGGCTCACGGGACGCGGTGATCATCCACTCCGTGCGCATCCCGCGCACGATCCTCGGCCTGCTGGTCGGTGCGGCACTGGGCCTGGCCGGCGCGTTGATGCAGGCGCTGTCACGCAACCCGCTCGCCGAACCCGGCCTGCTCGGCGTGAACGCGGGCGGGTCGTTCGCTGTGGTCCTCGGAATCGGCGTCTTCGGCGTGACCAGCGTGTCCGGGTACGTCTGGTTCGCATTCCTCGGCGCCGGAGCCGCGACGGTCGTCGTCTACCTGCTCGGGTCGACCGGGCGCAGCGGCCCGACGCCTGACCGTCTGGTCATGGCCGGTGCCGCGGTCAGCGCCGTGTTGTATGCCTTGGTCAACGCGTTCCTGCTGATGGATCCCATCACGTTCAACTCGTTCCGGTTCTGGAACGTCGGATCACTCAGCGGCAGGCAGATGGACACGGTGACGGATCTGCTGCCGTTCTTCGCGATCGGCATCGTGCTGGCGTTGCTGTTGGTGCGTTCGCTCAACGCGCTGGCGCTCGGCGAACAGACCGCGACCGCGCTCGGCGCCCACATCGGACGCACCCGTGTTGTCGGTGTCATTGCGGTGACGTTGTTGTGCGGCGCTTCGGTCGCGGCCGTCGGGCCGATCACGTTCATCGGGTTGGCTGTCCCGTACGTCGTGCGGTTGATCACCGGTCCCGACCAACGCTGGATCCTGCCGTACACGATCCTGATCGCACCGATCTTGCTGATCGGATCGGACGTGCTCGGCCGTGTCATCAACCAACCCTCGGAGCTGCAGGTGGGCATCGTGACCGCGTTCCTTGGCGCGCCGGTGTTCATCTGGCTGTGCCGGCGCCGCCGGGTGACCAAGCTGTGAGCGTCAACACGGCGGTGCGTGGCCGCCCGGTCAGGATCGCCCGGTTATCGCTCCGGCTCGATATTCGCGCCACCATCACGTGCCTGATCATGACCGCGGCGATAGTCGGGCTCGGGTTCCTGAGCATGACCACCGGCGACTACCCGTTGACTGTGCCCGAAGTGGTGGACACCGTGCTCGGCCAGGGCCCGCCAGGCGCCGAGTTCATCGTGCTGGAACTGCGGCTGCCGCGGCTGCTGGCCGGGTTGCTCGTCGGGATGGCCTTCGGCATCAGCGGCGCGATCATGCAGCGGCTGACCGACAATCCCCTCGGCAGCCCGGACATCATCGGGTTCACCGCCGGGTCGGCGACTGGTGCGCTGTCAGTGATCGTGCTGACTGACGGCGGGATGATGCTCACCGCTGGCGGTGCTTTGGGCGGCGGGATCGTCACGTCGATCCTGATCTACCTGCTCGCGTTCCGGCGTGGCGTGCAGGGTTTCCGGCTGGTGCTGATCGGCATCGGCGTCAGCGCCATGTTGTTCGCGGCCAACGAGTACCTGATCACGCACGCGTCCATGCAGGACGCGCTGTCCGCCGCCGCCTGGCAGGTCGGCGGGTTGAACGGGCGCGGATGGGACCACGTCGAACCGGTCGCGTGGGCGATGCTCGCGCTGCTGCCGTTCGCGATGTTCTTCAGCCACCGGCTGTCGATCCTGCAGATGGGCGACGACGCGGCGAAGGCGTTGGGTGTCCGCGTGGAAAGCACTCGGTTGGTGCTGGTCATGGTGAGTGTCGCGCTCGCCGCGATCGGCACGGCCGCCGCTGGGCCGATCGCGTTCGTGGCGTTGGCTGCTCCGCAGATCGCCCGACGGCTGACTGGTACGCCTGCCGCCGGGCCGGTCGCCGCTGGACTGATGGGCGCCTTGCTGCTGACGATCAGTGATTTCCTGGTGCAGAAGGTGTTTTCAGACACCCAGTTGCCGGTTGGTATCGCCACCGCGGTGATCGGCGGGCTCTACCTGGCCTGGCTGCTGGCTCGTGAGTTTCGCCGCCGTTGATTTGGCGAGGGTCACGGCAATCGCTCCGAACGCTCCGACCAGCGCGAACACGTAGAAACCCCACGGGTACGCGACACCGGCGTCAAGCAGGGCGCCGCCGACGATGGGTCCGCTGATCGCGCCGAGCCGGCCGATGCCGGCGGCCAGGCCCAGTGCCGTGGCCCGGTTGTCGTCCACATAGGTCCGTCCAATGTAGGCGTACACCAGAACCTGCGCGCTGAACACGAAACACCCGGTGATGAACACCGCGACGTACGCGCCGAACTGCGGCATCTTCACGCTCAGCACAGCGAGGAAGACGGCCGCCGCGATGAACCACAGGATGGTGGGACGCCGAACTCCCGCCCGGTCCGCGACCGCACCGGCGACGAGCAGGCCGACCACGGCACCCACGTTGAGCGTCAGCAACAGCGCCAACGCCGCGCCGAGTTCGTAACCGGCGGACCGCATGATCTGCGGCAGCCAGGTGTTCAAGCCGTACACCAGCAACAGGCCCATGAAAGACGCCACACAGAACGCGAGTGTCGAGCGGAGATATTTGCCTTGGAACAGCGACGTGATCGTGCCGAATGCCGTGCGCTCGCGGCTGAGGGTCGCGGATTCCGGCAGGTATTTGATCATCAGCGGGATCAGGACGATCGCGGGCGCGGCGCCGATGATGAACATCGCGCGCCAGCCGAGGTCCGGGATCACCAGAATGCCGAGCAAGGCGGTGAGAACCGCGCCGACGTGATAACCCGTCATCACGGTTGTGGTTGCGCTGCCTGCTTTGCCGCTGCGCGCGTGTTCGTTGACGATCGCGATCGCCGTCGGCAGGCAACCGCCAAGGCCGATCCCGGCAAGGAAACGAAACAGGCCGAACATGAAAACCGATGGGGCGAAAGCACAGAGCAGCGTGGGCACCGAGAAACTGGTGACTGACAACACCAATGCCTTACGCCTGCCGATGACGTCGGTGAGCGCGCCAATGGTCAGCGCGCCGATTGTCATACCCACCAAGCCGAATGTGGACACGGCCGTGGCGCTGGCCGGATTCAGGCCCCATTCCTTGGTGTCCAGCAGGACCGGAAGGACCGTGCCGAGCACGACCAGGTCGAATCCGTCCAGCAGGACCGCGCTCCAGGCAAGGGAAATCGCCCACCGGCGACCAGCACGCTCCGCCACTTCTGTCGTCACCGTCTCGCTCCATTGCGTCGCCGAGTTGCCGCGTTCTCGAGTTGCCGCGAGACGATAGGGGGCGAATTTCCGGGTTTCAGCCCCGGCTTCCACTGAGCGGAAGTCGGACTGGGCGGGCTTGCGGGGGTATCAATCGGCGGAGAGCGGCTCCAGGTTGTCGTCCCGGAAGTTGCCGATCGTCTCGATCCGGCCGTCGGTGGTGTCGAACGGCGCGAACCGCCACGTCGGCACGATCCGATTGTTGATCACCCGGACGCCGACCGGGAAACCGTGGCCCTGGCTGCGGACCTGGACCGCGAAGTTCCCACCGGCCAGCAGGTTGTTCTCGACCAGGAAATTCTTGGAATCGCCCTGTTCGGTGGCGATGCGCACGACGGCGTTCTTGCCCATGGCGTCATTGATGAACGTATTGTGCCGCAGTACGACATTCAGCGCCCCGGACGATTGGATGGCGTCGTTGTGGCAGATGTCGCAGCTCGCCAGATCGTGCACATAAGAGTCCTCGATCAACACATTGGTGCCCATGTGCGGGCCTTCGCCAAGGCTGTGCATGTTCACCCGGCGCAGAATGTAGTTGTCGAAACCGACGGCGGCATTCGTAGTTCCCGAGTTCAGCCCGTCGATCTCAGTGTCCTCGATTACGGCGTTGCGGAAACCGTCGTAGATCCGGATCGGGAAGTAACTGTCACAGCGCACCCGGCTGCGTTTGATCTTGACATTGTTGGCTTTGATGCTGACGCAGCCGCGGATGTCCTTGCCGTCGATCACCGTGCCCGGTTCGTTGATCTGGAACTCCGCGTCGGCGGTGAGATTCACGCCCGAAGTGGTCAGCTTGACCCCGGTGTGCTGCCACCCGGTATTGCTCGCATCAGGAAAACCGCACGCACGTAACGTCTTGATGCAGTTGACTTTCGGCTCAGCGGGTGGCGGTGGTGGGGGAGCGGCTTGCTTTTGCGTCCCGCTGGTGGTGGTCGTCGATTGTGGAATCGCCGACGAAGGAACAGGTTGGTTACTGGTTTCCGATGCCCATTCGGCCGGGGTCGAAGTCTCCGGTGCCGGTGCCGCTGTCGTATTGCACGCGGCGAGTGTCGTACCTGCCGCGAAGATGGCGACGATCGTTCTCAGTCTGCGACGCCGGTTGGGGAATAACTCGGCCATTCGGCCTCCCTGTTTATCGACAAGGTAGGTTCGAAGCGTGACTGTGAAGCGTACAGAATCCGTGCGTACCCCGGATGGTGAATTCGATCTGACCGTGTGGGCACCGGATGGTGGCGGGCCCGCGGTGCTGGTGATCCAGGAAATCTTCGGCGTCGGCGAGTACATCGAGGCGGTGGCCGGTGATCTGGTGGAACTCGGATATGTCGCGGCGGCGCCGGACATGTTCTGGCGGCTGCGGCCAGGCTGGCGCGCCGGGCACGACGACGAGGGCCTGGCCGAATCGATGGACCTGGCCGGTCAGTTCGACATGACGACCGGTGTGGCCGACGTGGCGGCCGCCTACCAGCATCTTTCCCAGTTGCCTGAGGTCACCGGCGGCGTGGCGCTGCTCGGTTTCTGCTTCGGCGGCACGGTGGCTTTCGTGTCCGCGGCGTCGATCGAGCCCGCGGCCGTGCTGTCGTTCTACGGATCGGGCGTACCGTCCCAATTGGACCTGCTTGACGAGATCAAGTCGCCTTTGCAGCTGCATTTCGGCGGCAACGATCCGTACATTCCTGCCCCGAAGGTCGCCGATGTGGCCGCTGCGGTGGAAGGCCGCGCCGGAGTTGAGTTGCACATCCAGCCCGACGGCGGGCACGCGTTCCACAACCGGGTGGCGCCGCAGTTCTACCAGCCGGAACCGGCCGAACGGGCGTGGGCGCTGGCGGTGGACTTCCTCAGGAGGCACTTGTGAAGGACCTGCACCAGAAAGGCCGCGACGTCGTCGGCGAGCTGATCCCGGACGGAAAGGCCAGACTGGACAAGATCTTCGAAGTGGCGCCCGGCCTGGAAGAACTGGCCGTCGGCGTGGTGTACGGCCACCTGCACAGCCGCCCAGCGCTGGACGCGCGGACACGCGAGGCCGCCGCGATCTCCGCGATCATCGCCTCCGGCGGAGCCGGGACGCCGATCCGCGTGCACACCCGAACCGGCCTGTCCTCGGGACTGGCGCCCGCGGAGATCACCGAGATCGTGACCGAAGCGGCGGCATTCTCCGGGTTCCCGCGTGCGGTGATGGCCCTCGAACACATCAAGGACGTGTTCACGGATGCTGGCGCACCAGTGCCGCCAGGCCCAGCACCACGAGAGGTGTTGCTGCAGGCAGTGGAGTCGGACGAGCGCCTGGCCGAGTTTTCAGGCCACCCAGTGCAAGTCGTCACCACCGGCCCGGACACCGCGATCGCGATCTACGCCGACGGCACAGCCATCGCCTGGGCCCGAATCAGCGGTTCGGAGATTGAGGAGTTGAAGGTGCTGCGCTGAAGGTGAATGGGTGGCGCGGTTGATGCGCCACCCATTCACTTCGCTGTCAGCAGGTCCACCACGTCAGCCATCACCTTGCGCCAGTGCTCGCGTTGGCGCTCCCGTTCGGCCGGGCCGGTCATCCGTTCCTGGTGGAAGATCAGCCGTGTCTTGCCGTTGCTGGCCGAGATGGCGATCTGAACGGTCGTCTCGTGGTCCCAGTCCTTCGGCTGCCACGTCACCCGAACCCGGTCGAGCTCGTTCAGGCTCCGCACCTCACCCACCGTGCCGTCTGCCGTCTCGTACGACTGGCCCTTGACGAGGGTGGCTCCTTTTCCAAGCCACAGAGCGATGCCCTCGTCGCTCATGATCGCCGCCCACACGGCTTCCGGCGCGAACGGCAAAGTCTTGGAGACACCGATTTGGAAGCCAACGTCCTTCGTCTGCCCGATCATGACTGCTGGTGCAGGACGCAGCGCCACTCGCCGTCCTCGAGCGAGTAGACCGTCGTGGCCAACGAGGTGAAGTCCTGCTCGGTGCCGTCGATCAACGCCGTGTAGTCGGCCTTGTACGTGACCAGGGCGGCGGTCTCGTTGATCAGCAGGACCTTCGCGTCGCTCATCTTGGAGCGGGTGAACGGGTTGTCGTTGACGTTGATCAGCTTGACGGCCCCGCTCTTGTCGTACACGCCGAACTTGCTGACACCCAACGCGTCGTCACGCAGGACCTTGTCGTAGAACGCGCCGTCGCCCTCGCGGTTAGCCCGCCACAGCTCTTCTTCCAGGTCCAGCAACGTCTGCTCGATGCTCATCGCCCCTCCAGTGCGTGTAACCGGTATAACCGGTGGTGAAACCGACTATACTGGTTACATGGCGAGCCACACAAGGGTGCTGACTGGACTCGATGGCCAGCGCTACCACTTCGACGCCGGCGTCTTCTGCCTGGAACTGCTGCTCACCGGCGGTCCCGGGCCGATCGGGGAGGCCTACGAGATCCTCTTCAAACCCGACGACCTGGCGGAGTGGCTGCTCGACTCCCGGCTCAACGACACCGCGCCGGTCCGCCGCGAAGACCTCGACATCACGGAGGCCGACCTCGCCCACGTCACGCAGTTCCGCAACGCCCTATGGCACGCGGCCGAGGCCATGGCGAAGGGCCAGGCTCCGGGAAAGAACCACCTCGAAATGATCAACGCCGCCGTCGGCGAACCGCCACGGCCGCAGATCGACGTGGCCACCCTGCAGCGCCACTGGGCGGCGCCGATCACCGGCAGGCAGATCGCGGCCATGGCCGCCCGTCAGGCCATCGACCTGGTCGGCTCGACGCGCCTGCGTCAGTGCGCGGGCGACAACTGCGCCTTGCTCTTCCTGGATACGTCCCGGCCAGGCAAGCGCCGCTGGTGCTCGATGGAAAGGTGCGGCAACCGCAACAAGGTCCGCGAGTTCCGGTCCCGCTCCGGCGCGACGACATCACGGTGATCGGTGCGGAACCAAGGCCAGGCATCTGGCGGCGCTCTATTTCCCTTGAATTCATGGGGCACCGAATTAAGATCGCGACCTCGGTCTGCCAACAAAGGTCCTCGGCGGCATCACCCCATTCGGGGACATGACGTGTCAACGTCCTAGGGGTGTTCCCGGATGTCAGCACAGTCTCGGTGCCGTACAAAGAGAATCGTGTCCCTACCGAGAAGAGTGATCACGCTAGCCGCTGCCCTCGTGGTGGCCCTTCCGTTGACCACGAATGTGAGCTCTGCGGACCAACGAGGATTCTCCGCCGTTCTGCGCTACACCGAGAACGGGATTCCGCACATCAAGTCGAATACTTTCGCTGGGGTCGGCTACGGCTTCGGCTATGCCGCCGCGAAGGACAACATCTGCCAGATCGCCGACCTTTACGTCACGTTGAGTGCACAGCGTTCGCGCTATTTCGGTCCCAGCGCGCCAGGCAATTCGGCGCTCGGCAGCGCGTCGACAAGCCTGGCGAGCGACCTGTATTTCCAGCAGATCAACGACTCCGGCGTGGTGGAGGAGGCGCTGAAACAGCGCCAGCCGCTCGGGCCGCGTCAGGAAGTCAGGGAGATCACCAAGGGTTACGTCGCCGGGTACAACCGATTCGTGGCCGAGCGCCGCATCACCGACCCGGCTTGCCGGAACGCCGCGTGGGTCCGGCCGATCACGGACATCGACGTCTACCGCCACATGCATGCCCTGGCCACCGTGAGCGGCCAGGCCGCGCTGATCAACCAGATCACCTCGGCCAAGCCGCCGGCAGCGCCGACCGAATCGCCCGCCATCCCGCCGGACGCCGCCAGCAAGGTCGCCGAAGCGCTCGAAGCCACAAAGGACATGGGCAGCAACGGGTTCGCGTTCGGCCGGGACGCCACGGCCAACGGCAAGGGCCTCCTGCTGGGCAACCCGCATTTCCCGTGGCAGGGTGGCCGCCGGTTCTGGCAGGCCCAGCTGACCGTGCCCGGTCGTCTCGACGTGTCCGGAGCGAGCCTGCTCGGCATGCCGTTCGTGCAGATCGGCTACAACAAAGACGTGGCGTGGACGCACACAGTGGCCACGGCGCGGCCGTTCAGCCTGTACCAGCTGCAACTCGTGCCGGGCTCCCCGACGACCTACCTGATGGACGGCGAACCGGAGCAGATGACCAGCCGCAAGGTCACCGTGCAGAGCCGCAATCCGGACGGCAGCCTGTCCACAGTGGAGCGCACGCTCTGGTCCACGCGATACGGGCCGGTGATCGACTCCGCGTTCGGCCTGCCGCTGACGTGGACGAGCACCACGGCCTACGTCATGCGGGACGCGAACTGGGGCAACATTCGTTCGGGCAACACGTGGTTCGAGATCGCGCAGGCCCGTGACACCCGTGGAATCGTCAGGGCACTGTCGGACACTTTGGGCTCGCCGTGGGTCAACACGATCACCACGGACAGGTCGGGCAACGCGACCTACGCCGATATCCAGGTCGTCCCGCACATCACCGACGAGATGGCGCAGCGCTGCAACACCCCGCTTGGCTCGGCCGTGTTCCCAAGGACAGGTGTGGCCGTGCTCGACGGCGCGAAAACCAGCTGCGCCTGGGGAAATGACCCGGACGCGATCGTCCCCGGCCTGCTTGGCCCAGCCAAGCAGCCACAGCTGACCCGCCACGACTACGTAGCCAACTCCAACGACAGCCCGTGGCTGACCAACCCGGCCGCGCCGATCACCAGTTATCCGCGGATCATCGGCGACGTCGGCACCGAGCGCGGACCGCGTACCCGGATGGCCATCGCGGAGCTGGACGGCAAGAAGTTCTCGAGGCAGTCCCTCCAGGACATGCTGTTCTCCGATCGCAGCCTGATCGCTCAGCTCGCCGCCAACGACACCGCGAAGATGTGCGCTGACCTGCCGAATGTCGCGGACGCCTGCGAGGCGATTAGACATTTGGACAACGCGTACTCCACTTGGAGTAGAGGCGCGTTGCTGTTCGAGCGGTTCTGGCTGAAGGTCCCGCCGGGCTCCTGGAAGGTGCCGTTCAACGCCGCGGACCCGGTCCGCACCCCGAACACGCTGAACACCGACAGCCCGGCGGTGCGCAAGGCCTTCACCGACGCCGTGGCCGAATTGCGTGCCGCCAAGATCCCGATGGACGCGCCGCTCGGCGAGTACCAGTACGTCGTGCGCAACGGCGAGCGGATCCCGGTGCACGGCGCGCCCGACCAGCTGGGTGTGCTCAACATGCAAGTGCCGGTCTGGGATCCGGCGAAGGGCAATACGGAGCTGGTCCACGGATCGAGCTACATCCAGGCGGTTTCCTTCGACGGCGGCCGTTGTCCAGATGTACGAACGCTTCTTACATATGCACAATCGACCGACCCGACCTCGCCTTTCTTCGCTGATCAGACCCGGTTGTACTCGCAGGGCAAATGGGTACGTGGCCGGTTCTGCGACCACGAGATCCTGTCCTCGCCGCAGCTGAAGATCGTCTATCTGCGCGGATGAGCCGCTGAGGCGTTGGCGGGGCTGGACCTCCAGCCCCGCCGACACCTCAGGCGACCTTCAATTGAAGCCCGGTACTCGCGGTGGTCCGGTCGACGAGCTGTGCGGTATGCCAGCCCTGGGGACACCGCCCGGCCAGCAGCCGCGACCGCACCTGCGGTGACCGGCGCATGTGCCTGGCGAAGGACCATTTGAGCAGCACCCGCCCACGCGCGACCTGACCGGCGAGCGCCTCAGCGGGCGAGCAATCGATCCAAATGAAATGCCTCCGCCGCCGGGACACCACGCCCATCAACGCGAACGCCGTCCGAGCGCCCGCGCCCGTCGCCGGGTCGTGCACCAGCACCGGCCCCGACGCGAACAGCACGATCGCCAGCAGCCGGGCGGTGTGCAGGACGTGCACAAGCGGCCGGTACCAGCCGTACGGGACCGAACGAGGCAACAGGCGCGCCAACAGGGCCCGGACATGGTCGGTGTCGAGCACCGAGATCGGCACATTGGCCTGGGTGCGCCGCAGCAGCGTGCTCTTGCCCGATCCAGGCAAGCCCGCCACGACCACCAGTGCCCGGCTTTCGACCGTAAAGTCCATATCCGGACAACGTCGAACCGTGCGCGTCAGTTCTCCCGGTTCGCCGGAATCGGGGTTTCCCTCACTCGGCGGCCGGCGCCTCGATCCGCGGGAACAGTGCCGGGGACTTGGTGACCTGCACGCCTGCCAGCCCGTCGAGCCAGCTCTGGGCCCCCGGGACCTTGTCCGGCTCGGCGCCCAGCGTGCGCACGATCGTCTCGGCGGCCTCCGGCAGGAACGGCAACAGCAACCGGCCGAGCTGGCGCACCGCGCCGACCAGGTAGTGCAGCGTGGTGTCCAGTGCGGCGGCCTGCGCCGGGTCCTTGGCCAGGTGCCATGGGGCGCGCTCGTCGACGTACGCGTTGGTCCGGCGGACCAGGTCCCAAATTCGAGCCAGGGCCTCGCGGTGGTCGTACCCGGCCATCGCCGCGACCGACGCCTGCTCGCTGGCGGCCAGCTGCTCGGCGAGGGAACGCTCCGGGTCGCCGATCTCGGCCGGCTCAGGAATCACGCCATCCCGGTACCGGACGGTCATGCTGGTCGCCCGCGACAACAGGTTGCCCAGGCCGTTGGCCAGGTCGGCGTTGTAGCGCGCGATCAGCCGGTCCTCGCTGAAGTCACCGTCGATGAACGGCGAGAATTCCGCCAGCAGGAAGTAGCGCACGGCGTGCGAGCCGAACCGCTCGATCAAGTCGGCCGGGTCGATCACGTTGCCGGTGGTCTTGCTCAGCTTCTGGCCCGACGCGGTGATGTAGCCGTGCACGACGACCTCGGTCGGCATCGGCAGGCCCGCGGACATCAGCATCGCGGGCCAGTACACGGCGTGGAACCGGGTGACGCCCTTGCCGACCACGTGCACACGCTTGGCCGCGTCGACCCAGTACTTCTTGTACTCCTCGCCGTCCCGGGTCCAGCCCAGCGCGTTGGTGTAGTTGGTCAGCGCGTCGATCCAGACGTACATGACCTGGTTCTCGTCGCCCGGCACCGGGATGCCCCAGCCACGGGCGCGGCCGGTCGACCGGGAGATCGAGATGTCCTCCAGCCCGGACCGAACGAAGCTGGCGACCTCGTTGAGGCGCGATTCGGGGACCACCTTGAGCTCGCCGGACTCCAGCGCGGCCAGCAGCTTGTCCTGGTAGTTCGACAGGCGGAAGAAGTAGTTCCGCTCGCTGACCAGGTCAGGCACGGTCAGGTGCTCCGGGCACTTGCCGTCGACCAGCTCGGCGGGCGTGTAGAACTGCTCGCAGCCCACGCAGTACAGGCCCTCGTAGTCCTTGGCGTAGATGTCGCCGCTGGCCTCCATCCGGCGCCAGATCTCGACCGCGCCGTCGATGTGGTCCTGGTCGACGCTGGTGCGGATGAACCGGGACAGCTTGGTCTGCAGGTCGGCGGCCATCCGCTCGAAGAACACGACGTTGCGGTCGACCAGCTCGCGGGCGGTGATGCCTTCCTTCTCCGCGGCCAGCACGTTCTTGAGGCTGTTCTCGTCCGAGCCGCTCAGGAAGTAGACGTCCATACCCTGGCTGGCCATGTGGCGCGCGTACGCGTCCGCCTGGCTGTACTCGAAGGCGTGCCCAAGGTGCGGCTGCGCGTTCACGTACGGGATGGTCGTCGAGATGAAAGCGGCCTCGGCCATGATGTTCCTAACCCGTTGAGTGCCGGACACCCAAGCTTATCCAGCGGCGACCGGCTGGCCTCGGCCGGGCGAGCGGCGTGAACGGGCGTACCGTCGCCGGTCCAGCGGGGCGGCGTCTTCCGATCGGCTCCGAGTCCATTCGGGCGTGGACGGCACGTTACCCAAGATCGTTCAATGAACGCGTTCCTGGATTACTGTCCGCACATTGGGGAAATGCGGTCTAGACAATCGGGTGCAACCGTGTACCACGTGGCATGAGTTGGCCGAGTCCGAAATGGATCTGCATTCTCTTGGCAACTTCTGCCATTACGTTGGCCGCGAGCGCCACAAGGCCGTGATTGATCGAAATTCAAACCCGAATAGCACACACCGGGTCGCGTCGATCGTTGCCGGCAAACCGGCGATCGGTGCCAGGAAAGGACATCAAGTGCACAACCCGACAGTGAAAGCCGGTGCGCTGGTCGCCGGCTTGGTACTGCTGGCCGCTTGCGGCACCAATAAAACCGAGGCGGGTGCGCCCGGCCAGGCCAACGGATGCGACACCAGCAAAGGCACGCTGATTCTCGGCCTGATCGCGCCGTTGAGCGGTGGCCAGTCGTCGATCGGCCTTGGTATCAGGAACTCGGCTCAGCTGGCCGTCGAGCAAGCCAACGAGAAATGCACGGTGAAGGGCTATCGGCTGGTTCTCCAGCCGGAAGACGACACGGCCACTCCGCAGATCGGTATTCAGGCGGCGTCCAAACTGGCCGCGACCGACAGCGTCGTCGGCGTGATCGGCACCTACAATTCCTCGGTGGCGCAGAGCGTGCAGCCTGTTCTCGCCGGCAAGAACATCGTGCAGATCTCTCCGGGAAACACCAACCCGTCGCTGACCATCGGTCCCGACCCGGCCAAACCCAAGCGCCAGTTCAACAACTACTTCCGGACTGTCACGACCGACGCCTACCAGGGTCCATACGCGGCGGAATACCTGGTCGGCAAGGTTGGCAAGAAGTCCATCGCGATCGTCACCGACGGCAAGACCTACGGCGAAGGCCTCGCGACCGAGTTCACCAAGCAGGCGCGCCAACTCGGCGCCCGGATCGTCGCACGGGAGACCGTCAGCGAGAAGGACACCGACTTCAACGGTGTGCTGGCCAAGGTCAAGGCGGCCAAGCCGGACGCGATCTACGTCGGCAGCGAGTACCCGGTGGCCGCGCCGCTGAGCAAGCAGGCCGGCGAAGCGGGGCTGAACGTGCCTGTCATGGGCGGTGACGGCATCTACGACCAGAAGTTCATCGAGCTCGGTGGCCGCAAGGGCGACTTGGCGACATCGGTCGGTGCGCCGACCGAGACCCAGCCGTCCGCGAAGGAATTCGTCGCCGCTTACAACCAGAAGAATTATGCGGACGGATACGGCGGATTCGGGGCTTTTTCATATGACGCGGCCAACGCGATCATTACCAGCCTGGCGAACACCCTCGGCCCGAACGGCACTTGGAGCGAGTCGCAGCGCGGCGCGTTGCGTGACCAGGTGCAAAGTTACAAGGGCAGTGGTGCGACCGGCGACGTCGCCTTCGACCAATACGGCGACAGCACCAACAAGGTTCTGTCGGTGTACGGAGTGGACAACGGCAAGTGGAACGTGATCCAGTCCGGCACGTTTATCGGCAGCTGACCGGCAGTTCGTGAGAGTTCGCGGTACAGGCCGGGGCCCCGACCCACCCACGGTTGGGTAGCCTCGGCCTCCGCGAGCGCGAGGAGGCCGGTGTGGTCAGGGAACAGGCTGGTCAGGTGCTGGCCGCGAACCTCAGGGCGCTGCGCGGGCAGGCCGGTCTGTCGCTGTCCGAGCTGGCCAGGCGCTCCGGGATAGCCAAGGGGACGCTCTCGCAGCTCGAGTCGGGGACCGGGAATCCGACGATCGAGACTGTGTTCAGTTTGTCGAACGCTTTCAACGTGCCGGTGTCGAGCCTGCTGACCGAACGGACCGATCCCGGCGTCGTGCTGGTTCGCTCGACGAGCCTGGACGTGCTCAGCAGCAACGCGGTCGACCTGCGCCTGCTGCGCCGGATGGACCTGACCGACACGGTGGTCGAGATTTACGACCAGCGCGTCCGGCCAGGCGCGATCCAGCACTCCGACGGCCATCCAGGCTTGGAGCACGTGACGGTCATGGCAGGTCAGCTGCGCCTTGGCCCACCAGACACGCCATACATCCTCGGCCCGGGCGATTACATCTGCTTCCCGGCTCATCAGCCGCATATCTACGAGGCCATCGATGGTCCGGTGATGTCGGTCCTGCTGCTGCAGTACCCGGCCGGCGCGATGGCTTCGCCCGTTCACCCCTAATGGCCCATTGGATGCGCCAGGATCTCCGGCTACTCTGCTGTCGTTCACTTTAATGAACGGTGGTGGTCATGCATCCGGACGTCGTGGTCGTCGGAGCGGGCATCATCGGCGCCGCGTGCGCCGAGGCGCTCAGCGCGGCCGGAGTCCGGGTCACAGTGATCGACCGCGGTACGCCGGCAGGCGGAACGACCGCGGCAGGCGAGGGCAACGTCCTGCTGTCCGACAAGCCTCCTGGCCCCGAACTCGCTCTGGCGCAGGCCTCGGTCGCGAGGTGGCCCAAATTGCTGGCCACCCTCAGTGACCTGCTCGGATCCGAGCTGGCGGAGGTGGAATGGGACGCCAAGGGCGGCCTGGTGGTGGCCCTGGAGCACACCGAAGCCCTGGCCGAATTCGCCGACCACCAACGCCAGGCCGGTGTCCGGGCGGACCTGATCACGGCCACGGACGCGCTGGAACTCGAGCCGAACCTCACCCCGGACGTCACCGCCGCCGTGCACTATCCCGACGACGCCCAGCTGCAGCCCGTGCTCGCCGCGACGACGCTGCTGGCCGCTGTGAAGCGCCGGGGCGGTCAGGTCCGCGGTGACGTGACGGCGCTTGGCATCCGGCCAGGCGGGCTTCGCACATCCGAGGGTTTCCTGTCCTGCGGCGCGGTGATCAACGCGTGCGGACCGTGGGCCGGTCAGTTCAGTGAACAGGCAGGCGCGCCGATCAACATCCAGCCGCGCAGGGGAGTGGTCCTCGTAACGAGCCACACGCCGTTCACCGTGCGGCACAAGGTTTACGACGCGGACTACGTCGGCGCGGTCGAAAGTGGCGCGGCTGACCTGCAAACGTCCACAGTGGTCGAGTCGACCCGGGCAGGCACGATCCTGATCGGCTCCAGCCGGGAACGCGTCGGCTTCGACGACACCATGCGCGTGCCCGTTCTTCGAGAGCTGGCGCGCAAGGCCGTCAGACTGTTCCCCAGGTTGGCTCGAATCCCCGTCATGCGGGCGTACGGTGGTTTCCGCCCATACGCTCCCGATCATTTGCCGGTCATCGGCCCCGACCCGCGTGTGCCCGGACTGTGGCACGCGACCGGGCATGAGGGCGCCGGAATCGGCCTGGCCGCCGGAACGGGCCAGCTGATCGCGGACTTGTTCCTGGGACGGCCACCCGTAGTCGACCCGCTGCCGTTCCGAGTGGACCGCCCGGAGGTGACGCCATGCACGTGACCGTCGACGGCCAGACAGTGCCCGCGCAGCCGGGCCAGACCATCGCCGCGGTCCTGCATAGAGTCGGCCGTGCCAGGGTTTTCTGCGGGATCGGGGTGTGCTTCGACTGTGTAGTCACGCTTAACGAAATCCCGGATGTTCGCGCCTGCCAGCGAATAGCAGCCGACGGCGACGACGTACGGACTCGATCATGAACGTGGTCGTTGTGGGAGCCGGACCCGCAGGTATCAGCGCCGCCAGAGCGGCGTCGGTCCGTGGCGCGCGAGTCACCTTGGTCGACGCCGGCCAGTCGGTGGGTGGCCAGTTTTTCCGGCAACCCTTCGACCAGCCGCGCACACTGCCCGGGGTCGAGCATCTGCCGTCCACAGTGGTCTGGGCGATCGAAGGACGCCGCGTGCACCTGCTCACTGGCCAAGCAGATGGGCCAGACAGGCGCGCCCACGCGATCGACGCCGACGCGCTCATCCTCGCGACCGGCGCGTACGACCGGGTCGTTCCGTTTCCCGGCTGGGACATGCGAGGCGTCTACACCGCAGGCGCGGCACAGATCCTGGCCAAAGAACAGCGCATCCCGATCGGCAAACGTGTGCTCGTGGCTGGGACCGGGCCGTTCCTGCTTGCCGTCACGAAGTCACTGATCGACGTGGGCGCCTCGGTGGTCGGAGTCCTGGAAGCGAACTCCCCAGCCCGCTGGCTACGCACGCCGCTCGCCGGTCGGCACAAGTTCGGCGAGGCCGCGCAGTACGTGGCTCTTCTGGCGCGCCACCGGATTCCGTACCGGACCAGGACAACCGTCGTGGCGGCGCACGGGGACGGCCAGGTCCGATCGGCGAGCGTCGCCAGACTCGACGAGCACTGGAATGTCGTGGGCACGAAGGAAATCGAAGTCGACGCGGTCTGCGTCGGCTACGGATTCACGCCACAGCTGGAGCTCGCAGTCGCGGCGGGATGCGAACTGGCGGACGGATTCGTCAAGGTCGACATCGCGCAATCGACGTCGGTCCCGGGCATCTTCGCGGCCGGGGAGATCACCGGGATCGGTGGTGCGGACCTCGCCGCGGCGGAGGGAACCATCGCCGGGATCGCCGCTGTGGGCGGCGATGTTCCCCGTGAGGCATTGCAGAAAGTACGCCAGGGCAGGAGATTCGCGACGGCCTTGACGCATGCGTACCCGGTCAAACCAGGGTGGCGCGATTGGCTGGCCACCGACACTGTCGTCTGCCGCTGCGAACGCGTCACGTACGGCGCACTGTGCGACGCCGTCCGGACCAGGGCGGCAACTGGGCCGCGCACCGTGAAGCTGGTCAGCCGCGTGGGCCTTGGCCGCTGCCAAGGCCGGACGTGCTTGCGCAACACGGCCGACCTGACCGGAGTGGCTTTCACCGACCGACGCCCGATCGCGGCACCGCTGCGGTTGGGAGAACTCGCAGCCGAGGAGGAAGAGTGACACAGGAGAAGCTCGACGGCGTCATCGTCGCGACCGCGTTGCCGTACGCCGAGGACCCGACCGCACCGGCCGGGCTCCGAGTCGACCTGGACCGTTACGCCGACCACTGCCAGTGGTTGATCGAGAACGGATGCCGGGGCGTCGGCCCGAACGGGTCACTCGGCGAATACTCCTCTCTCACCGACGACGAACGCCGTGCCGTGGCGCGGACCGCGATCGAAACGGTGGGGGACAGGGGAATCGTGGTGGTCGGCGTGCATGGCGTCGGCTCACACCAGGCTCGGCACTGGGCCGAGGTCGCGGCTGAGGACGGCGCGGATGGCGTGCTGTGCCTGCCACCCACCCTGTACCGGGCGAACGCCGGCGAGGTGATCAAGCACTTCGAACAGGTCGCTGCCGTGGGCCTGCCGGTCATGGTCTACAACAACCCGTTCGACACCAAGGTCGACCTGACACCCGCGCTGCTCGCGGAGATCGCCCAGATCGACAACGTGGTCGCGATCAAGGAATTCTCCGGCGACGTACGCCGGGTGACCGAGATCCGCGACCTGGCGCCGAACCTGACCGTGGTCGCCGGGGCAGACGACGTTCTGGTCGAGTCGGTGCTGATGGGCGCGACCGGCTGGTTCGCCGGATTCCCGAACGTCTTCCCGGCCGAATCCGTGCGCCTGTTCTCCCTTGCCCTGGAAGGAAAGGTCGCCGACGCGCGCGCCATGTACGAGGCCATGGTCGGCGCGTTCCGGTGGGACTCGCGAACCGAGTTCGTGCAGGCGATCAAGTACGGCATGGACTACGTCGGCCGGTATGGCGGACCATGCCGGCCACCACGTGGCCCGCTGTCGAGCGACCAGCTTGCCGCACTGGAAGCCGACATGCGGCGAGCGGTCGGGGTGGCGTGAAATGCGAGCCACCCGCTACTTCACCGCGGTCGACTCGCACACCGAGGGCATGCCGACGCGCGTGATCACCGGCGGAGTGGGCGTGATCCCCGGCGACACCATGGCCGAGAAACGCGCCTACTTCGTCGAGCACCTTGATCACATTCGCCAGTTCCTGGTCAACGAGCCGCGTGGGCACGCCGCCATGAGTGGCGCGATTTTGCAGCCACCTACCAGACCGGACGTCGACACCGGAGTGCTCTACATCGAGGTCTCCGGCTGCCTGCCGATGTGCGGGCACGGCACGATCGGCGTGGCCACCGTGCTGGTGGAAACCGGCATGGTCGAGGTTGTCGAACCTGTCACCACCATCCGGCTGGACACGCCCGCGGGCCTGGTCGTCGCGGAGGTCCAGGTCCGCGACGGCCACGCCGAATCGGTCACCATCGAGAACGTGCCATCGTTCTTGCTGGAGCTCGACGCGGTCGTGACTGTGCCGGGGATCGGCGAGGTCCGGTACGACATGGCATACGGCGGGAACTTCTACGCCATCTTGCCCATCAAGGACCTGGGAATCCCCTTTGACAAGTCCGAAAAGGACAGAATGCTCACGGCAGGCCTGCAGATCATGGCGGCCATCAACGCCGAGCGCCGACCAGTGCATCCGGGCGACCCGCGCTTCGCCGGATGCAAACACGTACAACTGGTGGCTCCCGGGACTGGCGGCAGCCATTCCCGCAACGCCATGGTCATCCACCCTGGCTGGTTCGATCGATCCCCCTGCGGCACAGGCACTTCCGCACGGATGGCGCAACTGCATGCCCGCGGCGAACTCGCCATCGGGCAGGACTTCGTGAACGAGTCCCTGCTCGGAACCACGTTCATCGGACGGCTCAGCAAGCAGACCACCGTCGCTTCACTCGACGCGGTCGTCCCGACTGTCACCGGTCGCGCCTGGATCACCGGCATGGCTCAATACCTGTTGGACCCCACCGATCCTTTCCCCAATGGCTTCACACTTTGAACGGACAGAAGGAAAGCAATGCCAATGCCGATCGTAGTGAGACCCACCGGCCAGGCAAGCGCGTGAAGATCCACATCGCCGAGTTGTCCACAGGCGCCGAGTTGTCCACATCGCACACGACACAATCCCTGTTGATCACCCCCCACCGATAGACTGGCCGCAGGGGAGCCCCCGGGAGCGGTGGGGGTTTGACGGTGGGGGTCGCGAGAACCTCACCATTTGCCGGCGGGTTTACTCTTCGCCGAAACCGCATGAAGCAGCAGCATTGACTCGGAACTCAGCCGTCGCAGGGAGAAACTCGGCTGGCGGCCCAGTTGCGCCATGGCTAGAGAGTTCCCTGTGTCAGTGCCCACCGCTCCGCAGCCCCACGGGAAGATGAGCCGTAGAAGCAGCCGAGAACTGATAGCCCTGTTCCCCGTTGAGAACCAAAGGCAAGATCGAGCAATTAGGGATGAGGCTTGCCATCCGGAAGGCGTGGAACCTCCGCATGTTCGCCCTGTCGGGAACGGCGTCGCCGGTCAGAATGGCCCACAGCACAATGCGCATGAACATCCCGTGCGTGAAGGCCGCCACGTACGAGCACTCGGTATCGGCCAGACGAGCCAGGAACTGACGAGCCCGAGCGTGAACATCCACAAAGGACTCGGAATTCTCATCATCCCGGTAGTGCGGATCGGCGGCGTCCCAGTACGCGGCGACCGCAGCAGCGCGCTGCGCGGCCGTCGTCGGCTTGCCGTGGAATCGGCCGAGATAGTCGAATTCCTCGATCGGCCATTCCTCGACGCGTGCCGACGGAAACCGGTCGATGGTCGGTTGAGCTGTCTGCCGGGCTCGCAGATAGGGCGAGTGAACCACCAGATCCGGTGGGTGGTCGAAGGCCACCAACGCCGCCTGCTGCTCGCCCCGCGGCGTCAGCGGATTGGTGGCAGAGCCCGTGGTGTGGCTGCCCGCGTTCGCGAGACTTTCCCCGTGCCGGATCAGCCACACCGTCATGTCAGACAGGGATCTGGAATCCGTACGGAAGCTCCAGCCGGTGCTGCGCAAGCAGATCCGTGTCCGCCAGGATTTCCTCGGTCGGCCCGTCGGCCACGATAATGCCACCGTCGATCAGAATGCTGCGCGGGCACAATTGCAACGCGTACGGCAAATCGTGCGTGACCATCAACATGGTGCGGTTCAACGAAAGCAGCACCTCGGCCAGCTCGCGCCGCGCGATCGGTTCCAGGTTCGCCGACGGCTCGTCCAGCACCATGATGTCCGGATCGCACGCCAGCACGGTCGCCACCGCGACCCGCCGCCGTTGCCCGAACGACAAGTGCAGCGGTGACTTGTCCGTCAAATGCGCCATGCCGACCGCGTCCAACGCCGATGCCACGGCCGATTCCAGTGCAGCGCCAGTCACCCCAAAATTGGCGGGACCGAATGCGACGTCCTCGCCGACAGTCGGCATGAACAACTGGTCGTCCGGGTCCTGGAAAACCACGCCCACCCGGCGCCGGATCTCCTTCAGATTCGCCTTCGAGACCGGTAGCCCGGCCACCGAAATGCTCCCGGCACCCGCCTGCAGCACCCCGTTGAGGTGCATCACCAAGGTCGTTTTCCCGGCGCCGTTCGGCCCGAGCACGGCGACCCGTTCGCCTGGGTCGACCCGCAGGTCCACACCGAACAGCGCCTGCGTACCGTCGGGATACGCGTACGCCAGGCCTTCGACCTGCAGCGCTGGAGTCATGTCCACAATGCCACCGTAAGGGTCGCGGCGGATACGGCCGCGGGCACCAGACCGGCTGCCCAGAGTCGTGCGCCAGGGCGTTGCCGGGCGGATTCGGGCAGGACGCCCGACCAGCCGCGGGACAGCATCGCGATGTGCACACGCTCCCCGCGTTCATACGATCTGATGAACAGTGTCCCGATTCCCCGTGCGGTCGCACCGATCTGCCAGAGGAATCGTGGATCGTGCCCACGGCTGATGCGCGCGATCCGCATCCGCCGTGCTTCTTCGACGATCACCTCGACGTAACGGATCATCAGTGTGGCGATCGTGATGAACAGGCTCGGCACGCGAAGCCGCTGCAGGCCAGCGATCAGATCGCGGTGGCTCGTCGTGGCGGCCAGGGTCAGCGACACCAGGACGCCGAGCGTGCCCTTGATCAGGATGTTCCACCCGGCCAGCGCTCCCGCGACGGACACCGACAGGCCGAGGAACTGCGTTCGCTCGCCGCCACCGACGAACGGCAGCAGAAAAGCCAGTACCACGAACGGAATCTCGATCATGGCGCGTGCGGCGAACCACCTCAGTGGCACTCCCGCGATCGCCCACACGACGAGCAGCACCAGGAAATACCCGGCGAACGCCCAATATTCCGTACGGGGCGTGGCCACAACGCACAGCACCATCGCCAGCGCTGAGATGATCTTCACCTCGGGAGCGAGCTTGTGCACCGGCGAGTCACCCGCGCGGTACAACAGGTGGCTGTGCCCGGCTCCCATCAACTGTCCTTCGGGGAACGCTTGCGCAGCACCCAGAAGAGGCCGCCCGCGACGACCAGGGTCGCGATCACGCCGATCACGCCGGCCAGGCCGGTGGTCCCTTCGGTGCCGCCCACCGCGTAGTCGGCCAGTGGGCTGTCCTTGAGCGAGTGGTCGGTGGCGCCCTGTGCGATGCAGGTTCCGGTCAACTGCTCGTCCTCGCCGACCGTGCAGCCTTGCAGGGTGGCGTGGTCAAGACCGTCCGGATTGGAATCGGCGAAATACGATACGCCGCCGGCCAGAATCAGGGCTATCAGAGCGAAACCGATGAAGAACAGGCTACGACGGCGAGTCACGACGCCTCCTTGATCACGAGCGGACGCGAGGTGCCGCGCAGCAGATACACCAGATCCGGGCGTATCGCGGCGACGGCGCCGACGGTCAGCGCGGTGATGATGCCCTCGCCGATCCCAATGAGACAGTGCACGCCGAGTACCGTTCCGGCCACGCCGCCCAGTGCGAACGCCGAGTCACCGCCGATCGCGAACTCGAGCACGAAGCCGAGCGACGCGATGACCGTGTTGCAGAAAGCGGCGAAGAACGCGACCGCGCTCAGCCCGAACTTGTTGCGAGTGGCCAGTTTCCGCAGCGCCACGGCCACCAGGTAACCCGCGGCGGTGCCGATCAGCGCCATGTTCGTGACGTTCGCCCCCAAAGCGGTCAAACCGCCGTCGGCGAACAACAATGCTTGCAACGTAAGCACAATCGTCACGCACAGTGCGCCTGCGAACGGCCCTACGAGGATCGCGGCGAGCGCGCCACCGAGCAAGTGCCCGCTCACCCCGGGCAGAACGGGGAAATTCAGCATCTGCACGGCGAAGATGAACGCTGCGACCAGTCCGGCCATCGGCGCGGTGCGGTCGTCGAGGTCCCGCCGTGCTCCGATGGTCGCGATCACCAGCCCGATCACCGCCACCGCGCCAAAAAGGATCGACGTCGGAGCGTTGAGCAGGCCGTCGCTCATGTGCATCGCCACCGAGGTGGACATGGTGGCCTCCTTATCAGGCGTCGACTCACCCTAATCGCCACCCTCGTGTTGTCACCAGAGGTTGGCTATAGCCGCTGAGTATCACTTCGTCGCCGGTCGCGCTCCGGCTTGGCCGAGACTGGACCGAACGTGGTGAAAACGTTTACAGTCATAGTCACCCCATCCGCCGCTGGGTTCCTTCGACCACCTGGAGGCACGGATGGATCGCCGTCAGCTGTTCCGGACCAGTGCAATGGCCGCCGCGGCCGTGATGGCCCCTATTTCCCCGGCATTACTCCGTACGGCCCATGCCGAATCGATCACGCTCACCGCGGCGATACCGACACTGCCGTGGCCCGCGGCCAACGAGATCGTGGCGGCCACAAAGCTGCCCATTTTTCCCAGTGTGAATTTTCTCGCCACGGATCCGCAGTACGGGGCCAAAGGGGACAACTCGACCGACAACACCGCGGCGTTCCGGAAGGCCATCGACGCGGCCAGTGCAGCGGGTGGCGGGCACGTGATCGTGCCCAAGGGCAACTATGTCACCGGGGCGATTCATCTGAAGAGCAACGTGGACTTCCACCTGCAATCCGGTGCCGTGCTGAAGTTCAGCTCGGACGCCTCGAAATTCCCCACGGTGCTCACCCGGTATGAGGGCATCGAGTGCATGAACCGCTCCCCGATGGTCTATGCGCACGGCCAGCGGAACATCGCGCTGACCGGAAGTGGCACCCTGGACGCGAACGCCACCTCGTCGTGGAACAAGGGCTCGGACCGAGCCTGGCTGGAATCCCGGATCTCGGCCGGCGTGACCGATCCGGCCAAGCGGGTCTTTCCCGGATCCGGGCACACCGCCCGGTCCACGTTCATCGAGCCGTACAACTGCGACACGGTTCTTATCCAGGGCGTCACTCTAAAAAACCCTAAGTTTTGGCAAATTCACCCAACCCTGTGCAAGAACGTGACAGTCGACGGGGTCACCACCGACCCGAGCACGGCGGCGAACAACACCGACGGGGTCGATCCCGAGTCCTGTGACCACGTCATCATCGCCAACTGCACGCTGGGCGCGCACGACGACAACGTCGCCATCAAGTCCGGCCGGGACGCCGATGGGCGCCGGGTCAACGTCCCATGTCAGAACCTTGTCGTCGTCAACTGCACGATGAACGGCAACTGGGGCGCGATCACCTGTGGCAGCGAGCAGACCGGCGGTATCCGGAACGTCTACGCCTACAAGTTGAATGTCATTGGCGCGACGAAGTTCGCCCTCTACGTCAAGTCCAACACGAAACGTGGCGGTTTCTCGCAGAACATCAACCTCGACTCGGTGACGGGCACGTTCCAGCGTTCCTTCGTGTTCGTCACGTCCACCTACAACAACCAGACCGGTAACTTCCCGCCCGCGTTCGGGCCGTTTACCATCACCAACTCGTCGTGCACGAAGGCCGCTCGCGTGTTCGACGTCAGCGGCCTGCCGAACGCTCGCGTCAAGGGACTCGTCGCGGCCGACTGTAAGTTCACCGGGGTGGCCAACACGGGCAACATCCTCAACAACGTGGACGGCCGGAAGTTCACAAACGTGACGGTCAACGGAAAACCTATCTGATGCATGTCCGTGTGATCCGCCACGCCCGGATCACCGGTAGTTGCGAAGTGCCGGTAGTGACAAACTATAGTCTCTCGTAACTCCTGCACCGGGTAGATTCGATCGGCAGGAGTTACCCATTGTCACCACTGTCGCAAATCGAGGTAACCTTTAATGGCTCAGAGGGTCACCGTCCAGTTGGTTGATGACCTCGACGGCACCGCCGCCGACGACATCAGCACCGTGAGCTTCGCACTCGACGGCGTGAGCTACGAGATCGACCTGACCGAGGCCAACGCGGAAAAGTTGCGTGCCGGCCTTGAGGAGTTCGTGAACTCGGCGCGCCGCACCGGTGGCCGTGTCAAGCGCGGCACGTCGCCGACGAAGCGGGCCGGTTCGCCGGCGAGCCGGGAGCAGACCAAGGCCATTCGGGACTGGGCTCGGCAGAACGGCTTCGAGCTTTCCGACCGCGGCCGTATTCCGGCCAACGTCATCGACGCCTTCGAGGCCGCGCACACCGGCAAGAAGAAGAAGGGCGAGCCGGCATTCTCGTCGTGATGCCGGCGCTGGAAGTGGCCGCGGGGAGAGCCACTTCCAGTCACGCCTCGAATGGATTGTCGTCTGTTTTTGTCATCGGGTTCGAAGGCCGTCGAACGTGATCGCGCAGACCGCGTCCGCCAGCTCGGCGCTGCCGAGCCCGCCTCTCGGGCGATACCACTCGATGAGTGAGTTGACGGTGCCGAACAGCAGCCGGGCCGTCACCGACGGATCGATGTCCGGCCGCACGTCGCCTTCGGCCTCGGCCTGTTTCACCAACTCGGTGACCAGCTGATCGAATTCCCGCCGCCGGGTCAGCGCGGCGCGCTCGACTTTGGTGTTTCCGCGCACGCGCAGCAGCAGCGTGACGAACGGCAGCCGCTCGACGAGCACGTTGATGCTGCCGCGGACCAGGAATTCCAGCCGGTCGATCGACGGGCCCTCGATCGTCATCGCCTCGTCGGCCACGGCGAACAGCCCGTCCAGCGCCCGGTCGACCGCCAGCCGCAGCAGTTCGTCCTTGCTGGCGACGTGGTAGTAGATCGCCGATTTGGTGATTCCGAGCTTGCGGGACAGCTCTTCCATGCTGGTGGCTTCGTACCCGCGCTCGTTGAACAGTTTGACCGCGACCGCGAGCAGCGATTCCAGGTCGTATCCGGGACGTCCGCGGCGGGTCATCGGTTGATCACCCTGCTGCGACCGCGGAACTCCGCGATCACTTCGCCGTCCCGATCCACTGTCACGTCATAAATTCCACTACGCCCGTAGCGGGTCTTTTCCACGGCGTGCGCTATGAGAACATCTCCGGCCCGGGCTGATGTGACGAAAGTGATATCGGCACCCGCAGCGACGGTGACCGGTCCGCGGCTGTTGCACGCGAGCGCGAAAGTCGTGTCCGCGAGCAGGAAAACGTATCCGCCGTGCGCGATGTCGTGCCCGTTCACCATGTCTTTTGTGACGCGCATCCTGGTGACCGCGCGGCCGTCGGCTGCTTCGATCAGTTCGATACCCAGCGCACGCGACGCGGTATCCGCTTCGAACATGTCGTGCGCCGCATTGTGTGACACCGGATTCACCACCTTGCCAACTGACCGAATGGACGGTTGATAATAGCGGTATGGCTGAGGCATTCGTGGTTGATGGTGTTCGAACCGCGCAGGGCCGGTACGGCGGAGCGCTCGCCGCGGTACGGCCGGACGACCTCGCGGCGCTGGTGGTGGCCGAAGCGGTGCGCCGCGCCGGAGTGCCGCAGGACGATATCGACGAGGTGATCCTCGGCGCGGCCAACCAGTCCGGTGAGGACAATCGCAACGTCGCCAGGATGGCCGTGCTGCTGGCCGGACTGCCGAACACGGTCCCGGGATTCACCGTGAACCGCTTGTGCGCCAGCGGTTTGACCGCGGTCGCGTCCGCGGCGGCGGCCATCAAGTCTGGCGACGCCGACATCGTGGTCGCGGGCGGCGTCGAGTCGATGACGCGCGCGCCATGGGTGATGGCCAAGCCAGGCACGCCGTGGGCCAAGCCGGGCGAGATCGCCGACACGTCGTTGGGCTGGCGGTTCACCAACCCGAAGTTCCCGGCCAAGAGCACGATCTCGATGGGGGAGACGGCCGAGGAAGTGGCCACTCTGGACGGCATCACCCGCGAGGACTCCGACGCGTTCGCATTGCGCAGCCACACCCGTGCCCTTGCGGCCATCGACGCGGGCCGCTTCGACCGTGAAATCGTTCCGGTGCCGGTCAAAGACGCAACGGTGACTGTCGACGAAGGACCGCGCCGGACCACGACGCTCGAAAAACTCGGCCAGCTCAAGACAGTCTTCCGTAAGGACGGCATCGTCACGGCTGGCTCGTCTTCGCCATTGTCTGACGGCGCCGCGGCACTCGTGCTCGCGAGCGGTGCCGCCGTGGAGCGCCTCGGCCTCAACCCCCGCGCGCGGGTTGTCGCCAGCGCGAGCGCGGGTGTTGAGCCGCACATCATGGGACTCGGCCCCGTGCCGGCGACCGAAAAAGTGCTCGCCCGCACGGGTTGGCAACGCGACGACCTGACCGTCGAGTTGAACGAGGCGTTCGCCGCGCAGAGCCTCGCGGTGATCCGTCGCCTGAAGCTGGACGACGAGCGCGTCAACGCCGACGGCGGGGCCATCGCCTTGGGCCACCCCCTCGGCTGCTCCGGCGCGCGCCTGGTGGTCACTTTGCTGGGCCGCATGGAGCGCGAGAACAGCAACCGGGGCATCGCCACGCTGTGCGTGGGCGTCGGGCAAGGCGTGACTGTCGCGTTCGAAAGGCCGTAATTCACGAGCGTCCGCACCGTCGCGCCGGATACAAAGATCGTCATGCACACGATTCGGCGCGACGAGGACGACGAGATCATGGGCTATGTGGTCGCGGTAGGCGACCACTGGCAAGCCACGACGGTGTTCAACGCCGCCCTGGCCGATCCGACGAGCCTGGAAGAAGCCGAGGACATCGTGCGGCGGGATGGGTTGTCCTGCTTGGCCGACCGGTGGCTCGTCGAGTACGACGGCGAGTGGCGCGAGGCACGTCTCCAGGAGGTCCGTCCGGACAGCGTCCGGTTGTGGTGGGCCGACCCGATGATCGAGCAGTCGCCGCACGGGCAGTGGATCGACACCCGAGCGCACAAGATCCGCCGTATTTAGCGTCCCTCGAAAGTCGGCGTCTGCTTGTTAAGGAAAGCTTCAACAGCGTTCTGGTGGTCCTTGGTGACGCCGAGGCGTGCCTGACCGGCGCCCTCGGCCGCCAAGGCCTGGCTCAACGAAACAGCCATAGCTGCCTTGGCCTCGGCATACGCCAAGGTCGGGCCGTTGCCGAACTTTTGGGCCAGCGCCGTCGTCTCGGCTTCGAGGCTCTCCGGTTCGACCACTTGCCCGACGATCCCCCACGTCAAGGCCTCTTCGGCGCTGAACGTGTTGGCCCTGAACACCAGCTCACTCGCTCGAGCCGCACCGACGGCCCTGGCCAGCGTCACCGACAGCCCGGAGTCGCAGGTCAGCCCGATCGCGGTGAAGGCAGTTCCGAACTTCGCTTTGGCCGACGCGATCCGTAGGTCGCACGCGAGCGCGAAGCCCAACCCCGCGCCCACACACAACCCGTTGATGGACGCGATGACCGGCTTCGGCATCGTCGCGAGGCCCAGGACAATCGGGTTGTAGTGCTGCTCCACGGTGTCGAACGCGTGCGCCGCGTCCGCCCGCAACGTTTCCGCGTGCTCGTTGAGGTCCTGGCCGACGCTGAAGGCCTTCCCGGTCCCGGTCAGCACCACCGCCCGGACCTCGGAGTCCTTGCTGACCTGCGTGATCGCGTCGAGCAGGTCGGTTTTCACCCGGTTGCTCAACGCTGCTGACGTCATCGTGATGGTTGCCACCGAACCGTCTCGAACCAGCGTCACACCGCTTTCGTCGGCCATGCCGTCAAGCTACCATGCCTACTGAACGGACGGTTAGTAATTCAGCTTGGAGGTCGACCAGGATGGCTCCGCTGCGCAGCTATGTGTCCGGCCGGTGGCACACGCCGGATGACGAAGGCGCGCCACTGCACGACGCGGTGACCGGCGAGGAGATCGCGCGGATCTCGTCGGCCGGTGTGGACATGGCCGCTGCGCTGGCCTACGGCCGCGACAAGGGCGCCGAGCTGCGTGAGATGACCTTCCATCAGCGCGCGGCGCTGCTCAAGGTCCTGGCCTCGTACCTCATGGAGCACCGGGACGAGCTCTACGCGCTGTCTCACCGCACGGGTGCGACCAAGGGCGACAACAAGTTCGACATCGACGGCGGCATAGGCACGCTGTTCGGTTACTCCAGCAAGGGCCGTCGCGAGCTGCCCAACGACACGGTCTACGTCGACGGCAACGTCGAACCATTGGGCAAGGGCGGCACATTCCTCGCGCAGCACATCTGCACGCCGCTGCGCGGCGTCGCGGTGCAGATCAACGCGTTCAACTTCCCGGTATGGGGGCCGATGGAGAAGTTCGCGCCCGCGTTCATCGCCGGTGTGCCGAGCCTGGTCAAACCGGCGAGCCAGACCGCGTACCTGACCGTCAAGCTGATCGAGCTGATCATCGAATCCGGCATCCTGCCCGAGGGTTCGTTGCAGCTCGTGGCGGGCAGCGCGGGCGATCTGCTCGACCACCTCACCGAGCAGGACCTGGTGTCGTTCACCGGATCCGCCTCGACCGCGCAGCGCCTACGTACGCACGAGAACATCGTCCGCCGCTCGGTCCGGTTCAACGCCGAGGCCGACTCGCTGAACTGCTCCATCCTTGGCCCGGACGCCACGCCAGGTACGCCCGAGTTCGACCTGTTCGTCAAGCAACTGGTCACCGAGATGACCGTCAAGGCCGGCCAGAAGTGCACCGCGATCCGGCGTGCGTTCGTGCCCACCGCGCTGCTGGACGACGTCGCCCAGGCCACCAGCGAGCGCCTGGCCAAGATCCAGGTCGGCAACCCGGCCAACCAGGACGTCCGGATGGGCGCGCTGGCCAGCCTGGAACAGCGCGAGGAAGTCCACCGGTCACTGAAGGCGTTGCTGGAGGCGGGCCGGGTCGTATTCGGCGACCCCGACCAGGTGTCAGTCGTGGACGCCGACGCCGAGCGTGGCGCGTTCATCTCGCCAGTCCTGTTGGTGGCCGAAGATTCGAGCCAGGCCCAGCCGCACGAGGTCGAGGCGTTCGGACCGGTCAGCACGCTCATGCCGTACCGCGACACGCAGCACGTCATCGAACTCGCCGCGCGCGGCCAAGGCAGCCTCGCGGGATCCGTCGTCACCGCGGACACCGCTTTCGCGCGCGACGTCGTACTTGGGGTGGCGCCATGGCACGGCCGTCTGCTCGTCACGGACAACGAGAACGCCAAGGAGAACACGGGCCACGGATCGCCGTTGCCCGCGTTGGTTCACGGCGGCCCGGGTCGTGCCGGGGGCGGCGAGGAGATGGGTGGCGTCCGTGGCGTGCTGCACCACATGCAGCGCACGGCCGTCCAGGGCAGCCCGCGCGTGCTCAGCGCCGTCACCAACAGGTGGGTGCCCGGGACCGAGCGGACTGAAGGCGAGCACCCGTTCCGCAAGCACCTTGAGGATCTGCGCCTCGGCGACACGGTCGTGGCCGGGCCGCGTGAAGTGACCATGGCCGACATCGAGCACTTCGCGGAGTTCACCGGCGACACGTTCTACGCGCACATGGACGAGGAAGCCGCTGCGGCCAACCCGTTCTTCGGCGGCCGCGTCGCGCACGGCTACCTCGTCGTGTCGTTCGCCGCTGGCCTGTTCGTTCAGCCAGACCCAGGCCCGGTGCTGGCCAACTACGGCCTCGAGAACTTGCGGTTCCTGACGCCGACGTTCCCGGGCGACTCGCTGACGGTCACGTTGACCGCCAAGCAGATCACCCCGCGCAACGACCAGGACTACGGCGAAGTCCGGTGGGACGCCGACGTGACCAACCAGAAGGGCGAGTCCGTGGCCAAGTACGACGTGCTCACACTCGTCGCGAAACGGGAGAAGTCCTCATGAACCTTGAGGAGCATTTCGACGCCACGATCGAACGCGACCAGCGGATCGAGCCGCGCGACTGGATGCCCGAGGGCTACCGCAAGACGATGATCCGCCAGGTCGCGCAGCACGCCCATTCGGAGATCATCGGCATGCAGCCGGAAGGCGACTGGATCACCCGGGCGCCTTCGTTGCGCCGCAAGGCGATCTTGCTGGCCAAGGTGCAGGACGAGGCCGGGCACGGGCTCTACCTGTACTCCGCGGCTGAGACCTTGGGCGCCGACCGGACGGACCTGACCGAGCGGTTGATCGAGGGGCGGCAGAAATATTCGTCCATCTTCAACTACCCGACCTTGACGTTCGCCGACGTCGGCGTGATCGGGTGGCTCGTCGACGGCGCCGCCATCTGCAACCAGGTCCCGCTCTGCCGTAGTTCGTACGGACCATACGCGCGGGCGATGATCCGGATCTGCAAAGAGGAATCGTTCCACCAGCGTCAGGGTTACGAGCTGTTGATGACCATGATGCGCGGCACGCAGGCGCAGCGCGACATGGTGCAGGACGCGACCAACCGCTGGTGGTGGCCATCGCTGATGATGTTCGGCCCGCCGGACGCGCAGTCGACCAACACCGCGCAGTCCATGGCGTGGAAGATCAAGCGGCACACCAACGACGAACTGCGGCAGCGGTTCGTCGACATGAGCGTGCCGCAGGCCGAAAAACTCGGCGTCACGCTGCCGGACCCGGATCTGAAGTGGAACGCCGAGCGCGGCCACTACGACTTCGGCGAGATCGACTGGGCGCACTTCAAAGAAGTGGTCAGCGGGAACGGCCCGTGCAACAAGATCCGGCTCGAACGGCGACGCAAGGCGCACGAGGACGGCCAGTGGGTGCGCGACGCGGCCGCCGCGTACGCCGCCAAGCACAAGGAGGCTGCGGCATGAGTGACTGGCCGCTCTACGAGGTTTTCGTGCGCGGCAAGCGCGGCCTCAACCATGTCCACGTCGGATCGCTGCACGCCGCCGACGACGAGATGGCGGTGCGCAACGCCCGCGATCTCTACACACGCCGCAACGAAGGCGTGAGCATCTGGGTCGTGCGGGCCGACCACATCACCGCGTCCAGTCCGGACGAGAAGGATCCGTTCTTCGCGCCGAGCGGCGACAAGGTGTACCGGCACCCCACGTTCTACGAAATTCCCGAAGACGTCCCCCACATGTGAGCGGCCATGTCCTTTGACAACGCCTACGAGGCGCTTACCGAAGACAACGACACCCGGTGGGCTTTCGGCACCGGATTCGCCGACCCCTTGGCGGGCTTGGACACCACGGTTCCGTCCGGTGTGGACGCTGCCGAGCTGGCCAGGACGTGCCTGTGGCTCGGCGACGACGCCTTGATCATGTCGCACCGGCTGCAGGAGTGGTGCGCCGCGGCGCCGGAACTGGAGGACGAGGTCGCGTTGGCCAACATCGGCCTCGACCTGCTCGGCCAGGCCCGGCTGTTGCTCGCCCGCGCGGCCAAGGCCGACCCGTCACTCGTGCCGTCGGTCGATCAGTCCGATGAGGACGCCCTGGCGTTCTTCCGTGACGCCGAGGACTTCCACAACGTCCGGCTGGTCGAGCTGGCCGGCGGGGACTTCGCGTTCTCGATGGCCCGGCTGCTGGTGTTCAGCACGTGGCGGCTGGCGCTTCTGCAGCGCCTGGTCGATTCGCCGGACCAGGTCCTCGCGGCGATCGCGTCCAAAGGCATCAAGGAACTGACCTATCACCGCGACTACGCGGCGCGCTGGGTCGTCCGCCTCGGCGACGGCACCGAGTTGTCGCACGAACGGATGCAGGCCGGGATCGACGCGGTGTGGCCGTATGTCGACGAGCTGTTCGACGGCGATTCGGTGCTGCGTGAGGAGTTCGACGCGGTGATCGCGCAGGTCCTGACCGCTGGCACACTCAAGCAGCCACCCGCCCACTCGGTGCTCACGCCTGGCGCGCACACCGAGCACTTGGAGCCGTTGCTGGCCGAAATGCAGAGCGTCGCCCGTGCCCATCCGGACGCGACATGGTGAGCGCACGTGCCGTGGCCGAGACGGTCACCGATCCCGAACTGCCCATGCTGACCCTGGCCGATCTGGGCGTCCTGCGTGACGTCCGGGAGAGCAAGGACGGTGTGGTCGTGACCATCACACCCACGTACACCGGTTGCCCAGCCATGGATGCGATGCGCTCGGATCTGTACTCGGCATTGCACCGAGCCGGGTTCGATTCGGTGGACGTGCGAACGGTGTTGTCGCCCGCGTGGACCACCGACTGGATCACCCCAGCTGGGCGGGAGAAGCTCGCCTCGGCTGGGATCGCCCCGCCGGGCGCCGCACCTCGCGGCGGCGGCCCGATCCCGCTCACGCTGACCGCGCCGCCGAAGCGAGTCACTTGCCCGCAATGCGGCTCGCTGGACACCGAGTTGTTGTCGGAATTCAGCGCCACGGCGTGCAAGGCGCTCCGGCGGTGCCAGGCCTGCGACGAACCGTTCGAACACGTCAAGGAGATCTGACGTGACCACTTCTTTGCGCCGTAGGACCGAGTTCCACAAGCTGACGGTGGCTCACGTGGAGCGCCTCTGCGACGACGCCGTCGCGGTGACCTTCGACGTGCCCGCCGAGCTGGCCTCGGAGTACGAGTTCCGCGCCGGGCAATCGCTGACGCTTCGCCGGATCATCGACGGCCGGGACGAGCGCCGGTCGTACTCGATCTGCGCCATGGTCGGCGCGAAACCACGGATTGGCGTCCGCGAAGTGCCAGGCGGAGCGTTCTCGCCATGGCTCGTGCACGAGGTCAAACCAGGCGACACCATCGAAGTCCTGCCACCCACTGGCGACTTCACCCCCGACTCGACGCCTGCGCGGCACGTGCTGCTGGCCGCTGGCTCAGGAATCACGCCAGTGATGTCGATCCTGTCGACAGTGCTGCAGGACCCCTCCGCGAGCGCAGTGGTGCTGTACGGCAACCGCCGCACCAATACAGTCATGTTCGCGGACGAGCTCGCGGATCTTAAGGATCGCTACACGGCGCGGATGGAACTCGTGCACGTGCTGTCCCGCGAACCCCGCGAAGCCGAACTGTTCACCGGACGCCTGGATGCCGCGAAACTCCGGACCTTGCTGCCAATGCTGCTCCAGGTGTCCAAGGTGGACCACTGGTGGCTGTGCGGACCGTTCGGAATGGTCACCGACGCCCGAGAGGTGTTGACGGACCTGGGTGTCCCGCGTGAGCGCATCCACTTCGAACTGTTCTATGTGGAAGATGAGCCACCCGAGCAGGTCCAGCACGTCGACCCGGCCATGACCGGCCCGAGCGCCGAGGTGACCGTCCGGCTCGACGGAAAGACCACCACCGCGGTCGTCCCACGCGACACGACCTTGCTCGAAGGCGCCCAACGGGTCCGTCCGGACCTGCCTTTCGCCTGCAAGGGCGGGGTATGCGGGACCTGCCGGGCCAAGGTGGTCATCGGGAAGGTCCACATGCGCCGCAACTTCGCACTGGAAGACGCCGAGGTCGACGCCGGATTCGTGGTCACATGCCAGACCGTGCCCACATCGGACGCCGTGGAGATCGACTTCGACCAGTGATCAGGGCCGGTAGGCGCGCAGGAACGCCTGGACCCCCGCGGTGACCATCCGGGTGACCTCGTCGTGGGGCAGCGGGACGGCGCCGTAGAAGGTCTGCTGGTTCCAGTCGGTGATGGTCAGCAGCGTCAAGTGGGCGGCCGCCGTGTCGGCGTCGTCGATGTCCAGCAGGCCGCTGTCGGCGATCCGGCGCAGGTAGGGCGCGAGCCGCAGGTGCGCGGTCTGCGGACCGACGTCCGTCCACGCCTTGAGGATCTCGGGCGGGATCCGGGCCGCCTCGGCCTCGATCGTGCGGACCAACGCGAAGTGGTCGGGAAAGTCGGCCACCGCCGCAACCCGGTCGAGGGTGAAGTCGACCAGGTCCTGCCCCAGGTCCACGATCTTGCGCAGGTGCCGGTCCATGATCTGCCCGATGGCGGCTGTGACCTCCCGCGCTCCCTCCAGCGCGACAGTCAGGAACAGTTGCTCCTTGTCCGCGAAGTGGTTGTAGATGGTTCGTTTGGACACACCGGCTTCGGCGGCGATCGCGTCGACACTCGCGCGGGTGTAGCCGTCCTGACCGAACATCTTGCGGGCGGCCCGCGTGATCGCTTGTCGCTTCTCCGGCCTGCCGGACGATTCGGAACGCTCGGCCACGAACGCCAGTCTATGGCCACGGCCGCAAAGTATACCGACTAGTGTATCTATTGTACTAGTCAGTGTACTTTGGGGATGTGATCACCCACCACGAGAAACGTGTCTCGGTCCTCGGCCTCGCCCTGCTCGCCACCCCGACCGCGCTCAGCGCGAACAGCACAACGACCGTCATCCCCGACGTGGCCCATGCCCTGGGGATCAGCGCCGCCGACGCGACCTGGACCGCGACCGCTTTCGGCTGGGCGGCGGTACTCGGCGCGCCTCTGACCGCGACGCTGCTGCGCAGCGGCGTCCGGGCCACCGTGCTGGTCAGCGCTGGTCTTGTCCTCTTGGGAACGCTGCTGGTCACGGTGGCTCCGACGCTGCCCGTCCTGCTCGCCGGGCGCGCTGCGCAAGCAGCCGGTGGTGGCGCGCTGGTCACTCTCGCCATTGGGCTCGCCGGGACAACCCGGCGGACCGGGGCGATCACCGCGGGAGTCGGCCTGGTCGGCGCGTTCGGGCCGTTAGCCGGGGCGACGCTGGCAGAGATCTCCTGGCGGTTGCCGCTGAGTCTGTCGCTCATCGCGCTGCTGGCCGTCCCCGTTGTCCTGCGCGGTGCCGTCAACTCTGAGGGCGGCGCGGCGCCTGTGGACATCGTGGGGATTGTGCTGGTGATGGCATTGGTCAGTACGTTGGTCCTCGTCGTGCGCTTTCCCGTGCCGGCCTTGCTGACAGCTGTCGTGGCTGTCGCGCTCCTTGTCCTGCATATCCGTCGCAGCCCTGACGGATTCATCCCGCATTCCGTCTTACGGTCGCGCGTGTTCCTTACGTCGGCAGCGCTGGCATGCGCGTTGTCGACCTCGTATTTCGCGCTGCTCTACACCGTTCCCCGGCTACTGGAACAGCACTGGTCAGCCGACCGGATCGGCGTGACGATCCTGATCACGCTCGCTGCGGGCTCCATCGCGGCATTGCTGTTCACCAGGTACACGTCTTGGGGTGGCTCATCGACGATCATCGCCGCCGGAGTCCTGGCCACGGTGCTGCCGCTAGTGGCGCCCTGGCCCACGGCATACGCCACCGCGACCGCGTTCGGAATGTTCGCCGCGACCGCCGGATTGGCCTGGTACGCGACCCGCGCCGGGCGTGCGGCACCGGCAGACCACCGGTCGACCGCGCTCAGCCTGTGCACTCTCTGCTATCAGCTCGGCGGTGCCTTCGGGCCCGCCATCGCCGCCGGGCTGATCGTCTGAAGGCCGGTGACCGGCGCCGTGGTGGCGGGCTCAGCGAGGGCGAGCCCGCCACCACTCTCCTGCCGCATCAGCAGGCGGCCTGGAAGAGCCACTCGTTGCCGGTGAACCACTCGTTGCCCGCGATGAACCATTCATTCCCAGCGAACCACTCGTTGCCCGCGAACCATTCGTTCCCGCGCTGAACCCATTCGTTGCCGTTCACGGTCGTTCCTCTCTGTACACATCGGATCGGTACAAGACCCCCGACTGGCCGAAAGACATCGGGTGACCTTGCCGATTACCGTTCACCGGGTGACCCGCGTTCGAGATACGGGCCTGGTGATGAGTGTGAACCCCAGGCTGCGCTGGGTCTCGCCCCGAAAGTGGCGTCTCTGGTCGCTTCCGCGCGCCTCGCTGGCGTATGTGCTGGTCACGGACCTGGTCGCGGTCCTGGTCACAGTCATGGCGAGCCTGCATTTGAACGTGAGTCGCACCGAATGGGTGTGGTTCGGCGTGCTGGCCGGGGCCTCACTGCTGCACCTCGAAGCGGCCCGGAGCATCGAACGCAGGCGCGAGCTGGCCGTCGAAGGCGTCCCCTACACCAACTTGAAGTCACTCTGGGTGTTCACCGGGGTCCTGCTGCTGCCGCTACCGCTCGTAGTCGCCCTCGTGGTGATCGCCTACACGTTCTGCTGGGCGCGGGTGTACGGCCAGTTCGTCTGGCATCGCAAGATCTTCTCCGCGGCCACGTTCATCCTGGCCAGCGCGTGCGCGTCGGCAGTACTGCGTGCGGGTGGCCTGGAAAACGCGCCACGTGTCCCGGTTGGACCGTGGTCGCTGGTCATCGTGGTCGCCGCGGCCACCACCTGGTGGCTCATCAACTACGCCATGGTTGTCGGCGCGATCCTTCTGTCTTCTCCGGAGACCACCGCCCGGCGTGCGCTCGGTGAATTGTCCGATCAGCTCGTGGTGGCCGCCGCGCTCGGCCTGGGTATCGCGGTCGGCGCGCTGGAGGCGTCCAACCCGTGGGTTGTGCCGGTGCTGATGGTCACCGTGCTGGCTCTCCATCGCGACCTGTTGTTGCCGCAGTACCAGCGTCAGGCCCGGACGGACGACAAGACCGGCCTCGCGGCGCCGACGTTCTGGTCGCAAGTGGTCGATGCCGAGCTGCGTCGTGCCCAACTGGTCGGCGGCAACGTCGGCGTGCTGATGATGGACGTCGACAAGTTCAGCGAGATCAATAACAGCTACGGCCATCCGGCAGGCGATCAGGCCCTCCAGGCGGTGGTCCGGGTGGTGCGCTCCGAGATCCGGCGCGGCGATTTGGCCGCGAGATGGGGTGGCGACGAACTCGCGGTCGTCCTGCCCGGCACGAGCAGCGCCGAACTGTTGTCCGTTGGCGAACGCATCCGGCTGCGCCTGGCGCATACGCCGGTGTCCATCACGCACGCCAAGACCGGCAAGACGCTCGTTCTCGACGGCATCCGGGTGTCCATGGGTGCGGCCGTCTACCCGGATTCCGGTGTGGACGTCGACCGTCTCGTCCTGGCTGCCGATGCCGCACTGCTTGCGGCCAAGGAAGCGGGCCGCAACCAGATCTGTCTGGCCACGCCGAGCGAGAACGGCTCGGCCCCAGCCGCTGCTCCGCCGGCCATTCCCTTACAGGCGCGTCCGTTGCGCCGCCGCACGGACATTCCGTCCTGACCAGCCGATTTGTCGTTGTGCAAAAGCAAGAGGCGTCGTGCAAATGACATAGTTGCCTGGTCGGCGCGTGGTTCGGCGGGTTGCGAGCAGCGCCCTGTTGACCAGGCGATTTGTCGTTGTACAAATGTAAGAGGCGTCATCCAATCGTCATAACCGCCTGGTCGGCGCCTGGTTTTTGGCCGGTCATCGGGAGCATCCATCTGACCTGGGCTTTCGCCGTTGTACAAATGTCAGAGGTATTGGCCAGTTGGCGCATCGGGGCCCGTGTCCAGCGATTCCGGCAGGTCCTCGGCCAGCAGCAGGCGGACTTCCGGGGACTCCGCGCTGCTGGTGATCCGGTGGCCCTGCAGAGCCACCGCCCGGTCGAACACATTGCGGACGAACCGGCCGTTGCCGAAGGACTCACCCCGCGCCGTGCGTTTGAGCAGTCTCCGGACCGCCGGGAGCACGTCGGGGTGCAGTTCGTAGCCCGCCTTCTCGGTCATCGCCTGGAAGATCGCGACCAGCTCGTCGTCGCTGTAGTCGGGGAACCGCAGTTTGGACGGGAACCGGGACGCCAGGCCCGGGTTCTTGTCCAGGAACTTGGCCATCTTGGCGTCGTACCCGGCCACGATCACGACCAAGTCCTCCCGGTGCTCCTCCATCAGCTTGATCAACTCGGCGATGGCCTCCGAGCCGTAGTCGTCGAACCAGGCCTCGGTCAGCGAGTAGGCCTCGTCGATGAACAGCACGCCACCGAGCGCCTTGGCCACGGCCGCGCGCACCTTGGGCGCGGTCTGTCCGAGGTACTCGCCGATCAGGTCACCGCGGGAGACCTCCACCAGATGCCCGGACGAGAGCAGACCGAGCTTGGCGTAGACGGCCGCGAGCAGCCGGGCCATGGTCGTCTTCGCGGTGCCCGGGCTGCCGGTGAAGACCAGGTGGCGCGTTGGCGAGGCCAGCGGGATCCCGGCCTCCCGCCGCATCCGGTCGGCCTTGGCCTCGGCCACCAGCAGCCGGACCTCGTGCTTGACCGACTCCAGCCCGATCAGCTTGTCGATCTCCGACAACGGGTCGTGCGGCAGCTCCACCCACGATGTCGTGGCCAGCGTGTCGGGCACGTCCTCGACCAGGATCTCGTGCAGCGACTCGTTCTCCCCGACCACGCCGTCGGCCAGCACCCGCCGGGCCTGCCGGGCGATGGCGCGCTCCAGCAGCCCGATCGCCAACCGGGCGTTGCCAGTCGGCGTCGACTTCACCAGGCTGCGGACCTTCTGCACGACGCCGTCCCGCAGGGTGAACCCGGCGGCCTCGCACTTGGCTTCGAACAGGGCCACGAAGTTGTCCTCGGTCAGTGCCGGGAACCGCAGCACGGACGGGAAGTACGCGGCCAGGTCCGGCTCGGACTTCAACAGTCCGTTGACGGCCGCGTCGGGACCGGTCAACACGACCACGAGGTCCTTGGTGTGGCTCTGCACAGCGGCCACCAACGCGTTCACGGTCTCCCGGTTGCGCCAGTCGTCCTCGCTGGGCTGCAGTTCATGCGCGGACTCGACACACAGCACGCCACCGACTGCCCGGTCGACCAGCCGACGGACCCGTGGCCCGATTTCCCAGCCTTCGCCGTGGACGAGGTCCGCCCGGTCGACCACCACGATGTGCCCGGACGACAGGACACCGGTCGCCGCGAACATGCGGCCGAGAATCCGGGCCACCATCGTCTTCCCGGTGCCGGGCGGGCCGGTGAACACCATGTGCCGGGCGCGGGCGTCGACGACCATGCCGGCCTCGCGGCGCATCCGGTGCGCCTTCTCCTCGGCCACCAGCAACGACAGTTCCCGCTTGATCTTCTCCAGGCCCACGCACGAGTCCAGCTCGGCCTGCGGGTCGGACCCGGCAAGGTCACCCGGAACGAGCTGGCGCGGCAGATCGGCCTCGGTCACGGTGACCGACCGGGACGGCCCGACCTTCGCCCGCTTACGCGCCGCGCGCACCGACTGCTCGGCGAGGTGCTCCACGAGACGAGCCCCGCGCAGATTCAGCAATGGGGGAGTGCGCGTAAGCAGCACACCGGCGGCGAGGCTGACCGCCCGGCTGATCGTGGCGCCCCGGCGGGCAACGGCCCGCTTGAGCAGCTCCGCATAGTGCTTGTCGGTGAACTCCGTCGTCCTGGCCACGCGGAACAGCTGGTACAGCGCCGGGTTCGTATCGAACAGCCTGGTGTCGCCACCCGGCCCGCAGACCACGATGACGTTGAGGTCAGGGTGCCGTTTGAGGCTGCGGCGCAATTCTTCGGCCACCGCCGTGCCACACCGGTCGAAGCCGATGATCCGGTCGAGCCCGTCGATCACCAGCAGCGTCTTCTCGGCGAGGCACTCGCGGACGTCCCTGGTCAGCTGCTGCAGGGCGTTGCTCGCGTCGAGGGTGGCGTAGATCGGGTCGGAGATCCAGCGCGACGATGACACAACACGGTTGTCCATGAGGTTCTGGATCAACGCGCTCACGGCTGTCCGGCGTCCGGTCGCGTCCTGCCCAGCGACCAGCAGCCGGACCTGCCGCTCAGTCCCCGGACGTTCCACCCGCAGGTCGCGGAGCGCGGCCGTCAGCTCGGGCTGGCCCACCAGGGAGACCTCCGATGCCGCAGCCGCCGCCTGCTCCTGGCGCTCCTGAGTGGCCACCGCGAACTTGTGCTCCAGCGGATTGACCAGCTGGCGCCTGCGGTACAGATCGCTGACGGTCCGCTGGAAGGCGCCGATGGGCAGCAACGTGCCCGTGGAGTTCGGCACGTCCGGCATGCCTCGCAGGCACGCCTCCAAGCGCACGGCCATGTCCAGCCACGCCCGGCACGCATCCGCCTCGCCCTCGACCACGCCGCGGGCCAGCCACGCGCGGACCTCGTTCGACCAGCCCTCAGCGAACGGCTGACCGATGTACCTCTTCATGTCCTCGTACAAGGTGTCGTCGCTGAACACGGAGAACTCGCTCGGGCTTTCCCAGATGCCCGCCTGCTGCGCCAGGCACGCGACAGCGGCCGCGGCCTCCCACCCTGAGATCACCGACCGGAGCCGGTTGTGCGCCGCGACGAACCCTTTGACCAGCCACTCCAGGTAATTGACCGATCCGGCCAGCTCCGGCAGATCGGCCAGGATCTCGTCGGTGGCCGAGCGAGCCCAGTGATCGACCAGGTGGGTGTAGGCGATGGGTTTGCGCACGTTCGGCATGTTCAGCTCGTACAGCGCGATGGTCGCCTGGCGGCGCCGTTCGAACGGCTCGATCCCGGCGAAGACATCGAGGCATTCCCTGGCCAGCTGGACGGCGAGCTCCCGTTTGTCCAGGTCATCGCCGGCTGCGGCGATCAGCCACTCACCGGGCGGCCGGAACTTGCTGGTGCGTACCGTGAACCACGTGGGATTGAAGCTGACGATCGGCTTTTCCGCGCGGAAGTCCTCGAGCAGCCAGCCTTCCAGGTCTCCGCAGGTGCCGCCGCGGATCGCGGCCGCCCCGGACAGCCAAGGGATCATGCCCCACAGCTCGGCACCGACGATGGTGGCCTTCTCGCTGTAGAAATCGGTCAGCTTGTACGGCAGCTCGGCGACACGGGGATCGTTGTTGAGCACGCGGGCCCGCTCGGTGATCTCGTCGAGCAATCCGGCTGGCACTTGCCACGGGCCATACGAGTACAGGTCGATGACTTCCGCCCGGTCGTTCAGCAGTACCTGCAGGTGATCCGGTAGTCGCGCTCGTCCCATCGTGAGCCCCCTCTCGTCGGTTCGGTCACCCTAATCCGACCGACATAGGGTTAAGACCATGACCACTGAATTCGATGTCGTCGTCCTTGGGGCCGGTGTCGGCGGCTACGTCGCCGCGATCCGCGCGGCACAGCTGGGCCTGAAGACGGCCGTCGTCGAGGAGCGCTACTGGGGCGGCGTATGCCTCAATGTCGGCTGTATCCCGTCGAAGGCGCTGTTGCGCAACGCCGAACTGGCGCACATCTTCACCAAGGAAGCCAAGTCGTACGGCATCCAGGTCGATGGGACGGTCAGCCTGGACTACGGCGAGGCGTTCCGCCGCAGCCGTAAGGTCGCGGACGGGCGCGTCAAGGGCGTGCACTTCCTGATGAAGAAGAACGGCATCACCGAGGTGCACGGCCGTGGCACGTTCGTCGACGCCAACACCATCCAGGTCGGCGCCGAGCAGATCAAGTTCAAGCACTGCATCATCGCGGCGGGTGCCAAGCCGCGGCTGCTGCCCGGGACGAGCAAGAGCGACCGGGTGGTGACCTACGAGGAGCAGATCCTCGCCGAGGACGTGCCGCAGAGCATCGTGATCGCGGGTGCGGGCGCGATCGGTGTGGAGTTCGCGTACATCCTGCACAACTACGGCGTCAAGGTCACCATCGTCGAGTTCCTCGACCGGATGGTTCCGCTGGAGGACGAAGAGGTCTCCGCCGAGCTGTTCAAGCGTTACCGCAGGCTGGGCATCGACGTGCTCACCTCCACCAAGGTGGAGACGATCGAGGAGACCGGCAACGGTGTGCGGGTGACGGTGTCCAAGGACGGCCAGCAGCAGGTCCTCGAAGCAGACAAGGTGCTGCAGGCCATTGGGTTCCAGCCGATGGTCGAGGGCTACGGCCTGGAGAACACCGGCGTCCGGCTGACCGACCGCGGCGCGATCGACATCGACGCGCGTGGCCGCACCAGCGTGCCGCACATCTTCGCGATCGGGGATGTGACCGCGAAGCTGATGCTGGCGCACGCGTCGGAATCGATGGGCATCGTGGCGGCCGAGACGATCGCCGGTGCGGAGACCATGGAGCTGGACTTCGTGATGATCCCGCGTGCGACCTACTGCCAGCCGCAGATCGCCAGCTTCGGCTGGACCGAGGCGCAGGCCAGGGAGCGCGGCTTCGACGTGAAGGTGGCGAAGTTCCCGTTCACCGCCAACGGAAAGGCGCACGGCCTCGGCGACACGGCCGGCTTCGTCAAGATCCTGTCGGACGCCAAGTACGGCGAGATCATCGGTGCGCACCTGATCGGCCCGGACGTCACCGAGTTGCTGCCCGAGCTGACCCTGGCACAGCAGTGGGACCTCACGGTCCACGAGGTCTCCAGGAATGTACACGCGCACCCGACCCTGGGCGAAGCGGTCAAGGAAGCTGTGCACGGCCTCGCCGGCCACATGATCAACTTCTGACTGAGCCGTTCGGGTGAAGTCGGTGCGAACGGACCGTTCGCACCGGCCCGCCCCTTGCTTCCGCACTTCAGGCCCTCTATCGCCGGTAGACTTTCTGCCGGGGGCGTTTTGCCCCCTTGGGGAGGGCGGGCCCCTGCCCGGGGACTGGTGATCTTGGTGGGTTGGGGCGCGCTGTCCCGGGTTGCCTTGGTGGGTAAGGGTTTCAGGGCGTGATGGCGCCGGCTTTGTAGCCGAGGCGGTAGACCGAGCGCACGACGCCCTGGCCGAGTTTCCTGCGCAGGTAGTAGACGTAAGTGTCCACCGTGGACTCGCTGGCGCCGGTGCCGAAGACCCGGGTCCGCAGTTCCGCCTTCGGGTAGATGACCGTCGGCCGGGCCACCAGCGTGCGTAGCAGGTCGAATTCCCGTACTGACAGCGACACTCGTTTGCCACGGGGCAGAACGACTTCGTAACGGCGGACATCCAGTTGCGCGGGACCGAACGGGATCGTCTCGGCGTTGTCGATGTGCCGGCGCAGCAGGCCGCGGATTTTCCCGAGCAGCCGCGTGGGTAGGAAAGGCTTGGGCAGGTAGTCGTCCGCGCCTGCGGTCATCGCGTCGGCTTGGTCCTTGTCCGAACCGATCGCGGAGAGGACCAGTACGCGGGCCGTCATCGCCTTGCGGCGCATCGCGGCGAGGGTTTCCAGGTTCTCCGTGGTCCGGTCGACGATGACGACGTCATAGTACGAATCCAGCGCCCTGGTCATGGTCGGGTCGACGTCGTGGGAATACCCAGCACCGTCCAGCAATTCGCCGAGCCGGGCGATGAGTTCTTCGTCGTCAGCCACGATCAGCAGCCGCGGCACCGCCTTCCGGTTCACCCGTCCATCCTGCCCGCGCCGTCGGCAACTCGCTCACTGTCCACTGTGTATCCCCGGTCGTCCATGCCCACCTCCCTGTGGCTGTTCGAGCTTAGCGCTCTGTAACGGCAGGTACCCGCCGTGTGGTCAACACTTATGGACTCGGATGATCTGGCACGGCATAGTTGCCCGAGGGAGGTAAATATGTCACCTGAGGGAGTAACACGTCGGGAACTTCTTTTGCGCAGCGGCCAGGTCGCTGCGGGACTGACCCTGGCGAGCGGGGCGACTGCGATGGCAGCGCCAGACGGCCAGGTTGTCTTACGCGAGGGCACGAACATGTCCGCCGCGCTGTCGCCGGACGGCAAACGGATCGTGATCGACCTGGTAACCGGGATCTGGCTGGTGCCCGCGACTGGGGGACGGGCGAAGCGGCTGACCGACGACCTGCAGGACGCGACCCTGCCGTCGTGGTCGCCGGACGGCAGGCAGATCGCGTTCCAGTCGTACCGCGACGGCAACTTCCATCTCTACGTCATCGATGCGGATGGCGGCGGGCCGCGCAAATTGACCAGCGGCCCGTTCGACCACCGCGAACCGGCCTTCTCACCAGACGGCAAACGCCTGGCGTTCAGCAGCGACCGGGACGGAAGCTACGGAATCTGGCTGCTCGACTTGGCTTCCGGTGCGATCACCGCGGTGACCACGACGCCCGACGAAGAAGCGGCGCCGAAGTGGTCGGCGGATGGCCAACGCCTTGTCTTCACTGTCAACGACACCGCGATCGACTCCGTGACGGTCGCGACCGGCGAGCGCAAACGGCTGATCACGGCGACCGGGGTGGACCGCTTTTTCGGCCCGGCTTTCGGGCCCGACGGGCAGACGCCCAGCTACATGCGGCTGCGCGGCCCGGACGCGCACCTGATGTTGGGCGAGCAACAGCTCACGCGCGACGAGGATGTCTTCGGGTTCGCCGCCTCGTGGTCCGGCCAGGATGTCCTCTACGTGGCCGACGGCCGCATCCGGCGTCGTTCCGGTGGAGCAGTCAAGGACATCCCGATTGAGGCTGGCGTTTCCGTCGCTCGGCGCAATTATCGGCGCCGCGTGCGTGACCTCGGTTCGCAGGCGCCCACACCGGTACGCGGGATCGTCAGCCCGGCCGTCTCGCCGGACGGCACGCAGATCGCTTACCGCGCACTGAATGCGCTGTACCTGGTGGCGAGCGCCGGAGGGACACCGAAGCGGATCGTCAGCGACGACTACTTCAACGCCGACCCGGATTTCTCGCCAGACGGCAAGAGTCTGCTGTACGCGAGCGACCGGCTAGGCACCGCTGACCTCTGGGTCCGGGATTTGGCCAGTGGCAAAGACACTCTGCTGACCTCGCTACCAGGCGCACAGACAATGCCACGGTGGTCGCCGGACGGGCGCAAGGTCGCCTACATCGACCAGAGCGGTGCACTGTGGACGCTTGAGGTGGCCAGCGGCAATGTCCAGAAGGTCACGCCCGAGCTGTTCCAGCCGGGGCGGCCGAGTTGGTCACCCGACGGAAACGTGATCGCGCTGGCCGCGGTCAAGCCGTTCTCCCGGCGCTTCCGTGAGGGCACAAGCCAAATCCTGACGGTGGACCTGCGCAGCGGTGAACTCAGGTACACCGAGCCAATGCCCTTCCGCTCGCTCGCCACCCGGGGATACGACGGTCCACTGTGGTCACCCGATGGCAAGTACCTGGCGTTCGTGGTGGAGAGCGTCGCCTGGATCGCGCCGGTGGACGCGGCGGGCAAGTTCATCGGCGATCCGAGGCAGGTCACCGACGAAGTCACGGATTCGCTTGCCTGGCAAGGCTCTCACTCGTTGGTGTACATGTCCAACGGGCAGTTGCGCGTGGTCCGGATCAGCGGTGGACGGCCGCGCACGATCAGGCTCACCACGACGTGGCGCCGTCCACGTCCGCCGGAGCGGTCGATCATTCACGCGGGCGCGGTGTGGGACGGTGAATCGGATCGGCTGCGCAATGACGTCGACATCGTGGTCGAGGGCGGGCGAATCGCGGAGATACGGCCTCATCGCGCCGGTGTGGAAACCGTTGACGCCAGCGGGCTTGTCGCGATGCCCGGGTTGATCGACGCGCATGTGCATTGGCATTTGCGCGGCCGGGAATGGGGTGCCCGGCAGGGCAGGCTGTGGCTCAGCTACGGCATCACGACGACCCGCTCGCCTGGTGATCCGGCTTACCAGATGGTGGAGACCAGGGAGTCGCTCGAATCCGGCAGCCAGATCGGGCCGCGATTCCTGGCCACCGGCGAGGCGGTCGACGGATCGCGCATCTACTACAACTTCATGCGCCCCACGCTGTCGCGCAAGCAACTCGATCTCGAGATGTCCCGGGCCATCGCCCTGGAATACGACCTCATCAAGACGTATGTCCGAATGCCGGTCGAGTACCAGCAGATGGTCGTCCGGGCGGCGCATACCGCGGGTCTTCCGTTGTCGTCGCACTATCTGTACCCCGCCGCCAACATTGGCATGGACGGGATGGAACACACCGGTGCGACTAACCGGCTGGGGTATTCGCACACGGTGAGCCGGATCGGCCGGGCCTATCAGGATGCGGTGACCCTGTTCACCCGCTCGGGGATGTCGGTCACGCCGACTTTGTTCCAGTCGAAGGTGCTTTACGGCGACGACAAGTCGCTGTTCACTGACGAACGGACCAAAGTCCTGTTCCCGCAATGGGAATATGACCAGCTGAAGGCCGCCATCGACCAAATCGGCACGCCCTCCGCGCCGTTCTCCGACAAGATTCTCGCGGCGAACGTCAACATGGTGCTGCGTGTGCACCGCGGCGGCGGGCTGGTCATCTGTGGCACGGACGCGCCACTGGACAACGTGGCCATCTCGTTGCACCAGAACCTCAGGGCCATGGTCAAGTACGGGTTCACACCGCGCGAGGCGTTGATCACCGCGACCCGCAACCCGGCGCGCTGGCTCGGCCTGGAGAACCAGGTCGGCGTGCTGAAACCCGGCGCCTTCGCGGACCTGGCGCTCGTGGACGGCAACCCGCTGGCGGACATCAAGGCGGCGGCCGCCGTGCAGCGCACTGTCTTGGGTGGCGTGCCGTACACGATCGACCAGTTGCTGGCGCCGTTCCGCGGCCAGGCTGCCGCGAGCGGCCAGGCCCAGTTGAACAGCCAGGCCCAATTGAACAGCCAGGCCCAGTCGAACGGCCGGGTGGTGAACCAGGTCCTGCCGCCGTTGCCGTCGGCCGAGCGGCGGCACTGGTGGCACGAACCCGAATGGGCGAACCACATCTGCTGTGACCATTGACAGATCCGCAGGTCAGTGTCCAACCGGAGAGGCTAATCAAGCTGCGCTAACAAGGGACTTCAGAAAGTCCTGATGGACTGCACAACAGGCCCGGGTCCACACTGCCCGCATGAAGGCACTCGTCAAGCTGGTCGAGGGCCCGGGCCTGGAGTTCACCGACGTCCCAGACCCCGAACCGGGCCCGAACGACGTGGTGGTGCGCGTACTGCGCACAGGTATCTGTGGCACGGACCTGCACATCGACGCATGGGACGACTGGGCCGCGAAGACCATCCGCACGCCGCTCGTGGTCGGCCACGAGTTCGCGGGCGAGGTCGTGGAGATCGGCGCGGCCGTCACCGCGGTCAAAGTAGGTGACCTGGTCAGCGGGGAAGGCCACCTGGTCTGCGGCACGTGCCGCAACTGCAAGGCAGGCAGGCGCCATTTGTGCGCCAACACCCGTGGCCTCGGTGTACACAGCAACGGCGCCTTCGCGCAGTACGCCGTGCTGCCCGAACTGAACACCTGGGTGCACCGCAATCCGGTGGACCTGGATGTGGCCGCGATTTTCGACCCGTTCGGCAACGCCGTGCACACCGCGCTGTCGTTCCCGGTCATCGGCGAGGACGTGCTGATCACCGGCGCCGGGCCGATCGGGATCATGGCCGCTGCCGTCGCCCGGCACGCAGGCGCCCGCAACATCGCCATCACCGACGTCAGCGACCACCGCCTTGAACTGGCCAAACGCGTCGGCGTGGACCTGGCTCTGAATGTGCGCCATGCCTCGATCGCCGACGCACAGGCCGTACTCGGCATGTCCGAGGGCTTCGACGTCGGCATGGAGATGTCCGGCCAGCCCAGCGCGATGCGCGACATGATCGCCAACATGTCCCACGGCGGCCGGATCGCGATGCTCGGCCTGCCCGCCGCCGAGTTCCCCATCGACTTCAGCACGGTCGTGCTCAAGATGCTGCACATCAAAGGCATCTACGGCCGGGAGATGTTCGAGACCTGGTACTCGATGTCGGTGCTGCTGCAGGCGGGCCTGGACCTGACCCCCGTGATCACCCACCGGTACAAGGCCGAAGAATTCGACCTGGCGTTCGCCACGGCCAGGGACGGCGACTGCGGCAAGGTCATTCTGGATTGGACGGAGAGCTGATGTACGGCGCGATGCGCGAGGGCCTGCGGGCCGGGTTGGACGAGATCCGCGCGGCAGGCCTCTACAAGGCCGAGCGGGTGATCGGCACCCCGCAGCGGGCGGCCGTACGAGTCGGCTCGGGTGACGAGGTGCTCAATTTCTGCGCCAACAACTACCTCGGCCTCGCCGACCACCCGGCGCTGGTCGCGGCGGCGAAGGACGCATTGGACGAGTGGGGCTTCGGGATGGCCTCGGTGCGGTTCATCTGCGGCACCCAGCAGCCGCACAAGCAACTCGAGGCCAAGCTGTCGGAGTTCCTCGGCACCGACGACACGATCCTGTACAGCTCCTGCTTCGACGCCAACGGCGGACTGTTCGAGACGTTGCTGACCGACCAGGACGCGGTGATCTCCGACGAGCTCAACCACGCGTCCATCATCGACGGCGTCCGGCTGTGCAAGGCCCGCCGCTATCGCTACAAGAACCGCGACATGGCCGACCTGGAGCGCCAGCTCAAGGACGCCGCCGACGCCCGCTACCGGCTGATCGCGACCGACGGCGTGTTCTCGATGGACGGCTACCTGGCGCCGCTGGACCAAATTTGCGACCTGGCCGAAAAATACGACGCTCTGGTGATGGTCGACGACTCCCACGCCGTCGGCTTCACCGGTCCGACCGGCCGCGGTACGCCCGAGCTGTTCGGCGTGACCGAGCGGATCGACGTCATGACCGGCACGCTCGGCAAGGCCCTTGGTGGCGCGAGCGGTGGCTACGTGTCGGGTCGCGCGGAGATCGTGGAGATGCTGCGGCAGCGCTCGCGGCCGTACCTGTTCTCCAACTCGCTCGCACCTTCGATCACTGCGGCTTCGTTGGCCGCGTTGGAGTTGCTCAGCTCGTCGGGTGAACTGCTGGACAGGCTGCGTGAGAACACCAAGTTGTTCCGGACACGGATGACCGAGGAAGGCTTCGACCTGCTGCCCGGCGAGCACCCGATCATCCCGGTGATGATCGGCGACGCCGCGCTGGCCGGCCGGCTCGCGGATCTGTTGCTGGAGCAGGGAGTCTACGTAATCGGCTTCTCGTATCCAGTCGTCCCGCACGGCAAGGCCCGGATCCGCACCCAGATGTCGGCCGCGCACTCGACCGACGACGTCAATCGCGCAGTCGACGCGTTCGTCGCCGCACGGGCCAAATTGGACAGCTGAACGAAGACCGCCGGACTTTGAAGGAAAACTTCACTAGGAGCCGCCGCGGGCCTCGTCGATCAAAGCGCCCAAGACCATCTTGAACAGGGGATGTTCGTCGCTTCCACGCCGGACGGCGACGAACACCCGGCGCTCAGGTGGCGCTTCTCCGATAGGGATCCGTACAGCGCCGCGCGTTTTGGTGAAGGCGTTGCGTGGCACCAGCGCGACGCCTGCGCCCGCGGCGACCAACGCGACGATCGCGCGGAAGTCGTCTGAGGTGTGCGTGATGCGCGGGTTGTTCCCGGCGACCTCGACGATGTCTCGGCACGGATTGCCCGGCAGGGGAGCGATCCAATCTTCGTCGTCGCCGAGGTCCCGGATGCTGATGGTCTTCTGCACGGCCAGGCGGTGGCGCTCTGGCAGGACCACGTCGAACGGCTCGGTGTACAGCGGATAACGGATCAGCCGGGGATCGTCGGTACGCGGGCTCTGGCGGCTGTCCTCGGTGATCGCGATGTCGATCTCGCCGTCCAGCAGCAGTGGCACGCTCGCATGGCCCTCGGCGTCCCGGACGACCACGGTGATGTCCGGGGCGAAGAAGCGGAGCTTGCGGATCGCCGGAGCGACCACCTGAGTGATGGCCGACGCGAAGCTGGCCAGTTCGACGCGCCCCCTGGTGCCGGTGGCGAACGACGCGAGCGTGGCCTGCGCGCGTTCCAACTCGGCCGCCACCGCGTTGGCGTGTTCGACGAGCAATTCGCCGACAGGTGTCAGCGACACGCGCCGGCCCCGTCGGCGCAGTAGCTCCTGGCCGGTCTCGGATTCGAGCGCGGCCAGTTGCTGCGACACCGCGGACGGCGTGAGGTGCAGCGCCTCACCCGCGGCGGTCACAGTCCCGTGGTCTGCCAGCGCTCGTAGCACCCGCAGCCGTCGAGGGTCGATCACACGACCATTCTCCATCCTCGGCGGCCATGCCCGGGAACAGCCCGGCCTAGCCAGAAAACGATCAGAACCGGGCCCGCAGCTTGTCCCACGTGTCCTGTGTGGAGGGAGTGAACGTACACAGCCTGGTCTCGCTGCGCGGCCCGAACCACAGGTTCGTGTAGTTGAACTCCAGCAGACCGGCCTCGGGGTGGTCGAACCGTTTGGTCAGGTTGTCCATCCAGCGGACCTCGTGCCTGTTCCAGAGCGAGTCGAAGTCCGGTGATTTCGTGCGCAGCTCACGGACCAGGCCTTTCCAGTTCTTGTCGGCGACGTGGCCTGCCATCGAGGCCCGGAACTGCGCCACCGCCCTGGGCATCGTCTCGGCCCGGTCGAGCAGCCGGTCACGCCAGCCAGGCCGGACGAACAACAGCAGCATCGCGTTGCGGTCCTCGAAGGGAACGTCATCGAGGCCGAGGACCCACTCGTACGCGGGATTGCAGCCGAGGATGTCCATCCGCCCGTTCAGCACGCCAGCCGGAAGTGGGTGGAGTTGCTGCAGGATTTCGTGCATCGGCGGAGTCAGCGCTCGGCAATCGCTCGGCGTGACCGGGCGCGTCGATCCGGCGAGCGTGAACATGTGCGAGCGTTCGTGCGCGTCCAGCCGGAGCGTGTCGGCGAGTGCGGCCAGTACCTGGTCGGACGCGCGGATGTCGCGACCTTGCTCGAGCCACGTGTACCAGGTCACGCCGACACCGGCGAGCTGCGCGACCTCCTCGCGCCGCAGGCCTGGCGTACGGCGTCGGCCACCCGGCGGCAGGCCGACCTGTTCCGGGCTGATGCGTTCCCGGCGGCTGCGCAGGAACGCGGCCAGTTCGCGTCGCCGCACGTCGTCGGGTGTCTTGACGGGTGTCGGGGAGGTCACGACACCAGGATGCCCGCCGATCGATCCTGTTACCAGGTAGTGGACATACCCGGATAACCACACTCTGGTACCAGGCTATGACCAGGCGAATCGTGGACATCATGACGACACCCACTCTCCGGCGCACCACCACGGCGCCGGCCGACGCCGCGAGGCTGACGACGGCGGGGCTGATCACGCTCCTGCTGGGCGCGTTCCTGCCGATCCTCGACTTCTTCATCGTCAACGTGGCCCTGCCGACCATCGACCGGACCCTGAACGCTTCGGCCACCATGCTGGAGCTTGTCGTCGCTGGGTACGGCATCGCGTACGGCGTCCTGCTGGTCCTCGGCGGACGCCTGGGGGACACCTACGGTCGTAAGCGTCTCTTCAAGTTTGGTCTGGTGTCTTTCACGATCACTTCATTGGCCTGTGGCCTGGCGCCGACGGCGGGCGTGCTGGTGGCGGCCCGAATCGCACAGGGCGCCGCGGCCGCGTTGATGCTCCCGCAGGTCCTTTCCACCATCCAGGCCACCACGGTCGACGAGCATCGGTCCCGGGCGCTCGGCCTGTACGGCGCGAACGCGGGGATGGCCATGATTTTGGGCCAGCTGTTTGGCGGCGTGCTGCTCGCGGCGGACATCGCGGGTATGAGCTGGCGGCCGATCTTCCTCGTGAATGTCCCTATTGGACTGTTGGGTCTGTTGCTGGCCCGGCGCGTCCCGGAGACCAGGTCGGCCAATCCGGCCACTTTGGACCTCGCAGGCACCGCGTTGCTCGGACTCGGCCTGTTCACGTTGCTGGTGCCGTTGACCGAAGGCCGGACGATCGGCTGGCCATTGTGGACATGGCTGCTGCTTGCGGCCAGCCCGGTTCTGTTCGCCGCCCTCGTCATGGTGGAACGGCGCATGGAACGCGCCGGACGGATCGCGTTGCTTCCACCGTCCGTTCTGCGGATGCCAAGCATCAAGCGCGGTCTGCTGCTGAGCGGGCCGTTTTTCTTGGCGTACGGCGCATTTACGTTCGTCGCGGCGATAACCCTGCAGGACGGCCTGCGCTACGGGCCACTTGCCGCTGGCCTCGCCATTGCGCCTATGGCCGTGTCGTTCCTGGTCGCCTCATTGATCTCAAGCCGGTTGGTCAGCCGGTTCGGGCGCGGGGTGATCACGGTCGGCGCGGCGATCCAGGGGACCGGTGTCGTCATCGCGATCGCGACGATTCTCTTGGCGTGGCCCGACGTGACCGTGCTGAACTTGGCGCCGGCCATGGTGGTCACCGGTTTCGGCCAGGGCCTGATGGTGACCACCTTGTTCCGGGTTGTCCTGTCGCGGGTTCCCGCGGAAAGCGCAGGCGTCGGAAGCGGATCGTTGGTCACGGTCCAACAGGTGAGCATCGCGCTCGGCGTCGCGACGCTCGGTTCGTTGTTCCTGTGGCTCAGTGAGCCGGCCGTGCTCGGGATGCGGGACGCGTTCGCCATCGTGATGGCGGTCCAAGCGGTCGTCGCGGTGATGGTCTGTCTGTTCAGCCGGCGGTTGCCGGATCCGCGCTAGGAAACTCGATCACCGCAGTGTTCGGGATGCCGGCGCTGGTGGAGAACCTGTCGGCCGCGCGGCGAGCCAGGGCCAGCCGCATCGACATGCCATGGCACACCACGAGAGCCGGACGTGGCCCTTGCTCGATCTCGGTGAGGGCGGCCAGCACGCGATCGCTCTGCTCGGCGAACGTCTCGCCGCCCTCGAACCCGAAGTCGGCCGCCCCCGAGATCCACCCCTGGTAGCCGTCGGGGTCCTGAGTGGCGAAGTCCGCGACCAGCCGGTCGGTCCAGATCCCGGTGTCGGTCTCCTTGAGCCGGTCGTCGAACTGGACGGGCAGGCCGATGTGGGCCGACACCGCCTCGGCGGTCTGCCTTGCCCTGGCCAGCGGGCTCGACCAGAGCGCCACCAGGCCCAGGTCGGCGACCTTGACGGCCAGTTCCTTGGCCTGCAGGAGCCCGGTTTCGTCGAGCGGGACGTCCAGCTGCCCCTGGAACCGTCCGATGGCGTTGTACGCGGTCTGCCCGTGCCTCGCGAGATAGATCGTCACGTGACTCAACCGTAGTGAGCGTTCACCGGGCCTGGCGTGTGATTTCAGGTACCGAGGTAGCGCAGGACGGCCAGTACCCGGCGGCTGTAGCCGGTGCTGCGCGGCAGGTCGAGCTTGTCGAAGATCGAGTTCACGTGCTTTTCGACAGCGCTTCGAGAGATGTGCAGTGAGCTGGCGATTCTGTCGTTTGTATAACCTTCCGCCATTTGTCTGAGGACATCTACCTCGCGAGATGTCAGACGGGACAGCGGATCGGTGTGCGTGGTGCGCGCCAGCAACTGCCGGACGACCTCAGGGTCGAAGGCCGCGTTGCCCGCGCCGACGCGGTCGAGCGCGTCGAGGAACTCGCCGACCTGAGCGACCCGGTCCTTCAACAGGTAGCCGACCGCGCCCGCGTCGGACGTGATCAACTGGGTGGCGTAGCGCTTCTCCACGTACTGCGACAGCACGAGCACGCCGATCTCCGGCCAGCGCTCGCGGATTTCCAGCGCCGCCCGCAGGCCCTCGTCGGTATGTGTCGGCGGCATGCGCACGTCCACGACGCACACGTCGGGTTGCTTGGCAGCGACCGCGTCGACGAGCGCGGCTCCGTCGCCGACCGCGGCGACGACCTCGTGGCCTTCCTCGGCCAGCAGACGGACCAGGCCTTCGCGCAGCAGGGTCGAGTCCTCGGCCAGCACTATCCGCACGGGAACTCCGCGGTGACGACCGTCGGGCCACCTTCGGGGCTGGTCACAGTCAGGTGGCCGTCCAGCGCGGCCACCCGGCGCGCGAGGCCGGACAGGCCGCTTCCGCTCGTGTCGGCGCCGCCGATCCCGTTGTCAGTGATCCGCACGACCACCATGTTCTCGCGGCCAGCCACCTCGATCGTGACCAGGTCCGCCCGGGAGTGCTTGGCCGCGTTGGTGACCGCTTCGGACGCCACGAAGTACGCCGCCGTTTCCAGCTGAGCCGGCAAACGATCCGGGATGGTGAAGTTCAGCTTCACAGGGATTCCGGCGCGTTCGGCCACCCCGGCAAGGACTTCCTCCAGGCCCAGGTTGTCCAGCACGGTCGGGTAGACGCGCCACGCCACGTCCCGCAGGTCGTTCAGGATCTCCTGGGCCTCGTCGTGCGCCTGGGCCAAGAGGTCGTCCCGGTCGGCCACCGGTCGGCGCCGGGTCCGGCCCAGCAGCATGGCCAGCGCGACGAGCCGCTGCTGGACGCCGTCGTGCAGGTCCCGTTCGATCCGGCGGCGCTCGGCGTCGACCGCTTCGACCACCCCGGCCCGGCTGGTGGCCAGTTCGGTGATCCGCCGCCGCAGCAACTCCTGCTCACTTGGTCCCAGGTAGCGCAGTGCCAGGGTCCTCTCCAGGGCGGTCACGCCGATGAGCCCCTGGACGCCCACGAACAGCAGGACCAGGCCGAGCGGGACGACCGCGACCAGATCCAGCAGCTCCATCTCCCCGACGACCAGTTGCCGCACGGCGATCCCCGCGACACCGACCCCGTACACCAGCAGGAGCAGCGTCCCGCCGCCGAGCAATCCGACCAGTGAGCGGAGTGCCAGGTACTTCACGGCGGCGCGATCGTCGTAATCAGAGGAGCTTTCGACTCCGTGCCACCGCACCAACCTGCGGCGTTCCACCTCGGTCAGCGACCTGGCCCATCCGCGCGGCCACCTGACCGCGACGTACAGGATCTCTGCCAGGGCCAGCCACGCGCCGATCGTCAATCCGACGACCAAGCGCACCCAATGCCGGACCATCAGACCGGAAGCAGCCGTGTGATCAGCTCGGACAACTGGTGCACGGTCCGGCATTCGTGCATCTCGACGACGGTCGCGTACTCGTGCGCGAGCGAGTCCCCGGTCGACCACAATCGTTGTGCTTCTGGATTCAGCCAGTATGTGCGGCGGGCATTCTGCGCGATCCGGCGCAGCGCCGGCAGGTTCGGATCGCCACCGTTGTTGCGGGCGTCGCCGAGGATCAGCACCGAGGTCCGCGGGCCGACCGCGTCGAGCCATTCGTCCACGAACACCTGCAACGAGTGCGTGTAGTCGCTGTGGCCGTCCCACCGGGTCAGCCTGGCTTCCTGGTGGATCCGGGTAGCCAGCCCGGCCGGGTCCTGCGCGCCCGCTTTGACCAGGTGCGTGACCTCGTCGGTGGTCTCCACGAACGCGAACGCCCTGACCTTGCTGAACTGATCGCGCAGCGCCTGCGTGAGTAGAAGTGTGAAGTTCGCGAAGCCGGCCACCGACCCGGACATGTCGCACAGCAGCACCAGTTCGGGACGACCAGGCCGATGATGCCGGTACGCAGGCTTGACGGGCACGCCACCGAAGGCGATCGAGCGCCGCAACGTCCGGCGCACATCGATCTCGCCACGCCGGGCCCGGCGCCTGCGAGCGGCCAGCCGAGTGGCAAGTTTTCGGGACAGCGGATAGATCGCGCGACGCATATCCGCGAGCTGCGCGCGGCCCGCGGTGAGGAAATCGACCCGGTCCGACGGTGGCGCGACGGCGTTTCGGGCGACGGTCTCCCGGCCGCGCAGCTCGGCTGTCCGGCGCCGTGCCTCCGTCTCGACCATTCTGCGGAACTCGCCGATCCGCCTGCGGATCTCGTCGCGGCGGACGTCCGCCATGAACCCGGGATCCTCGGCTCCGAGCGCCGCCAGAACTCTGACCAGCAGTGTTTCCGGCCGCAGCCGCTGCAAGGTCTGATACGCCGACCAGCCGCCCGCGCCCTGCGAGCCCTCGCCGAAGCGGCCGAACGCCTCGATCGCCGCTTGCGCGAGCGCTTGCTGCTCGGCCGCGTCCCCGGCCGCCAACGCCTGCACGAGCTGCTCGCGCAGCGACTCCAGATCCCCTGGCTCATCTGCCGGGCCACCCACCGAACCCGGGAAGTACAGGTCGAAGACCTGGTCGAACACGGTCCGCTGGCCGGACCGGCGCAGCAAAGCGGCCGCCAGGCCCTCCCGGACCCGTTCCCGGTCGTCCATCCCGAGCACGGCCAGCACGCGGGCGGCATCGACCGTCTCGCCCGGACCGGCCAGGATCGAGTGCTCCCGCAGCGCCTCGACGAACCCCACGAGGCGCTCCGGCACGCTCATCCGAAGACCTTGAGCTCGGTGACCGCGCGCTTGCGGTCAGCCTCGTACTTCAACACGACCCCGAGCGTGGTGTGGACCACCGACTCGTCCAGGTGGTCCGCGCCGAGCGCCAGCAAGGTCCGCGCCCAGTCGATCGTCTCCGCGATGGACGGTGATTTCCGCAGCTCCAGCGCCCGCAGCGCGCCGATGACGCGGACCAGGGACGCCGCCAGAACCTCGGAGATCTCGGGCACCTGCATCCGCACGATCTCCAGCTCCCGAACGGCCTCGGGAAAGTCGATGTGCAGGAACAGGCAACGGCGCTTCAACGCCTCGGACAGCTCGCGGGTGGCGTTCGACGTCAGCACCACGAACGGCTTGCGCGTCGCGGTGATCGTGCCCAGCTCCGGCACCGTGACCTGGAAGTCGCCGAGGACCTCCAGCAGCAGGCCCTCCATCTCGACGTCCGCCTTGTCGGTCTCGTCGATCAGCAGCACCGTCGGCGAGGGGTTGCGGATGGCCGTCAGCAACGGCCTGGGCAGCAGGAACTCTTCGGTGAAGATGTCCGCTCGCGCCTCGTGCCAGCCTTCGTCACGGCCCGCGGTGATCCGCAGCAGTTGCTTGGCGTGGTTCCACTCGTACAGCGCCCGGGCCTCGTCGATGCCCTCGTAGCACTGCAAACGCACCAGCTCCGAGCCGGTCGCGGTGGCCACGGCTCGTGCCAGCTCGGTCTTGCCGACCCCGGCCGGTCCTTCCACCAGCAGCGGCTTGCCGAGCCGGTCGGCCAGGAAGACGGTGGTCGCGATGGCGGTCGATGTCAGGTAGCCGGCACCAGCCAGCCGCTGGGCGACCTCGTCAACGGAGTCGAACAACACCGGCTTCCTCCTGAGTGAGCGCTTGCTCACTCAGGTTAACCGGTCGATGCCCTCAGCCATCCACGGACAGCAGGACCTGGCCCTTGTCGTCCCGCACTTCGAGCCGCGCGATCTCGCCTGGCTGAAATGTCGTGCCACCGCTGAGCTTGAGCGGCTCGTTGCGCCCACCGGGCGGCACCAGCCAGTTGGTGACGGTCTCCGTCAGGCCGCGCGTGGACACGGCCACCAGCTCGCACTTGCGCGGACCGACCGCGCCGCGCAGCTCGATGGAGACCTGCGTGCCCCAGTCCTGCGACAACATGGTCACGTTGGCGTCCATCTCGCCGCCGACCCCGTTGAGGATCTGGGGCGAGTCGCTCGTCGTGGGCGGAGGCTGCTCGATCCTGACGTTCAGCGGCGGGTTGGCGGCGACGGGCACCGGATCCCCGCTGGTCGCCACGATCGTGACGACGGGAGCGGCGACGATCAGGAACGACGCGGCCGCGGCGGCGTACCACTGCCTGCGGCGACGCTGGTGGCGCGATTTGCTGGCCTCCTCGAGCAACGAGGACAGCACCTGCGGGCCAGGCACAGGCACGAGCAACGCGGGCGCGTCGTGCTTGACCTTGTCCAGCAGGTCCGGGACATCCTGCAGCTCGACCAAGTCCAGCTGACACCTGGGGCAGTCGAGCAGGTGCTGCTCGAACGCCGCGTTGTCGGGCTCGTCGAGCGCGCCGAGAATGTACGCGGCTATGTCGACGTGCCCTGACGCATGGACCATTCCCGACTCACCCCCGATCGCGCAGCGCGCGCCTCAATGCACGGACCGCGTGGTACAGCCTCGACTTGACCGTACCCGGAGGAACGCCCAGTGTCTCGGCAACGTCATTAACCGTGCGGTCACGTAGGTAGGTCTGCATGATTGCTTCGCGTTGCTCATCCGACAACACCCGCAACGCGTCGTAGACGACCATCGCACTGAGGGTGCGATCGGACTCGTCGGGCACGCCGACCGAGTTGGCGTCCGGCTCCTCGACTTCTTGCGGCCTGGCCTTGCGGCTGCGCCTGCCGTCGATGACGATCCGCCTGGCGACCGTGTAGAGCCAGGCGCGCAGCATGTCCGGGCTGCGGTCCAGCTTCTCGGCGTTGCGCCAAGCCCTGATCAGGGTTTCCTGGACGACGTCCTCCGCCCAGTGCCGGTCGTTGCCGGTCAGCTTGAGGCAGAACGCCATCAGAGGCGTGCCGAAGTCCCGGTACAGCGCTGTGGCCAGGTCTTCTTCGGTATGCCCGTGACGGCGTAGCTCGTCACCCAGTAGGGCTCTTGCGGAATGGCTGTGGCGTCCCACGGTGACATCCTGGTGTGGCGGCCGTTGTCCGTCCAGTGCCAAATCGTTGCGGAATTTTTGTTTGAACCGCCCGGCGACCCCGCCCGTATCCATCGGTGAAGGCGTAAACCAGGTGCCCCGCCAGGACGCACCCGTGGGCCCGCCGGGACAGGAAGCTGTCCTTTGTGGACCCAGCACGGCCTTTTCCAGCAACGTCGCTTATCGCGTCCGTCCATCGCGGACGCCCGGAGAGACAAGGAAGGACGCCGTGAAACGAACCCTCGCGTCGCTGGTGTTCCTGCTGATCACGCTGTTCATGGCGGGTCAGGCGGTCGCGACCGCGCAGCCGGGAACCCCGCCGCTGACGTCTCTCGACGGTGAGTTGCTCACCAAGGTCCGGTTAGCCGGCCTGTGGGAGATGCCTGCCGGTGAGATGGCGCAGGAACGTTCCTCGGATCCCAAGGTGCAAGAGGTCGGCCGCACCCTGATGACCGATCACGCTGTCCTGGACCAGGAAGTACGCCGGGTCGCCTCGCTGTACGCGCATCCGTTGCCCGCTGAGCCCAACGACGCGCAGAAGAGCTGGCTCACCGAGATGGCCACATCGACCGGAGCGCAGTTTGACTCCGTCTGGGCGATGCGGTTGCGCTCGGCGCACGGGATGATCTTCCCGCTGATCGCTCAGGTTCGCGCGGAGACCGAGGACCCGGAGATCCGCAAGTTCGCCACGACAGCGAACACGATCGTCATGAAGCACATGACGATCCTCGAGAGCACCAACAATGTGGACTTCGCCAACCTGGCCGATCCGACACCGTTGTCGTTGTCATCGGACGCCGAAGGCACCGACATGGTCGTGGCGATCACCTTGCTGCCGCTGCTGGTGGCGCTGACGATTTTCCTGCTGTGGCTTGCCACCAGCCGGAACCGGCGCCACAGGCACCAGGAGCCGGCGTCGAGGCGAGACGATGACGAAGATGACGATGACCGACGTGACGACCGACGCGACAACCGCCGCGGAGGCGGCGGAGGACAACGCACGAGGTTGTTCGTGGACAAGGAATACGCACGGTGATTCGACCAATGACCGAGACGGTCGTCCTCGCAGTGGGTGGCACCGCGGACGGTGGTTTGCGTGGTGTCGCCGCGGTTTCGGCTCGCGCGGCCTATGCGTTGATGTGCTTGACGATCTGCTGGGGCATCCTGACCAAGACCGGTTGGGCACGGCGGTTCGGTGAGCGCAAGACCTTGCGTGCCGGGCATATGGTGCTCGCCACACTGACGATCACCTTCGGCATCGTGCACGCCATGGGCTTCTTGTTCTTCGTCGAGGGCGCGTTCACGTTCGCGCAGATCACGATACCTTTCGGCGAAGGTGTGTACTTCCGTTACGCCATCGCGATCGTGGGCCTCGAGCTGATGATCGCGATCTTCTGCACCGCTTCGCTCTACCGCTGGACTTCCTATAGGCGTTGGCAATGGGTACACCGAATGGCCTACGTGGCGCTCGGACTTCTGGTCGTGCACTCGATCCTCGGTGCGATGGCCAACGGTCACCTCGCGGTACTGTGGCTCGCCGGCTTGACATTGCTGATTCCGACCGTGACCCTCTCGATCCTCCGTTTCGTACCCACCCGGATGCTCGTGCAGATCGGACTGGTGGAGGAACAGGTATGAGAGGTCGTCGACTACGGGTCAAAGTGGACAACGACCGTTGTGAGCGGTACGCGATCTGCCAGATGGAGGCGCCGGACCTGTTTGAACTGAGCCCCGACGGGCGGCTTTTCTACACGAAGAGACCGGATGAGGATCAGGTCGAGCAGGCGGCGGCCGCTGCGCGTTGCTGCCCCATGCAGGCCATCAAGGTGGACAGGGTTTAGATGACCGACTTCGAACGCATCGTCATCGTGGGCGCGGGGGTGGCCGGCTTACGAGCCGCGGAACGCCTGCGGGAACTCGACTACGACGGCGAGCTGGTGATCATCGGTGACGAGCCGCGCTGGCCGTACCACCGGCCGTTGGTGTCAAAGGACTTGCTGGCCGGCAGCGACCGGCCGGCCGACCTGACCCTGCAGCGTCACATCGACACCGGCGCCCGCTGGCGCCTGGGTACCCGCGCGGAACGGCTTGAAACACAGCGCAAAGTCGTGCACCTGCCCGGCGGCGAAGAGATCAAGTACGACGGCCTGATCATCGCCACCGGCGTGGAACCACGGCACCTCAAGGGTGTTCCGCGGCACAGCCCGCGCGTGCACACACTGCGCACTGTGGACGAGGCGTTGGCGGTCAAGAAGACCATCGCCCGCAGCGACCTGCCGATCGTGGTGCTGGGCACCGGTTACATCGGCTGTGACGTCGCCGCGAGTGCCCGCAAGATGGGCCGTGACGTGACCATGGTCGGCCGGTCCCGCTTCCCGCTGCGCAACCTCGGCAACGACGTCGCCTCCGCGGTGGACAAGCTGCACCGCAAGCACCGCGCGCGGATGGCGATGGGCACCGACATCCGTAACTGGATCTGTGCCGACGATTCCGTCGCGATGCACACCACCGACGGCCAGCTGCTGGTCGCGGGCGCGGTGATCATGGCTGTCGGTTCGATCCCCGCGGTGGAGTGGATGCGCGGATCCGGCCTCATCCTTGAGGACGGCGTGCTGTGCGAGTCCACTTTGTTCGCCGCCGGTGCGCAGGACGTCGTCGTCGCAGGTGACTGCGGCCGCTGGCCCAACCTGCGGTTCGACGACACGCCCCGGCGCGTCGAGCACTGGATCAACGCGGTCGAGATGGGACGGCACGCGGCCGAGAACTTGTTGATGGGCCGGGAAAAGGCCACGCCGTTCATGCCGATCCCGCGGGTCTGGTCCGGACAGTACGGTGTGCGGCTGCAGATCGCCGGTATCCCGTCGCTCGGAACAGACACCGTGCACCTGGCCGATGGCGCAGCTGGTACGCCAGGCGTCACCGGATACGTGCGCAACGGCAAGCTGGTCGGCGTCTGCGGCTGGGACGCGCCGCGCGCGATGATCAAGTGGACCGAGAAGCTGCACGAGGAACTGCCCGTTCCCACCGAGACCAAGGGCCGTCGCCCGGTCGCGCCGAAGCCTTCGAAGGCTCCGGCCACGGAACCCGTTGCCGCGCAGTCGGCAGAGCGCCCACCGGCGCCGCCGGCACGCCAGAACACGCTGGCGGAAATGCCGACGCAGGTTCCTGCCCCCCAGGTTCCAGCCCCGCAGGTTCCAGCACTGGCGGCGATGGCTCCCGCGCGTGTCGGACCGTCGATGTCCGTGCCGGCGATGCCGCCGGTGGCCCGGCCACCAGCGCCGGCCGGGCCGCCGCCAGGGACTGGCCGGAATATGCAGCCAGTGCCGCCTCCGGTCGGCAGGCCGCCGATTTCCGGCCAGCCGCCCGCGGCGGTCAGGCGGCCGATGCCCGCCATGCCACGGGCCGCGGCGCCGATGAACTCCGGTCAAATGCCGCAGCCGTCCATGCGCGGGGTGACTCCGGTGGAGCGGCCGTCCATGCGCGGCATGCCGCCTGTGGAGCCGCCTTCGATGCGGGGGATGGCGCCTGCGGAGGCCCCGTCGATGCGCGGGATGCCATCGGTGGAGCCGCCGTCCAGGCGGGGCATGCCTCCGGTCGAACCGCCGTCCATGCGCGCGATGCCGCCTGTGGAGCCGCCTTCGCGGCGTGGCATGCCTCCGGTCGAGCAGCCGTCCGGCAGGCACGCCAAGCCGGAAATGCCGATGCGCGGCGCAGACCCCGGTCCGATGACCGAGCAGATCCCGCCGGTGCGTTCGGAGCCGATGTTGCCGCCGACCACGGCGATTCCGATCCTGTCGGCGCCCAACCTGTCGGTGTCGAACTTGTCCATGCCGAACATCGAGGTGCCGGACACGCCCGCGGGCGCCATGCGTCCCGCGCCGCCGCCGTCACGGCAGCGTCGGGCGGGGCGTCCGGAACGTGCGGAGCGCAAACCGCTTCCGCCCGTGCCGCCGATGCCGGCCAACCAGCACCCGTCGTTTCCGAACATGCGGCCCGTGGCGCGGCCGACCGACGAACCGATGATGGACCACCCGTCGTTCCCGGCGATGCGTCCGGTCCAGCGTCCGCCTATGCCGTTGATGGACCATCCGTCGTTCCCTGCGATGCAGCCCGTCGCACGGCCAGGTATGGACCACCCGTCATTCCCGTCGATGCAACCTGTCGCACGGCCTGGCGCAGAAAGCAGTCGCTTCCCGGCAGGAGAAGCGATCAGAGGGTTCGGCTAGAGACACGGCTGGCCGAGCAAAGCCGCGGCGGCCGGGCCCTCGGCCGTCGCGGTGCAAGCCCCCTCGTGTGCGAGCAACCCGACCGCTCGCTTGCGAGGGGGCCTTTTAAGTTCTGCTTCACGAAACCCGGTCAATCCAACAGGCCACGCCGATAGGCCTCGCCGACTGCCGAAGCGCGGTCGCGGACGTCGAGCTTGGCGTAGATGTGCAGCAGGTGCGTCTTGATGCTGGCTTCGCTGATGAACAACTTCGACGCCGCTTCCCGGTTCGTGGCACCGGCCGCGACCAGGTTCAGCACTTCCAGCTCGCGCGGCGTCAGCGTGCCGCGCTGTGGCTTACGTACTTGGCCTATCAGCCTGTTGGCCACTGACGGCGAGAGCACCGACTGGCCTTGGTGCGCCGCGCGGACAGCCTTGAGCAGTTCCTCGGTGGTCGCGTCTTTGAGCAGGTAACCCGTCGCACCCGCCTCGATCGCCGGCAGCACGTCGCTGTCGGTGTCGAACGTGGTGAGCACCAGAACCCTTGTCTCCGGCGCGGTTTCCCGCAGTCTGCGGATCGCGCGGACACCGTCCAATTCGGGCATTCGCAGGTCCATCAGCACGACGTTGGCGTTGTGCGCGGCCACCATCTCGATGGCCTGGCGCCCGTTGCCCGCCTCACCGACCACTTCGATGTCCGGCTCGCCGGTGAACGTGGCCCGCAGGCCGTCCCGGACGACCGGGTGGTCGTCGACGATCAGCAGCCGGATCACGACACCGCCTCGCCTTCCGCTTCGGCCCCTGCTTCGGCACGGATCGCCGGGACGCTGGCCCCGATCGCGGTGCCCTCACCCGGCGTGCTCTCGATGTCCAGCGTGCCACCAACTCCGAGCAGGCGCTGCCGCATCGTGCCAAGACCGTATCCGCTCGCGTCCGCGGGCCCGGTTGCGCCAGGCTCAAATCCGACGCCGTCGTCGCGGACGTCCAACAGCACCACGTCGTCCATATAGGACAGTGTGATGCCCACTCGGGTCGCGTTCGCGTGCTTGGCGATGTTGGCCAGTGCCTCCTGTGCGACGCGGAACAAAGCGACCTCGATGCCCGGGATCAACGGCTCCGGTGTGCCGGTCGTCTCGGTGCGTACCGACACGCCAGAGGCCTGGCTCCAATTTCGCGCCATCTCCGCGATCGCCTCCGGCAGCCTGGAGTTCTCCAGCGGCGCCGGGCGCAACGCCTGGACGGATCGGCGAGCCTCGGACAGGCCGCGCTCGGCCAGCAGCCGCACCTGATCCATGTGGTGCTGCCACTTCTCGGGTTGCTCACGAACCCGGTTGGCCGCGTGCAGCTGCCTGATCAACGCGGCCAGTTCTTGCGCCAACGTGTCGTGGATTTCGCGCGCCATTCGTTGACGCTCATCCAGCACCCCCGCCTCGCGGGCCTGCACCAGCAGTTGTGCGTGCAGGCCCGCGTTTTCCTCCATGGCCTTGGCCAAGCGCTCGTTCGTCTCGGTGAGCTGGCTGATCGCCTGCTTGCGACGCTCGCTCTCCAGACCGGCAACCCACCCCGCGAAGATCACCGGTCCGGCGACCGCCAGCATCACCACATAGGGCGAAGTCTGGAACGCGCCTTCCTGGATCACGAACGTGCTGATCGCGTTCGCCGTCACCGCGAATACCGCCCACCGGGCCGGGAAAATCGCGAACGCGTAAGGAAAGCCGATCCACACGTACGAAGTGAACGCGTCGCTTGTCGAGATCAGCGCGGTGTTCATGGCCAGCAGGCCCGCGTAAGCGACCACCGCCCAGATCCGGTGACGCGGCCAGACTGGCCACCACCTACAGATCACCCCGATCCAGATCGCCGCGACCACAGACAGCGCCACCGTCAGCTGGGGCTGTGGCGCGGCCCTCCGGTCGACAAGGCTCCACGTGATCGAGGCGGCCATGGCGGCGTACGCGATCCCGGTGTAGATCCACCGGGCGCGTTTCGCGTCGGCTTCGCCGATCTGCAGCATCAAGCTCATTCCCACCTGAAGAGCCTGGCCGCGGCCAGGCCGGCGACGATCGTGTACGCGCCGAGCACCGCGAGGTGCAGCGGCTCAGGCATGGTGCCACCCCAGCTGGCTCGAAGCGACTGCATGGCCGCGCCGAGCGGGGTGAAGTCGCCGATCCGGACCAGGAACGGCGGCAGGTTCTCGGCGGGCATGAACACCCCGCCGAACACCAGGCTGGCGAAGAACAGGCCGACGCCGATGCCGGTCGCGACCCGGGCGCTCGGCGCGATCGCCGCGACCAGCAGACCGACGGAGAACAGCGCCGTGCAGCCGAGTGCGAAAGCGGCCAGGAAGCCGCCGATGTGCTCTGGCAACGCGAACTGGAAGCCAAGGTGGCCGACCAGAACGACCATCGCGGCCGCTGCCACCGCGAGACCGAAGCTGATCACCAGTTGGGCGGTGAGCACTTTGGCCGGGTTCATCGGCGTGGTCGACATCCGGCGCAGGATGCCTTTTTCCCGATATCCGGCCAGGGTCGTCGGCGTCAGGTTGAGCGCCAGCTGCGCCAGGCCCAACGCGAGAGCCATGGTCGGGAAGTAGGTCATGATCGGATCTTTGTCGCCGCCGGGGTGTGCGATGACGCCGAAGACGACCACGATCGCGACCGGCAGAGCGATCGTCACGATGGTCGACGCCGGGTCGCGCAGAAACAGCTTCAGCTCGGTCAGGGTGAGCGTGCCAGTGCCGGACATGGGTTCTCCTAATGAAGCCGTGCTTAACGGACGGCGTGAATTCCGGAAGTGCAAACGACGAACAGAAACCAGGGTCAGAAACGCTTGCCGGTGAGCGCGACGAAGGCGTCATCCAGGTTCGCCTGCTCGACCCGGAGGTCGGCGGCGACGATGTGGTTGCGCGCCAGGACTGCGGTCACGGCGTAGAGCAGGTCGCCCCGGCCGGTCACCACCACGTGGCTGCCGTTTTGCGCCACCTGGCTGACCTCGGGGATCGCGGTGAGCAGGCCCTCGTCGAACGGGTGGTCGGCACGGAAACGGATGACCTGACGGCTGTCCAATCGCGACACCAGGCCGCGTGGGGTGTCGGTGGCCACGACGGTGCCGTCGTCGATCAGGGCCAGCCGGTCGCAGAGCCGTTCGGCCTCTTCCATGAAATGGGTGACGAGCACGACGGTCACGCCGGTCTGCCGCAGCCGTTCGATCAGCTCCCACGTCTCACGGCGCGCCTGCGGGTCCAGGCCGGCGGTCAGTTCGTCCAGGAACACCACGCGTGGCCGGCCGACCAGCGCGAGCATGATGAACAGCCGCTGCTTCTGGCCGCCGGAGAGCTTGCCGTAGGGGGTGGCGCGTTTTTCGGACATGCCCCACTCGTCGATCAGGCGCTCCCAGTCGGCCGGGTCCGGGTAGAACGAGGCGTAGAGGTGCAGCGCCTCCCACACCTTCAGCCGTTCCGGCAGATGGCTTTCCTGCAATTGCACGCCAACTTGGGTGTGCAGTTCCGATGCGTCGCGGCGGGGGTCCTTGCCCAGCACGCGAATCGTGCCGCTGTCGGGGACCCGCAGGCCGGCCACGCACTCGACGGTGGTCGTCTTGCCCGCGCCATTGGGGCCGAGGATGCCGAAGATCTCACCCTCGGCCACGGTGAAGGACACATCCCGTACCGCGATCTTGTCGCGGTACCTCTTGTGCAGGTTGGACACCTCGATGACTGACATGCCACGCAGCATGCGTTGCGCGGGCGTGTTCCCGGATCGCCTCACCAGCCATCGGAGTGGCGGATACGGGCATCAACCAATCGGTCGATACGCGCCGATCCGCTTGCGCAACCGGTAGAGCGCCGAATGCGCGCCCTGGGTCGTCGTGCCGAGTTCACGTGCGATCTCGCTGTGCGGCATTCCGTCCGCGAGCATGTCGACCAAAGCACGGTCGCGGCGGGGCAAAGCGAGGATCCGGATCGCGAGCCACTGGGCCTCGGCCTTGTCACAGGCGAACTCCGCCGGGTCCTCGGCGGACGGTGGCACCAGCCTGGGGTGATTGGCCATCCGGGTGGCCACTGTGCGACGCCTGGCCTCATCCGCGCACAGCCGGGTGACTGTGGAGACCAGGAACTGTTCGATCCTGCTCATGTCCAGGTCGTCGAATTCGGCCCCGCGGATCAGGGCCTCGTTGACGATGTCATCGGGGTCCACCGGTGCCGCGCAACGCCGGGCGGCGATCCGGACCAGCGTCGGCCGGATCTTGATGCACTCCTGCCAGTAGTCGTCGGTACGCGTTCGTGCGTCCGGGACCGGCATTACCACACCCCCGATCGGCCCGCCACGTCCCAGCGCAGGGGCCGTCTCGATGTCGAGTAGTTGTTAATTGAACATATTTCTTGGATGTTTCGATGGAAGCATCTACCCCGTGACACGGGCCCGGGAGGGCCATTCGGCCCGTGTCCCATGTGGTGAGAATCTCAACTGATATCAGGCGTTTCACTGTAACGGCGGTACGGCGGACACTAACTTCCGCCATTCGAGTGAACCTCGGTCAGATGGGCCGCCCTCAAACGAAAAACGTAGCGTGGGAGACGTTGCGACTCGGTCGAGTTCTGGTGAGGTCGAATTCTTTTGCGGTTATTTTGATCGACAGAATTCCGTCACCGCGGAGTCGTTGCGTAGTACCTCGCGAGACCCCCGGTGCTGAAGGCACCGGCGGTCGAGCGACGCGGGGCAGGGCCGCGTCGCTCGACCGGGCGCGGGTGCGCCGCGCGGCACATCTGAGTGTGTCGCGCGGCGCACCGACTAGCCCGTGGCTGAAACCGTGACAACCAGCGTCTTCATCGTCGATGATCATGAACTGGTCCGGCGTGGCCTGGTGTCCTTGCTCGCCGACGAGACCGACATGCGGGTGGTCGGCCAGGCAGGCACGGTGGTCGAGGCGTTGGCCCAGGTCCCCGAGCAGCTCCCCGACGTGGCCGTGCTGGACGTCCGGCTGCCGGACGGCGACGGCGTCCAACTGTGCCGGGACCTACAGCTGCGCTGCCCGGAGGTGCGGTGTCTGATGCTGACCCCGTTCGTCGACCCGGAAACCATGACCGCCGCGATCGAGGCAGGCGCGGCCGGAGTGGTGCCCAAGCACGTCGCCGGAGCCGAGCTGACCAGCGCCATCAGGATCGTCGGCGCTGGTGGGAGGCTTTCCGAGGAACCCCAGCCCGAGCAGGCCCGTGATCCGCTGCACGCGCTGACCCGGCGGGAACGGTCGGTGCTGCGGCTGATCGGCGAAGGCCTGACCAACCGGCAGATCGCCGAGCGGCTCAACCTGGCGGAGAAGACGGTCAAGAACTACGTCTCCAGCCTGCTCGGCAAGCTCGGGCTACGCAGGCGCACCCAGGCGGCGGTCCTGGCCGCGGAAGTACGCCACCGCCTCTGACCAGGGCTGACGATCGGGAATGGCGTGTTCGGCCCGCCCGGGTGGCCTCGGAAGTGCGCCGCCCCTTCTGACCAGCCATGTCACGTGCCGCGAGACCGGAACTGGGCCCCTCTTCCGCCGCTGAGCACTGCGCTGTGGTCGAGAAACTGCGCCACGGCTGTCTACCTGCGTTTATGTTTCCGTGCTGTTCAAGTAGGCGAGCACGGCGAGCACCCGCCGGTTGGTGTCGTCTGACGGGATCAACCGCAGCTTGCTGAAGATGTTCGCCGTGTGTTTGCCGACCGCGCCCTCGCTGACGAACAGCTGCGCGGCGATCGCGGCGTTCGACTTTCCGCTGGCCATCAGCTCAAGGACCTCGCGTTCCCGCGGGCTGAGCTCGGCGAGCGGCTCGTGGCGCGCGTTGCTGGCCAGCAGTTTGGAGATGACCTCCGGGTCCATCGCGGTGCCGCCCTGGGCGACCCGGCGGACCGCGTCGATGAATTGGTCCGAATTGAGCACGCGGTCTTTCAGCAGATAGCCGATCGCCCCGGCGCCATCTGCCAGCAGTTCCCGCGCGTACAACTGTTCGACGTGCTGGGAAAGCACAAGTACCGGCAAACCAGGCACTTTGCGGCGCGCCGCCAAGGCCGCCTGCAGGCCTTCGTCGGTGAACGTCGGCGGCAGCCGGACGTCCACGACGGCCACGTCCGGATTCTGCTCATCAAGGGCTTTGACCAGCTCAGGGCCGGTCGAGACGGCGGCGACCACGTCGAACCCGTTGGCCTCCAGCAGCAGCGTCAGGCCGTCTCGGAGGAGGTAGAGGTCCTCGGCGAGGACAACGCGCACGGGACCTCCAAGGTCACGGTGGTCGGGCCGCCCGGCGGGCTGGTGACGGCGAATACACCGTCGAATGTAGCGAGTCGCCGTTGGATGCCCTGCAGGCCGCTGCCACCTGCGGGATCCGCTCCGCCCCGACCGTCGTCGGCGACCGTCACCCGCAGTGTGCCGTCGACGAACCGCAGGTCGACGCTGACGTGCTCGGCATGGCCGTGCTTGGCCGCGTTGGTGAGCAGCTCGCTGATCGCGAAGTACACCGCGGCCTCGACTGGCGCGTCGACGCGGCCAGGAATTGCGACGGCCACGTGCACTTGCAGCGCGCTGTCCAGTGCTAACGCTCGCACGGCGTCGCCAAGGCCGCGCTCGGCGAGCACCGGCGGCAGGATCCCGCGGACCAACTGGCGCAGTTCGACAAGCGCCTCGGCGGACGCGTCGCGCGCGCTGGCCACGAGTTTCTTCGCCGCGGCCGGGTCCTGGTCGATCAGCCGCTCCACCACGCTGAGGTTCAATCCCATGGCCACCCACCTGGCCTGGGCCCCGTCGTGCAGGTCGCGTTCGATCCGGCGCAGCTCGGCGGCCTGGGTGTCGGTGGCGTCCGATCGGGTCTCGCTCAGGTGGGCCACGCGTTGTGCCAGCTCAGCGGACTTGGTCGGCCCCAGCAGCCACCTGCTCCAGTAGCCGTGCGCCTTGAGGCAGGCTTCGCTGACCAGCAGGCCCACCACGGCCGCCACCAGCCCGGTGACCGGCGTGATCCAGCCAGGCAGGTCACGCAGCGACGGGATGACGTCGCCGAGGTAGGCCCAGTCCTCGCCGATGTCGGAGCCGGCGATCAGGGAAATCGGGCGCGACCACACCCAAGTCCAGAAGTAGCCGAAGAACCCGACAACGACCAGGACCACCGGCAGGGCCGCGAGCACGAGCGTGACCAGGGGATCCAGGATCAGCCACAGCACGTCACGCCAGGTGGCCTTGTCCTTGAGCAAGGTCTTGGCGGTCTGCGTGTAGACGATGATGTGCGGCGAGTCGTACAGCATCCGGCCGTGCTGGTACTTGCCGTCCGGCCGAGGCGTTGGCGGTGGCGGCATCGGCAGGTACGGGTCTGCAATCGGTACGCCTGACCAGTTGCTGATCAGCCTTCGACGGGCCCGGACGAACACCCGGGCCGGTTGGTAGCGAGGGCCCAGAGGTCCGAGGAATCCGGCGATCGCCACGGCCGCTACCCCGATCACCGGGACACCGGCCAGCGACAGCCCGAAGGTGGCCGCGAGCTTCAGCTGGTCGCTTCCACGCGCCGTCACCCAGGACCAGAACGTGCTGCGGCTGGTCCGGCCGGATGGCCCAAGAAGTGCGCCAGTCCATCGGCTGTAAAGCCGCAGCGTGGCGGGTGCGGCCGCAAGGCCGGCCAAGACGCCAGGCAATGCCGCCAGCGGGTGGACCAGAAAACCGGCCACCCCCAGAACGACCGGCAGGCCCACAGTGAACCCGCTGGTCAACGGGGCCGCCACGGCCCACAAGTGGTCGCGGTGCGTGGCCGGGTCCTTGAGCAACCACTCGAACCGTTCCATCCGCGCGACCGGCCCGGGCTCGCGGTACAGCTGCTTGCCCCAGCGGTACCACCCGTCCCGGTCTGGCTGCGGCGGCCCCGGCCTCGGCCAGTACGGAACCGGGATGTCCAGGCCCGTCCAGCGCGCCACCAACTGTCTGACCAGGTTCTGCAGCCACCGTTCCCACTTGAACCCGGCGAGAACCCCGACGCACGACACGACGACCGCGGCCACGCTCTGCACCGTGGCCAGCAGGGACAGCGCGAACAGCGCCAGCCCACGGACCAGGGCAAGGGCATGTTCGCGCAGCACCGGGTAAGTCTCGCTGATCCCTGCGGGACCACGCACTACTCACAGGCGTAGGTGCGGGGTATAGCTAGCCCCACCCCAGGTTTGGTTCCAGGCGGATACGCACCGGCCCGTTTCACGAATAGCGTTCTGTCCATCGAAAGCGAGCAGACAGCAAACGTTCGAGGGGAGCGGGGAATGGCGGTCATCGAGGTCGCGAACCTGCATAAGCGATATGGCGATCAGGTCGCGGTGGACGACGTTTCTTTCACGGTCGAGCGCGGCGAGATATTCGGGATTCTCGGACCGAACGGTGCGGGCAAGACAACGACCGTCGAATGCGTCGAAGGATTGCGAGTTCCGGACAGTGGCAGCATTTCCGTGCTCGGATTCGATCCGCGGCGGGACGGCTGGGAAGTGCGCCGGCGAGTCGGAGTTCAGCTGCAGAAAAGCGAGCTGCCGGAGAAGATGCGGGTGGCCGAGGCGATGGACCTCTACTCGTCGTTCTATCCGAACCCCGCCGACGGCGACAAGCTGCTGGACGACCTGGGCCTGACCAGCAAGCGCCGCACGCAGTACAAGAAGCTGTCCGGCGGTCAGCAGCAGCGGCTGGCGATCGCGTTGGCGCTGGTCGGCAACCCGGAGATCGCGTTCCTGGACGAGCTGACCACGGGCCTGGACCCGCAGGCCCGGCGGGACACCTGGCAGTTGGTCGAGCAGATCCGCGACAGGGGAGTGACGGTCGTGCTCGTCACCCACTTCATGGAGGAAGCCGAGCGCCTCTGCGACCGCCTTGCCCTGGTTGACGCGGGCCGTGTCGTCGCACTCGACACCCCGGCCGGCCTGGTGTCCCGTGTGGACGGTGGCGGGCAGCGGCTGCGGTTCCGCGCGTCGGCCGACTTCGACGACCGGCTGCTGACCGACCTGCCCGAGGTCATGAAGGTGGCGCACACAGCGAGCCAGGTCGTCGTGACCGGCAACGGCAACCTGCTGCACGCGGTGAGCAGCACGTTGGCGAGCCGCAACGTGATCCCGCTCGACCTTCGGATCGAACAAACGAACTTGGAAGACGCGTTCGTCGCGCTGACCGGGCGACGGCTGGTGGAGGAGTCATGAGTACGCAGGTCATGGACAAGGCGCAAGAAATGAGCCACACCAAGACGGCCACAGCAGGGGACGGCGCGCTGACCGGGCTCGGCAAGCTGACGGGCAGTGAGTTCCGGTTGATGCTGCGGGATCCTGGGATGATCTTCGTGGCGTTCATCCCGGTCCTGCTGGTGATGATCTTCGGGCTGCTCCCGTCGACCAGCAGCCCCAGCGAGGACTTCGGCGGCGGGCGGTTCATCGACTACTACCTGCCCCCGATCGTCACGATGGTCATCGGGATGATGGCGCTCAACGCGCTGACCAGCGTGCTGGCCACCTACCGGGAGCGCGGCATTCTGCGTCGGCTGGCCGTGACACCGGTCCGTCCGGTCTCACTGATGCTGGCGCAGGGCATCGTGAACCTGGCGTCGCTGACAACGATCACCGCGGGTGTGCTCGCGCTGGCCGGGTTGGCGTTCGACGTGCCGTTCCCGCGTCACTTCCTCGGTTTCGTGGTGGCTTTCCTGTTGTGCGTCACGGCGATGTTCGCGGTCGGCCTGCTGATCTCCGCGCTGGCACCGACCGGCAAGGCCGCGAACGGCATCGGCACCATGGCGTTCTTCCCGTTGGCCTTCCTGGCCGGCGTGTGGACGCCCGGGCCGCTGATGCCCGAGGTTGTGCGGCACATCTCCGATTTCTCGCCGCTGGGCGCGGGCTCTCAGGCGATGCTGCGGGCGTGGGAAGGCTCGTTTCCTGAGCCACTGCACCTCGTGGTGCTGCTTGCCTACACGCTGGGGCTCGGGTTCATCAGCAGCCGTCTGTTCCGGTGGGAATGACACCACACGGATCGCAATCCGCGGACTCGCCTGAGGGCAGCGAGTCCGCGGATTGCCGTGTGCGGGCCTCGATCAACCTGCGGGGTCCTGCCCCGTGCGCCGCGAGCTGGTCGTCCTTGTTGGCCAGGGCGCAGCGGTCCAGCGAAAGACAACCGCAGCCGACGCAGTCGGCGAAGTCGTCGCGTAGCTGCAGCAGTTGCTCGATCCGCACGTCCAGTTTGGCCCGCCAGGACTCGGACACCTGGGCCCAGTCGGCGCGGTTGGGCACGCGGCCTTCCGGCAGTTGGCCGAGGACTTCGGCGATGGTGTTCAGCGGGATGCCCACCCGTTGGCCGATCCGGATGAAGGCGATCCGGCGCAGCGTGTCCCGGCGGAACCGGCGCTGGTTGCCCGCCGTTCTCCGGCTCGAGATCAGCCCCTTGGCCTCGTAGAAGTGCAACGTCGAAACGGGGACACCGGCACGTCTGGCCAGCTCACCGACGGTGAGCTCGGTACTGGGCGACATGGTCGCGATGGTATCCGCGCTGATGGGCCGCGTGGGTCAGATGGCGAGCGTCCAAGCGGTCAGCGAATAGGCGCTGAACCAGCTGCCGAACAGGACGAACGCCACGGCCGCGGCGATCATCGTGTGGCGCTTGCGGTTGGCCAGGCCCTGCGCGACCGGGATCAGCAGCGGGAACGCCGGGATGAGAAACCTGGCCTTGGAATACGTGATCCCCGCGGTGACCAGCACCATGAACACGGTTCCGCCGCCGTAGAGCCACAACGGCCACGGCATCCGCGAGAAAACGATCAAGAAGGTCAGCACGACGGCGCCGATCACCAGCAGCATCGTGACGGTTTCCATCACGGAATTGCCGGTGTCCAGGATGTCGGCGAAGAATTGCGCCGTCTGCCTGCCGCCGTCGAAGTAGCTGAACCAGCCCTGCCGCTGGATGTCGAACCAGCCGGTCAGGCTGCCGGTCTGCTTGGCCACGTATCCCCACCAGCTGAACAGGCCGATCGGGCTGATCACCGCGCACACCATGGCCTGCCAGGACTTGCCTTCCCGGAACACCGCGACGATCGCGGCGAGCGCGACCACGCCGACCAGCACCGACGCCGACGGGCGGACCAGCCCGGCGGCCGCGGTGCAGGCCCCGGCCAGCAGCCAGTTTCGTTCCAGCACACCGACAAGGGCCCATGCGGCCAGCGCGGTGAAAAGGGCCTCGGTGTACGCCATCGACAACGTGATGGCCATTGGCGCGCCGCCCCACAATGCGACCAGCAACAGCCCGGTCTTCGGCCTCTGGTCGACGATCCGCGCCACCCGGAAGATGCCCGCGGCCGCGGCACACCCGGCGATCAGGCTGACGAGCAAAGCCGCGGCCACGCTATCCGAACCGGTGATGGGCGAGACAACGCGAATGAGCATCGGATATAGCGGGAAGAACGCGAGCGGTGTGGTCGGCGTTCGTTGCCCGGCCGCGTCGACGAACCGCGCCGGAACGTTGTCGTAACCGTTCTGCGCGATTGCCAGGTACCAGTCGCCGTCCCACGACTTCAACACGTCGAACAGCTCGCGGTGACGGTTGCCGGCCAGTATTGCGAGCACGACCAGACCGGATAGCCGGACCAGCAGGAAAACGCCGACGGCTTGCAGGTACGGCCGGGCGCGCGCGACGGTCGTCGTCGTGTTTTGTCCTTTGAGCATGGTGCGAGACATTCTGGAGTGCCGGTCGCCCTTCCGCTGGCTTCCTTTCTTCGGCTGGTCACCCACAGCCTAGGTCGCCTGGCCGCGCCACCTGCATTGACCTGCGAGTTCACCGGCCGCCAACACGGGGTGTGGTGAGGTGTCGCGGTGGATTTCTGGGATGAGCTGTTCGGCACGCAGCCGGACCCACCCACCGCGGTGACCTTGGTGACCGGCGCGGCGGCCCTGCTGCTCGTGCTGTCCGGGGAGCCGTGGCGGCTGGCCCGCAACGTGATCACGATCGTGCACGAGGCAGGTCACGCACTGGTGGCTGTCCTGGTGGGCCGTCGGCTGCGTGGGATCACCCTGCATTCGGACACATCGGGTGTCACCGTGTCACGAGGCAAGCCCACTGGCCCCGGCATGGTCCTGACCGCGTTCGCGGGTTACGTCGCGCCGTCCCTCATCGGTCTCGGCCTGGCCGCATTGATGATCGCGGGCAAGATCACCCTGCTGCTGTGGGTGATGACCGCGCTGATGCTGGCCGTGCTGATCATGATCCGCAACGTGTACGGCGTGCTGTCGGTCGTGCTCACCGGTGCCGTCCTGGTCACGGTGTCGCTCGTGACCTCGCCGCAGGTGCAGGCCGCGTTCGCGTGCCTGGTCGCGTGGTTCCTGCTGTTCGGTGGCGTCCGGCCGGTCTGGGAGCTGCAGGCGAAACGGCGGCGCAGGCAGGCGCGAGATTCGGACGCCGACCAGCTGGCGCGGCTGACTGGTGCGCCCGGATTGTTCTGGGTGGCCATGTTCATGCTCATCTCCCTCGGTGCGATGACCGTCGGCGGCATGTGGTTGCTGGAATCGGTCATCGCCACGTGAGGGCTGTTGTGCATTTGTCCAACGCCTTGAACATATGTCAAAAGCCGCTGGTCAAACGAGCTTGGCCAGGTCGACGGCTTCCTTGGCGAAGTTGAACCCGGCAGGCGGGATGCCTTTGGCCGAGGTCAGCCAGCCGCTCTTGTCCGCGGGCTGGCCGCTCAGGCCTCCGTCGAGGAGCAGGGAGACGTAGCAGCCGAAGTCCACGGCGAACCCGTCGTACATCTGGCCCGGATGGCGCCGATCGACAACGCCACGTCGCAACACGTGCAGCAGACGCGCGTCGTACAACTCGTCGATCGTGTCCGCGCACGCCGCATGGCTTATCAGGAAGGTCCTCGATCCGCGCCTGCCGACGACCTCGTCGACCAGTAGCCGGAGCGTTTGCCGTGCGGGCTCGTTGGCCATGATGGCGGTCTGCTTGTCGCGCAGGAACCAGTCACGGGCCGCGCGCCGGATGTCCGCGACGCCAATGGGTTCGTCGCGGGCGTTCTGCGCGGCCAGTGCGGCGATGTTGATCGCGTCTCGGGGAACGCCTTCCGCGGCGCGGACGAGTTCGTTGAACGCGCCACGCTTGAACATCTCGTCGAGTACGTCGGGCTGTGGCTCGCCCAGCATCTCGGCCAGCCGGAGGCTCACGTGGTTGTGGAACAGCCGGCCGAAGAAGTCCTGGGCACGGCTGCGAACGTGGTCGAACAGCAGGAAGTCGTCCAGGCTCGCCGCGTGCGCCGCATCGGCGCCCACCTCGATACCTACGTAGTCCCCGCCGCTTCTTGGGCTGGTCCGGAATTGGCAGCGCCGCTCGATCGCCGCGATCTTGACCGTCAACCCGGCGACCGGCAGGATCCCGCGCCGCACGAGGTCCGCGAGCAGTGGCTGCAGATCCAGCGGGATGCTGCTCCACTCGTCCAGCAGCAGCCACAACCGGGAGCCGCCGAGCGCGCGGACGATGTCCCGCAGCGCCCGGTTGAGCGGGCCGAACACGACATGGTGCTGCTCGACACCGCTACGCCGGAGGCGGCTCTCCCGATTGGCCATCTCTTGCCGGCCGGCCGAGATCCGGGCGCCTCGCGTGGCCAGATCGACGCCATGATGCTGCGAGAATGCGTCCCCGACCTTGGTCTCATGCTCCACTTGTCCAACGACTTGTACAGATGTAGCAGCCTCGGCGAGGGCGTCCAATGCGGGCAACAGAGCCTCGCGCCCGTCGCCTTCCACGGCCGTCGACAACAGCTCGTCATGCAGCGCTTCGAGAGTGTCCACGAGAAGGTGGGTGCCCCGCTGAGCCACGCTGACCGTAGGGTCGCCGTACAGGCCGCCGGTCGAGCCGATCGTCCGGAGGTCCACGTATACGGCCAGGTCTCCGGTCTGCGTGAGCAGGTCCGCGAGGTGCAGCAAGGCGTGCGTTTTGCCGGTGCCTCTACGGCCGTAAAGGATTTGATGGTCGGTCGAGTGCAACATCGCCGAGAACGACCCGGCCGAAACGTAGGTCGCGGCCAAGGAATCGCGGTCGGTGCTCTCGGCTCGCCGTGGGATGCGCATCAGAGCCTGGTTGAGGTGCTTCTGCCGAGTGGACGCCACTTTTGCCAGCGTGCTCGGCCCCGCGAACGCGGGCCAGGTCATTCACCCTTGCGGGCCGCGACCAGCTGGGTGACTCCGGCGTGCCGTTCGACCACGGCGGTGAAGCCCCTGGCGCGCAAAGCTTCTGCGATCTGCCCACGGTCGAACATGCGCTGCCCGCTGGCGTGGCCCAACAGAGTGTCCACCGTCCGCATCGGCTGCCACCTACGGCGGCCGCTCGTCAGCAGCGCGACCCGACCGCCCGGCTTGAGAATCCGCGCGAACGAATCCAGCGCGACCATCGGCTCAGCGAACATGTGCAGAGCGGCGAAACAGCACACCGCGTCGAGTGACTCATCCCGCAACGGTGGCCGCACGGCGTCCGCTCGTAGGTAGGCAGGCGCGCCGTCCAAGGCGACCGCACGCGTGAGCATCGTGGTGGACGAGTCGAGCCCGATCGCCAGGCCCTCCGGACCGACCACCCCGGCGAAATCCCTGGTGAAACCGCCCGTGCCGCACGCGACGTCCAGCACGACGTCGCCCTTGCGCAGGGCGAGGTTGTCCACGGCGAACTGGTGCTCCTCGGCCATGCTGGGCCCGTTCAGCCCTTTCGCCACGCGGCCGAGCGCGGGACGCCAGTAGCGCTCGTAGATCCTCGGCACGAAGCTCGTGCGCATCAGGCGGTGCGCCAGGCCGGTGGTCGGCTCGTCGACGTCGCCGAGCATGTCCACGTAGTCGCCGACGTGCACCGGCTCGGCGGTCAGCAGGTCGATCAGCCGCGCGTTCATCGCGCCTCCACATAGGACTCGGCAACGGTGCTCATCGTAGTTTGCCGGTCGTGCAAGCGAGATCTCGTTGGAGTGGACTGTCCTGAAGGGAGGCAGGTGGCGCAAGAGTAGCTACATCGGTGGTGGCGGTAGTGACTGTGTTGAGGTGGACTTCGCCGAAACCCGCGTTGCAGTGCGCGATTCCAAGACCACCGATCCCGAGCGCGCCTTTGAACCCTTTGTCTGGCAACAGTTCCTGCGTACCGCTCGACAACCGTAGCGTCAGCTGATGCCCGGCGGAGTGCGGTCCTGCCAGCGCTCTTCCTTCTGCAACTGGGCGGCCAACGACAACAGCACCGGCTCGGAGTTCTCCACGCCGACAAGCTGAGCGCCCATCGGCAATCCCTTGCTGGTCAGTCCCGCGGGCACATTCACGCCCGGCAACCCGAGGATGTTCCACGGCCACGCGTACGGGCACGCCGCGATCATCGTCCGCGTAGTGCCGAAGTTCGACAGTCCGTCGTAGTGACCCACTGGGGTTGGCGGAGTCGCGGTGGTCGGCGCCAGGATCACGTCGGCCTTGTCAAAGATCCGGCCAACCCGGCGACGCTCGAACCGTTCGTGCAGGCGCGAAAGTTTGACCAGGGGCGAGAGCGCCCGCCCCATTCTGTGGTTCTGCTGCGTACGCACGTCGAGCAGGCGCATGTCCGGGACCTCTTGGGCCGCGCCCTTCAGGCCTTCGAGCGAACGCGCGAAGACGCCGAGCCCGACCAGCCCGTAATGCGGGCTCGCCAAAGTGACCTCATGCCCGAGCCGAGCCAGCACACGGCCGAGCCGGACCACGGCCGAGCGCACCTCCGGTTCCAGCCGGGCGGGCAGCAACGTGAACGGAACCTGCAGCGCCAAGGCGATCCGCAACCGGCCTGGCGCACTTTTCGCGCCATCCCGCATCCGGGTGCCCGTCGCAGCCAGGACGTCCAGCAGAAGAGCCGCGTCTTCGACCGTCCTGGCGAGCGGTCCGTGCGTCGCGAGACCGTTCCACATATCCGGCAACGGATCGCTCGGCACCAACCCGCGGGTTGGCTTCACGCCCACCAACCCGGTCCATGCGGACGGGATCCGGATCGAGCCGAGGCCGTCCGAACCTGTCGCCGCGGGAACCAGGCCCGCGGCCACGGCGGCGGCCGACCCGCCCGACGAGCCGCCGGGCGTGTAGCCGATGTCCCAGGGATTTCGGGTGGCTCCGAAAGCGTGCCCCTCGGTGAACGGCCACTGGCCGAACTCCGGGGTGTTGGTCTTGCCCACGATGACCGCACCGGCCTGGCGCAACCGGCGGACGATCTCGCAGTCCGCGCCCTTGAGCGGGAATTCGCCGGCGCAGCCGAACGCCGTCGGCTCGCCTTTGATGTCCGTGTCGTCCTTGACCGCGATCGGCACCCCGAGCAACGGCGCCCGCTCACCGGCGGCGATGCGCTCGTCGGCCTGCGCGGCCTCGGCGAGGGCGGCTTCCCGGCGCAGCCGCCGGAACGCGTTCAGGCTGGGCTGTGCCTTCTCGATCCGGTCAAGTGCCTCGGTGACGAGATCGACCGAGCTCGTTTCGCCGGCAGCGATCCGTTCAGCGGTCCGCTGCAGGCCCACGAACTCCGTCACGACGCCTCCAGTGGACTTGTGTTTCGCCTCCCATGGGATGGTGCCACCCCGTGCGGCAGACTAGTCACCTCGTTGGAGAGGAGAACACGGTGGTTGACCAGGTTGTCGAGGCTTGCGCACGCGCAGCGAAACAGGCGGCGCCCTCTCTGGCCACGGCATCCGAGCAGGCCATCGACGCCGCGCTGACCGGAATGGCCGAGCGGCTGCGGGCCAGTGCCGACGCGGTGCTGGCGGCCAACGCCCAGGATGTCGAGGCCGCGAAAGCCGGTGGGATGAGCTCGGGCCTCTTGGACCGGCTGACCATCACCGAGGCGCGTTTGGCCGCCATGGCCGATTCTTTGGTCCTGCTCGCGGGCGTGCCGCATCCGGAACGCGAGACCCCGATCCGTGACCTGCCGGACGGGCTGAAGCTGGTCGAGCGCCGCAGGCCGGTCGGTGTGATCGGCGCCAACTACGAGGCCAGGCCGAACGTCACGGTCGATGTCGCGTCGCAGCTGATCAAGTCCCGCAACGCGGGCGTCCTGCGTACCGGTTCGGCCGCGCTCGGCTCGGCCACCGCCCTGGTCCGCGAGGTCATCGCGCCTGCTCTGCAGGACGCCGGGATCGACCCCGCGGCCATCCAGCTCGTGCCGAGCGCCGACCGGGCGGCGGCCGCGGCCCTGGTCCGTTTTCCCGACCTGGTCCCGCTGGTGATCCTGCGCGGCAGCGGCGACAGCACCCGTGAGCTGGGTTTCGAAGCCGCCAAACACGGCGTGCGGACGCTGGCCCACGCGGACGGCGGCGGCGTGCTGTACGTGGACGGCGGCGCGGACCTGGCCAAGGCGCACGACCTGATCGCGCGCAGTCTCGACCGGCTCGGCGTGTGCAACCGGCTCAACCTGCTGCTGATCGACTCCGCCATCTATGCAGATGTGCTTCACAGCGTTCTGGAGACATTGGAGAAGGCAGGCGTGCGGGCCTCGTTGCCGCCGCACGACCACCCGATCGGCTACGAGTGGGCGCTGGACTCCGATCGTGAGGCGACCGTGACCGTCTCCCCGGTCGACGACGCCGTCCAAGCGGCGCAGGTGGCCAACGAGAAGACCTCGGGCCTGGCCGCGGGCATCGTGACGGAGAACTCAGCGACGGCCGACGCGTTCATGGACGCGTACACAGGGACCGGCGTGTTCTGGAACGCCACGACCAGGCTGCTCGACGGGTTCAAGCTGCTCGCGGTGCCGGAGACCGGGATCAACATCGACAAGGTGCCTGGTCCGCGCGGGCCGGTCACCTACACCGACCTGACGCTCAGGCAGTACGCCGTCGTCCCAGCTCACTAGCCCAAACCGGCTGAGACTGTGACACATCCGACGAGTCGCAGGCTCGAACGATGTGGTTGGCTCCCCTCGCGCGCCCACATATGTAGCGGGGGATAGTATCCAGACGTCGCCCGGACAGCTGTCTTGGCGCGGCCCCGAACGAGAACCACCACTGGAGGCACGGAAGTGACGGCGGTAGCCCCCAAGCCGATCGCGACTCGACCGTTCCCGGCGGGTAAGACGGTCAAGGGTTCGTACCTCCTGCGGTTGTTCCGCACTACGGACCACAAGCAGATCGGGATCATGTACCTGGTCACCGCGTTCGCCTTCTTCATGGTGGGCGGCGCGATGGCCATGCTGATCCGCACCGAGCTGGCAGTGCCAGGACAGCAGTTCCTGTCGCAGGAGCAGTACAACCAGCTGTTCACCATGCACGGCACGATCATGCTGCTGCTGTACGCGACGCCGATCCTGTTCGGGTTCGCCAACTTCGTGCTGCCGCTGCAGATCGGCTCGCCGGATGTGGCGTTCCCGCGGTTGAACGCGTTCTCGTACTGGCTGTACCTGTTCGGCGGGATCATCGTGATCTCCGGCTTCCTGACCCCGGGTGGCGCCGCCGACTTCGGCTGGTTCGCCTACACCCCGCTGTCGGACAAGATCCATTCGCCCGGTGTCGGTGCGGACCTGTGGATCTCCGGCCTGGTGGTCAGTGGTCTCGGCACGATCCTCGGCGCGGTCAACATGATCACGACCGTGATCTGCCTGCGTGGACCGGGTATGACCATGTTCCGGATGCCGATCTTCACCTGGAACATCCTGATCACCGCGATCCTCGTGCTGATCGCCTTCCCGATCCTGACCGCGGCCCTGCTGGGTCTGCTGGCCGACCGGCATATCGGCGCCCACGTCTTCGATCCGGCCAACGGTGGCGTGATCCTCTGGCAGCACCTGTTCTGGTTCTTCGGCCATCCCGAGGTCTACATCGTCGCGCTGCCGTTCTTCGGGATCATCTCCGAGATCATCCCGGTGTTCAGCCGCAAGCCGCTGTTCGGCTACAAGATGCTGGTCTACGCGACGCTGTCGATCGCCGCGCTGTCGGTGGCCGTCTGGGCGCACCACATGTACGCGACCGGCGCCGTGCTGCTGCCGTTCTTCTCGTTCATGACGTTCCTGATCGCGGTCCCGACCGGCGTGAAGTTCTTCAACTGGATCCTGACCATGTGGAAGGGCCAGCTGACGTTCGAGACACCGATGATGTTCTCCATCGGCTTCCTCGTCACGTTCCTCTTCGGTGGCCTGACCGGCATCCTGCTGGCCGCGCCCGCGATCGACTTCCACGTGTCGGACACGTACTTCGTGGTGGCGCACTTCCACTACGTGCTCTACGGCACGATCGTGTTCGCGACCTTCGCCGGAATCTACTTCTGGTTCCCGAAGATCACCGGCCGGTTCATGGACGAACCGCTGGGCAAGCTGCATTTCTGGACGACCTTCATCGGCTTCCACGGCACGTTCCTGGTCCAGCACTGGGTCGGTAACGAGGGCATGCCGCGCCGGTACGTCGACTATCTCGCGTCCGACGGGTTCACCACGCTCAACACGATCTCCACGGTCGGCGCCTACATCCTCGGCGCGTCGACGCTGCCGTTCATTTGGAACGTGTTCAAGAGCTACCGCTACGGCCAGATCGCCGAAGCGGACGACCCATGGGGCTACGGAAACTCGCTCGAGTGGGCGACCTCGTCCCCGCCGCCACGGCACAACTTCAAGGAACTGCCGCGGATCCGGTCCGAGCGCCCGGCGTTCGAGCTGCACTACCCGCACATGGTCGAGCGGTATCGCGCGGAGGCGCACGTCGGCGGCAACCACAAGGCCACCCCGTCGGAGATCCTCGCGGAGAAGACCCAGCCGGACGAGATCACCGGTGGCGACCCGCACAAGAAGTAGCAACTCGAGCAGAGGTCAGCCGAGGAGGCCCGCCTTGCCCGGTCCATCAAGCACGCCTGTACTCATCACGGTGAGCGGCCCGGACAAGCCCGGTGTCTCCTCGGTGCTTTTCGCGGTGCTCACGCGGCACGGCGTCGAGGTCCTCGACGTCGAGCAGGTCGTGATCCGCGGCCAGCTCGTGCTCGGTGTGCTGGTCGGCACGGACCACGACCCCGAAGGCCTGCAGGAACTCGTCGAGCAGGCGATGGCGTCGGTGACCATGCAGGTCGATGTCGAGATCGGCGCCGACACCCTGACCCCGGCCCGGGTCGGTTCCACGCATGCCGTGATCGTCCTGGGCAGGCCCGTCACGGCGCGGGCGTTCACCGAGGTCGCCAGGCGGATGGCCGCTCTGGGCGTCAACATCGACGCCATCCGGCGCGTGGCCGACTACCCGGTCACCGGGCTTGAGCTGCACGTCTCGGTCGCGGACGACACGCCAGAAGCGGACGGCCTGCTGCGCAACGCCCTCGTCGAGGTGGCTTCCCGGGTGGGCCTGGACGTCGCGGTCGAGCGGGAAGGCCTGACCCGGCGGGCCAAGCGGCTGATCGTGTTCGACGTGGACTCCACACTGATCCAGGGCGAAGTGATCGAGATGCTCGCCGCCAAGGCCGGCTGCGAGGACCAGGTCAAGCAGATCACCGACGCCGCGATGGCCGGCGAGATCGACTTCACCGAGTCGCTGAACCGGCGGGTGGCTGTTCTGGCGGGCCTGCCCGAATCGGTGCTGGACGAGGTGTCCGGCGCGCTCGAGCTCACGCCGGGTGCCCGTACGACGGTTCGCACGCTCAAGCGGCTCGGGTTCCGATGCGGTGTCGTGTCCGGCGGATTCACCCGGGTGATTCAGCGCTTGGTCGACGAATTGGGCCTGGACTTCTGCGCGGCCAACGAACTCGAGGTCGTCGACGGCAAACTGACCGGCCGCGTGGTCGGCGAGGTCATCGACCGGCCAGGCAAAGCGGTCGCGCTGCGGCGCTTCGCCGAAGACTCGGACGTGCCGCTAGCTCAATGCGTCGCCGTGGGCGATGGGGCCAACGACATCGACATGCTGTCCGCGGCCGGTCTGGGGATCGCGTTCAACGCCAAGCCGGCGCTGCGCGAGGTCGCCGACACCGCGCTGTCCCACCCGTACTTGGACGTTGTCCTGTTCGTGCTCGGGGTGACCCGCGCCGAGGTCGAGGCCGCCGACGCGGCCGACGGAATCGACGGCGAACGGCTGTGAGCATCCTGGCTCCACTGGCCGCCCGCTATGCGTCGTGGCTGGCTCTTCCGGCGGACCAGACCAACCAGGTCGAGACCGCGCCCGAGTTGGTCCGGGCGATGCCCGTGATTCTGCGGATCGAACGCGACCCAGTCCCGAGTCGCACGGCGTTGCTCGAGGCAGCGGCCGCGGCGGCGATCGCGGTGTGCCTCGACCCACGAGCCGAGCCGGAAGGCGAGTGGCACGAGCCAGTCAGTGCGTGGATCTCAGGGCACATCCGGAAGGTCTCCCGCCGTGCGCGCGGCGCGCATTGGCAGGCCGCGCAAGCGTTTCCGGGCGTGACGGTCGAGGTGGACGGCGCCGAGGCGCGCGCACTGGTTCCTGGCTTGGTCGTCGAGACGCCCAAGGAGATCAGCCGCCTGCAGATCTCCGGCAGCGAACTGCCCGCCGACGAGCCCGGCCAGATCCCGGACGGCGTGCCGGTCCTCTGGCTGAACCCGGACGTGCCGTTGACCGCGGGCAAGGCGGCCGCGCAGGTGGGCCACGCAAGCATGCTGCTCGCCGCCCTACTCGACGAATCGGACATCAAAGCCTGGACCGAGAACGGCTTCCGGTGCGCGGTCCGGACGCCGGCCAAGGACCAATGGGCGACGCTGCACCCCGGCAACGACCCCGGCGCCGCGTGGCGGGACCACCGGGTGATCGCCGTCCGCGACGCCGGATTCACCGAGGTCGACCCGGGCACGGTCACCGTCCTGGCCCAGTGGCGCGCCTGACGCGCCACCTCAGTTGACCAGCGGTTTTGCCTCGCGTGTCAGTCAGAATCGCGTGCTCGCGTTCCGCTAGGACGATCCGCCGCTTGCGTTCGAGGGTGCGCCCGGCCTTGTCCCGGAAGATGGCGCACCTGATGCGCCACCCACGTTGACCAGCGGATCTATCCGGTCACCACGGTGACGCCGAGTTTGGTCGCGGCCTCGTTGATCGGCTGGAAGAACGTGGTGCCCGCGGTGGCGCAGTCGCCGATCCCGCCGGAGGTGACGCCCTGAGCCTGGGTGCCGCTGACGAACGGCCCGCCGGAGTCGCCAGGCTCGGCGCACACCGAAGTCCGCGTCAGGCCACGGACGATCCGGCCCTCGCCGTAGTTCACGGTCTCGTCGATCGCGGTGATCTCGCCACACGCGAAGCCGGTCGTCGCACCGGACCGGCACACCGACGCTCCGACCGGCGCCACCTCGGTGCCGGTCACGGTGATCGGGCCACCGTCACGTGTGTCGACGGCGGCCGGTGTCTGCGCGGTCGGGTCCGTCACGTCGACCAGGCCGAAATCGCCGTCCGTGTCGAACGTGCCCGCGTTGACCCGGCCGAATTCGAGGCCGTTGTTGAGGACCACGCCACCGGCCGCGGTGCAGTGGCCCGCGGTGATGAAGTGCTTCGAGCCGCCGGGACCGCTCGCGGAGAACCCGATCGAGCAACGGGCGTCGCCGACGGTGAAGCCGCGGCCGCCGATCACGTCCACCAGAGGACGGGCCGCCCGCTCGGTCCACTCGACGCGGACGAGATCGCCGCCGCCCTTGGCCTTTTCGATGAACGCCTCCGCCGGCGCGTCCTTCTTGGACTCGATCACCACACTGTTGGTGGTCGGGTCGACGTACCAGGACACCACCGACGGCGGCGCGGACTGGGCCATGCGGTCGATCCTGGTCTTCTGGCCCGTCAGCCCGGCCAGGTTGTTCTTCATCATCCGGGGCTCGGCGCCCGCACGCTGCACCTCGCCGATGTACTGACGGTCGATGATTCCGACCATGAGCTTGCGCTTGGTGTTGTCGTACCAGGCGCCCGCGTACGCGACCCCGAGTTTCCGGCGCAGCCCGTCGACCGTCTTGCTGAGCGGAGCTTCCTCACGCGCCCGCGCTTTGGCTTCGTCAGGCGTGAGCTGCACGTCCTTGCGCATTGTCGGCTCAAGCGGAGTGGACGATCCAACCTCGACGGTCTCGTGCGCCACCGGTGACTCGTTCGTCGTGGCCACCGCGGTGAGGGTGGCCGACACCGTCACACCGATCACGAGTCCAACGAGGACTTTCCGGTTGAGTGGGCGTGGCTCATGCTCCCGGTGCGACCCCATACGGCTGTCTCCCTCACCTTCCGCGATGCCTCCGTAGGTTGGTACGGACGACAATGGGAAGGTGGTTCAACTATTAAGTCTGGCCAATGCACCTCGTACAACTGACTGGTCGTAGGTCGTCCAAAATGGTGGCAACGACGCCCGGAGGAAACCTCCGTACCGGGCGGTCGCCAGCCGCGAGTCCAAGATCGCCACGACGCCCTTGTCGTCGTTCGACCGCAGCAACCGGCCCGCGCCTTGCGCCAGCAGCAGCGCCGCGTGCGTCGCGGCGACAGTGAGGAAGCCGTTCCCGCCGCGCGCCTCGACCGCTCGTTGCCGAGCTGACGCCAGCGGATCGTCCGGGCGCGGGAACGGAATCCGGTCGACGACCACCAACTGCAGCGAAGACCCGGGCACGTCGACGCCCTGCCACAGCGACAACGTCCCGAACAGGCACGTGGCCTCGTCCTCGGCGAACTTGCTGACCAGCAGCGACGTGGAATCCTCGCCCTGGCACAAGATCGGGAAGTCCAGGCGCTCCCTGAGCTCGTCGGCGGCCTGCCTGGCCGCGCGCATGGACGAGAACAACCCGAGCGTCCGGCCACCTGCCGCGTTCACCAGGCCTTCGAGCTCGTCGAAGAACGCCGGTTGCAGGCCGTCGCGGCCAGGCGGCGGAAGATGCCGCGCCACGTACAGAATCCCGCTTTTCTCATGGGTGAACGGCGACCCGACATCGATCCCCGACCAGTGCGGCACGTCGTTGTCCGCGGGCGGCGTGACATCGGTGGCCGTGCCCTCGGCCTTCTGCGCGGGCCGCTGCTCGACGGGCAGGCCCCATGAACGAGCCAGGGCGTCGAACGAGCCGCCGAGCGTCAGAGTCGCGGACGTCAGGATCGTGGTGCATTCACCGAACAAGCGCTCGCGCAGCAACCCGGCGACGCCCAGCGGTGCGACGCGAAGTGTCGGCGGACGCGGGTTGCCGCCGATCATGTCTGAACTGAGCCACACGACGTCACGACGCTGTGCGGTATCGGCGTCGAACGACTCCAGCACCCGGACTGCGGTGTCGTGGATTTCCTCAAGCAGCGCGATGGCTTGGCGCCGCGCGGTTGTCGACTCGACGTCTTGTGACGAACGGTCCGGTCCGAGCGCCGTGATGCAGGCGTGCGCGGCGTCGCGTGTCACCGTCAGGACACCCTGAAGGGGGCGCGGCAGATCGTCCAGGCGGCCCTGGGGAAGGTCGTCGAAGATCTCCTTGATGCCTTCGCTGGCTTCTTCCAAGCGGTCGACGATGTCCTCCGCGATCTGACGGCCGCAGCGTTTGACCGCCGCGGAGACCATGCCCGCGGTTAGCTCGGCGGTCGCGACCGACGTGACCCGGTCGACCAGTTCGTGCGCCTCGTCGATGATCACCACGTCGTGCTCGGGCAGGACCTGGTAGCCCTGCAGGGCGTCGATCGCCAGCAGCGCGTGGTTGGTGACCACGAGGTCGGCCCGCCCGGCCTCGGCCCTGGCCAGTTCGGCGAAGCAGTCCGTGCCGAACGGACACTTGTCCTTGCCGAGGCATTCCTTGGCGGACACGGAAACCTGGCGCCACGCCTGGTCGGTCACGCCCGGCACCAGCTCGTCGCGGTCGCCCGTCTCGGTCTCGGAGGACCATTCGAAGAGCCTTTTGACGTGCCTGCCGAGCGCCGACACCGCGAACGGGTCGAACAGCCCGCCGTCGTCTGGCTCTTCTGGTGCGCCAGTGTCCAGCCGGTGCAGGCAGAGGTAGTTGCGGCGGCCCTTCAAGATCGCGAACGTCGGCTCGCGCCCGATCGACGCCTTCAACGCTTTGGCCAACCGCGGGAGATCGCGGTCGACCAGTTGGCGCTGCAGCGCGATGGTCGCCGTGGAGACCACGACGGTCCGGCCGGTCTCGATCGCGTGGCGCACCGCGGGAACCAGGTACGCCAACGACTTTCCGGTGCCCGTGCCCGCCTGGACGGCCAGATGCTCGCCGGTCCTGATCGACTTGTGCACTGCCTCGGCCATGGTCACCTGGCCGGGCCGCTCGGTGCCGCCGACCGCTTCGACGGCGGTGGTCAACAGTTCGCGCAGGGAAGGGAGAGAGTCGGCGGTTCGGGGCACGGATCGAAGGTACCGTCAGCCACCGTCAAAACTTTCAGACCCTCGAGCGCGTGGCGTCGACGAGAGCGGTAACGGCGGGGTGCCACGGCACTGAAGCCGGACCGGTCAAAACCAGCCGTCGTTTTAATTTCTGCTTCAAAGGCACGAGCACGACGCGGTTGTCGATCATGGCTTCCATCAGGCCGGGAACGATCGAAACGCCGATGCCGGCCTGCACCATCGCGATCAGGGTGGCGCCTTCCCGGACCCGGTGCGTCGGCCGCAGGCGGCTCGTCGTGCGCCGGTAGAGGTCGCGGATGTGGCGCTCGCAGCCGCCATCGGACAGCAGGAACGGATCGTCGTCCAGATCCGGGATGTCGATCACGTCCTCGCCCGCCAGCGGGTGATCACGGCGGACCAGCGCGTGGAACTCGTCGGCACCGATCTCGACTCCGTCATGGCCCTCTGGATCGACCAGGACGGCCGCGTCGATGGTCCGTTCGTTGAGCCACTCGACGATCTCGTGGTCCTCGCCCTCGAAGACGCGGATCTTGATGCCGGGGAAATCGCCACGCCAGCGCGTCAGCAGTTCTGGCAACAGGCCCTGGCAGACGGTGGCCGGTGCGGCGAGCCGGATCGTGCCAGTTGGCTGGCTCGCGTTTTCGGCCACCAGGTCGTCGATCGCGGACGCCGCGCCGATGGCCGCCCGCGCGTGCTCGACGAGACGGTTCCCGAACGTGGTCAGCTGTGGCTGTTTGGTGCGGTGGAGCACCGGACTGCCCACCGCGCGCTCAAGCGCGGCGATCGCGTGGGAGACGGCGGACTGGCTGATGCCGAGCGCCGGTGCGGCCGCGCTGAACCCGCCCTCGTCGACCACGGCGAGGAACGCCCTCAGTTGAGCCAGGTTCACGGTCATGAGCAACTCTCATGGATCATCCAGAACGACTTGTTGGACTCATTGTGCCGCATCCAGCGAACCTGATGTCCGATCGCCGCCGGACTTGCCCGGTGGTGAGCAACCAAAGTGGGAGCGTGATGAGCGAGCTACGGATACGCGCAGGTCAACGAGGATGGCGCAGCGGAGAAGCCACCTGGATGCCGGCGTTCGTCGTGCTGTCCATGATCTGGGGATCGACGTTCTTCCTCATCAAGATCGCCGTGAACGCGGGCGTCTCGCCGATGTGGGTCGGGCTGTGGCGGTGCGTTTTCGGCGCCATCGCGCTCTGGCTGATGGTTCTCGTGACGCGCCAGCGGCTGCCTCGCGATCCGAAGGTCTGGGGCCACGGCGCAGTGGTGGCGCTTTTGCTGAACGCGGTGCCGTTCCCGTTGTTCGCGTTCGGTGAGACCAAGGTCAGTTCGGTGCTCGCTGGTGTCTGGAACGCGACCGTGCCGCTGGCGACGCTGGTGTTCGTGCTCCTGCTGTTGCCGGAGGAACGTCCGACCCTCAGGCGGCTCGTCGGAATGGCCATCGGCTTCGTCGGCGTGCTCGTTGTCCTTGGGATCTGGAACGGCGTCGACACCGGGCCGCTGATCGGGACACTGGCTTGCCTTGGTGCGACCACTTGTTACGGCGCCGCGTTCGTGTACTCCCGGCGCTTCATGTCCGCGCGGCCCGAGTCCTCGCTGGTGCTCGCGGCGGTCCAGGTCGCGTGCGGAACGCTGGAACTGGGCCTGGTCACACCGATCGTCGCAGGTGGGCCGGGGTGGCCCGGATTTGGCGCCATGGCCGCGTTGCTGGTGCTGGGTGCCTTGGGGACGGGCGTGGCGTACCAGTTGAACTTCGTGGTCATCCGTGCCGCGGGGTCCACGGTCGCGTCCACGGTCACGTACATCACGCCGCTGTTCTCCACCGCGCTCGGCGCGGTGTTCCTGGCCGAACCAGTCGGCCTGAACACCGTCGCCGGCGCGGCGTTGATCATCCTCGGCGTGCTGATGAGCCGATCAAGACCGGCGGTTGGCCAGCGCCCACGCGCCCGGCAGCAGCCCAGCGGCCAGCAGGATCTTGATCCCGTCGCCGATCAAGAACGGCAGCAGCCCGCGCTCGATCGCGGTGGCCAGGTCCATGCCGGTCGCGGCAGCGAGCCATGACACGCCGATCGCGTAGATGACGATGTTGCCCAGCACCATCGTGGCGATCGTGCGCAGCACCGTACGGTCGCCACCGCGCGCGGCCAGCGCACCTACCAAGACCGCGGCCACGGCGAAACCGACCAGGTAACCACCGGTCACGCCGAGCCAGCCGGACTTGCCGTCCTGGAACCACGGCACCCCGGCCATCCCGGCGACGAGGTAGAGCAGCATTGAGGCCGCGCCACGGCGCCACCCCAGTCCGGCGCCGACGAGCAGCGCGCCGAAGGTCTGCCCGGTGATCGGCACCGGGCTGCCCGGCACCGGCACCACGACCTGCGCGGCCAGCCCGGTGAGCACGGCACCGCCGACCACGAGCGCGGCGTCCCGGACGAGCGTGCGCGGCACGAGGTCGGCGAGCACGGCCGGACGACCCGGAACGGGCACAACTGACACGGTTACCTCCCGAATCGATCTTCTGAACGGCAGGTTAGTTGTCAGAACTAAGGTTTTGGCCGTGACGATCCCAACACAGGGGTGCACCCCTATGGCGTCACCGCAGGTAGCGGGTACTCACTGGAACGGGTGGAAGGCCGGCTGCCGGGTCGTGGGCAGCGCCGAACGCGCCGATCATGAAGGCCATGAACAGGCAGATTGCTGTTGTGCTGGCGGCTGCCGTGCTTGTGGTTCACGCGGCACCGGCGTCCGCGGCCACCGGTAGCGGGACCGCCTCTGTGGGCTCGGTGGACGTCGTGCTCGAGGGCAAGAAGAGAATCGTGCAGCCGCCGGTCGGGCAGTGCCTGACCTCCGGCGGGACGGTGCAGAACGCGAGCAAGCGGATCAGGCTGCGCGGGGTGGCCGAATTCGGCGACGGCACCACGAAGTGCACCGCCGACAAGGAAACCGGCCGGATCATGGTCGAGGCAACGGGCCAGCGGTTCGAACTGAACGCGCTGCCCGAGTACGGCGGCCCCAGAATCCGGATGAACGACTACCTGGCGACGTGCGCGACGACGCTGAACGGAAGCGTCGCGCGGATGCAGTTCTCCGGCCTGGTCGGGATGGACGCGCCGAAGGAGCTGACACCGAACTACACGGTGATGATCCCCGGCGACCACCCGAACGACCCGCCGCTGGCCAAGGTCATCCTCAACGAGATCATCGTGCCGTCCCCGCCGGACGGCAGCATCACCCTCAACCTGATGCACGTGATCTTCGCGCCCAACGGCGGCGGCCCGATCACCGGCGAGCTGGTCGTCGGCGGCGTCTACTGCACGCCACTGGTCTGAAACCCCAGGTCAACGGATGTGGCTCAGCTGCTGAGCCTCATCCGACCCGGGGTTCTCCGACCAGCTCGGCGCCCGCGTCACGCAGCTGCCCCAGCGCCGAGTCGACCGTCGGCTGCGCCACGCCCGCGGTCAGCTCCAGCAGCACCCGCGTGGACAGCCCGGCCCGCGCCGCGTCCAGCGCCGTGGCCCGGACGCAGTGGTCGGTCGCGATGCCCACCACGTCCACGTGGTCCACCGAGCGCGCCTTCAGCCAGTCGGCCAACGAGCTGCCGTCTGCCGCCGAGCCCTCGAATCCCGAATAGGCCGCCGCGTAGGCGCCCTTGGAGAACACCGCCTGGATCGCGGTGACGTCCAGCTCCGGGTGGAATGACGCGCCGGGCGTGCCCGCCACGCAGTGCACCGGCCACGTGTCGACGTAGTCCGGGTTGTCGCTGAAGTGAGCGCCCGGGTCGATGTGGTAATCCCGGGTGGCCACCACGATGTCGTAGGGCGTGCGGCCGATGTGCTGGCTGATCGCCGCGGCCACCGCGGCGCCGCCGGTGACAGCCAGCGAGCCGCCTTCACAGAAGTCGTTCTGAACGTCCACGACGATCAACGCGTTCGCCACGGTGACTCCTCTAGTCGATGAAAACGGTCGGGATGGCCGGCTCGCCGTGCGAGAGTTTCAGGCCCTCCCACGGCAGGCTGACCAGGCCTCGCTTCACGCGCTTGCGGCACTGCTCCAGGGTGGGCGGATCGGCCACCGGCTGTCCACCACGCAGGAACGGCACTTGCAGGTCGCGGTCGTTGTCCGACATCGGCGGCCACTGCTTGTCCGGCTGGTAGACGACCTCTTCCAAGGCCGTGCCGGTCGGCTTGTGGCGCCGCATCGCGCCCTTGCGCCCGCCGCGGGATTCCTTGTGGGAGCTGCGTTTGGCCACTGGGCGGCCGTCCACTTCGACCAGTTTGTAGACCATGCCCGCGGTCGGCGCGCCCGAGCCGGTGACCAGGGAGGTCCCCACGCCGTACGCGTCGACCGGCTCCGCGCGCAGTGCCGCGATCGCGTACTCGTCCAGGTCGCCGGACACCACGATCCTGGTGTCCTTGGCGCCCAACGAGTCCAGTTGTTCGCGGGCCTGCCGGGCGAGCACGCCGACGTCACCGGAGTCGATCCGGATGGCGCCCAATTCCGGCCCGGCGACCTCGATCGCCGTGTTGATGCCGTTGGTGATGTCGTACGTGTCCACCAGGAGCGTGGTGCCGACGCCGAGCGCGTCGACCTGGGCCTGGAACGCGGACCGCTCGTCGTCGTGCAGCAACGTGAAGGCGTGCGCGCACGTACCGGCGGTCGGGATGTCATACGTACGACCGGCTTCCAGGTTGGACGTGGTCGCGAACCCGGCGATGTATGCGGCACGTGCGCTGTCGACGGCGGCGCTCTCGTGCGTCCGGCGCGAGCCCATCTCGATGATCGGACGGCCGTTGGCGGCGCTGACCATCCTGGCCGCCGCCGAGAGGATCGCGCTGTCATGGTTCAGGATCGACAGGACGACCGTCTCCAGCACGACTGCCTGCGCGAATGTGCCGCGTACGGTCAGGATCGGCGAGCCGGGGAAATAAAGCTCACCTTCAGGATATCCGTCGACATCTCCAGAAAATCTGTAAGAAGCCAGCCAGTCCAGGGTCTGCTTGTCGACCACGTCGGCCTCGCTGAGCCTGCTCAGCTCGTCGTCGCCGAACCGGAACCGGGCGATCGTGTCGAGCACCCGCTGCGTTCCGCCGACCAGCCCGTACCGGCGGCCGTCGGGCAACCGGCGGGCGAACACCTCGAAAACACATGGCCGTTCCGCGGTGCCATCGGCCAAGGCACCTGCCAGCATGGTCAGCTCGTAGTGGTCGGTGAGCAGCGCAGTGCTCGCGCCGGGTCCGTTCATGAAGCCAGAGCCTATGGCGCCGGTCGCCGGGGCGATCACCGGAACCCCTGAACTCGGCACAACGGCCTGGCGGGGGCATGCCACCATTGACGTATGACCACGCCAGTCGAGCTGGGGAAGACACACGGTGCGGATCAGAGCGCCGAAGACAAGCCGTGGCAGACGATCGTCTGGAACGACCCGGTCAACCTGATGTCGTACGTGACGTACGTGTTCCAGAAGCTGTTCGGTTACACCAGGGACAAGGCCACCAAGCTGATGCTCGACGTGCACCACAAGGGCAAAGCGGTGGTTTCCTCCGGCGACAAGGACAAGGTAGAGGCGGACGTGGCCAAGCTGCACGCGGCGGGGCTCTGGGCGACGATGGAGCGGAACTCTTGAACCCTTGGCGCCGGGATGGCGACGAGGTCGTGACCGAGCTGGAGCGCCAGGAAGCCGCCGTTTTGCGTGGCTTGGTCGGCCAGGTCAACGACATGCTGCGGGCCAGGGCGGAGGAGGCGCCGCAGGACGAGCTCGCCGAGCTGACCGGCATCCGGACCGGCCCGTCCACCGCGCCGGACGACCCGATCCTGTCGCGGCTGCTGCCTGACTTCCATCGCCTGGACTCCGACCAGCCGTCCAAGGAGGACATGGACTCCGCGGCCGCGCTGCGTTCGCTGCACGAGCCGACCCTGCTGGACCTGAAAACCGGGGTCGCCGGGGTAGTGCTGGAGACGTGCCCGCCGGACGGTGGCCCGATACGCCTCAGCCTGGAGCAAGCGGATGCTTGGCTGTCCGCGCTGAACGACGTGCGCCTCGCGCTGGGCACGGCGCTGGACGTCGACGAGGACATGCCCGACGAGCTGCCGGATGACGACCCACGAGCCGGGCACCTGCCGGTCTACCACTGGCTCACGGTCGTGCAGGAAGAACTCATCCACGCCATCGGGTCATGAACGCAGGCCCACGCAACGCGATCACGGACGTCGAAGGCCTGTTGGTCGGCCACCACCAACAGGTCGGTGACGGCTGGGCAACCGGGACAACCGTCGTACTGACGCCGCCACACACCGTCGGCGCCGTCGATGCGCGCGGTGGCGCGCCGGGCACGCGCGAGACGGACACACTGCTGCCCGAGAACCTCGTGCAGCACGTCAACGCCATCTGTTTGTCAGGCGGCAGTGCGTACGGGTTGGCCGCTGCGGATGGCGTCATGCGGTGGCTCGCTGAGCACAACCGGGGGTTGGCCGTCGGTACGCGCCCGCACGAGGTCGTCCCGATCGTCCCGTCGGCCGTGCTGTTCGACCTACCTGTCAACGCGTGGGGCAATCGTCCTAGTTCGGACTTTGGATACGCGGCGTGCGAGGCGACGTCGGACACGCGGCCGGAGCAAGGAAGCGTCGGCGCCGGAACGGGCGCTCGCGTCGGATCGCTCAAAGGTGGCGTCGGCACCGCGAGCACGGTCGTCGACGGGTTCACCGTCGGTGCACTCGCGGTGGTCAACGCCGTGGGCGAGGCCGTGGACGAGCTGACTGGCATCCCGTTCGCGGCGCGGTTCGGCCTGAATGGCGAGTTCGGCGGGCCATGGCCCAACAGAGCGGCCACCCTGCCCGACATCCCGCGCAGGCTGCTCAACACGACCATCGGCGTGGTCGCGGTCGACGCGAGACTCGCCAAGGCGGAGACGCGGCGGCTGGCCGTGGCCGCGCACGACGGCCTGGCTCGCGCGGTGCACCCGGCGCACTCGATGTTCGACGGCGACACGATCTTCGCCCTCGCCACCGGGACAAAAGAGCTGGCAGACGAGGGTGGCGCGGTGAAAGAGCCACTCCGGGCGCTCGGGCTGGACCGGCTTTGCGCCGCCGCCGCGGACACGTTCGCGCGCGCGATGGTCCACGGGCTGCTCGCGGCCGAGGCCAACGGCAAGCTGCCGGCGTATCGAGACCTATGGCCGGAACATTCCCCGTGATCTGGTGGCCTTTCTCACCGGGTGGGAACGCTCCATCCACCCCTTAGGATGGGGACGTGTTGCAGATCCGCCGTGACCTCGTGGCCGAGATGGTGGCCCACGCCAGGCGTGACCACCCCGACGAGGCATGTGGCGTGATCGCCGGGCCGGACGGGACCGACCGGCCCGAACGGTTCGTGCCGATGACCAACGCCGCCCGGTCGCCGACGTTCTACGAGTTCGACTCGGCCGAACAGTTCCAGCTGTATCGCGAGATGGACCGCAACGACGAGGTGCCGGTGGTCATCTACCACTCGCACACCGCGACCGAGGCCTACCCGTCGCGCACCGACATCGCGCTGGCCAGTGAGCCGGGCGCGCACTATGTCCTGGTCTCCACCCGGCACCCGGACGAGATCGAGCTGCGGTCGTACCGGATCGTGGACGGCCAGGTCACCGAGGAGCCGGTGGAAGTCGTCGAGTCGTACCTGTTCTCGCACACGGGGGCGGACGACGTCCCCGACCGCGGCTGAGCCGATCGCATCGCGCCGTTTTCAAACCCGAAGCCCGGAGGATTCCCATGGCTGTGACCGTTTCCATCCCGACCATCCTGCGCACCCACACCGGTGGCGAGAAGGCCGTCGAGGCCAGCGGCAGCACGGTCGCCGAGATCATCGACGATCTGGAGGCCCGCCACGGCGGCCTGAAGACCCGTCTGGTCAAGGAAGGCACGCTGCACCGGTTCGTCAACGTGTACGTCAACGACGAGGACGTCCGGTTCGCCGGCGGCCTTGAGGCCAAGGTCTCCGACGGCGACACGGTGACGATCCTTCCCGCGGTCGCCGGCGGCTGACGCGTGGCCAGGTACGACTCGCTGCTTGACGCGCTCGGCGACACCCCGTTGGTCGGTCTGCCGCGGTTGTCGCCGGGCAACGGCGTGAGGCTGTGGGCCAAGCTGGAGGACCGCAACCCAACCGGGTCGGTCAAGGACCGCCCGGCTCTGAAGATGATCGAGGCGGCCGAAAAAGACGGCCGTCTCACCCCGGGCTGCACCATCCTCGAGCCGACCTCCGGCAACACCGGTATCGCGCTGGCCATGGCGGCCAAGCTGAAGGGCTACGGCCTGGTCTGCGTGATGCCGGAGAACACCTCGGAGGAACGCCGTCAGCTGCTGCAGGCGTACGGCGCCCGGATCGTGTTCTCACCTGCGGCCGGCGGGTCGAACCAGGCGGTGGCGACGGCCAAGGAACTGGCCAAGCAGAACACCGACTGGGTGATGCTTTACCAGTACGGCAACGAGGACAACGTCCGCGCCCACTACGAGGGCACCGGCCCGGAGATCCTGCGCGACCTCCCGTCGGTGACGCACTTCGTTGCGGGCCTTGGCACAACCGGGACCCTGGTCGGCGTCGGGCGTTACCTGCGCGAGCACAAGCCCGGCGTCCAGATCATCGCCGCCGAGCCACGGTACGGCGAGCTGGTCTACGGCCTGCGCAACCTCGACGAGGGCTTCGTACCCGAGCTGTACGACCCTTCCGTGCTGACCAGCCGTTACTCCGTCGGCTCGTATGACGCGCTACGGCGGACCCGTCAGCTCTTGGAGACCGAGGGCATCTTCGCCGGCGTGTCGACGGGCGCGATCCTGCACGCCGCGCTCGGCGCGGCCGAGAAGGCCGCGAAGGCGGGCGAGACGGCCGACGTGGTCTTCATCGTCGCCGACGGCGGCTGGAAGTACCTGTCCACCGGTGCCTATAGCGGCTCGCTCGACGAGGCCGCCGAACGTCTCGACGGCCACCTCTGGGCCTAGTGGCGCATCTGTTGGGCCAGGCCTGTCAGCCTGCGAAAGCAGTGGACGGCAGGCCTGATCCGGCGTCCGGGATCACGAACACCGACCCGGACAGCGGCTCGCGCTTGAGGTCGGTCTCGGTCATCCCGACGCGCGCGGTCGTGATGTAGAGGTCCGTGAGCCGGTCCCCGCCGAAGCAACATGCCGTCGTGTTGCGTGCGGGCACGATGACCGTGCTGAGCAACTTGCCGTCGGGCGTGTAGCGGCGCACCTGGCCGTCACCCCACAGCGCCACCCATACGCACCCATCGGCGTCCACGCACAGACCGTCAGGGGAGCCGTCGACGTCAGCGAACGGGCGCCGCGACGAGACCGTCCCGGAGTCGAGGTCGTAGTCGAACACCTCGATCAGTCCAGTTGGCGTGTCCGCGTAGTACATCCGGGTGTTGTCCGGGCTCCAGCCGATGCCGTTGCTGATGGACACTTTTTCGAGCACCATGCTCGCCTTGCCGTTCGGCTCGACCCGCGCCAGCCACCCGCCGCCCTCGGCGGTGTCGTACCGCATGGTGCCCGCCCACAGCCGTCCCGCCGCGTCGACTCCGGCGTCGTTGCCGCGCACGCCGTCCCTGGCCCAATAGACGAGCCACCGCTGTTCACCTGCGGAATCGACGATCGCGACCCCGTCACGGAGGTTCAGCACCAGCCCGCCGCCCGCGCGCGGCTTCGCGGCGCCGACGTCCATCGGCGCGGCCATGGTCTCGTTCACGCCCGTCGACGGGCTCCACCGGTGGATCTGCGGAGCGAGGATGTCGACCCACAGCAGAGTCGACGTCATGGCGTCCCAGGTCGGCCCTTCGCCGAGGGTGGCCTCGGCGCGCACCGCGATCTCGAAACGATCAGTCACGAACAGGGATACTGTCATTTCATGGAGCCCAGTGGATTCCCGCGGCCGGATGAGCCATGGGGTCAGAATCCGCGACCACCCAAACCGCCTACTCCGCCAGCCAAGCGGATCATCCCGCCGCACCCGCTGCAGGCGCTCATCGTGGTCGTGGGTTTCGTCGCGCTGCTGTGGGCGATCGAGGGCGTCGACACGGTCCTCGGCGGCAGGCTGGATCTGCATGGCATCTGGCCACGTGAGATCGACGAGTGGGACGGCATCATCTGGGCTCCGCTGCTGCACGGCGGCTGGGACCACCTGATCGCCAACTCGGTCCCGTTCCTTGTCCTCGGCCTGCTCGCCACGGCCGGCGGATTGGGCCAGTTCATCGGCGTCACCGCGATCATCTGGCTGTTCAGCGGGGTCGGCACGTTCCTGATCGGTGCGCCGGGCATCCATATCGGCGCGTCCGGAGTGGTGTTCGGGTTCTTGACGTTCGTGTTGGTCCGCGGCTTGTTCGTGCGCAGCATCCCGCAGATCCTGATCGCCGTCGTGGTCTTCGCGATCTACGGCTCGGTGCTCTGGGGCGTGCTGCCGAACCAGCCGGGAATCTCCTGGGAAGGGCACCTGTGCGGCGCCATCGGCGGCATCGTGGCGGCGTGGCTGGTCGGCCGGTCGTTGAAACAAGCCACCCGGAAACCCAGTTTTCCCGGATGAAAAGCCAGGGTTTCACCTGATTGCGGGGCCGGATCGGCGACGTAGCCTCGAAGTGTGACCACTTTGCCTGCTGTGCCCGCCGCTCCCGGCCCGGTGAACCGGGTCGTGCCGCCCAACCCGAAACAGGCGGTGTTGGTGGTCCTCGGCTTCACCGCGTTGATGTACCTGGTCGAACTGGTGGACCTGATCCTGCCGGTGGACCTGGACCGCTGGGGGATCGTCGCCCGGTCATGGTCCGGGCTGGACGGCGTGATCTGGGCGCCGTTGCTGCACTCCGGCTGGAGCCACCTGTTCAGCAACACGCTTCCGGTGCTGGTGTTCGGTTTCCTGGCGATGGCCGGCGGATTGGGCCAGTGGATCGCGGTGACCGTGACCATCTGGCTGGTCAGCGGATTGGGTGTCTGGCTGACCGCGCCCTCGGACGTGGTCACGGTCGGTGCTTCCGGCCTCGCGTTCGGCTGGCTGGCCTTCCTGTTGGTGCGTGGCATCTTCAACCGCAGCCTCAAACAGCTCGCGGTGGCCGTCGCGTTGTTCCTGTACTGGGGAAGTACGCTGCTGGGCGTGCTTCCTGGTAACCCGCAGATCTCCTGGCAGGGCCACCTCTTCGGGGCGCTGGCCGGCGTGCTGACCGCATGGCTCACTTCTCGCGCCAACCGCGGCAAGGGCAAGATCGAGCAGGCCGGCCCCGCGGTCCCGGAGTTGCCGGCTTGATCTCCGCGGACTCGCCGATCGGGATCTTCGACTCCGGCGTCGGAGGGCTCACGGTCGCCCGCGCGATCCGTGACCAGTTGCCGGCCGAACGATTGCGCTACATCGGCGACACGGAATTCTCGCCGTACGGCCCCAAACCGATCGCCGAAGTACGGGCCCACGCTCTGTCGATCATGGACAACCTCGTCGACAGCGGCGTGAAGCTGTTGGTGATCGCCTGCAACACGGCCTCATCGGCGTGCCTGCGGGATGCCCGCGAGCGCTACTCCGTCCCGGTCGTCGAGGTCGTCCTGCCCGCCGTGAGGCGCGCGGTTGCGACCACCCGAACGGGCCGGGTCGGCGTGATCGGCACCATCGGCACGATCCGTTCGGAGGCGTACCAGGACGCGTTCGCCGCGGTGAAGGACGTGACCGTGACGGCCGCGCCGTGCCCGCGCTTCGCGGAGTTCGTCGAACGCGGGGTCACGTCCGGGCGCCAGGTGCTGGGTCTGGCCCAGAGCTACCTGGAGCCGCTGCAGCGCGCCGACGTCGACACGATGATCCTCGGGTGCACGCACTACCCGCTGCTGACCGGCGTGTTACAGATCGTGATGGGCGACGGGGTCACGCAGGTGTCGTGCGCGGAGGAGACCGCGAAAGACGTGGTTCGCGTGCTCACCGAACGGGACTTGCTGCGCGAATCCGCTGATGAGGAGCCCAGGCACGAATTTCTGGCCACCGGTCCAGTCGCCCCGTTCCACCGGTTGTCCCGCCGTTTCCTTGGGCTGGAAGTGAGCGCAGTTAGGCCGATGGTGCGAAATTGACCCGTTGTTGGCACGCCCGTATGTAACGCTATGCACCGTGTTGTTGACCGTGCTGGGCTGTTCGGGAAGCGTCCCCGGGCCGAACTCGCCTGCCTCGGGATATCTGGTCGAGGCTGACGATTTCCTGATGGCAATGGACCTTGGCAACGGCACTTTGGCCGAGCTGCAGTGCTACTGCGACCCGTTCCTCCTCGGCGCGCTCGTGCTGTCGCACCTGCATCCCGACCACTGCGCGGACTTCACCGCGCTGACGGTCTTCCGCCGCTACCATCCCAAGCCCTCCAAAGACCCCAAGGCTCAGCGGTTGCCGGTCTACGCGCCCACCGACGCCGCGGACAGGTTCGCCCGCGCGTACGCCCCGGACGCCACCGAACTGGCCACGACGGACCTCTCAGACGTCTTCGACTTCCACGTGCTGGCCGAGGACACGGTCGCGATCGGCCCGTTCAAGGTGACGGCGCGAAAAGTCGACCACCCCTGTGAGGCCTACGGTTTCCGCGTGTCGCACGGCGGACGCAGCCTCGTCTACACCGGCGACAGCGGGCCGTGTGACGCGCTCGACGAGCTCGCTGAAGGCGCCGATGTCCTGCTCGCCGAGGCGTCGTGGACGCACGAGCCAGGGCGGCCGACAAAGCTGCATCTGTCCGGCAGGCAAGCGGGTGAACTGGCCGGCCGGGCCGGTGTGCGGCGCCTGCTGATCACCCATGTGCCGCCGTGGACCGACCGCGAGGCCGTGCTGGCGGAGGCGCGTCAGGCCTACCGTGGCGACTCCCGTCTGGTCGAGCTCGGGGACACGTACACGGTCTGATGGCCATCTCGTAGGGTGACCGGGTGGCGCGAAGTGACGGCAGAAACGATGACGAGCTGAGGGAAGTCCGGATCACTCGAGGCTTCCAGAAGTGGCCGGCCGGATCGGTCATGATCGAGTTCGGCAACACCAAGGTCTTGTGCGCGGCCAGCGTCACCGAGGGCGTGCCGCGCTGGCGGGTCGGCTCCGGCCTCGGCTGGGTGACCGCCGAATACGCGATGCTCCCGTCGGCGACCAACACGCGCGGCGACCGCGAGTCGGTCAAGGGCCGCGTCGGCGGCCGGACCCACGAGATCAGCAGGCTGATCGGACGGTCGTTGCGGGCGTGCATCGACCTGTCCGCGCTCGGCGAGAACACCATCATGATCGACTGCGACGTGATCCAGGCTGACGGCGGAACCCGGACGGCCGCGATCACCGGCGCGTACGTCGCCCTGTCCGACGCGATCACCTGGCTCGCGGCGGCCGACCGGCTCGCCGACCCCAAGCCGCTGTCCTGCGCGATCGCCGCGGTCAGCGTGGGTGTGGTCAACGGCCGCGTCCGGCTGGACCTGCCGTACGAGGAGGACTCGATCGCCGAGGTCGACATGAACGTCGTGGCGACCGACACGGGCACCCTGGTCGAGGTGCAGGGCACCGGCGAGGGCGCCACGTTCGCCCGCACGACCCTGGACCAAATGCTCGACCTGGCCCTGGCGGGCACCGAGAAGCTCTGCACGCTGCAGGCCGAGGCGCTCGCCCTGCCGTACCCCGGTGAACTCCCGGAGCCCGCGCCGCGCAAGAAGAAGGCGAAGTCGTGACGCGTCTGCTGCTGGCCACCCGCAACGCGAAGAAGCTGGTGGAGATGCGCCGGATCCTGGAATCGGCCGGTATCTCGGGCATCGAGGTGATCAGCCTCAACGACGTGCCCGAGTACCCCGAGGCGCCGGAGACGGGCGCGACGTTCGAGGAGAACGCGCACGCGAAGGCGATCGACGCGGTCAAGGCGACCGGCCTGCCCGCGGTGGCCGACGATTCGGGCCTGGAGGTCGACGCCCTCAACGGCATGCCAGGCGTGCTGTCCGCGCGGTGGGCGGGTTCGCACGGCAACGACGAGGCCAACCTCACCCTCGTGCTCAACCAGCTCGGTGACGTGCCGGACGAGCGCAGGGGAGCGGCCTTCGTGTGCGCCGTCGCATTGGTCGTGCCTGGCCAGGAGGACGTGGTGGTCCGAGGTGTGTGGCCAGGCCGGATCATCCGTGAGGCTCGGGGCACGAACGGCTTCGGCTACGACCCGATCTTCGTGCCGGAGGGCGAGACCCGGTCTTCGGCCGAGCTCGAGTCGGCCGAGAAGGACCTCATCTCACACCGCGGTCGCGCACTGAACCTGCTGCTCCCGCACCTGCGTGCGCTGGCGTCCTGAGCCGCCGGTTGTGAAGCCTGGCTTCACAACCGGGCTACTCAGCGAAAGCTGATGTGAACATCGGGACCAGCGCGTCCTGCAGATCCTGGCGCGTCCGGGCTGGTCCAGCGCCGACGACCTGGTCGAAAAGCAGGCCGTCGATTTGCGCCACCAGGTTGGCGGCCCGGCGCCGGTGGTCCCGTACGTTCATCGCGATCAGGACCTCCTCGGCCATCGACCGGAACTGGTTGTCCAGCCGTCGCAGGGTGGCTCGCAGTTCCGGCCGCCTCGTCGACTCCATCGTCAGTTCGAACCGGGCGAGCATCCGCTCACGTCCGGCGGTGGCCCAATGTTCGATCAGCCCCGCGACGGCTCCCATGTCCTGCGCGTCCACGGCCGAGATCTCGGCGGTGCTCAATTCGGCGAGGTGGTCGAGCACGCCGGCCAGGAGTGCTTCCCTGGTGCGGAAGTAGTACGAAGTCGAGCCCTCCGCGACGCCGGCCGCCCGGTCGACGGCGCGGTGCGTGAGCCCTCGCATGCCTTCTCGTGCGAGTGTGACGATGGCTGCGTCCATCAGTTCAGCTCGGCGGTCAGGCACTCTACAAGTGTAGAGTCCTCTACAGGTGTAGAGGAGGGAAACCGTGGCGACTGCGGTGATCGCGGGTGGCGGAATCGGCGGCCTTGCGGCGGCCATCGCACTGTCGCGGGCCGGATGGGACGTCGAGGTGTTCGAGCAGGCACCGAAACTCACTGAGGTCGGCGCCGGGCTCACGCTGTGGCCGAACGCGTTGCGCGCCCTCGACTGCCTCGGGCTTGGCGACCAGGTCCGCGACATCGGGGTGCTCGCAGGAAGCGGCGGGATCATGGACACTCGAGGCAGGTGGCTGTTCCACACGCCCATGGCCGAGCTGGAGCGCCTGAACGGTCCCGCCGTCGCGCTACATCGAGCGGACCTGCACGCGGCCTTGGTCGAAGCGGTCCCAAAAGGGGCTTTGAGGACGGGTACGAAGATCACCGACGCCCGGATTGACGGACGCCATGTGGTCGTGACTCACAGCCAGGGCGAGACACGGGCCGACTTGCTGGTCGGCGCAGACGGGCTGCGGAGCGTTGTCCGGGCTCGGTTCTGGCCTGGCACCGATCCGATCTACTTCGGCGCGACGGCGTGGCGGACGGTCGTGGACCGCCCTGGCAAGCGGCTGGAGGTGGCGGGCGAATTCTTCGGCTTGGGCGAGGAGTTCGGTGTCGTGCCGTTGCCCAAGGACCAGGTGTACTTCTTCGCCGGCGCGGTCGTCCCGGCCGGGCAGACGAGCCACGACGGTGAACTGGCCGAAATGCGCCGCCGGTTCGGTGAATGGGCCGACCCGATCCCGCAGCTGCTCAGCGAGGCGTCACCGGACAAGATTCTCCGGCACGACCTGTCGTACGTGCCCAAGCTCAAGTCCTATGTGCACGGACCCGTCGTGCTGATTGGCGACGCGGCGCACGCGATGACGCCGAACATGGGTCAGGGCGCGTGCCAGGCCCTGGAGGACGCCGTCACGCTCGGCGCCGTTCTGCGAGGTCGAGACGGCCTGGCGCAGTACGACGGCCACCGCCTGCGCCGGACCCAGTCGATCGCGAGGATGTCCAGGCAGGCGGGCAAGATCGGCCTGACGACCTCGCCCATGATCGCCGCCGCGCGCAATTCCCTGATGAAACTGGCGCCGGACTGGGTGATGGTGCGGTCCCTTAGCCAAATGCACAACTGGTCACCACCTTGTACAACATGACTGACCTGGCGTTATGGCTCCAGCAGCGAGCTCACCGCCCTGGCGGCTGACGTGACCGACCGCGTCGCGACGTCGTAGGTCTGCGGCCGTGGATGCTCCGTCAACAGGATCACGGTGTATTGCCAGTCGTCTCCGCCACCACCGATCAGGCCGGTGGTGTGGACGGACACCGCCTGGTCGTTGTCGGTCCACGCCTGTTTGATGGCCCAGCGGTGTTCCTTGAGCACCGCTGGGATGCCGAAGTACTGGTTGAAACCGTCCGCCCCGTACTTGGCGGCGCCGGTCAGGCCACCCAGTAACGCCATCCGGACCACCGACGGCGCGTCGTTGAGGATGTAGTCGTAGATCCGGACCACGTCGTTGGCGGTGATCAAGGTGTCGCCCCACTGGCCGGCCCTGGTTTTGGGCGGTTCGGTGGCTTGCAGGCCCATCAGTTTGCTCATCCGGCCGATGATCGCCTGACCGCCGCCGTTCTGGACCCAGAAATGGCTGCAGATGTCGTCATCACTGACCTCGATCATCCTGATGACTTCACGGCGGGTCGCGGCGGAACTGGCAGTGCGCGTGATCGCATCCACCCCGACCAGCAGCTTGACCAGCGAACCCGCGTAGAACTGCCGGTCGGCGTCCTGGGAGATCAGCGTCGTGCCGGCGTCATGGTCGACGACCACGGCGGCCGCCGCCGCGTTCCGTGAAAACTCCCGGACCACCTGCTGGACGTCCAGTTTCTCCAGTGGGATTTTGGGCGGAGCCGGGTTGCCCGGCGGCGCGTTCACCGGAGCCGGACCGTCCGAAGGGACCTGCGACTGCTCCGCCGACCCGGTCTGCAGCGGCAGTTCCTGTAAAGGTTCGGGGCCTGCCTTGGTCGCCGCACAACCGATGAGCCCCAACGTGGCCGCCGCCGTCACCGCGGCGGCCACGATCGTCCATTGTGTCCTCCTCATGCCCCGGAAACGCCCGGGGCATAACCGCAGGTTGACTGCCCGAAGGCTCAACCTTCGCGCAGGTCAGCGCGTTAACGCACGGGCCCGTCACAAGGTTGAGCCGCGTGACTGAAATTCCTAGACGCCCAGGTCACGGCGCAGCTTCGCGACGTGGCCCGTCGCTTTGACGTTGTACGCCGCCTTCGAAATTTTTCCGTCACCGTCGACGATGAAGGTCGACCGGATCACGCCCATCACGGTCCGGCCGTAGTTCTGCTTCTCGCCGAACGTGGCCCACTTGGTCATCACCGCGCGGTCCTCGTCGGACAGCAGCGGGAAGGTCAGGCCTTCCGCCTCGACGAACTTCGCGAGCTTGGCCGGGCTGTCCGGGGAGATCCCGATGACGTCGAACCCGGCGTCGTTGAGCTCGGCCAGGTTGTCCCGGAAGTCGCACGCCTGCTTGGTGCAGCCTGGCGTGCCCGCGGCGGGGTAGAAGTAGACGACCACCGACCGGCCGCGGTAGTCCGAAAGCGACACCGGCTTGCCGGTGCTGTCGGGAAGGGTGAAATCAGGTGCCGGATCGCCGACGGCCAGCCGCTTCTGCTCACTCATAGCCGCAGAACCTACCCGGCTCAAACGGTGCCTTCGAATTCGGCGCGGTCACCGGCTGTGGCGATGTCCGGCTGGACGATGACCCGCAGGTCCATCGCTCCGGCGGGCACGGCGAACGCGAACGTCAGCCGCACGCTCTTGCCCGGCGCCACCTCGATGTCGGCGCCGACGTTGCCGTCGTAGCCCTGTGCCTTGTCCACCACCGGGACCACCGCGTTGCCCTCGGGGTTGGTCGCCCTGACCACCAGCTGGGTCGGCCGGTATGAACGCGTGCCCTGGTTCTCGACGGCGACCTCGAACGCCACCGCGCGCGGCACCCGTGGATACGCGGTTTCGCCTGGTACGAACGTTTTCGGCGCCAGCACAGTGACCATAAGGGACTCACCGGCGGCCCGGCGTTCGCCGAACTTGGCGGGCCGATCGGCGATGGCGGCGGGCGGCGCGACCGCCCGGGACGGCGCGGCGGCGGGGGAGACTCCGTTCGCGGCCGCACTGGTCATCACACCCGCGTCGCAACCGGTCACCAACGCGACGAGCACGCACGCGGCGACCGCCAGTCGGACGGGTCTCACGGGTTCCTGCTTTCAGCCTGTGGGGAGAGGAGGTGTGACTCCCACAGAGTGGGGCCTGTCGCGCTAAATACCCACAGTGATGCATGCGTCGAGTCGGAGCTGGTGTCGTGATGTGGCCAAGCCGTAACCGAAGACGCACCTGGAGTGACCGTCACCACCCCAGAGGCGCACTCAGGCGGCCATCGCGAAGAAGACGACGAACAGCCCGACGGTGATCAGCCACGAGGCGATCAGCCAGCCGAAATCGCGCCACGGCGAGACGGGATGGCTGTCCTCACCTGGGACGTAGACGCCACGGGCCTCGAACCAGTCGACCACGCGAAGCGCTCGCCGCAGCGGCTCGAGTCCCCGCATGGATCCGACCTCCCGTTCACCGACCTTTCGACATGGTGTCAGTTCGTCCGGAATGGTCAAGCCACTGGGTGGAGTATCACCGGGTCAGACGGGTGGGGTGAAACCGCCGATCCAGCCGGGGTCGGCCGACTCGCCGCACATCGGGCACGGCCGTTCGACCATCACACCCGGCGCGATCTCGTGGTAGATCGATCCTTGGCCGGGTACGGTCATCGGCCGCAGCACGGCCATGTCGTCCTCGTCCTCGAGTCGGATGTGGGTGACCTGGCGGCAGCCGTGGCAGACCGAGCGCTGTGGCAGAGACCCAGGCGTCGACATGCTTCCAACGTACCGGTGGCTACCAGACGTCGCCGGGCCGCCAATCGCACACGATCTCGCCGGACAGGTCCAACGCGACGGCCACCGGCAGGACGTAGATGCTGCCGTCATCGTCCTCGGTTCGTTCGACTCCACCAGGCGCGAGCACCGAGGATGGCCCTTTCCACAACTGCCAGCCGCGGGCTTCGTAAAGCCCTTGGCCTTCTTCGCTGGCGCTCAGCGCGCCGAGGTCGTAACCGCCTTTGACGATGCGTTCGAGCGCCGCCATGATCGCTCCGCCGTGGCCCTTGCGCTGGTGGTCCGGATGGACGGCCATCGCTTCCACGTAACCGGCCCGCAGCGGGCGCCCGTCGATGATCAGCCGTCGCTGCCCGACGGCGCCGTGTGCGATCAGGTCCGGCCCATCCCACAGCAGGGCGTGCATTCCGCCGAGGGCGTGCTCCCAATCGTCGTCGGAGAACTCGCCGTCGAAAGCGACCGTCATCAGGGCTTGCGCCGTGGCCAAGGCGGCGGGGTCGAGGTCGGCCGTGTGCGCCATCTGCAGATGTGTCACGTGCTCATTGTGGTGGCGCGTTGAGTCGGCCACCTCCGATTTTCGGCCACCCGAGCAGGCCGAACGACTCCTTGGCGCGGTATGCCCGGATGCCCGCGGCCGGGTATTCGATCATGTCGGCCGGCAGGTCGTCCGGGTCGAACCAGCCGAGTTCGGAACACTTCCGCGGCTCGCGGTTGACCGGTTCGCCCGCCCATCGCAGCGTCTCGAAGAACAGCCCGACGCGTGGCTCGATTCCGAAGCCAGTGGCGTGCGACGTGTGCACGTGAGTCAGGTCGCCGGGCTCGATCCGGACGCCGATCTCCTCCTCGGCCTCGCGCACCGCGGCGTCGAGTACGGACTCGCCCGCGTCGAGCTTCCCGGACGGCAGATGCCATCGGCCGTCGAACTGGGGCAGGGGATCGCGGCGACGGCTGAGCAGCAGTTCGCCGTCCCGGATCAGGAGCAGGTGTACATCCACGATGTGCCGGTCCGTCATCGACCCGGGATTCTACGGCCGCCTTTGCCGTACATCATACGGTACACTGTACGATACGAGTGAAAGGCAGGAGTATGACCGAACTTCCAGAGGCCGTCGCCGCCAGCAGCGGGTTCCAGCCGTCGGCCGAGGACATCGCCAGCGTCGAGGCCTGGTTCGCGGAGTACGACGCGCATGCCGTCAGCGCGGACGTCGATCGGATGGCGGACATGGCGATGTTCCCGCTCAACGTCGTCAGCGACAGCGACGAGTCGGGCAACGGCGGTGCGGCTCAGCAGACGCGCCAGCAGTTCGTCGAAGGCATGTCGCAGGTCATGGGGGATCCCGGCGACCTGAAGATGGAATCACGCCGCACGCCGATCTTCCTGACCAAGCAGCTGGTGCTGGTGATCAGCGACGCGACCTTCACGACCGAGGCGGGCAGCCAGCAGGCCCGGTACGCCGACCTGCTGGTCAAGCGGGACGGCAAGTGGTTCTTCCAGACCATGGTCCAGGGCGGCTGGGGTGACCAGCTGAGCGGTTGACGAACACCTCGATCCCGCCGGGCAGCCTGCTCAAGCCGGGATCGAAGGCGCCACCGCGGCCGGGCCGGCCGCGGTGGCGAGCAGCCCCTTGGCCTTCCCAGTCGGCCACATCGATCGCGCCCCCACGATCCGTTGGCGCCGCGGCTGGGCCGCTCGGCCGTCCGCCACATCAATGCCAGGCTTCGCGCGGGATCCCCGGAACCGGAGGCACTCGACCACGGTCGTCACCGTACGGCGCACGACAAGCAATTCAGGGTGGGGGATTTCCAACTGTCAACAATGGACAGCGGCTCGGGGGAAGATCGAATCAATTCGCGGGCGCGTCGGCGGGGCCACTGTCGCGCAAAATGTGCGCCATGTCCATTTCGGTGCCCGAGATCTTGCCGTCGGTCATCAGAATGGCCCGCTTGCCAAGGCCCGCGGCCTCAAGGCGCAGGCCGACCTCGTAGGCAAGGCTGGCGTACTGCCGGTTGGTGAAATCACCGAGTACTCGGATAGTCAGGTCTCGATAGGTCATGCGTTGAACCCTGGCGCGCCCGAGTGTGTCGCACAAGTCCCCCGATGGTGCGGGTTTGCTGCTACGTAACCGAATACGGAGTGTCCAAAAGAGAATTAAAGATCACGAATATGTCGGGCTGGAGTCCGAACGGGAGAGTGGCCGCGGCTGCAACGGAATTGCAATGGTGCTGTGCAGACTGGCACTGCTCACCACGGTTGTCGCGGCGGTTGCCGCTGTTCGTCGGATCCCTGAGGAGTAACGCCCCGATGCATGTCAAGCGCCGTCCTGTGTTGTCCCACGTTCGTGTGATCGCACCACTGCTGGTCGCACTTTTGGGCCTGGCCGCCTGCAATTCGTCCACAAGCGGCAGCGCCGCCTCCGGCTCGGGTTCGGGTTCCACGGCGGCGGCCCAGGAGGCCAAAAAGGACAAGGTCCTGTTCGAGAGCGACTTCGAGGGCGTGTGCTCCGGCGCACCGCAGGCCGGCGCGGCGGCGTACGACAAGTCGCAGGCCGGGATTCACCCGGCGCTGGGCTTCTATTCAGGATCGAGCCTGGCGGACAGCAGGATGATCGCGATGGATATCCCGGAGGGCTTCACTCGCGAGTGGACCGACGGCAAGAACACCCTGGCCGAGGTGCAACTGGTGGTGTGCGCCAAGCGGGTCAAGGACTCGGTGGTGAAGAAGTGCGACGGCTACCAACGCGACGGCAAGGACACCGGCCAGGCGATCACCCTCCACAACGCCACCTACGAGGTGAAGCTCTACGCGGCGAAGACCGGTGAAGAGGTCGCGTCCAAGACCGTCGACCTCAAGACCGACAAATGCCCGCGCTACGCCCGCGGCGACCAAACCGACGAGTACCCCGACGTCAAAGAAGACGCCCTGGCCTTCATCCAGCCCCACCTGAAGACCGGCTGAACCCCCCGCGCCAGCGCCCCAGCAACGGCGCGAGCACCATCTCCAGCTCCCTGGCCAGTTTTCCGCGCCACCCGCCACCGGCAGCGGTGGCGCGGAAAACTGCTGATTGAAGCGAATCTCAACCGAGCCCTGCTGGTCCAAACCCAACGTGACAACGCTGGTTCAGCAGGAGCTCGCACCGTGGGGTCTGGGGGCTCGGCCCCAGAGGACACTGCGGCTACGCGGCCCACGCTGGAAGGCGTCGCGCAGCGCGACGCCGCGTAGGGCCGGGGGGACTTGAACCCCCACTTGCACGGACCTAAACCGTGTGCCTCTGCCAATTGGGCTACGGCCCCTCAAGCGACTTCGGGGCCATAGCCTAGTGGTCCGCGACCCGCCGTGATCCCGGGGCCGCACGAGTGCGCCGGGTGATCTACCGTGGTGCGCCGAGAGCCAGGCAGCTTTGGAGGACTTGTGGCCCGCGACCCAGACACCATCCAGCGCGACATCGAGCAGGCTCGTGACGCGCTGGCGTCCACGCTTGACCAGTTGAGTGAGAAGGCCGACCCGAAGAAGCTCGTCGAGGACGCGACGTCGAGTGTGAAGTCGAAGTTCGACGATCCTCGGGTGAAGGCCGCGCTGATCGGTGTCGGCGTGCTGGTCGCGGTGCTTGTCGTGCGGAGGCTGTTCCGCTGAGCCACCTGGGGGCTACGAGCTGGTGGCGGCTTGCGCCGGCTCGTCCTCCGTGGGTTTCGCGGTCTTCGCCGGTTCGGCTTGCGCGGCTGGTGCTTCGGCCGCTGGGGGTTTTGCTTCGGTCGCCGGTTCTTCCGGCTTGGCCAGGCGCGCGTTGAGGTATGCCGTGGTGAATTTCAACGCGTCGCCGTCGAGCCGGTGCACGACCGTGCGGTTCTTCTCGTTGCCCGCGAGTTCTTCGACCAGCTGGTCGGCTCTGTCTCGTGCCGCGATCAGCCCTGGTGCGGTGGCGGTGAGGGTTTTTCCTCTGCCGACGATCGTGATGGTCCAGTCGTCGCCGTCTGGCACGTAGTTCGCCTCGATCGGTTCCATCATGGGCCGGCCCCTCTCGCCGCGGCTGGATCGTCGAGCTTGCTCGTCACCATTAGACGTCTTACGAGCCTATCCCGACACTTCAGTCGCGGGTGATCGATCCAGAGTGTCACTGGTCGCTCTGGTTTGCTACTGACGGTGGTCGTGTTGCTGCTCCAGCTCGCCTTTAAGGCCGAACCACGTCATCCGCATGATGTGTTCGGCGGCTTCTTCGGGTGTCACATCGTCATGCCGCACGTACCAGACCGACAGGCGTTCGCACGCGCCGACGAGGATCTCCGCGGCCGCTTCGAGTGACCGCTGGTCCGTGTCGGGCATGTACGCCGAGAACAACGCTATGTGCAGTTGGATCTGTTCTTGGCGTGCTGTTTCGATTTCAGCCACGGCGGCCGCGCCGACCACGGCTGTCTCGGTGCGCAGCAGCAGCTCCCATGACCTGCGGTGGTCGTCGGTGAACCGGAAGAATGTCTCCAGGCCCTTACGCAAGGCCTCTTCGGGGGAGGCCGCGCCGATGACCGACTGCGCGGTCCGTTCCCGCAGTTCGGTGCGCACTTGCCGGATGCAGGCCACGAGCAGGCCTTCTTTGGAGCCGAAGTACTCGTAGATCATCGGCTTGGACACGCCCACGCGGTCGGCGATCTCGTCCATCGAGGTCGCCGCGTACCCCCGTTCGGAGAAGACCGCCTCGGCGATCGTCATCATCTGCCGCTCCCGGTCTGCTCGTGGCATCCGGCGCCGGCGTTCGGTCTTGGTCTCCGCACTCGTCACGTCTTAACTCTACCGTTCTCTACTAGAAGTAACCTACTATCGGTAACATCGGTGGCTCCGCAGGCTTGGAGGTCAGATGGGCGAGCGGTACGAGACGGGCGTCGTTGTCGTCGGCACTGGCTTCTCCGGGCTGGGCATGGCCATCCAGCTCAAGAAGGCGGGCCGCAGCGACTTCGTCGTGCTGGAGAAGGCGCAGGACGTCGGCGGCACCTGGCGGGACAACACGTATCCCGGGTGCGCCTGTGACATCCAGTCGCACATGTACTCCTTCTCGTTCGAGCAGAACCCGGACTGGACCCGGTCGTTCTCGCCGCAGCCGGAAATCTGGGACTACCTGCGTCGGGTAACCGAAAAATACGACGTTCGCCAGCACATCCGGTTCGGTGTGGAGATGGTCGGCGCCCACTGGGACGCCGAGGAGAGCCGGTGGCATCTGTTGGCGCGCAACGGGGACGAGTACGTCGCCAAGTTCGTCGTGTCGGGTATAGGTGCGCTGCATATCCCGCGGATCCCCGAGTTGCCGGGACTACCCGACTTCAAGGGCAAGACGTTCCACTCGGCCGACTGGGACCACGACTACGACCTGCGCGGCAAGCGGGTCGCGGTGATCGGCACGGGCGCGAGCTCGATCCAGTTCGTCCCGCAGATCGCGCCGCAGGTGGCCGAGCTGACGGTCTTCCAGCGCACGCCGCCGTGGATCATGCCGAAGCCCGATCACGCGATGCCGGAGTGGAGCAAGCGGTTGTTCCGGCTCGTTCCGGGTGCCCAGCGGCTCTACCGCAACGCCATCTACTGGATGCTCGAAGCCAGGGCGATCGGGTTCAACGGCCGTCCCGGCGTGATGAAGGCGGGCGAGCTGATCGCGCGCAGGCACATGGCCCGGCAGGTCAAGAACCCCGCGCTGCGCCGCAAACTCACGCCGGACTACACGATGGGGTGCAAACGCGTCCTCATCTCCAACGACTACTACCCGGCCCTGGCTCGCCAGAACGTCCATGTGGTGACCGAAGGTGTGACACACGTGCGCGAGCACAGCGTGATCGCGGCGGACGGCACCGAACACGAGGTGGACGTGATCATCTTCGGGACCGGGTTCCACGTGACCGACGCGTTCGACGAGCTGGACGTCATCGGGTTGGACCACAAGAACCTGTCCAAGGAATGGCAGCAGCGCGGGATGCAGACCCACAAGGGCATCACCGTCTCCGGCTTCCCGAACCTGTTCTTCCTGCTCGGGCCGAACACCGGGCTTGGCCACAACTCGGTCGTCTTCATGATCGAGTCGCAGATCCGGTACGTGGCCGAAGCGATCGACCTGGTCGAACGCTCTGAAGCGAAAGCGTTGAACGTCCGGCCCGAGGTTCAGGACGACTTCAATGAACGGGTCCAGCACAAACTCGTCAAAGGCGTCTGGACGCAGGGCGGATGCAAGAGCTGGTACCTCGACGCGGCCGGCGTGAACCGGACGGTGTGGCCGGGATTCACGTGGCGCTACTGGCTGGAGACCCGGACGGTCGACCCGGCCGACTTCGAACTCATCAGGTGAGTTGAGCCGCGGGACACCAGGGAGGTCCCGCGGCCCACACCGGGTCAGTCGTTGTCGCTCTCGAAATCGCCGTTCACCTGGTGGTAGACGGGTGGCTCACTGGGTGTGCCACCGATCCGCCGCAGCAGGCTGATCAGGTCGACCGTGTCCAGGCCGCACAGTTCGGCCATCCGCTCGATCGCGGCGAAGTCGAGCTGGACCTCCGCGGCGCCCGCGGTGTGACCGGCCGGATGGTGGTCGAGTCTGTCGCGGGCCCAGCGGCGCAGCGGCAGCAGTTCGGGGTGGTCGTCGCGGACGACCTGACGCAGGTCGATCCGGACCCGGCCGCGTGGCGAGTCGGTGAACACCCGCTCGTGCACGCGTGCGATCAGCTCATGCGGAAGCTCGTCCAGCGCCAGGCAGATCTCCACGAACCGGACCATCGAGCACTGCCGGGTGCCCAGTTCGTAGGTGGCCAACGTCTGCAGCGAGATGTCGCTCTGCAAGCGGCGGTTGAGCTGCTTGCGAGTCAGGCCGCGCTTCTTGCGCAGTCTGCGGATCTCGTCCCCGAGCACCCGTTGGTACACAGCCACGTCGAACAACACACTGGAGAAACTCGCCAGTAGACGCACTCTTACGCGGAAGTAGCTTTTTCTTTCATGGTTACTCCCAAAGAGTGAATCTCATTCAGTTAATTCACTGCGGCTAGTTCACACAGGGCGCGCCGTTCGAGCCGATCCGTGGCGGCGGTTGCTGCTGCTGTGGGCGGACTGTGCCCGGGTCGAGCTGCAGCAATGGCTGCCCGGCGAAGCCGTTGGTCGCCTCGTAGTCCTTGCCCAGGAAGACGACCACATGCCCCTTGGTCACGTTCGCGTCCTGTTCCACGGTGTAGCCCCCGCCGAGCGCCTCCGCGACCTTGTCTGCGCTGGCCTTCTCCCCGCGCGCGTACCGGACCACGGTCTTTGTCCTGGCCGCGACGCTGGACGTGTCACCGGCGGTGAAGCCTTGGCCAGCAAGTGTCTCGGAGACCTGGGCCGCCAGGCCTGTCTTGCCGTTGCCGTTACGGACGTCGACGGTGATCGCCTTGTTGTCCGTGCCGGCAGGCTGGCCGCCGCCCGACGATGGCGCGTCCGACGTCGGCGCCTGCCCGCCCAGCAGGCCCTGCACGAACGCCTTTACCTCGGCGGGTTTGATCTCGATCGCGTCGCCGTCCTCCGGCGTCTTGAGGTCGGGACGGCCGGTCGGGATGGTCTTGAAGTCCAGCGCCCCGCCGGTCATGCCCTGCATCTGCTTGGCGAACTGGACGATGTTCCACTTCTGGTCCAGCACGACCGACTTCTTGATCGCCACGAGCAGCTTGTCCAGCTTGCTCTGGTCGGTCAGGGTGCCCGCGCTGAGCACCTTCGTGGCCATGCTCTTCATGAAGACCTGCTGGCGCACGATCCGGTCCAGGTCACCGTTGGGCAGGCCGTGCCGCTGACGGACGAACTGCAGCGCCTGCACGCCGGACACTTCCTGCTCGCCTGCCGCGAACCGGGCGCCGGAGAAGCTGTCGTTGACCGATTTGACCAGGCAGATCGGCACGCCGCCGACCGCGTCGGTGATCTCGGAGAAGCCGAGCAGGTTGACCTCGGCGTAGTTGTCGATCTGCGCGCCGGTCAGGCCCTGGATGGTCTTGATCAGCTGTGCCGCGCCGGCCTGGTTGGACTTGACCTCCAGCTGGGCCTGGTTGGTCTCGCCGTCGGCCTTCAGCTTGCGCATCGCGTCGGCCTTGGCGCGGGCGTACGCCGAGTTGATCTTGTGCTTGCCGTAGCCGCCGGGAATGTCCACGTAGGAGTCGCGCGGGATCGAGATGCCGACGGCCTTCTTACCGTCGTTCGGGATCCGCATCAGGATCAGCGTGTCGGTGTTCAGCACGCCGTCCGCTTTGCCGCCGTTCAGCTTGGCCAGCAGTTCCTTCGACAGCGGGTTGCCCTGCGCGTCGACCCGGCTGTCCAGACCGACCAGCAGGATGTCCGTCGCGCCGTCGGCGGGCTTCGGTCCACCGGCGCCTTCGTCGAGAACGTTCGCCGTGGTGTAGCCGCCGACGATCTCGTTGTACTTGCCGTAGCCGTAACCGGTGGCGCTGAGGATGACCAAGGACACCACGGCGAGCAAGACCTTGCCGCCGATCCGCTTCGGTCGTTCTGGCGCGGCGGCTGGACGAGGCCGCGAACGCTCACCGGAGCGCTCACGCGGCGGAGCGAAACGATCGCGTGCCGGGTGGTCCCGGTCGTCTCTTTCGCGCAGGGGCGTACGGGAGTCGCGATCAGGCGCCGGCGCGCGACGGCGCGGTGGCGCACCTTGCTGACCACGCGGCGGTACCGGACGTCCTCCACGGCCCTGATCGCCTGCGCGGCCGCTCGACCTTGGCGGCCCGTACTCCAACTACCTCTCCTGTCAGCTCAGCTGTACCCCATGTGTCCCAACTACCTATCGGACGCGCAGGGAGGGCATCCGGTTGTCGGTAGGGTGGCACACCGTTGTCGACATCGTGTCGACCACATCGTGATACGGCGTGCCGCTGCCGGTCCACCAGGTCATTTTCCCAGCCTGACCTGCGGCGATCCCACCGCCAGCCCGGTGGCGCGTTTTGTGCGCCACATCTATATGAGGCTACCCAGCGTTCACGACTGTCGCTTTGGTACGAATTCTGACGACTGTGACGTGCCCCGCAATCGCGAGGGCGACGACCGCGGTCGCGCCGTGCACAACGGTGCCGAACGGGCTCCAGGTCGACAGGATCGGCGGGACGCAGGCGGCCGCGGTGAGCAGCCACGGCCAGGTCCGGCCGGACTTGCCGGTGTGCACCACGTGCAGCAGGTATCCGCCGAGCATCAGGTGGATCAGGTTCGCCAGCGGGTCCAGCGCCATGCCCAGCAGCGCGGGCGCGCCGATGTGCCACGTGACGCCGGTGACCGCGAACCCGAGCACCCCCAAGGTCGCGTAGCCGACGCCCAGCACGCAGGCCAGCGCCTGGACACCGTTGACCGGGCCCACCAGAGCGGCCACCGGGCGCGGCCGCCGCTCGTACCAGAAGAAGGCGACGAGGATCGCGGCGGTGATCATCGAGATCGCCAGCCAGGTGCGCGGCCGCGTGAACCAGTCAAGGCCGACGGAACTGGTCAGCCCGGCATACAACAGGACGAGCCCGACGTACACGAGGTAGACCGTCATCGGTCTCGATCGCAGGAAGCCGATGGCCCTGGCTGGGACCCAGTGGAAGGTCCGAACCGTGCAGGCCAGGCTGACCTGGGCAATGCCGAGCAGGGGCAGATAGCGCAGGAACACGAAGCCGAGCAGGGCGGCGACTGCCACCCCGATCAGCACAGGCCGGGGGACCTGGCGCAGCGGGCCGTCCTCCCAGTGAAACGCCAACTGGCCGAATCCGAGAGCCAGGAGCAACCCGCTGACCAACAGGTACGCGTCGGTCGACCCGATCGCGTGCACCACGGTCGAGCCGACCAGGAAAGCCAGCGGGACGGCAGCCCTGAACCTGTCGTAAAGCCATTCCATGGCGGGGCACGCGGCGACCGTGATCAAGAAGATGCCGAGCACCCAAAGCGGCTCGAGCACCAGCGGACCGACCGACGCGATCGTGCCGTCGGGCGCGTCCAGCAATTCCAGGGTCAGCGGGATGAGCAGCCACGCCAGCACGAAAGCGAACACCGGCCTGAGCAACTCGTGGATCCGGATCGCGAGGTACGCGCCGTAGTCGCCTTCCGAAGACCGCCAGGCCAGCACGTTCGCGTGCCCGCCCGCGAAGAACAACAACGGCGCGAGCTGCAATAACCAGAAGCCGCTCGCATGCGTGAACGCCAGGACGGTTTCGCCGACCACGATCCCGGCCATGCTCAGCACCCGCAGCATCGACATGTAGTCCACGGGTGGCGCTTCCGGTGCGCCAGGGGCCGGACTGCGCCGTGACCACGGCGGCCGGCCAGCGAACAGGAAGATCACCACGAGCAAGCCGACGGCCCACGACGAGATCGGCTCGGCCCGCGGCGGACCCCACCGTTGATGCCATGAGTTGACCACCAGGCCGACCGTGTACAGGTCGGCGACCATCTCGCAGAGGCCCGCCGAGTTCTGCGGGTTGAGCTCGCATTGCTTGTGCATGTCTCGCGACAGCTGGTCGTCCAGCCTGCGGCGCAGGTCCGCCGGCAGCGGGTGGCCTTTTTTCTCGGCGTACCGGAGCAGGTCATAGCCCAGGTCGTGTGCCTTGCAACCGACGCTGTAATCCCAGCGGGTGTTCTCATCACCCAGTGGCGTGGAACATCCGCCGTCCACGTGGACGGCGCGCATGGTCCCGTCCGGCGCGCGCAGACGGCCAGGCACGACCTTTTCCACAGTGGAGAAATCGGCGGGCAGCAAGGCGATCGGGTCGATCCCGGACGCGGGATCCAGCAAAGCTTCGATCGTGCGCGCGGCGGCCGCGAAATCGCTGCCCGGTGGCACCTCCGCGGGTGGCGGAGCCGGACGCGACGCGACTATTCCAAATGTCAATGCCGCGATCGTGACCGCCAGCACCCCCACCAACCTGCGCACACGCCGAAAGTACCGTTCGGCGTGCGATCTCGCGGTAAGGGTGGCCCGCGGGATCCGGTACGGCTAGCCGGGTTGTTCGGGCAGGATCAACGCTATGTCCTCCGGCCCGAACGAACTGGGTGAGCTGCTCCGCGCGCACAGGGTCCGCGCTGGGCTGACCCAGCAGGAGCTTGCCGACCGGGCCGAGGTGAGCGTTCGTGCGGTGCGGTACATCGAGCAAGGCCGGGTCGCCAAGCCACGTCCCGCGTCCATGCGCAGGCTCGCCGAGGTCGTCGGGCTGGTCCTGGACGGGCGCACGGAACTGCGGATCGGCGTGCTCGGTCCGTTGAGTGTGCGCACGGGCGCGGGACCGGTCGACATCGGGCCGTCGATGCCCCGGTCGCTGCTGGCGTTGCTGGCGCTACAGCCCAACCGGGTCGTGACCCGCGAGGAGATCGTGGACGTGCTGTGGGGCGAGCACCCGCCCAAGTCCTCGATGAACCTCGTTTATACATATGTAGCAAGACTTAGACGTTCGCTCGACCCGGCTCAGCCGATCGCCGCGGCACACGGCGGCTACCTGCTGAAAGTCGACGAGACCGGGCTCGACGCCCTGCGGTTCGACGCCCTCGCCGGGCGGGCACGGGCGCTCGCGGCCGAGGATCCGCACACCGCCGAGGCGAACTTCGTGGAAGCGCTGCAATGCTGGCGCGGCGGCGTGCTGTCCGACATGCCGGACCGGCTGCGGCAGCATCCGGCCGCCATGGCTCTCGCGCAGCGCCGTCTCGCCGCGGCGTTGAGCTACGCGGACCTGGCCATGGCATTGGGCCAGCACGAGCAGGCCGCCGTCCAGTTGCAGCGGCTGACCGGCGAAGACCCGTTGCACGGTGGGCTGCACGAAGGACTCAACGCCCGGCTGATGCTGGCCTTGGCTGGATCCGGGCAGCAGGCCGCCGCGCTGCGCCTGTTCGGCGAGGTACGTGACCGGCTCGCCGACGAACTCGGCGTGCGGCCAGGCGTGGAGATGCGCGAGGCGCACCTGCGGATCCTGCAACGGGAAGCGCCGACCGCCCCGGCGGTGGCTCCATCGACGGGCCGCAGCGTTCCGGCTCAGCTGCCGGCGGACGTCACGGGCTTCGCCGGTCGTGAGGCCCAAATCGAGGCCCTGGACGCACTGGTCCCCGAGGGCAGCCAGGCCAGCGCCGTGGTCATCGTGACCATCGAAGGCATCGCGGGTGTTGGCAAAACCGCGCTGGCCGTGCATTGGGCGCACCGGGTCCGCGACCGGTACCCGGACGGCCAGTTGTACGTCGACCTGCGTGGTTACGCCGCTGGCGCACCTGTTCGGCCACTGGACGCGTTGTCCCGATTCCTGCATGCGCTTGGCGTTCCCGCCGAGCAGGTCCCGATCGACGTCGAAGAAGGCATGGGCCTGTACCGGACGTTACTGGCCAACCGGCGGGTGCTGATCGTGCTGGACAACGCCAGCGGCGTGGACCAGGTCCGGCCCCTGCTGCCCGGCAGTGCCGGGTGCCTGGTCCTCGTGACGAGCCGTGGCCGCCTCGGCGGGTTGTCCGCGCGGGAAGGCGCCTACCGGCTCGCCCTGGACGGCCTGCACCCGGACGAAGCCAAGGCCCTGCTGGCTCGCAGCATCGGCCAGGACCGGATGCGCGACGAATCGGCCTCGGTCGAGGACCTGCTGGAGGCCTGCGCGTACCTGCCGTTGGCCTTGCGCATCGCGGCGGCCAACATCAACTCCGGGCCGCACACCGAGATCGCCGCGTACACCGCGGACCTCCGTCGGCAGGGCAGGCTCGCCGGGCTGACCGTCGAAGGCGACGAGCAAGGCGCGGTCCAGGCCGCGTTCGACCTGTCCTACGCCCAGCTGGAACCCGACTCGCAGAACCTGTTCCGCCTGCTCGGCCTGATCCCCGGCTCGGACTTCTCGGTGGACGCCGCGATCGCGTTGACCGGCGGAACCCCGGCCAAGGTGCGCCGTGGGATCGGCCACCTCGTCTCGGCGAACCTCGTGCACCCCGAACCTGGCGACCGCTACGGACTGCACGACCTGCTGGCCGAATACGCGAGCCTGCGGGCACGCGAGGATGACGCCGCGGCGGCGCTGGACCGCCTGCTCGACTTCTATCTGCACACCGCGCACGCGGCGACAAGCCTGCTGTTCCCGGACACCTCCCGGCTGCCGGTGCCCAAGATGGCCCACGGCGCGCACGTGGTCGTCCTGGCTGACGAGACCGAGGCGATCAGCTGGCTGGACGCCGAACGTCCGAACCTGATCGCGGCGGTGAACTGGGCCGCGGCGAACGGGCCACGCCGGTACGCCTGGCAGATCACCGACGTGCTGCGCGGCTACTTCATCAGCCGCGGCCACGGCGTCGACGGCCTGGAGATCTGCCAAGTCGCGCTCGACGCGGCCAAACTGGAGGGCGACCAGTCGGCCGAGGCCTCGATGCTCGACATCCTGGGCCTCGTCTACTACAACCTCAGCGACTACCAGCGGGCGATCACGCACCACAACGAGGCGCTGGCGCTCAACCGCCGGATCAGCAACCGGGCGGGCGAGGCGGCTTCACTGCACAACCTCGGCCGCGTGCACTCCCAGTTGGGCAGGCCCGCTCAGGCAGCCAGCTACTACTCGCAGGCGCTGACCATCAACCGGGAGACGGGCAACCGGGTCGGCGAGGCGACCGGACTGAACTACATCGGCGTCGCGCAACTGTCGCTCGGCCGCCCGGATCAGGCGCTGAGCTGGCACAAGCAGTCGATCACGTTGGCGCGTGAACTGGGCAACCGGTACGTGGAGGCACGGGCGTTGAACGGCGCCGGGCTCGCCCACTGGGCCATGGGGGAGCTGGACAACTCCGTGCAGTGCCACTTGCGGGCGCTCGCAACATGCCGTCAACTCGGTGACCGGCATGGCGAGGTGAGCACGATCATCTGCCTTGCCGAGACCCATTGCGACGCCGGCCGCTACCGGCGCGCGGTCGTCCTGGCGCGCACAGGAATCACGCAGGGACGGCAGCTGGGCGAGCGACGCCACGAAGTCAGCGGACTGGACATCGTGGCGACCGCGCACATGCGCCGTGGCCACACGGACATCGCGTTGGGCCACTACCGGGACGCGCTGCAGCTGGCCAGGGACATCGAGTTCCGGTACGGCGAGACCTCGGTCCTGATCGGGATGTCCGCCGCGCTGCGCCGCTCCGGACACGTCGCCGAGGCGCTCACGGCGGCACGGGACGCTCTCGCCGTCATGCGCGACTCGGGCATGCGTTTGCTCGAGGCGCGCGCATTGACGGTCCTCGCTTTGGGCCACCTGGCTTTCAACGATTTCTCCCGGGCCTACGACCACGCACAGCAAGCATTGACCATTGCGCGAAAAACGGGCCAGCGGCTGGTGGAGGCCTGGGCGCGCCAGGCCAAGGGCTTGGTCCTGCGCGGCCTCGGCGAGACCGGCGACGCGATGGTCGAGCGCGGTGCCGCGGAAGCGATTTTCACCGCGCTCGGAGTACCCCCGGCCGACGATCTCTGAGCAGATGTCGATCTGTTCAGAAGCCCGGCGCGTATTACGACATACCCCCCGATGCCGTAATACGCCTTCCGGGCATCTGGAACGTTAGTCTCCGCCAGTGGATCTCCAGTGAAGATTCCCTATACTTCCGAACGCTGTTCAACGGCAACATCGCACGGCTATTGACCTGCGAAAATGCAGTTGATCTCAATCGGCGACCGGCAACTTTGAGTCGAAAATCGGCAGTTGGATTCACATCTTCGCGTTGTTCGGTGATAGGCGGGGCTCTACGGTAGGGCTGAACTCGTTGGCGCGTTTGGCGCAATGTCCAGACCGTTCGTCGCCGGTCACCCATTCGGGCCCAGGCTGGGTGTCGACACTGGACACATGAGGTTCTTGGACGGGAAGGCAGTGGTCATCACCGGGGCTGGGCGCGGCCTTGGGGAGGCGTTCGCACTGCACGCCGCCCATGCGGGGGCGGCGGTCGTGGTCAACGACATCGATGGTGACCTGGCGGAACGGACCGCGGAGAACATCCGCGCGCAGGGCGGCAAGGTGGTCGCCAGCGGCCACTCGGTGGCCGATCCGGCCAAGGCGCAGGAGATCATCGACTTGTGCGTCCGAGAATTCGGCGCGGTGCACGGCCTGATCAACAACGCTGGGCTCAACTACGAGGCACTGCCGTGGGACGAGGAAATCGACCAGATGAGGGAGCTGGTCGAAGTCAACGTCCTCGGGGTGATGTACATGGGTGTCGCGGCCGCGCGCCAGATGCGCGCGCAAGGCGGCGGTTCGATCGTGAACGTCTCATCCGGAGCGCATCTGGGACAGCGCAAGCTGGGGACGTACGCGGCATCCAAAGGCGCGGTCGCGTCGCTGACGTACTCGTGGGCACTGGACATGGAGGAGGCTGGAATCCGCGTCAACGCGCTGTGCCCGTTGGCGCACACCAGAATGGTGTGGAAGTCGGAGCGTTCCCTGCGGGCCTGCCCGCCGGACCGCACAGCCAGCCGGATCGCGCCGGTCGCGCTGTTCCTGTTGTCCGACCGGGCGCACGGGATCACTGGACAGGTGGTCCGCTGCAACGGCCCGCAGCTGCACATCGTCGGGCAGCCGTACTTCAAGGCGCCGATCCTGGAGCGGGACGTCTGGGACTCCGAAGGCGTCGAGCACGCCTTCAACGAGGTTTTCCAGGCTCATCTGGAGCCGTATGGCCTGGAGAAGCGGCTCCCACCGCGACTGCGCAAGTGGATCGTGCCCGCTACGGCGTCCTGAGGACGGCGCGGGCGACGATGTCGTTCTGACGGAACGCCGGCGAGTTGACGTGTGGGCGGGAAAATGCCGCCACCGCGACGATGCTCGTCGGCGTGCCGAGCGCGAAGCGTCGGAGGTGAGCGCGGCCTGTGCTGTCTACGACACGCAGGTCGGTCGGCGTGACCAACAACCGACCGGTCTCGTGCCGCGGTTCCGGCAACACTTCCGCCGCACCGGCGCCGGATTCGTACAATGATCTCAGCAGCCCGTTGCCGGTGCGCTGGATCGTTGGCCCGGGAATCCTGGCTTCGACCAATGCGGTCGCCCGTACGACGTGCGGGCTGCTTGGGCTGCTCGCGACGAAGACGCCGTCCACTGTGTCCACTTGCATGTCGGCACCGAGAAACTGCACGATTCCCGCGCGTGACAGGGCGAGCAGCTCCTCCAGCCGATGTCCCGGCGGCCCGCTGGCCAGAAAGTTGAAGTAGCCGAGCCACCAGCCGTTGACATCACGCACGAAGGACGTGGTGGTCAGCTTCCTCGCCGCGGCGATCCCGGCCAGATTGACGAATGCCGACAGCAAACCGGTGAACGCGCCAAGGTCCGCACTGAAGTGGTCGGTGGAGCGACGGTCCACATCGGCCCGGATGTACGCCCGAAGGTGATCTTGCAAGTCCTGAAAGGAGTGGAATCTCAATGTCTTGAGTGGACGGTGCAGGGCGTCGAGGTCGAGCCGGTCCTCGATGTCCGGCACCGTCTCGGCCACCAACGCGTCCATTTCGGACGTGTTCCAGGCCAGCTCGGCGAACCTGGCCGAGAAATCGAGCCACGTCGTCAGCACGCGATCCGGATGGCCGTTGAACAGTTCGTGGTAGTGGCCCCATGCGATGTCCTTGGCCATCAATGGCCAGACGTCGGCGCAAAAGTCCAGTTCACGGTCCTGGCTCAGTAAATGGGCCACCGCATCCGGGCCGAAGAACCGGGGGAGCGGCGGCCGTCCCGCGAGCAAGCGGTAGTCCGTCTTGGAGTGGTAGGGCACGCCACGCCGGGAGCCGACGTACAGCCGAGGTTCCTCGCCGGACGGTAGATACGTGAGGCTCCCGTCGGCGTCGGTCCGGAACTTTCCGCCCCGGCCTTCGGTCAGCAGCACCATCAGGTCGATGAAGGCCAAGCCGAATCCGCGCATCACGACGTTCTGGCCGGGCTGAAGGACCTCGAGATCGCTGTCCGCGGAATACTCGGGCGGCAGGTAGGTCAAGCCGTGCTGGTCGGCGTATTCGGCCAGGCCGGCCTGCTCGCGGTTTGGCAGGCTGTCCAGGTGGCCCAAGGTGAAGACCACGACATCGGCCACGATCGGCGTGGAACTCGTTGCGAGCCAGACGAATTGTGGCTCATGCTCGCCACCGGTCACTCGCAGCACGGTGTCCCTGTGCACGTGGACCGTGACGTTGTCGCCCAGCTTGGCCTTGGTGTCCTCGAAGAACCAGGCCAGGTAGGCACTCTGCAGGCGCCTGGTGGCGAAGTCCGTGCCGGTCAGTGCGTACACCTCGGCCAGGACGTCGCGGTCGATCGTGGACGTGTCGACCTCGCCCGTCCGGACCAGGCCCGCCCATTGCGCCAGGGACGATCCCGGCCGGATCGGCCCGTCACCGGTGAAGCTGTCGTCGGTGAACATCGTGACGTCCTCGGCCATCGAGTTCATCCGCAGCAACGGCGACTGCGCGTGCCGCCACACCCGCCCAGGGCCGGGTGGGAACGGGTCGATCAGATGCACCTCGAGTGCCCGGTCCGCGCCGAGCAGACCGATGTTCGCACCTATGCGTTCCAACACGCCGATTCCGCGCGGGCCCGCCTCGATGATCGCGACCGTCTTGGTGAATCCCACACTTTCATTACCTGCAAAGCCGGTCTCGAATCAACTGTGCCCACCAGGTGGACACTGTCCACAGTGGATCAGGTCGCGCGCAGCACCGCGACCGGGCACTTCGCGTAGTGCAGGACCGCCTGGCTGACCGAGCCCAGCAGCATCCGGCGCACCGCGCCGCGGCCATGGCTGCCCACGACGACCAGGTCCGCGTTCTGGCTCTGTTCCAGCAGCGCTTCGACCGGCTTGCTCATCGTGACCATGTGGCGCACTCGGACGTCCGGGTACTTGGCCGAATGCCCGGCCAGGTTCTCCGACAGCGCCAGCTTGGCCTGCTCGGCGATCTCGTCCCAGTTCACGTCCCACTCACGGACCGGGGCGAGCGCGTCCAGTGGCAGGTCGCTCCACGCGTGCACGGCAACGAGCTCGGCATCGTGCCGGGTCGCGTAGTCGTAGGCGAAATCGACCGCCCTTGAGCTGGTCGAGGATCCGTCCGCGCCGACCACGACCCGGCGGTGGTGCGCGGGGTGGTCGGTTTCGCGGACCACCACGACCGGCGCGTCCACCGACCGGACCAGCTCCGCCGAGGTGGAGCCGAGCAGGACCTGATGCACGGCGCCGTGCCCGGACGATCCGAGCACCAGCAGGTTCGCGTGCGCGCCCAGCCGGTTGAGCACATCGACCGGCTCGCCCGGGGTCAACTCACCCGTGACCTCGTTGCCACCGGCCAACGGACGGCATTCCTCGACCAGGTCGTCGACGAGTTTCTGGTACTCGGTCCGGAACGGGTCCTCCGACAGCACCAAAGCCTCGGTGCGCAACTGGGTCAGCTCGGTCAGCGGCCAACGGAACGCGTGCACGATCACCAGCCGCCTGCGCCGGGTCGCGGCCTCCCTGGCCGCCCAATGCGCGGCCCGCCGCGCGGCAGGGGAGCCGTCGTAGCCGACGACGACGGCGTCGTGCGCGGATTCGGACATCGCGTCTCCTTGTTCTCGTGCGTCGCTCGTTCGGTGTTCCTTTCCGGTTGTCCGTGCCGCCGCGTGCGACAGTGACCCGGTGACACTCACTCTGGCCGCACTTGTCCGTGAGCGCGAATTCGGATTGCGTGTGCTGGCTGGAGAAGGCGTCGTGAATCGCCCGATCGGTTGGGTGCACGTCAGCGAACTGGCCGACCCGGGCCCGTTTCTCCGTGCGGAAACGCTCCTGCTGACCACTGGCTTGCAAATGGGGTCACCTGGCGAGTTCGTGTCACGGCTCAAGCAGGCCGGAGTGGTCGGCATCGGGTTCGGTGTCGGGCTGTCGCACGCGTCCGTCCCGGCCGGGCTGGTCAAGGCGTGCCAGAAGGCGGAGATGCCGCTGGTCGAGGTGCCGCTGGAAACCCGGTTCTCGGACATCACCAAGTTCGTCGCCGACGACATGGCGCGCACCGCGGTCCGTGAGGCGCGATCCACGGCCGAGATCGAACGCGCGCTGATCCGGTGCCTGGCCGCGCCGGACGTGCCCGGCGAGATCGTCCGACGGCTCGCACGGTGGCTCAACGGCTGGGCCATGGTGGTTGACCAGGACTTTCGCCTTGTGGCGGTGGCTCCGGCCAAGGCGCGGCGGGAGCTGAAGCGGGTGCGGGCCGAGCTGGACCGGGTCACGCCGGCCGGGCGGTTCTCCATCTCGTGGTCGGCTGACAAGGTCCAGGTGTCGGTCCACCCGGTCGAGCACATGGGCGGATATCTGGCGGCTGGAACGCCAAAGCTGAGCGCGGACGGGCACAGCGTGATCGGCACGGCGCTGAGTCTCTTGGCCTTCCAGGCCGAGCAGACCACCGCGGTCCGGCGGATCGAGCAGACCGTGCGGTCAGCGGCCGCGCGGTTCCTGGTCCGCGGGTTGAGCCAGGACGCCCTCGACATGGGCGTCGCGCTGCCCAAACCGCCGGTCAGGGTAGCGCTGGTGGCTGGAGATGTCGCGGCTCAATTGGAGCGGGCGATGCCGGAGGCGCTGTGCATCGCACGAGACGGCTATCTGGTGTGCGTTTTCGAGCGGTACGGGGTTCGGCAACTGGCTGAAGTGCTGGAAGGGCAAGGGCGAGCGGTTGTCAGCGATCCCGTGCCGCTGGATCAGGCATCGGAAGCGTTCGCACAAGTGGCGAGCATGTCCGGTGCGTTGACGGAGGACGGTCCTGTGGTCGTCACCAACGCCGAACTTCTAGACAAGGGCTTGTTGTCGCATGTGGACACACCAGGGATCCGCGCGTACGCGGAAGCGTTGCTGGCGCCTTTGCGCGGCCACGACTCGTCCCTGGATCTGCTTGGCACCCTGCGCACCTTCCTGGCCTGCGACGGAAACTGGACCGAGGCGAGCGCGCGGCTGGCGATCCACCGGCAGACGCTGCGGTACCGGCTGCACAAGATCGAGGAACTCCTCGGTCGCAGCCTCGACTCGGTCGGGACCAGGGCGGAACTCTGGGTCGCACTACATTTGGACAACTGATACTACATTTGTACAACTGACGGAACCGCAGGTCAGCGGGTGTACTTCGGGTATGACCACCGGTACCTCGCAAGGCATCGAGCAACGGCGCGTCCTGCGTACGGAGATCCCCGGTCCGCGCTCGCGTGAGCTGCACGCCCGGAAGGTTGCGGCGGTCGCGTCCGGCGTCGGTACGACCCTTCCCGCGTATGTCGTACGGGCCGGCGGCGGCATCGTCGTGGACGTCGACGACAACCAGCTGATCGACTTCGGCTCCGGCATCGCGGTGACGAACGTAGGCAACTCGGCGCCACGAGTTGTCGACGCTGTCCGCGCTCAGGTGGACGACTTCACGCACACCTGTTTCATGATCACGCCGTACGAGAGCTACGTCGCCGTGGCCGAGCGGCTGAACGAACTCACACCTGGCGACCATGAGAAGCGCACGGCGTTGTTCAACTCCGGCGCCGAGGCCGTGGAGAACGCGGTGAAGATCGCGCGGCACCACACCGGCCGCTCGGCGGTCGTCGCGTTCGACCACGCGTATCACGGGCGCACCAACCTGACCATGGCGCTGACCGCGAAGAACATGCCCTACAAGCACCGGTTCGGGCCGTTCGCCGGTGAGGTGCACCGGGTCCCGATGGCCTATCCGTACCGGTGGCCGTCCGGTAGCGCCACCTGTGCTGACGAGGCGTTTGAGGCGTTTACGGCCACAGTCCGGGTGCAGGTCGGCTCGGACAATGTCGCGGCGGTCATCGTCGAGCCGATCCAGGGCGAAGGCGGATTCATCGTGCCTGCGCCGGGTTTCCTGCGCCGAGTCGCGCAGTGGTGCGCGGCCGAGGGGATCTTGCTGATCGTCGACGAGATCCAGACCGGTTTCTGCCGGACCGGCGACTGGTTCGCCTCGACCCACGAGGGCATCGTGCCGGACCTGATCACCACAGCGAAGGGCATCGCAGGCGGCTTGCCGCTGGCCGCGGTCACCGGTCGCGCCGAGATCATGGATTCGGTGCACGTCGGCGGCCTCGGCGGGACTTACGGCGGCAACCCGGTCGCGTGCGCCGCGGCCCTGGCCGCGATCGACACCATGCAGGCCGAGGATCTCTGCGGCGCGGCCAGGCGGATCGAATCGACCATGCTGACCAGGCTGGCGGCCCTGGCTGCGAAATTCGACCAGGTCGGCGAAGTCCGTGGCCGGGGCGCCATGCTGGCCGTCGAATTCGCAGAGCCCACGCCAGCTCTGGCCGGTGCCGTGTCCGCGGCTTGTCACCGAACCGGGCTGATCACGTTGACCGCCGGCACTTTCGGCAACGTCCTGCGGTTTCTGCCGCCGCTGGTCATCGGTGACGACCTGCTCATCGAAGGCCTGGACATCCTCGACGCGGCTTTCCAGGAGGTCCTGTCATGAAGACCGAACTGTTCATCGACGGCAAGTGGGTACCGGGTTCCGAAGGGATCTTCCCGGTTCTCGACCCGTCATCCGCCGACACCATCACGTCGGTCGCTCGCGCCGGTCTCGACAACCTTGACGCGGCCATAACCGCAGCTCACACAGCCTGGCCGTCCTGGGCGGCCACCCCGCCGCGCGAGCGAAGCGAGATCCTACGTCGGGCGTTCGAGGCGATGATCGCGCGCCGCGACGAGATCGCCGCGCTGATCACGCTCGAGATGGGCAAGTCACTGGCCGACGCGACGGCCGAGGTGACCTACGCCGCCGAATACTTCCGGTGGTTCGCTGAGGAAGCCGTCCGGATCGGCGGCGAAGTGCGGACCGCGCCGGGCGGTGCGAACCGGATCCTGACCTTCCAGCGGCCGGTCGGCGTGTCGCTCTTGCTGACCCCGTGGAACTTCCCGGCGGCCATGGCCACTCGCAAGATCGGTCCCGCGCTCGCGGCCGGATGTACCGCGGTGCTCAAACCCGCCGAGGACACCCCGCTGACCGCTCTGTTGCTGGCCGATTTGCTCGCCGAAGCTGGCCTGCCCAACGGTGTGCTCAACGTCCTGACCACGGACAAGCCTGGAGACCTTGTAGGCGAAGCGCTCAAGGACGAGCGGATCCGTAAGCTTTCCTTCACAGGATCGACCCAGGTGGGACGACTCCTGCTGGCCCAGGCGGCGGGCCACATCGTCAAGTCCTCCATGGAACTCGGTGGCAACGCTCCGTTCGTGGTGCTCGAGGACGCCGACCTCGACGCGGCCGTCGAAGGCGCGATGGTGGCCAAAATGCGCAATCACGGCCAGGCGTGCACAGCCGCTAATCGGTTTCTCGTCCATGAATCTGTCGCAGAAGAGTTCACCACGAAGCTCGTTTCTGCTACGCGCGCGATGCCGCCCGCACCCTTGATCAACGAACGCGCCGTGACAAACGTCGAAGCGAAGGTGGAAATGTCCGGCGGCACAGTCCTGCTCGGCGGAAAGCGAACCGGCCAACCCGGATTCCACTATCCGCCGACAGTCGTAACCGACGTTCCACGCGACTCCGTTCTGGCGCGGGAGGAGATTTTCGGGCCGGTGGCGCCGATCTTCACCATCCAGGACGATGCGGACGCGGTGGCCTTCGCCAACGCGACCGAGATGGGTCTCGTCGCCTACGTGTACACCGCTGACCTGGGCAGAGGTTTCCGGCTGTCGGAACAGTTGGAGGCCGGCATGGTGGGCCTCAACCGCGGCCTGGTGTCCGATCCGGCCGCGCCGTTCGGCGGCGTCAAAGAGTCCGGCCTTGGCCGGGAAGGCGGCTTCGAGGGCATCGGCGAATACCTGGAAACCACCTACGTGGCAACATCCTGGTAACACAACCGGGATCAACATCCGAAGAAAGTCGGGTTGACCGGCCCGAATCCGCTCTGGTGTAGTCGATTCGCGTTCACCTCCCTGCACTTTGAGTGGACTTCGGAAGGACTGATCCGTTGAGCACCAACACGTGGTTCAGCGCGCTCAAAAAATCGGCGGTTGCCATTGTCGGCGCCGCCACCATGCTCAGCCTCGCCTCGCCGGCCGCGGCGGCTCAGCCGCAGCCGGACGGCGAGGTCGGCGTCCAGGTCGTCGGCGGAACGAGGGCAGCCAAGGGCGAATTCCCCTGGATGGTCCGCCTGTCCATGGGCTGTGGTGGCGCGCTGTATGCGCCACAGATCGTTTTGACCGCGGCGCACTGCGTCAGCCGGACCGGCAACAACACCAGCATCACGGCCACGATCGGCGTCGTGGACCTGCAGGACACGACCGCGACCAAGATCCGGTCGACCTACGTGCACCGGTCCCCGACGTACGGCACGTCCACCGGTGGCGACTGGGCGCTGATCAAGCTGGCCAGCCCGGTCACCAATGTGAAGCCGCTGAAGATCGCCACCACCAAGGAGTACGACACCGGCACGTTCGACATCGCCGGCTGGGGCGACACGCGTGAGGGCGCCAACACCGGCAGCCGGTACCTGCTCAAGGCCCAGGTGCCGTTCGTCGCCGACACCACCTGCAAGGGCATCGGCGGTTACTACGCCAGCCTGATCCCGGCCGCCGAGATCTGCGCGGGCAACCTGGCCAACGGTGGCATCGACACCTGCCAGGGCGACTCCGGTGGCCCGATGTTCCGCAAGGACAACGCGGGCGAGTGGATCGAGGTCGGCATCGTCAGCCACGGCGACGGCTGCGCCAGGCGCAACGCGCCGGGCGTCTACACCGAGGTGAGCACTTTCGCCTCGGCCATCGCGGCCGCTGCGGCTCGGATATAGCGCAAAACCCCAGGCCCTCGTGGGTGGCTCGCTCGATGAGCCACTTACGAGGGCTTTGGCCTGAGCTCGTCCAGGATGAACATCGTGTGCGTGGCCATCACCTCGGGCATGGACTGCAATCTGTCCAGCACGACGTCGCGCAGCGCGTCGCTGTCGGTGGTCCGCACGAGCAACAAGCCGTCGTACCCGCCGGACACCATCGCCGCGTGTTCGACCTCGGGCATGTCGGCCAGGCGCTGAGTGAACTCGCGCCATGACCGCTGGCGCAATTTGACAGCCAGGTACGCCGAAACCGTGTAGCCGTACCGGTGCGGATCGATCGTCGCGTGGTAGCCGGTGATCACGCCGGACGAGGTGAGCTTCTCGATCCGGGCGTACGCGTTGGCGCGCGAGACGTTGACCTGTTCGGCCAGCTTGCGCACGGACATTCGGCCATCCGCCCGCAACAGCTCGACGATCTTGCGGTCGACCTCATCCAGGACCGGCGCCATCCGTCCATCGGGCTCCCGCTGGCCGGACATCTGATGGGACATCCGGACCTCCCGTCGCCGTCACGTGGACAAGTCGTCTCGGTCTCGGCCGCTAGCGTGGACAACTGTCACGATACCAACTGACCATTCGGTCATGAAGTCGATCGAGGCGAGCCCCGAGCTCATGCTGCCGGGCCGGAAACCCATCCAGCTGGTCGACGAGAACGGGTCGGCCGTCGGAGACCTGCCGGACGAGCGCGTGTTGCGATCTCTGCACCGCGCCATGGTGCTGGGCAGGCGGTTCAACAGGCAGGCCACCGCACTGACCAAACAGGGCCGCCTCGCGGTCTATCCGTCCTCGGTGGGCCAGGAGGCCTGCGAAGTGGGCGCGACCCTGGCACTTGAGGACAACGATTGGCTGTTCCCGACGTACCGCGACACCGTCGCCGTTGTCACACGCGGGGTTCCTGCTGTCGAGACGCTCACCTTGCTGCGCGGCAACTGGCATTCGGGTTACGACCCGTATGCGCATCGTGTCGCTCCGTTGTGCACGCCGCTGTCGACGAACGGACCGCACGCGGTGGGCCTGGCGCACGCGGCGCGCCTGCGCGGTGATTCGTTGGCAGTGCTCGTGTTTATGGGCGACGGCGCCACGAGTGAAGGCGACGCGCACGAGGCGTTCAACTTCGCGGCCGTGTTCAACGCGCCGGTCGTTTTCTTCATCCAGAACAACCAATGGGCCATCAGCGTCCCGTTGTCCAAGCAGTCCAAGGCGCCGACGTTGGCACACAAGGCGATCGGCTACGGAATGCCGGGCTACCAGGTCGACGGAAACGACGCGGCGGCTGTCTACACCGTGGTCTCCGAAGCACTGGCCAAGGCGCGCTCCGGCGGCGGACCGTCCATTGTGGAAGGCCTGACGTACCGCGTCGAGCCGCACACCAACTCCGACGACACCAACCGCTACCGGGACCCGAGCGACGCCGAGCCGTGGCGCGCGGCGGACCCGATCATCCGGTTCAACCGCTTGCTTGGTGTGGACGAGTCGGCGTACGCCGAGGAAGCCGACCGGATGATGGCCGAACTGCGTGCCGAGATGAACCAGGACGCGCACGTCGACCCGGACGAGCTGTTCGAGCACGTCTACGCCGTGCCGACGCCGAGGCTGCGCGCGCAGCGGGACGCGTTGCGGGCCGAGCTCGCGGCGGACCGGGGTGAGGCGTGATGGCTCAGATCAACATGGCGCAAGCGTTGAACCGTGCGCTGCGCGACGCGATGACCGAGGACCCGAACGTCGTGGTGTTCGGCGAGGACGTCGGGCCGTACGGCGGCGTGTTCACGGTGACCGAAGGCCTCACCGCGCAGTTCGGTGAAGACCGTTGCTTCGACTCGCCGCTCGCGGAATCGGGAATCGTGGGCACCGCGGTCGGCATGGCGATGTACGGGATGCGCCCGGTCGTCGAGATGCAATTCGACGCGTTCGCCTATCCGGCGTTCGAGCAGATCACGTCGCATGTGGCCAAAATGCGCAACCGCACGCGTGGCAAGGTCGCGTTGCCTATGGTCATCCGCATTCCTTACGGTGGCGGCATCGGCGGCGTCGAGCACCATGGCGATTCGTCCGAGGCGTACTACACGCACACGCCAGGGCTGACCGTGATCACGCCGGGCACCACGGCTGACGCGTACTCGTTGCTGCGGGCCGCGATCGAGAGCCCGGACCCGGTGATCTTCATGGAGCCGAAGTCCCGGTACTGGACCCGCGCGGACCTCGAGTTGCCCCTCCTCGGCGACCCGATGAACCGCGCGGTGGTCCGCCGGACGGGCCAGGACGTCACGCTGATCTCGTACGGCTCCACCGTGCAAACCTGCATGGAGACAGCCGAGGCGGCCAAGGAAGAAGGCTGGGACGTCGAGGTCATCGACCTCCGCTCGCTCACGCCGCTCGACGAGGACACTGTCTGCGCGTCGGTCCGTAAGACTGGCCGGGCCGTTGTCGTCCACGAGTCGTCAGTGTTCTCGGGGTACGGCGCTGAGGTCGTCGCGACCGTGAGCGAGAAGTGCTTCCACTGGTTGGAGGCCCCGGTGCTGCGGGTTGGCGGTTTTGACGTGCCATACCCGCCGAAGGACCTGGAGGAGCACCAGCTCCCGCACCCGGACCGGATCCTGGACACGATCGCCCGCCTGCAGTGGGAGGACCAGTGAACGTCCGCGAGTTCACCCTGCCCGACCTCGGTGAGGGCCTGGTCGACGCGGAGATCGTGCGGTGGCTGGTCGAGGTCGGCGACGCGGTCGAGGTGGACCAGGCCGTCGTCGAGGTCGAGACGGCCAAGGCCGCGATCGAGGTCCCGGTTCCGTATGCCGGTGTCGTCACAGCGCTGCACGGCGAGGCAGGCTCGACGATCAATGTCGGCGCGCCTTTGTTGTCAGTCGCGTCGGCCGGGTTGTCCGAGCCAGGCGTGGAAACGAGCCCCAACCTCGTGGGTTCTGGAGTCAGCAAGCGGGCTCGTCGTCAGGGGCGTCGCCGGGCGCCGGCGGCCGTCAACGGTGTGGCTCCGCAGATGAGCCAGGTGGCCGTCGAGCCTGAGAAGACGGGTCCGGTCGCGGTCATCTCTCCGGTGGTCCGCAAGCTGGCCAAGGAGAATCACGTCGACCTGCGCACCCTGGCCGGGAGCGGCCCGGACGGTCTCGTGCTGCGCAAGGACGTGGTGGCCGCTATCGAAGGCCGGGCCGAAATTCCGGTCCAGGACGACAAGGTGACGAGGATTCCGCTGCGCGGCGTCCGAGGCGTGGTGGCCGAGCGGCTGAGCCGGTCACGTCGTGAGATCCCCGAGGCGACCGTGTGGGTGGACGTCGACGCCACCGGCCTGCTCGCGGCGCGCCAGGAGATCAACAGCGTCGACCCGGCTCGTCCGGTGAGCCTGCTCGCGCTGATCGCCCGGTTCTGTGTGCTTGGCCTCCGGCGATTCCCCGCACTGAACTCCACTGTGGACAATGAACGCGGCGAGATCGTGATCTCCGACGCCGTGCATCTCGGATTCGCCGCGCAGACTCCCCGAGGCCTGGTCGTTCCCGTGGTCAAGGACGCGCAGAACCTGACCACCCGGGAGCTGGCCGCTCAATTGGGCCACCTCACCGAGCAGGCCCGGGAAGGCGCACTGCCGCCGGCCAAGATGACCGGCGGCACGTTCACCGTGAACAACTACGGCGTGTTCGGTGTGGACGGTTCGGCCGCGATCATCAACCACCCGGAGGCCGCGATCGTCGGCATCGGCCGGATCATCGACCGGCCGTGGGTGGTCGACGGACAGCTCGCGGTCCGCAAGGTCACCGAGCTGACGCTCGCGTTCGACCACCGGGTCTGTGACGGCGAGGTCGCGGGCGGCTTCTTGCGGTTCGTGGCTGACTGCGTCGAGCGTCCGACCGCGTTGCTGGGCGACATGTGATGGCGCGCTGGCGCGGCCACACCTGCTGAGCTGGGCATTTAGATGGGGTAGGCGTGGGTTTCGGTCGCTTTGACCGTGACCCACACCTGCTGCCCCGGTGTTAGCGACAGTTCCGCGACCGCCGCAGTGGTCACGTCAGCCAGCAGGTCCGGCGTGCCGTTCAGTCGGACGCGCACGGTGTCGGCGTGCTGCTCGATCCCCGCCACCTCGGCGAGCCATGTGTTGCGGGGACTGCCCTCCGGCCGATTCCTGTGCAGGCTCACCGCGTTCGGCGGGAACGTCACGAATACCGCGCCGTCCATAGGATGCGCTGTGGTGAGTACGCCGCCGTCGTCGAGTTTGATGCTCACGCCGTCGGCCACACCGCGATACAGGTTCAGCCCGACGAGTGCGGCGATGTAGTCGGTCCGTGGCCGTTTCGCGATTTCGGCGGGAGCGCCTGCTTGCACCACGGATCCGTTCTCGACGACGAGCAATTGGTCCGCGAGCACCATGGCGTCCAACGGATCGTGCGTTACCAGAACGGTCGCGCCCTCGTACTCATCGAGGTGCTTTCGCAGTTGCGCCCGGATCTGGATGCGAGTCGCGGCGTCCAATGCGGCCAGTGGTTCGTCCAGCAGCAACAGGTCCGGCCGGATGGCCAAGGCGCGCGCAAGTGCTACGCGTTGAGCCTGCCCGCCGGACAATTGCCGAGGCTTGTGGCGCGCCTGCTGAGCCAGGCCGACGCGCTCAAGCCACTCGATTGCCGCCGCGTTCGCGTCGCGCTTGCGCATACCGCGCGCCCGCAGTCCGAACGCGACGTTGTCCACGGCGGACAGATGACCGAACAGGAGGTAGTCCTGGAACACCACTCCGATGGATCGGTGTTCCGGAGGAACGAAGACGTTGCGTTCCGGATCGTCCAGCGTCCGGCCGCCCAATTCGACCATCCCACCCGTCAGCGGTCGCAGCCCGGCCAACGCTCGCAGCGCCGTGCTTTTCCCAGCACCATTGGGGCCGAGCAAGGCCAAGGTGCTGCCGGGCTGCACATCGACCTGTGCGGTCAGAGTGAACGATCCGATGTGGACTGTTAAGTGCGCCTGCAGAGTCATGCGCGTGTTCCGATCCACCGGTCGCGCAGGCTGACCAGGATCGCGATGGACACGACCAGCAGCACGAGACTCAGCACGGTGGCGCTGTCCGGGTCCTGTTCCAGCGCCAGATAAACGGCCAGCGGCATGGTCTGCGTGGTCCCCGGATAGTTCCCCGCGAACGTGATCGTCGCGCCGAACTCGCCCAGAGCACGTGCCCAGCAGAGCACCGCACCCGCCACGATGCCAGGCGCGACAGTAGGAAGGGTGACGCGCCGGAACGCCGTCCACCTCGAGGCGCCCAGAGTCGCGGCGGCTTCCTCGAAGCGCGGATCGGCTCCGCGCAAGGCACCCTCGACTGCGATCACGAGAAACGGCATCGCGACGAACGCCTCCGCGACGATCACGCCCGTTGTGGTGAACGGAAGCGAAAACCCGAACCACGAGTCCAGGTACTGGCCGATCACGCCACGCCGCCCGAACACCAACAGCAGCGCCACACCGCCCACTACCGGCGGCAATACCAGTGGCACGGTGACGAAGGCGCGCGCGATGCGCCTGCCCGGCAGTTCAGTCCGCGCGAGCATCCACGCCAGCGGCACACCCAGCACCAGGCAGATCAGCGTCGCGAGCGTGGCGCAAATCAACGACAGTCGCAGCGCCTCGCCGACCTCGGCGGTGCTCAACTGATCGATCAACGTCGACCACGGTGCCCTGATGACCAGCCCGATCAGGGGGAGCACCAGGAATGCCAGGCCGATCAGCGCGGGAATGATCAGAACGATCGGCACCCGCGCTCGAACCGCTCTCATGCTGTCAGTGTGACTGTTACGAGACGTCAAAGCCTGCCTTGGTCAACACGTCGCGCCCCTTGGCGGACAGCACGTAGTCCACGAATGCCTTGCCGCCCGAGGCGTTCGGCGCCTTGGCCAGCGTGACGATCGGATAATCGTTGATCGCCTGCGCGGCCTCGGGGAAGTCCACACCGTCGACATCCTTGGCCGACGCCGAGACATCCGTCGTGTAGACCAGGGCCGCGTCGACCTCGCCGAGTTTGACCTTCGTCAGTGTGGCCTTGACGTCCTGCTCCAAGGTGACCGGTTTGGGGGTCAGCTTCGCGGCCTCGAACGCCTTCTTGGCCGCGGCCCCGCACGGCACCTGGTCGGCGCAGAGCGCCAGCTTGACTTCGGGCTTGACCACGTCCGCCAGCGACGCGATCTTCAGCGGATTGCCCTTGCCCACCGCGATCTGCAGCTTGTTACGCACGAAGGTGACGGCACCGGTTGCAGCGCCGGTGTCGGTGACCTGCTTCATGTTCGTGGGGCTGGCGGAGGCGAACACGTCCGCTGGGGCGCCCTGGTTGATCTGCTGCGCCAGTGCGGAGCTGCCGCCGAAGTTGAACTTGACCTTGACGCCCGGGGTGGCGGTTTCGAAGTCCTTGCCGATCTGGGTGAACGTCTCGGTCAGGGATGCCGCCGCGAACACCGTGACCTCGCCGGTGACCGACTGGCCCGTACCGGACGCCGCAGGGGCTGAGTTGGCGCACCCGGCGAGCAGCATCGGGGCTACAAGCGCGGCCGCGAGCTTTTTCACGATCATCCTCCGTATATGCGGAACTGTACGCAATCTACGTCAGCATCTGCGGAGAACCAATAATCGTTTGCGGGTCTTGCTACCGTCGTAACCATCATGGAGAGCTGACATCGCCACCCGTCCGCGCCCGAGGCCTGCTGCCCGGCGGACGTCCATCCGAGCTTTCACCGGCGGTGTGCGATGTCTCCATCCCCCTACTTGCTCGCGCGTGACCTGGACAAGGTCTACGGCGACCGGCGAGTTCTCGACAGCGTTTCGCTGACCGCCTCACCTGGGCAGCGCCTCGGGCTGGTCGGTGAGAACGGCGTCGGCAAGTCCACGTTGCTGAAATTGCTGGCCGGCGTCGAGGAGCCGGACGCCGGCGAGATCCTTCGGCCACCGGACTGTGGGTTCCTGGCCCAGGAGCTGCCGTACGGCCTGGCGCAAACGGTGGGCCAGGTCGTCGACAGCGCCCTGGCCGAGATTCGCGACGCTGAGAAGCGGCTGGAGGACCTCAGTACCAGGTTGGACGATCCAGTCGCGCTCGCCGAGTACGGCGAAGTGCTGGAGTGGGCGCAGGCGCACGACATCTGGGACGCCGACCGGCGTGCCGCGCTCGTCATCGAGGGCCTTGGATTGGCTGGCGTCGACTACGACCGTGCGCTGGGTTCGTTGTCCGGTGGCCAACGCTCGCGGCTCGGACTCGCCGCCTTACTGATCCGGCAACCTCAGGCGTTGCTGCTGGACGAGCCCACGAACCACCTCGACGACGAGGCCATGGCCTTTCTGGAGAGCCAGCTGACTCGACTGCCCGGCGTGGTCGTGGTTGCCTCACACGATCGGGTATTCCTCGACGCGGTCTGCACGGCGATCGTGGACCTCGACCCGGCGCGCGGCGGGATCACGTTGTACGGCGGCGCGTACACCGACTACCTCGACGCGAAACGGGCCGAGCGTGCGCGTTGGGAGCAGCAGTACGAAACGGAACAGGACGAACTGAAGCGCCTCAAGCACTCGGTGGACGTGACGGCTCGCGGAGTCGCTCACAACCGGCCACCACGGGACAACGACAAGATGGGCTACAACTTCTTCGGCGGCCGAGTGCAGAAGCAGATCTCACGGCGCGTGCGCAATGCCCAGCTCCGGCTCGACGAGTTGACCCGCACGCAGGTGCGTAAGCCTCCGGCGCCGCTGCGTTTCGCTGCAGCCCTGACCTCGGAGCCACCGGAGGACCAGCTGGCTCTGTCAATGCGCCAGGTCCGGGTAGCGGGCCGGTTGGCCATCGGCCGGCTCGACGTCGTGACCGGTGAGCGGCTGATGGTCTGCGGCTCGAACGGTGCGGGGAAGTCGACATTGCTGCACGTCCTCGCTGGACGGCTGACCCCGGACGGCGGAAAGGTGCACCGTGCGCGCGGCGTCCGCGTCGGCCTGCTCGAACAAGACGTGGAGTTCGCCGAACCGGCCATGAGCCCGCGCGGCCTGTACTCGGGCGCGGTGCCGCTCGCCGAACTCGGCCTGGTCGCACCGAAGGACCTGGACCGTCCGGTCGGCCACCTGTCGGTCGGGCAGCGGCGCAGGCTGGCCCTGGCCATCCTGATCGGCCAGCCGCCTGACGTGCTGCTCCTGGACGAGCCGACGAACCACCTGTCGTTGAGCCTCGTCGAGGAACTGGAGGACGCGTTGCGGTCCGCACCGGGTGCGGTCGTGATCGCGTCGCACGATCGGTGGCTGCGGCGGACATGGGAAGGAGCCGAGTTGGTCCTTAAGGGTGGCCAGGTGGCCTGACCTCAACCTCTGCCCAGGGTGCACGTCCTTCTGGGCGGGTCACCGGGAACTGCCAGGTCACGAAAGGAGGACGAAGGACCGTGATGCGACGCCCTTTCGGCTACTCACTGGATCGGTCCGGCTACTTTCGGCAGTCCTTCACGTAGCAATTGGACAGGATGTGCGTAATTACCACGAAGCGCAGAGGCCTGCAGTCCGCCACTATTGTCCGGGGCAAGGGGACCTCCTGGGGAGAGGGTCGAGGAAGCAATGACGGGGACCGCTCACTACAAACGCCTTGTGCTGGAGCTGTGCCGGGCGTTCAACGACGGGAAGATTTCCAGGATCGACGACTACCTGACGCCGGACTTCGCTGACCTCGGGGTATCAGCCGGGCCGGACTGGTTCAAAAGCTCCATTCAGGCGTTGCGGCGCGCGTTCAAGGACGCCCGCTGGGACGTGCTCGGCTTGGTCGCCGAGGGCACCACAACAGTTGTTCGGCTGCGGTTTTCCGGGGTGCACGTGGGCGAGTACCTCAACGTGGCGCCGACGCGATGCGCGGTCAGCGTTGAGCAGGTGCACATCTACGAAGGCCGCGACGGCCGGCTGGCCACGCACTACTGCGTGCGCGACGACCTGGAACTGCTCGACCAGCTTGGCGTCCGCCCGGACACCACGATGGTCGGCGAGACCAAGCCGATGCGGAAGAAGAAGGTTACCGTCGCTGCGGCTTCGTAATGGCTACGAGGCCTGACCAGCCCGGATGACGGTCGCGGCCAGTGCGGCCCTTGATTCGACAGCCAGCTTGCCGCGGATGTTGGAGATATGGGTCTCGACGGTTCGTCTGCTGAGCCGCAGCCGATGCATGATCTCGCGGTTGGTCAGGCCGTCGGCGACAAGCTGCGCGACTTCGGCTTCCCGCGCCGTCAGCTGCGGGAGGGTGGTCTGCGTCGCCGACCTCCGTGGCGCCACAGCGTTGTGGCCCAACGTACGCAACCGCCGATACACGCCATCGCGTCGCCACGCCATGCCGTAGCGGTCGTACGAACTCGCGACCTCGGTCAGTTCCTTGATCGCAGCGGGGACGTCGCCGGACGCGGCCAATGCCGTACCCAGAATCTCGCGGCTTTCCACTTCTGGCACCAGATGATCGGTCGCTTGGAACGCTGACACCGCCTTGGCCGCGTATTCGATCGCCGCGTGCGGGTCGCGTTCGGCCATGCGGACCGTGGCGTGACAGTAGGCGATGTGGCCCGACCGGTTGGCCAGCAGGTCGCCGCCACGACAGCCCGCCACGGACTGTTCCATCCACTCGATCCATCGCCGGGCCTCGTCGGGACGACCCCGGGTCAGCTCGGCGGCCACCAGCCCGCGCGCGAAAACGGGCCTGTGCAAGGGATCCAGCAACGGCAGCTCAGGCCCGCCGGCCAGGCGCACCAAATCGGCCACACACGCGTCCGCGTCCCCGTTGATCAGCCACGCAGCGCCCAACGCGCAGCCCGCGACCGCCGACCACCAGTCCAAAGTGTCACCGCCCGCGCGGGCCGCCCGCCGGCCGGCCCGCAACGCGAGATCATGGTTGCGGCGGCTTGTTTCCACCATCGCCTGGACGGTGTACGCCGCCACTCGCAGCTTGTCGCTCGCGGACAACTCCGCGACCTCCACCGCCTCGGCCACACTCACACCTGCTTCCACGAGGTCGCCCAACAGCAACAGCGCCATGGCTTTCCCCGTGAGCAGGTACACGAGTTGGTGGCTTTGCCCAGTGCGCGCCGACAAAGCCAGCCCGCGGTCGATGTGCCGCAAGGCCACGCGTGGCTTGGCCAGGTACAGCTCGGCCCAGCCCAACGTCACCGGTCCGTTCAGGTTGGCGGCCAGGTCGTCGTCCGACAGCTGGTCAAGGAGCATGGCTCCTTTTTTCTGCCACTCGAGTGCGGTGGCCGCGTCCGAGGAGCCGTATGCGGCGAGCGCGTGAACACTGCACGCCTCGGCTTCCATGGTCCGGTCGCCCAATTCACGTGCGGTGGCCAGAGCGTCGTCGATCCAGCCGATCTCGATCTGGAAGTCGCAACTGATCAAGCCCACGGAACCGAGTTCCAGTTCGAGCCGGACCTTCTCGGCGGGATGCGTCTTCGGCAGGCGCCGCAATTCGGCCAGCAACAGGCCGCGGGCCTCGTGGTGGTGGCCCAGCAACTGCTCCACCCGTGCGCACGACACCACGGCCGCCGCACGCTGAGCCGGTTCGTCAGCTGGCAACTGGTGCAACACGGCCTGAAGGACGTCGCGGCTTTCGTGCACTGAACCGCTCAGCGAGAGCGCGTGGCCGAGCTCGGCGAGCAGTCCCAGCCGTTGGTCCGCCGCGGTTTCGGGCAGCAGGTCAATGGCCGCCCGCAACCACTGCGCGGCCATTGCCGGGCCGTGCGCGAGTGCCTCACGGGCTGCGTTCGTGAGCAGGTCGATGGCCACCTGGTCACCTACTTGCGCCACCCGCATCACGTGCGGGGCTTGCTGGACGAAGGGCGCGTTCACCAACGTCCTGGCCGCCCGTGCGTGCGCTCCGTGCAACCAGCCTCGGCTGGCGGAGCGGTAGGCGGCGCGCCGGACCAGCGGATGCCGGTAACGCCACTTGCGTCCGTCAGAGCGAATCAGGTCTCGTGCGACGAGCCCGTCCAGCGCGGATCTGGCCTCATGCTTGGACAACTCGGCCACCCGCGCGACCGTGTCCAGTTCGAACGGTTCGTCCAACGCCGCGGCCGCGTGCGCGGCCAGCCGCTCCGGTTCGGCGAGCATGGCCAGTTCCGCGTGCAACACGGCGTCGAACGAGGCAAGAGTGCCCACTTTGGACAATGCGTCCAGGTAGAGCGGATTGCCGCCGCTGAGGTCGTACAGCCGGTTCAATCGGTGCTGCGACACGTCCGGGCCGACCAGCTCGGCGATCTGATCCCGCGACAGCGGAGCAAGTTCGACGATTTCGCTGTGGCCCGCTGTGAGCGCCGCCGTCAGGTGTGACGGCTGCTGGCGCGGTCGATACGCCAGCACGATCACCATCGGCACCTTGGGTGGCCGTCGCAGCAGACGACCCAGTAACTCCGAGGTCGCTTCGTCGGCCCAGTGCACGTCGTCGAGGGTCAGGACCAGGCCGCCGGGAGCAGCCAGCCACTCCAGCAGGTCGCTGAGTGCCGCGTGGACCCGGTACCGGCCGCCGCTCGCGGGGCGTTCAGCCGGGGCGAAATCTTCGATCGACGGCAGCACGTCGGCCAGCAGCGCCAGCGAATGGTCGTCCAGCGGCGGCCGGCAACCCACCAAGACGTCGTCGATGGCGTCGACCAGGACGGAGAACGGCACGGTGCCGGACAACTCGCCGGCTTGCCCAGCGAGCACCCGGTGGCCCTTCGCGGACGCCACCGCCCGGAATTCGGCCAGTAGCCGGGTCTTGCCGATGCCCGGTTCGCCCACGATCTCCGCGACGCATGAGCCCGGGCGAGCCAAGAGTGCCGTCAGCACAGCCAGTTCGTCGGCCCGCCCCACAAAGTGCGCCATGGCCTCCATATCCCTATTCGCCGCGGGTGTGTTGCGCCGCCAGCGCAGCGCGTGAAGAAACTCCCAGTTTGGCGTAAATCCTCGTCAGGTGCGTGCCGACAGTCCGTTCGCTGATCACGAGCGCCTCGGCGATCTGCCGGTTGGAGCTGCCGGAGGCGACGAGCTCGGCGATTTCCCGTTCCCGCGCGGTCAGGGTTTCCGATCCCGCTGCCCGGCGGCCGAGCTGCCGGAGCTCGCGGGTGGCCTGCGCGGACAGGACCGGCGCACCTGCTGCCGTGAGCAACGCCGCGGCTTTCTCCAGTTCGACGACTGCCTCCGCCGAGTCACCGAGTGCGGCTGACGCACGGCCTGAGGCCAGATATGCCCGCCCAGCGTCGAACCTTGCAGCGGCACGCTCGAAGGCCTCGATCGCCGCCGAGGCACAGGTCTTGGCGAGGTCGTTGTCCCCGGCGCCCAACTCGGCATGCGCCGCCGCGAGATGGGCCAGGCCGACGCCTATCGGCAGGTCAGGGTGGGTGGCCCGTTGAGCGCGCCATGCCCATTCCCGCGCGCGATCGACGTGCCCGGCAGCCAGGTCGACCCTGGTGAGTTCCTCGTAGCGGATCGGTTGGGTATACGGATCGATCTTGGTCAGTTCGGGCCCGCCCAGCACCTCCATCGCGACGTCCATCCCGTCGGCCTGGCCGGTCGCGAGCGCCAGCATCTTGCGTGCGGTACCGGATGGACAGAACGGATCGTTGCCGAGGCCGTCCAGCGCCAACCGCGCGGCTTCGGCGGCGCCCACTGAATCACCAACGACAAGGCGGATCCGGCTGGCCACCAACAAACCGAAGCCATAGAGCGGTCCGCTGCCATGATCCTGCGCAAGTGCCGCGCCATCCAGTGCATGGTGAACCGCTTCGTCGAGTCTGCCGAGCCAGCGCAGCAGGATCGCTCGGCGAACCAGAAGTTGCGGCAGCACGTACGTCCGGCCGGTGGCCGTCGCCAGTGCGATACCTCGATCCACATGGCGCAACGCGTCATCGGACCGCTCCAGGGCACCTTCGGCATGGCTCAACCAGACGGCCAGTTCGATCCACTCGCCGATCTCACCGTCGGGCAGTCCGTCGAACAGTGCCTTCGCCGCATCACAACTCTCGACTGACTGGGCTATGTCGCCTGCCAGGTAACTGGCCCACGAGAGCAGGGTGAGTGCTGCGGCCTCCAACACGCGGTCGGCTGATCGTCTGGCGAAGCCGAGTACCTCATCGAGGAGGTTGATGTCCTGCTCGAACTCGCCACGCATCACGCCATTGAGAACCACCTCGAGTTTCAGCCTGGCCGCGCCGATGGTGTGCGTCCCGGCGGACATCTCCGCGCGCAACATCGAGCGCGCGGCCACGTGCTCGCCCAGCAGCCGCTCGGCCATCCCGCACAAGGTTGCTGCAGTCGTCCTGTTTTCCACATCGTCGCTAGGAAGCTCGGCCAACGCGGTGCGGAGCAGGTCGCGGCTTTCGGCCAGGCGCCCGGTGACGGCCATGGCGTGGCCGGTCATCGTCATCAGCCGGTGCCTGAGCTGTGGTTGTCCGTCAGGCAGCAGGTCGAGAGCCATCCGGAGCCAGTGCGCGGCAGTTGCCGGTGTTTCGTGCATCGTTGACTCGGCGGCACGGATCAGCGTGCTGATCGCGTCCAGATCTCCGGCGCGTGCGGCAAGGGCGGTGTGGTGCGCGCGGACGGCCACGGGCGCATCCCGTCGCGCCAGTTCGGCGGCGGCACGGTCATGGGCGAGCCGCGTCCAGATCTCGTCCCCATCCAGATAAGTGATCTGACGGACCAGGGGGTGCCGGAATCGCAGCCTGCGTTCGTCGTCAGCCCGGATCAGGTCACGGGCCATCAAGTCATCGAGCGCCTCGAGGGTGTCGGCGGTGTTCAGCGCGGCGATCGCCGCGACCAGACCTGGCTCGAAGGGATCGCCGGCCACCGCCGCCGACCACGCCACCAGCCGGACCACGGGAGCAAGCCCGGCGAGCTCGTCGATCAACGAGGCCCCTGCGGTTCCGTTGGGTGGCGCTGTCAGCAGCCCCAGATAGAACGGGTTGCCGCCGGACACTTGATGCAGTGCTTCGGATCGAGCGCGGGGAACGCCCTCGCCGAGAATCTCGGCGAACTGGTCGACCGTCAGCGCTTCCAATGCCATTCGTTCGGCGTCGCCGTCCCGTACCGCCTGGTCGATGGCTGCGGTGACCTGCGCCGACGCTTGTGCCGGCCGGTAGGCCAGCACGACGAGCAAGGGACCGGCCGGTGGGTGGCGCAACAGATGCGCCAGCAGTTCGGCGGTGCCGTCGTCTACCCAATGCAGATCGTCAAGCAGCAGGACCAGGCCAGCCGGCTTGGCCAGTGACTCGAGCAATGCCCGGACGGCCCGGTGGATCCGGTACCGCTCGACCGTCCCTGAATGCGGGCCCAGTTGAGGGAACAGCGGGGCCAGCGCGGCCCGCTGGGATTTTCCGAGATCGGCCGCGCGGACGTGGTCGGCTAGGGCTTTGGTGATCGTGCTGAACGGGACCTGCCGGCCGCGCTCGGTCGATCGCGAGCTCAGCACCAGCATTCCCTGCCGCAGTGCGTGTGCACGCATTTCGTCGAGCAGGTGGCTTTTGCCGATGCCCGGCTCGCCGACGACTTCGATGACCCAGGGCTTGCTGCCTGGCCGGTCGAGGGTGGCTTGGAACCTGGCCACCTCGTTCGCCCGGCCGATCAAGGTCATGACGCGAAGTATCACAGGGTCGCTCCGCTGGTGACAGTGCTCAGGCCCCTCTTGACAACCCTTCCGCTACGAGCGAAGTTATATAACTGACTGGCCAGTTAATTTTCGGAGGGGAGCTCATGGCCCGACCGGTTCGCGACGCGGTGCACCTGACCGGCGAGCAGCGTCAGTTCCTCGAGCTGGCAGCGCAGTTCGCCACCCGGGACATCAGGCCTGTGGCCCGTGCGGTGGACGACGCGCAGATCGAGTCGCCACTCGACCTGTGGCGGGCGGCCGCGAAAATCGGCCTCACCGCGTTCATGCTGCCCTCGGAGGTTGGCGGGGGCGGAGTGGTCGACCTGGTGACCCAGGCGCGTGTGCAGGAAGAGCTGTGCCACGGTGACATCGGCATCGGAAACCTGATCACCTCCAACGGTTTCTACGCCGCACCGATCCTGGAACTGGGTACCGCGGAGCAGCGTGGCCGCTGGCTTGAGCCACTGTGCGGCGACGACCCGCCGCTCACCGCGCTCGCGGTCACCGAACCAGACGTCGGCTCGGATGCCGCATCACTGCGCACCACGGCCGTCAGGCGCGGCGACCACTACGTCCTCAATGGACAGAAAGCGTGGATCTCGAACGCGCCTTACGCTCAGTCGTTCGTCATCTTTGCCACTGTGGCGCCGGGCTCGCGCAGCAAGGGAGTCACCGCGTTCGTAGTCGATCGTGACTCCGAAGGACTGACCGTGGGCAAGCCGATGCGCAAGCTCGGGCAGCGCGCGATCGTCAACGCGGAAGTGTTCCTGGACCACGTCAAGGTGCCGGTGGCCGATCGGCTTGGCGAGGAAGGCCAGGGTTTCTACGGGCTGATGCGGACGTTCGACGCCTCCCGGATCCTGATCGGCGCCGCCACCACCGGCCTGTCGCGGGCAGCTCTGGACCTTGCGACAACGTATGCGAAGAAACGTCAGCAGTTCGGCGTGCCGATCATCGACCATCAGGCGGTCGCGTTCCGGCTCGCCGACATGGCGACCAAAGTGGACATCTCGCGGCTGCTGACCATGCGCGCGGCCCAGCTCTTCGACGCGGGTGAGGACGTCACCTCAGAGGCGGCGATGGCCAAACTCGTCGGCTCCGAGAACGCGATGTGGTGCACGTGGGCGGCCGTCCAGACCCTCGGTGGATGGGGCTATTCGCAGGAGTTCCTGGCCGAGAAATGGCTGCGGGACGCGAAGTTGGAGGAGATCGAGGAAGGCACCTCTGACATCCAGCGGCTGGTCATCTCCCGTCGGTTGGCCCGGTCGTGACGTTCGACGTCTTCCGTAACCCCAGGTCAATCGCGGTGGTCGGGGCGAGTGACCACCCCGCGAAATGGGGCCACTGGCTCGCTCGTGGCGCCTTGGCCGGCGCGCACCGACGAGCTGTCTACATGGTCAATGCCAAGGCCGACACGGTTCTTGGACAATCTGCGTATCAGCGACTCGGCGATCTTCCGGAAGTGCCCGACCTGGTCGTGCTCGCGGTCCCGTCGACCGATTCCGTGGTGGACGAAGCGGTGAGCCTTGGCGTTCGCGGCCTGCTCGACATCTCGGCTGGAAAGGCGTCCAGCAAGGACCTCGCCACGCGAATCCGGGCAACGGGTGTGCGAATGATCGGACCTAACTGCCTGGGGCTTTACGATGCGTCCACCGACCTGCGGCTTGCGTGGGGCACCTTCACCGGTGGCGCGCTGGGGATCGTGTCGCAAAGCGGTCAGCTCGGCATGGAGATCGCGAATCTGGCGGCGTCGCTCGGCGTTGGTGTGTCTCGGTTCGTCTCGGTGGGCGACCAAGTGGACGTCACCGTGACCGACGTACTGGCCGACCTAGTCGACCATGAGCCGACTCGTGCGGTTGCCCTGTACATAGAGGACTTTGGTGACGGCCGGACCCTGGTGCGTGCACTGGCCGACCTATGGGCCGCGGGCAAACCCACCCTGCTTCTCACGGTCGGCGCCAGCGATGCGAGCCGTGAGACGGCTCAATCCCATACTGGCGCGCTCACCGCGCCACTCGATGTGGTCGACGCAGCGTGCCGTGCCGCCGGTGCGGTTCGTGTTCGGACACCAGCGGAGCTGGCTTCGGTGGCGCACCTTCTACTCTGCACGACGGTCACCGGCGACCGGCTCGCGATCTTGACCGACAGCGGTGGGCAGGGCGCGATCGCGGCGGATATCGCGAGCGCGGCCGACCTGCAGGTTCCGCGGTTGTCCGACGAGCTGTCGGCGGTGGTCTCCCAGTGGCTGCCCGAACGCGCCAGCAGCCGCAATCCGATCGATCTGGCCGGTGAGGGCGAGAAAGACCTGAGCGTCTTCAGCCGGATCGCGACCGCGTTGGCCGCGAGCGGGGAAGTCGACACGGTCCTGATCACCGGATACTTCGGCAGCTACGGCGTGGACATTCCGGAACTGCGTGCGCGTGAGCTGGAAGTCGTTGAGCACCTTGCCGTTAGCGGTCGAACCGTTGTCGTGCATAGCATGGCGGCGGATGGCCCAACGGTGGAGGCGTTGCGCGACAACGGCATCCCGGTGTTTCGCGACGTCGATACCGCGCTGGTCGCACTGCGTGGGGGAGTGCGAGCAGCGGGAGCAAAGCCTCGGAAGGTTCCGGAAGTCGGCCGCGAGGCGGGCGACGTTGGCACCGGGTACCTCGCCGCGAGGGAACTGCTCGCCACGGTCGGTGTCAGATTTCCGCCGTGTGCCGAGGTCAACGGGGTGGTCCAGTTTTCTGGCCTGCGTGCTCCTTACGTGCTGAAGGCCGACTGGCTCACGCACAAGAGCGAGTCCGGTGCCGTCCTGCTTGGTCTGTCCGATCACGCCGCGGTGGTCGACGCGCACGCCCAACTCGTCGCACGCCTCGGACCAGGTCGCTACGTGGTCGAGGAGATGGACACCCGCCCTGAGGCTGTCGAATTGATCATCGGTGCACACCGCGACGCGTCGTTTGGTCCAGTGGTCATGGTGGGAGCCGGTGGCGTCGCAACCGAGCTTCACCGGGACACCACAGTGGAGCTGGCTCCCGTCGACATTGACCAGGCGCTGACCATGGTCCGACGGCTGCGTTGCGCGCCGTTGTTGGACGGGTGGCGCGGCAGACCGGCCGTCGACGTGCGGGGCGTGGCCGAAGTCATCGTGGCGGTATCGGAATTGATCGCCGCGCGTACGGACATTGCCGAGCTCGAACTGAATCCCGTGCGGGTCACGGCGGACGGCCCGCTCGCGGTGGACGCACTGGTGGTGGGGCGCTGATGCCGAGGCTGAGCGGTGGCGAGGCGCTGGTGCGTTCACTGGCCGAGCATGACGTCGAGGTGGTGTTCGGCATCCCGGGCACACACAACCTGGGAATCTATGCACATCTGGGGATTCAGCACGTTTCGCCTCGACACGAGCAAGGCGCCGGGTTCGCGGCCGACGGCTACGCGCGCGCCACAGGGAAACCAGGGGTCTGTATCACCACGAGCGGCCCGGGCATCCTCAACGCCGCGACCGCCGCGGCACAGGCCTATTCGGACTCCGTGCCGATGCTGCTGATCTCGCCGGGCCCACCGGTCGACCATCCTGGCCGGTGGGTGGGGATGCTGCATGAGGTACGCGACCAGTCCGGCGCGATGGAGGCGGTCACCGCAGGCAGCCACCGCGTCCACAGCGTGGAAGAGATATCACTGGCCGTCGCGCAAGCGTTTGCCGAGATGTCGTCGGGACGTCCCCGCCCTCGGCACCTGGAGATTCCCTACGACCTCCTGGACGCGATCGCGGACACCCAGATCGTCGCTCCGATTGCCGTCAGTCCTCCAGTTGCTGATCCCACGGCGGCCGCGACGGTGCTGCGTGGTGCTCAACGTCCCGGAATCATCGTCGGCGGAGGTGCACGTGGTGCCGCCACTGAGTTGATGGCTCTCGCGACGCGCCTGGCCGCACCCGTCCTGTCGACCGCGAACGGGAAGGGAATCCTGCCCGAGGACCACGAGTACGCCCTGGGTGCGGGGCTGCACCACCCGGCCGCCGCTGAGTTCGTCGCCGAGTGCGACGTCGTTCTGGCCGTCGGCACGGAACTGGCGCCCGCGGACCTCTGGAATGGGCCGTTCACCTTCACCGGAAAGCTGATCCGGATCGACATCGACCCGGCTCAGGTCGTCACCAACGCGCAGCCAGACATCCCGCTGGTTGGTGACGCGGCGCGGACGCTGGCAGCGATAACGGCAATGGTGGCACCCCGAGCCGACCTGGAGCGTGCAGCCAAGTGGCGCGCCAGGATCGCCACCGAAGCTGCTGCCGAGGGCGCAGCGTGGTCGCCACTGGTCGACGCGTTGAGCGAAACGCTTGGGCGGGACGGAATCTTGGCTGGAGACAGCGCCACGGCCTGTTACTACGGTGCCTACTCGAACCTTCCTCGATACGTGCCGGGATCTTTCTTGTATCCCACGGGACTTGGCACGTTGGGCTATGGCCTGCCTGCCGCCATTGGAGCCAAGCTCGGCCGGAAAACCGCGCGTGTGGCTGCTTTGCATGGCGACGGCGGGTTCATGTTCACCGCGCCGGAACTCGCCGCGGCCGCGGCGCTGGGCCTGCCCATCGCGGTCATCGTGGTCGACAACGGCGGATACGGCGAGATCCGCCGGGAAATGGTTGCGCGCGGAGACAATCCCGTCGCCGTGGACCTGCCGTCACCAGACTTCGCGGCTTTGGCGCGATCGCTGGGATGTCACGGCATCACGCAGCCCGACGATCTTCCTGGCGCGCTGCGGAAGGCCTTCGACGCGGACCGCCCGACGTTGATTCACTTGCTGGAGACGGATGCTTGACTGAGGCTGTCCACATAGGCCAGACAGGTGGCCTTCATACGCTGGACGGTCATGTTCTGCGAATGCAGCAGGACCTGGAACGCCATCCCGTCGATCATCGAGATCAGCATGTTGGCGAACTGAACCGGGTCCCCCGCACGGATTTGCCCGCTGTCCTGTCCGTCACGGATGATGCTCGCGACCAGTCGACGCCAGTCGCCATACATCCGCTCGTTGAGTTCCTGCAGGTTCGGCTCGCGCAGGCCTTCAGCCCACAAGGCCGCCCATACGCGCCACGCTTCGACGGTTTCCTCGTCCACCGGGAGATATGAGTCGATGACGAATCGGAGCCGGGAGAACGGATCGTCCGGCGAGTCGAGGATCCAGCGGCGTCGTTCCAGCGACCTGGCGAAGTTGTACTCGAACGCCGCGTGCACCAGCTCGCGTTTGCTGTCGAAGTAGTAGTGGACCGTCCCACCGCTGACGCCCGCTTTTTTGGCCACGTCGGAGACCCGCAAGTTGACGTACCCCTGCTCGGCGATGACCTGGCAGGTGGCACGCAGTATCTGGTCCTTGCGTTCGGCTTCGACGCTGGGGCGGGGCATGGATCACACCGTACTTGGCCCGAATCGCCGCGAGATGACGTCGGTCGCCTCGTCCGCGATGGCCGCCGCCGCGGCCCGGGGTGTGGTTGCCTCCTGCGTCGCTCGGTCCAGGACACGGTTGACCAACTTGCGCATGCTTTCGCGGATCTTGGCGAATGCCGCGTCGGCATCGGCTTCGATGTCGCCGAAGAACGTCCACCACCACCAGGAGTTGGTCGCTGAGTTCGCCACCACATCCGGAATGGTCAAAACGCCCCGCTCGGCCAGGCTCACCTCGGCAGCCGATGTCACGGGCATGTTCGCGGCTTCCACGATCAGATTCGCATGCACGGCGCTTGGGTCGTCGATCGCGTACGAAACGGCTGCGGGCACCAACACTGATGCCTCGACGTCCAGCCACGCCTGCAATGGCAGTTCGCGGTCGTCGGGACGCAATTGCCCTCGGTCGATCATGCCGAACTGGTCGCGGGTCAGCAGCAGACGCTCGACGTCCAGGCCGTTCGGGTTGGCCACGACTCCTGCGGCATCGGCGATTCCCACGACCGGGACTCCGGCCTGGGCGAGGAATCTCGCCGTCGCACCGCCCATTGACCCGAATCCCTGCACGAATGCCTTTGGGTCAGCCAAGGCAAGGCGTTCGATACCGACCAGCGCCGCCTCTGCGACGCCGCAGCCGCCCACCAGTTCGTCCAGGGCGACGCCGTCGACCGAGATCTCGAAGGCATCGGCGAGTCGCTGGCGCGCTTTGGTCTCGTCGTCGAGCAGAGGATAGATGGCCTGGATCGACGACTGCATGCCCAGGTCGGCCAGCACCTCGTCGATGGTGTCCTGCCGCAGGCCCAGGTCTTCGCCCATGGTCCAGAACCGCTCGATGTACGGCCGGACCGCCATCAAGTAGCGGCGCAGGACGTCCACAGCTTCCGGGTCGCGTGGGTCGAAGTCGATGCCGCCTTTCGCCCCGCCCAGTGGGATGTACCGGCCTTCCGGGTCGTAGTTGAGGGCTTCCTTGGCGGTCATGCCGGCTGCCAGGCCAGTGACCTCGGCGAGCGTGCACCCGGCTCGCATCCGCAGACCACCGCTGCACACGCCACGGACCAGCCGATCGATGACCAGAAACCCTGGCCGCCCGGTGACCGGGTCGTGCCAAGTCACCTGCAGGTACGGCGACTTAACTTGATTGATCACTCAGTCAGTATCGCTGCCGCATCCGGCCTGTCAAGCAGCTGTTTTTGCGCTCATGGGTTGACACGACTGGGTGACGGTGGTCACTGTGTGCGGAATAACTGACTGACCAACCAGTTATGGAGGCCGCCATGGACGCGCTCGGCGCCGGATGGGACAAGCAGCGCTCGCGGTTGCGTAAGTCGTTGCGCCGAGTGGACGTGGTGTTCTTCCTGCTGTGCACGCTCGTCGGCCTCGACACGATCGGCAGCGTCGCGGCCAAAGGGCCGGAAGGCCTGACCTGGATGGTCATTCTCGCCATCGTCTTCTTCCTGCCCTACGGCCTCCTGGTCGCCGAACTCGGCACGGCCTTCCCTGTCGAGGGCGGTCCTTACGTGTGGACGAAGCTTGCCTTCGGGCGCCGAATCGCCGGCGTCAACCAGGTGCTGTACTGGCTGACCAATCCCGTGTGGGTCGGCGGAAGCCTGACCGTCATCGCACTGACCACGTTCGAGACGTTCTTCGCCGACCTCGGCCAAACGGGCACGTACGTCGTCGGCCTGATCTTCATCTGGCTTGGTGTCCTAGCGGTCGCCACGTCCTTGCGGATCGGCAAGTGGGTGCCGACGGCCGGAGCCATCGCCCGGATCGTCCTGCTCGGATTCTTCACGGTGTCAGTGGTCGTCTACGGGCTCAAGCACGGCGTGCAACCGTTGTCCGCCAGTGGTTTCGCGCCGAGCTACGTCGGATTCATCGCGCTGGTGCCGTTTGTGATCTACAACTACGTCGGTTTCGAGCTGCCATCCACCGCCACCGAGGAGATGAGGGACCCACGCCGGACGGTGCCCTTCGCCATTCTGCGGTCCGGGATCGGGGCCGTCTTGCTTTACGGCGGCCCAATTCTGGGCATCCTGCTGGTCGTTCCCGCCGACCGGATCGGCAGCCTGTCCGGGTTCATCGACGCCTGCAAGATGGTGCTCACCGTGTACGGCGGTTCCGTCGACCCGTCTGGAGCGGTCACATTGACCGGTGCGGGACAGGTATTCGGCATGATCTGCGCGGCAGGCTTGATCATAGGTCTGCTCACCAGCGGCGTGGGCTGGGCCATCGGTGCCCATCGCGCGCAGGCGGTGGCGTGCGCGGATGGCGCCGGCCCGCGTTGGTTAGGTGAGATTTCCGCCAAGCGCGGTACGCCGATCCGGGTGAACCTCCTGTCGGGTGTACTGGCGTCAGTCACCATGGTGCTCGCGCTGAGCCTCACCGGCGGTTCGTCGGAGAAGTACTTCGCCGCAGGACTTGGCCTGACCATCTCGATGACCTTTGTGTCCTATGTGGTCACATTCCCTTCCTTGCTGGTGCTGCGCAAGAAGATGCCTGACGTTCCCCGCCCGTTCCGGGTACCAGGTGGATGGGGAACGGCAACGGCCGTGACAATGCTCCCGACTCTCCTGGTTGCGTTCACCGTCGCCACGTTGATCTGGCCAGGCCTCGGCGTCGGGTGGTTCGGCACGGACGGAAACCCCGATGACTCCCTGCCGACTGCGTTCGCAGGCGAGCGTCTTTCGTACACACTCAGTCAGTTGATCCCGCTAGGTGCCTCGCTTGTCATCGGTGTGCTGTTCGTGCTGTGGGGCCGCCTGCAGACCAGGACACAGGAACCCATCGAAGAGCTCCTACCGACCCGCTGAGATCACCGTCGCGGCGACGCTGGCGCACTAGCTGAGCCACCCCACTGACCAGCAGAACGTGGTGGCGAACAGGCCTTGCGCACAATAGGGTCTCTCTAAGGCAGTTGCACCGGTGATTGGGGGACCTTCATGCTTGTGCTCGCGCACGTGAGCGACATTCACATCGACAGCGATCAGCGGAGCATCGAGCGCGCCACCCGCGTGTTCGACTACCTCAACGGTCTACCCGGCAAGATCGACGCGATCCTCGTCACCGGTGATCTCGCCGACCACGGATTGGCCGAGGAGTACGAGAAGGTCGCCAAGCTGTTCTCGGGGCCACAGACGCTGCTGCACTGTCCAGGTAACCACGATTCACGCGGGCCATACCGCGAAGTTCTCCTCGGTGAGAGCGGCGACGGACCCATCAACCAAGCACATCGCGTCGGCGAAGCCGTCTTCGCCATGTGCGACTCGAGCATTCCTGGCCGTTCGGACGGTTTTCTCGCCGACGAAACGCTGGCATGGCTGGAAACTGTGCTCGTCGAGGCCGGCGACGTCCCGGTGTTCGTCTGCTTCCACCACCCACCGGTGTTGCTACACATGCCGTTCATCGACGGCATCAAGCAGAACGGCGAGGATCGACTCGCTGCCTTGATCACGCGGTTCCCCAATGTCGTCGCGGTTCTCTGTGGACACGCGCACACCAGCGCCGTCAGTGCGTTCGCGGGCCTGCCGCTGCTTGTCGCGCCAGGTGTCGTGTCGACACTGATGCTGCCATGGGAGACCGACAAGATCGTCGACCTTGAGATGCCGCCCTCCATCGCCTTCCACGTCCTGGATGACAGTCGGCGGCTCACAACGCACTATCGCGTGATATCACCAGGGCTTTAGCGGGAGTACGGCCTCAACGCTCCCGCCGTCGGGGCCGGGGCGGGCTTCGCAGCGGCCACCGACCTCCGCGGCACGCTCGGACATCGAGGCCATACCTACTCCTGGCGACCAGCCGTTCGGGCCAGGCCTGCCGTCATCTCGCACCAGGATGTGGAGTTCGTCTCCCACAGTGATCCGCACTCGTACGTTCTCGGCACCCGAGTGCTTCGCTGCGTTGTTCAGCGCCTCGGCGCTGATCCGGTACGCGGCGACCTCGATGGCGGCGGGTAGCTCCGGCATGTCGGACGGCGCGTCGACGCTGACGGTCAACGGACGTCCACCTTCCTGATAGGACAGTCGCTCGGCTTCCCGGTGCAGTGCGCCGACCAGCCCGAGTTCGTCCAATGCGGGCGGCCGGAGGCCTTCCACCAGACGCCGGATCTCGATGATCGCGTCGCCGATGTCGCCACGCAGGCGTACCAGGAGATCCACCGCGGTGTCCGGGTCCGACCGGGCCAGGTTCCTGGCGGCGTCCGTCGCATACGCGACACCGCTCAACGTCGGCCCGAGCCCATCATGCAGGTCACGGCGCAGACGGCGGCGTTCTTCCTCACGCGCGGCGACGATGCGTTCCCGGGACTGCTGCAGTTCCTCGGACAGCATCGTCGCCCGCAGCGCTACGCCGAGCGGAATCGCCAGGACGGACAGCACGTGCATGTCCTGGCCACTCAAGCGGCTCTGTCCAGGACGGACACCGATGACCAGTTCACCGCTCGCGGCACCGGACGCGGCGAGCGGCACCACCTCCAGCACACCGGCCGCCGACCCCGATGCCGCAACTTCCCTGCCCTGCAACCTGAACGCCACATACGGCAGTTGCAACGCGTCACGGACTGCGGTGAGCAGATCGTCCAACGAACCCATTTCGGCGTCCAGCCGCGCGCTTAGGTGGCTCAACGCGCGGACCGGGTCCCGGCGATGTCCGTAGAGAACGCGGTCGAGCACTCGCTGCAGGCGGACTCTGACCGGGTTGAACAGCAGAGCCACGGCGACGGCGAGCAGTGCCGCCGCACCCAGGTGCGTCTCGAGGTTCAGCGTCCGGCCGAGAAACAGGACCAGGCTGGAGTAGATCGCGATCACGCCTACGGACAGCAGCAAGTACAGCATTCCGCGGGAAACCAGCAGCCGGATGTCCAGCAACCGGTAGCGCAGGATCGCGATCGTGATGGCGACGGGAAGCAGCGTGGACGTCACGAGCAGGAGAGCGGGGCCCAGTCGCATGAGCCATGGCAGGAACGCCCAGACGTTGGCGATCACCGCGAGGACCAGCCATAGAAGTTGCCGTCGCAGTACTTCGTCGCCGCGCCGATAGCGCAGCACCAACGACGTCGAGATGGCGACGATCAAAACCAGCCAGACGGCTCGTGCTGGGGGCCATCCAATGATGACAAAGGGGGTGGCCGCTGCAAGCGCCCACGCGGGCACAGCCCACCACGGTCCCGGCAGGCGCCCAGTAGGGAACACCAGTAACGCCAGCGGCAGTATCAGGACGGCCGACAACATCCAGGCTTGTTGCCCGATCGCGTCGCCAAGCGGGAGCGCCAGGGCACTGGCCGCCTGGGCCCAGCTGGCGATCAACAACAACCACCCGATCGGGTTTGTTGGCCGCTGTGCGGCAAGCAGAGCACCACACACGGACAGCGCGATGCCCATCGCCGTGTTGGCAGTGACCGGTTGCCAACTCGTCCCTTCCGCCGCGGCCAGGACCAGAGCAACAGCGATTCCTGCGACGGCGACCGCGAACATCCCCCAAGCCAGGCTGGTCGTCAGGCGGTGTACGGAAGGGGGCACCACGTAATACTCCGTCGTTTCGGCTGATTTGTCCTGGGATCGGGGTCCCGATCTCATCCGGACAGTTTCCCGCTCTTTCCCGGGCCGTGCCCCTGCCATTTGGGTGTTCTGGTGCTCCAGAGTTGTCGTCGTCGAGGGACACGGCACCCAGCACCCTGTTACGGAGGACGAAGCACATGCGTACCCGATCTGGCGTCATCGCCACAGTCGCGTTGTGTGTGCTCGGCCTGGCCGGCTGCGGGACGGCCGCCGTGCCCGGCAGCCCAGTGCCCGGCGGCGTGGAACAGCAGGCCCAGAACCCAGGCCCTCAGATCAACGCCGACCCGAAGGCGCTGATCTCCAACGCCGCGAAGACCACGCGGGACGAGCTCAGCTGCAAGATCGAGGCGAAGCTGGAGTTCACGGGGCAGGGTGGCGTCGGTGTGGGCGGCTGGACCAGTACCGGTGCGTTCGACTTCAAGAGCAAGCGTTCCAAGGTCGAGTCCGTGATGGACATGGGCGGCAAGAAGATGACGATGAGCATCGTCGCCGACGGTGAAGCCATCTACATGAGAACCTCCGCTGACGGCGCACCGGCGCCGCGGTGGTCGAAGACCGATCTGAAGCAGCTGGAAGCTTCGTTGGGGCAGTTGGGTGGCGGCGCCAACAGCAGCCAAGGTGCCAGCAGTGACCCGATGCGGTTCATCGATGAGATCAAGGAAATCGCGGACGTCACCCCGGACGGCACCGAGACTGTACGCGGTGTTCCCACGACTCGCTACACCGTGACCGTTGATCCCGGCAAGATTCCCGCCGAAGACAAGGACACGTCGGGTATTCCCGGCGATGCGTCCAGCTCCATGAAGCTCTTCCTCGACAGTAAGGGAAGGCTTGCCAGACTTCAGATGTCGGTGTCGGGTGAGGGCGGATCGATGACGTGGGACTTCCTCGACTACGGCGTGCCCGTCAAGATCGATATCCCGGCACCGGACGAGGTTGAAGGCAACTGAACACAGGCTGCCGATCGCCGTCCCCCCAGCCGGTGATCGGTCAGGGAATCACCCCGCCCTGTCCTTGGGCGGGGTGATTTCTGTGTCCTGAGCAGGGAAACACCGTACGAACGGACCGTTCGCACGAACATCCCAAACCGACACACCGCGAACGAACCAAAACTGTCAGACCCCCACGCTACGGTCGATCGCATGCGTGAAACCAAGCCCGAAACCAGGGCCATAACGTCCATCCACATCGCCGAGATGCAGCAGGCCTACTGGGCAGCTGCGCAAATCCGCGACTTCGCCAAGTACGCGGAATGCATGCCGCCTGGTCGCCCAGGGATCAAGCTCGCCGACGGCGTGCCGGAAGAGGTCGCCGCGACGTTGCACACCTCGATAAGGATTGCCACACAACGGATTCTGGAAGCCGAGTACATCGTCCGACGACTACCTGCCACTCTCGATGCCTTGGAGAAAGGCATCATCGATCTGGCTCGAGTGCGCGCGACCTGTCAGATCACCAAAGGACTGTCCGATGAGGACGCTCTCGCGGTCGAGAAGGCCGTGCTCGCCCACGGACCACATGCGACTTACCAGGAGTATCGACGTGCGCTACGCCGTCAGGCGATGAAGGCCGATCCCGAGTCCGCCGAACGAAAACGAAAACAGAAGGAGGAACTACGTGATGTCGTGACTCGCAAGGCCGAGGACGGCTCAGCCAAACTCGTCGCCACGATGCTGGCCGGTGAGGTCGAAGCAACGTACAACGTGTTGAATCACCTAGCTCATCAGGCAAAGACTCCGGATGACACGCGGACCCTCGCTCAGCGCAGGGCTGATGTACTGCTGGATCTCCTCGTGGGCAACGACATGGAGCGAGTACAGGCCCACATCAACGTCACGGTGCCGTTGACCACCCTGATCGGCCTCAACAACGAACCGGGTGAACTCTCCGAGTACGGGCCCATCACCGCCGAGCAATGCCGTGAGCTCGCGAAGAACGGAGTGCTCAGGCGAATCATCACTGACGACTTCGGCAACGTGCTGGATGCGAGCCCACGTCGCTACGCGTCGGAGGGGTTCGCCGACCGGATCAGGATGCGCGACCGCACCTGCCGACAGCCCGGATGTCGTGTGCCTGCTCGAAAGTGTGATGTGCGGAGGACATCGAAGAAGAAGGCGGGCCGTCGGCGGCGGTTCCGCGAGCGCGACTACTTCTTGCTGTGCAAGCGGCATCGGTTGATGTACGAGCGGACGAAAGGGTGGACGCTCGCGCAGCCTGAATCCGGCAGGATGATCTTCATGACACCCGCCGGGCAAGTCCGGCAGATCGTGGCGGAACGATATGAAGAACCCGCTGCCTAGCGGCCAAGGCCCGCTTCCCGTGCCCGCACGATCGCCGCGGCTCGATCCACGACCCTCAGCTTGGCGAAGATCGCTGAGATGTGATTGCTGACAGTCTTCGGCGCCAAGTGCAGTTGCCGGGCGATCACGGCGTTGCCGAGCCCCGCCGCCACCAAGTCGAGCACTTCACGCTCGCGGGCGGTCAAGTCAGGGAACGGTTCGGCTGTCCGTGGTGTGGCGAGAAGATCCAGGACTCGGTGCGCCACGTTCTGACCGAAAATCGCCTCACCCGCCGCGACGCCACGCACAGCGCGGACGATGTCCTCCTGGCCCGCGCCTTTGAGGATGTAGCCCCGTGCGCCCGCGCGCATCGCCGAGACAACCGACTCGTCGTCGTGGAACATCGTGAGGACCAGCACCGCCACGTCGGGTGCGGCTTTCAGGACCTCACGGGTGGCCGCGATTCCGTTCAAGTCAGGCATTTGGAGGTCGACAAGCAACACATCCGGCCGGTGCTTCACCGTTTCTTCGACGGCCTCACGGCCGTTGGTCGCCTCGGCGACAACCGTGATCCCTTCGACGGAGGAAAGCAATGCCATCAATCCGCCTCGAACGACTGGGTGGTCGTCCGCGAGGACCACCGTCAGTTCTTTCTCCGGTGGCAGCGATGTCATCGCGTCGTCTCCGTCGGCTTCGGCGGGACTCCGTTCCACACCCAGCGTGTGGCGGGCTGACACGGCCTGCATTCTCGGATCGTCTCGCTTGCGGACCCCCAGACAATAGGGACCACGCACCTAGACCGGCCGGGAAACTTTCCCGGTCGCGCTCCAGAGCCTGAGACTGTCCGTCTGAGTTTCGCGATTGGCGACACTGGTGCTGTACCTCCGGGCTTCATCGGTTGTCGTGCACGGAAGCGGACTGGCGGGGTTTGCGGCCGGTCAGCACGGCGATTGCCAGCTTGGTCGGAAGATCCGTGCTGGTTATCTCCGTGAGTCCCGCGTTAGCAAGCCATTCGTGGTAGGCGTCTGGTTGGTGGACGGCACCTGCCTGCGTGCGTAGGTACAGCGATAGCTCTTGCATCGCTGCGCCAGGTGCGCCGGCGAGAACGTCGATGATTGCCAGGACACCTCCTGCGGCCAGTGCTGGAGCGAGTCGCTTGATCAGGGCGGATCCGTCTGAGCGGTCGAACAGACTGCAGACTTGAGCCACGATGATCAGGTCGTAGGTGCATGGTTCGAGCGGTGCGGTGTGGACGTCGCCAGCGAGGAACGAGTAGCGGTCGATGAGACCCGCGCGCGATACCGCACGGCGGGTTGAGGGCAGTACCTCCGGCAGGTCGAGGGCGGTGATGTGGCTTTCCGGATGTTTGCGGCAGTACGAGATCGTCCATGGTTCCGCGCCGGCGCCGACGTCCAAGATCCGTGTCGCTGCTGGAAGTGTGGTGATGGCGTGATCGACCGCATCGCCCCAGAGGCCGGCGAGAAACGCCATGGTTCGGGGGTAGATCGCACTGCCTGGTGACGCGGAGTTCGCGTCGTAGACGGGGATGCCGGTTCTCACGGCGTCAGGAAGGTGGTCCCACAAGGGGATTAGGGGATGCAGAGCGGCTAGGCCGGTCAACACTGGGCGGTAGCGGCCGTCGGCAAGTCGTTCGACGAAGCCGCCTTCGGCGAGTGCGGCGAGCACGACGCGGACACCGCGTTCGGTGGCGCCGCAGGTGCGGGCTAGTTCGGCTGGGTCGGCGGGTTCGCGGTCGATGCGGTCGAGCAGGCCCAGACGGACGGCGGTGGAGAACGCAGCGACCTTGCCTGCTGCGTTGGTGAGGTTGAGGTATGGCGTGCTCACGCCTCGACCTCCACGACTCCCCGTGCACCGTCCACTGTGACCACTTGGCCGTCGCGCAGGGTGGTGGTCGCGAACCCGGTGGCGACTACCGCTGGGATGCGGTACTCGCGGGCGATGATGGCCGGGTGGGACAGCGGGCCGCCTGCGTCGGTGACGATCGCTCCGGCGGATGGGAACAGTATCGACCATGATGGGCGGGTTGTTGGGCAGACGAGGACGTCACCGGCTTTGAGCTTGTCGAACTCGTCCTCCGAGTTGATCACCTGGACTGTGCCGCGGTAGCGGCCGGCGGAGCCGGAAATGCCGGTCAGCGTGGCGGGTTTTGGTTCGGCGGCGGTTCGGTTGCTGAGTTTCAGTGCCAGCACGCGTTCGGCGGCCCAGAGGATCGCGTCTGTGCTCTTGCGTAGGTCTGAGCGCAGCCACCGCGTGTCCGGTTGGCCGTGGTCTTGGCCGTAGCTGGGTGGTCCGGGGTTGGCGATGGTCCACTCGCGTTCTCCTTTGCGCAGGACGACGAGTGTTTGCATGCCGGAACTGCTTTGGAGTGCGGCGAGTGCTTCGTCGGCTTTGAGGAAGAACACGTCGGTCTGGGTGTCGATCTGGCCGTTGTGTGCCAGGCGTCGTCCGGCTTCCAAAGCCGCGTACCTGAGCAATGCGTTGGGACCGTCGATGGTGAAGAAGACGTTGTCCTCGCGTACTGGGTAGGCCTTGGTGGCGCGTGCGAGTGCATGCTCGAACCAGGCGAGTTCCCGGCCACGCAAGGAACTGCGGGCTTCGGCGGCGGCTTCGGTGCGTTTGCGGGACAGTTCGTCCGCGCTGGTTGTCGGGTTGAATCCGCGGGCGATCTGGTCTTGCAGGAGGCGCCAGGCCAGGCCTGGGAGTTCCGCTATGGTCGGGTTCGAGAGTTCGATGGTGAGCGACCGGCAGCCGTAGAGGCGCGCGTATTCCTTGAATTCCGGGGCGTTTTCGCTCTTTCCGGCGAGGGCGGCAAGTTTCCTGGCGGGTTCGCTTGTTCTGGGGGACAGGCCCGCCAGCAGGTTGTCGATGTCGGTTTGTTGCCAGCCAAGCAGGTCACGGCATGCGGTGGCCAGGTCCGCGAGGGCCAGCCAGTTTGCGATGTTGACTCGGAAATGGGTGAGCGTGCCGTCGTCCGCCAGTTTGCGGGTCGCGGCGAAGTGGGCGACGAGCTGGTTCACGTTCATGGTCGTAAGGGGCGCGTCACGCAGTTCGGCGATTCGGCGTTCGAACTCGGGCTGCCACTTGGTGGTCCAGCGGTCGACCAGGTCATCCGCGAAGTGGGTGCGGGTGGCCTCTTTGGAACGACGCATTCGTTCGCGGCTCGTGGGCGACAGGCGCAGCAGCAACGGCATCAGCCAGCCGGGTGGGGGTGGGGCGTCCGGTTTCCCGGCTACCGGCTGCATGGAGAGGTAGTGCCAGCCTCCGATCGATGTCAGGTGTGGCTCGACAAGCAGGCCGTGCTCGGCGCAGGCCTGCTTGAAGGCGCGATCGACCGTCATCACCGATTCGGTCATGGGGGTGAGCGGCATCGGCATGTGCGCTTCCTCGCGCTGCCAGAATCCCGGTGGCACTCGTACTTCTATCGGCACCTGCTCGACGGGCACGTCGTCGACCAGCCCCCGTTTGTTCTCCATGGCCGAATCGTGGCTATTGCGGCCCACGTACGCTATCCGTGGCACCACGTAATCTCGGCGGTGCGTCACCCGGCGAAGCGAGCCATGTACCCGTGTTTGGTCTGCCGGCCCGGCCGCAGGTACATCGTCGCCGACACGTCCGACCGCACACCCAGTTGATCCAGCAATGCCAGGTCGTCCCGGATGTAGTGATGGGTCGCCAGCCTGCCGTCACGGCCTTCGTAGAAGTGGATCTGCTCGACGTCGACCTTGCGCCTTGTGGGCGCCACCCCGACTATCTCGCCTACGTGTACGCCGGTGAGCCGGACCCGCAGCACCACTGTGGACCCTTCGGCGACCAGGCCGAGCACTTCGGACCGGGCGTTGGCCAGCGCCGCGCGCAACTGCCGGACCGCCGCCTTGTACCCCTCCGGGCCTGGCGGCATGTCCCGCTCGGCGAAATCGGGCGTCAGCAGGTCATCCACGCCCGCCAGATCGCCGGTGTTGAAGGCGTGGTTGAGCGCGAGGACGTGGTTCTTGTACCGCGAGTTGGGCGCAGACCGATCGCTCATACCCGAAATCCTGCTCCGAGTCGGCCATTCGGGGTATCCGTGGCACTACGGAATCCGCTACGTAGACCCTGCGCCCTCCGGCCGTTCGGTTGCATCAGGCGCATCAGGCCGGGAATTCTTCGAGGCTGGTAAAGATCTGCTTGCCCTCGGCACGGGCCTGTTCGACCATCTCGTCGGCACCGGCCGACGGCCCGCCTATCCGCAGGACGGCGTCGCATCGGGACAGCAGTTGCCGGGCTATCGGGTGGAAGATCTCGTCGAATTCGGCGTCGCCGACCCGGGTCGATCCGGCGAGCTGGATCAATGGCAGGGCGAGGGCCTCGCCGGTGACTGGCAGGTGTCCGGCGCGGAATACGTGCAGGGCGGCTTGGTTCATCGCGTCGACGTTGGCCGCGAGCTTGGCGGGGTCGTCTCCGGTTCCTGACCGGTACGGTCCGGCGACCAGGATCATCAGGGACATGGCTGCTCCTTCAGGCCAGTACGACGTCGACGCCGGCGTCGCGGATGTCGGTCAGGGTCTCCATGGCGGCGCCAGGCCCGGGATCGTCGGTCACGAATGTGTCGACGTCTCCGATTCCGGCCACGCGGGCGAAGGCGCGTACGCCGAGCTTGGTCGAATCAGCCACCACGATCGTCTTGTTGGCGCGGCAGCGCGCGTGCTGTTTCACGGTCGCGTCTTCCATCGAGAATTCCGACCATCCGAGTTCACGGTGCACCGCGCCGATGGACATCACGAAGGTGTCGAACCACAGCTCTTCCAGCATCCGCAGGGTGAGGTGGCCGACGAGGCTGCGTTCGCCGGGACGTGACTCGCCGCCGATGACCAGCAGCCGGATGCCGGGCTGGTCGGCGAGGCGTTGAGCCGCCTGGAGGCTGAGGACGGCGACTGTCAGCGGCGCGCGGGCGACGAGGCTGCTCGCAAGGGCCGCCGTGGTCGTCCCGGCGTCGAGCAGGATCGTCTGGCCGGGCTCGATCAGTTCGGCGGCCGCCGCGCCGATCCGGTGTTTGATCGCCGCTTGCCATGGTTCGCGGGCGGCGAATCCGGCTTCCTCCGCGGGCGCGGCGAGGGCGACCGCGCCGCCGCGCACTCTTTGCACCAGGCCTTTGGCTTGGAGTTCGTCAAGGTCGCGGCGCACGGTCATCAGGGACACGCCCAGCCGGTCGGCCAGTTCGTTCAGCGAGATCCGTTCGGCGTTACGCACCAGGCGCAATGTGAGGTCGAGTCGATCGGCGACGGCCATGACGACTTTCTACCATGTGATTGGTAGAAGTGATAGATCTCTGTTAGGTGTATGCGGTGTACGGTCGGCCTGGTCGGGCGCGGATTTCGGGGCAAAAGGTTGCCTGACGTTGGCGGTGTCGTCGCGGTCGTGGTGACTAACTCACCACTAGGATGAGCGGGTGAGAGAGGCGCGCATGAGGGACCAGCCTGCCGCTGGTGGTCGGCCGCCGCTCAGATGGAACCGCCGCCCATGACCGGTCCGGCAGAACGGGAACTCAACCGCCTCGGCCTGTTCTACGCCGTGGTCATCCGTGCTGTCGTCGCGGCGCTCTGCAGCCTGGTCTCGTGGGCCACCACCACACCACGGGACTTTCTGCTCGCCACCCTGGTCGTCCTGGCTTTCAACGCGTGGAACGTGTTCTTCGCCGTTCGCATGCTCCGGCGCCAGGCATCTTGGCTGCTCGTGGCCGATCTGCTGGTCATCACCGGTGTCTGTCTGGCGCAGGTGTGGACGGCCGCGCCGGAGATGCGCGCCGATCCCGTGAGCTGGGTGCTCGTCGCGACCTCGATCATCGTCGTGGCATATCAGTTCCACTCGTCCGTGCTGGTCGGCGCGGTGGCCGCGCTGGTGATCCTGGCCGCGTACCTCACCGGCGGGGTGCTCGCGAAGCTGCAGGACTGGACTTTGGTCGTCCCGATCGGATCGTGGATGGCCATCGAGGCGGTCCTCGCGCGCGGCCTCTACATCCTGGTGCGGCGCGGTGGACGGGCCGCGGACCGCGAGTTCGAACGGGGTGAGCAGGTCCGGCGTGAATCCGCCGTCGCGACCGCGCGGCGGACTGACGAACGTGAGTACCTCGCGGCCTTGCATGACACGGCGTCGGCGACGTTGCTCATGGTCGGTGCTGGTGTGGCGAGCCGTCAGGAGACGTGGCTCTCCGAGCAGGCCGCCCGCGATCTTGAGGTCATCCAGGGGCACACCGACCCCGCGGACGGCGAAGTTGATCTGGTCCCGATGCTGCGCCATGTCGTCGAGCACGTGCCGGTGCGGATCGAATGGCATCTGCAGGAGTCGGTGACGCTGCCCGCCGTGGTGGCTGTCGCGCTGTGCCGGGGCGCCCGCGAAGCGTTGACCAATGTCGTGCGGCATGCCGGTGTGGACGTCGCCGAGGTCTCGGTCGTGCGGACGGCTGCTGGTGTGGTGCAGGTCTGGATTCGCGACCGGGGCAAGGGTTTCGACCTGGCCGAGATTTCGGGCCATGGTTACGGCGTGACAGGTTCGCTGGTCGAGCGGATGGCTCGGCTGGGCGGCCAGGCCGTCGTCACGAGCGCCCCGGGCCGTGGCACCGAGGTCATGCTGGAGTGGCCCGATGCACTCGCCTGAGGCCTACGACGCTCCCGGCCACGCTGAGGACGTGGCCACGAAGTACATGCGGGGCCTGCGGTGGAGCTCGGCCGGGATCAGCCTGGCCGTCATTTATGGCCTGTCGTTGCCGAAGCTGCTCAACCATTGGGATTCCTACCGGCCGGTCGAGGTCCAGGTCCTTGTGGTGGTCCTGCTGACGGTGGTTTCGGTGATCGCGGCCTTCGACCGGATCGTGCGGCGCTGGCGTTGGTGGTTGATCGTGATCGTGCTGGCGACCTCGCTGGCCGCCACGCTGACCGTCGCCCCGAGTGGCCGGCTGGGGCTCGCGCACTGGTCCGACGGCGTCGTCGGGTGGCCACTGGTGCTGCTTTCGATGGGCCAATCCGTCTGGTTGTTCGCGGGATTGCTTGCGGCTCACTACTTGCCTGCGTTCGGGCTGGCCATTTTTGACGGCCCGGCCGACATCACGTTCGCCGGTGCCGTCAACACGACGGTGGTGTCGGCGGCGTTCCAGGTGGCGGTCATTTTGTTCGCCAACGCGTTGCGCCGGGTGGCCATGTCGGTGGCCAAGGTGGCGCGCGAGGAAGAACAGATGCGGACCGCTGAGGCTGTCGCGGATCAACTCCACGAGGACCGTAAGGACCGGTACGCGGCGCTCGCGGAGACCACCGCGCCCGTGCTCGCTGGACTGGCGTCCGGGACACTCGACCCGGGCGACGAATCCGTCCGGCGGACGTGCGCGATCGAGGCGGCGCGCATGCGCAGGCTCTTCGGCGAGGCCACCGTCAGCCCCGATCCGTTGGTGGACGAACTGATGGCGTGCGTCGGCCTGGCCGAGCGAAATGGGGTGTCGGTACGGTTCTCCGAGCGGGGCGAGCGGCCGCCGGTGCCCGTCGAGATGCGCCGGCTGCTCACCGAGCCCGCTGTCGCAGTACTGGCCACGGCGCGTGGCGACGTCCGGCTCACGGTCGTCGGTGCGGGAGAGCAGGTCACCGTGAGCGTGGTGGCCGATTCAGTGCCTTACGCCGTTCCGATCGTGGACAACGATGAGATCACCACTTCGACCGTGACGGCGGGGGACCGGTTGTGGGTGCAGGCGACCTGGAGGGGCCGCGGATGACGAGCATCGTCGTGGTTGACGACCACCCCGCTGTGATCGCGGGGGTCAAGGCCTGGTGCCAGGCCGCCGACCCGCCGATCGAGGTGCTGGATTCCGGATCCAGCGTGTCGGTGGTGTGGCTGGACCCGGGTGACCGGGCCGACGTGGTCGTCCTCGACTTGCAGCTGGACATCACCGGCCCGGCGTACGGCGACCTCAAGCGACTGGTCGACGCTGGGCGCCAGGTGGTCGTCTACACCATGCGGGAAGACCGGGAGACCGCGTTGACCTGCCTGGACATCGGGGCCTTCACGTACCTCACCAAGGCCGAGGGGGAGGACCACCTTGTCGCCGCGATCCATGCCGCGGCGAGCAACACCCCGTACACGCCGCCGGCCTTGTCGGGCGCGCTGGGCACCGACACGAGGGCCAACCGGCCGAAGCTGACCCAACGGCAGATCGACGTGCTGCTCGAGTGGTTCCACTGCGAGTCCAAAGAGATGGTGGCGCAGAAACTGAACCTCACCGTCAGCACCGTCAACGGATACCTCGACCGGGTCCGCGTGAAGTACGCCAACGTCGGCAGGGAAGCGCCGACCAAGGCCGCGCTCGTGGCCCGCGCCATCCAGGACGGCATCGTCAAGGTCGACGAGCTATGAGGGGCGATTGACTGTCAGTGCCCTGCCCGCGGATCGCCTAGCGTCCTGACCAGCGATCCCAATGGGAGGGAGATCCATGGCCGCCACCAGGATCCCGGTCGGTGTGATCGAGGACCATCCGCTGTACCGCGCAGCCGTAGCCCAGTTGCTGGCCGACGCGCCGGACATCGAAGTGGACGCCGTCGCGGGGTCGGTGGCCCAGTTCGCCGCCCACCGGCAGAACCCGGCTGGTGTGGTGGTCCTGGATTTGCGCCTGCCCGGCGTCCAGGGCTCGTCGGCGGTGGTCGAGGTCGTCGGTATGGGCCACCGTGTGCTTGTCCTCTCGGCCTATTCCGGGCGCGCCGAGGTCCTCGGTGCGATGGCTGCCGGTGCGAGCGGATACCTGTCGAAGGACTCCGACGGCGCCGAGATCCTGCACGCGGTCCGGCGCATCGCCGGCGGCAACAGCTACGTCAGCCCGATGCTCGCGGCGCACGTGCTGGACGCTCTGCCCGGCCGGGACAACGGCCTGGTGATCGAGTTGTCGGCGCGGGAGCGTCAGGTGCTTTCCCTGGTGGCGGCCGGGGAGCGGGACCAGGACATCGCTGAGGCACTGGACATCAGCATCCGGACCGTGCGGTCGTACCTCGACCGGATCCGGGACAAGACCGGCCAGCGGCGGCGGCCCGAGCTGACCAGGTACGCCATCGAGAAAGGCGTCGCATACGCGCCAGTCGTGCCGACTGTGCCGGTGTGACCGATGGAAATACTCATCGCGGCGCTGGCAGCCGGCGCCGCTGGTGTCGTCGCGTACCTGATCGGTGTGCGGCGCGGGCGCGTGGCGGAACGCGCCGAGCTCAACCGCTACATCCACGACAACGTGTTGCAGGCGTTGGAAGCCATGGCGATGCGGACGCCGTCGGATTCGGTCGACGCCGAGGCGAAGCTCACCGAGTTCCGCAATCTGGCCAGGGCGCAGGCGATCGCGCTGCGGCGGGGCTTCGACGAGCCCGCGGCCGGTGGACGGTTGACCGAGGATCTGGCCGCCGTGGCCACGGATCTGGCGCGCGACGGGCTGCGTGCGCAGTTGGTGATGGCCGATATCGACGACCAGTTGCCGGAGGCGCGGCGGAAGGCCGTTCGCGACGCCACCCGGGAGGCGCTGCGCAACACGTTGAAGCACGCGCAGACCACCCAGGTGACCGTCCGGGTCGAGGAACGGGACGGCGGGATCGTGGTCACCACGCGGGACCACGGCGTCGGCTTCGACATGGCGGAACGGCCACGCGGGTTCGGGATCAACCAGTCGATCATCGCCCGGCTCAGTCAGGTGGGCGGATACGCCGACATCGTGTCCCGGCCCGGTGGCGGCACGCGGGTCACCCTGTGGGTGCCGAAATAGGTCAGCCGCGGGCCAGTTTGCGCAGCCGGATGCCCAGCACGATCAGGACCACGCCGTAGATCAGCGCGAACACGCCGACGAAGGCGGCGATCGCGGCGATGCCGAGCGCGGGCCAGATCAGCACGAGCAGACCGAAGATCGCGGAGAGCAGGCCGGCCAGGCCGAGCAGGAGTTCGCCCTCGATCTGCTTGCGCAGCCGGATCGCCGCCACGATCTCGGCGATCCCGGTGACCAGGGCCCACGCGCCGACCAGGATCGCCAGCACGGCCACCGTGATGCCCGGCCAGACGATCGCGATGATGCCCGCCGCGATGCCGAGGACGCCGCCGAAGATCCGCATGCCGCGGTTGGACTTGTCGGGGTTACGGAACGCGTCCATCAGCAGGCCGATCCCGTCGACCAGGGCGTAGACCCCGAACACGATGGCGAGGGCCAGCGCGGTCAGCCCCGGCCAGACCAGCGCGAGCAGGCCGAACAGCACGGCCAGCACGCCGCGCAGCACCACCAGCCCCCACGATTTCGGCAGGTCCATCACAACAATCGGGTCGCTGACATCCGGGCCGGTCATGGCTGCCTCCAAGGGTCTGTTCCGCGCACATTCTCACCCGGAGTGACCAGTTGTGCACTCGGACAAACCGTCATACAAAGGCACAACTGGACGTCGGCGACATGGCAAAACGGCGCGGTCTGGCCACCCGGCAAACGGAGTCATCCACCACGCGCTCAGCGTGAGGTGGCGCCGCCGTTGCGCCAGGTGGCGTTGTAGCGCTCGCGCTCCGCCTGCTTCATGGCTTTACGGACCTGTGAGGCGTATTGGTCGGGGTAGCCGTGGCGGGTGACGCGGCTGTCGACGCTGTGCGTCGAGAAGATCAGCGAGTAGTACATGCCCGCGTACACGCCCAGGCCCAGGCCGACCAGCACGATCGTCAGGTCGAAGTCCATCATCACGGCCAGCACCAGATACAGCGCGGCAAGGATCGGCGCCATGAACACGAGGCGCCTGATCACGTGACGGACCAGCCACGTCGGCGCGGTCGCGTCGTGCAGCACCCACTCGCGGTACCGGTCGGGCAGTTTGCCGCCCACCGCGTACCACAGCCACTGTGCGGGGTTCGGCCGTTTCACACTCATGGGGTACCACTCCCGTCCGGATACACACGCCCACCCGCATTATTCGCCTCGCTGCCCGTCGGCGAACTCGCGCAGCACGTCCAGATGCCCGACGTGCCGGGCGGTCTCCTGGATCAGGTGCGTCAATATCCAGCGAACCGTCCGGTCCTGATCCCGGAACTTCAGTTTCGCTTTGTCCGATGGCCGCATTCCGGCAAGCGTGGCTTCAGATCTCGCCCATTCCGCCTCGTAAGCCGCGATCACCGAAGCGGGAGTCGCGTCTTCGGGGATCTTGAAATCCGTGTCCGGTTCGTCGTCATCCCAGTAGAGCGTCGGCAGGTCGGATCCGCCGCCGACATTGGAGATCCACCACCGTTCCACCGCGGTCAAGTGCTGGATCACGCCCAGCATGCTCATCTTCGGCGACGTCGGCCACGGCGTGGCGACCGCTTTGGACCGGTCCAATCCGGCCACCTTGTTCACCGCGGTGATCCGCAGGAAAGTCAGGAACTCGGTGAGCAGTCGCAGTTCATCCACCGCATCCTGTTCCGGCCAGGAACGTTCTCGCACTTCAACGGTTTCTTTCGAACTGGTGTTCGTCATGTGGATAGTCTGCCACACGCCCAAAAGGGCGATTGACCGGCCAGCGAACAACAGCGACTCTTTAATTGACGGTCGCCGCCGGTGCGGTTCGCGGGGAGTCACACCGTGTGCGCCCAGAGGGAGGCTCGTATGAAGAGTCTGGGTTGTTCAGCGTCGATCCCGTCATTGCATGACCATCCTGAAATCGGTCAATTGCCCGCGTAGCGCGGATCCTCCTTTTTCTTTTCGCAGGCCACGGGCCGTCGCCCTGCTTCATAGACGGCCCGGCGGTCGCGCACACCCCACTTCGAAAGGGGGATGCGATGAAACCAGCCGCACCCGTCTCCACGGCTGTTGTCTTCTTGCTCGCGTTGAACCTCCGACCTGCTGTGACCAGCCTCGGAGCGGCTCTGGAAGATGTGTCCGCGGAGCCTGGAATGACCGCGGCGATCGGCGCCGTACTGGTGGCTTTGCCTTTGTGGGCAAGCGGAATCGGTGGCTGGGGCACGCCTTGGCTGCGTAAGCGAGCCGGAATTCACCACGCCGTCACCGGAGCTCTCATCATTCTTGGCATCTCGTTGGTCCTACGGGTCCAAGGTGGTCCCGAACTGTTACTCGCGGGGACTTTGCTGGCGTGCCTTGCAATTGCAGTCGTGGGCACTGTCCTACCGGTTCTGGTGCAACCGGCGACGTCCGGGACGAGAGCCAGTTACACGCTCGCACTCGGCACCGGCAGCACGATCGGCGCACTGGTCACGCCCACTTTGGTCGCGGCGGTTTCGTGGCAGTTCGCGCTGGCCTGCTGGGCATTGCTGGCCGCGGTGACCGTCCATGTGTGGCAAAGCGCGCCACGGTCCAGCATGGTCTTCGCACACAGCGCGCTGAGCCCACGCAAGCTTTTCCACTCCAGGCCTGCGTGGCACCTGACTGTCTATTTCGGACTTGTCTCCACGTTGACGTTCCTGGTCATGGGCTGGTTGCCGGTGATACTGCGGGACGCCGGGCTCTCGGCGAGCACCGCCGGTTTCTGTCTGGCGTTGTCGATGGCGATGGGCCTGCCGATGATGTGGCTCGTGCCGTTCTGTGTGCACAAATGGCGCAGGCAATGGATCCTGGTCGTACTTCTTGTCATCGTGAACGCCATTGGTGTGGTCGGATTGCTTGTCGCACCCGCGTTCCTGCCGTGGGTGTGGTCGATTGGCCTGGGGATCGGTATGGGCGGCCTCGCGATGGCGCTGACGCTGATTTCGGTGCGTACGGCAGGCAACGCCGATGTGACAACCGCGCTGTCCGGAATGGTGCAAGGGCTCGGCTATTTCATCGCCGGTGTGGGCGCGTTGGCGTGCGGCCTGATGCACAGCATCACCGACGGTTGGACGGCGCCGCTGGTGATGGCCCTCGTCGTCCTTTGCGGACAGGTCTGGTGCGGTGTCCGCGTGACACGGCACGTGGTCATAGCGCCGAAACCGGAACCGCAACCGCAACCCAGCACGATGGTGGTCGTCGAACTGCCGCCGGAACCCACGATCCCGCTGCCGCGCCTGCCGATCGTGCCCACGCAGCACACGGAACGAGTCGGTCAGGAGGGCTGACGGCGGTAGTCACCGCTGCGACCGCCGGATTTCGCCTCGAGCCGGACGTCGCCGATGACCATGTCCTTGTCGGCCGCTTTGCACATGTCGTAGACGGTCAAAGCGGCCACGCTGACCGCGGTGAGCGCCTCCATTTCCACACCGGTTTTGCCGGTGACGGAAACGGTCGCGGTGATGGCCAGTGTGCCGGGCCCGGACGGTTCCAATTCGACCGACACACTGTCGATTCCGAGCGGATGGCACAACGGGATCAGCTCACCGGTCTTCTTGGCCGCCATGATCCCGGCGATCCGCGCGGTGGCGAACACGTCGCCTTTCGCGATCTTGCCGCCGGTGATGAGCTCGAGCGTCGACGGCCGCATGTGCACCGCGCCGGACGCGACCGCGACCCGATGGGTCACCGGTTTCTCGCCGACGTCCACCATGCGAGCCCGGCCCGCCGAGTCCAAGTGGGTCAGGCTTTCCGGCATGGTCATCCTCCGCGGGTGTGCATTTCCAGGTGTGGGTCGCGTTTGAGATTCTCCAGGCTGACGAACACCTGCCCGCGGGCGCGTTGGCCGATCCGCTCGACCGCGCCGCGATCGCGGCGTTGCTGCCAGATCCCGGTGATGAGGTCACGCAGTTCGTCCAGCGACGCGCCGTCACGCAACGGAGTCCGCAGGTCAGTGCCGGTCATGGCGTACAGGCAGCGCAGCCACATCCCGTCCGCGGTGAGCCTGCTGCGGTCACAGGTCGCGCAGAACGGCTGCGTGGTCGACGAGATGATTCCGAAAACCGTGCCGTCCGGCAGCGCGAACCGGTCAGCCGGTGCCACATCGGTTTTGCGGAGTTCTTCGACCGGGCCGTACTCCAGCGCCAGGGTCTCCAGGATCTCCTTGCGGGAGAAGACTTTGTCCGGCGTCCAGCCGGTGGCCCCGCCGACGTCCATGTACTCGATGAACCGGACTTCGGCTGACACGTTCTTGCCGAATTCGACCAGGTCGACCAGTTCGTCCTCGTTGAACCCGCGCATCACCACGGTGTCGATCTTCAGATCGGTCAGCCCGGTCGCCACCGCCGCGTTGATCCCGGCCAGCACGTCCGGGTGCGTTCCACGCCTGGTCAACGCGCTGAACCGGTCGGGCCGCAAGGTGTCCAGGCTGATCGTCAGCCGGTGCAGGCCCGCTTCCCGCAACACCTCGGCGTGCTTGGCCAGCAGCACGCCGTTGGTGGTCATCGCGAGGTCCTTCACCCCGGGCAGCCCGGCCAGCCGCCGGACCAGTTCGGGCAGGCCACGGCGCAGCAGCGGCTCGCCGCCGGTCAGCCGCACCTTGTCCACCCCGAGGGAGACGAACGCCTCGGTGAGGCGCTCGATCTCCTCGAAGGTCAGCAGGTCCTCGCGCGGCAGCCAGGCGTACTCCTCCTCGGGCATGCAGTAGCGGCACCGGAGGTTGCACCGATCGGTGAGGGATATCCGCAGCGCGCCCATCGGGCGGCCGAAAACGTCGACTGGAATGCCGTCCACACCCGAGGCTAACACTCCTATGCCGGTGCAAGCGTCGCGCGAGCCGCCGTCGCCGATGTAACGAACGCCTCGCTGACGGATTGCACCTCCAGCGTCACGGACTGCCCGGAATTCCGGATGATGGAAGGAACGAAATAGGCGTCGTTTCCGGTGGCCCCGAGGAATGTCCGCGTGGAAGCCCCGACCTGATAGACGCGGTATTGCCGGATTGCCCCCGGTGCTTTGGTCCACGTCAGCCGGGCGCGTCACTGAAACTCAGCCCCACCCGCAGCCGGGTGGCGAACAGCCGGATCGTCCGTACGCGGTCGGCGGCAGGAACACGTTGCCGAGCACGCGTACGCCATTGCGGTGCGCGGCGTCGGTGACGGTCGCGTGGCGGCCGTGACCGCTCCGGCCTGCGGTAACGGACTGGCCAGGACCGAAGCGGTGCTCAGTGCGGCCGATTCGGAGGAAAGTGCGCCGACTGCTGGGCATCCAGCCTCCTCAAACCTGCAGGGATCTGCGAAAACGCGGAGATCATTTGTCTAGACCATTTAAATAGGGCAGATCGAGCCTTCCCAGTTGCCGATTGACAGACCTACCGGACAAGTGGTGTGATTCGGCTACTGTTAGGAAAGTTTCCTATCCAATTCGGCAGGATCCAGCGCCACAACTGAAGAACACTCGTCAAGCCGCCGCCCCCGACCCCTGCAGGAGGCATCAGTGGCACGCTCGAGATGGATCGCAGCTGTGCTCAGCCCCGCGCTGATCACGACAGCGATCGCTGCAGCCGTGTTCACCATTCCGCAAACCGCGTCCGCCGCACCGGTCACGTACCAGTCCGAGAGCGCGACGATCTCGCAAGGTGTGGTGGAGTCCAACCACACCGGGTTCACCGGCTCCGGGTTCGTCAACTTCGACAACGTCACCGGAAGTTACGTCGAGTACACCGTCAACGCGGCGGCGGCGGGCAGCCACTCACTGGTTTTCCGGTACGCCAACGGAACCACCGCGAACCGGCCGCTGGACATCACCGTGAACGGCACCCCTACCGTGTCGGGTCTCGGTTTCCCCGGCACCGGTGCGTGGACCAACTGGCAGTCGGTCACCGCACAGGTCAACCTTGTCGCTGGTACCAACAGGATCCGCACCACGGCGACCACGTCCAACGGCGGCCCGAACGCCGACTCGGTGACGGTGGACGTCGCGGGCACCGAACCGCCGCCCGGCCCAGGAGACACCCCGGTGGCCAAGAACGGCCAGCTGAAGGTGTGCGGCACCAAGCTGTGCAACGAGCGCGGCCAGGTGGTCCAGTTGCGTGGGATGAGCACGCACGGAATCCAGTGGTACTCCCAGTGCGTCAAGACCGCGTCGCTGGACGCGCTCGCGAACGACTGGAAGGCCGACATCCTGCGCGTCGCGATGTACATCCAGGAAGGCGGCTACGAGACCAACCCGCGCCGCTTCACCGACATGGTGCACGGCTACATCGAGGAAGCCACCAAGCGCGGGATGTACGTCCTGGTCGACTGGCACCAGCTGACGCCGGGTGACCCGAACTACAACACCTCCCGTGCCAAGACGTTCTTCACCGAGATCGCCCAGCGGCACAAGGACAAGAAGAACATCATCTACGACATCGCCAACGAGCCCAACAACGTCAGCTGGGCCAACGTCAAGCGCTACGCCGAGGAGATGATCCCGGTGATCCGCGCGCAGGACCCGGACAGTGTGGTGTTCGTCGGCACGCACGGCTGGTCGACCTTCGGCATCTCCGACGGCCAGAGTGAGACCTCGGTGTTCAACAACCCGATCAACGCCACCAACTTCATGTACACGTTCCACTTCTACGCGGCGTCGCACAAGGACAACTACCTCAACGCGTTGTCCCGCATCGCCGACCGCGTGCCGGTCTTCGTCACCGAGTTCGGCACGCAGACCTCCAGTGGCGACGGCGGCAACGACTTCGCGATGTCGCAGCGGTACATCGACCTGATGAAGCAGAAGCAGATCGGCTGGACGAACTGGAACTTCTCGGATGACTCCAGGTCCGGCGCGGTGTTCAAGAGCGGCACGTGCGCGGGCAGCAACTTCACCGGCACCGGTCCGCTCAAGCCGGCCGGTGTGTGGGTGCGCGAACGGATTCTGAACCGGTAAACCGCTCTGGTTGAAGGAAAACGGTCCCCGAGTCCGCTCGGGGGCCGCTTCTTTGGCTGTACCACAGGGCATCCCCTAGGGGCTGGCACAGCGGAAATCAGGGCGAAGTCATCCTTCAGTAGGTTCCCGGCGCGGTGGGACCTTGGCAGGGTCGGTGCCTTCCTAGGAAAGGGGCGACGATCTTGAGACCAGCCATGCGCGCGTTCGGGGTGGCGCTCGCCAGCGGGACACTGCTGTTCAGTGCCGGGGTGGCCAGCGCGCAGACACCAGAGGTCCAGACGTACCAGGTTCCGTCCATCGACTGGAAGCCGTGCCCGGAGGACGCGACGGCCGAGTGCGGCAGCCTCAAGCTGCCGATCGACTACAAGAAGCCCAACGGCGAGAAGTTCGACCTCGCGGTGGCTCGCCGCAAGGCGACCGACCCGGCCAAACGGGCCGGGATCATGCTGATCAACCCGGGTGGGCCCGGTGGGTCCGGGGTCAGCTTCGCCATCGGCAGCAAGAACTACTTCAGTGCCGACGTCCAGGCGCGGTTCGACATAGTCGGCTGGGACCCGCGTGGTGTCGCGCGCAGCCAGCCGGTCAAGTGCTCGCTTGACCTGCTGAACAAGGCACCGAGCGGCTATCCCGCCAACCAGGCCGAGTTCGACGCGTTGGCGGCGTACAACCGCCAATTGCGGGAGGACTGCCGCAAGCGCAGCGGTCCGATCGCCGACCACGCCGACACCGGCGCGACCATCCAGGACATGGACGCGATCCGGCGGTCGCTCGGCGAGCAGAAGATCAACTACTACGGCGTCTCGTACGGCACCTTGATGGGCCAGCAGTACGCCGAGCGGTACGGCGACAAGATCCGTGCGATGGTCATCGACAGCAACATGGACCACAGCCTCGGCACGTGGGGCTTCGCCGCCACGGAAGCCCAGACCGCGCAGAGCTCCTTCGACGAGTGGGTCAAGTGGTGCGACCGGACCGCGTCGTGTGCGTTGCACGGCAAGGACGTGCGCAAGTTCTGGCACAACCTGCTGGCCAAGGCCGACCGCGGTGAGGTGACCGATCCGTTCGACCCGACCCGCAAGGTCGAGGCACGGCAGATCATCGGCGCCGCGTTCGGCGCGTTCTACGGCCCGGACTGGAAGGCCCTGACCGACTTCCTGGTCGAACTCGACAGCGGCAAGCCCGCGTCCACGCGGGCGTTCACGGGCGACGAGGAGGTCAACGCGGTGTTCCAGGCTGCGTTCTGCTCCGACTGGAGCCTGCCGGTGCGTTCCTTCGCCGAGTACAAGGCGTTGGAGCGGACGGAGAACGCGATCGCCCCGGACATGCGCGGCGGTGCGCTCGGGCACTCGGCCATCACCGGCTGCATCGGCCTGCCGGAGAAGGTCAACAACCCGCAGCACCGGCTGGACATCGACAACGCGCCGAAGATCCTGATGCTCAACGCGTTGTACGACCCGGCGACCGCGTACTCATGGGCTGTCAACGCACACCGGCAGAGCAAGGACACCACCGTTCTGCTGACGTACGAAGGTTGGGGCCACGGCGTCTACGGCCGCAGCGACTGCACGACCGGCGCTGTGGACACGTACTTGGCGACGCTGAAGACACCGAAGAAGGGCGCCAGGTGCGAGGCTGTCGAGCCTCCGGTGAGCCAGACCCTCGGCACGGCTGACAGCAAGCTGCCCGCCGGGCCGCAGCCGGGCATCCCTGGCTGGCTGCGCTGACCCGTCCGCTGGCCGTGGGTCTCAGCCCGCGGCCAGCGGCCAGGCCGGGCAGGCCATCGCCAGGTTCTGCGCCGGCAGCGGAATGTCCAGCTGTTCCAGCAGGATCGTGACTCGGCGGGCGTAGTCGACCAGGTCGCCCGCGCTGCCGAGCACGTGCTCGGTGCAGTGTTCGTACTCGCGCAGGCCGTAGAGGCACATGAGGACGCCGGTTGCGATGCCGTGGGCGGCGTTGATGAGCCCAAGGGCGGCGCGGCGCTGGATCTCCGCGAGGTACGGCTCGACGGCTTTGTCCACGAGGTAGGCGCAGGCGTCGTCCGGGTCGCAGACGCCGACGTCGGGCGCGTCCATGTCGGAGAACTCGTAGCCGGTCAGCGTTGTCGAGAGGGCCGCGCTGACCTCCTCGTACGACGGGGCGGACAGCAACGTCGTGGCGTGCCATTCGGCCTCGGCCGCCAGTTCCGGGTGGGACCGCAGCAGGTTCGTCAACACCTGAGCCTGCTCGGACGTCCTGAGTGCGGCCAATGCGGTCGCTGCCACGGGAATTTCCTCCGATCTAGTAGGACGACGCCTATTCAGCCACCGCCGGTTACTTGCCGGTAGAGCCGGAAGACCTACTCCATTCGAGCACGTGACATGATCCGGGGATGCTTCGAATCGGTGTACTCGGTGCCGCCAGGATCGCACCTGCCGCGTTGATCAACCCGGCCAAGCAGCTCGGGGACGTCGAAGTGGCCGCAGTGGCCGCGCGGGACACCGGCAAAGCAAAGCAGTACGCGGCCAAGCACGGCATCCCGAAGGTTCACGAGGCCTACCAGGATCTGCTCGACGACCCCGAGATCGACGCGGTCTACAACCCGCTGCCCAACGGGCTGCACGGCCGATGGACGCTCGCCGCGTTGGCCGCGGGCAAACACGTGCTGTGTGAGAAACCCTTTACAGCCAACGCCGTCGAAGCCAAGACGGTCGCCGACGCGGCCGAGCAGAGCGGCCTGGTGGTGATGGAGGCGTTCCACTACAGGTACCACCCGATGTTCCGGCGGGCCCTCGAGGTGGTGCGGGGCGGCGAGCTCGGAGACGTCGAACGGATCGAAGCCGCGATGTGCTTCCCGTTGCCCAGGTTCTCCGACATCCGCTACAACCTCGGTCTGGCGGGCGGTGCGCTGATGGACGCCGGCTGCTACCCCGTCCACTTGGTACGGTCGCTGGCCGGATCCGAGCCGAAGGTGTTGTCCGCGCGGGCCAAACTGCACAAGCCGAACGTGGACCGGGCGATGACCGCGGAGCTCCGGTTCGACGAGGGCTACACCGCCGAAATCACGTGCTCGTTGTGGTCCAGCGACGTCCTGCGAATATCGGCGACGGTGTACGGCTCCAACGGCATGATGAGCCTGACCAACCCGTACATGCCGCAGATGTTCCACCGGATGACCGTGGTCGCCAGCGGCGGCAAGCGGGTCGAGCGGTTCACCAAGCGGCCGACGTACGAGTTCCAGTTGGAAGCGTTCGTCAACGCGGTCCGGAAAGGCGAACCGACCTTGACTCCGCCGCGGGACGCGGTCGACACCATGGCGGTGATCGATGCCATCTACACCGCCGCGGGCCTGGAGCCCCGTGTGCCGACTGGTTGAGGCGAAATCACCGGGCTCCTAAACTCGAACATATGGCTATTGAGCTGAACCACATCATCGTTTCCGCGAAAGACGCCAAAGCCTCAGCCACGTTCCTCGCCGACATCCTCGGCCTTGAGGTCGGCGACAAGTGGGGACCGTTCTATCCGCTTGTCGTATCCAACGGGGTCACGCTCGACTACATCGACACCACCGCGGACATCCAGTCGCAACACTGTGCGTTCCTGGTCGACGACGACGAGTTCGACGCCTCGTTCGAGCGGATCAAGGCGGCGGGCATTCCGTACTGGGCGGATCCGTACAAACAGAAGCCCAACGAGATCAACCACCTGTACGGGGGCCGTGGCGTCTATTTCGACGACCCGGACGGGCACGCCATGGAGATCATCACCGCGCCCTATGCCTAAAGTGAACGGGTGCCGGTCGTAGTAGCTGTTTCCCTCGGAGGTGGGCTGGGAGCCCTGGCCCGATATGCCGTCGGCCTGCTGGTTCCGTCCATTTGGGGCACCTTCGCGGTGAACGTGCTCGGCTGCCTGCTGATCGGCGTCCTGATGGGCGTACGGCCAGGGCACCGGCTGACGAGGCCGTTTCTCGGTGTGGGAGTCCTGGGTGGATTCACGACCTTCTCCACCTACGCCGTGCAAGGGATCGGCCTGAGCTTCGGGATGGCCATCGGATACCTGGCCGCGACGCTGGTCGGGGCCATGGTCGCGGTGACCGTGGGTGTCCTGATCGGCAGGCGGTTCGCGTGACCGCGCTGATGGTCGTGCTCGGCGCCATGGTCGGTGCGCCTCTGCGGTACGTGGTGGGTCGCGCGGTTTCCAGGCCGTGGGGGACATTCGCGGTCAACGTGGCCGGGAGTTTCGTGCTGGGGCTGGTGGCCGACGCGTCCGGCGGGATCCATGCGCTGGTGGGAACGGGTTTTTGCGGTGCACTCACGACATACAGCACATTCAGCTATGAAACGTTCGAACTCGTCGAACGGAAGGCGTACGGGACCGCGGCGGTCTACGTCGGACTGAGCCTGGTGGCCGGACTTGGCGCCGCCGCACTGGGACTTGCAGTCTCTTAGAAGACCAGCACCTGTCCAGAGTGGAATGTGAGGGTCTTGTCAGCATCACTGGCCCGGTGCTGATTTCGCCCTATTATCGGGCATATGTGTGCGCACGTGGTGCTGGCCGAGGACGACCACAAGCAGGCTGAGCTCGTCCGCCGGTACCTCGAGCGGGAGAACCACACGGTCGCGGTCGTGCACGACGGCCGCAACGCCTTGGACGAGGTCCGCAGGCAACGTCCCGACCTGGTGGTGCTCGACGTGATGCTGCCCGGTGTCGACGGCCTGGACGTGTGCCGGATTCTGCGGCGGGAGTCCGATGTGCCCGTTCTGATGCTGACCGCGCGATCCACAGAGGACGATCTGCTGCTCGGTCTCGACCTCGGCGCCGACGACTACGTCACCAAACCCTTCAGCCCCAGGGAACTGATGGCACGGGTACGGACACTGCTCCGCCGCACCGCGCCGAAACAGTCCCCCAAGGACCGCGTACTGCGGGTCGGCGGATTGACGATCGACCCCGACAAGCACGAGCTGAGCAGCGACGGCGCCGTGATCCCGTGCACGCCGGGGGAATTCCGGCTGATGGCCACCCTCGCGTCCCAGCCTGACCGCGTGTTCACCCGGGCCCAGCTGCTGGAACAGCTGCACGGCTTCGACAAGTTCATCACCACACGCACCATCGACGTGCACGTGATGAACCTGCGCAAGAAGATCGAGCCCAATCCACGCAAACCGACCCGGCTGATGACCGTGTACGGCGTCGGCTACAAGCTGACCGATGGTTAGGAGGAAACGCAGCCTGCTGGTCCGGCTGCTGATCGTGTCGATCGTGGTGGCGTTGTGCTCCATCGCGGCGACCGCGTGGCTCGCGGCCCAGACCACCACGGTCGCGATCAAGCAAGCGCAAGGTCAAGCGCTCGCCGACGACGCCAAGATCTACGACACCCTGGTCGGCTACGCGGCCACGCACAAGGACTGGGCGGGCGTCGAAGCCGTTGTGCGGCAGCTGAGTGAGCAGACCGGCAGGCACATCACACTGACCACATCGGACCGTCGGCTGATCGTGGGATCGGATCCGTTGCCGGAGAAGCCCTCGGCGGTCATCGATCCGCTGTCCGTCGACTCGGCACTGGCCACCGGCCAATCCGCGGACCGGATCGACCGTCGCGCCGTCGGGCCGTTCCAGCTGACACCCGACGAACGCGGCAGGCTCAAAAGCGTGGCGCAAACCGTGCTCGCGTGTGTGCAGACGAGGACCGGATCCGGCACTCTGGAAGAACTCCCGAGTGGACGGTCCATTGTGCGAGGTCCGGAGAACACCGTGGCCAGTGTCCGTTCCTGCTCGACAGGCAACGACCTCACCACGCCTCTGCCCTCCGAGCGCATCGCACTGGAGCAGCTCGCGGCGTTGACCAACGCCTGCCTTGACCCGAAAGGGCAGGCGCATGTGGCTCTCCTGTTCGACCAGAACGGCGAGATAGTCCCGGCGCCGCTCCCGTCGCAGGTCTCGGCGCCGGTTTCGCCCGATCGGGGCCAGGTGGTGGCCGAATGCATCGCCAACGCGCGGCGTCAGCAGTTGCGGCCGTATGTCGCGCCGGCCGCGTTGTTGTTCGTCAACACACCGAGCGAGGCGTCGGCTGGATTGGACCTGTCGGCCGCGAGCCGGTGGCGGATCATCGGCGTGGCCGCCGTCGTCCTGTTGATCACGGTACTGGCAACGGTGTTCGCCGGTGCCCGGCTGGTCCGGCCGTTGCGTGCGTTGACCGGTGCTGCCCAGAGGATGAAGGAGGGCGACGACACCGCACGGGTCAAGGTCAGCGGATCGGACGAGATCGCCCAGCTCGCCGTGGCCTTCAACGAGATGGCTGACAGCCGGGAACAGCTTGAGAGCCAGCGCAAGGCGATGGTCAGTGACATCGCGCACGAGCTGCGTACGCCGCTGAGCAACATCCGGGGGTGGCTGGAGGCCGCGCAGGACGGCGTGACCAATCCCGACCAAGCGCTTGTGACCTCGTTGATGGAGGAGGCGCTGCTGCTTCAGCACATCGTGGACGATCTGCAGGATCTGGCGCTGGCCGACGCGGGCAGGCTCAGGCTGCACAAGGAACACGTGCACCTGACCGAGATGCTGGGGCAAGTCGTCGCGGCGAACCAGCCACGAGCCAACGGCGTGCACCTTTCGCTTGACGTGCAAGGCGATCCGGAGCTCGACGCGGATCCCGTGCGGCTGCGTCAAGCCGTGGGCAATCTGGTGACGAACGCGTTGCGCCACACCGCGCCCGGCGGGTCGGTCACGGTTTCCGGCCGCGTGCAGGACGGTTGGGTGGTGATCGACGTCGTGGACACCGGAACCGGGATCTCGGCCGAGGATTTGCCGAAGGTGTTCGACAGGTTCTGGCGTGCGGAGAAATCCCGCAACCGGCAGTCCGGCGGTTCCGGGCTCGGCCTGGCGATCGTCCGGCAGCTCGCCGAGGCGCACGGCGGCACGGCGACAGCTGCCAGCGAACTCGGCCGCGGTTCGGCGTTCCGGCTGCGGCTACCGGTTGACGACACTTTCCTGACAGGTTCCTGATATTCGTCCGACAGGTTCGTCGGTATGAAACTCGTGATCACAGGCGTCCTGGTGGGTCTCGCCGCACTCAGCGCGTGCTCGTCGAAACCCGAGCAGGCTCCTCCCCAGGTCGCGTCCATCCAGACCACCGAATCGACCACACCGAGTCCGCAAGGACAGCCCGACACGCCCGCGAAAGACCGGCCCCGGTTCCGTATCGACATGACAGCCGAGGAAGAGGCTCGGCTGTACGACGGCTATCGCAAGTGCATGGTCGACCACGGGATGCCCGCGGACTTGGGCCGTGGCCGTGACGACGGCCAGTCCGGCCCGGTGCTGCCCGGCGCTCCTAGCGGACAAGGCGGGCCGCGCGGTCAGATGCCGCCCAAGGAGGTCGTGGAGGCCGCGGCAAAGGCCTGTGACGGCTTGCTGCCGTTGCCCGCGTGGGAGAACGACATCAACAACCCCGAGGCCTTCGACTTCGCCCGCCGCGTCGTGGCGTGCCTGCGCGCCAAGGGCGTGAAGTACGTCGAGGTCAGCAAGAACGAGGACAGCGGCATGGTCGGGCCCGCGTTCGGCGGCCCGCAGAACGACCCGGAGTCGATCAGCAAGGGCCTCGACCTGACGCCGAAGTGCGAGCGGGAAGTCGCGGCTGGCGGATACAAGTGAGCCGTAAGGGAATCCTGATCACCGCAGGCGTGCTGCTCGTCGCTGTCGCGGGGGCGATCGTGGTCGCCCTTGTGGGCGGCGAGCAGCACGCTGCCACCGCGAGCGGACCCGAACCGGCCAAGACCACCACTGTGGTGAAGACGGATCTTTCGCTGTCCCAGGAATTCACCGGAACACTGGGCTTCGGCGACGAGACACCGCTGAAGGCACGGGCGACCGGGACCGTCACGTGGTTGCCCGCGGCCGGCGCGAAAATCGGTCGCGGTGATGCGTTGTACAAAGTAGACAACAAGCCTGCGGTTCTGTTCATCGGCGGCACACCGACCTACCGCAAACTGGACGCTCCCGGAATCAAAGGCCCTGACGTCAAGGTGGTCAACCAGAACCTGGCCGATCTGGGCTATCTGAGCAAGCCCGCCGGGCGGTCCGACACGTTCACCGAAGCGTCACAAGCAGCGGTGAAGAAGTGGCAGAAGGCCTTGAAGGTGGATGAGACCGGGATCGTCGACCTGCCGGACGTGGTGGTCCTGCCCGCACCCGTCCGGATCGGCACGATCAACGCGCAACTGGGCACCACCGCCGACGGGCCGCTGCTTGGCTACACGTCCGACGTGAAGGTGGTGACGATGTCGGTGGACTCGGCACTCGCGACCAGGACCAAAGTGGACATCATACTGCCCAACGGGTCCAAGACGACGGGATCGGTGGCCGCCGTCGCCAAGGGCCCGGAGAAGCAGGACAACAACCCGGTGGGCGGTGGCGCCAAGATGACGGCAACGGTCACTGTGGACGATCCAGCCGCGGTCGCCGCCGTGGAGGGCTCAGTGACGGTCAAGGTCGTGGGCTCCGTCAAGGCAGGCGTCCTCGCGGTCCCGATCGGCGCTCTCCTGGCAGTGAAAGAAGGTGGATACGCGCTGCAAACGGTGACAGGCAACACCACCAAGCTCGTGCCAGTCGAGACAGGCATGTTCGCCAACGGAATGGTCGAGGTGAGCGGAACGGGCATCACCGAGGGCCTCAAGGTGGTGACCGCCTCGTGATGCCGGTCTTGCGGATCCGTGACGTGAGCAAGGAATACACGGGAGGCGTCCGAGCCTTGGACCACGTGAACCTGACGATCATGCCGGGGGAGTTGCTGGCCATCGTCGGGCCGTCCGGTTCGGGCAAGTCCACTTTGCTGCATCTGATGGGCACTTTGGACAAACCGACCTCGGGCATTGTGGAACTGGAAGGCCAGGACGTGACCAGGCTGTCGGATCGGCGGCTGTCGGTGTTGCGCGGCAAGCAGATCGGGTTCGTGTTCCAGCAGTTCCACCTCGACGACGGCCAGACCGCGGCGGACAACGTGGCCACTGGTCTGCTCTACGCCGGAGTTCCACGCCGCAAACGCCGACCGGCGGCGTTGGAGGCGTTGGCCCGGGTGGGTCTGTCGAACCGGGCGAAGCACTTGCCACATCAGCTGTCCGGCGGTGAACGGCAACGCGTCGCGATCGCGCGGGCGTTGGTGAACCGGCCCGCGCTCGTGTTGGCGGACGAGCCGACTGGAGCGTTGGACACCGCGAACGGACACGCGGTGCTGGCGCTGCTGAACGAGCTGCACGCGGAAGGAACGACCATCGCGGTGATCACTCACGACCGGGAGATCGCCGCGGGCATGCCACGCGTGGTGGAGATCAGGGACGGGCGGATTGGGGCGGATCGTGTCGCCGTTTGATCTGCTGTCACTGGGTTTCGCACGGCTGCGGACCCGGCCGTTGCGTGCCGTTCTGGCCGCGTTGGGCATCTCCATCGGCATCGCGACCATGCTCGTGGTGATCGGCATCCCGGCGTCCAGCCAACAGGCGGTGGTCGACGAGTTGGCCGCCCTCGGCCCGAACCTGTTGCGGGCACAGGCCACGCGAGACGAGCTGAACAACAAGGAAGCGGGCATGCCGCCGCAATCGGTCGACATGGCCAGGCGAATCGGGCCAGTCCAGCTCGCGGACGGTGTGGCCAACGTGCACGCCGATGTCCGCCGCTCGGACGTCAACGCGCAAGGAAGCGGCATCACCACGCTCGCCGCGTCACCTGATCTGCTGCACATCCTCGGCGGGACTGTCCACTCCGGAACGTTTCTGAGCGCGGTGACCGAGAAGTTCCCCACGGTCGTGCTCGGCAGCAAATCCGCGACCTGGCTGGGCATCACCGAGATCCCCGACGGACCGGCACCGCGGATCAGGCTGGGGGACAAGTGGTTCACCGTGATCGGTGTGCTCGGCCCGATGCCGTTGGCACCCGACGTCGAACGATCGGTGCTGATCGGCTGGGACGCGGCCAAGGACCAGCTCGGGTTCGACGGCAAACCCACGGTCGTCTACGTCAGATCCGAAGAGTCGGCCATCGAGGACGTCCGCCAGGTCCTGCCGCGCACCCTCAACCCCGAGCAACCCAGCCTCGTTCAGGTCAACCGGCCGTCGGACGCGTTGGCCGCCAAACGAATCACCCAGAACGCCTTCGGCACGTTGCTGCTGGGCCTCGCCGCGGTCGCGTTGCTGGTCGGCGGGATCGGTGTGGCCAACACGATGGTGATCTCGGTACTCGAACGCAAACGCGAGATCGGGCTGCGTCGCGCGCTCGGCGCGAGCAAGGGGCAGATCCGCGGCCAGTTCCTCACCGAGTCCATAGTCCTGTGTGGACTGGGCGGGCTGGCGGGCGGTCTGCTCGGCATCGCGGGCACGGCCGCGTACGCCCATCTGCAAGGGTGGCCGCTGGTCGTCCCGGGCACCGCGATGCTGGGCGGGTTCGCCGCGTCGCTGACCATCGGTGTGCTGGCCGGGGTGTACCCGGCGATCAGGGCGTCCGCACTGACTCCGACCGAAGCGCTCGCATCGCCCTGACCTGTGCTTTAGTGTTCCAGGCGTGGACCTACCCGTGATGCCGCCGGTGAAACCGATGCTCTCCAAGGCCGTGCACGAGGTGCCGCGCGGACCGGGGCTGAGCTACGAGCCGAAATGGGACGGGTTCCGGTGCATCGTGTTCCGGGACGGCGACGAGCTCGAGCTGGGCTCACGCAACGACCGGCCGCTGACCCGGTACTTCCCGGAACTGGTCGAGTTGCTGCGCGAAGCCTTGCCGCCACGGTGCGTGGTGGACGGTGAGATCGTCATCGTCTCCGAGACCGGGCTGGATTTCGAGGCGTTGCAGCTGCGTCTGCACCCCGCGGCGTCGCGGGTGAACAAGCTGGCCGCGGAGACACCCGCCAGCTTTGTCGCCTTCGACCTGCTGGCTCTGGATGACCGCTCGCTGCTGGAGGAGTCGTTCGCGCAGCGCCGCCGCCTGCTGGAGAGCGTGCTCGACGACAAGCTGGCACGAGTGCATTTGACACCGATCACCACGGATCCGGACGTCGCACTGGACTGGTTCACGAGGTTCGAAGGCGCCGGGTTCGACGGCGTGATGGCCAAACCGACGGACCAGCCGTACGAGCCGGACAAGCGCGTGATGTGGAAGGTGAAGCACCAGCGAACAGCCGACTGTGTCGTCGCGGGATTCCGGTGGCACAAGGACGGCGAGTCCGTGGGGTCGCTGCTGCTCGGACTGTTCGACGAAGAGGGCGTGCTGCGGCCCGTGGGCGTGGCCACGAGTTTCACCGCGGCACGCCGTCGTGAGCTGGTCACCGAGCTCGCGCCGCTGCGGGAGAACGCCCTGGAGAACCACCCATGGCGGCAATGGGTCGAGGCGGACACACCCAGCATCGGCTACAGCCGCTGGGCAGTTGGCAAAGACCTGTCATGGGAGCCGCTGCGGTGTGAATGGGTGGCGGAGGTCCGTTATGAGCACCTTCAAGGCTGGCGTTTCCGGCACGGCAGCCGCCTGGTGCGCTTCCGTCTGGACCGGACGCCCGAATCCTGCACGTACGCGCAGCTTGAACAGGTCGCTCCGGCTGAATTGAAGATGCTGTTCGGCTAGGTTGGGATCATGGCGTCGCCTTTGGTACCGAACTACGGCGCGGGTGCACTGTCCGACGTGGTCCCGTCGATCATGGCGGGCCTCGGTGTGCCCGGCGTGTCCGCGACGGTGCCGTTGCCCGCGGCGAGAAAGGTCTGTCTGCTGCTGGTCGACGGACTCGGCTGGCCGCAGCTTCGCGCTCACCCCAAGGACGCGCCGTTCCTCAACAGCCTGGCGGGCAACGAGATCACCGCCGGCTTTCCGGCGACAACGGCGACCAGCCTGACCACGATCGGCACGGGCGTGCCTTCCGGCACCCACGGCATCGTCGGGTATTCCTTTGCCGCATCGCATGACGAGCTGATCAACGCATTGAGCTGGGGACTGCACGGCGGTGGGCGCACCGAGGACTTCCGGGAGAAGTACGTGCCCGAGGAGTTCCAGCCGGTGGAAACGATGTTTCAACGCGCGGCGGACAACGGTGTGCACGTTCGGCTGGCCACTCAACGGGTTTTCGAAGGCAGCGGGCTGACCAGGGCGGCGTTCCGCGGCGGTGAGTTCGGTGGTGTGCTGGCGCTCGGTGATCTGGCCAAGAGCGCCGTGGAGGCGTTGTCGGCCGGTGATCGGGCGTTTTGCTACGCGTATCACTCCGAGTTGGACTTGCTCGGGCACGTGTTCGGGCCGGGCAGCAAGGCATGGCGGTTTCAGCTGCGGCAGATCGATCGGCTGGCCGAGACCATCGCCGAGGAACTGCCGCCGGACGGAATGCTTGTCGTCACGGCCGACCACGGCATGGTCGCGGTCGGCGAGGACGACCGCATCGATTTCGACGTGCGGCCGGAACTCCGTGACGGTGTGCGGATGCTCGGCGGTGAGCCGCGGGTCCGGCACGTGTACACCGAATCCGGGGCTCTGGGGGACGTTCAGGCCGCGTGGGGTGCGGTTGTCGGTGCGCGCGCGTGGATGCTGACCAGGGACGAGGCCATCGCCGCCGGGTGGTTCGGGCCGAGCGTGGCGGACTACGCACGCGGCCGGATCGGTGACCTGGTCGTCGCGACGCAGGGCAATGCGGCGGTCATCCGGTCCAAAGTGGAGCCGAGGCTGTCGCTGCTGAACGGCCAGCACGGCTCGCTCACGGCAGACGATCAGCTGATTCCGTTGCTGACGGCAACAGCAGCGTAAAGGTCGAGCCGTCACTGTGCATCAGCCGTCCGCCGTCGGCCTCGGCCAAGCTGCGGGCCAACGCCAGGCCGATGCCGTGTCCGTTGTGGACGTTCGTGCGTTTGGCGAAGACGTCCACGCCGGGCCGGATACCGGCGCCCTCATCGGACACATCCACGGCCAGCGCGCCACCAGCGTCCCGCGCACACACCCGCACTGTGCCTGAGCCGTGGGTGTAGGCGTTGTCCACCAGGACGTTCAGGATCTGCCGGACACCGGCCTCGGCCGCCCGGGGTGCGGGCGCCCCATGCACGTCGATCTCCAGAGATCGTCCCACCGAGGCCAACGGCTCCCGCCATGTCGACTCGACGTCGTCAAGCAGTGCACCCAGATCCGCCACGGGCGTGGAGTTCACGTCCCGTGCCAGCGTCAGCAGGTCGTTGACTGTCCTCTCCAGACGGTCGACGGCCGCGATGCTCTTGCCGATGGCGGGCCGCGGGTCGTCGGGGGACTCAAGCGCTCCCTCCAACTGCAGCCGCAACCCGGCGATCGGCGTCCGCAGCTGGTGCGAGGCGTTCGCGGAGAAGGCCCGTTCCCGGTCCAGGGTTTCCCCAATGCGCTGTGCCGTGGTGTTCAACGTTGTGCCCACCGAGTCGATCTCAGGAACGCCGCTGTGCCCCGTGCGGACGGTGAAGTCGCCTTCTCCCAATACCTTCGCCGTCGCCGACAAGTCCTCCAGCGGCCGGGCGAGCCGGGCGGCCATGCGCCGGGCCAGCAACCAGGTCACGGCGACCGCGAACACAGCGCTGCCGAGCATGGTCAGCAACGTGAATGCCGTCCGGATCGTGGCCGACTTGTGCGACTTCATCGCACGCATGACACCCAGCAGACGGCCTTCGTCCATGATCGGAATCGCGACGACGATGGAGTCCTTCGCGTCTGTCTCTTCGATCTCGCCGTTGCTGGCGCGTTGCACCGCGCGATCCGCCAGGGCTGGGCCGCTGCCCGCGCGCAGTTCGCCGGTGGGGGTGTAGAGGCCGATGGTGGTGTCGGCGGGCACCACCGGCAACTGAGGTGAACCGGACAAATCGTTGGCTACGGCCAGGGCTGCCGCGGTGGCGACCCGTTCGAGTTCGGTGCGTTCGTCGTCCCAGTAGTACCGGGCGACGAACACGCCGAGTGGCACGCCGAACAGCGTGGTGGCGACCACCGCCGCCATTGTCACGAGCATGACTATTCGTTTGCGCATCAGTTCACCCCGCCGGGCGTTCCAGCCGGTAGCCATGGCCGCGCAGGGTGGAGATGCGGGGCGCCTGCTCCGGTGTCGGCGCGGCGGCGGCAAGTTTTCGCCGCAACGCCGCGATGTGGACGTCGAGAGTCTTGGTGGAGCCGTACCAGTGCGCGTCCCACACTTCGGTCATCAGCATGTCCCGGCTGACCGCTGAGCCGACCGCGTCGGCCAGCCGGGCCAGCAGGTCGAATTCCTTGGCACGCAACGAGACCTCCTGCCCGGCCACGGTCACCTGGCGGCTCGCCGTGTCCACCACCAGTTCACCGACTGAGATGGTCTGGCGGGCGCTCGACGGGCCGCGACGCAGGTGCGCGCGCACCCGGGCCAGCAGTTCGCCCAGCCGCACGGGCTTGACCAGGTAGTCGTCGGCGCCCGCCTCCAGGCCGACCACGACGTCCATCTCGTCCTGGCGTGCGGTCACGATCACCAGCACTGTCTGTGGCTGCGCCGAGCGCAGCCTGCGGCACACCTCGACCCCGTCCAGGTCGGGCAGGCCCAGGTCCAGCAGAACCAGGTCGAAGGCGGTTCGCTGGGCCTCGTGCAGCGCCATCGCACCGGCGCGCGTCCAGCAGACCTCGTAGCCGTGCAGCCGCAGGCTCGAGTCCAGCGCCTCGCCGATGGTCCGGTCGTCCTCCACAAGAAGCAGTCTGGCCACAAAGCTCACAGTACTGACTCAACGACAGCCTTCTGGTAACCCGAGATAACCATCCGTTTGCCTTCGGCTTCCTAGCGTGGTTCCCGTGACCCCAGTCCTGCGCTTGAGCCGAATCGCCATGACCATGGCGGCGGCCGCGATGCTCGTCGTGGCGTACCTGAACATCGCGCTGGCCCAGCAGGTCAGCCCGATCTTCGACCCGGTCAGCGACTACGTCTACTACAACGGGGTCGCGTTCGTGCTGTCGGTCTTGCTGCTGATGAGTGGCGGGTTCGCCGTGGCGACCGGCCTGACCAGGGCGGGTGTCCCGCATTCGGGCTGGGTGAAGGTCCTGTTCGGACTGTGGTACTTCGGTCTCGCACTGGTCGCGATCTTCCCGGGCAACCCGAGTGTCGACGTGTCCACGGTCGCAGGCGAGATTCACCGGTTCGGTGGTGCGGTCTTCCTTACCTGTCTTCCGGTGGCCTGCTGGCTGTTGGCCAGGTCGTTGCGCGACCATCCTGTGTGGATGGTGACGGCCGGGCGGCTTCGCGGGGTCGCGGTGGTCGGTGTGCTGACGGCCGCGTCGTTCGGCGTGGCCCAGTTCGTCCAGTGGCTGCCACAGGGACTGCTCGAACGGTTCGCGTTGGCCGCTGAAGTCGCGCTGGTCGTCGTGCTGGCGCTGACCATCCGGAAGGCTGCCCGATGATCGCTCTCGCCGTCTTTCTCGCCGTCGTCGCCGCGTGCTGTTTCGCCCTGTCGGTCGCGATGCAGCACGGCGCGGTCCAGGACAGCGGGTTCTCCCTGCGGATGCTGAAATCGCGCCGCTGGCTGCTCGGGACCTCGCTCGCGGTTCTCGGCGCGGGGCTGCACATCGTCGCGTTGTGGTTGGCGCCGTTGGTGATCGTCCAGCCGATCGGCGTGCTCAGCCTCGTGCTGACGGTTCTGCTCACCGGCCGGGGCAACGTGCTGGCCGTGATCCTGGTCGGGGTCGGCACGGCCGGGTTCGTCCTGGTCGCCTCGACAACCGGGGCCGACATGTCCGGTGTCCAAACCGGAGACATCCAGCTGTTCGTGCTCGGCGCGTTCGGCTTCGCGGGCATTGCCTTGGCCGTGCGCAACTGCCTGCTGCTGGCCAGTTCCGCCGCGGTCATGTTCGGACTCGGCTCGGCTCTCGTCCGTGCGGCCACTGTGGACTTCTCGGTGGTCCTCGGTGCCGAGTCGATCGCGCTGATCCTGATCGGCGGCTGGCTCGTACACCAGGCCTATGCGGTCGGTTCGACCGCCACCGTCATCGCGAGCACGACCGTGCTCGACCCGTTCACGGCTGTCGCTGTCGGCCTGTGGGTCTACGGCGAAGCCGCGCTGTTCTCACCGGTCCAAGCCTTCGCCTTGGCTGTGTTCGCCCTGCTGTCCGTGGTCGGCGTGATCGCGCTGGCCAAAGATCCCGTACCCAAGGAGAAGACCATGCTCCCCACAGGAAACCAACTGCGGATCCTGATCGGCGCGGACACGTTCCCGCCCGATATCAACGGCGCCGCCAACTTCGCCGGACGACTAGCGCACGGGCTGGCGGAACGCGGCCACGACGTGCACGTCGCCTGCCCACAACACGCCGTGCCGGTCGACGACCGGGAGATCACGATCCATCCGGTGACGTCCAAGCGAACTCCGTTCCACCCGACGTTCCGGATTTCCCTGCCCTGGCAGGCCGCACGCGAAGCCGAGGAGCTGATCCAGCGTATCCAGCCGGATGTCGTGCACGTCCAGTCGCACTTCCCAGTCGGGCGAGCGGTTCTGCGAGCCGCGCAGAAGCACGGGATTCCGGTGATCGCGACCAATCACTTCATGCCGGAGAACCTGCTCGGGTACGTGCCGATCCCCAAACCCTTGCGCACGGCGGCGATCCGCTGGGCGTGGCGTGACCTGGTCAAGGTCTTCCGCGACGCGGAGCTGGTCACCGCGCCCACGCCTCGTGCGGTGGAGTTGTTGACCGCCAACGGTTTGCCGGGCTCGCCCCGGGCGATCTCCTGCGGTATCGACCTCGACCACTACCCGGCACGGCAGACCAACGGCAAGCAGGTGTTGTTCGTCGGCAGGCTGGACGAGGAGAAGAACGTCGACGAGCTGATCAAGGCGGTCGCGCGGCTGCCCGAAGTCCGTGCCGAGATCGTCGGCGACGGGTCGTGCCGGGAGAAGCTGTCCGCGCTCGCGGACAGCCTCAAGGTCAGCGATCGGGTCGAGTTCCTCGGGTTCGTGTCCGATGAGGAGCTTGTCCGTGCCTACCAGCGGGCCGACTTGTTCTGCATGCCGGGCACGGCCGAGCTGCAGAGTCTGGCCACAATGGAGGCCATGACCGCCGGATTGCCCGTCGTCGCCGCGGATGCGATGGCCCTGCCACACCTGGTGGAGCCCGGTGTCAACGGATTCCGTTTCCCGCCGGGGAATGTGGCAGTCCTGGCCGCGGCGATCGACGAGGTCTTGCGCGACCCGGCGGTGACGGCCGCGATGGGCAGGGCCAGCCGCGAGATGATCGAATCGCACGACATCGGCCGCACCCTGTCGACTTTCGAAGACGTGTACTACCAGGCGGCCGGTGTCCCGCGGCCGCAGCCAGTGTCCGGCGTGCGATCCGCGGCGTGAGTCAGCTGGCGAGCTGGTAGCCGGCCTCGGTCACCGCGGCACGGACGTCGTCGATGCTCAGGTCCGTGTCGCTGGTGACGGTCACCTTGCCGGTGGCCAGGTCGACGTCGACGTTCCGAACGCCGGCGATCTGCTCGACCTCCTCGGTCACCGAGCTGACGCAGTGGCTGCAGGTCATTCCCTCAACCGTGTATGTCGACTGTGACATGTTCCAGATCCCCTTTCGGCCTACCCGGACTTTATACCCCCAAGGGGTAGAGGGTGGGCAAGGCCATGGTCAACGCGTGAGCTGGACGCGTTTCTCCATGCGTGTGCCGGCACGCGATCGCAACGCCAGGATCACCAGGACGGCCACGATCGTTCCGCCCAGGTACGGGAACGTCTCGGCCAATTGCGTCGCGCCGTCAAGCAAAGGCTCACCCAGCAGCACGGCCCCGGCCACCGTGGCCGCGGTGATCAGCGGCGGCTGGACCGCGACGGCGAAGAACGCGGCCCGTTCGGCGAGCACGGCGGCGAGAACACAACCGACAATGATCGACAGCGGGAAGTAGACGCCGCCCGCGATCAGGCCACCGACGGCGATGGCACCCGGTCCGAGCACCGCCAGCCACCCTGGGACCATCGGAACCCTAGTCCACACAGGGAATCGCACCGGCGTTGATGGGCTCGACACTGGCAATCTTCTGCACCCTTTCCTGTTTCTGTGCCTGGATCTTCGTCGAATCCGGGTTCTCTTGCTGTTGTTGCTGCTGCACCGGCGGGTCCAGCAGGTCCTGGACGAAGTCGCGGACCTGGTTGGGATTGACCTCGACCGCGCTGCCGTCCGACGGCGTGGCGAGGTTGATCCGGCCGGTCGGGATGGTCTGGAACGTGACGTTGCCCGCGCTCAGATCACCGAGCTGCTGTGCGAACGACACCAGGTCCCAGCCTTTGTCCAGGACAACGGCCTTGGTCAACGCGTTGACAAGGTCGGTGATCTTGGTCGGGTCGGTGAGCGTGCCCGCGCTGAACATCCGGTTGGCCAAGCCCGCCAGGAACGCCTGCTGGCGACGGACCCGATCCAGGTCGCCGTTGGTCAGGCCGTGTCGCTGGCGGACGAACTTCAGCGCGTCCACACCCTGCAGAACCTGTTGGCCTGCCGGGAAGTTCGCGCCCGAGTACGAGTCGCGCACGGGCTCGTTCAAGCACACCGGGACGCCGCCGACCGCGTTGGTGATCTCGCTGAACCCGAGCAGGTTGATCTCCGCGTAGTGGTCGATGTGCAGCCCGGTCAGGTTGTTGATCGTGGCGATCAGGTTGCGCCTGCCCGCGGTGGTCGATTCACGGTCCACAGTGGCCTGATCGGCGCCCTGGTTGCGCAGCTGACCGGCCTTGGCGACCTTCGCCCGTGCGTACGCGGAGTTGAGCTTGTGCATGCCAAACCCGCCCGCGATGTTCACGTAGGAATCACGCGGCAGCGACAGACCCCACGCCTTCTTCGTCGGATCCGCCGGAACGTGGATCACGATCATCGTGTCGGTGTTCTGCTCGCCGGTCGAATTGCCTGCCTGCAACTGGGCACGCAACTCGGGAGACAACGGGTTGCCCTGCGCGTCGGTGCGGCTGTCCATACCGACCAACAGGATCGTGGTGTCCTGCGGCGGTTGCCGCAACGGCGACGGCGCGCCGCTGGTGCTCGGTTGCGGCGTGTCCGGGACGATCACGTCGTCCGTGGCCAGGTTCGTCGTGGCGGTCCGGTAGGTCCACCAGCCGGTCGCGGTCACCGCGAGCACGGCCAACGAGACGGTCGCGACCAGTCCCTTGGTGAGGATCGACAGGATCTTCATGGTTCTCATCGCAAGTAGTCCGTCAGTAGTGCGGGCGTCAGGCCGTTGGCACGGGCCTGGTTGACGAAGGCCGTCACGTCTTTCTCGAAGTTCGCGGTGAAGTGCATGAGCACGATCGAGCCGGGCCGGAACTCGCGCGGGCCGCTGAAGACGATCTGGCCGTTGCGGATCTCCGAGCCCCAGTTCACGACGTACTTGGCGCCGGCCTCACCGGCGGCCTGCAAGGTCACGGCGTCGCTGTTGCCGTACGGCGCGCGAAACAGCGTGGGCCGCTGGCCGAACTCGCGGGCGTACGTGTCGGAGACCGGCACGATCTCGGCCTCTTGCTTCTCGAGCGGCTTGCCCTTGAGGTTCGTGTGCGTCTGGGTGTGGTTCTCGATCACCGAGCCGGTGTCGTCGCGCAGCTTGCGGAAGAAGTCCGCATCGCGCTGGACGTAGGAGTTGGTGAGGAAGAACGTGGCCTTGATGCCGTTGCGCTTGAGGATGCCGGCCATCGCCGGGTCCCGGTGCGCGCCGTCGTCGATGGTCAGGAAGACGACCTTGTCGGCCGTGTCGACCTTGTAGACCAGCTGGGCCGGGCCGATCTTGGGTGCGGGCCGGTAGTTCACCGCGTTCTGTGTGGTCGCCGGGGTGATGATGGCCTGTGGTTTCGGCTGCTGCTCGCTCAGCACGAGGTAGATCGCGGCGATCAGCAGCGCGAGCACCGCCAACGCCACATACCTGAACGGTTTGAGACGCTCGAGCATGGCCCCTGACTCCCCGACGTGTTACATAACGTGATCTCCTTCGAAGTTAGGGACGCTTTCCGGCGGTAGTCCGACGGTCGTGTAACAGCCCGCCCGCAGAATTTCGGCGGCCTTGTAACAGCCGGGTGGCCGGTCTAGCGGGCCTCGGCAGAATGGAGTGACGAAGGAGGGCCGAATGCGGCGACTGGCACTGGGGCTGTGCTGTCTCGTGCTGCTCACCGGCTGCGCCACCGCGGGCGGCGTGCGCGTGGAAGGCGCCGCCAGCCAGGTCAAGCCGCCGCCGTCGACACCGCCACAGCCCAGTGGCGTGACGCCGTCGTTCGACCCGGTGGCGCTGCTGCGGACGGACACAAAGGTCAACGACAAGATCAAGAGCCAGCTCTCGCCGTGCCCGCAGACCGGCCGCTTCCCGGTGGACTCCCGCTACGTCGATCTGACCGGAGACGGCGTGGCCGAGCTGCTCGTGACGGTCACGTACTGTGATGGCTCCCCGGCGGTGGGCAAAGCACTCGACTCCACGCGTTTCACCGGCACGCTCGCCAACTACGTGTACAACGTGGTGGCCAATCCGCCGGTCGACCTGCTCGCGCTGGAGGAACCGGGCATCATCCTGGACCAGGACGATGGGGTGGTGCAGGTGACCAACTGGGAGTACCGGTCGAACGACCCCTCATGCTGTCCGTCACAGCGGATCACCAAGCTCTACAGATGGACTGGCGCGATGTTCGAGCGAATCAAGTGATGAACCAGACCCACATCCTGCTGGTCGAAGACGACCCGGTGATCAGGGAAGCGACCCAGTTGTCACTGGAGCGCGACGGCTTCACGGTGACAGTGGCCGAGGACGGGATCACCGGCCTGGAGAAGTTCCGTTCGCTGGCGCCGGACGTGGCACTGCTCGACCTGATGCTGCCGGGGATGAACGGCGTCAGCCTGTGCAGGCAGATCAGGGAGGAAAGCCCGACCCCGGTGATCATGATGTCGGCCCGGGCGGACCCGATCGACGTCGTGCTCGGCCTGGAAGCGGGCGCCGACGACTACGTGACCAAGCCCTTCGACAGTACGGTGCTGGTCGCGCGGATCCGCGCGGTGGTCCGCCGGATGAGCCGCGCCGAGGCCGTGAACGGGGAGCAGCCGCTGCGGTTCGGCGACCTCGAGGTGCAACGCAACGGTCTCGAAGTCCGTGTCGCCGGCCAACCGGTTGAGTTGACGCCGACGGAGTTGCGGCTGCTGCTGTGCTTTGTGGACTCGCCGGGCAGCGTGCTGACCCGTGACGTTCTGCTGGAGCAGGTCTGGGACTACCAGTGGGGCGGCGACTCACGCGTTGTCGACGTGCACGTGCAACGGCTGCGCGCGAAGGTGGGCCAGGACCGGATCGAGACGGTGCGGGGCTTCGGGTACAAGCTGAAGACGGGCTCATGAAACTGCTGCCCACCTCGATGCGGTGGCGGCTGAGCGCGGCGATCGCCGTGGTCAGCGCCCTGGTTGCGACGGCGCTGAGCCTGCTCGTGCGGACCGAGTTCGCGCAGACCCAGCTGACCGACGCGCGCCAGCTGCAGGACCAGCGGATCCAGTTGGTGGTGCGGGAGTACGCCCTGTCCGGTCAGGCGGCGCTCGGCAGCGAGATGGATTCGCCGAACCTTCCGCCGGACCTGCTCGCCGCGGTCCGGGGCGGGCAACGGGCGACGTATTTGCAACGCACGCCTGAGGGTTCGTGGATCTGGGCGGCCGCGGAGACCGACGGGAAGGTTTTGTCGCTGCGCAGCCCGTATTCCGATCGGGACGAGGCGTTGAGCCGGTTGGATCAGGTCTTGCTGATCGGGTCCGTTGCCGTGGTCGTGCTGAGTTCCGTGTTCGGTGTGTTGCTGGTTTCGCGGTTGTCCCGGCGGTTGCGCCTTGCCGCGGGGGCTGCGCGCCGGGTGGCCGATGGGGACATGACTGCCCGGGTGCGGGATGTGATCCGGGATCGGCCTCGGGATGAGGCAGCGGAGTTGGCGCAGGCCATTGACGGGATGGCCGATGCTTTGCAGGAACGCCTGGTGGCTGAGCAACGGGTGACCGCGGACATCGCGCACGAGTTGCGTACACCGGTGACCGGTTTGGTTACGGCCGCGGAGTTGTTGCCTCCTTCCCGGCCCGCTGAGCTGGTTCGGGACCGGGTGCGGGTGTTGCGGGTTTTGGTCGAGGACATCTTGGAGGTCGCGCGGCTGGACACGGCGACTGAACGGGCCGAGTTGTCCGAGATGGCTTTGGGCTCGTTCGTCCGGCGCCGGGTCGCGGGTGTCGCGCCGGAGGCTGTCGTTTCCGTGGTGGATGAGCGTCCAGTTCGGACGGATCCGCGCCGGTTGGAACGTGTGTTGGTGAACCTCCTGGTGAATGCTTCGAAGCACGGCAAGCCACCGATCGAGGTGACGGTGGACGGTTTGTCGGTGCAGGTCCGTGACCACGGTCCAGGGTTTTCGGAGGAGTTGTTGCGGGACGGCCCGAGCCGGTTCCGCACCGGCAGCAGCGATCGCGGCACCGGTCATGGCTTGGGCCTGACGATCGCTGTTGCCCAGGTGAAGGTGCTCGGCGGCACGTTGGCGTTCGCCAACGCCGAGGACGGCGGAGCGTTGGTGACCCTCTCACTCCCGGACAGCCCCGTGTAAGAAGTTCCGCCGGGGCTTGCGTTCAGGATCGACAAAGTCGGGTGGGGTGAACCAGGCAACGCTGTCGACAAGTTTGACTTCCCATTCACTGCGGTGAATGAGGCGATGATGTCGTCCACACAACAGTACGAGGTTGCCTAGCGCGGTTGGCCCGCCTCTCAGCCATTCGCGGATATGGTGCGAGTGGCAGACATTCGCTGGTCGCTCACAACCCGGGAACGCACATCCACGATCCCGGAGCACGAGTCCCCGCCGGATGTGCGCGGGGACAACGTAAGCAGGAACCGCGACGTCGAGCGGCTTGGAGTCCCCACCCATGACTGCGGGGAGTACGTGGGCGTCGCAGGCGATCCGCCTCGCTTCGGCCGCAGTCAGTTGTGTGCCTGGGAGGACTCGGTCTTCGGCCGTCTTCATCAGCTCGTCGATGGAGATGGTGAAGGCGACTTCGGTTTTGAGGCCGTTGTGGGTGGGCAAGTCCGGGCAGTTGGCTGCTCGCTGGAGTACGTCGGCGAACGCGTCTCCGCCGCGTTCGGCGTATCCACGGGTGTCGCCGGGTTCGTGTTTTTCAAAGGGTTTCAGCAGTTCGTCGAACAGGGCGGCGGTTTCGGCGTCGAGGCGACCCTTGAACTCCATACGGCCGTCACGGTATACGTGTCGCCGCAACTCACGCTCCGGCCGCTCGGGCTCGTCGAAGTTCGGTGGCTTGCCGTCAGGATCGACGAGGTCTCGCACCACGCGTTCGCCGTATCGTGCGAGAGCGTTCGGGTCGTCCTCGGCGGCTCGCTCGACCATCAACTCTTCAGCCAGCGCAACCTTTTCCGGTTCAAGGTGATCGAGGCTGCCCACGAACTTCCGGATCACCTCGACCTGGCCCACGCTGACTTCGCCGGCATCGAGTTTCTTGGCAGTCAAGGGGATTGAGGCTTCCACGACGGCGCCGGTGGGTGTCTTGGCGTCGTTCAGGGCGGACGCGTGGGCGAGCCGTTGGTCGGCTTCGCTGCGCGAGATGTTCTGCGTGTGCATGAGAAGCGCGGTGGTGTTGCTGTACCCGAGCTCGTACGCGGTGCCTCGGGCGTCCGCTTCGGACAGAATCACCAGATGCTCGGCGTAGTCCCGCCTCAGCTTGTCTTCGGAAGCGGAGAGACGCGCGACAAGCTCCCGATTGCTGAGCTGCCAGTACGGTGACGCGATCCTCCTCCCCATAACTCCAGATTACGCCGGGCGAACGCGAAAATCCTTGATACGCAAGGCAATCACCCGATTGTGCACAGGTTGGCGACGAGACGCTCCGGACCTGCGTTGTGCGCCGGAAACTGTCGTACCCCTGGAGTATCGTTAAATCAAGGGCTCCCCTGAATGGCGGGATTTGTCGGGGAAGTGACGCGGTGGGGCGGAGCCAGTTCGTCCAGGAGGACATGTCCGTCGCTGCGAAGGGCGGAAGGCCGTCGCCCACCGGTTTCGCTTGCCGCACCGGTGACCGCGGTGCCGCCCTTGACGTCAGCTGAGTAAGCGTGACCTGTTGGATCTCGGCGAGCGGTGGCGCCTGGGTGCGCTGTGCGGTGAATCTTGTCGATGCGGCCTTCAACCTTGGCGAAGGCGCCGTTGACGCCAGCGTAGAACTCTTCTTCGAATCTTGACACTGCCTAGTTGAGGCTGTCAGGGTGAGGCATGGGGTCATTCAAAGAGGCCACGGCGATCGAGGCGGTCGGTGACGGCGAGTTCCGGGCCGACCTGGACGCGCAGTGGAGCGTCGGCACGAAGTTGCACGGCGGCTATCTGCTCGCCGTGGTCGCGCGTGCCGCGGCTGAACTCGCTGAGCATCCGCACCTCACGGCGATCAGCGGCTCGTTCCCGATGGCACCGGACCCCGGCCAGGCCACCATCCACGTCGAATTCCTGCAGGCCAGCCGGACGATGACGCAGCTTCGGGCCCGGCTGGCGCAGAACGGCAAGCCGTGCGTGGAAGCGCTGGTCACCCAGGGCACGCTGACCGAGGACGACCCTTGGTGGACCAACGTCGAGCCGCCGGAGATGCTCGCTGAGCACGACAGTTTCCGGTTCTCCGGCAAGCCGCCCGGTGGCGGGTTCGAGGTCCCGATCCTCGACGTGGTGGAAGCCCGCATCGACCCGGCGGCGCTGGGCTGGGCCGTGGGTGAGCCGGCCAAGCAGGGCTCGATCTCCACGTGGCAACGGCTGGCCGACGGGTCGGACTGGGATCCGTTGAGCCTTCTCGTCGCGCTTGATCCTGTTCCGCCGGTGTCGTTCGAACTCGGTGCACCCGGGTGGGCGCCGACTTTGCAGATGTCGGCGTACATCCGGCGATTGCCCGCTCCTGGGCCTGTCCGGGTTCGTATGCACGCCAACGACGTGACCAACAACCGGATGGACGAGGCGGCGTTCGCGTGGGACAGCAGCGGACGTGTTGTCGCTCAGGCCAACCAGTTCGCTGCTGTCCGCGTGCCGAAGAGCTAACGGTTCTGGGGAACGACGAGGCAGGACGTCCCCGAGCGTTCGATTCGGCGGGCGATGGCCTTGGCGTACCTGTCTCTGATCGGGACCACGACGGCGTGCACGTCGGTGGTCCGCAGTGCTTCGAGCAGTTGCGTCATGCCTGGGCCGAACCCTGGATGGTCGTCGTGGAACACCTTGCTCAGCAGCCAGCCCTGCTCGAAGGTCCACGCGGTGAGCAGATCCTGGTTCTCGGAGTGGACAGTGCTGTCCGTCGGACCCCATACGTAGCCGTAGACCCGGGGTTTGCCGACGTTCCTGACAGCACCGGAAAGGACGTGAACCCGCAAAGTTTGCCCGACAGGGATGACGCGGTCACGGATGGTCACGATTCGCTCCAGGTGTTGCTGCGTTGGTGCAGAGGGGACGCTGCAATTTGCAGTTCATGACGCAGCTCACAAAGGAAAATTGCGGGCAGAACATCTTGGCTGTCACCGCCCGGCGCATGGCGCAGATCCTCGACGGAATCGGGGCGGAACGCGCGCACTTCGTCGGCAATGGCCTGCGGTTCTTGTCGCGCGCGATCGGCAGTGGCGCGACCACTGCTACGTTCGTCGTGCAGGGGCCATCGCAGGTGGGCGCCGTGGTTCGAGGAGGTCGAGCGGTGAGCATGGGGTTCGTCGGCGTCAGCACCGGCGAGTCGTCGATCCGACGGGTCTTCCCGCGGTGGGCGGAGATTCTCGGCTTGCCGACCCGCGAGCTGACCGGGTTCGACTTACCGCTCGACGCGGACCGCGAGCAGTACCGGGACGTGATCAAGCGGATCGCCGACGACCCGTCGATGCCGGGCGCGCTGATCACCACGCACAAGATCGCGGTCTACAACGCGGCCGCGGACCTCTTCGACGAGGTGGACGAGGACGCGCAACGCTTCCGTGAGATCTCATCGGTGTCCAAAAAGGATGGAAGACTGGTCGGGCACGCGCTGGACGCGGTCACAGCGGGCCTCGCGATGGAGGAGTTCATCCCGGCCGACCACTTCCGCCGCACCGGCGGCGAACTGCTGTGCCTCGGCACGGGCGGCGCGGGCACCGCGATCGTGTGGTACCTGATGCACAGGCCGGACCGTCCCAAGCGGATCTTCTGCACCGACACGTCCAGGCGGAAACTCGCGGCACTGCGCGCGATGCTCCGGCGCGCCGGGATCTCCACGTCCCATCTGGACACCATGGAGGTCACCGGTCCCGCGGACGGCCTGATCGAGCTGATGCCCCCGGGCAGCCTGGTGGTGAACGCGACCGGCATGGGCAAGGACACCCCGGGATCGCCCATTTCCGAACAGTGCTGTTTCCCGACCGGCTCGATGGTCTGGGAGATCAACTACCGCGGGACTCTGGAATTCCTGGACATCGCCCGTGACCGGCAGGCCATCGACAACCTGACGATCGTCGACGGCTGGCGGTATTTCATCCACGGATGGGCGCAGGTGATCGCCACCGTGTTCCACGTTGAGCTGACGCCGGAGAAGATGACCGGGCTGTCTGCCGCAGCGGGCGCTTTGCGTTAGCTCTGACCAGGCCTTTGACGGCGGTCACGGAATAGCGGAATGCACCGCGTGCACCCACTGTGGACTCACGCTGAGTGATTTCGTAATCTTGCCGAGATCTTTGGCCGACGTGTCACGGCCAACAGGTGCTCGATTGACTTGGAGAAGGAGACGCGCGCGCGTGTCGAGCAGACTCAAGCGCGGGGCGCTGGTGGCCTCCGCCGTGATCACACTTGTCGGCGCGGTCCTGCCTGTCCCGGCGTACGCCCAGCAGGAGTCCCCGACCCTGCAGCGTTACCGCGAGCTGAACACGCAGGCCAAGGAGGCCAACGAGGACTACCTCAAGGCCGTCGAGGACCGCGACGCACGCCAGGCCGAGATCACCAAGGCCGGCCAGGACATCGAAGCGGCCAACAAGACCAAGGCCGAGGCGAAGGTCAAAGAGGACGCGTTCCGCGGCCAGGTCGACACGCTGTCGCAGGCCTCCTTCCGCGGCGCCCGGTTCGACAAGCTGTCAGCCCTGCTGACCGGCACGTCGGCCAAGGACTTCCTGGCCCGCTCGTCGGCGTTGAACGTGCTGGCCACGGACAACAACACCGCACTGCGGGAACTCGTCGGCGCGGTGAACGCGGCGGCGGACGCGGAGAAGAAAGCCGCCGACGCCCAGAAGACCGCGACCGAGGCTCGTGACGCGGCGGCGAAACTGGCCGACGAGATCAAGGCCAAGAAGGCCGACCTGGACAGGCAGATCAACGAGATCACGTCGTCGCTGGACAAGCTGTCCGCAGCCGACCGCGCGGCCCTGCAGGGCGAGCTGGACAAGGGTGTTTACTTCCCTGGCAACGGCATCGCGGGCAAGGCCGTGACTTCCGCGTTGAGCCGCCGCGGCGACCGGTACGCGCTCGGCGGCAGCAAGCCGCCGGTCTTCGACTGCTCGGGTCTGATGATGTGGGCGTACGCGCAGCACGGGTACAAGCTGCCGCGCACCAGCCGTGAGCAGTACAAGGTCGGCCGCCCGGTGTCGAAGAGTGAACTTCAGCCTGGTGACCTGCTGTTCTACGGCTCCAGTGCGGCCACGATCCACCACGTGACGATGTACATCGGCCGGGGCATGATCGTGCACGCCTCGGACTACGGCATCCCGGTGCTCTCCGCGCCGATGGAGAAGGGCGGCAAGGACTTCTTCGCAGCCAAGCGCCCCATCGGCTGATCGACGTCCCACGAACACCCCGCAGCGGAAGGCTGCGGGGTGTTCTGCTGTTCCGGGCCTTGACAAACTCCTGCTACTCTGACTCTTTACGGCGTAAGCAATCAGAAGGGTCGGTATGGGGGACTTCATCGCGGACAGCCACGGCCTGATCCAGGTCCGGGGCGCGCGCGAGAACAACCTGCGGGATGTCTCCGTCGACATCCCCAAGCGCAGGCTCACCGTCTTCACCGGGGTGTCCGGCTCCGGTAAGTCCTCGCTGGTCTTCGGCACCATCGCGGCCGAGTCGCAGCGGCTGATCAACGAGACCTACACCGCGTTCATCCAGTCGTTCATGCCCAGCCTTGGCCGGCCGGACGTGGACGCCTTGCGCAACCTCAGCGCGGCGATCGTGGTCGACCAGGAGCGGATGGGCGCGAACTCCCGCTCGACCGTCGGCACCGCGACCGACGCGTACACGATGCTGCGGATTGTGTTCTCCCGCTTGGGAGATCCGTATGTCGGCACGTCCAGTGCGTTCAGTTTCAACCTGCCCGAGGGGATGTGCCTGGAATGTGAGGGCATGGGCCGGGTTTCGGCCATCGATGTCGACGAGCTCGTCGACAAGTCACTGTCCCTCAACGAGGGCGCGATCACCGTTCCTGGGTTCAATGTGGACGGGTGGTACTGGCAGACCCTTGCGTTGTCCGGGTTCGTCAACCCTGCTGTCCGGCTGGCCGACTACACCGAGCAGGAGTGGCAGGACTTCCTGTACAAGCCGGCCACCAAGGTCAAGATCGGCACCACGAACATCACCTACGAAGGCCTCGTCACCAAGGTGCAGCGGCTCTATCTGGTCAAGGACCGTGAGTCGATGCAGTCGAACGTCCGCGCGTTCGTCGACCGCGCGGTCACCTTCGACACGTGCGGCCTGTGTAAGGGAACCCGGCTCAACCAGGCCGCGCTGGAGTCGAAGATCGACGGCCGCACCATCGCGGACTGCTCGTCCATGCAGATCAACGAGCTGGCCGAGTTCATCCGGGGGATCACCGACGAGTCGGTGGCGCCCCTGCTGAGCACGTTGCGGGAGACGCTTGACTCGCTCGTCGAGATCGGACTGGGCTACCTGAGCCTCGACCGGGAGTCGGGGACGTTGTCCGGCGGTGAGGCGCAGCGCGTGAAAATGGTGCGGCACTTGGGTTCCAGCCTCACCGACGTGACATACGTCTTCGACGAGCCGACGATCGGCCTGCACCCGCACGACATCCAGCGGATGAACGATCTGCTGCTTCGCCTGCGGGACAAAGGGAACACCGTTCTGGTCGTCGAGCACAAGCCCGAGGTGATCGCGGTCGCGGACCACGTGGTCGACCTCGGCCCCGGCGCGGGGTCCAACGGCGGCCAGATCTGTTACGCGGGCGACCTGGCCGGGTTGCGTGACTCCGGCACGTTGACCGGCCGCTATCTCGACCACAAGGTCAAGCTGCGGGCCAACATCAGGCAGGCCACGGGACAGTTGTCGATCACCGGCGCGAAGTTGCACAACCTCAAGGACGTCAGCGTCGACATCCCATTGGGTGTGCTGACCGTCGTGACCGGGGTCGCCGGATCGGGCAAGAGCTCGTTGATCCATGGGTCGGTTTCGACACGGAAAGACGTGAGCGTGGCCGACCAGTCGCCGATCCGCGGGTCACGGCGCAGCAACCCGGCGACGTACACCGGTCTGCTCGACCCGATCCGCACCGCCTTCGCCAAGGCCAACGGCGTCAAACCGGCACTGTTCAGTGCCAACTCCGAAGGCGCGTGCCCGAAGTGCAAGGGCATCGGCCTGGTCTACACCGACCTGGCGATGATGGCCGGGGTCGCCTCGGTGTGCGAGGAGTGCGACGGCAAGCGCTTCACGCCGAAAGTCCTCGAGTACAAGCTCAACGGCAAGGACATCAGCGAGGTCCTGGCCATGTCGGTGACCGAGGCGCGGGAGTTCTTCACGACCGGCCCGGCTTCGTCCATCTTGACCAGGCTGGTGGACGTCGGACTCGGCTACCTGGGGCTCGGTCAGCCGCTGACCACATTGTCCGGTGGTGAACGACAGCGCCTGAAGCTCGCGATCTACATGGGGGAGAAGGCAAGCACGTACGTGCTCGACGAACCCACCACCGGTCTGCACCTCGCAGACGTCGACCAACTGCTCGGTCTGCTCGACCGGCTGGTCGACGACGGCAACACCGTCATCGTGATCGAGCACCACCAAGCCGTGATGGCGCACGCGGACTGGATCATCGATCTCGGGCCGGGCGCGGGCCACGACGGCGGCCGGATCGTGTTCACCGGAACGCCCGAACAACTGATCACCACGAGTGACTCCCTGACAGCGCGGCACCTCAGGGAGTACGTGAGTTAAGCAGGGCCGTAACGCGGCCATTCGATGGCCGGGCAGCGATCCATCACCATGCGCAGCCCGGCCTCACCTGCCCGGCCGAATGCCTCGTGGTCCATCACGGCAAGCTGGAACCACACGGCTTTCGCGCCGATTTCCGCGGCCTGGTCGGCGAATTGCCCGGCCTCGGACGAACGCCGGAACACATCCACGCAGTCGACCGCGAACGGGATGTCAGCGAGAGTGGCGTAACCCTGTTCGCCCCACACGGTTTCCGCAGACGGGTGCACCGGGACGATGCGTTTTCCCTTCTGCTGCAGGAAACGCGCCACACCGTGCGCGGCACGGCCGGGGTTGTCGGCGAGGCCGACGATCGCCCAGGTCTGGCAGTTCTCCAGGATCCACCGGATGTCGTCCGGCCGCGCCCACGGTTGCATACCGACGAATCTACGCCAGTGCTTCGGCACGAGAGCGCAGGTAGCGCTGCTCGGGCAGGCTCAGCGTGCGGCGCGCGGCCAGTTCGTATTCGGTGCGCGCGGTGTCGGAATCGCCTGCCAGGTCGAGGAGATGCGCGCGGACGGCGTGCACGCGGTGATGATCGGCCAGGGCCGGATCCTGCGCGGCCGTGGACAACTGCTCCAACCCCACAGCAGGGCCGTGCACCATGGCGACGGCCACAATCCGGTTGAGCGTGACCATGGGCCCGGGCGCGAGCCGGTCGAGGACGTCGTAGAGGGCCAGGATCTGCGGCCAGTCGGTGTCGCCGACCTCGCGGGCCTCCGAGTGCACGGCGGCGATCGCGGCTTGGATCTGATACGGCCCGACCTCGGCCGTGGGCAACGTCGAGGTGATCAGTGACACGCCTTCGGCAATGGCATCGGTGTCCCACAACGTCCGGTCCTGCTCGGTGAGCGGGACCAGTGCGCCATCGGGACGGGTACGCGCGGGCCGACGGGCGTCGGTGAGCAGCATCAACGCCAGCAGGCCGGTGACCTCGCCGTCGTCAGGCACCTGTGCACGCAGTTGCCGGGCCAAACGGATCGCCTCGCTGCTGAGCTCGACTCGGTGCAGGGACTCGCCGGAGCTTGCCGTGTACCCCTCGTTGAAGATCAGGTACAGGACCTTCAGGACGGTTTCCACGTCACCCACAGTCTGGAAGGACGCTCCGGCTGACTTGATCTTCTGCTTGGCCCGGCTGATCCGTTGCGCCACGGTGGCTTCCGGCACCAGGTACGCCCGCGCGATCTCCGCCGTGGTCAGCCCGCCGACCGCGCGCAAGGTCAACGCGACCTGCGAAGCCTCGGTCAGCGACGGATGACAGCACAGCAGGAACAACGTGAGCGTGTCGTCCACGCCCGGCACCAGCGCCGGATCGGCGGGCGCCATCGCCGCGACCGTCTCCTCGCGACGTTCACGGGCGACGTCACTGCGCAGGAGTTCGATCCGTCGTCGCGAGGCGACCGTGATCAGCCAGCCCTTCGGGTTGTCCGGCATTCCCTGCACCGGCCATTGCGTCGCCGCCGCGAGCAGCGCCTCCTGTACCGCGTCCTCACACGAGTCGAAGTCGCCGAACTTGCGCACCAACGCGCTGAGCACCTGCGGCGCGAGCTCCCGGAGCAGCGTGTTCACGGCAGGTCCAGCACCGGCCGCACCTCGATCATGCCCAGTTCGGCCTCCGGCAGCTTCGCGGCGTGCTCGATCGCCCTGTCGATGTTCTCGCAGTCGACCAGGTAGAAGCCCGCCAGGTACTCCTTGGCCTCGGCGAACGGCCCGTCGGTCGTGGTGACCACGCCGTCCGTGACGGCGACTCGCTTGCTCAGCGACACGTCGGCCAGTGCCTCGGAGGCCACCAGCTCGCCGGAGGCCGCCAGCTTGCCGGTGAGCTCGTTGTGCGCCTGGTAGCCGGCGGCCTGGTCGGCCTCGGACATGTCCTCCCAGAACTTTCGCAAGCTCGGGTTCATCTGGATCATGATCATGTACTTCACGCCTGCCTCCCAGAAAATTCTTTCCCAGACATGTCGAGAACGAGCGACTGGTCTCTACGTCCCGGGTGCAAGGTACTCACACCTGGGAGGAAAAACATCATGACCAGCCAAGACGAGACACGCATCCGGCAGATCGCGGCGGAGATGCGCGACGCGATGGTCGCGGGCGACGCCGAGGCGATCGTCGGCCAGTACGCGCCGCAGATGGTCAAGTACGACCTCGCCCCGCCGCTGCGCAACGTCGCCCCGCTGGACGCGGGCGCGCTGAAGACCTGGTTCGCCACCTTCGACGGCCCGGTGGACTACGAGATCAGGGACCTCGAAGTGGTCGCGGGCGCTGAGGTGGCGTACACGACGAGCCTGCACCGGCTCTCCGCGACTCCGCTCGGCAGCTCCGAGTCGTTCGACCTATGGTTCCGGGTGACGGTCTGCCTGCGCAAGATCGACGGCGACTGGCGGGTCACCCACGAGCACAGCTCGACGCCGTTCTACATGGACGGCTCGTTCGGCGCCGCGCTCGACCTTCAGCCGTAAGGAGAGGGACAGTGTTCGAGAACACCAAGGCGTTCAGTGGTTTCTCCGTCGACGACATCGAAGCGGCCAAGCGGTTCTACGGCGAAGTGCTCGGTCTGCGCATCTCCGAGGCGAACGGGATGCTGACCCTGCACATCGCCGGGGACCGGGACATCCTGGTCTACCCGAAGAAGGACCACACCCCGGCGACGTTCACCATCCTGAACTTCCCCGTGGACGACGTCGAGTCCGCAGTGGACGAGCTGCGGGCGCGGGGCGTGAAGTTCGAGCAGTACGAGAACCTCGACGAGAAGGGCATTTTCCGCGGCCAGGGACCACTGATCGCGTGGTTCACCGATCCAGCGGGAAACATCCTGTCGGTCCTGCAGGTGTGAACCCTCGTGAGTGGTTTTGCCGGTTCTAACCGGCAAAACCACTCACGAGGGAAAATGCGGCGGTGGGCTGGGGTCATGGCGTCGGCCGCGTTGATCCGGCACCTTCAGGTCAGCAGGACAGGCCGACCCGGCCCGGAACCTGCTGTCAGCGGCCTTGATCATGAAACCTCCCGGGCGAGTCCGTGCACCGTTCACTACATCGGTGCCGCGGTCCGGGTGTCAGCCGCGGACGGTGTTCATGGCTCAAATGCCGCCCATTCGGGCCATCGGGCGATCCTGGGTGAACTACCGGAGCAGTGGATGCGGCCGGTGTGACCAACGGCAGTGACCCAGTAGTGCGCCGCGGGTTGAAAATAACCGTCCGACCAGGCGATTTACCCTTTCTTTGACCCGGTAACAAAGCACTCACTCTTTGTCCACACCTGATCCCTAATCTCGTCACCATGACAGCTATCGAGCTCCTTGGGCCGGTCAGGGTCCTGCGAGACGGCAAGGAGCTGCCCTTGGGCCCGGCGCGGCAGCGGGCAGTGCTCGCCGTGCTGGCGTCCCACGCCGGTCAGGTCGTGTCCCGGGACGCGATCATCCGGGCGGTCTGGGGCGAACCCGAGCCGGCGAGCGCGGCCAGCAACGTGCACAGCTACATCTCCGGGCTGCGCCGCGTGCTGAAGACCGAAGTGGAGACCGCCGCGAGCGGTTACCTCCTGCGGGTGGAGAAGGACCAGCTCGACGTCGGGCGGTTCGAACGCCTTTACTGGCGCGGGAAAGCCGTACGCGACCCGCGCGAAGCCGAAGAGGCGCTGACCATGGCCCTCGCTCTGTGGCGCGGTGACGCGTTGCAGAAAGTCCCTGGGCCGTGGGCTGATTCGGAGCGGCGCCGGTTGGCCGAGCGGCGACTGCAAGTCCTGGAAGAGCTGTACCGGGTCAAGCTCCAGCGCGGCGCGCACCACGAGCTGATCCCCGAGCTGGAGCACCTCGCGTTCTCCCATCCGGAGCGCCAGGAGTTCCTCGAGTTGCTGATGATGGCGCTCGCCCTGGCCGACCGCCGGGCCGAAGCACTCGGGCTGTACCGCGAGATCCGCGACCCCAACCCGGCTCTGCGGCGCCTGCAGGCGTTGGTGCTCGCCGGCGAGGAGGTGTACGTCGAGTCCGCGTAGGGGCCTTACACGGTGGTGGCTGAGTCGCCATGTGCGGTGAGCCGGGCACGGACGTCGTCGCTCGGCAACCGGAGTTCCTCGTAGATGCTCAGCGCGGTCTGCCAGGCGGACAACGCCTCCCGGGTGGCGGTGGCGGCGGAGGTCATGGTGTCGCCGAGCACGATCAGCACGTTGGCGGCCTCGGCCAGGGCGTGCACTTCACGGTAGATCTCCACCGCGCGTTTCATGCAGCTCACAGCCTGGTCGAGGTCACCCATGTCCTTGTGGATCAGGCCAAGGCATTCCCAGCAGTTGCCTTCGCCGTGCCGGTCGCCCAGCGACAGGTAGATCTCCATCGCCCGGTTGACCAGCCCGATGGCGTCCACGTTCTTGTCCAACATGGACAGACCGGTCGCCATGGCGTGCAAGGAGATCGCTTCGCCCTTGCGGTCTCCCGCTTCCTCGTAGAGGACCAGCGCTCTTCGGTGGTAGGCCACGGCTTCCGCTTCCCGGCCCAGCTCTGAGTAGACAGTGGCGTAGTTGCTGTACAGGTAAGCGAAATCGGTCGTCTTGCCGAGGCTCTTGAGCAGCTCCTCGGTGGTCTTGAGGTGGTCGAGTGCTTCGTCGTGGCGCCGCAACAAGTAGTACGCGCCCGCGATACTCCGGTGCACCCGCGCGAGCACGTACGGATCACCGGCCTCCTTCGCCGCGGTCAAAGCGATCCGCGTGGTGGTCTCCCACTCGTGCGCGAGGCCCCTGCGCTGGTAGTACTGCTGGGTCGTGATGGCCAGATACCACGTGTAGGGCAGGAAACCGTGCTCCGCGGCGGTTTTCACCAGCAGCTGGATCACGTGCCGTTCGGAGTTGAACCAGTTCAGGGCGGTCTTGAGATCAGGGACGTCGGTCAGCGTCACGCCGGGGCGTGGTGGCGGTGGCGGCGGGAAGACTTGGTGCGGCGGCAAACGCAGGTACGCCGCGTAGGACATGTGCAGGTAGTAGTCGAGCAACCGGCCGAGCGCTTCGTGTTGCTCCTCGGCGGTGTCGAGGAGTACGCGTTGCTCGATCGCGTACGTCCGGATCAGGTCGTGCGCCAGATACCGGCCGGGCTCGTGCTCAGTCAGAAACCGGATGCGGGTCAGCTCGTCGAGCAACGCCTGGGCACGCGGCGCGGACAGGCCACCGATGCTGGCCGCGGCCTCCACCGACGTGTCCACGCCGATGTGCACCGACAGCAGCCGGAACAGCCTCGCCGCGTCCGGGCTGAGAATCCGGTACGACCACGAGAAAGCCGTGTGCACGTCCAGTTCGCCGTCGTCGTCGCGGAAGCCCTGCAGCGTCCCCTTGGCCTGTTTGAGCTTGGTGATGATGGCGCTGAGCGGGAAATGCGGGTACGCCGCGGCCCGTGCGGCCACGATGGCCAGCGCCAGCGGTAGCCTGCCGCACAGCGAGATGATCTCCTCGACCGCTTCGGCCTCGTTCTCCACCTTCTCCCGGCCGAGCCTGCGGACCAGCGTCTCCCTGGCCTCCTCGGCCGACAACGTGTGCAGCGTCATCGCCTGCGCGCCCTCGGCGGCCACGAGCCCGCCCAGTCGGCTGCGGCTGGTCACGATCACCAGGCAGCCCGCGGCACCGGGCAACAGCGGACGGATGTCCGCGATCTCCCGGGCGTTGTCGATCAGCACGAGCACCCGGCGGTTGGACAGCACACTGCGGTACAGCGCCGACTGCGCGTCCACCGACGGCGGGATGCGGCTCGCGGCGATGCCCAGCGCGTCAAGGAATCCCCGCAGTGCCTCGGCGGCGGTCAGCTGGACATGGTCGGGGTCGAAGCCACGCATGTTGACGTACAGCTGTCCGTCCGGGAACCGGTCGGCCACCGAGTGCGCCCAGTGCACCGCCAGCGTGGTCTTGCCCGAGCCGGGCATCCCGTCGATCGTGACGGTGACCAGGCCGGTCGGCCGGTCCGGCAGCAACGACTCCAGGTGCTTGAGCTCGGCCTCCCGGCCGGCGAACGCGGGCAGGTCCGGCGGCAGCTGCGCGGGCTGGACGATCGGCGTGATCAGCGGCGTCTCTTCGACCGTCTGTGGCGTGAGCACCGTACGGAACGCGGCGGTCAGCTCGGGGCCCGGATCCACGCCGAGCTCGCCGGCCAGTTTGTCCCGGATCGTCTCGAACGTCTGCAGTGCCGCGGCCTGGTTTCCCGCGGCGGCCAGCGCGAGCATCAGCCGCGCTTGCATCGCCTCGTTGTACTCGTCCAGCGACACGGCCAGGCGCAGGTACGGCACGACGTCCGCGGCCCGGCCCGCTTCCAGTGCCACGTCGGCGGCCTCGCAGATCACCCGGCAGCCCTCGTGGTCCAGGTCAAGGAAGATCGCCTTGGCTCTGGCAGGGGCCGCGACACCGTGCGCGACCCGGCCCTGCCACAGCTTCAGCGCCGAGACGTACGTGGCCACGGCTCCGGTTTTGTCGCCGGAGCCGGCCTGTTCGCGTGCCTGCGCGGTGTGCTCGCGGTACTCGGCGAGATCACAGGATTCGGCGTCCACCGCGAGGCGGTACGCGCCCGCCTCCCTGATCAGCCACGAACCGGTGGCTCGGGTGGGCAGCTCAGGTTCGAAGAGCCGGCGCAGTGTGCCGACGTAGCGGTGCACGACGTTGACCGCGCTGGACGGCGGCTCGTCCTCCCACAACAGGTCGACGAGGGTGTCCAGGCTGACCGGCTTGCCCGCGTACGCCAGCAGCACACTCAGCAGCAAGCGTTGCTGGGGCGGACCCAGTTCGATCTCAACCCCGTGACGCCATGCCCGCAACGGCCCCAGCAGCGCGAACCTGACGGCTGGGCTCACCAGCACCTCTCCCTGCTCCCCAGAGGTCTGTTCCCGGCGCAATCATGCCATCATCCTCTCCGGGTGCCCAAGATCAGGGAGCCGCGCTGCGGGCCTGTGCCCTGGAGAAGGTGTTGCGCAGCACCGCGAGCAGCGCGTCGCGGACCGACAGTTTCTCGCGGGCGTCGAACGTCACCAGCGGCACCTCCTCGGACACCGCGAGCGCCCAGCGCACGTCGTTCAGATCGTGGTTGAGCATGCCGTCGAACTTGTTCACCGCCACGACGAACGGCACACCGGCCTTCTCGAAGTAGTCGACCGCCGGGTAGCAGTCGTCCAGTCGCCGGGTGTCCACGATGACCAGCGCGCCGAGCGCGCCGACCACCAGGTCGTGCCACATGAAGCCGAAGCGGTCCTGGCCGGGCGTGCCGAACAGGTACAGCTTGACCTCGTCGTCGATGGTGATGCAGCCGAAGTCCATCGCCACCGTGGTGGTGGTCTTGGACGGCACGTGCCCGGTCCGGTCGATCTCGGCGGCCGCCGAGGTCATCACGGCTTCGGTGCGCAGCGGCGGGATCTCGGAGATCGACGCGACCGCGGTGGTCTTGCCGACACCGAAGCCACCAGCGATGACGATCTTGACCGGTGTCGGCGGCTTGCGCGGCGCCGCCATCGGTTCAGCGGATGGCTTCGAGTCCACGGATGACCCTTTCGATCATGCGGAGGTCCTGCGGGGTTTCGGTTTCCGGCCGTCGTACGACGACATAGCCGAGGGCGGCGAGGTCGGCGACGAGCACCCGCGCCACCCCGATGTGCAGTTTGAGCATGGCGGCGACCTCGGCGACCGACATCGTCTTGCGGCACAACGCGAGGATGTCGCGCCGCTCGAACGTGAGGTTCTGCACCGAGGTGGCGCCCAGGTTGCTCGTCATCACCTGGGCTTCGATCTCAATGGTGTGATCGACTGGCTTGGTACGCCCGGACGTCATCAAGTACGGGCGCAACAAGGAAACGTCGGGATCGTCTCCTCTGCCACTCATGCTTGGTCCTCCCCTACTGGCCCACGGAGTTCTTGAGCTCCTCGATCAACTGCGGTGTCAGCACAGCGCTGGCCCGATTGGCGAACATTGCCATCTCGTAGGCGATCGTGCCAAGACTCGCTTGTTTGGTCGCGAGAACCCCGAGCGAACAGCCGATGCTGATCGTGCAGACCAGCAGGTAGCCGCGCTCCAGCTCGATGATGATCTTGTCGGGCTGGCCGAGGGGATGGGTGTCGGACACACCGTTGGCCAGCCCGAGCATCGCCGAGGCGATCGCCGCGAGCCGGTCGGCGTTCTGCCGTGCCAGGTCAGAGGACATCGCGATCAGCAGGCCGTCGGCGGAAACCGCGATCGCCGCGATCGCTCCGGCGGTGCCCTGGGCGAAGCGGCTCACGAGCCAGTTGAAGTTCTGGGCCTCGGTGCTGACTCCGGGGGGCGTGATCATGTGGTGCTCTCTTTCATCGGATCAGTGTCAACGGGTTCCTCCCGTACTCCGGCACGGGCCAGTCCACTCGAGAAAGCGTCGAGCGACGCTTTCTCCGCTTCCGGATCACGTGCCTTGTACTTCGGTTTGGCCCGTAAGGGAGGGGCACTCGTCGTCTTCATCGTGCGCAGCCCTGGGGCGAGGTTGGCACCCGGCACCCGCCGGGTGAGCCCGTCACGCGACAGCGGCTCGGCGGCCGGCGCGGCACCTACCGTCGCGGGCACCGGGGCGGCCGCCGCCTTGGCGAAGGCCTCCTGGAACCCGTCCATGGCCGCACGGGCCGCTGCCGGGTCGTGCTGCGCGGAACGAGCCGCGACCGGCTCGGGCTTCGCGACCGGTGCCGTGACCACGGTCGGTGTCGATGGGATGACCGCGCCGCCAGGGATCTGTGCTCCGGCGACCCGTCGCTTGAACCCGCCGCGGGTCTCACTGGACGCCGCCGCGGGCGCGGGCGCCGTGGCGACCGGCTGTGGTTCCGCGACCGGTGGCGCAGCAGGAGCGGTCGCCGGAGCCGGAACAGCGGGTGGCTGTGACATCGGCTGTGACATCGGCTGGGACGTCGGCTCGAACATTGGCGACGGAGCGGGTTCCGCCGAGAAGTCGCCATCGGGGAACCACGAGAACCCGGAGCTCTGCTGGGCCGGCGGGATCCGCATCTCCGGCATGCTCGGCATCTCCAGCCGGGCACGCGCGGCACCTTGGTGCGCCGCGACCGCGGGCGACGGCTGGGCTGCCGGGGCGGCGGGCTGCGATGGTGGCGTGGCCGGGGCCGGCCGGGTGAACAGCGCGGCCGGGATGGCCACCCGCGCGGTCACACCGCCGCCGTGGGTCGGGATCAGGTCGACGGCCAGCGAGTGCCGCCGGGCCAGCCGGCCGACCACGAACAGGCCGAGCACACTGGTCGGGGCGACGTCGAGGCGTTCACGGTCGACCAGACGGCGGTTCTCCTCGGCCATCTGCGGCGGCTTCATGCCGATGCCGTGGTCGACGATGCTGATCACGCAGGCGCCCTCGTTGGTGAACGCAGCGCTGACCTCGACGTGGGTGTCCGGCGGGGAGAACGACGTCGCGTTCTCCAGCAGCTCCGCGAACACCAGCACCAGGTCGGAGCCCAGCGAGGACGCGCAGGTGACGTCGTGCATGTCGCCGAGCTGAACCCGTTGGTAGTCCTCGATCTCGGCCAGTGCCGAGCGCATCGCGTTGGCCAGCAGCATCGGCCCGCCGAGCCCGGTGTCGGTCCGGGTACCGGCGACCACGAGCAGGTTGTCGGCGCTGCGGCGCAGGCGGGTGGAGAGGTGGTCCAGCCGGTAGAGCCGTTCCAGCAGACGGGAATCCTGCTCGTTGCGCTCCAGCTCGTCGACCAGTGCGAGCTGGCGGCCCACCAGGTTCTGCGTGCGCTGGGCGACGTTGGCGAACATCAGACTGACGTTGTGCCGGGTGATCGCCTGCCGCTCCACCAGCTGCGCGGCGGTCGACTGGACGCGGTTGAACGCCACCGCGAGCTGGCCGATCTCGTCACTGGTGGAGACCTTGATCTCGGTCAGCCGTGGCCGCTGCGCCTCGGGCGTCTCGGTGTCGCTGACTCGGACCAGTTCGGTCTCGGCGAGCTGGGCGACGTTCGTGGCGGCGTCGGTCAGCTGCTTCAACGGCGAGGCGATCGCGCGGCTCACGATCACGGTCAGGAACGCGACCAACGCGATCAGCGCGGCGGCACCGCCACCGACGAGCCACGCGATGGTCTGCGCGCTGTCGGCACGTGCGGTCGCGGCGTCGGTCAGCTGGCTCGTGACACGGTCCTGGACCGTACGGCGCAGGCCCGACTGCGCTCCCACAGTCGTCAGCGCGTCGTTGGCGAACGCTTCGACAGCGGCGGCGTTTCGTGTGTCGGTGGGCATCCGCGCCGTGAGGCCTTCGACAGCCGTCGCCGGATCGCCTTCCGCCACCTGCACGACCAGCGTGGCGTGCTCCACGTCCGCCTGCTGGACGAATCGCTCGGTGAACATCTTGGCCTGCTGGGTCGAGTCCTCCAGCAGAACCTCACCGGTGGTCCGGTTGAGCGCGGTCGCGATCAACGCCATACCGCGAAGTTCGCCGTATTCGTTGGCGCGCAACAGCGCTTCCAGAGCGGTCAGCTGCCGGGTGCCCTCGGCGTCACTGGTCACCTGCGGCACCAGCCGCAGCGAGTTGATGACCGCGTCGACGACCGCGTGGTACGTACGCGCCACGCTGTCGGCGGAGATACCGCGGCGCAACGCGCCTTCTCGAAGCTCGTTCAGCGAACCGATCCGGACGAGAGCCGAGGCGAGCTCGTCGGACATGTCGGTGCCCAGTGACGACCGCACCTGCCCGACGGTCTCGTCGACCTTGCGCTGCTGGCGTTCCATCGCGCCGCTGTCGGAGCTCGGCGAGGCCAGGTACGCCGCGGTGAGCAGCCGCTCCCGCTGCAGTTCCCAGACCAGGCCACCGACTTCACGCGTGTAGCGCGCCGCGTCGGCGGTCTGCCCCGCCGATGCGGCGCTGTTGGCCTGGACGATGACGAACGGTGTCGCGACCATCAGCACCGCTGCCAACGGCAGCAGGAGGAGCAGGTTCAGCTTGCCCCGGATGCCGAGCCTGCCGAGCAGTGTGGTGTTGCCGTCCCGCCCCGGGGGCCTCTTCAGGTGCTTCATGCCACCTCCTCCTCCGATTCTCTGCCGCGGCCTCAGCCGGCTTTGTTGTGCTGGGCGCGAACGAGATCTTCGATCCTCGCCCGCAGGGCGAGGAACTCGGGGGTGCGTTTCACAGCCAGCTCCCGGTCTGTGGGAAGGTCGATGGTGATGTCCGCGGCAACCCTGCCAGGACTGGATTCGAGCACGACCACCCGCTGGCCGAGGAACACGGCCTCCTCGACGTCGTGCGTGACCATCACGACCGTGGTCCCGGTATCCCGCCAGACCTGGCGGATCAGCACCTGCATGTCCTCTTTGGTCTGTACGTCCAGCGCGCCGAACGGTTCGTCGAGCAGCAGCACCTCCGGCTCACACGCCAGCGCACGGGCGATCGCCACCCGTTGCTGCTGACCGCCGGACAATTGTTTGGGCAGCGAGTTGCGCAGTGTCGACAACCCTGTTTCGGCGAGGTACCAGTCGACCCGCTTGGCCCGTTCGGCGGAACTGACCGGCAGCAGCTCTAGTCCAAAAGCGACATTGCGCTCCACCGTCCGCCACGGGTACAGGCTGCCTGCCTGCGGCACCAGCCCGCGATCGGGCCCAGGGCCGATCACCGGGCTGCCGTCCAACAGGATCTTGCCCTCGGTCGGCACGTCCAAGCCGGCGACCAACGACAGCAGCGTCGACTTGCCCGACCCGCTGGCCCCGCACACGCAGAGGAAATCCCCTTGGGACACCTGAAGATCGATGCCTTCGAGGGCGCGGACCTCGCGCCCTCGCACATCGAACTTCTTGGCAACGCCTTGAATTTCCAACAAAACGGCGGTGCGAATGCTCGATCCTGCGAGCAGATCCTCGGTCACGCCACCCACCGTCCGATGCGGTTGCGCAGCAAGCGCAACGCGATATCGATGATCACACCACAGATACCGATCAGGATCAGGATCGCGAAGATCTGATCGGTCTCCAGGAACCGTTGCGACTGCATGATCCTGCGGCCGAGACCGGTCGTGGACACGACCACCTCGGCCACCACGACCAGGTTCCACGCCGCGGCGATGTTGACCCGGATCGCGTCGATGATGCCGGGGACCGAGTGCGGGATGATCACCTTGCGCAGTACCTCGTTGCGCCGGGCACCGAGCGTGTACGACACGTTGATCAGTTGCCGCGGCACGGATCGAACCACATCGGCGGTCATGAACGTGTTGAAGAAGACCGTACCGACGAACAGGACCGCGATCTTGGGCTCTTCACCGACACCCAGCCAGATCATCATCAGCGGGATGAACGCGCTCGCCGGCAGGTACCGCATCATGCTCAGGATCGGCTCGAACAGCGCGTTGCCCGCCGCGAACGTGCCCATCACGATGCCGAGCGGCACCGAGACGAGCACGGCGAGCCCGAACCCGTACAGGATCCGCTGCACGGTGTCCCACAGGTCGGTGAACAGCTCGCCGCTCTGGGCCATCTCCAACCCGGCCTGGAAGGTCGCCACCGGTCCCGGCAGGAAGGTCTCCGGGACCGCTTGGGTCGCGCTCAGCACGACCCAAGCCAGCAACGGGATGACGAACGACAGGACGAGCAGGGTCAGCCGTGCCGTGTGTGAGATCGGCTTGCGGATGCTCAGCAACGACGACGACGGCTTGGGTCTTGGCCGCACCGGAAGTGCGGGCCATTCCGTGCGTTCCGGCCGTGCCGGTGCGTCGACCGTCGCCGTGTCCGATGCCCGGCTGGCCCGTTCGGCCTCGAGGAACCGTTGGGCTGCCGCCTGCTCGTCGACGGACCCGGGGGTCACTCCCGGTTTCACTCCGGCACCGCCTTGACGAACGTGTCGTTGAACAGGCCGTCAAGGTTCGGCGCGTTCTTCGCCAGGCCCGTGCTGGTGAGGAAGTCCGCGGCCAGGCGGGCCTGGTGGTTCAGGTGCTGCGGGGTGGTGCCAGGGGTGAACGCGTCGATGTTCTGCTGGCGGGTGAAGATCGTGGTGCCCGAGTCGTAGGTCTTGTAGTCCTCGACGGTCACGCCGTTGCGCTTGGCCATGATGCCGACCGCGCCGTCGCGGTTCTCCTTGATCCAGGCCAGAGTCTGGAACCAGGTGTTCACCACGCCCTGCACGACCTGCGGGCGGTCGCGGACCACGTCGGCCTTGAACACCAGGTGGTCCGGGATGGCGCCGGGGAACTCGGCGGAGGTGGCGATCGCGCGGCTGCCCGGCCGCTCGAGGGCGGTCGTGGTGAACGGGGCGAACGCGCCGACCGCGTCGACCTTGCCGCCGGCGAACGCGGCGACGGCAGCGTCGGTGGCCATCGGGACGAGCTCGATGTCCTTTTCGGTCAGTTTCGCCTCGGCCAGCGCGAGCAGCAGCAGGTAGTGGTCGACGGTGCCTTGCTCGACCGCGACCTTCTTGCCCTTCAGGTCGGCGACACCGGTGATGCCCTCGCGGGCGATGATCTTGTCGTTGCCCGTCGAGTTGTCGTTGACCAACACGATGGTCTGCTTGGCGCCACCGCTGACGGACATCAGCGTGTCGTTGAGGGTTTGACTGTTGGCGTCGATCGCGCCAGTGGCCAGCGCGTTGAGGCTGTCGGTGTAGACGTCGAACCACTTCAGTTCGACCTCGACGCCGTTGCGGGCGAACAGGCCTTGCTCCTGCGCGACCTGCCATACGTTCCAGCCGGGCCAGGCCGAGAAGCCGATGGTGATCTTGCCGGAAGCCGACGACGCACCTGTCTCGGAGCAGCCGGAAAGGCCTGCCACACCGAGCATTCCGACGGCGCACAAGATCGCGGTCAGTAGACGGGTCAGGGGACGGGATCGCACAACGAACTCCAGGGGGACGGGGTAGGGAGTTCCGAATAGAGGGGTATGTGGTTGTAAGCGGTGCTGGTCTTGCTTCTCAGTGCTGTACTGGCGTCCGGGAATCCGGCGCGACCGGGAATGCGCCAGGCGCATTCACGCGCCCGGGCGCCTGCGCGCCGAACACGATCACGTCGTGCCCGTCGCCTGGACGAACGTCCTCAACGAACGGTTCTTTGAGGAACGTCATGGGGGTGAATCCCGCGCGGGCGAACACGGCGGCGTGAATGTCCTCGATGGATTCGGCACCAGTCAGACCCAGCCGCGGGCTGTGGCCGATGGCACGACCCCACACCGCTGTGGGTAGCTCGGCTTCCCGTTGTACGCCATGACGAGCCTGCCGCCCGTAATTGTCGTGCAACGGAGCGTCACCAGACCCGGTCATCCTGGTTTACCCTCCACGCCAGTGTTTCGCCGGCGAACGTAGAGGACTCGTTGCGAAAACCGGCCGCTTCCCTCGTGAATACCTAGCGAACCGTGCGCAGAGCCCGACGCCCTTCGCCTCCCGGCGGACAGCTTAGCGACCACCGCAAGTACCTGATCACTCACGCATCCAGCGCAGATACTGCCGGATGGCGGAATTCGCGCCGATTTGGCGCACCGAAGGCCGCCCGTCCGGTTCCGGTTAGTGGGACACGTCACCTGGGACGATGTCAGCCATGCCCCATCCGCTGCTCCTGGCACTGCGCGATCCAGACGCCGAGGGGCCCACAGTCGGTGGCGAAGGCGCCTCGTTGAGCCGTCTGGCCCAAGCGGGATTGCCTGTGCCGCCAGGGTTCTTCGTGACCACCTGGGTGTATCGCGATTGTGTATCAGCTTCTGGCGACGAAATTCCCTCGGATGTCGTAACCGCCATCCATTCGGCCTATGAGGAGCTGTGTAAATCAGCACAGTCCGACGCTGTAACGGTTGCGGTGCGCTCCTCGGCGACAGCGGAAGACCTGCCGGAACTGTCGTTCGCGGGTCACCATGACACGTTCCCGCACATCGTCGGATTCGACGATGTGCTCGGCGCGATCAAGCGATGCTGGGCGTCACTGTGGACTGACCGGGCGGTTCACTACCGGGCTAGTAATGAAGTGTCCGTTTCGGACATCGCGATCGCGGTGGTGGTGCATGATCAACGCCACATGGGTCTCGGTGCCGACCGCGAATGGAACTGGGCTGCAACCGGTTCCGGTCGCAAGCGCATCGGAGGACCTGTACGGCATGCCGATGGACATCGAGTGGGCCGTCCACGACGGACAGTTCGCCATCCTGCAGGCCCGGCCGAGCGAACTCACCGGCCACGACCTGTTCTTCTTGCGATTCCCGCCAAATCGTCTCGGTACTGGAAGGCGCGACGGAGCCGCTGGCCACGATTCCGGCCAGGCGTGCGGCCGTGAACCAGTTAGGGAACCGGCGTTGACTTATTACGTCAACGATGGTTCCCTAAGTGTGGGGCTGGGAAGGAGACTGCTGTGGAAGTGATGCTGCGCGTCAACGGGCGCGAAGAGGTCCTGGATGTCGAGCCGAGGGTGAACCTGCTGGACGCGCTGCGCGAACAGCTCGGGCTCACCGGCACCAAGAAAGGCTGCGACCAGGGCGCGTGTGGCGCGTGCACGGTACTGGCCGACGGGACGCGGATAGTGTCCTGCCTGGCTTTGGCCGTGCAGTACGAGGGCCGGGAGATCACCACGATCGAAGGCGTCGACCATCCGTTGCAACAGGCGTTCGTACGTACGGACGGGTTCCAGTGCGGCTACTGCACGTCCGGTCAGATCTGCTCGGCGATCGGGATGCTGGCCGAGCACAAGGCGGGCATGCCGAGCGTGGTCACCGAGGACGTCGAGGAGTCGCCCGAGCTCACCGAGGACGAGATCCGGGAGCGGATGAGCGGCAACCTGTGCCGGTGCGGCGCGTACAACGGGATTGTCAAAGCGATCGAGGAAGTGGCGTCGTGAGGCCGTTCGACTACGTCAGCGTCACCGACATCCCGGCCGCGGTCCAGACGATCGCGACCACGCCGAACGCCAAGTTCCTCGGCGGCGGCACGAACCTCGTCGACCTGATCCGTGAGGACATCGAGCGTCCCGAGACGGTCGTCGACATCACCAGGCTGCCGTTGGCCGGCGTGACCGCGCTCGACAACGGCGGCGTGCGGATCGGGGCGTTGGTGCGTAACAGCGCGCTGGCCGCGCATCCGCTCATCCGGACGAAGTATCCCGTGCTGGCGCAAGCGATCCTGGCCGGCGCGTCGGGGCAGCTGCGCAACATGGCGACGGTCGGCGGGAACCTGTTGCAGCGCACGCGATGCAGCTACTTCTACGACACTGCGTCCCGGTGCAACAAGCGTGAGCCGGGCAGTGGGTGCGACGCGATCGGCGGGTTCAGCCGTGGTCACGCGGTCCTTGGCGTGAGCCCGAGTTGCATCGCCGCGCATCCGTCGGACATGGCCGTGGCATTGACCATGCTGGACGCGGAAGTCGAGGTCGAAAGCGTCCGGGGGACACGGCGGATCCCGATCGGCGAGTTCCACCGGCTGCCGGGGGAGACCCCGCACCTGGAGACCGTTCTCGAACCGGATGAACTGATCACGGCCGTCGAGATCCCGGAGACGACCAAGAACTCGCGGTACCGCAAGATCAGGGATCGGGCGTCCTACGCGTTCGCGCTGGTCTCCGTGGCCGCCGCGATGGAAACTCGGGACGGCACGATCACCGAGATCAGGCTCGCGCTCGGCGGCGTCGGCACAAAGCCTTGGCGGGCAACCGAAGCCGAGCGGATCCTGGCCGGGGCGCAGGCAGGCGACGCGGAGTTCCGCCGTGCGGCCGAGGCCGAGCTGGCCGCCGCCGTTGCGACCGAGCAGAACGAGTTCAAGGTCGAGCTGGCCATCCGGGCCATTGTCGCGATGCTGCGTGAGGTGAACAATTGACCGGCGTCATCGGCCAGCCCGTCGACCGCAAGGACGGACCTGCCAAGACCACCGGGCAGGCCCGGTATGCGGCCGAGTACCCGTATCCGGACATCGCTTACGCGGCCCTCACGCACGCGACCATCAGCCGGGGCAGGATCGAGAGCATCGACACCGCCGAGGCCGAGGCGCATCCCGGTGTCATCGCGGTGATCACGCACAGGAACGCGCCGCGGACCAAGCCGACCGCGCCGATGAGCATGATCGACCTGAACTCGCTCGCACCGGGCACGAACGTCAACTACCTCAACGCCGACGAGGTGCACTGGGACGGGCAACCGGTCGCGGTGGTCGTCGCCGAGTCTGCCGACGCCGCACGGTACGCCGCTTCCCTTGTGCGCGTGCGGTATCAGACCGCACCGGCCACTGTGGACTTCCAGGCCGCCGTGCCGGGGGCCGTGAAGCAGAAGTCGAGTCCGCTGGGAACCGGTGCGAAGAAGGGAGATGCGCAGAACGCGCTCGCCCAGGCCCCCGTTGTGGTCGACGAGCAGTACAGCACCCCGCCGCACCACCACAACGCGATCGAGCCGCACGCCACGACCGCGCACTGGGAAGGCGACAAGCTCACGGTGCACGAGACCACGCAGAACATTCCTTATGTCCGTGGGCATCTGGCGAAGAAGTTCGACATCCCGGCCGGGAACATCCGGGTGATCTGCCCGTTCGTCGGCGGCGGGTTCGGCGGCAAGATCAACGTCTGGCCGGGAACCGTGCTCGCGGTCCTGGCGGCGAAGGCAACCGGACGCCCGGTCCGGATGTCGTTGAGCCGCAAGGCTGTTTACCGCACCGTCGGCGGACGCGCGCCGTCAACGCAGCGAGTCGCGTTGGGTGCCGAGCGCGACGGCAAACTGACCTCGTTGATTCACACGAGCGTGACCAGGCTTGGCCACGTCGGTGGTGCCGGCGAGCAGATCGTGTCCATGTCGAACCACGCCTACGACGCGGCGAACATCTACACGCAGCAGAACACCGTCACGCTCGACGTCATGTCGAACACCTCCATGCGGGCACCCGGCGAATCGATCGGGTCGTTCGCGCTGGAATCGGCGATGGACGAGCTGGCGTACAAGCTCGGCATGGACCCGCTCGACCTGCGGATGCGTAACGAGCCCGCGCGAAACCCGGTGAACGGCAACAAGTTCGGCCACCGGATGCTGCGTGAGGCCTACGCCCTTGGCGCCGAGAAGTTCGGCTGGGCCGCCCGCACGCCCGAGCCCGGCTCGATGCGGGACGGGAAGTGGCTGGTCGGGATGGGCATGGCGACCGCGTATCACCCTGCTTGGCAGTTCGGGTCGAACGCGTACGTCCGGCTCGACCAGGACGGCACGGTCCTGGTGAAGGTCGCGATGCACGAGATGGGCATGGGCGCGGCGACCGCGCAGGCACAGATCGCCGCGGACGCGCTGAACGTCCCGGTCGACTCCGTGACCGTCGAATGGGGCGACTCGGAGCTGCCGTTCGCGCCCGGCGCGGGCGGGTCCGGGCAGACCGCGAGCGTGGCGGCGGCCGTGCTCGACGCGTGCCGCAAGATCGACAAGAGGCGGCGTGAGCTCGACCGGAAGGGCTTCGTCGAGGCCACGTCCGGCGGCGGTGACCTGCGGAACAACCTCAAGACCCTGCGGCATCTGGTCTCCAGCAGGCGGCACGTCAAGGCCGCGTCGGGCGCCCAGTTCTGCGAGGTCAGGGTGGACGCGGACACCGGCGAGATCCGGATCGCCCGGTTCGTCGGCGCCTTCGACGTCGGCACGGTGATCAACGCCAAGACCGTCGCCAGCCAGCTGCGCGGCGGGATCGTGATGGGCCTCGGCATGGCGCTGGCCGAGGAGACGCTCGTCGACCCGCGGTCCGGCCGGATCATGAACCCGAGCCTGAGCGAGTACCACGTGCCCGTGCACGCGGACATCCCGGACATCGACGTGCACTGGCTGGGCGAACCGGATCCGAACATGCCCCTCGGCCTGCTGGGTGTCGGCGAGGTGAGCATCGTCGGCGTCGCCGGCGCGGTGGCCAACGCCGTGTTCCACGCCACCGGCAAGCGAGTCCGTGACCTGCCGATCACCCTGGACAAGCTGCTGTGATGATGGACGTATGGCGCAGGAGTTCCAGCGGGCGCGCCGCCCTGAGCAGAAGCAACAGCGTTACGACGCGATCCTGAGTGCCGCGCGCGCTCTCGCCGAACGCGACAGCGTGCGCGACACCAGCCTCGCCGACATCGCGGCCGAGGTCGGTATGCACAAGTCCGCCCTGCTGAAGTACTTCACCACCCGCGACGAGATCTACCTGAAGCTCGCCGCCGAGGACTACATGAGCCTCGCGGTGGAAATACGCGAGGCGCTGGCGAAGGCCGAATCGATCGGCGACGTCGCGGCCGTCTTCTCCCGGACGCTGGCCGCGCGCCCGCTGTTGTGCGACCTGATCGCGCACGTCCCGTTGAACCTGGAGCGGACCGTGCCGCTGGAGGCTGTGCGCGAGTACAAGCTCGCGATCATGCCCGGTCTCTACGAGCTCGCCGAGGACATCCGCGGCGTGCTGCCGAGCATGACCGACGAGGCACTGCTCGACCTGATCACCATGGTCACCGCGGTCGCGGCGAGCCTGCACCAGCTGGGCAACCCGCCGGAGACGCTGGCCCGGCTGTATCGGGAGATGCCCGAACTGGGGCATACGTGGATGGACTTCGAACCCACCCTCCGCCGGATCATCGAGACCTTCCTGCGCGGCCAGCAGGCCCGGTAGCCGCTCGAGCGGTCTAGAGGTCGAGGAGTTTCCGCTTGGCCGCGGCGAACTCGTCGTCGGTCAGGATCCCCGACTTGTGCAACTCGCCCAGTTCCCGCAGACGCCGGAGCATCGCGTCGGGATCGTCGTCCTTCGCAGGCGCTGCGGCTTCAGGCAAAGCACGTGCGGCGGACGGGTGCGGCAGCCGGGAAACCACGGCGGCGGCGACCAACACCGTCGTCCCGCCTTCGCGCTGGATTCCCCACGACAAGCAGTGCCGGTCGTGCTCGGGGGCGACCGCGTTCGTGTCGGTCTTCGTCCGGAACCGCAGGAACCCGTGGCTGATGCCTTTCTGCGGCTGCCATTCCACGGCAGTCACATCGGACAGTGCCAGTTGGACGGGACCGGGCGCGGACTTGCTGTCCTCGGCCATCCAGCTCCAGTCCAACCGGATGTATTCACCGTCGAAGGTCGCCGTGCCGTCACCCGCCGCCGCAGTGATCGGCACTGCCTGCGCGGGCAGCAGATACCTCGTGACGGGAGTCGACGCAACCTGATGGACCAGCAGTGCCGTCCGCACGGACTCGGCGAAGTACTGGCTCGTCCCAATCTGGTTGGCATCCACGGCAAGCAGATACGGATCAGCGTTGTCCGAGAGCCGCCCGGCCGTCACCTGGCTCAACGGGTCCGCGCCGGCCCGCAGCCGCAACCGCAGGCGTCCGCCCTTGCGACCGGGCTCGTACACGACACCGCTGATCGCTTCCAGGGGAATGGACAGCTCCCCGATCGCCTGCCGCAGCTTGTGCACACCGCGGCCGTGGCCGGGCACGATCCGCAGCGTTTCCAGGTCGAACGTCCACGTCCCGTCCCGCCCCAGTACTTCGTCCATGGGCTGAACCATGCCATGACCGGCCGAGTGTGGTTAGCCTGGGGACGGGGGTTCATGATGCGACTGCTGACCGTTGCCGTGCTCGCCGCGAGCACGTTGACCGTGGCTTACGCGGACGCCGCTCTGACGAAGGTGTCCGGGCCGTCGCCGTTTCCGGTGGCGTGCAGCGAGAGCGGGCCGGGCACGTTGCACTGGAATTCCGAGGTGCAGTCGCATGCCGCGGTGAACCCGAGGAATCCAGGGCACGTGGTCGGGACGTTCCAGCAGGACAGGTGGTCCAGCATCGCGTCGCAGGGCATCGTCACGGCCGCGTCGTTCGACGGCGGGAGGACGTGGCGCCGGTCGGTGCCGGCCACCTCGCAATGCTCCGGTGCCGGGAACCTCAAGCGCGCCACCGATTCCTGGGTGAGCGTCGCGCCGGACGGCACGGCCTATCTGGCTACTTTGGCGATGACGAAGGCGTTCTTCGAACCTGGCTCCGAGCACGCGATCCAGGTTTCGCGGTCCCAGGACGGCGGGCTGACCTGGGGCCCAGCGACGGTGCTTGTCCGTGAGGGCGGCGAATTGGTGTTCAACGACCTGCCTGCCGTCACCGCGGACCCGACCGACTCGCGACACGTCTACACGGTCTTCACCAAGATCGAGGTCTTAAGCGAAACCGACTTCACCGGTTCGGCCTATCTCGCCCGCAGCGTCGACGGCGGCCGGACCTGGGAGGCACCGAAGGTCATCTACGCGCCCGGGCTCAACAGCCAGACCATCGCCAACAAGATCGTGGTCCGCGCGGACGGGACGCTGGTCAACGCCTTCACCCGGTACCACCTGGACGCCTCCGGGGCCGAACGGGAAGAGATCGCCGTGATCTCCTCGGCCGACAAGGGCAAGACGTGGTCGGCGCCGGTCAAGGTCGCCGACCTGACCAACGTCGGCACCAAGGACCCGGACACCGGCACACCGATCCGGGACGGCGCCGCCTTGGTCCAAGCCGCCGCGAACGGCCGGGACCTGTACCTGGCCTGGCAGGATTCCCGGTTCTCCGGCGGTACGCACGACGGGATCGTGCTGTCCCGTTCCCGCGACGGCGGACTGACGTGGAGCGCCCCGGTTCCTGTGGCCGCGCAAGCGTTTTCGCCCGCGTTGGCGGTGCTGTCGGACGGCACAGTCGGCGTGACGTACTACGACTTGCGGGACAACACCTCGGACCCGGCGACACTGCCGACGAGGTACTCGCTCGCGACGTCCCATGACGGTGTCACGTGGCGTGAACAGCGGGTCGCAGCGTTCGACTTCGCGGGCGCACCGATCGTCGACCGGCCGGAACGGTCGCTGTACCTGGGCGACTACCACGGCCTGGTGGCCTCGGGAGGCTCGTTCGTCCCGTTGTTCCCCAAGGCGGGCAACGATCCGGCGAACCGGTCGGATGTCTACGCCGGCCGGTTTCAGCCGATCGCGGGGTTGTGACCAAGTGGTCTAGGCCATTACGTTGAAGGGACCCTGCAGATCGGTTTCTGGCGGCGCGAGCCGGCGGTTGGGTAACGCCGGTTGCCAGGCTGTGCCCCAGAAGGGAGCCGTCATGGCTCGACTGTCCCGTCTGCTGTCCCTCGGCGTGGGCGTGCTGCTGGCAGCCGCCGCGCCCATTCCCGCGACAGCACAACCAGTACAGGTCCAGGCGGACGTGTGCGCGGTGAAATCCAAACCAGCCGGAAAAGTGCTCCAGGGTTACTGGGAGAACTGGGACGGCGCGTCCAACGGCGTGCACCCGCCGTTCGGCTGGACGCCTATCACCGACGCACGCATCCGCAACGCCGGATACAACGTCATCAACGCCGCGTTCCCAGTGATCCGTTCCGATGGGACCGTGCTGTGGGAAGACGGCATGGACGCGACGGTGAAAGTCGCGACACCGGCGGAGATGTGCGCGGCCAAGGCCGCGGGCGCGACCATCCTGATGTCCATCGGTGGCGCGACGGCCGGCGTCGACCTGAGCTCGGCGACCGTGGCGAACAGGTTCGTGGCCACGATCGTGCCGATCCTGAAGAAGTACAACTTCGACGGCATCGACATCGACATCGAGACCGGCCTGGTGGGCAGCGGCAACATCAACACGCTGTCACCGTCGCAGGCCAACCTGATCCGGATCATCGACGGCGTGCTGGCGCAGATGCCGGCCAACTTCGGCCTGACGATGGCGCCGGAGACCGCGTACGTCACCGGCGGCAGCGTGGTCTACGGGTCGATTTGGGGCGCGTACCTGCCGATTGTCAAGAAGTATGCGGACAACGGCCGGCTGTGGTGGCTGAACATGCAGTACTACAACGGAAGCATGTACGGCTGCTCCGGTGACTCCTACCAAGCCGGGACTGTGCAAGGGTTCCGTGCGCAGACGGACTGTTTGAACCGTGGTCTGGTCATCCAGGGCACCACGATCCGCGTGCCGTACGACAAGCAGGCGCCGGGCCTGCCCGCGCAGCCGGGCGCGGGCGGTGGCTACATGTCGACGAGCCTGGTCTCCCAGGCGTGGAGCGGGTACAACGGCGCCTTGAAGGGCCTGATGACCTGGTCCATCAACTGGGACGGCTCGAAGAACTGGACGTTCGGCAACAACGTCAAACGGCTGCAAGGCCGGTAGGTCATGGCGCCCCGTCCACACCGGGCGGGGCGCTGCGCCGCAGCAGGTACGTGTCCATGATCCATCCCTTGCGCTGCCGTGCTTCGGCGCGCGTCGCCACGATCTCGTCGGCCACTTCGGACAGTTTGCCGCTGATCAGGATCTCGTCCGGGGTCCCGATGTACGCACCCCAGTAGATGTCCGCGTCCTGGCCGGCATGCCCGGCGAACGCGGTCCGCGCGTCCAGCATCACCACGACGTCGTCCACATCGGACGGCCACTGCTCGGAAAGCCTGCGCCCGGTGGTGATCTGGACCGGTTTGCCGACCTGGTTGAGCGGAATCCGGTGGCGCGCGACGAGTGCGGACACGCTGCTGATCCCGGGAATCACCTCGATGTCGAGCTCGAAGCCGCGGGAGGCGATGTCGTCGAGGATGGCCAGGGTGCTGTCGTACAGCGTCGGGTCGCCCCAGACCAGGAACGCGCCGGTCTGCCCGTCGGCCAGCTCATCGGTGATCATCTGCTGGCACACGTCCGCGCGGCGCCTGCGCCAGTCGTCCACGGCCTCGACGTAGGCCTCGGTCGTCCGGTCACGCTCCGGGTCACGGCCGTACACCACTCGGTAGCCGCCGTCGGGTGCGTAGCGCCGCAGGATCTCCTGGCGCAGGTCGACCAGGTCCTGCTTGACCTCGCCCTTGTCCAGTACGAAGAACACATCGACCTGGCCGAGCGCGGTGACTGCCTGCATGGTGATGTGCCCGGGGTCACCAGCGCCGATGCCGATCACGAGAATCCTTCGCATGCCCCTATCTTCGCAGCTCATCCCTCGTGAGTGTTTCGGCCGGTTAGAACCGGCCGAAACACTCACGACGGGTGACCTGGTCTAGGCCGGTCGCCACCGGTGCCTGAAAGGCCTTCCGTGTTGTCCCTTCCGGACATTCATTCACGACAGCGCCGGGTACTACCGTGCTTGCCGAGTCGCGGCAGCCAACTGTCCGAAATAGACTCGATGGGGAGGTCGGGATGAACCGAACGATTGCTGTACTGGCAGCGGGAATGCTCGCCGCCGCACTGATTCCGGGCGTCGCCAACGCCGGAGGCGCGAAGGTCACCACCGTCGCGAGCGGCCTGGACAACCCACGCGGGCTGGCGTTCTCGCTCGACGGCGATCTGTACGTCGCCGAATCCGGCCGTGGCGGGACGGACGGATGCTTCGCCGGACCGGAGGGCGAGGCGTGTCTCGGGTCGTCCGGCGCGATCACCAAGATCGACCGCGGTAAGCGGACCGGCAAGCAGAAACGGGTGCTGACCGGGCTGCCGTCGGTCGCCGCCCCGGCGGGCACCAACGCACTCGGGCCGACCGACGTGGTCGCGAAGGGCAGTTCCATCGCCTTCACGATCGGCCTCGGCGCGGCGCCGGACCAGCGCACGAAGCTGCCGGAGGCGGCCCAAGGCCTGGCCACACTGCGCAACGAGGGCTACCGTGGCCTGAAAACAGTCGCTGACCTGGGAACCTACGAGGCCACGGCCAATCCTGACGGCAAGGCGTTGGACACCAACCCGACGTCGGCGACCGTCAGCCCGTGGGGTTACACAGTGGTCGACGCGGGCGGGAACTCGCTGCTCGGCGTGGGCCCGACCGGGAAGGTCTGGACGATCGCGACCTTCGCCGACCACGACGGCGCGCAGTCCGTGCCTACCTCGGTCACCCAAGGACCTGATGGCGCGCTCTACGTGGGTGAACTGACAGGCTTCCCCTTCAAGCCCGGCTCGGCGCGGGTCTACAAGGTGTGGCCGGGCCAGGAGCCCAAGGTGTTCGCGGACGGCTTCACGAACATCATCGACGTCGCCTTCGACCGGCACGGCACGCTGTACGTGCTGGAAATCGCCAAGGACGGCCTGACAGCGGGTCCACCGGCGGGTGCACTGATCAAGGTCGGCAAGGACGGCTCACACGAGACCGTGCTGGACACCGGCCTGACCGCGCCGGGCGGCCTGGCGATCAAGGACAACGCGGCTTACATCTCCAACTGCGGCACGTGCGCCGGTCAGGGCACGGTTGTCCGGGTGGCGCTCAAGTAAGCCGCTTGGCCAGCGACTTCGGGGCCATCACGCGATAGGAATCCGTCATGAGCTCGGTGATCTCATCCCAGTCGATGTGATCACCGAGCATCATGGCGATCATGTCGTCGGGCCAGACAGTCTTGTAGAACGGGTGCCCGGCGTTGGTCAGCGCGTGCAGTTCCTCCGGTGACGCACGGAACGTCAGGACGAGGCCGTCACCGTCGATGACATCCGCGAACCACGGTGGCCTGCCGCCCTCGACGTAGAGCACGTGCGCGAAAGTCTTCTTCCGGATCCGCCACCGGGTCCCGAGCCACGCCTCTTCCTCGTACGCCTCCGGCAGTGCCAGGCAGACTTCGCGCAATCGCGTGAGAATCTCGTCCGGGACGGTCATAGGCCGAGGCTACGGCACAGCATGAGTGCCGCGAATCGCTTGGTAGGGGTCGAAAGGGGCTGAAGCGGGGCCGAGAGTGCCGGTATTCCCTGACGTGGACTGCTGTTCAGCGGAAGGGGACCGTCAGATGAGAACGCTTGCCGCGCTCGCGGCCGGACTGCTCACCCTTGTTCCAACACCGGTGATGGCGCAGGGAGCCACGACAGTGGCCTCAGGCTTGGACAATCCGCGTGGTTTGGCTTTCGCGCACGACGGGACGCTGTACGTAGCCGAAGCGGGCCGTGGTGGCGCGGGACCGTGCTTCCCCGGTCCGGAAGGCGGGGATGTCTGTTTCGGTGCGTCCGGTGCGATCACCAAGGTCAGTCGCGGGCAGCAAAAGCGTGTGGTACAAGGGCTTTCGTCCATTGCCGCGCCGAACGGCACCCAGGCGATGGGGCCGTCGGACGTCACGGTCGTCGGTGACTTCCCGGTTTTCACCGTCGGACTGGCCACCGCGCCCGCGAAGCGCGACGAATTGCCTGGTGCGGGCCAGACCGCGGGCCGTCTGCTGCTCGCGGCGGGCGGACGCGTGGTCAGGCTCGCCGACATCGCCGGCTATGAGGGACAAGCTGATCCCGATGGCGCGGGTGCGGAAACCAACCCGAACTCTGTGGCGCTGACATCGGCTGGGGCGGCGGTGGCTGACGCGGCAGGGAATTCGCTGGTGAAGGTCGCGCCCAACGGCACCGTGTCCACGCTCGCGGTCTTCCCGAGCCAGCTGGTCGACGCGCCGGGACTGCCGCCCGGAACGAAGATCCCGTCGCAGGCCGTGCCGACAGCCGTGGTCCAGGGACCGGACGGTGCCTACTACGTCAGCCAGCTCACCGGATTCCCGTTCCCGGTCGGCCGCGCAAGCGTTTTCCGCGTGGTGCCCGGCCAGGCGCCGACCGTGCACGCCACCGGATTCACCAATGTCGTCGACCTGGCGTTCGACCGTGACGGCACGCTGTACGTCCTGGAAATCGCGCACAACGGCCTGCTTTCCGGTGACATGACCGGGGCGTTGATCAAGGTCAAGCAGGACGGCTCGCACCAGGTCGTCACGACCGCGCTCACCGGACCGGGCGGACTCGCCCTGCGGGACGGCGCCGCCTACGTCTCCGACTGCGGCGTATGCCCTGGTACCGGCAAGGTCGTCCGAATCCCGTTGCGCTAGTGGGCATGATGTCCCTTATGACCCAACAGGCGATCATCCTGATCACCGGGATCCAGGCAGCGGGCAAGTCGACCATCGCGCAGCTGCTGGCCGAGCGGCTGGAGCGGTCGGTGCATGTGCGCGGCGACTCGTTCCGGCGCATGATCGTCAACGGTCGTGAGGACATGACGCCCGACCCGTCCGACGAGGCGTGGCGGCAGCTCCGGTTGCGGTACAAGCTGACCGCGATGGCGTGCGACGAGTACTTCCGTGAAGGCTTCACGGCGGTGGCGCAGGACGTCATCCTCGGCGAGCCGCTGAGCGAGATGGTGCACATGATCAGGCAGCGGCCGTTGCTTGTCGTCGTGCTCGCGCCGCGGCCGGAGGCCGTTCTGGCCAGGGAAATGGGCAGGTCCAAAGCGGACACGTACGACCAGTGGACGATCGAGTTGCTGGACAAGGGCCTGCGCGAGGACACGCCCAAGATCGGGCTGTGGCTGGACACCTCCGACCAGACGCCCGAGCAGACCGTGGACGAGATCCTCAGCCGCGTGTGGTCAGAAGCATCCGTCGACTGAACCAGCTCACTCAGTAACGGGGCGGGTAACCCTGGGGCGGGTACTGCTGCGGCATGGGCTGGTGCATGGGCAGCAGTGGGACCAGCTGGGCGAGTTTGCCGAGGGTCTCGACGATCTCGTCCGGCTTGGTCCGGCCGAAGATCGGGTGCTCGACGTAGAGCAGCTCGTTGCCGACCAGCGACCAGTTGTGCAGCTTGAGCTGGCGCATCGCGGCGCACAGCGGCGGGGTGAGGATCCGCATGGCGACGTTCGGGTCGGTGTCGATCATCTTGTACCAGCGGTTGAACTTGCGGTCCGGCGTCGGCGGCTCGGGGTAGTGCTCGGTGTCGAACGTCGGCTCGGTGTCCCCGACGATCTGGAAGAACGGCATCGCGACCGGCAGCGTGATCACCCAGACGCTGTCGATGGTGATCGTGTCGAGCTCGTTGACCTTCTTGTTGGTCCATCGCGTGTGGACGCTCGTGACCACGGGACGCCGGTGGAAGTCGAACACGGTGAACGGCAGGCCCTGGTAGTTGCCCTGGACCACGCCGAACGCCAGCCGCTTGTCGCCGCGCTGGTTGAACGGCAGCACCTGCCACCGGTCCAGCAACGCGGGCACGTCCGCCCAGAACTGCCAGCCGTAGCCGGTCGCCATCTGGTAGCGCTCGTAGTTCGTGGCCTCGATCCGCTTGGCCTCGATGGTGTCCATAGTGTCCAGCCCCCAGTCTTTCACACCGAGGGCACGACCGTAGCTCACCGCGGCGGTTCGCGCTCGAAGATCAGCACCGTTTCAGCCGTGCCCGTAACGACTCGCGGCTGACTGATCTCCTCCAGTGCTTTCTCGACCGCCGCGGCCCGGTCGGCTTGGTCGATCGCCTGCCAGAGCTCCAGGGCCATGCCCAGGTGCCTGTGGGCGGCTTCCGACTCGCCGTGCCGCACGTCCAGTTCGCCGAGTTGTTGCCAGCATTCGGCTTCGTTGCGCCGGTCGCCGTTGACGTAGAACACGTCGGCCGCGCGTTCCAACGCGCATCGCGCGCGGGAATGGTCGTCGAGCTGTGCGTAGACGCCGCCGATTCGTTGCTCCGCATAGGCCGCGCAGCGCTCGTCGTCGATCTCCTTGAAGATCGTCAACGACCTTGTCAGGCAGCGCAAGGCCGCTGCCGTATCGCCGCTTGCCTGGTAGTACTTGCTTGAATTACGCAGGATCACCGCCTGCCGGTGGCGGTCGCGCAGTTCGCGGGCCACGCGCAGGCCGCTGTCGATCCAGTCGCGGGCGTCGTCGAGGTTGCCCTGTTCGAGCTGGATCAGGCCGATGGCGCTACGCAGCTGCGCTTCGGCGTGCCGGTGTCCCACCTCGACGAAGAGGTTCAAGGCCGTGCACGCGTCACCCAGCGCGAGGTCGTAGTTGCCGTGCACGCGCCGCATGGTCGCCAGGCCTGCCAGGGCAAGCGCCATGCCGCGCTTGTCCCCGGTTTCGCGGTGCACCTCCAGGCTGCGTTTCAACGACCGCAGCGCTTTGGCGTCCTCGTCCCGGTAGATGTGGACCTGGCCGAGGCCATGCAACAACACGGCTTCCCCGTGGCTGTTGCCTGCCGCGCGCGTTGCCGCGAGCGCGACCCGGTGGCTTCGCGTCCAATCCTGATAAAGACTCCGGTGGTCGTAGTACGGCACGGCGGCGACGGCGAGCTCCCACGCGAGCTCGTCCAGGTCCCAGTCGACCGCGAGCTGTATCGCGTGCAGCAGCCTGCCGCGCTCGACGTCGAACCACGCTACCGGGTCGACGACGGCGTAGTCCGGTTTCCAGCGCGGCGCGGTCCCCGGCGTCGGCTCGAAAAGGCTGGGGTAGAACAGATCCCGCGCCTGTTCGGCCAGCGCGAGCCATGCCGCGAGGACCCGTTGCACGGCAGCGCGCCGCTCGTCCAGCGAGTAGTGCTCCTCCGCCGCTTTGGCTGCGTATGTCCGCAGCAAGTCGTGCAGCCGGTACCGCGGTTGTCCCACGTTGTCGGTGTCCATCAGACGCACCAAGTTGGCGTCCACCAACGCGTCGAGTACGTCGTCGGCGTCGTGCTGGTCGATCAACGCGCCGATCACCCAGCCCGGCAGGGTTTCCGCGCCGAGCAGGCCCATCAGCCGGAACGCGCGGGCGCTGTCGTCGGGCACCATCCGGACGCTCAGGTCGAAGTTCGCCCGGATGTCCAGATCGCCGACGCGCAGCTCGCGCAGCCGCCGTGACTCGTCCTCCAGCCGGTCTTGCAGGACTTGCAGTGTCCACGCCTGTCTGCTGGCCAGCCGGGCACCGGCGATCCGGATGGCCAGTGGCAGATGCCCGCACAGCTCGACGATGGCGGCTGCCTGCTCGGGCTCCCGGTTGACCCGCGCCCTGCCGACAATGCCCGCGAGCAGCTCACGGGCGTCGTCGCTGGGCAGGACGTCCAGTTCGACGTGGTGCGCGCTGGTCAGGTCGGCCAGCAGGTGCCTGCTGGTCACCAGCGCCGCGCATCCACCGGACGGCGGCAGCAACGGACGCACCTGGTGCGCTCCGGCGGCGTCGTCCAACAGCACCAGCATCTGACGGCCGGCGAGCGTGGACCGGTACAGCGCCGCCCGCTCGTGCAGGCCGTCCGGCATGACCGCGTCGCTGACACCAAGCGCCCGCAACAGCTCGGCCAGCATCATCGCCGGGTCCCTTGGCACGTCCGCGGTTCCGGCCAGGTCCAGGTACAGCTGCCCGTCCGGGAACATCTCCCGCGCGCGATGCGCCGCTCGCACGGCCAGCGTGGATTTCCCCGTCCCCGGCGCACCGACGACGACCGCGGTCCGGCCGCCGGTCAGCAGGTCGAGCACCTCGTTGAGCGGCTCGGTCCGGCCGGTGAAGTCGGGGATGTCGGCCGGCAGCTGGCACACCGGGAGCGACTCCAGCTCCCGTGGCGCGGCGCCTTCGGCCAATGCCGGGTCCGCGCGCAGGATCTGCGCGTGCACGCGCTGCAGCCCATGCCCTGGATTGGCGCCCAGCTCCTCCACGAGCAACCGCTGAATGTCCTGGTAGACGGCCAACGCGTCAGCCTGACGGCCGCTGCGGTACAACGCGATCATCAGCAGCTCGCGTACCCGTTCGCGATACGGATGCTCGGTCGCGAGCCGCGACAACTCCGCCACCGCCAGCGCGTGATCGCCCTGCACCAGGTCAAGCTCGGCGATGTCCTCCAGGGCCCCGATCCGGTACTCGTCAAGCCGCGCGCGTTCGGTGTCCGCGGCGGGGGTGTCGATGCCGCTGAACGCAGGCCCGCGCCACAGCGCCATCGCGTCGGCCAGCGTTTGGCGGGCGCCGACCAGGTCGCCGCCGTTCCTCGTTTCCCTGGCGTGCGCCAGGTCGGTGGAGAACTGGGTGCTGTCGAGTTGGTCCGGTGCCACGCGCAGCAGATAGCCGGTTCCCACGGTGATCAGGGAATCGCCGTCCAGACCAAGTGCGCGGCGCACGTCGCCGACGTACTTCTGGACGAGGTTGATCGCGCTTCGCGGCGGTGTCGCGCCCCACGCGCACTCGATGATCTGCTCACGGTCCACGCGGCGGTTGGCGTACAGCAGGAGCATTCCCAGAACCTGGCGGCATTTGCTGGGGCCGAGGCCGACCATCTCGGTTCCGCGCCATGCCGTGACCGGCCCAAGCACACCAAACCGGACCTCAGGCATCCGCGGGCTCCCTTCCTGGTCGCAGAGACTACCGCTGAGCTGTGCACTTCCGTGAGACTGCAGCCGGGATGCAGTGGCATCTGACAGGGTCGCGCCAACCGATGTCACTGGTTCACTGGGGGGACTGAGGGTCATGACATTGCCGCTGGCGCGTAAACCGCAACACCTGCAGGAGGTCCTGAACCGGCTGCGGGACCGGCACGAGTCCGTCCGGACCGGGACGAGGTCGCTCAACGGCTGGGAAATGGAGCTGGCGACCGACGCGTATGGCCGGATTCACACCCGTCCAGTGCCCGGGACCCCGCTCAGCGGAGCACAGGTTCGCACAGGTGAAGTGGAAGCCGTTCTGGCGTACGTGATTCGCCGCGTCCACACCGGAGTGATCGAGTTGCGTGACGGTGACGTCACCGGCTGGTGCCCGCCCAGTGCGGTCAAGGACTGGCTGCCGGAGTCCAACCTGGCTTCGGGCACGGCCGTCCGGATCCGGCGAGGCACCCAGTTCTTCGCCCCGCAGGTGGTCGCGGCCCGTGCCATCGTCAGTGATCTCGACGGCGTTGTGGCGTGGGGTGGTGACCATCCTTCGGCCGACCAGTCGTTGTTCTTCATAGACGTCGAACCGGACGCCGTGAGCCTGCTGCTGGCCGCGCGGCGACTTCGCGCCCAGTAGCCGGCTCTCACACTTCCCGTAATGCTGTAGTGCTGGTCGCCTGCCACAGCGCGGGCAGCGTGAGCGCGGTGACCAGCAGGACTGAGCCGAGGGCGACACCAGCGAAGAGAGCCACGTTCGTCCAGTCGATGTCGACAGGGCGGCCGGTGGCTGTGAGCAGCATGGCGGCCAAGGCCAGCCCGGCGACGGTCGCGACGGCCACCGCCACGGCGACGGGAATGCTGGTCTGCCAGAGTAAAGCTCTGGCCAGAATGGACCGTGGGACGCCGTTCGCGGTGAGCACGGCAAGCGAACGACGGCGTTCCCGCATCTGTTCCAGTGCCACCACGATCAGGCTCGCGACGGCGATCAGCAGCGTGATGAACGCGCCGATCTGCAGGATCCGGCTGATCAGCAGGTAGTTGGTGTCCCGGCTGGTGCCCTGTGCGTACACGACTCCGCTCCAGCCGAGGCGGCCGACGGTGTTGCGCATCCGCTCGATCAGCGCGGGATCGCCGGTGGACTGCACGTGCGTGTTCGAGTAGAGCGCGACTTCGCCGGCTGAGGCCAGCGCGCCCGGGGTGACCAGGAGCTGGGGGTCGTCTCCGGCGATCCGGGTCAGCCGCGGGATTGTCCACTGTGGAGCGCCGGGTCGGCCCTCGCCGAACCGCACGTTCTCGCCGGGGGACACCTTGACCGACGAGCTGGCGAAGACCTCGCCGTCAACGCAAGGCTTGACGCGGATGCTGTCACATGACTCGACCACTATGGACTGTTGCTCGTTCGCGGAGTTGACAATCTGGCCGCTTGTGCTGATCGGAACGTGTGCCAGCCCGTCGATGCTGCGGATCGCCGAAGCGAACGCGTCCACTTGGGCGAGTGAGTTCGCGAAGTACGAGGCCGATATCTGTCCTTGGCCGGGTGGCGTGGTTTCTCTGTTCGCGCGTTCGTAGACCGTCTGCAGTGCGATCGCTCCGGCGAGTACGACCGCGACACCGGCGACGACGCGGGCGGCTGTGCCGGTGTCCATTTGCAACCGGCGCACAGCGAGCTGGAAAGCCGGTGACCCACCCGCGTTGATCCGGTTGGTCACGAGTTCCACGATCCACGGCAGCAGTACCGGCACCGACAGCAGGAGCAGCGTGATCCCGGCGATCAGCGGGAATGTGCGGCCATCCTGCGCCACCAACAGCAATGTGCCACCGGCGAGCGGCAGGATCAGCCGCCACCACAGTGTCCGCTGTGCGGTACTCGCGCGCCGGACCACGCCCAGCGGTTCGATGATCGTGCGACGCAACGACATTATGGCGATGGTGACGGCCAAAGCGGGCAGTCCCACGGCGATCAGGACAGCCAGGCGCCAGTCTGGACGAACGTCCGAGGCGAAGATGCCACCACGGAACGCCGACACGGTGACCATCGGCACGAGGCTGCGTACCAAGAAGAACAAGCCGGCACCGACGAACAGCCCGGCGATGGCGCCGACGAACGCCTCACCCGCGGCGATCCGCCGGACCTGCGCGCTGCCCGCACCGATCAGCCGCAACGCGGCCAGCCGCCGGTCCCGGACCGACGCGGCGAGCCGGGTGCTGGTGGCCACGAACACGATCACCGGGATCAGGAACGACGTCGCGCCGAGCACGACCAGCAGCCATTCCACTGTGGTCAGACCGCGTCCTGGCCACGGCGTGCCGAACTGGCTGATCTGCGCCGAACCGGGCATCGCGGAAGCGCTGTCCGACCCGATGTAGAAGTACAGCTCGTTCGGTCCGGTCAGGCCATCCGGGCCGATCGTGCCGATGATCTGCTGGCCGAATCGTGGCCGCAGCATCTCGCCGTCCGGCGACTCGAGCAGCCGGGCCAACGCCGGTGACAGGACAGCCTGACCTGGCGCGGGCAGCCGGTCGACGCCAGGTGCGTGCGGTGCCCGGGGACCGGTCGGAGCGACGAGATAGCCCTGTATCCCGCGGCCCTGGAACTCGTCCGACCGCTGGACCGCGTACACCAGATCGACGCCAGGCACAGGCTCGCCTGAGCCCGCAGTACGGGCTGAACCGCGCTCGTTTCGCGCGTCGATCATGTGCGGCACGGCGGCCGCGACGAGCAGAACCATCACCCCGAGTCCGACGCCGATCGCCGTCAAAGCCAGTCGTACCAGGGAATTCCGGCCGCTCCCGACGGCCAGCCGCACGCCGAGCGCGAGATCGTTGACGAGACGAGGGACGGTCACGCGATCGACTATACACGCGGTGTATAGACCGCGCAGGGCGGTCCGGGCCCGGAGAAAAATCTTGATGTGATCCGGGGAGGACCGGGCACGTCCGCGCACAACCCTGCTGACAACCCAGTCGACCGATGGGAGAGGCAGATGGCTGTGCGGTTCGCTCTGTCACGGGTTTCCCGAGCTTATGCACCGGAATACCGGTCCATTGTGGCGATCGACATGGTCGGGTCGGGACAGTGGGACGACTGCGTCCAGCTGCGGGCCCGGACCGCGCTGGACGCGATGGTGCGCTCGGCTTTCCGGGCCGCCGGGATCAGCTGGCGCAAACTGGTCGTCGAGGACCGCGGTGACGGGATGATCGTGCTCGTTCCGCCGTCGACGTCCAAGGTGGACCTGATCGACCCGCTGGTCCCGGCGCTGGTCGCCAGGTTGCGTCAGCACAACGCGATGGTCGGTGCCGAGCACCGGATCCGGGTGCGGGTCGCGGTGCATGCCGGGGAAGTGCTGCGCAGCCCGTCCGGCTGGGTCAGCACTGACATCAACCTGACCTGCCGGCTGCTCAACGCCGTACCGCTCTACCGGGAACTGATCCGGTCACCGGAGTCGGATCTGGTGCTTGTCGTGTCCGAGGTGATCCGCAACGGCGTGGTACGCCACGGTTACCGCCGGATCGACCCGGCGGAGTACCGGTGTGTCCACATTGTGTCCAAAGAGGTCGATACGTCCGCGTGGATCCACCTGCCCGATGCGGATGCGGGCCCGGCGACCGCCGCCGGGCCCGACGTCCATTAGCGCCTTCGTGCGCGCCGCACCACGAGCGTTGAGCTTCCCCGCCCGGACAACACAGCGTCGAGGCTGCGGTCGTAGTCGACGTGCCCTGGTTCGGTGACGCGGAAGGCGAACCTCCTGCCGTCCGACAGTTGCAGGTTGTGCGCACCTGGCACGAGCCGGAGCGTCACCAGCGTGTTCGCGGCCCGTCCGGTCAAGCCAGTGACGGCGAAACCGGTGGCCCCCGAATTCCTCAGGTCGAACGTGATCGGCCGACCGTGCACGACCAGTGTTGTGGTGCCTTCACCGGTGAAGACGGTGCGGTGTTCGGGTTTGTAGGTCAGGTGTCCTTGTGGGGTGACGGTGAAGAGGATGGTGATTCCGCTGGAAGTGACCAGGTGGTGGTTGCCGGGCAGGACTTTGTAGGTGCGGTTGGTGTTGGGGGTTGTCCAGTTGAGGCCGAGGAGTGAGGTGTTGGCGTAGTCGAGGTCGGCGGTGTTGATGGTGATGGGGTGTCCGTGTACGGCCAGTGTTGTGGTGCCTTCACCGGTGAAAACCGTGTCCTTGTGGGGTGATGGTGAAGAGGATGGTGGCGGTTCCGTTGGAGGCGACCAGGTGGTGGTTGCCGGGCAGCAGCCTGTAGGTGCGGTTGGTGTTGGGGGTTGTCCAGTTGAGGCCGAGCAGTGAAGTGTTGGCGTAGTCGAGTTCGGCGGTGTTGATGGTGATTGGTTTGCCGTGTGCGGTGAGGGTGGTTGTCGTGTCCTTGTGGGGTGATGGTGAAGAGGATGGTGGCGGTTCCGTTGGAGGCGACCAGGTGGTGGTTGCCGGGCAGCAGCCTGTAGGTGCGGTTGGTGTCCGGGGTCTTCCAGTTGAGACCAAGCAGTGAGGTGTTGGCGTAATCGAGTTCGGCGGTGTTGATGGTGATCGGTTTGCCGTGTGCGGTCAGGGTGGTCGTTCCTGTGCCGGTGAAGATTCCTTCCAGCTCAGGTTTGTAGGCGACGTGTCCTTGTGGGGTGATGGAGAAGGTGGTGATGATTCCGTTGGACGTCAGCAAGTAGTGGCCACCGGGCAGCAGCCGGTAGATCTGCTGGGTTTTCGCGGGCGTTCGCCAGGCGACACCGCCGAGAGTGCTGCCGGCGTAATCGATGCCGGAGGTGTCGATGGTGATGTGTTTCCCGTGTATCGCCAAGGTCTTCGTTCCCGCACCGGTCAGCATTCCTGCCAGTTCCGGTGCGTAGTCGACGTTTCCTTGCTGGGTGATCGCGAAGCGGAGTGAAGCTTGGTTGTTGAAAACGAAGTAGTGGTTGCCCGGCAACAGTTTGTACGTATGGCTGCGTTCGGCCGTCTGGTAGGTTCCGCCCACTCCGGTGGACATGTAGTCGATGTCCGCGGTGTTGAGGGTGACTGGTTTTCCGTGCACGGCCAACGTGTTCGTGCCGCTGCCGGTGAGGGTTCCTTCGAGGCTCCGGTCGTACTCGACTGTTCTCGCATCGGTCACGGTGAAAGTGAATCTCTGGCCCAACGCTGTCGACAGGGTGTGGACGCCGGGCGCGAGCCGCATCCGGTGGACCTGTTTGGAGTTGTGCCATCCGTCTGCGCCGGACACCGTGAAGGTCGAGTAGGCGACGTCGGTGAAGTCGACGGTGACGTCTTCATACGAAGGCGGTGGCGGTGGTGTCGTTGTTCCGTTGCGAGACGGTTGGCTCGTCGGTGGTGTCGTCGGCCCGGTGTTCGGGGTTGTTGTCTGAGGTGTTGTCCCAGGTGTTGCCACCGCGGGTTTGGGCGTTTCGGCGGGCGCCTGTCGTTGCTGCGGCCCTGGTGTGTTCGGCGTACTCGGAGGCGCGGGTGTGGCAGGCCGGACCGGCGGAACGCTGGTCGGACCTGGAGTGGTGGTGGTCGGTGGAGCGGGTTGGTTGACGACCAGATCGGGCTTCGGATCCGCCGGATCCGGGGCTGCTTCGCCGATCGGAGGAGGCGGCGCCAACGGCGTTGAGGACGTCAGCAACCCGCACACGCCAAGGACAACCGCTGCGACGGTGCCGGCCACAGCACGGAAGACCATGGGGTCCTGTGCGATGTGGCTGACCGAGTTCATCACCCGCGAGCTGCTGACCCGCACCAATGTCCCGAACGCGCCGCCCGACGGCGGACGCGTGCCTGCCACCTGCCGTCCGACCGCCACGACCGTCGGTTCGGCGACGGCCACCACGTTGCCGACCGGAACGGAATCCGAACGGCTGAACAGAGCGGCTACCGCACGGCGCCGTTCGTCGTCGTCGCTCACGACGATGAGTCCCGGACCTATCGCCCACAGCACGTACTTGCCCGCGGCGTCGGCACGAGGCGCGCATTGGACGCAGGTCTCGGCGTGCTTGGCGACTGCTTTGGACTGCTTGACGTCCAGGACGAGTTTGTCGCCCGCACGCTTTTGCTCGTCGGACAACATTCCGTCGAGAATCGAACAGGCGTTTCGGCCCGTCCGCGCGAGCACCAGCGCAGTCGCCGCGGTCACGGTGGCCACCCGCGCCCGGTGCAGTTGCCGCTCAACACGATCGGGCGGCATGTCCAGGGCGCTCGCGAGCTCGGCGGTGGTGGTTCGGCGTTGCTCGCGCAGGGTCAGCTTGATGTGGGTGTCCATGACACGGCTGAGGTTCGGGGTGATCGCCGAGATGGCGACCCGGACCGTGCGCCACAGTTCACGTTTGCCCAGGATCTCCGCGAGGTCGTCGGTGAGCTCAGGCAGTTCGTCCTCGGTGAGCTCCGGTTTGTCGAGCTCCAGGCTCAACTCGGCAGGGGTGGACTGCTGCTCCGGTATCTCGCCGTCCGCGCGGTGTTCCAGCTGCTGGTAGTGCTTGACGAGGAGGTTCTGCGCGATGCCGGTGAGCCAGGCCGCCACGTTCTGCGGATCGTTTCCCCGGCGGATGGTCTCCAGTGCGCCCGTGAAGACCTCGTGCACGTAGTCGTCGACTTCGCTCGCGTATCGCAGTCGTCGGCGGAAATAGGGGACCAGTTGAACCCGGCAGAGTTCGTAGAGCTGGGTCTGCGCCTGGTGCCGGACGTCGGATTCGGTCGATCGCAGTCTGGCGACCAGATCGCCGTTGTCGGTCGATGCCACTTGTGCCCTCCCGGAAGGCAGTCGTCAGGTCGTGTCGGGAGGTACGTGCATCCGTGCGGCGAGTTCTCCCCGCCGTCGCACAAGATTTTTTGGACGGTGCCCCTCATTCGACTCCCTCGGCACGAGAATCGCAGGATGCCTCGTCCGGCCAAGGCATGCGATCGCCCAGAAGTGTGGAATGACGGCAGAACCCGTATTTGCGCGAGTTCGTCAGGAACAGAACACCAACGGCCCGATCTTGGTTTGCCAGTCGGTCAATTCACCGATCCACCGGGTCACCTCTTTGCGGTCGGTGTAAAACCCGGTTACGGTTTTCGCCGCGGTGAAGACAAGCGCGGCAGCGACCGTCACCGCGATGAGCCGGTACGGCCCGATCGCCGCGGGCGCAAGGATGATCGCGACGACGTCCAGCGCGAGGATGCTGGCCAGCCATCCGAGATAGGCGACGATCTCGCCGGAATGACCGGCTTTGATCCACTGCGGCAACGACATCGTGGCCCGCGCCCGCAGTGCCAGCCGGACTTCGGCCAGGTCAAGGTACACCGACACGGCTTGCCACTGGTTCGCCCGCGACCGGGTGGCGCGCCAATCGGGATCGGTCGTCAGCCGCTCGTACAACCGGTTGGCTGCCCGCCGGAACACCGCGGGCTCCGTGTCGACCGGCGGCGGCCAGTCGTAGTCGCGTGCCTCGAACCGCCGCCAAGACCGGTGCACGAAGAACGCCGCGACAATGCTGATGACGATCAAATACCAGACTTCCCACTCCTGCCACGCGCCGTCCTGGTTCGTGCCGAACTTGGACAGCGCGTAAACAAAGGGAAGCAGGGTGAGGGCGAGCAACAACCACCGTCTTTTCGTCACCTCACGAAGTGACATCGTGCCCGCCTCGACATCCCACCGGTAGGTAAACCGTTTGACCAGCGGAATGGCGATCATCGTCACCAGCGACATGGCGGTCAGAATCACGGTGGACCCGAACGCGGCGAACGAGAACCATTCCCACAGCTGCCAATTCGGCTCGGGAAGCATCAGGACCAGACTGATCGAGAACACCCCGAGGGCCCAGGCGAGCAATCGGCGGACGACCCGTTTCGGCCTCGGCGGTCGCGCGGGCTTCGGCGACGCGGCGGCGACCGGCGCGACGTGCCGTTCCACCATCCGCACCAGGTGATCGACGTCCGACCGGAAAGTGGCGCCACGGACGCGGGCGGCCTGCAGGACGGCCACCTCGGCGAGTTGCGTGGGAAGTTCGTGCCGCTGCGGCGGATCGACGTCCTCCAGCAACACCGGAATCACCGGGATGTGTTCCCGCAACGCGGTGTCGATCTCGAAAAGCACCCAGTCGACGGGTCGTTGCCTGGCGAACTCGGCCAGCCACCCGTCATGGATGACGGCGACGACCACATCGCTGTCGAACAGCTTCGCCCGCAACTGATCGGGATACCGCGAACCCGGCTCGATCTGGTTGTCGACGAAAACCTGGTCCGCCCCGAAATGGTGGCTCAGCCGATCTTCGAGCGCCCCGACCGTCACCGAATGCGGCCCTCGCCGGTAGTTGATGAAAATCCCGCCCATGCCCCATTGTTTCCCGCCCGCGCGGATCGGGCTCGCGGACGCCAAAAGGCCCAGGTCGACACTGCCGACCTGGGCCTTGGGGGTGCGCCGCCAGGGACTCGAACCCCGAACCCGCTGGTTAAGAGCCAGCTGCTCTGCCAGTTGAGCTAGCGGCGCTCGCAAGGTCTCCCTTGCGAACGGGGAAAACCTTAGCATGGGCAGCGCCGGTGCTCGAAATCGGACCCCCGGTTGATCCACTCCCCCAGCTAGAGGGCACAATTGGCATGTTCGGCCCTGCTGGGGACGGGGAGGAAGGGCTCGGGCACTGGATTCGGCGGGGCTGACGTATGGGTGGGGTCTTGATGCGACGATCGATTGTGGCGCTTGCCACAGCAATGGCTGTGCTCTCGGTCGCCAGTTGCACGTCGGGCGACTCGAACGCGCAACAGCCATCCGGCACGCCCGCGACCGGTGGCCCGACATCGAGCAATTCGCCTGCGCCGCAGCCGAAGCCGATCGCGATGTCGATCACGCCCGCGGACAAGGCCGCCGACATCGCGCCCGGCGACCCGATCTCGGTCACCGCCGCCGACGGCAAGCTGACCCAGGTCAATGTGACCAATCAGGACGGTAAGGCGGTCTCTGGCGCGCTCACCCCGGACGGCATGAAGTGGGAGTCCACCGAGCCGCTCGGCTACAGCAAGACGTACACGATCACCGCGGCGGGCACCGGCACCGACGGCAAGCCGGCGAACATGACGTCGTCGTTCACGACCGTCAAGCCGGGCAGGCAGATCGGTCTGTCGATGATCCCGCAGGACGGCCAGACGGTCGGCGTCGGCCAGCCGCTGGCGTTCTACTTCTCCAGCAACGTCGCGGACAAGGCGGCGGCGGAGAAGGCGCTGAAGATCACGGCTGAGCCCGCGACCGAGGGCGCGTTCCACTGGTTCCGTGACAACGAGGTGCACTGGCGGCCGAAGGAGTACTGGAAGTCCGGCACCAAGATCACGGTGAACGCCGCGATCTACGGCAAGTCGCTGGGCCCGGGCGTGTTCGGCAAGGAAGACCGCAAGGCCGCGATCACCATCGGCAACAAGGTCGTCGCGGTCGCCGACGGTGCGACGAAGCAGATGACGGTGTCGGTGAACGACGAGGTCGTGAAGACCATCCCGATCTCGATGGGCAAGCCGAAGCACGAGACGCCGAACGGCGTCTACACCGTGATGACCGAGCAGCAGAACTACACGATGGACTCCGGCACGTACGGCGTCCCGGCTGACTCGCCCGGCGGCTACCGCACGAAGGTGGCAGTGGCCAGCCGCCTGTCCAACAGCGGAATCTTCTACCACTCGGCGCCGTGGTCGCTCAAGCAGCAAGGCAACAGCAACGTCAGCCACGGCTGCATCAACATGTCGACCGAGAACGCCCGCTGGATGCAGGAGATCGGCTCGAAGGGCGACATCTTCGAGGTCCGGAACTCCGGCGGCAAGGCACTCCAGGCCTGGGACGGCCTGAGCGACTGGCAACTGCCGTGGGAGGAATACCAAAAGGGCGGCAAGAAGTAACCAGCCTCACCGAAGCCCCGGGCATGGTCGCCCGGGGCTTTCTGGTGCCCGGGTCCTAGCGACGGCGTTTCGCGGTGCCGAACAGGCCCCGGGTGATCTCCCGGCCCAGCGCGCCGGCCGCCGACCGCAGGAACGACTTCACCGGAGCGCTCGTCAGGACCTTCTCCAGCGCGCCGGGCTCGTCCTTCTGCGGCTCCTCCTGAGGTTGGTCGGGCGCCACCTTGGCGGCGAGCTTCTCGTACGCCGACTCGCGGTCGATGGTCTCGGCGTACTTCGCGTGCAACACGCTCGCGTTGGCGGCCTCACGGATCGCGTCGACGCCGATGGTGCCCATGAGCGAACGCGGTGCACGCAACCTCGTCCACGCGACAGGAGTGGGCGCGCCGCGTTCACTGAGGACTGTGACGATCGCCTCGTCTGTGCCGAGTGACGTGAGCGCTTTGTCCAATTCGTAGTGCTTGGTTGTCGGGTACGTCTTCACCGTCTGCGCCAACGCCTTCTGGTCTTCGGGCGTGAACGCGCGCAACGCGTGCTGGATCCGGGCGCCGAGTTGGGACAGCACAGCGTTCGGGATGTCCGTGGGCAGCTGTGTGCAGAAGAACACACCGACGCCCTTGGAGCGGATCAGCTTCACGGTCTGCTCGATCTGCTCGAGGAAGGCCTTCGAGGCGTCGCTGAACAGCAGATGCGCCTCGTCCAGTACGAACACCAGCTTGGGTTTGTCCAGGTCACCGGCCTCGGGCAGCTCCTGGAACAGCTCGGCGAGCAGCCACATGAGGAACGTGGAGAACAGCGCGGGCTTGTTCTGCAACTCGCCGACCTCGAGCAACGAGATCGTGCCTGCGTTGAGCAGATCGGCGACCGCCAGCTCGGGCTCGCCGAAGAACTCGTCGCCGCCCTGAGCCTCCAGATTGGACAACGAGCGCAGGATCACACCGGCCGTGCTGGCCGAGACACCGCCGAGCTGCTTCAGGTCGGCCTTGCCCTCGTCGCTGGTCAGGTGGGAGATGACCGAACGCAGGTCCTTGACGTCCAGCAACGCCAGGCCACGCTGGTCGGCCCAGTGGAAGATCAGGCCGAGCGTGGCCTCCTGGGTGTCGTTCAGCCCGAGCACCTTGGACAGCAGGATCGGCCCGAAACTCGTGATCGTGGCCCGCACCGGCACACCCGGACCGCCCGTCCCCAACGAGATCGACTGGACAGGGAACGCGGTGGGCCGCCAGTCGTCGCCGGTCTCCTGGGCCCGCTTGGCGACCTTGTCGCCCGCCTCCCCGGCCCTGGCCAGACCGGACAGATCGCCCTTGATGTCGGCGAGCAGCACAGGCACACCGGCCGCCGCGCACTGCTCGGCGATCAGCTGCAACGTCTTGGTCTTGCCGGTGCCCGTGGCCCCCGCGACCAGGCCATGCCGGTTGAGAGTGGCCAACGGGAGCTTGATCACCGCGGACGCGTCCACCTGGCCGTCCACCACGACCGAACCCAGCTGCACCGCCTGGCCCTCGGTGACGTAACCGGCGGCGATTTCCTGCGCTTTGTCCACGTTCAGCACGGTAGAACCGGGACACGCGTATCGCAGCTCGAAGCCTGCCGCAGGCCCCGCAAGATAGGCTTGACCAGGTGAGTGACCATCTGGTGTGGATCGACTGCGAGATGACCGGGCTCGATCTGGTGAACGACGCCCTGATCGAAATCGCCGCGTTGGTGACCGACGCCGAGCTGAACATCCTCGGCGAAGGCGTGGACGTCGTGATCCACGCGTCGGACGACGTACTGGCGACCATGCCCGAGGTCGTCCGCGAGATGCACGCCAAGTCCGGCCTCACCGAAGAAGTCCGCCGCTCGACGGTGACACTCGCCGACGCGGAGCGGATGGTCCTGGACTACGTGCGCAGCTACGTGCCAGAAGCCCGCAGCGCGCCGCTGGCAGGCAACTCCATCGCGACCGACCGGGGCTTCATCGCCCGCGACATGAAGGACCTGGACAACCACCTGCACTACCGAATGGTGGACGTCTCGTCGATCAAGGAACTGTGCCGGCGCTGGTACCCGCGCATCTACTACGCACAGCCAGGCAAAGGCCTCGCCCACCGGGCACTGGCGGACATCCGCGAATCCATCAAGGAGCTCGCCTACTACCGGAGCACGGCCTTCGTCCCGCAGCCAGGACCATCCAGCGACGAAGCCCGGGCAGCGGCGGAACGCGTGCTCAAGGCCGACACCTGACCCCCTGAATTTCAGCTGCCCGGACAGGCGCGCTACGATACTGTCGCTTCAAGCAAGCATGGTGGGTGTAGCTCAGTTGGTAGAGCACCTGGTTGTGGTCCAGGAAGTCGCGGGTTCAAGTCCCGTCACTCACCCGCAGGTCAGAGGCCCTTTCCTCACTCACGAGGAAAGGGCCTCTGCCATGTTCGGGAGACCTCTATTGTCGTGATGTGCCGATCGAGCTGACGCTGCTGAGCACGGTGGCGTACCACGGGCAGGAAGTGACTGCGCCGCGGTTACGTGCCCTGCTCGCGTTGCTGGCGGACGACCTGCGCAGAGGTGCGAGCATCGGCACGCTGATCGACGGGCTCTGGCCGGCCGAACAGCCCGAGAACCCGGCAAAGGCCGTGCACATCCTCGTTTCCCGGCTACGCGGCCAGTGCGGTCCGGACCTCGTGGTGAGCACGCCAACTGGCTACCGGATCGCGCTCACCGAAGCCGAAGTCGACACCGAGGCCATCCTGCGGAGCGCGTCGGACAGTGCGAAAGCCCTCACGACCGCCAACTACGACACCGCGCTGGCGCAAGCGGAAGCCGGGCTCGCCCTCTGGAACGGCGAAGGCGCCGACGGCACGGACCCACTGTCGTTGCTGCGGTTGAAAAGAACGCAGGCGCACCAATCCCTGTACAGGACCCACGCGCTGGCCCTGTCGAAGTCAGGCAAGCACGCGGAAGCGAAAGACCCCCTGGAACACCTCGTCACGCAGCACCCGCAGGACGAGGAGCTGATCCTGGAATTGATGCGCACCCAAGCCGCGATCGAGGGCCCGGCTGGCGCGCTGGCCACGTACGAGGGGTACCGCCGTCGAATCAGGGACGAACTCGGCACCGATCCGGGCCCCGCGTTGCAAGCCTTGCACCAGCGCTTGCTGCGAGGCGACACGCTCAAAAGAGGCGTGGCGCACGAGCCCAACGCGCTGCTTGGCCGGAGCGAAGACATCGCGGCCGTGACGGACCTGCTGACGAAGTCACGAGTCACGTCGATCATCGGCCCCGGCGGGATGGGCAAGACGAGACTGGCGCACGCGGTCAGCCGGGAAGCCGAGCACCACGTGTACTTCGCGTCCCTCGCCGGTGTCGCGACCGATGCGGACGTCGAGAACGAGGTCGCGTCGGTCCTCGGCGAGCAACGCCTGACCTCGCTGGAATCCGCGTTGCTGGTACTGGACAACTGCGAACATGTCCTCAATGGAGCCGCGCAACTGGCGCAGACACTCGTATCGGCGAGCAAGCAACTGCGGATCCTGACCACAAGCCGTTCCCCGCTTGGCTTGTCATCGGAAACCGTGTACCTGCTCGGTGAATTGCCGTTGTCCACGGCGATCGAGCTCTTCAGCCAACGCGCGAGGGCCGCGCGGCCCGGTGTCGACCTGCCGCCGGACGCCGTTGCGGAGTTGTGCGATCACCTGGACGGGCTTCCGTTGGCGATCGAGCTGGCGGCCGCGAAGGTGCGAGTCATGTCGGTTACGGAGATCGCGAGCCGCCTCGACGACCGGTTTACGTTGCTACGCGGCGGTTCCCGGGACGCGCCGACCCGGCACCGCACGCTGCACGCGGTGGTCGACTGGAGCTGGAACCTCCTCGATGACGCCGGCAAACAGGCGATGCGCGTACTGTCGGTGTTCCCTGCCGGCTTCACCTATGCCGCAGCCGAACATGTGGGCGTTGAGCAAGCGTTAGAGCATCTTGTCGACCAGTCCTTGCTCACAGCACACGACACCGCGGCCGGAGTCCGGTTCCAGATGCTCGAAACGGTCCGTGAGTTCGCTGCGGCGCAACGGGAAGACGATCACGAGATCGACCTTTTCCTGGCATGGGCCCGTAACTTCTGCCTGACGCACTACGACCTGGTCTTCGGACCCGATCCGCTCGGGCCCTTGTTCCGGGTCGATGCCGAGCAGGACAACCTGATCATGGCACTGCGGTACGGCATCGAACGCGTCGACGGCCCGACGGTCGCCGCCACCGCGGCCGTGCTCACCGGCGGATGGTTGCTGGGATCCAACTACAGCAGGACAATGGCGTTCGCCGACGAGATCGCCTGGGTTCTCACGCACTACCATCCTGAACCGGAGTACCTGGAGGCGAAACGGACGGCGGCGACCATGTGCGCCGTCACCACATTGATGATCCAAGGGCCACGGGCATTGCGCAGCCTGGTCATTCTCAAGCACATGCCGCCTACGAAACCGGATACGCTGCCCAAGGCGCTGGCGGCTTTCCTGACCAAACGGGACAGTCACGAGCCACTGGTCGCGGCTGCGGCGAGCTTCGTGGAGAGCTACGTCAAGGAAAGCGAGCTCGACCCGCACGCGGCGCTCGTGGCGGCGCGCCAAGCGCATGCGCTGGTGACGGACGCCACACCCTTGCCGCGAATGGCCACGCACGTCCGGGTCGCCGACCTGTACCTCCAGTTGGGCCAGCACGAGGAAGCGGAAGCGCATTACCTTGCCGCGCTTGACATCTTCGACAAGGACGTGACCGGCGTCGGGATCTCCTTGATCCTCACCAATCTGCACGCGGGAAAGCTCGACGGGGTCGAGCAGTGGCTGGATTCGGTGACAGACCACGGAGTCGAGAACGGCACGGAAGGGTCGTTCGGAGTCGGTGTCCGTGCGGAGATCCTGCTGGCGCGGGGCGAGATCGAGGCCGGCCTCGCGATGTGGCGGCGAGCGCTGGACTTGATCAACCCGCACGTGGGCACGCAATACCGGGTCGGATCGTCCGGGATCGACCCGTTGCTCGGGGAGATCCAAGCCGCCGCCGTGGTCGCGCATGCCCAGCACGGTCGCCTCGATCTGGTCGCGGACCTGGCGCGGCGGCTACCGGAGAAATTGGCTTGGTTACTGGCGAACCCGACGGTCAACCCGTCGCCCTTCCTGCGGGAATTCCCGATTTGGGGCGCGTTGCTGCTGGCGGTCGGCATGACCGAACCACACCCGGGCAAAGCGGCGAGAATGATCGCTTTGGCTGAGCGTTTCCATTACCTGCGTGGGTTTCAGCCGACCATGTCTCCCGCGCGGGCGCGTGCCGCGGTGGACAAGGTGGCGTACGCCGAAGCTGTGCCGGAGTACGCCACCCTGCCGCTTGACCAGTTACGAATCGCCGCGTTGGACCTGCTTGACCGGTAGGTGCCTGGGACCGCACATCTCCGGCGACGGATGGAACACCGGCGGTGTCTCGATGCGCAGGTCACCCAGCCGGTCGAACAGGATGTTCATCGCGATCCGGCCTTCAAGACGGGCGAGCGGTGCGCCGAGACAGAAGTGCGCGCCACGCCCGAATGCCAAGTGCGGGTTGGGATCCCGGGTGATGTCGAACACCTCGGGGTCGGCGAACTGCCGCGGGTCCCGGTTGACCGCACCGAGCGCGAGCATCAGCAGCTGGTCCGCGGGCACCGTGTGGCCACCGATCTCGGTGTCCGTGGCCGTCGCCCGGAAGATGGCCGGTACCGGGCTGACGAACCGCAGCGACTCCTCGATCAGTCCGGGGATCAAGGACCGGTCCGCACGCACCTGCCTGGCGACGTCCGGATACCGGTCGAGGCACATGATCGTGCTGGCCAGCAGCAGAGTCGTGGTCACGTGCCCGGCGAACAGCAGCAGGATGCCGAAGTGGGTGATCTCGTTGTCGGGCATGTCGGCCTGAACCAACACCGTCAGCAGGTCCTCGCGCGGCTGACGGCGCCGTTCGGCCGTGTGTTGCTGGAGGTAGTCGACCATCGGGGCGAATTCCCGCAACGCGGCCATCGAAGCGGCCACCACGTCTTCGCTGGGATCGGCTTCGTGGTAGACGTTCTTGCTCTCCAACAGCTTGTCCGCCCAGTAGACGAACAGGTCGCGGTCGCTCGCGGGGACTCCGAGCAGCTCGGCGATCACGGAGATCGGCAGCGGATAGGCCACTTCGGTGACGAAGTCGAACTCGTCCCGTCCGACCAGACCATCCACGAGTTCGCCTGCCAGCCTGGCGATCCGGGGCTCCATGTCGGCGACCATCTTCGGCGTGAACGCACGGCTGACCACCTTGCGGCGATCACGGTGGACCGCGCCGTCCATCTGCAGGATGTTGCCCTCCGACAGCTGCTTGACGAGAGGGTCGTTGCTGTCGCCCTGCGGGAAGAACCGCCCGATATCGGAGGCGTACGTCACCGGATCGGCCAGGATCCGCTGTGTCTCCGAATACCCCGAGACGGTCCAGAATCCCATCTCCTCGGCGAATTCGACGGATTTCGCCGGCCGGTGGCCGTGCATCCAGAAGTGGGCGGGATGGGCGTTCCAGTCAGTCATCGAGTCGTCCTCTTCGTGAAGGCGCGGCGGGACCACAGGTATCCGACGGCGATGAGGCCGGCGCACCAGACGACCGCGATCGCGGCGTCGTCGGTCGGCGTGCCCATCAGCAGGCCGCGCAGTGTTTCGTTGATCGGTGTGAACGGCTGGTACTCGGCGAACCACCGCAGCCAGCCGGGCAGCGAATCCGTTGGTACGAAACCACTGCCGAGCATGGGCAGGAACGTGAACGGCAGCGGCAGGTTGCTGGCCGACTCCGGGCCACGGGCGGTGAGCCCGATTCCGGCGGCCAGCCACCCCAGCGCGAATGCCAGCAGAACGAGAATGCCCGCCGCGGCAAGCCATTCGACGATACCGGCGTTCGGCCGGAATCCCAGCAGGACAGCCACGGCGACCACGAGAGCGATGCTGAGCATCGTCTGGATCACGCCGCCGACGACGTGTCCGGACATCAGCGCGCCCCGCGAGATCGCCATGGTGCGGAAGCGATTCATGATGCCCTGAGTCATGTCCAGGCTGACACTGACAGCGGTGGAGATACAGCCGGACGCGACCGTCAGGACGACGATTCCTGGTGTGACGTAGTCGATGTAGTCGGTTCCGTTGAGCCCTGCGGTCAATGTGCTGCCGAACACCCCCACGAACAGCAACAGCATCAGGACCGGCACGGCAATGCTGCTGATGGGCAGCGACGGATACCGAATGGCGTGTTTCAGGTTACGCCGCAACATGATCAGCGAGTCGGTCATGTCCGCACTCCGTGAGTGGTGAGGGCGAAGAAGACGTCGTCCAGGTCGGGCGTGTGCACCGTGAGCTGCTCGACGTCGATGTCGCCCAGCCGATCGAGGATGGCTCGCAACTCCCGGGCACCTCCATCGCTGGGCACTTGAAGCGTGAGCGCCTCGTCGTCCTTGATGGCGTGGGTGAGCCGACGTGCTGCGGCGTCCAGTCCTCGGACGTCCGCGAACTGCAACCGGATGTGTCCACCCGGGACGAGTCGTTTGAGCTCGGCCGCGGTCCCATCGGCGACGACCTTTCCGTGGTCCAGCACGGCGATCCGGTCCGAGAGCTGATCGGCCTCTTCGAGGTATTGCGTGGTCAGGAAGATCGTGACGCCGTCGGCGACAAGGGCCCGGATGATCTCCCACATGGTGCGGCGGCTGCGCGGGTCCAGCCCGGTCGTCGGCTCGTCGAGGAAGATGATCCGCGGATCGCCGACGAGCGTCATCGCCAGGTCCAGCCGCCTGCGCATACCCCCGGAATACGTGGGCGGCAGCTTGGCTCCGGCCTCGACCAGGTCGAACCGGGTGAGCAGGCCCTTGGCGAGCTCGCGGCCGTTGCGTAGGTGCCGCAACTCCGCCATCAGCAGAAGGTTCTCCTCGCCGGTGAGGAATTCGTCGATGGCCGCGAACTGACCCGTGACACCGATGGAATGCCGCACGTCATCGGTCTGCCTGGCCACATCGAACCCGGCGACGTGCGCGACGCCGTCGTCCGCCGTGATCAAAGTGGACAGGATCTCGACGATGGTCGTCTTACCCGCGCCATTGGGCCCCAGCAGCGAGAAGACCGTGCCGGACGGAACGGTCAAGTCGATCCCGTCCAGCACGAGCTTGTCGCCGTATGACTTCCGCAGCCCGTTGGCCGCGATCGCCGGTGAATTCATGGCGGCGAGAGTGACCGCCAGGAGGATCAACCGGGTTTCAACGAGGTATCAGCGGACTGAAACCGCAGGTCAGAGCTTGCGCCACAGCAAGCGGGTGAGGGTCGCGGCCACGCTGGCCAACGGCGGCTGCGGGCGGGAACGAGCCTCCGGAGCGGTCTCCGGCATCATCCGGTACAGCATGTTCGCGACCCGCCGGGATGTCCTGGGCGCGGCCATCCGGGCCAGCTCCATCGCCACGCCCTCCGGCCGGTTCTCGACTTCCTTCCGGTGCACCAGCGCGTTGATGACCATCTCGGCCGCGCGTTCCGGGCGCATCGCGGGCATCGCCCGGTACGCGGCCTTCGAAATCATTGGCGTACGCACCAAAGGCATCCGGACCGACGTGAACGTGATGCCGTCCGCCAGCGTCTCGCGACCGGCGACCCGGCCGAACTCCTCGATCGCCGCCTTCGAAGCCAGATAGGCCGCGAACCTGGGCGTGTCGCTCTGCAAACCCATGGTCGTCACCGTGACCACGTGACCAAACCGGCGTTCTCGCATATGTGGCAGCAGACCCAGAGTCAGCCGCAGCGGAGCGAAGTAGTTCAGCGCCATCGTGCGTTCGAAGTCGTGCAACCGATCCACCGACAGGTACACCGAGCGCCGGATCGACCGGCCCGCGTTGTTCACAAGCATGTCAACGGATTCGTGCTCGGACAGCACCTGCTTGATCAGCGCGTCGACTGCGGCGCCGTCGGTCAGATCGCACGGATAAGCCCATGCGGATCCGCCTGCCGCGACGATCTCCGCGCGGACGGCTTCCAGTTCATCGGCGCGCCGGGCCACCAGAAACACCTGCGCCCCACGCCGAGCCACAGCCAACGCGGTCGCGCGGCCGATGCCGGAGGAGGCCCCCGTGATCAGAATTCGCCGTCCTGCCAACGGATCTGAGCGGTCGGCCCGGCGGGCACGGTACGGATCCAGGTGCGAGGACCAGTACCGCAGCAACCGTGGTGCGTAGGAAGACAGGGACGGCAACGTGATTCCGCTGCCCGCCAATGCTTCGACCGTCAACGAAGTCGAGAACTTGGGCTCCATCACCATGTGCGGGATGACCTCGGGCGGGATGCCGAGCTCGGTCAGCACCGCGTCCCGGGCTTCGCGGCCGCCGGGCAGCCGGTCGACCAGGCGACCGGCCGCCGAACCGGCGGCGCGGCCCGCCCGGACCAACGCCGGAACCCGTGGGCTGGCAACGATCCGAGGCGCGCCTGCCGGGGCCGCGAAGGCGTTGTACACCTCGGTCAACGACTGGTTGCGTGCCGCGCCAAGGTGATACGTCGACCCGGAGGGTGCGTCCTGGTGCATCAGGTGCACCAGCGCTTCGACCACGTAGTCGACCGGAACGATGTTCGTCGAGCCGAGGTGCGGGGCGATCAGCGGCAATCGGGCGGGCAGGCGGGACAACCGGGTTATCGCGGGCAGGAAGTAATAGGGGCCGTCGACCTTGTCCATCTCGCCGGTACGGGAGTCACCGACCACCGCGGACGGCCGGTAAACGCGCCAAGGTACCGCGTCTTGCGAACGAACCAGCTTCTCGGCGGCGAACTTCGTCGCGTGATAGGGCGAAGGGAGGTTTTGACCGAGATCGAAATCCCGTTCGGTGAAACGTCCACGATAGTCACCGGCCACCGCGACCGAGGAAACGTGGTGCAGCCATTTGGCACCGATCCGGCCCGCGAATTCGATCACATGACCGGTACCGGTCACATTCGTGATTTCGTTCGCCTCGGCCGGCGCGGTGAAATCGTAGATCGCTCCCAGGTGCACCACGTGATCCACGCCCGGTGGCGAGGCGCTCAGCGGTTCGGTCAGATCGCCGGTCACCGGGATGACTCGCCCGGAGTCCCAGATCCGGGCGAGTTCCTCGAACCGAGCCAGCGAACCGGGGCGTACGAGCACGTACACCGCGGTGCAGTCAGGCAGGGTGAGCAGCCGCGATACCAGCCTGCTGCCCAGAAAGCCGGTTCCGCCCGTCACGAAGTATCCGGTCATGACGGAACCTTACCTACTGACGAGTAGGAATCAAACTCTACTGCTCATGGATCACCGACGCGTCCACTACCGCGTCCCGCAGCGCCGCACGCAGTCTGCCCACGTCAAGTGGGGTCAGCACGGCCGTCTCGCCCGGTGGTGAGACGAGCACCACGCGCCCACCGCTGACGAACACCGTCAGGTCGCGTCGCCGACCCGCGATGTCGCGGCAGCTCACCGACCATTCCTTGCGGGTGTTCACCTTTGTCCTACCTCCCCGGTTGTCCGGCCAACGCCTTCCCTACCCGTCGATGAGACGGCTGCAGTGCAACGCTGTGACGCGTCCGCGAAGGTTTTTCGCACTATTGTTTCCCGAACCCGTTCCGTCCCGTAGTTGTCGATCTTGAACTAGCCGAGCCTACTAGGTGATACGTCCAGACAACGGCCACAGTTTGGTATATCCACGAATTGTGACTCGACCAATCGGGTGACGAGAGACGTTCGATCGTGTAAGGCAGAGATCGTCAGTGGCATCCTGTTGCGGTGCTTGACCCTCCCTGGCTGACGGACACGACAGTTGACGTTGCAACTATCGCATATCCGTCCTGCCGGGTGAGTACCTCGGAACGGCACCGGTGACCGGCCGAGCCCCCAGTTCCTCGTCCCACCTCCGGCTTGCCGACGAGTTCTTCCTGGTCGCCCACAACCACGACTCGGCCACCATCGTGCCGCGGCTGCACGACACCGGAATCGAACTCGGCCTCGCCGGCGCGCTGCTGGCCGAGCTGGTGCTGGAACGCAGGCTGGAGATCGTCGACGGCCGGGTGATCGTCTTCAACCCGGCACCGCCTGCCGACCAGCTGGCCGCGAGCATGCTGCGGGACATCGTGATGGAACCACCGCACAGCATTCGCATCTGGCTGGAGTACCTGAGCCAGGACGCACGCGACAAGGTGGGCAGCAGGCTGCACGTCGCCGGGCACCTCGCCCAGGTCCGGCAGCGCAAATGGTGGGGCGGCCCGGCCGTGCAGTACCGGGCGGTCAACGCCGAACAGGCCCTGATTCCCGAAGTCCGGCTGCACGACCTGCTCGCGCGGCCGCACCCGGGAATCGAGTTCACCAGGATCAGCATGGACCACAAGCTGATGCAGGACGTCACGCTGGCCGCGCTGGCGCACTCGACCGGCCTGCTGCCCGCGCTGCTCTGGTACCACGGACCGCATCGGGCACGGTCCCAATTGGACGAAATGCGCCGTGCACTCCCGGCGCCCCTGCTGGAACTCGCCAAGCAGACTGAGGCCGCGGTTGGCGACGCGGTGCTTGGCCGTCGCCGCTGACTAAGGAGCCCTGTTGTGGCAGACAAAGCCATCTCCTCGACGCAAAGCACCGCGCTGGTACGAGTAGGGCCCAGCCGCGTGTCGTCCGCGCTGGCGCGAAACCGCCTCGGTGTCTCGTCGATCGTGTTCTTCATCGTGTCCGCGGCCGCACCGCTCACCGTCATCGGCAGCGGTGCCGTGCTCGCGTTCGCCAATACGAAGACCATCGGTATCCCGATCGCGTACGCGGTGATTGCCGTGGTGCTCGCCTTATTCGCGGTGGGTTACGTCGCGATGTCGCGGCATATCACCAACGCGGGTGCCTTCTACACGTATGTGGCACAAGGCCTTGGCCGTGTCCCGGGAGTCGGGGCATCGTTCGTCGCTGTCGTGGCGTACAACGCGATGCAGATCGGGCTGTACGGCGGGTTCGGCGCTGTGCTTGCCAGCCACCTCACCACGTGGTTCAGCTGGAACGTGCCATGGTGGGCGCTGGCGCTGGGGGCGTGGCTGGTGATCGCGGTCCTCGGCGTGCTGCGGATCGACTTCAACAGCCGGGTGCTCGCCGTGCTGCTGACCGCCGAGTGCCTGATCATGTTGGTGTTCAACGTGGTCGGGCTGACCAACCCGGCCGGTGGGACGATCACCTTCGACTCGCTGTCACCAGCCAACCTGATCACCGCCAGTGTCGGTGCGCTGCTCGTGACCGCGGTGACCGGGTTCGTGGGGTTCGAGGGCGGCGCGGTGTACGCCGAGGAAAGCCGTGATCCGAAACGGACTGTGGCACAAGCGACTTACATCGCCGTGGCGTTCGTCGGCGTGCTGTACGCGGTTTCTGCGTGGGCACTGACCGTGGGCGTCGGCCCGAACAACATCGTCGCCGCGGCCACCGAGCAGCAGGCCGATCTGATCTTCAACTTCAACGCCGGTTTCCTCGGTCAGTGGATTGTGGACATCGGCCGGATCCTGATCGTGACAAGCCTGTTCGCCGCGCTGGTGAGCTTCCACAACACCGTCGCGCGCTATTTGTTCGCACTGGGACGCGAGCGGGTGTTGCCCGCCGGACTTGGTTCGACCAGTCGCCGGACCGGTTCGCCGTACGCCGGATCGCTGACTCAGACAGCGTTGGCGTTCGTGGTCATCATCCTGTTCGCGGTGATCGGGCTGGATCCGTTGATCGACCTGATGTTCATCGGTACGACCTTCGGCGGGCTCGGCGTGATCATCCTGATGGCGCTGACGTCGGTCTCGGTGATCGGGTACTTCAGCAGGCGCACGGACACCGGCGAGAACACCTGGCACAAGTTCGTGTCGCCGGGTATCGCGGCGGTGCTGCTGCTTGCCGTGCTGTGGCTGACATTGGACGAGTACTCCATTCTGCTCAACCTGCCGGCGGAGCATCCCGCGGTGTGGATCCTGCCGTCGAGCTTCGCGGTGTTCGGCGTCGCGGGAATCGCTTGGGGCGCTTACCTGAAGTCACGGCGGCCGGCCACCTACGCGGCGATCGGCCTCGGCGCCAACAGCGTGATCGGCCGCGCCAGCCAGGATCTGCCGCGGCGCACGGATTCCTCCGGCGTGATCCCGTCGATCACCAGCCCAGGCCTGGCGATGGGGCCGATCCGGCACGAGGTGTTCCGCGTCGGCTCGGACCACCCGGTCGGCCCGGTCAGCCGGGTGCTGAGCGAGGCGTTCGTAACCGGTGAGATCGCCGAATGGCTGGTGCCCAACCCGGAGCACCGCCGCCGGATCTACCCGGCGTACTGGGCGATGGCCGTCGAACACGCGCTGGGCGCCGGCGAGGTCTTCGCCGGGGGAGAGCTGTCGGGCGTTTCGGTGTGGTATCCGGCGGTGTTCGGTCCGCCGAACGGGATGCCGCGTGATCTGGACCAGCGCATCGACGTGATGTGCGGGCCGTACGCGCCGCGTTTCCACGCTTTGCACCGTGCGCTGCAAAAGGCACACCCGACGATGCCGCACCACTACCTGGCCTTCGTCGCGGTCCTGCCCGAGTTGCAGGGCAGGGGAATCGGGACGGCATTGGTCCAGCACCGGTTACGGGAACTGGACATCGCGGCCATGCCCGCGTACCTCGAAGCGACGAACCGGCGAAACCTGGCGCTGTACGTCCACCTCGGGTTCCAGCCGACCGGCAGCCCGATCCCGTTGCCGGAGAACGGGCCGAGGCTGTACCCGATGTGGCGGCCCGCGTCCGTCCACCGTGGTCTGTGACCGTCCCGAACTTCCGTGATTGTCCGGTTACCCTGGGTAAATCGGTTGAGCCCGGTGCTTAGCATCGAAGTCATGAGAGAGCTGCCGATGAAGTGTCCTGTCGCGCCGGCGACAGGAGCGCTCCGACAGCAGCGTGTGTCCTGGAGGCGCGACACACCCAAGAAGTGAGCGCTGGTCGTGATCAGTGCTTTCGTTGCGGGAGTAGTGGCTGGTTACGGGGTCGCGCTCCCCGTTGGGGCGATTGGTGCCCTGTTGATCAGCCTGACCGCGAGAACCTCGTTGCGTGTTGGTGCGGCTGCGGCCCTCGGTGTCGCGACGGCGGACGGTTTGTACGCCCTCGCCGCGGTTCTGGGTGGTGTCGCGTTGGCCGAATTGATCGAACCCATTGCCGGACCGATGCGTTGGGCCGCGGCGATCGTGCTCGTCGCCATGGCTGTCAAGACAGTCGTCGACGCGCGAAAGCAAAGCCAACGCAAGGAAGTCACCGCCCGGAGTGCCTACTTCGGACTGCTCGGGCTGACTGTCCTGAACCCGGCCACGATCGTCTACTTCGGAGCGCTCGTACTCGGGATGCAGGCGGACGTCGTGCCGGATCTGGTGCACGGCATGGTGTTCGTTCTCGGCGCGCTGCTGGCGTCAGCAAGCTGGCAACTGCTGCTCGCCGGCAGTGGCAGCCTTGTCGGACGCGTGCTCACCGGCACGCGTGGCCGGCTGATCACCGCGCTGGTCTCCAGCGGAGTGATCATCGTCCTGGCGGTTCGCCTGGTGACGAGCTAGCACGACGAAGGTCAGCGTCGACGCGACGGCGAACGAGGCCATCAGCACCGCCATGGCCAGCGCGCCGAGCCCGGCCAGCGGTGCGAGGCTGCCGCCGACGATGAACTGGGTGATCCCGATCAGCGCGGACGCCGCACCCGCGTTGTCCGCCTGATCGGCCAGTGCGAGCGCGGCGGCGTTCGGCATCACGATGCCGACGCTGGACACGATGAGGAACAACGGAATCAGGATCAGAACCAACCCCGCACCGGTGGTGACCGCGGCCACGAGCCCGGCACCACCGGTCAGACCCATGGCGAGACCCGCGGCCACGAGGCGACGCGGCGGGAAGCGGGCGACCAGCCAGCCGCCGAGCTGCCCGGCGATGATGATTCCCACCGAGTTCGCGCCGAACACCCAGCTGAATTGCTGTGGCGTCAGGCCGTAGACGTCCTGCAGGACGAACGGCGATCCCGAGATGTACGCGAACAACGCCGCGAACAGCAGCGCGGCAGTCAAGCAGTACCCGAGGAACAACCGGTTCCGGATCAGTCTGCCGTACGACCGCAGCACCGGGCCGAGCCGGGCGGGTTGCCTGCGTTCTTCCGGCAGTGTCTCAGGCAGACCGAGCACAGTGGACAGCAGTAGAAGCGCGCCGAACACCGACAGGACAAGGAAAATCCCGCGCCAGGACGTGAACCGCAGCAGTTCGCCGCCGATCACCGGCGCCAGGATCGGAGCCAGCCCGGTGATCAGCATCAGGCTGGAGAAGAACCGGGCCAGCGCCGTGCCGGAGTACAGGTCCCGGACCGCGGCACGCGCGATCACGATCCCTGTTGCCGCGCCCAATCCCTGTACAGCCCGGAAAGCGACCAACGCGTACGCCGACGGAGCGAAGGCGCACGCGACCGAAGCGACGGCGTACAGCACGAGCCCGAAGATCAACGGCCGTCGCCGTCCGTAAGCATCGGACAGTGGCCCGGCGATCGCCTGCCCGAGCGCGAGGCTGATCACGAACGCGGTCAGCGTCAGCTGGATCGCCGACGCGGACGAGCCGAGCTGAGCCGTCATCACCGGGAAACCCGGCAAATACATGTCAATCGAAATCGGTGCGAACGCGGATAACGCGCCGAGGATCAGCGTGATCCGCACCCGCTTCACATGCACGAGCCCTCGACGTGCTCCATCGGGATGATCTTGCGCAGCAACGACCGGAGGGTCTCGCGCTCGTCGGGCGACAGCGGGTCGAGTACGCGGGCTTCGACCGCCTTGAGCAGGTCGTAGAGCTTGGCCTGCAGCTCGCGGCCCGCCTCGGTGACCACCGGGATCCGTGCGCGCCGGTCGTTCGGGTCGGGCGTGCGCACGACCAGGCCGGAGCGCTCCAGCTTGTCCAGCAAGGCTGTCATCGTGGTTTTGTCCACGCCCAACGCGTGCCCTAGGGCCAATTGGCTGTACGGGCGGCCGTCGTTCTGGACGAGGGCAGTCAGCACGATGTGGCCACGGATGCTCGTCCCGTGCGCGCTCGCCTCGGCGTCCATGGCTTCGCGCAGGCCGTGAGCTGCCCTGTTGATCAGCCAGTTCACGTCGGAGTGCTGCAGGCACTGCTGCGTGACCGCATCGACTGCCTTGACCGTCTCGTCCACATTCCAAGTTTACGTGATGGGCACTACTCAAGATATTCTTGACTCAGAACATCTTGATTCGTATCTTCTCAGCATGACCAACTTGCTGCACATCGACTCGAGCATCCAGGGCGCCTACTCGCACTCCCGGCCGGTGACCGCCGCGTTCGCCGAGTCGTGGAAGACGGCCAATCCGGATGGCGGGTATACGTACCGTGACTTCGCGGTGGAGCCAGTCGGGCACGTGACCGGTCTGTACATGGCGGCGGCCAACACGCCGGCCGGCCAGCGCACCCCGGAACAGGCGGCTGAGTACGACAAGTTCAAGCCGTTGCGTGACGAACTGCTCGCCGCGGACGTCGTGCTGATGGGCGTGCCGATGTACAACTTCACGATCCCGTCGACCGTCAAGACGTGGATGGACCACATCCTTGTGCCCGAGTTGCGTGCTGACCCTGAGTCGGGCAAAGGGCCGCTGACGGGCAAGAAGGTGTTCGTGGCCACCGCGCGCGGCGGCTCCTACGCGCCGGGCACCCCGAAAGAGGACTGGGACCATCAGGAGCCGCTGCTGCGACAGTACTTCGAGGGTCTGGGGCTGGACGACGTGACCTTCATCCACAGCGAGATGACGCTGGCCTACACGATCGAGCACCTCAAGCAGTTCCAGCACATCGCCGACGCGTCCAAGGAGAACGCGTTCAAGGCCGTGCAGGAGCTCGCCGTCATCGCCTGACGGTGGATGTTTAGTCCGAAAGTAGGCTGACACCTCCGGCTGACTGTGTGAATCTGCTTGCAATCGAGCTCGAATGTGCAGATTCGCGCAGGAGGTGTCATGAGCGATCAGGTCTCCCGTCGGTCGTTGCTCGCGGCAGGTGCGGCGCTCGGCCTGGGTTCGGGGGCCAAGGCCGAGGCCTCGCAGGAACAGGAAGCCCCACCTCAGCGGGGGCGAAGCATGGTCGGCGTGCCGTTCGAACGGCACGACACGGTCCGCGTCGCGATCATCGGCCTCGGCAACCGGGGCGGCGGCATGATCGGGTCGTTCCTGGCGGTGCCCGGCGTCAAAGTCACCGCGTTGTGCGACGTCAACGCCGCGGCTGCGGCCCGTGCGGCGAAGGCTGTCACCGACGCGGGCCAACCCGCCCCGGCGCTCTACACCAAGGGCGACCACGACTACGAGAACATGCTCCGGCGCGACGACATCGACCTCGTCTACGTCGCCACGCCGTGGGAATGGCACGTACCGATGGCGCTGGCGTCGGTACGTGAAGGTAAGCACGTCGGTGTGGAAACACCGTTTGCCACATCAATGGACGAGCTATGGCAGCTGGTAGACGCCTCAGAGCGCTACCAACGCCACTGCATGCAGCTCGAGAACTGCTGCTACGGCCAGAACGAGATGCGCATCCTGCGCATGGTTCACGCGGGGTTGTTCGGGGAACTGCTGCACGGCGCCGGCGCGTACAACCATGACCTGCGTGAGTTGCTGTTCTCGGACACGTACTACGCAGGGGAATGGCGGCGCGCGTGGCACACCAAGTCACGCCTCAAGGGAGATCTCTATCCGACGCACGGCCTCGGTCCGGTGGCTGGCTACATGGACATCAACCGCGGTGACCGGATCGTGCGCATTTCGTCGATGGGCACGCCCGCGCTCGGCCTCGCCGAGTACCGCAAAGCGCATGAGGAGCCTGGTGACTCGTCATGGCGTGAGCGGTACGTCGAATCCGACATGACCATCAGCTTGTTGCAGACAGCCAAAGGCCGGGTCATCCGGCTGGAACACGATGTGTCCACACCGCACCCCTACAGCAGGCTCAACCACATCGCCGGTACGAAGGGCGTTTTCGAGGACTATCCACCTCGGATCTACCTCGAACCGCGCAACACCAACCACCAATGGGCGAATTTCGACGAGTACAAGTCCTACGACCATTGGTTGTGGACAGACGTCCCGCCCGGACCTGGTGGCCACGGCGGAATGGACTACTACATGGTGTACCGCACCATCCAGACGATGCGGCTCGGCCTGGTCCCGGACATGGACGTGTACGACGGCGCGGTGTGGAGCGCACCCGTGCCGCTGAGTTCGAAATCCATCGACCAAGGCGGCGCGCCGCAACCGATTCCCGACTTCACCAGGGGACGGTGGCGCGAGAACCGTCCGGGGGTGGACTCAGTGAAACCGCCGAACAACTAACAGTGCAAGACTGTGGTCATCCGAAACCCCGAGCCACGGAGTCAGGATGGCCGACGAGCCGATCGCGGTCGCGTTACGTCGCGCGGCCGATCTGACCGCTGCCGGTAACTCCGACGCGGCGATCCACGTTGTGCGTGGGGTGCTGGACGAGCACCCCACGCACTCCGAAGCATGGTGCTATCTCGGCGCCGCATACCTCGACGCGGGCGACGCGGAATCCTCGCTCGACGCGGCGAAACAGGCGATCCGGCACGGCGAACGCTCGTGGGGCTACCGGCTCGCCAGCGTTGCGTTGATGGAACTGGGCCGGCGTGACGAGGCCGTGGTGTCCGCGCGCGAAGCCGTGCGGCGTGATTCCCAGGACTGGCGCTGTCACGTGGCTTTGGCCGAGGCGCTGGGCATGGATGATCCACAGGAGTCGTTCGCCGCGGCGTGTCGCGGGATCCAGTTGGCGAACAACGAGGCCCGGCCGTACGAAGTCCTCGGCGACGCGGCGTTGCGCGTGCACGACAAGGAAACCGCGCGACGCGCCTACTACGAGGCGATCAAAATCGATCCAGCGAACCAGCACGCCCGCACCAACCTTGTCCGGCTCGGCCGTCCGCAACTCGGCACGACCACCACACCCGCACAGGCCGAACCAGTCGTGCAGGTGCATCTCGGCCGGATCGAGGAGCTCGGGCTGTGGCTGGCGCTGCGGCGCGCGTCGATCGGGCTCGCGATCGGCAGTCTGGTGCTGATGTTGGTCGGGCTGGACGAGACGTACAGCGTGCTGGGCTGGTTCGGGTTGGTGCTGCTGCTGTTCGTGGTGTTCGTGGTGGGCAGCGCGTGGGTGAAGTTCGCGCGGGGCGTGCCGGTGAAGAAGACCTTGCTCGACCATCGGATGCTGGCGGTGGCGGCCGGGCTGCTGGGGCTCTCGTCGGTGCTGCTGATCGTGTGGACGGTGCTGGTCGCGCTCGGCGCGCAGACGTTGAACCCGCTCACGATCGTTCTTGTGACCAGTGTGGCCAGTGTGGTCGTGTCCGCGCTCGCTATCTGGCGCAGGAGCCATCCCAAGTAGGTTTCGCCAAAGTAAGTTGTCACGGTATGAGCCAACCTTTCGGCGGTTACCAGAACGAGCTGTACCTGCACGGCCTGGGTGGCGAGGTTCCCCCGTTCACCACCGACGCGACCAGGCTGGCCGAGTCGGCCCGCGAGATCCTGGAGCCTGGGCCGTTCTGGTACGTCGAGGGCGGCGCCGGATCGGGTGCGACGATGCGCGCCAACCGCGAGGCGTTCGACAAGTGGCGGATCGTGCCGCGAATGCTCCGCGATGCAGCCACGCGCGACTTGTCGACAACGGTGTTGGGAACGCCGATGCCCGCGCCTGTGTTGCTGGCCCCGGTCGGCGTGCAGTCGATCGTGCATGCGGACGGTGAATTGGCGACCGCGCGTGCCGCGAGCGCGCTTGGCGTGCCGATGGTCCTGTCGACCGCGTCGTCCACCACGATCGAGGACGTCGCCGAGGCGAGTGGCCCTGGTCCCAGGTGGTTCCAGCTGTACTGGCCGAACGACCCGGACTTGTGCGTCAGCATCCTCAACCGGGCGGCCAAAGCCGGGTTCAGCACACTTGTGGTCACGTTGGACACATGGACGTTGGCCTGGCGGCCCAACGATCTGGACAACTCATACCTGCCGTTCATCCGGGGAACCGGCACCGCGATCCCGTTCTCGGACCCGGTGTTCCGGTCCGGTTTGGCCGACACGCCGGAGAACGACACGCCGATGGCGGTGCTGAAGTGGATCCAGATGTTCACCGGTGCCGACCGCGACTGGGAGGCGTTGCCGTTCCTGCGTGAGCACTGGGACGGACCGATTGTGCTGAAAGGAATCCAGCACGTCGACGACGCCAGGCGCGCGGCCGATGCCGGAATGGACGGGATTGTCGTGTCCAACCACGGCGGTCGGCAAGTTGACGGCGCAATCGCTTCGCTGGACGCGTTGCCGCCGATCGCCGGCGCGGTGGGCGATCGACTCGAAGTGCTGTTCGACTCCGGTGTCCGGACGGGTGCCGACGTGTTCAAAGCCATTGCACTGGGTGCAAAAGCGGTGCTCATCGGCCGTCCGTTCGTGTGGGGACTGGCGCATGCGGGCGAAGCCGGTGTGCGGCACGCGGTCCGGAGCATTCTCGCCGACTTCGACCTGACTGTCGGATTGTCCGGTTACCGTACGCCCGCCGAGCTGTCGCCGGACGCGCTCACCCGGGTTTCATAAGGGTGAAGTCACGAATGGCGACGGCACGACTCCAATGACCACAACTCCAGTTGCGGGTAGGTGAAGCGGGAAGATCTGCGTGGACCGTTGTACTCTTCCTCCTGATTGATCACCCTCGCCCAGGGAGCGCCGTGGAAGTCAGTTCCGATCAGCTGCGCAGCTGGGTCGAGTCATGGTCGTGGCGGATACCCCGCGGGCCACAGCACGGCGGGATGTCCGGTGACGTGCGCGAGTGGTGGAGCCTGACCATCTGGCGCCGCAACGATCACGCCGAGTTGCAGCTGGACGTCAACCGGCTGCGGCCGACCAGGGGCTCGGAGGTCCAGACCTTCACACGGACGGTCATGCATGACAAGTTGCGGCCGGTGCCGGATTACCGGATGCTGGTCAGCAGGCTCAACCTGGAACTGGGCGAGTTGTTCTCCCAGGCTGGGATCAAGCCGCCGCGGTTGCCGGACGGTTCGCTGTCCGGTGACACGTATGAGCTGTAGACATTCATTTTCCGTTGGGGCCGAGTTCTTTTCCGGGACGTAGTTTCCCGCCGTGTCATCCAGCAGACGTCTTTTTCTTCTGAGTGCCGGGCTGATCCCGGCTGCCGCCGCATTGCCCGCTCCGGCTGCGGCCTCGCCGTTCGGCGGGTCCCGGCCGGACACGGACAGTCCACGGTTCACCCTCGCGGTCATCCCGGACACGCAGTACCTCTACGACCGTGATCGCGGTGACGCAGCGCCACTCGAGGCGTCGCTTCGTTACATTGTGGACAGCGCACGCGAGCACAACACGGTCTTCGTCGCCCACCTCGGTGACATGACCGAGAACGGCCTCGCGTCCGAGTTCTCCTCGATCAGCCGGACATTCCGGATTCTCGACCGGTTCCCGTACAGTGTGCTCGCCGGAAACCACGACATCGACGCGTCCAAGGACGACCAGCGTGGCCCGAGCCCGTACCTGGACAACTTCGGCCCGGCGCGGTTCCGCAACAGCCCGACTTTCCGTGGCGCGACTCGTGACGGCTACAACTCGTATCATGTTTTCCGTGCCGCAGGCCGGGAATGGGTTGTCCTGGTGCTGGATTGGCGTCCGTCGGCCGGAAGCATCGCCTGGGCGCGCGATGTGATGCGCAAGCACCCCCGCAGCCCGGTCATTCTGACGACCCATGAGTTCGTGCACGCCGACAGCGGTGACGGAAACGCGGTGCTGTCGGACTTCGGCCAGCGCCTGTGGAACGACCTGGTCAAGGACAACGACCAGATCTTCTTGACGTTGAACGGGCACTTCTGGCCACCCGGACGGACGGTGTTGCGCAACAGCGCGGGAAACGACGTGCACGCGCACATCACGAACTACCAGGACCGGTATTACGGCGGCAGCGCGATGATCCGGCTGTACCACTTCGATCTGGCGCGTGGCGTGATCGACGTGGAGACGTTCTCGCCGTGGCTGCTCGCCCAGCGCAAGCTGAATGTCTTGGCGCAGCAGGAGATCGAGCGATCCGGGCCGCTGGATTACTTCAGCGTGGAGATCGACTTCACCAAGCGCTTCTCCGGTTTCGCGCCGGTTCCGCCGGTTCCGCCTCGCCCGGCCCGTGAGATGGTGATTCCGGGGACGGTGGCGTACTGGCGGTTCGACTCACGCGATCTTCGTGACTTGTCCGGCAACGGTAATGACCTTGTCGTTACGGGTAGTCCGACTTGGTCGTCTGAGCACCATGCGTCACAGCCTGGGCATGGCAGCGTTTTCCTTGATGGGGCGTACTTCAAGACTGTGGCCGGTGCGCCGCTGAACAAGGCCACGTTCCAACGTGGATACACGATCGAGGCGTTCTGCAAGCTGCCAACGGACTTCAACAGTTCTCATGCTTGGGGTGCTTTGCTTTCCCGGCTCGGCACTGGTCGTGACGCCGGGAAGACGGGCGATGACCCCAGCGAGCCCGTGGCGACTTTGAGCCTGTCCGATGGGCATGCTCTGCAGTGGGCGACGTTCCCGTTGAACCAGAACGGGATCTCCACGAACTGGGGGCATGAGCTGCCTTTGGGCAAGTGGTGGCACGTCGCTGTGGTCAATGACGGCCGGTCCACGACCTTGTACGTCGATGGCGCTCGGCTGCTGCGGAATCCATCGACCCCGGCTGTCGGGATTTCCACGGCCAACGACGTGTGGCTGATGGGTGCGTACACGTACGACCGGAAGATCGACAAGACGTTCTACGGCTGGATCGGGGATGTGCGGGTCGTCGACCGTCCGCTCGCGGAACGGGACTTCATGGTGAGACCATGATGTATGAGTAAGTGGCTCCCGATCGTCCTCGGCGTCCTGCTGATCCTGGTGGGCGGCGTGTGGACCGGCCAGGGTCTCGGCTACATCACCGGCAGCTTCATGACCGGGGAACGGCTGTGGACCAGCATCGGCCTGGTATGTGTCGCCGGCGGCATCGTGCTCATCATCTGGGCCGCCCGCCGCCGGCGAACCTGACAGCCGTGTCCACCACTCCGGCACCCCGTGTCCACCGTTCCGGCACATCGTGTCCACCGTTCCGGCACCATGAAATGCGCTTTCCGGCATAGTGAGCCGCACGCTGGGCCTGCTTTCGGCGCGCTGCTGTGTGGCGCCGACTACTGCTTAGGGCGCGCCTTTCTGTGCTTGGGGCGCGCCCTTTCTCTACCTAAGCCATCACCAACAGGATCTTCGCGTTTCCGGGGACCTTCAGGATTGTGCCGCCGAAGGGGGCGTCCTTCGTGGTCCAGCCGGTTGCTTTGGCGCGTAGTTGTTCTGGCGATGAGCGGGGCACGGGATGGCTGCCGTCGATCGATGCCAGTATTGGGGCTGGGCCGGGGATGGTGATTTGGGTTTCCTTGGCCGAGCCGGAGACTCGGATTTCCAGGAATCGGCCCATTCGCCGGGTTTCCACCTTGCCACCATTGTGGTTCGTGACCGATGTGCCGCCGTCGGGTGAGATGAGCCAGCCGGTTCGGTCCTTGGGGTTTATGTCGTTCAGGCCCCATGGTGTCGGCCAGATGTTCGGGTCGCGTTGGTTGAATGCGATCCCGCCACCGGCGCGCAGGTACAGCGGGAACTCGTCCAAGGTGGACTCGCGGATCAACCACCGACCGCCTTCGGCCACGTTGCCGTTGTGCAGGTCGATCCATTTGCCTGCGGGCAGCCAGACGTCTACTGGGGTTGGCCTGCCCGCCGCTCCGTCAGCTTCGGCGCGGTCCGCTGTGACCGGTGCGGCGAGCAGGTCTTCGCCGATCATCAGCTGTTGGTCGGCCTGCCATGCCGCTTCTTCGTGCGGATGGTCGAACGCCATCGGCCGGGTGATCGGAACTCCGGTGACCGACGCCTGCTGCGCCAGCCGGTAGAGGTACGGGAACAGCTCGTAGTGCAGGATCGCCGCGCGCCGGAAGCGGTCCACAGTGGCCTGGTCGTAGACCCATGGGGTGGCGTTACGCCCGGGACCGCCGACCTGGAACACCGGTGAGATCGCCGAGAGCTGGGCCCAGCGGGTGAACAACGACGGCGAAGGCGAGTCGTCGGCCACCCTGCGGTATCCGCCGGTGTCCGAGCCCCAGACCGGGTGCCCGGTGAACGAGTTGTTGACGCCACGCCGAAGCGTCAGTCGCAGCCCGTCGAAGCTCATGTCGGCGTCGGCCATCCATGATCCACGTAGGACCTTGGGCATTCCGTCGTATCCGGCACGGAACAGCATCGCGTAGTCGTCGCCGTGGACCTTCTGCAGCATCCGGGCGACGGATTCGGCGTACAGCAGGGGATAGGTGTTGTGTACCAGTGTGCCTGGGCCGCCTGCGAAGGTCGACTGTTCGAAGTTGTGCTCTTCTCCGCGGTCGCCCTTGACCATGTTGACGCCCATCCGGAAGAGCTTTTCCAGCTTGGCCTCGAAGTGCGCGCGCGCCACCGGGTTGGTCAGGTCGATGTCCCACACGTTCGTCCGGTCCGATTGGACGAATGAGCCTGCCGGATAGTCGTTGACGCAAGGCTTTCCGTCGGACTGCTTGCTCAAGAAGGGTGCCACCCAGGTTCCGAGGCTCACGCCACCGGCACGCAGCTGGGAGATCATTCCGGCCGGGTCGGGGAATTGCTGGTTGTCGAACGTCAACGCACCGATACAGGCATACGTCACGCGCCCGCCCGCCGGGCCTTGCTCCCAGGGGTTGTCGATCCAGATCGTGTCCAGTGGAATGCCGCGCTTCTGAAGTTCCACCATGTCCTCGATCACTTCTGCCTGCGAGGAGATCTTGTCGCGCCACTTCGTCATCGCGAACTGGCGCGGTGGCGGCAAAGTCGGCATTCCGACACGCTTGAAGTACGACGTGGTCACGGCCGCCGGATCACCGGCGTAGACCTCGTAGTCCAAGCGGTTTGTCTTGAAGCACAGCTGGATGCGGTCGGGTTGGTTGAACGAGACCGGGCAAGGGGCGGGAGCGTCGTTGCAGTGCGTGTCCGGTGCCGCGTTGGGGAATGCCAACCGTCCGATTGCTGTGGTGTCGGGGTAGATGCCGTAGCCGGCCGAGCTGATGAAGAACGGTGTCGGGGCGCCGTTCTTGTTGCACTTGCCGAAGTTGCTGGCACCGACGAACACCGCTTTGTTCAGCAGGGTCTTGCCGCGCAGGTCGATGAACATCGTGTGCGCGCCACCACCGAGGAAATGCTCCGAAGTGGAGCCGACCAAGGTCTCGGAAACCTGCACGACATCCGTGGCGGGCTGCAACGACATCGACACCCGCAGACCACGATCCGTCCGCGTCACGTTGACCGTCGCGCTGCGGCCAGGCTCGGAGGTGTCCACTGTGTACGTGCCGCCAGTGGAAGAACGCAACGCGGTCAAGGTGTGCGCTGTTCCATCAGCGAGCCGGTAGCCCATTCCGGACAGTTGCGCTGTGATCTGCTTGCCCGAGTTCGTATAAACCAAGCGGAATGGGGAGTGCTCGACTGTCCAGGAAAGGCCCGGCGTGGCAGAAGCCGTGTACCCGGGTGACGCACCACCCGAATACACGGCAAGTGCCGCCGCGGCCGCCGAAATCGCCAGTAGCCGCCGCATTGGATCAGCCCCCGGTTCTCATCAGTTGTTCGTTCATGATCAGGAAGGCGCCCAGGCCGTGGAAGTCGTTGGTGTTGCGCTTGCGATCGAAGTAGTAGCTCAGGTTGCCGACGTTCGTGCCCTCGGAGATGTCCCGCAGGTTCGTCCGGTTGTCCGAGCCGAGTGAGATCTTCGCCAGTACGCCCTGATATCCTTTGCTGGCAACGGCTTTGTAGCTCGGGTCGAGGTAACCGCGTTCCACGCCGCGGGACAGCATGAAGGTGTACATCGCCGAAGCCGACGTCTCCAGCCAGTTCCCCGAGGTCGTGCCGCGGTCGACCACCTGCCACCACCGGCCGGTCGCCGGATCCTGGAAGCGCTGGTAGCCAACCGCCAGATGCTTGATCATGTCGATCAGCGCCTGGCGGCGAGGGTGAGTGGCGGGCAGCACTTCCAGGATGTCGATGGCGGCCATGCCGAACCAGCCGATCGCCCTGGCCCAGTGGTACGCCGAATGGCGGCCGGGGTTCTTGGCCCACGACTCGGATCCGTCGGCGTCGTAAGCGTGGTACAGCAGGCCGTTGGTTTCCTTCAGGTGCGTGAAGTACGCGACCATGTTGCGAGTGGCCTCGTCGAAACCGTAGGTCTGGTTGTACTGCTTGGCGTAGTCGGCGATGAAGGGCTGTGCCATGTAGACACCGTCGGCCCACAGCTGCCCGACTTTGCTGGTGGCGTGGAACATGCCGCCGTCGGATGTCCGCGGATAGCTGTTGAACCGGTTACGGACCTTGTCGGCCGCGGTCTTGTACCGCTGCTGTCCGGTTTCCCGGTGCAGGATGGGCAGCAACTGGCCGGACCGCATCGAGTCAAGGTTGTTGAAGCTGTTGCCGATGTTCCCGCTGCTGTCGACGAACCTGTCCACCCAGGACTTGATGTAGTTGAAGTACGACTGCGTGCCGGTTCGCTTGTACACCAGGTACTGCCCGTAGAGGTACAGCCCTCGGGTGTAGCCCCAACCGCCTAAAGAGGACGGCGTGTGTCGCGCCATTGTGGACCGAACCACCTCGACTGACCAGTCGGGATCGATCCGTGGCGAAGGCGCCGCCAACGCAGGCGATCCGGCCGCGAACACCGCCGCGGTTCCACCGAGCAGCACTGACCTACGGGAGAATTGCGACATGCTGACCTCTTCGAGTGCAGGGAGGAGGCGTCAGTCCACAAGAGAGCCGTTGATGCGCACGTTGCGCAGCACGATGTTGTCCGTGTTGCGAATGGTGTTGGGTTCCACGATTCCGGTGAACTCGCTGTTGGCGATCGTCACGTCACGGATGTGGCTCTCGGGGAAGCCATCGAAGTGAATGGCCTTGCGGCCGCCGGCGATCGTCATGCCGTCGACCGTGACATTGTTGATCTGCGGGAAGTGCGTGCCCGACCCGCCGCTGCTGTAGTACATGCTGACGAACAGGATCTCGCGTTCCACGTTGCGGCCGTTGATGTTCCGCAAGTGGATACCGTCGATGACGCCACCGCGGTCCTTGTTCGTCTTGATGTACAGCGCATGCTTGATCGGGTAGCGCCCGGGGAAGTCGGGCGCGTTGATCTCGCAGTCCTGGCAGAACGCGTTGCGCACTCCGCCGGACATCTCCGAGCCGACGGTGATCCCACCCCATCGGCCGGAGAACTTGCAGCGTTCGACCACCACGTTGGAGGTCGGGATGCCGATCCGCCGCCCGTCGGCATCCCGACCAGATTTGAGGACGACACAGTCGTCATTCGTGTTGAACCGCGAGTTGATGACGTGCGCGTAGCTCGTCGAGTCGAGATCGACGCCATCGCCTTGCGAGTTCGTAGAGTAGATGTGGACGTTGCGAACGGTCACGTTGGTGCAGAAGACCGGATGCAGTGTCCACATTGCTGGGTTGCGCAGGAACACATCTTGGAACAACAGGTTCTGGCAGTCAATGAACTGAATCATGTTGGGGCGCATGCGTTTGCCCTCGCCCATGATCCGTTGTTCCACGGGTACGCCCTCTTCGCCCATCCTGCGCAGCTCTGGCGTGGATCCCGCACCCCAGCTCGGCCATGGCCCGTTGGGCGCGTCGCCGTCGATGGTGCCGGATCCGGTGATCGCCATATCGCGTTGCCGATAGGCGTAGATGAACGCTTGGTAGTTATAGCAGAGCGTGCCTTCCCAGCGCACCAGTACGAGGGGAAGGAAATCCTTGGGGTCGTTGCTGAACTTCAGGGTTGCGCCCTCGGCGAGGTGCAGGTCGACGCCGGTGCGCATACGGATGCCGCCGGTGAGGAACGTGCCTTCCGGGACGACCACACGCCCGCCGCCGCTCCGGCTGCATTCCTCGATCGCGTTATTGATCGGGTTGGTGTTCTTGGTCCGTCCATCGCCCACGGCGCCGTACGCGGTGATCGGGAAGATCCGGTGCGGGAACGTGGGCGGACGGATCCTTGCCAGGATCTGCGGTACCAGTCTCCACTGGTGTGGCGGCTCGACCTCAGCGGCGGCAGGCAGTGCCGACAGTGCGAAACCGGTTCCGGCAAGCATTCCGCCCGCAACGAGGCCGACGCCGCGAAGGACGTCGCGTCTCGTGTGCCTGCTGCTCACTGTCGGTCTCCCTTGACTGACGCGGTGAAGGCCGGTGGTGCACCCTGTTCGATGTAACCGAGCGAAAACGGTTACATACGTAGGGTCTACTCCATCGACCGACCCTCGTCAAGAAGAGAGCTCCGACGTTTTACGTCTTCTGAACCCATAAAGGGGCATTTGTTCCTATGAGCGGGAATAGAGGTCGGAGGGGAGTCTTGACTAGGCGGGCCTGAGTGGAGTAGACCAATCGCGGGATGCCGCCGCGCCCGGGCTTGACCATACCCACATGGGAGGAAGCCGTGTCGCGCAAAGGGATCTTGGCGGCGATCATCATGCTGGTCGGCTTGGTGAGCGCGCCGACGGCATCAGCGGAGTTGCAACATCCACGCCAGCAATGGCTTCGAGACTCGCAGGCCGGGCTGTTCCTGCACTGGGGGATGCGCACGTCGCCCGGCTACACCAGTTGCAGCGCATGGGAGTCGGCCGTCACCAACGGCGGCTGGACACCGCAGTACTGGGTGAACGAGGCGAAGAAGGTGCACGCCCAGTACCTCGTGTTCGCGTCGTTCCACAGCAGGCTCGGGTACGCGACGGCCTGGCCGTCGAAAGTCCCGGGCAGTTGCTCGACCAAGCGCGACTTCCTCGGCGAACTGATCAAGGCCGCCGGCGCGCAGGGCGTGAAAGTGCTGGTGTACATGACGGATGACCCGCAGTGGCACCAGGAAGGCCTGTCCTCCGGCAGCTGGCTGAACTCCAGTGCGTATTCCGCATACAAAGGGCGGACCGTCAACATCACCACCCGGGACGGCTTCGGTGAGTTCAGCTACGACCGGATCGTCGAGGTGATGCAGCGCTACCCGCAGGCCGAATACCCGGCGATGGCCGGCTTCTGGATCGACAACGACAACGCCTACTGGGAGCGCAACGGCCTCTACGAGCGGATCCGGCGTGACCGCCCGGACCTGACGCTCAGCAACAACAACGAAGACACGCCGATCATGGACACGATCTCCAACGAGCAGAAGACCGGCATGTCCCCGAGTTACGACTATCCACAGGCGGTCTACACGGCCGCGCCCCGGCTGATCGAGGCCTGTTACAAGCTGCCCAGTTCGGGCGCGTGGTGGTACAGCGGCTCGAACTCGCAAGTGGACTACCGGCTCAACATCGGCCGCTACATCACCAACTCCGGCTCGTCGGTGAAGTCCAACATGGCCGAGACCGCGATGGTCAACGGCCGGTTCCCGTCGAACCAGGAGGCGTACAACACCTTCCTGAACGGCTACCTCGACCAGATCTGGGAGTCGCTCGACGGCACCGAGGGCGGCGGCTACATGTACGGCGGCCTGAAGCCCGGTTTCTGGAACGACGGCGCGCACGGCGTGACCACGATCAAGAAGAACAACCCGAACCTGCACTACATCCACGTGCTGACCCGGCCGTCCGGCAGCACGCTTCGCGTCCGGGACAACGGCTACAAGGTCAGCCGGGTGACCAACCTGCGAACCGGTGCGGCGGTGTCGTTCTCGCAGAGCGGCGGCACGGTGACACTCACCGGTGTGTCCAACTGGGACCAGTACGACACCGTGTTCAAAGTGGAGACCACCGGCCGTGAGGGAATCCATAGCGGTGTGGTGCTCAGCGCTACGGCTTCGGCCAGTGGCCGTGCCGCTTCGGCCGCGGGCGACGGCAACTACCTGACCTATTGGGACAGCAACAAGACGACTCCGGTGTCGTTGAATTTCGATCTGGGCAGCGCCAAACGCATCCAGTACGTTGGAATCAACCAGCGCGAGGATTCGGTCAGCTACGCCCGGTCGGCGACCGAACAGTCGGCCCGTATCCGGAATTACCGGGTTTTTGTCAGCAATGACGGGACGAACTGGGGTTCGGCGGTCAAAACCGGCACGCTGCCAAGCCATCGCGGTGTCCAGTTCATCGACATTCCGGCCACGACCGCCCGGCATGTCCGGGTGGAAATCGTGAACACCCATGCCGCTTCCAGTGACAGCACCCGCTACAAGCGGTTGCGTGTGGACGAAGCCTGGATCGGCTCTGCCTACGCGGGCATGCCGAGTGGGCAGATGCCTTGGTGATCAACAAAATCCGGGCGACCGCGACGAACCGCTAGCCGCTGCCGGCCGAGAAGGGACCGTCCAATTGGATGGTCCCTTTTTTGGTGCGCACGGGAACCGGTGCGTCCGCTGCGGCGTCGGAACATCCGTAACGCGATCGAGCTACACCGAGTAAAAATACTCTCACCGATCATTGCTCCGTTGTGTCAGTATTAGCCCGTTCGCGGCGCGAGGGGCCGACGAACAGTGGACGGAGAAGCGACACCGAGTGACGCCGAGTCCACGTCTGGCCTAAAGGCAGATCAATTAGGGGAGGAAGATCAGCGTGACCACCAGCACCAAAGAAATCGATTACCCGGGCGAGGACGAGGCCGCAGGCGCCACCCCGGCCGCCACTGCCACCGCTCCTGCCGAGCCCAAGACCGAGCCGGCACCGCAGACCGATGAGCCCGACTGCCCGACGCACACGCACCTGCACCCGGACGGCACCACCCACCCGGGTATCCAGTGCTCCGGCGGCTGCCCCCGGTAAGGTCGGATACCGAGCGTGATGGCCCGCCTGGTGGGTTTCTCCCAGTAGGCGGGCTCCATTTGACTACGGGCTGTGTTGTCATAGAGGGGTGCCTGTGACGAAGTCCGGTCCGTCCGAGATCCTTCGCGAAGCGAGTGAGCTGCACCGAGCCGGCCTGGACGCCGCGTGTTCCTCACGGCAGCACGAAGGAGCACGCATGCTGCGGCGGGGGATGACGCTGCTGGACTCCATCCATCCCGTCGCCGCGGAGCACTACGTCGAGTGGTTGCGCATCCGGATCCGGTTGGCCTGCTCGCTGGCTTTCGTGGAGTCCGAACTGGGTGGCGCCGCCGAAGGGCTGGCCCGGCTGGACGACGTCCGGCTGATGATCCAGACCATCGACGACGAGGCGATGCGCGAGGAACTGCTCGACCCGCTGCACCACAACTACGGCCTGCTGCTCATGGGAGCCGGGCGAAACCAGGAGAGCATCGCCTACTTCGACGCGTCCATCAGATACCTGGAGGGCTGCATCGCGCGCTCGGACGATCCGCGCCCGCTGGTCGAGATCTTTCTCAACACCTTGTCGACAAGAGGATTGGCGTATACCCGCCTTGGTGACGTACGCCGGGCGCGGGAAGACCTGACCAGGGCCGTCGAGCTCGCCGAACACCATGACCTGCCCACACCGGCCGCGGATATCCGCCGGCCGCTGGGAACGTTGGAACTGCGTACCGGAGATGTGCCGGCCGCACTGCGCGCTTATCAGGAAAGCGAACGGATCTACGGCACCTTGGGCGTCACAGTGCCCGCGCTGCTCCGGCTGCACCAAGCCCAGGCGTTGCTGACCGCGGGACTGGCGGTCGAGGCGGGCAAGCACCTCGACGAGGTGCTGCCTGTGATGCGCGAGCAGCAAAGCGGCTCGCGGGACCTGGCCGATGTCGAGTTGTACCGTGCCACGGCGGCGTTGATGAACGACGAGCTGGATGTGGCGCGGGAGCTGGCAGGCGTGGCACGACGGCGAATGCGCCGATTCGGGTGCGAGACCTGCGTCGCGAACGCCGCTCTCGTCGGCCTGCGAGCGGACGTACAGGACGCCCTGCGATCCGGTGACATTCCTGCCGCGCTGCCCGAGCGCGCGTTGCGTATCGCGCGCACCATGCCCGCGCCTCGACTTGCTGATCAGGCAGCTGTGGCGCGAATGCTGGCCGCACGACTGGAGATCCGCCGCGGCAAACTCAAGCGCGCGGCCGAGTTGGTGCAGCGGATTCCACGGCCGAGCCAGCTCACTCCGATCGACCAGCGCATGCTGCGCCGTCTGTGCCGGGCGGAACTCGCCGCCGCCCAGGGCACGCAGGCCAAGGCACTCGACGAGATCAAGGTCGCCCAACAGGAACTGGAAAAGGTCCGTGACCGCATGGGTGGGCTCGAGCTGGTGTCCGGGACCGCCGCGCATGGCCAGGAACTGGGGGATCTGGCCGTACGGCTGGCGTTGGCAGGCGGGAACCCGAAGCGGATCTTCGAATGGCTCGAACGGACCCGTGCCCAGACATATCGGTACGAGCCGATCGCAGGCGGCGACCCGGAACTGATCGAGCGGATCGCCGAAGTCCGGAACCTGACCCAGTCGATTCACCAGGCCCAGCACGACGGTCACCCCACCGCCGCGTTGAAGTCGCGGCGCAACGAGCGGCTGCGCGAAGCGCACCGGCTTGGCTGGCATTCGGGCCGATGGGGCAAATCCCGGCCGGTCGCGGACTTGACCGAGGTGGCTGAGCGGCTCAAGGATCGCGCGCTGGTCAGCTTTGTCGCCTCCGAGGACTCGCTGGTGGCCGTGGTGTTGGTCGACGGCGACATCCGCATGGTGAATCTCGGGTCGGCGACGATGGCCGGAAAACACGCGCGGATGCTCAACGTGGACCTCAACGCGTTGGCGCCGGACCACTTGCCCACTCCCATGGTGCAGGTGGTGTCCGTCTCGGCGCGCAAACAAGCCGAACAGATAGACAGTCAGATCGCGCGTCCTTTGGGGCAGCTGATCGGCGACCGCGACCTCGTAGTCGTGCCAACTGGCGCGCTTTACGGTGTTCCGTGGGGTGTTTTGCCTTCGTTGCACGGCCGGCCGACGGTCGTCGCACCATCGGCGACGGCGTGGTTGGCGGCCGAACGCGCGTCGACGCGGCAAAACGGGCACACGGTGTTGGTGCGAACGCTCGGATTGCCTGCTGCCGTCGGGGAGATCGACAAGCTGGCCACGCACCACCAGACGGCACAGCTGATCTCCGGTACGACAGCCCAGGTTTCCGCTGTGCTCAAGGCACTCGACGGCGCCCGCCTCGCACACATCGCGGCGCACGGCGCACACGAACCGGAGAACGCCTTGTTCTCCAAGCTCGAACTCGCCGACGGAGCGTTGTTCGCCCACGAGATCGCCGAACTGGAACGACCGCCGCAACACGTCGTCCTCGCCGCGTGCGAGCTGGCGTTGAACCGGATCCGGCCGGGCGACGAGCCCTTGGGGTTCGCAAGTGCGTTGCTGGCAAGCGGATCGCAGACGGTCATCGCGCCGCTGAGCAAAGTGGGTGACCACGCGTCGGCGGCGGCGATGGATGACTACCATCGCCGCCTGGCCGCAGGCGCGAGTCCTGCCGTGGCACTGGCCGACACGATCGCCGTCGACCCGTTCCGGCGTCCGTTCGTGTGCCTGGGCAGTTCACGCTAGGCGCCGCCGGACGTACGCCGAGAGCTGGTCGACGATCACCACAACGAGGACGACCACGATGATGTGCGTCACCATCTGGTCGAACCGGAACAGCTTGATGGACTGGTTGATCAGGAACCCGATGCCGCCCGCGCCCACCAGCCCGAGGACGAGCGAGGAGCGCACGTTCACGTCGAACCGGTACAACAGCAGCCCGACCATCTGCGGCAGGACAGCCGGCAGTACGGCGTTCGCGGCGATCTGAGCCCCGGACGCCCCAGCGACACGCAGCGCTTCCCTTGGCCCAGGATCGGTTTCCTCCATCGCCTCGGCCCAGAGCTTGCCCATCACCCCGGTGTTGTGGAACACCAACGCGAGCACACCGGCGAACGGCCCAAGCCCGACCGCGGTCACGAAGATCAACGCGAATACGACGTCCGGAACGGACCGCAGAACGGACAGGATGGATCGGGCGACCTGGTAGGTCCAGGCGTTCGGCGTGGTCACGCGGGCCGCCAGGATGCCGAGGAGCAGGGCGAAGGGGATGGAGAACGTGGTGCCGAGGAGTCCGATGTAGAGGGTGATGACGGCGGCTTCGAGGCTTTCGGTGAGGACGCCGAGGTCGGGTGGGAAGGACTGGTCGAGGAAGTCGGCCATCCCCCGCCATCCTTCGACCAGGGCGCCAGGGGAGAACCCGGTGCCTTGCCAGGCAAGGACGTGGATGCCGATCAGGACCGCGATGACGATGAAGGCAAGCGGAGAAGGGGCTTTGCGAGTCGGCGGCTTCATCGGCTGCCTCGGGGGAGTGAGGTCGCAGAGTCAAAAGATGTCGCAGTCGGTGAGTCAGGCGCCGGTGGCGAGCCTGGCGCGATTGCCGAGACTGTACCTGTTGCTGGGTACAGCGAAGCCACTTCGGCCGCCTTCAAGTCCGCAGCCTTCCGTTCGAAGGCCACCTTTCCCTGGGCCATCCCCACTATTCGGTGCGCGAACCTTTGCGCCAGTTCCGGTTGATGCAGCACCGCCAGTACTGCCATTCCCTCATCCGCCAGCGAAGCCAGCAACGACACCACTTGCTCGGCCGCACTCGGGTCCAAAGCGGACACCGGCTCATCCGCCAGGATCACCTTGGCACGCTGACACAACGCCCGAGCGATCGCGACCCGTTGCTGCTGCCCACCCGACAGCCTTCCGGCCCGCTCTGAAGCACGATCCGCCAACCCCACCCGAGCAAGGCATTCCATCGCCTCTTCCCGGACCGGGCGCGGGAAGAAGACCGACTGCCTCAACTTCAACCGGCCGAGCGCTCCGGAACATACGTTGTCCAGCACTGTCCGGCGGTTGACGAGGTGGATCTGCTGGAACACCATGGCCGCGCCGCCGTCGATCTCGATGGTGCCGGCGTCCGGCTGTTGCAGGCCGACCGCGCATCGGAGCACCGTCGACTTTCCTGATCCGTTCGCGCCCAGCACCGCGACGAACTCGCCGGGCGCGACGGTCAGGTCCACACCGGCGAGCACCTGCTTGCCGGTGAAGGACTTTCGCAGTCCTCGGATTTCGATGCTCATACGTCGTTCTCGGTCAAGCCCAGTGCGGCCGCCAGGTCGAACAGTGGCTGGTAGGTCTCCTTTGTCACGGCCACCAGTGGTCCGGGCGGTGTGACGTCGAGGAAAGCGCCGACCTGGGCCACATCGGACGGTCCCAGTTCCAGCAGTGCCTTGCGGATCTTGCCGGTCAACGCCGGGTCGAGGTCGCCGCGGACGGTGATCGGGTCGTTGGGGATCGGCGCCGATGTCCAGATCTGCCGGAACTTCGACGGATCGAAGGCACCCGCCGCCTTCGCGCTCGCGGCCTGCTGGCTGTTGATCTCCGCGGCGTCCACTTTTCCGTTGGTCAGGGCCAGCATGGCCTCGGGGTGACCGCCCGCGTAGTCCACTTTGACGTCTTTGATGTCCTTGAAAGCGAAGCGGGGCAAGGCGTCGCCGGATGTCGATCCTGGGCTGGACAGCGCCACGGTCTTGCCGGGCAGGTCGTTGATGGACTTCACCGGGGAGGCGGCCGGGACCCAGATACCGGCGGTGTACGTGGTCAGCTTGCCGGTGGCGTCGGCGAATGAAGCGAGCGCTTGGGCGTTGGCCTTGGTGCTGGCGAACACGAAGCCGAGCGGACCGAACTGGGCGATCTCCAGCTTGCCGTTGCGCATCGCCAGCACTTCGGCCGAGTAGTCCTCGACGACCTGCAGTTCGACCGGGCAGTTCAGCTTGGTCTGCAACGCTTTGGCGAGGACTTCGTACGCGGGCTTGAGTTTGGCGGGGTCCTCGTACGGCTCGACGCCGAACCGGATCCGGCCGTCCGGGCACGCCCCGCTCGCGGCGGGCGAACCGCCGCACGCGGTCACAGTCAAGCACAGCAACGCGATCACACCGAGAAGTGCGCGCATGGGGTTCCAGCTCCCTGTTTTCACAACGTGTCGAGAACGTCCGGGGCGAGCCCGAACGCGGTGGTCATGCCGATCCCGGAGGTCACGGCGGCGACCCGGACCCCGTCGGCCGGACTGGCCACGAGGTACGGCTGCGGCGCGGACGCGTAGACGCCACGCCAGTGTTCGCGAACGGTAAGGCTTGGTACGCCGAGGAAACGCGCTGTCTCGGACAGCACTGTCCGGTCGAGTTCGTTGTCCTCGAACGGGTCGAGAGTGTTGTGGTAGGCGTGTGTGTCGCCGATCGTCAGCGATCCGTCCGGTCGCTGGGTGTACATCAGGTTCAGTCCGATGTCGACGAGCGGAGCGTGCTCGCGTGCGATCCGCGCCTGAACCTCGGGCAAGGTCGGGCACAGCGCGAAGCCGTCGTAGCGCAGCAGTGAATGCCCGCTCAAAACGGCCGGGCGGATGTCGCGCCCATGAGGATTGTCCACGCGCAGCATGCGCAGCGCGCACCGGCGCACCTCGAACTGATCGGCCAGATCTGGGAAATGCCGGTCCACGTTGTGGCCGACCGCGACCACGACGCGGGCAGCCTCCACCCGGCCGCGGCTGGTCACCACCTCACCGGGTTCGATGAGGTGAGCTGTTGTGCGCCAATGGAACCGCACGCCCCGACCAGCCAGCCACCGGGCGATCAGGCCGACACTGGTCCGCTGGTCGACCCGGATGTCCAACGGCAGCAGCGCTCCGCCGACGACGTCCGGCCCGGCTGGCACCCGGTCTTCGACCTCCGCCGCGCTCAGCATGTGCGCCGGCCGGATCTCGGCGAACTCCTTGAGGACGGCCAGTTCGTCCTCGGCACGCGCCACGACGACCGTGCCGCTTTCATGCACGGTCAGCCCGGCGAGTCCGGCCAGCTTCAGCCACGTCTCGCGGGCCCTCTGGGCGTACTGGTACGCGACGCCGTCCTGGGCGGTGAAGCAGCCGTGCCCGAAGTTGCGGACCGACGCTCCGGTCGCCCACTCGTCGCGTTCCAGTACGACGACCGACATTCCCCGCTCGACCGCCTCGACGGCATGCGCCAGCCCGACGATGCCCGCCCCGACGATCACCACATCGGCCGTGTCCAGACTTGTCATGACAAGAGAGTCCGAAACTTCCGGTTGAAAAGTCAACTCAGCTCGGAACTGTTCATTTCCAGTTCATGTACGGGCTTTTCGATCGGGAAACCTGTACAGTCAAGTCCGTGGACGAGTCCCTGCACGAACGCATCGCCGCCGACATACGCCGCCGGGTGCTCTCCGGTGAACTGCCCGTCGGCGCCGCCGTTCCCTCGGAGTCGCAGTTGTGCGCGCAGTGGGACGCATCGCGCGGCCCGGTCCGGCAAGCGCTGGGCACGCTGCGTGCCGAAGGGATCATCGGCGGTGGCCGCGGCAAACCGCCAGTGGTGTTGCGGCAGTCGATGAGCCAGCCGTTCGAGACTTTCATGTCGTTTTCCCGGTGGGTCACCGGACTTGGCCGTACGCCAGGGCAGCGGACGTTGGAGATCGCCCGCAGGCCGTCCACTCCGGCGATCGCCGCCGCCTTGCACCTGGCCGAGGGCACGCCGGTCGTGCAACTGTTGCGGCTGCGGCTGATCGACTCGCAGCCGACCATGATCGAACGCACGACCTTCGTCGAACCGGTGGGGCGCTTGCTGTTCGACTTCGACTGCGACTCCGGGTCGATCTACGCCCACCTGGAGAGCCAAGGCGTGGACACCACGCACGGCCGCCACGTGATCGACGCGGTCGCGGCCGACCAGACCGACCACGAACTTCTTGACGTGCCAATGGGTTCGCCCCTGCTGCGCGAGCGCCGCACGGCCACCAGCCTGACCGGCGAACCCTTCGAGTACTCCGACGACCGGTACCGCCCGGACATCGTCAGCTTCTCCATCGAGAACTCCCAACGGGCACACCCTGCCCTGTCCCGGATAGCCGAGACGGCATCATGATCGAACTGGCCGTTTTCGACATCGCCGGCACCACTGTGGACGAGCACGGCGCGGTCTACCAAGCGCTTGCTGACGCCACCGGGGTGGCCGAGGACGACGTCGTGCCGTGGATGGGCGCGGACAAGAAGGAAGCGATCGCCGCGTTGCTGGGCAAGTCCGGCCAGATCGTCCAGGACACCTTCGACGACTTCCGGCGCAGGCTCGCCGAGGCGTACGAGCTCAAGCCGCCGGTGGCGTTGCACGGCGTCCCCGAGACCATCGATCGCTTGCGTGTCAACGGGGTGAAGGTCGCCTTGACGACGGGCTTCGACCGGGATGTCACGACGTCGATCCTGAGCACGCTGCGATGGGAGGACAAAGTGGACGCCGTGGTGTGCACCGACGACGTGCCCGCGGGCCGCCCCGCGCCGTACATGATCTTCCGGGCGATGGAGGCGACCGGTGTCATGGACGTGTCCCGGGTCCTCGTCGCCGGTGACACGACTCGTGACCTGCAGGCAGGGACGAACGCGGGCGCGCGGATGGTGGTCGGTGTGCTCACCGGCGGCCAGAACGCCGCGACGCTGGGCGCGGTCCGGCACACGCACCTGCTGCCGAGTGTCGCGGATGTCCTGCCCTACTTGGCATCCGCGTAACTGTCCACAGTGGCGATCTCCAGGGGGAACTGCACCGGGGTGTCGCCGAAGACGAGCTTGCTGGCCTCCTTGGCCGAGGCCAGCAGTTCGGTGGTGACCAGCTCCGCGGTCTCGGCCGGACAGTGCACCATGAACTCGTCGTGCTGGTAGAACACGATCTCGGCCTTGGGCACCAGGGCGGCCAGCCTGCGTCTGAGCACCACGAGCAGGACCAGCGCCCAGTCGGCGGCGCTGGCCTGGACCACGAAGTTGCGCGTGAACCGGCCCCAATCCCTTGCCGCTTGGCGGGACTTGCGCATCTCCTCCTCTGTGCCCTCGGAGCGCTCCATCAGCGTGCGCCAGCGCTCGGACGGCACCGGTGACGTCCGGCCGAGCTGCGAGCGAACCATCCGGCCGAGCTCGCCGGCCTGTGCGGCTTGCTCGACGTGCCCGACCGCCTGGGGAAAGCGTTTGCGCAGCACGGCGAGCAGGGGACCGGCGCCGCCCGATGTGCCGCCGTACATGGCCGACAACATGGCGATCTTGGCCTTGCCGCGGTCGCCTTCGAACGAGTCCTTGGCCAGGCCCGCGTACAGGTCCACGTCCCGGGAGAACTCGGCCAGTTTCTGGTCTTCGGACAAGGCCGCGAGCACACGCGGTTCCAGCTGCGCCGCGTCGGCGACAACCAGCGACCACCCAGGTAAAGCGCGAACGGCCTTACGCAAAGCCTTGGGCAGCTGCAGGGCGGCACCACCGCGCGTGGCCCATCGCCCGGAAACCACACCGCCGACGACGTACTCCGGTTTGAAACGGCCGTCGTGCACCCACGACTCCAGCCAGCTCCAGCCGTGTGCACTCCACATCCGCGCCAGTTCCTTGTATTCGAGCAGCGGCTCGACCGCGGGGTGGTCGACCTCCTTGAGCACCCACGCCCTGGTGTTCGGGATGTCGATGCCTTCCCTGGCGAAGGCCTGCACCACGCTCGGCGGGCTGTCCGGGTTGAGCGACCGGCCGCCGAACGCCTCGATGATCTTCTCGGCGAGCTCGGCCACCTTCGCCGGTCTCGCGCCCGGCAGCGGACGCGGGCCGAGCATCGACTCCAGCAGCTCGAGGTGGACTTGCTCGCTCCACGGCAGCCCGTGGTGGCTCATCTCGGCCGCCGCGAGCGCCCCGGCCGACTCGGAGGCGAGCAGCAGCCTGATCCGATCGGGATGCGCGGTGGCCAGAATCCGGCGCTGCTGGTCGGTGTACACCTCGGCAAGCTGGTCGAGGGGATAGAACCGCTCGTCGACCTCGAACAACGCGGGCTGCGCGTCCTTGGCGGGCGGCGGTTTGTCCTCCGGTTCCACCCGGCCGTGCATTCGCGCCCAGGCCGCACCTGGGTTGCGATGCGTGCCGTGGCGGCCTTCGTGCGCGAGGAGCAGGCCCTCAGCGAGCGTCAGGTCGTGGCAACGCGACAGCCGGATGTCCTTCTGCAGCAACTGCGGGTAGAGCTCGTCGACGGCGGGCAGGATCCACCGCGGATGCTCGCTGACCTCGAAGTTCGCCATCCACGCGGCGAGGTCGGCCGGTCGGTGGTCCGCCAGGGTCTCGGCGGTCGTGGCGTCCACGACGCGCGCGCTACCTGCGCCTGCACGCCCTGGCGACACGAAGACCAACATGGTGGTGATTGTGCACCGGGGGTACGACAGATACGGTCCAAGTTAACTCGCCAGTAGCTTGGAGGAGCCAGTGCCGACCCTCGTGACGCGCATACCTGAGACGCTGCAGAGCATCAGGATCCTGCACCGCGCCGGGCTGGTGCCGCTGCCGAGAATCGACGAAGGCGTGCGGTCACTGCGTCTGGTGAAGCAGATCGGTGTGATCGCCGGTCCGGTCCGGATGTCCGCCCGCCGCGACCCGCGCAAGCTCGGGCTGGTCGACGAGCTCGGGCCGCTGACGTTCCTGCAGCTGGAGCGTCGTTCCAACGCGCTGGCGCGGGCGTGGGCGCAGCGCGGGATGAACGAGGACTCGGTGATCGGCGTGCTGTGCCGCGACCACCGGGGCCTGATCGACTCGATGCTGGCGGCCGGCAAGCTCGGGGCCCGGTTGCTGCTGCTGAACACGGGCTTCGCCAAACCGCAGTTCGTCGACGTGATCAAGCGCGAGAACGTCTCGGCACTGGTGTACGACGAGGAATTCACCGAGCTGCTGGACATCGACTCGACCGTGCCGCGCTATCTGGCGTGGACGGACGGGGTCGCCGACGGCACGACACTCGAGGACCTGATCGTCAACACCGACGACCGTCCGTTGCCCAACCCGCCCCGGCCTGGCGGGTTCGTCCTGCTGACCAGCGGCACCACCGGAACGCCGAAGGGCGCGCCACGGCAGGTCAAGTCGGGACTGTCGGCGGCACAGTTCCTCGACAGGATTCCCTTGCGTGTCAACGAATGCACGGTCCTGGCCGCGCCTTTGTTCCACGGCACCGCGTTGTCCCAGTTCATCCTGTCCTTCGCCCTTGGCTGCACGGTCGTCGTCCGCCGGAAGTTCGACGCCGAGGAAACGCTGAAGATGGTGCAGGACAACAAAGCGACCGAGCTGGTGCTCGTTCCGACCATGCTGCAACGGATTCTGGACCTCGGCGACGAGGTGTTGCGCTCGTACGACACGTCCTCGCTGCGGATCATCTTCTCCGCCGGGTCGGCGTTGTCGCCCGAACTCGGCAACCGGGCCACCAAGGCATTCGGTGACGTGATCTACAACCTTTACGGCTCAACGGAAGTCGCGGTCGCCACGGTCGCAACCCCGGAGGATTGGCGTGCCGCGCCCGGAACTGTCGGCAAAGTTCCATGTGGCTGCCGGGTTCAGCTGTACGACGACCACGGCAACCGGATCACCGAGCCTGATGTGATCGGCCGCGTGTTCGTGGGCAGTGATCTGGCGTTCGCCGGATACACCGACGGGCGCAACAAGGAGGTCATCGACGGCCTGCTCTCCAGCGGGGACGTCGGGCACTTCGACGCCGAGGGAAGGCTGTTCATCGACGGCCGGGACGACGAGATGATCGTGTCCGGCGGGGAGAACGTGTTCCCGGTCGAGGTGGAGAACCTCCTGGCCGAGCATCCAGGCGTGGTCGAAGCCGCGGTGATCGGTGTTCCCGACCCGGAGTTCGGCCAGCGGCTGCGGGCGTTCGTGGTCCGCAGGGATGGCGTCGAGCTGGACGAGGCGGGCGTGAAGGACCATGTCCGGGCGAACTTGGCCCGGTACAAGGTGCCCCGCGACGTCAGGTTCCTCGAGTCGTTGCCGCGCAACCCGACCGGCAAGCTCCTGCGCAACCAGCTAGCCGACATGGAGTGACACCGCATGGAGTGACACCGCCATGCCACCTTTTGTCACATGTGGACGATTATTCCCATTCGATCCCAAATAGACCGGGTCCGAAATCTATCGCGACGGCATGCACGCTCTGGCATGCGTCCAGCGTGAGATTTCGCATCCGGGCGTGTTTCTGGCCGACCGGCCGGGCGAACTGCTGGCAGCGTCCGGGCGCGCTGGCCGAATTGAAGTGGATCTCGAGGAGATACTCACGAATCGGCCTGCGGAACTCGCGCCAGTGCGTCCTGTTGCACTTCGGATACGGCGGTCCGGCATTCCGCAGTTCGTACTCGATCAAGTAGGTCTCGCCGCGCCTAATCGGCTGGTCGAACAACAGCTCGGCGACCATCAGGCCATTCTCGTCGTCGGACTGCTGACGGCCGAGATGGCAGTTGCGGATTGCCGTCAGCGCCGGGGTGCCCGCGCCGGGATCGTCCGACTTGTAGATCAGCAGCCAGCGGTCCTGGCCGTCGGTGCGGGCTTCGAAGACCGCCCTCGTGGTGATCGACTGCTGGCCGCCGTCGTCGCCGAGCTGGCAGCGGTCATGCAGGCCGACCAGGGTGAGCTGCTGCTCGTGGTCGAGTGCTTCCGGGCTGCCGAGCGCGGTCAGCAGGCCGAGCAGGATGTCGCGTTCGAACTGGACCGTCTCGCTCACCGGCTGCACGGCCGCCGCTTGTTTGCCGCGCGGCCGGGGCGGCGGCAGAAGCGCGAGCAGCGAGCCGGGCGGCAGCTTCAGGATATTTTCCAGTTCGCCGAGTGCGGTGAGTGAGTCGTTGCGCTCGGGTTGCCGCTTACCGGATTGCCAATAACTCAGTGCGGCAATGCTGACCGGGGTGCCACGGGCTCGTAACCGCGCTTGTATTCGGTCGAGACTCAACCCGCTGGACCGAATGGCCGAGCGGAGCGCTTCGGCGAACTGATTGTCCCCGTGCGTGTTTTCGATTTGTCCCCGAGCAGAGTTCCCCGACATGTGTGACACCGACTAGTGCGAAGCTTTCCGACCCCTGAGTAGATGCGAAAGAGAGTATCAGCACCCGTCGGCGTGTCGGCAGGTTCACAACGACCATAATTCGAGTCCGTTCGGACCACTGTGGCTACGCCGAATGGAGTACTACTGGCAACTGGGAACGGATAGGGTTCGCGGATGCCACTGGTGTACCTCATCCGGCACGGCCAAGCATCCTTCGGTGCCGACGACTACGACGTCCTCTCGCCCGTCGGGCACCAGCAGGGCAAGCATGTCGGAGCCGAGCTGCGGCGCCGTGGCGTGCGTGCCGGTCAGGTCTGGAGCGGGACCCTGAAGCGGCAGCGGGACACCGCGCTGGCGGCCGAGCTGGACGCGGATCTCCAGCAGGACCCGCGCTGGAACGAATTCGACCACATGGGCCTGGTACGCGAGATCCAGGGGGATTCGGTGACCCCGCACGGCTTTCAGCAATCCCTGGACGCGGCACTGCGCAACTGGGGCGGGCTGGTCGATTTCACCGAGGCCGTCGGCTCGGCGCTCGACGATCTGCTCAAAGCGTTGCCAAGCGGGCAAACCGGAGTCGTGTTCACGTCCGGTGGGGTGATCGCGGCGGTCTGCGCGAAGCTGTGGGGGTTGGACGCGGCCGGATTCGTCGCGGTCAACCGGGTGTCGGTCAACTGCGGCATCACCAAGCTGGTGCACGGTCGATCAGGCACGAGCCTGGTCACGTACAACGACCACGCGCACTTCGAAGGTGAGCACCGAGACCTGCTCACCTACCGCTGAACGAGCTCGTGAGTGTTTTGGCCGGTTCTAACCGGCCAAAACACTCACGAGGCTTCAGCTGCGGCGATCAGGAGGTCCACGATCTTCACGGCCTTGTCCGTCTCCGGTGGCGCGCCGGTGATCATGTCGCTCCACACGAACGACTCGCACACCCGCACGATCACGTACGCCAGGTCGGCGAGGTCGATGTCCGGCCGCAGTTCGACCTCCTCGCGCAGGAACTCCGCGGTCCACTCGATCAGCCGGGCCTGCACGACACTCTGCTTCGAGGTGATGATTCGCAGCGCGTACTCCGCGTCCTCGGCCACAAACTGTTGCAGCGCCTTGAAACTGCGAATCTGGGCGAGCGAACGTTCGAGCACACGAGTGATCAGGACACGGCCGGACCCGCGCGACTTCGACCGGGTGTCCTGCAAAGCACGTTCGTTGATCGCCCAGATCACCTCGCCGATCAGCAGCTCACGGCTGCCGCACCAGCGGTACAGGGTCGCCCGGCTGACGCCGAGTTCAGCGGCCAGTTGCTGCATGTCCACTCGTCGTCCGTCCAGAAACCACTGCTTGGCCAGGCGGAACGCGTCGATGGGCGCCGTTCGGGGCGTCGGTGACGGTCCGCGCAGTGCGCGGGTGAGCGGTGTGGCGGACATGAGCGCCACCATACCTGGCGTCGCATCATGGAGACACATTCAGCTGTTGACCGGTTTTGAGTCAAAGTGCAAACATGTCTCATGGACTTCCGTGACACCGCCGCCGAGGCGGCGTTCCGAGCGAAGCTACGTGAGTGGTACGCGGAGAACTTCGACCCCTCCGAGATTCCCCACGCGGGCCGCCCGGAGGTCGACTACATGCGGGCGTGGAGCCGCAAGCTCTTCGAGGCAGGCTACGTCGGCCTCGGCTGGCCCAAGGAGTACGGCGGCGCCGGGCTTTCCCCGAGCTACCAGGCCATCTACTTCGAGGAGATGGTCCGCGCCCAGGCGCCCGAGCACATCGGGATCATCGGCCTGAACATGGCAGGTCCGACGATCATGGCGTGGGGCACGCCCGAGCAGAAGCAGCGCTACCTGCAGAAGCTGTTGTCCGGTGAGGAGATCTGGTGCCAGGGCTTCTCCGAGCCCGGCAGCGGCTCCGACCTCGCGGGCGCGCGCACGACCGCGGTGCTGGACGGCGATCACTGGGTGGTCAACGGCCAGAAAGTGTGGTCGTCGTGGGCGCACATCGCCGACTGGTGCATCCTCGTCGTGCGTACGGATCCGTCCGCCGAGAAGCACGCGGGCCTGTCGTACCTGCTGGTCGACATGCACTCGCCGGGCGTGGAAGTCCGCCCGCTCAAGCAGATCACCGGCGACCCGGAGTTCAACGAGATCTTCTTCGACGACGTGCGCGTGCCCAAGGACTCGATCCTCGGCAAGCCCGGCGACGGCTGGAAAGTCGCGATGACCACGTTGCTGCACGAGCGCGGCACGCTGGCGTTCGCACTGGTCGGCCAGTTCCGGCACCACTTCACGAAACTGGTCGAACTGGCCAAGCAGCCCGCACCGGACGGCAGCGTTCCCGCCGACGATCCGGTCGTGCGTGACACGATCGCCCGCGAGTGGATCGCGCTGCAGTCGTTGGCGTTCACCAACTACCGGACGTTGACGACACTGTTGACCAAGGGGCAGCCGGGTCCGGAGAGCTCGGTGGTGAAACTCGTGTGGAGCGAGGCGAATCAGCGGCTCACCAAGCTCGCGCGCAGCCTGCAGGGCCTATCCGGGATGCTGGACGACAAGGGCGGCGTGTGGGACGGCTTCTGGCAGTACCGCCAGCTGCGCAGCCGGGGCAACACCATCGAGGCCGGAACGTCCGAGATTCTTCGCAACATCGTGGCCGAGCGGGTGCTCGGACTTCCTAGGAGCCGGTGATGGACTTCGCTTTCTCGTCCGAACAGGACATGCTGCGCACAGCCGCACGGGAGTTCCTGGCCGAGCAGTACCCATTGACCGGCGTCCCGGCGATCATCGACGGCGAGCCGGGCTGGCAGCCCGACAGCTGGAAACAGATCGCCGACCTCGGCTGGACCGACGACGAGCTGACCCTGCTCGACCAGGTCGTGCTGTTCGAGGAGACCGGCGCCGCACTGCTGCCCGCGCCGCTGTTCACCACGATCGCGCTGGCGCTGCCCGCGATCCGGCACGACCAGGACCTGGTCGCTTCGGTCGCGTCCGGTGATCTGCGGTTGTCGTTGGCGTGGGCGGAATCCGGCCGTCCGCAGGGCCTGACCGACACCGACCTGGCCACCATGGTCGACGCGGACGGCCGCGTCACTGGCCGTAAAGTCCTTGTGCCCGACGCGGCTTTCACCGACGCCCTCGTGGTGACGGTCGCAGGGCCGGAACTCCGGCTCGTCCGCACGGCCGACGCGACCGTCACCCCTGTGTCCACTTCGGACCAATCGCGCCGGTTGTACGAAGTCGAGTTCGCCTCCGCGCCCTCACAGGCCTTGGGTGACGCGTCCGTGCTCGCCGAGATCGAGAACCGGGCGTTCGTCCTCGCCGCGGCCGAGGCGCTCGGTGTCGGGCGTCGCGCACTGGACGAGGGCGTCGCGCACGCGTCCACACGCGAGCAGTTCGGCCGCGTGATCGGCACCTACCAGGCCGTCGCGCATCAGCTCGTGGACGCCTACGCGGACCTCGAGCTGGCCAGGTCGCTGACCTATTGGGCGGCGTGGGCGCTCTCGGAGGGCGACGAGCAGGCCGGCGTGGCCGTCGCCGCGGCCAAGTCAGCGGCCGCGGAGGCCGCGGTCACCGCGTGTGAGCGTGTGATCCAGGTGCACGGCGGTGTGGGCATGACCTGGGAACACGTCCTGCATCGGCTGTACAAACGCGCCCAGTGGCTGGAGGCGTTCGGCGCGAGCGCACGAACCCTGCGGGCCCGGATCGCCGACACCATCCTGCGCTGATTTTTTTGGGGCTTCCCGGGATGGCTTCCCGGCCGGAATGGGTGCTCAGTACCTACTGCGTGGGGTGACCGGGAAGCCATCCTCATCGTGTGAACAACCCAGTAGCCGATGAGGCCCTGCTGCTCAGCCACGAGGTCGCTGCCATGTTCAACGACCTCGGCGTGCTGATGGCCGTACGCGGCCGCACCGAGGAAGCCGAGCTGTTCTACCGCCGCTCGCTGGAGATCCGTCAAAGACTGCCGCAAGACGTATCACAGGACACCGGGGAAACCGCGCTGACCAGGCGCAACCTTGCCATTTTGCCTGCAGGCTGAAGGCGGTCCTCGGCGTCTAGGGGTCGTCGAGGACCGCGACGCGGGTGATTTACCTCGTAAGGTCCTGCCATCATGATGTCTCCCGACATGGCAGGAGAAAACGAGATGCAGCGCCGGCGATGCTCGATCCGATAGCTGAGGCGCGCAGACGCCTCGGCTTGGCCCGCCGGTTCTACGACGAGGGAAGGGCCGAGGAAGCGGTCGTGGTCGCCGAGACCGCGCTCGCCGTCGTCGAACACGCGGGCAGCCCCAACCACCCGGCCATCGCGGGTGCCTGCATCGAACTGAGCCTGCTGCACGAACGCCTCTCCCAGTACATCAAGGCCGAGCGGTACGCGCGGCGGGCGATCGTGATCACCGAGGAGTACTCCCGCAACGACGAGACGCTGGTCCGCCTGCGGGTCAAGGCGCTCGGTTGCCTGGCGATGGTCGAGCGGGTCCGCAACCGCTTCGGCAGCGCCGAGGTGCTCTACAAATCCGCGCTGGACCTGGCCGAGAACGGCACGTGGCCGCATCCGGAGGAGCTGGCCGAGCTGATGTGCGGGCTCGGCGCGGTGTACCTGTTCTCCAGCCGGTTCGACGAGGCCGAGACGCTCTACCGGCAGGCGTTGGACCTGGTCGGTGCGGAAAAACCAAGCTCGGCCGTGGTCTGGCACCACATGGCCGAGCTCGACCTGATGCTCAGCCGGTTCATCACCGGCGAGTCGTACGCCCGGCGCGCACTGGCCCTGCGGGAACGCGCACTGGGCCCGGACCACGCGGCGACCGCGAACGAGCGCGCGATGCTGGCGGCGGTCCTGGCCAGGCAGGGCAATCTGGACCTGGCCGAGAAGCTGTACCGCAAGGCGATCTCCACGTTCGAACGCGTGCTGCCGCCCAACCACTACGACCTGGCCGTGGCGTGCGCCGACTTCGGCATGCTGATGGCCGCGAAGGGCAACATGGCCGCCGCGGGCCGGCTGGCCCAGCGGGCGCTGGACATCAAGACCAAGATCCTTGGCCGCAGCCACCCCGAAGTCCTGCAGGCCGTCGAGGACCTGGCCCGCTACAACTAGGTCGTGAGTGTTTCGGCCGGTTCTAACCGGACGAAACACTCACGACAACCTCCCCAACCCCACGCAAAGCTCCGATGCGCGCCGCCTCAGCCTCGACGTCCTCGCGTACGTCCGGCGTGATCGGCACGAACTCGGTGATCTTGACCTCGAGTTTCTTCTTGCCGGACGCCTTCGTCCGCCAGATCCCGGCCACGTCACCGTCCACAAGCACCGCGCCCGGCTGGCCGATCACCGGCCACATCGTCTTGTGGTGCGCCTTGTCCGGCACGAGGAACAGCTTGTTCCGGTCCTGCAGGAAGGGATCCGACGTGGGCACGAGCAAAGCCCGCGGCGGCTCAGGCGGATCCAGCAGCAGGTCTATTTCGGACTCCGGAATCCAGGTGGTGCGTCCTTCGACGTCCACTTCGACCAGTCCGGCCGGCCAGACCTGCTTGATCTCCGTCTGCGTGGTGGTCAGCCACGCGGCCACGTCGCCGTAGCTCGCCGGTCCGACGAACGTCAGGAAAAGCCTGATCAAGTCGTCCGTGCCGTGCTGCTCTTCCGGGATGCCCGGCCAGTTCTCGATCGGCACGAGCAACGGCGGCGACTGGTCCAGATCGAGGCGCAGCCCGCCGGGCAGCGCGGCCAGCCGGAACAGCGACTCGAAGACGTGCTCCGCCTGACACCCACGGCAGAAGCTGACCAGGGCCTTCGGCACGATCTTGGACACCGCCGTGCTCGCGACGCCCTTCACGGTCGGCTTGGTGACGCATTCCCGCATGGCCTCGGCGGTGTAGCGGATCGCTTGCGTGGCCGTGATCCCGCTCTTGGCCATGACCGACCGTTGCCACGCGACCTTGCCCAGCGCGTCACGTTCGCTGTGCGGCCACAGCGCGGCGGCGAATTTGGGTAGGTCTTCCGCATGGTGGAGGAACGGCGATGCCCGTAGCGTCCAAGCACGGACGAGGTTGTGGTCGTCGACGTCGGCGTCGGTCCGTACACCCAACGCCAGCCGGGCCGAACCCGGTGGGGTGTCCTGCACGCCGAGGTCGACGATCGGCAGGTCGTCCACGGGCGTCGTCGTCCGGTGCAGGCCCTGCCTGGCGATCCGGTACGCCAGCACCCGCGCGCGATCAACCGTTGTGCTCACCGGCCCATCGTGGCACCGATGCCTGACACCCGCTGTCAGGTTCCGGATGGGTGACAGCGGTCGCGCACCCCGTGTCAACCTCGATACCTTCGGGTAACTCAAGGGCCGGCCATCAGCGCCACTACCTAATCCGGGTGGTCCCCACCGGGAATGTGGGGAACCGATACCCATGTCCGCGCGCGAGGCCGCTGCCAGCCTGTTTACTCGTGAGCCAAGCGATTTCGCACCGCGACAACGGGATCAACTCCGGACCATGGTGGACCGGCGCGCTGACCGCCGCCGAACGCCGATGGACGGTCCAGGGCCGCCCGCGCTGGGCGGAACTGATCGACCAGGCAGTGGCCACCGGCCCGGTCAGCGCCGAGGGGGCTGTGCCGTCCGACTGGCCAGACGCGTTCGCCTGGGTGTTCCGGCCACTGGCACGGATCGCCCGTGAGCGGGTCACCGAAGCGGCCTCGGTCGGCAAGATCGACGCGCACGCCGTGGCCGCCGCGTTCGACCGGCAGCTGGGCAAGCGGCTTGCCGGCCTGGCCGCCCGGACCCTCGTGCTCGAACTCAATGTCGAGCGCGTGTCCGGCAGGCTCACCGGCGACACCGCCGAGCAGCGGTTCGCCGACTTCATCCGTTCGCAGGCCAGCTCCGAGCGGCTGACCTCGCTGTTCGCCGAGTACCCGGTGCTGGCGCGGCTGCTAGGCCAGGCATGCCAGTTCGGCGCCGACGCCCAGGTCGAGCTGATCGAGCGGTTCATCGCCGACCGCGACCTGATCGTGGCCCGGTTGTTCGACGGCGTCGACCCGGGAGACCTGGTGGAGATCAAGGTCGGCACGGGCGACTCGCACCAGCGCGGGCGTTCCGTGGCGATCCTGCACTTCGCCAACGGTCGTAAGGTCGTCTACAAGCCACGGTCGCTGGACCTGCACCGGCACTTCAGCGGACTGGTCAGCTGGCTCAACGCCAAAGTCCTCGGCCTTGGGCTGCGCAGCGTGGACTCGCTGGCGCGCCAGGGTTACGGCTGGCTCGAGTTCGTCGAACACCGGCCGTGCGCACAGGTCGCCGAGGTCGACCGCTTCTACCGCAGGCAAGGCGCTTTGCTGGCGCTGCTGTACGCCGTGGACGGTGCCGACATCCACTACGAGAACCTGGTCGCGTGCGGCGACCAGCCGGTGCTCGTGGACGTCGAGACGCTGTTCCACCCGATGCTCGAGCAGCCGACCGCGACCGGGCCCGACCCGGCGGCGCGCGTGCTCGCGTCTTCCGTGCACCGCATGGCTTTGCTGCCGCAGATGCTGCTCGGTGAGTACGGCGCGGTCGACGTGTCCGGCCTGGGCGGCGACAAGGGCGTGCAGTATCCGAACGAGACAGTCGCGTGGGACGGCGTCGGCACCGACGTGATGCGGTTGGTGCGCAGGCGTGGCGAGTTCCAGGGCGCGGCGAACCGGCCGCGACTCGGCGACATCGACGTCGAACCGTCGGAGTACCGCGCCGCGATGCTCGGCGGATTCCGTGAGGGCTACGACGCGATCGTGCGCCACCGGTCCGAGCTGATCGGGCTGCTGACCGCGTGCACCAACGACGAGATCCGGATCGTGGCCCGGCCGAGCCAGGTGTACGCGACCCTGCTCGACGAGTCCACGCACCCAGACGTGCTGCGCGATGCCGTGCAGCGTGAGCGCGTTTTCGACGCGCTGACCATCGATTCGGCCTGCGACCTGGCCAGGCAGCGGCTGATCCCGAGCGAGCTGAACGACCTGTGGGCAGGCGACCTGCCGATGTTCACCAGCAAGCCGGGCTCCCGCGACCTGTGGGCCGCGGACGGCGAATGCCTGCCCGACCTGCTGGAAGGCCCCGGCCTCGCCACGGTCGTGCTGAAGATCGCCGCGATGGACGAAGTCGACCGGTACGACCAGGAATGGCTGATCTCCGCGGCGCTCGCGACCCGTGCGCGCCCGGTGGACCACCGCACTGGCGAGACCCGGCCGAGGGCAGGTTCGTCGGCGATTCCGGACCCGCAGCGGCTGCTGTCGGCGGCGTGCGGGATCGCGGACGAGATCGGTGCCCGCGCGATGCACGGAGACGGCCGTGCGAACTGGCTCGGACTCGAGCCGATCATCGACAAGCACTGGGCGGTTCTCCCGATGGGCGCCGGCCTCGCCCACGGGTATTGCGGAGTGGCCCTGTTCCTCGCGCAGCTCGCCGACCTGACCGGCGTGCAGCGGTACGCGGAACTGGCGCGGGACGCAGTCCGCCCAGTGCCCCGTCTTATCGACCAGCTGATCACCGAGCCGGAGCTCGGCGTGACGATCGGCTGCGGAGGCCCGCACGGCCTGGGAGGGATCAGCTACGCGATAGCGCGGCTGGGCAATCTCCTTGACGACCCGGAAATCCGAAGCTGGCTGCCCGCGGTCGTTGACCTGACCCGTGCGGCGACCGACGACGAGCTCGCGTGCTTCGCCGCCGGGAGCGCCGGAGGCCTCGCCGCAATGCTGGCGGTGCATACCGAAACCGGCCTGCCCTCGGCAGGACGCCTGGCATGGGACTTCGCCGACCGGCTGGTCGAACAAGCACACACGGTGCCCTGCACGTGCATGGACCTGCCGACGGCGGGATTCGCCCACGGCCACACCGGAATCGGCTGGGCACTGCAGCGCTTCGCGGCAACGGGAGCGGGCGACCACTACTACGAGGTCGGCCAAGCGATCCTGGACGCCGAAGTGCCGGACGGAACGGACCTGAGCTGGTGCGGAGGCCTGTCCGGCTTCACGATGGCCAGGCGCGACGCACCCGAGGAATGGGCCCGCACCCTGGCAGAACACCAGCCGCTGCGAGACATGAGCCTCTGCCACGGTGAACTGGGCGTGACGGAAGCCCTAATGGTGCTGGGCGAACGCGGGAACTACGAAGCCGCGGCCGCCGCCACCCGCCACGCGGGCCTCCTGCTCGGCGCGATCGACCGCGGCGGCGTCCGCTGCGGCACACCCCACGGCGTGGTCTCCGCCGGCCTGCTCAACGGCCTCGCGGGGATCGGCTACGGCCTGCTCCGCCTCGGCTTCGCCAGCCGCGTCCCCTCCGTACTCCTGCTCGAACCCGCTCGCTGACACCCCTGCAGACCTCCTCGAGATGCCCCGCTCACACAAGGAGATCGTCATGACCACCCCTCCCCACGCTGGTCTCGGCTTGGACAACCACCCCATCGGTCGAATCGCCATGGGAATCCGGCGCAACGCAGGCGAGGCGAAGATCAACGCACTCGCTGGCTATCGTATGGACCTGCTGCCCAGCCGCAGTGTCGTCTCGCGAATCGACGCCGTGAACTCCACGACGTTCGGACTGACAGGCTAAGCAACTGATGAGATCTCCAACCTTCCGGACTTCAATCAAACAGGGGATTCTGGGTACTGTCCGGCCATGTGGTCCCGCTCCCCGCTAGTCATCGGCCGCGACCGTGAGGTGGCCGAACTGACTAGGGCGATCGACGCCGCCCGCGCCTCGCGCGGCGGCGCGGTCTTCCTTGTGGGGGAGGCCGGGATTGGAAAGTCCAGGCTGGCGGCCGAGGCCGCTGGGCTTGCTTTCGCCGCCGGAGTCCGGGTACTGCGGGGCCGGGGCAGCACGATCGGCCCGATGGTTCCGTTCAGGCCGCTCACCGAAGCTCTGCTGGCCCTGTTCCGCACTGGTCAGCCGCCTGACGACCCCGCACTCGGGCCCTATCGGCCCATCCTCGGCCGGCTGATCCCCGATCTCCAGCAGCCCGGAACGACCAGTTCCGAAGACTCTCTCGTCGTGCTCGGCGAGGCGGTCCTGAGGCTGGTCACCGTCGCCGGACGCGCCGACGGCTGCTTACTCGTGCTGGAAGACCTGCAGCACGCCGATGCCGAGACGCTGGCCATTGTCGAGTACCTGACTGACAACGTGGCGGGCCTGCCGGTACTGCTGTTGGGGACGATCCGGGACGAACCGTGCGCGGCACTCGACCTCGCCCGTTCGGCAGCCCAACGGCACGCCGCTTCGATCCAGGTTCTCAACCGCCTCACTCCCGACGAGGTCACGCGATTCGCTGGATCCTGTTTGGAGGCTGATCCAGGAGATCTGCCCGATCAGGTGGTGCGGCGACTCGCCCAGGACAGCGCCGGCATCCCGTTCATCATCGAGGAATTGCTGCATCAGTTGGTCAGCGACGGCGTACTGGCCAGGGAGCCGAGCGGATGGCGTGTGGTCGGCGAGCTTCGCCACGACGTTCCCGAGACTGTCCTGCGTGGCGTGATCGAACGCGCCGAGCAGCTCGGACCCCAGGGCAGCAAGCTACTCTCAGTAGCCGCCGTGCTCGGGGACCGGTTCCCACTGTCCGTTGTGGGCACTGTGACGGCCCTGGATCAGCGGAGCATGCTCTCCCATCTGCGGGCGGCTGTCGCCGCTCAGTTGGTCGCGCCCGATGAAAGTTCGCCGGACTGGTACGCGTTTCGTCATCCCTTGACGGCGGAAGCCCTGCGTGCCGCGCTGACTCCGACTGACCGTGCGGATTTCTCCAGACGGGCGGCCGAGGCAGTACAGACGTTGCATCCAGGCCTACCCGGCGAATGGTGTCAACTTGTCGCGGTCCTGCAGGCGGACGCGGGACAGGCGAATGACGCCGCGAAGCTGTTCGCCGAGGCAGGACGGCGAGCGCTCACCGACGGTGCCTCCGGTTCCTCGGTCAGGTTGCTTGACCGGGCTCAAGCGTTGCTGCAGGGCGAAGCCACGGCGGAGAGCAAGGCCGAGATCCTGCAGACGTTGCTCTACGCCCTGGCTGAGGCCGGTCAGATCGAACGAGCTCGTGAGCTGGTCGATTCGCTGGACGAAATGGGAGGCGAAGGCCTCGGTCCGATCCCTCGTTCCGCGCTGCACGCCCGGCTGGCTCAGGTGTACTTCCGCGCGGGCCTGACCGCTGAAGGAATGAACCAGGTCGAGACAGCCAGAGCAGTGCTCGGGCAGAACGCGGGCGAGGAACATGTCGCCCCGATCGACGCGGTCGCGGCGAATCTCGTCTGGCAGGGCGGTGGGAACAATCGAGGTGAGCAGGCGGAACAGCTCGCCCGGCGCGCGATTGACGCCGCGCAGAGAGCCGGTCTGCCCACCGTTCTCTGCGACGCCTGGCAAGTCGTCGGTGACATCGCGAGGGAACGCAGCCTCGACGAGTCGAGCGCCTGCTTCGAGCGCGCCAAACTCCTCGCGGAGCAGCACCGGCTTCCGATCTGGCGTGTCTACGCTCTGGCGAGACTCGCCGGCAACGACTGGCTGGCCACCGGGGACGTGGTCGGTATGGAGCAGACGATCGAGGAGGCTCAGCGGGTCGGCGCCGTGGCGGTCGGGTACACCATCAAGGGCAATCTCGCCATCGACGCCGCGCTTCGCGGCGACTTCGACAAGACCGCGAGACTCGTCGAGGAGTACCGGCACGACGTGATCCGTCTGCGACTGCGTCCGCAGATTCGCCACATGCTCACGGTTCTGGCTGTGCTGGCCGCGCATCAGGGCAGACGTGCGCAGATGGAGGCGGCGCTCAGCGAGTTCGCCACCTGGGAGGAACAGCACTCGCAAGAGTCGCCACTGGCACTCGGGCTCGCCCGTGCGTTCTGTGCGCTGCTGGAGGAGAACCGGGGACTCGCTCGGGAAGAACTGCTGACAATGCTGGAGCGGACGAAGGACGTACCGTCCATATTCCAGCTGGCCGGGCGACACGGGCTGCACCTGTTCTTGTCCGTCTTGGAGGGTGACGCCGGCTGGGACGAATACGACGCTGTGGTGGCCACAGTGCAGAGCACCATGCGGTGGAACCGGCAGTTCGTCATGCTGGCCAAAGCAGTTCTGCTCGGCAGGGAAGGGCGCGACGAGGAAGCGACCGCGGCTGCCGCACTCGCGCAGGAAGATGGCGAGATCTACGCGATGGCCGGACATCTCGGGCTCAGACTCGCGGCCGAAGCGGCGATCGCCGACGGGTGGGGAGAGCCGGTCGCCTGGCTCAGACGGGCCGAGGACTACTTCCACCAGTTGTCCGTGCTGCCTGTGGCCAGTGCTTGCCGTGCTCTGCTTCGCCACGCGGGCGCCCCAGTACGGCAGAGACGCACTGGCATGGACCAGATTCCCGACTACCTGCGGGCGATCGGCGTGACCGTGCGGGAGCACGAAGTGCTGCAGCTGCTGGTCGAACGGTTGACCAACAAGGCGATCGCCAACCGGCTGCACATTTCGCCCCGCACTGTCGAGAAGCATGTAGCCAGCCTGATCATGAAGGCTGAGGTCGCCGACCGGATGGAGCTCAGCGACTTCGCCGCGTCCGCGTACGGCGAGACCAGATAGCCGGCCGTGTTCCGCTGACCGGGATACGCCTGATGCTGCCAGGTCGGCTTGACCTGCGGGAACGTGCCGTGTGAGGTCGGCGTCAACGGTGCGGTCAATCTTGTGAAAGATAAATGAAAGGCCTCATCTGTACGGTTGTCACGCATCCCGGGATAGGGGTGGAGGTGCCAAAGGAGGGGCATCCGGCGGCACCGTGATCCCGGGCGCGAACCTCGGCCGCGTCAGGACCAACCCCCAGTCTTGGTCCTGGCGTGGCCGAGCCTTTTACGCGGCAGTGCTGGATGACATCGGCAACTGCGATAAGGACGTTGCCGCGTCAGCGGAGTTGACCGACCTTTGTGGATGTTTGCCGTTGGCGTCGCGGATCGCCGCCGCCACTCTGGCGAGCAGGCGTTGGCGCTGGTCAGCCGAGTGAAAGAGAACTGAAAGCGGCCGGCGCTACGGTTCTTGGGTATCACCAGAGGTGGGGGCAGGGGACCGATGTCGCACGTGGGGGTCGGCATCGGCACCCGGGCCTCAGCGCATCAGCCACGCCCGGCACGCCAGCTGCAGCGCCAGCCGCTGCTCCGGATCAGCCAGGTCCACGCCGAGCTGGCGGGTGATCTTGTTCAGCCGGTAGTGCACCGTCTGCCTGTGCACACGCAGCACCTCCGCTGCTCTGGCCGGTGAGTTCTGGTGGTCCAGGTACGCCTGCAACGTCCGGATCGCCTCTTCGGCTGCCGCCGGCCCCAGCTCTACGAGGGGGGCGAGCAGATCGTCGACCGACGCCCGGGTGTTGTCCGACGCGTACCACTCGACCAGCATCCGGTTGAGGCCCAGCGCGTCGATCGCCACGACGTCTCGCTGGGGTTTGGCCTGCCGGGTCACGGCCAGCGCCGCCTTCGCGTCGGTCGCCGACGTCCGCAATCCCTCGGCCTGGCGGTGCACGGCTCCGATTCCGCAGCGGACCACTATGCCAGGGAAGCGTTTGCGGGCCGCGGTGAGCGCGGTTGTGGCCGCTGCCAACGCTGTTCGTGCTGCCGATGGCCCGGGGTCGGCGTCCACGCTGTGCACCAGCAGCGGTTCGCCGCCGATTCGGGTGCTGTGCCATTTGGCGTCTATTTCCGCGCGTACAGCGTGCAGCATGGCCGCGCTGATCGCGTCCACTTGGTCCGCGCTGATCGTCGCTCCTAAGTCCAAAGAGGACGACAGTTCGAAGCGTAGTACCTGGTGCCAGCCGTCAACGGGCAAGCCGACCGTTCTCGCGTGGGAAACCAGCTGCACGCGTTCGGAGTCGGGCGCCAGCAACAGTTCTCCGAGTAGACGGCCACGGTCGGCAAGCGGTGCCAGTTCTGTACGGCGCTCATCGGCGATGACGCGGGCGTACGCGTCGGCGGTCAGGGTCGTGACGGCACGGGCGGCGACGATCCAGGATCCGCGTGCCTCATCGGACACTTCGGCGGCGATGAAGGTGTCAACGGAACCGTCCACGAGAACAGGGGCGGCGGGTTCGCCGTGCGCGGGTTGGCGCGCCGTGACACGGGTGCCCAACGCGTCCGACGCGGCCAAGAGGATGGCGGCACGACGGTCATGCGTACGCGTCTCGGCCGAAGCGAGCAGCCGTCGGGCGGCGTCGATTCGTGCCAACGCAGAAATCGCGTCTCCTGCCAAGGCCTCGGACACGGCAACAATCAGGCGAGTTGGTTCCAGACTCACCGGCGCCAGCAGCAGTGACACCGCGTTGCGGTTGGCGATCCGCACGGCCGTCGATTCGACCGCCGTCGCGTCGATCCCGTTGAGCACGATCGCGCCGACGCCGCTGGCGGTCGCGTCCCGCATCGCTATGTCGAACAGGTGCCCCCGGGCCTGCACGGATGCCGTCGGCAGCACCACCACGAAGCTGTCACGGGGAGCAGAGCGCAGATCAGTGAGCTTGTCGATGACGCGGACCGAACTCACCAGGCGTTCGGGCGACGCGGTCAGCACGGTGAGCTGGTTCAGGTCTGGCCCGGCGAGCAGGTCGCGGAGCGGAACGTGGCTCACAGTGGCCCTCCGGAGCACTGATTGTTCGGTGGGGATAGCCGGGGCTTGGATTCTATTGGGCAAGGACAAATACTCAGAGTGGCTGTCTTACTACCATTCACTCGTGCGACTTAACGGGGGTTGCCTTGCCGACTTCGCCCGGGGCTGCGACGTGCTCGCCGCCGGCGGGGGTGGCTACGCGGGGGGAACCGTACCGATGGCGCAGGTCGCACTGGACACACAGGGTCCCGTGGAGATCGTCGACCTGGCCGACCTTCCGCCGGATGGCCTGGTGATGCCGTGCGCTTACCTGGGATCACCCGCCGTGTGGGTGGAGCGGATCGGCACTGGGCGCGAGAGCATCGCGATCCGCCGTCAGGTCGAACAGCACTTCGGCGCCGAAGTCGTGGCGATGATGTGCACCGAGATCGGCGGTAGCAACGGCCCCGCATCGGTGGCGCTGGCGGCGAACGCAGGGCTGCCGTTGGCCGACGCGGACGGCATGGGCCGCGCCTTCCCAGGCGTCGAACAGGTCGCGATGCAGGTAGCGGGTGTGCATCCGGGCCCGTCAGTTCTGGCAGACGACCACGATCACGTTGTCCTGGTTCAGGCCGACACCGGGGATTGGCTGGAACGCCTGGCGCGCAGCGCAGTCACGGCCTTCGGGGACACGGGCGTGAGCTCGGAATATGTGATGACGGTCGAACAAGCCAGGACGAGCGTGGTCACCGGATCCATCAGCCGCGCGCTGAAGATCGGCGGGGTACTCGCGGACTGCGCGGGCATACCCGTGGTCATGGCGGTGCGGCGGCTCGCGGCGGAGTTCGGCGGGATCTGCCTGATGGAAGGCAAAGTCAGCATGGTCTCGCCGGTCCAGACCAGCACGGCGACGACTTTCGCGGCGAGCCTGCGGTCCACGGCATTGCTCGACGGGATCAACGGCGACGACGGCCGGTGCCTGCGCGTGGAGGTCGGCCACGAGTACCTGGCGATCCTGGAGGACGGCGAGGTCCGCGCCACGACGCCGGACATCATCACCCTGTTCGACGTCTACAGCGGCGACGTCGTAGCCACGGATTCGTTGCGCTACGGGCAACGCGTCGTCGTGCTGGCGCTGCCGTGCCCCGAACTCTGGTTGCAGCCCACCGGATTGGAACTCGTCGGACCCCGGGCATTCGGCCTGGACCTCGACTACCATCCGCTGGTGGTGAAATGACGAGCTACCGGCTTGGGGTCGCGCTTCCCGGCAAAAGGACGTCCGCGGCCATCCTCGCGCCTGACGGCCACGTGGTCGCGACGGTCGAACTCGAGTCCGACACCCCTGGCGACGTCATCGACGCGGTCCTCGAAGCAGCCGCGCCACACGGAGTCACGGCCAGCGACATCGACCACGTCATGTTCGCGGTCACGGATCTGCGCGCCCTGAACGGTTTGTCCGCGGAGACCGGCTACTGGCGCGGCTGGCCAGGCCGGTTGGCGAAGGTCGCAGCCGTACGACTCGGCGCGGCGACAACGTCGGTGCCGCCGTTGACGATGTGGCCGAAGGAGCTGTGCGAACGCGTTGTGGTCGCGTCGACGTGCCTCTCCGGCGGCGCGATGCTGGACGGCAGCGACTACGAACCCCTTGACTTCGAAGGACTTCTGGCATTCGCCCGGCGGATCTCCGGAATCGTCGGCGCGGTCGCGATCACCGGTGTGTTCTCGTCGGTCACGCCACGGCACGAACTCGCGGCGGCCGAGGTGCTCCGCGAGGAAATGGGCGCCAGCGGGGCGATCCTGTTGTCCCATGAGTACGGCGGGCTCGGACTGGTCGAACGCGAGAACGCGACGATCCTGCAGGCCGCGTTGACCGCGCCGGTCGCCGAGGAGACCGCCAAGCTGCTGGCCGCGGTGACCCAGCGCGGGATGGCCCACGCCGAGGTATTTCTCGCCCGCAGCGACGGCACGATCGCCACGCTTGACAACGCTGTCACCCATCCGTTGTCACTTCTCGGCGGCACCGACGCGACATCCGTCGTGGGTGCAGCGGTCCTGGCGGACGAGAAGGACGCACTGGTCGGTATGACCAATGTGGACGGTACGGTCCGCGCGGTCTGCGCACTGACCGACGGCAGCCCGCGGATGACCATGGGACACACCAAAGTCGCAGGCGTGCCAACAGGTTTGAGCGTCCCCGCGCTGGTGTCGATGCACGCTTCGCTCGAGGAGGCGATCGACCGGGCCAAGGACGCGCCGGGCGACCTGCCGCTGCTGCTGGTCGGTCCTGGCGCGCGGACGTTCGTGAAGTCCTTGTCGCCCAGGATCGTCGGCACCGCGCTGGCCGGGACCGTGAAGGTCGATTCGCCGGACGACGCCGAAGCCGCCGCCGCGGTCGGCGCCGCCTCCGCCCCCGTGGTCGGTGAGGCGCGCCGGATCGTGCCGTTGAACAGCCCACGCCTTGAGGAGATCCGAGCCGCTGTGCGCGAAGCCGCACGAGCGTCGGCGATGCGCGCGGGCGCCGATCCCGCGAAGGTCGCGCTCGTGTCGGTCGAGGAGAAACCACTGGCGTACTTGTCCGAGCCGACCGTGGTGATGCGCGTGCGCGCGGGCGGCCCGCCGAGGGACGGAGGAACCAGGTGACGCCACAAGACGACTACGCCCTGAGCCGGGTGCCTGAGAAGGCCAGGTACGGCTGGGGCTGGGTGGCTCTCCAGCAGTTCGGCCAGATCTCGGACCTGATCACGTTCTCCACCGGCGTCATCCTCGGCACCGGGCTGTCCTTCTGGGGCGCGTTCTGGGCGTTGACGCTCGGATCCGTTGTGCTGGAACTGGTCGCGGTGTTCGTCGGGATCGCCGGCTGCCGCGAGGGACTGTCCACTTCGGTACTCACCCGGTGGACGGGCTTCGGCCGGTACGGCTCGGCCTTGCTCGGGTTGATCATCTCGGTCAGCCTGATCGGCTGGTTCGGTATCCAGAACGGCGTTTTCGCGCTCGGCATGAACTCCCTCGCGCCCTGGCTGGACGTGTGGGTCTGGTCGCTGATCACCGGTCTGGTGATCACGGTCCTGGTGCTGTACGGATTCCGTGCCATGCGGTGGATCGCGATCGTCGCGGTCCCGGCGTTCCAGATCGTCATCGCGTACTCGATGATCACCGAATTCACAGGAGTGGACGTCGGATCGCTGTTCTCCTCCGGGCCGCTTGGCGAAACGATGACGATCGCCGCGGGCGCGACACTCGTCGCCGGGTCCTATATGGCCGGTGCGACGATCATGCCGGACATGAACCGGTTCAACCGCAAGCCTTCCGACGTGGTCAAGCAGAGCGTCCTGTCGATCACGTTGGGCCAGTACGTGATGGGCCTGATCGGTGTCCTGCTTGCCTACGCGGTCAAGGGAGAGGACGCCGTCGCGATCCTGACCACCACGGTCGGCGTGGTCGGCGTGATCACCCTGGTCGCCGCGGTCGTGAAGATCAACGACTGGAATCTCTACAGCTCGTCGCTCGGCATCACGAACGCGATCGACACACTGACCGGGATCAAGGTCAACCGGGTCTGGGTCACGCTGGTCATCGGCATCGCCGGAACGATCCTGTCCGCGGTCGGCATCCTCGACCGGTTCGTGGACTTCCTGATGATCCTGGGGGTCACGCTGCCGCCGATCGCCGGGATCGTGGTCGCCGAGTACTACCTCGTCAAACGCTGGCGCCCGGCGCTCGACGAATCGCGGCAACGCGGTGTGCTGCCCGCGACCGAGCCGACCCTGGTGCCGGTGACCCTGGTGATCTGGGCGGTCTCGGCCTGGTTCGGCTGGTGGAGTGAACGCGAGGCGCTCGGAATCGGGTCGCTGAACTCGTTACTCCTCGCCGGACTGCTGTATCTGATCGCCGGGAAGGTCGGTCTGGTCAAGGCCATCAGCGAAGTGCCGGTCGCCGAGGACAAAACCGGAAAGGAGGAGGCGTGCGAATCGGTATCGACGTAGGCGGCACGAACACCGACGCGGTACTCCTTTCCCAAGACAATCGCCTGCTGGCCTCGGTCAAGACACCGACAACGCCCGAGGTCACCGACGGTGTCGCCTGGGCGGTCACGGATCTGCTCGCCGCGGCGGCCGCATCCGGTGCGCTCGAACGGATCGACGACCTCACCGCGGTCATGGTCGGCACGACGCACTTCACCAACGCGATCGTGCAGCAGCGCGGGCTTACGCCGACCGCGGTGGTCCGGCTGGCATTGCCCGCGACCGGCGCGTTGCCGCCCTTGACCGGCTGGCCGCCGGTTCTGCGTGCCGCGATCGGCAAGAAGCACTACCTGGTACACGGTGGTTACGAGTACGACGGCGCCGAACTGGCCACAATGGACCCTGACGAGCTCAAGCGGGTCGCCGCCGACGTGGCCGAGCGCGGCCTGCGGTCGGTGGCCATCTCGTCGGTGTTCGCGCCGGTGAACAGCGAGATGGAGCTCAAGGCCGCCGAGATCCTCCGCGCCGAGGTGCCCGACCTGCACGTGTCGTGCTCCCACGAACTCGGCCGGGTCGGCTTGCTGGAACGGGAGAACGCGACCGTCCTGAACGCGGCGCTGATCGAGTTGGCCGGGCAGATCTCCGACGCGCTGACCGCGGCGTTGCGCGGCGCCGGAATCACGGCTCCGCTGCTGCTGAGCCAGAACGACGGCACCGTGATGGAAGTGGACTACGCGCGGCGGTTCCCGGTCGCGACGTTCGCCTCCGGACCGACGAACTCCATGCGGGGTGCGACGTTCCTGGCCGGTCTCAGTGACTGCGCGGTGGTCGATGTGGGCGGGACCACTGCCGACATCGGGATCGTCACGGCCGGATTCCCACGAGAGGCGGGTGCGGTCACCGAGCTGGCCGGTGTGCGGACCAACTTCCGGATGCCCGACCTGCTGTCGCTCGGTATCGGCGGCGGCAGCCTGGTGCGTGGCAACGACTTCGGTCCGGACAGTGTCGGCTATGAACTGACTGAACGCGGGCTTGTGTTCGGCGGCAACGACTTGACGCTGACCGACCTCGCCGTGGCTGCCGGCATGGTGGACCTCGGTGACGCCGACCTGGTGTCCCACTTGGACAAGACGCAGGTCGCGGCCGTCCTCGCGACGGTCGGTGAACGAATCGCCGAGGCGGTCGACCGGATGCGTACGTCGTCGGATCCGTTGCCGGTCCTGGTGGTCGGCGGCGGCAGCGTGCTCGTCCCTGATGTCCTTCCTGGACTGGACGACATCCGGCGACCCGAGAACTTCGCTGTGGCCAACGCGGTCGGCGCGGCGATCGCCGAAGTCGGCGGCGAGGTCGACCGGGTCGTGCACATCGGCGAGGGCAAACGGGACAAGGTGCTCGAAGACGTCAAGATCGAGGCGATCGAACGAGCGGAGGCGGCGGGTGCGTTGCCCGACAGCATCCGCGTCGTCGATGTCGAGGAAGTGCCGTTGGCGTACGTGCCAGGCGGGGCGGTCCGGGTGCGGGTGAAGGCGATCGGCCAGCTCGACCTCGCCCGGTTGGGAGCCGGCGATGCGTGAGATCCGGCTGTCCGATATGGACGACATCGCGCGCGGGGCGGCGATTCTGGGTGCGGGCGGCGGTGGGGATCCGTACGTCGGCAAGTTGCTGGCCGAAGTCGCCATCGAGAAGCACGGCCCGGTGTCCGTTGTGGACATCGACGATGTGCAAGCGGACGCGGTGGTCGTGCCGATCTCGTCGATGGGCGCACCGACCGTGGGCACCGAGAAGCTCCCGTCCGGCCACGAGGCGATCACCGCGTTGCGCGCGCTCGAGCGGGTGATGGGCAAGAAAGCCACGCATATCGTGCCGATCGAGATCGGCGGCGTGAACTCGGTGATCCCGATCGCGGCCGCCGCCGAGACCGGCCTGCCGCTGGTCGACGGCGACGCGATGGGCCGCGCCTTCCCTGAGGCGCACATGGTTCTGCCCGCGTTGATCGGCGTGAGCTGCACGCCCATGGTGATCGTCGACGACAAGGGCAACACGATGGTGCTCGACACCGTCAGCAACGAATGGGCCGAACGCTTCGCCCGTGCCGCGTGCACCGAGGCCGGGTGTTCGGTGTTCACCGCCGACACCGTGCTGACCGGCAGGCAGTTGAGGGAAGGCCTGGTCGCCGGGACCTTGACGTTGGCGCACAAGCTCGGCCGGGCCGTGCGCCTGTCACCGGAGCCGGTCGCCACCGCGTCCGCACTGCTCGACGGGCAGCTGCTGATCACCGGCAAGGTCGTCGACGTCAACCGCGCCACCACCGGCGGATTCGCCCGTGGCCAGGCCAGGATCGAGGGCATCGGTGCCTACCGGGGCATGCGGATGACCTTGTCGTTCCAGAACGAACACCTCGTCGCCGAGCGCGACGGCGAGATCGTGACCAGCACACCGGACCTGATCTGCGTGCTGGACAACGAAACTGGGGATCCGATCACCACTGAGGGGATGCGTTACGGAAACCGGGTCGCCATCCTGGGCGTCCCGTGCGACAGCCGATGGACAACGCCGGAAGGGCTGCGGCTGACCGGGCCGCGCGCGTTCGGCTACGACCACGACTACATGCCGATTTCCGTTGGGGGTAACTGATGACCACCGCGTCGAGTGCCTGGGAGCGCGCGCCGCTGATTCCGCTGCCGAGCCGTGGCCACGAGCACGAACACGAACGGTGTGACTCGTGCGGCCAGCCGATCGGGTACTGGGCCGTCGACCGGCTCACCGGGCTGTTGGACCGCTGGGGATGGGACACGTACGCACCGGAGACCTTGCGCCGCGCCCACGAGCAACGCCAGCCGTTGGCGCTGCTGTTGCTGGATCTCGACCACTTCAAGGAGATCAACGATCGCTACGGCCACGTGGCCGGCGACATGGTCCTGCACGCCGTGGCCGAGGTGCTGCGCGCGTCCTGCCGGGAGAACGACGTCGTCGGCCGCTACGGCGGTCATGGCGGCGACGAATTCCTGGTGCTGCTGCCGATGACCAACCGGGACCGCGCGATGTCCGTGGCGATGCGGGTGCTGGACGGCGTGCGGGCGCTTCAGGTGAGCGTGCCGGACGTGGACAAGGGCACCAGGACGACGCTGACCGGGCTGACCGTGTCGATCGGCGTCGCGCTTTATGTCCCGGCCCGCGGAATGGAACCGGTATTGACCGATCTGGTTCTCGAAGCGGATGCGGCACTTCTTGTCGCCAAGCGGGAAGGCCGGGACACCGTGCGGATGGGAAGACGCCGCTGATTCCCGGCCATCGGGACCTTCTTTCGGATAATCGTCGGCTTTTTTAATACCTCCGGCCGTCCTATCATCCTTTCCCAGTTTACCGTGGGGAAAGGGGACGCCTTACTCCGTTCAGCGGGTTTTGAGCTGTGATAACCGCGCTACGGTTGGTCACCGCCGCGAGTCGCGTGTGACGCATTTGGAGGTATCTGATGCTTCATATGTTGGCCGCTGCCGGCGTCGCTTTATCGATCGTCGGACAACCAGTTCAGGCCGCCGGGTGGCCGTCAACACCGCCGCCCGACCGCATTATCATCGATGTCGCCACCGTTAACGGCTCCGGGTGCAGACCAGGCACCGCGGCAGTCGCCGTCTCGGAGGACAACGAGGCGTTCACGGTGACGTACAGCGAGTTCCTTGCCCAGGTCGGGGTCGGGGCTTCGCCAACCGACTGGCGCAAGAACTGCCAGATCAGCCTGAAAGTACACGTCCCGTCTGGCTTCACCTACGCGATCGCCCAGGCGGACTACCGTGGTTTCGCCCATTTGGAACGAGGCGCGACCGGCCTCGAGCGGGCGAACTACTATTTCCAGGGAATGTCACCCACCCAGTTTGTGAACCATCCCCTGTCCGGTGCGTACAGTGACAACTGGCAGTTCACGGACAAGACCGATATCGCGTCTCTTGTTTACCATCCATGTGGCGAGCTGCGTAACTTCAATATCAATACGGAGTTGCGCGTCAACGTCGGGACGTCCGACCCCAAGAAAACCACGAGTTTCGTGGCGATGGACTCCACGGACGGAAGCATTAAGACCACCTACCATTTCCACTGGAAGACCTGCCCTCGTTAGTATGAATTAACCCGATCTCGCGGCGGCGTGGTGCGCCGAACGTGGTTTTTGGGGTGCCCTCGTCCGCAAAAGCCACGTTCGGTCCAGTGACGTACCGCTCAGCGCGATCGGGAAGAAAGTGACCGCCGCGCGGTGTTCGCCCGGGTATGCGCCAGACGGACGTGGTGGTCATCGGCGCCGGGCAGGCTGGCCTGTCCAGCGCCTACTACCTGCAGTATTACGGGATCGACGACTACGTCATGCTCGACTCCGCCGATGGCGCCGGAGGGGCATGGCGGCACCGCTGGCCGTCCCTGCGATTGGGCAAGGTGAACGGCATCTACCCGTTGCCTGGCTTCCCGCCTGTGGACGCCGACGCGGATTTACCTGCCTCACAGGTTGTGAGCGAGTACTACGCCTCCTATGAGCGGCACTACGGCTTGCACGTGATCAGGCCCGTCGAGGTCACCTCGGTCGACTACGGTCACGATGACCGGCTGGTGGTCTCGGCAGGGCCCGATCGTTGGGCCGCCCGTGCGGTCATCAATGCCACGGGTACGTGGACACGGCCGTTCTGGCCGTACTACCCGGGGATGGCGTCGTTCGAGGGCCGTCAGTTGCACACCGCGGACTTCCGTGATGTCGAGGAGTTCCGCGGCAAGAAGATGATCGTGGTGGGTGCGGGGTCGTCGGCGACCGGGCTGCTGCTCGAGCTGGCCGAGGTCGCCGACGTCACCTGGGTCACCCGCCGCAAACCGGTTTTCCGGGACGATGAGTGGTCGCAGGACGTCGGCCGCGAAGCCGTGGCCAAAGTGGACGAACGGGTCCGCGCCGGTCTGCCGCCGTTGAGTGTGGTCAGTGTGACCGGGCTGTGGGCGCCGCCGGACGTTCGCGCGAAGCTGGAAAGCCTGCCGTGGCGCCCGATTTTCCACGAGCTGACACCTGAAGGCGTGCGGTGGCGCGACGGCAGTGAGTTGAAAGTGGACGCGATCCTGTGGGCGACCGGATTTCGTGCCGCACTGGATCACCTGGCACCACTGGGATTGCGGGCATCGGGCGGCGGGATCGTGATGGACGGCACCCGCGTGGTCGCCGAACCCCGGCTGCATCTTGCCGGATACGGCCCGTCGGCCAGCACGGTCGGCGCGAACCGTGCTGGCCGGCAGGCAGCACGCGAGATCCGCGCACTGCTCAACTCTTCGGAACTGGTTGCGTCTTAACGGTTTGCCACGTCGTAGACATCCGTCCTGCCGACGGTGGTGGCGACACCGCCTGCGAACAACTGGTTCACCCGAGCTGCTTCTTGGGACACTCGAAGATCTCCTTGCGTGCAGGGTGCGGGGATCCTTCGAGGATAAGTACCTATGCGCACGTGGCCATATCGACGACCGTCATAAGGCCGGTTTATCGCCCTTGCGGCGCTGCCGGATCACCAACGCCAAGGCGATGCCGAGCAGGACGGCGATCCCGAAGATCCACAGTCCAACCGGGACACCGCCTTCGTCCTGTGTGGACGCTGCGGTGTGCTCGTGGCCCTGCTGCGGTTGAGGTTGGGGTCGTGGCTGCTCTTGTTGTACGGCAAGCGGTTGGCCGAACGACTTGGTGATGTCGAAGGCGATGTCGCCGATGACGATGTGTCCGTCCTGCCCGGTCACCCGGTAGTTGATGGTGTACTTGCCCGCGGGCCCGTACGGCGAGTCGGCGGGGACCGTGACGATCTTGTTGTCCTGGGTCGGGCGGCCCATTAGCCATGGGGTGCCGTTCGGGTCGGTCACCGTGATCGTAGGCGGCGCCTTGAGCGGCTCGTCGAACGTCAGCTGGACGCTGGACGGCGGTGTGTCCAGCGCCTGGCCGGGCTCCGGGTTGCTCGCCAGCAACCGGACGTGCGCCGACGCGGGGACAGCCGTGGCGAGCAGCAGCGCCACGACCAGCAGCAGGGTCCGCAGGGTCATAAGGGCATCTTTGCCCAGGAAGAGTGGCTTCGGTCAAGTGCCGTGCGCGAAGGCCGAAGGCCCTTGTCTCGGGTGATCGAGCGCAGCCCGAGCGTCCATCAGGGCGAAACCCAGCAGGTTGCGGCCACGCCACTGGCTGGGATCCTGCGCCTTCGGGTTCTGCGCGCCCAGCCCGATGCCCCAGATGACGTCCCGGGGCGCGGCCTCGACGAGGACCTTGTCCCCGGTGCTGACCAGGAACTCGGTCAGCACGGGATCGGACCCGAACTTGGCGACGTTGCCGCGCACCACGATGCCGTAGCTGTTTTCGGCCCAGATGTCCTGATCGAAGTTCCGCACGGCCCGGCCGAGCTTCTTGGCGTCCGCCGGTGTCTCGCTGGCGAGGATCTTCGCCAGGACCTCGTCGTCGCCGAACAGCCGGGCCTTGCCTGCCATCATGAAGTGCTCGGCGCTGCGGTAGGTCACGCCGTCGACGCTGAAATCGGCCATCCACCACTGACTCAGCACCCACCGGCCGACCTCGTGGCCCGGCGTGGGCGTGTGCCCCCAGAAGAAGAGGAACTCCGGCCGCTCCCCGTCCGCCATCCGCTTGATCAACTCAGCCCTGTCCACGAGCCGGGAGCGTAGCCATTACCCCTGACATAACGGTGCACATAGCCTTTGACCAGGCGTTATGCGCCTTGCGGATCTTCGTCGGTACGCGCTGGGTACACACGTCCACCGAACGCAGTATCGATGACCTTCCGGGCCCGGTCATGCGACCGTTCGAACAGATGGCCGTACACATCGACCGTGATCGTGATGGATGCGTGGCCCATGTAGTCCCGAACTTGCTCCAAACTTGCGCCACCCTCGATCAGCTCTGACGCGTACACGTGCCGGAACTGATGCTGTCCAGTCCTTCGGGACGGCGTCAATCCCGCCCCAGCAACGGCAGGGTGCCAGATGTCCCGATCCCATCCACGTCGGGCTAGCAGGCTGCCCTGGTCGGTGAACAGCACCCTGTGCGCCTCATCGCAGCACGAGCACTTGATCACAGTCGTTCCGTATCGGTCGACGTGTGCCGACAAGGCGCGCCTAGTGACATCGGGCAATGGCACGGTGCGGGTCTTGCCACCCTTCGGCGGGACGAGCATCAGCTGCCCGTAGATGCGCTGCACCTGGTGATTAATCCCGATACGTCGGCGGCGGAAATCGATGTCGTCGAGGGCGACGGCGAACGACTCAGCTGGACGATGTCCGCATGTGGCCGATAGCAACGGAATCGGATAGTACCGCACCGGGATGCCATCGAGGATGGTGTCCACAGTGTCATGCTCCCAGATCTTGATCTTGCGCTTGACCGGCTTAGGAATCCGTACGGCGTCGGCACATGGGTTCTCCACGATCACCTTATCCACCCGCACGGCGGACGTCATGATCATTGTGAAGAGCGCATCGATCCGACTGATGGTCATCGCTGAGAGCTTCTGGCCCGGCTTGCCGTTCTTCCTCTGCTTGTTCCGGATCTCTGCACGACCAGCGGACACAGTGGACGGTTTGATGTCCATCATACGCCGTTCGCCATAGATTGGGATCAGATGGTTCTCAAGCAGGGACTCGCTCGCCTTGAGCGAATTGTGGTTGCTGTACCGGTCTTTGACGCACTTGCGAGCGTACACTTTGAACAGTACGCGACCGGCGGCGTGGTCAAACGGCTTGAGCCCCTTCAACAGGTCGTTGTTCACTTGAGTGTCGTGTGCGACTGCGTCCCCCTTCCTTCGGAAGCTCCTAGTGGGCGCGCCCGCGTTCCTGACTCGCCACCGTTTCCCGCGTCCGTGCCGCTTCGTCGGCACCTTGTCCACTGTGTACCAGGAGTCTTCGACGGCCATCAGGCCACCTCAGCGGGCAGGTTCTTAAACCACTCCTCGACGTCCTCAGGCCGGTACCGGACGTGTTTGCCGACCCTGCGTCCTGGTGGCCCGTAGTTTCGAGTGCGCCACTGGTAGATGGTCTGGACCGGAACGCCGAGGTAATCAGCGACGTCCTTAGGCCCCCACAATGTACTCATGATCTGCCCTCCTCTTTGCGTTTCGGTTTTGCTGTTGTCTCTCGCTGATCGCGTGGGCGAGGGCCCGTTCTGCGTCATCGCGGTAGCCGATGCCGGTGAAGATCCACGAATTCACCACCGTGACGGTTTCCTCGGTGACTCCGAGTCGTTCGAGTGCGTCTTGCCGTCGCCATTCGCGCCGGTCGCCGCGGATGGTTTTGAAGGTGGTCGAGTACGCACGGGATTTCGTCAGGAAGTGGCCGCGGAATCCGAGCATGTGGGCCCAGCGATGGAGGTTGAGTTCCTCGTACTGCGGCAGCATGCCGAGATCCCACGCTGTTTGGATGATCTGCCGGTGGTGGCCGGACACGTGCAGGTGATCGATGTCGAGTTGCGACCGGATCGGCCGGTCCGGTCCTTCGGTCTTGCCTGTGCCCTTCGTGGCGTACTTGGCGACGTAGCCGGCCAGCCGGTGCTCGCTGATCTCGCCGTTCGCGTCTTCGACCTCGCCCGCGTTCGCCGGCCGGATGTGCCGAATGTCGGTCTGTGTGCCCCATTCGAGCTCGAACGCGGTGCCGTCTGGTCGGGGGATCGCGAGCGATACCGCTTGTGCCGCGGCCGTGATGGCGTCTTCGAGCACGGCCGACGTGATCCAGTTCGGGGTCTGGTCGTTCGGGCCGTTCGGTCCGTCCACCCGGATGACCGCGTGGAAGTGGACCAGCCCGCGGCGCTGGTTTTCGGCCACTTTGGCGTAGGACAGCCGGGCGTGTTCCTTGAACGTCCGGACGGTCAGCCCGGCAGCGTGCGCGAGCTTGCGCCGGAGGGTGATCACGAAGCGGTGCCAGAGCTTGCCGGCGTTGGCTTGCCAGAGCACGGCGCCGACGTAGTCGTATGTGTCGGGTTCGAGCGCGGTGCCGATGTTCGGGTCTGCGGGGTGATGCCAGGCTCCGCACGCGCAGGGAAGGACTTTGCCGGTTCGTGTGGTCCGTCGGTTGTGGACCGGCCCGAAGGATGGCGCGGTGAGGGTTGCGAACACTCGGGGCTTGTCGGCCACGCTCAGCGGGACGTCCTTGGATCCGCCGGCCAGTCCGGCCCGGACGAGGTGGAAGGCGTCCGCGGCGTACCGCTCGGAGCATGCCGGGCACACTGTGTATCGCCGGTTGCCGCAGGGGGCGAAGATGGCTCCGGAGTGTTCGGCCAACAAGGTGCCGGTTGTGGTGTCGTTGACCGTCCACGATCCGGACATGCGAACGGGGTTCAGGCAGCCGCCGGTCTGTTCGACCTTGGCACGCCAGCCGCGGTAGTCCATGGCTTTGACCCTGTTGCTGATGCGGTCCTCAAGGGACGTCACACCGGTCATGGCCACCTCCTCTCAGTCCGATATGGATGGTCTGTTTTGGGCAAAAAAAGGGGGCAAGGCACCGCGTTGTGTGCCTTGCCCTATTCGTTGGGGTGATCAGTTATGTGTGCGCGTGGCCGTTGGTTGGGTGTAGCGCTGTCATGATCTGCGTGGCCATCTCATCGGGCACGCGGACAAGCTCTTGGATGTCCTCGCGCGTGATCGAGCGGCCGGTTGCTTGGATCTCGCTTGCCTTGTCCTCAATGGCCTTGCGCATCCTGGGTGGAAGCCGAAGCGCTGCAAGGGTTTTCGGGTCGTTGGCCGGTTGCGCCGCGGCCGCCGGCTGAGACGCCGCGGATGTGGCGGCTGGTGTGGACGCTGCAACGAGCAAGGCCCGCATGTAGCGTTGGATCACCGGCATGACCTCCGCGACGAGGAACACCACGAGCGGGACCAGCGCGGCGACGACCAGTAGCCCGATGTTGAAGCCGCCGGTTTTGAGTTTGATCAGTTGTGGCCAGGTGCTCATGAACAGGGTGGCGCCGAGTAGCGTCCGCTTGAGTCGGGTCACCCAGGGGTTGCTGATGTCGATTCCGCGTGCGATCACTTCGGACTCGAACGTCAACAGGTTGATCAGCAAGCCCGCGGCCATGGGTTCGACCAGCCACGCTGCCCACCACACCGGGTCTTCAGTGGTGCGGCCGTTCGCGACGAATTCGTGCACGTTGGTGGTGCTGTAGCCGAGACCCAACACCAGGAAGATCCACATCCAACGGGTGATGGTGCGCCGTTGGCGCTCGATACGGTACGCGTTGAGGTCCGGGTCGTTGGCCAACGTCACCAGCCGCGCCGTTTCCGCCTTTTTCCGTTGCAGGGCAATTACTTTCCTGGTGAGTCCGGCTTCCACGTCGGTCGCCGATGTGCCGTTTTTTCGCATGGTGCCTGATTCCTCCTTTCCGATGGTGTGGCCGCGGGCTGGTGCGCTGGGTCCGTGTGTTATCGATTGGCGAGGACGCGCTGCGGCACAACGGCAACCGCCATAGCGCCTACTTGTTGGCCTTGTAGTCTGCGATCGCGGTAATCAGCTCACGACCCAGATCGGTCACATAGAGCGTGGTGACCTTTCGTTCAATGCCGTCAATTGTGCGGGCGGTCAAATCACCCCAGTTGGCACATTTCCAGCCTGTCAACCGATCGATCACGTACTCTTCCCTATCGTTACCCGGATGTGGGTTTTCGGTAAGCTTGACCCACATGCACGGAAATGCGGGGCAACTACCCCACAGGCGCCTGTCAATCTGGTCTAGAATCTCGCTCACTTCATCGAGGATGTGAACGAACTCCCGGCGTACCATTATCTCGATGTTTGGTGTCATTACTCGTTGTCTCCTGTCGCGAATCCCGGTACTGCGATGTACACGTCGGCCGCGCGTCGATACACGTCGGCTACTTCCTCGCACAATCTCGCGATTTCCGTCGCGAGGTCGGCCATTTCCCGAGCGCCGTGTGGCGGTGGAGAACTTTCCCACCGCCACCACAACGTCTTGTATTCGCCGTGTAACCGGTGATCCGGTCCAGTGGCAGCTCTGTCATTGAGAACCGTCCGAGGTTGCTCGCGTCCCGGGCGGTTCCCGGAAGAGCATGACCAGAAAGGTGACCAGCGCGATGGCAGCCACGCAGACCGTCACGATCAGCATGATCGTGTTGACGACTGGGTACACGATGCTCAGCACCGCAAGCGTGGCGCCGGTGATCAGCATTACAGTTCGTCCACATTTGTGGGACATGGGCACACGTCTCCTCTGTGTGGTATTCGGAAATAGGGGGAGAACTAGGCGTTTCTGGGTTTAAGGCTTGCCCAGCGTTTGCGCAGGGTCGTGCCTGCTTTCGTGAGCTTGTACCGCGTGACTTGCCGGATAATCGCGCCGTGTCGGCACGCGATCATCTCGCCCAATTCGATGTATCGCTCTTTTTCGAGATGCAAGATGGTGTCTTCCACCTCTGAGAAGCGGCACGATCGGTCCGGATCAACCTCTACAACGCGGCCGGTCTTCTCGATGAACCCGTACCGGCCGTCCATGATCTCGTTCAGGACTGCCGCGGCGACATCCGGTTGACCACCGAATCCTGATACTGCAACAGGATTCTCAGGGGGAACCGTTGCGGTCATTTCGTCCAGCTGGTCTGCGAACAGGTCTTGTTGGGCCGGATCGGGGCGACGTCGGGCCATCAGTCTGCCCTCGCCGCACCGAGAAACGCTCTGGCGACCAGCAGCATCGCCAGGCCTGCGATCACCGCAGTGACCAAGCCGACCACGAAGTACGCGATCACCAGGAACAGCGCGACCTGAACCACAAGTGCGGCAAGGCGCTTGATTCCTCGCCACGTCAGGCTGAACAGGACAATCGGCCTCATCACGCCACCACCCTCAGTCCGCCGGCGGATTCGCCGGTCACAAAGTCCACAAGTTCCTTGATCTCTGCGTCGTTCACATACGCCGCACGTACCCGGATGGGCACCCGCGACTTCTCACGCACCCGGTAGCCGATACCCGCCGTCTCGGCGGTTGCCGGAATCTCGTCAGCCAAGGCACCGCGCAAACGGGCACCGTCACCCAGCACCATGTCCACATAGGACGCTGACGTGGTGCGAAGGGAGACCCGGCGGGTGAACAGGTCGCGGATCGGCACCGTGTCCTTCGTCGGCTCCTGCACGAAGCCGAACATGCCGTGACCGGTCGCCCTGCCCTGTGTACCGACCTCGGTCAGCGCCTTGCGGTAGAAGCGTGCGTTGTCGCCGAACGCCATCAGCGCGGCCAATTCGTCGATCATGAGCAGGTTGAGCGGAGTTTCCCGCGATGGGGTGGTCTTGCGCAGACCTTCCGCGGCCAGCTTGCGCTGGGTCTCCCGCATGTCTTCAACGAACTCTTCGGTAATGCTCACACAATCGTCCGATTCGGACGCGTACCGGTACGCCAGATCCTTGCCCGCGGACAGCTCCATCCGCTTCGGGTCCAACATGTACACCCGGCACGAGCCATCTCGGATCATCGGAGCCAGACCACGAAGGGCCGACCAACCAATCGAGTTCTTGCCGGCACCGGTCGCACCCGAAACCAGCCAGTGTTGGCCTTGGATCGGTTCCCGCCAGTCCTCGCCGTACTCGGTTTCCCCGAAGTAGAGCGACGACAGGTCGACTGCTTCGGCATCCCACGGCATGTCCGGCGCAGGAATGACTTCGGTGAACGGTTCCATTCGCTGCACCAACAGCGCGATCACAAGCGGTTTCACCCGCTCCACCGAGAGCCGCTCCGCCTTCAACGCTTCAGTCAACTCCGGCAGACGGGCTTCCCACTGCCGGACATGCTGACCGGGCACGATCTTCACGTGCACGATGTCCACCGACGGCCCGTAAGCACGCACCCGGACGATCTGCGGAACCTGAGGTTCGCCAGACCGCCGGTGAATCGGCGCCAAGTCACACGCCAGCAGAGCGTTGCGCCACTTACGTCCACGGTAGGCCGTCCAGCGCCGGCTGAACGCCCGGATCCTCGGTGCCGCGAACCGATCGAAACTGTCCGGGTCACCGCGATACCACGCCAGCACGCCAGCAGTCAGCCCACCAAGAATCCCGCCAGTTGTCGCGGTCCCCAATTCAGCCGTGGACACACCGATCGCGCCAGGCACACCCCACATCCCCGGATGCCTTGCCATCCAACCCATCGCGCGCCATTCCTGGCCACGCTTTCGCTTCCCTTCACCCATTCCCTGTCACCTCCCTGATAACCATTCGGCCGACTCCCCCTGTCGAGAGCCGGCCGAACGGTCGTGATCGTGTATTTGGCGTTCACCCGGCACAGGCCGAGCGAGAATCGGTCAATGCAACCGTCAACGCGGCCACTTCCTTCGCCGCCCGGTCGTGTTGCCGTCGGAATCCCTCGCGATTCGCCGGAACACCACGCATCGCCCGTTTGAGCTGTTTCATCGCGTTGTCGAGTTCATCCAGAGCGCGGTCCAACTGATGAGACATCTCACAGCCTCCAATCACGTGAAACGAGTTCCGCCTCATACTTTTTGGTGCCCGCGCGGAACCGTTCAATCGCCTCGAAGGCTTTCGTGCGCATACCCCGGAGTTCGTCAGGTGTTGCCACCGTCCAACCACCACTGGCCTTGCCCGGGTCCATACCGTCGATCACCTTGTCCACGGCATCGAACGCTTCCGACACCAAATCCAGTGCCCCAACCAAAGCGCCATACTTCTGCTGGGCCCGGTTGTTGATCAGTGCAATCTGCATAAACAGCCTCCTCACGTATCGGCTAGGCCGGACGGTCCATGTCCGTCAGTCCAATCTCGTCTTTCCAGGCCTTCACGTGGATCCAAACCGGCGACGACGGAGGCGGACTCTCGCTGTATGCCTCTGCAATCATCATTGCCGTGATCGCGCCATTCTGGTCAAAATACCGATCCGGCAGCCATGACACTTGCCAACCGTCCTTAGTGGACCACGCGTAATGCTCCGACGTTCCACCATCGATTCGCGAGTCGCCAAACCGCAAGTACATTCACGTTCCTCCTTTCCAAAGGAGACAGAACAGGTCAACGCGCCTGCGTGATCTTTGGAATGTCAGCAGCTAACGCCATGAACTCGTTCCACTGCATAAACACCTCGAAGTCCTCGCCGGACTCAAACCTTGTCACCGTCAACCGAACGCCATCGCGTTCGACAAACAGCGCCACGATCGAACGGTCACTACCTCCGTACCAAAAATGGGTCGTCTTCTCGATCTCCACGAACACCTCCCTTCCGACAGGAGACGCAACCTGAATGGCCGAAGCCACACGGCAGACACAACTGGCACGATCGCCAACATGGACACACGACAGCGAGGTGCCATGCTCATCATCGAGCTGGCCCACATGCCTGAACCTCATTGGAACGAGCAAAAAGAGGCCGTCAAAGCAACAGGGGCCGATTGGGGGAGTAAAACCAAACGATGGTTTCTCGACATCAACCTAGACAACCCGCCGATTGACACAATCAACACGCTATTCACGATCGCGCGTAAATATGGAACCTATGTCCGCCTCGTTCCTGAGAAGACAATGTCGGCAGAATCTGAACATTCATAATTCGCGGAGTCGATGAGTATGGCGCCAGAAAGGTTTACGACCTGGCGCCACTCTTCGGATATACGAATTCGACGGCCAGATTTTGGCATGGCTCTATCCACTATGGAATTCATCAAACAACGTGATCACACGTTCCCGCCCGACTCAAACGGGCAATCGCCCTCTAAAGCGAAGAAACGGGACCTAGTACCTTGGCCCGACTCGAACGGGCAACCTACCGCCTAGGGCAAGGCTCTCAGTCACTCCGAAATGATTGGCTTCAATCCCTTGGCCTTGAACGAAATGCCGGAAATGGTCCGGCCGTCTTCGGTTTCCATGGAATACGCATTCAGGCACGCACTGATCAACTCGACATACGTGCCCTCTTCGAAGTCAGGCCCAGGATCGGTTGCCAGCGTCACCTTGATCTCTTCGCCCTTACTGGAGAACCCGTCCGGCCCTGGTCGCCGCTTCGCGAACAAGGCGACAACGAACTGAGTCACCCCCTCCCGGTCAGTTGCGGCGACCATCTGACCGTCCTTCTGTCGCATCTTCATGGTCGGAGCTTCCGTCACCATCAGCTTGTAGCCGCCGAGGTCAACAGGGATGTCTCGCACTTTGGTCTCCTAGCGTCGAAGCAACTCCTCTAGACAAGTACAGGTTACCTAGACGTCTAGAGGAGTTGCAAGACGACAAAAGATATGGTTGCTATTGCAAACTGCTACCGCGCTGGGAAGTCGTACTCCAGCAAATACGCGGGCGCAACCTTGATCGTGTCGCAGACTTCCACGGCAACATCGTTCATGTCGTAAGCGGTACGAACGACGGTCAACACAGGGATGCCAGCCCCTATTTGCAGCTCCTGACGCTCTTCAGGAGTAGGCATCCGCGCTCCGACCTCTTCGGTAAACCTGGCAAGAACGTGGCCGGTGTCCTCAAGCCGTGCATAGATACCACCGGGACCCGTGTCTTGCTCCTCTATGGCGGTGCCTTCAGCGAAGGGGAGTGGGATGTACGAAACAGCAGTCTCGACTGGTCGGCCGTTGGCCAAGTACCGACGTGACCGAACTACCACGTCCGAGTTGGGCGCCACACGTAGACGCTCTGCAACCGCTGGAGATGCCTTACCCCGGGTGACTGAGATGCGATCAACGCCTGGTGTATAGCCAGCCTTGTCCGCTTCCGCCAGGAACGCGGCCTTGCCAGCGGCTCGATGCTTCCGTGCGAAACGGTCAGATGCCAAGCGCCGGACCGGCGGCATTGGCCGCACGAAGGTGCCGCGGCCATGCTCGGCTACAACCAATCCTTCACCACGAAGTTCTTGCACAGCCTGACGAACCGTCATTCGCGCAACGCCAAAGTGGCTGATCAAGTCAGCCTCAGACGGCAGCTGTTCGCCGGGTGTGAGATGGTTCTGTTCGATGGCAGTGCGCAGCATGCCGGCAATCTGCCGGTACGGCGGCTGATCGCTAGTTCGATCAATCTGCCCCAACTGCAACATCACACCTCACCTCGCGCACACCTCTAGACGTGCTCTAGTCTCGCACATGTCGACAGGAAGGCGGTGACGTTGATGAACAGCACGCCGAAACACTCGGTGAGCGTCGCAGGCGTGGTCATCGACGACCATGACCGTGTCCTCACGATCAAGCGACAAGACAACGGGCACTGGGAAGCGCCCGGGGGAGTGCTTGAGCTGGGCGAGACGTTCGAACAGGGTGTGCAGCGCGAAGTCGTCGAGGAAACCGGCATGCGCGTACAGGTCCAGCACCTCACAGGCGTCTACAAGAACCTCAGCAGGGGCATCGTCGCCCTCGTCTTTCGTTGCGCCCCGAATGGCGAAACTGTCGAGCGTACCGACGAAGCACGCGAGATCCGCTGGATGACCCTGGACGAAGTTCACGAACTTATGGACCCTGCTTTCGCGATCAGAGTTGCCGACGCTTTCCGGTCGCAAGCAGTCGTTCGGTCCCACGACGGTGTCAACTTGATCTCTGCTTAGGTCCACGCGAGACAGTGCTACTTAGACGGTACCTATCCGACTGCACAACTGTGTTCAAAGTTTCTTCACTTCATCAAGGCGGCCCTTGCGGGCCGCGACGACCACTGCCCTTATCCCGCCGACAAGCGGGGCCCCGCGCGCCAAGCTCCGCTGCGCGCACCCCGCGTCGGCGGATGGAGGCAGGTCGTCTACACACGCACGGCCCCATGATCACAAACACTGAACTGGGCGACCAACGATGGGCAGGATGCCCGGGGCGTTCGCCACCCCCGGACCCCCGGCAGGTCTCCCGGATGGGCGAGGAAACAGCCCCGACTTGCGTCCGTGAAGGCCCGTCGACGCCATCCCAGCAACCTCCACAAGGGCTATCATGTCCGGCCAGGGGTGCAAGCTCTCAGAGCATCCTCAGGACTTCGCAAGGTTGCACCCCTGGCCGGACATGATCGGGCTAGCGCCAGGTCGACGGGATGGCGCGAAGGACCCCCACTCGTGAGTGATCCAAAAAACCCGGTACACATCGGGTACATCCGAGCTCGATAAACGTTGACAAACGATCATCACCGTTGGCAGTGTTTCCGCAGGTCACAGGGTTTCTCCCGTTTGAACCCGCAGGCCAGGCCACCGCCAGCCCGTTACCCCTGACATAATCGCCGAGGTTTCGTGCTCGCCGTAGCGTGGACGGCGTGACGTTGACGCAACGACCCGTGGGTGAGCTGCTCAGACAGTGGCGGGAGCAGCGCAGGCTCAGCCAGCTCGACCTGTCGATCCAGGCCGACATCTCGACCAGGCACCTCAGTTTCGTGGAGACCGGGCGTTCGGCGCCGAGCCGGGACATGGTGCTGCACCTGGCCGAGGAGCTGGACGTGCCGTTGCGCGACCGCAACCGGCTGCTGCTGGCGGCCGGGTACGCGCCCGTCTACAGCGAGACCCCGTTGGACGCGCCGGAGATGGCGTCGGTGAAATCGGCTGTGCGCCGGATCCTCGCCGGGCACAACCCGTACCCGGCTGTTGTGGTCGACCGGCGGTGGAACCTGGTCGACAGCAACGCCGCGACCGCGCTGTTCATCGCGGACGTCGCGCCTGCGCTGATGAAGCCACCGGTCAACGTGCTACGGCTGAGCCTGCACCCGGAGGGAATGGCGCCGCGGATCCGCAACCTGGGGGAGTGGCGGGCGCACCTGCTCGGCCGGCTGCGCCGGGAGATCGCCGTCACCGCCGACGCGGGGTTGCAGGAGCTGTACAAGGAGCTCGTGGCGTACCCGTGTGACGAGCCTGAGCCGCATTTGGACAACGACGTCGTGGTGTCGTTGCGTATCGCGCACAAGGGCCACGAATTGGCTTTCCTGAGCGTGATCGCGACGTTCGGCACGCCCGCGGACATCACCGTCGCCGAGCTCGCCATCGAGTCGTTCTTCCCGGCCGATGACGTGACCGCCGAGTTCCTTCGGGGGAACTGACAAAGATCCTCTCGACACCGGACCCATGCACGATGTCTACTCGGTTGCGCACGCAACGAGGCGGGAGGTTCCTGCAGTGGCTGAAGTCCGTGGAGTCGTCGCACGCGCCAAGGGCGAACCGGTCGAGGTGACGACGATCATCGTGCCCGATCCCGGGCCTGGCGAGGCCGTGGTGAAGGTGCAGACCTGCGGGGTGTGCCACACGGACCTGCACTACCGCGAAGGCGGCATCAACGACGAATTCCCGTTCCTGCTCGGCCATGAGGCCGCGGGCGTGGTCGAGTCCGTCGGCGAAGGCGTGACCGGCATCGAACCGGGCGACTTCGTGGTGCTCAACTGGCGCGCGGTGTGCGGCAACTGCCGCGCCTGCAAGCGCGGCAGGCCTTGGTACTGCTTCAACACCCACAACGCCAAGCAGAAGATGACCCTGGCGGACGGCACCGAGCTGTCGCCCGCGTTGGGCATCGGTGCGTTCGCGGAGAAGACGCTCGTGCACTCCGGTCAGTGCACCAAAGTGGACCCGTCGGCCCGTGCCGCCGCGGTCGGTCTGCTCGGCTGTGGCGTGATGGCGGGTATTGGCGCCGCGATCAACACGGGCAACGTCGGCCGTGGCGACTCCGTTGCGATCATCGGATGCGGTGGCGTGGGCAGCGGCGCCGTCGCCGGAGCCAGGCTCGCCGGTGCGGCCAAGATCATCGCGGTGGACGTGGATCCGCGGAAACTCCAGTGGGCCCAGGGCTTTGGCGCGACGCACTCGATCAACGCCCGCGAGGTCGACGACGTCGTCGAAGCCATCAAGGCGGTGACCGACGACTTCGGCGCGGACGTCGTGATCGACGCGGTCGGCCGCCCGGAGACCTGGAAGCAGGCGTTCTACGCCCGTGACCTGGCGGGAACGGTGGTCCTGGTCGGTGTGCCGACGCCGGACATGACCCTGGAGATGCCGCTGATCGACTTCTTCAGCCGGGGCGGCTCGCTGAAGTCCAGCTGGTACGGCGACTGCCTGCCGTCACGCGACTTCCCGATGCTTGTCGATCTCTACCAACAGGGCCGCCTGGACCTGGACGCCTTCGTCACCGAGGAGATCCCGCTCGACGGTGTCGAAGACGCCTTCCACAAGATGCACACCGGCGACGTGCTGCGATCGGTTGTGGTGTTCTGAAGTAGGCCATGTGTACGAACTCGTTGGCACGCAGGCGATAGCGCTACTGGGAAACTGGTTGTGCGCGTAGAGTAACGAGATGGGGTTATTCAGCCGGAGGAAGTCCGCGCTGCCGCAGCGGGACGTCATCCAGGGGCACACCTACGAGGACGCGGTTCTGGACACCGCGGTGGAATCGGCGTCACAGGGGGAATTGAAGGTCGCGCTGTCGGCGCTTGCCGAGTGCCGCGCGAAACCGGAAGTGCGCGCGTTGCGAGTTCGCGTACTCGCCGAGAAACTGGTCGGCCGCGCGGAATCCTTGGTGGAGACCGCGCAGACCACCGACGACCCCGACACGTGGCTGCTGGCCGGATCGACCTTCATCGAAGAGGCGTGGGCGATCCGTGGCCACGGGTGGGCGAGTTCGGTCGGCGAGGACCGGTTCCGGATGTTCTTCGCGACTTTGCGCAAGGCCATCGCCCCGTTGCACGAAGCCGCCGAAGGACTTCCACAGGACGCGGTGCCGTGGGCGGAGATGCAGCGCGCCGCACTGGGACTGCAGGCGGACCGCGAGGAACTGGACGCGGTCTGGCGTGAGATCACGTCCCGCACCCAGACGCTCTATCCGGCGTACTACACGCGGTTGCAGATCCTGGCCAAGAAGTGGGGCGGCTCGCACGAGGAGATGCTCGCGTTCGCCCGGCTGAGCGTGGACGCGGCGCCGCACGGCGACCCGATCGCGGCGATGATCCCGCTCGCACACTTCGAGGTCCTGCTCGCGGACCAGAACGAGTTGATCAACAACAAGCACACGATCAGGGCGGCGATGCTGCCGAACACGTACTTCTCGAAGGTCCGCGCGGAGGTCGACACGGCGGCGGACAAATGGATGGTCGCCATCCCACGCCCGCACCCGCGTGCGCTGGAGGCGCACAACGCGTTCGCGGCCGCGTATGTCCTGGCCGTCGAACCGATCCAAGCCCGCGCACACCTCGTCGCGATGCGTGACCACCTGCACGATCTGCCGTGGAACTACTACATCGACTACGACAAGCTACGGGACGAGTACCTGAAGGCATACGGCAAGTTCGTGCTCAAGGCGCCAAAACCCGCCGAAATGTACTGACGGGTGAATATCCGCTGTTCAACCCTCTGTGAGCAAAACGTGCTCACAGAGGGTTGCATAGTGGTGTTGGATGGCCCGGTGGCTGTACGACTTGATGCCGACACAGTGTCCTCGTTGGTAGGACCGGACCTCGCCCGAATCGGGCGGGAACATCTCGACCAGGGCCGGGTCTTCGAACTCGGCGAGGATGACGGCGGCGTTGCGGCGACCGTCCTGGACTCCGCGCGCAAGGAGTACGACGTCTGGGTCGGCGTGGTCAACGGAGCGCTGACCGGCGAATGCGACTGCGAGGACACCGAGGCACCGCTGTGCGGGCACGCGGTGGCCGTGACCCTCGCAGCACTCGAGGACGGCATCCCGTTCACATCGGTGACCGAACAGGACGACGATGACGACGAGGAACGGTTCGCCGAACTGGCCGCGACGCTGACCTTCGACCAACTGGTCGACCTGGTGGCGCGTCAGGCGGTCGCGGACCCCGACTTCGCCGACGACCTCATCGCCCTGGCAGAGGAAGACGACGAAGCCGAGGACTAGGCGAGACGATCGGGCAGCGGCGCCAGTTCGTAGTTCTTCCAAAAGAACTGGTCCGCGGCATGCTGGTCCGAAGCGAAGTCGACCGCCTCCAAGATCTTCCGACCGCGGACCCGGAAAGCCAAAGCCCACAGGATGTCCAAGCCCTGGGGTTTGGTGCTCCAGCCGCGGTGCCACTGGATCGAGTGAAGTTCGACGTCTCGGTCAGCGATTCGCTGGTGTTCGCAGTAGTGACCGGGTAAGACAGCGCCATGCCGAGGTTTCCCCGCTGGTGGCGCTGGGCCGCCGTCCTGACGCCTGCCGCGATCACGGCGGCCGGGCTCATCATTCTCACACCGGGGATCGAGCACGCGGTCGAGGCGGAGGCGAGAAAGGCCGCCACCCAGGGCGACCTGGTCGTCAACGGCCGTGACGTGACCATCAGCGGGATTCCGGTCGAACAGGCCGCCAAGGTCGAACGCGAAGTCGAAGCCGCGACCGGGGTCCGTGATGTGTCCATTGTGGATCCCGAACTCGTTCCGATGCGGATCTCCTTCACGCCCAACGACATCACGGTCACCGGATCCACCGAGCAGCAGGCCTGGCGGGAGCAGTTCCTTCAAGCGCTGATCAACCAAGCGCATGGCCGGGCGCTGATCGACGAGACGAAAACCCAGCGCGGCACCGACTTCCCGATGACCACGAAGGCCGCCGAGACTGTGGTGGCGGTGCTGTCCCAGCAACCCGAACCGATGACAGTGGACGTGCGGCCCAACCGTGTCGTGGTCGCCGGGACGATCCCGGACGAGGGCCGCCGCACGGCCATCGTCGCGCTGTTCAAGCGCTTGTTCGGGGAGAAGACCGTGGTCGACCAGACGACAACCAAGGAGTGACGAACGTTGCTGTGGCTCGCCGGCCAGGTCTTCTTCCTGTGCCTCGTCTCGTTCCTCGCGGGCGCGGGGATCACGGTCCTCGCCTTGCGCTCGAAGTCCGAACCCCGGGTCGAGGACCCCGTGACCACCGCCGAGGCAGCCGAAACCGAGGACGCCGAGGAGCCGGAACCCATGGTCATCAAGGCGTCCAAGAAGTCCATGCGCTACCACACGCCGGACTCGCCGTACTACAACCGGGTCTCGGCCAACCTGACGTTCATCTCCCCTGAGGAAGCCGAACTCGCCGGTTACCAGGCATGGAACGCCGACAAGGTCAAAGCGCCAACCGCCTGACCTTCTCCTCGTCCACCTCGATCCCCAGCCCTGGCCCAGTCGGCACGTACGCGGTCCCGTCGGCGACCTTCACCGTGTCCCCGCCGACGTAGACCGAGTCCACGAACTGACGGCCGTTCAGGTCGACGGGTGTGGTGATACCGAAGGCCGCGAAGAGGTGCAGCGAAGCGGCAAGCCCGATGTCCGAATCCGTCAGCCCGGATCCCATCAGCCGGACCCCGCTGTCCTCGGCCAGTTGCAGCAGCCGCCGCGACAACGTCAACCCGCCGCTGCGCTGGACCTTGGCGATCGCGATGTCCACGGCGCCCAGCCGGACGAAGGTCGACATGTCCGACGGATGCCGCAGGCTCTCGTCCAGCGCCACCGGCACCGCGGACAGGTCACGCAGCCGCTGCAGCCCGGCGATGTCGTTGGCGGGCAACGGCTGTTCAAAAGCGGTCACACCCAACGAAGCCAAGGCTCGCGAGATCTGCACGGCCTCGGCCACCGAGTAAGCCTGGTTCGCGTCCACCCACAGCGGAGCGTCCGGAGCCGCGTCGCGAACTGCCGAGACGATCTGCAGGTCCGCCGGCCCCAGCCCGATCTTCACCTTGAACGCCTGATAGCCGAGGGACTGCCCTTCGGCCACCGCGTCCGCGACCTCGGCCTGCCCCTGGCCCGAGACGACCCAGCCCAGCTGGATCGACGAAACCCGCCGCTGTCCCCACAGTTCACCGACCGAGATCCCGAGCGCGCGGCCCAGCAGATCGTGCAGTGCCACGTCCACCGCGGCCTTGGCCAGCGGCGCCCCGATGCTGAAGCCCCGGTTGATCGCCCGGTCGAACGCCGAAGTCACGCCGTCGAGATCCCAGGCGGGTCGTCCGATGATCGCAGGCGCCAGGTATCCGTTGATCGTGCTGACGATCGACTCCTGCGTTTCATAGGTCCACGCGGGGATCGGTGTCGCCTCGCCCCAGCCGTGGTGGTCGCCCGCGGTCACCTTGACCAGGATTCGCACACTGGGTTTGCCCATCACCGCGATGGCGCCACCCGATACGCCGAACGGACGCAACGTGGGCAACGGCACGGCGAACGTCTCAACCCGGTCGATGGTCAGTCCGGCCAGACTCATGAACGCACCCTTCCCGTGCTTTCGCGGATCACCACTTCGCCCTCCACCCGGAGGATCCGGCTGCGCCGCCCGGAGTTCTCCCGCAGCGCCAGCTCCATCGCCCGTTCGCCCAACTGCTCCAACGGCAACGCCACCGTGGTCAACGGTGGCGTCAGGTCCCGGACAATGGGAATGTCGTCGAATCCGGCGACCGATACGTCACCGGGCACCGACAAGCCGTTGTCACGCAACGCGGTCAACGCGCCGATCGCCATCACGTCGGTCACCGCGAACACGCAGGTGGCCTGCAACCCGCGGGAGATCAGCGAGGACATCCCCGCATACCCACCGTCACGGGTGAAGCCACACTCCACAATGTCCTCTTCAGAGATGTGAACACCGGCGCCGGACAAGGCGTCCCGGAATCCCGCGATCCGGTCGGCCACAGTGGTCAGTGCGCGCGGCCCGGCCAGAATGGCGAACCGGCGATGCCCCATTTCCAGCAACGCGTTCGCCAAAGCGGCTGCGCCCGAACGGTTTTCCGGCAGCACACTGTCCACCCGCAGGCTCCGGTGCCGTGACACAACCGCAACCCGGCCGCCGCCACGCAGGTACGGATCGAGTTCGGCGGCCAGGGAACGTTCCCACTTCTTGTCCTCAAAGCCTGAGCCGATCAGCAGAATCGCCGGGGCGCGCTGTGCCCGTAGCATCGAGACGTACGCGACCTCGCGATCGGCGTCCCGGAAAGTGCTGGCCAGCATGACAAGCAGTCCGTTGTCCCCAGCCACCCTCATGATTCCCCGTGCGATCACGGCGAAGTACGGGTCGCTGACGTCGTGGCAGATGACCCCGACCGTCCGTCTCGACGCGCCGGCGAGGGCCTGGGCGTGCGCGTTCGGCGCGTACGCCAGCCGTCCCGCCGCGTCCTGCACGCGTTCGCGCAGGTCGTCGCGGACTTTCGCGGTGCCGTTGAGCACTCGGGACGCCGTCGCGGGGGATACCGCGGCGGCACGCGCGACGTCTTGCAACGTCACGTGTGTCCGTTCTGCCATTGGCTCTCCACTTCTTGACCCGCCGTGCCGGGCGTGTCTACTCTAGCGCAGAAAGCGCTTTCTGAAAGCGCTTTCTGAAGTGCGTGACAGGCGGTGCTAGCTGCGGGTAAGCGCTTTCACGCACGAGGATTCCCTTACCGGGAAGGCGGAGGGGCATGGCGGTAGAGAGCACGCAGGATGCGCCGGCGGGGGTGGCCGAGCGAAGGCGTCCCAGTACTGCTGAGCGCGCTCTTGGATTCATCCATCAGGCGTGGCGTCCGGTCGCGCTGCTGGCGTTGTTGTTCGTCGCCTGGTGGGTGATCACCGCGACCGAATTGGTCCAGCCCTATCTCGTCGCCTCGCCGGGGGACACCTTCTCGACCATCGCGGACAAGTCCGACTACTTCTGGGAACACACCGTCGTCACCCTGTGGGAGACGGTGGCCGGCTTCGTGCTGGCGACCATCGTCGGCGTGGTGACCGCGGTGATCATGGTGTACTCCACGACCCTCGAGCGCACGCTGTATCCCTTGCTGCTGTTCGCACAGGTGATCCCGAAGATCGCGGTGGCACCGCTTTTCGTGGTGTGGCTGGGCTTCGGCACCGAGCCGAAGATCCTCGTCGCGCTGCTGATGGCGTTCTTCCCGGTGGTGATCTCGATGGTCACCGGGCTGAAGTCGATCGACCCGGAGATGCTGCAGCTGTCGGCGACGATGGGGGCCAGCCCGATGAAGACCTTCTACAAGATCAGAATGCCTGCCTCGCTGCCGCATCTGTTCTCCGGCTTGAAGATCGGCGCGACGCTCGCGGTCACCGGCGCGGTGGTCGGCGAGTTCGTCGGGTCCAACGAGGGACTCGGGTACGTCATCCAGCAGGCGAACGGGAACTTCGACACACCGACGTTGTTCGCCGGTCTCGTCATCATGTCGGTCCTCGGCATCGTGCTCTTCGCCCTTGTCGAGGTGCTTGAATACTTCGTCCTCCCGTGGCACGCCAGCCGCCGTATCGATGCCGCTACGACCAGCCTGTGAAGAGGGAGATCCATCATGAGGTTCCGCCATCTCCTCGCCGCCGCTGTGGTGCCGGTGCTGGCACTGGCCGCCGGCTGCGGCGGATCGCAGCAACAGACCACGACCAACCCCGAGGGCAAGCAGCTCGACAAAGCCACCCTCATGCTGAACTGGTACCCCTACGGTGAGCACGCGCCGTTCTACTACGGCAAGGCGCAGAAGATCTTCGAGAAGCACGGCATCGACCTGACCATCCAGGCAGGCCAGGGTTCGCAGAAGACCATCCAGGCCACCGCGGCGGGCCAGACCGACTTCGGCTGGGCGGACACGCCCGCCCTGCTGGCCGGTGTCGGCCAGGGCATGTCGGTCAAGAGCGTCGGTGTGTTCCTGCAGACCACGCCGTCGGCGGTGCAGTTCTTCAGCGAGAAGAACATCACCAAGCCCGCGGACCTCAAGGGCAAGACCATCGCGAGCACCGCGGGTGACGCGCTGAGCAAGACGTTCCCGGCGTTCCTGAAGGTCAATGGGCTGGCCGACTCGGACGTGAAGCTGCAGAACCTGGACGCCGCGGGCAAGATGGCCGCAGTGCTGTCCGGCCAGACCGACGCACTGCTTGGCTTCGCCACCGACCAGGGGCCGACGATTCAGGAGAAGGGCAAAAAGCCGGTCTCGTACCTGAAGTTCGCCGACCACGGGCTGAGCTTCTTCTCCAACGGCCTGCTCACCTCGCAGAAGAACCTGGGTGAGAAGAAGGACCTGGTGACCAGGATGGTCGCCGCGACAAGCGAGGCGTGGACGGCGGCGCAGTCGAACGCGAGCGCCGCGGTGCAGTCGATGAAGGGTGCTTCGGAGCAGCTGCCGTCCGAGACGGTGCTCACCGAGCAGTTCAACGCCACCGTCAAGCTGCTGCACACCTCGAAGACCACGGGCAAGGCGCCCGGCGTGAACGACGAGGCCGACTGGCGCGAGACGATCAAGGTGTTCGCCGACGCAGGCGTGATCCAAAAGGCCCAGGAGCCCTCGGCGTACTGGGATGTCAGCTTCGCGCCGAAGGGATGAGGATGCCCGCCAGCAGCACGACAGCACAGGCACCGGCACAGATGGACACCAGTGTTGAGATCGAGGACGTCGCCGTTCGCTTCCGTACCAAGAAGAAGGACGTCACGGCCCTGCAGAACGTCTCGTTGAGCGTCGCGCAGGGCGAGTTCGTGGCGATCGTCGGCCCGTCCGGTTGCGGTAAGTCCACTTTGCTCAAACTGGTGTCCGGGTTGCTGAAACCGTCCAAGGGACGGGTCAGGCTGCTCGGCGAGGACGTCAAGGGTCCGAGGCGCGACATCGGATATGTCTTCCAGCGTGCCGCGTTGCTGGAATGGCGCTCCGCGCGCCGCAACATCCTGCTGCAGGCCGAGATGCGCGGCATGCCCTCGGCGCAGGCAAGAGAACGTGCGGACGAGCTGATCGCGATGACCGGGCTGACCGGCTTCGAGGATGCTTACCCGCACGAGCTTTCCGGGGGTATGCAACAGCGTGTGGCGTTGTGCCGTGCGCTGTTGCATCGCCCGCCAGTGCTGCTGATGGACGAGCCGTTCGGTGCATTGGACGCGCTCACCCGTGAGCAGATGAACATCGAACTGCGCCGGATCTGGCGCGAGACAGGCACAACCGTGCTCCTTGTCACCCACTCGATCCCCGAGGCCGTCTACCTCGCGGACCGGGTGGTGGTCATGTCGGCGCGTCCGGGCACGATCGACGAGCTCATCGCCGTCGACCTGCCGATCGAACGCGACTACGGCAAGACCATGGCCGAACCCGAGTTCGCCCGGGCCACTGGCCGAATCCGCGATTTGCTGGGCGCCGCCACCAGTGCTGATTGATATGCCGATTTGAACCCGTCGACTGAGCTATAAGCACTTGGAGGGATCCAATGAGGGCTCGTTCCGTGTTAGCCGTCGCGGCCGTTGTGGCTTCGGCGTCCGTCGCCGTCGCACTGCCGGCGAGCGCTGGACTGACCACATACTGCGAGGGTGAAGCAGGAGCGGTGACCGTCCCAGGCGACCTGAGAGTCGCCGCGACGAAATCCTGTGTCTTAACCGATGTGAACGTGACCGGGACCGTGACGGTGGAAGCGGGCGCGAGCCTGGTCGTCAACGGTGGCACGTTCAACGGCAATGTGTCCGTTTTGGACGATGGCTACCTCGACGCCAAGGGCACCACCCTGAACGGTTCCCTGACCTCGACCGACGGCTGGGGCTTCTTCCTGTCCGGTGGCACGAAGGTCGGCGCCGTACGTGTGGTCGCGGACAAGGTCCCCGACCGTGCCACCGCCGCGTACTTCAACGGTGCCAAGGTGAACGGCGACCTGACCGCGACCGTCGGTGAGGTGTTCCTGCAGGCCGTGAACGTCACCGGGAACATCAGCGGCACCAATGTGTCGTATGTGGACCTGATGGATTCGGTGGCGGACAAGAACGTCACGGTGACCGGTGCCAAGCAGGGATCCGTGGTCTGCGCCAGCGAGGTCTACGGCAACGGCAGCTTCACCAACAACTCCACCGCCGTGCAGATCGGCGCGAACGGCCCGGTCGTCGGGTGCGAGCAGGCCAGCTACTGGGGTGGCGACCTGACCATCTCCGGCAACAAGGGCGCCGTCGCCGTGAGCAACAACATCGTGCGCGGCAACCTCGCGGGCGTTGACAACGACCCGGCTCCGACCGGTTCCAACAACCGCGTCCGTGGCACGACTTCCGGCCAGTTCGAGAACCTGGCTCCGGAAGCCGCCGGTACCCAAATGAGGCAACACAGCACGGAGGCTGTTGACGCGCACGAGCGTTCGGCTGACGTGGAGAGCCGCAAGGCTGCCGCCGTGGCCGCTGCCAAGGCGCACGGTCCCGCGGACCTGTAAGGACTGACAGCCATGAATCCCGCCGCACGCCTGCGGGCGTTGTTCTGCGCTGTCCTGCTGCTGGCGGGCGCCTTCGGGCTGCCCGCGGCCGCGGCTGAGCCGCGGTTCTCCGTACTGGTCTTCTCCAAGACGACCAACTTCCGGCACGACTCCATTCCAGCGGGTGTCGCGGCGATCAAGAAGCTGGGTGAGGAGAACAACTTCTCGGTGGAGGCGACCGAGGACGCGGCCGCCTTCACCGACACCAACCTCGCCCGGTTCGCCACGGTCATCTTCAACAACACCAACTCCACGCCGCAGTCCGGTGATCTGCTCAACGCGGATCAGCGTGCGGCGTTCCAGCGCTACATCCGCGCGGGCGGCGGGTTCACCGGTATCCACGCCGCCACCGCGAGCGAGCGGGACTGGGCCTGGTACGAGGGTCTCGTCGGCGCGATCTTCACCAACCACCCGCCGATCCAGCCGGGCCGGGCCAAGGTGCTCGACCACGTCCATCCGTCCACAAAGCACCTTCCGGACCTGTGGGAGCTGGAAGGTGAGGAGTGGTACAACTGGAAGGCCAATCCGACCGGCAAGGTGCACACCCTCGCGCAGGTCAAGGTCCGTGACGGGATCACCGGCCTTGACCAGGGCATCGACCACCCGATCACGTGGTGCCAGAACTACGACGGTGGCCGCTCGTGGTACAGCATGCTGGGCCACGGTGCCCCGCGGTTCTCCGACCCGGTGTACCTGCAGCACCTGCTCGGTGGTCTGGAGTGGGCGGCGGGCGCCGAACAGGGCGACTGTTCGGCCACAAAGGACAACATGTTCCAGAAGATCCCGCTCGTCACGCAGGGTCTCGCGGATCCGTTCGAGCTGGCCGTCGCACCGGACCGGCGCGTGTTCTACATCCAGCGCACCGGTGCGCTGAAGATCCTCGACCAGCGCACGCTGAAGATCTCGACCGCACTGGACTTCGCGTACACCCCGCAGATGACCAGCCAGTCGGATGGTCTGCTGGGTATCGCGCTGGACAACAACTTCGCGCAGAACAACTGGGTCTATCTGCTGTACTCCGACAAGGTCGAGAAACGGCAGAACCTGTCCCGGTTCACCGTGGTCGGCGACAGGGTCGACATGGCCAGCGAGAAGCGGCTGCTGGAGATTCCGACCTTCCGTGACGAGTTCCGGGCGAACTCGCACATGGGTGGTTCGATCCAGTTCGACAAGCACGGCAACCTGTACATCGCGACCGGCGACAACTCCGACCCGTTCAACTCCGACGGGTTCACGCCGATCGACGAGCGGCCGGGCCGTCGTGCGCTGGACGCACAGGGAACCTCGGGCAACACCAACGATTTCCGCGGCAAGATCCTCCGGATCACGCCGCAGCCCAACGGGACGTACACCATCCCGCAGGGCAACCTGTTCCCGCCGGGGACCGCGCAGACCAAGCCCGAGATCTACGTGATGGGTATGCGCAACCCGTTCCGGATCACACTCGATCCCATCACGGACGCGTTGATGGTCGCCGACTACGGCCCGGACGCCCGCGCGGCCAACCCGAACCGCGGTCCGGAAGGGACAGTCGAGTTCAGCCGGATCACCAAGGCGACCAACCAGGGCTGGCCGTACTGCATCGGCAACAACACGCCGTTCAACGATTACGACTTCGCGACCGGCACGTCCGGCCCGAAGTTCGACTGCGGCAACCTCGTCAACGACTCGCCGAACAACACGGGTCTGCGCAACCTGCCGCCTGCCGATCCGGCGACGATCTGGTACGCGTACTCCGCGTCCGCCGAGTTCCCCGAACTCGGTACCGGCGGCGGTGGCCCGATGTCCGGGCCGGTCTACCAGTACGACCCGAACAACCCCTTGGTCACGAAGTTCCCCGAGTACTACAACGGCAAGTGGTTCGGCTACGAGCTGACTCGCGGGTACTTCAAGACGTTCTCGTTCCAGCGCGAGGACCAGACCTTCGCCAACCCGCGGTTCCCCGCGGTGAAGCGGGGTGATCTGCAGTCGATCAACAAGGCGTTCACCACCATGAGCTGGATCCAGGCGTTCTCCGCGCACATGGGTCCGGACGGCTCGATGTACGTGATCGACTTCGGCTCCGGCAGCGGCACCGGCCGCGGCGGCAGCAACGAGGGGTCGGGCATCTACCGCATCGACTACGTGGCCAACGGCCGCAGGCCGATCGCGAAGCTGCAGACCGATGTGGACTCCGGCCGCTACCCGCTGACGGTGAAGTTCTCCAGCGCGGGATCCGCCGGTGGCGACGGCGAGGCAATCGACTACGCGTGGGACTTCGACGGAAACGGCACGGTCGACTCGACCGAGCCGAACCCGACGCACACGTACGCCAACCCAGGCCAGTACGACGTGCTTCTGACGGTGAAGAGCCGGAAGAACGGCCTTGACGGCACCGCGGCAACGGTCATCACCGCGGGCAACACCAGGCCCGAGGTCCGGGTCGTGACTCCGGTGAACGGTGGCGCCTTCGATTGGGGCGACACGATTCCGTTCGAAGTCCGAGTCACCGACCGGGAAGATGGCCGGATCGACTGCTCGAAGGTCGTTGTGCAGTCCCAGTTGGGGCACGACTCGCACCTGCACCCGATGGACAACGTCACCGGGTGCCGCGGGGAGATCAAGACCGACCAGGGCGCCAGCCACGGTCCAGGCCAGAACCTTTACGTGGCAGTGGCCGCGCAGTACACCGACGGTGGCGGGCCGCGTGGTGTGCCGGCGTTGACCGGTTCGGCGCACCTCGTGCTTGAGCCCAAGCGCAAGGAAGCCGAGCACCACGAAGGTCTTGGTGGTGCGCAAGGCGGGCCGGTCGTGGTGAACAACACCGGTGCCTCGGCGGGCAAACGCCTCGGCGAGATCGAGCACGGCGACTGGGTCGCGTACGACCCGGTGAACCTGACCAGGATCTCTTCGGTCACGGTCGGCGCCGCGTCCGGCGGTCTCGGCGGCACGATCGAGTTCCGTGCCGATTCACCAACCGGGCAGTTGCTCGGCTCGGTCGCGATCCCGAACACGGGTGACTGGGGCAACGTCATCTCACCGACGGTGTCGCTGACGAACCCTGGCCGTACGGTCAAGTTGTACGCCGTGTTCACGAATCCGGCGTGGACACCGACTTCGCCCGACCTGATGTCGCTGGACTGGTTGCAGTTCAACGGCGAGGGCATGGCGAAGCCGGGCACCGCGACGGGAATCGTGATCACGCCGTCGACACGGACCGGCCCGGCACCGCTGACCGTGAACTTCACCTCCGCGGTGAACCCACCGGCAGGCCGGACGATCACGGGCTACTCGTGGGACTTCGGCGACAACACGCCCGCCGGCTCGGGCGCCTCGGTGTCGCACCAGTACACCCGCAAGGGCGTCTACACGGCACGTCTGACCACAACGGACAACACCGGAGCACACAGCTCGAACACTGTGCTGATCACTGTTAACTAGGGGTCAACGATGACTACCTCACGGCGTCGGTTCCTGAAGGCTGCTTTGGGAACCACCGTGGTCGCGGGTGGTCTGCAGGTCCCGGGTGTTGCGGCCGCTGACGAGCCGCAACACTCGGTCCCGCTCGACCACATCGGGATCCAGCTCTACACCGTCCGGAACATCATGACGACCGATCCACAAGGGACACTCAGCGCACTCGGCGCGATGGGCTACGCGACCGTCGGCGTCAGCGGTCTTTACGGCCACGCACCGGAGAAGTTCCGGGAGATGCTGGACATCGGCGGGGTGCGTGCGGTGCTGACGCACACCAGCTGGGACGCGATGAACGCGAACGTCCAGCGGGAACTGCAGATCGCCAGGATTCTCGGCGTCCGGTACGTCGTCGTGCCGTCCTTGCCCAGTTCACTGCGCACAGTGGCCGGTTACACCCACGCGGCGGCCAAGTTCCAGGAGTGGGGCATCAAGTGCCGCAGCGCCGGGATGAAGTTCCTGTTCCACAACCATGACGTCGACTTCCTCAAAGTGGACGGCAAGGTGCTCTACGACATCCTGGTCGAGCAGACCGATCCCCGGTTCGTCAACTTCGAGCTGGACCTGTACTGGATCGTGAAACCCGGGTACGACCCGGTGGCGTACTTCGAACGCTACCCGCGCCGGTTCCCGGTGTTCCACGTCAAGGACATGGCGGCCAACGGGTCCTTCGAGGACCTCGGCTACGGCACGATCGACTTCCCGAGGATTTTCGCCCGGTATGCCCAATCCGGCATCAGCGAGTACGTGGTGGAGCACGACACTCCGCGTGACCCGTTGCTGACCGCCAGGCGGGGCCGGGACTATCTGGCGAACGTCAGGTTCTAGATCTCCAGCCTCGTGGGTGTTCTAGTGTTGGGACACCCACGAGAGGAGACGCACGTGAAGATCACGACCCTGGACGGCACGGCCACCACGCTGGACGAGCTGACCGGCGGGAAGGTCGCGCTGGTGGTGAATGTGGCCTCCAAGTGCGGGCTGACCCCGCAGTACACCGCGCTGGAGCAGCTGCAGAAGGAGTACGGGCCGCGTGGGTTCACCGTGATCGGCGTGCCGTGCAACCAGTTCGGCGGGCAGGAGCCGGGCAGCTCGCAGGACATCCAGACGTTCTGCTCCACCACGTACGGTGTGACGTTCCCGATGACCGAGAAACTGGAGGTCAACGGGCCGGGCAAGCACCCGCTGTACGCCGAGCTGACCGAGTTCGCCGACGAGGAGGGCAACGCGGGCGACATCCAGTGGAACTTCGAGAAGTTCCTGCTGTCGGCCAAGGGGGAGGTCGTCGCGCGGTTCCGCCCGGCGGTCACGCCGGACGATGCGAAGATCCGCTCGGCCATCGAGTCGCAGCTGCAGTGACGATCCCCTCTGGGACCCCGTTCGCCCAGTCGCGGGTCTATTCGATCCCGATGCGCACCAAGTTTCGTGGTATCACGGTGCGTGAGGGCATGCTGCTCGAAGGTCCGGCGGGTTGGGGCGAGTTCTGCCCGTTCCCCGAGTACGGCGACGCCGAGGCGGCGTCCTGGCTGGCCACCGCGGTGGAACAGTGCACAGTGGGCTGGCCCGCGCCGGTGCGCGACCGGATTCCCGTCAACTGCACGGTTCCCGCGGTAGACGCTGCGAAAGCGCACCAGATCGCGGCGGGTTCCGGTTGCCAGACAGCCAAAATCAAGGTCGCGGACCATCCGCGGTCGTTGAGTGAGGACATCGCCCGCGTCGAGGCCGTCCGGGATGCCTTGGGGCCAACGGGAAAGATCCGTGTCGACGCCAACGCGGTGTGGGATGTGGACACCGCGGTGACGCACATCCGGGCGTTGGACAAGGCCGCGGGTGGGTTGGAGTACGTCGAGCAGCCGTGTCCGACGATCGACGAACTTGCCTTGGTGCGCAGGCGGGTTGACGTCCGGATCGCGGCGGACGAGTCGATCCGGCGGGCCGAGGACCCGCTGAAGGTCGCGGTCGCGGGTGCGGCGGATATCGCCGTCATCAAATGCACACCATTGGGCGGCGTTCGACGGTCCCTCGAGGTCGCCGAGGCGGCCGGGTTGCCGTGTGTCGTCTCGTCCGCATTGGAAACAAGCATTGGCTTGGCCGCTCAGGTGGCGTTGGCGGCGGCACTGCCCTCGCTGGACTTCGCGTGCGGACTGGGTACGTTGTCCTTGCTGTCAGGCGATGTCGTGGCGGACTCGCTGGCCCCAGTGGACGGTTTCATCGACGTCCGCACCCCCGGGCCGCCGGTGCCGGGGCGGTTCGACGCGGCCGACCCGGAGCGGATCGCTTGGTGGAACGCACGGCTGGACCGAGTCAGTGCCCTGATTTAGTCCATTGTAGACGCTCGATGACCAATGCTGGTGCGGCCGATGAAACGGCCCTACTGTGGTATAGACCACCGCCGCGCCAGGTGTCCCGTCGGCGTGCCCGCACGTCCGCGGCAGCGACGATGGGAAGGAGCACCACATGCAGCGTTCACGCACGGCGAGATGGGCAGTCGCCGCGGTAGCGGCCACGGTGACGGTCACCTTGTCGGCGCCGGCGATGGCGGATCCGATCGGTTCCGGCATGATCGCCTGATCGAGGCAGGCGTAGTCGGCCGATTGGCGGTACCGTCCTTGCGACCGTAAGGAGGAAGCCGTGACCAAGGTGAGCGTTTCCACCTCGATGCCAGTCAGACCGGACAAGGCGTGGGCGACCGCGTCGGACCTGTCCCGGTTCGGCGAGTGGCTCGCGTTGCATGAGGGCTGGCGAGGCGATGTGCCCAGTGAGATCAAGACAGGCACAGTGCTGACATCCGTGGTGTCAGTGAAAGGCCTGCGCAACCGCATAACCTGGTCGGTCACCTCCTATGACCCGCCGAACGGCATCACACTGTCCGGCGAGGGCAAAGCGGGCGTGAAGGCATCGCTGGAGCTGAAGCTGAAGCCGGACGGCGACGGCGCGACCGGCGAGCTCGATGTGGAATTCACCGGCCCCGGCATGTTCGGGCCGATCTCGGCGGCCGTCGGCAAGACCCTCAAGGGCGACCTGCACAAGTCACTGGAGAAGCTGGTCGAGCTGATCGATTAGTCAATCGGTTCCGGCTGGACGCGGGCGCTGGCCGCAGCGCCCGCGTCTTCCTGCTGCTTGCGGATGACCAGGTAGAGCCCGACCGCGCCGGCCAGCGCGCACGCGCCGGAGACGATGAGCCCGGTCGGATTGCTGAACCCGGTGAGCGTGTCGCCGATCAGCACGGCGGCCGTCGTCCCCGGAAGGCTGCCGATCACCGTGCCCGCGATGAACGGCACCATGCGGACGGACGAAACGCCGCAGCAGTAGTTCATCGGTGTGAACGGGATGAGCGGGATCAGCCGAAGTGACGCCACCGCGAGCCAGCCGCCGCCGCTGAGCTTCGCGTCGACGGTTCGTACGGCGGCCTTGTCCAAGTGGCGAGCGACCAACCCGCGACCGACCCAACGGGCGAGCGCGAAACCCAGCACTGCGCTGAGGGCGGTCGCCGACATCGCCACCAGCACGCCGAGTGCAGGGCCGAGCAACAGACCCGACGCCAGCGAGAAAACTGTGCGTGGGATCGGCACGATCGTCGCGACGACGTACGTCACGAACATCAACAGCGGAGCGGCGGCGCCCGCGCCGAGCGCCCACGTGCGCACGTCGCTCGGACCCGGGACGGGCAGCACGAACGCGGCGGCTACCAACACCGCGAGCAGACCGACGGCCAGCGCGGTACGAACTCGCGGCATGGGCCCAGTCTAGCCGTCCACCAATTGGGAGCTCGCGACTGTTCGGCGCATTGTCACCCTCTGTTGGGGTATAGCGCGAATTTATCGGTAACGAAAGGTAGATCGTTGCGATGCGGTGACCGCAAGTGTCGATCATTGGCACATTTCCCGGTATGGTCACAGTCTAAACGCCTCCAGTTGAGGCAAAGTCAACGTTGCTACAACTTCGTAGCGTCCCCGGGCATAGATGCTTGCGGTTTCAATCACTACTTTCATAAACCACGACACCACGAATGGCGGTATAGCCCGGGTTGACGCCGCGTGCAGAGTGGGTATGCGTTGGGAGTCAATGAACGGGGTTCGACTGGGAAAGGGTGCGTCCCGGTCGGCGGGGAAACCGTTCTTCTCGAGGAGTGGACGAGAGGAAATCGGGGTGTTATCGGCATCGGGGGATGGCGGGGGATTAATCGGACTGGCCGGCCGAAGTGACTTAACCGGGCTTTCCGAAGTGGTAGCGGCGCTGGTCAGCGCGCGCCACGTGCCGGGAGCACAGTGTGCCCTGTGGCAGCGTGGACAGCTGGTCGCCGTGTGCTCGGGTACGGCCGAACACGGCACGGGACGTCCAGTCACACCGGACTTGGCCTTCCCCATCGGCTCCATCGGGAAGGCGTTCACCGCGACGACGGCCATGGTTCTGGTCGCCGACGGTGATCTTGACCTGGACGAACCTGTCGGCGCGCACGTGCCTGAACTGCACGGCAAGGACACCGCGGCGATCACGCTACGGCAGTTGCTCAGCCACACCAGCGGCTTGGAATCCGGCCCGGACGGCGGGCCGTCGATGCGCAGGCTGGTCGCGCGAGCCGGCCTGATCCAGCCGCCCGGCCGCGACTTCTCCTATTCGAACGCCGGGTTTGTGCTGGTGGGCAGCCTGATCGAGGCCGTGACCGGGATGACGTGGTTCGCCGCGGTCGAGTCGTTGGTGTTGCGGCCGCTGGGGATCGAACCCGCGTTCGTCGTCGGCCCGGCCACCGGCAGGCCGATCGCGACCGGGCACGCCGGGCGGGCCAGGCCGGTCGACCAGAACATCACGCTCGCCGAAGCACCGGCTGGAGCGCTCGCGGCCAGTGCCACTGACCTGGTCGCATTCGGCCGGATGCTGCTCGACGGCGGCGATATCCTGCCTTACGAACTCGCCCGTCTGATGCGTCAGCCGGTGGCCGACGCCTTCGGCCTGGCCGACGCGTGGGGCCTTGGCCTCGCCGTGTTCGACGGCTTGGCCGAAAAGAAATGGATCGGGCACGACGGCACCGGCGACGGGACGTGGTGTCAGCTCAGGATCGACCCGGTCACCGGCACGGTGGTCGCGTTGACCTGCAATTCCAGTGCCGGCGCGGGGTTATGGGACGACGTCGTGGACGAGCTGGGCCGCCGGGGTTTGCCCATCCCGAGCGGTTCGTTGACGGCCGTGCCCGACGTCGTCCTGTCACCGCCTGCCGGCTGCGCGGGTAGTTATTGGAACGGCGATACAGAATATTCGATCGCGGCTGACCTGGTCTTTTCGGTGGATGGCGATCCGCAGGCGACGATCACCTTTCACCGGGATCTTACTTTTAGTCTTGAAGATGATCAGACCGGTCAACGATTGTACGCCGGCCGATGTTTGAAGAACCCGGAAACCGGGGAAATAGATCGGATTCACGTCAACGGCAGGCTTGCCCTGGCCCGCCGGTAAACAAACACGTTGCCGCGCCGGTTCATTGCCCGAACTTGCGGCTGCGTAAAAAGCACACGCATGAAAGGTGCCCCTGATCATGCTGGCGAACAATGCTGTCCTTGGCACGGGCGAAAAAGTCCACGTGCCGGCCCTGCCATTTCCGCGGCTGTTCGAACGGCAAGCTGCCCGCACCCCGGGATTACCGGCGATCCGGCACGACGACGCCACCGTGACGTACGCCGACCTGGACGAACGCGCCAACCGGCTGGCTCACCTGCTCGTCGCCCGTGGCGCGGGTCCGGAGCGGATCGTCGCGCTGCTGCTGCCCCGATCGGTCGACATCGTGGTCGCTCAACTGGCGGTTATGAAGGCCGGCGCGGCCTTCCTGCCGGTGGATCCCGACTACCCAGCGGAGCGCATCGACATGATGCTCGCCGATGCCGCTCCCGTACTCACGCTCACCCGCTCTGACCTGCGCGATCCGGCGATCGACGAGATGCCGTCCTGGCCGCCGCGGGTGCAGCTGGCGGTCGATCATCCCGCGTACGTCATCTACACGTCCGGCTCCACCGGCCGGCCGAAAGGCGTCGTGGTCACCCACCGAGGGCTGGCGAGTTTCTCGGCCGCCGAGATCCACAAGTTCGGGGTTCAGCCGGGCGACCGCGTACTGCAGTTCTCCTCGCCGAGTTTCGACGCTTCCGTCCTGGAACTCTGCATGTCGCTGCCCGCGGGTGCCGCGCTCGTCGTACCGCCGCCGGGTCCGCTGCTCGGCGAACAACTCGCCGAAGTGCTCGGCCGGGCACGGGTGACCCATGCGCTGATCCCGCCGGTCGCGCTGGCGACCGTGCCGTCGTCCCTGGCCAGCGCGTTGCCGGACTTCCGGTGTCTGATCGTCGGCGGTGACGCGTGCGACGCCGAGCTGGTGCGCCACTGGTCGCCCGGCCGCCAGATGATCAACGCGTACGGTCCGACGGAATGCACCGTCGTGGCTTCTTGGAGCGCGCCGCTCGCCCCGAGCGAGTCGGCCCCGCCGATCGGTGGCCCGATCTGGAACACCACCGCGCATGTACTTGACGAATCGCTCCAGCCCGTCGACTGCGGTGAGCTCTACGTCTCCGGAATCGGCCTGGCGCGTGGTTACCTCGACCGGCCTGGCCTGACCGCGTCCCGGTTCGTGGCCGATCCGTACGGTCCGCCGGGCGGCCGGATGTACCGCACCGGGGACGTGGTGCGCTGGACCGACTCCGGCGAGCTGGCGTTCGTCGGCCGCGCCGACCACCAGGTCAAGATCCGTGGCTTCCGGATCGAACCCGGTGAGATCGAGGCCGTGCTGCGTAAGCACCCTGAGGTCGACGGTGCCGTCGTGGTCGCGCGGTCGGACCAGGGCCTCAAACGGCTGGTCGCGTACGTGACCTCGACCGGAGAACCGGATCTGCGCGACTGGGTCGCCGAAGTGCTGCCCGAGTACATGGTCCCCTCGGCCTTTGTCGTGCTCCGCGAGTTCCCGTTGAGCCCCAACGGAAAACTGGACCGTTCCGCGTTGCCCGCGCCGGTCGTCGAGGCCGGACCGTCCTACGCTCCGCCACGCACACCCGTCGAAAGCGCCCTGGCGCGGATCTGGGCCGAGGTGCTCGGCATCGACCAGGTCGGCATCGAGGACGACTTCGGGCTGCTGGGCGGCGACTCGATTCTGAGCAGCCGCGTCCTCGCTCGCGTGCGAACGGACCTTGGTGTCGAGTTGCCTGCTCGCGCGGTGTTCGACGCGCGGACCGTCGCCGGACTCGCAGTGCTGATCCCGGCCGCGACCACGGCTGCGCCCATCGAGCGAGTCGCACGTGGTCACGTGTATCCGCTTTCTCCTGCACAGCACCGACTCTGGGTCCAGGACGAACTCGTCGGCGCGGGCAACAACACCGCGATCGGTGTCCGGTTGTCCGGGCACGTCGACGTGGAGAAGCTGCGCTCGGCGCTGGCGGCGTTGGTCGACCGGCACGAGATCCTGCGGACCACGTTCGACACCGTGCACGGCGAGCCCGTGCAGGTGATCGCCGCCGACAGCGAAATCCCTTTGTACATCAGTGATTCCGTGTCGTGCATCGATACCGAGCTGGCCCGGCCGTTCGACCTGCGGCATGGGCCGCTGTCCCGCGCGGTGCTGGTCCGGCTCGGCGCTGACGAGCAAGTGCTCGTTCTGTGCCAGCACCACATCATCACCGACGGCTGGTCGGTCGAAGCCCTGCTCAACGAACTCTGGACACTGTACTCAGGCGGCACGGACCTGCCATCACTGCCCATCCAGTACGCGGACTTCGCGGTGTGGCAACGTGATCGTGACGTCAGCGGCCAACGTGCCTACTGGCAGCAGAAGCTGGCCGGGATGCGGTCGCTGAAGCTGCCGGTCGACCACCCGCGTGCCGCAAGGCCTGGTCCGACGGGGGCGGTACACCGCAGCCGGCTTGACGCCGACCTCGTGCAGCGGCTCACCCAAGTGGGGCAGGCGCATGGCGCGACTCTGTTCACGACCTTGGCGGCGGCGGTCAAAGTCCTTCTTTCCGGCTGGACTGGGGAACGTGATGTCGCGGTCGGTAGTGTGAGTTCGGGTCGTACCAGGTCCGAACTGGACGGTGTGGCAGGCTTCTTCGTCAACACCCTGGTCCTGAGGTCCGATGTGGATCCGGGCGTGCGTTTCGCGGACTTCCTTGCCCAGGTGCGGGAGACTGTGCTCGGGGCGTTCGCCAACGAGGATGTTCCGTTCGACCAACTCGGCACGGATCGCCTGCAGGCCATGGTCGTCTTGCAGAATTCGATGGTCCGGCCGCGTGAGGTAGCGGGCTTGCGCGTCCGGCCGTACGACCTGCCGCGTCCGTACGCCCGATTCGACCTGGTCGTCGAGTTCTGGCCGCGTGGCGATGAGATGCTCCTGGTCCTCGAATACGACACGGACCTGTTCGAGCCGAGCACGATCGAGCGGTTCGCCACGTGGCTGCACGACCTGCTGGACGCGGTGGTCACCGATCCGGACCGGCTCGTCGGTGAACTCGGTCCGGGTCAAGTCGTTGTCCCGCAGCAAGTCGTGCCCACGTCGAACGGGTACGTCCCGGCCCGCACGCCGACCGAGGCGAAACTGACCGAGATCTTCGCGAACGTACTCGGCGTGCCTCGCGTCGGTGTCCGCGACAACTTCTTCGAACTCGGCGGCGACTCGATCTTGGCGATCCGGGTTGTCTCCCAGGCGAAGCAAGCCGGGATCACGGTCACGGCCAAGGACATCTTCACGCGCCAGACCGTCGCGGCACTGGCCACAGTGGTCACTGAGACGGTCGCGGTCGTCCACCAAGGACCAGTCAGCGGTGCAGCGCCGTTGACCCCGATCCAGCGGTGGTTCTTCGACAACCACCCGATCGACCCGGAGCACTTCAACCAATCGCTCGTGGTCGAGCTGATCGAGGACTACGACGGCGAAGCACTGGAAAAGGCCGCCGCCGCGGTGATCGAACACCATGACGCGCTGCGGATGCGGTTCGAGACCGTGGACGGGGAGCGAATCCAGCGCAACGCTCCCGACGAGGAGCAGATCCTCGTCGGCCGCGGTATCGACCTCGCGTCCGGTCCGCTGGTGAAGGCGGTCCTGATCGACACGACCACGGTGTTGCTGGCGGTGCACCACCTCGTCGTGGACGGGGTGTCCTGGCGGATCCTCCTTGAGGACCTGAACACCGCGTACCAGCAGATCGTCCGGGGCGAGCCGGTTGATCTCGATCCCAAGACGACGTCCTTCTTGGACTGGTCACGCCTGCTGGCGAGCCACGACTTCAGCGCCGATGCCGGGTACTGGAACGCCATCGACGATCCAGGGCCGGTTCCGGTGGACGGCACGGGACCCAACACGGTCGCCAGCACGCGATCGGTCACCACCCGGCTGACCGAGCAGGAAACCGAAACGCTGTTGCGCGAACTGCCCAAGCGGTATCACACGCAGGCCAACGACGTCCTTTTGAGCGCGGTCGGCCGTGTGCTGTCGCGCTGGACCGGCCGTGATGACGTGCTGATCGACTTGGAAGGCCACGGCCGTGAGGAGTTCGGCGGCGCCGACCTGTCCAGGACCGTCGGCTGGTTCACCACCATGTTCCCGGTCGGGCTGCACGTCCCGGACCGGACGTGGTCGGACACGCTGAAGTCGGTCAAGGAACAGCTGCGATCCGTGCCGCACAACGGTTTGTCGTACGGTGTGCTCGGGCCGAGGCTGCGCCCGGAGATCAGCTTCAACTACCTCGGCCGACTGGATTGGCCGCAAGGCGAGCTGTACCGCGGGATCGGCGGCCTCGACCTGGACGCGAGCCCGGCGCACCACCGGTTCCATCTGATCGACCTCGTGGGCAAGGTGGAGCGCGGCTGCCTTGAACTGACGTGGTTCTACTCGTCGAACGTGCACACCAGCGCGACCATGCGGAAGCTAGCGGATGATCTGTCGGCGGCCCTCCGGCAGATCATCCGCACCCCCGGCAGCGTCGGCCGGACACCATCCGACTTCCCGCTGACCAGGTTGACGCAGGAGCAGATCGACCACATCGGACCGACCGCCGAGGACATCTACCCGCTGACGCCGATGCAGGCGGGCATGGTCTTCCATGACCTGTCCGAACCGGACGAAGGAACTTACTTCCAGCAGACCACATTCGTGCTCGGCGGCGTGACCAACGTGATGCGCCTGGCCAAGGCCTGGCAGTACATCGTCAGCCAGACACCAGTGCTGCGCAGTTCCATTGTGTGGCAGGGCGTTGAGGAACCGGTCCAGGTCGTCAGGGAAGGCGTGACGCTGCCGGTCAACGTGCTGGATTGGTCGAGGTACTCCGAGGCACGCAGGCAAAGGGCGCTGCAAAGCCTGCTGGCGAGGGATCGCGCCGAGGGCATCGACCTGTCCAAGGCACCACTGATGCGGATCACCATGGCACGTCTGCCCGGTGACGAAGTCCGTGTGCTGTGGACGTTCCACCACGTCCTCCTCGATGGCTGGAGCATCTTCCAGGTCCTGAACGACGTCTTCGCCCGGTACGCGGGCGCGGAGGTGCCCGACCGCCCGCCGTTCCGTGACTACGTCGAATGGCTCCAGGGACGTGACGAGCGACAGGCTGAAGAGCATTGGCGCCGAGTGCTCGGCGACTTCACCGCCCCGACACCGCTTCCGTACGACCGAGTGTCGTCCCGCGCCCCCCGCTCGGCCGCCCAGGTTCCGTTCGAATTGGACGAATCCGCCTCGTCGAAGCTTTACGAATTCGCCAAACGGCACAGGCTGACGCTCAACACCGTCATCCAGGGTGTGTGGGCCGTGTTGCTGTCGCGCTACAGCGGCCAGCGGGACGTGTGCTTCGGTGCGACCGTCTCCGGCCGTCCCGCGGACCTTCCTGACGGCATCACGGGAATCCTGATCAACACGCTGCCGGTCAGGTCCGATGTGGACCCGTCCGTCACAGTCGCCGATTGGTTGCAGTCGCTGCAGGAAGCGCAGACCGAAAATCGGCAGTTCGAACACCTGCCGTTGTCCCGTTTGCAGGCATGCAGTGGTGTTCCCGGCGGTGTGGAGCTGTTCGACAGCATCCTGGTGTTCGAGAACTACCCGGCAGATTCGTTGCACGGCCTGCGGATCACGGACATGACCGCGATCGAGGCCACGAACTACTCGCTCAGCGCGACGATCTACCCCGGCCGCACGCTGAAGATCATGCTCGGATTCGAGCGCGACCGGTTCGACGAGCGCACGATCGAGCGACTGGCCGAACACCTCGGTGTCCTGCTGGGCCAACTCGACCCGGATCGCCGACTCGGCGACCTGTCGATCCTGACCTCCAATGAACGTGCGCAGATCGAGGCCTGGAACGACACGTCGTACGCGGTCCCGCAGACCACCCTCCCGGAAATGTTCCAGCAGCAGGCAGCCCGGACACCGGACGCAGTCGCAGTGCGACATGCTGATGGCAACCTCACGTACGGTGAGTTGAACGCGCGCGCCAACCGACTGGCACGTCAGCTGATCGCCCAAGGCGTCGGTCCAGAGCGGACAGTCGCATTGTCACTGCCCCGCACACCCGACTTGATTGTCGCAGCACTGGCGGTCCTCAAGGCAGGCGGTGGGTACGTGCCGGTCGACCCCGCGTACCCACCTAGCCGTCAGGAAATGATCCTTGCCGATGCCCAACCCGTTTGTGTGCTGAAGGAGGTCAATGAAAACTGCGCGTTGCGATGTGACGACGACGTCGATGTGACCGACAGGGAGCGGATCGAGCCACTCCGCCCCGACCACCTCGCGTACGTGATCCACACCTCAGGATCGACCGGACGTCCCAAAGGCGTGATGGTGTCACATCGCAACGCGGTCAACCTGATGCACTGGGCCGAAAGGGAAATCGGCAACCTCTCGCACGTACTCGCGTCGACCTCGCTGAACTTCGACGTGTCCGTGTTCGAGATCTTCGGCCCGCTGCTGTCCGGTGGCAGCATCGAACTGGTGCAGGACCTGCTCGTGCTGGCCGAACGGCCGTGGCAGGGCAGCCTGGCCAGCGGTGTGCCGTCGGTGTTCGCGAACCTTCTCGACGGACCCGGCCTGCGAGTGGACGCCGATGTCCTCGTCCTGGCAGGCGAAGCCCTGCCACCACACGTCTTCAAAGCCCTCCAGGCGGCCGTTCCGGACGCGAAGGTGGTCAACGCCTACGGCCCCACAGAGGCCACTGTGTACTCGACCGCCTGGTACTCCGATGGCGCCCAGATGCCGACCATCGGCCGGCCGGTCATGAATGCCAAGGCCTACGTCCTGGACAGCGATCTGCGCCCGATGCCCGTCGGTGCGGCCGGCGAGTTGTTCATCGGAGGCGCCGGAGTCGCACGCGGTTATCTCGGAAAGCCGGGTCTGACCGCGAACCGGTTCCTGCCGGATCCGTTCACCTCGGACGGGGCACGGATGTACCAGACCGGCGATGTCGTACGGCAACGACCGGACGGAACCGTGGAATACCTTGGCCGGGCGGACCATCAGGTCAAGGTCCGAGGCTTCCGCGTCGAACCAGGCGAGATCGAGTCCGTCCTCACTGGACATCCCAGTGTCGCTTCCGCCGTCGTGGTGGCACGGTCCGACCGAGGCCGCAAACACATCGTCGCCTACCTGGTTCCCGCCAACGGGCACGTCGACATCGACGCGCTCCGATCGCTGACGGCGGCTTCATTGCCGGACTACATGGTCCCAGCGGCCTTCGTCACCCTCGACCAGTTGCCGTTGAACAGCAACGGAAAACTCGATCGCAACGCGCTGCCGGCCCCGGACTGGAACCTGACAGTGCGGACCGACCACGTCGCGCCACGGTCGGATACTGAGCAGGTCGTGGCCGAGATCTGGTCGTCGGTGCTTGGTGTCGACCGGATCGGCATCGCGGACAACTTCTTCGACCTCGGCGGGGATTCCATTCAGAGCGTGCTCATTTCGGCCAAGGCGAACGCGGCCTTCGACATTTCGCTGACACCACGCGATGTTATGACCGCACAGACCGTCGAGGCACTTGCGGAAACGGTCGAAGAACAGATCCTGCGTGAGCTCGAGCGCCTCGCGGCGGGTGGTGAGTGAGCCATGGCATCCAGAGCGGACCGGATCTCAGCGCTGCCCGCACACCTGCAGGAAGCGCTGCGCAAAAGGCTCGCGGGCAAGGGCTCGTCGGACGCGATCGCGAAAGCGGACCGCACTGGCCCGTTGCCACTGTCGTTTTCCCAGCGGCGGCTGTGGTTCCTGAGCGAGTTCCAGCCGGATGAGACCGAATACAACAGTGCGTTCGCGCTGCGCCTGACCGGCCAGTTGGACGTTGACGCGCTGTCCGCGGCACTCCAGGAGTTGTCGCGGCGGCACGAGTCCATGCGGACGACGTTCGATGAGGTGGACGGCGAGGGTGTGCAGATCGTGCACCCCGCCGTCGACCTCCCACTCTCCATCGTGGACTGCACACCGGCCGATGTGGACGATGTGTTACGGGCCGAGTTCGGCAAGCCGTTCGACATCAGGAACGGCCCGCTGTTCCGGGCCGCGCTTGCCCGGCTGTCCGCGACCGAGCACATCCTGCTGCTGAGCTCACACCACATCGTGGTCGACGGCTGGTCGATGGGTGTTCTCGCCGAAGAACTCAGCACGCTCTACGCGGGCGGCTCGTTGCCGGAACCGTCGCTGCAGTACGCGGATTTCGCGGTATGGCAGCGTGAGCAGGACCTCTCGCAACACCTCGACTATTGGCAACAGCAGCTGGACGGCATCGCGCCGCTGGAGTTGCCGACTGATCGCCCGCGGCCGGCGGTCCGGACCTCGGCCGGTGCGATGCACGAGTTCGTCATCCCGGCTGATCTGGTCACCCGGCTGGCTGAGCTTGCCAGGGCCGGTGACACGACTTTGTTCTCGGCTCTCCTCACCGCGTGCAAGGTGCTGTTCGCGCGGTATGCGGGACAGGACGACATCGCTTTGGGCACAGTCACGTCGGGCCGTGGGCGCGAGGAGTTGCACCGGCTGGTCGGGTTCTTCGTCAACACCGTCGTCGTGCGGTCCACAATCGACTCGTCCCGTTCGTTCGCTTCACTGCTGACGGACGTCCGTGACACCGTGCTTGATGCGTTCGCGCACGACGCAGTGCCTTTCGACCGGCTCGTGCACGCCGAACGAGACCTCAGCCGCAATCCGCTGTTCGACGTGATGGTGCTGCTGCAGAACGCCGACAAGCCGCTGCCGGTGTTCCCCGGGCTTGAGGTCGAGGAGGTCAGCCTGCCGAGGTGGGCGTCGAACTTCGATCTCACCGTGGAGTTCCGGGAACGCGGTGGCGCGGTCGAAGGCGTGCTCGAATACAACACCGATCTGTTCGACGCACCGACCATTAGCCGCACAGCCAAGCACTTGCTCGCTCTCCTCGAAGCCGTGACCGATGCGCCCGATGTTCCTGTGGGCGATCTGGCGCTGGGTGACGTGCCGGACGGGCTCGGAGCGGTTGTGCCGGTGCCGGACGTGACCTATCCCGCGCTGTTCGAGGCACAGGCACATCGCACCCCAGGCAAACGAGCGCTCGTTTTCCAAGACCGCGAGTACACCTTCGCCGAGCTGAACTCGTGGGCCAACCAGATCGCGCACTGGCTGATCGCGCAGGGCGCCGGTCCTGAGCAAGTGGTTGCTCTGAAGTTGCCGCGAACCGCGGAGATGATCGCCGCGATCCTGGCGGTGTTCAAGACGGGTGCGGTGTACCTGCCGGTCGACCCCAAGCAACCGGCCGACCGGATCGCGGAGATCGTCGAGGACGCCCAACCCGTTGTGGTCGTGACCGAACTCCCGGATCTTTCCGGCCAGCCAGGCACCGACCCGTTCACCGCGGTACGGGCCGATCATGCGGCCTACGTGATCTACACGTCCGGGTCTACCGGCAAGCCCAAAGGTGTCGTGGTCGAACACCGGCAGCTGGTGAACCTGCTGTTCAACCATCGCGCCCAGTTCCCGGCGGACATGCGGGTCGCGCTGACGGCGGTGTTCTCGTTCGACACCTCACTGGAAGGCCTGGTGTTCCTGGCCGACGGCCACGAGCTGCACCTGATCGACGAGTCGGTCCGGCTCGACCCGGAGGCGCTGGTCGACTACGTGGCCCGCCAGCACATCGACTTCATGGACCTGACGCCCTCGTTCCTGCAGCAACTCATCCCTGCGGGGCTGCTGGACCACGCACGAATCCTGATGCTCGGCGGCGAAGCACTCGGCGAATCCCTCTGGCAGCAGCTCGCCAAATCGAACGTGCGGGCCTACAACTTCTACGGCCCAACCGAATGCACGGTCGACGCGCTGTCGTGCGAGGTCACCGGGGACCGACCCGTCGTCGGGCGGCCCCTGCAGAACCTGCGGGCTTGCGTCCTTGACGACCGGCTGCGTCCGCAACCCGTTGGTATTCCCGGCGAGTTGTACCTGGCCGGAGCACAAGTCGCGCGCGGCTACCTGAACCGGCCAGGGCTGACGGCGGATCGGTTCGTTGCCAACCCCTTTGCGGCCGGCACGCGGATGTACCGCACGGGCGACCGTGCACGTTGGACGGACACCGGGCTGGAGTACCTGGGCCGCACCGACGATCAGGTCAAGATCCGCGGTTTCCGGATCGAGCCGGGCGAGGTCGAGGCCGCGTTGCTGCGCCACCCCGGTGTGGCCGAGGCCGTGGTCGTGGCCAGGGAAGATAACGGGCACAAGCGCTTGGTCGCGTACGTGGTCCCGGTCGGCGCACTCGACCTGCGTGGCTGGTTGAAGGGCATCCTGCCGGACTACATGGTTCCGTCGGTGTTCGTCGAACTCCACGAGCTGCCGCTGACATCCAGCGGGAAAGTCGACCGCCGCGCCCTGCCGGAACCCGATTTCACCGGTGACGCCACAGGAATCGTGGAACCCCGCACCGAGATCGAACGCGAGCTGGTGCGGATCTGGACCGAAGTGCTCGGCGTCGGCCCGATCGGCGTCGAGGACAACTTCTTCGGCCTCGGCGGCGACTCGATCCTCAGCATCCAGGTGGTTTCCCGCGCTCGCCAGGCCGGAATCCGGCTGACCTCACTGGACATCTTCCGGCACCAGACCATTGCCGAACTCGCGACCGGTGTCCGGCTCACGACTGAAGCCGAAACGCCCGTGCAGCAGCCGGTCGGCCCGGCACCGCTCGGCCCGATCCAGCACTGGTTCTTCGAGACACACGGCCAGCTGCCCGACTACACGATGTCCGTGCTGCTCGAGCTCGAACCTGACATCGACGCATCGGCACTGCGGACCGCGTTCGAGGCCGTCGTCGCCCATCACCCGGCGTTGACCACGTCGTTCGCCGACGGCCAGCAGACAGCCGGGACAGGTGAAGCGATCTTCGAGATCGGCACGCCGTTCACCCGTGACGGCCTCGACCTCGCGCGCGGCCGGATGATCAAGGCGGTCCTCACCGGATCCCAGCTGTTCATCGCGGTGCATCACCTCGTGATGGACGGTGTGTCGTGGCGCATCCTGCTCGGCGACCTGGAAACCGCCTATCGCCAGGCCCGGACCGGCCAGCCGGTGAACCTGCCGCCGGCGAGCACCCCGTTCGGCGTGTGGACTCGTCGCCTGGCCGATCACGTTGCGACGGGCGGATTCCAGGACGACATCGGCTACTGGCAAACCGAGATCCCAGCCGATGACACGGCCATCGAATCGTCGAAGAGTATCGAGTTCCGGCTTTCTGCGGCAGACACCGACGCGCTCCTGCACTCGGTGCCCGATGTGTACCGCACTCAGGTCAACGAGGTGCTCCTCAGCGCGCTCGGCCGCGTCCTGTCCGAGTGGACTGGGCGGGACGAGGTCGCCATCGCGGTCGAGGGCCACGGCCGCGAGGAGATCTTCGACGACATCGACCTGTCCCGGACCATCGGCTGGTTCACCACCCAGTTCCCGCTCGTCCTGCGGCTGCCGGCCGGGGATTGGGGCGATACGCTCAAGTCCGTCAAAGAGCAGGTGCGCGCGGTCCCGCACCGGGGGCTGAGCTACGAGGCGCTGAAGTACCTGGGTGGCAAGTCGTTGGCCGGGTTGCCGCAGATCTGTTTCAACTACCACGGGACTCTCGAGCTGACGGGTGGGTTCATCCGCGATCGGCTGGAAACCCCGGGCCAGGACGGGCCAAGGACCTACCTGCTGGACGTCACCGGTCTCGTCGAAGCCGGTGAACTGGTCCTGACCTGGGAGTACTCGCCCGAGGTGCACGACGAGCAGACCATCCGCGCGCTGGCTTCGAACCTGATCGAAGCGTTGCGCGCGATCGTCGGGCATTGCGCCGAACCGGGCGCGGGTGGCCGGACTCCGTCGGACTTCCCTCTGGTCAAGCTCACGCAGCAGCAGATCGACCGGCTCGGCCCGACGGTCGAGGACGTCTATCCGTTGACGCCGCTCCAGGCCGGAATGCTGTTCCACAGCTTGGTGGAAGCCGACGCCTATGTGGACGAACTCGCGATCGTGCTTGACGGCGTTGCCGATCCGCAGGCACTGGGCGAGGCGTGGCAACGGGTTGTCGACCGCACGCCGGTCCTGCGCACGAGCGTGCTGTGGCAGGACGTCGACCAGCCTGTGCAAGTCGTCCATCGTGACGTCACTGTGCCTGTGACGTATGGGAAACCTGAACCTGGCGGGTTCGATCTGACTGAGCCGCCGCTGACCCGGATCGCGATCGAACAGCTCGGTGCCGACCGGGTCAAGGTGACTTGGACGTCCCATCACATCCTCCTGGACGGGTGGAGCACGGCCCAGGTCTTCGCCGAGGTGTGCGACGAATACCGCAAGCCCACAATCGTTTCCCGGCGGCCGTTCCGCGACTACTTGCGATGGTTGGCAGCGCAGGATCACCAAGCCGCCGAGCAGTACTGGCGCGACACTCTGTCCGGAGTGGACGGAAAGACGCCGCTGCCGTTCGACCGGGCACCCCAGGAAACGCATCAGGCCGAATCAACGGAGTCGATCAAACTCACGATTCCGGACGTTCGCCGCATCGCACAGCGCAACGGATTGACTGCCAACACGATCGTCCAGGGCGCGTGGGCGTTATTGCTCGGGCGCTACAGCGGGCAGTCCGATGTGGTCTTCGGCACGACAGTGTCCGGCAGGCCTCCCGAGCTGCCCGGGGTCGAGTCGATGGTCGGCATGTTCATCAACACCGTGCCAGCCCGTGTCGACGTCTCCGGCGCCCAGAACGTGGCTGCCTGGCTGAAAGGTCTGCAGGCAGCGCAGAGCGAGTCGAGGCGCTTCGACTTCATGTCGTTGGCCCAGATCGACACGTCGTTCGACAGCGTGGTGGTGTTCGAGAACTATCCCCTGAGCGACGCCACGACCGAGCCGCGTGTGGTTGAGGTGCAGGCGAAGGACAACACGACGTTCCCGTTGACGTTGTCAGCGCACCTGGATGACGACCTGCACCTGGAACTCGCTTACGACCCACGGCTGTTCGACCGCACGACCGCGCAGCGGATGGCCGAACGGCTGAAAATGATCATCACCGGCCTCGATCCGGAAGTCCGGCTCGCGGACGTGCCATGGATGTCGGCCGCCGAGCGAGACTTCGTCCTGGCTGAGGGCGCAGGTGTCTCGCTGGAAGTCCCGGAGTACACCTATCCGGAGATCTTCCAGCGGCAAGTCCAGCTCACACCGGAGCAAACCGCGCTGGTGTTCCAAGACCAGCGCTACACCTACGCGGAACTCAACGCGTGGGCGAACCGGTTGGCGCAATGGTTGATCTCGCACGGCGCGGGCATCGAGCAAGTGGTTGCTCTGAAGCTGCCGAGGACGGCCGAGATGATCGTGGCCATCCTCGCGGTGTTCAAAGCGGGCGCGGTGTATCTCCCGATCGATCGGGAGCTGCCTGAGTCCCGAGTGGACATGATGCTCGGCGACGCCCAACCGGCCGTCGTCCTGGAAGCCATGCCCGACCTCGAAGATTTCTCGGCCTCGGATCCGGCTCCGCCGCGGATGGACCACGCGGCCTACATCATCTACACCTCGGGCTCCACCGGTGTTCCCAAGGGTGTTGTCGTGGAGCACCGAAGCCTGGTGAACCTGCTGGCCAGCCATCGGGTGGTGTTCCCGCCGGACATGCGTGTCGCCCTGACGGCCGCCTTCTCGTTCGACACCTCCTTGGAAGGTCTGGTGCTGCTGGCGGCCGGGCATGAGGTGCACCTCATCGACGACATCGCCCGCCGCGACCCCGAAGCATTGGTCCGCTATGTCCGTGCGCACGAGATCGACTTCCTCGACCTGACGCCGTCCTATCTCCGCCAGCTGATCCCAGCCGGGTTGCTGGACGTCGCCAAGATCCTCATGCTGGGTGGCGAAGCCCTCGACCAGAACCTCTGGCACCAGCTCAGTGACGTTGCGGCGTACAACTTCTACGGCCCGACCGAAGCCACAGTGGACAGTGTGTCCTGCCGTATCGAAGGGGATCGGCCGGTGATCGGTCGTGCCCTGGCCAACCAGCAGGTTTACATCCTCGACGAAGAGATGTCGTTGGTACCGCCTGGGGTGGCGGGAGAGTTGTACCTTGCCGGCTCGCAGCTTGCCCGTGGTTACCTCAACCGTCCTGGCTTGACCGCGGACCGGTTTGTCGCGAACCCCTTCGCGCCCGGTCGGATGTACCGGACCGGTGACCTGGCCCGGTGGACCGGCTCGGGCCTGGAGTACCTCGGCCGTGCCGACGACCAGGTGAAGATCCGTGGCTTCCGGATCGAGCCGAGCGAGATCGAACAACGCCTGCTGCAGCGCGCGGATGTGCGGGCGGCGGCGGTGATCGCTCGGGCTGGCCGGTTGATCGCTTACGTGGTGGGTGAAGTCGACGGCTTGCGGGCCTACCTGAGCGAGATCCTGCCCGACTACATGGTTCCCGCCGCCTTCGTTCCTCTCACCGAGCTGCCGCTGACCACGAGCGGAAAGCTGGACAAGCGCGCCCTGCCGGATCCTGATTTCTCGGTAGGCGAAGGCTATGTCGAGCCCGTCGGCCGAATGGAATGTGTGGTTGCCCAGATCTGGGCGGACGTCCTCGGTGCCGGGCGAGTCGGCGCGCAGGACAACTTCTTCGAACTCGGCGGCGATTCGATCCTCAGCATTACCGTGGTTGCTCGCTTGCGGGCCGAATTCGGTGTTCAGCTCTCGCCCCGCTTGATTTTCCAGAACCCGACCGTCGCAGGCCTGGCCGCGGCCATTCCGCTTGGTGACGAAGAAAAGGCGATTCAACGGACCTCGCGCGACAACGTACCGCTTTCCTTTGCCCAGCAACGACTGTGGTTCCTCGACCAGTTCGAGCCGGACAGCTCCGAATACATCACGCCGACGGTCTTGCGGCTGCGTGGCGAACTGGACGTCGACCGGCTCACCTACGCGATGAGCGAACTCGTTGCCCGGCACGAATCCCTGCGGACAACGTTTCCGTCGCAGACACAGGTGATCCACCCGCCGTCGGCGATCGAGCTGCCGGTGATCGACTTGCCGGAGTCCGAGCTTGATCGGGTGCTCGCCATCGAGAGCAGGCGGCCGTTCGATCTGAGCACGGGCCCGTTGTTCCGGCCGGTGCTGATCCGGATCTCCGATGTGGACCATGTGCTGGTGCTGAGCCTGCACCACATCATCACCGACGGATGGTCGACGGGCGTCCTGACTGACGACCTCAGTGCCCTGTACAACGGCTCCATTCTGCGAGACTTGCCGATCCAGTACGCGGATTTCGCGGCGTGGCAGCGGGAACGGCTGTCCGAGCCGATCCTGACCGGCCAGCTCGACTACTGGCGGCGCAAGCTGGACGGAATCGAGCCCCTGGACCTGCCGACCGACCGGCCACGGCCGTCGGTGTTCACGTCAGCGGGCGCGATGACCGAGTTCACGATCCCCGCGGACGTGACGGCCAGGCTGCGTGAAGTCGCGCGGGCCAAGGACAGCACCCTGTTCATGACGTTGATCGCGGCGTGTCAGATCCTGCTGGCCCGGTATTCCGGGCAGGACGACATCGCGATCGGCACGGTCGCTTCCGGCCGGGAACGCGCCGAGCTCGAGCGGGTGGTCGGCTTCTTCATCAACACCCTGGTACTCCGGTCCACTGTGGATCTCTCGGCGACCTTCGACGATTTCCTCGGCGACGTCAGGGAGAACGTCCTGGCTGCGTTCGCTAGCCAGGAAGTCCCGTTCGAACGGGTCGTCGACGCCGTGCAGCCGCAGCGCGACACCAGCCGCAACCCGTTGTTCGACGTGATGGTGCTGCTGCAGAACACCCCGGAGTCGACGCCTCAGCTGAACGGATTGCAGGTCGACGAGGTCGTTGTTCCCGTCGTCTCGGCCGCCTGTGACATGACGTTCGAGTTCCAGGAGCGCGACGACGTCCTGCTCGGTGCGGTCGAATACAACACGGACCTCTTCGACGCGGTGACGGTCGAGCGCTTGGTCGGCCACCTGCGGAGTCTGTTGGCCGCGATCGCGGGGGACCGGCGCCTTGGCGCACTGTTGGCGGCGGACGACCGGATACCGACGACCACGGTCGCGGTGCCTGACGCCACCTACCCCGAGCTGTTCGAAGCTCAGGCCGCCCGGACACCGGACAAGACGGCTCTGGTCTTCCGGGACGAAGTGCTGACCTTCGCGGAGTTGAACGCTCGCGCGAACCGTCTGGCGCACTGGCTGATCTCGCACGGCGCCGGACCCGAGCAAGTGGTTGCTCTGAGCCTGCCGCGGACCACCGACATGATCGTGGCGATCCTGGCGGTGGTCAAGGCCGGCGCGGTGTACCTCCCGCTCGACCCCGATCTTCCCGAAGATCGAAGGAAATTCGTTCTCGACGACACAAAGCCGTTGATATTGCTGGAAAATCTGCCGAATTCCGGAAATTCCACGAACCCGGTACGGGCACTGCGAAGCGACCACGCGGCCTACATCATTTATACCTCGGGTTCGACCGGTCAGCCCAAAGGCGTTGTCGTCGAACACCGGCAGCTGGTCAATCTCCTGGCGAACCACCGAGCGGTGTTCCCGTCGACCATGCGCGTGGCATTGACGGCCGCGTTCTCGTTCGACACCTCGCTGGAAGGCCTGGTGCTGCTGGCCGACGGGCACGAACTGCACCTGATCGATGACGACACCCGCCGCGAACCGGATGCGTTGGTCGAGTACGTCGCCGCGAACCGGATCGATTTCCTTGACCTCACACCGTCGTACCTGCGACAGCTGATCCCGGCAGGCTTGCTGGACCACGCCCGGGTGCTGATGCTCGGTGGCGAGGCCCTGGATACCCAGCTGTGGCAGCAACTTCAGGACGTGGAGGCGTACAACTTCTACGGCCCGACCGAGTGCACTGTGGACGCTCTGTCGTGTCGCGTCTCGGGTGAGCGGCCGGTGATCGGTGTGCCGCTGCACAACCTGCGGGCGTACATCCTGGACGACTACCTGCAGCCGGTGCCTGAAGGCGTCCCTGGCGAGCTTTACCTTGCCGGGCCCCAAGTTGCCCGGGGCTACCGCAACCGGCCGGGCCTGACGGCGTCCCGGTTCCTGGCTGACCCGTTCGAGCCCGGCCGGATGTACCGGACCGGCGACCGTGTTCGCTGGACGGGTGCGGGCGTGGAGTTCCTTGGCCGGACGGACGACCAGGTGAAGATCCGTGGCTTCCGGATCGAGCCGGGTGAGGTCGAGGCGCGTCTGCTCGAGCATCCGTCGGTGCGGGCCGCGGCGGTGATCGCCCGGGACAACAGGCTTGTCGCGTACGTCGTCGGCCCGACATCCGGTCTACGGGACTACCTGAGCCAGACCTTGCCGGACTACCTGGTGCCCTCGGTGTTCGTTGAGCTGGACCGGTTGCCGTTGACCATCAGCGGGAAGCTGGACCGCCGCGCGTTGCCCGATCCGGAGATCAACGTCGAGACCGCGCATGTCGCCCCACGGACCCCGGTGGAACAGGTCCTGGCCGATATCTGGGCCGAGGTGCTAGGTGTCGCGAAGGTCGGCGTGGAGGACAACTTCTTCGCCCTCGGCGGCGACTCGATCCTGAGCATCCAGGTGGTGTCCCGGGCGCGGCAGGCGGGCCTGCGGGTGACGTCCAAGGACGTCTTCCTGCACCCAACGATCGCTCGCTTGGCCGCCGTGACCACGGCTGCCGAGACCCAGCAGCTGCCCGAGATCGCCGGACCGGCACCGCTGACACCGATCCAGCACTGGTTCTTCGAGCACGGCGCGCCCAAGCACTTCACGATGTCCATGTTCGTGGAGCTGGCGGAAGATCTGGATGAGGACGCTCTGCGTGCCGCGATCGAGGCCGTTGTGGATCGCCACGAGGCTCTGCGAACACGGTTCTTCCAGGTCGGCGGCGAGTGGCGGCAGGATGTCGGCCCTGCGCACGACGTCTTCCAAACGGGCGAAGAGTACGAGATCGCGTTGGCAGCTCAGGCAAGCATGGACTTCGAGCACGGCCCGATGCTGCGCGCGATCCTGTTCCCAGGCCGCAGGCTGTTCCTGACCGTTCACCACCTGGCGATCGACGGCGTGTCCTGGCGGATCCTGCTGGGCGACTTGGAAACGGCGTATCACCAGATCAAGGCCGGGCGTCCGGTGGACCTCGGGCCGAAGGGTGTTTCGTTCCGCCAATGGGCGCACAGGCTCGTCGAGCACGTGCAGTCCGGTGCGTTCCAGGACGCTTCCTGGGAGACAACCCACTTCACCATCCCAGTCGACCACAGTGGACAGAACACGGCCGAGTCCGCGCGCAACGTCCAAGTCCGGCTCAGTCGTGCCGAGACCACAGCGTTGCTGCACGATGTTCCTGGCGTCTACCGGACTCAGGTCAACGATGTACTGCTGAGTGCGCTTGGTCGTGCGCTTGCTCGGTGGACCGGCCGCGATGAGGTGGCCGTGACACTGGAAGGTCACGGCCGCGAGGAGCTCTTCGACGACCTCGACCTGTCCCAGACCGTCGGCTGGTTCACCACCCAGTTCCCGGTGTCCCTGCACGTCCAGGGCACCGACTGGGGCCGGACGCTGAAGTCTGTCAAGGAACAGCTCCGCGCGATTCCCCATCGCGGCCTGAGCTACGAGGCCTTGAAGTATCTCGGCGGACATGAGCTCGGCGAACTGCCCGAGATCTGTTTCAACTACCACGGCCAGTGGGGCGCTGCCGAGGAACAAGGCCTCTACCGTCGTTCGCTGCCGGGGATCGGTTCGGACATCGCGCCCGACCATGACCGGGGTTTCCTCGTGGACATCACGGGTGCGATCGAAGACGGTGAACTCCGCCTCGATTGGGAGTACTCAAGCAACATCCACGATCACGAGACCATCCGTGCCGTGGCCGAGGATGTGCTCACGGCCCTGCGGGAAATCATCGACCACTGTGGACAGTCTGAAGGTGGCTACACGCCATCGGATTTCCCGTTGGCGAAGCTGACCCAGGAGCAGGTGGACTCGTTCGGCACTGGCATCGAGGACATCTATCCGTTGACACCGCTGCAGGCAGGCATGCTGTTCCACAGCCTGACCGACAACAAGGCGTACTTCAACGAGACTCGTCTGCGCCTGACCAACGTCACGGACATCCAGCGGCTGATCGACGCATGGCAGGCCACTGTGGACGCGCATCCGATCCTGCGCACCTCGGTGCACTGGGAGGATGAACCCATCCAGATCGTCCACAGTGACGTGCGGTTGCCGGTCAACTCGGATGACGAACTCGACCTCACGCGGGCACCCCTGATGAGCCTGGCGATCACGCAACCGCCGGACAACGAGGTCGACCTGGTCTGGACCTCGCACCACATGCTCCTCGACGGCTGGAGCAACGCGCAGGTGTTCACCGAAGTCATTGAGCGGTATTCCGGTCGCTACACCCCGGTGCAACGCAGGCCGTTCCGCGACTACCTGGAGTGGCTCGGCAACCAGGACACCGAGGCAGCCGACCGGCACTGGCGGGAAGTGCTTGCCGGATTCGAGTCACCGACACCGCTTCCGTTCGACCGGCCGCCGGCCGCGTCCCACCAGAGCGAGTCCTGCGCCGCAGTCTCGCTGGCCATACCCTCCGACAGGTTGCTGGAAATCTCGCGTCGCCGCGGGCTGACCGTCAATACGTTGGTCCAAGGCACGTGGGCGCTGTTGTTGTCGCGGTACAGCCGCGAACGGGACGTCGTCTTCGGGACCACTGTGTCCGGACGTCCCGCCGAGCTGCCTGGCGTCGAATCGATGATCGGCATGTTCATCAACACCGTGCCGACCCGCGTCAAAGTCGACGGCCAGCAGCGGCTCGCCGACTGGCTCGGCGCGATCCAGCACGCCCAGGCCGAATCGAGGCGCTTCGAGTACACCGCGCTGAGCCGGGTGCAGGCGTTGTCCGGGGTACAGAACCTGTTCGACAGCCTCGTGGCGTTCGAGAACTACCCGATCGGCACGGAGACGATCCCGGGTGCGCCCGGAGTCGAGGAGATCGAGGGCGTTGACACCACGAATCTGCCGCTCGCTGTCCGGGCGTACCTGGACGATCAGCTCCACGTCGAACTCGCGTACGACCCGAAGCTGTTCGATCCGCTGACCGTCGAGCGGATGGCCAAACGCTTGCGGCTGCTCATCTCGGCGCTGCCGGACGCACTCGACCAGCCCGTCGACTCCTTGCCGTGGCTGACTGAGGCCGAGCACGAACGCCTGCTGGCCGAGTGGACGGGCGCGGTGACCGAGCTGCCGGACGCGTCGATTCCTGAGCTGTTCGAGGCACAGGTGGACCGTACGCCGGATGCGATCGCGGTCGACCACCTGACGTATCGCGAGGTCAACACGCTCGCAAACCGGCTGGCCCACCGGCTGTCAGTGCAAGCGGACGAGCGCGTCGGTGTCCTGATGGAGCGCTCGGCCGACCTAGTGATTGCTCTATTGGCTATTGCCAAGGCCGGCGGCGCCTACCTGCCGCTGGACAGCCGCGCACCGCTGGACCGGTTGCGGTCACTGCTGACCGAGAGTGGTGTGTCGGTGCTCGTCACCGATGACGCCTGGCAGTCCGTGGCCGCGCAGGTCCACAGTGGAGACGTCGTCCTGATCGCAGGGGACGGGCCTGACCACAACCCAGGCGTCCCGGTGCATCCCGATCAGCTCGTCTACGTCATGTACACCTCGGGGTCGACTGGCAAACCGAAAGGTGTCACGGTTCGGCACCGCGATGTCGTGGCCTTGGCTCAGGATCAACGACTGCGCGGCCACGAGCGCGTTCTTTTCCATTCACCGCAGGCGTTTGACGCGTCGACTTACGAGATCTGGGTGCCGTTGCTCAACGGCGGTTCGGTCGTCGTCGCGCCTCCCGGCGAGGTCGACACAACGCTGCTCCGGCGGATGATCACCGAGCGGGACGTGACGGCTCTGTTCCTGACGGTCGGCTTGTTCCGCATGGTCGCCGCGGACGATCCTGAGTGTCTGGCTGGCGTGCGTGAGGTGTGGACCGGTGGTGAAGCCGTTCCGGCATCGGCGATCCGGCGGGTTCAGGAAGCGTGTCCTGACACGACCGTGTTCGATGTCTACGGGCCAACGGAGACGACCACCTTCGCGACATGCCATCCAGTGGCTGAGGTCCCGGATTCCGTCCCCATTGGACGTCCACTCGACAACACCCGCACCTACGTACTGGATCACCGGTTGCAGCCCGTTCCGCCTGGCGTGCCAGGGGAGCTGTACATCGCCGGTGCCGGGCTTGCTCGTGGCTACCTGGACCGGCCAGGGCTCACCGCGGAGCGCTTCATCGCCGACCCGTTCCACGGCGGTGAACGCATGTACCGCACCGGTGATGTCGTGCGGTGGACCGGTGTTCTGGAGTATCTCGGCAGGATCGACGACCAGGTCAAGATCCGTGGCTTCCGGATCGAGCCGGGCGAGGTGGCGGCGGTGCTGGCCGCTCATCCGAGCGTCTCGGACATCGCGGTGATCGCCCGGGACAAGAAGCTCATCGCTTACGTTGTCCCATCGCTGGATCCGGCGTTGCAGGAGTTCGCGACCCGGATGCTGCCGGACTACCTTGTGCCGTCAGCGTTTGTCGGTCTGGCCGAGTTGCCGTTGACAGCCAACGGAAAACTCGATCGCCGGGCGTTGCCCGATCCGGAGATCGACGCCGTCCAGTATGTCGAGCCGCAGACCGCGGTCGAACGTGTGGTAGCCGAGATCTGGGCCGAGCTGCTCGGCGTGGACCGGGTCGGCGCGCACGACAACTTCTTCGAGCTGGGCGGAGACTCGATCATGAGCATCCGCGTCATCTCCCGGATCCGGGCCGCCCTGGGAGCTGAGGTCTCGGCGCGGGCAGTGTTCGACACACCCACCGTGGCCGGTCTGGCCGCCGCCATCGCGCTTGATTCCGGCGTCAGAATCCCTGTGCGTCCACGGGATTCCGTATTGCCGTTGTCATACGCCCAGCAGCGGCTGTGGTTCCTGCACGAGTTCGATCGGGACAGCACGGAATACGTGACACCACTGGCTGTCCGCCTCCATGGTGAACTCGACACAGGCGCGCTTTCCCGCGCTCTCAACGCCTTGGTCGCGCGGCACGAGTCACTCCGGACGACCTTCGAGTCGGTTGACGGCAAGGGTGTCCAGATCGTGCGCGATCACTTCGACGTGCCACTGCCCGTGCTGGACACATCCGATGTCGAGCAAGCGCTGGTTCAGGAGAGCCGTCAGCCGTTCGATCTCTCGACCGGTCCGCTGCTCAGGGCGCGGCTGCTGCGGATCGGACCGGACGAGCACGTGCTCGGGTTGATCATGCATCACATCGTGACCGACGGCTGGTCGGGTGGCGTGCTGATGAACGACCTGGCCGAGCTGTACCGGGCCGAGCTCACCGGCACCGAGGCTGATCTGCCCGAGCTGCCGATCCAGTACGCGGACTTCGCCGCGTGGCAACGGGAACAGGATTCCAGCGGGCACCTCGACTACTGGCGCAGCCGCCTCGACGGTGCCGTGCCAGTGGAACTGCCGACCGACCGGCCACGGCCGCCCGTGCACACGGACAACGGTGCCATCCTCGAATTCGAACTGCCGTCCGTCGACGCCTTGAAGTCGCCCAACAGCACACTGTTCATGTCGCTTGTCGCGGCGTGCCAAGTGGTCCTGCAGAGGTGGTCCGGGCAGAACGACATCGCGGTCGGCACGGTCACCTCGGGCCGGGAACGCGCCGAACTCGAGCGCTTGGTCGGGTTCTTCGTGAACACCCTGGTTCTCCGGTCCACTGTGGATGCACAGAAGACCTTCGCCGAGTTCCTGGCCGAGGTCAGGGAGACGGTGCTGGAGGCGTTCGCGCACCAGGACGTGCCGTTCGAGCACGTGGTCGACGCGGTCCAACCCGACCGGGACACCAGCAGGACCCCGTTGTTCCAGGTGATGGTCGTGTTGCAGAACACGCCGGGCGGCTCGGTCGAGCTCCCGGGGCTGACCGCTGAGGACCTCGACCTGCCTGTGGTCACAGCGAGCTTCGACATCACCTTGGAATTCAGGGAAACCGCCGACGGCTTGCACGGCGTCGTCACGTACAACACGGATCTGTTCGACGCGACCACGATTCAGCGGTTCACCGAGCACCTGACGATGGTCCTGTCCGCTGTCGCTACGGACCCGCATCGGCCGATCCGCGAAATCCCGGCACTCACGCCCACTGAGCTGCAACTGCTCGACAGCTGGAACGACACCGCGCGCGACGTCACGCCTCTCACTTTCCCGGAATTGGTGGAGGCACAGGTTGCCCGCACACCCGACGCTCCTGCGTTGGTGTTCGAAGGCGGGTCGATGACGTATGCCCAGCTCAACGCTCGGGCGAATCGGCTGGCACGACGACTCGTCGAGCAGGGCGCCGAGCCGGAGCGGATCGTGGCGGTGATGTTGCCGCGCTCGGTGGAGATCATCGTCGCCGAGCTCGCCGTGGCCAAGACCGGGGCCGCGTTCCTGCCTGTGGACCCGGCCTACCCGCGGGCCCGGATCGACTTCATGCTGGCCGACGCTTCCCCTGTCCTGGTCTTGACGTCGGCTGAGGACGTGGACGGCGACTCAAGCAATCTCTTGGTCGACCGGCGGCTGGAGCATCCGGCCTACGTGATCTACACGTCCGGCTCGACCGGACGGCCAAAGGGCGTCGTGGTCAGCCATGCCGGCCTGGCCTCGTTCTCCGCGGCCGAATGCGCGCATTTCGAGGTCCGTCCAGGCGACCGGGTGCTGGAATTCTCGTCGCCGAGTTTCGATGCATCGGTACTGGAACTCTGCATGTCACTGCCGGTCGGCGCGAGCCTGGTCGTCCCGCCACCCGGACCTTTGCTCGGCGAGCACTTGGCAGAGGTGCTCACGGACAACCGGGTGACGCACGCGCTGATCCCGCCCGCCGCGATGGCGACTGTGCCTGAGGTTCCGTTGCCGGACTTCCGGTGCCTGATCGTCGGCGGGGACGCGTGTTCGGCCGAGTTGGTGGCTCGCTGGGCTTCCGGCCGCCGGATGATCAACGCCTACGGCCCGACCGAGTCCACTGTGGTCACGTCGTGGAGTTCGCCGTTGAGGGCCGGTGGTTCGCCGCCGATCGGCCGGCCGATCTGGAACACCCAGGTGCATGTGCTGGACGGGTCGTTGCGGCCAGTGCCGATCGGTGTCGCCGGAGAGCTTTACGTTTCGGGCATCGGGCTGGCTCGTGGGTATCTGAACCGGCCTGGGCTCACCGCGGAACGGTTCGTGGCCAACCCGTTCGGCGACGGCAGCCGGATGTACCGGACCGGCGATCTGGTGCGCTGGACTGTCCACGGTGAACTGGAGTTCCTCGGCCGGGCCGACGACCAGGTCAAGATCCGTGGGTTCCGGATCGAACTCGGTGAGGTCGAAGCCGCCCTGCGGTCGCATCCTTCGGTGCGGTCCGCTGTCGCGGTCGTCCGGGATGATGACGGGCACAAGCGCTTGGTTGCGTACACCGTGCCGGTCGTGCCGGACGACATCCGGGATTTCCTCGGCCAGAGCGTGCCGGAATACCTGATCCCGGCCGCGTTCATGGCCTTGGACTCGTTGCCGATGAGCCCGAACGGCAAGGTCGATCGCGCTGCTTTGCCCGAACCCGAGGCGGGGGCGGACGCGGGATATGTCGCGCCGGAAGGGCCGATCGAGACTGCGCTGGCCGAAATCTGGGCCGATGTCCTTGGCCTGCCCAGGGTCGGTGTGCACGACAGCTTCTTCAAGCTGGGCGGCGATTCCATCCTGAGCATTCAGGTGGTGGCCCGGGCCCGGCAGGCCGGGCTGCGGATCGCCACCAAGGACGTGTTCCTGCACCAGACCATCGCGTCGATGGCGCCTTTGGTCACCGTGATCGAGGGTGCGGAAGACGACCGTGCGCCAGTGGTCGGGCCGGTGCCGCTCACGCCAATCCAGCGCTGGTTCTTCGCCGAGCGGGAAGGAAACCCGCATCACTTCAACCAATCGCACCTGGTTGAACTGGCGCCGGATGTCAACCTCGACGCCCTGCGTTCGGCTTTCGAAGCCTTGGTTGTGCACCACGACGCTTTGCGTATGCGGTTCTCGTGCACGGATGGCGTGTGGTCGCAGGAGAACGCTCCGGTTTCGCCCGCTGAGGTTCTTCAGGTGGTGTCCAGTGTGGACATGGAGGAGTTCGCCGACGGTGTGCACGCGAGCTTCGACATCGGGACTGGCCCGCTGATCAAGGCGGTGCTGTTCGACAACCAGCATCTGTTGATCGTCGTCCATCACCTGGTGGTCGACGGGGTGTCGTGGCGGGTCCTGCTCGACGACCTCGACACCGCCTACCACCAGGCGTTGCGCGGCGCAGCAATAGACCTTGGCGCCAAGACGACCTCGTTCCGTGACTGGTCACGCAAGCTCACCGAGCACGTGCAGGCGGGCGGCTTCGACCAGGAACTGGACTTCTGGTCCGGGATGCGGGTCGCCGAAATGCCGGTGGACCATCAGGGGACCGGCCCGGTCGACTCGGTGTCGGTGCTGCTCAGCAGCGAGGACACCGACGCACTTCTGCGTGGCGCTCCGACTGCGTATCGCACCGGATTGCACGATGTGCTGTTGGCGGCATGTGCTTGGGCATTGGCTCAGGACGGCGTGGTTTCGTTCGATCTGGAAGGCCACGGCCGGGAAGACGTCCTGGACGACGTCGACCTGTCCAGGACCGTCGGGTGGTTCACGTCGATGTTCCCAGTGACTCTCACTGTCCCTGATGGACGGTGGCGGGACATTGTCAGGTCTGTCCGCAAACAGATGCGTGCGGTCCCGCGCAACGGCTTCGGTTACGGCCCGCTGCGGTATCTCACCGACCGTCTGCCGGAGATTCCACGCCCGCAGGTCTCGTTCAACTACCTCGGCCAGTTCGACTCCGGCGGTGTCTCCTCTGGACTGTATCGGGCGATGAAGACGTCCATCGGCCGGGAACAGGACGAGAACGCGGTGCCCGAGCACCTGATCGACATCGTCGGCGAGGTCGGCGACGGCCGGCTCGGGTTCTCCTGGTACTTCCGGTCCGACCGCTACCGGCGGGCCACGGTCGAAGCCCTGGTCGCGAAGTTCGGACAAGCCCTCAGGACGATGGCCGAGGAGTGTCGATGACCGTTCCGTTGCGGCGTAACCGGAACTACACCTTGCTGTGGGCCGGCCAGGCGGTCTCCGAGGTCGGCTTCAGCACCACGATGATCGCGTTCCCCTTGCTGGTACTGGCGATCACGGGCTCGCCGGCGGCGTCCGGCCTGGTCCTCGGGGCCGACGCCGCGGCGCAGCTGCTGGCCGGTCTGCCCGCGGGTGCGCTCGTCGATCGCTGGGACCGCAAGCGGATCATGCTGTGGTGTGAGGCCGCGATGGCCGTGGCGGTCGGCAGCCTGGCGCTCGCCTTGTGGTGGGACAGCGCGAGTCTGGCCCACATGGTGCTGGTCGCGGTGGTCATGGGTGTCTGCCGCGCGTTGTTCGAGCCTGCCGAGGACGCCTGTCTGACACGGTTGGTGCCCGAAGAACAGTTGGCGACGGCCATCTCACTGAACGCAGCCAGGTCGTCGATCGGCCAGATGGCCGGAACCGCGCTCGGTGGCGTGCTGTTCGCGATCGGCCGGGTCGTGCCGTTCCTTGTTGACATGATCACCCACCTGATCTCGCTGATCTCGCTGGCATTCCTGCGAGTTCCTTATCGCAAGGTCGAGCCCGCGCCGATCGGGAACATCGGCAAGGAGATAGCCGAAGGCCTGCGGTGGGTGTGGAGCCATCGGCACGTCCGGGTGACCGCGTTGTGCGCGGTGAGCCTGAACTTCTTCTTCAACGCCTTCTACATCGTGATCATCGTGCTGGCCGACGCCAGGGGAGTACCCGCCGGCCAGATCGGTCTGATGGCCGCGATGCTCGGGTTCGGCGGTTTGCTCGGCTCGCTGGTCGCGCCCACACTGCACCGGATCCTGCACCCGTGGGTGTCCATCATGGCCGTGTTCTGGATGGTCACCGTGCTCACGCCGCTGACCATCTGGGCGCCCAACGGATACGTGCTCGGTGCGTTGTTCGCGGGCATGTCCTTCCTCGCGCCGACAGCCAACACGACCATCAACACCCACCAGTTGCTGCTCACCCCAGACGACCTGCGCGGCAGGTTGAGCGGCGTGATGAACGTCGTCATCGGTGCCGCGGCGGCCGCCGGACCTGCTGCGGGCGGCCTGCTGGTGGAGTTCGTCAACGGCATGGTCGCGGTGCTCTGGTGCACCGCCGGCATGGCTGCGGTCTCCTTGCTTGTCACCGTCAGCCCAGTACTGCGCCGGTTCCCGGTATCTGTCTAGAAAGGACATCCACAATGGACGAGAACGCCCGTTACCAAGTTCTGCGCAACGACGAGGACCAGTACTCGCTGTGGCCCGCCGACCTGGCGATCCCGGGCGGCTGGCACGCGGTGGGCAAGGCGGGCAGCAAGCAGGAGTGCACGGACTACGTGGACGAGGTCTGGACCGACATGCGCCCGCGCAGCCTGCGCTCCTGATGTCCTAGCGGCCGGGCCGGTCACCCGGTCCGGCCGCCAACAGCTCCCGCACCTCATGGTCGCTTACCTGGCTGAAGTCCTTGTACGCCCGCCCAACCGCACCGAACGGCTCAGGCATCGTCACGCAGACAACCTCGTCGACGATGTTCGCGAACACCCGGCACGTGTGCTCCGGAGCCGTCGGCACAGCCACAACGATCTTGCTCGGCCCTCGCTGCCGTAACGCCTGCACCGCCGCCCGCATGCTCGCGCCGGTCGCGAGACCGTCGTCCACCACGATCGCCGTCCTGTTCCGGACGTCCAGCGGAGTCCGCCCATAGGCGTTGTTGCGGCGCTGGAGCTCTTCCTGCTCCTGCTCGATCACCCGGTCGATCTCATGCTGGGGGACGTGCCGGGCCACCTCCTGGTTGAGCACGATGTCACCGTCCGCGATCGCCCCCATCGCGAGCTCCTCCTGCCCCGGCACGCCGAGTTTGCGCACGAGCAGCAGGTCCATCGGCACACCGAGCCGATCAGCGACCACCCTGGCGACCGGCACCCCGCCCCGTGGCACCGCGAGGACAAGCACGTCCGAGTGACCCCGATAGTGTTCCAGCAGGTCAGCCAATCGCTGTCCGGCATCTTCCCGATCGCGAAACCGCATGGTTCCAGGTACCCGAACCTCGGGACTTGTGAACAATGTGCTCGTGGACGAGATCGAACTGCCCAAGCCGGTGGCGTTTGTCCTGGGCGGGGGCGGCAGCCTCGGCGCGGGCCAGGTGGGCATGCTGCGGGCGCTCGCGGAGCGCGCGATCAGGCCTGACCTGGTCGTTGGTACCTCGGTCGGATCGGTGAACGGTGCGTTGCTCGCACTGGACCCGGAGAACGCGCCGACCAGGCTCGAAGCCATCTGGCATCGGATGACCCGGGCCACGGTGTTCCCTGGTGGGCCGTTCGCGCAGCTACGGACCCTGCGTCAGCACCGCAACCACCTGTTTCCCAACACGGGGTTGGCGGAGATCCTCAAGACTGAGCTTGCAGGCGTGGACGACTTCGCTCACTTGAGCCTGCCGTTCGGGGCGGTCGCAGTGGACGCGCTGACCGGCAAGGCGGTGCTGCTCAACTCGGGGCCGTTGACGCCCGCGATCCTGGCGAGCAGTGCCATTCCGGGCATCTATCCGCCGGTTTTCCACGAAGGGCACGTGTTGTACGACGGCGGCGTGATCGCCAACGTGCCGATCAGGCAAGCGCTTGCTCTAGGTGCGAAGTCGGTGGTGATTCTCGACTGCGCGTTTCCTGGGCACCTGCCTCGTGTCCCCGAGACGCTGGCGGACGCGGTGTTGTTCTGGGCGACGCTCGGGATGCGTAACCAGGCGGAGCTGGAATCCGAGCGCGCGTCATCGGAAGTCCCGGTCGTCTACCTGCCGGGTGCGCCGGTGAAAGCGGTGACGCCGTTGGATTTCGGGCACACCGCGGAATTGATTTCGAACGCTTACGACGGCTCCCGGGAATTCCTGTCCGGTATCACCATCACCGGACCAGGGCTTTACGGACCCGGCGGATCCGCGTAAAGCCGAGGCACTCCTTTCGGATTCTCAGCCCAACGCAACAACCCAGCGATGTCAATGTCATAAGGCGGATCAACCTCGTATGGCCATATGTTGTCGACACCGCGCTGAATCAACGCCTCCGCGCCCGTCTCGTTGCCGCGGGCGGCGTGAGTCAAGCCAACCGCGATCTGGGCCAAACCACGCCACAACGCGCGCTCAGGTTCGTCGGATGCCTTCCATGCGTCCTCGAACACCTCGTGCGCATGGAAGGGCTTGCCTTCGTCGAGGAGCTTCTGGGCCTCGCTCAGGGTCTGCTCGGGCGTGCGGCTGATGCCCTCCGGCTGGCGCTCGACACCTTCGGCGCCGTAGGGCAACGGCCGCCCCAACCCGTCGCGTGGCCTGGCATTACGTGCCCGTCCGGCCGGATCCCGGTCTCGATCCATACCTAGATCTTGCCATTGGATTCCGTCCTGATCGCTTGCAGCGCTTCGGTTGCGGTGATGATCACCAGACACTCCAGCAGTCAGTCCTCTGGCAGCTCCACGAATCCGTGCGGGGAATCGAGCGCTGACTCGATGATCTCCAGGGTGGCGATGGCCGACTCGGGAGCCACCGGTACCGGCGAACCGTCACGCAAAGTCGACACCATCGCCGCGTAGAAGTACTGGTACGACCCGGGCTTCGTCTCCACCGCCGAAGTTTCACCCGCCACCCCAAGCAAACCCCACGCCTCCGCAGGCTCCAAGCCCCAATCAGGAGAACCGGGACCCCGACCCGCGCGAAGCGCCGCCTCCTGCACGTCCAACCCGTACTTCACATACGCCGACGAAGACCCGAGCACCCGGAATCGGGGACCTGGCTGGGCTGCGAGCGTGCTGGAGGCCAGATGGGACAACACGCCTGACTCGTGCGTCAACGCCAGGAAGAAATCGTCGTCGACCTGCACTCCGTCCCGTTGCTTGTTGACCTCGGCATACACCGACCTCACCGGCCCGAAGAGCTGCAGCGCCTGGTCGATCAGGTGCGCGCCCAGGTCGAACAGGACCCCACCCGCTTCCTCCCGCCCCGGCAGTTCCTTCCACGTCTGCTTCGGCGTCGGACGCCAGCGGTCGAAATGCGATTCGAACCGGTGAACCCGGCCCAACGCCCCCGAGCGAATCAAGTCCTTCACCGTCAGGAAATCGCCGTCCCAGCGGCGGTTCTGGAAGATCGTGATGGGGACGTCCCGCGACGAGGCGAGCGACGTCAGCTCGCGGGCCTCGGCCACCGACGGCGCGAAGGGCTTGTCGACCACAACGGGCACGCCTGCGAGCACCGCCTCCGTCGCCAGCGGCACGTGCGTGCGGTTCGGGGAGGCGATCACGACCAGGTCGTGATCCTCCCAGAGCTGGTCGGGGCGGTCCAGCCGGCGCACACCGTCCGGCACCTCGCGGGAGGTCACCACGGACCGCAAGGTCATGCCCGGGGTCGCGGTGATCAGCGGCGCGTGGAAGAACGCGCCCGCCGTGCCGTATCCGATCAGTCCGACGCGCAAGCTCATGCCGTCAACCTACCGAGTCGCGGCCCGCCTGGATCAGACCTACTCTGCGACTGTCCACACAGGAGGCCGGGATGGCAGAGGCTGAGGCCGCGACCGTCGGCCGCGGGGCGCGCAACGCGATCGTCGCGGCGATCATGCTCGGGATGCTGCTGGCGTCCCTTGACCAGACCATTGTGGCCACGGCGTTGCCGACGATCGTCAGCGACCTGGGCGGCGGCAACCACCTCTCCTGGGTCGTCACGTCGTACCTGCTCGCTGAGACGATCATGACCGCTCTTATCGGCAAGTTCGGCGACCTGTACGGCCGCAAGCGGATGTTCCTGGCCAGCGTGGTGCTGTTCATGATCGGCTCGTTCTTCGCGGGGTGGGCCGACTCGATGACGTGGCTGATCGCCTCGCGTGCTGTGCAGGGCCTCGGTGCCGGCGGGTTGCTGGTGACGGCGACAGCGGTGATCGCGGACGTCGTGCCGTTGAGCGAACGCGGCAAGTACCAGGGTGCGCTGGCGTCCGTTTTCGGTGTTTCGACCGTTGTCGGGCCGCTGCTCGGCGGCCTGTTCGTGGACCACGCGAGCTGGCGGTGGGCGTTCTACATCAACCTGCCGCTCGGCGTGCTCGTGCTGATCGTCGCCGTCGTGTCGATGCCGACGGTCAAGGCCGCGCTCCGGCCGAAAGTCGACTATCTGGGCATTCTGCTGATCGGTTTGGCCGCATCGGGCCTGACACTGGTCACGAGCTGGGGCGGCACCGAGTATCCGTGGGATTCTCCGACAATTGTCTGGATGGCTGCCGGATCGGTTGTCGCGCTCGTGCTCTTCGTGGTCGTCGAAATGCGTGCCGCGGAACCGATGCTGCCGATGCGGCTGTTCCGCAGCCCGGTCTTCACCGTGTCCAGCATCCTGAGCTTCATCGTCGGGTTCGCCATGCTCGGCGGCGTCACGTACCTGCCCACGTATCTGCAGTACGTGCAAGGCGCCTCGGCGACCGGCTCCGGCCTGCGGATGCTGCCGCTGGTGTGCGGGCTGTTGGTCGCGGCCATGATCACCGGCCAGGTGATCAGCAAGACCGGCCGGTACCGGGCGTTCCCGATCGTCGGGTCGCTGCTGATCTCCGGCGGCCTGGTGCTGCTCTCGCTGCTGGACGCCGGCTCGACGTTCTGGACCATTTCCGGCTACATGCTGGTGCTGGGCCTCGGCGTCGGTCTCGTCATGCCCGTGCCGACCGTGGTCGTACAGAGCACGAGCGACTACTCCGACCTCGGCGTCGCGACGTCCGGCGTGAGTTTCCTGCGTACGCTCGGAAGTTCCTTCGGTGTCGCGATCTTCGGCACGATCTACGCCAACCAGCTGCCCAAACACCTCACGCCGGTGACTCCGCCCGGCGTCGATCCACGGGTCGTGCTGAACGTCAACGGTGTGCACGCGTTGCCGTCAGCGGTGAAAGCGCCCGTCATTCAGGCCTATGTGGACACGTTGCAGACGATGTTCCTCGCCGCTGCTCCTGTTGGCCTGCTTGCCTTTGTGGTCGCGTTGTTCTTGAAGGAAGTCCCGCTGAGGGACACCTCAAGGGTTGTCGCGGCCGGAAACACCGGTGTGGGGGAGAGCTTCGCGCCGCCCGCGTCCAGTGACTCCCACGCGGAGCTGGAAAAGCTCATCGCGATGGTCGTGAGCAAACAGAGGAACGACCCGCGTCCCGAGATGCTCGCCGCCTCAGGTGTGCCCTTGAACTACGCGCAGGCGTGGATGCTCGTGAGGATCTTCAAGCACAGCATCGACGACGGCGATGCGACCCTGCAGGAGATCGCCGAGAGCACCAAAGTGCCCGCGGGAATCTTCCAACCCGTTGCCCGCCAACTGGTCGGGGTCGGTTACGTCAGCGAAGCCGAAGGGCACTACCGCTTCACGCCGGCAGGGACCGAAGCCTTCGCTCAGTTGATCGGCGCGGCCCGTGCCTGGCTGCTGAGCCGCCTCGCGGACTGGCATGAGGACGGCGACACGAAGTTCGCGGCCGCCGTGGAGGAGATGGCCGAGAAGCTGATCGCCAGCAGCCGCGACCTGTCCACCGGCAGACACGCCGCCCGAGTGTGAGGTCGTGAGTGTTTTGGCCGGTTAGAACCGGCCAAAACACTCACGAGGGGCGGCCTGATCCTGGGGCAAGGGATCCGGGGATGTTCCGTCACTGTCAGGGAGCCTGGGGGTATTCCTGATCTCAGGCCTGGCGGAACAGCTCGCGGGCGATGATCGTGCGCTGGATTTCCGAGGCGCCTTCGTAGATCCGAGGCGCGCGGACCTCCCGGTACAGATGTTCCAGCAGGTGCCCACGTTGCAAGGCGCGGGCACCGTGGATCTGCACGGCGGCGTCCACGACGTACTGGGCTGTCTCGGTGGCGAAAAGCTTGGCCATCGCTGACCGTGAAGCGATGTTCTGTTCGCCGGAGTCGTAAGCCCGGGCCGCTGAGTGCACCAGTAGCCGGGACGCCTCGATGCGGGTGGCCATCTCGGCCAGCGTGTGCGAGACGGTTTGCTGGTCCTTCAACGGCCCGCCGAAAGCGATCCGGCTTCCGGCATGTGAAACCGCAGCGTCCAAAGCGGCCTGTGCCATACCCACGGCGAAGGCGCCGACGCTGGGGCGGAACAAATCCAGAGTCCGCATCGCGACTCGGAAACCCTTGTTCTCCTCGCCGAGAAGCTCCTCCTGCGAGACATAGACGCCGTCGAACGTCAAACGGCCAATGGGGTGCGGGCTGACCATGTCGAGGTGTTCGCCGGACAATCCCGCACGATCGCCGGGCACAACGAAAGCCGAGACACCCCGCGCCCCCAAGTCCGAAGTGCGGGCGAAGACCGCGTAGAAGTCCGCTTCGGGCGCGTTGGAGATCCAGATCTTCTCACCCGACAACCGCCAGCCCGAGCCGTCACGGGTCGCGCGAAGCCGCAACGCTGCCGCGTCCGAACCGGCCTCGGGCTCGGTCAGCGCGAAAGCCGCGACCGCGTCGCCCGCGGCCACCGCCGGAACCCACCGGGAAACTTGACTGTCCAAGCCGGACTGCAAGACGGGATACGTTCCCAAGCCCTGCAAAGCCAAAGCCGTCTCGGCCTCAGTGCACACGGTCGCGAGGGCTTCCCGTAGCAGGCACAAGTCCATCGCTGCGGCGTCCCGGGTGGGCTTGCCTGACTCGACGCCAGGGAACAGCCGGGCGAGCAGACCCAGTGAGCCCATGGTTTTGATCAGTTCCCGGTTCACCGCACCGGGCTTTCCCGCTTCGGCCAACGGAACCAAGTGCTCGGCCGCCAACGCCTTGACGTCCATGGTCATCCCCTCCAGCGGGCGTGCGCGGTCTTGGGCTCGCCGGATCGGATCAGGTCCAGGCGTGGCTTCGGCTCGTCGGTCCGGCCGGCTCGCGGCTTACGGCTGCCCGCAGCGAACGGCTTCGGCCACGTAACCCCGGTGTACTCCTGGTCTGCCGCCGCGTGCAGTGTCCAGTGTGGATCATAAAGGTGGGTACGGCCCAGGGCGCACAGATCCGCTCGGCCCGCCAGAATGATCGAGTTCACGTCGTCATACGAAGAGATCGCGCCAACCGCGATCACCGCGACACCGTACTTGCGGCCGATCTCATTGCGGATCCGGTCGGCATAAGGGGTCTGGTAACTGCGGCCATAGGCGGGTTTCTCCGTGCTCACGACCTGGCCGGTGGACACATCGACGCCGTCGACGCCGTGCTCGGCGAACGCACGCGCGATCTCGACCGATTCCACAGCGTCGATTCCGCCTTCGCACCAATCGGTCGCGGAGATGCGTACGGTCATCGGACCTTGCCACACGGCCCGGATCGCGTCGAAGACTTCCAGTGGATAACGCAGCCGGTTTTCCAGCGAGCCGCCGTACGAGTCAGTGCGCTGGTTGGTCAGCGGCGACAGGAACGACGACAGCAGATATCCGTGTGCGCAGTGCAACTCCAGCAAGTCGAAACCGGCGCGCGCGGCCGCCTCTGCCGAAGCCACGAACTCCGCCTTGATCGCAGTCATCTCGTCCAGCGTCAGCTCGCGGGGAGTCTGGTTGGCCGCGGAGTAGGGAATCGCGGACGGCCCGCACACTTCCCAGTTGCCGGACGGCAATGGCTGGTCGATGCCTTCCCACATCAGTTTGGTCGAGCCCTTGCGGCCGGAATGGCCGAGCTGGATCCCGATCTTCGCGTCCGACTGGACGTGTACGAAGTCGACGATGCGTTTCCACGACTCCTCGTGCGACGGCTTGTACATCCCGGTGCAGCCGGGTGTGATCCGGCCGGTTTCCGACACGCAGACCATCTCGGTCATCACCAGGCCCGCGCCGCCCATGGCCTTGCTTCCCAAATGGACCAAGTGGAAGTCGCCAGGCACACCATCGGTGGCGCTGTACATGTCCATAGGGGACACGACGATCCGGTTCTTCAGCTCCAGATCACCGATCTTGTACGGCTGGAACATCGGCGGCCGGACGTCCGAAAAGTCTCGTGCGAACCACGTGTCCATGTCCGCGACGAATTCCGGGTCACGCAGGCGCAGGTTGTCATACGTCACGCGGCGGCTGCGCGTGATGATGTTGAAGGCGAACTGATGCGGGTCCTGATCGGTGTACTGGCCGATGTTCTCGAACCACTCAAGGCTGGCCTGCGCGGCACGCTGGGTGGAGGTGACGACCTGCCGCCGCTCGTCCTCATACGCCGCCAATGCCGAGTCCACATCGGACTGTTCGTGCAGGCAAGCCGCCATGGACAGAGCGTCCTCCATGGCGAGCTTGGTGCCCGAGCCGATGGAGAAGTGCGCGGTGTGGGCCGCGTCGCCCAGCAGCACGACGTTTTCGTGGCGCCATGTCGCGCATCGGATCGTGGCGAAGTTCGTCCACTTCGAATTGTTCCCGACGATCGAATGGCCGCCGAGCGCGTCCGCGCAGATCTCCCGGATCATCTCCAGTGACTTCTCGTCGTTCTGGCCAGGCAGAAGCCCTTGTGGTGCGGTGAATCCCGCGCGCCGCCAGACGTCGTCGTGCATTTCCAGGATGAACGTGCTGGCGTCGTGGCTGTACGGATAGCCGTGCACCTGCATGACCCCGGCCGGGGTGTCGAGGATGTAGAACTTGAAGGCGTCGAACACCAGGTCCGTGCCGAGCCAGATGTACTTGCAGCGCCGGGTTTCCACGGTCGGCTTGAACGTGGCGGCGTGCCGGGCGCGGAAGGCGGAGTTGGCGCCGTCCGAGGCGACGATCAGGTCGTAGCCGGTCAGATCCTCGGGGACCTCGGTACGGAAGTGGATCGTGACGCCGAGATCCAGGCAGCGCCGCTGCAGGATGGTCAACAGCCGCTGCCTGCTCATCGCGGCGAAGCCGTGCCCGCCCGAGGTGAACGTCGTGCCCCTGTAGTGCACGTCGATGTCGTCCCACCGCGCGAACTCTTTGCTCATCGCCGCGAAGATCGTGGTGTCGGCGTGCTCGATCCCGCCCAGTGTCTCGTCGGAGAACACCACGCCGAAACCGAACGTGTCATCCGGGGCGTTGCGCTCCCAGACGGTGATCTCGTGACCGGGGTCGAGCGCCTTGGTCAACGCGGCGAAGTAGAGCCCGCCGGGTCCACCGCCCGCTATCGCGATCCGCACGCTGCCCACCTTTTCTGTCGTGAGCCTTACGACCGTCAAGGATACAACATATGGCGTTCTGTTGACGACCGTTACGAAAATCTGGCACGCTGGATCGGTGACGACAAGGAATTGCCTGGTCACGGGCGCAAGCCGGGGTATCGGCAGTGTGATCGCGGGCAGGCTGTCGGCCGCCGGTCACCGGGTCGCGCTCACCGCCCGCAGTGCGGACCAGCTCGCCGAGGTGGCGGAGAAGCTGCCAGGGCCATCATTGTGCCTTCCCGCCGACGTGACCGATCCGGCCGCCATGCAGAACGTCTTCTCGACGGTAGAAGACACGTGGGGCACGGTGGAAGTCCTCGTCCTCAACGCGGGCGCGGCGGTCGCCAAGCCGATCGCCGACCTGACCGACGACGAGTGGCTCGGCCAGCTGGACCTCAATCTCACCGCGCCCTTCCGGGCGATCCGCCGGGCAGTCCCGGCGATGGCCGAGGGCGGCTGGGGCCGCATCGTCGTGATCTCTTCCATCGCCGGAAAGGCAGGCGAGCCGAACCTCGCCGCGTACACCGCGAGCAAGCACGGTGTCATCGGTCTCGTCCGCGCTGCGGCCGCCGAACTGGCCAAGTCAGGTGTCACGGTCAACGCGGTCTGCCCCGGTTACGTCGACACGCCGATGACCGACGGCTGGGTCGAGAAGATCTCTGCGCGCACCGGCAGGCCCCAGGACGAGATCCGGACGGCGCTGGAACGCAAGCAGCCGATCCGCCGGCTGATCACGCCCGAGGAAGTGGCCGACGTGGTGGACCTGTGCGTTGCCAGTGCGGCCATCACCGGGCAGGCCATCAACGTCGACGGCGGTGCGGTGCAGTCATGATCGAACGGGTCAATCCAGCGGAACTGGGCAAGCCGTCCGGCTACTCGCACGCGGTCGCCGTGAACACAGCTGACGCCGAGCGGATCGTGTTCCTCGCAGGTCAGACCGCATTGAACGACGAGAACAAGATCGTCGGCGACGGTGTGGCCGAGCAGTTCGAGAAGGCACTGGGCAACCTGCTCGCCGCGTTGCGTGGTGCCGGCGGCGAGCCCGAAGACCTGGTCAGCGTCACGATCTACATCGTCGACATGGACGACTACAAGGCACACGCCCGCGAGATCGGCAGCGTCTGGCGCAACCTGGTCGGTACTGAATATCCGGCGATGGCGGGCATTGGTGTGAGCCGGTTGTGGGACGCCGAAGCACTCGTTGAGGTCCAAGGCTTCGCAGCCATTAAGAGGACCCGAAGCACACGAACGGCATCAGCGGCTGAATGAGCGTGGCGTCGGCCAGTGCACGTGCGGGTCGGCGCCCCTGTAACAGACCTCGGTGATACGCGGCCATCACATCAACGGCAGCGTCGTCGTCGACCGAGGCCACGCTGGACACTACGGTTTTCGTTCCGCTGTACAGCAATGCGGCCGTGAACCCGAGGATCTCGTCACCGTTGCGCACCACGGTCTGGCCGACATCGCACGACGACAGCACAACATGCGCAGGCGCTGACCGCAGCTGGTGGATGTCGTACGCCATCAGCGGCCCATCACTCAAATCCAGCCGGGAGAACAACACGTTCTCCCGCTCGTGATGCCCGTGCGCCGCGAAATGCGCTGTGGTGCAGCCGTCCAACGCCTGCAGCGTTGACGCGACGGTGGCGTCCGGGCCGAGCAACACCGCGCCTTCGCCGTAAACCCTGGCCAGTTGCAGCACTTCGTCGTCGGCATGCGCCAGATCCGGCCCTGCGACGAACAACCACCGCGACGGCGCCGAAAGTTCTGTTCCCCGGCCGGCCAGCCACGTTGAGGCGCTTGGCGACACCGTTACCGGACGGCCGGTCATGTCCGGCAGCAAACCCCATGGCACAGCGGACAAAGCTCCCGTCGGGATGATCACCACGTCGGAGTCGCCGAGCATCGGCCGGACCGGCTCGACCAGGTCGCGGGTCAGCGCCTCCAGCCTGCGCCGGATCGAAGCCTTGATCACCCGATCCAACGCGGCGGGCAGTTGACGTCCGCACGACGCGTCCAGGTCGCTGTGCAGCTTGGCCAACGACTCGGAAACCGTTGCCAGCGAACCCAACCGAACCAGGCGGGCACGGGTCGACGTGATCACCAACGCCCAGAGCCGCCCGTCGGCGGACGCGTAACTCACCATCGTCGCGTCCCCCAAAGCCGCGCGTACCTGGCCGAACGTCGCGTCGGCGACATGCTCGCCGGTGCCTTCGGCCTGCCAGCCGCGGGCTCGGATCACGCGTTCCAGCTGGGCGCAGCGGCGCCGTGCGTCGGCGTCCGGTTTGCCCGCCAACTCCGCGGTGCGCACCTGATGCGCGAGTTGGCGCAACTCGGCGACCGCCTCGACCGTGTCGTCATCGTCCGGTGGCCGGGCCGGCTGGAACCGGAACGCTTGTGCGCGTGACCTTTCCAGCCACCCGAAAACGACAGCAGGCGAGCCATGGTCCAACGCCGCGGCCAACCCGGCACGAGCCAGCTCGCGGCCGAGAGACGTCGTGCTGGTGCGCAAATCGAGACTGCCAACACGACTGCGGTGATCGCGCAGCAAATCCAGGCCTGCCCGGGCATTGGCGAAGATCGCCCGCCGATCACCCGTGGCCGCGCCGAGCTCCGCCAAGGCCAAGCGGCGCATCAACCGCGTCTCCGGCAACGACTTCGGGCCACTACGAGCCCGAATGTGCCCGCGTGCCTTGCTGATGTCTCCGTGCGCGAGATAAGCACGCGCCGCCACCAACTCAGCGGCTTCGGCGTCGTTCTGTAGTCCCAGGCCCGTCAGCCGCCCGGCGAGGTCGGCCGCCTGTGCCGCGACCATGCCCAATCGCTTACCACTCTTGAATTCCGCACGGACCTTGGTCACCGCCGCCACCGCGGCCCAAGTCTCGTTGCCCCGTCTTCGAAACCGGCTCTCCGCGCGGCTGGCCCACGTCTTGGCGGCCGTCAGGTCACCGGCCGCGAGCGCGACCTGTGCCCGGGTCAGCAATGCCTCGGCGTGCTCCTGGTCCATGCGGGTTCGAGGGAACCTCGCCAACGCGTAGTCCAGTTCAGTCGCCGCGTCGCTGTGCAAACCGGCGGCCAACAACGCTCTGGCGCGTTCGACCGCGACCACCGGCAGCATCCCGTCGGCGTGTGACTCGTAGACCACGCGTGCCCGGTCGAAATCCCGCAGTGCCGCAGGGATGTTGCCCGCCAACAGTTCGCACGAACCACGACCGTGGACGGCCTTGGCAACCAATCGATCCAGGCCGAGTTCCCGGCCCAATCGCTCACACCGTTCCAGATCCGCCAGCGCCGGCCGGACCCGGCCGGCGATCTGGTGCAGCATCGCCCGGTTCAGCAAGGTCCGGGCCAGTACGAGAGGATCGCGGCGCAGCAAGGGAATCGCTTGGTCGAGGCAGACCAGCGCGTCGTCCATCCGGCCGACGAGGATTAGCAGAAGGCCACGCTGCTGCCGCAACAGTCCTGTGGTCTCCGGCGTGGCCAGTTGGTCCGCTCGGTCAAGCAACGCGAAACCCTGTTCCGTGTTGCCCAACGCGGCCTCGGCCGCGGCCAGGCTGTTGAGCAACCTGACGTCATCCGGCGCGATCCGCAGCCCGGCGCGGAAAGCGCGTGCGCCGAGCAACGGACGCCCCCGGTTGAGCGCGTTCAGGCCGCGCTGGTGCAGGTCCCTTGCCCGTGTCACCGGCCAAGTATGGACTTGATCTACAGCGAGATCGACGGGGTCGTCACCGTCCGGGTCGAGCCGCTCGGCCGGACGATCAGCTGGACCAGGCCGGAGGGCACCGCGTCCAGCACGAACCGTCCCTCGTCATCGGACACCGTGGTCATCGGGCCGGTGCTGGTGCGTAGTTCGATCGGGTGACGGCCTGCCGGGGTCAGCCAGCCGTCCACCCGGATGCTCCGGTCCGGGTTTTGCTTGATACCGACCATGATGGTGACTGACTCACTGTCGAAAGTGATCAACCGCGGCTGCTCGTCCCCGCGCACCGCGGCCGGTTCACGGACTTCGCTGGCCCGCATCACCTCGAGGTCGATCGTCTCCAGTTCGATCGCGAACTTCACCCGGTCGAGCAGATCCACCGGCATCGGGTCGAACCGGCGCCACATTTCGGTGACACCAGCCAGGATCGCGTGGTCGTGCTCGTCGAGTGGCTCGTCCGGGGAAGTCATGGCTAGCTCTCTTCAGCGAAATCAGCGGACAACGCGTCCCGCAGCTTGGCAAGGCAGCGGCCCCTGGTCGGGCCGATACTGCCCTTCGGCATACCGAGTGCGGCACTGACGGTGTCGTAGTCGGGCCTGCGGGTGAACGCGATTATGCGGAGCAACTGTTGGCATCGGTCCGACAGAGTGCTGACGGCCGTCCACAACTGACGGATGCCTTCGACCTTGACCCGCCGTTCCTCCGGCGTCGGCCCGAGATCGGGCAACTCGGCGAACAGCACGTCCTTCGCGGGCACTTCCATGCGGGTGGCGTTGCGCACGCGCCATGCCTCGCGTCTGGTCACGGTGACCAGCCAGCTGGTCAACGCCATGGGACTGCGGATCTCCCCGATCGCGCCGAGCAGTTTGAGCCACGCGGTCTGGACGACGTCACTGCTGGTGTCGCGGTCAAGTCCTTGTGCCCGTGCGACTTGCCATAACAGTGGCGTCAATTCGTCGACCAGGTCAGCAAGACGGGCCTGGTCGCCGTTGCGCGCGGCTTGGAGCAGATCCGCCATCCTGGCGTGGTGCAGGGAGGTGTCGGGCATTTCACCCGCCGGCTCTCGTGAGCGCGGCGCGCGCTCGTTTGACCGCGACCTGCCGGTCCACAGTCTTCAGCGCCAGTGCGGGATCCTCGGCGGAGCACTGGATCATCGCCGCGGTGATCTCGGCCGCGGCCAGCGGCGCGGCGAACGATGTGCCGTCCCAGACGGCGAAACCGGCGCGGTAGTCGTCCAGGTCCAACGCGCTGCGGCCGTCGACGGGCACCATGCCTGCGCTGATGGAACCTTGCACGTCGATCGGGAACGTACTCACCACACCGGCACCCGTGGCCCAGGCCCGCACCCACGGGGCCTCATTGCTGAACAACGCACGCGTGGTGCTCGGGTTCAGCGCGCCGACGCTGATCACCTGCGGCGCGACATCCGGAGAGCTGGTGCGCTCGGCGAGCGCGGCCGGGTAGAACCGCCTGCTGGTCGCGTCGTTGCCGGCCGCCGCGATGACGAGCACGCCGAGCTCACGCAGCTTGTCGATCGCTTCGGTGATCAAGCCGGTGAACGTGCTCGTCGACCCGGCCTCGTCGAAATAGCCGAGGGACAACGAAACGACGTCGACCATCCGGTCCGGATCGTTCTGCTGCTGCGCGTCCTGCACCCGCAGGATCAAGCCCCACAACGCAAGCAGAACATCGCTTTCGTACGCGATGCCGTCGCTGTGCAGCACCCGGATCGCGAGGACGTTCGCGTCCGGCGCGGTCTGCCGGATGATCCCAGCGATGAATGTGCCGTGCCCGGTGTCGCGATCGAGCATGCCCACCAACGGGTTGTCCGTGACGGGCGCGTCCCAGAAGTCGGTCAGAATCCGTGTCGGTGTTGTCAAAGCCGCTTCTTCGCCTTGCTTGCGGATCGCGTCCTGCAGCTCAGGGAAGACGTTCAGGAACCCGCCCGCGGGCGGGGGAGCGGTCCGGTCAGGCAAGTCGAACCACGGGTGCGGACCGATGCCCGTGTCCAACACCGCGACAACGGGACGCCGGTCGATCGTGCCGCGCGGTGGTGCGGGAGCGGCCAACGCCACAGGGATACGGCCGGTCGTGCCTCCGCGCGCGTAGCCAGAACCCGGCGTTCCGCTCGCTTCCCAAGGCGCACCGCCGACACCGCTGGCCTCCCACGGCGTTCCTCCGATGTCGACAGTGCCGACGAGCAGGTGATCGACCGAGATCCGGTCGACGAAGTCCTTGCGCAACCGGCCGCTCATCGCGGCGACCCGCAGTTCCTGCAACGCCAGCCAGCAGTCGACCTGCGTCGGTTTGGTGGTCCGGCCGATCGCGCGTAACGACACCGGCCGGGGCAGCCGTTGCAGACGTTCGGTGTACTCGTTCTGGTGCCGCGGGGTGACCAGTTCGAGCTCGACCCGGCTGAGCACTTCGTTGAAGGCAACGGTGTTTCGGGCATCCCGGGCGATGTCGTTGGGGATCAGCATCGAACCGGCGCGGTACACAGTGGACCTGGGCGGCTCGTATGGGCCGCCCGCGACCCACGCGTTGGCGGGGTTCAGCACGCGAGCGCCATGCCTTTCCAGCAAATGCTGAGGCATCTCCGGCACCGCGCCGCGGTCGTCATCGCCGTACGGTTTGCCTGGCTTCCTGACGAACTTGACCACCATTCGCTCTCCCCTTCGGGTCGCTCTGGTACCACAGGTGCGCCTGACCTGTGTGCCAGATACGTCCCGCCAGGTCACGAAGACGTTACGGCGTGCCTTTCCGCAGGTGCGGCGAGTTGGGCCTGAAGGGTGAAGAAGAGATCGGCGGCCTTGATCCCGACCCAGTCGGCCGGCAGCAGCTCGGCGGGCAGCCCGGGGTCGAGATAGGGCAGTCGGCGCCAATCGGTGAGCAGCCGCACGTATTTGACGAACGCGTCCCGGTCGTCGCTGGCGTGTTCGGCCCTGTGCGCCTGGACGAACTCGTTGTACAGGTGTTCCAGTTGATCGAGGTCCCACCAGCGCCGGACCTTCTCGGCCAGGTCACCGAACGCAAGGTGTTTGCTGTGGAACAGGTCGGCGTAACCGCTCAAGTCCAGGCGCCGCAACATGTCCTCGGTCGCTTCGGACAAATGCGCCGGTGCGATCCACACGCCGGGCGCGGTCGTGCCGAAACCAAGGCGGGTGAGCTGGGAGCGCAGCAGATGGCGTTTGTAGCGTTCGGACTCGGGAACGGAGAACACCGCGAGCAGCCAGCCGTCGGCCAGAGTGGCTCGTTCCTGCCGGAAGATCCTCCGGTCGCCTTCTTTGAGGATGGCCAGGCCTTCCTCGGACAGCTCGTACCCGGCCGCGCCGTTCTGCCTTTGGGCCTGCAGCATGCCCCGCCGCTTCAGCCGCGAGATGGACGAGCGGACCGCCGCCTGGTCAATGCCAAGGTCGGCCATCAGGCTGATCAACCTGGCAACCGACATCCAGCCACCCGCGCCGCGCGCGTACAACCCGTACACGGTCACGATGAGGTGCCGTGGCTGGGCAGTTTCCATGGCGACCGTCACGTACCGACAATAACGGCTACCGGGGGATGGGGATCGTCGGATCGCGGTCGTGCGGGTAGTTGAGCGCCTCGGCCAGGTCGTTGGGCAGTGACGCGCGGTCAAGGCCCACTCGCATGAGCAGTTCACGGATCTGCTGGGGCTTGGCGCGGGTCAGGATGTCCACAATCCCCGCGCGCAGGCGGCCCAGGCGGCGCACGAACTGCTGCACGTCCATCTCACGCCCGGCGCGGATGGCGTCCCAGCTCTCCTTGTGGGCCCGGGCCCAGGTCGTCAGCTGGACGAGGTCGAGCAGGGTGGTGCCGTTGCTCTGGCGTTTGATGTCCACGAACTCGCTGCCGTCCAGCACCGGGTGCGGCCAGCTCAGGTGGTAGTCCGCGCCGGACTTCGTGGTGTAGCCCCAGATGAACACCTGCCGGTGCTCAGCCATGGTGCGCACCACGATCGAACCGTCCGGCAGGTCGTACGCCTTGGCGATGTCCGACACCGCGTCGATCACGGTGCCCGCGCGCTGCCCCTCGGCCAGTTGCACGTGCCCGCACCAGCCTTGCGGGGTCACCAACGGGTCGAGGACCGAGCCCGGCAATGGCCCGTCCGCGCATGCGATCCGGTCGTTCCAGGTCGTGCGCAACGCTTCGCAGTCCTGCCGGTACGCGCTGTCCTCCACTTGGTCGATTATGCCGGTCTAGCTGGTGGAGGCAGATGCGCGGTGTCCGGAAAGATCGACAACGCCCGAAGCGCCGTGCCGATCTCCATGATGTCCGCCGGATCGGTCAAGGTCCGGCCCAGTTCGTCGGTGATCCGCTTGAGACGGTGCCGGATCGTGTTGGGGTGACAGAACATCCGCTGCGCGGTCAGCTTGGTCGAACCTTGGCCTTCGAACCAGGCCCGCAACGTCAGCAGCAGCACGTTGCGCTCCTCGCCAGGCAGGTCCAGCAGCGGCCGGAGCACCTGATGCGCGAGCTGGACCGAGGCTTCCGGTGCGCTGGCCACGAGCCCGGCCAGCGGTGAATCGTTGAACTGCACCATGCTCGCCGTGCCCGGCGGCAGGCTCGACAACGCGACCCTGGCCAGGTGCAACGCCCGCGCGGTGTGGCCGAGTCCGGTGTAGACCGGGCTGACGCCCACCCGCCCCGAGATGTCCTGGCGCATCAGTTCCACGATCACGGCCGAGGCTCCCGGATGCCGCAGCGACACGACGCCGACCTGCAGGTCTGGGGTCAGCCGCCAGGCCGACGCGAGGCACCGTTCCCGCAGCCGGGACTCGATCCGTGGCAACGCTTCCTGGCCGAGAACCGGGGTTTCCGCCGCGACCACCACGAACGTGCCGTCGAGCGACAGGTCCAGCACACGCGCGATGTCCCAGAGCGAGCCCTCCGAACTGCCCGCGAACAAGGCCTCGACCAACGCTGAGCGGCGGTTCTGGTGCGCCAGCATCAGCGAGGCCGTGGTGTCCCGATAGGACGTGGTCAGTGCTTCGGCGTAGTCGTCCATCAACGCCCAGATCGCGGTGGTGACCGCGACCAGTTCGGCGGTGTCCCGGGTCAGCTCGGTGAATTCCAGCCAGACCTGGGTGAGCCCGATCCGGTACGCGCGCAACAACTCCGGCAGGGGAGCGCCCTGTTCCGCGCGGGCCCGGCCGGTCGCGGTGGCCTGCGACATGTCCGGCGGCTCGACGCCGCGCAACGTCCGCAGCACCACGGAGATGTTCACCGTGACCGACCGGCTCAGCTCGTCGTGCGAGACGAACTCGGCCCGGCCGTACACCGGCATTTCCTCGAGGATCTGCGCGACGGTGTTCTTGATCAGCTCCGGTTTGTGCCGCTCGACCTCGGCGGCGAGCCGGGCGAGCGCCGGTTGGGTGTCCACGAAGTGCATCGACGCTCCACGCTGAGCCTCTAAGCAGGGCGGTGCCCTGTCCGAGGAGGTTCGCCGAGCTTCTCGACGGCCCAGCTTCCCGCTGGCCGCACCGGTGAAAGGCCCAAGTACGCCCGGTACGTGGACCTTCCCCCGGCACACCCAGCGAAAACCTGGATCCGCCGAATAAGCCCAGCAACCTCCCCGGACAGGACACGTGGACGATAACACTGCCGTTCGGCTCAGTGCGTTACATCTTTTGGGCGGCTTTCTTGATGGCCTGGCGGATCCGGAAGTACGTGCCGCATCGGCAGACGTTCTCGATCTTGTCGATGTCCGCGTCCGTCGGGCTGGCCGTGCGCTTGAGCAACGCCACCGCGGCCATGATCTGACCGGGCTGGCAGTAGCCGCACTGCGGGACGTCCTGTTCCAGCCACGCTTCCTGCACCGGATGCAGGTTGTCGCCGTCCGCGAGGCCTTCGATCGTGGTCACTTCCTTGCCCGCGCACTGCGCCACCGGGGTGACACACGGCTGGATCTCGTTGCCCGCGAGGTGACTCGTGCAGGCGCGGCAGACACCGATGCCGCAGCCGAACTTCGGGCCCTTCACGCCGAGCTTGTCCCGCAGCACCCACAGCAGTGGCATGTCCGCGGGCACGTCGACGGTGACCGGGTTCCCGTTGACGGAGAAGGTGTATTTCGGCACGTGAATCTCCTAGCGGGGGAACGGGTCGAAGTCGACGGGGAAGTTGATCGGGAAGCTGCGTGGCTTGATCCCGGTCGCGCGGGCGTAGGCGTTGGCGATCGCGCCGACCGCCGCGGGCACGCCGAGTTCGCCGCAGCCGCCCGGCTCGCCGTTGGCGGGCATCACGTGGATCTCCACCTGCGGCGGGGAGTTGCGCTGCCTGGCGTAGTGGAACTGCGAGTAACTGCCTTCCAGCGGCAGGCCTTTGTCGATGTGCAGTCCGGCCCGCAGGGTCGTGGAGATGGCGTCGGTCAGTCCGCCGAGCATTTGTGCCTGTACGCCAAGGGGATTGATCGGCCTGCCGACGTCGACGGCGATGAAGGCCTTGGTCACCCTGGGGTTCTTGGGATCCCGGGCGTCCATTTCGACCAGACACGCCGTACACGACTTGTACTCGTCGTGGAACGCCACGCCCTGGGCGAATCCCTTCGGCATGGTCCGGCCCCAGCTGCCCATCGCCGCGACCTTGTCCAGCACCGCGCGTTGCCGGTCGGTCTTCAGGGTCTGCCTGCGGAACGCCACCGGGTCCTTGCCGAGTCGCGCGGCCAGTTCGTCGACCATGATCTCCTCGGCGCCCCTGGTGTTGGCCGAGTAGACCGACCGCCAGCTGCCGGTGTGCATCCGCAGCGGGACCTCGTTGAGCAGCTGGGTGACCACGCCGAAGTGGTACGGGACCTTCACGGTGGTGAGAAACACCGTCTGGGCGAAGCCGAGATTGCCCCCGACCGGCAGATGCGCCGCGGTGGCGGTGAGGATCTCGCCGAGACCGTGCCGGAAGTCAGTCTCCACCGACGCCACGCGGTGCTCGAACGTCAGCACCTCGCCGAGCGCGAACGTCGCGCGGATCTTGTGGTGGCTGGCGGCGCGGGCGCGGCCGTGCCGCATGTCGTCGACCCGGGTCCACATCAGCTTGACCGGGCGGCGCATCGCCTTGGAGATCTGCGCGGCTTCCAGTGCGGCGTCGAAGAACAGTCGCCTGCCGAACGACCCGCCACCTTGCGTGACGTGCACCGTGACCTTGTCCTGGGGCAGGCCGAGGGTGGCCGCGATGGTCTGCTTGGCCACGATCGGTGACTTCAAGCCCGCCCAGATCTCCGCGCGATCCGGCCGCACGTCGGCGATCGCCGAGTTGGTCTCCAGGGGCGCGTGGCTGACGAACGCGAAGTCGAACTCGCCGTCGACGTGCTGCGTCAGCAGAGGTGGCACGACGAAAGGCAGGGCTGCCGCGCGGAGCTTCGCTTTGATCTCCTTGTCGGACAAATCGTCGACAGTGCCACGGTTCCAGGTCACCTTGAGCGCGTCCTTGGCCGCGATGGCCTGGCCGAACGTCTCCGCCATCACGGCAACACCCGTTGGTACGACGGCGATCGCCAGCACACCGGGCATGGACTTGGCAGAAGAGTCGTCGACCGACTTGACCGATCCGTTGATCGTCGGCGGGCGGCGCACGACCGTCGGCATCGCGCCGGGAACGTCAAGGTCCAATGTGTACTTCATCTTGCCCGTGACCATCGCCCGGGCGTCTATTCTGGACTGCGCACTGCCGACAACCCGGTGCTCTGACTCAGGTTTCGGCTCCGCCGAGCCGATGGCGGTCAGACTCGCCGCCGCCTTGGTGAGCGTGCCGAACGAGAGCGATCGCCCGTCTGGCGCGACAACCTTGCCGGACTTGGTGGACAGCTTCGCGGGCGCGATATTCCATTGCTGCCCGGCCGCTTCGACAAGCCGGGCACGAGCGGTGGCGGCCGTGCGCCGGACCGGGTCGTAGACCGAGCGGATCGTGTTCGAACCGCCGGTGAGCTGGTTGAACAGCAGCTCGGCGCGGGCGTCCGCGAGCGTCACGCGGACCTTGCCGACCGGGATGTCCATCTCCTCGGCGACCAGCATCGCCACCGCCGTGGTGATGCCCTGGCCGACTTCGGACCTCGGCAGCTGGAACTCGACCGTGCCGTCCGGCTTGACCTCGAGCACAAGCATGTTCGCCGTCGGCGCGCCGGCGAGGATCAGCAGGTCACCGAGATCCGTGATGTCCGCGGGCGCGGGCAGGCTCGGCAACGCGTCCGCGGACAGGTTCGTGGCGACCGTCAGCGTCGGGGCGGCGACAAGGAACGTCAGGAATCCGCGCCGGGTGGTGGGAGTGGCCATCGGGGCCCCTTTCCGGGGTGGGAACCGACGTCACATTAAGTACCGGTATGTCGCGATTCAACGTTCCGTAGTCGTGTTGGGCGATTTGTGTGACGACGTGACAGTCGCGGGCCTCGCAAATGTGGCCCGCCACAGTCACGAGCCCTCGAAGCGGATGTCGTGCTCGGCGCCCGGCGCGTAGAACTCCAGCAGCGGCTTGCCTTCCTTGGCCAGCGCGTTGATCTCCTTCTTCAGCAGGTTGCGGTACGGATGCACGACGAGAACGGCCTTGTCCTTGGCCTTCTCCACCGTCCACCAGCCGGTGGTGAAGCCGTCCACCAGAAAGAGCCTCGGCAGCATGCCGTTGCGCGGGCGCTGTTGCGAGTAGTCGACCAGTACGCGACTGCGATCGTGGTGCGACAGCAGGAGGTTGTCGAAGTCGTAGAGGTACCGCACCGGCGCCGGAGTGTTCTCGTCGGGCCGTGGCGCGCCGGGCAGATCGAACAGTTCCTGGCCGTTCTCGTCCTCGAACGTTTTCAGCTGTGGTCGCAGGCGGTTGAAAACCTCGGCCAGCCGGGTCAGGCCGGACCACGTCTGCGCGTCCTTGACCGACGCCGGGCCGAACGCGGCCAGGTAGCGCAGCACCAGCTTGTCGAGGTCGGGTTGGGCGTCGACTTCCTGGCCGAGCCAGGTTTCGACCGTTGAGTGGACCGCTTGGCCGCTGCCGCCCCACAGCCCGCGCGGCGGGATCTGGACGAGCGGAACCCACGCTCGGACGGCGTATGCGAGCGAGTGCTCGTCGCGGTCCGGCCAGCGCTCGGCCATCCGCTTGCCCAGCTCGGTGAAGGTCATCGGCTTCTCGTCCAGCAGGCGCCTGCCCTCTTTGATCACTGCTTGCTGGTCGACGCCGACGAGGTTCTTGCCGTACGTGCCCATCGTCATGCGTTCGATGACGCCTTGGATCAACGGCCGCACCGTGAGGCTGTCGCGCGCGGTGACCAGGTGGATCGTCGACCGCATCAAGGCCATCCGGAGCACTTGACGGTTCTTGAGCATGTCGGACAGCGCATGCGGGTCGAAGTCCGTCAGCCGGGTCCATAAGCCGTGGTACCAGCTGTGCGTCGTCTGGGCCTGCAGGCCGACCAAGTGCTCGATCGCGTCTTCGATGGGCATGTCGGAGCGCTCGAGGAGCAGCTGACGGGCCAGCGTCGCGCGGTTGAGGGCCTTGCGGGTGAGCGTTGCGGTCATAGCACGAACACTATGGCCAATAACGGACAGGTCCTGGCCTCAATACGAGATGAATGGTAGACACTGTCTACCTGAATCCGAGGTTACAGGGATGTGAATGAGATACCAACGCTTTGTCGCCCTCGGCGACAGCTGCACCGAAGGCCTTGACGACCCGTACCCGGGCGGAGCCGTGTACCGCGGCTGGGCCGACCTCGTCGCGCAACGGCTCGCTGCCGGCAATCCGGACTTCCGGTACGCCAACCTCGGCATCCGCGGCCGACGGCTCGACCAGATCATTGTGGAGCAGATCCCCGCGGCGGCTTCACTGGAGCCCGACTTGGTCGCGCTCTTCGGTGGTGGTAACGACATCATGTCGGGCGGCTACTCCTCCCGAGTTGTCGCACGTCGGGTGGATCACGCGGTGCGGGCGTTGACGGAAATGGCACCGACGGTCGTCGTGTTCACATTGAGCGACATCGCCAAGCGGATGCCGTTCGGCTGGCGGATGGGCCCGCGCATCGAGGCCCTCAACGACGCCATCCGGGAGGCCGCCGTCAGCTACGGCGCGGTTCTCGTGGATCTGTGGGGCGATCATGCCGCCACGGACTCCCGGTACTTCGGTCCCGACCGGTTGCACCTGGCTGAGAGCGGGCATCAGCGGCTCGCCGCACACCTGCTGGGCCGCCTGGACATGGCTTTCGATCCGGCTTGGCTGGCGCCGATTCCCGGCTTGCCCGCGCGGCCGAGCGCGGTGTCCAACGTTCGTTGGGTTTTCGAGCAGGTGTGGCCCGTGGTTCGGGGGCGGATCCGTAACCGGTTGATCGGCCGTCAACCGGGCGACGGGGTGTTGCCGAAGCGCCCGCACCTGCTCCCAGTGACTGAACTGCTGCCCGCAACCTCCAGTGGTCGATAGCACCCGCAAACGCCTCATCGGCTGCGCCCTCGAAGTCCTCGCGAACGAGGGTGTCGACGCTGTCACTGTGCGGCGGGTCGCGCGGGATGTGGGCATCTCACACGGCGCGCCGCTCAGGCATTTCCCGAACCGCGCCGCGTTGCTCACGGCCATCGCCTCCACCGGATACGCGGAACTAAGCAGGCGGTTGCGCGCCGTCCCGGCGGGACAGCTGACCGCCGCGTGCGAGTCCTTTGTGGACTTCGCGCGGGGCGGTCCGGCGTTGTTCGAGTTGATGTTCCGGCCGGACATGGTGCCGCTCGGGACTGCCGTGTTCGAGCAGTTCCGGCGGTTCGTGCCGGGGTCTGAGCTCAAGGCGGCCTCGTTGTGGGCGGCGTTGCGCGGGTTGGCGTTGCGGCCCGACGCATCCGCCGTCCTCGCGGTGACCTTGGACGCCTACGTGCGGTAGTACTGCAAACCCGCGGGGCTCTGCGCGACCGGCATCAACTCGATCACGTTGATGTTCACGTGCGCGGGCTGGTTCGCCGCCCAGTGCACCGACTCGGCGATGTCATCCGCGGTCAACGGCTCGACTCCTTCGTACACCGCGTCGGCCTTTGCCTGGTCGCCGGAGAACCGGACCGTGGAGAATTCCGTACCGCCGACCATGCCCGGCTCGATGCACGTCACGCGCACGCCGGTCCCGTGCAGGTCGCTGCGCAGGCCGAGGCTGAACTGGTGGACGAACGCCTTGGTGCCGCCGTAGACGTTTCCGCCGGCGTACGGGTACGTGCCCGCGATCGACCCGATGTTGATCACGTGGCCACGGCCGCGCTCCACCATGCCCGGCAGCACCGCGCGCGTGCACGTGGCGAGGCCTTTGCAGTTGGTGTCGATCATGCGGTCCCACTCGTCCTGGTCCGCGCGGTGCGCCGGTTCGATGCCCAGCGCCAGTCCCGCGTTGTTGACCAGGACGTCCACCTCCCGGAACGCCGACGGCAGGTTCTCCACCGCCGCGTAGACCGCCGCGCGGTCGGTCACGTCCAGCTCGAGCGGCAGAACGCGGTCGCCGAGCTCCTCCGCGAGCTCGTTGAGCCTGTCGACCCGCCGCGCCGACGCGATCACGTGCGCGCCTTCCGTCGCGAACCGGCGGGTGATGGCCGCCCCGAATCCGGTGCTGGCTCCCGTCACGAACACGATCATGTCTTTGCTCATACCCATACCGTATTCAGAAGTCGTTCGAATGCCTCGTTGAACTCCGCGGGCCGCTCCAGATTCGGCATGTGCGCGGCGTTCGGAATCACAACGAGTTCAGATCCTGGGATCAAGGTGTGCATGTGCTGCGCCACATCGACTGGCGTGTACTCGTCCAGTTCCCCCACGACTACGAGCGTCGGCACTGAAATGGTCCGGAGCAATTCGGTGTAGTCCGGGCGTTCCGCGCGACCGCGCAGCGCCGCCGCCGCACCTTCGGGTGGCGCGTTCTTCATCATGCGCATCACATGCTCGGAGTCATTGCCCCTGGCGACCATCTTCCATTGGACTTCCTCGGCATAGGGCGCCATGCCCTCTTGTTCGAGCCGGTCGGCCATGTCGTTGCGTGCTTTGACGCCTTCGGGCGTTTCCGCGCCGGGAAAGGTGTCCGCGAGCAGCAAACCTGCGACACGCTCAGGAAACTGCCGGTGGAAGTCCATGACGATCTGGCCGCCCATGGACAGTCCACCTAGGACGAATTTCTCCACGCCGAGCACGTCGAGCAGATCGGCGACGTCCGCGGCGAACATGTCGAGCGTGGTCTTGCCAGGGATCACGGTGCTTTCCCCGTAACCCCGAAGGTCGGGGACGATCAAGCGATGGGTCTGGCTGAATCGCTCGACCTGTGGCCGCCACATCGTGCGGTCGAACGGGTGGCCGTGGATGAGCACGATCGGATTGCCGGAACCGATGTCGTCGTAGGCTGTGAGCACGTGTTTCACGCTAACCACGGTCCCTGTCTCGGTGCAATAGAAACATTGCTCTCGGTGCAATATGGTGCAATGGTGGACGACTACAAGCGCATCGCCGACAAGTTGGCGGCGGCCATCGCGGCGGGGACGTTGAAGCCGGGAGACCAGCTGCCTCCGCAGCGTCAGATGGCGCGCAGGTATCGCATCGCGAACTCGACCGTGGCACGCGTGTACACCGAGCTGCGGCGACGCGGATTGGTCGTCGGCGAAACCGGCCGGGGGACGTTCGTGCGGGCTTCTCCGCCCGCGGATGCGCCTCCCCTCACCGAGCCAGGTCTGGCCACAGTGGACATGGAGTTGAACTTCTCTGTGCTGCCAGGGCAAGCGGCCATGCAGGCAGCGGGTCTCACCGGGTTGATGCGCGGGGACGTCATGGCTTCGACGCTGCAACCCGCGACCGCGACCGGGAGCCCTTCGCTGCGTACGGCGGCCGCGCGGATGATGTCGCGGGGCGGGTGGTCGCCGTCCAGTGTTGTGTTCACGGGTAACGGCAGGCAGGCGATCGCTGCGGCGCTTGAGGTTCTGGTGCCCAATGGCGGTCGTCTTGGTGTGGAGCCGCTTACTTACCCTGTGGTGAAAGGAATCGCGGCACGGCGCGGGATCACTTTGGTGCCGTTGCCGATGGATTCGCACGGGCTCGCGTTGCGGCCTTCGGACTTGGCTGGCGTGGATGCGGTCTACGTACAGCCGACTCTGCACAATCCGCTCGGCGTCACAATGCCTGTCGACCGTCGAACCGAGTTGGGTTCGGTGCTGACGCAGGCTGGAATTTATGCCATCGAAGACAACATTTACGGTTTCCTCGCCGAGGACTTACCGCCGCTACAGCGGAGTGTGGTGGTCGACAGTTTGTCCAAGCGACTCGCTCCCGGGCTCACTGTCGGGTTTATCGCGCCTCCGCCGGAGTTGACCGATCGCGTTGTCGCGGCGGTTCGGGGTGCAGGGCTTGCTGCGCAACACTTCGCGATGGAGGCCGCGGTCCGATGGTTCGGGGACGGTGTCGTCGAACGAATCTGCGCTGCCAAACGCGACGATGCTCTCGCGCGGCAGAAGATCGCACGGGAGTACGTGCCGGTGACAGGGGATCCGCGCGCCTATCACTGCTGGTGGGAGCTTCCTGAGCCGTGGCGCGCGGAAGCTTTCGTCGCTGCGGCTGCCCGGCTCGGCATCGCGATCGCTCCGGCCGCGGCTTTCGCCGTGGTTCCTGGGCATTCTCGGAATGCTGTGCGGTTGTCCCTTTCGGCTCCGCCGCTTGAATCCTTGCGGATGGCGCTGCAGACCCTTGCACGGCTTGCGGCGAGCGATCCTTACGAGGGACTGGACACCTGAGTGGCGGGGCATGGCAGAGTTTCATCATGGGCTTGAACGAGTTGCCGGAGTGGTTGCCTGCTTGGTGCGTGGATCAACTGGGTGGCGAACCCGTCGACGTGCTGTTCCAGGCACAGCAGATATCCATGGTGTTCGGCCTGCGGTTGGCCGACGGGACGGAAGTCGTGGTCAAAGCGCGTGCCGATGAAGGCCGGGCTGCTTCGTGTGTCGCAGCGCAGGCACGGTTGGCCGAGCGCGGGCTGCCATGCGCCAGGCCGCTCACAACGGCGGTCAATGTCGGCTCGCTGGCCGTGCATGCCGAGGAATACCGGCCCGGCGGCGAGGTGTTGCGTGGGGATTCGCCGGACGTGGCGGTGCTGTACGCGGAAGTGTTCGCCGCGCTGATGATCGGACTGTCAGATGTGACCGTCGCGCCGCCGCTGCCGAATCCGCGCTGGTTGCGCTGGGACCACACGGATTCCGGACTGTGGCCGGCTATCGACTTCCTCGATGAACGTGACCAGAGTGCTGTTCCCGCGTACGTCATTGACACGGCTTCGCGGATTCGCGCGCGGCTGCTCGCTGCTGGTTTGCCGTGCGTGCTGGGCCACGGGGATTACGAGGCGCAGAATCTCCGGTGGCATGGTTGCGAGGTGTGGGTGGTGCACGACTGGGACAGTTTGGCGTGGCAGCCGGAGGCTGCGCTGGTGGGAGCGGCGAGCGGGGCTTTCGCCAACTCCGGACCTCCCGCGCTGGCGCCGATCGCGAGTTCCGAGGCTTTTATTGCGTCCTATCAGGACATTCGGGGTCGGTCGTTTACGGCCGTGGAGCTGGAGGTCGCGTGGGCGGCGAGCCTGTGGACCGTTTCGCACAACGCCCGATGGGAAGTACTGCACGGCACCGCGCCGTTGTCCTGCGATGCGCTGCAGCAACAGGCAGCCGAACGCCTCCGCCGAGCGAACGCTTAGCACCTGTGCGCGAGGTGGCTGGGCGGCCTCCGGCCCCCGGAATCCAGTCTACCGAGAGGGACCGACAAACCTGGGTTTCAAGATCGGCTGTGGCCCTGGTTGTCCACAGCCGATCGAGCGGACGGGCAGGACTGTCAGGGGCGGGACAGGTGCAGGACCTCGTAGCGGTCCGCCGCCGTGTCCGAGTACAACGTGAAATGCACTAGTTCCCAGTGGTGCGGGTCGACCGCGATTGCCGTGGCATACAACGAATCCGCCGAAGCAAGGTCCTTCAACGGTCGCACAGCCTCCGCGACAAACTCCGTCAAGTCGACTCCCTCAGGAATCGGAGTCGCAGTACGAGAAGCGGACCGCGCCACATCCGCCGGACCGAACTCGAGCGTCACGCCAGTCCAGTGGCGCACGACGGGCCGCCCGAAATCCCGGACTATGCCTTGGAAACCGCCACCACCCCACAGGAAACGCCCCATGCCAGCCACATCGTTCCAGACGTAGAAAGGCGCGTACTCGTTCACCGGCGACCCGTCGGCGACCGAGCGGATCAGGTAAGCCTTGAACCCCAGGCCTTCGAAGTTGTCCATCATGTGGCCGCGTGTCGCCACCCTGTGCCGGATGATGCCCATGTCGTAATCAGTGGGCAGTGTGATCGCGTACTGCATCGCGTACATGGTGATCCCCCAGTTCGTTGGTCTGCGAAACGAACCTACCAGCGAGCTGGGGGATCGGGGGACCTAGCTTGGGTTGTTGGCGTGGGTCAGGGTGTACCACGCGACGAACAGGTTGTTCGAGCCGTGGGGACGGCCGGCTTCGGTCCACGCTTGGGTGTTGGGCATGGTGATGCCCTGGCGTGTCACGAAGTGGTTCATGCCGACCTCCGTCACCGGGCCGAGGCCGCGCTTGATCGCACCGCCGCACAGCCACGACGGCGGGCCTTCACGCTCGTACCGGGTGTGGAAGCCCAGTGCGGTGCGCAGGCGGTCACCGATTTCCGGGTACAGGTCCTGGCCCTGGATCCGGGTTGTCTCGGCGAATGCCGCTATCGACGCGATTCCGTAGCCGGTATGGGTGAAGTCTCGGCAGGTTTCCTGGCTCAGGCCTTCGACGAACGTCGATTGGTTGTGCCAGTAGGAGATGATCTCCGCCCTTGTGTCGATTCCGCTGCCCGGCGGGGTTCGAGGCAGGGCGCCGTCGCTGGGCAGGTAGATGAACGCGGGCACTCGGGTTCGGAAGATACCCACTGCCTTGTCGTAGACGGCACGGTCCTCAAGGAACACCGCGATTCCGAGCGAAGCCTCCATCATGGTCAGTTCCCAGTTGCCGTTCGTGTTCGCCCGGCCGTTCACGATCTCCGGCAGGTACACGTTGCGCAGCATCGTGCCGAACCGCCCGGAGTTCGGCCAGCTCGAGTACGTGTGCTTGATGATCTCCGCGGCCTTCGTCCACGACGCCGCCGACCACGCGGTCTGCAGGGGTGCGTTGGAGTTCGTGTGGTCGCGGATCGTGTTCGACCACGCGTCCATGATCTGGATGGACTTCGTGGCGTACTGGGAGTTCTGGGTGATGTACCACATCAATGCCAGGGTGTACGCGGCGATCGCGTCCTGGCGTTCGTCTGTGCAGCCCAGGTTCGGGTTGGAGTACGGGCCGCACTCGACCACCGCACGTGGCCTTGGCGTGCGGGACAGGGATCCGTACTGACTGCCCGCCATCTGGTTGTAGGCGTTGCGCCATGGCTGGGCGTTCGCGTTGACGCGGCCGCGGACGAAATCCAGCTGGGCACGGCTGACCATCACACCGGGATGGGTGAAGACCGCAGGGGCCGCGCTTGCCGGAACCGCGGGTACCGCGAAGGCGATGAGCAGGGTCAGAACGCCGGAAAGCAGCCCTAAGCGGCGACCGGATGCAGGCATCGTTCTCCTTTGAACGTTCCGGTGGCGGCGGTTGGGTCACGCTCAGTGTGTGTGGTCTGGACCATGGCCGTCAAGAGAACCGGGCATTTCGATCAAACGCTCAGCGAGCTCCCAGTTGGCGTCCAGCTCCATCTGGTGTTGTCGACCGGGTGATCCGTATAGCCCGCCCTGGCCAGGCATTCCTCGTCGCCGCCGCGATCGTGTCGCTCACCCTCGCCGTCCGGCTGGTGCTCGTGGACTTCCAGTCGATGGACTACCGGGCCTTCGTGGCGCAGTGGTACGACTTCATCAAGGCCAACGGCGGCTTTTCCGCCCTGCGATACGAATTCGCCAACTACAACGTTCCGTATCTGTATCTGCTCGCGATGCTGACCTACCTGCCGGTGCCGACCCTGCTCGGCGTGAAGGCCATCTCGATCCTGTTCGACCTGCTGCTGGCGTTCTACACCTACAAACTCGTCGCGCTGAAGTATCCGCGTGGCTGGGTGCCTTTCCTGGCAGCGGTCACGGTCAGTTTGCTACCCACCGTCGTGACCAACGGCGCCATGTGGGGCCAGTGCGATTCGATCTACGCCGCGTTCGGGGTCGGCGCGGTGTACTACGCGGTACGTTCGCGGCCCTGGCTGGCGTGTGTGTTCTTCGGGCTCGCGTTGGCTTTCAAGCTGCAGATCGTGTTCCTGTTCCCGCTGTTGCTGATTCTTGTGCTGCTGCGCAAGGTGCCCTGGCCCGGGCTGCTCGTCGTGCCCGGCGTTGTGTTGTTGCTCGACGGGCCCGCGTTGCTTGTCGGCGCGAATCCGGTGCAGTTGCTGTCGGTGTACGTCGATCAAGCAGGGGAGTACACGCGGCTGACGTTGAACGCGCCGAACATCTACCAGTTCCTCACCGTCACCAACTCGGCGGACCTGATCAGGAATGCCGGTGTGCTGTTCACCGGAACGCTGGTGTTGGTCGTGATACTCGGTGTCGTGGCGAGCCGGATGACGTTGACGATCCCACGGGTTGTCCTGCTCGCAACGATCTTCGCGATCCTCGTGCCGTTCTTCCTGCCCGCGATGCACGAACGCTACTTCTACCTGGCCGATGCGCTTTCGGTGATCGTCGCGTTCTACTTCCCGCGCAGGCTTTGGCCGGTGCCGCTGCTCGTCCAGTTCGCGTCGTTCTTCTCGTATACGCCTTTCCTGTTCGGACGCGCGGGAGTGGACCTCAAGTGGCTGGCGCTGGCGATGCTCGCCGCGCTCGTGCTGGTCACCCGGGAACTGGTGCTGGAGACCCGGCGGCCCTTGACGCCGACGGGAGACTGATTAGGAAACCTTCCGAACTATTGGGGGTGACATGATCAGGTCCTTGATCGGCGCCGCCATCCTCGTTCTGGCGGTCGGAGTCCCCGCGAATGCCGCACAACCTTTGACAGTCTCGGTCAATCACGCACCGTCGCACTTCATGCCCGGCATGGTGGCCGCGTACGCCACCATCACGGTCACCAATCCCGGCAGATCCCCAGCAGCAGGCCCGGTCACGGTCAGCGACGCACTTCCCGCCGGACTGACTGCGACCGCCGTTGCCGGCGAAGGATGGAGCTGCACCGGAACCACATGCCAGCGAAGTGACGCTCTGCCAGCACGTTCGTCCTATCCGCCGATCCGCGTGGTTGTGAACGTCGCGACAGACGTGCCCGACCGGCTCGTCAACACCGTGACAGTCAACGGTGTTCCGCGCACGGACGTGATCCCGGCGCGGGATGCCTGTCCGAACGGCTGGTCGACGGAACAAACGATTTCATACGGCCGACACGATTCCGGAGTCCGGAACCCGCAGCGCGCTGACGGATGCACGATGCAGGACGTGGTGTGGAAGTCCGAACCGTTCCGCGGTAAAGCGGACTTCCTGAGCACAGTGGACAAAGCAGCCACCGAGTTCCGGCTCAAGCCGCGGCAACGCCTGGCCGTCCTCGCCGCCGCGGCACGCTCGGACGTCGGCACGAAACCGCAGATCGACAACTCGTGCGACCGGCGGATCGCGTTCACCTTCGACGACGGAACGTCGATCTATCGGCCGGAGCTGTTGCGTGTGCTGAGGGACAAGCAGGTGCTCGGGGTGTTCTTCGACAACGGCGTGCGCGTCGAAGCCAACCCGCAGTGGGCCAGATTCCAAGCACGTGAAGGACATGTGGAACTCAACCACACCTACTCGCATGTCCACATGGACCAGCTCACGCCCGAGCAGAACCGGGAAGAGGTGCTGCGCAACGAAAAGGTGCTGGCCGACGCGGGCGCGCCGATCGATTTCAAGGGCATCCGGCCGCCGTTCGGCGGATCGAACCCGGCCGTGCGGAAGCTGTTGATCGAGATGGGGTACACGTACTTCCTCAACCGCGTCAACACTTCCGACTGGCTGCCGGAGATGACCGCGCAGGCCATCAGCGACGACATAGTGCGCCAGTTGAAACCTGGCGTGATCATCGGAATGCACGACGGGCCCATCGACACCCCGTCCGGCGCGGCGACGGTGCAAGCCGCCGGGATGATAATCGACAAAGCGCGGGAACTCGGATACTGCTTTGGTGTGGTCGACGCGTCCGGTCAGGTGATCGCCGACCGTTATGTCTCTTCCGGTGAACCGATTCCGACCGTGAAATCACCGGTGCCGTACCGGATCCCGCTCGCGTTCGGCACAGAGGACCAAATCCCGCAGCCGTGGCGGCCTATTCGTTAAAGCAGCGAACTGGGATCGGCCGGGACATCGACCGCGTTCTCCTGCAAGGCCTCCAGGGGAACAACTTCCAGTGCACGGGCATGCGTCGCGGCGAGCACCACCGGCGCCGCGACGCCGGCCTCATAGGACTGCAGCCAGCGCGAAGCGCAGACACACCACCGGTCTCCCGGCTTGAGACCGGGGAAACCCAGCTGCGGCCTTGCGGTGGTCAGCTCGTTGCCGATTTCCCGCTGGTGCTGCAGGAACTCGCCGGTCATCACGGCGCATACGGTGTGGTTGCCCACGTCTTGCGGGCCGGTGTTGCAGCAGCCGTCTCGGTAGAAGCCGGTCACCGGGTCAGTGCCGCATTCCTCGAGGGCGCCGCCGAGTACGTTCCGGTCGTCGCTCATACCTCACAGGGTCGCACAACAGACCGATCATGCGGGAGAGACAGATCGTGTGTATGGCTTGAGGGTGATGGCGTTGGCGGACTTCTCGATGCCGCCCATCATCCTCTTGCGACCCGGCACGTGCGGCAGCAAGCGCATGAACTGGTTACGCAGCCAGATCCCTCGCCTGGGTGCGGGGCAGAAAACCGTGCAGGATCTCGATTTCGGCCACGATCCCGCCGGAGTCGCCGAAGTCGTCACCGCCCATCCTGGCCACCGGCTCGCCGGCCTCGTTGAGGATCGCGATGCCGTGCGTTCCGGTGTGGTGCGCGGATCGCGTCCATCAAGCCCATTCGCGAGACCACTTCTCGTGCGGAAGCCGTATTCGGTCAGCCAGTAAGCCAGTGACAGCCCGGCGATACCGGCGCCGGAGATCAGTACAGTGCGCATGAATACACCGTACAGGCGACATTCGTACGCTGTACAGCAAACTAGTGCACTAGACGGTGTTAAGCTGGGCAGATCGGACGGAGCACTAGTGCACTGAGGGGTATTCAGTGGCTGAGGCGCCCTACCAGCGGATCGCGGCGGAGATCAAGGCGCGGATCGCGCGCGGTGAACTCAAACCCGGTGACCGGGTCCCGTCGACCCGGCAGATCACCCAGCAATGGGGTGTCGCCATGGCCACCGCGACCAAGGTGATCGCAGCGCTGAAGGACGACGGCGTCGTGGACACGAAACCGGGCGCGGGCACGGTCGTCCGGTCGGCGCCGCAGGCAGCGCGCAAATCCTCGAAGGAGTCGGACCTCGGCCGGGAAAGGGTGGTACGAGCCGCCATCGCGATCGCCGACGCGGAAGGCCTTGGCGTGGTCTCGATGCGCCGGATCGCCACCGACCTCGGGGTGGCGACGATGTCGTTGTACCGGCACGTGCACAGCAAAGAGGACCTCGTGGTGGACATGGCCGACGCTGTGTTCGCCGAGCAGCCGTTCCCTGAGCGGATGCCGCCGGACTGGCGAGAGTGTGTCGAGATCGCTGGACGTCTGTTGTGGACAGTATGCCGCCGTCACCCATGGGTGGCCGCGGCTATGTCGATGACGCGGCCTCGCGTATCACCGAATCTGATCGTGTATACCGAATGGACATTGACCGCGCTGCGCCGGTTGGGCCTGCCCGTGGCCGACATGTGGTACACGCACCTGAGTATTTTCGGCCATATCCGTGGACTCGCGTTGACGTTGCAGGACGAAATGCAGGCGCGGCAGGACACTGGGGTGACACATGAGGAATGGATGGCGACCGAGGAGGCCGCCCTTGACCGGCTGCTGGAAACCGGCAGGTATCCGACGATGGCGCAGTTCATCAAGACCGAAGACTTCGACTATGACTTGGACAAAGTCTTCGAGTACGGCCTGCGGTTATTGCTCGACGGGGTGGAACGGCAACTGCGGGACCGCGAACTACACTGACCGGTTACTGGCCGGTACGGCACAAAGGCGGAATACATGACGACCCGGGCACAGCGGAACAAGACGAACCCCGATCTCGGGGTGCTGGCCGGGCGATTGCTGTTCGCGGTGCAGAACGAACTGTTCAGTGCGCTGGCCGCCAAGGGGTTCGACGATCTGCAGCCGCGGCACGGCGCGGTGATGGCGTACATGGATCCCGAGGGCGTCCGCGCGACCGACCTTGCCCGGCTTTCCGGTCAGCACAAGCAGGTGATCGGCACGCTCGTGGACGAGCTGGAGCGACTCGGTTACGTCCAGCGGCACCCCGATCCGGCCGACCGGCGCGCGAAGCTGGTCTGCCCGACCGACCGTGGCCTCGAGCAGATGAAGGCCGCCGACAAGATCATGAGCGCGTTGCAGGACCGGCACGCCCGCAGACTCGGCCGGGACGCGTTCGCTCAGTTCAAGGCCGCCTTCATGGACGTGACCGAGCACCAGCGCAGGGCGGTCGCGAAGAAGTCATGACGCGGGCAGCAGTCCGTCGTCGACGATCCCGGAGCCCAGCACGGCCTGCACGGTGAGCTCCGACGCGCCGGGGAAGTAGCGGTTGCGCAGTTCGACCACGGTCTGCAGCGCGTCCGGCGACATCCACCCGTCGGCGACCAAGCCTTCCGTCGGGTCCACCAAGGTCTTGAGGTAGCGCTTGGCAGTCGCGCGGTCCAGACCGAGGCGGTGCTGCGTGGCGTCCAGGGCCAGCTCGATGTGCTTGCCCTCGACCAGCTCCGCGGACGTCTGTAGCAGCGTCTCGATCAGCCGGGCGAGCGCGTCGCCGTCCCGCTGGATCGTCTCGCCACGGGCCGCGAGCACGGTCCCGACGTACGGGCCGATGCTCGTCACGCTGCTCAGCCGGGACGCGCCCTCGCCTTCGGCCCGAAGGTCGTTGCCCGCGTTGAGGACCGTCATGTGGCATTGCCCCGTGAGCAATGCCTCCGTGCGCCGGGGCGTCGACCCCATCGCTTGGATGGAGTAGTCGTCGTCCTTACGCAGCCCTAGCCGGTCGAGGAGCTCGTAGGCGATGAACGCGAACCCGGTCGTCGGCGCGTCGACGCTCAGCACGCCACCGTGTAGTTGCTTCGGTGTGGTGTGTCCGGGCTGACCGAAGAGCGACAGTCCCAGGCCGCCGTCCACCGCCGCGAGTATCCGCACGTCGGCGGTTCGGCTCAGCGGGTTGTCCGGCAGACAGCGGTACGCCACCACGTTGTCGGGATTGGTCAGCACGGCGTCCAGCTCGCCGTCCAACAGTGCGGCAAACTGGGCCGGCGACGATGTGGCGGGGATCTCCTGCACGGCGAGCCCGGCGTGTTCCAGCGCGCCGGTCCGGGTGGCGACCTCGACCAACACCGACGGGCTGAAGGTTCCCAAACACATCGTGCGCACGACAGCAATCGTTCGCACATCAATGGCCGGAGTCAAGCCCTTGACGACGGCAACATCGAGAGGCATCGTGAATGCGAACGATTGCAATCACGGGAGCGAGGTAACGATGGCGGCCACTTCAGCGGACCGTCCCCGGATCGGCTGGATCGGCTGCGGCCGGATGGGCGCGGCCCTGGCCAAACGCCTGCTGCTGGCCGGCTACGAGGTGGCGGTCTACAACCGGACGCGAGCCAAGGCGGAGGCACTCGCCGAGCACGGCGCGTCCGTCGCCGACCGCCCGATCGACCTCGCCGACCGAGATGTCGTGTTCACCATGGTGGCCGCGTCGGCCGACCTGGAGGACGTGACCGCCGGCAAGGACGGCGTACTGACCAATCCGGACGTGGCGCCCAAGGTGCTGATCGACTCGTCCACGGTCTCCGAGGAGGCCTCCGCGAGCGTGCGCGTCGTCGCGCTCAAGCGCGGCACCGAGTTCCTCGCCGCGCCGGTCAGCGGCAATCCCAAGGTGGTCGACGCGGGTCGCGTGACCTTGGCGGTGTCCGGCCCCCGCCCGGTGTTCGAGCAGGTCGAGCCGGTGCTCACGGCCCTGGGTCGCGCGGTGACGTACGTCGGTGAGGACGAGGTCGCTCGCCTGGTCAAGATCTGCCACAACGTGTTCCTCGGCGTGGTGATCCAGTCGATGGCCGAGATCACCGTGCTGGCCGAGAAAGGCGGCGTGAGCCGTGCGGCGTTCCTGGAGTTCCTCAACCAGTCGGTGATGGGTTCGGCGTTCAGCCAGTACAAGACGCCCGCGCTGGTCAACCTCGACTTCACCCCGACGTTCACGATGCCGTTGCTGCGCAAGGACTTCGACCTCGGTCTGCAGGCCGCGCGGGCACTCGAGGCGCCGATGCCGGTCGCGTCGGCCGCCGCGCAGATCGTGTCGGCGGCGATCGGCGCCGGGCATCGCGACGAGGACTTCGCCGTGCTGATCCAGGAACAAGCGCGCCGGGCCGGCCTGACCTTGGCGGCGGAGGACGCCGACGTGACCGACGGTCTGGAGGCGAAAGATGGCCGATAACCGGCCCATCCCGGCGCCCGGGCACGGCGCCGTCGACTACGAGCAGCGCGTCGACTTCGACAGGTTGCGCGCGTATCGCGTCGAAAGGGCCAAGGCCGCGCTCGAATCCAGCGAGTGCGGCGCGTTCCTGCTGTTCGACTTCTACAACATCCGCTACACCACACAGACGTGGATCGGCGGCGCGCTCGGCGACAAGATGACCCGCTACGCGCTGCTCACCCGGGACGGCGAGCCGATCCTGTGGGACTTCGGTTCGGCCGCGCGACACCACAAGCTGTACTCGCCGTGGCTCGAGCCGGACAACTGCCGCGCCGGAATGCTCGGGCTGCGTGGCGCGATCGCCCCCAGTGCCGGGCTGATGGCCTCGGCCATCGCCGAGATCAAGGACATCCTGACTCAGGCAGGCGTCGCGGACGCGCCAGTGGGTGTGGACATCGTCGAACCGCCGTTCCTGTTCGAGATGCAGCGCCAAGGCTTGACCGTGCTCGACGCGCAGCAGTTGATGCTGGACGCCCGGCAGATCAAGTCGGTCGACGAGATCACGCTGCTGTCGCAGGCCGCGGCCATGGTCGACGGCGTGTACCAGGACATCGTCGAGGCGCTGAAACCCGGTGTGCGGGAGAACGAAATCGTCGCGCTGGCCAACAAACGGCTCTACGAAATGGGTTCCGACCAGGTCGAAGCGATCAACGCGGTGTCGGGGGAGCGGTGCAACCCGCACCCGCACAACTTCTCCGACCGGCTGATCCGGCCGGGCGACCAGGCCTTCTTCGACATCATCCAGTCGTACAACGGTTATCGGACCTGCTACTACCGGACCTTCAGCGTCGGCAGCGCGACCGATTCGCAGCGCGACGCGTACCGCAGGGCCCGTGAGTGGATGGACGTGGCCATCCAGCTGGTCAAACCCGGTGTCGGGACCGACGAGATCGCGTTGTCGTGGCCTGCGGCGACCGACTTCGGGTTCGCCGACGAGATGGCCGCGTTCGGCCTGCAGTTCGGCCACGGCCTGGGGCTGGGCCTGCACGAGCGGCCGATCATCTCCCGGCTCAACAGCCTTGAGCATCCCGTCGAGATCCAGGCGGGCATGGTCTTCGCGCTGGAGACCTACTGCCCGGCGTCCGACGGGTTCTCCGCCGCCCGGATCGAGGAAGAGGTCGTGGTGACCGACCGCGGCGCCGAGGTGCTGACGAAGTTCCCGGCCCAGGACCTGTTCGTGGCCAACCCGTACTGAAGGTGTCTGGAATGAAGACCGAGTTGCTGATCGGCGGGAAGTGGCTGCCCGCCTCGGATGGCGCACGGATCCCGGTACTCGACCCGGCGACCGGCGAGGAGATCGCGTCCGTGGCGAGCGCAACCGTCGAGGACGGCCTGTCCGCGGTCGAGGCGGCCGCATCCGCGCTGCCGTCGTGGGCAGCGACCGCGCCTCGCGCGCGTGCCGACCTGTTGATGGCCGTGTTCGATCTGATGCAGGAACGCGCGGACTCGTTGGCACGCTTGATCGTGCTGGAGAACGGCAAAGCCTTGCCGGACGCGCTGGGTGAAGTGAAGTACGCGGCCGAGTTCTTCCGTTGGTATGCCGAGGAAGCGGTGCGCGTCGCGGGCAGCGTGCAGACCGCGCCGGGCGGGCAGAACCAGATCATGGTGCTGCGTCAGCCCATTGGCGTGAGTGTGCTGGTGACTCCGTGGAACTTCCCTGCCGCGATGGCGACCCGCAAGATCGGGCCGGCGCTGGCCGCGGGATGCTCGGTGATCCTCAAGCCCGCCAGCGAGACGCCGTTGACGGCGTTGGCAATCGGTGCCCTGCTTGAGGAAGCCGGTGCACCATCGGGACTGGTCAACATCGTGCCGTCGCGCCGATCCGGGCCGGTCGTCTCGGCGATGCTGGCCGACCCTCGGGTGCGCAAGCTGTCCTTCACCGGCTCGACCGAAGTGGGACGGCGGCTGCTCGCGGTCGCGGCCGAGAGCGTGCTGTCCTGTTCGATGGAACTCGGCGGGAACGCGCCATTCCTGGTGTTCGACGACGCCGACCTGGACGCGGCCATCGAGGGCGCGATGATCGCCAAGATGCGCAACGGCGGACAGGCCTGCACCGCGGCCAACCGCTTCTACGTGCAGGAGGGCATTGCGCCCGCGTTCGCCTCCCGGCTCGCGTCGGCGATGGGTGGCCTGACGATGGGACCGGGTGCGTCTGAAGGCGTTCAGCTCGGACCGCTCGTCAACGCCGAAGCAGTGGACAAAGTGGACTCTCTGGTCACCGAGACGGTCTCGTTGGGCGCGCGGGCCTTGGTGGGCGGCTCTCGCCCGGCCGGACCTGGGTTCTACTACCCGGCGACCGTGCTCGCGGACGTGCCGTCGTCGGCTCCCGTGCTGGCCGAGGAGATCTTCGGGCCGGTGGCGCCGATCGTGACGTTCGAGGCGCAGGACGAGGCGGTCAGGCTGGCCAACGCGACCGAACACGGCCTGGTGTCCTATGTGTACACCGCAGACCTCGCCCGTGGGCTGCGGGTGTCCGAAGCACTGGAGTCGGGAATGGTCGGGCTCAACCGTGGCCTGGTGTCCGAGCCCGCTGCGCCATTCGGGGGCGTGAAGCAGAGCGGAATCGGCCGGGAGGGTGGCCACGAGGGCCTGTTGGAGTACACGGAGTCGAAGTACATAGCCGTCGAATGGTGATTCTTTGAGTGATCGCACTAGGTGACGGGGTCGTTACCGCTAGGGTGGCCGCCGTGGAAAAGCCACCGACGATCAAGGATGTCGCCAACCTGGCCAAGGTGCACGCGGCAACAGCCAGCCGCGCCTTGAACCCCCAGACCAGGGGGAAGGTCAGCACGCGGACCGCCAACCGGGTGATGGAAGCGGCGAAGACCCTGGGCTACGCACCCAACTCAGCGGCGCGGATGCTGCGCACGAAGACATCGTCGGTGGCCGGGGTGATCATCCCCGACCTGACCAACCCGGTCTTTCCTCCGATCGTCCGAGGAATCGAGGACGGCCTGCGCGAAGCGGGCTACATGGCCCTGATGGGCAACACGGACGGCGACGACGAACGCGAACGCGAGCTCCTGCTGGCAATGCGCGGCAGACAGACCGACGGATTCATCCTCGCCACCGGCCGCCGTAACGACCCCTCACCCGCGGACCAAGTCCCGACCGTGTTGGTCAACCGCCGCACGGACGCCGGCGACATCCCGTCGGTGACCAACGACAACAACGCAGGCGTCTATTCGGCCGTGCAGTTGCTCGCTTCCCTTGGCCACACCCGCATCGGTCACGTCGCCGGGCCACAGGAACTGTCCACAGGCTGGGAGCGCTACCGGGCGTTCGTCGATGCCATGGCAGCACACGGTTTGGAGGTCGACCCGGGGCGGGTGACGTTCTCGACGGCGTTCACCGAGGAAGCCGGGTACCGGGCCGCGGTGGATCTGCAGCGCGACGTCACCGCGATCATCGCGGGCAATGACCTGATCGCTTTGGGGTGTTACTCCGCTTTGGACGAACGGGGTTTGTCGTGCCCGGGTGATGTTTCCGTGGTGGGGTTCAACGACATGCCTTTCGCGGACAAGCAGCGGCCGGGGTTGACGACCGTTCGGATTCCGCACTATGACATGGGCTTGGAGGCGGCGCGGTTGCTGCTGGAACGCATCGCCAACCCGACTACTCCGCCCAAGCGCGTGATTTTGCCGGTGGAGCTGGTTCGCCGGGGTTCCGTGGCGCCGTTCCGTTAGTCGGGCATGGCGGCGACGATGTTCTCGGCGTTGAGTGGGAGGTCGCGGACGCGGACGCCGAGTGCGTCGTACAAAGCATTGCCGATGGCGGCGGCCGTGGGGCCCTGCGCGGCCTCGCCTGCGCCGCAACTGGGCAAGTCGGGGCGGTTGAGCAGAACCACGTCCACCGCGGGAATCTCGGAGAACCGCAGGATCGGGTAGCTCTCCCAGTCCGAACTCGTGACGTGCGTGCGGTCGAAACGCACCTGCTCCTTCAAAGTCCAGCTGGTGCTCTGGATCGCGCCACCCTCGATCTGATTGCGCAGGCCGTCGGGGTTGACGATCATGCCGGCGTCCACGGCGAGCGTCAGGCGGGTCACCTTGAGTTCGTCATCGGCGCGGACCTCGGCGACAACCGCGCAATACGCGCCATGGTTGCTGTACCGGGCGAAACCGAAACCGTAGCCGGAATCGGGCTCGGGCGAACGGTCCCACCAGCCTGCCCGGTCGGCCGCGGCGAGGATCACCGCACGAGCGCGATCGTCCGCCAGGTACCGCAGCCGGAACTCGACCGGATCCATCTCCCCGGCCAGCTCGTCCATAAAGGACTCGATGGCGAAGACGTTCAGGTACGCCCCGAGCGCGCGCATCGCCGACGTGCGCAGTGGCATGTGGAGCAACCGGTTCTTGATGATCTCCCGCCGCGGGAACGTGTACAGCGGGATCGCGTTGCGTTGTGCCCCGCCGCCGCGAGCCGTCGGTGGATCGTTCGACGGGACCAAAGGCTTCCCATCAGCCATATACGCCGCCGAAAGCAGGCCCGGAGTCACCGGAGACGTGCCCGGGCGGGACGCGTGACCGTTGCCGAAAGTCTCGTGGCGCCAACCGGTGATCACGCCGTCCTCGACGCGGGCGGACATCTGGACGGCCATCGCGGGACCGAACGGTGCCCACGACAACTCGTCAGCGCGCGACCAGACGACCTGGACGGGGTGGCCGGGAACCGCGCGCGCCAGCAACACCGCGTCGAACGCGGCGTCGTCGGCACCGTTGTGGCCGTAGCATCCGGCGCCTTCCACGTGGTGCACGGTGACCTGGTCCAGGTTCAACGGCAACGCCAATGTGATGGCTTTGCGGAGGTTGTACGCGCCCTGCGTGTGGCTCCAGACTTCAAGGAAAGCGCCGTTCCATTGCGCGATACCGCATGCGGGCCCGATGGACGCGTGTGCCAAATACGGCCGGGTGTATCGGGCGGACACAGTCGTGACGAAGTCCGGAGACTGCGCGTCGACGGTCTGTGTCTCGAAGTCCCGCGACGCCAGCAGGTCGTCCACTGTGGGCAGCGACGCGGTCTCGTCCCAGACGGCGTGTTTGCGCAGCAGTTCGGCGCCAGAGATCGCGGTTTCCTCCTGCGTCGCGACGACGCCTAGGAAGCTACCGTCACGGACAACCTCAACGACTCCGACGAGCTCCTTGGCCGCCGACGTATCAAGCGAACGCAAGGCCGCGCCGGGAGAAGGCGGGCGCACGATGCGTCCGTACAGCATGCCGGGCAGGGACATGTCGTGGATGAATCGGGCTTTGCCGTAGACCTTGTCCGGCAGGTCCAGTCGTGGCGCGCTCGATCCCACAATGCTGTGCTGCGTTATGGGTTTTGGCGCAGCTTCGCCGGTTGCGTCGACATCCAGACTCACGGAATCGGCGAGGTCCCAATAGCTCGTTGTGCCGGTGTTGGAGCTGATCACGCCGTCGTGCACCGTGGCGTCGGCGCCGAGTCCGGACGCGGCCACGAACAGTGCCCTGACCTCGGCGGCCGCCTGCCGGAGCGCGGCTCCTGACTCTTCGAGGGAACGGCTGCCCGCGGTGAGCGTGTCCTCGGGAGTGACGGGCGCGGTCATCGGGACCATCGTGATCCGCGCGAGGTCCACGTCCAGTTCCTCGGCCACGATCTGGCTGAGTGCGGTGAGAATTCCTTGCCCCAGTTCGACTTTCCCGGATCGCACGGATACGGTGCCGGACTCGTGCACGGTGATCCACCGGGAAAGCCGTGGCGCGGCGGCGAGCGCGGGCGGGATCACGACGACGCCTCGCTGGCTCGAAGCACCGCACGGACCATTCGGTTATGCGCTCCGCAACGGCACAGGTTGTTGTCCAGCGCGGTGCGTACTTCGTGCTCGTCAGGGGACGGGTTGTGCTCCAGCAACGCGGTCGCGCTCATTATGATCCCGGATACGCAATACCCGCATTGCGCCGCTTGCTCTTCGACGAACATCCGTTGTACCGGGTTGTCCGCCAAGCCTTCGACAGTGCGGATCTCCTTGCCCGCGACCGACCACAGTGGAGTGTCGCATGAGTACACCGCGCGGCCGTCGATGATCACGTTGCACGCGCCGCAGAGGCCAAGGCCGCACCCGAACCGGGTGCCCTTCAGGTCGAGGTGGTTGCGCAGGACGTAGAGCAACGGCGTGTCCCGGTCGCAGGTCACTTCGACTTCGGTCCCGTTCACCGTCAGCTGGAACGTCTCGGTCATGCCCATTCCCGTCTCCAGTGCTAACGATTGCAAGTTACCTAGCGCGGTGAGGACGGTCAACAGCGGCTACTCGTCTGCAAACGATATTAACCTGTCGATCAGGTCAAGCAACGTCCGCAACGCCCTGCTTGGCGGCTTGCCGGCCAGTGTCGCGATCGTCATCGGCCACGTCATCCCGTCCGCCAGTCGCACCCGCACGGCGCCCGGTCCGATATCGAACCCCAGGTCGGGAACGACCGCCACGCCAAGCCCAGCCTGGACATACGCCGGGACCGCGCTCAGATCGGCGACCTCGGCCCCGACTCGCCGCGGCATTCCCAGCGCGACGTAGGCGCGGTCGATCACCACACGGTTGCCGAACCCCGCCGACGTGTCCACGAAGGACTCCTGTGCCAGATCGCGCAACGAGACCGTCTCCCGATCGGCCAACGGGTGCTTCGACGGCAGCAACACCACGTACGGCCAGCTTGTCAACGGTCGCGCGTCCAAGCCGACCAGATCGGACTCGGGCAGGCCAAGCAACGCGAGGTCCAATCTGCCTGAGCGGACGTCGTCGACCATCCCGGTCGAACCGGTCGTCGACACCGTGACGTGGATGTCCACGAGGGGATAGCGCTGGCGGAACGCCCCGAGCAGACCAGGCAGGTCGAACACCGACAGGTTGGTCATCGTGCCGATCCGGATGCTGCCGCGCAGCCCGGCCGACGCCTCTTGCGCCGCGGCGATCGCCCGATCGACGGCCTCAAGCGCGGCCTTCGCCTCGGGCAAGAACGCGCTGCCCGCCTCGGACAACGTGACCCGCCTGGTCGACCGGTCGAACAACGTCGTCCCGAGCTCGGCCTCCAGCGCCTTGATCGCCGCGGACACCGTCGACTGGACCGCATAGAGCCGTTTCGCGGCGCGCGTGAAGCTCAACTCCTCGGCCACCGCGACGAAGACTTCGAGCTGCCGGGTCTCCATGAGCTCCGATTATCGATGATGACGATGAATCTGACCAAGATTTTTCGTTGGACTTGATGAGTCGTCGCGCGCACGGTGGAAGCATGACCTTGACAGCCGTCCGTCCATCCGCCCGCGCCTGGCGCATCAGCCACGGCGGCGGGTACTGGGTGATCGCCATCGCGTTCACGCTCGCGCTGGCGTACTCGACCGTGCCGACCCCGCTGTACGGCATCTACCAGCAGCGTGACGGCTTCCCGACCTGGGTGATCACGGTCATCTTCGCGGCGTACGCGGTCGGCGTCGTGGCGAGCCTGTATCTGGTCGGCCACCTCAGCGACTGGTTCGGCCGCCGCCGGATGATCCTGGGCGCGACGCTCGTCGAGGCGTTGTCCGCGTTCATCTTCGTGGCCTGGCCGGACGTCCCCGGGCTGATCATCGCCCGGCTGATCGGCGGCGCGGGAGTGGGTGTGATCGTCGCCGCGGCCACCGCGCACCTGTCGGAACTGCGGCTCGTGGCACGACCGGGCGCATCCGACTCGACATTGGTGTCCACTGTGGTCAACACGGGCGGGCTGGCGATCGGCCCGGTGATCAGCGGAGTCCTGCTGCAGTTCGTCGACTCACCGCTGACCACGCCGTACCTGATCTTCCTCGGCCTGTTGCTGCTGAGCGCGCTGGCGATCAGCCTGGTCCCGGAAACCGTTGAGCGCCAAGGAGAACGCCCGGCGTACCGGCCGCAGCGGGTGACGCTGCCGCGTGAGTCGCTGACGAAGTTCTTCGGTGCCACAACCGGAGCGTTCGCATCGTTCGCGATGATGGCCTTGTTCACGGCGCTCGCGCCGACACTGCTGACGCTGGCGTTCCACCAACCGTCGAAGCTGCTCGGCGGGCTGGCCACGTTCGCATTGCTGGGTTCCGCGGCGGCGGCGCAGGTCGTGTTCATCCGGATGGAAACCCGGCTGCAGCTCAAGCGTGGCTTCGTGTTGATGGCGGTCGGCCTGATCCTCGTGCCGACGGCGGTGCTGACGGACGCGATCTGGCTGTTCTTCGTGGGCGCCGTGATCGGCGGGACAGGCGTCGGGATGACGTTCCGCTCGTCGGTGGCGGCGGGGGCCGCGTTGGCCGAACCTTCGGTCCGGGGTGAGGTGCTCGCCGCACTGTTCCTTGGGGCGTACGCGGGATTGGTGCTTCCGGTGCTGGCCATCGGAATCGCGCTGGTCTGGCTGCCGAGCCAAACCGCGGTGGTGCTGTTCTCCGTGCTGGAACTGGCGTTGCTCGCCTGGGCCGCCCGCCGCACGCTCACTGATGAGGCATGAGGTTCACTCATCCGGGCGTGATCGAGGCACTGATCGCCGGGCCTCGCCCCTCCCGACAAACCCCGCCATTCAGGGGAGCCCTTGTTTTTACACTACCGCGGGGGTACGACAGTTTCGGTTGTCGCTGAACGTTCATGCAGGCCAGGGCAGCATTGAAGCCGTCGTGTTCTGACCACTTCGGACGCTTGCCGGGGCAGTGGTCAGGACACCGACGCGACCGGTGACTCACGCCTCTGATACCCGCGCGTGTATACCGTGTGGCGAGTGCCCCTAGAGTGAACCCGACACAAAGGGCAGGAGCAGGGGGTTTCAGTGACTGAATCAGGTGGATGGTCGTCGCCCGACGACCAGTCCCGCAGACCACAGGATCCCCCGCCTGGCCAACAGCAGCCCGGACAGGAGCACTACGGCCAGCAGCAGCCCGGACAGCAGTACGGGCAGCAGCCGCCGTACCCGATGCCGCCGCCTCCGCAGTGGGGTCCGCCGCCCGCGGCCAAGCCGGGTGTGATCCCGTTGCGGCCGTTGGGGTTGGGCGAGATCCTCGACGGCGCGGTCGCCGCCATCCGCAGCTACCCCAAGCAGATGCTTGGCGTGTCGGCGGTGGTGTCGACGATCGCCAACCTGCTGTCCGTCGGCGTCATGTTCTTCATGATCTACCAGACGGACTGGCTCTCCACGAGCCTGCCGCTGTCGGCCACCGAGGCCGACCGGGCGATCGCGGACCTGCAGGCCACGTTGATCATCACGATCCCGTCGATCATCATCACCATGCTGGTCGGCACGTTCCTCAACGGTGTGCTGACCGTCGTGATGGGCAAGGCGGTGCTCGGCCAGCCGGTCACCATCGGCGAGGCGTGGAACCACATCAAGCCCCGGTTCGGCGCACTGCTCGGCCTGAGCGTGCTGTACACGCTGATCGTCATCGTCGGCACGGTCCTCTTGATCATCCCGGGCGTCTGGCTGTACGTCCTGCTCAGCCTGGCCAGCACGGCGCTGATCCTGGAGGGCGCCACGGTCGGCAAGGCGTTCGGCCGGTCACGGCTGCTGGTCACCGGCGCGTGGTGGCGGACGTGCGGCATCCTGTTGCTCGCCGTGATCATGGCCAGCCTGCTCGCCCAGATCGTGCAGATCCCGCTGATCCTGGCCGGTGGCGGGCTGAACGCCGCGACGGGCGGCGGGTTCGAGCCGAACAACGACCTCATGCTGCTGCTCACCGCACTGGCCACGATCATCGCGGAGACCATCACCCGGCCGTTCACCTCCGGCGTGACCACGCTGATCTACGTCGACCGCCGGATGCGCCGCGAGGGCATGGACATCGAACTGGCCCGCCAGGCAGGCGTCGCCCCGCCGCCGCAACCGCCGACGGCCTGGTGAACAACACCGACATCCCGGTCGACATCGGCCGCGACGCAGCACGCGACGCGGCCGTCCGTGAGCTGTCCGACCCGGCGTACCAGGACGCCGAACCGTCGCTGTTCGTGCGATTCCTGAACTGGCTGGTGAACCGGTTCATGGCACTGCTCGAAGGCGCCGCGAGCGTGGTTCCCGGCGGGATCGCCGGCCTGGTCATCCTGCTCGCTCTCATCGTCGCCGTGATCGTGATCATCCGGCTGCGGGTCGGGAAACTCGCCCGTAGTGCGAGCGCGTCCGTGTTCACCGGGCGCAAGCTGACGGCGGCCGACCACCGGCGTGCGGCCGAAGCCGCTGAGGCAGAAGGAGATCTCGCTGAGGCCGTGCGGGAACGCTTCCGTGCGATCGTGCGTGGCCTGGAAGAGCGTGGGGTTCTGGACGAACGCTCCGGCCGGACGGTCGACGAGGTCGCGCGCGCCGCGGGCGCCAGACTTCCGGACTACGCCAACGCATTGCGCGCTGCGGCGAGGCTGTTCGACGACGTCTGGTACGGCGGCCGTGAGACCACTGTGGACGAATACCGGCGGCTGGTCGACCTCGACCTCGCATTGGACGGCGCCCGCCGATGAGCACCTCGCTTTCCCCTGACTACAAGCGAATCTGGCGCGCTGCCCGTGGCCCGGTCATCATCGGCCTGATCATCGTGGCTGCCGCGATCGTGATCGCTTTGGCGCGCGGTGGCGGTGAGGACGGCGCGCTGGACCCCGATTCGGTTTCGCCGCAAGGCAGCCGGGCCATCGCCCGGCTGCTCGAACAACAAGGCGTCCAAATCCGTGAGGTCGGTTCGATCGAGGATGCGTACGACGCGGTCACCGGCGACAGCACTCTGCTGATCACCCAGCCGAACTGGCTGGGCACGCAACAGCTGCGAACCTTGCGCGAGCAAGCCGGGGCGACGGTCGCGATCGCAGCCACTGACGGGGCTCTGGTCGGACTGGCTCCGTCCACGCTGCGGGAAATCCTCATCGAGCCAATGAATCGGCAACCGGGCTGCGAGTTCGGCGCCGCGGGCGTCGTCTACATCGGAGGCGTGACCTACAACGGGCCAACCCGTTGCTACGACGGCACAGTAGTACGCGACGGCAACGTCACGCTGCTTGGTGACGCCGCGCCACTGGTGAACGACACCCTCGACCAAGAAGGCAATGCCGCCCTGGGATTGCGGATTCTCGGGCAACACCGCCAGCTCGTCTGGTACACGCCCACGTTGGCCGATGCCGCGGCCGGCGGCGGTGGCAGTGGTGGCGGCGACGACGCCGGCGAAGGCAGTGGACTGGACAGCCTGTACAGCCTGGTTCCCGCCGGATGGTGGTTCGCGCTCGGCCAGGTGGCCGTCGCAGTCCTGCTTTTCATGGCATGGCGGGCTCGCCGGCTCGGCCCGATCGTCACCGAGCCGCTGCCGGTTGTCGTACGGGCGGCGGAAACCACCGAAGGACGGGCCAGGCTCTACCGGCGGGCCAAAGCGACCGACCACGCCGCGGACGCGTTGCGGCGCACCACGATCGGCAAGCTGATCCCGTTGCTGGGCCTGCCTTCCGACGCGACGCCCGCGGCGATCACCGAAAGTGTCACCGCCCGGACCGGGCGGCCCGGGGTGGAGGTGCACGCCGTCCTTTTCGGACCACCACCCACGACGGAACAAGCGCTCGTTCAGATCGCGGACGATCTGGATGCCTTGCTGAATGAGGTAGGTTCACGCTGATGGGAAACTCACGCGAGGCGCTGATCGCGCTGCGATCCGAGGTCGGCAAGGCGGTGGTCGGCAACGACGCCGCGGTCACCGGCCTGATCATCGCGTTGCTGTGCCGTGGCCACGTGCTGCTCGAAGGCGTGCCCGGTGTGGCGAAGACGTTGCTGGTACGGGCTTTGGCGACCGCACTGGACCTGAAGAACACGCGGGTGCAGTTCACGCCGGACCTGATGCCCGGTGACGTGACCGGGTCGATCGTCTACGACCCGCACAAGGCCGACTTCGTCTTCCGCGAAGGACCGGTGTTCACCAGCCTGCTGATCGCCGACGAGATCAACCGCACCCCGCCGAAGACCCAGTCGGCGCTGCTGGAGGCGATGGAGGAGCGGCAGGTCTCGATCGACGGCACGCCAAGGCCGTTGCCCGACCCGTTCATCGTGATCGCGACCCAGAATCCGGTCGAGTACGAGGGCACGTACCCGCTGCCCGAGGCCCAGCTGGACCGGTTCCTGCTGAAGCTGACCATGCCGACGCCGTCGCGCGAGGACGAAGTAGGCATCCTGGCCCGGCACGCGGCCGGTTTCGACCCGCGTGATCTGACCGCCGCCGGAATCCGGCCGGTGGCAAGCAAAGCGGACCTCGACGAGGGCCGGGCCGCGGTCCAGTCGCTGACCGTGCACGAGCAGGTCCTCGCGTACATTGTGGACATCTGCCGGGCGACTCGGAACTCACCCGCTGTGCGGCTCGGTGTTTCACCGCGTGGTGCGACGGCGTTGCTCGCGGCTTCCCGGGCGTGGGCGTGGTTGTCCGGCCGGGAGTACGTGACGCCGGACGACGTGAAAGCGTTGGCGCGTCCGGCTTTGCGGCACCGCCTCGAACTGCGGCCGGAAGCCGAGCTCGAGGGCGCGACCACCGACGGGGTGCTGGACGGCGTGCTCGCTGCCGTGCCGGTGCCCCGCTAACGCCCGTGGCGATCAGCGGGCGCGCGGGGCTGCTCGCTCTGCTCGGCGCCCTCGTCGTCGGTCTCCTGCTTCCTTCGTGGGCCGGGATTTTCCTGGTCACCGGGCTGATTCTGGCTGCGATGGTGGTCGACCTCGCGCTGGCGGGATCGGTCCGTGCCTTGACGTTCTCGCGTGGCGGCACCCGGGCAGTGCGGCTGGGTGAGCCCGCCGAGGTGACGTTGACCGTGATGAATCCAGGCCGCGCCAGGATTCATGGCGTGCTTCGGGACGCGTGGCCGCCCAGCGCGGGCGCGCAGGACAGGCATGCACTGGACATTCCCGGCGGTGGTCAGCAGACCGTGACCACGCCCCTGCTGCCGACCCGTCGCGGTGACCGGATGGCAGAGCGGGTCACGGTTCGAGCGTTCGGTCCGCTGGGTTTGGCTGCACGACAGGGGTCGCACAGCGTTCCGTGGACCGTGCGGGCGCTGCCGCCGTTCACCAGCCACAAGCACTTGCCGTCCCGGTTGGACCGGTTGCGTGACCTCGACGGCAGGCTACGGACTTTGGCTCGCGGTCAGGGCACTGAGTTCGACTCGCTGCGGTCCTATGTGGCTGGTGACGATGTCCGCTCGATCGACTGGCGCGCAACGGCTCGCTCAACGGACGTGATGATCCGGACCTGGCGGCCGGAACGCGACCGGCACCTGATGGTCGTGCTGGACACCGGCCGCACGTCCGCGGGACGCGTCGGTGACATTCCCCGTCTGGACGCCTCGATGGACGCCGCGTTGCTGCTGGCCGCGCTGGCCGCCCGAGCCGGTGACCGCGTCGACTTCATCGCCTACGACCGGCAGGTACGGGCCAGCGTGCAGGGCTCGTCGGCCGCGGATCTGTTGCCCGCCTTGGTCAACAGCATGGCGCCGTTGCAGCCCACATTGGTGGAGTCGGACGCGTCGGGCATCGCCGCTGAGGTGCTACGCCGCAGCCGGCGCCGCTCGCTGGTCGTGTTGCTGACCGGGTTGGACCCGGATCCGCTGGAACAAGGGCTGTTGCCCATCCTGCATACGTTGACGTCGCGCCATATGGTGCTGCTCGCGTCCGTCGCGGACCCTCGGATCAGCGAGATGGCGCACGCTCGTGGCGACGCCGAAGCCGTGTTCGACGCGGCCGCGGCAGCGCGTGCGATGCAAGAGCGTGAGCACGTCGCGGGTTTGCTGCGGCGTCGTGGCGTGGAAGTCGTTGACGCGACACCGGACGAGCTCGCTCCCGCCCTCGCGGACGCGTACTTGGCGCTGAAAGCCGCCGGCAGGCTCTAGGCGGCTGTCGGGAGCTTGTCGCCCGCGTACTTCGCGTCGACGTCGCCCGTCTCGCCGGCGTGAGCGGCACGACGGCCGATGATGAACACGTATGCCAGGAACGCCAGCTCGGCGACCACGCCGATGCCGATCCGCGCCCACGTCGGCAGGCCCGACGGTGTCACGAACGCCTCGATGACGCCGGAAATGCCCAGGACACAAGCCAACCCCAGCACTACGACAACCACAGGCCTGCCCTCCTCCGCAAGCGCTTGCGGACGGGTTCGGCCACGCGGGTCGACGACGGTCCAGCCGAGCTTCAGCCCGATGCCTGCGGCCACGAACACGGCGGTCAGTTCGAGCAGGCCGTGCGGTGTGATCAGGCCGAGGAAGACGTCGCCGCGGCCGACGGACATCATCAGGCCGCCGCCGATGCCGACGTTCACCGCGTTCATCCACAGCATGTAGACGACCGGCAGGCCCAGCAGCACGCCGAGCATCAGGCAGCCCGCGGCCACCCAGGCGTTGTTGGTCCAGACACCCGCGGCGAAGGAGGCGGCGGGTCTGCTGGAGTAGTAGTTCTCGAACTCGCCGCCCGGCCTGGTCATCTCCCTGATCTCGTCCGGGGCGTAAATGCTGGCCTGGACCTCCGGGTTGCCCGCGATCCACAGCGCGATCAACGCGGTGACCCCCATGAACAGCAGCCCGGTCGGCACCCACCAGCGCCAGCCGAGGTACAACGCGGCGGGCAGTCGCCGGGAGAAGAACAAGCCGATCTCACGCCACGCGGGGCTGTGCGTTCCGGTGATCGCCGAACGGGCCCGCGCGACGAGCGTGGACAACCGGCCGATCAGCGCGGGATCGGGCAGCTCGGTGCGCACAATGGACAGGTGCGTCGCGGTGCGCTGGTACAGCCGGACCAACTCGTCGGCCTCGGCGCCGCGCACGGATCCACCGCGCCGGACCAGCTCGGCCAGCCGGTCCCATTCCGCGCGGTGTGCCGCGACGAACAAATCGATGTCCACACCCCGTACTATTCCGCATTGACCAGGGGGTGGGCATGTCAGATCTAGTCAGCGGCGAGGCTGTGCTGCTGGAGATGCGGGTGGCGAGGCTGGCCAGCCGCGGTCTGGCGTTCGCACTCGACGTGCTGATCCAGTTCGTCACGCTGCTGATCCTGTTCCTGGTGCTCGGCGCGGCCGGCCTGGTCGGGTTCGACGGCGCGCTGCAGTCCGCGACCACGCTCGTCGGCCTGGTCATTGTGCTGGTCGGCTACCCGGTGCTGGCGGAGACGATGACCCGCGGCAAGACCGTCGGCAAAGCCGCGGCGGGCCTGCGTGTGGTGCGGGTTGACGGCGGGCCGATTCGGTTCCGGCATGCGCTGGTCCGTGGCCTCGCCGGGTTCTTCGTCGACTTCTGGGGCGTTGGACTGTTCGGTGCGGTCGCGGTGATCGTGTCGCTGTCGTCGCGCAACAGCCAGCGGGTGGGCGACATGCTCGCGGGCACCTTCGTGGTCCGGGAACGCATTCCCGAGCAAGCGGTGGCTCCGGTCTACATGCCGCCGCCGCTCGCCGGATGGGCGACCACGCAGAACGTCTCGGGCCTGCCCAACGATCTCGCGCTGGCCATCCGCCAGTACCTCGGCAGACTGCACGAACTGGCCCCGGAAGCAGCCCACAACCTCGGCAACCGCCTCGCCGCCGAAGTGAGCGCGCGCCTGGACAGCCCGGTGCCGCCCAACGTGCCGATCCCGGAGTACCTGGCGGCGATATTGGCCGAACGGCGCACCCGTGAAGAGGCCCGGCGGTCCCAACAGCAGCAGTACCGGCCACAGGATGCACAACCCGCCGCCGAACCGCCGTCGCAGGACAACCCGTTCGCGCCGCCAAGCTGATGTCAGGCCGCGTAGTTCCGCAACAGTCGTAGCGCGGTGGCCGCGTGCGGTCCTGAGGTCGTCAAACCGGAGTCCTCGGGCTTGAGCCGTTGCGCGCCGACCCGGCAGAACGCCCCGAGCGGTCCACTGATCACGTCCGCCGCGTCCTCCGGTCCGAACTGCCAGCTCGTGCCCTCCGGTCCGGTCAATTCTGCCCTGATGGGCACGGGTTCTTCGCCCGCGAGCTGAAACGCATAAGGCAAGGTGCGGTGGCCCAACCGGGCGATGTGCCTGAGCCGGTCGGTGTCCGGATACGGAATGTCGAGCGGGCCGGTGATGTCCAAGGCGTGGGCCCAATGTTCGGCCAGTCGCGTGGTCGCCATCGTCGCTGGCCTTAGAGGAGCGGACGCCCACGGCGATGCTTTGGCGGGATCTGCGGTGCGCAGGACCTGGACGGATATTCGCCTGGCCGCTTGCCAGCGCGGATAGACCACCTCGGGCCCAGCGCGTTCGGCGCGTACCCAGAAGTCCATCGCCTCGTCCACGGTCATGGCTCCGCGCTCGCGTGTCACGTCACCTTTCACCGTGGCGGCAACCGTTTCCTCGGACTGTGCGAGATGCAACAACACATCGATGTTGCTCCAGCCCTCGGCGGCCGACGGACGCGCCCACTGCTCGTCGGACAACGTGGCGAAGATGCCGTCCAGCCGGTCGTACTCGGCCTCGAGGTCGTCGAAGATCTCCACCCTCGACAGCCTAGCCATCGCGCGTGCACGCCCAGGGCCTGGAAAACAAGACGAGGAACCTTTTCGAGCACGCAAAGCGTTGGGGTAGAGAACATTCGCGTCGTAGACGACAACGAAGGCCACGGGTCAGCTCAGCCCCATCTCCTGATTCAAGGCAGAGAGCTCATCGGCTGCCGCCTGGCGACTTCGGTCATCGTTCCGCATGTAGGCGAGCAGCGATGCAGCCTTGACCCGGCGATGCGTGCCGACGGTGCGGTACTCGATCTTCCCGTCTTCCAGCAACGTGATCAGGAACGGCCGGGACACGTTGAGCAGGTCGGCGGCTTGCTGCGTGGTCAATTCGGCATGTGCGGGCACGATCGAGACCCCTTGGCCCGCCGCCATGTGTGCCAGGATCCGGGCCAGTAACTCCACTGCGGCGCGTGGAACCTCGAGTGGCTCGGCGCCTTCCTCGTCATCGACGAGCAGGTGGACCGTCTTCTGGCTCTGGTGCCTGACCAAGTACTCCTTGATGTGCGGAAGTGCCTGGTGCGCCGTGTTTATGTCGCCCTGGCCAGGCATGACGGTGTCCAAGGCCAGCGTCGTCATCGCTACTCCATTCGCATCGGCGCCAAGTACCACTCCAAACGCAGTATGCGCAACAATCGAAATAAACGCAATTGAGGCCCGGGTCGCTGGGAGCGCTAGGAAAGGTGCACGGTCAGCTTCACCTGATTGGGGGAACGAAGATTGGTTCCTTGAGGTTTGTTCGCTGGAAGTCGCGGGTAACCTCCGGCGGAGCGGTCCACTCCAGGGACAGGGTGGACCGTGGGTGAAGGCTGGATGGAGAAAGGGTGCCCCCGGCAGGACTCGAACCTGCGACCAAGAGATTAGAAGTCTCTCGCTCTATCCGCTGAGCTACGGGGGCTGAGGGCGGCAGGCTAACCGCCTTCAGAAGGGTGATCGTTCGCCGACGCCGCAATGTTTCTGAATCGCACCAGTCTGGGTGAACAAGATCACCGGGGTAGGCGTCTGCCCGGCACTTCTCCGCTGGAGGCGCGCGCCACCAAGGTGACGGGGATGGTCACCGGCTCGCCGGGCGGTCTGCCGTCCAGCAGACGAAGTGCCTGCTCACCGGTCTGTCTGCCCTTCTCGAGCAGGTCCTGCCGGATCGTCGTCAGCGGTGGATCGGCCCACGCGGCCGCTGGTGTGTCGTCGAACCCCACGATCGTGAGATCTCCAGGCACGCCGAGATCTACGTCACGTGCCGCGCGAATTGCGCCGATCGCCAACTCGTCGGACATGCACAGTAGTGCTGTTGGGCGAGGGGATTGGGCCAACAGCCATGCGGCTGCCTCGCGGCCGAGTTCACGGCGGCTGGCGGACGCTTCCCAGATCGGCGTCGACGGTGGCACGTGGTCCAGATAGCCGGTGAGGCGTTCGACCGTCACCTGGAACTGGGCCGTGCTGATCCTCTGTGGACTCACCGGCCCGGTCTGGCCGTCGGGGGACATGTCCAGGCTGATGATGCCGATGTCCCGGTGGCCAAGGTCCATCACGTGCCGCGCGGCGAGCGACGCGCCCTCGCGGTCGGCGACGCGGACGTCGGCGCCGGGCTGGTCGACCACCACCAACGGCAGGCCGCGTTCGCGGACAGCGGCGAGTGCCGGTGCGTTGTCGGGCAGGGAGTACGCGATCACGACATCCGCATGCACTCGGGCAACGGCTGCGGTGGTCGGGCCTCCGCCTTGAGGGCCGCCTGGCATCAGTACCAGCGACCGTTCCCCGGTGTCGACTGTGGACGCCAAGGTGTCGAGCATGATCGACAGCGCCGGGTCGGAGAACGCGGCGGACAGGCCACGGTCGAGCATCACCGCGACCGCGCCGGAGCGCTGGGTGGCCAGACTGCGCGCGATCGGGTCCGGCCCCGCGTAGCCGAGCCGGGCCGCGGCGCTCATGATTTCCGCACGTAGCCGCTCGGACAGTTGATCAGGCCGGTTGTAGGCGTTGGACACCGTCGCGCGGGACACGCCTACCTCGCGTGCCACCGTGTCGAGCGTCGGTCGCCTGGAACTCACCCGCAAAGGGTACTGACTTACCCGTTCAGGACAGGCAGGAGTTGCTCTTCCTCGTACGCGAAATGCCGTTCCAGCTGCTCGGAGAGCTGCTCGAGGGCCAATTCCACGTCGGCGGCCGCCGTGTCGGAGCCAAGCAGCTCCCTGATCTGGCCGAGCGCGGACGACACCACATGATGCTCCTGGCGCAGCCGGTCGAGCACCGGTGCCAGGTCGCTGTCGAACAGGGCGAACGCGTTGTCTTCCATGGTGTGGTGGTGCCGCAGGTTGTCGCAGAACGCGAGGCAATGCGTGGTCAGGCTCCGGCTGAGCGCCGCGTCGCTCTTGCCGAGTTGTGAACGGACCCGCCGCAGCTCGCGGCGCAGGTCGTCATGCGCACGGACGAGTTGTGCGGCCATGGCGCGCTTGCGGTCCGGCGTGGGCACGACAGCCTCCCGAGAGATAGCTTTGCTTTGCAAACAAAGCTACCGGGTCTGTCAACGTGAGCGGAGGCGGCGGAGCATGCGAGCGTCCTCGAAGCCGACCATGCGCGCGGCCGACTCGACGGTGGCACCATGACCGATGAGGTGTTCCGCGCGTTCGACGCGCAGTGCCTGCTGGTAACGCAAGGGCGTCATGCCCGTGGCGCGGCTGAACAGGCGTGTCACTGTTCGTTCGCTGCAGCCGCTCAGGCGCGCGAGTTCAGCCAGAGACAGTCGATCCGTCATGCGGGTTTCGATGACGTCCTGGATGCGGTGCACGGTCTCGTTCACATGTGACCGGTGTTTGAGCAGGACGCTGGACTGCAGTTCGTCGCCGTTACGGCGTGCGTAGACGACCATCGTGCGGGCGATGCTGGCGGCGGCGCCCGGACCGTGCCGCGTTGTGATCAGGTGCAGCGCCAGGTCGATGCCGCTTGCGATCCCCGCTGAGGTGATCACTCGGCTGTCCACGACATAAAGCACGTCACGCACAACCGTGGCCCGCGGATAGCGACGCTCCAGCTCGTCCTGCAGGTCATGGTGTGTCGTGCAGCGACGGCCGTCGAGCAAACCCGCGCGCCCCAACACATCCGCGCCCGCGCATACGCTCGCCACGACACCACCCGCAGCATGGTGGTCACGCAGCCAGGCCAACGTCGTCTCGCTCAGCCTCCCGGTGTTGGCGAGCGTGGGGGAGCGCCAGCCCGGCGTCAGTATCAGGTCCTCAGTGGACAGTCTTGGCAGCGCGGTGTCCGCGTGCAGCGTCAACCCTTGGGCGCTGGCGACCGAGGTGGTCTCCGCGACGTACGACAGGTCGTAGTCCAGGCCGAGGTCGGCCGCGCTGGAGAACACCTGCGCCGGCCCCGAGAGATCCAGCAGGTGGACTCCCGGGACCAGCAAGAAGACCACTCGGGTCACGATCCGGTCAGCTCCGCCACGGTCGCTATCGTCGCAAACCTCCCCGCCAACGCGTACTCGGTCCGCTCGATCAGCTCATCGGTGCCGAGCACGGCGCCCGTCTTCCAGTGCGGCAGGGGCGTGGTCGCGGTGGCGTCGGTGACGAACGTCATCTCGAAACCGAGATCGCTGCCGACCCGGGTGGTGGTCTCGCAGCACTGCTCGGTCCGGATACCGCTGATCAGCAGTTCCCGGATGCCGCGCGTGGTGAGCGTCTGCTGCAGGTTCGTCGTGGTGAACGCGTTGTGCGACGTCTTGGTCAGTACCGGTTCGCCTTCGTCCGGCTTCAGCCCGTCGAGCAGGCGCACGTGGCCGCTCGCCGGGTCGAACACCGTGCCACTGCCCGGCTCACTGTGCAGAACCCACACCACCAGGTCGTTCTCCGCCCTGGCCAGATCCACCAGCCGGTTCACCTGCCCGACGATGTCCGGGTTGGAAAGCTCGGCCCAGTTGGGCCGCTGCCGAAACGATTCCTGCACGTCGATCACGATCAGCGCCTTGGTCATGACACGAGCCTCGCCTGTCCCGGCGGTCGCGCGGAAGGCACGTGCCAGCCGGGAAGCGGACCGATCTGGTCACGTGTCAGCGCCAGCATCCCAGCAACCCGATCCGCACGCCCGCCATTCTGCCCAGCACCCGGGCTCAGCGTTGCGGTTCGGCGTGCACGGCACCCTTGAGCTCGTGGAATCCCGGTGTCGACGCGACCAGCAGCGTGCCGTCCCAGAGCCGCCCGGCGGGTTCGCCGACCGGGATCTTGGAGATGACCGGCCCGAAGAACGCGGTACCGTCGGCCACGATGATCGGGGTGCCGACGTGCGGGCCGAGGTGGTTCATCGCTTCGGCGTGTGACGCGCGGACGGCGTCGTCGTACTCCGGCCCGGCCGAGGCGAGTTCGGTGGGCAGTCCGGCGCGTTCCAACGCGGGCGCGAACGTGCCGATCCATTCGTCGGGGCCGTTCCATAGCCCGGTGTAGAAGCGGCCGAGTGCTTCGCTTCCGTATTTCTGTTGCACGGCAGCGCAAACACGGACCGGGTACCAGAGATATCCCTCGGGGTCGCCTTCCGGATCGTCGTCGCGGCCTTCGTTGAGCACCGACAGGCTCATCACGTGCCAGCGGATCTCGACCGGCCGGACCTTGGTGACCTCGACCAGCCACCGTGAGGTCGTCCACGTGTACGGGCAGGACGGGTCGAACCAGATGTCGGCGATCATGCCAGAATCCCCCGTTCCAGCGTCCGGATCACGGTCGCCGCCACCCCGTGCCGGGACATGTTCCCCTTGTTCACCTCGTCGATCCCGGTGTACACCAACGCCCACAGCACGTGCTGGATCCACTGTGGACTTACATGGCCGTCGAAGGCGCCCTCCTGCTGTCCGCGCACGATCAGGTCCAGCACGGGATCGGTGCTGAGCGGTTCTTCGGGCTGCTCGACGCCGTAACCGCGCATGATGTGCGGGTCGTTGAACAGGAACACCAGCCGGTCGCCGACATGCAGGTACGCCGTGACCAGCCGGTGCAGCGCCGCGACGGATGTGCCCTCGTCGACCTGGGCCTCTGCGATCGCCTGGCCGATCACCTCGACGGAGTCCTCGACCGCGGCCTTGATCAACGTGTCCCGGTCGGGGAAGTAGCGGTGCACGGTCGTGCGCCCGACGCCCGCTGCCTTGGCGATCTCGGGAAGCGTGGCCGTGCGGTCGCGCGCGAGCACGGACGCGGCGGCGGTGAGGATGGCTGAACGGGTCCTTTCCACTCCTAAGTTGTACCATCAACTCCGAAAGTGGAACGTCAACGTTCCATTATTGTAGTACGGTGTTCCGCATGGTTGTCTCGACCGCCGGCTTGGTCCGGCACTTCCGAATGAAGAAAACCCTGGTAGAAGCGGTGCGAGGGGTGGGCATCGAGATCGGCGACGGTGAACTCGTCGCCCTCCTCGGCCCGAACGGCGCGGGCAAGTCGACGCTGTTCCGGATGCTCACGACGTTGCTGCCGCCGACATCGGGCACCGCGACCGTGGCGGGCTGCGACATCGTCAAAGACCCCGACGGAGTGCGCGCCCGCATCGGCTACGTCGGGCAGAACAACAGCGCGGGTGAGAACTACCGGATCCGCGACGAGCTGGTCACCCAAGGCCGCAGCCACGGCATGACACGCCTCAACGCGGCCAACCGGGCCGACGAAGTCCTCGACCAGCTTGACTTGACGGCGTTAGCGAAGCGCACGCCCGGCACACTCTCAGGCGGCCAACGCAGGCGCGTCGACATAGCGATGGGTCTGATGCACCGGCCGCGCCTGTTGTTCCTGGACGAACCGTCGACCGGACTCGACCCGCGCAGCCGCGCCGACATCTGGGAGCACATCCTGTGGCTGCGCGAAGAACTGGGCATGACCCTCGTGCTGAGCACGCACTACCTCGAGGAAGCCGACCGCATGGCCGAACGTGTCGTGGTCATCGACCATGGCCGGGTCATCGCCGACGGAACCCCTGCCCAGCTGAAGAAGGAGCACGAGACGCTCGATGACGTGTTCCTGGCGTTGACCGGCCGGAGCATCCGGGAGGAAGCGGCATGAAGTTCTTGCGCGACACCGCGACCGTATTCTCGCGAGAATTCGTACCCGCACTGCGTGACCCGGTCAGCCTGGTCTTCGCGATGGGCCAGCCGCTGTTGTTCTTGTTCCTGTTCGGGTCCCTGCTGACCGACTCATGGCAGTGGTTCGTGCCCGGGATTCTGGTGATGATGTGCCTGTTCGGCCCGATGGGCGCGGGACATTCGCTGTTGATCGAGCTGACCGGCGGCTCGTTGGAACGGATGCTCGTCACGCCTCTCAACCGCACGGCGATGCTGATCGGCCGCACCATGAAGGAATCGATCACCCTGCTGGTGCAGGCCGTGCTGATCATCGCGCTGGGCACGATCGTCGGCTTCGAGGTCTACCTGGCGGGCGCGCTGGCCGGGCTGGCGATGCTGCTCGTGTTCGGGATCGGCCTCAGTTCGCTGTCGTTCGTGCTGGCGATCAAATCCCAGCCGAGCGGCGCGTTGTTCTGGGTGGTCACGCAGACGCTGATGTTCCCGTTGATCCTGCTGTCCGGAGTGTTGCTGCCGATGGACAACGGCCCCGCATGGTTGCGTGCCGCGGGGGCCGTGAACCCGATTTCGTACATTGTGGACGCTCAACGCGCCTTGTTCGGCGGCCAGATCACGAATCTCGACGTGCTCTACGGGACGCTGGTCGCCTGCGCGATCGCCGTGGGTGGACTGGTGGTGGGAACACGGGTGATGCGGAAAGGGATCTCGTGAGTGTTTTCGCCGGTTAGAACCGGCGAAAACACTCACGAGCTCTGATCAGGTCGGTGACAGTGTTTCGCGGCCGCGCCGTTCACTGGTCGTTCACCAACAGTTCATCGGGACCCTTCCCGATCGCGCGCCATTAGAGTCCAAGAACTTGGATGATCCGAGATGGACAGTCTTGGTGAGGGGAGGCGACCGCGCGTGAAGCGGCGGTTGTCGATCGTGCTCGCGGCGGTGCTGCTTGTCGCGGTCGTTGTGGTGATAGTGCTTGACCAACAAGGGGAAGGCGTCGCTGAGCCGCAGACGGTGCGAGGTGTGATCGGGTCGGAGAAGCAGGCGTTCTTCCATGACCGGCGCGTGATCGACGCCTTCGCCAAGCACGGCTTGCGCGTCGAGGTCGACACGGCCGGGTCGCGGCAGATCGCCACGACCGTCGACCTGGCCAAATACGAGTTCGTGTTCCCGTCAAGTTCGCCTGCGGCGCAACGGATCCAGCGTGACCGTAAGATCACGGCCGGTTACACGCCGTTCCAGTCGCCGATGGCGGTCGCGACGTTCGAGCCGATCGTGCAGCTGTTGACGGCCAACGGTGTCGTGCGCGACGGACAGCTGGATGTCGCGAAATACCTGGAGTTCGCGAAGTCCGGCACCCGGTGGGACCAGCTGCCGGGAAACACCGTTTTCCCGGCGCGCAAGAACATGCTGATCACCACGACCGATCCGCGTGACTCCAACTCGGCATCCATGTACCTGGCGATCATGTCGTTCGTCGCGAACGGCAACGCCGTTGTCAGCACGGAGGAAGCGGAGAACCGCCTGCTGCCACAGCTGACGAAGTTGTTCCTGGATCAGGGATACACGCAGAACAGCACCGAAGGACCGTTCGAGGACTACCTCGCGGCGGGCATGGGCAAAACCCCGCTCGCCCTGATCTACGAGTCGCAGTTCCTCGACCGGCAGCTGCGGACAGACGGCAGCATCCGCCCGGACATGCGGATGCTCTACATCGCGCCGACGGTGTTCTCCAAGCACACGCTGGTCCCGTTGGCGCCCAACGGTGACCGAGTCGGCCAGTTGCTGACGACCGATCCCGAGCTCGCCCGGCTCGCGGCCACGTTCGGCTTCCGTCCCACCGATGCCCGTGCTTTCACCCAGGTGCTCACCGAGAAGGGCGTCCCGGTGCCCGCCGAGCTCGTCGACATCATCGAGCCGCCGTCCTACGAAACGCTGGAACGGATGCTCGACGCGATCGGCAGGCAGTACAGGTGACCGACTTCGCACTCACCCCACCGGATCCGGTCGAACCGATCCCGGCCGCCCGGGCCGCCGGCCTGATCTCGCTCAGTGACGAGGTGCGCTCGGGACTGGCCGCTCGGGCGGACGAGTTCACCGCGCGGCTGATCGCCGCCGACCCGCGGTCACCCGATTTCGGCAAGGTTCTCGACGAGCTGCTCACGTTGGGCGCGGCGGACATGCGTGTCGCGGCGACGATCGCGGGCGCGTTGCTCGACCGGTCAGCGAAGGCACTCGCCGGCGCGCGCGGGGAGCGAACCACGCCCCAGCAAGAGATCGCGTTGAGCCTGGCCGAGTTACGCAAGACGGTCCGTGAACTTGATCCGGCGAAACTGCCGATCACCGGGCGCAAGATCTTGAAACTGATCCCGGTCGCAGGCGAGGCCCGCAAACTCTGGGCGCGTTATCAGGCCGCGAACGAACCTGTGAACGCGTTGGTCGTGCACCTGCGGATGCGTCAGGACTTGTTGCACCGCGACAATTCCGCGATCAAGGGTGAGCGGGAACGACTGTGGCAGAACATGACCAAGCTCTCCGAGGCGGCAGCGTTCGCGGCCGCCGTCGACGAGGCGGTCGACCGTCAGGCGAGTGTGCTTGACCTCGCCGATCCCGCTTTGGCAACAGCGTTGCGCAGCGATGTGCTGCACCCGATCCGCGAACGTCACCAGGACATCCTGACCCAGCTCGCGGTGTGCGCGCAGGGATATCTCGCGCTGGACCTGTTGCGCCGCAACAATGACCAGCTCATCAGGGGAGTGGAACGGGCCGTCTCCACGACCGTGTCGGCGTTGCGGATCGCGCTGGTGATCAGCGGGGCCCTGGCGCATCAGCGTGATGTGCACGAGGAGATCGACGCGCTGCAGTCCACGACAGAGGGTCTGATCGAGACGAACGCGCACCTGCTTTCGTTGCAGTCGGCGGACATCCAGCGCGCGAGCAGCGACCCCGCTGTGGGCGTGCGCACCATCCAGACGTCCTTCGACCAGATCTTCCGTGCCATTGACGCGATCGACGAGTTCAAAGTCGGTGCCGTGCACAACATGGCGTTGACCGTGGACGCGTTGCAGACCGAACTGCGCCGGGCCGAGGACTACCTCCGGCGTTCCCACACCGCTGAGAGGGCGGGATGAAGAAGCTGATCGTCGCCGGACTGGTGCTCGCACTGGCCGGATGTGACTCCTCCTCCACCCCGTCGCAGCCGTTGGGGCCACCGGAACCGGGCGTGTTGCGTGTCCTGGCGGGCAGCGAACTCGCTGACATGCAACCGATCCTCGACGAGGCCGCGAAAGCGACCGGGGTCGAGGTGAAGTTCACCTTCAGCGGCACGATCGAAGGCGCCGACACCCTGGCAGGCTCTGCGGGCCAGTTCGACGCGGTCTGGTTCTCCTCCAACCGGTACCTGCAGACGCGGCCGGAGGCGAGCAAGCGCCTGGGCAACCAGGTGAAGATCATGAACTCGCCGGTCGTGCTCGGCCTGACCAAGGACACGGTCACCCGCCTGGGCTGGGACGGCAAACGGGTCACGTGGGCGCAGATCGCCGAAGCCGCGGGCAACAAGGCTTTCACGTACGGCATGACCGACCCGTCGGCGTCCAATTCCGGTTTCTCCGCGCTCGTCGGTGTCGCGTCCGCCCTGGCGGGGACCGGTAGCGCACTGACCGCGGAACAAATCAACGCCGTAACACCGGGATTGACGAAGTTCTTCAGCGCGCAGGCGTTGTCGGCCGGGTCATCGGGCTGGTTGTCGGAGGCGTACCAACGCCGTTCCAAGGAGGTCGACGGGCTCATCAACTACGAGTCCGTGCTGTTGTCGATGCCCTCCCAGCTGTCTTTGATCTACCCGAGCGACGGCGTGGTCAGCGCCGACTATCCCCTCACGTTGCTGACCGACGCCAACGACGATGCCCGTTCAGCGCACCAACGGCTTTCTGACTATTTGCGGACTCCAGACGTGCAGCGCCGAATCATGGACACGACGAAGCGACGACCCGCGGTGCCCGGCGTCTCGTTGAGCGATCAGTTCACTCAACGAGACCTTGTCGAACTGCCGTTCCCGACCTCGCACGAATCCATCGACGCGTTGTTGTCGGCCTATTTCAACAAGATCAGGCGCCCGTCCCGCACGCTGTACGTCCTGGACACGTCCGGTTCGATGTCGGGCGACCGGATCGAGGCGCTGCGCGCCGCATTGATCGCGCTGACCGGCGCGGACGGCACGCTTGTCGGGAAATACCGCGGATTCCGGGGCCGCGAAGAAGTGACCATGCTGCCGTTCAACGGAAGGCCCGGTACGCCACAGACATTCGTCGTGCCTGAAACCAACCCGCAAGGGGAACTCGACAAAATCAAAAGCTTCGCCGGCGGGCTGCAAGCCACAGGCGGAACCGCGATCTACGACAGCCTGATCCGCGGTTACGAGTTGCTGGGTCAGCCAGATCCGGCGAAGTTCACGTCGATCGTATTGATGACCGATGGCGCGAACACCAACGGCTCAGGCGTGAGAACCTTCGAATCGGCCTACGGAGGCGCCAAAATCCCGGTGTTCACGGTGTTGTTCGGCGAAAGCAACACCGAGGAGATGCAAAGGGTCGCCACCCTGACCGGCGGCCAGGTGTTCGACGCCCGCAACACCCCATTGGCCAAGGTATTCCAGGAGATTCGCGGCTACCAATGATGAAGTACCTCGGCTCCACCAAGAACCTCGTCGGCTCAGCGGCTGGCTTGCTCGGCGTGCTGCTGTACGTGTTCGGCGTGGTAGGCGGTTACTGGCCGCTGGTGGTGGTCGCCCTGTACGCGGCGGGCGCGCTCCTCGCGCCACCGGAACGGGTCCGTCTCGTACCAGGAGACACGTCGGTCGAGATTACCCAGGTGCGAGCCGACCTCGCGGCGCTGTTGTCCACAGTGGAACAGCAGCGTTTACCCGAGGGCGCTGCGGAGTTCGTCTCCCGGATCGCGGCCGTGCTGACAGGAATGCTCGACCGCCCGACTGTGCTACGCGCCGATCCGGACCTCCTGCACAGCGTGATCCGGTTGGCGCGAGTCGACTTACCGCTGTCGATCCAGTCGTACCTGAACGTGCCCCGGTGGCTGTCTGGCCGCGCGGACGAACTCCTGACGCAGCTGGACCTGATGGAAGCCGAATCCCACCGAATCGCCGAACGTTTCTACCGCGACGACATCACCCAACAAGCCGACCACACCCGGTACCTTCGCCAGCGCGCGGAACACACCGGCGACTCGTGACTCACCGGTTGACCAGGAACCGGATGATGTCCGGGTAGAACGACTTGTCCCGCACGACGTTCACGTGCCCACGTCCGGGATACAGCTTGAGCGTGGCGTCGGGAATCCGGTGCGCGGTCTGCTCGACCAGGTCACGCGGGTGGAACCGGTCGCGGTCCCCGGCGATGAGCAACGTCGGCGCGGCGATCTTCTCGCAGTCGACGTCGCAGCCGTCCTCCGCGTCGAGCATCGCGATCATGCCGCCCGGATCTTCCGGCGTGCTCGTGTCCAGGCTCATGAACTGCTTGAGCAGCTTCTGCGGCAAGGGTTTCTCCACCCAGCCCGGCACGAGCGCGGATATCGCTCCTCGATACTCACCTCGAGCCAGCCGGTCGCGGAAGTCCCGTTGCACCTGCTTGCCCACGGGCCCGAGCCGGTACGCGGTGGCGCACGCGACCAGTTTCTTGACCGAGTCCGGCTGATCGGCCGCCACCTGCAGCGCGATCGACCCGCCCGTGGAGAATCCCATGACCTCGACGGGTTCCCGGAATTTGCGCCGGATCGCCTCGGCCACGTCCGCGGCGAGATCGGCCATGGTCGTTCCGGCCTTGCGGCCAGGCCGCCTGCCGAGCGAGTAGATCGTGCGGCCGCGGGTCAGCCGGTTCAGTTGCCGGGCCTCGGTGAGCCGGCTTATTCCGGTCGGGTTGCCCGCGTTCGGCAATATCGTGCGGATGAAGACGAGCGGAGGCCCTTCGCCGTAGGCCAGCGCGGGCAACCCGCCGTGCAAAGTCAGCTCACGGATCATCGTTTCCCGATTCTGTCAGGTTTGTCCCCCTCGTGGGGTGGCGTCACCTCGCCATCCGCGGCTTCGGGGAAATCCCTTTGGCGATCTGAAGCGCTTCAGCTAACCTCTGAAGCGCTTCATGACGATCCCTGAAGGAGGTCCCGTGCGTGCCGCCATCGTCGCTGTGCTGGGCATTTTCGCTCTCAACGGCGTGGTTTTCGGGTCGTGGGCGCCTCGGGTGCCCGCGCTGGCCGCTCAGATCGGCGCCGAAGAGGGCGCGCTCGGTCTGTCGCTGCTCGGCGCCAGCATCGGCATGATCGCCTCGGCGCTGCTGTCCGGATCGCTGTGTGCCCGCTACGGCGCCAAGGTCATGGTCCTGATCAGCGCGATCGCGGGTTGTGTTGTGCTGCCGGTGCTTGGGCTCGCGACGTCACCTCTGCAACTCGGGCTGGTCCTCGTCGTGCTCGGCGTCACCGTCGGAGCCCTGGACGTCGCGATGAACATCGCCGCGGTGACGGCGATCCGCCAGTCCGGTCGCGCGATCATGCCGGTGTTCCACGCGTTTTTCAGCATCGGCGGACTGATAGGTGCGCTCGGCGCCGCGGGCGCGGCCGCGTTGGCGCTCAACCCGTTGCGGCACTTGGCGATTGTCGCCGTGATCGGCGTAGCGATGGCTATCGGGTTCGCGCGCCGGATCCCGATCGAGGACCTGAAACCCCAGGCCTTGGACACCGGGCCGAAGAAGTCACTTGTGAAGCGCCCAGTGTTGTGGCTGCTCGGTTTCATCGCGTTGTGCTCGTCCGTCGCCGAGGGCGCGAGCGTGGACTGGTCGGCGTTCTTCGGCGTGCACGAGCGCGGGATCGGCGAAGCCTCGGCGGCTTTGATCTACGCCGGGTTCTCCGTCTGCATGGCCATCGCACGCCTGCTGGGTGAGCGCATCGAGACACGTTGGGGTTCGCAGCGGATGCTGATCGGCGGTTCGACCGTCGGCGCGCTCGGGTTGTTCATCGCCGTGCTCGTTCCCGTACCAGCGTTCACGTACATCGGGTTCGCTTTGGCCGGTATGGGCCTCGCGTACGGATTCCCGGTCGCGTTGGAGCTTGCCGGGGCGGTAGGGCGACGAGCCGACGGCGGCGGTGGCGAACGCGAGCTCGGATTTGTGACGACCATCGCATACAGCGGGTTCCTGCTCGGCCCGCCCATGATCGGCGGGATCGCCTCGGCCACATCTTTGCCCATAGCGCTGGGCGTTGCCGCGGTCATCGCGTGGGCCATGGCACCGCTGACGCTGCTGGCGAACCGTGCACGGCGACGGGAGCAGCAAACCCGTCAACAGGCCGTCGAGACCGCTAACGCCTGACCACTACTCTCAGCTTGTGACCTCCACCGACTCCCCAACGCAGGCGACCGGTACGAAACGAGTGCGTGCTCGTGTCGGGCCGTTGCTAGCGGTGGGCGGTGTCCTCGCGGTGCTCGTCGCGGCAGCGCTGTTCGCGCTCGTGAGCGACCGCTACCTGGCAGGCGTTCCCAACCCCGGTGCGTTCACCGCGTACGGCATGATCACGCTGCGCGTGGTCGCCGAGATCAGCAGCGTGCTCGTCATCGGTTCGCTGCTGTTCGCCGCGTTCATGGTGCCGCCGCAGAAGTCCGGCGTACTCGCCGCGGACGGCTACGCGGCCGTGCGCATGGCCAGCTGGGCGTCGATCATCTGGTGCGCCTGTGCACTGCTGTCGATTCCGTTCACGACCGCTGACACGTTCGGCCGTCCGGTGTCGCAGCTGTTCGACATCCAGACGCTCGTCGACCTCGCGGGCGCGTCCGAGCTGACGAACACATGGCTCATCACAGCGGCGATCGCGTTCCTCGTGGCGGTCGGCACACGGCTCGTGCTGACGTGGGGCTGGACCACGGCACTGTTCTTCGTGTCGGTCGGAGGCCTGCTCCCGCTGGGCGTGAGCGGGCACTCATCCAGCGGCGGCCAGCACGACCTGGCCACCAACAGCCTGCTGCTGCACCTGATCGCCGCCGCGCTATGGGTCGGCGGACTCGTCGCGCTGCTGGCACACGGCAGGCGCAAGGGCGATCACCTCGGGCTGGCCGCGAGCCGGTTCTCCAAGGTCGCGCTGGCGTGCTGGATCGTGATGGCCGCGTCGGGCGTGATCAACGCCCTGGTGCGGCTGCCGTTGGCGGACCTGTTCAGCACCAACTACGGCCTGCTCGTGGTCGCCAAGATCCTCGCGCTGCTCGCACTCGGGGTGTTCGGGTACTTCCAGCGGGAACGCGGTGTCGCGGCCGTGGTCGCCACCGGATCCGGGCGTGCGCTGGTGAAGCTGGCCGCGTTCGAAGTGCTGGTCATGATGATCACCATCGGCATCGCGGCGGCGCTGGCCCGAACTCCACCGCCGCAGCAGGCCGTGACCCAGCCGAACAACGTCGAGCTGCGCATCGGGTACACGTTGGACGGTGCGCCGACGTTGCTGAAAGCGTTGGTGGACTGGCGTTTCGACCTGATCTACGGCACGTTGGCGATCGCGCTGGCGGTGCTGTACCTGCTCGGTGTGCGGCGGCTGAAGGCCCGCGGCGACGCCTGGCCGGTCGGCCGCACGATCGCCTGGCTCAGCGGCTGCGCGACGATCCTGCTGGCCACGTCCTCCGGGATCGGCCGGTACTCACCGTCGATGTTCAGCATCCACATGATCAGCCACATGATGCTGAACATGCTCGCGCCGATCCTCCTGGTCCTCGGCGGGGCAGTCACGCTGGCACTGCGCGCCTTGCCCGCCGCGGGCAAGGACAATCCGCCCGGGCCGCGCGAATGGATCGTGGCGCTCGTGCACTCGCCGCTGGCTCGCGCGCTGACGCATCCAGTCGTGGCGCTGGTGCTGTTCGTCGGCTCCTACTACGCGCTCTACTTCTCCGGCCTGTTCGACGGCGCGCTGGACCTGCACTGGGCGCACCTGGCGATGAACGCGCACTTCCTGCTGACCGGCTACATCTTCTACTGGCCGGTGATCGGCATCGACCCCGCGCCACGTCGCCTGCCGCCCGTCGGCCGGCTGGCGATGGTCTTCGCATCGCTGCCGTTCCACGCCTTCTTCGGCGTGATCCTGATGAGCATGCAGCAGATCATCGGCGACCGGTTCTACCGCTCGCTGGCCCTGCCGTGGGCGAGTGACCTGCTGTCCGACCAGCGCCTCGGCGGCGGCATCGCCTGGGCGGCGGGAGAGCTCCCGCTGGTGGTCGTGCTGGTCGCCCTGCTGGTCCAATGGGCCCGTCAGGACGAGAAAGAAGCACGTCGCCGCGACCGCAAGGCAGACGCGGACGGAGAAGCGGAACTGGCCGCCTACAACGCGATGCTCAACAAAATGAACGGCGGAAAACCCGACTAGCACACCTCACCGACAATCCACCCACCCCGAACACCCCAGCCACCCGACTTATCCACAGTCGGAGGTTGTCCACAGCCAAGCCGGCCAACCCCTGCCGCCCGAACCCACCCCGAAGGCAAGCTGGCAGCACCACCAAAACCGGCGTGGACAAGGAGAAATCCCATGGCGTGGAACGAAACAAAGCTGACGTTGACCGGCCGCATCTGCACGGATGTCCGGGTGTGGAACGCCAACGACGAGGACCGGATGGTCGCCGCGGTCACCGTCGTCACCAACGAACGCAAATTCGACAAGGACACGAACTCGTGGGTGCGGGGCCGCGAGCTGTTCATGAGGGTCAAATGCTTCCGGCGACTAGCCGCGGCGGTCGCCGACACCTTCGTCAAGGGTGACCCGGTCGTGGTGACCGGCAAGCTCTACACCAACAAGTGGGAGAAGGAGGGCCAACCCCGCTCCGACCTGGAACTGGAAGCCACCGCGATAGGTCCGGACCTCACCTTTTGCAAGATCGTGCTGCTGCGTGACGAGCGGTCGGGCATGCCCATCGAACCGGTCGCGGCATGACACTGATCGTCACTTCAGCCCCATACCCGACGGTCGCGGTAATCGGCGTGTACCGACAGCTCTACGATCGCGGGCATGGCGGAGTTCATCTACACCATGAGGAAGGTGCGCAAGGCGCACGGGGACAAGGTCATCCTGGAAGACGCCAGCATCTCGTTCTACCCGGGAGCCAAGATCGGCGTTGTCGGTCCGAACGGGGCAGGCAAGTCGACCGTCCTGCGGATCATGGCGGGACTGGACCAGCCGAACAACGGCGACGCCATCCTGTCGCCGGGCTACTCGGTGGGCATCCTGCAGCAGGAGCCCCCGCTCAACGAGGAGAAGACCGTCCTTGGCAACGTCCAGGAGGGCCTGGGGGAGGTCAAGCAGCAGCTCGACCGGTTCAACGAGATCGCGGAACAGCTGGCGACGGACTATTCCGACGAGCTGATGGAGGAGATGGGCAAGCTGCAGGAGGCCCTGGACCACGCCGACGCGTGGGACCTGGACTCCCAGCTGGAGCAGGCGATGGACGCCCTGCGCTGCCCGCCGCCGGATTCCGACGTGAAGGTGCTTTCCGGTGGCGAGCGCCGTCGAGTCGCGCTGTGCAAGCTGCTGCTGTCCAAGCCCGACCTGCTTCTGCTCGACGAGCCCACGAACCACCTGGACGCCGAGAGCGTGCTGTGGCTCGAGCAGCACCTCGCCTCGTACGCGGGTGCGATCCTCGCTGTCACCCACGACCGGTACTTCCTCGACAACGTCGCGCAGTGGATCCTCGAGCTGGACCGTGGCCGCACCCACGGTTACGAGGGCAACTACTCCGCGTACCTGGAGAAGAAGGCCGAACGGCTTGCCGTGCAGGGCAAGAAGGACGCGAAGCTGCAGAAGCGCCTCAAGGAGGAGCTGGCGTGGGTCCGCTCCAACGCCAAGGCGCGGCAGACCAAGTCCAAGGCCCGCCTCGAGCGGTACGAGGAGATGGCGGCCGAGGCTGAGAAGACCCGCAAGCTCGACTTCGAGGAGATCCAGATCCCGCCGGGCCCGCGTCTGGGCAACGTCGTGGTCCAGGTCAACGACCTCAAGAAGGGCTTCGGCGACCGCACCCTGATCGAAGGTCTCACGTTCGACCTGCCGCGCAACGGCATCGTCGGCGTGATCGGCCCCAACGGCGTCGGCAAGACCACTCTGTTCAAGACCATCGTGGGCCTTGAGCAGCCGGACAGCGGTACCGTCAAGATCGGCGAGACGGTCAAACTGTCCTACGTGGACCAGAACCGGGCCGGCATCGACCCCAACAAGAACGTGTGGGAGGTCGTGTCGGGGGGACTGGACTACATCAACGTCGGCCAGGTCGAAATGCCGTCCCGCGCGTACGTCAGTGCGTTCGGGTTCAAGGGAGCGGACCAGCAGAAGCCCGCGGGCGTGCTGTCCGGTGGCGAGCGCAACCGGCTCAACCTCGCGCTGACCCTCAAGCAGGGTGGCAACCTGATCCTGCTCGACGAGCCCACGAACGACCTGGACGTCGAGACGCTCGGTTCGCTGGAGAACGCGCTTGAGCAGTTCCCCGGCTGCGCCGTGGTCATCTCGCACGACCGGTGGTTCCTCGACCGCGTGGCCACCCACATCCTGGCGTGGGAGGGCACCGACGAGGACCCGAGCAAGTGGTTCTGGTTCGAAGGAAACTTCGAGGGCTACGAGAAGAACAAGATCGAGCGGCTCGGCGCGGAGGCAGCCAGGCCACACCGGGTCACGTACCGCAAGCTGACCCGGGATTAGGCGGCCGCACAGGTGACGGCGGGCAGAAAAGGAACTTGGTCGGACGGCGGGACAACGGACGGCGAACTGCTCGCCGAGACCGCCGACCGGTTGAGGTGGTGCGCACCTGAGCTCACCTTGGTCTTCGCGCGGCAGGCGGCGACGCTTGCCGGCGCGGCCAAGGACCGGGCGCTTGCGTTGCGCGCCAACGCCCTGATGGTCGCTGCCCTGGTGCGACTCGGCAAACACGCCGAGGCGGTGGAGCCGGCCGTGTCTGCCCTGCGCGATGCCGAGAACGCCGGCGAGCGTGACCTCGCCGGATCGGTCCGGGTCGACCTGGCGGCGAGTACCCGCGCGGTCGGCCTGACCGGAAGTGCTTTCGTCCTGGTCCGTCCCATGCTGGAAGGAAGTGATACCCGGCCCGCGGTGCGGGCAGGTGCGCTCGCCGAGATCGTCGGCGGCCTGGCACAAGCCGGGCGGCTGGAGATCATCGACGAGGTGCTTTCCGAAGCCGACCGCCTGTACGCCGCCGACGACATGTTGAGCGGTGACGTCCGGCGGATCCTGCGTGCTCTGTTGTGTGCGCGGATCGCGTCCTTCCGACGCCGGTGGGGCAATGCCACCGGAGCGGTCGCGGCGGCCACGGAAGGCATGACCCTGCTCGACGGCTTGTCCGATCCTGGAACGGATTCCGGGCAGGCACGGGCAGAGCTGGGCCTGGAGATGGTCAGCGCGCTGCTGGACGCCGGCGAGGAGACCGCGGCGGTCGGCCAAGCCGATCAGACGCTGACCCAACCGGTGCGGGCGACATCGGCCGCTGCGATCGGGCGGCTGATGCTCATCCTCGCCACCCGCGTGCACTTCCCAGCCGGACGAGCCAAGGAAGCACACGCACTGCTCGCGGAGATAGTGCGAGTCGCCCGCAGACACGAGCTGGACGGACTGCTCGCCGATGTCCTGACATCGCTTGCGTACGCCCAAGAAGCCGACGGAGAACTGACCGAGGCCCTGAACTCGCTGCGCTCAGCACGGGCAGCTGAGCAACGCAGACTCAGAGCCGACACCTTGGCCCGTCTGATCGTCCTCGAGGAGCTCGGCGCGGGAACAAGGCTGCCCGACGACACGGAATCCCTGTTGCGCCGCGTGGTCCGGACCCCGGCCAGGTCCAACCCCGACGCAACCGGAACAGAGGTGAGCAGCCGCGAGGCCGCGAGCCGTGAGATGTCCGGCCGGGAACTCGCGGGCCGAGGAATCGGCCCAGGCCCCCGACCCCGTCCAAACCGGGGCGCGGGCACCTACGACAGCGTCGGCTACGAACGCACAGGCCGAGGCACCGAGGGCTACGACGTGGCAGCCACCGCAAGCCAGGACTACGAAGCGGCGGCAAGCCAATCAGCCACCGAGCGCTACGGCCTGGTGTCCCAGGACTACAGCGTGAGCTACGACCTGGAGGGCTACCCAACCCTGACCACCCGAGGCTACGACCTCGCGTCCAGCCTCGGCGTGGCCGACGACGCAGGCACCGGCGACCCAAGCGAACGCGTGGGCAGGCGCAGAAGCGCCAGCACAGGCGAGCCCACGGCAACAGACAGCACGGGCGCCGGCGCAGGAACCGACGCAGGAGCGGGCGTGGGAACCGGCACGGGCGTGGGCACGGGCGCCGAAACCGGCGCGGGTGCGAGCTACGGCACGGGCATAGGCGCGGGCGCGGGCATAGGCACGGGTGCGGGGTACGAAAGCGCATTCGGAACCAGGAGCGGGGCGGGGACAACGGGAGGCGGCGGAGGGGAGGGGGGCGGGGGCGGGGCCCCCGGGACCTCTGGGTTGGCTGCGAGTGGGGCGGGTGGCAGCAGCCCGCACGACATCCTCGGCCGGGAGCTCGCAGGGTGGGAGATGGTCGCCAGGGAACGAGCGGCCATGGACCTCGCTGGGCAGACCCGCGCCGGATCCGACCTCATCGCCGCCGACCGTGCGGCGCCCGAGTGGGCCGGTGCTGACCCGGCTGCCGTTGACCGCGTTGTCGGTCGCGCCGCCGTGGACCGCGCCGCCGAAGACATGCACGCCGACGACGCCGAGCGCGACGCCGCGAATATCGCTGAAGTTGAGTCTGAAGAGGACTGGGCCACCACTGCTAGCGCCGCGGTCGGCAGCGCCAGTGACAAGCCGAGCCGTCCGAAGGGCAGGCGCGCCGCCGACGCCGACAAACCAAAGTGGCCAGACCCGTCGCAGAACGAGCGTGATGAGGAGACCGGCCTGCTCAACCGGCAGGGCCTGCGCCGCAGGCTGGCCGCGGCCCGTCGTCAGGCCAGGCCGACCGCGCTCACGCTGGTCCGGCTTGAGCCGAGCGGCGACGAACCCGAGCCCGAGCCACACAAGAAGGATCCGGACAGCACCGACCGGTTCAGCGCCGCCTTGATCAAGGCAATCGACACGGTCGGCGCCGGCCGCATACCGCCGGAGATCGACCCGGATGTGCTCACGTCCTTGGCCGATCATGTCCGCGACATGGCGCCGCACGACGCCGAGCTGGCGAGGCCGGAAGAAGGTGAGCTCGCCGTGTTGTTGCCCGACACGACCAGGGACGAGGCCGAGCAGTTCGCCGCCACCCTGCGCGAGACAGTGTCTGCGTCCGACTGGGACCCCGAAGACCCCGCGCGGGGCGTCAACGTCAGCACCGGCGTCGCCCAGTACCAGGAAGGCACAAGCGAAGACGCGCTGCTCAGCGCGGCACGTGAAGCGCTGACACACACCGAGCAGGAGTCCGAGCGCCCGGACTGGCAGTCCGTCGAGCCGCTTTACGACCTCCCGCCCGAGGACAGCGGCTACACCTTCATCCAGGAGTACGCCGGCCTGCAGAGTGACGTCGCGGACCCCGAGATGGCCGAATATCTGGCCGGATTCCCGTTACCGGACTACGGAAGGCAATGGCCGTCTGCCGATGAGCCCGGTATGCCACAGGACGACAGTGCCGAGGCGGAAGGCGGCCGTTCAGTACTCGATCGGCTGGACATCACCCGCGGCAGCGGCGGCCGTCGACGCGCACCGGACGCGTTCAAGGCCGATCCCTCGGCGGATTACGACCAGTACGCGATCAACCAGCCGATGGAGACCTACAGCAACACCGGCGACGAGATCCTGGCCGCGGCCGAGGAAGCGGAGCGCGCCTCCATCCCGCAGCCGCCGGACCCGGACGAGATCCCCACGCCCCCGGACAGCCCGGAGGTGCCGATACCGCCCGACCCCGACGTGGAACCCCCGCCCGGCCGACGCAGGCGCCCAACCGAACCGGATCAGCCAGAGCCAGGCAACGATCCGTTGGAGAAGCCCAGCCCACGCCCCAGGTTCCCGACCGGACCGGACATCCCCGCGCCAGAGGACCCGGACGCCGACCCAGACCCGCAACGCCGCCGCTGGACATCGGAGCTGGACCCGGACAATCCCAGGGCACGCCGCCTCGCTCTTCCCCGCGACCCGACCCGCCGCGCGGTGGAACCAGACGACGACCCAGAGACAACCGGCCGCCGCCGAATGCCGGACGCAGACGAACCTCCGCAAGCCAGCGCGACGCCGGGCGAGTCGACGGGGCGGCGCCGCATGCCGGAACCCTTTGAAGAACCCGAATTCTCCTCTCGCATGGAGCCGCCGAAGCCGGACATCGGCCAGTCGACCGGACGCCGCCGCATGCCGGAATGGCCGGACGACAGCGAAGCTCAAGGCGGCGCGAACCCAGAAAGCCGCACGGCGCCGGGGGAATCGACGGTCCGCCGTCGAATCCAGGACGCATGGCCGACTGAGCCGGAGTCCACGGGCCGCCGGCTGACGCCCGAAGACGCGCCGGAGTTCGGTCAGCGACGCGTGCCTGAAGAGGAGCCCGAGCCCGGTCGGCGACGAATGCCTGAAGAGGCCTTGGAATCCGGTCGGCGACGCGTGCCGGAAGACGACGTCGTCAGTCTGGAAGCGCCGAGCGCCCCAGAGCGAACCGGACGCCGCCGAAAACCCGACACCCTGGACGACTTCGAGTACCAGCGCGGCACGTCACTCGACCCGGCTGACGTCGGCCGCCGCCGCAAACCGGACCCAAGCGACGAGGAACTGGCCGAATCGGCAGGGCGGCGAAGGAAGCCGGATCCGGTTGGCCCGGAAAGCGAATCGTCGGACGTCCGTGGCGAGGCCGAGACGCTCGGCGGATACGCGGGCCGCCGCCGCATGCCGGACCCAGAGGGCCTTGAGCGAGACGCACCGGCTGGCAGCGGGGCTGAAGCACTGGGATACGACGCGCTGGGCGGCGGCCGAGCTGACGCTGCGGGGCACGACGCACTGGCCGGGCGCGGAGCTGACGTGCCAGAGCGCGACGCACTGGGTGGCCGCAGAGTTGGGGCACCGGAGCGCGACGCGCTGGGCGAGCCCATTGGTCGCAGGAGGATGCCGGAGTCGACCAACCGCGCCGCCATCTCCGACGAGTTCGGCGAAAGGCAGCGGCCCGGCGAGAAAACCCGGCCGAACGTGTCCGAATCCCTTGGGCTGGAAGCGATTCTCGGTGAGGACACCGGTCGGTCGGCGTCCGATTCGCGGACACCACGCATCCGTTCCGACGCTTCCTCGCTGCGGGAAGCGATCCTGGGGCAAACGTCCGGCCCGAGCGACTCCGGAACCCAAGCTCGGTCCTCAGTGGACAATCAAAACCCTGTACCCGACCACGAAACCAGGCCGGGCCGCCGCCGGGCACCTGAACCGGTGGGCCAGGACGAGCCCGAGCGCCGGAGCGAGTCGCCGGTGCCGCCCCCGCAACGGCAAGACGCGCTGTCCACCACCCAACGGCAGGACGCGCCGCCCATCCAGCAGCGGCAGAACGCACTGCCTACCTCTCAACGACAAGACGCGCTTCCCGCCCGACAGCGACAGGACGCCCTGCCCGAATACCAGCGGCCGGACGCGCTGCCCACATCCCAGCAACAGGACCCGGCGCCCATCCAGCAGCGGCAGGACCTGCTGGCCACCTCCCAACAACACGACCCGCCGCCCACCTCCCAACGTCCGGACGCGCCAGATACCTCCCAACGACAAAACCCGCCGCCTACCGCCCAGCGACAAGACCCGCTACCCACCCAGCACCGCGAAGAAGCACTGCCGCCGGAACAGTCCGGTCCAGTGGATGACTTTCCCACCAATACCCCACAAGTGTTTTCGTTGGGCCCGGAGGGTTTGTCGCGGCGTCCGGCTGTCGGCGAATCGGGTGTCGGCAAGGCCACTGAACCGGTCGAGAAACCGATTCAGCCGGACGAATCCGCCGTCGCTCGCCGGCTTTCCGCATCTGGTGTCGACGAATTGTCCAAACGCCGACTCACCGAGGGGCGGCCGGAAAGGCCGCGCCGGCGCGCTGAACGGGCCTCCGATGAGGCCGGCGACGACCGGCCCAGCCGGTTGCGGCGTCGGGAACGGACCGACTTGAAGTTGGCCGATTTGCTCGCGGAAGCCCTTGTGGCGTACCAGTCGTCAACGTCCGAGACCCCGGATGAGGACGTTCTGTCCGCCTATGAGGGCCTTGAGACGGCAACTGGTGAGGACACCGATCGGCATAGGGGCGAAACAGGCTATTGAAGCCCCCTAAATGAATATCAAGTCCCACTGGTGGTTGCATGGCTCACAGGCGCGGCCAACTAGGGTTAGGCCGCAGCTGGCACAACAAACTGGCACAACGGAGTGCCGCACAGGGTGCCGACGAGCGTGGAGCCTGGAGAACATGACCTCGACTGGAGTCCAGTCCCATCCGAATCCCGTCGCGGCCAAAGCCGCCGCACCGGCCAGCCCTGAGCAGATCAGGGACGAGCTGGTGGCGCAGGCCGCCGGATCGGCCACCGAGATCGCCGACCTGATCCGGCTCTACTACCGCTACGTGCCACCGGAGGAGGTCATCGACTTCGCTCCGGCCGACCTGGTCGGCGCCGTGCGGGCGCACCTCGACCTGGCCGAGCGGCGAGTGCCCGGGCGTCCGGTGATCCGGCCGATCAACCCGACGGCCGAGGCGGACGGCTGGTCCACCACGTCGACCGTGATCCAGATCGTCACCGACGACATGCCCTACCTCGTCGAGTCCGTCAGCGCCGAGCTTGTCCGCAGTGGCGTGCAGGTTCAGCGCGTGGTGCACCCCATCGTCGTGGTGCGCCGGGATGTCGCCGGAAAGCTTCACGAGGTCCTGCCGACCGCCGACCCGGGCGAACCGCCCGCGGACGCTTTGGTCGAGTCCTGGATGTACATCGAGATCGACCTGGTCACGGACCCTGATCGGGGCCGGGCCATCGCCACCGGGTTGTACTCGGTGCTCAACGATGTCCGCGAGGTCGTCGAGGACGCCGCCAAGATGGCCGGTCAGGCCCGGCACCTCGCCGATCAGCTCGAGGCCGACCCGCCGCCGTTGGAGGGCACCGACATCCACGACGGCATCGCGCTGCTGCGCTGGCTGGCCGACGGGCACTTCACGTTCCTTGGCTACCGGCAGTACGAGCTGGTCCAGGGCGATGGCGACCCCGCGCTGAAGGCCGTGCTCGCGACCGGTCTGGGCGTCCTGCGCCAGGACAGCCTCGCCGCGCGCAGCCTGACCGCGGGCCCTGACTCGATCGTGACGACCGCGCTGGCGCCGAAGCTGCTCGTGCTCACCGAGGCGAGCGCTCCGTCCACAGTGCACCGATCGGTCTACCCGTACTACGTCGGCGTGAAGACGTTCGACGAGAACGGCCAAGTCACCGGCGAGCACCGGTTCCTCGGCGTGTTCACCACGACCGCGCTGCACGAGAACGTCCTGGACATCCCGGTTGTCGAGCGGCGTGTGCGCGAGGTGATCCACGAGGCCGGGTTCCCGCTGGAGTCCTACTCCGGCCAGCGGATGCTCGAGGTCATCCAGAACTGGCCGCGCGCGGAACTGTTCTCGTCCACCGCGGAATCGTTGTACGCCACCGCGACCGGCGTCATCGCGTTGGCCGACAGACGCAGGCTGCGGCTGTTCTTGCGCCGCGACCCCTATGGCCGGTTCTTCTCGTGCTTCGTGTTCCTGCCGCGCGACCGGTACACCACGACGACCCGGCTGGCCATGCAGGAGGTCCTGCTGGCCGAGCTGAACGGCAACAACCTGGAGTACAACGCGCGGATCGGCGAGTTCTCACTCGCCCAGGTGTATTTCACCGTGCACACCGACCCGCAGCGCCAGCAGCAGATCGAGCCGGACGTGCCGCGCATCCAGGAGCGGCTCGCCGAGGCCATCCGCAGCTGGGAAGACCTGATGGCCGAGGCCGTGGTCGCCGAGCAGCGGGAGAAGACCGGCAACGGCGCGACCGGAGTGGTGTCGATCGGCACGGAGTCCGCCTCCCAGCAGGGGCAGCGTCTCGCGGGCATCTTCCCCGAGGCCTACAAGGAGGACTTCACCGCCACTGAGGCGTTGCACGACCTGCGCAGGCTGCAAGCCCTCGAGCACGAGGGCGACATGGACATCCGGTTCTACGTCCCCGAGGACCCCAAGCCGGGGGAGCGGCGGTTCAAGCTCTACCTGTGCGGTGACGGCGTCACGCTCTCGCAGGTGCTGCCCGTGCTGACGGCGATGGGCGTCGAGGTGATCGACGAGCGCCCGTACGAGCTGCGCAACGACAGCGGTGTCGCGTGGTGGATCTACGACTTCGGCCTGCGCCTTGACCCGTCGGTGCTTCAGGACCGCACCGACGAGGACATCGAGCTGGTCAGGACCCAGTTCCAGGACGCGTTCGCGGCGGCGTGGCGCGGCGACGCCGAGGTGGACAAATTCAACGCGCTGGTGCTGCGCGCGGGCATCAGCTGGCGGCAGGCCACGATCCTGCGCGCGTACTCCCGCTACCTGCGGCAGGCCAGTACGCCGTTCAGCCAGGACTACATCGAGGACACCGTCCTCAAGCACACCGACGTCGCGACGGCGCTGGTGAAGCTGTTCGAGTGCCGGTTCAACGTCGGCACGGAGGAGCAGACCCGGCTGTCGAGCGTGAAGAGCCAGGTCGACGAGATCACCGGGATGATCGACGAGGTCACCAGCCTCGACGAGGACCGGATCCTGCGCAGCCTGCTGACCCTGATCAACGCCACGCTGCGGACGAACTACATGGTCCGCGACGCGGAGGGCAACCCGCGGCCGTACCTGGCGATGAAGCTGGACCCGCGTGCGGTGCCGGAGCTGCCCCAGCCGCGGCCGCGGTTCGAGATCTTCGTGTACTCGCCGCGCGTGGAGGGCGTGCACCTGCGGTTCGGGCCCGTGGCACGAGGCGGCTTGCGGTGGTCCGACCGCCGCGAGGACTTCCGCACCGAGATCCTCGGCCTGGTCAAGGCGCAGGCGGTGAAGAACGCCGTGATCGTGCCGGTCGGCGCGAAGGGCGGGTTCGTGGTCAAGCGCCCGCCCGCCGCGACCGGCGACCCTGGCCTGGACCGTCAGGCGCAGCTGAACGAGGGCATCGCGTGCTATCGCATGTTCATCTCCGGCCTGCTGGACCTGACCGACAACCTGCAAGCGGGCAAGACGGTCCCCGCGCCTCAGGTCGTGCGCTACGACAGCGACGACAGCTACCTCGTGGTCGCGGCGGACAAGGGAACGGCGACGTTCTCCGACATCGCCAACGAGGTCGCCAAGGACTACGGCTTCTGGCTTGGTGACGCGTTCGCGTCCGGTGGTTCGGTCGGCTACGACCACAAGGCCATGGGCATCACCGCGCGCGGCGCGTGGGAGAGCGTGAAGCGCAACTTCCGTGAGCTGGGCGTGGACACCCAGACCCAGGACTTCACGGTCGTCGGCGTCGGCGACATGTCCGGTGACGTGTTCGGCAACGGGATGCTGCTGTCCGAGCACATCCGCCTGGTCGCGGCGTTCGACCACCGGCACATCTTCATCGACCCCAACCCGGACGCGGCCAGGTCCTACGCCGAGCGGCGGCGCATGTTCGAGCTGCCGCGATCCTCGTGGGACGACTACGACCGGTCGCTGATCAGCAAGGGCGGCGGGGTCTGGCCACGCACCACGAAGTCGATCCCGCTGAGCGCGGAGATCATCGAGGCGCTCGGCCTGCCCGAGGGCACCACCAAGCTCTCGCCGTTCGAGCTGATGCGCTCGATCCTGCTGGCCCCGGTCGACCTGCTGTGGAACGGCGGCATCGGCACGTACGTCAAGGCGTCCAGCGAGTCGCACGGCGACGTCGGCGACAAGGCCAACGACGCGATCCGGGTCAACGGCTCGGACCTGCGCGTCAAGGTGGTCGGTGAGGGCGGCAACCTGGGCCTGACCCAGCGCGGCCGGATCGAGTTCGCCCGCGCAGGCGGCAAGGTCAACACCGACGCGCTGGACAACTCGGCCGGGGTGGACTGCTCCGACCACGAGGTCAACATCAAGATCATGCTGGACCACCTGCTCACCAGCGGGAAGCTGACCGGGCAGCAGCGCAACGAGCTGCTGGCCGAGATGACCGACGAGGTCGCGGACCTGGTCCTGGCCGACAACTACCGGCAGAACGCGGTGATGGGCGTCAGCCGGGCGCACGCCGCGCCGATGCTGTCGGTGCACGCCCGCCTGGTCGCCGAAATGGTGGAGAACAGCGGACTGGACCGTGAGCTGGAGGCGTTGCCCTCGGCGCAGAAGTTCAAGGAATTGGAGAAGGCGGGCGAGGGCCTGACCTCACCGGAACTGGCGACCCTGCTCGCGCACGTCAAACTCGGCCTCAAGGAAGAGCTGCTGGCCAGCGAGCTGCCCAGCCAGGGCGTGTTCGCCGGCCGCCTGCCCGAGTACTTCCCGAGCCAGCTGCGGGAACGGTTCGGCGACGCGATCGCCGCGCACCCGCTCAGCCGCGAGATCACCACGACGCTGCTGGCCAACGAGGTCATCGACGGCGCCGGGATCACCTACCCGTTCCGGCTGGCCGAGGAGATCAACGCGTCGGCCACCGACGCTGTGCGTGCGTTCACTGTGGTGACCAGGGTGTACGACCTGCCGGCCATCTGGCGGGAGATCGACGCGCTGGACAACCGGATCCCGACCGAGATCGCCGACATGATGGTCCTGGAGACCCGGCGGCTGCTCGACCGCGCCTCACGCTGGCTGCTGTCCAACCGGCCGCAGCCGCTCGCGGTCGGCGCGGAGATCAACCGGTTCTCCCGGGTGGTCAAGGTGATCGCGCCCAAGGTCGGTGACCTGCTGCGCGGCCAGGCCAAGCAGGCCGTCGAGCACGACACCGCCGAGCTGGTCCACCACGGCGTGCCCGAGGGGCTGGCCAGGCGGGTCGCCGCGCTGCTGGACGGGTACGGCCTGCTGGACGTGATCGAGGTGGCCGAACTGGCCGAGCGCGAGGCCGGGATGGACATGGAACGCAGCCCGCTGGAGACCGCGGAGCTGTACTACGCCATGGCCGACCACCTCGACGTCGACCAAGTGCTGACGTTCATCAGCGGCCTGGAACGCGGCAACCGCTGGCATGCTTTGGCGCGACTGGCGTTGCGGGACGACGTGTACTCGTCGCTGCGGTCGATCACGCTGGACGCGTTGCAGCACAGCGACCCCGGCCAGAGTGCGCAGCAGAAGATCGAGAACTGGGAGAAGGCGAACGCCTCCCGGCTGGCCAGGGCCCGCACGGCGCTCGACGAGCTGCGGCACTCGGCCAGCCGGCTGGATCTGGCCATGCTGTCGGTCGCCGCACGCCAGATCCGCAGCATGATTCGCTGAAGTTCGGGAGGTTCGCGGTGGGTGTGTTCTACGCGACGGTCTGGCCGCGGTGGTCCGATATGGACTCCTACCGGCACGTCAACCACGCGCAGACGATCACGCTGCTCGAGGAGGCCAGGCTCCAGCTGCTGTACGGCGAAGGAGCCCGGCACGGCGCGGGCATGGTCGACGGCGGGCTGGTCGTCGCGCGGCTGGAAGCGGTGTACCACGCACCGCTTTTCGTCAACGGCAACCCGTTCCGCGTGGCCCTGTCGATCACCCGGATGCGGGTCGCGGACTTCACCATCCACCAGGAGGTCCACTGTGGACCCTCGGAGGACGACAAGGTGGGGGTCGTCGCGGATGTCACCCTGGCGCCGTACGATTTACAGAACGAGAGGCCCCGGCGCCTGACCGACGCGGAACGGGACTTCCTTGCTGGCTGGCGGTCCGGGGGCGACTAGAGGTGTCTGAGCTTACTTTCGGTGACTCGCACGAGCGGGACGACCTTGGCGCGTTCGTCGCCAGGGCGGTGCGGCTCGACGGCGACTCGGTGGTCCGGCTCAAAGCCCGGACCAGCGTGAACACCGGAGAACAGCTCATCGACGCGTGGGTGGCGACGCCGTTCGACGTGCTCGCCACCCGCACAGTCCGGGGGGAGATGAAGCCGGACGACGTGACCGTCTCCGCCAATGACCTGCTTGCGGCGTTGGCTATCGTGCGCGGCGAGACGGTCGACCCAGGCCTGCCGCGTGACCTCATGTGGCGTTCCGCCCTGCCGCCCGGCCAGGGCTGGCAGGTCATCGACCAACTGCCCGCCGAGGTCGTGTCCTCGCTCGCAGACCGTGGCCTGACGGTCGCGCGCGAGAACGTCGGCCCGCACGGCACGCCGCCCGCGTCGCTGCTCGACCAGACCGTGCTGACGGTCAGCAGCGACGGCATGGAGATCAAGGTGCCGTTGCGGTGCCTGTTCGCCATGTCCGGCATGGGGTTCATCGGCAACGAAGGACCCGACGAGCGTGTCCGGGTGACCGCGACCGACTCCTGGCTGCGCATCGACGCCCGGTTCGGTGCCGTCGTACGCCGCCGTCACGCCCTTCTGCCTTTGCTCGTTTGACTCTTGTAAGGAGCATTCGGCGCGGTCAGGGTGCATGCTGTGGTCATGAGCGAGAAACCCGCGGACGACAAGCCTGCCGACGACGCGTTAGCCAAGGAGTGGCTGGCGGAGACGTTCCCGCAGCCCGAGCCGTGGCCGGAACCACGTCCAGCCGCACCGGAGCAGCAGCCGTACGTGGTGCAGAACAAGCACTCCAGGCTCGGTGACGGCCTGCGCGGCGCCGCGGCGCTCGCGGCAGGTCTCTACGTCTATGACGCCGTCACCGACGACTCGGACGACGCGGGCGCCGCCGACATGGGCGGCGACTTCAGCGCCTCCTAGGTTCCCTAGACCAGCCACACAGCGGCGTCGGGCGGCAGCTGGCCGTCCACGAGCGGCTCGCTGGCCAGCAGCACCTCACCCGGAGGCACCGGCACGGGCGCCGGTGAGGTGTTCAACGCGCAGATCAACCCGCCGCCCCTGCGGCGGAACGCGAAGCACCCGGCGGGCGCGCCGTACCACTCGACCTCGGTCCCGGCGAACGCCGGATGGGTCTTGCGCAGCTCGATCGCGTGCCGGTACAGCGACAGCGTCGAGTCCTCGTCCTCCAACTGAGCCTCGACGGTCAACGGCGCCCACTCCAACGGCATCGGCAGCCACGTGTTCGCAGTCGTGGAGAAGCCGTACGGCGGCTCAGTGCCCTCCCACGGCACCGGAATGCGGCTGCCGTCGCGGCCACGCTTGGTGTGCCCGGACCGCTTCCACATCGGGTCCTGCAACGCCCACTCCGGCAACTCGACCGTCGGCAGCCCGAGTTCCTCGCCGTTGTAGATGTACAAGGCTCCCGGCAGAGCGAACTCGACCAACGTCATCGCCCGCGCACGCCGCAACCCGAGATCACCGTCGCCATAACGCGTTACGTGCCGTACGACGTCGTGGTTGGACAGTGTCCAAGTGGGAGTGCTGTCAGCGGCCGCGTGCATTGAGGACTCGATGGCCAGGCGCACCGCGTCGGCGTCGAAGTCCGCGTCCACAAGCCGGAAGTTGAAGCCCAGGTGCAGCTCGTCGGGCCGCAGGTAGCGAGCGAACCGGTCGTCGCCCTTCACCCAGATCTCGCCGACCGCCATGGTGTCGGGGTAGCCGTCGAGGACCTTGCGGATCATCCGATGGACCTCGTGCACGCCGTCGTTGTCGAACCGCGGATCGACCGCGTTGTCGTGCAACAGCCCGGAACCCTCTCGCACCGACGGATCCATGTCCGGCAACGACTCCGGCTTGGCCATGCCGTGCGCCACGTCGATGCGGAACCCGTCGACCCCACGGTCGAGCCAGAACCGCAACGTGCGCTCCAAGTCGGCCGCGACCTCCGGGTTGGCCCAGTTCAGGTCCGGCTGCTCGGGCGCGAACAAGTGCAAGTACCAGTCGCCATCCGGTAACTGGCTCCACGCCGGCCCGCCGAAGATGCTCGTCCAGTTGTTCGGCGGGTACGCACCCGGCCGGAACCAGTAGCGGTCACGCTCGGGCGATCCCGGCCCGGCCTCGACCGCCGCGACGAACCACGGGTGCTGGTCGCTGGTGTGGTTGGGCACCAAGTCGATCGTCACCCGGATACCGCGCTCGTGTGCCTCGGCCACCAGCAGATCGAACTTCGCCAGATCACCGAAGACCGGATCGACGTCACGCGGATCCGCCACGTCGTAACCGTGGTCGGCCATCGGCGAGGTGAAGAACGGCGTCAGCCACAGCGCGTCCACGCCGAGCAGCTCAAGGTAGCCCAGCCGCGACCGGATTCCATCCAGGTCACCGATCCCGTCGCCGTCCGAGTCGGCGAACGATCTGACGTAGACCTGGTAGAAGACAGCGTGCTGCCACCATTGTCCGTCGGCTTGTACTGGCACGGTGGGTCATCCTGCCATCGAGAAGGGTCAGTTCGGGCTGGAAAACCGTTATCTGTTCAGCGAGATCGGTCTCAGACCCAGCTGTTGAGCAGACTGTTCGCGGCCATTTCCAGGTAGCCCCACAGCTGCTTGCGGTGCTCCTCGGACAACCCTGCCTCATCGACCGCGATGCGCATGCACCGCAGCCACGCGTCGCGCTGCAGGGGACCGATCTGGAAGGGCGCGTGCCGCATCCGCAACCGCGGGTGGCCGCGGTTGTCCGAATACGTGTGCGGCCCGCCCCAGTACTGCATCAGGAACAGCCGCAGCCGCTCCTCGGCCGGACCGAGGTCCTCCTCCGGATACAGCGGCCGGAGGATCTCGTCGCGGGCCACCTCGGCGTAGAACCTCGCCACGATCCGGTGGAACGTTTCCTCGCCGCCGACGGCCTGATAGAAACTCTGCGCCTGCGTCACTCCACCATTGTCCTACTTCTGGCCGAAGAGTCGGCCAAGGGGCGGCTCGATGCCCGCTTCCTCCAACGCCGGGATGATCCGCGCACGCAACGCACGCTGCACCGCCCACTGGCGTCCGGCGCGGACTTTCACCGTCAGCCGCACGGTGATGCTCTCCGGTGTGACTTTGTCCACACCCAGCAGCTCCGGTGGTTCCAGCACGTCCTCGGACACCGGTTCGTTGGCCACCTCGTCGGTGACGATCCGCTGGATCACCTCGGTCGCGGCCTCGATGTCGGCGCTGTAGCCCAGCGGGATGTCCACCACGGCGACCGCGAAGCCCTGGCTGGAGTTGCCGACCCGGAGGATCTCGCCGTTGCGCACGTACCAGACCGTGCCGTTCACATCGCGCAGCGTGGTGACTCGTAACCCAACGGATTCAATGGTTCCGGTGGCCGGGCCGACGTCCACGATGTCACCGACGCCGTACTGGTCCTCCAGCATCATGAACACGCCGGACAGGAAGTCCTTGACCAGGTTCTGCGCACCGAAACCGATCGCGACACCGACGATGCCCGCCGAGGCGATGATCGGCCCGAGGTCGATCCCGATCTCTCCCAAGATCAATATGAATGCCAGGCCGTACACCAGGAACGAGACCAAGGACTTCATCACCGAGCCGATGGTCTGCGCCCGCTGCTGGCGTCGCTCGGACACCAAAGCGCCGACTGTCTGCGGCGCACGCTCCTTGAGCGGGCGCAGCAGGCGCGGGGTCTTGCCGTTGCTGGCGCCGTGGGCGAGCCGGTCGATTGTGCGCCGCGCCACAAATCGGACGATGACCGCCACGAGCAGGATGATCAGGATCCGCAGCGGGGCGTTGGCCAGCCAGTTCACCGCGCCCGAGAGCCAGGCGTTGCCGGTCATGTCGAACACCGCCCTGCAGAGCGTTCCAACGTCGTTGACGCAGGTCGGGGGCTGGAGGCCTAGTGTGTTCATCGGTCCGATCTCGCGAGTGGGGACGAGGTCACGCGGCAAGGCTATGGCGCACGCGTTCAGCACGCGTTCACGGGGGTTTTGACGAACCGGGACGTGACACGTATGTCAACACACGTGCGCGAGGGGTGTGGTTTGTGGTCGACTATGGCTTGCACCCCGGTGGAGGTGGTCGCGTGCCCGACCGAAAACCGACTCCGATCAGCGACGTGAAACTCGGTGCAACCGGCACCGGGAGCGCGTCGCTGACAGCGCTGCCTACGCAACTGCCAGTGGCGGAGCAGCGTTCGGCGTCGACAGTAGCTACGGGGCCGCCTGCGCCCATGGTCCCTTCGTGGGGCCGCCGCAGGGTCCTGTTACTCAACGCCACGTTCGAGCCGCTCACAGCGCTGCCACTACGGCGGGCCGTGGTGCTCGTCGTCTGTGGCAAAGCTGAGGTCGTGCACGGTGATCCGACCGGAATGGTGATGCATTCCGCCACGTCGAGCGTGGAGATCCCGTCGGTGATCAGGCTCAGCAACTACGTGCGCGTGCCCTACCGCGGGCGCGTGCCGTTGACTCGTGCTGGCTTGATGCACCGAGACCGCTACAGATGTGCCTACTGTGGCGGCCGGGCGGAAACTATAGATCATGTCGTGCCGCGCAGTCGTGGGGGTCCCCACACGTGGCAGAACTGCGTGGCCAGCTGCGCGAAGTGCAATCACAAGAAGGCCGACAAGCTGCTCAGTGAACTGGGGTGGCGCCTGCGGGTAGTACCGGCGGCGCCACGCGGACCGCACTGGCGCCTGCTGGCCGGGGTGGCCGACGCCGATCCGCTGTGGCTGCCTTACCTGGGCGAACCCGCCGCTTAGCGGGAAGCCTCAGGACGACGTAACGCGCGTACCCGCGGTGACACGAGTCCCGCGGGTCACGCGGGTGCCTCGGGTAACCCGCGTTCCACGGGTGACGCGTGTGCCGCATGTCACACGCGTGCCGGCGGTGACTCGGGTTCCTTCACGCGTCACGCGGGTTCCTTCACGGGTGACGCGCGTGCCTGCCGTGACGCGTGTGCCCCGCGTCACACGAGTACCGCGGGTAACCCTGGTGCCGCAGGTGACGCGCGTACCTTCCGCGCTGGCGGTCACCCTCGTTCCCCTGGTGACTCGGGTGCCACGAGCGACCCTGGTGCCCGCGGTGACACGAGTTCCCTCTGCAAACCCATCACACAGTGCAGCGAATAGAGCGTCGATGGTCGCCTGATCGGGGGTCGGCATCGTGGTCATGTCGGGGCCTCCTCGTGACTCAAATGTGAGAAGTAGTGCTTCGAGCGGGGTCCGCAAGGTCCGTACAGGTGAAAGTTATGGGTCGCTCGAAAAAGTCGCAAGCCGTCAAGAGAGTCCAACCGTTCGGTTTTGGACTCGATGCGGCCGTTCGCCACCACGGACTCGGCCGGGCGCGGGACATACTCGGCAGTCACATGGCGCATACGGATTACCAAGGCCGCAGGACATGCGACTGTCTGGAATCGGAACGCTCCCAGTGAGTGATACACGCCCGCCCCGCTAGAGTCGGTGTGGCGGCTTTGGAACCGTCTCGCTGGAGTCGGTCGTGCAGCCCTGGAAGTCACTCGATCGGGTCGGTCGTGCAGCCTTGGAACCGAATGGGCGCGGTGTTCGTTGCCGAGTTCGGAAGGCGTGCGGGTGGCGGCGCTGTGCGGACGATCGCGGCGACGGCTGGACCACCGGGGCATGTGTGCCCTTCTGGACTGCCGGGCCAAGCGCGGTGTCCCCCGGGCCAAGCCTGGACCACCGGCCCAGCGTGTCCCGGACCAAGCCTGGACTGCCGGGCCCAACGCGCCCTTGTGGACCAGGGTCGGATACCTTTAGCGCGTGAGCCCGGTCGAGACAGTTCTCGTCTTCGTAGTGATCCCGGCGGCCATCTACGGCGCCGTGGCGTTGCTGACGCTGCGCGAGCGTGCCGCCAAGACCCCGAGGTACCGCCCTGGGCAGGACTGGGACTACCCGCCTGTCTGGTGGACGGCCAACCCCGCGGGTGCGGCGCAGCCGGCGCACTCGACGGACGAAGAAGACACCGCGCAGCACGCGCGGACCGCTTGGGGAGGTGCCCGTGGCAGCTGGTGAGGTCGTCAAGGCCGGACCGGTCATCGACGAGTCGCAGCTTCCGGAGGGCACGGTGGTCACGGCAACGGGCCGGATCTCCGCGGCCAAGGCCTTCGAGGAAGCCAAGCCCGCACTGCCGTTCACCCCGGTCCAGCTGTCCCGGTTGGACGAAGCGCTGACGCTGGCCTCCCGCGCGGCAGGCCTGTCCTTCAGCGTCTACCTCGGACCGCTCGGCGACGGCAAGAACGCCGACACCCGGGTGGAAGCCGAGCGCCTGCACGCGTCCACTGAGGACGCCAGCCACGCCGCGCTGATCGCCGTCTCACCGGGACAGCGCGTGGTCGAGATCGTCACCGGCGAGGAGGCGTCCCGCCGCCTGCCCGACCGCGGCCTCAAGCTGGTCGTGATGGCACTCGTCGCGTCCTTCAAGGAAGGCGACCTGGTCGGCGGATTGGTCAGCGGCCTGCGCATGCTCGCCGACCAGGCAGGCACCCCCGCCCACTAAAACCCCAGCTCAACCCTCGTGAGTGTTTCGGCCGGTTAGAACCGGCCGAAACACTCACGAGGGTTTTGCTATGCCTGCTGGTCGAATTCCCGTGCCGCGAGCGCACGCACGATGCCCGCCCGGCCCTCGGAAACCAACCGCCGCAACGCAGGCGGACGCTCCTGCGCCAGCCACGCGTCAGCCGCCTCGACCGTGCTGCGGTCCACCTTCCACGCCGGGAACAGGCCCAGCACCATGGACTGCGCCCGCTCACTGGAACGCCGCTCCCACACCCCGGCGACGTCCTCGAAGTACCGGTCGGCGTAGGACGCGATCAGCTGCTTCTGGCCCGGGTGGGAGAACCCGGCGATGATCGCCTCGTTGATGGCGTTGGGCAGCTCCTCGTCGTGCACGGCCCGCTGCCAAGCCTCCTCTTTGGCCTGCGCGTCCGGCCGCAACGCCAGCGCCCGCTCCGCGTGCCGTTTGCCGGTCGCGGTCGAGTCGCGCTCCAGCTCGGCCTCGACCTCCGCCGCGCCCGCGGCGCCGTGCGCGACCAGCGTGATCAGCAGCCGCCAGCGCTGGTCGGTGTCCACGACCAGGCCATCCAGCGGCGCCGAACCGTCCAGCCAGCCACGGATCAGCGCGACCTTCTCGTCATCCAGCACCGACGAGGCCAGCGCGGCGACGAACCCGAGCTGGTGGTCCGAACCGGGCTGGGCCGAGCGCACCAGCTCGACCAGCCGGTCGGTGAACAGCCGCCAGCCCTCCGGCGCCCACGCCGGGTCGGCGTACGAGGACAACGCGGTCTGCGCCTGCAGCAGCAGCCGCTGCACCACACCGATCTCAGTCTCCGCGGCCACTCCACTGATCACCAGCTGGACGAAGTCGCGGGCCTTCAGCTCGGCCTCACGCGTCATCTCCCACGCCGCCGACCAGCACAGCGTGCGCGGCAGCGGCTCGGCGATGTCGGCGATCCGGTCGATCAGGGTCTCCAGCGAGGCCGGGTCGAGCCGCATCGTGCAGTAGCTCAGGTCGTCGTCGTTGACCAGCACCAGCTTGCCGCGCGGAACGCCGGCCAGCTCGGGGATCTCGGTGCGCGGGCCGTCCACGTCGACCTCGACCCGATGGGTTCGGACGATCTTGCCGTCCACGTCGTCGTACACGCCGATCGCGACCCGGTGCGTGCGCAGCTCACCGGCCCCGGGCTTGGCGCCGCCCTGCGTCACGGCGAACTCGGTGAACTTGCCGTCCGCGTCGACCTTGAACGACGGGCTCAGCGAGTTCAGGCCGGTCGTCTCCAGCCACTGCGCGCTCCACCACGACAGGTCACGCCCGGACGCCTCCTCCAACGCGCCCAACAGGTCCGCCAGCGTCGCGTTGCCCCACGCGTGCTTGTCGAAGTACACCCGCAGGCCGGACAGGAAGTTGTCCTCCCCGACGTACGCGACGAGCTGCTTGAGCACCGACGCGCCCTTGGCGTACGTGATGCCGTCGAAGTTGACCTCGACCGCTTCCACGTCGACGATGTCCGAGGCCACCGGGTGGGTGGACGGCAGCTGGTCCTGCCGGTAGGCCCACGACTTCTCGATGTTGGCGAAGCTGGTCCACGCGTGCTTGTACTCGGTCGCGTAGGCCTGCGCGAACACCGAGGCGAACGTGGCGAACGACTCGTTCAGCCACAGGTCGTCCCACCAGCGCATGGTCACCAGGTCGCCGAACCACATGTGCGCCATCTCGTGCAGCAACGTCTCGTTGCGGCGCTCGTAGAGGTAGCGGGTGACACGGCTGCGGAAGACGTAGTCCTCCAGGAACGTCACGCAGCCCGCGTTCTCCATCGCGCCCGCGTTGAACTCCGGCACGAACGCCTGGTCGTACTTGCCGAACGGGTACCGGACGCCGAAGTTCTTGTGGTAGAAGGCAAAACCCTGTTTCGTCTCCTCGAACAGCCGCTTGGCGTCCAGGTGCTCGGCCAGCGAGGCCCGGCAGTACAAGCCCAGCGGGATGTCCGGCTGGTCCGGCTCGCTGTACACGTCGCGCCACTCCGCGTACGGGCCCGCGACCAACGCGACCAGGTAGGTCGACATCGGCTTGGTCGTCTCGAAAATCCGCCTCACCGCACCGGTTTCGGTCTGCTCGGTGGACTCGACCGGTGCGTTGGCGACGACCTTCCAGTCCGCGGGCGCGGTGACCGTCATCTGGTACACGGATTTCAGGTCGGGCTGGTCGAAGCAGGTGAACACGCGCTTGGCGTCCGCGGTCTCGAACTGCGTGTACAGATAGACGCTGTTATCGACCGGGTCGACGAACCGGTGCAGGCCCTCACCGGTGTTCATGTACCGGCACTGCGCCTCGACGACGAGTTCGTTGGTCTCCGCGAGGTTCGGCAGCTTGATGCCGACCGACTCGTCGTAGTCGGACACGTCCAGCTCGACTCCGTTGAGCACAGCCCGCCGCACTGACTCGGCGACGATGTCGATCCACGAGTCCGCGCCGATCTGGCGGCTGCGGAAGGAGACGGTGGTGTGCGAGGTGAAGGTGTGCTCCCCAGGCTGGCCTGCGCCATCGGTCAGGTCCACCGCTATCGCGTAGGAGTCGACCTCAAGCAGCTCGGCACGCTGCTGGGCTTGGGCACGGGTCAGGTTGGGGGCGGCCACTGATCACCTCAGGTTCGGCTGGTAGTTGACAACGGTATCCAATCACGCCTGACGGGAAGATGTAGACGGCCGATCCGGTTGTGCGGAACATGAGCGCCGACACCGACAACACTGCCCGCACGAAGGTCGATTTCTACTTCGACCCGACTTGTCCGTTCGCCTGGATCTCGTCGCGATGGATCCTCGAGGTGGAAAAACACCGTGACATCGACCTGAGGTTCCGGGTGATGAGCCTCGCGGTCCTCAACGAGGGCCGTGACCTGCCCGAGGAATACCGCAAGTTCATGGACAAGGCCTGGGGGCCGGTCCGGGTGGCCATCGCCGCCGCCGAGCTCAAGGGCGAGGAGGTGCTGCGCGACCTGTACACCGCGTTCGGCACAAGGTTCCACAACCAGGGCCGCAGGGACGACTACAACGAGGTCATCCTGGAGTCCCTGGAGGAGGTCGGCCTGCCCGCGGAGCTCGCGAAGGCGGCCGACAGCGCGGAGTACGACGAGGCCCTGCGCAAGAGCCACCACGAGGGCATGGACCCGGTCGGGATGGACGTGGGCACGCCCACCATCCACGTCGACGGTGTCGCGTTCTTCGGTCCTGTGCTCAACAGCATCCCGCGCGGCCAGCAGGCCCTCGACGTATTCGACGGCGCCAAGCTGCTGGCCGGCTACCCGGACTTCTACGAGCTCAAGCGCACCCGCACGGGTGAGCTGAACTTCGACTGACGTTCTAAGGTCGGTGGTGTCCTGCGATGCCACCGACCTTCAAGGGAGTACCCATGGCGGCCCCTGTCACTACCCGCACCGGTCACGTCATCGACGGCCAGCAGCTGGACGGCGGGGGAGAAACCATCGACGTGGTGAACCCGGCCACCGACGAGGTGATCGCGGGCGTCCCGGCGGGCACCGCGGCCGATGTGGGCGCGGCCGTTCAAGCGGCAGGCAAAGCGTTCGCCGGCTGGTCGCAGACCTCCGTGGCCGATCGGGTCGCCGTGATCCGGCGAATCGCGGCCGAACTGGGCGCGCGGCGCGAGGAGATGGCCGCGACCATCACCGCCGAGATGGGCTCACCGATCTCGTTCTCGCTCAACGTGCAGGCGTCGTTGCCGATCGCGGTCGCCAACGGCGTGGCGGACCTGTTGGACGGCGAGTTCTCGTTCACCGAGGAGATCGGCAACTCGCTGGTGCTGCGTGAGCCGATCGGGGTGGTGGGCTGCATCACGCCGTGGAACTACCCGCTGCACCAGATCGTCGCCAAGGTCATCCCCGCGTTGGGTGCCGGGAACACCGTTGTGCTGAAGCCCAGCGAGATCAGCCCGCTGACCGCCGGGCTGTTCATGGCGGTGCTCGAATCCGCTGGGGTGCCCGCGGGGGTGGCGAATCTCGTACACGGCACCGGTCCCGTTGTCGGTGAGGCGCTTGCGGCGCATCCCGGGGTGGACATGGTCTCGTTCACCGGTTCGACCCGTGCGGGCAAGCTCGTCACCACTGCCGCCGCGGGCACGGTGAAGCGGGTGGCGCTGGAGCTGGGTGGCAAGTCCGCCAACGTGATCCTCGATGACGCCGACATGCCGGCCGCGGTGAAGAAGGGCGTCGCGAACGCCTACATCAACGGCGGTCAGACGTGCACCGCGTGGACGCGCATGCTCGTACCCGCGTCCCGGCACGACGAGATCGTCGACATGGTGTCCGCCGCCGCGGCGAAGTACACCGTCGGCGACCCGAACACCGACACCACCCGGATCGGGCCGATGTCCTCGACCGCGCAACGCAACCGCGTGCTGGGCTACATCAACAAGGGCATCGACGAAGGCGCGACCGTCGCGTTCGGCGGCGCGGACACCTCCGGACTGCCCGCGACCGGCGCGTACGTCCCGCCGACCGTGTTCGCGAACGTGCGCCCCGAGATGACCATCGCGCAGGAGGAGATCTTCGGCCCGGTGCTGGCGGTCATGCCGTACTCCACTGAGGACGAGGCCGTTGAGATCGCCAACTCGACCGTCTACGGCCTGTCCGGCTCGGTGTTCTCCGGCGACCCGGAGCGCGGCCTGGCCGTGGCCAAGCGGATGCGCACCGGTCAGGTCAGCATCAACGGCGGCTCGTTCAACCCGTTGGCGCCGTTCGGTGGCTACCGGCAGTCCGGCAACGGCCGTGAGCTCGGCAAGTACGGCATCGAGGAGTTCACCGAGCTGAAGTCCATCCAGCGATAAGGATTTCCCGCTGGTGGGCAACGAAGTCCGGGCCCACTGGTGATCCGTGCCCGGGGACGACGACATCGGGATCCAGCGCCAGCAGGCGTTCCAGCGCCACTGGCCACTGGGTGATGTCGCCGTCCCCGAAGGACTCTTCGATGAACGCGGGGTGTTCGACCAGATCGCCCGCGAACACCGTCTTCCCGGCCTCGATCACCGTGTCACAGAACGAGTGCCCGGGCCCGAAGTGTCTGAGGACGACGGTGCGTCCGCCGAGGTCGATCTCGGCCCGGTCGGCGAAGGTCCGCGTCGGTGCGACCAGCTCGGACTCCTCGATGGCCTTGGCTGTCTCCGGTTTGCCTTCGTCCCGGTACCGCTGGGCCCAGACCGTGCGTTCGGACTCCTCGAACCGGAAGTTCTCGTGCGCCCACACTTCGCACGGCGTGAAGGCGCCTGTGCCGTAGTAGTGGTCGAAATGGTTGTGCGTGTACACGACCTGCCACGGCTTCGACGTGATTTCCCTGATCTGCCGGGCCAACGCGGCGCCCTGCACGTGATCGCCGGGCGTGTCGATCACCAGGCACGTGTCGTCGCCGATCACCAGACCCGTGGTCAGGTCGAGCTCCTCGTGCCTGAACGCGTAGACACCGTCAGCGATCTCGATCACTGGAACACGCCGTTCACCAACGTCGGTGTGGCCTTGCTGACGTTCACCTGGCCGGCCAGGGCGATGTCCTCGGACAGGCCCTTGGCGCCCAGTTCGAGACCAGAACCACAACCACCCAGCAACTCCGCCAGGTACGGCTCGGCCGTGCGGTAGGACGTCGCAGCGAACGCCGCCTCGGGCGAGGCCGGGCTGTAGCCCTCGGCCAGCAAAGCCGACACGATCGCGCCCGCACCCAGGTAGTCCTCCATGGCCACCCGCATCGGGCCGGACTTCTGGCGCTCGTGGAAGTTCACGCCCCACTGCTCGCCCGCGGGGATGACACCGATCGGACCGCGGTCGGCCAGATCGATCGCCTTGTCGGCGACCGCGGCGGCGTTACGCAGACACCCGGCCATCACCCGGGTCTGCTGCGCGGCCCGCTCACAGAGCCTGCCTCCGTTCGGGGAGGTGAACGTGAGCTCGGTGCCCGCTTGGACGGACCTGAGTTCACTTGGACGTTTCAAGCCGGTTGTCTCCGCGGTGGGCGCCTGCACCACGACCCGCGCGCCTTGGCTCACGGCCAGGTCGACCGAGGTGGTGAAGCTCAACACATCCACGATGATGAGAACGGTGCAGTGCGGGGCCAGCGCCTCGACGCCCGGCAAACCCCATTCCATCCGTACGCCGAAGCCGTCCTGAGTGAACATGCGCCCAGCCTGCCAGTCCCGTCCATGGCACACTTCGGCGCGTGCGTGTGTATCTCGGAAGTGACCATGCCGGTTACGAGCTGAAGACGTATCTGGTGGACCACCTCAAGCAGGCGGGCCACGAGGTGATCGACGTGGGTCCGCACGTCTACGACGCGCAGGACGACTACCCGCCGTTCTGCATCGAGGCCGCCCGGCGCGTCGTCGCCGACGAAGGCAGCCTCGGCGTCGTCATCGGTGGCTCGGGCAACGGCGAGCAGATCTCGGCGAACAAGGTCGAGGGCTGCCGCGCGGCCCTGGCGTACACCGTCGAAACCGCCGAACTGGGCCGTAAGCACAACAACGCCCAGGTAGTGGCGATCGGCGCGCGGATGCACTCCGAGGAGGAGGCGGCCACGATCGTCGAGGCGTTCCTCGCCACGGAGTTCGAAGGCGGCAGGCACCAGCGCCGGATCGACCTGATCTCGGACTACGAGCGCACGGGGACGCCGCCCGCGTTGCCCGAGTAGACTTCATGGCAAATGCCTGAAGGTCATACGCTGCACCGGCATGCCCGGATGCACCACCGTCGTCACGCCGGACACCCGGTCGCGGTTTCCAGCCCACAGGGCCGGTTCGCCGCCCAAGCGTCCATTCTGGACGGCCGGAAACTGGTGCGCGCGGAGGCGCACGGAAAGCACCTGTTCCATGTCTATGGTCCGGACGCGATCGTGCACATCCACCTGGGCCTGGCCGGGATCTTCGACGAGCGCAAACTGCCGCTGCTCGACCCGGTCGGCCAGGTCCGGATGCGCGTGGTGGGCCGTACACATTGGACAGACCTGCGCGGCCCGGCGGCCTGTGAACTCTGGACCGAGGACGAGGTGATGGCGCTGCGGGCGCGGCTGGGGCCCGACCCGCTGCGCCGCGACGCCGACCCGGACAAGGCATGGCACCGGATTTCCCGCTCCCGGGTGCCGTTGGCCGTGTTGCTGATGGATCAGGCGGTGATCTCCGGGGTGGGGAACGTGTACCGGGCGGAAATCCTGTTCCGGCACGGTGTTCCGCCGATGATCCCGGGCAAGGAGGTCGACCCCACGCAGTTCAAGGAGATGTGGGTGGACCTCGTGGAGCTGATGAACTACGGCGTGAAAGCAGGGCAGATCGACACGGTCCGGCCCGAGCACATGCCCGAGGTGATGGGCCGCGAACCCCGCAAGGACGCCCACGGCGGCGAGGTCTACGTCTACCGACGGGCCGGACAGCCGTGCTACCTCTGCGGAACTCCGGTGGCGAAGGCGGAACTGGCGGGGCGCAACCTCTTCTGGTGCCCGACCTGCCAACCGGAGTAACGCGTTTCGCCTGATCAGCGTCTGCGGTGCCGGTTCAGGGCGGGTACCCGATGAGCATGATCCGTGCGGTCCTCCCTGCGTTGTTGTTAGCCGGATGCGCGGCGCTGCCTGGTTCCAGCGTGCCGATCAACGGTGTCCCTCCGGGTACTCCCGATGTCGCTACGGCTCGTACACAGCTGGCGGCACTCGTTGTCCAGACACCGTTATCCCTCAGTGGTTACGAACGTTCTTGCGAGAAAGCTTGTGTCTTTGGTCAGCCGTGGATGGACGTTGATGGTGATGGCTGTGACCAACGGAGTCAGGTCCTTGCCCGGGATCTGACGAACGTTTCTCGGAAGGAAGGCCGCTGTGCTGTGACGTCGGGCACTTTGCAGGACCCGTACACCGGCGAGACCGTCACCAGCGTGTCCAAGATCCAGATCGATCACGTGGTTCCGCTCGCCGAGATGTGGCGGTCGGGCGCGGCGAACTGGGATACCGTCCGCCGGACCGAGGCGGCCAATGATCTGCGTAACCTCGTTGCGGTGCAAGGGAAGACGAACCAGTCGAAAGGTGACCAGACTCCCGACGAGTGGATGCCGCCCAACGCCGGGTACACGTGCGCCTACGCCCGGATCTACGTAGGCACCAAGGCTGCCTACACCCTCACCACCACCGTGGCCGAACGCACCGCCCTCGACCACGCCCTCTCCACATGCACCTGAGTGCTGTGCTTTGAATGCCGCATTCTGAATTCAGCTCAGGCCCGGCCCTGAGCCCTGAGCCCTGAGCCCGGGCTGCGAGTCCTCCGGGCCGCGTGCCCCGAGCTCCGAGCCCTGTGTTCTGGGCGCAGTGTGCTGTGTTCCGAACGCTGTGCTTCGAATGCTGCACTCTGAATTCAGTTGAGCCCTGTGCCCTATGGCCTGAGGCTTCGCCCCGAGCCCCGAGCCC
>JOAA01000002.1 GCA_000720375.1 Rhodococcus rhodnii | reverse complement strand
TTCGTTGCCGCCGACCCGGTCGGCCGGGCTGAACTCGCGCGCGTGCGACGCGTTGCGCAGCCGGTACACCCCGGCGCCGGTGTAGGAAGTCGCGCTGGTGTTGGCTTCACCCGTCGCGTACCACAGCACGTCCATACGGGAGTCGTGGACAAGATCGCCTGTGGACAATGCCAGAATGCGGTCCGAGATGGGAGTCCATTGGCCGCCAGGGCCCGTGCGTTTGCGGAACACCCCACCGTTGGCGCCGCCGGCGAACACGACATTGGCGCTCGCGGCAAGGCCCGTCACCCGGCCGGCGACGTTGCCCCAGCCCGCGCCGGAGTTGGAGAAGTTCGGGTCCCGATAGGCGGGATCGTTCGAGTCGTAAGGCTGCGTGGTGAGTTCCGGCGTTCTGCCCGGCCACCGGTTTCGGCCGCTTGATCGGACGGGAGTCAGCCGAGGCCGGACTCGCCACCGCCGAGGCGATCACCGCGACCGCCGCGGTCACCACACATAGTCTTTTCTTCATATGCCATAACCTCGGTCTGGCCATCAATTCCTCCCACAACAGTCGACGCGCCAGTACGGCGGCGGCACGCTACCTTGTCGCAGGCCGATTCCAGTAGATGCGACCGGACGAAAGATCCTGGCGAAAGAGCGCCTTGCGACGATGCTCGTGCGGGTCTGGGGGATGACCGCACGGAGCGAAACCGGAGTCGCGAACGCGCTCGATCCACCGTCAACCGCTCTTGATCGTCCTCAATGGACAGACGTCGGCCGGGACAGGGGGTCGCAGGTTCGAATCCTGTCGTGCCGACGCGCGCGACTACTCACTTGCGATCTCCGGCAAAGCAACGCCCGTCCGCCCCTGGCGTCCACATTGGTGTGACCGCACAGGTTTCAAGGGATGATAGCCGCGCGGATCGCTCCCGCCTACCATGGCGGCGAGAACATCGCCTGGACTCCGCGCAGTGTCGCAGTAGGCGCGAGCATCGGCCACCGCGCGCGGTTCTCTTCGCTCGACAGATCAGGACCAACGCTGGAACCCGGACAGCCATGCCTGATCGCAGGGCACAACGTCCGGTCACCCGTTGGACAGGGCTTAGTTGTGGCGTGGTGGCGGCGCAGCAGCGCGTACTGGGTGGTGACGCGCGGAGTGGTGTGCGTGCGGACCAAGTCGGCGAACTGGTGCACCAGCAGCAGGCCACGCCCGCCGGAAACCCCCGGCGGCCGCGGGCGACATCCAGCGAGCGGGTCGGCCAGCCGCCCGGTGTCTTTCACCTCGTACACGAAGTGCTTGCCGACGGCCTATCCAGTGGGACAGATCATCCACACCACTGGATAGGGTGCCTATGACCGGCCCAACACCCCGCGGGCGATGTCGAGTTCTTTGTTCATCGCGGTGCGAAGTGTTTGGAAGTAGGCCGGGTCCTGGTTGATTTCCTGCTCTTGGATCCGGACCTCGGCGGCATGCCAGACGTCGACCAAGCCGGTCTGGTTCTTGCAGTCGACATCGGTGGTGGCCACGGCTATTTCCTCGTTCGATGGCACTGAGGAATCATCGCATCGCCGCCCGGCCGGAGCTGACCGGCCACCTCCACGCCGCAACCGTCCGGCCCGAAGGCCGCTTCCGTCGCGCTCTCGCTCAGCGAACTGTCCCGCTTGTCGTAAGCCAGTTCGACACCCTCCGGCGAGAGCAGTCCGGCCGGGACGTGATAGCCGAACTGGGCGATCTTGGATTCAATGACGCCGTACCGCCGGCGATTTCGCAGATCCTTCAGATCCGTCGGACGCTTGATGATCGCCCAGTCGTGTCCCCGCGCCACCATGCACTTGCGCATGAGCAGATCTTCGGCGTTCGAGATCGTGTACATATCGGCCAGGGAGAAGGTGTACGCGTCGAACGGGAGACGGAGGGCCTCGACCTGCGCGGTGGGCGGGAAGGGATCGGCTCCAGCGGACGAGTTCGACGGCGCGGCGCAGCCGGCCACGGACAGCGCGATGGTGAGGAACAGAGTTGCTCGCAGCATCAGTTTCCTGCTCTCGTACCGATTGTCTGAACACAGTCGTATGGCCGGGTGGATGTAGCCGGCAAGAAAGCAGCCGGCTACATCCACACGTTTCGGGCGTCGCCGGCTGGCGTCAGATTCGCTTCAGGGAGCTGGCCTTGTTCGAGAAACCGTTGTTCCCGAAGTTCGAGTCGTACGAGAACGCGTTCGCTGTATATGTGAGGTCACCGCCACATCCGGGCAGGTCCCACATCTTGACGCGGTAGTTCCGGTAGTTGCGCATCGCATTCGCGTTGTTGTTGATACCGGATCCGAGGTAGGTGCAGTTCGTGCCCGGCCAGTACCGATACTCCCCGCCCCTGTAGCCATGGGTTGGATACAGGCAGAAGGTGTCTGCTGGACAGTCCGCGAACGCGGGGCTCGCGGCAGCGAAACCCACGACCGGTTGAATGCCGAGAATGAGCGCTGCGGCAATGATCTTGCGGTTCATTTCGGTGTTTCTCCGTCCTTTCGGGATCGATGCGAAGCAAATACTGCTGTCTGATCGAAAGTCTTCCCACTCGTCGCAGGCGCGTCGATAGCGATACGCGCCAGCCACTTAGCTCCGAGTGCCAAGTTCCGCGCGCCGATATTCGGTCGGGCTGGTGCCGTACGCGGCCCGGAAGGCACGGGTGAAGTCCGCCGGGCGGGAGAAGCCGAGCGACGCGGCTATCGCGTGGATCGGCCGTGCGGCCAGGTGCGGGTCGGCCAGTTCGCGGGCGGCGCAGCTCAAGCGTTGGCGGCGGATATAGGCGGCGACCGTGGTGTCGTGGGACTGGAACAGCCGGTGCAGGGACCGCAGCGACATGTGGTGGGCGGCGGCGATCGTGCTCGGTGTGAGGTCGGGATCGCCGAGGTGTTCGCGCACGAAGGCTTGCACCTCCAGGTACCGCACGCGCTGGCGACTGTCGGCAAGCGGCTGGTTTTCGGCGTCGAGGTGGTTGGCCAGCCAGACGGCTACCAGGTCGAGCAACACTCCGCCAAGCCGGTGCCGGTCGGCGGGGCGGCTGGAGCCGCTGTCGGCGGCCAGATGGGTGAGAAATCCGCCAAGCAGAGCGCCGATTCCCGCCCGACCGGTCAACGAGGTGGCCAGGAGCTGGTCCACCCGTGCCGGTGGCAGTGGCAGCACCCCGCGCGGAATCCGCACCACCACGGAGGCCGCCACGCCCTGCGACACGTCCACCAGCGTCTCGTACGGCCGGGAATCGGTGTACACCAACAGATCACCAGCACCCGGTAGCGCCTGGATCTCGTCCTGGACTATGCCTTGCCGCCCGCACAGGATGAGTCCCACCGCATATACGCCGGGATCGAACCGGCGAATCAGCTTCGGCGTTCTTCGCGACCGAAGCGACGAGTACGTCAAGGCGGACACCTGTACCGGTCCCATGTCCGCGGCGCGCAATGTGGCCAGGAACCCCGTCGAGTCGTCGACGCTGAGCTCGTTCGACGCAAGAGCGCGTGCTGTCAGCTCACGCCAGGCATCCACTCGGTCCGTGGCCGGCAAGTCCCGGCTGTCGAACACCTTCGGCAACATCGGTTGATCCCCCATCGCTCTCAGGCCCCGACCTGTGCGACGACGGTGACATGGCGACCTTGCCAAAACCCTTGACGTCACTACGATCTGACACCGGACCGAGGACTGGGGACCTGGTGGGCGCGTGTCAGACGGGATGATGTTCCGGCTGCTCGGGCGGGTCGAGGCGGAGTGGCGGGGCCGACGGATCGTGCTCGGCCGCAGGCGTGAGCGATGTCTGCTGGCACTGCTCCTGCTGGAGGCCGGCACAGTGGTCGGCACGGAACGGTTGCTTGACCTGCTGTGGGAAGGCACAGCGGGCCTGAACGCCAGGGCACAGCTGCACAGTCACGTGTCGCGGCTGCGGAAGGCGCTGCTCGGCGACGAGACGGTCCAACTGGTCGCCAGGGACGGTGGCTATCTGATCGACGTTGAACCGGAGACGGTGGACGTCCACCGGTTCCGCGCGCTGGTCGCTGACGGGCGGGCCCGGCGTGACCCCGCGGAGCGGTCGGCGATGCTGCGCGAGGCGTTGGCGCTGTGGCGTGGACCGGTCATGGCGGACACGGCGTCGGACCGGCTGCGGGACTTGGTCGCAGGCGATCTGGCGGAGTTGCGGTTGCTGGCTACCGAGCTCGCGATCGAGGCCGAACTCGACCAGGGGCGGCACGACGAGGTGATCGGTGAGCTGCTGGCGATCACCGTCGAGCATCCGCTGAGGGAGCGGCTGACCAGCCAGCTCATGCTCGCGCTGTACCGGGCCGGCCGTCAGCCTGACGCGCTCGCGGTGTACCACCGGCTGCGTATCCGGCTCGCTGACGAGCTCGGCGTAGATCCCAGCCCGGAGCTTCGCGACCGCTACACCGCCGTGCTGCGTCACGACACCGGTCTGTTTCTCGACGAACCGTTCGACAGGTCGGTGCCGCCTGCCCAACTGCCGGCCGTCACCGCGCATTTCGTCGGGCGAGAGGCGGCGCTCGCCACGCTCCATGGCAGCCCGGTGTCGGTCGTGCGCGGGATGCCGGGAGTCGGCAAGACGGCGCTGGCGGTCTATTGGGCGCACCTGGTCGCCGACCGATTCCCTGACGGTCAGTTGTTCGTCGACCTGCGCGGCTACTCTCCCGGCGCGCCACGCCAACCGGCCGAGGTGCTCGAGGGTTTCCTTACCGCGCTGGGAGTTCCCCGGGACCGCATACCGCGCACCGAGGCGGAGATGTCCGCGCGTTATCGGACCTCATTGGCCGGTAAGAAGGTTCTCGTCGTCCTCGACAACGCCGGGTCGGCAGAACAGGTCCGCCCGTTGCTGCCCGGTAGCAATGGGAGCGTCACGGTCATCACCAGCCGAAGCGACCTGGGTGGCTTGGTCGCCACCCACGACGCGCTGCTTGTGCCGCTCGACGTCCTCGCGGAACAGGACGCGGAACGACTGCTGACCGGTGTCATCGGTCCGGTGTCCGGCGACGAACCCGCAGCGGTGCGCGAACTCGCCCAGTTGTGCGGCTACCTGCCGCTGGCACTGCGGATCGCGGCCGCCAAAGTGATCTCTGACGGGCAGCCGGTCGCCGACGTGGTGACCAGGCTGCGCGACGGCAACCGGCTTTCCGGGCTCGCGTTCCATGGCGACCCTCAGGTCGCCGTTCGCGCGGCGCTGGAGTCTTCTTACCGTGCGCTTGATCCACTGGCCCGCACGCTGTTCCGCCGGCTCGGCCTGGCGCCGGGGGACGATGCCACACCACCGGTCGCGGCGAGCCTGCTCGACACGTCCCTGGCACGAACACGACCGGTGCTCGCGCGGCTCGTCAGCGCACATCTCGCACGGGAGCACCATCCCGGGCGGTACAGGCTGCACGACCTGGTGCGCGACTATGCACGTGAGGTGGCCGATGTCGAGGAGTCAAAGCCGGATCGGCTCGCCTCGGTCGAACGTGCCCTTGAGTGGTACCTGCACACGGCATGCCGGGCAGACCAGGCCCTGACGCCCATGCGTCCACATCCCGAGCCTGGCTCTCCCGCGCCCACGACATGCCCGCCGCTTGCGTTCACAAGCCACAGCACGGCGTTGGCCTGGTGTGACGCCGAGGAGAGCAACCTCATCGCGGCGGTGCGGGCCGCCGCCGAGCATGAGCTGGACGGCATCGCGTGGCGCATTCCGGTGACCCTCGGGTATTTCAGCGTGGTCCGGCTGACCCACCCTGACTGGATCGACTGCTACCACACCGGTTACGCCTGCGCCCGCCGCTGCGGCGAGCTGGTCGGCGAAGCGTGGACCGCGCATGGGCTCGGCGTCGCGCTCGCGAACCGCCGACGATTCACCGAAGCGATGGAGCACCTCTTGCAGGCCGCGGCCTTGTTCCGTGAAGTCGGCTTGGACTGGGCGGTCGGCAGCGCTTACGTCAGCCTCGGCTGCACCTGCCGCGACGCCGGCCATTTCGCGGAGGCGTTCGATCACTTCGGCCGGTCGTCGGACATCTACGCCGAAGCTGGCATGCGTTGGGGCGTCGGCGTTGTCCGCCTCCACGAGGGCGACACCCATCGCTACGCCGGTCGGCTGGACGAGGCACTCGCCTGTTACCAGGAGTCCTTCGACATCGCCGTCGAGTACGCCTTCCCATGGGGGCTCGCGATCAATCTGATGAAAATCGGCGACATCCACCGACTGCTCGGACGACCCGGCGAGGCCATGACGCACTACCAGCGTGCCCTCCCGCACGCACACGACTCCGGTGACCGGGCAGGTGAGGCCCACCTGTTAGATCTCTGTGGACAGACCGCCCACGACCTCGCCCGCCCGGACGACGCCGTCACCCAATGGACAGCGGCACTGGCGATCTATGACGAACTCGACGACCCACGGGCCGCACAACTACGCATCCGGCTCGAACACCGGTCCGTGCCAGTCCAAGTACGCAAGTAGACCGCATCACCGACAGTTGCGACTTTGTTGACATCATGCGGATCGGCACCTCGACAGCACCAGAACGCCGACCGCGCACCCACACCACCTCCGACCTGTACACAGCACTGCCGGACATTCCAAGGCCACCCGTACCGAACGTCGGGGACTTGGCCCACACGGGCGCGCCGGAGTGGTGAGCGAACAGCGGGTGCACGGCGCCGTCGAACGGCACTACCTGCATGGCGATCGAGTGAAGATCGATCGACACCGCCGGTCTGGGGATTGTCGCGAAGATTCTTGAGCTAGCCGCCGACACCGCTTCGCTGTGACGGTTCGACGGCAGCACATAGATAACAGCGACCGGCGTGAACGAAGATCACCAGCACACATCCGTTGTCCTGGACGATTTGCTCTCCGACCTCAGCCACCACCGTTTGTGAGAGGTTCCACAGTAGCCAACTGCAGTTGACGTCAGGTCGAGCGAGTTCGCCGCTCCTGCTTCATGCCAGTCACGGCGCCTAATCGCCTTGGGCCGAATCGTCCAGGAGGAACCGGGGATCCGTCTGGGCGACGATCACGACGTCGCCCCAGTCCCCTCCCAGCTCCCAGCCTTCTGCCTCGCGCTTCATGTAGTCGATGTTGCCCAGGTCAACTTCGCCCGTCGCGTCAACGAAATGCGCACCAGACCGACGCTTCCACTCGACCTTCGTCGAACGCCTCCCGCTGCGGCTCGCCGTCGCCCCGCACCACCGCCATCGCATGCGGGATCTGTCTCGGCTACCACGCTTTGCAGGCTTGCGCGCGTGGGCAACAACGTCGCGAGGATTGGAGCACAGCAGGAGTAGGTCCGCACCAACTACGTCCCGTTGCTCAAGGTGCGCGATTCCTGAGGCGGTCACGGCGGGTTGCGCGTCGCCCTATGCTGGGGTTTGTCGCGTCGTATCTTGGGGGTTCGCATGGGACAGCTGCATGTCAGTGCCGAATACGACACCATTGCCCGCCGGATCGAGGATGTCGCGCCCATCCTGCGTGGTGAGGCGGACAAGAGCGAGACGTTGCGCCAGCTCACCAAGGAGATGGTGCGAGCACTGGACGCGACCGAGATCGTGAAGATCAGCATTCCCCGGGAGCTCGGCGGGTACGAGTTCTCACCGTCGCAGGTGGTGCGGACCATTGAGCGGCTGTCGTATCACGAAGCGTCCGTGGGCTGGTCGGTCATGGCGCTGCAGATGGTCACCGGTTCCACCGGCGCCTACCTCGGCCGGGAGGCCGTCGAGGACCTTTACCCCGACGTGCCCGCCGGCCGGCACGCCACCATCGCCGGGCAGGGAACGCGGCTGGGCAATGCGGTGCGCGTCGACGGCGGCTACCGGATCAGCGGGCAGTGGAGCTTCGCCTCCGGCATCCCGCTGGCCAGCCACATCCACACCGCCGCGTTCTGTGCCGAGACGGGCAGGCCGCTGGTGTTCACCTTTCCCAAGGAACAGGCGACCCTGGTCGACAACTGGGATGTGCTGGGACTGCGTGCGACTCACAGCATCGACTACGTGTGCGAGGACGTGTTCGTTCCGGCGACGCACGTTTACGACGCCACTACGACAGAGAACCTGCATGGTGGCGCGTACTACCGCCTCGGCTTGGTGAACCTGTCCGGGATATGCCACACCGGCTGGGCGCTCGGCGTCGGACGGCGGATGCTCGACGAGATGAAAGCCTTGGCAGCCACCAAAACGGGTACGCACAACGCCTCGGTGGACACCGGCTACTTCCATGCCGCGTTCGCCCAAGCCGAGGCGAAGTTCCGCGCGGCGCGCGCGTGGGCCATGGAGGTCTGGGCCGACAACGAGGCGACGCTGGACCGCGGCGAGAAACTCAGCACCGAGCAGGAGACCATGACGCGGTTGATGCTCAACAACACGACGTGGTCCGTGCAGTCCGTCGGCCAGACCGTGTACCAGTGGGCCGCCACCGCCGCGATGCGCCAGGGCGACCTGCAGCGGTACTACCGCGATCTCAACGCGGGCACTCAGCACATCACGTCCGGCCCGGTGGTGCTGCAGAACTGCGGCAAGTGGCTGGCCGGTCTGGCCCCGGACGCCCGTTGGGAGTTCCTGGAACTTGTGTCTGGAAAGGACTCCGGGGCGCACTGACCGTCACGACCTGGGCACCAGCCCGAAGTTCACAAGATCGGCGGGCCGCAGCGATCCTGCCGGGATCGCCTGTGCCTGTTCGAGCAACTGGATGATCGTGCCGATCCGGCCCTCGTCGACCGCGCCGAGCGGGCCGCCGAACCCGTCCGGCTTGGAATAGCCGGTCATCAGTCGCATCTCCGCGGCGGCCACGTCGGAGTTCTGCGTGGGCTGGTACTTACGGAGGATCTGGCCGGCCTCGTCAGGATGCTCGATGGAGTACCGCAGCCCCTTGAGCAACGCGCCACTGAACCGCCGGACCAGTTCAGGGTCCCTGTCTGCCAGCTCCTTCGTCGTGACCAGCATGTTGCCGTACAGGTCCGGCAGGAGATCGCCGTAGGGCAGGACGACCGCCTTGCGTCCGGACGCCGCCGCCTCGATCAGCGGCTTGCCGACGACGAACTGGCCGATCGCGTCCACCTGCCCGGAGACCAGCAACTGCGGCAGCGCGGGCGGCGCTGAGGGCACGAACTCGACCTTGCCGGCGTCGATGCCCGCGGCCTTGGCGTACAACGGGAACATCAGCTTGACCGTCGAGCCGGGCGGGTCGGCGACCCTCTTGCCGATGAGGTCCGCCGGCGTCGCGATCCGGCCGCCTTCGAGCCCGATGATGGCCGCCACGGTGCGCTGCTGGACCGCGGCGACCGCGACCACAGGCAGTTTCTCCTTCGCCAGCGTGATCATCATGCCGGTGGCGTCGGCGACCCCGAAGTGTGCCTGGCCGCCGGCCACCAGCTTGAGCACGTCCACCGTGCCGCTGCCGGGGTTGATCGTCACGTCGAGACCGGCCTCGGTGAAGAAACCCTTCTCCTGCGCGACATAGGCGTACGCGTCGCGCCCGAACGTGCTGAACGACGTGAGGTAGGTGACCTTGGTCGTGGTGCCCGCCGTCCCCGGCTCACTCGTGCAGGCGACTGACGCCGAAAGAAGAAGGATCGCAAGACACACTGAACGAATGGGCCGCATCGCGGGCTCCTCTCCCAGAGATGTCATCCAAACAACTCTGGTGAGAGCGGGTCAAGACGTGAACACGAGCAGAGATCGCACGCTGCCGCCGACCGGACAGGGAGCAGGGCCGGCTGGGCAGAACCGACCCTGTTCATATGTCCACAATGGACGAATCAGCGCGTGCCGAGCCACGGGAAGTTCAGCGGGCCGATCTCGATCGATTCGGTGACTTTGACCAGATCCTGTTTTGCCAGCGGGCCGCTGACCCGTAGCCATCGGCCGGGCTCGAGTTCCACGTCGATTTCGTTGCTCGAATCGCCCGGTATGAAGACGCCTTGCCTGCCGCGCACAGTCACTGGTTCGCCTTCCGGTGGCTCATCCAATGCGCCGATGTCCACCCAGATGGCCTCTTGTTCCTGTGGCGGCGTGCTGGGCTCGGCAGTGGCCGACACATCCACGTCGCTCGGATTGCTGCCGGAAATGTTGAACCCGCTTGGCTGCATCCGTTGCGGCAGCCATTCGAACGAGAGGGGCCATTCAAACTCGGCGTTCCCGTCGGTTTTGACCGAGCGTGCGATCCGTAGCACGGTTTCCGTGACGTCGCCCGTTCCCAGAATGCTGACCGAGAGACGCTGCCCCGGTTCGGCGAGGCACAGGGCCTGTGGCAGGCGACGGCGTGCGAGATGTGGTTGCGCGGCATCGGTGATCGAATCTCGCTCAGCCAGTGGCGACGATGACGAAGGTCGTCGGCGGCACCGAAGTTTGAGTCGTTGGCCTTGTGGCGTAACGAACTTCGACCCGACGGCGGCTACCTGCCACTCGTCGATGTAGTGTCCGCTGCATGCGGCTGGGCATCGCCCATCACCTCGGTTGGGCAGTGGCAGTTACGGCATCGGCCGACCACCGGGTCGTGGATCGCCGGCGGATCGAGCTGATCGAACCCGGCATACCGACGGCACCGATCGAACACGAAAGCCAACCTCTCGACGTTGCCGCCGCGGCGGCACTGGTCGCGAAGGTGCGTGCGTCGGTGGTCCGGGCAGCGTCAGCGTCTCTGGACCAGCTGACCACCGCACTACCCCGGCCGATCGTGTCGATGTCGCTCAGGTCCTGGCCGCTTGACTTCCCCGACGACATCGCCGTGCAACGTCGCGTGCCCTACCAGTCGCGCGCCGACTCCGTCATGTACCTCCAGGTATTGGCCGAACTCGCACACGCGCGCGGCTGGGCCGTCCACCTCTATGACGCCAAGGATGTTGAGGGCCAAGCAGTCAGCGTCCTCGGTGAGCGGGCCGACGAGGTGCTCCATGGCCCGCGGGCGACCCTGGGGCCGCCGTGGACCAAGGATCATCGGATAGCGCTCGCGGCGACGGTCATGGCCGGTTGAGCGTTCGCATCGACGCGCTCCGCTCACCAAAGATTCCTTTCCAGGCAGCCATTTGCACCAGCCGGGAGGCTTCAAGTAGCCGTCGCAGGGCTGGCGGAACCACGACACAATGGGGACCGCCGTGACTACGATTTTCCTGGGCGTCTTTGGAGGCGTGGCCCGTGCAGAAGATCGTCCTGGCCCTGGTGCTCAGTTTGGCCGGCGTTGGGTTGAGCGCACCCGCGGACGCCGAGCCACGGTCGGACAGTGTGCGAGTGTGGAACGAACTCGCGTTGGCGGCGGTACGCGCAACCCGCGCCAGTGACGCCGATGCGGCCCGCACCTACGCGATGCTCAACGTAGCCATCTACGACGCGGTCAACGGGCTCGCCAGCTCGGCACGAACCCACGCACTGATACCTGGACCTGGGCCACACGGCGCTGATCCCCACGCCGCAGCCGTCGCCGCGGCGCACGGCGTCCTTGTCCGGTTGGACCCCGATCGGACCGTCGACTACGACACGCAGCTGAGCGCCGATCTGGCCGGCTTGCGTCCCGGCCATCGGCGCGACGCTGGGGTGCGCTGGGGACGTGAGGTCGCCCAACGTGTGGTGGCCTCCCGCGCCGACGACGGCTCAACTCCGGTGCGAAGTCAGCCCGCCGGCTCAGGTCCCGGCGCGTTCCGCGCCGAATGGTCCGGCGTGCAGTACCGCGATGTTCGTCCGTTCGCCGTGGTCAATCCCGCCGCGTACATACCGGGTCCGCCACCGGCCCTGGACAGCCTGGACTACGCCGCCGCTTTCGCCGAAGTCGCGTTACTCGGCGACGCCGCGATACCCGCCCCCGACAAGCTCGCCACGTTCCAGTTCTGGTCCGTGCCGGCCGGCACTGGCCAACCCGCCGGCGAGTGGGTCAAGATCGCGCTGACCGTGTCTCGTGACCTGCAGTTGGCCGCCTCCGCGCGCCTGATGGCGTTGCTGACGATGACGTTGGCCGACACCACGGTTCCCACTGTCGGCACCAAGTTCACCTACCGCCATTGGCGTCCGGCCACGGCAATCCGCGAGGCGGAGACCGACGGAAACCCTTTGACGCAGCCGAATCCAAGCTGGACTCCGCGGGCCGGCAGCATAGGCGGAACACCGGAATACCCGTCTGGACACAGTTCCTACAGCGGCGCGGCGGCCGCCGTCCTGGCTGGGTTCTTCTGCGCGGACAACGTTCGCTTCGTGCACACCACGGACACCGCACCCGGCGGCCAGGCGCGCACCTACCCGAGTTTCTCCGCCGCCGCTGCCGAGGCCGGCCGGTCGCGGGTGTTCGGCGGGCAGCACTTCGAATTCAGCAACCAGGCGGGTCTTGCCATCGGCCGTGACGTCGCAACCGAAGTACTCGCCACCCGGCTGCTGAAGCGAACCGGTCCGACACATCACGGCCATTGTCCACTGTAGACCAGAGGGTCGCGCCTCTAACGAGTATTTCCGTTGTTCTTAGAATGGCCGTGTGGAGGACATCGAGGCGATCGCCGTGCTGCAGGATCCCGTCCGGCGGCGGCTGTACGAGTACGTGGTCGCCCAGGACCACGAGGTGAGCCGGAACGAGGCGGCCGAGGGCGCCGGGATCCAGCGCACGCTGGCGGCGTTCCATCTCGACAAGCTCGTGGACGCCGGGCTGCTGGAGACCGAAAGCAGGCGGCTCAGCGGCCGGTCAGGCCCGGGCGCGGGGCGACCGGCCAAGCTTTACCGCCGATCCGGCGCCGAGCGCCAGTTCTCCGTCCCGGCGCGCGACTACCGCACCGCCGCCGACTTGCTGGCCGAGGTGGCTGAGGACGCCCGCCTGGACACCGAGCTGCAGGCCGCCGCGCGGCGGGCAGGGCGGGCTGCCGGGCCAGTGGATGATCTCGACGCCGCGAAGGCCGTGCTGGCCGCTCGCGGTTACGAGCCGCGCATGGACGGGGACATCCTTCGCCTGGTCAACTGCCCCTTCCACGTCCTCTCCGAGCGGCACCCAACGCTGGTGTGCGGCATGAACTTGGCGCTGCTGGAAGGGCTCATGGAGGGCAATGCAGGGCTACGGGCCCGCATGGACGCGCGCCCTGGGCTGTGCTGCGTTGTGGTCGAACGTTCTAAAAATAATCCACGTTGACATAGAGGCGAGGCGATGGTGGAGTGAAGGCATGACGGGACACCACCTCGCCCAGCTCAACGTGGGCATCGTGAGATTCGCCCTTGACGACGTCCGCATGCACGGCTTCACGTCCATGCTCGACACGCTGAACGAGGTCGCTGACAACGCGCCCGGCTTCGTATGGCGGCTGGTGGACGACGGTGGCAACGACGCCACCGCGATCCGGACGCCGTTAGGCGACGACGTCCTGGTGAACATGTCGGTCTGGGAGAACCGCGACGCCCTGTGGAACTACGTCTACCGCAGCGGCCACTTGGACATGCTGCGCCGTCGTGCGGAGTGGTTCCACGTGCCGAAGGCGCCGTTCCAGGTGATGTGGTGGATCCCCGCCGGACACATCCCCACCGTCGAGGAAGCCGTCGAGCGCCTGGAACTGCTGCGCGAGAAGGGCCCCTCGCCCAGCGCCTTCGGTTTCCGGGACACCTACCTGCCCGAGGACGCCGTCTCGGTGCCGTGAAAACCGGCGGCCACCCCAGTCACCTGGCGGGGTTTGACCACCACTTGCGTGTTCGGGGTCAGCCTGATCGACTGTCGCGCCACCTCCGCTTCCCATGCCTGAGGCCACCGGGTGGTGCTGGACCACAGGACGCCGTCCAGCGGGAGGCCGTCGAGGTCGGCATCGGCGAGGTCGGCCGCTGTCATATCGGTTATCGCGTCCTGCAAGCGGGCTACGGCTCGGCTGAGGCGTCGCACGAATTCGTCGCTGCGCACTGGGGTGAGCAGCCTGGCCAGATCCCGATCCCACGCCTGGGCAAGTTTGTCGAATATTTCCGGCGTGTGCGGATACGCGGTCGTACGTGCCTGGTCGATTGCCACCAGTTCGTCGAGGTCTCTTGCCTCGTTCAACACGTAGACGAACATGTGCAGCGGGGTGGTCCAGCCGGCCAGCATTCTCTGCAGATCGTCAAGACTCATGGCCAGCTCGTGCGCCATGTTCTTCATTTCTTCGAGCATGACCTGCGCGGAGTGCCGCTCCTCCAAGGGCCCGTCATTCTGCGCAGCGGACGCCAATCTCGCCACGGACCGCAGAATCCCCAACTCGGTGCGAGGAAACCAGAACCGGGTGCTCAATCGCTCGTCGGGCGACTGCTGAACGAACTCGTCCGCGAACGTGTCGAGCTCGGACTCCGGGTTCGTCCGCGCGGCGACCCAGGACTCGATCATCCTCGTCAAGTCCGCGATATCGGTACGAGACGCGAACAGCTCCTCGTCGAGCCACTTCTCGAACGTCTCGATGGGTGCGTTGAACGACACGTCAAGCGACGTATGCGTGTCGGCGTCGAGCACGGCTTCTATCTGAGCGGGCGACTGTGGCTGGTTTCCAGTGACTTCATTGACGAACTCGTCGGCATAGGAGCGATACTCAGGCTCGGCCGTATTGCCGGCCACTCGTTCCACCGCACTGGGGCGGAACACTGCACTCGGCACGGAAAACACCTGCTGAAGCTGATCGGCCCAATCCTGCGCCGCAACCAGCTCTCGCGTCAGAGCGACCCGGTTCTCCTCGGTTTGCCACACTATCTCGTTCGTCGTTGCCAGTCGTTCCTGCAACATGCTCAGCGCGTTACGCAGAATCTCGACGCGCCTTTTCGCCGCGACGTCACGCAATCGGCGCCTGCGCCTGTCGGGCGTGAATGCCGGAACTCCCTGCTCCGCCAGATCTTGGCGATACCGGCTGTACCGGCCCATCGAATCGGTGACCTGTTGCAGCAGTTCGGTCTGGACTTGCAGCAGTGTGCGGATGGACCGCTCGTGTTCGGCGTTTTTCTCGTCCAACTGCTCAAGCTGCCGAACCGTCGTCCGTGCCGCCGACACCAGCGACTCGTCCGCCGAGCCCCGGTTCACCACCGGCCGCGAATCAGCGGAACTCGCGGCTTCCCAGAGCTCGCGGGCCTCGTCGATGGCGGATTGCTGCCACGATGCGTCCCCTGCCGTGCACGCATGGACCAACGCGGCCACGAATTCCCAGTCCGGGTGTGCCACACCGTTGAGCCGGCGAGAGATGGCCTGCGTACTGACAACGAGCGTGCCCGCGAGCTCGTCCAAGGTCAGGTCGCTGCGGCCGATCAAGTCACGGAGATACTGCGCCAGTTGCCGGGTTTGCGAGGGGCCGCCCTTGAAGTCGCTCCACTTGCCCGCACGCTTCCGATGTTGTACGCCAGGCACCTGGCCGTCCTCCTGCGGTGTCACACACGGTATGTCCCAACCTGATCGCCCCTGAACTGCGCGAGTCCGCCGCGGTCCGCAGAGATCGATCATCCGACCTTACCGTCATCCGCGCCGCCGGACCGATTGCCGCATAGCGTGGATAAGTCCATTGAGGACGGAATTTGGGTCCTCCCGATGCTTCAGCGGGTCGCGGCGGCGAGGGCGTCGCGCACCTTCTCGGCGTTGCCGGGTTGGGCGACCTGGACCGTTTCCCCGGCGTAGACGACGTGAGCCGGGGTGCCGGGCTGCCAGCGCCAGCCCTCGGCAAGCGAGCCGGCATCCACTGTGTCGTATCCGATGGCGTCCAGGAACCTGGATACTTCCGCCTTGGCGTCGGGGTCGTCACCGGCGATTGGCAGCGCGGTGCGGTCGGTCGCCCCGCTCGGGCGCGCGAGCGTGCGCAGCGTCTGGAAGAAGATGTTGTTGAACGCCTTGACGACGTGCGACGCGGACAGGTGTTCCTGCACCATTTCGCTGGTGGTGATCGAGGCGTTGTCCAGTTCGGCGATGTGGCCGTGGAGTCGAGGATCGTAGTTGATCGTGTCGATGACGATCTTGCCCTTCAGCGGCTCGACCGGCACCTCGGTGCAGGCCCGCACCGGGATGGAGAGCACGACCAGATCGCCGGTCTCCGCCGCCTCGGCCGGAGTGGCCGCCCGAGCCCGTGGACCGAGCTCGGCGACCAGGTCGGCGAGGGTGTCCGGGCCGCGTGAGTTGCTGATGACGACGGAATAGCCAGCCGCGACGGCAAGCCGCGCGACCGTGCCGCCGATGCGCCCGCTTCCGATGATTCCGACCGTCCACATGGTCGTCCTTTCCTGCTGTTCGGGATCCGGTACCGCGTTTTCTTGGGGTGCCCACTAGAGTGGAGGCTCCCCTCCGCCGGAGGGGTGCCTCCAAATTATCGGAGGGGTGCCTCCGTGTCGAGAGGAAAGGTGCGATGGGCAGCTCTGGCATGTCCGTGCGCCGGCCGCAGCGCGCCAGCAGCCGGCAAAAGTTCGACGCGCTCATCGCCGCGGCCCGTGACGTCTTCGCCGAGGCCGGCGTCAACGGCTCGCTGGAGGAGATCGCCCGGCGCGCCGGGGTCGGCATCGGCACGCTCTACCGCAATTTCCCGGCACGCCAGGCACTGCTGGAGGCCGTGTACGTCGACGAGGTCGAAGCCCTGGCCGAAGTCGCCGACGAGCTGGGAGACCTGGACCCGTGGGATGCGCTGGCGATCTGGCTACGTCAGTTCGTCGAGTACGCCACTACCAAGAGGGCCGTCGTCGAGGGCCTCAACCTCGACTCGCCGATGTTCGGCGCCTGCATCGCACTGATCCATCGCGCCGGAGAGCCACTGCTCAAGGCCGCGCAGGACGCAGGAAAAGCGCGCAGCGACGTTGGTTTCGAGGACGTACGCCTTCTGATCAACGGCATCGCGAGTTCGAACTTCGCAGACGACGCCCAGCGAGAACGAGTCATCGGTATGGCACTGGACGGAATCAGGGCGAGGAGCTGACTGCCAGCTGCTCGTTGAGCACGAAAGCCTGTCGGAGCCTGCTGACGCCCTCGATCACCGTGTTGTCGACGCGCCTATCGGCTCACCGACGCCAGTAGTGCCTGCGGGTGCTTGCAGGATCGCCGCGACTGCGGCGCCTGCGAGCGCGGTCACCACTGTGGTCGCGGCGGCCACTACCAGCGTGGTGATCGGCGTGACCAACGCGCCTGCCTTGTGGAAGTCGCGCAACTGGCCCCAGCGCAGGCCTGCCGAGCGGCTCAGTCGCCACTCCCAGAACAACCCCAGGCCGATACACAACACCGTGACCTGACCGGCTCGGATCGCTGCCGCGAACGCGATCTGCTGCGCCGACGCGGCGGGCGTGAGCACTATCGCGAGCAGTTCGGGAACCAGCAGTGCCACCAGCAGCGCGCTGGCCTTGGCGATCGGACGATCACCGCGCACGGCTGGGTAGAACAACCCGAACAACGCGCCGTAGACCACCCAGCGCAACACCGACCTGCCGTCTTCCAACAACTCCAGCGTCGACTGTCCACTGAGGTCGGCCACTGGGCTGAAGAAGATCACCGACGCTTCGTAGACCATGATCGGCAACGCGAGCGCCGCGGCCGCTGCCGCGCCGGCCAACAGGTTCGCTCTCGGTGAGAAACCGCCGCCGGAGCCAAGTGCCGCTTCGTGCAGGTTGATTCCGGCTCTGGCCGGTTGGACGGACGCGGACCACGCTCCATACAGGGTGCTCAACTGCACCTCGCCCGCTGCCGCACGTGCGATGCCCGTTCGGTGCGTCTCACGGGCGACCTGGTCGACCAGGCGCTGCCAGATCTCCAGGCGCACCAGCCGGACGTGGGTCCGCCTGCCGATCGCGGCGAGCCTGGCCGCACGGTTGCCGCGGTTGGCGGGCACCAGCCAGATCAGCGTGAACGTCAGCGACAGCAACGCCAGTACTTGGCCGAGCGTGGAAATCGAACCGGGGATCGCGGCGATCACCACGATCACGAACATCGCCATCCGAATGATCGGGTCGGCGTACGTGGACGCATCCGTGGACAAACGGAAGACCAGCACGATCAACAACGTCACCAACGCCGCGACCAAGATCACCACCGCGTCGGTGGCGAAGCCCAGCGGGGTCTGCCGCGGATAGTCCCGCACCACAGTGTCGACCGCGTCCACGACCAATGCCGTGGCGGGCAAGAACAGCACAGCGGACACGGCGACCGCGACGGCGTAACCCAATGCCTTGCGTCGCACGCGGATCACCCCGGCAAGGCCGACCGCCACCGGAGCCGTGAGCAAGCCCAGGGTCAGCAGCGCGAAACCGCCGTAGGGCCGCACGGATTGCTCAACGAGGAAACCGGTCAACGGCGCGCCGCACACCAGAGTCACCCCGATCAGTGCCGCGACCGCTGCCCAGCTTCGGCGACCTACGACCCACGCGGCCGCCGCGAGGCTGGCCGCCGCGGCCGCGCCGCCGCCGATCAAGGTCAACGCACTCTCGGCAGGCAACAAGGCAGCGGCCGTCCCCACCGTCACCACAAGAGCGCCAAAGGCCAGCCACTGCACCTGTCTGCCAAGAGGTTCCACGCCTCGCACGGCACGACACCAGATCAACGCGAGAACGGGAGCCACCAGGAAGATGCCCGACAGGATGACACCGGCCGTGCTCGGAATCCACAACAACATGGCCGCCAATGGCGGAATGCCGAACACGTAAGCGATCGCGCCTGTCCGCAGTGGTCCACGCACCCGGTGCCGTGACCGGTGACCAAGGAACAACACCAGCAACCAAGGCACACCCATCGCGATATGCCACAGCGCCGGTCCGGAACTCAAGGACCAGCCCGTCCACTGCGTACTGCCCGGTTCGACACTCACGTAGACGAACGAGTTGATCGGGCCGGTGAACTCGATCCGGTCGGGACCCATCAGAGCTGGACGTCCTTCGCTGTGCAGCTCGACGATGCTGACGCCCTCGGTACGAACCCGCAACGTCCGCGTCAGCGCCTGCCCGCGGTGGTAGGACGACGGGCGTTCGATGTAGCCGTTCGTATCGGACAGCGCCAAAGTGCGGGAGACCAGTACCTTCGCCCGCAAGGCGTCGCGGCCGAGCTCAACCGATGGCGCCGAGAACACACCGGATTCCGGGGCTCCGGCGATCGAGGCCACCGCTTCCCCGTCCACGACGCCCGTCCGCACGGCGTCGATCAACGGGTCCCGACGCTCCACATCGATCACATAGTCGGCACCGACCTCCACGCCCCGCATAGTCGAGCGCAGCAACACCGACACTTCAGCCTTACGCGCCAAGTTTGCCCGGATGGCCGCATCCCGCGGATCGGCATCCCGTGACCACTCGAGGACACGCAGGTCGTCCGGGGGGGTAGACGACAGCGCCGATGCCAAGCGGCAACAGCACCAACACCAGCGCGAGCACGTACCGCACGGCAGTCACGTGCCTAACATAGGGTCAGATCGTGTCGTGCCCCAGCCGGTGTTGGGGTGAAACCACGCGTGTTTCGAAAGCTAGATGTTCGCGGTGACGTACCGCTTTCCGTCCGTGGTCTCGACCAGCACAGTGGTGATGTCGTTCGCGGGGATCAGCGCGGAGCCGTCCAGGGTCGTGCCGCCGGATTCGTTGTCCGGCACGACCCAACTGCCCGCCGATTCACGGGTGCCGTCCTTGCTGACCACGATCAGCCGGCACGGCTCCCCGGCGGGGATTCCGCTGACCGCCGCGTTCACCCGTGCCCAGCCCGCGGCCGGGGTGACCCGAACGACAAGTCGCGCACCGGTTTCGCTGTCGGTCGAGTTGGCGAATCGAACACCTTCCGGCTGCGTCACCGTGGGGACCGCGACCGGTTGGCTTGTCGTCGACTGGCCGACGAGGACACCACCGGTCACCAACGCCGCCGCGGCGACGACCGCGGCTGCGGCGGTAAGAAATCGAGAGCGGCGTCGTGCCGCGGTCTTCTCCGTTCTCACCTGACGCAAAGCCCGCTGCAGGACCAGGTCCGCGTCGTCCGGGTAGCCCTCCAGCATCGCTTCCGGCGGCACTTCGCCAAGGAACTCCCGCATCTCGCGCAGCGAAACACTGTCCATCCGGCACACCTCGCAGCTGTCGATGTGCTGCTCGACTCCGGCGGCCTGGTTCGGCGCCAGCAGACCAGCGACGTAGGCGTCGACGTCCACATGTTGCTCGGACATTTCTCAGGCCACTCCTTCCATCCCTGTCTCGCGTGCGGAGAACAGGTCGCGTAACGCACGCAACGCGTAGTGCGAACGCGACTTCACGGTGCCTGGCGGGATGCCCAGGGTTTCCGCTGTCTCGTTGATGTTCTGTCCTCGCACGTAGATCTCCACGAGCACGGATCGGTGCACGTCCGGCAACTTCTCGAGGGCGTCCAGCACCACCATCGAGGTGACCACCTTGTCGGCGTGATCACGCTCGATCGGCACGGCGGTCGGCGACTCGGCCACCTCTTTCGGCCGGGCGTTGCGGGCCCGCACCTTGTCGGTGATGATGTTGCGCACTACCGTGAGCAGCCAGCCCCGCACCGAACCCTTGCCGTTGACCAGGACGTCCGGGTTGCGCCACGCTTTGATCAACGCCTCCTGCACGACGTCTTCGGCCGCCGCGCGTTCGCCGGTCAGCCTGGTCGCGTAGGCGAGCATGGCGCGGCCGTGCTCGGCGAACAACGTCCGGATCAACGCCTCGTCGGCGACTTGCCGATGACGAGTCATCCGTTACACCTCCACGACTCCCGTTGCCCGGGAGTTCCCCTCATGAACACGGATGCGGTGCCCTGTTCGGATCACCGCCGATGGCACTGGATACGTGACGCCGCTCACGGGCACGGCAAGTGGCGATTAGTTGCCACTGTTGGCTTTCTGCCCGGCTTTCGAGCCGTCCGGCGCGACGGCGAACCACGTTTTGCCTGCTCCTTGGCCGTTGGTCTGGCCGGGCACGATGTCCTTGACGTAGCGGTAAACCGGACGGCCGCCGATGGTCACCTGTTGCGTGCCGTCCCTGCGGTTGAGCACACCGATCTCGGACGGGCTCAGGTTCTGGAACGTGATCTTCTCGTTCGCCAGCACCGGTGGCCACTGCCGGGCGCACGCACCCTCGCATGTGGACTTCGGTGGCGCGTCAGAGTCCTTGTCGAACCTGTAAAGCGTGAACCCGCGGCCGTCCAGCACGACCGCGCCGAGCGTCGGGTTCTGGCCCAACTGCACCGACTTCGGCCAGTACCCACCTTCGTCACTGCGCTGACCGAGCGTCTCTTCGAGCGCGGCGGCGTCACTGGCCAGTGGCACGCCTGCGGTCTGCTGGCCACACCCCGCCAGTGCGGCGATGCTTGCCAGAGCAAGGCCGCTCATCCATGTCTTCGTCCACATTGGCCCTTTCCTTCCCCGGTCGCACGTCCCGCCTGACACGGATCAGACACCCGACTGGTTCACGCTCGCCGCGAAGTCCGCGGAATCCAGACGCAGACCGAGTACCCCGATGTCCACCGCGCCGTCCGGACCGGCCTCGAACCGCCATGCCGCCGCGGGAACATCCCCGGCGACGAGCACAGCTCCCGAGTTTCCCGACCGCACCGCGAACTCGGCCAGCAACTGCAGATCAGGCGGCGAGAGCGGGCTTGTCACAACCACCAGGCGACCATCCACGGAGTCCGGCAGTCCGCCAGGCCCACCCCACACGGACAGCATTCCTGTCACGTCCGGAACTGGCATGCCAGCCGCACCAACGACTTCACCGATCGTTCGAGCAATGTGGACACGTCCGGGCGGGAGTTGTACGCGCGGCGGTGGACCGACGACGGTGATTGCGATTCCCGCTGCGCCTGGGTTGGTCGCGATCTGTGTCAGCATGGCCATGGTGGCCGTTTCGACGTCTTCGGGTTGGCCGGTAATCGCCACAATTCCCGGAGCACGGCCGAGGTTCACCGACGTATGTTCGCCGCCGATCGTGCCCACGTTGGCCAGCAGGGGAAACGGAGCCGGACCGTCCGGTGTGGTCGTGTCCAGTTGCCAGATCGGCGCTTCCCACACCGCGCCGTCTTCCTTGACTCGCCAGGGATGTGGTGCCTGAGCGAGCGGCGGTGTCAGCCGAAGCGACAACCGATCGGGGCCGACGACCGCCGCGTACATCGACGGCAAGGAGCTACCTGTCGCGGCAATGTGCCGCAGCGCCCGATCAAGCACCACTGGAATCTGGTTGTTCCGTTCCACAACAACGGGTTTACGCACCGGCTTACGGCGACGGCCGCGGACCAGCAGCACCGTGACGATGCCGATCGCCGGAAGCAGTACACCGCCGCCGATCGCCAGTGCCAGCGCCGGGGTCAGACCGAAGACTGTCTCCTGTGGAGCGGCAGCTGATGTGGTCACCGGTGGTTGGGGTGGCGGTGCCGTTGGGGGCGGCCCGATCCGGATCTCGCCGGATCGGGCGTCCTTCGGCAGCACCAACGTCCAGCCCGACCGCAGTTCACCCGGATTGCCGAGCGTGCTGCCGTCCGGCTGCGCCCGCCCGACGTTCAGCTCGAAGATCTCCGGCCAGCGGTTCGGGTCGCCCAGCGTCGTCCCGGCCACCTCGAAGAGGTTCTTGTCGCTCGGCTGTCCCGGCCTGCCCGGCACCACGTAGTACGGCACCGGGTCCTGGGCGGCCAGTGCCGACGCGGGCGCGAAGACCAGCAGGAGCAGGACGAACGCGGCGAGTACCCGAGAAAACATGACGACCTCGTTGACTGGTGGGACGACAGTTCCCGCCCGACACGGATCTCGGGCCGGCCTGGTTCACTCCCGACGGCGGCGCTTGACGCTGTCCGCGATCGACCCTTCGGCGCCCGCGGGTCGCTTGTCACCGAGCTGGGAATTGCCCGGCACGGGATCGTCGCGCAGTTCCTTGATCATGTTGGCGGGCACCTGGTTGGTGCGTTCCAGCTGGTCGATGAGGTCGTTGCGGCTGAACTGGCCGCCCGGCCCGAACAGCTTGGGGTACGCGTCCTGCATGGACATCATGTGCTGTCGCAGCACGTCGGTGTTCAGCTTGTTGCCCATCCCCTTGGCGTCGAACATCGCCCACGGCTTGTCCAGCAGACCGTGGTTCGGTGGCAGAACCTTGCCACTGCTCAAGATCGTCTCGCCCTGCTGCAACGCCCCGGCGAGGTTCGCCTCGTTGTGCCCGCCGGTGCTCACCTTGTTGCCCACCGCCGTGAAGTTGAAGTTGTTACGCAGGTCAAGCAGCTTGTTGTTGATCCGCGCCACATCGCTGGCGGTGACGTTGCCCGACTTCACCACGTTGTCGATGTCGTCGTTGATGTGCTTGGCGGCGTTGTCGAACGGCCCGCGCATGTTCTGCGGCGGCTTGGTGAAACCCGGATACTGCTCAAGGCGGGTCAACAAGTCGCGCTGAGCCAGGATCGCCTGCGCAGGAGTCTTGTTCTTGACCGCGTTCTCGCCCATGTGCGTCATCGACACGAACGGCGTGCCGTGGTCGCCTTGCTTGCCGCGCACGTTGGTCGGTGGCCTGCCCTTGACCTTGACCGAAGTGATCGTTCCGTCGGGCCGCAGGTTGACGTCCGTCTTCATGCCGCGGAATTTGTCGGTCCCGCACGGCGCGAGGCCGAGCGGGTCGATCAGCGCGGTCGGGTTGAGCACGTAGCCATGCGGGTCAAGGGCTGGTGCGAGACCGAGCGGGTCGTTGGACACGTACCGGCCGATCGACGGGTCGTAGTACCGGTGGAAGTTGTAGTACAGCCCGGTTTCCTGATCGTGGTACTGCCCGGGAAACCGCAGCGGGGTCCCATCGGTGGTTTCGGTTCCGTTGCCCCACAACGTGTTGTTCGCAGTCCAACTGATCCGGCCGTGCTCGTCCACCAGTTCAGTCGGCATACCGACGAGATCGGTGACGATCGCACGGAACCGGGCGGCCGGCCAATCCTGTGCCCCGGACCGCTCGACCTGGCTGATCGGTTGATACGCACCCGGCTGCCAGTCCCAGACAGTGACTGTGTCGTTCGCCGACTCCTCGACGATTTCGCTGCCATCCCAAGCGAACTCGATCCGCTCGATGATCTCGACGCCATCCATGGTCACGCGCTGCTTCGCGATCCGCCTGCCTAGGCCGTCGTAGTGGTACTGCCAATGGTCACGTTCCGGTGTGATGACAGCGACCAGCCGGTCGAGACCGTCCCACTTGTAGCGCCACACTCGCGGACCTTCGCGGCGCTGCACCAACCGGCCGTCGGCGTCGTAGTCACGGTCACTGGTGTCGTTCACCAGTGCGCCTGCCTCGTCATAGGAATAGCGCTCAGTCCAGTTCTCGCCGAGTACCGCGGTAACGCGGCCAGGACCGTCTACTTCGTACTGACGGACGCCACGCAGCAAGTCGTCAACCGAGGTGAGCGTGCCGTCCTCACGGTAGGTGTATTTCCTGCTCTGGAGGGCGCTCGGCGAGCCGTTGAACACCATCTGGCTGCTGATCCGGTTGCCCGCGTCCCAAGTCTGGGCGACTCGCAGGCCGCCCACCGCGCGGCCGATCTCCCGGCCGGCCATGTCGTAGCCGAACCTGATGACCCGCCCGGCCACGTGCAGGGCAGTCGGCTGACCGGCTTCGTTGTACTTCCAGCCGCTTTCCGCTCCGGACGGCGTGCGGCGATGGATGCGCCTTCCCGCCGGGTCGTAGCCGTTGGCAACGGTGCGGCCGTTGACCGTTTCGGTGAGTACCCGGCCTAACGCGTCGTAGCTCATCGCGAGGTCAGCGTGTGGACCGACAGCCCGAATCAGCCGACCTACGGCGTCGTAGGAATACGTGGTGTCGCCGACCCGCGCCAGCCTGCCGTTTTCGTCCCACGCGATCTGCACGGTCTGGCCGGATGCGTTGGTCCGCTCGACCATCCGGCCTGCCGCGTCCACTATGTACCGGAGCTCGCGGTTGTCGAAGTCGATCTCGCGGATCAGGTTTCCCGCGGCGTCGTACTCGTATCGCCAGATCTGCCCACGTGCGTTCGTCACCGATGTCAGCCGCAATTCGGTGTCGTACGCATACTCGGTCCGGCCAGTCTGTGGTGCGATTTCGGCGGCTGGCAGGTCGAAGTGCCCAATTTCAGCCCGCGTCACTTGTCCTTGCGCGTCAACGCTCTCCCGCAGGTTGCCCTCGCCGTCGAAGGTCCATCGCCGGATGCTGCCGTCCGGCTCCACGATCTCAGCGATCTCCCCATTCGCGGCCCAGGACAGCCGTGTGACATCCCCGAACGTGTTGGTGACCGTCTCAATGCGACCAAAGGCGTCGTAGGTGTAGGTGTTCCTGGCTCCGAGTGGGTCGGTGATCTGCACTGGCAGCCCGGCGGGGTTGTAGTCGATCAGACTAACCGCACCTACCGCGTCCGTGACGGTGACTGGACGACCTGCTTCGTCGTGGGTGAAGGTCGTGCGTGCACCTGTTGGGTCGGTCGCCGCGATCAGGTTCCAGCGTGAGTCGTAGTCGTAGCGCCATTCGGCACCGTCTGGCTCGATCCTGCGCGTCGGACGAGTCGGACTCAGGTACTCCGTCAGTGTTTGCGAGCCGTCGGGCGCGGTGACTGTGAGCAGGTTGCCTTCCTCGTCGTAGACATACCGCGTGGTGTTGCCGAGTTGGTCCGTGCGCGCGAGCAGCCTGTCGTAACGGTCCCATTCGGACTCGATCACGCCGCCGAGCGGGTCGATCTCGCGCACGACCTGGAACGCGTCGTTCATGTGGAACGTCTTGGTGTGGCCCAACGAGTCCGTCACTCGGGTGACGAGGTCGGCGTATTCGAACCTCGCACTGAGGTAGCCGCCTGCTCCCCGGGTCTCGACGCATCTGTCCTGTGAGTCGTAGACGTACTCGTACCACATGCCATTGCGGTCGTCCCATCGCACGATCCGTCCTGCGTCGTCGTATGAGAACCGCAGTGGTTCACTTTCGGGCGTGACGACCTCGATCAGCTTGTCGCCTGCGTACCGGTATTCGACCACCAGCGTGCCATCTGCCAGGCACAGGTCGGTGACCAGGCCTTCGTGCGTGCCGACCGTCAGCTCGTATCCGCCAGAGTGCGATATCCCGGTGATCGTGCCGTCTTCGGAGTACTGGAAGTCGATCCGGTCGCCTGAGCCGCTCAACACAGCGCTGATCGGATGTGCACTGTGGTCACTCGGGGCGAAGTAGAGGAGTTTTTCGTCTTCCGGAATCATGATCGCGTAGCCACCGTCATCGGTACGGGTGAGCGGCCACCGCGGGCCCTCATGCGGGAACACCACACCGTTACCGGGATCCGGGTAGTTCAGCATCGTCGCGTCTTCAGCCGCGAACGAGACGCCTCGGTCGTCGGCCTCGATCCGTTGATCCAATGTGGATGACCAAGATGGACCGAACCACCGGCCGATCCGGTAGGACGACAGGTGCGTGCGCGTGAATACCAACGGCAGCGAACCGGCGAACTCCAGATCGGTCTGCGGGGCCACCATCCGGCCGGTCGCCACCTCGATCGGGTCGATGATGGCCTTGACGTCCTTCTTCGGCTGAGCGTTGGCCCTGGCTGGCACATTCGCGCCACGGATGCCTTTGTTGACGGGCGGCGGTTGGACGGACTTAGGTGGCGGAATCTTGCCGCCGATGTTGCGGCCTGCGCCGCCGACCGAGCTGATCGCGTTGCCGATTCCGGACTTGACCGAGCCACCGAGGCCTTTGCCGAGCTTGATGGCGTGTTTCATCAGTTTGCCGCCGGGGATGAACCCCAGCGCCAGACCGGCGAGCGCGATGCCGAGGCTTGCCATGTCACCCTTCAGCGCGGCGGCGGCGATCTCGATACCCGACGAGAGCAGGCCGATCGCCATGCCCAGCGGCGGGAAGATGAACGAGGCCAATGTGGCCAGTACGTCAAGGACCGTGACGATCCACTCGGTCACCGCGCTGATCAGGAACTCGAAGAAGTCCCGGAACGCGTCGCCGATCTTCTCCCAGATCGACCGTTGCGGCGCGTCGTCGGCCAGGCTGTTCAACACGTCCCGGGCGGACGCCGCTGCCTGGTCCCGCATCGCGATCGCCTGGTTCAGCAACGACTTCGCCTGATCCAGTTCCTGCTGTGCGGCGGATTGCTTGCCCGCGGCGGCAGTCACGTCGTCTTGCGCCAGAGTCGCCGCATCACCGGTCGCCGCGGCCAACGCGGCCTGTGCCACAGCCGCGGACGCCGTCGCGGCAGCCTTGTCCTGTGAAGCCTGGCGGGCTTGGTTCAAGGCATTCAGCGACATCGACTGCGCCTCTTCAAGTGCGGGCTGGTAGCGCGCGTAAGCCTCCGCCGCCTGGCCGTAAGAGCTAGCCATCACGTCCAGTCGCCGCGGGACTTCACCGAGCAACTCCCGGTAGGCCGCCATGGCTTTGCCTTGGCCGCCTTCGATACTGCTGCCCGACGTGAGCAACTGGAACGCCTCGCGAGTGGTCGAGGCGAGGTCCTGATAGGCCGTACGCAACTGGGTGAGCGCGCCCGGATCACCGGGCACCGGATCCTCGTCCAGATCGAGCGGCGCCCATTCGCCTGCTGCGGGACGTGTCATGACGTCCACTCCTCCCCTGCGGTGTCTAGGAATCGCGGCAGACACGTGTTTCGAACCGGATCGGTTCACCATCCGTGCATGCGTCATGAGCCTGATTGAGATACCGGCCGACGAGCTGCGGCGCGTGGCCGATCTGCTGCAGCGCACCAAGGATCTGATGGGCAGCGACCTGGTGAAGTCGATGGGTGACGTGGTCGAGGCACTGGCGGACCAGAAGTTGGAGACCGCGGCATGGGACTTCGAAAAAGCGTGGGGCGACGGCAGATACGTGCTGGGCCGCGACCTCGACGGCCTGCGCGACGCAAGCCGTGCCGTCGCGGACGCCTTCCAGCAAACCGATGAACAGACCGTGAACGCTCTCACCGAAGGCGAGAATGGCCAATGAGCACATCATTCCAGATGACGTTGCCAGACCACTGGTACGACCTGTCCATCGCCGACGAAACCAGTGAGAACACTGTCGCAGGGCAGGTTTGGGACCAGTACACCCAGGCCGGCATCGACGAACAGATCATCGGCCAGTTCACCGAATCAGTGCGCCGGGCGGTCAGGCACGCCCGCCACTCGGGCGCCCTGCACGCCGGCGGGACATTCGAGCTCTACGAGGATGGTCCACTCGTCGCGACAGTGGTGATTTCTGTTGTCACTCCGCCGAGCGGTGGCGACATTCTGCGCGCGCTGATGGCAGCCGAGCCGGAGTCTGGTGTGGACACGTGGAGCAGGGTGACCACAGCGCAACTTCAAGGCATCGGCACAGTCGGACGGGTGCACGGAATACAAGACGTGACAATGGATGGACTGACCATGCGATGCGCTGTCATGCACACAGTCGTAAAGGTGCCGAGCTCCAGCCAGGTGCTCGTGGTGACCGGGACAAGCCCGAACATCGCCGAGGCGGACGGCTTGTTCGAGCTCTTCGACACGATCACCGGAACCCTGGTTCTGTCCTGACTCATGCCCCCAAAGTGGCTTTCGCAGCCACTTTGGGGGCATTTTCATGTTCTAGGCGACCATCAAGGCTCCAGCGTCGGTCAGCGGTACTTGGGCGGTGCGGATCACGCCGTCGCCGAGGTGCAGCAGGATCCGGCCAGGCCGCGCCGGACCTAGTTGACCACGCGACAGCTTGGCGCCCAACAGTTCCGCGTCACCCAAGGACTGCGGCCCGAGCAACGCACCCTGCCGATTTCGTCGAGCGTCCACGTGCCAGCCACCGAAACCGGCAACCAGGCCCTCGGTCGTGCCGGCCATGATCAGCCCACGTCCCTGCTCGGCACCACTGCGTGCGATCACACCAAGTTCACTGCCCGCGTCGCACTTGAGCAGCAACTCAGCGTCGTCGATCACCACAACGGCAGGGCCCGTGGCCTGGTCGAGTGCGGTGATCAGTTGAGCAGTGGTGAAATCCGCGCCCGTCGCCACGTCCAGCACACCCGGCGCACCAGCCAGTTCTCGAAGCGGTGATCGACGAGGAGCAGCGATCACCACCGGCGTGCCCGCGTCCAACAAGGACGACGCCATGGTCAACAGCACTGTGCTCCGGCCAGAACGGGCCGCACCGCCAATGATGAACGTCGGATTGACACTCAGGTCCGGCCCAAGAGCCGTCAGCTCGTCACCGCCGACGCCTACGAGTGTCCACAACGGTCCTTCCCGACGAGCGAACTGTTTGGCGTCCGCGAGGCTCAGTTCGTCTGGCAACACGTCCACTCGGAACGGACGTGTGGTCCCTGGTGGACAGTTGGCTGCGATCGCGGCCACTGCGCGGGCTTGTGCCTGGCCGGACGGGTCCGGGTCCAGCATGGCGATCTGGGCCTCCGTTGTGTCGGTGGCCCGCAACGCCCGGCCTGGCCGAATCTCGTCGGGCAGGTTGCGATGGTTGACGCCGATCACGCTGTAATCCGACCGCTCGTTGAGCCGCAACACCAGCTTGTCCTCTGTCGTGGACGAAACCCGCGTGGAGAACAACGCACGATCGCCTGCCAGCACAAGATGGATGCCGACACTGGCACCTTCGCTCATCAACGCGAGCATTCCAGCCATCAACGCGCCGCCATCGTGATCGGCGAACGTCTTGTCAAAGACCTCCCACCGATCCACAAGTAGCAGGATGTGGGGCGTGCGCGCATCCGAGTGAGTCATTCGGTATTCCACGAGGTTCGCGGATCCGCTTGTGGCCAGCAACTGCTGACGCCTGGCCATTTCCGCCTTCAACCGCGTGATCAACCGCGTCAGGCGCTCTGCCTCCGTACGCTGCACGATCGCGCCACAGTGCGGAAACGCCGACAAGGCAAGCAAGGCGCCGTTGCCGCAGTCGATTCCGTACACGTGCACGTCGTCTGGGGAAAGGGTCCGGGCCACCGCACCAGCGAGGGTACGCAGCGCCTGGGAACGGCCACTGCGGGCCGCACCGACAATGTGGAGGTGGCCCAAAGTGGCCAGATCGAGGACCAGCGGCTCCTGCCGTTGCTGTTCGGGCAGATCCACGATGCCGTACGCCACCGGAGGCAGGTAACCGCTCGTGGATACGGCAGGCAATGAGTCCACTGTGATCTGTGTGGGCAGCGCGGGCAACCACGGGCTGTGCTGCGGTGGCAGACCCAATCGGGAGGACGCGCCACGGATCGCTTGCACCAGCACAGCCAGATCGGTCACTTCGTCATCCGGCTGCACCCCGCCCGGTCGTTGTGGCGCTGGGCGTGCCATGTCGTTCCACGTCAAGGGCATGAGCCAAGGCGCAGGCCGTTCTGTGGTTCGGGCGCCCGGACGGAACCCGCCCACCCGCCCGGCTTGGAACGGCACGAGCGACGACTGCGCCAACCGCACATACGCGCGGCCTGGCGTCGACTTCGAGATCGCCGCCGCGTCCGGCGCGTTCAGCACGTCCTGGCTTTCACTGGAGTCAGTGACCCGCAACGCGATCCGCAAGTTCGTGTTGGCGCGGATCTCCGGCGAGACCACGCCGCCCGGCCGCTGTGTCGCCAAGACCAGGTGAATGCCGAGCGAACGGCCACGCTGCGCGATGTTGACCAGACCAGTGACGAAGTCCGGCAGGTCACGGACCATGGACGCGAACTCGTCGATCACGATCAGCAACCGAGGCATCGGCGGCAAGGTCCGATCGCGGTGCTGATGCTCGAACCTGCCAGCCGTTCTTCGGTCCAACAACAGGACATAGTCGTCAATATCCTTGGCGCCTGCGTCGGCCAAGATGTGCTCGCGCCTCTTCAGCTCCGCGGACAACGACGTGAGTGCGCGGCTGACCAGGTGAGTGTCGAGGTCCGTGACCATTCCCACAGTGTGTGGGAGCGACACGCAGTCCTTGAAAGCGCTGCCGCCCTTGTAGTCCACGAGTACGAAGGTCATCGCGTCCGGCCGGTTGGCCACTGCCAACGACGCCACCAGTGTCTGGAGCAGCTCGGACTTCCCTGATCCGGTTGTGCCCGCGACCAGGCCGTGCGGGCCGTCTTGCTTGAGATCCAACGAGAACGGGCCGTCCAACGACTCACCGACCACTGCGACCGTTGTCCGGCCTCCGGTCGCCCATCGGGCAGCGACGGCATCCGGCGTCGGCGGTTCCAATGCCAGCACGTCCAGCAGCCTGCTCGCGTCCGGCAAGCCGCCGCCGTCCCCGCTGCTCCCGGTGTCACGCACCGGGGCGAGCGCCCGGGACACCGTGCGGCACCACTCGCGGGACACGAGATCCGGCCGCACCTGCCCCACCGGCTCGGAGCGGGTACGAGTCACCCGCAGCGAACCGTCGCCCTGCTCAGTGATGACCGCCTGGCATTCCTCCGGCAGCAGCCGTTCTTCGTCGTCCACGCAGATCGCGTAGACACCGACAGCCGGACCGTCCCGCAGAATCTGCGTGATACCGGGCAACGACCGAAGCCTGCGCGCGCCGTCCAGCACCACCAGCACATCCCGCTCGGCAGGCTTGCCCGCACGCGCGGAAATGATCGCGACAAGTTCGGCGACACGTCTAGCGAGCGTTTGCGCGTCCACACCGATAGTGCAGACGGTGTCCTGTCCGTTGCGCGGGGCCACGTGCGGCAGCCAACGCGTCCATTCCCAGTTCTGCCCAGCACCTGCGAGGACGTAGATCTGCAGGTCTTCCGGACTGTGCAGAACCGCCGCCTGGGCAAGCAGCCAGCGGGCGACGGTCCGTGCGACGCCACCTCCAGCGACACCAAGCACCCCATGTTCGCGCAGCGGAACCGTGACTGGCACGTCCAGCGCGGTCCATCGGATCTCTCGGCGGTGCTCGTCCTGCGCCGGATCGGTGAGGACGACCTCGGAGGGCAAATCGGCCGTACCCGCCCGCAGGTCCAAGTAGTCCGGATCGGCACGACGGCGTTCCCACAGGCGACGACGTGGGCCGACCGCGGTCAGCAGAACCGTTGCCGGGTCGGGGAAGTTGATCCGGCGCGCGGCCCGCTCCAAAGCCAGTGCCTGCTGGGCGTCCGCGGAGATCCGGGCCTTCTTCTCCTCGAACTCGGCCACCCGCTTGCGATACGCCAAGCGGTTCTCCCTGCGCCCACCCAACTGGCCCGCGATCAGGATCAGCGGCGACAGCAACGCGAACAGCAAAGTCAAGGGATTGCGAGTGATCGCGAACATCGCACCGGACAGCACCAGCGGCGCCGCGGCAGCGATGAAAGACAGCGGACGACGCTCTGGTGGCTGGGGCGGCGAAGGCAGCGTGAACTTGGTGACGCGTGGCGCGGGCAACAGCCGAGGCGGACGGTTGTAGTCCAAGCCGGTCCGGTCTTCGGAAGGCGCCAGCGCGGCATCCGGCGGCTGTGGACGCGCAAGTTCCAGCAGCGACGAACCGACGGCCAACACGGAACCGTCGGGCCACGCCCGCGGTTCGGTCACCTCGACCCGGTCCAGCCGCAAGCCGCTGTCCGTCAAGGGGACGAGCTCGCATCGGCCGTCCGGCAGGACACGCAGCCTGGCCCGCGCCGGCGGACCGCCCGGGTCGACGATCCGGATCCGGCACGTACTCGCCGCGCCGATCAGGTAGTCACCGATGTCCAGCCGGATCACCACGCCGGCGTCGTGACCGCCGACAAACCGGATTTCCGCGACGCCGCGCGGCTCCACCCACACCGCGCTCACCGGCCGGTCCAGACCGACGACGACGCCTTGCCGCAGTGGCGAGTCGCGCAGGTTCAGATGCGGGTCGATCGGCGCGCCCGCCACGAACAACGTCGGCGTTCGGCCCGTGCCCAACGCCTGCGCCAACTCGCCGACAGTGGTGTCGGCGGACGTGTCGAGCAGGTGGTCGACGACCGTGCCACGGGTGTCCACAGTGGTCAGAACGAAACGCACGAAAGGCTCCAAACGCCAATAGGGGCCGTGCGACGCTTGTCAGCTGCACGGCCCCATGGGGATCATCGGAAGGTCACTCAGCGGCCGAGGCTGCTGGACGTCTGGTTGTCGGTGTCCTCGAAGGCGGTGCCGACCTGCTCGAGGTACTGGCTGATACCCTCCATGCCGCGCAGCGTCTCGTCCACACTGGACTTGTACTCCTCGAAGTACGGGCCGAACTTCGCCTGCGCCTGCGGGGTGTTGTAGCCGCCCTGGATCAGGGTGTCGATCTTGCTCTTCGCCTGGGTCATCCCGTCGAGCAGGGTCTGCATGTTCTGCTTGAGCCAGGACGAGCTCTCCTGGATGTCCTCGGACTGGATGTGGTACGTGGCCATGGTGTTCTCCCCTGTGCTGGCTTGCGGATTCGCCGGCTCCCCGGCTTGTTGACCACCCCCACACGGGTCTCGCCGCGAAGGGGTTCACGGGATTTGGCGTTACGGGCGTGGCAAGCACCTGCCATCCCCAGCCGGTTCTCCTTTTCCGGGCCGCGTGGTATGCGAGGATCCGTTTCGTGTCATTGTCGTTGCGACCGCTCGTGTTGTTCTCCGTACTGTGCGCTGCCACAGCATTGGCTGCCTGCAACAGAAGTCACGGCGAGCACGCCAGATCCAGCGATTCGTACTACGTGGACATTCAGCAGGTTCCGGTTCAGGCGCAAGCGACTGTCACGCAACTGGGTGCCAGCACTGGAACCTGGCAATCGCACTGCGGCCGCAACGAGAACGGTCATCGCAACGCCGACAACGTGGTGGTTCAACCAGGCTTGCCGGGAGGCGCGCACCACACCCACGACTACGTCGGAAACCTGTCGACCGACGCGTTCTCCACGGATCAAAGCCTTGCCGCAGCGGGCACGACCTGCCGGGCGGACGATCGGTCGACCTACTACTGGCCTGTTCTGCGACTGACCGACGAACTTGGTGACGACGCGCATACGGCCGGCGGCGGTGTCGACGGCAACCACGGCCGGATCGTGCAGCCCGATTCCGTGCTCATCCAGCTGCGCGGCAATTCCATGTCGAATGTTGTCGCCGCGCCGCGTTTCCTGCGTGCTATCACCGGAAATCCGGTCGCGGTCTCCCAGGACGGTGAACACACCGAACACGTGCAATGGACCTGTTCGGGCGCCCGCGACCGCGTGACCAAGCAGTACCCACGCTGTGCCGAGGGCCAGCAAGTGATCAGGGTGTTCGACTTCCCGAGTTGCTGGGACGGCAAGGCCACCGACAGCACACTGCACCGCAGCCATCTGCTCTTCCCGACCACCGGGGCATGCCCAATTGGCACGTTCCCGGTGCCACAGCTGCACATCGAGATCGCCTACTCGATCCCGCCGGATGTCGGCTACGCGATCGACTCCTTTCCCGAGGAGGGACGCGATCCGATCACCGACCACGCGATGGCCATCGGTGTCATGCCGGAACCGTTGATGGCGCAGGCAGTCGCGTGCATCAACGGCGGCAGGCACTGCTGAAACCAGGTGTGACCCAGGACACTCCGAAATTGTGTGAACCTCTTCGAGCCGAGTTCCGTGTCTTGCCCCGAGCGGGTCGGAAACAGGCCGGAACCGCATCTCATCTTTGGAGTGAAACCCCATGTTGCGTAAGCATGTTGTGTCCTTTGCTGCCCTGACGGCGGTCGGCGTCGCGGTTCTGTCGGCGTGTGGTGGCCAGAACGGTGCTGCTCCGCCATCGGTCGACACCGGCACCACGCCGGTAGTCAACGCGGAGGACGTCAGTTCCGAGGGTCTGTCTTTGCTGTCTGGCACGGCAAAGTCGAACAACGCACAGGCGGACACGGGCGACTGGGCCAAAGGCTCGGACGGAACGCCGAACACAGCGGCCAAGGACGTCGCCCGCAAGTGGGTGGCCCTCAAGGCAAGCAAGGCAGGCGCGCTGAACCCGGTCGTGGTCAATGGTGCGGGCCTGACGCTGTACCGGTTCGACGACGATGACGCGAAGCCGTCGAAGTCCGTGTGCAACGGCGACTGTGCGGTGACCTGGCCGCCGGTGACGGTCGAGCGTGGCTCCAAGGTTTTCATCGCGGGGATCAAGAAGCAGGATGTCGGAACGGTCCGTCGCGATGACGGTTCGCTGCAGCTGACGATCGGCGGTTGGCCGGTTTACCGCTTCAACAAGGACAAGAAGCCGGGCGACACCTTGGGCCAGGGCGTCGGCGGCAAGTGGTTCGGCGTTACGCCGACCGGCGGCAAGGCCGGTGCCCCGGCCACGACCACTCCCACGACGCCGCCCCCGGCGAACAACCCGGGCGGCCGGAAGGCGACCAGCGCGATTCTGTTCGACGACGCCAACTTCAGCGACAACGGCCCGTCACAGGGTGTCGCGGGCAACGGCTGCCAGAACCTGGCGCGGCCCAACGTGACTTCGTCGATCTCGGCGAGCGGCTCGATGAAGCTGTGGTCGGAGAAGGACTGCAAGGGCAAGTCGCTCGTGGTCGACGGTGACGTCACCGACTTGGCGGAGTTGAAGTTCGACAACGACCTGGCTTCGATCTTCTTCGGCTGAAGCTGACGATTCACCCACAGACAGGTGTGGCGGTGCGGGACCCCCAGCGCACCGCCACACCGCCATGTGCGCCGGATGCTGGACATTGCCCCAGGGGCAAGGCCCAGGATGGGCGGGTGGAACTCTGGACGATCGGGGTGTTCGCCCGGGCCGCACGGCTCTCTGCGAAGGCATTGCGCCTGTACGACGAACTGGGGCTCTTGCCGCCCGCGGTCGTGGACAGCGAATCGGGATACCGCCTCTACGACCCCAGTCAGCTCGAACAGGCGAGGTTCATCGCCTGGCTGCGCAGGCTCGGCATGCCACTGGCGCGTATCCGCACCGTGGTCAGCCTCGATCAGGAGCAGGCCGCGGCCGAGGTCGAGGCGTATTGGGCCGAGGTCCTCGCGGAGACGGCCAATCGTGGCCAGCTTGCGACGTTCCTCGTCGACTACCTCAGAGGCAGAGGCAGCGCGATGACCGAGCTGGGCATCCGTTACGCGGCACGTACCGACATCGGAACGGTGCGCACGAGCAACGAGGACGTGGCGTACGCCAGTGGCAGGTTGCTCGCTGTCGCCGACGGAGTAAGCGGCGGTGGGGACGCCAGCGCCGCCGCGATCGCCGCGTTGAAGCCGCTGGACACCCGGGTGGTGCCCGCCGGAGAGCTCCTCAACGCCCTGGCGGAAGCAGTCGGTGAAGCCGAACGGGTCCTGCACGGCAGCGAGGCAGTCACCACACTCACCGCGATGCTGTGGTCGGGTTCCCAGTTGGGACTGGTCCATATCGGCGACACTCGGGCGTATGTCCTGCGGGACAACGAGCTTTTCCAGATCACCCACGATCACACGTGGGTGCAGTCACTGGTTGACGAAGGACGGCTGTCGCCGGAGGAAGCCGAGTCGCACCCACAACGCGCCATGCTGGCGCGAGCGATTTCGGGAACCGGCCGGGACAAGCCTGACCTGTCCGTGCACGAGGCCAAGGTCGGCGACCGCTATCTGCTCTGCTCCGACGGCCTGACCCGGGTCGTGTCGGTCGAGCAGAAGCGGGTCGCATTGCGGCGCGAGAATTCTCCGGACGAAGCGGTCGAGGAACTGATCGCACTGGCTTACCAGGGTGGCGCGCCCGACAACATCGCTGTCGTCGTCGCCGAAGTTGTCATGCTGTGAAGCTGATTGACCGACGGCCCTTGCAGATTCCCGCGTTCCGTCGACTGTGGACGGCCTCTGCGGTTGCCGCGGTCGGCGGCTCGTTCAGTCTCGTCGCGGTCCCGACTCAGCTGTTCACGCTGACCGGTTCGTCCGCGACCGTCGGTGTTTCCGCCGTGATCTCGACGTGCGCTCTGATCGTTTCAGCGCTGGGGTCCGGCGCGCTGTCGGACACAATGGACTGTCGGCGGCTTTTGCTGGCGGGTAACGCTGGGCTCGGACTGGCTTACGTTGGCCTGTGGTTGAACGCTGAGCTCGACTCTGTTGCGGTGCTGCTCGTGCTTGTTGCCTTGTACGGCCTCAGCTTCGGCGTCACCATGACAACGATGGGCGCCGCAGTGCCCCGAGTTGTGCCGAACGAACAGTTGGTCGCGGCCAACAGTCTCAGCGCACTGACCCGCTACACCGGCGCGGTCGTCGGCCCGTTGCTCGCCGGGTTGTTGATCCCGGCCGTCGGTCTCGGCACGCTCTATCTGCTGGATTCGGTCGCAATGCTCGTCGTGCTCTGGGCCGTGGGCAAGCTGCCGGCGATGCCCCGGCCACGTCGGCGAGGCATCGCGCGGCAACTGGGCGAAGGCTTCCGTTACCTTGCCAGGGAACGGATCCTGGTCGCGATTCTCGTGGTGGACATGGCCGCGATGGTTCTGGCGATGCCCGTGGCGCTCTTTCCAGAGTTGGCCGAGCAGGCGTACGGCGGTTCGGCCGGCGGCGGCGTGGAACTCGGCCTGTTGTTTTCCGCATATCCGACCGGAGTGCTTCTCGCTGGGCTCATGTCCGGAACGTTCAGCCGGGCAAGACGCCATGGGGCGCTCATGGCGTCCGCCGCGACAGTTTGGGGTGGTTGTGTGGTGGTCCTCGGCCTGGCCGCGCACCTATGGATCGCCGTGTTCGCGCTGGTCGCGGGCGGTGCCGTCAACTTCGTGCTGAGCACGTTCCGCAACACCATCGCGCAGGCGTACACGGATGAGGCGATGCGCGGCCGGATTCAAGGCGCGCTCACGGTTGTCCTGATGGGCGGTCCGCAATTAGCCAACGTGGTGCACGGTTTCGCAGGCGCCTGGATCGGGGCTCAATGGGCGATCGGCATCGGCGGGGCACTCGCGGCCCTGACAGTGCTGCTCGTGCTGCGAGCCGTGCCTGAACTGTGGCGTTACGGAGATTCACCGTGACGTGATCCGCTGGGCCGCGACCATGGCGCCGTCGGTCCGGATTCCGGCGGACACTTCCTGGGCACTGGCCACCATTTCCGGCCGCATGACGAACTCCACCGCCTCGGCCAGCTCGTCCGACGACTGCTCGCGGCCGATGCCGAGGTGCTCAACCTGTTCCGCCCAATAGAACTGGTCGAACATCTGCGGCACGATCACCTGCGGAACCCCCGACAGCGCCGCCGTCGTCGTTGTCCCCGCGCCGCCGTGATGGACGACTGCCGCCGAACGCTTGAAGACCTCCTGGTGGTTGACCTCGCCGACGGCGAGGACGTCGTCCGATTCGTCCACAAGGGACAAGTCCGCCCAGCCGCGCAGCACGATCGCGCGCCGCCCGAGCGCCCTGGCCGCTTCGATGGCCGAGCGGCTGTACTCCGGTTTGACGAACATGCTGCCGAACCCGAAATAGATCGGCGGCTCGCCCGCGTCGAGGAATCTCGCCAATTCCGGGTCGAGCGGACGCTGGTCCCTGCGCAACCACGCGCCTGTCTGGACCACGCTGGTGTCCGCCGGATCCGGCCACGGCCCCAAAACCGGGTCGGCGGCCAGCATCGGCTGTTCGCCGAACATGTGCGATCGGACGTCGGATATCGCCGGGAGCCCGGCGGATTCCCGGCACGAATTCAGCACGGCCAAGAACGCGTTGAAGCGGAGCCGGTCCTTCTCCCAGAGCGTTTCGTTGTCTTCCGTCCTTTCCCGTGACTCACCCAGACTGCCGAACGCGGGCGGCGCGTGGTGCGGAGAGGGAAAACTCATGGCGCAGAAGGTGCCGAAGAAGTACGGCACACCCAGGTTCTCCGCAGCCGAATGCGCCGCGAACTGCAGCATTCCAGCTCCGACGACGGCATCGAAGCCCTTGCCTGCCGTCGAGACCGCCTCGAACTGGTCGAGCACGCTCTTGTCCGCCGCCTCGCGCATTTCCTCGGGCGTCATGCGTTTCGCGGTGAGCCGCACTTCCGGCCCGACCGGAACGAACGGAATCCCGGCCGCGTCGGCGAGGCCACGGAAGTCCGGCGGCGCGACCATCCGCACTTCGTGGCCGAGTTCTTGCAATTGCAGCGCCAGCGCCATCGTCGGCTCGATCTCCCCGCGCGACCCGATCGCGGACAGCAGCACTCGCATGGAGATTCCTCGCTTTCACCCGTGTAAGCCAGCGATTGTGCGGCATACCCCGGGTCTTGCCACAAGACCCCCACCCTGCTATAAGTTGAAAATGGGTGGAAGTCACCCTCTTTCCGGCCGTCCGAAATGACCGGGTCACTGTGTTGGACAGCGTCGGCCGAAACCCGAATCATCGACCGGGTGATCGTGACGGAACTGATCCCGGCCACCGAGGTCGTGGACCACGCCGACATGTACCTCGAGGTGAACCTGCGGTTCAGCCCGCAGCCGGAGCACCACCTGCGGTACTGCTACTTCGAGGACCTCGAAGGCGGCCCCGGCAGGGGGTACGTCGAGGTCGGATTCACCGAGGAGACCGGCGCCATCGCCGAGGTCGTGGTGATCACCAGGCCCGCGTGGACCGGCAAGTTCCCCGCCGATGTGCCGGTCGTCGACGGCTCGATCCGGGTCGACCGCGGCAACTGGGACGTCGACCCGCGGATCAACTTCATCAGGGAGCGCGGGGCACACAGCGTGTCCACAAAGGACAAGATGGTGTACTACGCGGTTTCCGGCGTGCCACCGGCCAAGTTCGTGCGGTCCGGCCCTGTGGGATTCGGCCTCGGCGAGGCCGGTGAGCTGACGGGCTTCGTCACAGGTTTGACCTGATCAACCGCCGCAGCACGTCCGCCTTCCTGATAGCCGAACGTCAGGGACGGGTTCCGTGACGGACCCAAGCTCCTCCCCGCAATCTCCGCTAAGATGGTGTCATCATCTGGATGTTAATGGTATCTGTCCTGGCCAAGGTGGTGAGCAAGTCTTCGTGCAGGTGAGACCAGACAGTGTGATACGCGTCCATCCGGTCGGTCAGGTAATCCAACTGGCCACCCCGGGCACTGCTGAGCGCGTGGGCGAGCCGGTCACGATGACGCTGGAACCGCGTGATGGCCGACGCCAGGACCACCAGCACGGCATCGGCTCGCTGATGAAACTCGGCGAACAGACCGAGCACCTTGGCGTCGTATGCCGAGTCGGTGTGGTCGTTCGTGGTCATCACTCCGTCGACCGACCGCATCTGCCACGCCGTGCACAGGTCGAGCAATTCCGGGTTGAGGACCATGAAGTCCTCGAACGCTTTGGTCACTTCTACTCGCGCGCCGGACGCGTCCAGTTCCGCGGCGACGCGTTCGGTGTCGGCCGCGCGTCCGGCGTCGGTGACGTTCCAGCCGCCGAACTCACCGGGTACTCGGGTGACGAGCCCGTCGACCGCGAGGTCGATGAGTTCGGATTCCACTTCGGACTCAGCCAGCCCGGTGGCCTCGGCGATGCGCTCGAGTGCGGCGAAACCAATGCAGCGAAGGGTGTGCAGCACCAACAGGTCGGCTCTGGTCTGATGCGGAGAGTTCGTCACGGCCCCAGGTTACCGCCATGACGTGGATACACCAGCTTTCCGCGGAGCTTGATGAGACAGCGGATGTCCTTGGCAGCAAGGCTTTCGGCCTCGTGACACTGCTGCGCCTCGACCTGCCCGTACCATCGGGATTCGTCATCAGCACCGACGCCTGCCGTGAATTCCTCCACAAAGGACGTCTTCCCGACGGTCTCGAAGAGGAGCTTGCGGTGGCCATGCACGGCTTCGAGTCGGTGTCTGTTCGCTCGGGCAGCAAGGTGTCCATGCCCGGCATGATGAACACAGTGCTGAACGTCAGCGACCCTCGGCGCCTGAGGTCCGCGATCATCGAGGTGTTCGAGTCGTGGAACACCCCACGGGCCAAGACATACCGAGCGCTACACGACATCCCGGACGACCTCGGCACAGCCGTGACCGTACAGGCGATGGTGTACGGGAACCGCGACGACCACAGCGGCACTGGAGTGGCGTTCAGCCGCAACCCGAACACTGGCGAGCCCGCCCCGTACGGCGATGTCCTTTTCGGACAGCAGGGAGACGCTGTCGTATCCGGAAGGCAGTCCACATCACCGTTGGCCGATATGGCCAAAGAGCCTGCCGTGTGGGACGGACTTCGCGACGGTTTGAGGCGGATCGAACAGCACTACCGCGACGCGTGCTACGTGGAGTTCACGTTCGAATCCGGCGAACTGTGGTTCCTGCAAGTGCGGCCCGGTCGATTCGTGGGTCGCGCCGCGATCAGACTAGCCGTTGACCTCGTCGACGAAGGCATGATCAGCCAGGCAGAAGCCGTACGCCGAGTCACCCGGCACGACCTCGCGCACTCCAGCACACCCAGCATCGTCGCCACCGAGATTCTGGCTCGCGGCGTTGGCGCTTCACCAGGCGTCGCAACAGGTGTCGTCGTGACCACTTCGGACAAAGCGGTGCGCACGCCAGGCCCGGTCATCTTGGTGCGGCCGGAAACGTCACCGTTCGATATGCACGGCCTCGCCGCCGCAGCGGGAGTTGTGACCGCACGCGGAGGGCCAGCCAGTCACGCGGCCGTCGTCGCACGATCGATGGGTAAGCCCGCAGTCGTCGGGGTCGCCAATCTCACCGTCGAAAACGCAGCGATATACGTCAACGGCCAACGCATTCCCGTAGGCGAACCGATCACCATTGACGGCACCAACGGTGCAATTGTGGCCGGTCACGCCGACGTCACCACAGCGGCGGCGGATCCGTACTTGACCAGATTTCTCGGATGGGCGGACGCTCGTCCGCCCATCCGTTGAGTCAGGCCGAGTCCGCCAGCGCCCTGTCGACCAAGCCGGAATCAATCAAGACCGGACCGGCTAACGCCGACTCGGCCGGCGCCCGGTCGTCCAGATCGGCGAGCGCCTCGGACACGTCAAGCGACGGATCCAACTGCTTGGCGCTATGCAGCGCGCCGCGCAGCAACTCGACCAGCGCGTCGACGACCCGGTCGGGCGTGAACGGCTGCCCGGCGTCAAGCCAGGCGCCCGCCGCCGCATCGGCGGCCTTGACGAAGACGGTCATCGACATGCTGACGGCCGGGTGTTCGCTGTCGAGGCCAAGCGTTCCGCAGATGGCCCGGATACCGGAACATCGGCCGGAGTCGAGGACATCGCATGCCTCTGGCCCCGGCTCGGCGCCGCCGAGGATGAGGTTGCGGGCGATACCTTCGTTCTGAGCAATGAAATCCACGTATGCACGCAGCCGGTAGCGGATCTGTTCGCCGGAAGGCGCCGTCGGATCCGACTGTGTCGCTTCTGCCAACTGCCTGGTGACGTCGCGCAGCGTTTCGGCGTACAAGCCCGGCTTCCCGTTAAAATGATGGGAAAGCAGGCCGTGCGCCACGCCCGCGGCTTTGGCGATCTCGCCGACCGTCACCTCGGCGTAGGGACGACGGGAAAACTCGTCCATCGCTACAGCGAGAAGCTTCCGGCGCGTCTGTTCCGCGGACATCTGCCGACGAGTCGGCGGTCTGTCTGCCACGCCGAGCTCCTTTCTCCTGTTGCCGCACAGGGTAACCCCGTTCGCGGTCTCCGACGAGGCCACCATCGGTGATGACAGGTGGTTCGGCAAACCAGCTGGCCGAAGGTGGCTGAAAAGCGCCGGTCGCCGGTCGGTTGTGAGCACCAGGCTTGATAGTCAATGGCAGTGACTATACATCCCGATCGACCTGGACAGACGTCAACGAGACGGATACACCGAGCCGACCCGGTCAGACCCCGTGACAGCAAGGGAAAGCAGAGCAATAACGGAACAGTGCGACATCACCCACACGGAGGCAGCGGGATCTACTGTGGACGCATCAACTCGTGACGTGATCGATAAAGCGTTGCCAGGCAAAGAAATGCCGAGCAGAACGAGTCGCGCCTCCACCAACACTTTTTGCCCGCGAGCTTGACCGGGAGTTTCACGCGATTCTTCCTGATTTGTTCGACTTTCCCCGCCTCAACCGAAAAGCAATTTACTACGAATTTATGATTCCAATGATCCAATGACCGACAGTCGGAAAGAAACCGACGCGAACTCGCCTGCGTCACACCGAAGCCGTGCGGCGGCCGTCGAGCAGGATCCGTCCTAAGTCGACATACGGACCGATCTGCATCTCCCTGAGCAGGGACCGCCAGCCTTCCCCGCCGGCCAGCGCCATGATGTCGGCGGTGGGCACGGACACGCAGAACTGCTCGGCGGACGGTGACCAGAGGACCATGGTGACCGCTTCGGCGTCCGCCTCGACCACGCGTGGCCTGCGGTCCGGTGACATGACCGCGCCGGTCTGCCTGATGATCTCCAGCTTGGCGACTTCCACCGCGCGGTCGTCGATCCCGGCCTCCAGCAGGCGGATCTTCTCGGCCAGCGCGTCGAGGCCGAAGACCGCGCGGACGATGAACCCGTCGGCCTCGGCCCGCAGGAACGCAGGCGCCAGGTCGATCAGGGACTGCCGGAACACGTCCATCGGCTGCTGTTCCAGGCTGGCCCAGCTGTGTTCCATGGTGCGCGGGAACTCGCCGATCCAGCGCTTGGTGACGAAATCGACGTAGATCAGCGGCCCGTCGGCGCGGTACTCCAGGCCGCAGCCGGCGCAGGTGAAGCACTGGAACGTGCCCGCGACGATCTGCTCGACGATCTGCGGCACCCGTGAGCCGTGCAGGCTCATCGCCACCGTTTCGACATTCGTCGCGCCGCAGGCGGTGCAGACTATCGACTGTGGACGGAACACCGACATGGCTATCTCCCGCCTGGCAGTTCCTGACGGACCTCGAAGGTGCCGCCGGGCTTGCGCAGGATCCGTGATCGCCAGAACGGCCTGCGCGAAGTCATGTTCCAGTACTCGACGACCTGCTGGCCGTCGACCGTCACCACTTGCGGCAAGGTCATCACCGCCGGGTTGCCGGACTGCTCGATGGCGAAGTCGGTCAGGAACGGCGTCCCAGGGTTGCCTTCGAGCTTGCCGACCGCACCGGCGACCACCTTCGGGTCGACCTCGCGTTCGCCGTACCCAAGCGCCTTGAGCACCAGCGAGACGTTCTCGTCGAAGTCGAAGTGCAGGTCCCCGTCGTAGACGCCGGTCGCGTTGCTGCGCGGGTCCTTCGGGTCGTACGCGTGGAAGACGAGCAGCCCGGGCACGGCAGGCCCGATCTCCACCCGCATCCGGTCCTTGTCCAGCCGGAGCTTGCGGTGCAACGCCGATCGCAGATCTGCCTCGTTCACTTCCGAACTCCCACACGCGGAAAGGGCCAGTACAGCGACAAGTATGACGATCCGAATCGGACGCAGTGGACGCATCACGGGAAGCCGGGCCCGGTGCTGCCGTCCGGCAACAACGGCCCTGGCCCAGCGGCGCCCTCACCACCGGTGGCCTGATCCACGTTCACGTCGAACCAGGCCTTGGTCGCCGGGTCGGCCGCGGCGAGGATCGCACCCTTGGTCGGTGGAGCGTAGTACGCGTTGTACGCCTCGGCGATCCACTCACCCGGCGCCCGGAACTGGTAGGACGACACCTTCCTGACCCGCGTCGCTGGGTCGTAACTCCACCATTGGGACGCGTACGCCTCCTGGTAGACACGGCCGCCGAGCGTGACTCCGCCGTCGTCCGCAGGTCGGTACCACGGGTTACCGGGGTTCTTGTCGGCGAAACAGATCTGCAGGGCACGTACCGCGTTGTCGCCCAGAATCGCTGTCTGCGTGGCCGCGTCGAGCGATGCCCAGAACGACAGCGCTTCAAGCCGCGTCTGGATATCCTCCGGCACGCGGTCGTTGATGACTTCCTGCAAGGCATCGACCACAGCGGTCTTCTGCTCCGGCGGCAGACCGTTGATCGTGCCGCCGCTCGCCGAAACCAGTGTCGCCGCAAGGGAACCGCCGTCACCGTGCGACTGCCAGTTGCCTCCGGCCGCATTGCCGATGCAGTAGGTCTGTGACAGGCCAAGCCTGTTGTCCACGGCGTGCCCGACTTCGTGCCGGACCACACCGTCGAACAGGTTCTGCCCTTGCAGCGGCGCGGGAACGACGCTCATGCCGCTGCCGCCCGGGTTCGCCACTGGATCGACGACGCCGTCACGGGCACGCAAATCGCCGTAACCCATGGCGATCCGACGGTCGCTGCCGTAGTACCCACCAGCCGGGCCGCTGTCCTGGTACCGGTCGATCCGCAACAGCTCCGGGTTGCCCTCAACCGCACCAGGAGGCAACGACTGCAATACGTTGTACATCCGGCGCAGGCTCGCGCCGTCCCATTCCTCGGCCACCTCGCTGCCGGAGGTCTGGGTGCCGAACTCGATCCGGAACCGCAGTTTCATCCACAGCTTCAACGTCTCGACTTCGGAGTCGGGCGTGGCGTCGAACAACACACGCAACGCGCCGTGCTCCGCGTCACCGATCGTCGACGAACGCACGAGATTGTCGGCAAGACGCGCGCGGCTGGTACCGCCCAGCTTCTGGGCCAGTGTCGCCTGTTGCGCGGGTTGCAGAGCGACCATGATCCGGAAGACGCCCGTGGCGTCGTCGTCGGTGATCGCCCAGTCGAAAACGCCGTAACTGAGCAGGCTTTCCACGTACGGCTGGACCGCGTCGGGTCCCATGGCCACGAGGACCTTGGTGAACGCCGAAGTCTGCCGGACGTTGGCCGGAAGGTTGTCCAGCAGGCGGGTCTTGGCGGTCTGCGAGAGCCTGCCCAGCGCGGCGGCCAGCGCGGGCGCGGGCAGTCCCGCCAGATCGTTGAGGGATTCGGTCGCCTCGTCGTCGGTGACGGCCCAGTCGGTGACCGAATAGGACATCCGTTCTTCGACGTCGCTGACCACGTCACGCTGTACGGACAAGAACCGCGACATCGCCGCGTTGCCGGCGCCCTGCAGCCCGGCAACGCTGGTCGGCGGTAAGGCGGGTGTGGCACGAGCCTGATCGTCAGGCTGCTGCTCGATTCTCCTGGCCATAGCTGCCCCTTTACCGTCAAGCCGGACGCTAGGGCATCCACTTGGCCCGCGACATGCCCAGAAGGGCAGACCGGCGTACGCCGTTTCGGCCGCGCCCGGCATGATCAGCGGGTGAGCGCACTCATGGTGACGGTGTTGGTCCCGTTGATCCTGATCATCGTCGTGGTCGTGATCGTGGCCAACAACAACAAGAAGAAGCAGGGACCGCCGAACCAGTACTACGGTCCGCCCGGGTACGGTCCGCCGCCACCCGGGTACCCTCCGCAAGGCTACGGTCCGCAGGGTTACGCTCCGCCGCCCGGGATGGCGCCCCCGCCGCAAGCGTTCGCGCCACCGCCACAGGGATACGCGCCGCCGATGCCACCGCCTGGCTACCAGCCGCAGCCCCAAGACCAGGCCGTCACGGCGGCCAACGGTTACCAGCTGGCGCTGCCCCAGTTCACGCCCGGTCATCGGGCGATCATCAGCATTGCCGTTGTGGCACAAGGAAAGGTGTGCCTGCGTGCAATGCCGAACGGTACCGGAGTGTTCGGTGGAGGCCTTGACCTGATCAGCGGCCGCAGGCACCCCACCGAAGACGTGCTCACGACCGTGCGTCGCGTCCTCGCCGAGGAGACCGGCGGATGGACCGGGCGTCCACTGGCGACCGTCGGCCACGCGGAATGGGATCTCGGCAATGGCCAGGAACACGAGATCTGTTACGCCGTGCTCCTGGACCTGCCACCGAACGCCCCGCTTCCGTCCGCGGGAATGTGCACGTGGGCAGCCCGGGGAGACCTGGCATCACTCAAGGATCTCGGACCACGAGCACCTGTTGCCTGCAAATTCGCCGAGGAAGCGCTGGCCGCGGCCGGAGTGCGGTGACATGTAACAACGGGCACAGGTTATGCGAGTAGCGGCTACCAGACGACACAAAGGTTTGGGGCCGCGCAGTGAAGTCAAAACAAGTTCCGCAAGGTACTGACTGTCGGCTTCATCGTGTTCGGCGTGCTCATCATCGTGGGAACCGTGCTGAGCTTCATCCACCTGACACTCTCCGACAACAACTCGCTTGCCGGCATTGTGAGTGGGTTGGTCGGGTTTCATCACCGGCTTTGCCGCGGTCCTCGCACCGTTGCTGCGCATAACCCAGCCACCACAGATCCCTGACGAAGCCCGCGCGCTCGTGCAGAAACTGCTTGAGCAATGGACTCCGGAGATCAAGCGCAGACGACGCCAGTATGACAGCGAATCCCGCGTCATCCTGTTGGTCTGGCGGAATTACGAACAGAAAACTGTTACGCCGCCGACGAACGAGAATCAAGGACGGCCGGCTGGACCGTAACCCGGACATGGCCGAGGAACAACTGGCCGACGCGTTCAACAACATCCCGAACCGACGTCAGCGGCGTCGTTCTCACCACATCCGTCGTCTTGTCGCTGCCAACGAGCTGCCCGACTGCTCACTGCAGAACGTCATCGAGGGGTGCAAGGCGATCAAAACAACCTCCGAGCGCTACGACTTCTACCGATGAATCACTGACCTGGCCGGACAAGACCCGTTTCGTAGGCAAGAAAGACCAGCTGGGCACGGTCGCGGGCACCGAGCTTGGCCATCGCCCGGTGCACGTGCGTCCGGGCAGTCGACGGGCTCATGAACAGGCGGCGGCCGATTTCCTCGTTGCTCAGACCACCCGCGGCCAACGCCATCACCTCGCGTTCGCGTCCGGTGAGCGCGGCGAGCTTGCCTTGGTCGGCTGGGGCTTGGCGCTGGGCGACGAATTGCGCGATCAAGCGCTTGGTCACGCCTGGGGACAGCAGTGACTCGCCCGCGGCCACGACACGTACTGCCGTCCGCAGATCTGCCGGTTCGATGTCCTTGATCAGGAAGCCGCTCGCGCCCGCGCGCAGTGCCTCGGCGATGTAGTCGTCCAGCTCGAACGTGGTCAGTACGACCACTCTGGTGCCGGTCAACGCCGGGTCGTCGGCAAGCAGTCTGGTGGCCTCGATGCCGTCCATCACCGGCATCTGCACGTCCATCAGCACGACATCGGGTTTGGTCGACCGGACCACATGCATCGCTTCGGCGCCGTTGCCCGCCTCGCCGACCACCGTGATGTCGTCGCTGTTGTCCAGCAGGCCGCGCAGTCCCGCGCGGACCAGGGCCTGGTCGTCGACGAGCACTACCCGCACAGTCATGTTCTGAGCTCCGCCCGCACCCGAAATCCGCCATCCGGCAGGAAGTCCGCGGCCAGTTTACCGTCCAATGCGGACACTCGTTCGGCCATCCCGGCCAGTCCGAAGCCGTCGGCCTTGCGTTCGCGGGCACTCACGCCATCGTCGGCGACTTCGATGACCAGACTCTCCGGCGTATAGCGCAGTTCCACGGTCACAGTGGTCGCGTTGGCGTGCCGGATCGTGTTCGTCAGCGATTCCTGGACAATCCGATACGCCGTACGGTCGACCGCCGCGGGCCGGGGCCGTGGCTCGCCGATCACCACCTTGGTGGCGTGCAGCCCGGCTTTGCGCGCCACGTCGAGTAGTTCGTCGATCTGGTCCAGTCCGGGCAGCCGGGTTTCGTCGTCGTCACGCAACACCGTCAGCACTGTTTTCAACTCCTGCAGCGCTTTCTTGGTGGAGTGTCGAATGGTCTGCAGTGATTCCCGTGCCTGCGCCGGGTTTTTCTCGAGTACGTCGTCGGCGAGGCCGGCCTGCACGTTCACCGCCGCGATCGTCTGACCGAGGCCGTCGTGCATTTCCCGCGCGATCCGGAGCCGCTCCTGGGTAACCCGCCTGCTCGCTTCGCGCTCGCGTTCCGCGTCCGCGGCTTCGAGCCGTTCTCGCCTGCTGCGCAAGGTTTCCCCGAGCAGCACGAGCGATGCGAGCAACGCGGCATCGTTGATCACCGCGCTGGCAATCGGAAGCGCCGGCATGTCGAACTCGATCAGCCGCGCGACCAGCCCTCCAGCCACGAGTGCCGCGGCGACCAGCATCGCCCAGCGGAACCGGCCGGCTGACGCCGCCGAGAACAGCGCCGCTGACAAGGGAATCGCGGGCGCCAGGCCGGGATAGTCCAGAAAGTAGTACGTCATCAGGATCGCGAGGGTCGTGAACAGCACCGCCAGCGGCCATCGCCTGCGCAGCACCAGAACCGCGCCCATCGAGCAGCCCAGCGCGAACGCGAGGAAGTCCGGCCGGCGTTCGATCGGCTCGCCGGCCACCTGGATCGCGATCGTCACCGCACCCGCGACGGCCAATGCCAGCACCACGTCCACAAGGACCGGTCTTCGCCACCACTGTCCAGCCACGGCCTCAACTTACCGATGCGCCGTGGTAGAAGTAGATCCCCAGACCGACGGTGAACATGAGCATGCCGTACAGCCCGTGCTCCACCGAAACCGTGAACAGCGACCGGCTCTTGCGGTACCGCGAGGCGAATATCCAGCCGCCCGCGGCCGAAAGCACCATGGACACCCAGTTGCCGAACGCGATGTGCACGAACCCGAAAGCGGCCGCGCTGGCCGCGATCATCCCGACGCCGTCGCCGAAGACCGGCTGATAGCGCTGGAACAGGAAACCCCGGAATATCAGTTCCTGCGGATAGACGCTGAGCACCGGGTAGAGCACCATGACGAATGCCCAGACAACGGGTTCGGTACGCGGAAATCCGAGAAACAACTCCGGCCGGGTGAACAGGACCACCACGATCGAGCCGACCGTGGTGAGGAAGAAGAGCAACGCGATTGACGGCAGCTCAGCGGGCAACCGGCCGGGCCGCCACAGCGAACCGCGATCGAACGTGGGTGAGCGCAGCAGGTACAACACCGCCGCCAGCCCGAGCACGACCAGCAGCGGAATCGGGTTCGAGCCACTCAGCAGCAGCGTGTAGAGGATCACGACGCCGAAGAAGACCAGCGCGTACTCCGCGGCAAGGTAAACCTTGCGCAGGTTGCTTTTGCGCTGCGTGTCGCCGGACATACGTCGGACGATACCGGGGAAAGACGGCGGAAACCTGTCGATACGCCAACTGCCGTACACCCGGTCAGGTAAATACGGCAACTGCCGTACCCGACTGACGGTCACAAACGGATTCCCGTTCGCCCCGTGCGTCCTAACTTGACAGGACCATCGATTCCTGGGGGAACACCGTCATGTTCGAGCCGCTGGAGAACGCGGATACCACCGTTGCCGCTCTCCTGTTCCTGGTCTATTGGTTCATCGGCTATCGAATCGGCCAATTGGCCAATCTGTCACCGCTTGACGCGCAGCGCTCGGCGCGCCGGATCCTCGCGTGGATCCGAGTGGGGTTCGGTCTGTTCGTGCTGCGGCTGGCCAGCATCGGCTGGTTGTGGACGTACGGCTGGGACTTCGCGGAGAACCGCGTCTGGGTCTCGCTGCCACTGGTCACCCTGCCGCTGGTGGCCGTGGTGATTTGGTCGATGCCGCGCCTGCGCCGGATCGTCGGCGGGTCTGATGTGGACCGTCTTGATCCGAAGCTGGTCGTGCCCGCGCAGGTAATGGCGGTCGGTGGGTTGCTGACCGTGTGGGTGGGGTTCGTGTCCCGCCCGGTCCCGCCGCATTTCGATGACCTGCTCACGCACGGCGGTCCTCTCGTGCTGGTGACCGCCTTGCTGTGGCTGCGTCAGTTCCGGCGTAAGGCGGTCACACGCAGCATGCGGGCACGTGTCCTGACGGCAGTCGCTGGTTTCGTCGCGATCATCGGTTTGATCACCGGCAGCATTATCTACGGGTTGTCGGCCAGTCGCCTGCCCGATCACATGAGCATGATGGACCACAACCTGGTCGATTACGGCGGCGGACTGCCCACTTCGCACTCCGCGCGCACGAGTGTGGACACCCTGACCGGACCACGGGATCTGGCCCCGGACAAGACGTTCACGGTCACCGCGGAGGCGGCGAAGATCCAACTGTCGTCCGGCAGGACGCTGGACGGCTGGACCTACAACGGTGGCACACCTGGACCGGAAATTCGGGTCAAGGAAGGCGACCTCGTCGAGATCAAGCTGATCAACAAACTGCCGGACGTCAACGTCACCCTGCACTGGCACGGTCTCGACGTTCCGAACGCGGAAGACGGCGTCGCGGGCCTGACGCAGGACGCCGTGCCGAACGGCGGCAGCCACACCTATCGGTTCCGCGCGGAGCAGGTGGGTTCGTTCTGGTACCACACGCACCAGGCATCATCCGAGGCCGTCGTGAAGGGTCTGTTCGGTTCTCTCATCGTCGAGCCGCGGGACAAGCCGGCTGTCGAGGACATCGCCGTGATGTCGCACGTATGGCACGTCGGAGACGAGCAGGTCTCCGCCTTCGGCACCAAGGACACGTTGGAGCGCAAGCGGATCAAGCCGGGCACTCCAGTACTGATCCGGCTGACGAACACGGGTGTCAACCCTGCCGATGACATCATTTCCACCCAGTTCGTGCTGAGCGGCACACCATTCCGGGTCACCGCGATCGACGGGACGCCCGTGAACGGACCGACCGAATTGCATGACACCCTGATGGAACTGGCCAACGGCGGCCGGTACGACCTCTCGTTCACCATGCCCGACGGCCCGGTCCGGCTGGCTGACCTGAACGCGCCGGACGCCGGTCTGTTGCTCGAACCGAACGACGGTGGACCGGTGCCCGCGCTGCCCGAGGAACCACCCGCGTTCGACCCACTGTCCTACGGCACGCCGACGACAACGAAGATCAATGCGGGTACCAACTTCGACCGGCGGTTCAAGCTGATCATGGATGACGGCCTGAACTTCCACGACGGCGTGTTCGGCCTGCTGCCGATGATCAACGGCACCCAGTTCCCGGACACACCGACGTTGATGGTCCGCGAGAACGAGGTCATCCAGACCACGCTGATCAACCGCAGCCACGAGGTGCATCCGATGCACCTGCACGGCCATCACGCGCTCGTGCTGTCCCGCAACGGTGTCCCGTCGACCGGAAGTCCATGGTGGACGGACACATTGGACGTCCGGCCGGGCGAGATCTTCGAGATAGCGTTCGTCGCGGACAACCCGGGCGTGTGGATGGACCACTGCCACAACCTCGAACACGCGCGCAACGGCATGGTGATGCACCTGGCCTACGAAGGCGTGACCAGCCCGTACCACGTCGGCCACAAGAGCGGGAACCAGCCCGAATGACGCGGGTTCACCTTCGTTCGAGTTGTTCCGCTAACTCGCGCCAAGCCTCGGCGTTTCCGCGGGCAAGCCGCACCATGATCTCCGCGCAGTGTGCGGGCACGTTCTCGATGGCCCGTTCCAGATCGGGCGGCCCGACAGGCTGGGAATCCAACCAGCGCAGCAGTGCGCGGCCGGCTTCGTTGAAACGCAAGGACGGGTCCTGCCGTAGTTGCTGCAACGCCTCGGCGCGGTCCCCCATTGTCTGCATCCGCAAGGCGTCGCTTTCGTCGCCCTCGAAAAAGCGTACCTCTACATTTTTCTGCCCGCGAAGAACGGCGGCGTACAGTCGATGCATTCCGTCGATGACTCGCATCGTCGAGCGGTGCACGACAATCGGCGGTAATATCGCTTCCGATTCGGCGAGCAGTCGAACATGCGCATCGCCCTCCCCGGACAATCGCGGCGCATCAGCCGGCAGCAGTGAATCGACCGGCACGAGGACGACATCCTCGGCGGCAAACGAATTCTGCTTCCCCGGCAATGACTCCTCGTCGCCACCCCATGTTTCGGTCACCCTGTCCCCCTCGTCCGTGCTTCACGTGCCTCATCAGCAGAGATCGCACATCCCGTCCCCGATCCCGGCCGCCACGCGACGCGTTCCCCAGTTGGGCCGCTACGAGGTTAGGCCATCAACCATAGGGCGCACTTGAACAGTCGTCACTGAATGTGCGAGCAAAGACCCTGAACGGAGCAACCGAACAATGCGTTAACCGCGAGCGCGTGACACAGGAACGACTGAAACAACTATGCAATAAGTTTCGTTGCGGTCGCCGTGAGATCACAGATGGTCACTGCGCGCGGATGGCGGCGGCGAGCCGCGCGATGCCGGGTTCGATTTCGTGCTCCGCGATCCGGCTGAAGGACAGCCGCAGATGTTCGGTGTCAGCGCGTTCGGCGAAGAAGCCGGCGCCAGGAACGAACGCGACGTCCGTGTTTCGCGAAAGTGTCGTCGTGTTCACGCCGGGCACGTGCAACCACGTAAAGAAACCGCCTTCCGGTTCTGTCCAACTGGCCCGTCCATTCATGTGCGCGGCGAGTGCGGATGTGGTTGCCGTACCGCGCTTTCGGTAAAGCTCTCGGGCGACGGGAAGGTGCACGTCGAAGTAACCCGCGCGGAGATACTCCTCGAGCATCCGCTGCCCGAGCGCGCCCGCGCACTGGTCGGAGTTCTGTTTGGCGACAACGAGTTCCCTGACCACCGGGACCGGCCCGGTCGCCCAGCCGAGCCGGACACCTGGGAAGAAGGTCTTGGAGAACGTGCCGATCTGCACCACCACGTCCGGCGCCAGCGACCACAGGCTCGGCCGCGTCTGCCCGGCGAAACCGAGCTGCCGGTAGGCGACGTCCTCCACGATCAGGATGCCGTGCTGCCGGCACAGATCTATCAGTTCGTGACGGCGGCGCACGGACATCGACCGGCCGCTGGGGTTCTGGTAGTCGGGGATCGTGTAGATCAGCTTCGGCACATCGCCTGCCACCACGGTGGCCAGTTCGGCGGCGTCGAGGCCTTCGTCGTCGATCCGCACACCCCGCAGCCGCGGGCTGAACGCGGCGAACCCGGAGACCGCGCCGAGGTAGCTCGGCTCTTCGACCACCACGAGGTCGCCGGGGTCGAGCATGCTTTTGGCGAGCAACGTGACCGCGTCGATCCCGCCGCTGGTGATCATCAGCTCGTTGTCCGCCGGACGCCTGTCCTCGGTCTGCTTGAGATACCCGGCGATCGCGTCGCGGACGCTTTCGATGCCCTCGCTCGGCGCGTACTGCAGCGCCACCGCCGCGTCCTGCGCGATCAGCCTGGTCGCGATGTCGCCGAGCAGCTGCGTCGGGAACAGGGACGGCTCGGGAAACCCACCGGAGAAGTTGATCACCCCGCTGGCATTGGCCAGCGCCAGGATGCCGCTGATCGCGCCGGAGGAGTTTCGGGACCGGGCGGCCAACCGAGTCTCGAAGTCGATCACGACCCACCTCCTATTACATATGCCAGGCGACTCCGGCATCGAGCCTTACATGTCTATACTCAGCATGGCTAGACGCCTGACGAATGACAAGGGGATTCCGAGTGACTGACTGGATCAAGCCACTCGGCGCCATCGCCGACCACACCTCGGCGCCGTCCGACCCGGTCCCACTGGACACCACTGACCTGCAGCTTCTGCTTCTGCTCAGCCAGGATGCCCGGACGTCACAGCGCAGCCTCGCACGCGAACTTGGCATGTCCGCGCCAGCGGTCGCCGACCGCATCGCACGACTGCAGCGGCTGGGCGTCATCGAGGGCTACGGCATCCGCCTGAACTGGAGCACGCTCGGCTACCCGACGATCGCCTACCTCACCGTGACCGCAGGCCAAGGCTACGAACAGGGCCCGATCATGTCGGCGCTCGCGGAGTTGCCCGAGGTCGAAGAGGTCCTGCTGGTGACCGGCAACGTCGACATGCTCGTCCGGGTACGCGTGCGTGACCACACACACCTACGGGAACTGCTGATCAACGGCGTCTGGCAGATCGAGGGCATCCAGCGCACCGAGACGTCGTTGTCCGTTGCCGAGATGAAGCCGAAGAACACCACCAGCGAGTTGCTGACCGACATGCTCAGGCGGGCAGGCGAAGACTAGGTCCTTTGTGGACTCAGTCCTCCGCGTAGGTGTGCGCGAGCAGGCACGCTTGTGGCCACTTCTGGCCATCGGCGTGCAATCGGGCGGTGACCGCGAACCCGGCTTCGGTCAGCAGCTTCTCGACCAGGTCCGGTTGCAGCAGATATGCGTCGTACGAAACCGGGTGACCATAGGACGTCTCCGGGCGTAGGTGCTCGTCACCGACGTGGAAGCCGAGAACCAGGTGCCCGCCGGGCGCAAGGGTGCGGTAGAACTCCGCGAACACCACTGGCAAGCTCTCCGGAGGTGTGTGCAAGATCGACCACCACGCGACGATGCCCGCGAGCTGCCCGTCCGGCAGATCCAACGCCGTCATCGACCCGACCTCGAAACGCCGTTCCGGATAGGTCCGCCCGGCGATCTCGACCATCCGTGGCGACAGGTCGATACCGAACGCGTCCAAGCCGAGCGCGGCAAGGTGTTCGGTGACGTGGCCCGGTCCACATCCGACGTCGGCGACCAGCCCACCGCCACCGGCGTGCACGATCTCGGCGAACGCGGACAACATCGCACGGCCCAACGGCTCCTGGGCGAACAGCGTGGTCACAAGCTTGGCGTAGTCCTCGGCGACGGTGTCGTAGGAGGAGCGGATCGCTTCTAGGAAAGCGGGTTCGGTCACGGCCGGACAGCGTATCGGTTTACACATACGGCGGCTTACGAATCGCCATAACTCGAACAATGATGATTCATTGTCATCGCAGGAGAGGGAGAGCTGTGGCTGCGAACGCGCGCAAGGTGGACAGAGGCATGCCTCCGGCGGCATGTCCCGTTCAGCGCAACCCAGACGGGACATGGCAAATCAACGGATACGCCGAGGGACGCGCGTTTCTGCGCGAACACGACACTGTCCAAGCAGGCCTGGGCGTGGAGACCGTGGAGAGTTTTCCGGAGAAGATCCGGCGTCCCGTGCTCTACCGCGACGGCCCTGAACACCGTGAGCACCGCAAACAGACGGCCAAGTTCTTCACGCCACGGCGCGTTGACGAGGCGTACCGCCCGGTGATGGAACGTGCGGCGGAGCAACTGATCGCGGTGTTACGCAAGGGTGGACCGGTCCACCTGGCCGACTTGAGCTTCCAGCTGGCCGTCGACGTGGCGTCCGCGGTGATCGGCCTGACCGAGAGCAAGCCGGGGATCAAGAAACGGCTCGACTATTTCTTCCCTGAGAAGTTCGGCTCACCCGGTTTCACCAGCCTGAGCGGGCTTTACTGGGCTTACCGCCAGTTGCGCGGCTGGGGGAACATCTATCTCGCGGACGTTCGGCCGGCGGTGAAAGTCCGGCAGGCACAACGGCAGGATGATCTGATCTCGCACCTGCTCGACGAAGGTTGTACAGCTGCCGAGATTCTTGGCGAATGTTTGACATTCGCGGCGGCGGGCATGGTCACCACGCGCGAATTCATCGTAATGGCCGCCTGGCACATGTTCACCGATGACGAACTGCGCGCCAAATACCTGGCCGCGGCCGAGCCGGAACGACTGCTGATGCTGCACGAGGTGCTGCGCCTCGAACCGGTGCTCGGGCACCTGAAGCGCCGGACCACCAACGAGATCACCGTGGGATCGGAGGTCGTGCCGTCCGGCGCCGTTGTCCGGATCCAGATCGATCACGCCAACTTGGACACCGAAACCGTCGGCGAGCAGCCACTTTCGCTGTGCCCTGGTCGATCCATGGGGGCGGGTGGCGCCTCGACCGGTCTGTCCTTTGGGGACGGTCCGCACAAGTGCCCCGGCTCGCACATCGCCATCCTGGAGACGGACGTCTTCCTGCACAAACTGTTCTCGCAGGACGGCGTGCGGATGGTCAACGCGCCGCGAATCACGTTCAAGAACGACATCGCCGGTTACGAGCTGCGGGGAATGCAGGTCGCGGTCGGCTGACGATCAGCGGATGTGGACCGTCTCGATCCACGCGGGCGGTTCAGGTTGCTCCTGTCCGACGAGCCCGGCGATCACCCGGCACGACGGGATTTCCTCCGGCCACGGTGTGTATCCATCGGTCAGCACGATGATCACTTGAGGCCGGTCCGGTGCGGACAACGCCGCCTGGATGCCCACACGCATATCGGTTCCGCCACCACCCGCGAGTTCGATGTCGGCCGCTTTGGTGACACGCGCGACCGTGTGCACGTCGGCATCGCACGCGAGCACGGTGACTCGGTTGCCGCGGATGCCAACCTCTCGCAGAACACCCGTGACTTCGGACAATGCCGTGTTCAGTTCCGCTTCGCCCATGGATCCCGAGGTGTCGATGACGATCGCGACCCTGGGCAGCGGACGCCGCAGACCAGGTAACACCACGCCAGGCATCGCCGCCGCCCGGCGAGAGGGGCGACGATAGGTGTAGTCCATGGCGCCGCTGGCCCATACGACCACTTCACGAACCGCGCCCGCGAGCACGACCCGCCAGTCGACGACGGGCTCCAAAAGCTGATCGGCCCACCGCTTCCACCCTGCGGGCAGATTTCCCTGAGCGCGGGCGTGCGCCCGTATGGCCTCCGCGGTCTGCCGCCGGATCGCTTCTGCCTCAACAGGACTGACTCCACCATTGCCATCTGGGGTTTCCCATGGCACGGCGTGACCGTGTGCGCCTGACCCGCAGTCGTGGCTCATCCGTGTTCTTGGCACGTGCGGCAGATACTGCTCGAACAGCCTGCCGTTGGGCTGATCGAAGTCGCTGGGCACGACCCGGAATTCCGGCAGGGCGATGCCGTCCGTGATCAGGTCGTCGTTGATCTCGCAGTCCTGCGCGAGATTGATCCGGTGATGATCGTTGATCGGCAGTCTCGCGGCACGGCCGTGGTGGTCGCGCAGCAGATGCGCGACCTCGTGCATCCACACTCCGGCAAGCTGGTCGACCGGTGTGCGCGCCACAAAGGCAGGCGACACATAGCAACGCCAGTACTTGTCCACGCCCATTGTCGGCACGTGTTCACTGGGCACAATGGACAGTGCGTACATCGCCGCGGCGAGATACGGCCGTTGCGTCGCGGCCTTGAACCTGGCCGCGAGCAGTTTGGTCCGGTCGAGCTCCGTCATCACAGCGCGCCGGACATTGCCAGCAGGTCAAGGAATGCCTCGATGCCGCTGGGCACCGGCCATTCGGGTTTGCGCATCACGGCGAGGTCCCCGGCCGCCCGCGCCGCGACATCGGGCACACCCGCGTCCACCGCTTTGGCCAACACCTCCCAGCCGGCCTCCCACCGCTCCTGCGTAAGCCTGCCTTGCACGGCCGCCACGACCGCGGTCAAGAACGCCAGCTGCCGATCACCCCGGTCCGGCAGCGCGAACTTCGCCGGATCGGCCAGCACCCGGTCCGGGTCCGGCAGGTCGAGTTCTTCCATGTAGGAAAGGAATTCGACGCCGGCCCCGTCGCCTACGGTGCCGACCAACGCGGTCGCCAACGGTTCCCGTTCCGCACCGCAGGCGTATCCCACGGCAAGCAGTTTCAGCGCCATTTCCCACGTCCTCGGCGACGGCCATGCGCGGCCGCGTGCCTCGGCGTCCTTCGGGAGGTGGTGCACGAGACCGGGTCGTGCGGTCAGGAAGCCCGAGATCGCACCGCGCGCCTTCGCCACGGCGGTACCGATCCGGCTCCGGTCGACCACCGGAATCGCCAGCTCAGGCCACGTACCCGCCATGCCTCGCGCGACAACGCGGGGATCGTACGTCCAGTCCAGGTGCACGAACCGATTGGCCAGCGGCGGGGTCAGATGCCACCCATCTGCCGCGCTGGACGGCGGGTTGGCCGCGGCGACCACGCGGACCGGTTCGGGCAGCCGCAGACTGCCGACCTGACGCTCGAGGACCACCCGGAGCAGGGCCGCCTGGACCGCTGGCGGTGCCGAGGAAAGCTCGTCGAAGAACACGATCCCGGCGCCGTCGCGGGCCAGTCTGAGCGCCCAGTCCGGCGGCGCCATCGTGACGCCCGAGTTCGCCGGGTCCGCGCCGACCACCGGCAGACCGGCGAAGTCCGACGGCTCGTGCACGCTGGCGATCACAGTCTCCAGCGGCACGCCGAGTCCGTCGGCGAGCTGCTGCATGCCCGCGGACTTGCCGATCCCAGGCTCACCCCACAGCAGCACAGGCAGATTCGCCGACACGGCCAGGGCCAACGCGGCAAGCTGAGTGCTGGCACCAGGTTCGGTCCGCGCGGCACGAATCCGCGCGGTCAGGTCGTCGGCAGCCGCAAACCCGTTGTCGATCATGTGCTTTCGTCCAGGAGGTAGTCGAGGTCGGTCCGGCCGGTGCGGTCGATCAGATTTCTGATCCACTGAAGGCGGTCGGCTTTTTCCTTGGCGAGGGCTTCGGTGCGCGCACCTGCGTCGACAAGTGCCGTGACCACTTCGGTCGAGCCGCCTTCGGTCGCGGCGTAGTAAAGCGGCGTGCGACCGTTCTGGTCCGTCGCTTCGAGGTCAAGCCCCGCGTCGAGCAGGCGCTGCAGCAGAAGGCGGTGGTCCACCAGGTGAATGTGGTGCAGAAGGGTGCGTTTGCTGGCGTCACGGACCCGGATGTCGATCCCCGCGTCCAGCAACTCGATCACCCCGGCTGTGTCCCCGTGCCTGGCCCGCCCGAAGATCTCCTTGCGGAGTAACCGCAGGTGTTTCGGCAGCTTCCCGCCCTCCGCCCACGCCGTACGCACCCGGAAACAACCCGACGCTGTGCCGCCGAGGGCTTGGAGCGCTTGCTCACGCCGGTGCTCCTGCTCGGTGTGCGGACCGCTGATGATCCCGTCACGCGGCGCGATCAAGTGCCACACGCCCTGACAACGCACCCGGATCGGGTTCAGCTCGTACCTCGGCACAGGCTCACGCTCAGGCAGCTTCGGGAACAACGCCGACCGGACCAGCGGATGCAGATGGTCCGGCGTGATCTTCCCGGTCCGCAACAGGTCCAGGTCCGGCAGCCGATGCGCGATGACATGCGGCAACTCAGGCAGGCCGGCAGCGTCCATGTGGTTGCGCCCGTACACCGACAGCCTGCCGCGGCCAACGTCGACCACCATCACGTTGTAGTAGTTGAACCGATATGCATAGCGGACCTGGCGGTCCCACGCGCTCAGCATGCGCACCTCGTCCGCAAGCCGCGACAATACGAACGGCCACCGCTTGAAGTACCGGCTCACGTCCCCGTATGTCGTGTCCAACGCGAGACCGGCCGCAGCAAAGGCGTCGTCCAGCTGGTCGTTTTCCTGCAGCACCGTCAGCCACTCGGTCCGTGCCGCCGGGTCGCCAGTCCCGGGATCGCTGGTCGGCAGCTTGGCGCGCGAGCCATCCGCGTTGAAGAACGGAGCCCTGTCCCCGCCGCCACAGCGCACCCGCAGGTCATCGCTCTGCGTGGCATCCCACAGGTAGCGACTGGTGGCCCAGTTCACCGGGTGCTCGGCGGTCTCGATGTAGCCGACCTCCAGCCGAAGCCGCTGCGGCCCACCCGGCCGATCCGGAGTCCGGACGTACAGCAACGGACCGACGCGGTCGCCATAGCTGGCGAGCACCACCTTGCGACGCGTCAGCAACGTGTCCAAGCCTTCGAGGAACCTCGGCATGTGCCAGCGGACCAGATCCGGCGCCAGAACCGTGAGATCCTCCAGCAGCTTGACGGCAACCTCGACACCGAACCGCTCCGCCACCTCATCCAGGTCAAACGCGACGTCCACCTGGGCAGCGGCGCACGCGCCCCTCCAGTCACCCGCCAGCCGACGCTCGGTGGCGAGCTCGATCATCGACGGAGGCACCCCAAACCGCCGGGCCCGCACCCAGCTGTTGGAAACGTCAGGCTCAAGTACCGCCTTCATCCCCACTCCCACTCGCTCGATGAAGTCCACCCGCGGACGCACTTCCGGCGAGCAGCGATCAGACGTAGCCAACCCCGAATTTACCAGCCCTCCCAACCGATTTAGCAAAGTTCAGTGTGGACAGCAGATATGGGAGCCGTGATCAACAGGATCAACCAGATCCTGCGCGGCTGGACCAACTACTTCCGGCACGCCGTATGCAAACACACCCTCAACAACCTTAAGCACTTCGCCGAATGGCGGGTGATCCGATGGTTGTTGAAACGGCATCGCCGGCGGTGGAAGGCGTTCCGCCGCCGGTTCACCACCTCAACCGGGCGGTGGCTGCCGATCGCGGCGGACGGGGTCGCACTGTTCAACCCGGCATCGGTGACGGTCACCCGCTACCGCTACCGGGGCCAGCAGATCCTCAACCCATTCATCCGCCCTAACAGGCCTAACGGCACCGATCGTGGAGAGCCCGGTGCGTTGAGAGGCGCACGCCGGGTTCGGCGAGCAGCCCGCAGAAACGGGCCGGTGGCAACACCGGAACCGCGCTGCGGGCCGACTCAACCACCGCATCGTCCACCGGGCCTGTCCGGTGCCGGTCGGTTCCAGACTCCTGGTGACCAGATACAAGCACTTCAAGTCCACCAACACCTGCATCCACAACTTCGCACCAACGGCCGCGATTGCCACTCGCTCATCCCGGCGATCACCTCGGTCGTTATCCGCGACACCGTCTCCTTCGACACCGACGCCCCGTAGATCTCGGCGAAATGCGCCGAGATCTCACCGGTCGTCAACCCCTTGGCATATAACGACAACGCAAACTCATCCACACCGCCTAACCGACGCTGCCGCTCGCGGACGATCACCGGCTCGAAACTCGCCTCCCGATCCCGTGGCACCGCGATCTGCACCTTGCCCACCGCGTCCGACATCGCCGTTTCGGCCAGGCGCCGTTGCGCGGCTTCCAGCACCGTCTTGGGCAAACTGCTTGAGCAGCCCGTCCGGGCCGGTCAACGCCAGCCCCTGCGCCGGGCTCGACTAACCGGGCCGCCAGCAGCAGTACAAGAGTGCCCTTGTTCCCAGTCGGCAGCACAAAGTGTGTTACGGCTTTCCGTGCGGCCGCACAGGGCGGGCTCCTTCTGACTTCCGGCGCGGCAGCACAGAGGTGGTCTTTCTCTTGGTGAGGCAGCACGGGGGCGCTCTTTTCTCCGGTGCGGCGGCACAGGACTGCTTTTGGCCTGTGCCGCCGCACAGGGCTGGGTTTCGTGGGTCTTCCCTCCGGTATGGCCTGGCTCCGCCACGGCACCAGGTCGGCGGTGGGGGTGTCGATAGCGGGCATGTGTAGGTTGGGTTGTGCGGCGGGCATACTGCGACGTATGGCGCGGCTCTCGACGACGACTTTGGCTTTGGTGGCCGGTGTGGTGTGCGCGAGTGTCGCCAGCGGTGCCCAAGTACTCGCAGGATTCGACTTTCCGTTGTGGCTGGTAGTGGCCTTCACCGTGCTCACTGCTGCTGCCGCAGGTGTTGCGTGGGCGATAGCCGAGTTCGCGGCGTCAAAGAAGCCAAACGATGGACAGACAGATGGCTGTCTGTCCTCTACGGGGCAGAAGGGGACGATCAGCCTCTCAAAAAAGACTGTGGCTCAGTAACGTTACTTTGTAAGTGTTACTGAGACTGAGCCTGCGCGAGCCTCATCCACGAGCTCCCATCCCAGTATGGCTCGTCACCCATACTCGGCCCGTGCAGGAGTCTCGCCGCTGAGCTGCAACGACCGGTAGTGATCCCAGACTGGTGTGGTGCCGTCTCCTCAACAGAGCAGCAACAAGCTCAGGTCCTTGGTCGAATCGGTCCGGCCGTTGAGCGCAACCCCGCAGTTAGCTCTGTCTAACAGGGACACGCACGGTCAGTGAGGGGTGCAGAACCCTCGCCTGTCCACGCCGGTCAGGCAACCTGAGCGTCCGTTCCCGCGCGATAGTCATGTCCGTACGGAACCGACACAGCATCGCGGGCGCCTTCCTGTTGTCTTTCAGACACCCGGAACCCGGCCCTTACGCCTGTGAAGGCTGCCTGTACAAGCCACCCGGGTCCCAGCCGAACCTTTGCTTGTGTCAATCGGCTGCCAATGCTGTCACGGGCGTTGCTTGGGCTGCGCGTCGGCCGGGGAGGACGGAGGCGATCATGCCCGCGATCACGGCCACCGCTGCCACGGTCAGGGTCTGGGGTAAGGACATTGCGAAGGACACCGTGCTGAAGTTGAGTTCCTTGCTGATCGCGTGGGTGCCGACCCAGCCGAAGAAGATTCCGGCGAGGATGCCGACCATCGTGCCTGCCAGGCTCAGCAGCACGGCCTCGATCGCGAGCATTGATCGCAGTCCGGCGCGTTGCATGCCTAGTGCTCGCAGGAGCGCTGATTCTCTCGTGCGCTCGAGCACGGACAACCCCAGTGTGTTGCCGACGCCGGTCAGCGCGATGAGTACCGCCACAGCCAGCAGCATGGTGGTCACCATCAGCAGGCGGTCTAAGAGCTCGGTGTAGCTGGCCTTGGCCGATAAGCCACCACCGACTTCGGCGCCGGTGATCGGGGCAGCCACGTCCCGAAGGTGCGACCGCAGCGCGGTGATGTCCGCATCCGCCACCGCGTCGGCCCATATCGTGCCCACGACCGCATTTTTGTCCAGGGTGGACAGTGTGTTGGGTGAGACCACCAGAGTGTCTGCGGGTGCCAGATAGCTGTCTGTGGCTGGCAGCGTTACGGATCCGGTTTTGCCGGCCAGGCTTGCGGATTTCAGTCGCAGGTAGGGATCTGCGAGCACCTCCTTGTCACTGACACCGGGAACGCCTAGGACACGGAGGTCCTTGCCATTGGCTTGGACCCGTGTCGACCGGAGTTCCCGCACGTTCGTGATTCCAGGCACGGCAGCGATATCCAGGCTCGCGTCTGGCGGAAGCGCGCCGTCGAACAACGTGACCGTGACGTCGATCGGGAACCGGGTTTCGAGGTTGCTGTTCGCGGTGGCCTTCATGCTGGCCGCGCCGACCTGCAGCGTGACGATGATGCCCACCGCCACGATCAGCGCCGCTCCCGTCGCCGCCGCTCGCCCGGGGTTTCTGATCGTGTTGTTCCCGGCCAACCGAGCCGTTGGACCGAACCGGGCCAGCAGTCTGGTGCAGGCTCTCAGCATGAACGGCAGGTAGATCCCAGTCGCCGCAAGCAATCCGATCGCGAGAACGAACAGCCCGCCTATCGAAAGCAGGAGCGCGAAGGGCGTCACGCCCGTCCCGAACCACACACCCGCCAGTCCGATCAGCATCAGGACTGCCGAGATCACCGTGCGGAACCGCGATGTCCGCCGCTCGGTCTGCCGATCAGCAACCGGACGCAACGCCTCCAACGGAGAGATCCGGATGGCGCGCCGCGCAGGCACCACCACGGACAGAACAGCCAGCAGCATGCCCACCCCAGCGACCACGGCGACCTGCCCGAATGGGACGGTCAACACTTCACCGAGCCGGACCGCGACCACTGCCGACACACCGATCCCAAGCAGCACGCCGAGCAGCGATCCGACCAGCCCGATGACTCCGGCTTCCAGCAGCAGGCCTCGTCGGATCTGCGTGTTGCTCGCGCCGAGCGCCCGCAGCAGGCCGATTTGTCTGCGCCGCTGGGTGACCAGGATGAGGAACGTGTTGACGATCATGATGCCGCCGACGAGTAGCGCGATCGCTCCGAACACCAGCAGCAACAGCTGGAAGACGTACACTCCGCTGGTCTGCTCGGTCAGCTTGCGCCGCGCGAAGTCCGACGACGTCTCGACCTTGGCCGCACCGGCGACGGCACTGATGCGCTCGGCGAGTCGATCCGGATCACTTGCGCCTGTGCCGATCACCAGGATCTCGGTCTGCAACGACGTGCGGATCGACGTCCTGCCGGTGTAGAACGCCGGTGCCACAAAGGAACTCTGTGTCAATCCGGCGAGCAGCGAGTTGCCTTCGTGCGTCAGCCCGGTCACGCGCAGAGTCGCCGACGAGTTGGCGTCGTTGATCGTGATCTCGTCGCCGATCCGCATGTTCAACTGCTTCGCTGTGACCGTCCCGAGTGCGATCTCGTCTGGCCCGACCGGCCATACGCCTTCCGCGAGGTCGGTCCATCGCAGCGCCGGGTTGTCCGGCACAGACTGCTGTTGCACCCACTCCGAGGAACCTGTTACCCGGCCGTGCGACAGATAACTCAGATCAGCGGACGCGACGCCCTCAATACCCTGGATCTGCTGTACCAGACCCGGATTGTTGTCGGTCAACGTCACCACGACGTCGGTGTTCGCGGTGCGCGCGATGATGCTTCTGTCCATTGTGGCGCTTTCGCTGGCGACCACTGTCGCCGATGCCACCAGGTAGCCGACACTGATCATGATGGCCACCACGACGGCCACCACCCGCCGGGGATTCATCCGCACTTCCGCCACGGCGTTGCGCAGCGCCAAGAACCTCATGCCGCCAGACTCCTCATCGCACCGAGAACCGAATCCGGTGTGGGGTCACCGATGTCGTCGACAATGCGACCGTCGCTGAGTACCAGAGCCCGATCCGCGAACGAGGCCGCGATCGGGTCATGTGTGACCATGACAATGGTCTGTCCGAGGTCGCGGCAGGACGCGCGCAGGAAAGACAACAGTGTCGATGCCGTCGTCGAATCGAGCGCACCCGTTGGCTCGTCAGCGAACAGCACGTCGGGCCTGGTGACCAACGCGCGTGCGATCGCGACCCGTTGCTGCTGCCCTCCGGACAGTTCGCCGGGCCGGTGGTGTAACCGGTCATAGATGCCCAGCGACCGGACCACCGAATCCAGTCTGTCCCTGTCCGCCTTGCGGCCGGCCAGATCAAGGGGCAGCAGGATGTTCTGCAGCGCGGTCAGTGTCGGAACCAGGTTGAAGGACTGGAACACGAAGCCGATCCGGTCGCGGCGGACCTTCGTGAGCTCGCGGTCGGGCAGCGCGGTGATCTCCTCGCCGCCGACGTACACCTCGCCGTCGTCGGCTCTGTCCAGGCCCGCGAGGCAATGCATCAGGGTGGACTTGCCGGAACCGGACGGACCCATGATGGCGGTGAACGTGCCCGCAGGGAACTCCACGGTCACGCCACGCAGGGCCGATACCGCTGTATCGCCCGTGCCGTATGTCTTCGTCAGGCTTTTCGCCGCTGCTGCGCTTCGCATGCGTTCGAAGTTACGGAGGCGGGCGCTTTGGTACATCGGACCACGGTCCAGAGTTGTCTATGACCGTGGTCCGATTCCGGGTCAGGAGGACTCGATGGCCGCCTTGATCCGGTTGCCGAACGCCGGCGCGTCCTTGCGCGCCTGGCTCAGCGCGAGACCGGCGATGAGCTTGCCGATACCGCGGCCCTCGAGCACGTTGAAGATCCGCACCCGGGTTTTCGTGTCCGAAATGGACTCGATGTCGTAGCCGCCTTCGACGGCCATCACGATGTTGCGGGACTGCTCGGCCCAGCGGATCTTGCGGTCCCGCTCGAGTTCAGTGATCTTGAACTGCCGCTGGGTCTTCATCCCCGCGTCCTTCACCGTGCTGGTGAACACGGTGCCGACCGCGGTCGGGCCGTCCGGCGACTTGTCGATCCGCAGCACGCGCGGGCTGAATTTCGGGTCGTTGGTTCCTTCGGCGAGAAACGCGTAGACCTCGGCGACCGGGCGATCGATCTCCACCGTCGCCTCGAACTGACCAGCCATGCTGTCTCCTCTGGTGTCGGGTCCCGCGGCATCATCCCACCAGGGATCACCGTGCGCAGTAGGCGTCACGCACTGGTCGCTGACCTGTAACCAGGAAGGCGGTCACCGAGTTGTCGCCACAGACGTTGCCTTGTTGCAGGTAGACGCCGTGCCCGCCGGTGCTGACGGTCACCATCTTCGCCCGGTGCCCAAGCGTGTGCCGCAACTGGAGTGCACCCACCAGCGGTGACGCAGGGTCACGAGCGCTCTGCAGCATCAGGATGTTGCTCGGGCCGTCCGGCGAGACGCGGACCGGCTTGTCCGGCTGATACGGCCAGAACGCACACGGCACGATGTTGCCCGGCAAGCCTGCCGTCAACGGATGTTGTGCGCGCAGGCGCAGAACATCCCGCTGATACACCTCAATGGACCTTGGCCAGGCGACGTCGTTACAGATCGTGGCCCCTGCGACTGCTGCCGTGTTCTGCAGAACGCTCTCCGGCGGCAACGGAATGGCCGGTGGGGTTCCACCATCGCGAGCGGCGATCATCGTTTGCGCGATGAGCGGGAACCCCGTATCGGTGTTCATGCCGCGCAATAGGGCTTCCCGCAACGTGTTTCCGGTGAATTCACCGATCGGCGCGCGGTCCAGTCTCGCGGCCAGCTCGAGGAACAACGGGCGGACGGCAGCAGCCGAATCGGCCACCCGGTACGGGTTTCCTGGCTGGCTTGCCCACTCGGCGAAGTCAGGAAAACGGTCATCGATACCGATCGCCTGGTTGGCCATGACCTTGCGCCAGAGTGCTTCCGGATCGGCCTCGTCATTGCTGTCGAGCAGGACCCGGTCAGTGTTGCCCGCGAAAAGTGTCGCGTACACGGCACCGACGTACGTGCCGTACGAATGTGCCCAATAGGAAATTTTCTTCTGTCCCAACGCCTTTCTGATCTGATCGATGTCCCGCACTTCGTTCTGCGTGCTGATGTGCCTGAGCAGTGGGCCCGCGTTGGTTACGCAGGCGTCGGCGAATCGCTTGGCCTTGGCGACGTTCTCGCTGATGTCACCGTTGGGAGCAGGCCATTGGCTCAGGCTGCGCACGTCCGCATAGGACAGTTCGCAGCTGATGGGATTGCTCCGGCCGGTACCTCGCGGGTCGAAGCCGATGATGTCGTAACGGTCCTTGACGTCTTGCGGAAGGCGCGCGCCCAGCGTCCACGGCCGGTTCAGGCCGGGATTGCCAGGACCGCCCGGAATGAGCAGCAGAACACCGCGTTTGATTTCCGGACGGGCGGCCGGAATCCTCGACACGGCAAGCGAAATCCGGCCGCCTGCCGGTGTGGCATAATCCACCGGCACGGACACGGCTGTGCATTCCTGGCTGAGGTCGACGGAATCGGGCGGGCACTCACCCCAGTCGAGTGCCGGTTCCGCCATCGCGGGAGCTGCCGTCAGTAGGGCCGCGAAAGCCACTGAAGCCGCTAGTTTTCTCATATCGCCAAGGCTGGCCTGATGGCGTGCACGGAACCATCAGGCCAGCATGATGATCAATGGTGGGGACAGCCCTACGGTTTGCGGGCCATCAAATAGCCCTGCGGGCCTTTCTCGCTGGCCTCCGCCGCCCGCTCGAGCCTGGCGACTTCCACAAACCCGGCCTGCTCGGCAAGCGAAGCCACCCGATCGAGGGGCATCCAGTACACGTCAAGGGAAAGGTCGTGACCGTACCCATGCGTCAGGTGCCGTTTCTCGTCGCCCGCCTTGAACGCCACCACGAGTTGCCCGCCTGGCTCGAGCACGCGGAAGAACTCGGCGAAGATGGTGGGCTGTACCTCGGGTGGCATGTGGATGATCGAGTACCACGAGACGATGCCGCCGAGCTTGCCGTCCGGCAGGTCGAGCGCGGTCATCGAGCCCACTTCGAACCGCAGGTCGGGGTAGGAGCGCCGAGCGACGTCGATCATTCCGGGCGAGAGGTCGACGCCGAACACGTCGAGCCCGAGGCGCGCGAGATACGTGGTCACCCTGCCAGGCCCACAGCCGATGTCGGCGACGGTGCCGCGCACGCGCTCGGCGAACACGCCCAGCACCGCACGGTCGAACGGCATCTCGTCAAGCATTCCGTCGACGAGGTCGGCGTAGGCCGTGGCGACGGTGTCGTAGGAACTCCGGGTCACAGTGAGGTAGTCGGGTTCGGTCACGACCCCAGACCCTAGTCCGACACACCCATAGACCACGGTCCGATGTGCAAATCAACGCCCCAGCCTAATGTGGCATCGTGCCCACTCGCCCATGGACAGCGGACACGCTCTGGGCGGCCGTACTGGCCGTGCTGAGCGTGTACTTCGCGTTCCCCAACATCACGGAATGCCTGCTGGCGTTGCCCTTGTGCGCATCGCTGGCGATCCGGCGCACCTTCCCGGCGGTGGCGCTCGCCGTGGGTGCCGTGTCCGCCGCGGCACAAGCATGGCTTTTACCGCAACTGAATCTGTCGGTCGTGGCCGTGCTGGTCATGGTGTACAGCCTGCGGCGCTGGTCCGGCCGAACGCTGGGCCTGATCGGCCTGGGCATCGCGCTCGTGGGGGCGGTCGCGGCACCGATGATCCGGCTGGATGGATCGAGCGCCAAGGACATCGCGACCACCGCGCTGTCTTCCTCGCTCGTCGTACTGACCGTGTACGGCTTCGGCTTGCGGGTACGCGAACGCGAGGAGGCGGCGCTCGTCTCCGCGCGTGCGGAAGCGGCTGAGGAACGTAGTGAAATCGCGCGGGAAGTGCACGACATCGTGGCGCACTCGTTGTCGCTGATCGCCGTGCAGGCCGAGGGCGGACGCTCGCTCGTAAGCAGGAATCCTGACCGGGCAACGGAAATCCTCGATGTGATCGCGGACGAATCCCGTAAGGCACTGAACGAGATCCGCGAGATGGTCAGCCTGCTCAGACGCGGCGGACTGCCGGACGACCAGCGTGGCTCAGCCGCTATCCGTGAACTCGTCGAGCGGGTCGGCGACCGCGCCGCCCTGACCATCACCGGCGAGATCAACCCGGCACTCGGCTTCACAACCTACCGGGTGATCCAGGAGGCGCTGACCAACTTCCTCCGCCACGCGGGACCAAAAGCGACAGTGGAAGTAAAGGTGGCGGTGGATGCGGAGAAAGCCGAGATCACCGTAAGAGACAACGGAAACGGAACAGCCGCGGCAACGGACGGCAAGGGGCACGGCTTGACCACAATGCGCGAACGCGTCCAATCCCACGGCGGGACAATGACAGCAGGCCCACAGCTCGACGGCGGCTACCGGGTTCACGCGGTCATTCCGGTCGGCGCGCCGAAGGAGGCTTCGTTGTTATCGGGGAGGGCGCAGGGCGCAGGGCGCAGGGCGCAGGGCGCAGGGCGCAGGGCGCAGGGCGCAGGGCGCAGGGCGCAGGGCGCAGGGCGCAGGGCGCAGGGAAGAAGCTACCTCGCCGACGAGCAGGTGAGCGACAGTCGGGTGACCTGAATCCCGAGCCAAGACCGGTCCTTCGCGCCAGACTCGCCCTTGGCCTTCTCAACGCCGTCGAGGCCCGCGATCGGAGAATCCGAAGCACCCCCGGTTGGCGGGCGGCAAGCGGTCGGCCCCGGCCCTCGACTCGACCCAACCACCTGAGCAGAAGGTCCCCACCGACGACCAGTCACCAAGAGCGGCGGCCATCGACTCGAGGGAAAGGTGAGTCTTGCGGGCGTGCGTCGGTCTTTCGCGCCAGACTTGTCCTTGACCGTGTCGATGCCGTTGGGAGCCGTGGTCGCGTGAGCTTGTCCGTGTTCCTTGTCGATGATCAGCGTCTCATCCGGACTGGGTTTCAGATGATGATCGAGTCCGACCCTGAGCTGCGGGTCGTCGGGGAGGCCTGCGATGGCTCGGCCGCGGTGGAGGCCTTGCGGGAGACCGATGCCGATGTCGTCCTGATGGACATTCGGATGCCGGTCATGGACGGGGTCCAGGCCACCGCCGAGCTTTCCCGGATGGGTCATCGCGCCGGCGTCCTGATCCTCACCACGTTCGACCTGGACGAGTACGTCTTCGCCGCACTCAAGGCCGGTGCCGCGGGCTTCCTGCTCAAGGACGCCCGTCAGGAGGAGTTGCTCTCCGCCATCCATGCCGTGGCCGACGGTGGATCGGTCGTCGCGCCGACAGCCACCCGGCGGTTGCTGAGCCACGTCCTCGGCTCCCTGCCTGGCAAGGCCGCTGATCCTCGGCTGAAGACGTTGACCGGTCGGGAAGTCGATGTGCTGCAACAGATCGCTGCCGGCGCCAACAACAAGGAGATCGCTGAGCGGCTGCATCTGGCCGATGGCACCGTGAAGTCTCACATCGGCAGCCTGCTGTCCAAACTCGACTGCCGGGATCGGGTCGGGCTCGTCCTCTTCGCCTTCGAGTCAGGCTTGGCCAAGCCCGGTGGCGAGTACTTGTCGTAGGCGCGACAAGTCCACAGGTGATACACAGGTAGGCCACAGCCTGGGCTTATCCACAGACCGGAGAGTGTGCAGCCATGACACCCGGCCCTGACCTGCGACGAGCCGACGGGAATCCGATCCGTGCGCTCGTTGTCGACGACGAGCTGACGCTCGCTGAGCTGATCACGATCGCCCTGCGGTTCGAGGGCTGGGAGACCAACAGCGCCACCGACGGCCTGAGCGCGGTCAAGCTCGCCAAGGAATTCCGGCCGGACGTGGTCGTGCTCGACATCATGCTGCCGGACCTCGACGGCCTCGAAGTGCTGCGCAGGCTCCGCGCCGACGAGCCGAATCTGCCTGTGCTGTTCCTGACCGCCAAGGATGCTGTCGAGGACCGGATCGCCGGTTTGACCGCGGGTGGCGACGACTACGTGACCAAGCCGTTCAGCCTGGAAGAGGTCGTTCTACGACTACGGGCCCTGCTGCGTCGGACCAGGGTCGTAGCCGCGAATGATGGCACTACCCTCACGGTCGGTGACCTCACCCTGGACGAGGACAGCCGGGAGGTCACCCGGGGCGGCGACTACATCGAGCTGACCGCGACCGAGTTCGAGCTGCTGCGGTTCCTCATGCGCAATCCGAAGCGGGTACTCAGCAAGGCGCAGATCCTCGATCGGGTGTGGAACTACGACTTCGGTGGGCAGGCCAATGTGGTCGAGCTCTATATTTCCTACCTGCGCAAGAAGATCGACGCCGGGCGGCAGCCCATGATCCACACCATGCGGGGCGCCGGCTATGTCCTCAAACCAGCGGGTTAGACGGCGCTGGACGCTGCAAGCGCGGCTGCTCGCGCAGCTCATCGGCCTGCTCGCGGTGATGTCCGCGATGATCGGCGTGATCACCGAGGTCGCACTGAGCGAGTTCCTGATCACGAGGCTCGACCAGCAGCTGAGCGAGGCACACGACCGCGCGGCGTACGAACTCGACAGCCGGGATGCGCACGACGAGCGACAGACGAGCGACAGCAAGCCGCCCAGCCCGGAGACTCTGCTGGTCAAAGGCCAGGGCATCGGCACGTTCGGTGCGTTGATCTACCGCGGCGACGTGCTGGCACGGGTCGCCACGGCCGACGGCACCCACGTGGTGAACGTGCCCGCCGAAACGATCAACGACGTGCCCCTCGACCGGACGCCTGAGACCTGCAGTCTCGGCCCTGAGCTGGGGCAATACCGGATGACGGCCAGCCGCACCCGCCTCGGCGACGTCATGGTCATCGGCCTGCCCACGTCGGGCATGAATTCCACGCTCATGCGACTCGGCTGGATCATGGGTGGGGTCACGCTCGCTGGGCTCGTGGCTGCCGGGGCCGTCGGGGCGTTCATCGTGCGGCGGACGTTGCGGCCGCTCAACCGGGTCGCCGCGACCGCGGGCCGAGTCTCGGAAATGAAGCTTGACCAGGGCGAAGTCGCGCTGTCCGAGCGCGTGCCGGACGACGACACGGACCCGCGCACAGAGGTCGGCAAGGTCGGGCACGCCCTCAACCGGATGCTCGAACACATCTCCGCGGCCCTCGCCGCCCGCCAGGCCAGCGAGACCCGGGTCCGCAAGTTCGTCGCGGACGCCAGCCACGAGCTGCGGACACCCCTCGCGGCGATCCGTGGGTACGCCGAACTGGCCAGGCGCAGCGGCGACGAAGTGCCGCCCGCCGTCGCCCACGCGATGAGCCGCGTGGAATCCGAGTCAGCCAGGATGACCACGCTGGTGGAGGACCTGCTTTTGTTGGCACGCTTGGACTCCGGCCGACCGACCGTGCACGAGCCGGTGGACCTGTCGCGAGTGGTCACGGACGCCGTCGCCGACGCGCACGTCGCCGGGCGCGATCACCACTGGGTTCTCGACGCCCCAGGCGTGCCGGTGATGGTCATGGGCGACAGTGGCCAGCTGCACCAGGTGATCATGAACCTGTTGAGCAACGCGAGAACCCACACCCCGCCGGGCACCACCGTGACCACAAAGCTGTCCACTGAGGACAAGGACGTAGTGGTCACGATCGCCGACAACGGACCGGGAATTCCGGCCGAGCTGCAACCTGAAGTATTCGAAAGGTTCGCGCGTGGTGACAGTTCACGATCGCGTGCCGCCGGAAGCACAGGCTTGGGCCTGGCGATTGTCGCAGCGGTCGTCGGCGCGCACGGCGGGTCAATCAGTCTAAGCAGTCAACCTGGACAAACCGTATTCACGATCCGGATGACCAAACCATTACAGGATCGATAGGTTGTTCACAGGAATGGTGCGTAGCTTAGAGATGTATGAGCGAGCTTGCGAGCGAATCGTTCAACACAGCGTATCTGCTCATGCAACGAGAAATGAGCACAGCGAGGAGCAGGCATGAGTACCTACAACGCGACTAACGGCCGCCGGACTGCCGCTGGCCTCGTGAGGTTGGCCGGCACCGCGCTGGCCGTGCTGCTGATCGCGCACATCGCGTTCGTGCTGTTCAACGCGAATTTCAACAATGGACTGGTGAGCTGGGTCGCGCAGTGGTCCGAGGTGGTCGGGCTGTGGTTCGTGAACCTGTTCGACACCGGGAACACCACGTTCACGATCATCCTCAACTTCGGCCTGGCCGCGGTGTTCTGGCTGGTCGTGACCGGGATCATCGCCAGAGTGCTGAGGAGTGTCGGTTAGCCACGGCAGAGGATTTCGCCGTGCAGCAGGCTGAACCACCCGTCGGGTGACGCGGCCCATTCGCGCCAGCCCTCGGAAATCCGTTCGAGGTCGGCCCGCGTGGCATAGCCGTACGCCACAGCGTGTTCGGCGATCGCGGTCTGCAGAATGCGGTCCGCCCACATTCCACCCCACCATGAACGCTCCTCAGGCGTGGCATAGCACCAGACCGAGGCGCTGCCGACGACGTCGGTGAATCCCGCCGCGCGCGCCCACGCGAACAAGCGTCGGCCCGCGTCGGGTTCACCGCCGTTTCGGTACGCGACTTTCTTGTACAGCGCCAGCCAGTCGTCCAATGCCGGGACGGCGGGATACCACGCGAACGCCTGGTAATCGGAATCCCGCGCGGCCACAATGCCTTTGCTCACCCGGCGCATTTCCTTCAGCGCGCCAACGGGATCATGCACGTGCTGCAGAACCTGGTGCGCGTGCACGACGTCGAACGTGTTGTCCTCGTACGGCAAGGCATGCACATCAGCGACGTCGAACCGGACGTTCGGTTGCTTCACGAAATCCTGCGCCAGGGCAAGGGCTTCCGGGTTCGGCTCGATGGCCGTCACCTCCGCCACCAGCCCGGCGAAATCCGCGGTGATCGTGCCCGGACCGCAGCCAACGTCCAAAAGGGACATGTCAGAGTCGAGGTGCGGCACCAGATACGCGGCGGAGTTCGCCGCGGTCCTGGTCCGGTGGGACCGCAGGACGGCTTCGTGGTGTCCATGCGTATAGGTCGGCACGTCAACCACCCTAGCCTCAGCTCCTATAATTTGGGAGCATTGTCCCGCAATGTGGACAGCTCGCGTCGCAGGTTCTCCCGCGCGGGCGCGTCCCACCGGGCAACAGCTTGGGGTGTATGGAAAAGATCGGCGCGATCGAGCAGCCCGCGCAGCACCTTCGACCGGCCCTGACGCCACAAGTCGTCAGGCACCGCCGAGTACTCCGCACGGACAGCGACCGCGTAGCCGTCGTAGACGACTGGATCCGCGCCGAGAATGGACAGATCGGCGTCCAACAGGATGTGCGCGAGCGGATCATCGGACTGGTGACCCAAAGTCGCGAGCACGAGCTCGGACACCTTCGCGACGTGCCGCTCGGCCAGCCCAGCCTCGGTCAACTTCTCCCGCGCCCACGCCGCACTGGCCCGCTCGTCGTCGCCGGGCCGGGCGTCGTAGACGACGTCGTGCGCGCAGATCGCCAGCGTCAAGAGTGCCCAGTCTTCCGCTGATACATCCGCGATTTCCCACGCCTCACGGAGCACTGCGGCGACATGGAAGGCGTTGTGATAAGCGCGGTGCGGCTCCCCGTAACGCTGCGTCAAATCCGCGGCGGCATCGGTCGGTACACCGCCAAGCACCCGCACAGCCCGGTTCCACTGGTCTTCCACGACATCAGGCTAGTCACCGATTTGGTCTAGACAACTCGCCGATCAGGTTCGCACAATGTGGGTCCGGTGGCACCCTGCCTCGCCACCCGATGGAGGCCCGCAATGTCGCGATCCGCCGTGCGGAGATTATCCGCACTGTTCACCGCGTTCGCCCTGATCGTCTCGGCCTTGGTGGCCGGCGCCGCGCCCGCCGGCGCGGCCAATCTGCTCAGCAATCCCGGCTTCGAGACCGGTTCCACGTCCGGCTGGACGTGCCAGAGCGGCACCGTCGTGTCGAGCCCGGTACGCACGGGCAGTCATGCGCTCGCGTCGACCGCGACCGGGCAGGACATCGGCAAGTGCGCACAGACCGTCTCGGTGGTCCCTAACACGACCTACGCCGTTTCCGCATGGGTCCGCGGAAATCCCGTCTACCTCGGGATCACCGGCGGGCCGTCGACGTGGACGGCCGCAACGAACTACGCCGAGCTGAAGCTGAGCTTCACGACCAGCGCGAACCAGACCTCGGCCGAGCTGTACCTGCACGGCTGGTACGGCGCGGGCACCTACAACGCCGACGACATCAGCCTCGACGGCCCTGGCGGCGGAAACCCGGGAGCCCCTGGTGCACCAGGGAATCCGACCGTCGGTGCGGTCACGAACTCCTCGATCGCCCTGTCGTGGGGAGCTTCGGCCGGAACCGTGACGGGCTACCGCGTGTACGAAGGAAACACCGTCCGCGCAACGGTCACGGGCACATCGACCACGATCACCGGGCTCGCGGCGTGCTCGACGCACAGCTACTCGGTGGCCGCGTACAACACCGCGGGCGAATCAGCCAAGACCACACAGGTTTCCGGCACCACAACGGGTTGCACGAGCGTGGGCCTGCCGAAGCACGCATTGATCGGCTACCTGCACGCGAGCTTCGCCAACGGCTCCGGCTACCTGCGGATGGCCGACGTGCCGGACGCCTGGGACATCATCAACCTCGCGTTCGGTGAGCCGACCTCGGTCACGTCCGGCGACATCCGGTTCCGGCAGTGCCCGGCCGCGGAATGCCCGAACGTCGAGTCCGAAGCCGACTTCATCGCCGGGATCCGCGCCAAGCAGGCCAAGGGCAAGAAGGTGCTGATCTCGATCGGCGGCCAGAACGGCCAGGTCCAGCTGACCTCGGCCGGCGCGCGGGACGCGTTCGTCAACTCGGTCAGCGCGATCATCGACAAGTACGGGCTCGACGGGCTGGACATCGACTTCGAGGGCCACTCGCTGTACCTGAACGCGGGCGACACGGACTTCCGCAACCCCACGACGCCGGTGATCGTCAACCTGATCTCCGCGTTGCGGACGTTGAAGAACAAATACGGCTCGCGGTTCGTGCTCACGATGGCCCCGGAGACGTTCTTCGTGCAGGTCGGCTACCAGTTCTACGGTGGCGCGGGCGGCGGCGACAACCGCACAGGTTCATACCTTCCGGTGATTCACGCGATGCGTGACGCGCTGACCGTGCTGCACGTCCAGGACTACAACTCCGGTCCGGTGATGGGCCTGGACAACCAGTACCACAACATGGGCGGCGCGGACTTCCACATCGCGATGACCGACATGATCAAGGCCGGATTCCCGGTGGCCCGCACCGGGCATACCTTCCCTGGCCTGCGTGAGGACCAGATCGCGTTCGGTCTGCCCGCCGCGGTCAGCGCCGGAAACGGTTACACCCCACCGGCTCAGGTGCAGGCTGCGGTGAACTGCTTGGCACGTAACCAAAGTTGCGGCGGTTACACGTTGCGCGGCGGCGCCTCGCCGTCGTTCCGCGGGCTGATGACGTGGTCGATCAACTGGGACCGGTACTACAACTGGGAATTCCAGAACAACCACGAGCCGTTCCTGAACGCGCTGCCGTAGGTTCATGGGGGCGGCCGATAAGGTCGCCCCCATGAGTCGTAGCGCGAACCTGGCCGAGCATGATTTCGAGGACGACGTCGCGTACCGCGCGCTGGACTACACCGGGCTCGACCTGACCGGCCGCACGGTCGAGTCGATGGAGATCGACCAGTGCCGGTTCACCGACACCCGGCTCGCCGCGGTGACCATGGTCAAGTCCCTGTTCACCGAGACGGTGTTCGACAACTGCGATCTCGCGAACATCAACGCCCGCGTCACTTCCCTTGTCGACAGCACGGTCACCAACAGCAGGCTGACCGGCTCGAAATGGGCCGAGTGCGTGTTCCGGGGTACGACGTTCAAGGAATGCCGGCTCGATCTGACCAGCTTCCGGTTCGCCACGTTCAAGCAGACCGTGTTCCGCTCGTGCAACCTGCGTGAGGCCGACTTCCACAACGCCGACCTACGGCGGATCCGGTTCGAGTCGTGTGATCTGCAAGGTGCTCAGTTCACGGACGCGCAATTGGCCGAAGCCAAGTTCATCGACTGCAACCTGCTCGGCATCGGTGGTGTGACCAGCTTCCGAGGCGCCGTGGTGGACAGCGACGACCTCGGAAGCCTGGCCTACAGCCTGGCGGCCGCGTTGGGAATCAGGATCAGCAGTCGAGGGTGATCACAACCGCGCTGCCTGCCTTGAGGTTCAGGTTGAGCGACCCGTTGCGGACGCGGACGTTGTCTGGGCGAGCCTTGAGGTGACCGCGACGGTCCACAGTGGTCCCCTGGACCGCGGTGGCCTCCTCGGCCAGGTTGGTGCCGGCCATGGTCAGCACGTCGGCGTTACGGACCCGGTTGCCCACCTTGATGGCCAACTTGACCGGCGCTGCGCCCGTGTCTTCCTTCTGCACCACGGCAATGCGGGTACGGCCGTCGTCACCCTTCACGGCGTACGCGGTGATGTTGCGGTCGGTGGTCAGCTGCAGCGGCAGGAACTTGCCCGAGCCCATCTGGCGGGCCATCCACAGGCCGTAGTAGATCGGCATGGCCTTGTAGACCTGCGCGAGCTCGTCTTCCTTGGTCGCCGCGCAGAACGGGGTGTAGCGCTGGAACTTGCCGTTCCAGATCGGTTCGTTGCACACGCCAAGGCCGCCGTGGATGTTGATGCCGTCGACCCCGCCCTGGGCCAGCTGCAGCGCGTAATCCATGCTCCACAAGGCCGACGCGTACTTGTTGCTGACGCCGTCAATGCCGCCGCTGTAGGTGGAGTTGGCTTCGTCAACGCGGAACGGCAGGTTCTGCGCCTTGGCCGCGTTGAGGTTCGTCTGCAGCTCCCTGAGCTGCTTGGCGGCGAGTTCCGGCGAGAGCAGCGTCGGGATCGTCGTCGTGGCACCTGCCGGGTACTGGTGCACGGTCACCATCGAAAGCTTGTCGCGCTCGTCCGTTGCCAGGTTGGCCGCCCACGAAGACGATGTGCCGGCGGTGTCGGGGCCCGCGATGCGGTTGTTGCCAACGGCAGCGGCACAGACCGCCCAGTCCTTGCGGTAGTCGGCGTACGCGTAACCCGTCGGCTTGTAGCCACGCATGGCCCACTGGTCCGGTTCGTTGCCGCACTCCGCGGCGGTCAGCCGGTTGCCGAGGATGGCGAACATCTCCTTGGCCTGGTCCGGGCCGAGCGCCGGGTCCCAGCGGCCCACGTTGATGCCGACCTCGGCCTTCCAGCCGGTGGCCTTGAGCAGTCGGCCGAGGCGCTCGATGTCCGCGGGCGTCAACGTGTTCGCGACCCACTCGGGCAACGGATTCGGCGGCTGCTGGCCGCGCGGCACCCACAGCGTGTCGCGGTCGAGCGTGTTGCCCGCGAGGCGGATATTGCTGTCGCGGCCAAGGGTCTTGAACATCTGCAGGACGTTGCCCTTGCTGATGTCCAGGTTGCCGATGCCCAGTTCACGGATCTCGAACGACAGGCCGACGAAATCCTTTGGCAGCCGTCCGGCCGGGTTCGCGCTGTCGATCGTGATGCTCGCCGTGTCTTCGGCGGCTAAAGCTGATTGACCCGTGCCGATCATGGTCAACGCGACGGCCGTGCACACGGCCGCCTTGAACTTGCGCATACCGGTCTCCTCGGATGTGAAGCGTGAAACCGGCGGCGCGTCCTCTCGGACGGTCGATCGGACCCTACGTGGTCCAGACCAGGGAAGCAAGATCGCCGGAAAATGGCATTGACGGCAATACCCGGCATGAGTCATAGTTTTGAACATCAAACAGCGGATCGAGCTAACGGAGGAAGGTCATGGCCAGCAAACTGGTGTGTCAATCATCCAAGCTCGGACTGGAGCGCTGTCGGCTCTCGCCATGACCTGACTGGGTCAGCACACGAGAGCCGCCCGCCGGAATGACCGGCAAGGGCGGCTTTCTTTATTCAGGCTGCCCATGAATGGCCGATTCGGCTAATGGTTAGGCCTCCCGCACAGTATCGATTTATTTGGCTACTGCGAAAGCCCGGGTTCGACTCCCGGATCGGCTGCTGTGTTGCCCAGAAACGGCGCGTTGGTCCAGCGGTACGGACATCGGTCTCTCTCACCGAAGACACGGGTTCGATTCGGAGTACGCGTCACGATGCGGTTCTAGCCCAACTGGCAGAGGCACCAGGTTGAGGGCCTACTCAGTGGGGGTTCGACTCCCCCGGACCGCACCACACCCCTGTAGCCCAACGGCAAGAGGCAGCGCGCTCAGAACGCGTCCGGTGCAGGTTCGAATCCTGCCAGGGGTACGTAGTAATTCCCGGTTGGTGCAAGTGGCAGCACAGCGGATTTTGGATCCGTTGATCCAGGTTCGAACCCTGGGCCGGGAGCGTTTCACCACGGAGGATTGGCCGAGTCCGGGAAGGCAGCCGTCTCGAAAACGGTAGTCGGTGTGAAAGCCGCGCAGGTTCGAATCCTGCATCCTCCGCGGGTCGTTAGCTCAATTGGTAGAGCAGCTGCCTCTTAAGCAGCGGGTTCTCCGGTTCGATTCCCCGGCGACCCACGTTTTTCCCTGACCCATGTCACGACGGTCGTGTGGTGGCCTGCAAAACCACCAATACCGGGTTCGACTCCCGGATGGGTCTCGTTTCACGACAGGAGCCCGCCATGTCCCGAGGATTGCTGCTCTTAGACGTCGACGGTCCGCTCAACCCGTTCGCGGCGAAGCCGCACCGCAGGCCGCCCGGCTACGAGACCTTCCGCAAGCAAACCCGCATGCGCCGGAGTTTGCGCGTCTGGCTCAACCCCAGGCACGGTCTGCTCCTGCGCGCGCTCGCCGAGGAAACCGGCCTGACGCTGGTGTGGGCGACGAGCTGGCAGCACGAGGCCAACGACTACATCGGCCCGGTGATCGGCTTGCCGCCGCTGCCCGTCATCGAGTTCACCGTCCGGCGCGACTGGAAGTGGCCTGCCGTCACGGAATACGCGGCCGGCCGGCCACTGGCGTGGTTCGACGACCAGTTCGACCGGGGACGGCAGAACTTCGAGACCGAACGCGGCGACACGCCGACCTTGTTGTGTCACGTCGATCCCGCGTCCGGGTTGCGGGACAGGCACTTCGAGGCGGTTCGCGCGTGGGCTAAGCGATTGCCTTGACCGGCATCAGCACGGCGTCGATGAACTCGGCGGGCGGTCGGTACCGGTGGGCGAAAATGTAGTGGATGATCAGCATCGGGGCGGCGTAACGGATCCCTGACGCGCTGACTACATGGATCTCACCGGTACCGCGGTAATGCGAGCAGAAACCGCAGAAGTGGAAGCCGCGCAACCTGTTGCGAGGCCTGGTGCCGAGTTTGAGCAACGCGTCCACGAGGTGGACGGGCACCGGACCACGGGGGAAGTACTCGCCCGGCTCCAGCCATCCGACGTTGACCATCGGCTGGTCAACCACGGTGTATTGATACGGCGAGAGGTCGGGGTAGTAGGTCACTTCCTGGGTCCTGCACTCGGAAAAAGTCTGGTGGGAGCTCGGTGACTGGGGTGACCGAGCTCCCGGAGGACATCCTGCCAACGGCACATTTCATATCCCTGTCATGACGTTGACAGCGTCATGCGAGACATCCGACCACAGGGCTTGACTGGTATAGACCATTCGCGGTTTAGTGATGGGCGTCATATGACACTCCGCATCCTTCCCTGCACCCTAAGGAGCCAGCAGTGTCGATACTTCGGCGTGCCCTCACGGCGGTTGCCGTGTTCGCCTCCCTCGCGATAGTCGTCCCTGCCGCGCCTAGCTCCGCCGCCACTTTCATCGTCACCCAGGCGCAGTTCAACCAGATGTTCCCGAGCCGCAACGGCTTCTACACGTATTCCGGGCTCACCCAGGCGATGGACTCGTTCACCGCGTTCTCGGCGACCGGCAGCACGACCATCCGCAAGCAGGAAGCAGCCGCCTTCCTGGCCAACGTGCACCACGAGACCGGCGGTCTCGTGCACATCAAGGAGCAGAACCAGGCCAACTACCCGCACTACTGCGACCGCAGCCAGCCCTACGGCTGCCCTGCGGGTCAGGCCGCGTACTACGGCCGCGGGCCGATCCAGCTGAGCTGGAACTTCAACTACAAGGCCGCAGGCGACCACCTGCGGATCAACCTGCTGAACGACCCGTGGCAGGTCGAGCGTAACGCCGCGACCTCGTGGAAGACCGCCCTCTGGTACTGGATGACGCAGCGCGGTCCCGGCACGATGACCCCGCACAGCGCGATGGTCAACAGCCGCGGCTTCGGTGAGACGATCCGCAGCATCAACGGCAGCCTCGAGTGCAACGGCGGCAACCCCGGCCAGGTCCAGAGCCGGGTCAACAAGTACCGGCAGTTCACCCAGATCCTCGGTGTGCCCACCGGGAGCAACCTGAGCTGCTGATGTCGGTTTCACGCGTCCTCGTTCGTCGTATCAGTAGACGAAGGAGGACGCGTGACCTATGTACAGCTCCCGCCAGAAGACCAGCTCCGGCTGATGTACACCTGCTGTCACCCGGCGTTGTCATTGGAAGCGCAGATCGCGCTGACGTTGCACACGCTCGCCGGGCTGTCGACGGCCGAGATCGCCAGGGCTTTCCTGGTCGACGAGCACGACATGGCCGAGCGCCTGGCGGTGGCGCGGCGGACGGCCAAGGACGACCGGGAATTCTCGGAGCACGAACGTACGCCCGCTGTCCTCACGGTCTTGTACTTGCTGTTCAACGAGGGATACTCGGCGAGCCGGAGCAATCTGGCCGATGAGGCCATCCGGTTGGCCAGGGTGATCGCGAAACCCGGCCGCCCGGAGGCGCTTGGGCTGCTCGCCTTGATGTTGCTGCACCACGCCCGCCGGGACGCGCGGCTCACACCCGAAGGCGACCTGGTGACGTTGGACGAGCAGGACCGGACTCAGTGGAACCGCGGGGAAATCGCCGAAGGTCTCCAGGTCCTCGACGCTGCCCAGAAGCATGAACAGCCTGGGCCCTATCAGATTCAGGCCGCGATCGCCGCGTGTCACGTGACCGCGCCCAGCGCCTCGGACACCGACTGGCTCAGGATCGCCGAGCTGTACGGCCTGCTCATGCGGTTGACGCCGTCACCGGTTGTCGAGCTGAACCGCGCGGTGGCGATCGGGATGGCCGACGGACCAGGCGCGGGGCTGGCGCTTGTCGAACCGCTGACCGCGAGCCTTGGCGGTTATCACTTGTTGCACGCGACCCGAGCCGACTTCTTGCGGCGCCTTGGCCGTCGTGCCGAGGCCGTCGAGGCGTACACGCAAGCGCTTGCTCTGACGAACAGTGCCGCGGAAAAGCGTTATCTCACCCGGCGATTACGGGAGACGGGCGGCTAGATCACCTGGCGGAACGGCCTTGCCGTACCTGTCACCGATCACGAAGTCGGCACCCGCCATCCGCCACCACTGCGCCTGGCTTTCGGTGTGTACACCGTCCACGATGACCTTCGCGCCAGACCGATGCACCAGCGGCACGAGTGTGGTCAACGCGGCGGTGAGCGGCGCGTCGATGGCCGCCGTCGCCTGCCGTTCAACGAGCCTGCGGGCGAACCGGACACAGTCGACCGGCACGTCCTCGAGCGATGCCAGCTCGTCGGGGGCGGTGCCGAAGTCGTCGAGCATCGTCCGGACACCCATGTCCGCCAAGACTTTCAGGTTGTCGATGACCTCAGGTGACCGCATGGCCCTGGTCGGGAAGCCGACCGTCAGCTGATCCGCCAGGTCCACGGTTCGCAGCACCCGGGATGCGAGATCCGCGTCCGCCGACTGGTTCGGGGTCAGGCCGACGAGCAGCGGCAACGGCCGGCTGGCCCGTTGCCGCCACCACCCGGCCTGCCTGCTCGCGGTCTGCAGCAGCCACTCGCCGAGCGGCAGGATCAGTCCGGTGTGTTCGGCCAGCTCAACGCATTGGTCGTGGGTCAACGTGCCGATGTCGGGCCGGTTCCAGCGCAACAACGCTTCCACGTACGCGATCTGGCCGTCCTTCAGGTTCGCGACCGGCCGGTACACCACGTCGATCTCGCCGGTCTCCCATGCGCCCGGCATCGCCGCGGCCAGCGTGTACGTCCGGCGGTCCCGCTCGTCCTGGTCGGTGTGGAACAACTCCCACTGACCGCGCCCGGCGGCCTTGGCGCGCCGCAGCGTGAAATCCGCCGCCCGCAACAACTCCACCGGGTCCATCGCCCTGGACGGCCGGTGCACCACCCCGATGCTCGCCGACACCGCCACGCCGTGACCGTCCACATAGATCGGTTCGGCCAGTTCGGTGTTGATGTCCTCGACGATCGTCGAGACACCCGGCGTGCTCTCGGTGTTCTCGATCAGGATGCCGAACTCGTCGCCCTCGAACCTGGCCACCATCGCCTTCTCGGCCGCGACCACCGCACGAAGTCGTTGGGAAACCGAGACAAGCAGCTGATCGCCGACCCTGCGGCCGAGTCCGTTGCAGATCATCGCGAACGCGTCGAGGTCGAGGTGGAACAGCGTCACACCGTACGTCGGGTCCGCGCGCCGCAGCGCGATCTCCACGTTCGTGCTGAAGTACTGCCGGTTCGGCAGGCCGGTGAGCACGTCGTGCAGCGCCTGCCGGTTCAGTTCTCCTTGCAGGAGCATCAGTTCCGTGCCGTCTTCGACGACCGTGACGAAGTGGCTCGACCCGGTGTCGTTGTGCAGCACAGAGGCTGTGAGCGTGATCCGTGCGATGTCGCCGTCCTTGCGGAGCATGTGCGCGGGTTGCTTGATGCGATCCTTCTTGCCTGCCAGCAGATTCCGGTAGTCGTCACGCAGCACCCCGGCCTGATCCGGGTGGACGAGGTTGAACAGGGTGCGCCCGGTCAGTTCTTCGGTCGTGTAGCCGAGTATGTCGGCGATCGCGCCGTTCGTACGGACCAGCAGGCCGTCCGGGTCGGTGATGATGATCCCGCTCGCCGACGACATCGCGACCTCGTCGAACTGCGCCTCGCTCTGTTTCAGCCGCCACTTGGCGTCCCTGACCGCTTTCAGCAGCGAGAGTTTCAAGTTCTCCTGCTGGTCCAGCGTCGCCTGCCGGTTGGCCTTGGTGAACCCGCTGGACAGTGCGCCGAGCGTCAGCACGACCGGCTCGGCGAACCGGGCCACCGGCTGGAACTCCGGCAGCCCCAACAGTCCCTTGCCCAGCGTGTCCATAGTGGTCGGCAGCGCTTCGTCACCGATGCAGCCGAGTTCGACCAGCCGGCTGCCCACCTCGGCGGCGGGCTTGGCGTCGAACGGCTCGCTGTGGATCACGTCGCACAGCGCGTCCAGCAGGGCGGCTAGCTCACGTTCCAGCCGGTCCTGCTCGAAGGTGAAGAAGACGTTGCTGTGCAACACATAGGCCCACTTGCGCGACAAAATCAGCCGATCACGAGCGTGGTCGTGCGGCTGCTGTCGTCTATGGGGGTCGGGCATGACTATTATTCAGGTTTACGGCCTACGCCCGCGTACACGAGCATGTTCATCTCCGGATTGTCCGCCACATCGCCCGGCCCGGCCGGGCGCCACAGCGCGCAGCCGACCAGTCCCGGCTCGACGAGCTCGAACTCACCGAACATGGTCAGGATCTCGGCGTGCGTGCGCAGGTTGACCTGGTCCTGGCTCTTGCTGCGCTGGATCACGTCGGTCGCCTCGTCCAGCTCCTTGCCCTGGTTGTCGCCGGTGACGTGGGTCAGCGCGAAGTAGCTGCCGGGAGCGAGCGGCGCGCGGTAACGCTCCAGCAGGCCGTGCGGGTCGTCCTCGTCGGCGACCCAGTGCAGCATCAGCAGCATGAGCAGGCCAATCGGCTTGTCGAAGTCGAGCAGCTGCCTGGCCACGTCGCTGTTCAGGATCGATTCGGGGTCGCGCATGTCGGCCTGCACGATCCCGGCCCGGTCGTTGCGCCCGAGCATCAGCTCACTGTGCGCCACCGCGATCGGGTCGCGGTCGACGTAGACCACCCGGCACTCCGGATCGGCCCGTTGCGCGATCTCGTGCACGTTGCCGACGGTCGGGATGCCCGAGCCGATGTCGAGGAACTGCCGTATCCCGTTGGCGACCATGAACCGCACCACCCGGGCGAGAAAGGCGCGGTTGACCCGTGCCGCCTGCTTCAAGCCAGGCATCAGGGTCTCGATCTTGTCGCCAACCGCCCGGTCGACGGCGAAATTGTGGCCACCGCCGAGCATGAAGTCATATGTGCGAGCCATGCTGGGCACCGACGTGTCGACGCCAGGAGGTACCCAGTCCTGCTGTTGCTGCGTCACCGGGGAACACCCTCTTCATTCTCGCGAAAGCTCAAAGCTTACCGAGCACTCGATGAATCATAGTTGACCCATCGGTGTGACCGCTTCCCACCCGATCGGGCGCTGTCGGCGTCAGCCAATTGGCCCCTATTGTGGACCGTCCCTTCATCCTTGGAGTTATGGATGCCCGTCCCGGTGGCACCAGGTCGTTGGCCAGTGCTCGGGCATACCCCGGCGATGCTGCGACACCGATTCGGATTCACCGCGGGTCTGCCGAAACACGGCGACGTGGTGAAGATCTATCTGGGCACGATGCCCACGTATTTCGTGACCAGCCCGGAACTGACCTACCAGGTGCTGGTCACCGACGGTGCCAAGTTCAGCAAAGGCGCGATGTTCGACAAATTCCGGCCATACCTCGGCAACGGGCTGCTGTTGTCCAGCGGCGCCTTTCACCTGCGACAACGCCGGCTCATTCAGCCCGCTTTCCACCACGAGCGGATCACCGGTTATGCCGAGATGATGATCGGCGCGGTGAACGACCTGGTCGAAACGTGGCGGCCGAGTGTCGTCCGGCAGATCGACGAGGACATGCAAGGCCTCGCCGTGACGGTCGTCGGCAAGACGCTGTTCTCGACCGAACTGGGTCAAGCGGCGATCGAAGAGGCACGACGGTCCATTTTCGTGGTCATCAAACAAGGGATGATCAGAGCGCTGTCGCCGTCATTCCTGGAAAAGCTGCCGGTACCCGGCAACCGCGAGTTCGACCAGGCCATCGCCCGGATGAAGGCGGTCGTCTTCAAGGTCATCGCAGACTGGCGGGCCGAGGGCGTCGACCACGGCGACCTGCTGTCCACCCTGCTGCTCGCGCACGACGAAGCCGGTGCCGGCATGTCCGACCAGCAGGTCTACGACGAAGTGCTGACCATGCTGACCGCGGGGATCGAGACCACCGCCCTCGCGCTGGCCTGGCTGTTGCACGAAATCGCGAAGAATCCGGCGGTCGAGCGGAAGCTGTTCGACGAAATCGACACCGTGCTGGACGGGCGCCCGTTGTCCGTCACGGACATCCCGAAACTGATCTACACGCACCAGGTCGTCAACGAGGTCCTGCGGATGTATCCGGTGTGGATCCTGATGCGCAGGGCGACCTCGGAAGTGTCACTCGGCGGCGTGCAGATCCGGCCGGGATCGGAAGTCACCGTCAGCCCGCACATGCTGCATTTCGATTCCCGGTTCTTCACCGATCCCCACCGTTTCGACCCCGACCGCTGGTCGCCTGACCGGGCGAGAAACGTGCCACGCGGCGCGTTCATCCCGTTCGGTGCCGGTGTACGGCAATGCATGGGCAATACGTTCGCGCAGACCGAGATCGTGATCGCGGCGGCGACCGTGCTGTCGCGTTGGCGTCTGTTACCGGTGCCCGATCAACCGGTCAAGGTCAAGTTCACATCGGCCGCCTATCCGAACCGGATGCCGATGATCCCCATTTCCCGCTGAAGAGTCAGCGCTGATCCTCGAAAGGTAGTTCTCGTCGTGCGTTTGTTCCACAATGGACGGAAACGCGTACTCGCCGGGACGATCGCCGTTCTCGGCGTGACGCTCGGCCTGGCACCGATATCCGCTCAGGCGGCAGTGACCTGCCGGAACATTGATTTCCCCGTTTCACAGGGGACAATGCACGGAAAACTGTGCACACCGGACGGTGCCGACACGGTCCATGTGCTGATTCCCGGTGGGACGTACAACAGTTCCTATTGGGATATCGGTTATTCGCCTTCGTCCCGCTCGTACCGCATGGTGATGAACAAGGCGGGACACGCGACCCTCGCCCTCGACCGGCTCGGCACCGGCCGTAGTTCGAAACCGGTGAGCGCCTCGGTGACCGCGTCCGCGCAGGCGCACGCGGCGCACGAGGTGATCAAGCAGATCCGCGGGCAGTTCTCCCGTGTGATCATCGGCGGTCACTCGATCGGCTCGGCGATGGCCATGATCGAGGCGGGCACGTACCGTGACGTCGACGGCGTGCTCGTCACCGGAATGACCCACCGAATGAACTTCGTGACCGTGGCGCCGGTGTTGGCACAGATGATCCCGGCGCCGCTCGACCCGCAGCTCAGCCTGCGTGGCCTCGACCTCGGCTACCTCACCACCGGCCCGGGCACGAGGTACGCGGCCTTCCACACGCCCGGCCCCAAGGTCGACGGCGCGATCGCGTTCGACGAGTCCACAAAGGACGTGTTCGCGGCGACCGAGGCGGTGGACACGGTCGCACTGACCAACATCGTCATCCCGGCATCCCGCGGCATCAACGTGCCCGTACTGCTGGTCGTGGGCAACGACAACCACTTCTGCGGACCACCACTGGGCAGCGACTGCTCGTCGCCCGACGCGTTGCACGCTTCGGAGCGGCCGTTCTTCGGCCCCTCGGCCACGCTCACGACGCACATCGTGTCCGGCTACGGCCACTCGATCAACTACGCCCCCAACGCGGCCTCGTACTACGACGTGGTCGCCAACTGGGCGTCGTCGATCAGCTGAAAGCTGCGGCCTCCTCATAGTCGAGACGATCCAGCTCGCGGCGCACGGTTTCGTCGTCAAGGTCCCCGTCATCACGGGCCTTGGCAAGCGCTCGCCGTTGCGCCGCGAGCATCGCCCTTCTGACCGAAACAGTGAGCTCCCGCAGGCTTCGGACCCGGCTGTCCATGTCGTCGTCCATCGCACGGCGTGCCTGGGCCGCGGCAACGTACCGGTCCTTGAGCTTCTCGAGCATCTCCGGGCTGATGCCGGGATGCGGCTGGTTGTAGAGGTCGATCATCGTCGCCTTGACGGCGTTCATCGAGATCTCCCGCGCCTTGCGGTTGGCGCCTTCCTCCTCGGCCTGCTCAGCCGGATCGGTGATGTTGAGCTTGCGGATGAGGAACGGCAACGTCGGTCCTTGGATGAGCAACGTCCCCACCGCGACCACGAACGCCAACGCCTGAATGGCACCCCTCTCCGGCACCGATTCCGGCACACCGGCCGCCGCCGCGAGCGTGACGACGCCACGCATGCCCATCCACGAGATGACCGCGAAGTACTTCCACGGCAACGGCTCGCGCTTACGCAGCTTTCTGGTCAGCCAGTTCCGGCCGTACGCGACCGCCATCCACAGTGGCCTGACGATGAGCACCGTCAACAGGATTGCCAAGGCGGCTAAGGCGAACTCCGCCCAGTTCTCAGGGTGCAACTCGGCGAAGACGAACCGGCACTGCAGTCCCATGTAGGCGAAGACAAACGCTTCGAGCAGGACGTCGAGCGTGCTCCACACCTGCTTCGCCTGCAGCCTCGTACCGAACCCGGCCTCGGTGTTCTTGTGCCCCAGCACAAACCCAGCCATGACAACCGCGAGGACACCAGAGGCATGGATTTCTTCGGCCAGAAGGTATGCAGCGAACGGCACGACGAGACCGAGCGCGGTCTCCAGGCCGCTGTCCTTCACGCGCATCCGTGTCCAATGCACGATCAGGCCGAGCACAAAGCCGATCACGCTGCCCACCACCGCGCTGTACACGAACAGGACGATCGGGTTCTCGAACAGCGTGTGGTCGCCGGTGACCGCGGCGACCGTGAGCGTGAAGATCGTCAGCGCGGCGGCATCGTTGACCAGGCTTTCCCCGGTCAGGATGGCCATGAGCCGCTTCGGCAGGCCCAACTCACGCCCCACCGCCAGCCCCGCGACCGCGTCCGGCGGGGCGACGACCGCGCCGAGGATGAGCGCCGGAACCAGTGCTAGCCCAGGAACGATCCACCACCCGACAGCACCAGTGACCAGAGTGGACACAACGACCATGCCGACGCCGAGCGCCAGGATCGGCCGAAGGTTGCGGGTGAATGCCGGAAACGAGAAGTTCAGGGCGGCTGAGTAGAGCAGTGGCGGCAGGACGACGCTCAGAATGAGTTCCGGCTCGAGCTCGAACCTGGGGAGTCCCGGGATGAACGAAACCGCCGCCGCCAGCACGACCACGACCAGGGATGGCTGCATTCCACGTCGATGGGCGATCGCTGTCACCACGATCGCACCGACCACAACCAGCAGAAGCTGAATCGCCCTCACCTCGCCCGTTCGGTCACATGTCCGGGACGATAACGGCATTGCACCTGGCCAGCCCGCGACTCACCGAACCGGGTGGCGGGCCTGGGTGAGGGCGGCCTGCTCAAGCCGCGCCGGGTTCCAGGCGAATGCTCGAAAGCCGGGCGCCAAGAGAAGGAGCACGAAGCACCGCCCTGCGCTACCCGCGCACAAGAGGCCGGAACCGGGCTGGTGAGGAAGATTTCTTAGGGCTTTCGCTGAACGATCTCAGTCGGTACGGTAGCTGTATACCGTATGCAGAATGTGGTCGTTGGGAGATGAGAATGACCCCCGATGCGCTGGAGCAGCGAGTGCGGGCGGTGGTGGACGCACATCGCGGCGACCGGGGCGCCCTGCTTCCCATCCTGCACGGACTGCAGGCCGAGTTCGGCTATGTCAGCCAGGACATGGTGCCGATTGTCGCCCGGGAGCTGAATCTTTCCCGTGCCGATGTGCATGGTGTGGTCACCTTCTACCACGACTTCCGGCCTGAGCCCGCTGGCCGGACTGTGGTGAAGATCTGCCGGGCCGAGGCATGTCAGTCCGTGGGGGCCGAGAAGCTCGCCGAGCACGCTCAGCAGGTCTTCGGCGTCAAGCTCGGGCAGACCACTCCCGACGGGTCCGTCACCATCGAGCAGGTTTTCTGCCTCGGCAACTGCGCGCTGGGGCCGGCCGCCCAGATCAACGGCCGGATGTACGGGAAGCTCGATGAGCATCGGCTGGACAGGCTCATCCTCAATGCCGAGGGGAATGCATGACCACCATCTACGTGCCGCGGGACTCCGCCGCTGTCTCGGTGGGCGCGGACGCGGTGGCCGAGGCTGTCCAAAAAGAAGCCGAGGCGCGTGGCGAGCAGATTCGGCTTGTCCGCAACGGCACGCGCGGGATGCTTTGGCTTGAGCCGCTTCTCGAGATCGACACGCCTGAAGGCCGCGTTGGCTACGGTCCGGTTGAACCGCACCAGGTTGCGGAGATCCTCGACAACCCGGACCACGAGCTCAAGGTTGGTCTGGTCGATGAGCTCAAGTGGATGAAGGACCAGACCCGGTTGTGCTACAAGCGCGTCGGCGTCACCGATCCGCTGTCCGCGGACGACTATCTCGCCAACGGTGGTATGGCGGGCTTGCGCAACGCACTGCAGATGGAGAAGGCCGAGGTCGTCAAAGCTGTCACCGATTCCGGGCTGCGCGGCCGTGGTGGTGCTGGGTTTCCCGCCGGTATCAAGTGGAACACCGTTCTCAACACGCCCGGTGAGCTCAAGTTCGTGTGCTGCAACGCGGATGAGGGCGACAGCGGCACGTTCGCCGACCGGATCCTGATCGAGGGCGATCCGTTCTGCCTCATCGAAGGCATGACGATCGCGGCGTACGCGACAGACGCGACCGAGGGCTACGTCTACCTCAGGTCCGAATACCCGGACGCCGTGAAAGCGTTGCGCCAGGCCATCGAGATCGGTTACGCGCGTGGCTGGCTGGGTGAGAACATCCTTGGCTCAGGCCTGAAATTCGACCTGTACGTCCGGGTCGGCGCCGGTGCGTACATCTGTGGTGAAGAGACCTCGATGCTCGAAAGCCTTGAGGGCAAACGGGGAATGGTCCGCGCCAAGCCGCCGATCCCCGCCATCACCGGCCTTTTCGGCAAGCCGACGGTCGTCAACAACGTGCTCACGCTGGCTTCCGTGCCCTCGATCCTCGCCGACGGCGCCGAGGCGTACGCCGCGCTCGGCATGGGCCGATCCCTTGGTACACAGGTTTTCCAGCTCGCCGGGAACATCGCGCGCGGTGGTGTCTACGAGACCGCGTTCGGGATGTCCTTGGCAGAGCTGATCAATGAATATGGTGGCGGCACCCGGTCCGGGCGTCCGGTACGAGCGGTGCAGGTCGGCGGCCCGCTCGGCGCATACCTGCCCGCCGACCAGCTCGACATCCCGCTCGACTACGAGGCGTTCGCCGCGGCGGACGCCATGCTCGGGCACGGGGGTATCGTGGTGTTCGACGACACCGTTGACATGGCTGCGATGGCGCGCTTCGCTTTTGCGTTCTGCGCCGAGGAGTCGTGTGGCAAGTGCACCCCGTGCCGGGTGGGCTCGGTGCGTGGCGTCGAGACCATCGACAAGATCGTCGCCGGTCAGGACACGGATTCCAACCTGGCTGTGCTGAACGACCTGTGCGAGCTGATGACTGACGGCTCGCTGTGCGCGATGGGCGGTCTGACGCCGAACCCAGTGCTCAGCGCACTGCGGCACTTCCCGGACGACTTCACACGCTCCCCACAGGAGACGTCATGACGCTGATGAAGGAACCCGACCTTGGCACACCCGCCAAGCCGGGGGAGGCGACCGTCACGGTCGAGATCGACGGCATGCCGGTCATTGTGCCGCCAGGCACTTCGGTCATGCGGGCCGCTGCCCTGACCGGTGTTGACATCCCGAAACTCTGCGCGACCGACACCCTTGACGCGTTTGGTTCCTGCCGCCTGTGCCTCGTGGAAATCGATGGCCGCAAAGGAACTCCGGCCTCGTGCACCACCCCTGTTGCCGAGGGCATGAAGGTCCGCACGCAAACGCCCAAGGTGGAGAAGCTCCGCCAGGGCGTCATGGAGCTGTACATCTCCGACCATCCGCTGGACTGCCTGACATGCTCCGCCAACGGCGACTGCGAGCTGCAGGACATGTCCGGCGTCGTCGGGCTGCGGCAGGTTCGTTACGGCTACGAGGGCGAGAACCACCTCGACCTGCTCACCGACGACAGCAACCCGTACTTCAACTTCGAGGCGTCCAAGTGCATCGCGTGTTCGCGATGCGTCCGCGCCTGCGGCGAGATCCAGGGCACCTTCGCGCTGACCATCGAGGGCCGTGGCTTCGAGTCCAAAGTGTCCGCCGGTGGCGTGAATTTCATGGACTCCGAGTGCGTCTCGTGTGGCGCGTGCGTGCAGGCATGCCCGACGGCCACGCTGCAGGAGAAGTCCGTGGTGGAGCTGGGAATGCCGACGCGCAGCGTGGTCACCACATGCGCGTACTGCGGCGTCGGCTGCTCCTTCAAGGCCGAGATGCGCGGCGACCAGCTCGTGCGGATGGTGCCGTTCAAGGACGGCGGCGCGAACGAAGGCCACTCGTGTGTCAAGGGCCGCTTCGCTTTCGGGTACGCCACGCACCCCGACCGCCAGATGAGCCCGATGATCCGCGAGTCGATCACCGACGAGTGGCAGGTCGTGGACTGGGACACCGCGATCAGCCACACCGCGCGGAAGTTCCTTGAGATCCAAGCCAAGCACGGCGCCGGCTCGATCGGCGGGATCACCTCTTCCCGTACCACCAACGAAGAGGTCTACGTCGTGCAGAAGATGGTGCGCGCGGCGTTCGGCAACAACAACGTCGACACGTGCGCCCGCGTCTGCCACTCGCCGACTGGTTACGGCCTGAAGCAGACGTTCGGCACGTCCGCTGGAACACAGGACTTCAAGTCGGTCGCCGAGACCGACGTGATCATGGTGATCGGCGCGAACCCGACCGACGGCCACCCGGTTTTCGCATCGCGGATGAAGAAGCGGATCCGCGAGGGCGCCAAGCTGATCGTGGTCGACCCGCGCCGGATCGACCTCGTGCGCTCGCCGCACATCGAGGCGCAGTACCACTTGCCGCTGCAGCCGGGCACGAACGTGGCCATGGTCAACGCTTTCGCGCACGTCGTGGTCACCGAAGGCCTGGTGGACCAGGACTTCGTGGCCGCCAGGTGCGAGGGCTACGAGGAGTGGGCCGAGTTCATCGCCCGCCCGGAGAACAGCCCGGAGGTCGTCGAGTCGATCACCGGCGTTCCCGCCGCGGACGTTCGTGCTGCTGCGAGGTTGTACGCGACTGGCGGCAACGCGGCGATCTACTACGGCTTGGGCGTGACCGAGCACAGCCAGGGTTCGACGATGGTCATGGGTATGGCCAACCTCGCGATGGCGACCGGCAACATCGGTCGCGACGGCGTTGGCGTGAACCCGTTGCGTGGTCAGAACAATGTTCAGGGTTCGTGCGACATGGGTTCGTTCCCGCACGAGTTGTCGGGGTACCGGCACGTGTCGGACGAGGCCGTGCGCGAGGTGTTCGAGACGCTGTGGGGCCGGCCGATCCTGCCCGAGCCGGGCCTGCGCATCCCGAACATGTTCGACGCGGCCATCGACGGCACGTTCCGGGCCCTGTTCGTGCAGGGTGAGGACATCGCGCAGTCCGACCCGAACACCAAGCACGTCACCGCGGCCCTCGCCGCGATGGACCTCGTCGTCGTGCAGGACCTGTTCATCAACGAGACAGCCAAGTTCGCGCACGTGTTCCTGCCCGGCACGTCGTTCCTGGAGAAGGACGGCACGTTCACCAACGCCGAGCGCCGGATCAACCGCGTCCGCCCGGTGATGGCGCCGAAGACCGGCATGCACGAGTGGGAGATCCCGTGCCGCATCGCGCAGGCGATGGGCTACGACATGACCTACAACAACCCCAGCGAGATCATGGACGAGATCGCCGCGGTCACCCCGACCTTCTCCGGTGTCTCGTTCGAGAAGCTCGACAAGCTGGGCAGCGTGCAGTGGCCGTGCAACGACGCCGCGCCGACCGGAACGCCGATCATGCACGTCGACGGCTTCGTCCGGGGCAAGGGCGCGTTCGTCCAGACCACGTTCGTGCCCACCGATGAACGCAGCACCCGCAAGTTCCCGCTGATCCTGACCACCGGCCGGATCCTGTCGCAGTACAACGTGGGCGCGCAGACCCGCCGTACCGCGAACGTGGCCTGGCACCCGGAGGACGTGCTGGAGATCCACCCGCACGACGCCGAGGTACGCGGGATCAACGACGGCGACATGGTGTCCTTGGCATCGCGGGTCGGCGAGACCACGCTCAAGGCGATCATCTCGGACCGGATGCCGGTAGGCGTGGTGTACACGACGTTCCACCACCCCATCACCGGCGCCAACGTGGTCACGACGGAGAACTCGGACTGGGCCACGAACTGTCCCGAGTACAAGGTCACGGCGGTCCAGGTCGGACTGCGCACCCCGGCCGCCGCGGTCGAGGAATCCGCTCGCGAAGACATCCCGATGGCGGTGGACTGACGCATGCACACCCAATCACCGCAAGTCCGCATGGCGAACGAGATCGCGGTGCAGTTCCACCACCAGCCCGCCGGGCAGGCGGCAGCGGCGATCGCCCAGCACATCAAGCTGTTCTGGGATCCGCGGATGAAGGCGGAGCTGCTGGACAAGGCACAGACCGAGGCAGCGTCACTCGATCCGCTGGTGCTGGACGCGGTGACTTTCCTGAAGCCTTGACCTCAACCTCTGTTGAGGTTCAAGACTGGCTCTTATGCGAGCGATCGAGATAGCCGAATACGGCGGCCCCGAGGTCCTCAAGGTCGTCGAGGCCCCTGACCTGGTCCCGGACGCGGGTCACGTCCTGATCGACGTGGCCGTGTCCGGGATCCAGTCGATGGACACCTACCAGCGCCGCGGCCAGTGGCAGGACTTCTTCCCCACCACGCCGCCGTACATCCCGGGCATGGAGGCCGCAGGTGTCGTCGCTGCGGTCGGTGAAGGCGTCGCCCCCAGCTGGGTGGGTCGACAGGTCGTCGCCAGCGTCCAGAACGGTTACGCGACCCAAGCCGTCGCCGACATCGGCGCGGTCATCCCGGTGCCAGACGGACTCGGCCTGCCAGACGCGATGGCCCTGCTGCACGACGGCAGCACAGCAGCCGGTCTGCTCGAGAAAACCTCCGTCGCGGCAGGCGAAACCGTGCTCGTGCAGCCGGCGGCGGGCGGTCTGGGCAGTGTTCTCGTCCAACTGCTGACCGCGGCCGGGGCGCGGGTGATCGGAGTGGCGCGGGGCGCCGAGAAGTTGGCTCTGGTGAAGGACCTCGGAGCCGATGTCGTGGCCGACTACACCGAGCCGGAGTGGACGACGCAGGTCGGCGTGGTCGACGTCGTGTTCGATGGTGTCAGCGGTTCCCTTGGCAAGGCAGCGTTCGGCACAGTGCGGGACGGCGGCCGATACTCCAATTACGGCAACGCAAGCGCCTCGGCTGAAGGCGTTTCGCCCGAGCGCGGCATCACTGTGCGTGGGATAGAACAGCTTGCGGAGCTGCGTGTCGACTACCGCCGGCGTGCCGAGCATGTCTTCGAACTGGCCGCGGCCGGGAGGATCCGGGCAGTGATCGGCCGGACCTTCCCCCTGGATGAGGTGGCCGAGGCACATCGAGCCGTCGAAGCCCGTGAGATCCTCGGCAAGGCGCTGCTCATCCCTTGAGCCCGGTCTGCGCGAGGCCTTCGACGAAATGCCGTTGAGCGATGATGAAAACGGCCAGAACAGGCAGGACTGTCGTGACTGACGCGGCAAGTTGGACGTTCCAGATGTTGCCGCCGTAGACGTCGACATACTGGGTGAGCGCGAGCGGCAAGGTGAACATCTCCTTGTCGCTCAAGTACACCAGCGGTTCCAGGAAGAAGTTCCACGTGTTCAGGAAGGTGAAGATCGCGACGGCCGCCAGCGCCGGCCGGGCGATCGGCAGCGCGATGCGCCGGTACAGCCCGAACCGGCCGAGGCCGTCCAACCGTCCCGCTTCTTCCAGCTCGTCCGGCACGGTGATGAAGAACTGGCGCATCACGAACGTGGCGAGCACGCTGGGCGCGCCGAAGATCGGGATCACGATCAACGGCCAGTGCGTGTTGGTCAATCCCAGTTCGTCGACCATCCGGAACAGCGGAATGATGGTGACCTCGCTGGGGATCAGCAGTCCGATGAGGACGATGACGAACAGCTTGTCGCCGCGGAACTTGATCCTGGCGAACGCGTAACCTGCCAGCGAGGCCACGATCATCGTGCTGACCATGACGACAACAGCGATGTAGAGGCTGTTGAAGTACTGCCGCGCCAACGGATAGTCGGTGAACGCGGTCGCGTAGTTCTCCCATCTCGGGGTAGTCGGAAACAGCTTCGGCGGGTAGCTGAGGACTTCGTTGGCGGGCAACAAGGATGCCGTGATCATCCACCACGTCGGGAAGACGAACGGCACAGCCAGGAGGACGAGCAGCGCGTACAGTGCCTTACGCCTCATAGAAGACCCACCGCTTCCGCATCCGCCACTGCAAGGTGGTCAGCAGTGCGATGATCACGAACAGCACGACGGCGAGCACGGCGCCGTAGCCGAAGTCGTGGTTGCCGAACGCCTGTTGGTAGAAGTAGAAGACCAGGACGTTGGTGCTGTCCGCGGGCCCGCCCAAGGTGAGGATCTGGATCTGGGCGAAGACGTGCAGCGCGCCGCTCACCGTGATGATCGCGGTCAGCAAGGTGGTCGGGCTGATCATCGGCAGGGTGATCGTCCGGAACCTGCGCCACGGCCCGGCACCGTCCAGTTCGGCCGCTTCGAGCAGTGATCGTGGCACGCCTTGCAACGCGGCCAGGAACAGAACCATGTTCAGGCCGACGTTCTTGATCACTTGGACCACGATCACCGAGACCATCGCGGAGTTCTCGCCACGCAGCCAGTTCGGCCCGTCGATGCCGATCGTCTGGAGCATCGCGTTGATGCTGCCGTTGTCCTGCAACATCAGGTTCCACGCGATCGTCCATGCGACCAGTGAGACCACGACCGGCGAGAAGAAGATCGTCCGGAACACCGTTGTGCCGCGTAGTTTCTGGTTCAGCAACACGGCGAGCAGCAACGCCAGGCTGAGGTTGAGCACGACCAGCCCGACGCAGAACAATGCCGTGGCACGGGCGACCGACGGCATCACTGGATCGTCCAGCAGGTGCTCGTAGTTCTCGAGCCCGGCGAATTGCATTGTCCCGGCGAGCACATTGGTGCTCTGGAAGCTGTACCAGATCACCGCGATCAGTGGGATGAGCACGAACAGGAGGAACCCGAGCAGCTGCGGCGCGATGAAGGCCCAGCCGGCCAGTGCGTCGCGCCGCCGAGGCGTCCAGAACGGTTTCGCGGCCGGCGGCTCTGGCGGTGCCGCCGGACGCAGTTCGGTTTGGACTGTCATTGGCTGAGCACCGGGTTGATCGCTTTGCAGACGCCGTCAAGGACGGCTTGGACGTTGGCGTCCGGCTTCCACAGTGGGTCCAAAGCGGACTGCACCAGGCTGTTGATCTTCGCGCTGTTGGTGTGCGCGGGCAGCACCTCGCCGGTCTTGATCCCGTTCACCACGACGTTCTGCAGCTGCTCGGCACTGAACAACGGGCTGACCTTGGCCAGGCCTTGCGCGTTGATCAGGCTCTCCCGGGCCGGCGGGAAGAACTGGCTGAGCTTGGCCGAATTCGCCGGGTTGGTGAAGAAGGCCAGGAAGTCGGCGGCCGCTTGTTTCTGCTTTCCCTTGACTGGAACACCGATCCCGGCTTGGCCGATCACCTGCGCGTTGGCTTTCGGACCGGCGGGCAGCGGCACGATCCCCCATTGGAACGGCTTCTCCTTGAGCAGCCCGGCCCGGCTGATCTGTGCGACCGTCATACCCGACTGACCGGCGAAGAAATCGGCGGTGGTGCCCGGTCCAGGCAACGCTTTGTCGGCGAAAATGGCCTTGTGCAGAAAGGTCATCGCCGTGAGCATCTCCGGACTGCTGAAACCACAGGCCTTTCCATCCTGCGGCCAGGCATCGGCGCCGAATCCACGCCACACCGAGGCGAGCGTGACCCACATCTTGTACTCGAAGTCCCGGATCACCAACCCGGACTTGCCGGTCGACGCGGCCACTTTCGCGGCCATCTGCATGGCGGTGTCCCACGTCCACCGGCCCGCGGCCTGCGCTTGCTCGGGAGTCTCGGTGATGCCGGCTTGCGCGAAGAGATCCTTGTTGTAGAACATGCCGAACGGTGACGTGGAGAACGGATACGCGTAGAGCTCGCCGTTCTTCTGCCACAACTTGGTCGACGCGGGCGTCAGTTCTTCCGGATTCTTCAATACCGGGCCGAGGTTGACCAATGCCTTCGACTCGACGAAATCGGGTGCGTCCCGCTCCAGGATCCACGCGAGGTCAGGCGGATTGCTTCCGGCCAACTGCGTTGTCAGTGCCGTGTTGTAGCGGTCGAACGGCACCACGTCAAAGGTGATCGACTTGACGTTCGGGTTCGTTTGCTTGTATTCGTTCGCGATCTCGTCGAACAGGGCCAGCTGAGTTTTCTCGCTGGTCCACACGGTCATTCGCAGGTTCACTTCGGCATTGCCGGTGCTGCTCGAACATCCGGCGACGACGAGCAGCAGGGCCAGTAAGGTGACTCTCATGGTCAGTATCCTTTGATCTCCGGCCAGGCCAGCTCGACGCCGCGCTTGACCAGCACGGACTGCAGATCGTTGAGCAGGTCGGGCTTCTCGCGGACCGCGTGCGGAGGTTCCCCGGTCTGCAGGCAGCGCGCGGCGAGCGCACCGGCGGCCTCGCCGATGTTCCACTCCACCGGATGCAGCCGGTAGGCACCGTTCGTGATGTGCGTTGTGCCGATGTTCTTGTTGGCGGGCAACAGGTTTCGCATCCGGATCGGAAGCAGTGCGCCGAGCGGGATCTGGAACGGTGTCGAAGCCACATCCAGATAGTTGTCTCCGCCAGTCGACGGATGCAGATCGATCCGGTACATCCCGATGCCCACGGAATCCTTGTACTGCGTGGCTCCGTGCTCCCCACGGATCGCCAGCGACACGTCGTTCTCGGTGATCGTTTCGACGGCTTCGATCCGGCGCGACTCCCGGATGTACGGCTCCTGCGCCAAACCGTCCGTTGTGCCGAGGATGTCCGCACGCAGCCGGAGGCCTGGAAACCCGGTGCCGCCGTCCGGCCTGGGGGCTTGCGTCTGCATCCAGTAGAGCGCCGACAGCGAGAGTTCTCGCATGGCCGCACGGTGTCGATCGGCATCGTCCACTTCGAACACCGGACCGTCCAGATAGTCGATCATCGGCCAGTTCACCAGCGTGATGTCGCTGGTGTACGTGCCCGGTTCGAAGACGTTGCGCGCGGCGATCCGGCGAAACCGCCACAGGTCCAGGGTTCCCGGGTTCTTGCTCTGGTCGGCGACCACCGAGAGCGGGTCGTCGTCCGGGTTCGGGTCCAACCACCCCTCCGCGGCCTCGAGCGTGCGGGGGTCCGGCCAGCAGAACGCGAGCAGGTCACCCGGCCACACCTTCGGCCGCGCGGCGCGCCAGTAGTCGTAGGTCGCCGGGCGGTCGATGACGTGGTTGCCGTCCACATGCTCCATTGCAAAGCACCACGACGCAGCCTGCATGTTCAACGGCTGCGCCTCGGCGGGAGCGCTCGGCTCGCCCGTGTCCTGTTGCGACTCGAAGCCCGTCACGTACTCGACGTTCGCCAGCGGCAGCAGGTCGCCGGTTTCCGTTGCGTCGATGACGTAGCGCGCCGTGATGGTCAGGTCGTCGGTGAAGTGGACGGCCTTGACCTGGTCGTTGTCCACGTCCGTCCCGATCGGACTGTACGGCTGCAACAGCTTCACGCGGCCCGATGCCCTGTGCGGCGCCAACATTCCTTCCAGAACTGCCACGGCCACCCTCGGCTCGTGACACAATGGACTGACCAGCCCACCGCCCGGGTTGAGCCTCCGGTGCTTCCGAGCCGCGGCGGTGAGCGGATAGTGCTGGCGGTAGTAGCTGCGAATGCCGTCTCTCAACGCTCGATAGGACGCCGTAACGCCGAACTGCTCGCTCCACGGATGTTCGTCCGGCGGTACGGCCTGTGCCGTGAGCTGGCCACCGATCCACCGGTCGCCTTCGACAAGGATCACCCTGGCCCCGCCCTCAGCCGCCGCCAACGCGGCCGCGACCCCACCAAGCCCGGCTCCGACGATCAGGACATCCGTGTCCACGCTGCGCCCCATCCGCTGATTATTCGAATTAGCGAACGGTAAACACCCTGCTTCGGCTGTGTCAACAGGTCAGTTTCTGGCGGCGGCGGTCGCGCCCTCGTGGATCTCGCACGGCAGCAGCACAGACCTGGGCTTGCCACCGTTGACGAGCTCGATCAACATCCGGACCGCCCGGACGCCCATCTCCGTGCGCGGGATGCGAAACATCGACCAGTCCGTGTCCGACGTCGGCACCGCGTGACTGGGCTGTTGAGTCGGATCCGGGTCACCGAGCACGACGACGGAAAGGTCCTTCGGCACGTCGACATATGCCTTGATGCCGTCCGCCATGGCCATGCTCTCCACCAACAGAGCGGTCGCTTGGTTCTGCCGGACCGTGCGCAGGGCTCGTTCCGGATCGTCCTCGACGATGATCAGCGGTGCCTTCTTGTGCTTGCGCGCGGCAGCCTGATACCCGGCCCGCCTGTCCAAAGTGGGCTCGTTCTCCTCGGCGACGCTCAGCAAGGCGATCTTGCGATGGCCAAGCCGCCACATCCACTCGTAAACGTCCCGCGTGGACGCGACATAGTCGGCGCCGACGTAACTAACCGGCCCTTCCCGCCGCCCAATGAAGACAAAGGGAAACTGCTCATCGACAAGCCGCGCGAGCTCAGCGGGATCGTTGTGCCTGCCAAGGAGAACGCACCCGTCGGCGATCCGCAGCCGGTTGGTGTCGCCCTCGTAAACCCGACGCCTGCCGTCCTTGCGACCAGGACTGGTGAACAGAAGCAGGTCAAACCCCTGAGCCTCGGCCTCCTGCTCGATGCCGAGCAGAAACGGCCGGTAGAAGTCGGCGACGCCGGAGGGAAAAACGGACTCGTAGGTGAAAACCCCCAGAATCTGGTTGGTCTTACCGCGCAGCCGCCTGCCCATGATGTCGACCGTGTAGCCCGTCGACCGCAGCGCGTCCTCAACCCTTTTACGCGTCTCCGGCGACACCCGCACACTGTCGGACCCGTTGAGCACCAAGGAGACGATCGCCTGCGACACCCCAGCGATCCGCGCCACCTGCGCCTGCGTGACACGTCCCGCCATGGTCCCACCCTCTCACCGGTCCACCTCAGCCCCAGTATTCACGACTACCGCCGGAGTCCCGAGCCGACGTTGTCCGGGTCGGCGAAGTGGCTTGTCTCGGTGCCCGGGTTGGGGCCTTCGTGCCAGCGGACATCACCCGCGACGACGTAGTCGAACCCGGTGCCCTCTTCCAGCACGAAGAACACGTCCTCGTCGGCATAAGCGATCTTCGGCGTCTCGGCCTCAATCCGCTGCCGTTCCGCCTCCGTGGCGTGCCGGATCCGCAGGCCGGCATACCAACCGCACAGCTTCTGCACGCGGACCAGCTTGAACAGGACGTCGATCCGGGTGGGCCCTCCGCTGCGCAGCAGCAGTTGACTCTTCGTCGCCGTGTAGTCGTACGGCTGGAAGTTCCGGTCCGAGGCGAAGATCCACGTCATGCCCGCATCATGCCCGAACTGTCTACTGCGGACTAGCGCGTTTCTCGATGTACGCGGCCACTCCGTCGAGGTAGAGCTGGAGGCTGAAGTCGAAGTCGGTGTCGATTCCGTCCTCGTCCCACAACGAGTCCTCGTCGAAGACGCCCGCTGCCACCAGTTTGGTCAGCGCGGGAAACTCGCGTGGGTCAAGCAGCTGTGTCAACGCGTTGTGGTACTGGCGGCCGAAGGCGTTCGGGTCTTCTCGATATCCCGCTGCCAGCTGTGCGCGTAGTTGGTACTCGCCGCGCAGGAACGTCAGCAGGCCCATCACGATGCCGGCCTTCTCCGGTTCGGTCAGGTCCGTCTCGCCCAGTGTCGCGAGCCCTCGGTCGAACCACATCAGGTTGTGCGGGCCGAACGGTGGCGCGCTCACTGGAATCTCGTGGTACCAAGGGTGTTGGGCCACCGCGGCGATGATCGCTTTCGCCCAGTTCTCCAGGCCTTCGCGCCAGCCCGTGTTCTCCGGGAACTGCGGTGGCGGCTCCAGCGCCGCGTCGCCCATCAGCATTAGCAGTTCGCGCTTGCTCTTCACGTAGCGGTACAGCGCCATCGTCGAGTTGCCGAGGTGCGCGGCAACCTTCGCCATCGAGACCGCCGCCAGTCCTTCGGCGTCCGCGATCGCGATCGCGGCCTCGGTGATGTCCTCGACCTTCAGTGCCGGTTTCGGCCCGCGCCGCGCCGTTTCCCGCGCACCCCACAGCAGCGCGATGTGTTCAGGCAGCTCGGTCATCCACTCCCTCTCCTCACGCTCAGTCTAGAGAAGTCGGGCTTGCGCGCCTCTACTGCGTAGATGCTACGCTATTTCGCGTATAACATACGCAGTAACGGGGAGGGGCGATGATCGTCGAGGTAGAGGGCCTGAAAAAGGCCTACGGGGACAACGTGGTGCTGGCCGGGATCGACCTGCACGTGCCGGAGGGCTCGGTGTACGCACTGCTCGGGCCCAATGGCGCGGGCAAGACCACCACCGTGCGGATCCTCACCACGCTGACCCGGCCGGACGCAGGCAAAGTGCTGGTCGCCGGGCATGACGTGGTGCGTGAACAGGCGAAAGTACGCGCCGAGATCAGCCTGACCGGCCAGCACGCGGCGGTCGACAACGAGCAGACCGGCCGGGAGAACCTGGTGATGACCGGTCAGCTGATGCACCTCGGCCGGGCGGCGGCACGGCGGCGCGCCGACCAGCTGCTGGAGCGGTTCGACCTGCTCGACGCGATGCACCGCCGGGTCAAGACGTACTCCGGCGGCATGCGCAGGCGGCTGGACCTGGCGATGAGCCTGGTCGCCGAGCCGAGGCTGATCTTCCTGGACGAGCCGACCACCGGCCTCGACCCGGCCAGCCGGACAACGATGTGGGACGCGATCAAGGAACTGGTCCGGGCAGGCACAACCGTCGTGCTGACCACCCAGTACCTGGAAGAGGCCGACCGGCTGGCCGACTGGATCGTGCTGATCAACAAGGGTGACGTGGCCATGTCCGGCACCGCCGACTCGCTCAAGGCCCAAGTCGGCGGCGAGCGCATGGAACTGACCTTCGACGACGAAAGCGGCGTGCTGCGGGCCGCGGAACTGTTGGGCGGCCAGGTGAATCGCGAACGACGCGTGCTCGACCTGTCATCAGACGGCACCGCGGCACACGTCCACTCAGTACTGAACCACTTGGCGGCGTTCCGCATCTCAGTCGCCCGTGTGTCGTCGCACCGGCCAACCCTTGACGACGTGTTCATGGCCGTCACCGCGGACCGTCCCCGTGAAGGAGCAAACGCATGACCACCGCAGTGATCCGGCACGGCGGATTCGCCAACGCCTTGAGCGACACGCTGACGATGATCGGCCGCAGCATCCGGCTCACCCGGCGCAACGGCGAAACCCTGTTCATGTCGATCTTGTTGCCGCTGCTGATGATGGCGTTGTTCGTGTACGTCTTCGGCGGCGCGATCAACACCGGCACCGCGTACATCAACTACGTCGTGCCAGGAACAATCCTGCTGTGTGTCGGATACGGCGCCGCGTCGACCGCGATGTCCGTCGCCGACGACATGAACAACGGCATGATCGACCGGCTGCGGTCCATGCCGATCAGCAACTTCGCTTTGCTGACCGGGCACGTTGTCGCAAGCATCGCGCGCAACGCCCTGTCCACCACGATCGTGATCGTCACAGCGATCGCCATGGGCTTCCGCCCCAACGGTTCCTTCGTCGACTGGCTGCTCGCCGTCGGCCTGCTGCTGCTCTACGTCCTCGCCCTGTCCTGGCTCGCCGCCGGGCTCGGCGCGATCGCGAAGGGCGTGGAATCCGCCAGCGGGATGAGCTTCTTCATGCTGTTCCTGCCGTATCTGAGCAGCGCGTTCGTCCCGACCGACACAATGCCGTCGTTCCTGCGCGCGATCAGCGCCAACCAGCCGATCACACCCGTCATCGAGACGACCAGGGGTCTGCTCACCGGAACACCGATCGGCGACAGCGGCTGGGTCGCGCTTGTCTGGGTGGCCGGACTGCTGGCGCTCTCGTTCACGCTGGCGATCGTGCTGTATCGCTTCCGTACCAGTAGGTGACGCCTGCACACCGGCTATGTCTCCATGGCATGGCCGGTGTCAGGGCCGTGTCAGCAGCATGTCTGGCCCTTCGGCGAACGTGGTCGACAACCGCCACGAAAGGACATCCGATGAGCCAGACGGTTCCCATTCCGCACGGCCTGCCCATGGACCGCGACACGAGCCCCTTCGACCCACCCAGCCAGATCACCCGGCTGCGCGAGGCTCGCCCGGTCAGCCCCATGGTCTTTCCCGACGGTCACGAGGGCTGGCTGGTCACCGGCTACGACGCGGTCCGCCGACTCCTGGCCGACACCCGGTTCAGCTCCCGCCAGGACATCGGCGTCCTGCACATGCCGTACGAAACTCCCGGGATGCCCGCGCCCACCGAGCCGTCTCCGCAGATGCCGGGCGTGTTCGTCGCCATGGACCCGCCGGACCACACCCGGTTGCGGCGCAAGCTCATCGGTGCCTTCACCGTCAAGCGCATGAAGCAGCTCGAAGAGCACATCATCGAGACCGCCGAACGGCAGCTGGACGAGCTGGCGCGGCTCACCCCGCCGGTCGATCTGGTCAAGCACTTCGCGCTGCCGGTGCCGTCCCTGGTGATCTGCGAGCTGCTCGGTGTCCCGTACGCCGACCGGGAGACCTTCCAGGCCAATTCCGCCAAGTTCCTGGAGAAGGACATCACACTCGAGGACAAGATGGCCGCGGTCGGCGGACTGACCACGTACCTGGCCGAACTGGTGACGCGCAAACGCGCCGAGCCGAGCGAGGACATCCTGTCCGACCTGGCTCGCGATGACGACCTCAGCATCGAGGAACTGGTCGGTATCGGCTTCATGCTGCTGCTCGCCGGCCACGAGACCACTGCGAACATGCTGGCGCTGGGCACCTTCGCGCTCCTGGAGCACCCCGAGCAGCTCGCCGAACTGCGTGCCGACCCCGATCTGATGCCCGACGCGGTCGAGGAACTCATGCGCTACCTGTCCGTTGCCGACATCTTCTTCCGCTACGCCGCGGACGACATCGAGCTCGGCGGCGAGACAATCGGCAAGGGATCGACCGTCATCGTCTCGTTGCTGGCCGCCAACCACGACCCCAAGCGCTTTGACAACCCGGACACCCTGGACATCCACCGCAAGGCTCGCGGTCACCTGTCCTTCGGCCACGGCGTGCACCAGTGCCTTGGCCAGCAATTGGCCCGGATCGAGATGCGCGCCGGTTTCACCGGCCTGCTGCGGCGCTTCCCGACTCTCAGGCTCGCCATCCCCGCCAGCGAGGTGAAGCTCAAGACCGACATGAACATCTACGGCGTCCACGAACTGCCGGTCACCTGGACGGAAACGGCGCCGTAGCCCGCCAGACCACGAGAGTCGCGAACGGCCCCTCGACGTCCGCGACTCCGTGGCGCGATCTTGGACTGCCGCGAGGGCCGATCGGTTCCCTACCGTCGTCCGCCGAATTCCCAGTCGTGGACCTCGATTTCGGCGTACCGGTCCACCGTGAGCAAAGCCCGTGCCGCGTCCGGGTCCGATGCCCGGATCAACATCGCCGTCCCCAGCCAGTCGGCGCCGTCGTCGGACAACAACGGCCCGTACGCGATCAGCCCGTCCTGATCCATTGGCACGTCGAGATCAGCTGCCTCTCCCGTACCGAAGCCGAGCACCAGGTACCGGTTGCCGCCTCGCCTGCCACCGGGGAAGTCCCACATCGTGCGGCCCAGCAGGTTGCGCCACCGGCGAAGCAGCACATCCCGATACGCGCCTGCCTGATAGTTGGGCTCGTCGAACGCGAAAGCCCGGGCCGCAACGGGATCCGGCAGGTCGACGATGTGCACGCTACCGGTCGGAACCTCACCGACGAATGTCGGGCCGCGGGCGATCAGCTGACTGTCGAATCTGTCCATGTAGGACCAGTGCGCTTCGATCAGCTTCTCGCGCAGCGGCAGCGAGCCGGGCCGGTCGCGGTGGTAGCAGAAGAACTCCATGCCACATTCTTACCGTCTCGCACGGCGACTCAGACTCCGATGTAGTTCTCCGCGAAGAAGTCCTGGTGTGCACGCGAATCACGGAGGCTTTCCAGCCGTGCGCGCTGCAACGATCGCAGGAAGACCGAGTGGCTGTCGTTCCCGAAAGGGCCGTGCAAGAGGTTGATCATCCAGTGCGAGAACTCCTGCGCACGCCAGATTCGGGGCAGCACTTCCGCGCTGTAGCGGATCAACGGCTGCGCGTCGCCGAGGTTGATCTGGGTGGCCAAGGCCCTCGCGAGCACTTCCGCGGCCATCAGTGCGAGGTTCGCGCCTTTCGCCGCCGACGGGCTGATCAGGCTGGCCGCGTCACCGGCCAGGAACAGCGTGCCGTGCTGGATCGGGTCCATCACGTGCGATGTCATGTCCACGATTCGGCGTTCGATGATGGGTCCGGTGCGCAGCTCGCCGTACTGGTCCGCCCGCATCCGCACGTGCAGCTCGTCCCAGATCTGCTTGTCCGACCACGCATTCGGGTCGAACCCTTGCGGGACTTGAAGGTAGTACCGGGTCACCGTGGCAGTGCGGGCCATGTGTCCGGCGAAACCGTTGGGGTGGATCGCATACATCACCCCGGCCAGGCTCGGCGGCGCCTGAGCCAACAGCGCGAACCACGAAACACCGTGATCCCGGTGGTACACCTGGGCGGGAACGGCTTGACGGGAAACGCCGTGCTGTCCATCACATCCAGCCACGAAGCGACCAGTCAGCCGGGAACCGTCGGCGAGGAGCAGTGCTGCGTCGTGCGGGTCGATCTCCTGTACTTCCGTGTTGAAGCGGATTTCACCGCCTCGATTGAGGAACTCCGCGATCAGGTCACGCACCAGATCCTGCTGCGGGTAGACGGTGTGGATCTCGCCGCGGCCCAACCCGCTGTACTTGAGTTCGAACTCGCCGTGATCGCCGCGGAACGCGCACGTGTCGTGGTGCTGTCCGTTGGCGTGCAAGCCTTCCGCGAGCCCGTTCTCGCTCAGGATCCGGACGCTGTTCGCGGCGAGAAAGCCCGCGCGGGCACGGCTTTGCACGTGGGCACGGCTCTGCCGTTCCACGATCAGGCAGCGAATCCCCTCTGCCCGCAATATGTTCCCCAGTACCAGGCCGGCAGGCCCGGCACCACAAATGAGCACGTCCGCGCTCAACGTGGACATAACAACCCCCAGTGGTCCTTACCACCGTACAGGCGCCGGCAAGGTGACTGGGGGTTGCTCGACTACGATGCTTGCGCAGGCAATACGTGCTTTCCGGTCCGGTCGGTGCTCAGGCAGAGCGAGCAGATCACGCCGCCCTGCGCGCTGGCCAGGACGTCCGGCCGCTCATAGCTCTGCTCGCAAACCTGGCAGGTGTAACGCTTTCCGCTCGGGTTGCCGTCTTCGTCCAGCATCGGCTCGTCGATTCCGTCGTCTGTCCGGCGCAAGTAGTAACGACCGCGCGTCACGATCGCCATGAGCGGCGTGAGCGCAAGGGCGATCACGACCGCCGCGACCGGCGAGAACGGCTGGACACCCGAGCCGAAGGCGCCGAAGTAGATCGCGATGGAGATTCCGGAGGACGCCAGGAACGCCGTCAGGCCAACTGGATTGAAGCCGTACAGCATGCCACGCCGGAACTCCGGCTGCTTGGGCGAGAGGCCGAGCAAGTACTTGTTCACCATGATGTCGGTGGCGACCGTGACGACCCACGCGATGGCGCAGTTGGAGTAGAAGCTCAGCAGGTTGTTCAGGAAGCTGAACATGTCCGCTTCCATCAGGATCAACGCGAACGCGAGGTTCACCACCACGAAAACCAGCCGACCAGGGTAGCGGCGGGTGACCCGGGTGACGGAGTTGGTCCACGCCAAGGAACCCGAGTACGCGTTGGTGACGTTGATCTTGACTTGGCTGAGCACGACGAGCAGCAGCGCCAACGGAACCACCAGCCACAGCGGCATCATCTGCTTCAGGGCCCCGGTGAACTGCTCGATCGGCTCGACCGCGGCCGTCGCCCCAACGGCGTCCAAAATGTACACGGCGAGGAAGACGCCGATGATCTGTTTGGCTGCCCCGAAGAACACCCAGCCGGGCCCGGCCGCGATCACCGAGATCCACCACGAGCGCTTGTTCGCCTCGGTCTTCGGCGGCATGAACCGCAGGTAGTCGATCTGCTCGCCGATCTGCGCCATCAGCGACAGGCAGACCCCGGCACCGAGCATCACCGCGGCGACGTCCACACCGGACTTGTACGAGAGAAACCGCTCAACCGAACCGGGATCGGCGATCACCAGGTAGCCGATCGGCGCCACGATCAGCACCAGCCACAGTGGATTGGTCCACGTCTGCAGCTTCGCCAGCGCCTTCATCCCGTAGATCACCAACGGGATGATCACCAGTGTGGAGACCAGATAGCCCAGCCAGAGCGGCATCCCGAGGCCGTAGCGCAGGCCCTGCGCCATGATCGAGCCTTCGAGGGCGAAGAAGATGAACGTGAAGCTGGCGAAGATGACACTCGTCAGCACCGAGCCGTAGTACCCGAACCCCGAGCCACGCGTGATCAGGTCGAGGTCGATGTTGTAGCGGGCTCCGTAGTACGCCAACGGAAAACCGGTGACCAGGATGATCGCGGCGGCGAAGAGGATCGCCAGCAGCGCATTGGACGTGCCGTGCGTCAGGCCGATGCCCGCGCCGATGGAGAAGTCGGCCATGTAGGCCATCCCGCCGAGCGCGGAGGCCCCGACGACCGCCGGCGACCAGCGCCGGTAGCTGCGCGGCGCGAACCGGAGGGTGTAGTCCTCCAGGGTTTCCTTTGTCGCACCGCTGCGCTGGGTAGGTACTGCCTGATCGAGTGCCATTCACGAAACTTAGGAACGGCAAGTTTCAGCAGCCCTTACCCAGCGGTGACGGACGTGTTACCAGCTTTCCCGTTAGGGCGACAGGATCGGGTGCCTTCGAGTCGTGTCACGGACCTCGAAGTCCGTGTTGCCTGCCAACTGCTTGTAGGGCAGTCGCGCGTGGTTGCGCTGCAGACCGTAGATCAGAGCCGCTACCAGGATCAGGAAGAAGATTGTCTCAGCCATGGCAGAAATTATGCTTTGGACAAGTTCCCGCCAACAGTGGCAGTCCTGACGTTGTCCAACAAAATCCTGCCAAGTAGCATGGCGGCATGCTCAAAACCGTGGCTGCGGTGCTCGTGGACGAGTTCGCCCCGTTCGAGTTCGGCGTGCTCTGCGAGGTTTTCGGGGTCGACCGCACCGACGACGGCGTGCCCCCGTTCGAGTTCCGCGTATGCGCCGAGCAGGCGAACGTCCCCCTGCGGACGTCACTCGGCGTGTCCCTGATCCCGGAGTACGACCTGAGCGCGCTCGACGACGCTGACCTGGTCGCGATCCCGGCGTGCAACATCCGCGCGGAGTACCCCGAGCCCGTTCTCGAGGCCATCCGCAACGCCTCGGCGCGCGGCGCGACCGTTCTCACGGTGTGCAGCGGCGCTTTCTTGCTGGGCGCGACCGGGTTGCTCGACGGTAGATTGTGCACAACTCACTGGCGGCACGCGGCGGACTTCGCCGACCGTTTCCCGGACGCCAAGCTCGATCCGGACGTCCTGTTCGTCGACGACGGCGACATCATCACCAGCGCGGGCACAGCCGCCGGAATCGACGCCTGTCTGCACCTGGTCCGCCGTGAACTCGGCTCGGGACCGGCCGCCGCGATCGCCCGCCGGATGGTCGTCCCACCCCAGCGTGACGGCGGTCAACGCCAGTACGTCGAACTGCCGATGCCGCAGACCGGCGACAGCCTCGAGCCGGTGCTGACCTGGATGATCGAGCACCTCGCGGTCGAGCACACCGTGGCCGAGCTGGCCAAACGAGCCCAGATGTCAGAGCGGACGTTCGCGCGCCGATTCGTGGCCGAAACCGGAACGACGCCGCTGCGCTGGCTGTCCACGCAACGCGTCATGCATGCGCAACGACTGCTTGAGGAGACCGGCCTTAGTATCGAAGACATCGCACAGCAGTGTGGTTTCAGTAGTGCGGCACTTCTCAGGCATCACTTCAACAAGGTCGTCGGCGTGGGTCCGAAGGACTACCGGCGGACGTTCGCCGCGAGCCCGAAAGGGCAGAAATCCGGGTGACCGGGGCCACTATCCGACACGTTCGAGTGATCATTCCGGATATGGCCGTCAGACAGGCCCTGGGGAGGCGTCTCATCGCCGCAAGGCCCTGAAGCTGGAGGAGGCAGCGATGACGCGCGACGACCACACCGAGATCATCACGACGGTCACCTTCGACCTGGTGTCCGCCCACCCCGTGCCCGTGGATGTCGAGCTGCGCTACGACACCCGCGACCCGTTCGCGGTGTACGCGCTGTTCGAGCCGGAGGGCGCACGGGCAGTGCAGTGGATCCTGTCCCGTGACCTGCTGGCCGACGGTCTGATCGTGCGCAGCGGCGACGGCGACGTGCGGATGTGGCCGGACCCCGAGAACGAGGAAATGGTCGTCATCGAGTTCGTCACGCCGAAGGGACAGGCCCGGTTCGAGGCGCACGCCCAGGACCTCGCCGACTTCCTGGACACCACCTACGAGGTCGTCCTGCCCGGTGGCGAGGACCAGTGGTTCGACTTCGACGCCGAGATCGAGCGGATGATCGCGGCCGGCTGATGCCTGCGCACCGTTTGCCTCCAATGTGCTGCCAGAGGCCCTTCTGGCAGCCGCATTGGAGGCGAAACCACCGCTTCAGCCGATCCGCGGGACGGCCACGCCGACCCCGGCGAGCTGGCTGTACAGCGTGCGAACCGAGATGTCGTCGCCGTACTTCGACAGCCGCCGCACCACCGAAGTCAGGCACACCTGGTCACGGACCGGGCGGATCGGCGCCACCCTGGGCACCACCTGCGAGGTGGTCGCGCACGCTTCCTCGACCTTGCGCTGGTCCGCCAGTGCCGACGCGAGCAACGTCCTGGTGCACAACCGGACTCCGGGCCACCGCTCGCTCAGCTTGACCGCCGTACGAGCAAAACCTTCCGCTTCACGCGGCCAGCCGAGGAACCGGAACGACAACGCGCATCCGGACGCGAGGTACAACCGGTCGGTCGGCTCGGACGAGTTGACCGTCTCCAGCGACTTCTCCGCCTTGCGCAGCACCTGCAAGCACGTGTCGCGATCGCCCATCATCGCGTAGCAGGAGGCCGCCATCGAGGCGACTTCCACCCGCAGCAAGGTCAGCCCGGTCTTCTCCGCGGCCTGTTCGGCCATCCGGATCACCGGCACCGCTGATTCGAGCGTGCCGTGGAACAACGACTGAAAGCTCAGTGCCGCAAGGATCTCCGCGGACAGAGCCTGTTCACCGGACCGCCTGCTCAGGTTGAGTGCGATCCGCATCCGCTGGCTGCCCAGCGCGACCTCACCCTCGTCGAAGGCGTACCAACCGCCGCGTAGGTACGACTCCGCCGCCGCGCGGAACACGTTCTCCGTCGGCGCTTCGGGTTCATCGGTCGCTTCGTTGCCAAGCCACCGGAACAGCTGCCGCATGCCCAGTCCGACCTGCTCATCCGGCCGGCTGACGGTGCGCAGCGCGTTGAATCCGCCTTCGCCCCCCGCGAATTCGGTCTGCCGGGACCCGGACAGCTGGAACCACAGCAGCCGCTGTGGGATCTTCAGCGCCTTTGCCCAGCGTTCGAGCTTGTCGAGGTCGTGGACCTGACTTCGATCGCGCTCGATCCTGCTGATCTGCCCTTGGCTCACCCCTAGCCATTGGGCGACTTCCGCCTGGCCGACGTTGCTGGCCCGCCGATACTCCCGAAGGAGTTGGCCGAAGTGACGTTCCGCGGCCGCCGCACGCATGGGTGCGGCGTCCCAGAACTCATCCGGCCGGGTCGGCGCGCCGGCCCTGCCTGACCGGCGAGGGGTGGTGTCCACCCCGCCGTGAGCGCTGGTTCGCCCACCTAGTTGCTGCTTCATCTCCAAGAACTCCGCTCCTTGTTCGCGGCCGAGGACAGGGTTGCTCAGCACCACAGGTGGAGCGTCATCGGTACGCATGTCGTCCCGCTCGCAGATCCTGACCCAAATGAGGACCAGTCCGAGTACCAGGTTGTCGCTGGCCTGATCGCCGGCTGCGGGGCTCCGGCGCTGGCAGGGGCGGGGGCCTGGTTGCGCCCCAAGATCGTCGTGGTATCTGAATTTGTCTCGTTTTTTGTCTCGGCCGCGCCCGCGAGACCGTGCATCAGGGTCGCGGCGACCGTCGCCGTGGCGATGCCCGCCGCGGTCAACATGATCATCCGAGAATCAAGGTGGCCACTTACCGCACGGGACCGCTGGCGGGTCGCTCTATGCCGTGCGCGCATACATGAACCTCTCTATCAGCTCGAACCTGCACCCTGGTCTGGCGGCGGCGCTTACACCACGACTTCAACTCACGTGGAAGATCTGGTGAATCACCCCCAACAGGAGTAGAAATACGCCGACCGGAGCATAGGGGTGCGACGCACAGTGTTCAACCCTTGCCTCAGTGTTTCGAACGAGTACATTGTCGACGCGAATGAGTGAGGAGGGGGATATGACCCGTGTCGGGGAGGGTCTGTTCGCCGCGGTCCTCGATGACCTATGCCGCCATCCACCAGCTAGGCGCAGGCGACTGAGCAATGTGGAACTAGCCGCGGCGATCAGGGACCGCGGAGGGGACATCGGTCACGCGTACATCGCGCAACTGCGCAAGGGCCAGAAGGACAATCCGACCCGCCAGGCCATCGAGGACCTGGCAGGGGCCCTGAGCGTGCACCCGGCCTACTTCGTCGGCGGACGCCGCGAACTGGCCGAGGGGGAGGCGCCGCACTGGCGTCACGAAGCTTTGAAAACACTGTTCGACACCGCGCACGGAACGGTGTCACCAGAGGACGTAGCCGCCGCCATCAGCTCGAATGGCCGGTTCGGGTCGATCTCGGCCAGCTACATCCGGGAATTACTTAACGGTGTTAGCGACAATCCCCGGTTGAAACACATTTTGGGATTGGCTGAACACTTCGACGTGCCTCCTGCGTATTTCTTTGACGACAGGCTGGCTCGCTGGGTCGACAGCGAACGCGCTGACCTGGTGCAACTACGGGAGCTTGGGGTGGTCGAGTTCGTGACTCGGCTCGCCGGCAAGGTTCCGGAGCTGTCCCAGCAGACCCGACGGGCTACCATCCAGGCGATCGCCGATGCGCTCGAGCCCGGGAAGTACGAGGGCTGGTTCATCCGGCGGGACCAGGAGTCAAGATGAACAGACGCACCCGCCGTGCGCTGGTCAATCGTGTCATCGGTGAGCTCAGACTCGCGCCGACGGCCACCTACCAGGAGGCCGCCCGGCGGGTGTGCGAGCTGATGGGCCAGCACCTCGGCAAACACGTGGAAGTCCGCTTCGCACCGCTGCCGGACGCACGGCTGACCGGAGTCTCCGCGCTGCTTGCCAACGGCAACTACCTGGTGATCTGCGCGGACTCGCCACGCTGGTACCACCGGCTGCAGATCCTGCTGCACGAGTTCGCCCACCTGATGCTCGGCCATCAGCCGGTCACCCTGACCAAATCGGAAAGTCTGCGACGGCTGGCCCCGAACCTGCTGCCTGACATGGCGCGGTACGTGGCCGGCCGTACTGCTTTCGACGACCACGAAGAACGCGCCGCCGAAGAGCTCGCGGACGAGCTGCTCGACGCCATCACCGATCAGCGGTCGTTCGGCGACCCGGGCATGCCAGGCCACGTGCGGCGAATCGTCTCGTCGTTCCAGACCGACCACGAGGCCGCCCATGACGTCTACATTTGACGTCATCTTTCTCATCGGCGCCCTCGTCGGCGGCCTTGCCTTGTCCTACAAGGCTTTTCGACTCTATCGCCATGGCGGTCACGCCCGCTCATGGGCGTTGACCATCACTTTGGCTTATGCCGTCGGCACAGCGATCATGTCGGCGCCGACGTTCGCCATCTGGTTCGACGAGTTCGTCGGCATCGACAGCTTCTCCACGCTGCTGGAAGCCTGCATGGAAGCGGGTTTCGCGTGCGGAGCGTTGTCACTGGTGACGTACTGGCGTTACCCGCTGACCCGGGCGTGTGAACTGGTGTGGCGGTTCAGCAAGATCTTCTTCGGGATCGTCGCCGTGATGGTGGTGCTGTTCGCCGTCTCGTCGTTCCCCGGCAGCCACGAGGTGGACTTCATCAGCAAGTACGCCGACCAGCCAACGGTTTCGGCGTTCGTGCTCGTCTACCTGATCCCCACGACGATCGCCACGGCCGCGTCGACACGTGGCTGCGGCCAGGCGGCGAAGGACCCGGCGATCGCGGAGTTCCCGTGGCTGCGCCGGGTGTTGCGGTGTCTGCAGATCTCGGTCGCGTTCGCGATGCTGCACCTGCTCGGTACGTACGTCGGCCTGTTCGCGGCCTGGTTCGACTGGCATTCACTGGACTGGGTCTCCCCGACGGCACGCGCGGCTTCGGCATTCGGGTTCATCCCTGGCGCGATGGCGGCGGCGTTGCCAGGCATCGAACGCCTCAAACCGAGGGTGGGGCTGGCAATGGAACGCTGGCAGGTGTTCGTGTTGTTGCGCCCGTTGCACCGGTCACTGCGGTTCGTCAACCCAGAAGTCGTCTTCGTGGCAAGGGGAAAGCGGTTCTGCCCGCACCACCGGGTGCGCAGGCAGTTGCTGGAACTGAGCGAGTGGAGATGGACGCTGGCGCCTCGCTTCGATCCGGACGTCCGAGCGGCGGCGGAACGAATAGGCAGCATGCGTGGACTTTCCGGAGTGGACCTGGACGCGACGGTGGAAGCGGCACAGCTGAAAGCCGCGATCAACCACTCCCGCCGGAGAGGATCAGGCGCGCCGGGTCCGGAAGCGACACAGGATGGCTCCGGTTTGGACAGTGAATACGCCTGGTGGGTCGCCGTGGCGCACGCGTTCCGGAACTCAAGTGTGGTTTCCGCCGCGCTCGCCGAGGCTCGGGTGCACCGGGTGCGCGGATTTCTGTTCACATCGTCCGGTCGCTGAGCGAACGCCGCAGCGCCCGCACCCCGTGGTACATCCGGGACTTCACCGTGCCAGGCGGAACGCCCAGCATGTCGGCCACCTCGTTGACAGTGCGGCCACGCAAGTAGGTCTCCTGAATCACCTGCCGTTGCGCCTCAGGCAACTTGTCCAGAGCACGATGCACAACCATGGCCGAAACCGTTTGGTCAGCAGGATCCGGGACACTGACGTAGTCCTCGTGCGCTTCTTCGACCTCGTAAGGACGCGCCTGCCTGCTCCGCCGGTCGTCGATGACAACACGCCGCGCGACCGTGCACATCCATGCGCGTAGCAGGTTCGGTCTCGGGTCGAGTCTGCTCGCGTTGCGCCACGCCCTGATCAGGGTTTCCTGCACAACGTCCTCAGCCCACTGCCGGTCGTAACCGGTCAACCGCAACGCGTACGGCATGAGCGAGACGCCCATCTCCTGATACAACACGTGACCCATACCCACATCGTCTTTCGTTGCGGCACAAGGGTCCATACGCTAATCGGGATTCGCATACCGCCTGCAACGGTTATCAAAACCCAAGCGCGGCAAGCAAACTTCCACCCAGCCTGAGCATGTGCGGTCCACACGCAACACGGTGAACATGCGCAGCCAGACCCTCTATCAGCCCGCCTTCGAGCTGTGCTCGCCATCGCGACGGACGGCATCGAGTACCGGTCCCCTTCATTGAGGCGATGCACTGCTCCCGATCAGCCTGAGCATCTTGCCCGTCATACGCGGGCGGCGTCCTCGGCCTCCCAGCGCAGCAGGTCGCCCGGCTGGCACCTGAGCACCTCGCAGAGCGCGGAAAGGGTCGCGAAGCGCACCGCCTTGGCGCGGCCGTTCTTGAGTACCGCGAGGTTGGCCGGCGTGATCCCGACGCGGTCTGCGAGCTCGCCCACGGACATCTTCCGTTTTGCCAGCATCACGTCGATGTCGACGGCGATTGGCATCAGATCACCGCGTCCAACTCGGCTCGCATCCGCGACGCTTCGACGTCGCGTGCGACGGCCTGGGCGAGCAGCATCCGGAGTACGAGCACGATGAGCGCGACTCCCAGAATGGCGACGCCGATCCCGCCCATGATGAGGGTGACGCCTGGGTCATCCCGCTGGCCCGGCGCGTTGATGGCCGTGACCGCGAACCATACGAGGGCAGCCGCCACGATCGCGCCGATGATGATGTCCACGTAGCGGAAGGCGGCGTGGGAGAACACGGTGCCGCGTCGAACCATCGTCACCAGCCGCCATACGCAGACCCCGATGACCTGGACCGTCCCAATGCCCAGGATCGTGATCAGGCGCAGCGGAGTCAGCGGGAGCGACCCGTCCTCTGGGTCGCTCCCGCTGACCAACGCCCACACCATCAACGCCTGTACGACCACGGTGCCGGCGAGCACCAACACCAGCACGGCGCGCAGCGCATGCATCGTTAGTTTCCCCATGACCTACCTTCCTATCGAGTCACGATGAGAATCTATCGCAACTCGATAGGTTGGGCAAAGGTCGTGGCGGGGTGGGCAGCGCGACCAGCGCTTGATCACCTGCACCGCGCCGTCGCGCACCGCAGGCTGGTTCCCGGTCGGATGCCACCCGAACTCGCAACAACCCGACTCTCTAAGGTTTTCCGCGATATGCGCGGGCCCTTGGAGCCAAACAATCAAGCCGCCGCACGGGACGGTCACGGTGCCGTCGAGCCCAGATTCGACGGATATCGCGTCCAGCAGAACCCTCACACCACCGGGTAACTCGTCCCCAAAGGGCAACGAACACCCGGCGACTGTGCTCAAGCTTGAGCACAGTTGACCAGCTGAAACTTGTTGGGGCGCTTAGAGATCGGACAGTGCCCTATCCATAGCAGGCTTAGTCTGGGAGGGCTCCCGGAGCCAGTGACCAGAATGGGAGCGCGGCGACGAAGGTGGGGAGGGACATGGCCAGTTTGGGGGTGAAACTGACCAGGCCCCTCCCGCTGCTGGCGGCTGGTGCTGGGGACACCGCGATGCCGCCGGCCGCCTCGCAGCCGTCGGGCGAGGTCGGGCCGTGCCATGCGAGCACGTCCGGCGTGGGTAGTCCTACCGTTGCCGGTAGGACTAGCCGGTTGGCACGCTTGTGCTTTCAACTATCGCCGAGCGACTACCGACTCGCGAGTAGTTGACTGTTGCCTCATCAGTAGGCAACGAGTGTCGACAACAGGAGGAGCTTGTGTCCGCGTTCGGCAAGCGACTGCGGGAGGCCAGGCAGGCCGCCGGCTGGTCGCTGCGCGAACTGTCGGCTCGCGTGCACTACAACACCGGTTATCTCAGCAAGATCGAGAACGGGTTGCGCCCGGCTTCCATCGAGCTTGCCAAACGGTGTGACGCGGAGCTCGGTACCACGCTGGCCCAACTGATTCCGCCGTCGATTCCGCGCTCCACGCAACGACCTGCGCCGAGGCAGCTGCCCGCGCATGATCCGCGCATCGTCGATCGTGCCGGCGACATCCAGGCCCTCGACGACATGCTGGACAGCGATCGGATGACGATCGCCGTGCTCTCCGGCACCGCCGGCGTGGGCAAGACCACGTTGGCCTTGCATTGGGCGCACCGGATTCAACATCGCTTCCCCGATGGCCAGTTGTACGCGGCCATGCGGGGTTTTGGTGCGCAGCCGCCGTTGGAGGCCAGTCGCGTGCTGCGCGGTTTCCTGCAGGACATGGGGGTCGCACCGCAGGCCATTCCGGCCGAAGAGGACGAACGGGCCGCGATGTTCCGCAGTTTGTTGGCGGACAAGCAGATTCTTGTCGTCCTTGACAACGTCCGGGACAGCGACCACGTGCAATCGTTGCTGCCTGGGAGTTCCAGCTGTGCCGTGATCATCACGAGCCGAGACCGGCTGGACCGTTTGGTTGCCCTTGAGGGCGCACAACGTCGCACGCTCGAACTGTTCGATGTGGGCACGAGTCGCGAACTGCTGGCGATGCGCCTCGGCGAAGACGCCGTCACGGCCGAGCCACGGGCCGCGACCGAACTGGCCAAGTTGTCCGCGGGGCTTCCGCTCGCGTTGAGCATCGTGGCGTCCCGGGTCAACAAGGGTTTCCAGACACCGCTGCAGAGCTTGGTCGACGAGCTGACCGACACCCGGCTCGACGGACTCGATCTCGGCGAGACCCTTGATCTGCGAACCGTGTTCTCGTGGTCGTGTGAACGGCTTTCGCCCACCGCTGCCCGAATGTTCCGGCTACTGGGCATGTTTCCCGGTCCGGACATCAGCGCCAGCTGCGCCGCGGCGCTCGCCGGAACCACTGTCGGACAAGCCAGGCGTGATCTCACCGAGCTCGTCCGCGCACACCTGCTCAGCGAGCTGCGTCCCGGCCGGTTCGGATTCCACGACCTGCTCCGGGTTTACGCCACTGAGCAGGCGGCGCAGGAAGAGTCCACACGGGACGCTGTCGGCCGCGTGCTCGACCACTATCTGCACACGGCGTTATCCGGCGACAAACAGCTCTACAGCAATCAATCCGCGCTGCCCACCGACCCGCCGGTGCACGGCGCGCGGCCGTTGGAGCTGACCGACTATCCGAACACGTTGCGTTGGTTCGACGTCGAACACCACTCGTTGATGGCTTGTATACAGCTGGCCGCTGACCACGGCTGGGACGAGCACGCGTGGCAGCTTCCCCGTGCCCTGGCTGGTTTCCTACGCCTGCGCGGGCATTGGCAGGACTGGGTCAACACGCAACGGATCGCTTTGCGCACGGCCAAACGGATAGGCAATCAGGCCGCGCAGGCAGACGCGCATCGATTGCTGGCGCAGGCGTATCACAACCTGTGCGAGTACTCCGAGACCGTGCACCACGCCGAACACGCGATCGAGCTGTACGGACAGCTCGGCGACCGCACCGGTGAAGCCTTGGCACACCGGCATTTGGCATGGACGTACCACGAGAAGACCGACTACGAAAGGGCGATGGCGCACCACCGCCAAGCCCTCGCGTTGTTCCGGTGGAGCAACCACCGGCTCGGTGAGGCAAGCAGCCTCAACGGTCTCGGGTGGACGACCGCCCACCTCGGCGATCACCAGGCCGCGCTCGGCTTGTGCGAGCAGGCGCTGCGGATCGCCGATCAGTTGCGGGACAAGCACATGCAGGCCGCCGTACGCGACAGCCTAGGCTTCATCTACCGCCGGATCGGTTCACTCGGCCGGGCAGCCGAGCACTACCGGCAGGCTATTGCCGGGTTCAGCGAACTCGGGAGTTCTTACTTCGAAGCCTTGTCCCTCAACAATCTCGGTGACGTCCAGCAGGCCGAACAGGACTGGGCCGGCGCGGCCGAGTCATGGACGGCGGCCAAGGCCATTTTGGACTACCTGCGTCACCCGAAAGCGGCCGAAGTGGCCGCGAAACTGTCCTAGGGCGTGTTTCGAATATCGCGACTGGGCATTTGAAACACGCCCACACAACGGCGGAAGGCCCGCACCCGGTCAGGGGTGCGGGCCCCACGCGACTTACTCAGTGCTGATCAGATCGCACGCACGCTCTGGGCCTGCGGGCCCTTCTGGCCCTGGCCGATCTCGAACTCAACACGCTGGCCCTCGTCCAACGACCGGAAGCCCGTGCCCTGGATCTCCGAGTAGTGCACGAACACGTCGGCGCCCCCGCCGTCCTGCTCGATGAACCCGAAGCCCTTCTCGCCGTTGAACCACTTAACGGTGCCTTGCGCCATACCACTATCTCCCTGAAATACAGCCCGGGTCCTCACAGCGATGACCCGCGGCCAGCGTCCATACTGCCACCCATTGGCCAGACAGGCATAGCTGGCTGGGCGAACTGATCGAAAAAGCATCTCTGACCTGCGGTGAAAGAAAACCCTATTGGCCCGTGACGGCGCCATACGCGGCCGTCCACACGCAACGATCGACCAGAACCCCCTGCGGACAGCGGGGTTTGGGCACAACGGGTCAAGAGCCGGGCAGCGCGCAGGCCAGTTGCGCACGACCGGCGATGCCGAGCTTCCGGTATACCTTCGTCAGGTGCTGTTCTACGGCACGCTGAGTGACGTACAGCTCCGCGGCGATCTCCCGGTTGGTCCGGCCCCGGACGGCCATCGTCGCGACGCACATCTCTTGGTCGGTAAGGCTGCACGAGTCCTGCCGCGACCGCCGTCCGCCCGCGGCACGCAACTCGTTCGCGGCCATCGTCATGATCGGGACCGCCCCGCACGCCTTGGCCAGGTCGTGCGCCCGCCGGTATACCGGCCGCCGGTCCGCTGGCGGCAGGAAAGCGCCCCAAGCCAGCAGAGAACGCGCCAACTGCAGCCGCGCCGGGGAGTCGGTGAGCACCTCGACAGACTCCCCCAGCAGCTCAGCGCCCTGTTCCTGAGCGGCAACACCCGCCACACGCAGGGCGTTGCCCAGCGCACGCGGACGTCCCCAGCGCCGCGCGAGCGCGACCTCTTCCTCGGCGAGCCGCAGGGCGTCGGCGGGACGGCCGAGCGCCAGGTACTCCTCGGCCGCGTGCGAGCGCCATGCCGTACCGCCCGGGTTGACGACCCCGCGCTTGATCAGCCTCTTACCGCATTCCAGCAGGTCAAGCAGGGCTTCGCCGTGATCACCGAGCCGGGACCGGACGATGCCGCGGTGGTAGAGCACGCGGTCGAACCGCCGGGACTCGGGCACCGCGCCGTCCAGCCGGTGACTGGCGAGCAGCTCGAGCGCCCGCTCCGGGTCTCCCATCTCCGCCCAGGTCGAGCACAGGGCGGTGAGCGCGAGCGTGACCACGCGCTGGCGGCCGAGCTTGAGCTGGTCGAAGATCTCCAGCGCGGTCCGGCCGTCCGCTTCGGCCTCGGCCAGCCGGCCAAGCCGCAGGTAGAGGTGCGCACGCAGAGAGTGCACCTGTGCGAGGGCGACCGGCACGTCCCGGCTGGCGGTCACCGCGAACGCGTCGTCGCAGAGCTTCAGCGCGGTGTCCAGCTCGTCGGCGATCATCAGCGTGATCACGATGTGGGTGAACGTGGCCCGGTCGATGATGTCGCCGACGGCGCCTTCGACCAGGCTGGGCGGCGCGACCTTGGCCAGCGCGGCCGACCTGCCGGGGTCCTCGCCGCGCAGGCAGTCCCGGAACGCCAGCAGTGCCCTGAGGAACCGCTCGTTCTTCGCCGACATCGCCGGTTCGGCACGCAGCCGCTCGAACCTGGGCGGTAGCTCGGCGTCGACGCACGACTCCTCGAGGATCAGCCGGGCCGCGTAGAGCTGCAGCGAGTGGCTCAGTTCGGTGTCGATGCCGGTGACCGCGGCCGCCGCAGAGTCCAGCGCGGCGACTGCCCGGCCGCGATCCTGGCGTTCGGCGATCTCGTACGCCAGCGTCAGGGTGAGTTTGGCTTCCTCGACCGGATCGGTGATGTGTTCACTGGCCTTGGTCAGCGACTCGAACGCGGCATCCGGGTCGAGGTGCGTCTCCAACAGGCCGAGCTGGCCCACGACCTCGGCACGTAAACCGCTGTCATGCAACGGTTCGCGCAACAAGCGGCGCAGATACCGGGCGGCCCGGTCCGGGCTCTGCTCGCGGCGCGCGGCGTCGCGCAACGCCTCGATGGCCCAGTCCTCGCCGAGTGGGGCGCTGGCCAGCAGGTGTTCGCCGGCGTTTTCCCCACGGCTGTGCAGGAACCGCGCGGCCCGGCCGTGCGCTACTTCCCGTTCTGGACTGGTCATGCTGTACAGCAAGGCTTTCCGGGCGATCGGGTACGTGATCGCCAGCGGTTCTTCGTCCACGAAGCCGAGTTCGGCGAGCTTCGCGGCCGCGGCCATGCCACGTTCGAGGTCGAGACCGGCGACCGCGGCGGCCAGCGGGATCGGGATTCGCTCAACCAGGGCAACGGCTTTGGCCATGGCCAGGACGTCTCCGCCGCACCACGCCAGCCGGGGCACGAGGCTGATCGCGACCGTGCCCGCGGCGGCTTCGATGCCCTCGAGCGTCTTCGGCTGCTGCGCCGCCAGCAACTCCCTGAGCAGGTAAGGGTTTCCGCCGGTGGCGTCACGGCAGGCGGCCACGTACTCGTCGGGCGCCGGCCCGATCATCCTGGCGCACCCGGCGAGCTCGAGGCCGCCGAGCCGGATCCGCTCAAGGGGTCCGACCAGCTCGTTGACCAGGCCCGAGCGGACGGGACCGCACGTGAGCACCATGCTCATCGACAGGTCGGCGAGCCGGTGGTGAATGAAAGTCAACCACCGCACCGACTGCTCGTCGGCCTTGTCCACGTTGTCGACGCCGATGAACACCGGGTGCTGCACGGCGAGCGCCCGCAGGTACTGCGTGGCGTGCCGGAGCACTCCGTGGATGTCCCCGTCGAGGTCGAAGCCGTCCAGTTTGCCCGGGAAAAGTTGATCGACCACACCAAAAGGAAGATCACTTTCCACCGCCGACGCGGCAGCGGTTCGCACGGTGAAACCGGACGCCTGCGCCTGCCGCGCCATTTCGGCGAGCAAGGAGCTCTTGCCAGAACCGAGCCTGCCTTCGACACACGTTATTCGATGCCGCACCCTTGCCCTCAATTCAGGCACACCGTTTCTGGCATCGATAACGCCGGTCATCCGATTTACCCCCCGGTCAAGGTGTGTAAAATAATATCACTCGACCCATTAGCCGGTACCCAACAAAGAGCCATAACTCCGCGATTATGACTGATCACCCTCGCGGTTACGCCACCAAGTGGCGTAAGCCGGACGGGACCGCATGACGTCCAGGTATCCGGCAAGCAGGCGATCGTAAACCTGGCCGACGACCGAGGCGATCGGCGAGTCGCCGCGCCAGGCCACCAGCAGCCTCCGGTAGTGCGGATTGCCCGCGATCGGCCGCAGGACGACGTCCTGTGGCGGCTCTGACGTGGGGAAATAGCAGCCGACGGCCTCGCCGGATGCGATCAGCAGGCCGGCCGCGACCGAGCTGGCCACCCGGTGGCGCACCTGCGGCGAGAAACCGGCCGCACCACACGCCATCCGGAAGCTCGCCACCCCGCCCGCCTCGTCGTCCGGCGGCAGCACCCAGTCGACTTTCGCCAGGTCAGCCAGCACGATCTCGTCCTGCTCGGCCAGCGGATGACACACGTGCAGGCCGATGAAGAACGGCTCGGTCACCAGCACGCGGTGCTCGATGCCGGGGCCGAGGTAGATGGGGTAGCGCGGGAACTCATGCAGCACAGCTATATCGAGCGTGTTGGATCCGAGGGCCTCGATCACCGGCCGGACCTCCACGGAGATCCAGCTGGACACGTCGGGGTCGGGCAGCACCTCGCGGATGACCGTGACCAGCGCGGGAGTGTGCCGGTTGTCGATCCCGCCGACCCTGATCACGGTGTCGTGCGTGCGATCGGAGAACTGCTCGCCTGCCTCGCCCAGTCTGTCGAAGCGTTCGACCAGCTCACGGGCCTCGTCGATGAAGTGCTGGCCGAGTTCGGTGACCACGATGCCGTCCCGGCCGCGGCGGAAGAGGTGCCCGCCGACCTCCCGCTCGATCCGCTGCAGCTGCGAGGACAGACCAGGCTGCGTGACCTGCAGGATCGCCGCGGCGCGGCTGATGCTGCCCGCGTCGGCCACGGCGAGCACCGTACGCAGGTGCCTGATCTCCAGCCGCATTGGTGAAACCCCCTGGTCCGAAGCCGTTTGCGATCGTAATCCCCTACTTCGGCCGCCCGAACACACTATGCGAAAGTAGGTTATTCACCCGACCTGCCCCTTGTATGCTCCGACCATACGAGTAACGTCCAGAAGAGTGACCCGGTTCAGCAAAGAAGTCGAATAGTCAATGCCCACGATCACCGACATGTACGACGGATTTCTGTTCGAACTGGAAGGATTACTTGACGGGAACACCGGGGTGATCCCTTTCACAACAGAAACGGTTGATCATCTCTATCCCATCGCTTTCCTGAGCTCCGACGCCACCCGGACCGCTGCCGCGGTGGCGTCGTCGCTGGCCGGGCTGGGCATCAACGCCCACCAAGCCCAGGTCGTGACCCAGTCGCAGGCGGCGGCGCGACTGTTGACCGGCCTGGTGCCTGCCCAGTCAGCGGACGAGTTCGTCCTCGGTACTGCACATGCCGAGGACGAACTGCCACCTCCGTCGTATCCAGTGCTGCTGCGCGAGGCCATCCGCCGCACCAGGGCGCGGTACCCACTCGCGATCGGCAAGTCCATGCGTTTCGTCGCGGCCGCGCGCACAATCCACGTCCCCAGCGTGCTGATCCTCAACGAGTCGACGAACCTGCGCTCGTTGTTGCTCACGTCGCCGGATCAGCGGCCCACGTTCGTGGCCACCGACCTGCGGGACTTGTTCCGCCGCCAGCCGATCATCGACTGCGAGGCGCTCTACTGGGAATGTGAAGGCTGGATCGCCACGGTGACCCAGGGCACGCTTCAGCTGTACCCAGGCCCGTCCTCGACGCTGGCCGCGGGTGCACGCGTGATGTGCGCGGCGGCGTGGAACTTCCGAGGGCCGGACCTGGACATCGACTCAGCTGTGGATCTGTTCACTTCCCTTGCTGCGTGAACACGACGAAGTCGTCCTCGTCGTCACACAGCACCAGCTTGACGTCACCCTTGAGGCCGCTCGGGCTCTCGTAGCTGACCATCGAACCGTTGTCGCTCTTGGCCGACCACCCACGCGCGCTCACGGCCTTGGCGATGCTCTCCTTGACCACCTGCGGGTCGGCATCGATGACCGCGGCGACCTCGACGGAGTCGCCCTTCTGCTTGCCCCTCGGGTCCTGCACGCTGTCGCTCGGCAACGGCGGCTCCGGATCGGGCTTGAACTCGTCGACCGGCAGGCCCGTCGCCATGACGTCCTTGGCCCCCTGGCATTTCTGCACTTTGTCCAGATCCCGCACCGGCGCCGAGCAGCCAGCCAGCACCAGAGCGAGCACGATCACAAGTACCCGCACCCACCCTCCTTCACTCGCCTCGACCCTATCCAGATGATCAGGCCCGTGCCGGTGTTTTCACTGCTATGCGGGCATGTTTTCGGGCATCGGAGTGCCCGAGGATCAAAGGGCCCAATGGATCAAAGGGCCCGGTGGATCAAAGGGCGCAGTGCAGCGGGCCGCCGTTGTAGGCGACCGCGTCGCTGATCGCGGCCAGCAGGTTCATCTCGGTGTTCGTGGCCTCGGCGTACGCGCGGTGCAAGTTGAGCACGATGCGTTCGGCGTCGGGCAGCGTGGCGAACTCGCCGAGGTCCAACTCCTTGGCGGCTTCCAGCGGTGTCCAGCCACGGTCGAGACCCGAGGCCGCAGTGGCCTGGACCATTTTGTAGTAGCGCGCGTGGGTGTCGAGGACCTCGCCGAAGTCGGGGCCTTCGAGCAGCGGGCCGTGGCCGGGAACGATGTAGGACGCGGGGAAGTTGCGCAGCCACTCCAGCGACCGCAGCGCGCCGGTGACCGAGCCCATGAACACGAGCGGAGTGACCTGGTTGAAGATCAGGTCGCCGGTGAACAGGACCTTGGCCGACGGCACCCACGCGATGGCATCGCCGGGCGTGTGCGCGCTGTAGCCGGGGTGTTCGAGCGAGACCTCGATATCGCCCGCATGCAAGGTGAGCGACGAGTCGAAGGTCACAGTCGCCGCGCGGATCTCCGAGATCCCCCAGTCGGGAGTCGGCGACCAGACCGGCGGCGTGTTCTTCAGGATGAAGTCGGCGAGCAGGCCCTCGCGGGTCTGTGTCTGGGACACGATGACCGTTGACGCGGGCAGCAGGGCGTTTCCGTACGTGTGGTCGCCGTGCAAGTGCGTGTTGACGGCCAAGTCGATGGACGCGCCATTGGTCGCGGCCGCGACCGCGTCCAGGAACAGGGTTGTCCGGCGGCGGGTCGCGCACGTGTCGACGAGGACCACCGAAGATCCGCTGTGGACGGCGCCCGCGTTGTTGAGCCACCACGAGCCGTCGGGCTGGACCCACGCGTAGACGCCCGTTGCCACTTCATGCAGTGCCGGTTCGCTCATGCACTAGAACCTATAGGAGCCTGAGTTGACGGCTCCGCTTAGCCGTACGGCCTGCCAGCTTTTCGGCAACTTGTGGCCCAAGACTGGCCAGGAACGGCGAAGGTTCGCCACGGTGGCTGAGGTACAGGTGCTTCTGCGCACGGCTGACACCGACAAAGAACAGCCGACGCTCCTCATCGGTCTGTTCGGCCCAGCGCATCGGCAGCAGCCCTTCGCCGCAGCCGACGATGAAGACCACAGGGAACTCAAGGCCTTTGGCCGCGTGCAGAGTCAGCAGCGAGATCCGGTTGGCGCGCGGATCCCAAGTGTCCACTTCGGCACCCAGCGTGAGCTCGGCCAGGAAAGCGACCGGATCCAGCCGCGCGGCCAACGGGTTCAGCAGCTCGAGCGCGTCCTGCACGTCGACCGATTCGGACACCCGCTGGGCGGCCCGCTTGAGCAGCAGAGGCGTGTTAGGACTGTCCACAACGAAGTGGTCGATCAGTTCCCGCACACCGGGATGCCCGGCCAGCTGGGAGTGTGACCGTTTCTGGAACGGCAGGCCCTCCCGCGCCAGCACCTCCATCACCGGCTTGGCCTGGGCATCCGTCCGATAGAGCACCGCGATGTCGTCAAAGGACAGTCCACCTTCGACACCGTCGCCGGCGACCCTGCCGGAATCGTGGGCGTGAAACGACGAACCGCCCAACAATTCCTCGATGGTCTGGACCACAAACTCGGCTTCCGCCTCATCCGAGTTCGCCGGATAAATGCCGATCAATGAACGATCACCAGGCGCCGTGCGCATCGCCTGCAATTCTCGATCGGGCACCAATGTGGTCGGTTTGACCGCCGCGAGCGCACCGGCCACGATCACTGGGCTCGACCGGTAGTTGCGCGTCAGCTGCACGGTTCGCGCGGCCGGGAAGTCGCGCTGGAAACGCAGGAAGAAACCGACGTCAGCGCCACGGAACGAATAAATGGCCTGGTCCGGGTCGCCGATCGCGCACAGGTTGCCGTTCGGCGGGGTCAGCTCCTGCAACAGCCGGTACTGCAGCTCGTCGACGTCCTGGTACTCGTCGACACAGATGTACTTGAACCGCGAGCGGTAGTGCTCGACCAGCTCGATCTGCCGGGACAGCAGCGTCACCGGCATCGCCAGCAGGTCGTCGAAGTCGACCAGGTCCTTGCTGTGCAATGCTTTGTCGTACCGTTCGACCAGGCCGATCAGGTCGCCGTCGATCTCGTCGCCGATCGGCAGCTCACCGGCCGCCGCCGCGGCCAGTCCGGCAGCAAGCGCTCGTTTGGCGCGGGAGATCTCCTGCAGCGCCCGGCGAGGCTCCTCGCCGACGATCTCGCGCAGCACGGCGATCCGCGTGGCCTCGTCGGCGACACCGAAGTCCGGGGCGAGCCCGAGCACGGCGTGCTGTTCCCGCAGGATCATCAGGCCGAACTGGTGGAACGTGGCCACGGTCAACTCGGCGGCCGCGGGGATCAACGCGGCCATCCGTTCCCGCATCTCCTCAGCGGCGCGCCGGGTGAACGTGATCGCCAGCACCGATGAAGGCGAAACATCATGGGACAGCACGAGATGCGCGATCCGGTGAGTCAACGTCCTGGTCTTGCCGGTGCCCGGCCCGGCAACGATCAGCAGCTGGCCATCCACAACGGACGCGGCGGCACGCTGGTCCGGGTCGAGGCCGTCCAGCAACGAGGACGTCGGCGGCGTGATCATCAACGGTGTGGTGAGTTTGGGCACCGGAATGTCCACAATGGGCTTCATGGCCCGCCGGGACACCACGATCTCCTCCACGGTCGGCACGTCGAACAGCCCCGGCGACTGGTCGGTCGGCGCGTCCAGCTCACCGGGCGCGAACAGCTTGATGGTGCCGTACTCGCCGTCGAATCCCGGATCGCACCGGACCTGCCCGCTGCGCAGCCGGTCGATCGCCTCGTGCACAAGGGGATTGCGGATGTCCTCGAGCGGGGCCTCCATCAGCAGGGGAAGTTCCGGGCCGTGCGCGTTCACCAGGTCGGTCACCGCGTTGGTGACCGCCTTGCTCTTCGGGCCGACCTTGAGGATCTCGCCCATGATCTCCGGCAGCGGCACGATGTTCCAGTACTCGCCCGCGTTCGCCGGGCGCACACCGGGTTCCCGGTCGGCGAGCTCGGCGATCCGGTGCAGCACACCGACTGTGAGCGGCTTCGAGCACGTCGGGCAAGTGCCACCGAGCTTTTTGGTGTCGCTCGGCTCCATCCGCACATCGCATTTGCGGTGCCCGTCGAGGAAGTACTTGCCCTCTTCGGGAAACATGTCGACAGTGCCGACATAACCTGTGCCGTCACGCAATGCGTTCCGCACTGCGAAGTAGTCCAGCTCGGTGTCCAGCACAGTGGCGTTGCGGCCGAGGATCGGCGGCGAGTGCGCGTCGGAGTTGCTGACCAGGCGGTACTTGTCCAGCCCGGACACGCGCCAGTTCATCGACGGGTCGCTGGACAGTCCGGTCTCGACGGCGAAGATGTGGTCGGCGAGGTCGGCGTAGCAGTCCGCGACCGCGTCGAAGCCCGATTTCGAGCCCAGCACGGCGAACCAGGGCGTCCAGACGTGCGCGGGCACCAGGTACGAGCCCTCGCCGGACTCCAGCGTGATCTCCAGCAGGTCACGCGAGTCCAGGCCGAGGATCGGCCGCCCGTCCGAGCCGAGGTTGCCGATCTTGCCCAGCGCGGCGGTGAACTTGTCGGCGGCCTCGAACGACGGCACGTAACACAGGTGGTGCACCTTGCGGGTGCGGTCATCACGCTTGTAGATCGTGGAGATCTCCACCTCGAGGACGAAGCGGACCTCGCCGTGGCAGCTCGCCGGCAGCTTGCGCAGCACCTCGTCGTCGACGTCGTCACGCAGCTTGAACAGGCCAGGCTCGGCGGGTACGAGGGTTTCGCGCAGCTCCTCCGCCCACGCGGGATGGGTGAAGTCACCGGTGCCCAGCACGGTGATCCCCTTGCGCCGCGCCCACCACGCCAGGTTGCGCACATCGCAGTCGCGGCTGCACGCCCGGCTGTACTTCGAGTGCACGTGGAGATCAGCGTAATAACGCACTGCCGGATCCTGCCATGACGGCGACAAAAACCCACGGAGGGTCGGCGACACGCGACGCGCTTTCGCATAGATGATCATGCACGTTCCACGTGGATCAGCGCTTTTCGCTTGCGCCGCCACGAATTTGGACCACTCAATTCACCCGGCTGGCTCTTGTGATCCCCCGGCCGATCATGCAGCCCACCACCTGGCACTGAGTGTCACCGTTCGAGAGCGTCCTCGATCCGGCTCATCACGCTGGCGAGTGGCATCCCCCGCCGCATCACCGCGACAACCACGTCATCCACCTCTTCGGAGCGGGCCGCGGTAACCCCAAGGGTTTCCCGGATGTAACGGAAAGCGCGGTCGGCTTTGCCGAGCACGTCCCCCTTGCCACCGGCCTTGAGGTACTGCCGCAGCACGTGATTGTGCGCCGCGACGACGGCCGAACCGGCCACCTCAGCCCACAGCGCACCGTCAGGTTCGTCGCCGACACGGTCGACGAGATAACGGGTGACCGCGATGTGATAGCTGTGCGCACTGGCGATCTCGCGGGACCGCAGCTGAGGGAAGTCGCGGGTCAACCGGTACCGCTGTACTGCGATAACACCTTCGTCGAGGTATGCCTCGAGCACACCGTGAACGGCACGGCAGGCAACCGACAGCGGGGGTTCGTCGTGCGGGGCCGTGGCGAAGACCTCGGCGACGCGCTGCAACCGCGCCTCGTGGTCGGGGAAGATCACGTCTTCCTTCGATGGGAAGTACCGGAAGAACGTCCGCCTGCCGACGTTGGCCGCCGCGGCGATCTCGTCGACGGTGGTCTCCTCATACCCCTTGGTCAGGAAAAGGTCGATCGCGGCCGCGGTGAGCGCCTCGCGGACCCGTCTCCTGCGGTCGGGCACCCCGCTCGTCATGACCGAAAAAGTAGCACGGGGAGTTGCGCGATGGCACTGAGTGCCATTAGTGTGTTGAGTCACGCTCACCAACGGAGGTCGCGATGAACCCCAGCACTGCATGTTTGTGCGTCTGCGCCCCAGCCGGCCACCACCACAGCACGTGCCAGTCCACGGCTGAACCGGGGCTGAGCGTTGCCTTGAGCCAGTCCGTGACCAGGCCCATCCGGGTGCCGGCCTGCCGTCCCTGCTACGAGGCGGTCCGGCGCGCACTCTGGGCCGGCGTCGGCTTGCGCCTGCACCCCGCGACCGCCGCCAGCGCCTGAGTGCTGGGGTGCCGGATCGGGGCTGTGATCCGGCACCTCGCCCCGGGACTTCGTTCCGCGCCAACGGCCCGTTCGCAAATCTGGTTGTCCACAACCGACCAGTAACCCCTTTCACCAGCCCATATCCCGATAGACTGGCCAGGGGCCGTCCCCCCGGGAGTGGTGGGGGATGTCCCGGGGTGGGATGGGCATTCGGGTCAGAGCAGGCCGTGGTCTCTTGCGTAGATGGCTGCTTGGGTGCGGTCGCGCAGGCCCAGGCGGCCGAGGATCCGCGAGATGTGGTTCTTGACCGTGCCCTCGCTGAGGAAAAGGTGGGCGGCGATCTCCCGGTTCGTTGATCCGGATGCGATGAGTTTCAGGACATCGGTTTCCCGTTCGGTCAACGCATCCGCACGACGAGGCGCCGCGTGCGAAGACAAAGCGGCCGCAACATGTTGCGCCGCAGCATCATCGAGCTGCGTAACTCCGGCATGCGTGAGGCGCACAGCCTCGGCAAGCTTGGCGGCAGGCAAGTCCTTCAGCAGGTAGCCCGCGGCGCCCGCGCGTAAAGCCTGCACCACATACTCCTCGTCGTCGAAAGTCGTGAGCATCACGACTTTCGACGACGGTGCACGGCGGCGAAGGACAGCGACAGCGTCGACGCCGTCCATTTCGGGCATCCGCACGTCCATCAGCACCACATCCGGGCTCAGGGCAATGACCTGGTCGATCGCCTGTTTGCCGTCGGCGGCCATGCCGACGACCGAGATCCCCTCTTGGATGTCGAGCAGGGACGCGATGCCTTCCCGCACAAGCCTTTGGTCGTCGACGACGAGCACTCGGACGTTCATCGCGGCACCGTCACCGCGACTCGCGTGCCCGAACCAGGCTCACTGTCCACTGTGACCGACCCGCCGACCAGTGCCGCACGTTCTTTCATGCCTGGTAAACCGAAGCCCGTGTGTGGCGTGTCGGCGTGGAAGCCTCGGCCGTTGTCGCTGACGACCAAGCGAGTGTCTGCTTTGCCAAAGGTGACCGCGACCGAAATCCGGTCTGCCTGCCCGTGTCGGCGGGCGTTGGTGGTTGCTTCCTGGGCCGCACGAAACAATGCCATCACCGTCGCGCGGTCGAGGACTGGTTCGTCTCCCTCGACTTTCAGCGTGACGTCTAACGACGTCAACGCACTCACGAGGGTCCGCCCAGGCAGCGTGCTGACCGACGTTCGGACGTCGTCGAGGGCGTGTGCCACCGATTCGCGGGCGTCCGCAAGCGCTTGCTTGGCGACAGCGGGGTCACGGGAGGCGAAAGCTGAAGCCTTTTCCAACTGGATGGAAATGGCGGTTAGATGGTGACCGAGGCTGTCGTGGATGTCGCGGGCCATCCGAGCGCGCTCGGCCTCCGCCGACAACCGGGCGACTCGGGCCGAGCTGCGGCGTTCCCGGACCGCGACATCGGCCATCGCGATCGCCAACACCAGGCCGAGGCTGAACATCAGCACATCGGATACGTAGTTCGCGTCCCGATACCAGCCCGGCACCCACACGATGAAGCTCGTGAGCAATAGCGCTAGACACAGCGCGCCAAGTACTAGCCCGACTGTGCGGCCGAACGTCAGGTACGCGGCAAACGGCACCAGCACGAACAGAACCCGCGACAGGCTCGACTCATCCAGTGCGACGACGACGAAGAACAGCGCCAGCTTGGCAATGAGCAGCCATACGGTCGCAGACCAGCGTTCGAGCACGTACAAGGCCGCGATCCCGGCCACGAAACCGAAGACCCGCAACGGGTGCGGATCACCGAGACCGGCAAAGACGTAGTAGAGCCCCGCCAGCAGCACGACGCCGTACACCGCGCCGGACACCCACGGCATCTTCATTCCCTGAGCCTACGGCGGCTTGGACACGGATTGAGCAAAGTTTGGCCAAAGGTCATGTGCCCCGGCCATGACCCCAGGCACTTTCGGCACACCCACGGCAGCACTTAGCTTGAGGCGAGAAATCCCTTAGCTGCCAAGGAGTTCACATGCTATCCGTGTGGTCCGGCGTGCTCGCCGGTCTGTGCATCGTGCTGACCGGGATGGTCGAGGCGGTCACCGGGGAGACCGCGGCGACCAGCTTCGTCATCGGCCTGTCCCCCGCGCTCGCGCTTCCACTTCTGGTGGCACTGCATTTACGCCAGCGGGAGTCGACCGGCGAGGTCGCCTACACCCTCAACCTGATCGGGCTCGGCCTGTTCGGCGGTGCCGCGTTCACCCTGAACATGGTGCTCTTCTACCTCGACAAGCCGGTCCTGCCGAGCCCGACCACGGTGGCTTTGCTCGGCAGTGCGGCCATTTTCGCGATCGGGACCGTCCTTTTCGGAGTCACGATGTTGCGGGCGAGCATCCATCCGAAGATTCCGACCGTGGCGTACATGGTGGCGTTTCCGCTGCTCGCTGTTGCCGCACGGTTGCCGGACACCCCTCTGACCAGCGCTGTGCACGTCGTGGCCGGGGGATCGCTGGTGTGGTTGGCGCTGGCGATGGTGCGTCAGCCGCTGAGGACTTCCTGAGCGACTGCCATCGCACGATTTGCTGTCGGTACGCCTGCGTACACGCCGACTTGGAGCAGGACCTCGGAGATCTCCTCTTTGGTCACACCGTTTCGCAGGGCCGCGCGGATGTGCATGGCGAGTTCGCCTTCGTGTTGGAGGGCGGCGAGCAGGGCGACGGTGATCAGGCTGCGGTCCCGGCGCGGCAGGCCTGGCCTGCTCCAGATGTCACCCCAGGCGTTGCGGGTGATGTAGTCCTGAAATGCCTGCGTCACGTCGTCTGTCCGAGCGATCGCGCGGTCGACGTGCTCGTCGCCCAGCACTTCGCGTCGCACCCGCATGCCCTGCTCGTACCGCTCCTCGTCGTTCATGCAGGCAACAGTAGGCAACTGTCGCCGAACTCGTGCCACAAGTAGCCCTCGCGCGCCGCGGCCTCGTAGGCCACGTCGACCAGGTCACGTCCGGCCACGGCCTGCAATAACTGCAGGTGGGAGGCTCCGGGTGCGTGCCATCCGGTGATCAGGCCGTTGACGATCTTCGCCGGACGTGACGGACCTAGCACTAGGTCGGTCCAGCCTTCGCCACCGTCTGGAGCGGATTCCAGCGCCCGCGTGACGGTCGTACCCACGGCGATGACCCGACCCCCAGCGGCACGGGTCATCGAGACCAATCGAGCGGTCAAAGCGGGCACATGGAACCGTTCGGGCAGCGGCGGCTTTCCCTCCTCAATGGACGAAACGCCAGTGTGCAAAGTGATCGGCGCGAAAAGGACTCCCGCCGAGACAAGGGAAGTCACCAGCTCCGGAGAAAACGGACGGCCGGCGCTCGGCATCTCCGCACTGCCGGAGTCACGCGCGAAAACCGTTTGGTAGTCGGCCAAAGGCCACTGCTGCGGGACGTACGAGTACTTGATCGGCCGTCCGAATCGCGCCAGCAGTGACGGCACATCCACCGAGACACGAGCTCGCCACAGCCGTCCCGGCTCGTACGGCTCGATCAGTTCCAAATGTCCCTCGGGCAATGAAACCCGTTGCCCGACATGACCTTCAGTTCCTTCCGGACGCAATTCGACGACCCACGAGCCGTCGTCGAGCCACGTTGAAAAGTGGACGGTCAACGAACCGTCCACCGCCGCCGGCATTGTCCCGGAGTTGTTCACCACGACCAGGTCACCTGGTCGCAGGAACTGCGCGAGGTCGTTGAAGTGCGCATGCTTCACCCCCGACGGGCTTGCCACGAGCATGCGCACCTCGTCACGCCGAACCCCGTGTGCCTCCGGCGGTTCGACGGCCGAGATCATCATTTGGTGTACCGCCCACTCGGCGGACGCTCGTCCAGCAACCGAAGCAACGACGGGACCACCGTCGACGGCTCGGGACGGTCCGAGATGTCCTCGCCCGGGAACGCGGCCTGATGCATGTCAGTCCGCATGTCACCCGGATCGAACGCGTACACACGCAGTGACGGCTGCTCAACTGCGAGCACAGCACTGAGCCGATCCAGAGCGGCTTTACTTGACCCGTAACCACCCCATCCCTCATAAGCCTCCACTGCCGCGTCCGAGCTGACATTCACGATGGTACCGTCCACTTTGGTCAGAAGCGGCAGGGCGAGTTGCATCAAGGCAAGCGGTGCGACGACGTTCGCCTCGTAGAGATCACTGAAAGCGTTGATCGGATACTCGGCGAGAGCGGGCAACGGGCTCGGCCCGAGCGCGCCGGCGTTGTTCACCAGAAGGTCCAATTGGGACACTGAGTTGACCAGTTCAAGACGATGCCCTGGATCGGTCACGTCGCCGGGGATCACGGTGACCGACGGGCCGAAGTCCGCGGCCTTCAAAGCTTCCGCCCCGCGTGCGTCGACCACGAGCTGCCAGCCCCTTGCCGACAGCTCGCGCGCCAGTGCCAGGCCGAACCCCTTGGAAGCCCCTGTGACGATGGCTACCGGCATGACATTTCTCCTTGCGTTCGTTTCCCCCTGCCTGCCATCCTGATAGTTCAAGTGGACTTGAAGTCAAGGGCGGCTATGCACACCAGGGACCTGCTCGCGGTCGGCGAGGTCGCGCGGCGCAGCGGATTCGCGCCGTCGGCGTTGCGCTACTACGACAGCCTCGGCCTGATCTCCTCGACGAGGACGACCGGCGACCAGCGCCGGTACGAACGAGGCGTGCTGCGGCGCTTGGCGTTCATCCGCGCGGCCCGCAATGTCGGGCTGACGCTCGATGAGATCGCCGAGGCGCTGGCCACCCTGCCGCAGGGCCGTACGCCGACGAAATCCGACTGGAACCGGCTCTCGCGGGGCTGGAAGGACCGGATCAACGAGCAGATCCAGGCCCTCGAGACGCTGCGGGACGACCTCGACTCGTGCATCGGCTGCGGCTGCCTGTCCCTGCGGACGTGCACGTTCTCCAACCCGAACGACGATGTGGCGTCCCATGGGTCGGGAGCCCGCTACCTTCCGCGACGGCTGCGTGCAGCCGACGCCGCGTCGAGTGGTTAACTCCGCGTCATGGAATACCAGCTCAAGGCCGAGGTCGCCCCGCCGGCGGGCACCACGGAACTGGACGCACTGCACCGCCACGGCGTCGTGTCGCTGCTCGACGAGCAGCTTGACCTGCTGGCCGGCATCGAAGGACCCGACGGTGTCGAGATCGAGCCGCTCGATCACGAAGTGTCCGCCCACCCGGGTGGCGCCTCGATCAAGTGGCTGGTCGAGGCTCCCGCGCTGGCGTTCGCCGAGGAGGCGGCCCGGTCGGTGCTGACCGAGCTGCTCGAGCGCACCGAGCTGCTCGCCGACTGGACGGTCGGGACCTGCGAGGTCACCGTCAGCGACGAGGACCTCGAGACCGCCCTCGAGGATGACCCCGCCGAGGCTGAGGAGCTCGAGGACGACGAGGTCGAGCTGATCGAGCTCTCCGAGGACGAACTGGACGAACGCCGCGACCTGCTGGCGGCCGCGTCCGAGCTGGTAACGGCACTGGGCACGGACGCGTTCGGCACCGAGGACGGCGTCTCGCCCGAGCAGGCCCGGCTGGTGCAGGGTGCGCTCGCCGAGGCCGTCGTGGTGGTCATCGACGAGCTGTTCGACGACGTCAAGGCGCTCGACGAGGACGACACCACGGCCGACCAGCACGAAGAGCTGCTGGTGGTCGACGAGCTGCCGAAGGCGTTCGCCGACCAGTACTCGGCCTGGTTCGCCAAGCGGTTCCTGATCGCGACGGTGATCGTGGGCGAGCGGCTGACCGAGGACGAGTGGCGCCCGCCGACCAACTCGGCCGAGGCGCTGGCGCTGCACGTGCTGAAGGGTCGCGCGCGGACCGAGCTGGCCGCGTCCGGTCTGCTGGACGAGGACACGCTCAAGCTCGCCTTCGCCGCGTTCGACGAGCAGGCGTTCGACGACCTGGAGCACGAGGACCTGTACGCGGACGACGCCGAGGGCTCGGTCGTGGACTGGCTGCCGTCGATCGCCAAGGCGTAGATTTTCTCCCGGCCCGGATGTCGAGTCCGGGCCGGGTGGGTCGTCATTCTCCTGAGCGAAGGAGGACGAATGCGCTACATGTTGTTGATCTACGACTGCCACCGCGAGCAGATGCCGGACGGCTACGACCAGGTCGACGCGTACGTCAAGGATCTGAAGGACCGCGGTGTGTTCCTGGCGGCCGACCCGCTGCACCTGCCCGACACGGCCACGACGGTGCGCGTGCGTGATGACGACACGCTGATCACCGACGGCCCGTTCGCCGAGACGCACGAGCAGCTGGGCGGGTATTTCATGCTCGATTGCAAGGACCTGGACGAGGCCATCGAGCTGGCGACGTTGTGCCCGCTGGCCAAGCTGGGCTCGGTGGAGATCCGGCCGGTGCTGGAAGTCGACATCCGGTAGATGCACGCCGTCGAGCTGGTGTTCCGGGAGCATCGGACACGGATGCTCGCAGCGCTGACGCGAGTCCTCGGCGATATGGAGCTGGCCGAGGACTCGTTGCAGGACGCGTGCGCACAAGCGCTACGAAGCTGGTCGACGGTGCCCGACGACCCGGTGGCGTGGCTGCTGACGGTGGCCCGCAACCGCGCGATCGACCGAATCCGGCGCGCTCGGCGCGCTCCTACGCATGTTGTGGCTCCGGTGTTGGAGGAGCACAGCGAAGACACGTTGCTGAATGTCGGGGACGAGCGGCTGTCGCTGATCTTCACGTGTTGCCATCCGGCGTTGTCCCTTGAGGCTCGCGTGGCGTTGACGTTGCAGGCGGTCGCTGGGTTGACGGCGGCGCAGATCGGGCGTGAGTTCCTCGTGCCGGAGTCCACAATGGCGCAGCGGTTGGTGCGGGCGAAGCGTAAGATCCGTGATGCTGGGATTTCGTTCGCAGTGCCTGCCGATCACCAACTGCCGCAACGCCTTTCGGCCGTGCTCGCGGTGGTGTATCTGGTGTACACGCAGGGGTACACGGCCGCTGATCGTGTGCTGGCAGATGAGGCGATCCGGCTGGGCAAGCTGATCGCTTCGCTGATGCCCGACGAGCCGGAGGCGCTCGGGCTGCTGGCTTTGATGCTGTTGCAGGACTCCCGGCGGGGCGCGAGACGTACACAATCGGGTGATCTTGTCCTGTTGGAAGATCAAGACCGGACGCTCTGGGACCACGCTGAGATAGCGGAGGGGATCGGAATCCTCGATCGGGCGCTGCAAATGCGCCGACTCGGCAGATATCAGTTGCAGGCAGCGATCGCCGCCGTGCACTCGCAGGCCGCCCAGTCGGAGGACACGGACTGGCTGCAAATCGTTGCGCTGTATACGGAGTTGGCGTCGAGGTATCCGACGCCGGTGATCAACCTGAACTTGGCGGTCGCGGTGGCGATGGCTGACGGGCCCGAGGCCGGCCTCAAGCTGATCGACGGGATCGAGGGTCTGGAGAAGTTCCACTTGATGCACTCGGCCCGGGCGGACCTTTTGCGCCGGTTAGGTCGTGTGGATGAGGCCGCTGAGGCCTATCGCCGGGCCTTGGCACTGGCCACAGAGGACTCTGACCGCCGCTTCCTGCAAACCCGCCTAACCCAACTCGGCGTGTCCACCACACCGACACAGTGAGTCCACCACTCCGGCACCATGAATTCCCCTTCCAGAACTGCGAGGGGAATTTCATGGTGCCGGAACGTGCGACACGGCCTGCCGCAAAGGCGGACATGGCGTGTCGGAACGTGCGACACGGCCTGCCGCAACGGTGGACATGGCGTGTCGGAACGTGCGACACGGCCTGCCGCAACGGTGGACACGATGTGCTGCAACGGTCGACACGATGTGCTGCAAAGGTGGACACGGTGTGCCTGAACGCGCGACACGGTGTGTCGGAACGTGCGACATGGTGTGCTGGAAAGGTGGACACGCTGTGGGGGTGGTGGTGGGGATTAGGTTTGGCGGAGGAATTCTGGGTTGTCCCACTCGGGTATGTCGAGGGCGTTGAGGGCTTCGACGATTTTTCGTTCCTCGTAGGCGAAGTGGGATTCCATGATCGCTTCTATGCCGTTGAGTTCGCGCTGGGCTTCGGCTTGGTCAGTGAAGTCCAGCTGTTCCAGGCGGTTCAGCAATATTGTGATCATGTCGTGGTCCTGCGTCAGCTGTTCCAGAACGGGTTTCAGGGCAGGGAATTGCCTTGCCAGTTCGGGAAACGCACCACTGTCCTCGCCGGTGTGGTGGGTGGTGAGGGCCGAGCAGAAGGTCAGGCAGTGCGCCTGCAACTTCCTTGGCTGGCCGGTTCCTGCGTCGACGTCCGCGCGCAGCTGCGCCAGCTGCTCGCGCAGCCAGTCATGCACTTCGATGAGTTGGGTACCGAAAGCCGCGATGCGGCTCGTTGAATCCAAGGTCTTCCTTGTAGTTCCACGCCTCCGCGCCCTCGGCGGTCTCCTTGCCGGGTGCACTGCGACGCTGCCGCTGATGAGATCATCGGTCAGGCCGATTCGTCAAGTGCCTTCGGTTCCGGGTCTATCCACACGACTTCGAACGACCCACAGAACAAGACCCCGATCGTGTAGTGGCGGCAGTTGGCGCTGGATTCGCCGAATCGGTGGACTTCCTCGCGCACATGGCAGCCGATTTCGACCCAAGGTGAAACAAGATGGATCTTGTGGCCACCGAGTGGCGGAAGTCCAGCCAGTAAGCCGGGCCGGGTCGTCAACAAAAAGGCTGGTCGCTTCAGTGGGTCCGGCGAGGACTGTGTCGAAGTTGCGTTCGTGCCTGGCGCCGTCGCTGTCCGTGACACCAAGCACCGGTCCGGCGGCACCCTGACCTTCCCCGAGTCGGCCTGGCACCACTTGCTCAAAATTTCTTCGGCGTCGGTGTCGAGTTCGGGCTGACCTGGTCGTCCTTTGGGTCAGTTGGTTCCGACTCGAAGGGAAACACCATGTCAGGCGAAGTCAACTGGTTCGAGCTGGCCGTCGACGACACCGCCAAGGCGACCAAGTTCTACGGCGCCGTCCTCGGGTGGCAGACCGCGCCGTTCGAGGGCCAGGACTATCACCTCGTCACCAACGGCGCCGCGGGCGCGATCGCGCCGAAGTCCGCCGAGCTGCCCGCCAGCCGCGTCTACTTCCACGTCGCCGACCTCGACGCCACCCTCACCAAGATAGGTGAGCTCGGCGGCAAGCCCGGCGACACCATCCCCATCCCCGGCTTCGGCCGGATCTCGCACTGCCAGGACGACCAGGGCACGTCGTTCAGCCTGTTCCAGCCGAACTGATCGAGGTCATCTGGGCTGGTGGGACGACCCCGTCCCGCCAGCCTGCGGCCCGGCGAAGAACACTGTGTCGTCCTCGAACTGCACCGACCAGTGGTGCTCGTCCGCGGGCAGCGCGAAGGTGATCAACCGAAGGCCGTCGAAATCCATCGTCAGATCCAGGAAATTCGACACCTTCACCTCGGTCAGCCTCCGGCCGTCCAGCTCGGTGATCATTCCCCGGATGTAGTCCCGGTCGTCCGCACTGGCCACGAGGAACTCTTCTTCGTCCTCGATTCGCCACGCGGCGTCGTTGATCAACACCAGGCAGCCGCCCAGCTCGATCGTGATCGACGAACCCGACAACAGGTTCAGCCTTGCCTGCTGGACGGTCCAGCCCACCAGGCCGTACACGCGCTCAAGGCTCATCGGACCGCCCACGTGCTGCCGGGGCCGATGTCCCATACCTCGCCGTCGGGTGAGCGCAATGACCACTGCTGCCATGACTGCGTGTCCTCGCGCGCGGTGACGGGAAACACCCGCAGTGCGCGCGTCGAGAACCTGAATGTGGTGTCGAGGCTCGGCGGTTCTATGTCCACGCTCAGCAGGCGTCGGCCGTTGAGCGCACGCGCGGTGGCGAACACCTTCGTCGCCGATTCGACCCGCCATGCCTTCGAGTAGATCCACACGGTCCACCGCTGATCACCCGTATGACTGAGCAGAAACGTCAGCACGCCGTCCTCACGGATCCGGATCCGCTGGGCGGTCATCCCGCGCAGCCTGGCCGTGCGCGCCAGGACTGGCTCGAGGTCGATCACTTCACCAGGGTCGCACGGCCGCCTGACAACCGGCCGCCGTCGGCTAAGTTTGAAAGGGTCATGACACTCACCGAACTCGTACCCGCCAGCCCTGACCCGGACGCTCTGTTCGACGCGTTCTCCACCTGGGCGGCCGACCGTGGGCTCAGCCTCTACCCCGCGCAGGAGGAGGCCCTCATCGAGGTCGTCTCCGGATCGAACGTGATCCTGGCGACACCGACCGGCTCGGGAAAGAGCCTGGTCGCGGTGGGTGCGCACTTCGCGGCCATGGCCGAGCAGCGGCGCAGTTACTACACCGCCCCGATCAAGGCCCTCGTGTCGGAGAAGTTCTTCGACCTGTGCGAGGTGTTCGGGGCCGAGAACGTCGGCATGATGACCGGCGACTCCAGTGTGAACGCGGGCGCGCCGATCATCTGCTGCACCGCCGAGATCCTGGCCAACATCGCGCTGCGTGACGGCGCCGATGCCGACGTCGGCCAGGTCGTCATGGACGAGTTCCACTTCTACTCCGAGCCCGAGCGCGGCTGGGCGTGGCAGGTTCCGCTGCTGGAGTTGCCCAAGGCCCAGTTCATCCTGATGTCCGCGACGCTCGGCGACGTCACGCGGTTCGAAAAGGACCTCACGCGCCGGACCGGGCGACAGACCACTGTGGTCAGCTCGGCGCAACGGCCGGTCCCGCTTTACTACAACTACGCGATGACGCCGATGCACGAGACGCTCGAGGAACTGCTGTACACCAACCAGTCCCCGATTTACGTCGTGCACTTCACGCAGGCGTCCGCGATCGAACGCGCCAGCGCGTTGATGAGCATCAACGTCTCCACGCGCGAGGAAAAAGACCAAATCGCCCGGATGATCGGGCGGTTCCGGTTCACGTCCGGCTTCGGCAAAACGCTGTCCCGCCTTGTCCGGCACGGCATCGGCGTGCACCACGCGGGCATGCTGCCGAAGTACCGGCGACTCGTGGAGCGTCTCGCCCAAGCCGGCCTGCTGAAGATCATCTGCGGTACCGACACCCTCGGCGTCGGCATCAACGTTCCAATTCGGACCGTCCTGTTCACCGGACTGTCCAAATACGACGGTACGAAGACGCGGCACCTCAAGGCGCGTGAGTTCCACCAGATCGCCGGGCGGGCGGGTCGCGCCGGGTACGACACCGTCGGCAACGTCGTCGTCCAGGCGCCGGAGCACGAGGTCGAGAACGAGCGCTTGCTCGCCAAGGCGGGCGATGATCCCAAGAAGCGCCGCAAGGTCGTCCGCAAGAAGCCGCCAGAGGGCTTCGTCTCGTGGAGCAAGCAAACGTTCGAGCGGTTGATCGCGGCCGAGCCGGAGCCGCTGACGTCCAGCTTCGCGGTCAGCCATTCCATGCTACTGAACGTGATCGGCCGCCCAGGCGACGCGTTCAAAGCCATGCGGCACCTGCTTGAGGACAACCACGAGGACCGCGCGTCACAACGCAGGCTCATCCGCCGGTCGATCGCGATCTACCGCGCCCTGCTCGCCGCGGGTGTGGTCGAGAAGCTGGACGAACCGGACGAGACCGGCCGTACGGTCCGGCTGACCGTCGATCTGCAGTTCGACTTCGCGTTGAACCAACCGCTGTCCCCGCTCGCCCTCGCCGCGATCGACTTGCTGGACAAGGAATCGCCGAGTTACCCGCTGGACGTCCTCTCGGTCATCGAGTCCACTTTGGAAAGTCCACGGCAGATTCTGTCCGCGCAGCAACACAAGGCGCGCGGCGAGGCCGTGAACAAGATGAAGGCCGAGGGCATCGAGTACGACGAGCGGATGGCGTTGCTGGAAGACGTCAAGCATCCCGAGCCTTTGGTGGAACTGCTGCAGGCCGCGTACGAGATGTACCGGCAAGGCCACCCATGGGTCGCGGACTACCACCTCGAGCCCAAAGCCGTCGTGCGCGACATGTACGAGCGCGCGATGAACTTCGCCGACTATGTCAGCTTCTACCAGCTGGCTCGGTCGGAAGGGTTGGTACTGCGGTATTTGGCGGACGCGTACAAGGCGGTCAAGCAGACCGTGCCGGACGAGGCCAAGACCGAGGAACTGCAGGACCTGGTCGAATGGCTCGGCGAACTGGTCCGCCAGGTCGACTCCAGCCTGATCGACGAGTGGGAGAAGCTGGCCAACCCGGACGACGAGGAAATCCAGCAGCAGGACGACATTCCGCCCGGCGTCACCCAGAACGCCCGCGCTTTCCGTGTCCTGGTGCGCAACGCGTTCTTCCGTCGCGTGGAATTGGCGTCCCGCCGCGATTACTACGAACTCGGCCAACTCGACGCCGCCGACGGCTGGGACTACGAGGCCTGGGAGGAAGCCCTCACGCCCTACTTCGAGGAGCACGACTCGCTTCCAGCAGGTCCCGAGGCCCGTGGACCACACCTCTTTGTCGTGGAGCAGAAGCCGGACATGTGGCTGGTCCGTCAGATCATCGACGACCCGGCCGGTGACCACGACTGGGCGATCTCCGGCGAAGTCGACCTCGCGGCGTCCGATGAGGCCGGGACCGCCGTCATCCGGATCACCGAGGTGGGCAACTGAACGTCCTTGTGATCGGCTTGCGGTCGATCACAAGGATTGCTGAAGTTCGCTGGTCCAGGCTTCACGCCATGACCAAACGAATCGCTTCCGTTCTCACCGCCGCCGCCGCGATGGGAACGCTGTTCACGATCAACGCCGGAACGGCCCATGCCGACGTCAAGGCCTACTGCAATGCCAGTTTCTGTATCGCGGCCGACATCTATGACGGGTCCGGTGGCGTGAAGCGGGTAGCTGACGCCACGGTTTCCGTGCGCGATGGCGACCCCCTTCGCCTCAAGATCTTCATCGCGAGCGACAGCTGGACGGCACCGACCCCTCGAGTGAGGTACAAGGTCGCCATGAACAAGAACTACCGGGACGGCACCCTGGTCTGTGGTTCGGCCGTCGGCGCGACCAACCACGCCTGCATCAGAGTCTAAAGTGGTCTGCCCTCGTGAGTGGTTCGTCCGGACGAACCACTCACGAGGGATCCTCAGGACTGCGGCGTCGGGAACGCCACCGGGCTTCGGTGTCCGGCCTTGTCGTAGGCGCGGACGCCGAAGAACACGTTGTCCTTGGACAGGTCGATCACGGCTTTCGTGACGTCACCGACGTCGATGTAGTGCGTCCAGTCGTTGGCCGTGGTCTCGCGCCAGACGACCTCGTAGCCCGCGAGGTCAGGCTCGGTTCCACGCTGCCACAACAGATCCGTCTCGTTGGTCAGCCTGGACGTGTTGATCCGGACGCCTTTCGGCGTGCCGGGGCCGTTCGCCAGTGACCAGAGTGTGGCCGCGTTGACCTTCGCAACCCTTGCGATGTACGGGAAATCGCAGAACTCCGGCAGGTCACCGAACTGCACGCCGTTCTCCACCCGGACATCCTGGTGCTGGTGGGCGTAGTTCTCGTTCGTTTCCGTGAACCTGGCGGCCGGGTAGGCCTGCTCCAGGAACGGGATGTGGTCGCCGCCGCGCAGATACCTGTCCCTTCGGTAGATCACGCGCACGTTCATTCCGGTCGCGTCGTTCACCGCGACACTGCGTACGAACCGGGACAGCTGGCGTGAAGTGGAGTCGTTCTCGCCACCGACAGACCGCCGGATATTGGCTTCCGCAGGGGTTTCCGCGGTCGGGACGCCCTCGGCGAAGAGGCGGACCGTCCTGGGGTCGCGGGTGCCGTCGTCGGCCGTGCTGCTGCCGACGATGTCGTTGGTGAACATCGCCTGGATGTCCGCACCCGCGGTCTTGTACTGCGTCGCCATGTGCCTGGCGCCGTGCAGGCCTTGCTCTTCTCCGGCGACCGCCGCGAAGACAATCGTCGCTTCCGGACGGCGCTTCGACATGATCCGCGCCAGTTCCATCGAGACCGCGACGCCCGAGGCGTCGTCGTTCGCACCTGGCGAGTCTTTCGTGAAATCGTTGGGGTCTGTGCAACGTGAGTCGTAATGGCCGGAGACCACGTAGATCCGGTCCGGCGATGTGGATCCGCGCAGAGTGGCCATCACGTTGGTGATCCGGACCGCCTCGGGGATCCGGGGCGGCGCCGGCTGCTGGATGTAGGACTGCAGCTCGACCTTCATGTTCTCGTTGGCCCACTTGCCCATCTCGGCGAAGATCCAGTCACGGGCCGCGCCGATGCCACGGACCGGATCATCCTGCGAGGACAGCGTGTGCCTGGTGCCGAACGAGGCCAGCTTGCGGACGATCGCCTCGATCCGCTGGTGATCGATCTCCCGCAGGATCGCCCGCAGGTCGGCGTCCGGCGGTTGTGGCTTGACCGGCTTGCCCGGGCCGCGGTCCCCGAGTTGCTCGGCACCGGCCGGGATACCGGTGCTCGCCACCGCGGCCGCGGCGATGGATGCAGACAAGAACGTTCTTCTCGTGCCCATGCCGTGGTCCTACGCGCAACCGAAGGTCATGTCCAGCCCCGAAAGTCGTGGCACTTCCGTGGTCTGGAAAGCGTGCTTCCTACTCAGGTATAAAAATCAGAGGCCCGGAGTAAGGTGGACACTTGGACTACGACGAGTACCGGCGGTACGACGCGGTCGGCCTGGCCGAACTGGTGGCGCGTGGCGAAGTGTCGGCCGTCGAGCTGCTGGACGCGGCGATCGAACGGGCCGAGCAGGTCAATCCGAAGCTGAACGCGATCGTCTACCCGATGTACGACATCGCCAGGAAGCAGGCCGCGACCGCGACAGGGCCGTTTGCCGGAGTTCCGTTCCTGATCAAGGACCTGGGCCAGGACTACCAGGGTCTGCCCACCGGCTCGGGTTCCCGGTCGCTGCGCCACCACCCCGCGCCCAGCCATAGCGTGACCGTTCAGCGTTGGCTGGACGCCGGGCTCGTCATCTTCGGCAAGACCGCCACGCCCGAGTTCGGTACGAAGGCTGTCACCGAACCCGAGGCGACCGGGGTGACTCGTAACCCGTGGAACCTCGCGCACACGCCAGGCGGGTCCTCGGGAGGCGCTGCCGCGGCGGTGGCGGGCGGCATTGTGCCCGTTGCCGGTGCCAGCGATGGTGGTGGCTCGATCCGTATCCCCGCCGCTTGTTGTGGCTTGTTCGGACTCAAGCCGAGCCGTGGTCTGTTGTCGAGTGGACCGCGGCGCGCCGAGTCTTTCCATGGGGCGGCAACCGATGGCGTGATTTCCCGGACGGTCCGGGACACCGCGGCGATTCTTGACGTGCTGACCGCCACCCGCGACCTCGGTGGTCCTTACCTTTCCGCGCTTCCCGACGTTTCCTTTGCCGAGCTGGCCGCCCGTGAACCGGGCAAGCTCAGGATCGGGTTCACGACACAGTCCCCCATCGGGACTCCGGTCCATGAGGACGCCATCGCCGCGGTCGACCATGCCGTGACTGTGCTCGAGAAACTCGGGCACGAAGTCGAGGCGGCCGCGCCGGACATCGACGGACAGCAGCTCGGCCGCGATTTCCTATTGGCGTGGAGCGTCAACGCCGCCGCCGTCATCGCGGAGATCCAGCGCACCCATGGGGCCCGTCCCGGGGACTTCGAACTCGACACCCGCCTGTTCGCGATCGCCGCGTGGCGGATTTCCTCGCCTGAGTACCTAGCGGCGCACCTGCGGTGGAACGACTACACGCGGGCACTGGCCGCGTTCCACGAACGCTACGACCTGTTGCTCACGCCGACGCTCGCCCGTCCGCCGGCGCGGATCGGTGAGCTCGACTCGCCACCCGCCTTGAAGGCCCTTGGGCAGATCCTGTTGCGGCTCAAGCTGGCCGGGCCGTTGAGCAGAACGAAAACGTGGACCGATCAGACGATCAGGAACCTGGCTCCGGTTCCGTTCACACAACTCGCGAACATCACCGGGCGCCCGGCCATGTCCGTGCCGCTTTACCGTACCCCGCAAGGACTTCCGCTCGGCGTTCAGTTCATCGCCGGTCTGGGCGGCGAGCCAACGCTGCTGGCACTGGCCCGCCAACTCGAATCCACCCAGCCGTGGGCCGACGACCGTCCTATGTGAGCTGTCGCCATGCCTCGCGGCGGCGACGTTGTTCCGCTGGATCCGCGACCGGCGCCGCGGCGAGCAAGCGTTGGGTGTACGGGTGGATCGGCTCGGCCAGGACGCCTTTCGTCGGCCCTTGTTCCACCACGTGCCCTCGGTGCATCACCGCGACCCGTCCGGCGAGCTGCTCGATCACCGCGAGGTCGTGGCTGATGAACAGGCACGCGAAACCGTGTTCCTTTTGCAGGGAACGGAACAGGTCGAGCACCTTGGCCTGCACCGAGACGTCCAGCGCACTGGTCGGCTCGTCCGCGATCAGCAAGATTGGATTGAGCGCCAGTGCCCGTGCGATGCACACGCGCTGCCTTTGCCCACCGGACAACTCATGCGGGTACCGTGTCCGCAGCGAAGCGGAAAGCTGGACAGATTCCAGCAATTCGGCGACCCGCTTGTCCACATCGGACCCATTGAGCGCTTTGTGCAGCCGGATCGGCTCGGCCACGCTGTCGCCGACCGGGGTACGCGGGTTCAGCGACGACAACGGGTCTTGGAAAACCACACCTATGTTGCGCCGCAACGCTTTGGCGGCACGGCCGCGTACACGCGCGATGTCGACACCATTGACCCTGACGCAGCCACTGGTCGCCTTGACCAGACCCGTGACCGCACCGGCCACCGTGCTCTTGCCGGAGCCCGATTCACCGACGAGGCCGAGCACCTCACCGGGCTCGATGTGCAGGCTGACCTGGTCGGCCGCGTGCACGGAGATCGCCCGGAACCTGCCGCCGTAGACCACGGACAGGTTCTCCACGCTCAGCACCGGCTTGTCGGCAGGCACATCCGGTACGGACTCCGTCGCCGGGTGGTCGGCGACCGCGAGGTGGTTCTCGCGAACCACCAAGTCTGAAGCAAGCGCTCGTTCGACGCCCTCGGTCGCCCGGGAGCCGAGCGTGATCACCGAACCGAGCAGCTCCTGGGTGTACTTCTCGTTGGGCGCAGTGAAGATCTCGGTCACTGTGCCCTGTTCGACGACCTGGCCGTCGTACATCACCACGACCCGGTCGGCGAGGTCCGCGACCACGCCCATGTCGTGCGTGATCAGCAGGATCGCGGTCTGGATCCGGTTTCGCAGGTCCCGCAACAACTCCAGGATCTCTGCCTGGACTGTGACGTCCAGTGCGGTGGTCGGTTCGTCCGCGATCAACAGTTTCGGCTCGTTGGCCACCGCCATCGCGATCACGATCCGCTGCAGCTGACCACCGGACAGCTCGTGCGGGTACGAGCGGAACCTGCGATCCGGTTCGGGCAGGCCGACCAGTTCCAGCAACTCGATCGCCCGGCTGCGGGCGTCCGCTGTGGACAGTTCCTGGTGGACTTTGATCGCCTCGACGAGCTGGTCGCCCACGGTGAAAACCGGGTTGAGCGCGCTCATCGGCTCCTGGAACACCATGCCGACGTCACCGCCGCGGACCTTGCGCAGGTCCGCGGGCGGCATGTCGTAGAGGTCCCGGCCGTCCAGCAAGGCACGGCCGGACACCTTCGCGGTCGACGGCAGCAATCCCAGCAGGGACATCGCCGTCACAGTCTTGCCCGAACCCGATTCCCCCACCACGGCAACGACTTCGCCAGCCGCGACGGAGTAGGTGACCGAGCGCACCGCTTGGAAGGAGCCGAAGCTGACCTCGACTCCTTCCAGTTGCAGCAAATCCGTCACTGAATGATTCCGAACTGCCGGTAGTCCGCGTATGCCGGGAACCGGCCGATCTTGACGTTGCCGACCGCCGAACCGTGCAGGTACGAGTTGCGGGTGTAGATCAGCGGGACGACCGGCGAGTCGGCCATGATCTTCTTGTCCAGCTCGGCCCACTTCTTACCGGCCTCGGCCTGGTCCACTGTGGCCTGTGCCTCGGTGATCAGCCGGTCGACCTCAGGGTTGTTGTAGCGCGCGGTGTTGTAGCCACCGCCACCGATCTCAGTGGACTGGAACAACGGCTGGATGTTCGCGTTGGCCGACGGGATGTCCGGCTGCCACGAGGTGAGCACCAGATCGTAGTCCGGGTTGTCCTTGTTCTGCACCTCAGCGGTGAAGGTCTCCTCGTCCAGCGGCTTGATCGTCACCTTGATGCCCGCCGCGGCCAAGCTCGACTGGATCGACTCGGCCTTGCGCGGCCAGTCGTTCTCCGCACGGGTCGCCAGCACCAGGCCGTCCAGACCGTTCGGCTGACCGGCCGCGGCCAGCATGTCCTTGGCCTTGTTCGGCTCGCCTTCGGGCTTGGTCTGGTACAGATCGAACTGCTCACGACCGGCCAGGCCTGGTGTGATCAGCGTGGTGGCGACGTCACCGGCCAGCTGCGCGTTGCCCGCGCTGGCGACCTGGAAGGCCGACTTGTTGACCGCGTACTGGAAAGCCTTGCGCACGTTGACATCCGTCAGCTTGCCGCGCTGCGTGTTCAGCGCGAGGTAAGCCAGCGCACCGGATTCCGACGTGACCAGACGGGACTTCGCGGACGCGTTGCCGGTGATCTGCGCGAGCTGCGCGGGCGACGCGAACGAGACACCGAACGCGTTCTTGTCGTCGCCGCTGTCGTCGATCAGCCGCTTGGAGATCACGTTGGTCTGCTGGCTGAACTGCCAGATCACGCGGTCTGGGTAGGCCGGGCGCGTCTCGTCGGTCTTCGGGTCGAAGTTCGGGTTGCGCACGAGCACAGCCTGCTTGCCGCGCTCGAACGTCTCGATCTGGTACGGCCCAGAGGCGACCGGCTTCTCGCCGTAGTTGGCCTCCGCGCCCTTGCCCTTGGGCACCGGCGCGAACGCGGGCGTGCTGGCCACCCAGTTCCAGTCACCGTACGGGCGGGCAAGCTTGAAGATGATCGTCTTGTCGTCCGGGGTCTCGATCGAGCTGAGCTCCTGGCCGCCGTCGAACGGTCCCTTGTACGTCAGTCCGGGCGACAGCAAATCCTTGTGGTAGGCCAGACCGCCGGAGAACGCGGGCGCGAACGACCGCTCGAGGCCCCATTTGACGTCCGCGGACTTGATCGGCGTGCCGTCGCTGTACTTCAGGCCGTCCTTCAGTGTGAAGGTCCATGTCTTGCCGCCGTCGCTCGGCTTGCCGGTGTCGGTGGCCAAGTCGGGCACGATCGTGGTGTCCTGGCCGGGTGCGACCTTCCACGATGTCAGTCGCCGGTGCACGAACTGCAGACCGGTGACCACCAGGCTGGAGCTGCGCGCCGGGTCGTACTGCTGGGTCGGCGAGTCGGCCAGCAGGTAGAGCGTGCCGCCCTGCTTGACCGTACCGCCGCCGTTCTGCCCGGCCGGCTTGTCGTTGGCGCCGCAGGCGGCCAGCAACACGGCCACCGCTGCGATCCCGGCGAGCGAATGCCTGCGTTTCATGGGTTCCCCTTCATGTCAGGCGTGCCCGTGGGTCGAGCACACCGTAGAACAGATCGACCAGGAAGTTGACGACCGTGACCGCCAGCGCCGCGAACAGCGTGACACCAAGCAGAATCGGCAGGTTCAAACTCCTGATCGAGTCGACGAGCAGCATGCCGACGCCCGGCATGCTGAAGATCCGTTCGGTGATCACGGTTCCGGCGAGCAACAGGCCAAGGTCCACACCGAACACCGTGACCACCGGCAGCAGGACGTTGCGCAACGCATGCTTGCCAACGACTTTGCGCTCGGTCAGGCCTTTCGCGCGGGCCGTGCGGATGAAGTCCTCGCCAAGGGTTTCCAGCATCTGGCCCCTGGTGAGCCGGGCGTAGATCGCGGCGTGCAGGAAGGCCAGCACCAGCCACGGTGTGACGAGGTGCCACGCCCACTGCACGACGTCTTCGCCGATGGGCACGTAACCGTTCTTGGGCACCACGTCCAAGCCGAACGCGAAGATCGTGATGCCGAGCATTCCGGCGAGGTACGCGGGCATCGACACGCCCGCCATGGCCACGCCCATGGTGATCCGGTCCAGTGGCGTGCCGCGCTTGAGCGCCGAGACGACGCCGAGCCCGACACCGGTGACCAACCAGATGATCGCGGCACCGATGGCGACCGAGACGCTCACCTCGACACGGTCGAGGATCTGGTCGAGGACTTCGGCGTTGTTCTGGAAGTCGTAACCGAAACACGGCGCCGGGCACTGGATCGCGGTCTGTCCACTGCCGAACGTCCGCCCGGTGAAGATCCCGCCGATGAAGTCGAAGTACTGCTGGTACCAAGGGACGTTGTAGCCCATGAAGTCCCGCGCGAGTTCCAGCGCCTGCGGCGAGCACGGGCGACCGCACGCGAGTTGCGCCGGATCCGACGGCAGGACATAGAAGACCAGGAACGTGATGAACGAGACGAGCAGCAGAACGACGAGCATGCCAGCGAACCGGCCTGCCACGAATTTGAAGACGCGCATCAGCCCCGGCCCTCCGACCTCGGGTCAAGCTCATCCCGGATGCTGTCGCCGACCACGTTGAACGCCAACGTGATCAGGAACAGCATCAGCCCGGGGAAGACGAGGTACATCGGATCGGTCTCGAAGTAGTCGATGGCGTCCGAAATGGTCCGTCCCCAACTCGGCGTCGGCGGAAGCACACCGGCACCGAGGAACGACAGCGCGGCCTCGTTGCCGATCATCGACGGAATCGTCAGGCTGGACACGATGATGATGGGTGCCCACAGGTTGGGCAGCAACTGCTTGATGAAGACATGCCACGTACCGCCGCCCATCACCCTGGACGCCGACACGAAGTTGCGCTTGCTCAAGCTGAGCACCTGCGCGCGGACGATGCGCGCGACCCGCGGCCAGCCGAAGATCCCGAGCACGACGATCAGCAGCAGCTGCCGTGGGAACTCGATGGGTGCGACGGCGCCGAGCGCGATCATGAAGACCAGGGAGGGAAAGCCGAGCATCACGTCCGATGCCCACGAGACCACCCGATCCCACCAGCCGCCGATGTACCCGGCGCTGGCCCCGATCAGCACACCGAGGACGGTGGCCAGCACCGTCGCACCAAGGCCGACCAGAAGGCTGACTCGCGCGCCGTAGGCAACGAGGGCGAACAGGTCGATGCCTCTGAGTGGCTGGACGCCGAACCAATGGTCGCCGCTGACACCGCCGAGCGCGCCTGCTGGCAGGCCGTCCGGGCCCAGCGCGTCAAGGTTCTCGTTGAGGTCCTGGCCTTCGATGGCAACCCAGAGGTCAGCGCCGACAGCGAGCAGGACAATCGCGACGACCATGATCGCGCAGGTCAGCGTCCACGCGTCGCGGCGAATCGCGCGCCACAGGGCAGCCGGGAGCGAACGCGCGGCACCCGGCGTGACATCGCCGCCAAGCGGTAAGGGGTCGGACACGGCACCTTCCGTAGTCGGCTATTCGGGTGACCAGCACGGACCTTAGGCCTGGTCCGCGCCTGGCCACGCATCATCTCACCATGTGGTCGGCAAGTAACACCCGCCAAACCGCCGTCCCGATGGACGTAACGCATCCGGGTGAACACCGTACGAACGGACCGTTCGCACGAACAAGTCCCTAGATCCCGCAGGCCAGACCCCTTTTCCCCGGTAGAATTGACGCTCGGGGCGCCCCACCCCCTTGGGACGGGCGGGGGCTGCCTTGGGGTTGGTTGGTGATCTTGGCGACTTCGGTGGGTGTGCGGTTTGTGAGTTTTGGGCGGGGTTTTGTCGTCCACGTGGTGGTACGGCCGCAGCACGTAGCGTGATCGCTCCGAGAATCCTCAAGCAGGTTCGCACGGCAAGCGTCACGGAATGTCGGCTCGTCGGCGCCCGCGAAACCTCGCCGAGCAAACGCCAAACCTCGCCGAGCGAATACGTAGAGCTTTGTCAGTCGGGGACCAGGCCAGCGTCCTGGGCCAGGATCGCGGCCTGCACCCGTGACTGCAGGTCGAGTTTGGTCAGCACGCGCGACACGTGCGTCTTCACGGTCGTCTCGCCGATGTACAGCTTGCGGCCGATCTGCTGGTTGGACAGTCCTTCCGCCAGGCAGATCAGGACTTCCCGTTCCCGGTCGGTCAACTGGTCGAGTCCGGGCGGTGTGCGGGCCGGTTTCGGTGCGCTGGCGGCGAACGCGTTCAGCAGACGCCGCGTCACCTTGGGTTCCAGCACTCCGTCGCCTTCCGCGACGTGCTTGATCGCCTCGACCAGACGCGGCGCCTCCACGGACTTCAGCAGGAATCCGGCCGCACCGGCTCGCAACGCCCCGTGGACGTACTCGTCCAGGTCGAATGTGGTCAGGACCAGGACGTCGCACACGCCTTCGCGGACCAGTTGCTCGGTCGCCTCGATGCCGTCCATGCCTGGCATTCGCACGTCCATCAGCGCCACGTCCGGCCGCAACGTTTTCGCCATCCGCACGGCCGCGGCGCCGTCTCCTGCTTCGCCGATGACTTCGATGCCGTCGGCTCGCGACAGGATCAGCACCAGTCCGGCGCGGATCGCCGCGTGGTCGTCCGCGACCAATACCCGAATCAATTCGCCACTCCTCCCGTTGGCAACACCGCACGCACCCGCCAGCCACCGCGCCAGGGGCCCGCCTGGAAATCCCCGCCGACCGCGTGTGCGCGTTCCCGCATGTTCACCAGCCCTGTCCCGGTGCCTGTGCCCGGTGGTCCGGTCATTTCGTTGGTGACTTCGATGAGCAACTGATGTCCTAGGTCCTGCACCTCGACGCGCGCGTCGCCACCGCCCGCGTGCTTCAGGGCGTTCGTCAACGCTTCCTGGATGATTCGGTACGCCGCCAGGTCGACCGCGACGGGCAGTTCGCCGAACGACGTGTGCACTTCCAGCGAAAGCCCGCCCGCTCTGGCGGAGTCCAGCAGTTTGTCCAATTCGGCCAGACGGGCCGGCGCGGTGCGTGGGTCCGCCGCGCCGCCGTCGGCACGCAGCAGGTCGATCATCGAGCGCATCTCGGCCAGCGACTGGAGGCTGTTCTCCCGCACGGATTCCAGCACTGTCCGGACGAGTTTCCGCTCGTTCTCGTCGTCGATCATCGACAGCAGCGCCTCGGACTGGATCGCGATCGCCGAGAGGTGCCCCGCGACCACGTCGTGCAGGTCACGGGCCATCCTTGAGCGTTCGGCGTTGACCGCGGTCCGCCGGTCGAGCGCGGCGATCTGGCGCATCTGCCTGGACTGCTGCCGTTCGGCCTGCAGGAGCTCACCGTGCTGGCGGATGTTGAACGACCACCAGACCGGGACGACCAGCAGCGTGAACATGTTCACCATGTTGAAGAACGCACGCCGCCAGTTCTCCGAAACGATGCCGTCGACCAGCGAGATGCCCAGGGCGAGGGTGGTCATGATGCCCAGAATCACCCAGGCCGTCCGCTTGCTGGCACTCAGCGTCGCGCTGAACAGCAGGTCGATGAAGACCAGCATCACCGGAAGCGGCAGGTCGTAGGCGATGTCGTAGAGCAGGATGCAGGATGCGATCGCCAGCGCGGGCAACGGCGCCTTGTGGCGGAACATCTGTGCGACGCACAACACCGCGGACTGGATGATCAGAATCCACAGGGGAAGCTGGTTGTCGGTCCTGAGCGCGTACAGGTCCATGGCGTACAGCAGAAGCCCGACGCCGAAGAAGACCCCAGCCACGAACACGTTCCACCAGGGACGCTGTCCGTAACGATGGGTTTCTCCGGTCATCAGCACACCGACAATCACAACACAAGTTCTGAACGCGCCGGGTCGTACTAAGGGATGATCACGAGATCAGGTCCTGCCGCGAGCTGACGCCCATTTTGCGCAGGATGTTGGCGACGTGCTGCTCGACGGTGCGGCGTGAGAGGAACAGCGCCGAGGCGATCACGGTTGGTCTGCCCGGCCGCGAGTAACCGGGCGACGTCGAGTTCTCTGGGGGACAGTTCGCCGAACAAGTTGCTGTACACCGGGTTCATCGGTGGCGGGCAGAACCCTCGTGAGTGTTTAGGCCGGTTCTAACCGGACTAAACACTCACGAGCCTTGATCAGCGTTGGAGCTCGCGGATGGCCTCGTCGAACCCGGCGACCATCTCGCTGACCTCGGAATCCGTCATGGTCAACGCGGGCGAGATCTGCAGGCCGCCCGCACCGACCGCCCGGCCGGACACGCCGTGCTTACGCAGCAAGCGAATCATGGTGAAAACGTCCCCGGCGTCGACCATCTGCACAGCGGCGACAGCGCCGAATCCACTGCGCACCTCGGCGACAGCGGGGTGCACGGCGAGCGAGCTGACCTCTTTGTCCAGAGTGGACTCAAGGCGTGCCGCCGATGACAGCAGGTCTTCCCGTTCCACGATGTCCAAATTGGCCAGTGCGACCGCGGCACTTGTGGCGTGACCCGAGTACGTGTACCCGTGGCGCCACCACACGCCTGGCTTGAAGAACGGTTCGGCGACGTGACCGGCGATCAATACCGCGCCCATGGGCAGGTAACCGGACGTCAGGCCCTTGGCCGTGGTGATCATGTCCGGGTCGAGGTCGAACCGCGTGCTGGCGAACCAGGCTCCGCCGATCCGGCCGTATCCCGTGATCACCTCGTCCGCGACAAAGAGGATGTCGTTGTCCCGGCACACATTCCGGACTTCGGCCAGGTATCCGTCCGGTGGCGGGTAGACGCCACCGGCACCGATCACGGGTTCACAGAAGAAGGCCGCGATCTTGTCGGCGCCGATTCGGGAGATCTCCGCCCGCAAGGCGTCAGCTGAGTCCCACATGACCGTTGCGGCGTCTGGCATCAGCGAGCCGTAGCCCTCACGGTTGCCTGGGATGCCTGCCAACGCCGTGCCGCCGACGTGCGTGCCGTGGTAGGCGCGCTCACGGCCGATCACGATGTTCTTCTCCGGTTTGCCCTGCTCATGCCAGTACCGGCGGGCCAGCTTCAGCGCCGTGTCGATCGAGTCCGACCCGCCGCTGGTGAAGAAGACCTTCGTGTCCTTCATCGGTGCGATCGACGACAGCCGTTCGGCGAGCTCCACCGTTGCCGGCGTTGCCACGTCACCGAACGTGTAGTACGCGGCGATGTCACGCATTTGCTTGGCCGCGACGTCCGCCAGCTCCTGACGGCCGTGTCCCACGTTGGCGAACCACAACCCTGCGGTCGCGTCGAGATACCTACGGCCTTCGGTGTCCCACACGTACACGCCCTCGCCACGGGCGACGACGAACTCGCCGTTCTGGGTGACCGCACCCATATCCGAGAACGGGTGCCACAACGCCCCCATGTCCAAGCCCTCCTAGGTCAGCGGAATGCGGCCTGACCCGTGAGAGCCTGACCGATCACGAGCAAGTGCACCTCACTCGTACCCTCGTAGGTAAGCACTGATTCCAGGTTGTTCGCATGTCGCATGACCGGATACTCCAGGGTGATCCCATTTGCCCCGAGAATCGTGCGGGCTTCCCTGGCGATCTGCAGCGCCGCGCGGACGTTGTTCAGCTTGCCCACGCTGATCTGCTCGGCCTTGAGCGTTCCGGCGTCCTTCAGCCTGCCGATCTGGATCGCGAGCAGCATGCCTTTGCCCAGCTCAACGGCCATTTCGGCGAGCTTGGCCTGTGTCAGCTGGTACGCCGAGAGCGGCTTGTCGAAGACCTCACGGTCGGCCGCGTACGCGATCGCGGTCTCCAGGCAGTCGCGGCCCGCGCCGATCGACCCGAAGATGATGCCGAACCGGGCCTCGGTCAGGCAGCCGAGCGGGCTGGACAAGCCCTTGCTCAGTGGCAGGACCGCGTCCGCGGGCAGCCGGACGTCCTCCAGCACGAGCTCGCTGGTGATCGACGCGCGCAGGGAGAGCTTGCCGTGCACGGCGTTGGCCCGGAATCCCTTGGTCGTGGTCGGGACCACGAACCCGCGAATGCCCTCGTCGGTGCGCGCCCAGACGACCGCGACGTCGGCGATCGAGCCGTTGGTTATCCACATCTTGGTGCCGTTGAGCACCCAGTCGGAACCGTCCTTCTTGGCGTTGGTGCGCATGCCGCCGGGGTTGGAGCCGAAGTCCGCCTCGGTCAGGCCGAAGCAGCCGATCGCCTCGCCGGTGACCATCCGGGGCAGCCACTCGTTCTTCTGCTCTTCGCTGCCGTACGCGTAGATCGCGTACATCGCGAGCGAGCCCTGCACCGAGACCAGGCTGCGTACGCCGGAGTCGGCGGCTTCGAGCTCGTGGCAGGCCAGGCCGTACGAGACGGCGTTCGTACCCGCGGCGCCGTAGCCCTTCAGGTGCATGCCGAGCAGGCCGAGGTCGCCCATCTCCCGCGCCAGGTCGCGCGCGGGCAGGTCGCCCTGCTCGAACCATTCCGCGAGGTTGGGACGGATCCGGTCGGTGCAGAACTTGCGGACCGTGTCGCGGATCGCGCGCTCCTCGTCGGAGAGCAGGCCGTCGGCGTCGACGAGGTCCAGCGGGGCAAGACGGGTCATGACTGGCAGGCTAACCCAGAATTGGATCCAATATCAATTCTCCAATGCTAGTGTTCACCTCGTGCAAGCTCTGGCAGACGTGACGATCGCCGACTTCAGCCGCGTGCTGGCCGGGCCGTACGCCACGATGCTGCTCGCCGACCTGGGGGCGACGGTCATCAAGGTGGAACGGCCGGGAACCGGCGACGACACCCGCGCGTGGGGACCGCCGCATGTCGATGGCGTGTCCACGTACTTCATGGGCCTCAACCGGAACAAGCGCTTGGTCTCGCTGGATCTGGCGGATCCGGCGGCTCTGGAGCTGGCTTCGTCGGCGGACGTCGTGGTCGAGAACTTCCGGCCGGGCACGATGGCCCGATACGGCCTGGACTACGCGTCGCTGTCGGCGGTGAATCCTCGATTGGTGTACTGCTCGATCACCGGGTTCGGGCCTTCGTCCTCGCTGCCCGGCTATGACCTGCTTGTTCAGGCCGTCGGCGGGTTGATGAGCGTGACCGGTGTGGCGGGTTCACCGACAAAAGCCGGGGTCGCGCTGGTGGACGTGATCACCGGTCTGCACGCGATGGCCGGGATCCTCGCGGCTTTGCGGCACGTGTCGACCTCCGGGGAGGGGCAACTCGTCGAAGTCTCGTTGCTGTCGTCACTGCTGTCCGCGCTGGTCAACCAGTCCGCGGGGTACGTGATGGCCGGTGCCGTGCCCACCGCGATGGGCAACGCGCATCCGAGCGTCGCGCCTTACGCCGTCTTCTCGGCGAAGGATCGGCCGATCGTGCTTGCCGTTGGCAATGACAAGCAGTTCGCTGCCTTGTGTTCCGCTTTGTCGCTGCCGGTGGATCCTCGGTTCGCTTCCAATTCCCTGCGCGTCGCCAATCAGGCCGAGTTGACCGCCGTGATCAACTCTCGGTTGTCCACACAGGACGCAGCGCACTGGTTCACCGTGTTGAACGACGCGGGCGTCCCTTGTGGACCTATCAACGACGTGGCCGAGGCGGTGGCGCTGGCCTCGTCCGTCGGCCTGTCGCCGGTTGTTTCAATCGATGGGTTGCCGCACATCGCGAACCCCATCAGCCTGAGCCGTACCCCTGCCGAGTACCGGAGCAATCCTCGATGAAACGCCCGCCCACCACGCAGGAATTCGTGCTCGCCGAGCTGCGGCGGGGCATCCTGACCGGCGAGATGCCACCCGGATCGCCCGTCCGCCAGGACGCACTCGCCGAGAAACTCGGTGTGAGCCGCGTGCCGCTGCGCGAGGCTTTGCGGACGTTGGAAGGCGAGGGGCAGGTCATCTACCGGCCGCATCGGGGGTATCAGGTCGCGGATCTTTCGCTGGACGATTTGCTTGAGGTGTACCGGATTCGTGAACTGCTCGAAACCGAGGCGACTCTGCGAGCCGTGCCCTTGATGTCCTCGGAGGACATCGAACGCCTTGAGCAGGCCGAGGAAGACATCATGCGGGCCGCCGCGGCCGACGACATCGTGGGGATGGCCGCGGCGAACCGGCGGTTCCACTTCACGGTGCTGGAGGCGTCGGGTATGCCGCGGCTGACTCGCCTGGTGCGGGTCATGTGGGACGCGACGGATGCGTATCGCGCGCTGTACTACAGCTCTTCGGAGAACCGGGCCCGCGTGCACACCGAGCACAAGGCGATCATCGCGGCTGTTCGCGCTGGTGATGCCGATGAGGTTGTTCGGTTGTGGAATGAGCACCGGGCTGGGGCCGTGTCCGCGCTTCACCGCATCGTGCAGTAGCGCCTGTGGATAACTCCGCTCGGCGATCCGAACCTGTCGGTCCCTTGCGGTAGCGTTGAAATTAGGGGTTCCCCCTGGGGAATTGTCGATGCGATGGCGCATGGGCACTTGGCGCTAGCTGGCGTCTTCTGTGTCCGCGCTCAGCGCATCGTGCAGTAGTGCCGCGCTTACTCCAGGGACTCAAGCTGGCGGCGGGCACGTTCGGCGGCCTTCTCCGCTGTCCGGAACACCGCGCGGGCCTCACGAACCTCGCCCGCGGTCTCCTGCTCAGCCGCGCGGGCCCGCTCCAACTCCGCGGTCAACTCAGCGACCTGCCGAGCAGCGCGTTCGGCTTTCTGTTCGGCGTTCGCCAAAGCCGACTGCGCCCGATCGCGAACTTCCGCGGTGTGTTGTGCTTCCGCTCGTGCTCGGCCCAACTCCTGACGGCGACGCTCCGCGCGTTGTTCACGCCGTAGGGCTACTTCGTCGACTACCGGTTCGGGTGGTTCTGGCCAGGCTTCCGGTGCCGACAGGTCGTTTGTGGCCGAAAGGGTTCCGGCTTGCAACACCTCGGTCACGGCCGGGTCCGCCAACGCCGCCGCGAACACGGACTCGATGTCCCGGACGACCGTCTCGCTGAGCTTCTGGCCTTCGGCCGATGCCAAGGATCTCACCTGCGCGACCATCGCACGCACCAGCTGGTGCCGTTGTTTGGACAGTTCACGCAGGGTCTCGCCGTCGAATCTGCCGTGTGCGTCACGCAATGACGCACCCAGGTTCGCGAGGCGTTTCAGTTCGTCCGGTTCTCTGCGCGCCAGCAGGTTCAACGCCCACGCGGCCGTCGACGGCTTGCGGAACTTGCCGATCGCCGTCGCCGCTTGTTTGTCGCCTTCGTCTTTCGCCGCGCGCACGAACTCCGAGCGTGCCGCCATGAACTCGGTTGGCCGCAGCGCGTAGAGCTGGTCCGCTATGGATTTGAGATCCATGGTCACTAGTGTGGCTCAGATGTACGAGGAATCCGGCGGACGCGCCGCGCCCGTGCTGGCCGATCGATACCGGCTGATCTCGCAACTCGGCCGCGGTGGTACCGCGCGCGTGCTCAAAGCGTGGGATCAGCGGTTGGATCGCGAGGTGGCGATCAAGATTTTCCAGCCACACGCCGATCCGGTCGGTCGCTTGCGGTTCGAGGACGAGGCCAAGCTCCTCGCCGGATTCGACCACCCGCGACTGGTCACCGTCTTCGACTCCGGTGTCGCCAACGGCGAACCGTTCCTCGTCCTTGAGCTCATCAAAGGCCCGCAGCTCGGCCGCCGGATCGACGAAGGGCCGATGCCCGTCGACGAGGTGCGCAGGATCGGTATCGGGGTCGCCGAGGGCTTGGCGTACGTGCATGCCAAGAACGTCGTGCACCGGGATATCAAGCCTGGCAACGTATTGCTGGACGCCGACGGCTTCCCGCACCTGGCTGACTTCGGGTTGGCCAAGCTGCTCGCCCGAAGCGGTATCACAGCTTCCGACCGTTTGGTGGGAACCGCGGCCTATCTTTCACCCGAACAGGTACTTGGCACCGAGGTCGGTCCGCCTGCCGACATCTACGGTCTCGGCTTGATCCTCCTTGAGTGCCTCACCGGTGAGATCGAATATCCCGGGCTGGACGCCGAGACTGTCCTCGCGCGGCTCAACCGGCGGCCCAAGATCCCTGAGGACATCCCGGAGCCGCTCGCCCAAGCGCTCGATCTGATGACTCGCAACGATCCGGATGAACGCCCGACCGCATGCGAATGCGTCGAACTGCTGCGGGCCGACCGCCCGACGACTCCGCTTCCCCGGCCACAACGGCGTTTTCTCCCCAAGGCGGCGGCGATCATCGGCGCGGGCCTGACTGCTGGGGCGATCGCGTTGTTCGTCGCCGCGCCGACAACTGAGGGCACACGCGACACTCCGATCCGCATCCAGCCCGATCGCGAGGGGATGGTCGACTCATCGGTCGCCAGTGGATCCCAGATACCGCAACAACAACCGGTGAACCAGCAAAAGGAACAGCCCAGACCGTCGGATCAACGCGAGACGGTCGCGAAGACGCCAGAACCGACGTCGTCGGCCCCACCGCCGCCCGCGGAGGAAACCGAAGTCGCCGAAGAAGAACCGGGCGACCCGCAGAACACCAGCAAGACCAAGAAGCCCAAGAACAGCAGGACCAAGACCAGAACACCCAACCCGAGCTCGTGAGTGGCCAGTCCGGACTGGCCACTCACGAGCCGGGTCTCAGCTGGACAGACCGAATGCGAGCAACGCGGTCGACGTGAAGTCGATCGCCGGTTCCGAACTCGGCCATGACCTCAAGTCGTCGAAGAACCGGGAACCCTTGCCGTCAAAGGCCTGGTAGGAGTTCGAGCACGGGATCGCGCCCGGCGGCATGTCACCGATGTGCTCGAAGTTCGACGCACCGTTCGGGCCGTTGATCACCGCGCCGTACAGCACCCGCTTGCCACCGTTCGGGTCGCCCGCGAGGTTCGCCGCCTGGTGGTGCGGGCACTTCGGGGAGTTCGAGCCGACGCCGACAACGAGCGAGATGCCCCACGCGTTCGAGCCGAGCGCGAAGTTCCGTTGCTGCACACCGAAAGCGTCGTACGAACGGTCGCCGGTCACCGCACGGTAGAGCCGAGCGGTCGCAGCGAAGCCGAAGCTCTTGCTTGCCGCGTCGAAGTTGGTGATGTCCACGGCAGTCCTGAATGGACTCGCGGCCGCGCCCTGGACACCCTGGTCCAGCTGCCGCTTGAGGTCGTCGACCAGCTGGCGCTCGGTCACCTCGGCGCCGTGCACGCCGCGCCGCAACAACCCGATGAGCTCGGCGTGCGCCAAAGCACTGGTGTCGTACAGGTTCAGCGTGTCCTTGTCGGTGCTGGTGATGTACTGGCCGGCCCAGTGGGTCGCCTGCCGTGCCCAGCCAAAGTAGCGGTGGTCACCAAGTTTGCGAGCCGCCAACGCGAGCTGGGTCGCGCCGAGTTCCATGTCGTCCAGCCATGATGACTCCGGGTAGTAGGCGTGCGGGAACGCGGTCACGAGTTCACCGACGTTCGTTGTCTTGGCAGCAGCGAAAATCGAGGCTGCCTCGTCGAGATAACGCCGTGCCTGCCGCGGATCGCGCTCGAGCTGGGCACCCAAGGCGAACGCCGCCGCGACGCGGCCTGCGAGGTTCGGGCTGACCGGTGACCCGGCCGGCCCCTGCGGGAACACCGGGCGGTACTTGATGAAGTACTCCAGGTCCCCCGGCTTGACGTTCAGCTTGTCGTCCGCTTCCGGCAGCCGCCACACGTCGTGGTCGCCGACGAACCCGAACTCCTCGCTGCCGGTACCGATTCCGACCTGCGCGTACAGCGTCTTGGTCCGCGCGTCCCACGCCTTGTCCAACCACTCGAGGCCGTGCTTGAACTCGGCGTGCAGCTGCGGGTTTCCGCCTTCGCGCTGGACGTAACCCATCTCTGCCAAGGAATACGCGGTGTTCGACGTGAACTTCACGAAGTCGCCCGCGTCGAACCAGCCGCCTTCGACGTCGACCGGCCCGCCGATCGGCTTGAGCGGCTCGGCGGGCACGTCGCCGCCTTCGCCTTTGAACTTCGGCTCGGCGTAGACGGTCGCCTTGGCGTCCGTCAGGTGTGCCTGCTTGCGGTCGAGCCGTCCAGGGATGACGTTCCCGCCGTCCCGCTGCGCCTGGAAGAACTCCGTTGTGGCCCGCACCAACGGCTGGAACAACGCGGACGCACGGTCCACTTTGAAGCTCGGCGACTCCGCGGTGATCTTGCCGGCGAACTTCACCCGATAGGTGCCCGGCCGGGAGATCTTGGAGAAATCAACCTGGTGCACGGCGGTGTACGTGTCGTTCCAACCGCCGAGGCTGGCACCGACCTTGCCCGAGTACACCGTCCTGCCCGCGGCGTCGACCACGGTGAACGATGCGCCGGACACCGCCTCGGTGCCGAGCAGGTATCCGATCTTCGCTTCGCTCGTCGCGTATCCGACCTGGTCCACGCGGACAAATCCGGCGGGGGCCGCGGTCGCCGGAGTCGCGGTCCCCGCTAAGCAACACAGCGTGACCACGGCAACCGACCCACGTCTGAGCATGGCTTGGCTCCATCCTGGCGGCGAGTTAAATAGGAAACTTTCCGAACAGTAAAGACTCAGCCGCCAGGATGGTCAAGAGCTAGTGCCGTGACGTGTAGGCGACGAACGGCTCGTGCTTTGTCAGCGCGCCGAGCTCGTCGTAGCACTCGACATTGCGGATGGTGGCGTCGCCGAAGAAGCTGTTGAACCACACGTTGCCCAGCAAGCAGTAAGCCGGGCCCTTGCCGAACGCGGTCACCTGCATGTGATCTTCATGCAGGCCGATCGTCTTGAACGTCACCAGGTACTGCCCGCCGCCGAAGGAGACGGTGTTGGCCGCGCCGGCCGAGTTGAAGTTGGTCATCGGCGGCAAAGCCGGTGTCGCCCAGACGTATCCATACCGCTTCGGCGGGCCGGACTCACCGATGAGCGGCAGTTCCCTGTTGTAACTGAGAGTCCACGCGGTGTCGAACGGCATGCTGGCGCCGTCGAAGCACGCGACGATCACCGTCTGCCCGTTGGCCGACGGCACCCACTCGGCGATCTTGCAGCGCGCGGGTTTCGATCCCACCGCGGTCACCTGGAAGTTGCCGTTCGGGTCGTTGAAGCCCCTCATCGGCAGGGACACCTTGTAGATCCCGGAACCTGGACCGCCGTGGCTGACCGAGTTGGTGAAGCCGGACGAGTTGAAGTTCGCGAGCACTGTCCCGATCGAGTTGGCGAAGACGTACGCGTGCACCGGGATGGCGGGAATCGTTGGGGCCGGGCTGCTTTCCGTGGCCATCACGGCGAACCGGCTGTCGTCCAGTCCACCGCCGTGCTTGAAGCACAGGATGAACACGTGCAGGCCGTCGTTGCCGTTCTTCCATCCTTCGACCTGGCACCAGCCTGGCGTTTGCCGTTCGGCGGTGACGTGCACGATGCCGCGTTTGATCACGGTCTTGGGGAACAGCACCTCGTACTGCCCCACTCCGGGCGAACGCACTTCGGCGCTCGCGCCGCCGTTCTTGCTCCATTGACGCGCCGGGTCCATGGGTGTGAATCCAGCGATCGGCGATAAGTGGTTGTTGTAGGCGAATGCCCAGTCATCGCCGATGACGGCATTCGCCTGTGGGACCGAAACAATGATTCCCAATAGAGTGATGATCGATATCAGGACAGATCTCAGCCGCATGACACTTCTCCTGTCGGGCGGTAATTCCCCCTCGTGTCCCTCAGATCGCCGGGTTATCACCTGCCGTTAGGGGCCGTGGACCGCAATCTTTTTAGCCCGAATGGACCCTTGCCACGATGGACTAGACCAATTCACACTCGAAAGGAACCCTGGGTCGGGCGCGACGACTTCATGGCATCGCATGAAAACGCTGTCAAGGAGACGCCTGATGACCAAGCGCCGCAGAAGTGCCCTGGTCGCCCTGCTCGGAGCGATCCCCATCCTGTTGTCCGCCGTCCTGCCGATCTCCTCGGCCAGTGCGCACGGTTCGACGATGAACCCGCCAAGCCGCACGTACCAGTGCAGATTCAACGAGAACCCGGAGAACCCGACATCAGCCGCGTGCCGGGCCGCTGTCGCCGCCGGTGGCACGCAGGCCTTCTACGACTGGCACGAGGTGAACCTGCCCAACGTGGCGGGCAACCACCGCGCGTTCATCCCGGACGGCCAGCTCTGCGGCGCGGGCCGGGCCAAGTACACCGGCCTCAACCTGGCCCGCGACGACTGGCCTGCGACGCGCCTGACCTCCGGCGCGAACTTCACCTTCCAGGTCAAGGCCACCGCCGCCCACCTGGGGGTGTGGACGACGTACGTGACCCGCAACGGCTACAACCCGTTGACGCCGCTGCGCTGGTCGGACCTGGAGCAGTTCAACCAGGTGACCAACCCGCCGATTTCCAACGGCGTGTACCAGATCGCCACCCGGCTGCCGAGCGGCAAGTCCGGCCGGCATTTGATCTACACGATCTGGCAGCGCCAACTTCCGGACAGCGGCGAGGCTTTCTACCTGTGTAACGACGTGATCTTCTGAAAACTGTCGTGAGTGTTTTGGCCGGTTAGAACCGGCCAAAACACTCACGAGCTTTTACGACACCGCGTTGATCTGAATCGTGCCGTTGCCGACGATTCCGCCGTCACTGGTCTGCACGGTCAGCTCACCACGCAGCTTGCGGCCCGCGGGCGGCACCGACGCGGCAGTCACCGTGCCGGCGGCGTTCCACGTAGCCCCGATGCCACGCAGGGCGTTGCTGTCGTTGATGGCCAAAGTGCCCAGCTGCGGCGAGGAGAACACGTCCTGGTAGTCGTAGTCCGTGGTCCCCGCGGGCACCGCGAAGCCGTCCACCAACGAGATCCAGACGCCCGCCGCCGGGTTGGCGACGCTGACCGATTCCTCGGAGTCCGCGTCCGCGCTCTGCGCCGTCAGCACACAGGTGCCGGTGGTGCAGTTGAACAGGAACAGGTCGAGGTCCGCGCCAATGTCACTGGTGTTGCCGATCGCCACCCGCAGCGAGGTGGAGCCCGGCAGCACGTTGATCTGCCGCTGCTGCTGAGCCAGGTGCGCGATGTTCGGCCGCTGCTGCAGCGCGCTGCTCAGCGGTCCGCCGACGAGGCGGCCGTTGAAGGCCCCGGCGGAGTTGGTCACCGTGTAGTTGCGGGCCAGCGGAACACCGGCCTGCAGCGACTCGACGACGTCCGGGTTCGGGCTGATCTTCGTGGTGATCGCGGTCGCGGTGACCGAGAACGGCGCCGAGGCGGTGTCCGACGTCCGCCGGGCCTCCACGTAGAACTCCCAGACACCCGGAATCGGGTTGTTGACCGTCCGGGTCGTCGGCGAACCGGTCGAGCAACCCGCGCCGGCGTTCGGGTTGTAGCAGTTGGTCGTCGACGTCACGTCGATCGGGATACCGCGCGGGTCGACCCGGATGAACCGGACCTGACCGGCACCCGCCGCGTCGCCGCCGCCGACCAGGTCGATCTTCAGGCCGGTGGTGCCCTGCGGCACGTTGACCCAGAAGTTCTTGGTCTGGTTGCGGTCGATCTTGCCGCTGTGCGACACGGTGAACTTGTTGCCCGCGTTGAACTGCTCCGCCACGAACACGGTGTTCAGCAGCTGCGTGTCCGTGCCCGAAGTGAAGGGGTTGTCCAGTTCCAACACGGCCGAGTGCACGCCTGCGTTGCGCGGGTTGACCTTCACGTCGAACGTGACCGGCTTGTTCAGCGGCAGGTTCACCTTGTCCGGCGCGGAGAACGTGCCGTCGTTGCCGATCCACTTGAGACGGTACGGAACCGTGCGGTCGCTGCCGGAGGTCCGGGTGAAGGTGTAGGTGCGGGTGTACGGCTTGCCCTGCACCACGCCCTCACGGTCGTGGATGCCGACACCGACGCCCGGCTTGGGCAGGAAGCCCTCCAGGACCGTGTTCACCTCGACGGAGCTGGTCACGGCGTCCGGGTTCGGGTTGGCGGCCAGGTGGAAGAACGCGCCGAACACGTCGAACAGGCCGTTGCCCTGCTCGTACGCGCCAACGCCATCGATGAAGCGAGCCGACGAGTAGATCGCGTTGCGCAGTGCGACCATGCTCGGACGCTTGCCGCCGTGCGTCGACTTGTACGCGCTCACCAGCAGCGCCGCGGCACCGGTCGCCTGAGGGGCGGCCATCGAGGTGCCGTTGAAGTGCGCGTAGCCGTTCGGCAGGGTGAACGTGCCGGGCAGCGGCTGAGCGGCCTGCCACAACGGGATCGACGAGATCGCCGAGCCGGGCGCGATGATGTTCGGCTTGAAACCGCCGTCCTCACGCGGGCCGCGCGACGAGTACGGGTGCAGGCCTTCCTTCTTGGCCGTTTCCGAGCCGTAGTTACGCAGCCAGGTCTCGCGGGTGACGTACGAACCGACGCTCACCGCGTCCGTGGCCACCGATGGGTCGCCGACGGTGTTGGCCCCGGAACCGCTGTTGCCAGAGGAGATGAACAGCTGGATGTTGAACTGCGCGATGACCCGGTTGTAGATCTGCGCGCGGGCGCTGTTGCCGTCGTTGAGCGGCGGCAGGCCACCGATGGAGATGTTCACGACGTCGGCGCCGTTGCGGGCCGCGTAGAGCACACCGTCGGTCAGGCCGCTGTCGGTGCACGACGGCGTCGACAGGCAGGCCTTGATGGCCATCAGCTTCGCGCCGGGTGCGGCACCGGCCATCTTGCCGTCCAGGATCGCGTTGCCGGTGGTGATACCGGCGACGTGCGAACCGTGCGCGGCAGCGGCGATACCGAGGCCGACGAACGGAGTGTCCTCGGTGCCGTAGACCGACTTGTCCGTCTGCACGACGAACGGGACCGACTCGCGGACACCCGGGGTGGCCGGGTTGTCGGTGCCGAAGTGGCCGACGTCCTGCTTGACCTTGTAGTCGATCAGCGCGGTGTCGTCGGTGAAGTTGCCGTTGCCGTTGAGGTCGACGCGGACCTGCTTGGTCGCGACGTCCTGCAGCACGCCGAAGCGGTCCGCCTTGTCGCCGTCACGGTTGACGTCACCGCCGATCTCGCTGGCCGCGCTGGCGAAGTCGTTCACACCGGTGTTCTCGTTGAACACACCGATGCTGTACGGGCCGCCGGTCGCGGGCGCGGTCCAGGTGCGGCCCGCCGCGGTGAACGTGCCGGTGTAGGTCTGCTGGGACATCGCGACCCAGGTGCTGTCACCGGAGTCCGGGGAGTTGGCGTTGTACCAGTCGACGATCTTGCGCTCGCCCGAGCTGGTCTTGGCCAGTGCCGGGTGGTCGAGGTCGACACCGGTGTCCAGGACGGCGACGAGCACGCCCTTGCCGTCCCAGAACGGGAACACCTGGCCGAACTGGGCTGCCTTGGTGTCGCCGGTCGGCAGGTACGGGTTGGCACGCGGGGTGTTCGGCCCCGGCGCGGGCTGCGGGATGGGGTTGGCCATCCCGTCGGTGCCGGTGCCCGGCTCGTCCCGGGCGATCAGGCCGTCCACGTCGATCGCCCGCACGGCGTCGAGCTTGGCGGCCTGGCGTGCCTTGCCCGGCGGCAAGGTCACCTTGAGGTAGTCGACGTCCTTCTCGACGGACTTGACGTTCGCACCGATCGACCGCAGCTCGTTGGCGGCCGCGTCGGCACGCCCCTTCTCGGCGGCGACGAGGACGGTGACGGACTGCTTGCCCGCCTTCTCCGCCTCGGCGACCAAGGCGCGGTCCCGGGAGTCAAGCGTCTTCTCGTTGGCGGGCACCGGTTGTTCCGGTGCTGGTGGTTGCGCGGCGAGCGCTGCCGCAGGCACCGCGAGGCCGAGTGTGGCGGTGCTGAACGCCAGCACCGCCAACCCGGCACATCTACGGAGTGGAGATCGTGATGTCACAGCCAAACCCTTCATGGGGATCGTGGCAAAGAACTGCCACCAGAGCACATCCCCGCGAAGCGGTATAGACAATCAGACAACTGGCCTATTCCACGTAGTCCACATTGGCCTGTTCGGCGTAGCACGGTGAATCATGACGCGTACCCGATCTCGATACCGTAACGACCCTGCTACTCGACCACGGACCGCATCCGGACGTGTGCGCTACGAAGCGGTGGTCAGCATTCGCGGAACACCGAACCACGCGGCCAATTCCTCACGCAGTCCACTCAGGACACCGTCGCCCGCCCATGCGACATAGCCGTCCGGCCGGACCAGGATCACGTCCGCATGCGCATATGGCGATTCGACTTCGACCACATCGACGCGGTCGTTCCACTCCGCCGCAATGTCCTTCAGTGTGGGGTTTCGGGCGAAATCCACCACTACCGGCCGCGCGTCCCGCAACTGGTCGGCGGGAACCGCGTCGGGCACGAACTTCCCGGCCAGCGGGTGGTTCGTACCCATCGGATAACGAATGTCCGACCCGGCCATGGTTTCCGCGATGTGCTCGGCAACGTCCACCTTGGCCATCAGCTCGGTGAAGAACGCACGCAACGCGGTCACTTCCGGCCCGGGACCGGACAGCGCGGACTGGGCCTGGGTGTGCAGGACGACCCGTTCGGCGGCTGGACGCCGTTCGACTTCGTAGGTATCAAGCAGTCCGTCCGGCGCCCAGCCGTTGATGTGCGCTGCCAGTTTCCAAGCGAGGTTGGCCGCGTCCTGCAGGCCGAGGTTCAGACCAGGGCCGCCCATCGCGGAATGCACGTGTGCCGCGTCGCCGATCAGGAACACCCGGCCGTCGCGATACTTCTCGGCGATTCGAGTGTTGCCGCCGGACGTCCGACGCAGCAGGTGCGGGCCTTCCGCCGTCGGCGCGCCGATTGGCACGTCGGCGCCGAGGACCCGGTGGATGCTCTGCCGCATTTCGTCGAGGGTCATCGGAGTGTCGTCCTCCGCATCCCATTCGACCGTCACCACCATCGGTTTGCCCTGTTCCAACTCGATGTGGAAGAACACACCGTGTTCGGTCCGGGTGTGCACGCCTGGGGGAATCCGGCCGAAGCCCGGCACGTCGAGTTGCCCGTCGACGAGTTCGGGCAGCGTCACATGCGCCACCCGGACCACACCTTTCTCCGTGGAAACACCGGGGAAACCGATTCCGGCGAGTTTGCGGACCGTGCTGTGGCCGCCGTCCGCCCCGACAAGGAAGTCCACGCTTAACCGGTACTCCCCTTGCGGGCCACGGACCTCGATGTCCACTCCGGACTCGTCCTGAGTGAACGCGACGACCTCATGTCCACGCCGGATGTCCACACCGAGCTCGAGTGCCCGCTCCTCCAGGACTTGCTCAAGCCGCCGTTGCGGCACAGGGAGAATCGTCAGCGGGTTGTCGTCGAGTTGGCTCAGATCCAGCGGCAGCATGCCGAACATGAAGCCCGGTGTCCGGAATGGAGTCTCGCTGCCGAGCCGCTGCAGCAAGCCTCGGCGGTGCAGCAGCCGGACCACTTGCCCCACCATGCCGTTGGCCTTGGGCTCCTGGCTTCGTTCCGGCAGTTTCTCCAGTACGACCGGCTGACCCCCGGCCAGTGCCAGCTCGCACGCGAGCATCAGGCCGTTCGGTCCGCCCCCAGCGATCGCGATCATGGTTCTCCTCCTCGTTTCAGATAACCCAGCGCCTGCCGGATCAGCGGGCCCAACGGCACCAAGGGATCCGCGTTCATCCACTGCTCCTGCGCGGTACTGCACGCCGCGCCGACCGAGCCGGCGACCACGCGCGGATACATGTCCTGATCCACATCCGTGCCGAGGCGCTCAGCGATCGCCTCCGCCAGCGCACGCGTCATCGCCGCGTCGGCTTTGAGGTACTCGGCCGTCAGCAACGGTGAGCTCACCAGCTCCCGTACGCCCTCGGTCCACGTCTTGTCCGGCGGTGTTGTCTCGTCGTCATTGCCGTAGATGGCAAGCACGGCATGCTCGATCGACTCCCAGAACGGTTCGTCCGGCGGACGTTCCCGCAGGATGTCGCCGATCCGCACCATCCGGTCCAGCTCACGCCAGACGATCGCCTCGTATTTGCTCGAGAAGTAGTTGTTGAACGTCCGCGGCGATACGCCCGCCGCCGACGCGATGTCCTCGACCAGCACGTTCTCGATGCCACGCTCGACCGCGAGGCGCAGTGCCTCCCAGCTGAGCGCCTCCCGCGTGGCCCGTTTCTTGCTTTCTCTCAGCCCTGACACCACCCGAGACTGCCAGAAAAGTGCGCACCCCGCAAGTTTGCTCCTTGCGCAGGTTTCGTGAGGTGGACAGGGCACGGCATGGGCGCCGATGCCCAGTACCGTTTCGGCCATGACGGACTGGATCGGCTTGGCCGAGGAGGTGGCCGCGCAGCTGAGGGCGGACGCGGCCGAACGGGACCGGGCGAACCGGCCACCGACCGCGGAGGTCGACCTGCTGCGTTCCTCGGGCTTGCTGGCGGCCGACGAAGATGCGGCCGACGCGGTGACCAGGATCATCTCCGCGGCCGACGCGTCGATCGGGCATTTGATCGGGTACCACTACCTGCACCTTTGGCGCGCGCAGCTGTTCGACAACCCGGCAGCGGCGGCTCGGATGCGGGCGGACAAGGACTGGTTCTGGTCGGGCGTGAGCAACCCGCTCGACGCCGCGCTGGAGCTGGCGCCCACTTCGGACGGATTCGTCGTCAACGGCCGCAAGACTTTCGCGACCGGCGCCGCGGCGGCCGACCGGCTGGTCGTCACGGCGACCCGAGTGGACACTGACGAGAAGATCACGTTCACAGTGGACGCCAAGGCCGACGGGATCTCGTATCCGTCCGACTGGGACAACACCGGCCAGCGGCTGACCGCCAGCGGTGGCATCGTCTTCGAGAACGTCGCCGTCGACGCCCAGGACGTGCTCGGCGCACAGCCGGCCGATTCGGTCCGGCTTTCCCTTGCGGCACTCGGCTTTCAGCTCGCGCTGACCCAGATCTACGTGGGCATCGCAGCGGGCGCGCTGGCCGAAGCCGCCGAATACACGCGCGGGCAGGCGCGGCCGTGGTTCCTGTCCGGTGTGGATTCGGCGTCGGCTGATCCGTACATCCTTGCCGGATACGGAGAACTCGTCGCTTCGCTGGAAGCCGCGGGCACATTGGCCGATCGGGCATCGGAGTCGTTGCGGCAGTCCGTCACCGCCGGCAGCGACCTGACCGCCGAGCAGCGCGCAAGCACGGCGGTGACCATCTCGTCCGCCAAGGTCTTCGCCACCCGCGTGGTCAACGAGACCACGTCCAAGGTCTTCGAGTTCATGGGCGCCCGCGCGACCGCGACCAAGTTCGGCTACGACCGTTTCTGGCGCAACGCGAGGACTTTGACGTTGCACGACCCGGTCGTCTACAAAGCTCGCGAAGTCGGCGCGTACTTCCTCACGGGCGAGCACCCACCGTTCACGGGGTACAGCTGATGACCCCGACGTTGGCGGACAGCGTCAGACTCACCGACGAAGGTGTGCTGATCCTGGATCGGCGGAACTTCCCGTTCTCGCGGGAATGGGTGCTGTGTGGTACTTCCAGCGAAGTCGCCAAGGCCATTGAGGACATGGTCACCCAGTCCTCGGGCCCGTACTTCGCGGCGCTGTACGGAATGGTGCTCGCCGCCCGCGAGGCGGCGGGCTTACGTCCGCACGCCGCGTACGCATACATGGAACAAGCCGGAACACGACTGATCCGTGCACGCTCGACGAACAACCACTTGCGCAAGGCAGTGCACGCGGTTCTGTCCTCAGTGTCCGGTTCCGGCGAGTCACTGGTCTCGGCCGCGCTGGCGGGGGCCAAAGCCGGCGACGAGTTGTACCGAAGCCGAAGCCGCGCGCTGGGGACCGCGGCCGCAGCCCTGTTGCCTTCCGAAGGTGGCGTGCTGACGCACTGCTGGGCGGATCTGTACTTGGTCGAACTGGTCGACGCGGCACAGCGCAGCGGCAAACGCTTGCGGTTCTTCTGCACCGAGACCCGGCCGTATCTGCAAGGCGCCCGGCTGACCGCCGAGACTTTGGCCGAAATGGGCGTGGACACGACGTTGATCTCCGACGGGATGGGCGCGGCGATTCTGCAGTCCGGCGAGGTCGACGCCCTCGTCACCGCGGCCGACCGGGTCACCATGGCCGGACACGTGATCAACAAGGTCGGGACGCTGGGGCTCGCGGTGGCAGCGGCAGCGTTCAACGTGCCGTTCTACGCCCTCGTCCAAGCGCCCGACCAGGAGGCTCGGACAGCCGACGACGTCCCGCTGGAATACCGCCCAGGCGAGGACGTCCTGCACACCCTCGGCATGCGCACCGCGAGTGACAAGGTGCGCGGCCTCTACCCCGCTTTCGACGTGACCCCGCCGCGGTTCGTCACGTCGATCGTCACCGATCGCGGCCCGTTCGAGCCGCACCGGATTGCCGAGTACTACGCCGAAGGAGAGCCGAACCAGTGACCGCACTGACTGCCCGATGGGTCGTGGTCGACATCGAGGGCACCTTGACCCCGACCAGCCAGGTGCACGTCGTGCTGTACGACTACGCGCGGCCCCGCCTCGGCCCGTGGATCACGTCGCATGCCTCGGACCCTGTTGTGGTCGAGGCTGTTTCCCAGATCCGTTCGCTCGGCGGGTTGTCGTCATCGGCCGGCGTCGACGAGATCGTTGCGGTGCTGCACGGCTGGATGGACGCCGACCAGAAGATCGCGCCACTGAAGACTTTGCAAGGCCTGATCTGGCAACGTGGCTACGCCGAAGGAGATCTGGTCACCGAGTTGTTCCCGGACGTCGTCCCGGCGCTGCGCGCGTGGCACGACAAGGGCCTGGACCTCGCGGTGTTCTCGTCCGGCTCGGTCGCCGGTCAGGTCGCGGCGTTCTCCCGTACGTCCGAGGGTGACATCACTTCCCTGTTCTCGTCGCACTTCGACACCGTGAACGCGGGCCCGAAGCGCGAAGCCCCGTCCTACCGTGCGATCGCCTCCGCGTTGGGTGCGCCTGCCGCGGAGATCGTGTTCTTCTCCGACGTGCCAGCGGAACTGGACGCGGCCGTGGCCGACGGCTGGCAGACCGTCGGTCTGGCCCGGCCCGGCGAACCCTTCGCCGACGCCGACTTCGGCACGCACCTGGCCGTGAAGTCGTTCGCGGAAGTGTCGGTGGACCTGCCGTGAGCAGCCTGTACGAAGCCGGTGCGATGCTGGCGGCGGAATGCGCCCGGTACACCGCTCTTGGCTGGATGCGCGGAACATCCGGGAACCTGTCGGTCGTCCTGGGCCGGGATCCGCTGCGGCTCGCAGTGACGGCCAGCGGCCTGGACAAAGGGGAAATGACCGCGTCGGACGTGGTGGAGATCGACGCGACCGGCGCGCCGGTCCGCCCGGACCAGCCGATTCCGTCAGCGGAGGCCGGTCTGCACGGCCGGATCGCGGCGGTCTCGGGAGCCGGGGCCGTGGTGCACGTGCACGCTTTGGCGCCGGTACTGGCCGCCGAACGCTGGCCGAACGCGGTGCACCTGCGCAACCTGGAAATGCTGAAGGGCTTCGGAGGCAAGGCCGACGACTGGGTGAGCATCCCGGTCGTGCCGAACAGCCAGGACATGACGGTCCTGGGTGACGCGTTCGAGGCGGGATACCGGCCCGATACGCCCGCTTTGATCGTCGCCCGGCACGGTGTGTACGTCTGGGGCAGTGACCTGTATCAAGCCAGGCACCGGACAGAGTGCCTGGAATGGATGCTGAGGTTCATACTCGAGACATGACGCTGTTGACCGTGTGGCCTGACACAGACGCATCCCAGGTGCTCGTGCGCACTGAGGACGCCGAGGAGATCAAGGGCGAGCTCAAGCAGCTCGGCGTGCGTTTCTCCCGCTGGCCGGTGGTTACCGGGTTGCCGTCGGAGCCCTCGTCGGACGAGGTTCTCGCGGCGTATTCGTCATACGTCGCCAAGGTGGTCGAGACCGAGGGCTACGTCTACGTGGACGCCCTGCACATGACGCCCGCCGACACTCCAGAGTGGACTTCCATGGCGGCGGAGGCGCGCCAGAAATTCCTGGCCGAGCACACTCACGATGACGATGAGGACAGGTTCTTCGCGCGTGGGTCTGGCGTGTTCTACCTGCACGTGAACGGCAAGGTTTACGGGGTTTTGTGCGAGGCTGGCGACTTGTTGAGCGTGCCCGCGAACACGACGCACTGGTTCGACATGGGGACGCGTCCGGACTACGTGGCGATCCGCTTCTTCCACGACGACGACGGCTGGGTCGGAAACTTCACCGGCAACCGCCTCGCCGAGGACTTCCCAAGCTTCGACGAACTGTCCGCAGCCCGCTAGCCGCGCCGTGTCCACCTTTCCAGCACCCTGAAATGCACTTTCCAGCACCCCGAAACACACCTTCCAACACCCCGAAACACACCTTCCAGCACCCCGAAACACACCTTCCAACATCCTGAAGCACACCTCCCAGCACCCTGAAATCGCGCTCTGACTAGGCGGGATCGTGCGCGGCGATTTCGCGGTGCCGGAATGGTCATCTCGGTGTGCCGGAACGGTGGACACGACGTGCCGGAACGGTGGACACGGTGTGCTGGAATGGTGGACACGGTGTGCTGGAGTGGTGGACACACCTTGTGGGCTTGACATGCGCTGCTTGAACAGGGTCCTATGACAGGTGCGTGAGAGCGCTCTCCCGCACCCCTGCAACTCTTCCGTCAGGAGAGTCGATGCCCCCTGCAACGAGGCAGGCGTTGACCGCGACCATCACGGTCTTCGCTTTGGCCATCAGCTTTGTCCTGTTCACCAGCCACAACAACACCGCCAACGCGACTTCCGTCGGCGCGGGCGGTTACCTCGACAGCCTGCCTGGCGCCGGGCCGGCCGGATGCGGGTCGATCGGCAGCAACGCGCGAACCTTCGTCACCGCCAACGCTCCGGCAGGCGGTGTGCCGACCAACGACTGGTGGTCGTCGCTGCTGTGGAAGCGCAACGACTGCACTGGATCTGACAACCTGTCAGCGCATCCGTTGTCGCTGAAGGCGACCACGTCCGGGCTCGGCGTCGATTACCCGACCACACCAACGATCACCGGGTCGGCGACCACCGTCGGCGAGTACCACTTCGAGCACTCCACCGACTTCACGATCGGCGTCGCCGGCCTGTCCGCGACCGCGATGGTCGACGACTGGTCCGACTGGACAGTCAAGGCGTCGTGGGCCAACGCCGGACGGTCGCTGAAAACCACGATCGGCCACGGGGTTCCCTTCGTCTACGCCGAGGCGAGCGGCGGCGACGCCCAGCTGACCTTCGAGTCCGCGCCGACCGTCTGGTCCAACAGTGGCAAAACCCTTGGCGTGACCATCAACGGCCACGACTACGCTCTGTTCGCGCCGACCGGCGCCGCGTGGACGGTTGCCGGCGCGTCCATCAGCTCCACGCTGGCCGGGCGCGGCTACTTCTCGATCGCTGTGCTGCCAACGACTCCGCAATCGAGCAACACGGAGCGTACGAACCTGCTCAACGCGTTCGCTCCGTACGCCTATTCGTTCATCACCGGAACTAATGTCTCGTGGACGTTCAACGAGGCCACGAGCAGGCTCACCACCACCTACACCTTCACCACGCAGGCAAGGGAAGGCAGCACGACCAGCACTGTCGCCGCGCTGTATCCCCATCTGTGGAAGAACCTCGCGAGCGGCACGCCGATCGCGAACACGTACATCTCGCCGCGCGGCGCGATGCGGGTTTTGACCAACATCACGTCGTTCCAGACGAACATGGCCTACCGCGGCGTTCTGCCGGAATTACCGGCGGTCGGAATGACCGGCGCCGATCTGACCACATTGAACAACGAGCTGAACGCCGCCGGTGCCGGCGATCCGTTCGCGGGCTTCGGAAATGACACCTACTGGACAGGAAAGGGCCTCGGTCGCGCGGCGCGGCTCGCGGAAATCGCTGATCTCGTCGGCAACAACGCTGTCCGCGACAAGATGCTGTCCGCGATCAAGTCCCGGCTGACCGATTGGTTCACGGCCACGCCCGGCAAGACCGCCCGCGTTTTCGGATACAACGCGAGCTGGGGCACGTTGATCGGTTACCCGGCGTCGTACGGGTCGGATCAGGAGCTCAACGATCACCATTTCCACTACGGCTACTACATCGCGGCCGCCGCGACTTTGGCGAAGTACGATCCCGCTTGGGCTTCGCCGAGCCAATACGGCGGCATGGTCGACGTACTCATCCGTGACGCCAACAACTACGACCGCAATGACCGGCGTTTCCCGTTCCTACGGGACTTCGACATCTTCGCCGGGCACGACTGGGCGTCCGGGCACGCGAACTTCTTCGCGGGCAACAATCAGGAGTCGTCGTCCGAGGGGATGAACTTCGACGCGGCGCTCATCCAGTTCGGTCAGGCCACAGGCAACAAGACCATCCGCGACGCCGGTATCTTCCAGTACGTCACCCAGGCCGCGGCGATCGCGGAATACTGGCACGACAACACGAACTCGAACTTCCCGGCCGCTTTCCCGCACAACACCGTAGGAATGGTGTGGGGCAACGGCGGCGCGTACGCGACCTGGTTCTCCGCCGAGCCCGAGATGATCCACGGCATCAACATGCTGCCGATCACCGGCGGCTCGCTGTACCTGGGCTACAACCCGGGTTACATCAACACCAACCTGCAGGAGATGCGAACCGTCAAGCCGTCCGCGCCAGCCGTCTGGCGAGACATCATCTGGGAATTCCAGGCACTGTCCCAACCGGACGCCGCACTACAAGCGTGGCGGTCCACAAGCTACTCACCAGAAGAAGGCGAAAGCCGGGCGCACACGTTCCACTGGCTACGAAACCTCGCCGCACTGGGCCAAGTGGACACCGGCGTTACCGCGAACACCCCGCTGTACGCGGTGTTCACCAAGAACGGCGCTCGAACTTACGTCGCGTCCAACCGCAGCACGACTCAAATAACGGTCAACTTCTCCACAGGCGTTTCCCTTACTGTCCAACCGGGACGAACAGCGACGACTGGCGCCATTACGTGGCAGGGCGGAAGCGGTCCGGGCACACCTCCGCCGACCGATCCGCCGCCCGGTGGAAGCAACACCTTCTTCGTCAACACGAACGCGTTGTCAACCACAGCAGGCACAAGCGGCGCGAGCGCGGCGATTTCCTCGGCAGGCGGCGCAAACTGGGATGGCACGCCACACAACCCAGTGACGTACACCGCGTGCGGGTTCACCGGAACCTACGACTCTTCCAAGACAACGCAGTTCAGCCTTGGCGTTGACGCGGGCACCGGAGTAGGCGCCGGAGTTCAGGCACGAATTTCATACGCGCCAACAGGTTCGACCTATACGCGGACCGAGACATACAACTACTTCGCTACAGATCCGGTCAACGGCTGGGAGACCTACACTCAAGGTGCCGGTCAACGAGCCTCGGCTGGAAGTCCGCAGTCGTTCAGCAACGGTTGTATCCGGTTGGAGGTCTGGAACGCGATCGGCAACGTGGCCACGTCGTTGCGGGTCAACGACGGCCAGTCGAAGATCGTGATTCCTTTTACGCCAGCCTGATCGCGAAGAGCGCGGCCACTTCGGCCGCGCTCTTTCCAGCTCGACAGAAAATACCTACCTCCCGGTTTGTTTCACCCCTTGTTCGGACGTAGACTCGGCAGCGAGCGTATTCACCGGAAGGGGTAGGCGAGTGCCGAAGCAGGAGCGCGCGGAGCGGACGCGGACGACGATTCTCGACGCCGCCGCGAAGGTGTTCGACCTGCGCGGCTTCGTGGGTGCGAGCCTGTCCGACATCCTCGCCGAGGCCGGTGTCACCAAAGGTGCGCTGTATTTCCACTTCGCGTCGAAGGAGGAGCTCGCGCACGCGCTCATCGACGAGCAGTTCGCCGTCTGGCAGCCGCTGGAGAACGGCGACAAACTCGGCCTGCAGCACGTGATCGACCTGACCCACAGCATGGCGCGCAACCTCCAGGAGAACATCCGCGTCCGAGCAAGCATCCGGTTGGTGATCGAGCAGGGCACGTTCGCCGATCCGAGCCCGGAGCCGTATCTGCAGTGGATCAACGTGATCCGCGAGCAACTCGATCAATCCCAGCAGCGCGGCGACATCCGCAAGGACGTGAACACCGTCGATGTCGCCACCTTCGTCGTCGGCGCGTTCAGCGGCCTGCAGATGTCCTCGCAGGTGCTGACCGATCGCAAGGACCTGCCGGAGCGGGTCGCCAACATGTGGCGGTACGTGCTGCCCTCGCTCGTCCCGCCACGCCGGCTCGGCAAGTTCGAACCGGAAGGGTCGTGACCTCACCCGACACGTTCGAGCCGGGACTCCCCCAACCCGGCGTCGGACTTGAGGATCGCCTGCTGAAGCCTGCGCAGGCCCGGCGACGGCTCGAGCCCGAGTTCGTCGATGAGCGACGTCCGCATCTTCCGGTAGACGGTCATCGCCTGCGCCCGCCGTCCACTGCGGTACAACGCGACCATCAGGTGCGCGTGCAGCCCTTCATGGGTGCGGTGTTTGGCGACGAGGCCGGTGAGCTCGCCGACCAGTTCATGGTGCCGACCAAGCCTTAGGTCGGCGTCGATCCTCCTGTCGAGCGCGCACAACCGTGCTTCGGTGAGGCGCTGAACTTCCGATTCCAGCAACGGTCCAAGTTGGACGTCCACAAGGGCCGGTCCGCGCCACAGCGCGAGCGCCTTGCGGAAGTTGTCCGCGGCGAGCTCGTACTCCCGCACTTGATGGGCCCGATGCCCCGCCTCGGTGAGTCGTTCGAACTCCCGCACGTCCACCGACGTGGTGTTCAACGCGTAACCGCCCGGCCTCGTCGCCAGGATCTGTTTGGCTTGCGCGCTCGTCGTGTCGGTGGCTGACGCGATCATGGTGCGCAGGTTGAGGATGTACGTCTGCAGCGTCGTGCTGGCACTGCGAGGGATGGCGGCGCCCCACAGTTCCTCGTTCAGCTCGGCGATCGGCACGACCTCGTCGGCGTGGACGGCGAGCATCGCGAGCACCTTGCGGGGTTTCGCGGCTGTCGGCATCACCTGACCCGAGCCTGCCTTGACTGTCAGTGGTCCTAGAACGCCGATCTCCATCAGCTTCTCCGTCCGTGCTCGCTGGGCGCGCTCACCATACAAAACCAACCGACCGGTTTGCAAGAAGAAAAAGACCGGTCGGTATTTTCTCGTAGCCGCCACCCGTTGACCAGGCATGATCCCTCGGCAAGCTAGGCTCAACGACCATGACGGAGCAGCGCGAAATACTCACATGGGAGCTTTTCGGCACAGCGACGCGCGAGCTGGCCGAGCGGATCGCGGCCGATGACTACCGCCCCGACCTGATCCTGTCCATCGCCCGCGGCGGCCTGTTCGCCGCCGGAGCGCTGGGTTACGCGCTGAACGTCAAGAACCTGCATGTGATGAACGTCGAGTTCTACACGGGCGTGAACGAGCGCCTCGACCTGCCGGTGATGCTGCCGCCGGTGCCCAACGTCGTCGACCTGGCCGGCGCCAAGGTCCTGGTCGCCGACGACGTCGCCGACACCGGGGCGACGCTCAAGCTGGTGCGCGATTTCTGCGAGGACCACGTGGCCGAGGTCCGGTGTGCGGTCGTGTACGAAAAGCCGCACTCAACGGTCAAATGCGACTACGTCTGGCGCTACACCGACAAGTGGATCAACTTCCCTTGGTCGACCCTGCCGCCCGTGGTCGACGCCCCGATCGCCGTCCTCGAGGCCTGACCTGCACAAAACCCGGCCCCTGCGGTCGCCAAGCACCAGCTCGGGATGGCCTGGTGGGGCGACCGTTGGGGCACGGGTCACCGGGCATACGCCAGACCCCCGAGATCGACTTCGGGCGCACGCTGGGCGCAAGCACGGAGAGTTACGAAGATCGACATCTTTACCGGGTGCCCGGCGGACGGGTCAACCTCTTGCCAGTCTGCTGCTGAGGCACGACAGTGTGACCATGCACGCGAGCCGCGAGTTGATCGAGGCGAAACAGATGCTGGCCGTGGCACGCCAGGAGGCGCTGCGTGGCAAGGCGGCCGGCGGGATCCCCATTGGCGCGGCCCTCTACGGCCCGGACGGCGAACTGCTGGGTAGCGGGCACAACCGGCGAGTGCAGGACGGCGACCCGTCGATGCACGCCGAGACCTCGGCGTTCCGCAACGCGGGCCGCAGACCGCATTACCGGGACACGGTCATGGTGACCACGTTATCCCCTTGCTGGTACTGCAGTGGGTTGGTTCGCCAGTTCAACATCAGCCGGGTTGTCATCGGCGAGGCGACTACGTTCTCCGGCGGGCATGACTGGCTTGCCGAGCACGGTGTCCAGGTGACCATTGTGGACGACCCGGACTGCGTCGAGCTGATGACCGAGTTCATCAAGGAACACCCCGACTTGTGGTTCGAGGATATCGGGGAGGAACGCTCATGACTGTCCCGCTTGTCGACCTTGAACCGTGGTTCCACGGCTCGCTCAAAGACCGGCTGAAGGTCGCCGACCAGATCGACCGCGCCCTGCAGGACTCCGGGTTCCTCCTGGTCACGGGGCACGGCGTGGCGAAATCACTGAGAGAGGACACCCGCAGGCAGGCGCGCAGGTTCTTCGGCCTGCCGGGTGAGACCAAGCAGCGGTACGCGGTGTCGGTCGGCGGCCGTGGGTGGTTGCCGCCGGGTGTCGAGGCGAACGCGTACGCCGAAGGCACCGAGACTCCCCCTGACCTCAAGGAGTCCTATTCGGTCGGTGCCGACGCCGCCGTCGGGATCCCGGAGATCGACGACTTCTGGTTCGCGCCCAACGTGTGGCCTGCCGAGGTGCCTTTCCTCGAAGCCACCGCGGTCGAGTACATGGCCCGGATGCGCAGGCTCTCCGACGAGTTGCTGACCATCTTCGCGGTCGCGCTCCGGCTTCCGGAGAACCACTTCATCGCGCACACCCGGCATCCGACGTACACGTTCAACATCAACTGGTATCCGCCGATGACCGTGGTCGGGCAGCCGGACAACGGGCAGTTCCGGATCGGCCCGCACACCGACTTCGGCACGGTCACCGTGCTGGACCGGGAGGCCGGGGTCGGTGGGCTGCAGGTGTTCACAAAGGACGGTCGGTGGGAGAACGCCCCCTACCATCCCGATGCGTTCACCATCAACATCGGTGACCTGATGGCGCGGTGGACCGGCGACCGGTGGCGTTCCACGCGGCATCGCGTCCTTCCGCCGCACGCCAGCGCCCCGGACGAGGATCTGGTCTCGCTGATCTTCTTCTACGAGACCGATCACGACGCGCGGATCACGTCACTCGGCCCGCCGATCGGCAAGACGAACTATCCCGAGGTGATCGCCGCCGATTACCTCAAGGAGAAGCTCGACGCCATCACCGTCACATGACGTACGGCGAGAAGCTCGTCAAGGTCGAGCCGGGCGGGATCGAACCGGTCGCACCGGCCGACAAGCACGGCCGCCCGCGTCAGCTGTTCTGGACGTGGACATCGCCGAACCTGGAGTTCGCCACGATCTTTCTCGGCGTGCTCGCGGTGTCCGCGTTCGGGCTGAGCTTCTGGCAGGCCGCCGCGGCGCTCACGCTCGGCAACCTGCTCGGCGCGATCGCGCACGGTGTCCTGTCCGCTCGTGGCCCGGTGCACGGTGTGCCGCAGATGGTTCTGGGCCGGGCCGCGTTCGGGTACTGGGGAAACGTCCTGCCTGCCACCCTGATGTCGGTGATGGCGGGCGCCGGGTGGTTCGCGGTCAACAGCGTCAGCGGGGCGTTCGCGCTGAACTCGTTGACCGGCTTGCCCGTTCTGCTCTGTCTGGTCGTGGTCGTGGGTCTGCAGATCCTGATCGCGTTCTTCGGGCACAACCTGGTCCAGGCGTTCGAGCGGTACGCATTCCCTGTGCTCGCAGTGGTTTTCGCGATCACCGCGGTGGTCATCTTCGCCAAGGCTCAGCCGACCCAGTCAACAGGCGGCAACCTGGGCGGGTTCTTGCTCGCGGCGAGCGCGGCCTTCGGTTACACGGCAGGCTGGAATCCTTACGCTGCCGACTACACGCGATACCTCCCAGCGAACACGTCACGTCGCGCGGTCGGTTGGTCGGCTGGCTCCGGATTGTTCCTGGCGACGACCGTGCTGATGCTCGTCGGTGCCGCGTCGGTCACCATTGGTGGGTCCACTTCGAACAATCCGACGACCGTGTTCACCAGTCACCTGCCTGGTTGGCTCGCGGCTTTGACGCTGCTGTGCATCGCACTCGGTGCGGTCGCGGCGAACGTGCTCAATGTGTACTCCGCCGCGCTCGCTTTCTTGACGCTCGGTGTGAAGCTGCCGTTGGCCTGGCGCCGTGCTGTTGTCGCTGCCGGGTTCGGCGTTGTCGGGTTCTTCCTTGCCTGGCTGGGGCTTTCCGACGCGGGACACGCCTACGAGAGCTTCCTCTTGGTGATCGCGTACTGGGTCGGACCTTGGCTCGGTGTGACGCTGGTGGACATGCACATCAGACGCGGCCAGCAACAGCTCCCGCTTACCGATACGTCCTATCGCAACTGGGCGGGACCGGTCGCGATGCTCGCCGGCATGGTCGTCTCCATTGGACTGTTCGCCAACCAGTCCCGGTACGTCGGTCCCGTGCCGGAAGCCGTGCCGTGGATCGGGGACATCACGTTCCTGGTCGGTTTCGCGATCGCCGCGGTCATCTACGCGGTGTGGCCGAAACCGACAATGCCTTCAGGCCACGGAAAACCGGGAACGGATGCCACTCCAGCTCACCAGAAAGCTCAAGAGACAACCTGAGCACCAACGTCCCAATACCGATCTCGGCCACCAGCCGGGCAAGCGGAACACCAAGGCAACGATGTATCCCGTGCCCGAAAGCCAGGTGACCGACCTGGCGTGAGATGTCGAGGACATCCGGCTCGGCAAACCTGCGCGGATCACGGTTGACCGAGGCGATACCGACGATCACAATGCTCCCAGCCGGAATCACGCCCGTATGCCGGGTGCGGATCGGCGAAGAACTCGGCGGTATACATGGATTCTCAGCCTAGCCGGTATACCCGGGACGCGTTGCCGGAAGCGACAAGAAGGGCCAGCCGGTCCGCGTCAGCCGCACTCCACGATCCCTCGGACACTCCGGCATCCAGAACCGACGCCATGCCCCGACGGAACAACTGCGCGGACAGGTAGTACAACTCGGACAACCCAAAGGCATCCGAGGAGAACAGGAACTTTCCGAACGGCGCCAGTTCCAGGGTCTCCTCGATCAGCACCCGCGACCGGTCGCCCAGATTGTGCGTCGCCAGACCGACATCCACGTAAACGTTGCTGAACACCTGAGCCAGGTACCCGGCTTCACGATGGAACGGATAGTTGTGCAGCAGCATGACCGGGACACCGGTCGGCTCGATGGCACGCAGCAAAGGCATCAGCAGCAACGGATTACCGGACTTCATGTCCACATCGGAGTCGCCAAGGCCGACGTGGAACTGGATCGGCAGGCCACGGTCGACCGCACACCAGATCAAAAACCGTTGCAACACCGGGTCTGCGAGCCGCCGCGCGCCGGAGAACCAGCGCCAGACGGCGTCGGCGACCGAGTCCGCGCTCGGCCGCGCCGGGTCCAGGTCCAGCCCGACCCGGTACGCGGCAATTGACTTCATCCCGACGGCGTGCTCGGTCCGTTGCTCCAAAGCGGACTGGAAGGCGTGCGCGAAGCCGATCGCGTCGATCTGACCGTACAGCTCTTCGGCGACCTGCTCCAGCCGGACGATCTCGTGCGCGGCCCCACCTGTCGCCGAAGCAAGACCCGCGGGTGAGGAGATCGGCTCGGGCACGTACCCGGTGTCGACGCACAGCCCCGACAATCCGGCACCGGCCATGAACCGGGCATCGGCCTCAGCGAATCCCAATTCGGCCCGGCGGGCGATGTAGTCGGCGGCCGGGGCGTGCTCAGGCAGGTCGAGAACAGGCGCGCACCAGCGGCGAACGGCCAGGCCGATCCGGGAATCGAAGGCGCTGACGCCCATAGTGGACGCCTCGGTCAGCAATGTCTCGAATTCGCCTTGGTCCAGGTCGCGCTGGACAAGGCCGTGGCAGTGGTGGTCGATCAGCTGAAGGTTTGCCCAATCCGCCATCGCGCACTCCGCTCACCGAGGAGATCATTGACCCCAAGACTAGAGAGTTAGGGGATCGCGATGGACTCCGCGAACCTGACCGCGCGAGGAGTGCTCGCGGTCGCCGTCACCTTCGTCGACAACGCCGGTGTGACCAGGGTGAAGGCCGTTCCGGTGAGCATGTTGGCGAACGCGGTGGCCAACGGGGTCGGCAACTCGCCGAGTTTCGACCGGTTCGTCTTCGACGACTCCATCACCGGCGGTCCCGTCGGTGACCTGCGGCTCAAGCCCGACGTCAGCAAGCTGACCGTGCTCGCGGCGCAGCCGGGCTGGGCGTGGGCGCCCGGCGTGCGGTACGACCAGGAGGGCGACGTCCATCCGGGTGATTCTCGCGGCCTGCTGGTCCGCGTGGTCGGCCAGCTCGCCGAGCAGGGCTTGAGCGCGCGGGCCGCGTTCGAGATCGAGTGGTGTGTCTCGAAGGGCGAGGGCGACGAGTTCGTCCCGGCGTGCTCGGGCCCGGCGTACGGCATGACCAGGTTGATTGAGCTGAGCGGCTACCTGCACGACGTGCTGGGCGCGCTGGCCACGCAAGGAATCCACGTCGAGCAAATCCACCCGGAGTACGCGGCGGGCCAGTTCGAGATCTCGGTCGCGCACCAGGACCCCGTGACGGCCGCTGATCATCTCGTCCTCGTCCGCGAAACGATCCGCGCCGTCACCATCAACCACGGCCTGCGCGCCACGTTCGCGCCGAAAGTCGTGGCGGGCGGCGTCGGCAACGGCTGCCACGTACACCTGAGCCTGTGGCGTGAGGGCGAGAACCTGATGGGCGGCGGTGACGGGACGTTCGGGCTGACGGCCGAGGGCACGTCGTTCATCGGCGGGATCCTGTCGAGGTTGCCCGCGTTGTTGTCGATTGGCGCACCGTCCGTGTCCAGCTACCAGCGGCTCATCCCGTCGCACTGGGCAGGCGCGTTCCAGGCGTGGGGCCTGGAGAACCGCGAGGCGGCGCTGCGGTTCATCACGGCCGGGTCACCGAACATCGAGATCAAGTGCTTCGACGGCTCGGCCAACCCGTATCTGGCGCTCGCCGGGTTGCTCGTCGCGGGCAACGCCGGAATCACCGAAGGCGCAATGTTGCCAGAACCGGTCGACGTGGACCCGGCGACGCTGGAGGACTCCGTTCCGCTGCCGAACCACCTCGGCGCCGCGGTCGAGGCCTTCACCGCTGACCTGGCGTTGATCACCACGTTCGGGCCGGAACTGGTCGACGCCATCACAACTGTCCGAAAGAACGAAATCGAACTGCTGTCCGTCCTCAGTCCGGAGGACATCGTCGCCCGGAGCAGGTGGAGTTACTGACGAGTCTGGAGTTGGCCGTCCCTTTGTTCTAGGTTGCAAACCCAGGGCAGACGCAAAGGAGCGACGGTGGGTACAGCCGACGACGTAGAGCGGGCTATCGAGGGCCATACAGTCGCGACCGTGCTGCGGCGCAATGCGACCGAGTTCGGTGACAAGCCCGCACTGAGCAAGGGATGGAGTCCCAGCGAAGTCACCACACTGACTTGGGCGGAGCTACGCGACCACGCCGCCGCGTTGGCGCACGGGCTGGCCGAGCTGGGGCTGGCCAAGGACGACCGCATGCTGATCATGTCGTCCCGCCGGCCGGAGCACTGGATCAGCGACCTCGGCGCGCTGCATCTGAGCGCCATCTCGTGCACCACGTACGACACGCTTTCCACTGAGCAGATCGTGTTCGTCGCCAGGCACAGCGCGGCGCCTGTGGTCGTCATCGAAGGCGCACAGCAGATCGACCGGTGGGCGGCCGCGCTGCCCGAGCTGCCGAACCTGCGCAAGGTCGTGGTCATCGACGAGTCCGCGATCCCCGACGGCGACGACAGGTACGTGTCGTACCGCGAGGTCTACGAGAAAGGCGCGGCCAAGCACGCGGCGGACCCGGCAGCGTTCGAACAACTGACCGACGCGATCGTGCCGGAGCAGCCCGCCTGCATGATCTACACGTCCGGCACGACCGGCGACCCGAAGGGCGTGGTGATCAGCCACCGCAACGTACTGTTCCAGGCCGCTTCGGTGGATCTGGCGCATCCGTTGCCGATGCACGGCAAGTCCGTTGCGTATCTGCCGTTGGCGCACATCGCCGAGCGCATGCTTGGTATCTACCTGGCGATGTACAAGGCCGCGCACGTGACCGCGGTGCCCGACCACACGCAGCTCATCCCGGCTTTGCACGGTGTCCGGCCGTTCGGCATTTTCGGCGTGCCGCGCGTGTGGGAGAAGATGGCCGCCGCGCTGCAGGGCGGATTGGCCGCGATGCCTGAAGAACAGCGTGCGGCCGTGCAGATGGCGCGCGACGTGGCGCTGGAAGTGTGGAAGCTGGGCAGCGAAGGCAAGCCGGTGCCCGAGGATCTGCTCGCCAAGAAGCAGGCACTCGACGAGAAGGCGTTGCTGCCGATCAGGACGATGCTGGGGCTGGACAAGGCGCACCGGGGCGGCAACAGCGGTGCCGCGCCCATCCCGGTCTCGGTGCTGGACTTCCTTGCCAGCATTGGTATCCCGGTGCTCGAGGTGTGGGGGCTGAGCGAGACGACCGGTGCGGCGACCCAGAACATCCCTGAGGCATACCGGGTCGGCTCGGTCGGCCGCGCGATCCCCGGCGTCGAGGTCAAGCTCGGCGAGGACGACGAACTGCTCGTCCGCGGCCCGATCGTGTTCATGGGCTACTTGCAGGAGGACGGCTCGATCAAGCCCGACGTCGACGCGGACGGCTGGTACGCCACGGGTGACGTCGGCCGGATCGACGATGACGGGTTCGTCTACATCACCGATCGCAAGAAAGAACTGATCATCACCTCCGGCGGGAAGAACATCGCACCAGCCAAGGTCGAAGGCCTGCTGCGGGCGCACCCGTTGATCAGCCAGGCCGTCGCGATCGGCGACATGCGGCCGTTCGTCACCGCGCTGATCGTCCTCGACGACGAAACCGCGCCGTTGTGGGCTCAGGCTCGGGGAATCCCCACGGAGAACCTGGCCGAGCAGCCTGCCGTGCTCGAGGAGATCGAGAAGCTGGTGCAGCAGGCCAACTCCGTGCTCGCCCAGCCGGAGCAGATCAAGAAGTACCGGGTGCTGTCGCAGTCGTGGACACCGGAATCCGGTGAGGTCACGCCGACGCTGAAACTGAAGCGCCGGGTGATCACGCAGCGGTATTCGGGAGCGATCGACTCGCTCTACGAATAGTCTCGGGTGGGTGACATCCCACCACGAACTCACGGTCAACGGGGAGACCTACCGGCTCCCCGTTGACCCACGGACGACCCTCGTCGACGCGCTGCGTGAACGGCTCGGTCTCACCGGCACCAAGAAGGGTTGTGACCGCGGCGAATGCGGCGCGTGCACCGTCCTTGTCGACGGACGCCGCGTGCTGTCCTGCATGATGCTGGCCGTCGCGGCGCAGAACACTGAGATCACCACCATCGAGGGATTGTCGTCGTCGGATGGCGAGATGCATCCTGTGCAGCGCGCCTTCCACGCCAACGACGCGTTCCAATGTGGTTTCTGCACGCCTGGGCAAGTGATGTCCGCGGTCGCCTGCATCGCCGAAGGGCACACTGGTTCGGCCGAGGAGATCAAGGAGTGGATGAGCGGGAACATCTGCCGCTGCGCGGCGTACCCGCAGATCGTCGCGGCGGTCACGGAAGCGAGTGTCCAATGAAGACATTCACCTACCACCGTGCCGCCGACATCCCGGCCGTCCTGGAAGCCTTGGCCACGCCAGGGACCCAGCTGATCGCGGGCGGCACCGAGATGGTGAACTGGCTCAAGGAAGGCATCGAGTCGCCGGCGCGACTCGTCGACATCAGCGGATTGCCGCTGACCGAGATAACCACCGATGGGGTTCTGCGCATCGGTGCGTTGGCCAGGATGAGTGACGTCGCCGCGCATCCCGCTGTCGATTCGGACTATCCGGTCCTTCGGGATTCTTTGCTCCGTGCGGCTTCCGCTCAGCTGCGCAACATGGCGACGATCGGCGGGAACCTCCAGCAGCGCACACGATGCCCGTACTTCCGGTCGGACACGCTGGTCGCGTGCAACAAGCGTGCTCCCGGCAGCGGTTGTTCGGCTTCGCTTGGGGATACCAGCGGTCAGGCGATCTTCGGGTGGAGCGAGTCTTGCGTGGCGACGCATCCGTCCGATTTGGCGGTGGCGTTGGCCGCGTTGGACGCTGTCGTTGTGGTGCAGGGCCCCGGTGGGGAACGGCGCATCTCCGCGACCGAGTTCCACCGGCTTCCAGGGGATACGCCCGAAGTTCACACCGAGTTGGCACCCGACGAGCTGATCGTCGCGGTGGAGATCCCCAGTCCTGCGCCTCATTCGCACTATCTGAAGGTGCGCGAACGGGTTTCATATGAGTTCGCGATCGTGTCCGCGGCAGCCGTGGTCTCGCTTGACGGTGACACGATCACTTCAGCTCGGATCGCGTTGGGTGGCGTGGCACATCGGCCATGGCGGTTGACCGCCGCCGAGTCCGCGTCGACGGGCGTTTCGTTGAGTGATCGGAACGCGTTGGCTGAGGCGGTCGCGCTGTCGTTCACGGACGCGCGTCCGTTGGCTGACAACGGTTACAAAGTGACGCTGGCTCAACGTACCGCGGTCCGAGCTCTGGAGGAGGCCCGATGACATCGCTTCTCCGGCCGGACGGTCCCGCCAAGCTGACCGGGACCGCGACTTACGCCGCCGACGCTCAGGTCCCCGATGTGCTCTACGCCGCCCTGGTCACCGCGACTGTCCCCAATGGACGAGTGGTCGCGGTCGACAAGCCTGATACGCCCGGCGTGGTGGCGGTCATCGACCACACAAACGTCGGCACATTGACGCAGCTGCCGAGCCCTCCGCTCGGTCACAGCATGATCCCGTTGCAGACAACCGAAGTTCACTACGACGGCCAGCCGGTTGCCGTAGTGCTCGCCGAGACACTGGAGCAGGCACAGCACGCGGCCACGCTGGTGTCGGTGACCTATTCGGACACTTCGCCGCCGCCGATCTTCGGGCAGACCGCGCAAATCGCGCCCGGGTCAGGACTGTTCAAGGCACCGACGGACAAGAAAGGTGACGTCGACGCGGGACTGGCGAGCGCGGACAAGACTGTGCACGGCACGTACACAACCGCGGACCGGCATCACAGCCCGATCGAACCGTCGGCCACGATCGCCTGGTGGGAGGGTGATCAGCTGACCGTCCACACGTCGACGCAGTCCTCCCAACTGGCTCAAACGGCGTTGGCCGGGCTGTTCCAGATTCCACGGGAACACGTGCGAGTCGTTTGTGCTTACGTGGGCGGTGGTTTCGGCTCCAAGGGATACGTCTGGCCGCACCTGATCCTGGCGGCCGCCGCTGCCAAGGTGAGCGGACGTGCTGTGAAGCTGGTGATGACACGCGCGCAGATGTTCTCCTTGGCAGGACATCAGCCGATCACCTCGCAGACGGTCACGTTGGGCGCGACAGCTGACGGAAAACTGACGGCGATCCGCCACCTGAGCGTGAACGCAGCTGCGCGGGTGGACGCGTTCGTCGAATCCACCACGGGTGCGACGACATGGCTCTACGACAGCCCGAACATCGAGACCGACCTGAAAGTCGAGGCGCTGGACAAGCCACAGCCAACGCCGATGCGTGCCCCGGCCGAAGGTCCCGGCCTGTTCCCGCTTGAGTCCGCAATGGACGAACTGGCCGTCGAGCTCGGCATCGATCCGGTCGAGTTGCGAATGCGCAATGACGCATCCGTGGATCCGTTGACGGGTAAACCTTTCTCGTCACGGAAACTGGTGGAGTGCCTGACCGAAGGCGCCGCGCGGTTCGGCTGGGCCGATCGCGAACCGCATATGCGAGACGGCGACTGGCAGATCGGCTGGGGCATGGCCGTGGCAACGTTCGGCGCCTACCGTGCACCCTCCGCGGCACGTGTCCGGGTCGACTCGGATGGACACGTGGTCGTCGAGAGCGACATGCAGGAGATCGGCAGCGGGTTGCCTGCGATGGTCCAGATCATCGCGGCGGAAACCCTCGGCTGTGACCCCTCGGACGTCGAAGTCCGGCACGGCGACAGCTCCTATCCGCCACACACCGGCACGTTCGGCTCGTTGTCCAGCGGAAGCCTGTCGGCCGCGGTGCAGAACGCGGCGTCGTCGGTGATGGAGAAGCTGCAGGCGCAGCCCGGGGATTCGCTGGCGGACCTGGTGGACGCGGCGGGGCTTGAGTTCGTGGAGTCGGAAGGGAGCTGGGCGCCGGACCAGGGCGGCGAGGACTACTCCATCAAGTCCTTCGGCGCGGTGTTCGCCGAGGTCAGGGTGGACGCGGATCTTGGTCTGGTGCGTGTTCCCCGGATCGTTGGGGTCTACAGTGCCGGGAGGATCATCAACCAGGTGGCCGCGCACAGCCAGATGACCGGCGGAATCATCTGGGGCTACGGGCAGGCACTGCTCGAACGATCGGTGATGGAACCTCGCCTCGGTCGTTTCCTGTCTCGCAACCTCGCTGGTTACGTGGTCCCGGTGAACGCGGACATCGGGGACATCGACGTGTCGTTCGTCGAGGAGGACGACCGGATCGCCAGTCCTTCCGGTGCACGTGGCATTGGTGAGCTCGGCGCATGCGGTGTCGGGCCCGCCATCGCCAACGCGGTGTTCCACGCAACGGGCAGGCGGGTTCGCAGCCTGCCCATTCGCATCCACGACCTGCTCTGAATGCGCCCCTCACTGTGGCATCGGGACCCGATGCCACAGTGAGGGCACTTTCGTAAAGGCTCTTGCCAAACACGTCGTCGCGGGCAAGAGTGGAGGACGCCCTGTCAATGTCGCCGCCGCGTAGCTCAGGAGCGTCCGATGAGACGTCGCCGTGCCGGCTTGGCGGTCCTCGCCGCCACTACCTTGATGTTTTCCCTGCTCTCGGGCGCGCAGGCGAATAGCGCCCCGAGCCTGGCCGTGGCCGCGGGCCAGGTCACGACCATCCCCGACTGGCGGCTGCAGACCAGCCGCAGCGCCACCGCGGACGGCGCCACGTATTCCAATCCCACTTTCAACGACTCTTCGTGGCTTCCGGTGCCCGCCCGATCGACCGTGCTGGCCGGGTTGATCGCCAACAACCGGTACGCCGACGTGAACTTCGGCGAGAACCTGAAGAGCGTCAACCGCAGTGACTTCAGCGTGCCCTGGTGGTACCACAAGAGTTTCACCGCTTCGCAGCCCGCGGGTACCAACACGTTCCTCAAGCTCAAGGGCGGGATCATCTCCCGCGCTGAGATCTGGGTGAACGGCACCAGAGTTGCCGGGACGGACACGGTGATCGGTGCTTATCCGACACGCGAGTACAACGTGACGTCGTTGATCCGCAACGGCACCAACGCGATCGCGATCAAGGCGATGCCGTCCGATCCGTCGAAGGATCTGCTGATCCACTTCGTGGACTGGACGCAGCTGCCGCCCGACCGCAACCAGGGCCTGTTCCGTGACGTGCAACTCGCCAACAGCGGGCCGGTTTCGCTGCGCGATTTGCGCGTTTCCACCGATTTGCCGTTGCCTAGCCTGAATACAGCCGACGTCACGGTGAAGGTCAACGCCCGCAACGATTCCGGGCAGGTCGTCAGCGCCCAGGTCAGCGGGACGATCGACAACGTCAACTTCACGCAGCCGGTCTCACTGGCCGCAGGTGAGACCAAGACGGTCACGTTCACCCCGGGCAACACTCCTGGCCTGCGCCTGACGAACCCGCGGGTGTGGTGGCCGTTCACCATGGGCGACCAGCCGATGTACAGCGCCACCGTGTCCGCTTCTGTCGGGGGCGCCGTGTCCGACAGCGCCAGCACGGCCTTTGGCGTGCGGGAGATCAGTTCGACGCGGGTCAACGGGGGCGGACGGCAGTTCGTCATCAACGGCAAGCCGTTCCTGGTGCGTGGTGGCGGCTGGGCGTCGGATCTGTTCCTGCGTACCAATCTGCGTACCATCGAGGACCAGTTGAACCTGGTCAAGTCGATGAACCTGAACACCATCCGGCTGGAGGGCAAACCGGAGAACGACGAGTTCTACGAGATGACCGACCGGCTGGGCATCATGGTGCTGACCGGGTGGGAGTGCTGTTCGGCCTGGGAGAGCTACGGTTCGTTCAACGCGGAGAAGAACCGGGTCGCCGGGGAGTCCGCGGAGAGCGAAGGCAAGCGGATCCGCAACCACCCGAGCGTGCTCGGGTTCCTGATCGCCAGTGATCTGGCTACCCCGGCCGCGCAGGAGAAGATCTACCTGGACGCGCTCGCGCGCGCCGACTGGAACCTGCCGATCATCGCGTCCGCGTCCAGCAAGAGCTCGCCGCAGCTGGGCAATTCCGGGATGAAGATGGAAGGCCCATACTGGTGGGAGCCGCCGGTTTACTGGTACAACAAGCAAAAGGGCGGCGCGGCGGGCTTCGCGTCGGAGATCGGCCCTGGCCCGACCATCCCGGAGATGGACGAGCTGCGCAAGTTCCTGACGCAGTCCCAGATCAACTCGCTGACCAACTACAACACCACCCAGTACCACCTGTCCCCCAGTGGCACGTTCGGCAAACTGTCCTTCTGGGGAACAGCGCTGGACAACCGATACGGCAAACCGGCCAATGTGGACGATCTGGTTCGCAAGGCACAGCTGGCGAACTACGAGACCAACCGCGCCCAGTTCGAGGCGTTCGCCGACAACTGGTCGGACAGCAGCAACCCGTCGACGGGCGTGATCTACTGGATGCTCAACGACCCGTGGCCGAAGCTGTTCTGGCACTTGTACAACTACAACCTGGCCACGGCCGGTTCGTACTTCGGTGCCAAGACTGCACTTCGTCCGTTGCACGTGCAGTATTCGTATGACGACAGGTCGCTGTCGGTCGTGAATACCGGGCTGCAGAACGTGTCCGGTCTCAGTGTCCAGGTGACACTGTTCAATGCGGACGGTACGCAGAAGGCCAACGAGACTCGGCCGGTCAATTCGACCGCGAACGCCACGGTCAAGGCAGGCAGCTTGCCTCAGCCAAGTGGCCTTTCCACGACGTACTTCGTGCGCCTGTTGTTGAAGGACTCGTCGGGCAAGGTCATCGATCGCAACGTGTACTGGCTGTCCACCAAGGCGGATACGTTGAACTACGGCAGTTCGACGTGGTACCACACGCCTCAGTCGGCCTACGCGGACCTGAAGGGCCTGAACTCGCTGCCCGCCGGGTCGGTCAACGCATCGGCGACGTCCACTGTGGAAGGCGCGAACACCAGGACGACGGTGACCATCACCGCCACCCAGATGGCCTTCTTCCTGCGCGCCAGCGTGCGCAAGGGCAGCGGTGGCGCCGAAGTCCTGCCGCAGGACTGGTCGGACAACTACGTCACCCTGTGGCCAGGGGAAACCTTGACCCTGACGGCGACGTACCGGACAGCTGACCTGGGCGGCGCTTCGCCTGTCGTCCAACTGTCCGGCCAGAACATCACTACGAGGAACCTGCCAGCTTCGCGCTAGCACGAGCCAAACTGCGGGTCAGGGAAAGCTCGTCGGCGGTGAGCAGATGGTCATTTTGGACTACGGCCTCACCGCCGACGAGCAACAACTCCAACGGTGGCACACGCCCGAACACCAAAGCCGCCACGGGATCCGCGATGCCGGCGTGCTTCAAAGTGTCCAAACGCCACACTGCCAGGTCCGCGAGCTTGCCCTTTTCAATCGAGCCAATGTGTTCCTCACGCCCAAGGCACCGCGCACCGCCCATCGTGCCGATCCGCAACGCCTGGCGCGCGGTCAACGCCTTCGGTCCCCCACGCTGCCTTGCCGTCAGCAACGCCTGCCTGAGCTCCTCGGCGAGCCCACCGGACTCATTGGACGCGACGCCGTCCACACCTAGCCCAACAGGTGCGCCTGCGTCCACAAGGGCCCTGACCGGGGCCATTCCGGCGCCCACTCGGGCATTCGAGCTCGGGCAGTGCGCGATTCCCGTGCCGGTCTCGGCCATCAACGCAATCTCGTGGTCCTTGAGATGCACGCCGTGCGCCAACCAGACATCCTCACCCAACCAATCCAGGTTCCGGGCGTAATCCACCGGAGTCAGCCCGAACTCCCGCAGGCACTGCTCTTCCTCGTCCGTGGTCTCAGCCAGGTGAGTGTGCAACCGAACGCCATGCCTGCGCGCGACCGCCGCAGCACCACGCATCAGGTCAAGACTTGCCGAGAACGGAGAACACGGCCCGACCGCGACCTGGATCTTGGCGTCCGGCGCGGCATCGTGGTACTCGGTGATCGCCAGCTCGGTTTGCTCAAGCGCGTCGTCCAAGCTCTCCACAATGGAGTCAGGCGGCAGCCCACCCTCGGACTCACCGCGGTCCATCGACCCACGCACGGCATGCAGCCGGATCCCGATCTGCCGCCCGGCATCGATCAACGCACCGAACACATCCCCGCCGTCACGCGGGAACACGTAGTGATGGTCGGCCGCGGTCGTGCATCCGCTGAGCGCCAACATGCCCAGCCCAGCCTGGGAGGTCGCGGACACGATCTCCGCGTCGATCCCGGCCCAGACCGGATAGAGCGCGACGAGCCAGCCGAAGAGGTCCTCCTGCTGGGCATAACCCCGCGTCGCCCACTGGTAGAGGTGATGATGCGTGTTCACCAAGCCCGGCGTGACAAGACATCCGGACGCGTCAACCCGATTGAGGCCCGCGAACTCCTCCGGCACGGCACCGGAACCCACCGCCGCGATCCGACCGTCCACAACGGCCACATAGCCGTCGGCGTGTTCCGTGCCCTGCTCGTCAACTGTCGCGATGTACGCGCCCGTGATGACCGTGTCCACGAGCTCCAGACTAGGCCAGCCACTCCTTGACCTGCTCGACGAGTTTGGCTGGGTTCTCACCGATCGGGGTCACGTTCAGCGTGGTCACCCCGGCTTCCTTGAAGGCCTGGACGCGTTCCTTGACGTACCCGGCCGGGCCGACCAGGTTCATCAGTTCGGCGAACTCGGCGGGCACGGCCGCCGCGGCCTCGTCCTTCTTGCCGGAAAGGTACAGGTCCTGGATCTTCTCGGCCTCGGCTTCGTAGCCGTAGCGGCGGGCCAGGTCGTTGTAGAAGTTACGGCCGCGCGCGCCCATGCCGCCGACGTACAGCGCGATGTATGGGCGTGAGGCGTCTCGGAGGGGTTCTACGTCGTCGCCGATCGCGAGCATTCCGCCTGCGACGATTTCGAGCGGGCCCAGGTCGGACGAACGCTTGGCCTGTCCGGCGGCCAGTGAGGAGCCCCAGACCGACTGGGCCTTCTCCGGGATGAACAGGGTGGGCAGCCAGCCGTCCGCTATCTCGGCGGTCAGCCGGACGTTCTTGTCGCCCAGTGAGGCGATGTAGATCGGGATGTTCGGGCGGACCGGGTGCGTCAGGATCTTCAGCGGCTTGCCCAGACCCGTTCCCTGGCCTTCCGGCAGCGGGATCGGGTAGTTACCCTCGTTGGTGATCACTTCCCGGCGCCAGACCCGGCGGCAGATGTCGACGATCTCGCGGGTGCGGCCGAGCGGCTTGTCGTACGGCACACCGTGCCAGCCCTCGATCACCTGTGGGCCGGACGCGCCGAGCCCGAGGATCGCGCGGCCGCCGGAGACCGCGTCGAGGCCGGCGGCCGTCTGCGCGATCAGTGCCGGAGTACGGGAGTAGATCGGCAGGATCGCCGAACCGATCTCCACCCGCTCGGTCTTCGCGGCCACGTACCCCATCAGCGTCGGCGCGTCGAAGCCGTAGGCCTCGGCCACCCAGACCTGGTCCAGCCCCGCGCTTTCCAGGCTGACGATCTGATCGATCAGGTCCTTCGGGTTACCCGCGTACATCACCTGTGTGCTGATCTTCATCGATCATTCCGTTCCTGTACAGCGCCGGATGCCAGCAGTTCGTCAATGTCGTCGAAACCCCAGTCCGCCAACGCGTCGCGGGTGTGCTGCCCGGGAATCGCCGGTGGGGTGCGTAGATCCGCCGATGTATCGGAGAACCTTGGTGCGGGCGCGGGCTGGACGAATCCGTCGCGCTCGACCAACGTGCCGCGTGCGGCGATGTGCGGGTGTTGCGCCGCTTCAGAAAGCGAGAGAATCGGTGCCACACAGGCGTCCGTGCCCTCGAAGATGTCTGTCCATTCGCGACGGGTCTTGGTCGCGAACACTTCGGCGAACCGCTTGCGCAGTTCCGGCCAGCGCGGGATCTCCAGCTGCTTGGGCAGATCCTCGCCCTCAAGGCCGAGCAGTCGCACGAACTCCTTGTAGAACTGCGACTCCAGCGGGCCGACGGCCATGTACTCGCCGTCCGAGGTCTCGTACACGTCGTAGAAGGGTGCGCCGGTGTCCAGCAGGTTCACGCCACGCTCCGGCTTCCAGGCACCCGCCGAAACCAGTCCGTAGATCATCGTCGCCAGGTGCGCCGCGCCGTCCACGATCGCGGCGTCCACGACCTGACCCTTTCCGGTCTGCTCCGCGTGCCTGAGCGCGGCGAGGATGCCGACGGCGAGGTACAGCGAACCGCCGCCGAAGTCGCCGACCAGGTTCATCGGGACCTGCGGCGGCCCGTCCTTACGGCCGATCGCGTGCAGGACGCCGGTGATGCCGATGTAGGCGATGTCGTGGCCGGCGGAATGGGCCAGCGGGCCGTCCTGGCCCCAGCCGGTCATCCGGCCGTAGACGAGCTTGGGGTTACGTTCCCAGCACTGCTCAGGGCCGATGCCCAGCCGCTCGGCGACGCCCGGCCGGAACCCCTCGATCAGCACGTCGGCCTGCTCGGCCAGGCGCAGCACGACCTCGGCGCCTGCCTCGTTCTTCAGGTCGACCATGACCGAGCGCTTGTTCCGGTTGAGCAGGTCGCGCTCCGGTGGTCCGGACGCCGGGATGGCGTTCGGCCGGTCGACACGGATGACGTCCGCGCCCAGGTCAGCCAGGTGCATCGCACAGAACGGGGCAGGCCCGATGCCGGCCAGCTCGACCACGCGCACGCCCGCGAGCGGTCCCGTGCTCACCGTCGACCACCTCCTACTCGCCAGTAACGTATCGTATACCTAACACTGTACGGATAGATGTGAACCGCGCCATGGAGAATGGCCCGCATGGTGAACGCAGCCGTAGTCGCCGGACCCGATGCCGCCATCGAGGTCCGTGAGATCGAACTGCCCGCCCTTGGCCCGCGCGACGTCCGCGTGCGAGTCGCGGCCGCAGGCGTGTGCCACTCCGACCTTTCGATGATCAACGGCACCTTCTCGCCGCAGTTCCCGCTGGTCCTCGGGCACGAGGCAGCCGGAACGATCGCCGAAACCGGCCCGGAGGTCACGCGTGTGTCGGTGGGCGACCGTGTGGTCGTCAACTGGGCACCCGCGTGCAGGCACTGCTGGTTCTGCCTGAACTCGCAGCCTTGGCTGTGCACGGCCGTCGAAGGCGTGGTCAGTCCGGATCGCGGCTCGGTGCACGTGACCTTGGGCGTCGGCGCGTTCTCCGAAGAGGTCGTGCTCAACGAAAACGGCGTTGTCCCCCTTGCCGACGGTGTCCCGCTTGACATCGCCGCGTTGCTTGGGTGTGCCGTAGTGACAGGCATCGGTGCCGTACGGAATACCGCTTCGGTCCGGCCCGGCGAGTCGGTGCTGGTGATGGGGCTCGGCGGCGTGGGGCTGTCCGCGATAATCGGGGCACGACTGGTCGGCGCCGGCCCGATCGTCGCGGTGGATGTCGTACCGGACAAGGAAAAGCTCGCTCGTGACGCGGGCGCGACGCACTTCGTCCTCGCGCACGACAAGCTGTCCAAGGAGATCCGCGGGCTGACGGGCGGACGCGGCGTGGACCACGCGCTGGAGTGCGTGGGCAACTCGAAGACGATCCGAACCGCTTGGCAGACAACGCGTCGCGGCGGGAAGGTGACGATCGTCGGCGTGGGCAGGCGTGACGACCAGGTCAGCTTCAACCCGCTGGAGCTCTACCACTTCGCCAGGTCCATCGGGGTCTCGGTGTACGGGTCCGGCGATCCCGACCGGGACATCCCGTTGCTGGCCACGCAGATCCAGCTCGGCCGGCTGGATCTGGAACCCCTTGTGTCGCACCGGATCGGGCTCGACGGCGTGGCCGACGCCTTCGAGCGGATGAAATCCGGGACCGGCGCGCGGTCGCTGGTGGTCTTCACACCTTGAGCCACGGCACCAGATAGGTCCGCGCGAAGGCCCGCATCTGACGCTCGTCCCGCGTCGGGATGACGCCGTCGGGCGTGAGCACCATCGAGTGGATCAGGCGCGCCAGCATCTCGGCGAGCGGCTCGGCGTCGAAGTCGCGGATGTGCCCGGCGCGCTGGTCCTCTTCGATCTTCTCCTTGAGGTAGCCACGCGCCAACGCGATCACCGGGCCGCCGTGCAACGTCAAGCCGGGCAACACCGCCTCCGGCTCACTGGACAGCAACCTGTTGAGCAGCCGGTGTTCCCGCAGGCCGCGCACGACCGCGACGAACCCTTCGACCATTCGCTCCTCGGCGTTGGCGGCCTTGCTGATCTCGACGTCCGCCGCCGCGATGAACCGTCGTACCTCCCGTAGCCCGACCGCCGCGACCAGGTCGTCCTTCTGCGGGAACCGCCGGTACAGCGTGGCGCGGCCGATCCCGGCCTTTCTGGCCACGTCGTCCATGGTCGTGCGGCGCAGCCCGAACTCCTGGTAGGCGTCCAGTGCCGCGTCGAGGATCCGGCGCGTGCTCTCGTCTTCGGGCCCAGCGGGCGCCAATACCTCGGCGAGGAACATCAGTCGAGTCTACGGTCGCGCGGCACGTTTGGCCGCCAATGCCATCGGATGGTAGCGCACCTTGTCCGGAAGCAGCGGCATTCCCGCCTTCACAGCTGCCTTCAGCGCCTTGAGCTTGCGACTACCCGACGCGGTCCACTGTAGACCCAGCCGTTCCCGGAACGGCTCCGGCAAGGTCCCGACGGTCGCGGTCATCAGGACGTCCGACGAGACGGGACCGACGATCCGCCACACGGGACGTGGCCAGCCAGGCGGAGGTTGTGCGTGATCCCTCAACGCGGCGAGCACTGTGCGGACCGTCTTGTTGTCCTCAAGGCAGTTCTCGACCATCCCGTTGAAGTAGTCGAAGAACCCGTCCAGGTCGCTGGGCATCTGCGTGGCCTTGAGGCCGAGGACTTCGCCAAGTTCTCGCCATTCCTCGTACAGCCGTTCCTGTTTCGGCCGGGACAGCGGCGTGGCGAAGTTCGCGTGCGCGTCCAGCGTTCCCTCGAAGAGAGTGGCGTGAACCCACCAGTACGCCTCGGGATTCAGCGCGCTGTAGCGATGACCGTGGTGGTCGATACCGGTGAAGTACTTGTGGAGTTCCCTGAGCCGCTTGGCTTCCACGGCCGTCTGGTCCTGGCCGTATGTCATGACCATCAGCGAGTCGACGGTCCGCCGCAGCCGTTGCCATGGGCGTTTCTGGAAATCGGAGTACTGCGCGACCCCTGCGCCGACCGTGGGGTGCGCGACTTGCAGCAGCAGCGCGCGGCCCGAGCCGAGCAGCAGCCGCCAGTCCAGGACGTTGTGCCAAGCCTCCGAGGTCGGTCCGAGCATGACGCACCTCCTTGAGACGAAGATACGTCTAACGTCTCACAATCTCAAGTCAGCCGATCTTCCTGGCCACCGTCCGCGGCGGTAATCTCGGCAGGTCGCACCGGGGACAGGAGGCGCCCATGGCCCGGATACCGTTCATGCCCGTCACCGACTCGATGTTCCTGATCGGTGAATCGCGGGAGCATCCGATGCACGTCGGCGGGCTGCAGCTGTACACACTGCCTGACGACGCCGGGCCGGACTATCTGAGCAAGATCTACCACTCGCTGGTCGCCGACGAGGAGAACGTGCAACCGCTGTTCCGCCGCAGGCCACGACGCCCGGTGAGCAGCCTCGGCCAGTGGTCATGGGCGACGGACAACCAACTCGACATGGAGTACCACGTCCGCCTGACGGCTTTGCCGCGTCCGGGGCGCGTGCGTGAACTGCTGGAGCTGACTTCCCGGCTGCACGGGTCGTTGCTGGACCGGCATCGTCCACTGTGGGAGTTCTCGCTGATCGAAGGCCTGGAGGGGAACAGGTTCGCGACGTACTCGAAGGTGCACCACGCCCTGTTGGACGGTGTGTCGTCGTTGCTTCTGGCCACCCGTGCCCTGTCGACCGATCCCGATGTCCGGGACATGCCGCCGGTGTGGGCGGTGCCGCCGATGGACAAGCCGGCGAAGACCGGCAGCGGCGGCGGACCGTTGGAACTGCTGGAAAATATCCGCGCGGCGACCCAGGACGTCGCGGGCGTGCTGCCCGCGCTGGTGAAGAGCGCCAACGTCGCACTGCGCGAACAGGCCAGTGTCCTGCCGTTCCAGGCTCCTCGGTCGATCTTCAACGTGCAGATCACCGGAGCGCGCCGGTTCGCCGCACAGCAGTGGTCGGTCGACCGGATCAAAGCCATCCGCCGCGCGACCGGCGCGACCCTGAACGACGTCGTGCTCGCCATGTGCTCCGGCGCGCTGCGCCGCTATTTGCTGGAGCTCGGCGCGCTGCCGGACCGCCCGCTGATCGCGATGGTCCCGGTTTCGTTGCGTGCCAAGCAAAAGCGGAGCGAGGCCAGCGGCAACTCGGTCGGCGCGATCCTGGTGAACCTCGGCACGCACCTGGCGGATCCGGCCGAGCGGTTCACCCAGATCCAGGACTCCGCGCAGATCGCCAAGCGGTCGCTGGCCGAACTGAGCCCACTGCAGATCCTGGCGTTGTCCGGGTTGACGATGGCGCCTTTGGCTTTCGCGCCGCTGCCCGGATTCGTCCGGATGACGCCGCCGCCGTTCAACCTGATCATCTCGAACGTGCCCGGGTCGCCGAGGCCGCTGTACTGGAACGGGGCGCGGCTGCAGGGCATGTACCCGCTGTCGATCCCGTACGACGGCCAGGCCTTGAACATCACGATCACCAGCTACGCCGACAACCTCCAGTTCGGGCTGACCGGCTGCCGCCGCAACGTGCCGCACCTGCAGCGGCTGCTCGGCCACCTCGAAGACTCCTTGTCCGAGCTCGAAAAGGCGGTTCTTTAGCCGCCAAGGCAACCTTTTGCTTCCCCGGAAGGTCTTCGTCAGTGCTGGGGGTGTTTCCTGACGACGCAAGGGGAAGTTCGTGCACAAACGCATACTGAGCCAGGCAGTGGTCTTCGCTGTCCTGGCCAGCGGCGTGGCCGCCTTACCGGCGAGCGCTGAACCACCATCCGGGGAATCCAAGACCGTCACGCTGATCACCGGGGACAAGGTGACGGTGACCAAGAGGGGCGCGACCTGGGACGCCCGGATCGAACCGGCCAAGCGGCTGGGCGAACGCATCGGCTTCGTCAAATCCGTGAGCCCGAACGGTGTCACGGTCATTCCGACGAGCGTCATTCCGCGAGTCCAGTCGGGCACATTGGATCGTGCACTGTTCGACGTGACCCGGTTGATCGAACTCGGGTACGACGACGCCCACACTTCCGAGATCCCGTTGCTGGTCGAGTCTCCGCAAGCGCAAACGCTTGGCAAGGTCACCCGCGACCTGCCACGCGTGCGGATGTCCGCCGTGGCCGCCGCAAAGGGAACGGACGTGCTCGCGAAGTCGGGTCACAGCAAGATCTGGCTCAACGGCAAGCTGTTTCCCTCGCTTGACGAAAGCATCCCCCAGGTCGGTGCACCGGCCGCGTGGCAGGCCGGGCACACCGGGGCAGGCACGACCGTGGCCGTTCTGGACACCGGTTACGATCCGAAGCACCCCGACCTCGCCGGGATCGTCAAGGGCGAGAAGGACTTCACGGGCGAAGGCACGCGGGACGTGATCGGTCACGGCACCCACGTCGCGTCCACTGTGGCGGGTCGTGGCGGCAAGTACACGGGTGTCGCCAAAGGGGCCGATCTGGTGATCGGCAAGGTCTGCGCGAAGCGTGGCTGTCCGTTCGACGCGATCCTCGAAGGAATGCAGTGGGCCGCCGACAGCGGTGCCAAGGTCGTGAACATGAGCCTCGGCAGTGGCTCTGGCGACGGGACCGACCCGATCGAGACGGCAATAAACCGGATCTCCGCGGAGAAGGGCACGTTGTTCGTCGTCGCGGCGGGCAACTACGGGCCCGGCGTGAAGGTGGCGTCACCCGCGTCCGCGGACGCCGCGTTGGCCGTTGCCAGCGTGAGCAAGCAGGACAAGTACAGCGTGTTCAGCCAGCCAGGCCCACGGATCAGAGACCACGCCGTCAAGCCGGACATCGCGGCTCCCGGTGAGGACATCGTGGCCGCCCGGGCGGAGGGCACGCTGGCGGACAGGGCCGTCGACGATCACTACGCCCGGCTGAGCGGGACCTCGATGGCCACGCCGCACGTTGCCGGCGCCGCGGCGATTCTCGCGGCCCAGCACCCGGATTGGACCGGACAGCAGATCAAGGCCGCCTTGATGGGCAGTGCCAAACCCATTGACGCCACCATCTACCAACAAGGCGCTGGACGGCTGGACGTCGCCAAGGCGGTCGCGCAGGCCATCGTGCCGAGCGTGGGTAGCGTGAACCTCGGGTTCGTCAAGTGGCCGCACACCCAGCCGGTCGAGAGCAAACCGGTCACGTACAAGAACACCGGTTCGACGGCTGTCTCGTTGAAGCTGAGCACCGATGTCCCGGCCTTTGGCTTGAGCGCAAGCGAGATCACCGTGCCCGCGGGCGGCGAAGCGAGCGTGACGGTCGCGTTCGATCACACCAAGGCACCGATCGGTGTCTACGGCGGCAGACTGGTCGCGCAGAGCGACGACACCGTGATCCAGACGCTGGTCGGAGCGTACAAAGAGCCGGAGAGCTACGACCTGACGACCAAGTTCGTCGATCGTGACGGCAAGGAAACCCAAGGCGGGGCGGGCAAAGCAACGTGGGTCCAGCTGGACACCGGCGCCGATCTCTTCGGCATGATGATCAATAACAGCACCGTCCGGTTGCCCGTGGGCCGGTATGCCGTGATCGGATCGGTGGAGACGCCGATACCTGGCCAGTACTTGCCGTCCAGTACGGCCGTGGCCGAGCCGACGATCGATCTGCGTAAGGACACTGTCGTCACGTTGGATGCCCGCAAGGGCAAGAAGGTCAGCGTAAGGACCGACGAGCGGGACGCCCGGCTGCTCGCGGGTCCCTTCGGAACGTCAGGCACCGTCGGTATGTCGATCGACACCGGCGGGCGCGGGGTGGGCTACTCCAACCAAGCGTCCGAGGACGACTACGCCGCGCCGGTTGCCGGAAACCACCCGCACTTCATGTACTTCGACCGGCTGAAGCTGCAACGTCCCGCGGTCAAGCTCACCGTCGACCGGCCGGAGTCGTTCGAGGTCCCGGTGGGTTGGGTGCCGAACTCGCCGAAGCCCGTCGAGACCCGCGCACTGTCCGCTGTGGACGTCGGAACCGCCGCACCCGAAGAGATCGCATCCCACGATCTGACGGGCAAACTCGCGGTGTTCACGACGGCGGGCACGGACTACGACGCGAAAGTGGACGCGATCGCACAAGCCGGTGCGGTTGCCGCGCTGTTCCACTTCGCCGCAGGTCCGGTCCAGCTCACCCGGCCGCAGTCGCCGATCCCAGTCGCCATGACGATGCGTCCGGAAGGCGCACGGCTGGCCAAGCTGGGTGCGGCATCAGTCACGCTGACCGGTCAATCACCGAGCCCGTATCACTACGAGCTCGCGTTCCCCAGCCACGGCAATATTCCCACCAATGTGGACTATCAAGCACGCAGCCGCGATGTCGCCACTGTGCAGACGACATACCGTACGAACGGCAAGAGCGACATGGGATACCACACCGTGCAGGCGTTCGACCGGTCGAAGGTGGTGGAGGCCTGGATGGAGACCCACCAGGTCCCGATGCCGCTGCGGCGAACCGAGTACTTCTCGCCGATGTCGTGGGTCGTCAGCCTCGGCACGACCGTCCAGCCGCAGACGAGCCTGCTTGGCACAAGGACGTTCAAAACGGGTGAGAAGGCCGAAGTGGACTGGAACAAGGCCGTGTTCGGCCCGGCCATCACGGGTCCGCAGACCGACTTCGGCCCGTCACCGGCGTTGGTCTCCCGCACCGGTGACACGATCGAGGCCGCGCTGCCGTTGTTGTCCGACTCGGCAGGCCACTCCGGGTTCGCGCTGCCCGACGACACTGGCGAGACCGTGCTTTCATCTGATGGCAAGGAGATCGGCCGAAGCGCAGTCCCTGGGCAGGGAACGTTCGCCGTTCCCCCAGGTGCCGCTGACTACCGGCTGACGTCCGAAGTGACGAGGAGTCATCCGGAGTGGCCGTCGTCCACAAAGGTCAGCGCGGAATGGGGCTTCCGATCTGGACACACCACGGCGACGACCCCGCTGCCTCTGCTTGCGATCGGCTTCGATCCCAAGCTGGACATGGCGAACCAGGCACCGGCCGGCGCGTTGTTCGCTGTAACGGTGCGGGTTGACCGTCAGCCGGGGACGCAAGGCAAGGCGGAGCCACGGAAGGTGGAGGAATCCTCCGACGACGGCAAGACCTGGCACCAGGTTCCGTTGCTGAGCGTCCAAGGCAAGTGGTGGGCGATCGTCAAGAACCCGGCGGCCGGGTTCGTTTCGTTGCGCGCCGACGCCTCGGATACCGATGGCAACACCGTGGCCCAGACGATCATCCGGGCCTACCGGGTGAAGTGAAACCGGAGGTGCGCGGCGACCGCCGCGCACCTCTCACTTCAGCTGGCCGGAGGTCTTGCCCAACAGGCGACGGGCCACGATCAGCTGCTGGATCTGCTGGGTGCCTTCGAAGATGTCGAGGATCTTGGCGTCCCGTGCCCACTTCTCCAGCAGGTTGTGCTCGGAGTAGCCGATGCTGCCGCACAACTCGACGCACTTCAAAGTGATCTCGGTGGTCACACGGCCCGCTTTGGCCTTGGCCTCCGAGGCTTCCAGTGAGTTCGGCTTGGCGTTGTCCGCCATCCAGGCCGCCCGCAACGTGAGCAGCTTGGCGGCCTCCCAATCCGCTTCCAGGGCAAGGTACGCGGCCGCGGCGGCGTGCTGGTTGTTGGCCGGCTTGTCGTAGTCGACCTCGATCCCGGCCTCGGCCAGCAGCTTCTCGGTCTCCTCCAGCGCGGCCCACGCCAGGCCGATCGCCATCGCGGCGACCAGCGGGCGGGTGTTGTCGAACGTCTGCATCACACCCGCGAAGCCCTTGTTGATGTTCGGGTCGCCGAGCAGGTTCGCCGCGGGCACACGGCAGTCGGTGAACCGGATGACCGCGGTGTCCGATGCGCGGATGCCGAGCTTGTTCTCCAGGCGGACGACTTGCATGCCCGGCGTGCCCTTCTCCACCACGAACGATTTGATCGCGGCTCGGCCCAATGACTTGTCCAAAGTGGCCCAGACGACCACGGCGTCCGAGCGTTCGCCCGCGGTGACGAAGATCTTCTCGCCGTTGATGATGTAGTCGTCGCCGTCTTTCACGGCCGTGGTCTTGATCGCCGCGGAGTCCGAACCGGTGTCGGGTTCGGTGATCGCCATCGAGGCCCACAGCTTGCCGAACCGCGCCAGTTGCTCCTCATTGGCCACGGACGCGATCGCTGCGTTGCCAAGGCCTTGACGTGGCATGGAAAGCAGGAACCCGAGGTCGCCCCAGCACAGCTCGATCGTACCGAGCACTGTGGACATGTTGGCGCCGTTGCGGATCCCGGTGCCCTTCTCGGTCCGCCGGACGCCGGACGCGCCACCGCCGCCTTCGCCGGAGGCGTTCACGCCGTCCAGCAGGGCCGCGAAGATGTCCAGTTCCTTGGGGTACGTGTGCTCGGCCAGGTCGTACTTGCGGGAGTTCGGCCGGAAGATCTCGGCGGCCGCCTGGTGCGCCTGGTTCAGCAGTGCCCCGAACTTCTTGGGGATCTCCAGGTTGATCACAGCAGCACCGCCCCTTCCATCAGGCCGACGGCTCGCAAATCGCGATACCACCGTTCAACCGGATGCTCCTTGACGAACCCGTGCCCGCCGAGCAGCTGCACGCCGTCGCTGCCGATCGCCATTCCCTTGTCCGCACAGAGCTTGCGCGCGAGCCCGACTTCACGCGCGAACGGCAGACCTTGCTCGGCACGCGACGCGGCGCGGTAGGTCACCAGGCGCATGCCGTCGACCTCGATGCCGATGTCGGCGACCTTGAACGCCACGCCTTGTCTGTGGCTCACCGGTTCGCCGAACGCGACTCGCTCGTTCACGTACGGGATCACGTAATCCAGCACCGCCTGCGCGGTCCCGACTGCCAACGCACACCAGCCGATACGCGAAAGCCTTATGCAGTCGGCATAGTTCTCACGGGAGCCCAGCAGGGCGGTACGCGGCACAGTGACGTTGTCCAGCACCACCCGGCCCATCGCCGCCGCACGCAGCCCCATGGCGGGCTCGGCCTCGATCACCGTATCCGACGACTCGACCAGGAACAGCGCCGGTGAGCCGTCCAACTCGGCGGCGATGACGAACAACTCCGCCTCCGCAGCCCGCGGGACCAGGGATTTCACGCCGTCCAGCCGGTATCCCTCAGGCGTGCGGCGGGCTTTCGTCTCCAACGTGAACGGGTCGAACAACGGCCTCGGCTCCAACACCGCCAACGCCGCCGCCGGGACGTTCTCGCCGACGAAGGCAGGCAGGTAGGTCGCTTGCTGGTCCGCGTCACCCCAGAGCACCAACGCGTTGCTCACGGCCGAAGGCGCCAGGCACGCGACCGCTAAGCCCATGTCACCGTGTGCCAACGCCTCGGCGATCAAGCCACCGGTCACAGTGGACCGTTCGGTGCCCGCGCCACCGAGTTCCTCGGGCACGCCGAGCATGGTGATGCCCAGCTCATCGGCGGTGCTGAGCAGGTCGGCCGGCGGCTTGCACGCGGTGTCGGCGGCCGCGGCCGCCGGGCGCAGCTGCTCGTCGGCGAACTCGGCGACCGTGTCCCGGATCATCTGTTGATCTTCGTCGGGGGTCAGGTCGAACAGACCTCGTTCGGGCGCGGACGGCAGCCGTGCGGGCTTGCCGGCGCTTGTCACGGCCTTGAACGACCGCGTGGCGGCACCGAGCGTGCGGAAGCCGGTGCGGGTCGCGTGGAAAACGCCGCGCTCAATGGGCTTGTTCAGGCCGAACCGCTGCACCAGGCGCGCACCAGCGATCCGGTTGAGCACGGCGAGCGCGATCCCCATCGCATCCCGCTTGTGCCGGTCCACCATGTCACCAACTCCTCGCGTCCGAGTCTTAGCTACTCTAGAGTAGGTAAGGCTCGAACGCGAGACTGGATCAGGTGATGTCCTTCGCAGCGATGTATCCGAAGGTCATGGCCGGGCCGATGGTCGATCCCGCGCCGGCGTAGCTGCGGCCCATCACCGCTGCGCTGGCGTTTCCGGCGGCGTAGAGCCCGTCGACGACTGAGCCGTCGGCTCGCAGGACACGGGCCCGGGCATCGGTCTTCATGCCGCCCTTGGTGCCGAGATCACCCGGAACGACCTTGAAGGCGTAGTACGGCGGCAGCCACAGCGACGCCAAACTGGACGACGGGAACACGGCCGGGTCCGTGTAGTAGTGGTCGTACGCACTGTCACCGCGCCGGAAGTCCCTGTCCTTGCCGGCCAGGGCGAAGCCGTTGAATCGCGAGACCGTGGACCGCAGGGTCGCCGGCGGGACACCGATCGCAGCCGCCAGCGCGTCGATCGTCGACGCCTTCACGACCGCTCCCGAGTCGAACCAGGCCTGCGGGAACGGCAAAACCGGGGCGACGTCCTTGAACAGGTAGCGGTTGCGGTAGTTCTGGTCGACGATCAGCCAGGCCGGGACGACTCCTTTGTCGTACATGACATGCACGACGTCTCCGTACGGCGCGGCCTCGTTGACGAACCGCTTCCCGGTCGCGTCGACCATCAACCCGCCCGGCAAGGTCCTTTCCACCAAACAGAAGTAAGGCTGGTCCGGCAAGGGAATCGCCGGGCCCCACCAGGCGTCGTCCATCAGCTCGAGCGCGGCACCGAGCCGTTGCCCCGCCCGGATTCCGTCGCCGGTGTTCTCCTTCGCGCCGACCGACCACTGAGCCGGTTGCGGCTGGTACTGGGCGCGCATCGCCGGGTTGTGCTCGAACCCGCCGGATCCGATGATCACCGCCTTCGTGGCCCGGATGAGCCCTTGTGGCGTGACAACTCCGCGAACCGCGCCGTTTTCGACGTGCAGATCCGTCAATGGCGTGTTCAGCAGCACCGGAACGCCCGCTTGGAGCAAACCGGCCCGCAGTCCCCCAGCAAGCGCTTGGCCCATGGTCAGCGGCCTCTTCCCCGCGGCCGCGGCGGCCGTCCCGCGAGCGACGCACTCGGCGGCGACCGCGAAGCCCTTGGCGTTGACCGCGGCCAACGTCACCCACTTGTAGTCGGCTCCGAAGATCACCATGCCGGGCGGTGTCTGGATGTACGGCGGGTTCAGCCGGGCCAGTTCGGCGCCGAGGATATTGCCGTCCAGCATGTCCGGCTCGATCGACCGGCCGTTCGGCATGCCGCCGGGCAGCTCCGGGTAGTAGTCGCTGTAGCCCTCCATCCACCGGAACCGCACCGGACTGTTCGCCATCACGAAGTCCAGCATCGGCGGGCCGTGCTGCAGGAAAGCCTGTTGCCGGGCAAGCGGAACGCTCGCGCCGACCACGGCGGAGAGATAGGACGCGGCTTTCTGTGGCGTGTCAGGCACCCCCGCCGCGAGGATCACGCGGTTGTTCGGCAGCCAGATCCCGGCGCCCGACCGGGCCGTGGAACCGCCGAACGTCGGCGCTTTCTCGATCACCACGGTCCGGAAACCGCGCTTCGCGGCCGTGAGCGCCGCGGTCATCCCGGCCGCGCCCGACCCCACAACGACCACGTCGTACTCGTCGGCAACGGCTGCCGACGCGCGTCCGGGTGCGGCCAGAGCAGCGAGCCCGGCGCCGGCAAGAACACTTCGTCGTGTCACTCCGCCCATACGCCGAATGTAGAACGCGTTTCAGTCGACATTCAATCCGTCAAATGGCCCACCCAATTCCATCATTGAAACATGTTTCACTGGGCGACGTGATCATTCAGGAAGGAGTCGATCACTTTCCACGTGGTGTCCCGCGCGCCGCGACCGGTCAGCACGCCGAGGTGGCCGCCAGGGCAGACCTCGAACCGCACCTCGGGCGAGTTGTCCAGCAACCGCGTCAACCGGCGCACCGCGGGTTCCGGCGCGATGCTGTCGATCGCGCCCGCGATCACCAGAACCGGGACTTCGATCTTGGCGAGCGAGATCAACCGGCCTTCGATGTCGACGATTCCGTCGTGCAGATCGTTGCCGCGGAAGAACCGGTGGTACAGCTGGCCGAACGTCCGGCCGGGGTACGCGATCATGTTCTCCATGAACCGGTCGACCGCCTCGATCTGCGCGAGGAACTCCTTGTCGTCCAGATGAGTCAGCACGATCAGGGGTTTGGTGACGTACTTGTCCACTGAGGTCAGCCGGAAGGCCCACCGGACGATCTGCCGCGGCGCGCCACCGAGCAAGCGATAGGGCGCGGTCAGCAGCCAGCCGCCGGTCAGCTCGATCAACGGCCGGGCAGGCGCCACCAGCGGGATGGCGGTGAAGTCGATCGGGCTGGCGACCGTGGTGATCGACGCGATCGGCAGCTCGGACTGGTCCGCGGCGGTGAGCAACGACAGGATGCCGCCAAGACACCAGGCCACGACGTGCACCGGCCGTCCGCCCGCGTCCTGGCTGACCGAACGGATCGCCCTGGGCAGCACCTCGTCGATCCAGTGCTCGATTCCCAAGCCACGGTCGGAAAAACTGACCGTGCCGTAGTCCACAAGATACGTTGACCGGCCCTGCTCCACGAGGTGCTCGGCCAGGCTGCAGCCACGCCGCAGGTCGAAACACAGCGCGGGCGCGGCCAGCGGCGGCACGAGCAGAACCGGGTCACCGGTGCCGTCGCCCGCCATCCGGTAGACCCACCGGTTGGGGCCGTGGTCCACCAGGGTGCGCGGGGTGGGCCGCAGGTCCGCGACACCACCGCGGAGCACCTTGTCCAGCACGTTCGACGCAGCCGCCGGAACATCGATCATGCTGTAATTATGACTTCTGGCTATTATCGCAGCTAGCGGATGTTTGTCCGGCGGATGAGACGAAGCAGTCCCTGCATGCCCTTGACGTACCACCCGAACGGGAGCCACCGCGGCGGTGTGACCAACGGGACACGTTGCGCGGATATGTTCTGCGACTCGGTGTACTTCAGCAGGCCTTCGGCGCCGTTGCGCCGCCCGATACCGGAGTCCTTCATCCCGCCCATCGGGGCGTCCGCGCTGCCCAGTCCGACGACATGCCCGTCGTTGATGTGCACCGTGCCCGCTTTGAGCTGCGCGGCAACCCGCTCGCCGTGTTCGATGGACTTGCTGAAGACACTCGCATTGAGGCCGTACGAAGTCGCATTCGCGCGGTCGATCGCTTCGGCTTCGGTTGCGACCCGGTAGATCGACACGACCGGGCCGAAGGTTTCGTTGTCGTAGCAGAGCATTTCCGGCGTGACGTCGGTGAGTACGGTCGGTTCGTAGAAGAACGGCCCGAGTTCCGGCATGGCCTTGCCCCCGGTCAACACGGTGGCGCCTTTGGCCCGTGCGTCCTCGACGTGCTTCTGCACGGTTTCCAGCTGGCGTTGGGACGTCAGGGATCCCATGTCCGCGCTGTAGTCGTAACCCGCCGCGAGGTTCATCCGCTTGACCTCGTCGAGGAACCTGCGGACGAAATCGTCGTAGATCTCGGTGTGCACGAACAAGCGCTCGGGCGACATACAGAGCTGACCCGAGTTCGAGAAGCACGTCTGCACCGCGCCGACCGCGGCCTGCTGCACGTTGGCGTCTGCCAGCACCAGCAAGGGGTTCTTGCCACCGAGCTCCAGCGAATACCCGACAAGGCGCCGTCCGGCACGCGCGGCGATCTCCCGGCCGGTCCGTGTCGAGCCGGTGAAGCCGATGTAGTCGGCAGTGTCCACAATGGCCGTTCCGACCACCGGGCCGTCACCGATCACCACTTGCAGCAACCCTTGCGGCAGCCCGGCTTGGTAGAGCAGGTCGACGCCGTAGAGCGTGCACAGCGCGGTCTGCGTGTCCGGCTTGAGCACAACTGCGTTCCCGGCGATCAACGCCGGGATGATGTCCATGAACGCCAAGGCGAACGGGTAGTTCCACGGCGTGATGGTGCCGACGACGCCTTTGGGCACGCGCAGCTCGCTCGTCTTGACCAAGCCGGGGAGCATGCCTTGCCGTCGTTGCGGGGCAAGGAGTTTTGGCGCCTTGCGGGCGTAGTACCCGATGGTCACGAGCGGTGCGGACACTTCGAGGAACGCGTCCCGCCGGGACTTCCCGGTCTCCGACTGGAGGACGTCCATGATCTCTTCGGCGTGCTTGAGCAAAAGGCCGTGGAACCGCTCGAAGATCGCGATCCGGTCGGCGACGGCAACGCCGGCCCACACCCGTTGCGTTTCGCGCGCGGCCTCGACGGCTTCGGCGACGTCCTCCGGCGACGAGCGCGGGACTTTGGCCAATGTGCCGCCAGTGAAGACATCCACGGTGTTGAAAGTGTCCGCTGTGGAGGCTGCGACCCGGTCGCACAGCCGGGCGACCAGCGCGTCGGTGATCATTTCTTCATCCCGTAGGCCTCGTCGGCCGCCGGCGCGCTCGCCGCGGCACGTGATTCGTAGTCCACCCGTTGCGCTGTGTCGATGTCCACAAGGAGCCGGTCACCCTTCAGCTTGCGCACCATCCATTCACCCGCGGCGCGCGGCAGCAATCGGCCGATCCGGTTGAGCGTGCCGACCGATTTGGGCACGTACACCTCGAACTTGGGGTTCTTCAAGGCGTCCACGGTCGCCTCGGCGACTTGCTCCGGGGTGGCGGTCTTGACCGCGCCGTTGTTCTTGACGCCCGCGGTGAGTTCGGTCGCCACGATCGAGGGCATCACCAAGGTCATCTCGATGCCCGAGCCGCGCAACTCAAGCCGGACCGCCTCGGACAAACCGACGACACCGTGCTTGGTCGCGCAATACGTTGCCGCACCAGGAAAACCGGCCTTCCCAGCCGCCGAGGCCACGTTGACGATGTGGCCGGTCGCGCGGGGACGCATGCGTTTGATGGCCTCACGGGTGCCGTGGATGACGCCATGGAGGTTGATCTCCAACTGGTGCATCGTCGAGACGTCGTCCTCGTCCTCGAACCGGCCCAACGGCATGATCCCGGCGTTGTTGATCAGTACGTCGATCGGTCCCTGACGGCTTTCCGCCTCGTCGAGGAACTTGGTGAAGCCCGCCGGGTCGGTGACGTCGACGTGCAACGCCATCGCGCCGAGTCTTTTGGCCGTCGCTTCGGCGGTGGCCAGGTCAAGATCGCCGATGACGACCTTGGATCCCTCTCTGACCAGGGCCTTGACCATGGCGGCGCCGATTCCCCGCGCACCACCCGTGACCACTACGACCTTGTCCTGCAGCGACCGAGCCACGCCGCACCTCCGGATCGAGGGACAGTGCAACTAACATACACACTTGCAGGTATTGTTGTCCCATGCCGGCGACGAGGACCTCAAAAACCGGCCGCACGCAGGAAGAACGCAGCGCGGCCATGCGTGCGCGACTGCTCGACGCGACGATAGATTGCCTCGTCGAATACGGCTACTCGGGCACGACGACCACCCGCGTGGCCGAACGCGCGGGCGTGACCCGCGGCGCCCAAGTACACCACTTCCCGACCAAAGCAGACCTGGTCACAGCCGCTGTCCGGGACATCGCCCACCGCCGCGCGTCGCACGCGTTCGCGCGAATGGACGAACTGGCGATGTCGACGGACCCGATCGGCGACACCCTCGACCTGCTCTGGGAGATTCACCAAGGCCCGATCTTCGCCGCGAGCACGGAACTGCTGCTCGCGGCGCGCACGGACCCTGAACTACGCGCCCTGGTCGCCGAGGTGGAGCCGGAGATCAGCGAGGTCATCGTGCAGTTCGGCCGGCGCCTGTTCGGCCCGCAGGCCGACACGACCCAGTTCCGGCATTACGCGTACACCGCCATGGACACCGTCCGGGGTTTGCTCGTCGGATCTTGGGCGTATCCCGACGACAGCCAGCTCGAGGCCCGCTGGCAGCGTGCGAAGGCCTGTCTGCGCCTCGTCGCCCCGAGTGAACTGTCGGGCTAGCCCTACCTCGGTTCCTGGTGCGGACATGATGGTTCGCCCGCCAGGACACCGACAGGCTTGCGGAATGCCAAGGACTCGCCGGAACTTCCTCACCCTGGCTGCGGCTGGGGTCGCGTCGATCGGCTTCGCGGGCACGGCCGAAGCGGCACCAAGGATCAGTCCACTGAAGATCCCCACCTGTGTCGGCACGTTCGACGCGGTGGCAGCCGGGCCCCGGCACGGGCGAAAAGTCCTTCTGCTGCACGGTTTTCCCGAACTCGGGATCGAGTGGGAGGAGCAACTGCTCGCCCTCGCGAAGGCCGGATACCGCGCCGTCGCTCCCGATCAGCGCGGGTACTCACCTGGCGTGCGCCCGCTCGGAATCGAGGACTACGCGCTGGACTACGGTGCCGACGACGTGATGGCCATCGCGGACGCGTTGGGCTGGCACAGGTTCGACCTGGTCGGGCATGACTGGGGTGCGGCGGTCGGGTGGATCGCGGCGGCGAGGTACGCGCATCGCGTCCGGACGTTGACCGCGGTCTCCGTGCCGCATCTCGGGGCTTTCGCCGAAGCGCTGCGAGTGGATCCCGCTCAGCGGCAAGCGTCGGTCTACATGGATGGCTTCCGCAGGCCCACGCCCATCCCCGAGAACGAGATTCTCGCGAGCGGGCCACTCACCCTGCCGGGCGTGCCCGCCCGCAAGTGCGCGATCTACCACGAGCGCCTCTCCCAGCCGGGCGCGTTGACGGCCGCCCTGAACTGGTACCGGGCCAACGACTTCACTGGCTACGAGCAGAAGGTGTCACTGCCGACCTTGTTCATCGCCAGTACCAAGGACCCCTTCGTCGCACCCTATGGCGTGTGGCGGACGCACAACTGGGTGACTGGGCCTTACCGGCTGGAGGTTCTGGACGGTGTGGGCCACAACGTGCCCGAGGAAGCCGCGGCGGCAACGTCCGAGCTGTTGCTGAGTCACCTCGGGAAGTTCTAAGTTCACACGCATGAAGCGACTGGGGTGGATCGCCGTTCTGTCTTTGCTCGCCGGACTCCTCGTCCCTACGAATGCCGCCGCTGCCGGGCGCACGCCCGTCGAATGCGCAGCCGCGCTGGACTGCACGCTCGCCGAGATCAACCTGATGAGCATGCCCGACCGGCTGGAGTTCGTCCGGCTCATGCAGAGCGGGCCTGCCGCCGAGCTCGGCGCGACCGACCGGTGGCGCAACATCGAAGGCGTGATCACGTTCTTCCGTGACCACCAGCTGGGCGCGCCCGGCACGTGGGTGTCCTACGTGGACGCTGGGATCGTCGAAGGCATCGAGCGGGGTATCGCGATCGCACTCGGCCGATCACCGGATGAGTTCGGCAATCCCGGATCGCGCAAATGGGCGAATTACTTGACGCGCCTGCGCGCGGGCGAACTGACTGTACGCAATGTTCACGACAAAGCGTGGAGTGAAGCCGAACAGGCAGCGACCGATCACGGTGTGCGAGTCGCCGAAAAAACGCACGGCATCAAGCCGTCCGCGGTGGAACGTCGATTCTTCATGTACTCCGAGTTCTACCGGTGGACGCTGCGCAACCGGCCTGCCGTACTCGACCTGCTGGCTGTCTACGGCGGACTGATCCATCCGGAACTGGCACGTCAGCGCGTGCCGTTCCTCGACTGGTTCACCGATGTACGCAATCCGGTGCCCGCCCGTAAAGGCTGCGAAGTCGCCTACGCGGCCGCCCGTTTGGACCCGATTGCCGGGTTGTTCACTACGTTGGACCTGCTACTGGCGTACTTGCCGGACATCTTCGAGGAGTACCAGTCGGCGAAGTAGTGTCCGAAAATCACAATGCTGGCCGGCGCGAGCGGGCTTAGCATCGGTTGTCATGGGCAACCAACAGGCCCTGGGGGGCCACGAGCGGGCTGCGGCGACATTACGTGACCAGTACGCGGCATTGCCGCAGGGGGCTCCGGTCCGGCTGGCCAAGTCCACGTCGAACCTGTTCCGGTTCCGCGATCCGGCCACCCGGACACTGGATGTCAGTCAGTTCGCCGGTGTGCTGAGCGTCGACGCCGAAGCCCGTACCGCCGACGTCGGCGGTACGACCACCTACGAAGACCTAGTGGACGCCACACTGCCGTACGGCTTGATGCCGTTGGTCGTCCCCCAACTGAAGACCATCACGCTCGGCGGTGCGGTGGCCGGGCTGGGCATCGAGTCCACGTCGTTCCGCAATGGCCTGCCGCACGAATCCGTGCTGGAGATGGAGATCCTCACCGGCGACGGGCGAATCGTCCGGTTGGACCGGGACGACGAGATGTTCCGGGGGTTCCCCAACTCGTACGGCACGTTCGGGTACGCGCTGCGCCTGAAGATCGAGCTCGAACCGGTGGCGCCGTACGTGGAACTGCGGCACATCCGGTTCGACGACCCGGCGGTGATCGCCGAGTACACCGACGCCGATTTCCTGGACGGCACGGTGTTCAGCCCGGACGAGCAGTACCTGACCGTCGGCCGATTTGTCGACAAACCGACTTATCGACCGAGTGACTACACCGGGCAGGAGATCTTCTACAAGTCCATCCAGGAGCGCACGGCCGACCTGCTGACCATCCGGGACTACATCTGGCGCTGGGACACCGACTGGTTCTGGTGCTCTCGCGCGTTCGGCGCCCAGGTCCCGTGGGTACGCAAGCTTTGGCCGAAGCAGTACCTGCGCTCGGACGTCTACCGGAAAATCGTCGCGCTCGACCGCAAGTACGGCGTGACCAAGCGGGCCCGGCAGATCAAGGGCGCGCCCGACCGTGAGCCGGTGATCCAGGACGTGGAGATCCCACTGAACAGGCTCGGTGAGTTCCTCGAGTTCTTCCACCGCGACATTGGCATCAGCCCAATCTGGTTGTGCCCGATCACACTGCGGGACAATCAAACCTGGCCGCTCTACCCGATGGATCCCGGCACGATGTACGTGAACGTCGGGTTCTGGGCGACGGTCCCGATGCGTCCCGGCCAACGGCCAGGGCATCACAACCGCCTGATCGAGGAGAAAGTGACCGCGCTTGGCGGGCACAAGTCGCTGTACTCGGAGTCCTTCTACTCGCGCGAGGACTTCTGGCGGTTGTACGACGGGGAGCGGTATCGCGCCCTGAAACTCCAGTTCGATCCGGACGGTCGGTTGCCCGACCTCTACGACAAGTGCGTGCGGGGAAGTTAGATGCGAATCGCGGAAGCCATCTATGAGGTGACCGGCCCAGACGTGCCGGTCGAGTTCGTCGCCTACGACGGCAGCCGGGCAGGCGTGCCGGATGCCGAAGTGCGTGTGGACGTGCGGTCGCCGCTCGCCCTGTCGCACATCGCCAGCTCACCCAACAGCCTCGGTCTTGTCCGGGCGTACGTGACCGGGGCGCTGGAGATCGTCGGCGACATGTACACGGCGCTGAGCTCCATCCCGGAGATCAAGCTGCGGGAGATCCCGGCATCGCTGCGCGTGAAACTCGCGGCGAAGCTGGCCGGCGCCCGACTGCTCTGGCCAACCCGTCCACCGGCACAGGAAAGGCGAATGGCGGGCGAACGCCACTCGCTGATGCGGGACGCGGAGGCGATTTCCCACCACTACGACGTATCCAACAAGTTCTACGAATGGGTCCTCGGCCCGTCGATGGCGTACACGTGCGCGGTCTACGAGCACGAAAACGCGACGTTGGAAGAGGCCCAGTTCGCCAAGCACGACCTCGTCGCCCGAAAACTGGCGCTACGACCCGGAATGCGGTTGCTGGACGTCGGCTGCGGTTGGGGCGGCATGGTGATCCACGCGGCGAAGCACTACGGCGTCCAGGCGCTCGGCGTAACCCTTTCAGCAAACCAAGCCGAATGGGCACAGAAGCGGATAGCCCAGGAAGGCCTCACCGACCTGGCCGAAGTCCGGCACCTGGACTACCGAGCGGTGAAGGAAACGGACTTCGACGCGATCAGCTCAATCGGCCTGACCGAGCACATCGGCGAGGCGAACCTGGCGTCGTACTTCGAGCTGCTGTACAGCAAACTCCGCACAGGCGGCCGAATCCTGAACCACTGCATCACCCGCCCCGACAACCTGCGCGACGCGCAAACCCGGAGCTTCATCAACCGATACGTGTTCCCGGACGGCGAACTCCTCGGCCCAGGCCGGATTTTGTCGCAGATGCACGACACGGGCTTCGAGGTGCGGCACGAGGAGAACCTGCGGGAGCACTACTCCCGGACTTTGGCGGGGTGGTGCGCGAACCTGGAGGAGCACTGGACGGAAGCCGTGGAGGAGGTCGGCCCGCACACGGCCCGAGTATGGCGGCTGTACTTGGCGGGATCGCGGCTCGGTTTCGTCCGCAACTGGATCCAGCTCCACCAAGTGCTGGCCGTGAAAACCGACAGCAACGGCTACTCAGGAATGCCCCTGCGCCCAGACTGGTAACCGAACAATCTCCACAACCCAAGAGCCCCAAATCCCACCCCAGAACATCCCCCACCACTCCCGGGGGGACGGCCCTTGGCCAGTCTATCGGGGGTAGGGGGTCTGAGGGGCGAAATCAAGAGGGGAGCCGGTGCGAACGGTCCGTTCGCACCGGTTTTACACGATGGGGTGGTTGTTGTTGCCAGGGCTGAGTGAGGGTGAGGTCAGCTCGGGTGATGGGCGTTGGGGCAAAGCACATGCGACTTTGACCGCCGCTCGCGACGCAGGACTTCCGCGGTGGTCGCCGCCAAAGGCGGGTGAGACCGAGGCCGCCTGGCGGTCAACCTCGTCACTGCCAAAGGCGGGCGACCGCCGAGGCCGCCGGACGATCAACCTCGTCACCGCCAAAAGGCGGGCGACCGCCGAGGCCGCGGGTGATCAACCTCGTCACTGCCAAAGGCGGGCGGCGCGGCGTCGTGGCCCCAGCGGCCGGCCCAGTTCGACCTGGAATCTTCAGAGAACCCTGCACACCGCCGAATTACAGCATTGACTTATATAAGTGAAGGCCGGTACTTTCTCTTGTCGTGCACGCGTTTGACGTTCTTGGCGACCCCGTGCGCCGGCGCATTCTGGAACCGCACCGAGCTGGACCAGGACAGGCGCGCCCAGCCGGCCGGGTTCCGCACCGATCCGGGCAGGACCGATCCACCCAACCGAGAGGACATGACATGAAGGACGTACTGGACGAGCTGGCCGCCGCGCGCCGGGTGATGGGCACCGGCAGCGTGCCGGCCGGCGAGGCGTACACAGTGGAGCTCCGGCGCCGATACGACGCGGAGATCGAGGACGTCTGGGACGCCATCACCAGCCCCGAGCGGCTGAGCCGCTGGTTGAAACCAGTCACCGGAGATCTCCGGCTGGGTGGGAAGTACGACTTGGAGGGCATGGGGCACGGCGAGATCCTCCAGTGCAAGCCTCCGCGGCTGCTGAAGGTGTCCTGGCTCTTCGGCCCGGACGCCGATGCCTGGGACGGCACGAGCGAGGTCGAGGTGCGCCTGACCCCGGGCCCGACCGGCGACACCGAGTTCGAACTGATCCACGCGTCGGTCTTCGACCCGCACTACTTCCCGACCTACGGCCCCGGCGCCGGCGGCGTCGGCTGGGACCTGGGTCTGCTCGCGCTGGCCCGGCTCCTGGCCGGCGACGAGGCCGAGAACCTGGCCGAGTTCGACAAGTCGCCCGAGGGGCGCGAGTTCAGCCGGCGCAGCGCCGCGGCCTGGGGCCAGGCTCATCTCGCCGCCGGTGGCGACCCGGAACAGGTCGCGGCCGCGGTCGAGGCCACCACGAAGTTCTACGTACCGGACTTGGGCTAGAGGTAAGTCCGCTGGCGACGGAGAGGAGGGTGGCACACTCATCTGAGTGGGCTGGTTTGCCGATCCGTGGCTTCTGCCGCTGCCGGTAGGACTCGCCCTCGACGATCAGTTCATAGCCGCTGGTTGCAGGCGGTCCATCGCATGGTCAGGATCTCGGCCGGTTCCCGGTTGCTGGTGATCACGGTTGAGGCATTGCGGTGCCGCTCGACGATCAATCACCGCTCACCAACACCCAACCCGGTCACCACCAAAGCCCCGGCGACAACCACTATCCCGGTCACTGCCAGGGGCGGGTGAGGCCGAGGTCGCGGGCGATCAGCATGCGCTGGACTTCGCTGGTGCCTTCGCCGATCTCGAGGATCTTGGCGTCACGGTAGAAGCGGCCGACGGGGAACTCGTTCATGAAGCCGTAGCCCCCGAAGATCTGCGTGGCGTCGCGGGCGTTGTCCATTGCGGCTTCGGAGGAGACCAGCTTGGCGATCGCCGCCTGGCGCTTGAAAGGCTGGTTGCGCAGCATCCTCGACGCCGCGTCATAGTAGGCCAGACGCGCCACATGCGTGCGGGCTTCCATGTCAGCGATCTTGAACTGGATCGCTTGGTATTCCCCGATCTTGTGGCCGAAGGCCTCACGCTCGCCGACGTACCGCACGCATTCGTCCACGCAGCCCTGAGCGAGGCCAACGGAAAGCGCAGAAATGGCGACGCGGCCCTCGTCCAACGTGGACAGGAACTGCGCATAGCCGCGGCCTTCCGAACCGAGCAGGTTTGACGCGGGCACAACGCAATCGGCGAAAGAGAGTTCACGAGTGTCCGACGCACTCCAGCCGACCTTGGAGTACTTCTTCGACACCGTGAATCCGGGAGTTCCGGATGGCACGATGATCGCCGAGATCTGCTTGCGACCATCGCGCTCACCGGTCACCGCGGTCACGGTCACCAGGCGCGTGATGTCAGTACCCGAGTTGGTGATGAATGCCTTGGTGCCGTTGATAACCCACGTGTCACCGTCGCGGCGGGCGGTCGTGCGGGTCGCGCCCGCGTCCGAACCGCCGCCCGGCTCGGTCAACCCGAACGCACCCAAGGCCTCACCGGTGACCAACGACGGCAGCCATTCCTCTTGTTGCGCGGGAGTTCCGAAACGGTAGATCGGCATCGCACCCAGCGAAACGCCCGCCTCAAGGGTGATCGCGACCGACGAGTCGACCCGGGCCAGTTCTTCCAGTGCCAGGCACAGGGTGAAGTAGTCGCCGCCCATTCCGCCCACGGATTCCGGGAACGGCAGGCCGAACAACCCCATCTGACCCATTTTGGCGACGATCTCGTACGGGAATTCGCACCGCTCGTAGTAGTCGCCGATGACCGGCGCGATCTCCTCCCTGGCGAACTCCTGCACCGTCTTCCGCAGGGCTTCGTGCTCTTCCTCGAGCCTGAAGTCGATCATGTCTGCTCCTCTGGGGTCACCAGGGCGAGGGGTTGGTTCAGCGCGACCTGTTGGCCCGCTTGCACATGCAGCTCGGTGAGCACTCCGTCGACCGGCGCCGCGATCGTGTGCTCCATTTTCATCGCTTCCACGACCAGCAATGGCGTTCCGGCCGCGACTCGGTCACCGACGGCGGCCTTGACCACGAGCACAGTTCCGGGCATCGGGCTGGTGATCGGTCCGCCCTCGGCACCGGAAACCGCCGACTCCTCCAGCAACGAATGCTCGGCGATAGCCCACGTGAAGCCCTCGAAAGCCAGCCACAGCACCGAACCTGACTTCGCGCGGCGATACCTGTGCGTGCGGCCATCGAAAGTCAAACGCAGCACGGAACCGTCGACGGAAGCCGAAGCCGGGACAAAAGCGCCGCCATCAACGGAAACTGAGGAGTCACGGACGCACACCGTCACCTGGCGGTCGCCGGAATCCAAACGGACCGAGAAACCAGCCGCGCCGCCGACGCGCCAACCGGAAGGAATGTCCCATGGGTCGACGACCGGCCCAACCGGTTGCAATGTCAGCAATTCGTCCATGGCCGCCACCGCGAACACGTGGTCCGGAGTGGACTGGGTGAACGCCGAGCGCCGGGAAACCAGCTGTGTGTCCAGCCGGCCGGCCACGACATCCGGGTCAGCAAGCAAATCCCGGAGATAGGCGATGTTCGTGCCGACACCCAGGACTGCGGTGTCAGCGAGGGCCGCGGAAAGCTTGGTCAGCGCGGCTTCGCGGGTCTGGTCCGACACGATGATCTTCGCCAGCATCGGGTCGTAGTTCGAGCCGACCTCGGTCCCCGGCCGCAAGCCCGAATCCACCCGCGCACCGGCAGGCTCGACGACGTCCAGCACCGTTCCGCCGGTCGGCAGGAAGTCACGGGCCGGGTCCTCGGCGTAAATACGGGCCTCGATCGCGTGTCCATTCAGCGACACGGAAGACATCGTCAGAGGTTCACCGGCGGCCACCCGAAGCTGCCACTCCACCAGGTCCAGGCCGGTCACCAGTTCGGTCACCGGGTGCTCGACCTGCAGCCGCGTGTTCATCTCCATGAAGAAGAACTCGTCCGGCCGGTCCGCGGAAACAATGCACTCCACCGTGCCCGCACCCGTATATCCAACGGCACGAGCCGCATCAACCGCGGAAGCGCCCATGCGAGCACGCATTTCCGGCGTGAGCAAAGGCGAAGGCGCCTCTTCGATGATCTTCTGGTGCCTACGCTGCAAACTGCATTCACGCTCACCCAGGTGAATAACGTTGCCATACGTATCCGCGAGCACCTGGATCTCGATGTGCCTTGGCCGCTGCACGAAACGCTCGATCAACAGCGTGTCGTCACCGAAAGAACCAAGAGCTTCACGACGCGCGGACTCAATCGCCGGCGCGAGGTCCGAAGAATCGGTGACCAGACGCATGCCCTTTCCGCCACCACCGGCGGAAGGTTTCAACAGCACGGGAAAACCGATCTCCGAGGCGGCCGAAACCAAATCCTCGTCGGTCATCCCCGGCTCAGTCCGCCCTGGAACAACGGGGACTCCGGCGGCCATCACGGTTTGCTTGGCCCGGATCTTGTCGCCCATCGCCTCGATCGCGGCGACCGGCGGGCCGACGAACACCAGCCCGGCGTCCGCACAAGCCCGCGCGAAGTCGACATTCTCCGCCAGAAAGCCGTAACCGGGGTGGATCGCCTCGGCACCGGTCGACAACGCGGCCTCGATGATCCGCGGGATCGACAGGTAGCTGTCGCGCGCTGCCGCCGGTCCGATCCGGACAGCTGTGTCGGCTTCGAGCACGTGCCGCGCGTCGGCGTCCGCGTCGCTGTAGACCGCGATCGAGCGCACGCCCATCCGGGCGAGGGTCCGGGTGATCCGGACGGCGATCTCGCCGCGGTTGGCGATCAGGACTCGCTGGAACATCGCATCACATCCGGAAAACGCCGTAGCCGACTTCTTCGAGTTCCGCGTTCGCGGCCACCGACAGCGCCAGGCCGAGCACGGTCCTGGTGTCGGCGGGGTCGATCACGCCGTCGTCCCACAGCCGCGCGGTCGAGTAGTACGGGTTGCCCTGGTCCTCGTACTGCTGGCGGATCGGGTCCTTGAACGCTTCCTCGTCCGTGGCTGACCATTCGCCGCCGCCGGCCTCGATCTGGTCGCGCCGGACGGTCGCGAGCACCGACGCGGCCTGCTCGCCGCCCATCACGGAGATCCGGGCGTTGGGCCACATCCACAGGAATCGCGGCGAATACGCGCGGCCGCACATCGAATAGTTGCCCGCGCCAAAGGATCCGCCGATCACCACGGTGAACTTCGGCACCCGCGCGCACGCCACCGCGGTGACCATCTTGGCGCCGTGCTTGGCGATCCCGCCGGCCTCATAGTCCTTGCCGACCATGAACCCGGTGATGTTCTGCAGGAACACCAACGGAATCCGGCGTTTGTCGCACAGTTCGATGAAGTGCGCGCCCTTCAACGCCGACTCACCGAACAGGACGCCGTTGTTGGCGATGATCCCGACCGGGTGGCCGTGGATCCGGGCGAACCCGGTGACCAACGTCGTGCCGTACTCCCGTTTGAACTCACGGAACCGGCTGCCGTCGACCACTCGCGCGATGACTTCCCTGACGTCATAAGGAGTCCGGGAGTCGGTCGGCACGACACCGTACAACCCGGACGGATCCACGACCGGCTCTTCGACCGGCGCGACGTCCCAAGGTTTGGGAACACGCGGCCCTACTGTGGACACGATCGACCGGACGATCCGCAACGCGTGCGCGTCGTCCTCGGCCAGATGGTCGGTCACGCCGGAGACGCGCGAGTGCACATCACCGCCGCCGAGTTCCTCGGCCGTGACGACTTCGCCGGTCGCGGCCTTCACCAACGGCGGCCCACCGAGGAAGATCGTGCCCTGGTCACGCACGATCACGGCCTCGTCACTCATCGCCGGGACGTACGCACCACCGGCGGTGCAGGACCCCAGCACGGCGGCGATCTGCGGGATGCCCCGCGCCGACATGGTCGCCTGGTTGAAGAAGATCCGGCCGAAGTGCTCCCGGTCCGGGAAGACCTCGTCCTGCTTCGGCAGGAACGCGCCACCCGAGTCGACCAGGTACACGCACGGAAGGTTGTTGTGCAGCGCGACTTCCTGGGCGCGCAGGTGCTTCTTCACGGTCACCGGGTAGTACGTGCCGCCCTTGACCGTGGCGTCGTTGGCGACGATGACGCACTCGCGGCCGGACACCCGGCCGACGCCGGTGATGATCCCGGCGGCGGGCGCCTCGTCGGCGTACATCCCATTGGCAGCCAACGGGGACAGCTCAAGGAACGGGGAACCGGGGTCGAGCAGCGAGTCCACCCGGTCGCGGGGCAGCAGTTTGCCGCGCTCGACGTGCCGCTTGCGCGCCTTCTCCGGGCCGCCCTCGCGCGCCTTGGCGAGGCGTTCCCGCAGGTCATCGACGAGCTCGGTGTGCTCTTTGACGTAGCGCTGGTAGGCCGGATCCGACGGGTCCGCCTGGCTGCGCAGCACGGGCGCGTCCATCTCGCTCCCTGTTAGTCAGCGTTAACTCCCGACCCAATGTTAGCGCTGACTAACGCGCCCGTCCAGGGGACGCCTCGTGAGTGGTTCGTCCCGGTTGACCTCGCGAGTTGCTTCCAGCGTGGGTCTCGTAAGTGGTTTGTCCCGGTAGACCTCGCGAGTTGCTTCCAGCGTGGGCCTCGTGAGTGGTTTGTCCCGGTAGAGAACTAACCACTCACGACACGCTTCGCAGCCGGGCTGGCTCTCGTTTGTCGTGAGTGGTTAGTTCGGCATACAGCTATACCCATGAGTGGGACAAACCACTCACGAGGGCGCCGTCAGCCGGTCACCGCGTTGAGCGCGGGCATGTAGCCACGGGACTGGCCGTTGCGGTTGGGGTGGTAGGACTCGTCGACCGGCCACGTGAGGCTGTTGAGCCACCAGTCGCTCGAACAGATCTCATGCCCCGTCCACGCGTTGCGGATGTCGACGAACGTGAAGCCGGCCGCGGCCGCGCGCTGCGCGGTCACCTGGGCGAGCACGTCCGCGCCGCTGTTGATCGCCGAGCGCTTGGTGTCCGACATCCCGACGTTGCAGGACCCGGGCACCTTGTAGAACCTCGGATAGCCGAACACGATCACGCGCGCGGACGGCGCCCGCTGCTTGATCGTGTTGTACGTGTTGTCCAATCGGGCCGGCAGTGTGTTGCGGGCGAACGTCTTGCCTTGTTCGACCCGGTTGACGCACGTCGAGTCACTGCCAAGGGTGCAGGTGGTGATCACGTCGACGAAGCCGGCGTCGTTGCCGCCGATCGAGATGGTCACCAGTGACGTGCTCGCCGACAGGGAGCCGACCTGGTTGTTCAGCACGTCCGACGTGGTCGCGCCGGAGCACGCGGCGAACGTGAAGGAGCTGGGCGAGTGGCTGTTCGCCCACAGTTGCGGGTAGGCGTTGGAGCTGCGCTTGCAGCCACCACCGCTGTACGGACCGCCGGTACCGACACCGGATGAGTAGGAATCACCCAGTGCCACATAGTTCTCAGCTGCCGCGTTGGCAGGCACCGACAGGACAGTCAAGCCCACGGCGGTAGCCGCGAGGCATAACAGGACACGGAACGGTCGCCTCATTGAGCCCTCCGCGAAGAACAGTCCCTCGTTGGCAGGGATGGGACTTCTCATCATCAGCGCAGGTAGTCCCGTTAAGGAAGAAACTGGTGAATTGTTAACCCGACCGTATGTATCCGTCGGGTGTTAGTACTCGCTAACGTCACCCGGCTAGCATGGCTCTCGTGTCGTCACAACCGGTGTCCACGCCCGCACCGCTGAGCCGCAGGGACCAGATCCTCGCCGCAGCGGCGGAACTGTTCGCACGACACGGATTCCACGGTGTCGGCATCGACGACATCGGTGCCGCGGTCGGCATCTCCGGCCCCGCGCTGTACCGGCATTTCCGCAGCAAGGACGCGATGCTCGGGGAGATGCTGACGTCCATCAGCGAGGTGCTGCTGGATGGCGGGCAGGATCGCGCACAGCGCCACCGCGATCCGGCCGAGCTGCTGGCCGAACTCGTTCGCTTCCAAGTGGACTTCGCACTGGACAACCCCGCGCTGATCACCGTGCAGGAACGCAACCTCGGCAACCTGACCGATCCGGACCGCCGCCGGGTGCGTGCGTTGCAGCGCCGCTACGTCGAAGTGTGGGTCCAGGCCATCCAGGACGTTGTGGACGGCGTCGACGAACCGTCCGCGCGGGCGGCGGCACACGCGGTATTCGGCCTGATCAACTCCACTCCGCACAGCCGTCACCTTGATCGCGAACAAATGGCGGCATTACTTCGTAACATGGCCATCGCTGCGTTGACCGGGCACAAGGGGTAGGCTTTCGCCGCTTTACCCGAATCAGACGAAACAGGGTTCTTCGATGACCGGCGATGGCGGGTGGATTCCAGAGAACCTCGATCCGGCGCGTCCCTCTCCCGCGCGGATCTACGACTACGCATTGGGCGGCGGCCACAATTTGGCCAGCGACCGCGCGGTGTTCGACCAGCTGATCAAGATCCAGCCGAACGCGCGGCAGATCGCGTGGAGCAATCGGGCGTTCATGCGCCGGGCCGTGCTTTTCATGATCGAATCCGGCATCCGGCAGTTTCTCGATCTCGGCTCCGGTATCCCGACGGTCGGCAACGTGCACGAGATCGCGCGGAAAGCCGATCCGGAATGCCGGGTGGTCTACGTGGACATCGAAGAGGTCGCGATCGCACACAGCAAGCTCTTGCTCGACGGCGAGGAGAAAGCCGCGATCGTGGAGGCCGACTTCACCCGTCCGGACGATGTCCTGAAACACCCCGACACGCTCAGGTTGATCGATTTCAACGCACCGCTCGGCGTGCTCGCGATCGCCAGCGTGCACCACGTGCCCGCGGAGACGGACGTCTACAGCGCGTTCGACCGCTACCGTGACGCCGTCGTGCCCGGCAGCGCGCTGGCGATCAGCCACTTCACCGCCGACTTCGAGAAAGTGCACGCCAAGGAGATCATCGAGGCGGTGCAGGCCAAGGCGCACAACACGGCCTGCCTGCGGACCCGCAGCGAGATCATCGACCTGTTCGGCGACTTCGAGATGGCCTCGCCCGGCCTGGTGGCCGCGTCGAACTGGCGGCCGGACATCACGCCGCCGTCCGGGGCGCATCCCGAGGAGGACGGCATCTGGGCCGGGGTGGGTGTCAAGCGCTGAGTCAAGACTCACTCGACTGACTGCGGAACGAACAGATTCCTGGCCGAACGAGTCGCGATTTCCGACCTTGCTTCATTCGATCGGCGTAACGCGCGCTACGGTGAGCAACCATTCGCTGGCGCCAACTCGCCTGAATGGGCCGGGAGGGTGCGCCCGTCTACCGGATGAGTACTCCGCTGAGTAGCCTGGCCATCACCAGAACGGACCGAGAGGTGTGCAGCAGTCGTGGATCCTTCGATCGTCACGTCCCGATGGTGCCGATTGCCCGGACGGCGGTAACCCCGCGACTGCCCCAGTCCGATATCTGTACGAGACCCCACTGAGAGTCCCAGGATTACCCGTTGCCCCGACCACAAGAGGTGCGTCGTGACACCGCAGGACAACGGCCGGTGAACCCACCGGTGCCGCTGGACCCCGAGCGTGCCCGCAGGCGCGCCGAGGTCGCCAAGGCGTGGGCGCATGTGATCGGCAGGACCGCCTACGTGCCGATGACGGCCGAGGAGATGGAACAGTTCCTGCTCGAGCAGGTGCACGTGCTCGCGGACACCGTCAACGCGGAGCTGTTCGACCCGTCACCGGCGATCGCCGTGGGCAACTCGTTGGTGCACAACGACTTCACCGGCCCGGAGAGCTTGCAGGTGACCGTGGAGATCCTGGCGGGCGCGCTGCTGCTGGACTCGGAGAACCGCACCGACCGCCGGCTGGCCGAGAAGGTCGTCGGCCTGTTGTCCAACCTGGCCACGGGTTACTCGAACGCGATCCGGCACCGCACGCTGGACCAGCAGGAGCACATCAAGCAGGCGCTGCTGAAGTCCAAACGGGAAGCCGAACGGCGCGAGCGCGCCGCGACCGAGCGGTTCGAAGAGGTCTTCCACGCCTCGGCGATCGGTATGGCGCTGACCGACATGGCCGGCAACTTCGTGCAGACCAACTCCGCGCTGGCGCACATCCTCGAGTGCCCGGAGTCCGAGCTGGCCGGGCGCAACGTCCGCGACCTGTTCCCGCCGGAAGACGCCGACGACGTGGTGATCTCGTACCGCGAGGTGACCGAGGGCATCATGCCGCGGATCAGGGAACGCAGACGCATGGTCCGCCACGACGGCACCATCGCGTGGGTCTACCTGGTGATCTCGTTGCTGCGGGACGTCAACGGCGTGCCGGCGTACCACGTCACGATGGTCGAGAACCTCAGCGAGCTGCAGGCGCTGCAGAACCAGCTGGGCCAGCAGTCCGTCCGCGACATGCTCACCGGCGTGGCCAACCGCCAGCACTTCCAGTCCAAATTGGACGCTGTACTGGAGGGCGCCGGCCCGCAGACGTCGATCACGCTGCTGCACGTCGGCATCGACTCGTTCTCCGTGATCAACAACGGTCTCGGGCACCTGGCCGGCGACCGGATGCTGCAGGTGGTCGCGAACGAGCTGCGCGGGATCGTGCAGGACTACAACGCCGTGATCGGCCGCGTGGGTGGCGACGAGTTCGCGATCCTGATCGAGAACACCCCGGACGTGCCGCACTACCAGGTCCTGATCGACCAGATCAACGAACGGCTGGCCGAACCGACGTTCATCGGCGACACAGGCGTCGCGGTCTGCGTGAGCATCGGCGTGGCGAAGCACACCGGGCGGGCGCACGGCAGGCTGGACCTGTTGCGGGCGGCGAATTCCACGATGCGGCGCGCCAAAGCGGTCGGCAAGCGCCAGTGGGAAGCGCACAACGTCCTCGAGGACGCCGAACAGAAGGATCTCTTCGCACTCACCGCGGCGATGCCTGGCGCGTGGGAAATGGGCGAACTGGACTGCGAATACCAACCGGTCGTCGACTTGGCCGACGGGCGCACCGTGGCGGTCGAGGTGTTGCTGCGCTGGAATCACCCCACCGAGGGCGTGATCGGCCACTACCGCTGCCGTGACATGGCCGAGAGCACCGGCATGTCGCTGACGATCGGACCATGGGCAGCGATGCGTGCGGCGGCCGAAGCTGCGGAACACGGCACGGGCGACGTGATGCTGCGTTTCCGCCTCACCCAGATGCAGTCGTCCGACGGCAACCTGGCCGCGGTGATCAACCGGCTGATCGCCAGGAGCGGCCTGCCGCCGTCGCGGCTGGAAATCGCGCTCGACGCCCGCGCGGTGATCGCCAACCGCGGCGAAGCACAGTCGAACCTGCAGGCGCTGCACGACAACGGTGTTGTGACCGGACTGCACGAGTTCACCGGCAGCCAGACCGAGTTCGCGCTCGTCGAGGACGAGGCGATCCAGTCGGTGATCCTGGCCGGGTCGTTGGTGACGAACCGGCCAGATCTGCGCAAACCGGACTCATTGCTGACCAAGGTCACTCGCGACATGGTGAAGAACCTCCGCAAGACCGGCGCGACCGTGAGTGTGGTCGACGTGCCGACGTCACAGGACGCGGCATGGTGGCACGCACTGGGCGTGACCCGCGGGCAGGGAGATTTCGCCGGAGTTCCGGGGGATTTGGAGAGTGTGCTCCCTGAACGCTCGGCCCCGTCAGTGAACGGGGCCTGAAGTTACCGGCAATCGTAGATCATCCAACCGGGTGACGGATCACATGCCCGGTCTTGTCATCCGGCAGTCCGGCTGTTGGAAGATGTCCTAGTGGACCCGAACTCCGAGCAACCGCAACGCATCATCGCGGCAGCCAGCCAAGCGCTGGCGTCGATGCACGCCGGTGAGGACACGTCGGCAGTAGAGCGAATGACCGCCTTCGCCGCAGACCGGGGCCGCGAAGAAGCCACCGAACTGATGCTGATGCTGTTCCGCGAATGCAGCGCGATGGTGGCAACCCTGGGCTCAGGCGGAACAGCGCCCGTGAAGATGCAGGTCTACGACGACGACGGCAAAGAAGTCCCGATCGACGAAGCAGACCCACCCGTCCGCACAGCCGTGCGGACGCTGCTGGCCGAAGTGCACGGCGATACCGAGGCGGCGAAGGACCAGATCGAGATCGCACTGGCCAACGCCGCACCGGCCGAAATGGCCATGGTGATGATGCAGGCGCTGCGGTGGACTATAAAGCTGGCTGCGGAATGCACGAGCCGGGATTTGCCGGTCGCCGACTGGATCACCGAGGCGCTGTCCTAGTACCGACGCTGTCCTGAGTTCTGCGCTGACCTGGGTTTCGGCGCTGCGCTGAGGTTCAGCCCTGCTTAGGTTCCAGCGCCGCCCGAGTTCCAGCGCTGCCCCGGGTTCCGGCCCTGCGTTCCGGCGCCACCCTGGGTTCCAGCCCTGCCTAGGTTCCGGCGCTGCCCGAGATCCGGCACAGCCCTGCGTTCCCGCGCCACCCCGAGTTCCAGCACTGCCTGGGTTCCTGTGCTGCGCTGGGTTCCGGTCCAGCCTGGGTTTTACCGCCGCCCTGAGTTTCGGCCCCGCTTGGGTTTCCGGCGCCGCCCGAGATCCGGCGCGCTGCCCTGGGTTCCGGCCCTGCCCTGCGTTCCGGCGCCGCCCCGAGATCCGGCCCTGCTTAAGTTCCGGCGCTGCGCTGGGTTTCGGCCCTGCCCGAGTTCCAGCCCTGGCCTACGTTCCGGCCCCGCCTGGGTTCCAGCGCCACCCTGGGTTCCAGCGCTGCCGGAGATCCGACGCTGCCCTGAGTTCCAGCCCCGCCCCGAGTTCCAGCCCTGGCCTGGGTTCCAGCGCTGCCGGAGATCCGACGCTGCCCTGAGTTCCAGCCCGTCCTGAGATCCAGCCCTGCCCCTAGATCCGGCCCTGCCCCCGAGTCCCGGCGCAACCCTAGATCCGGCGCTGACCAGGCAACGCCGTCCCCAAAGGAACCACCGTCAAATCAAGTTATCCACAGCCACCCAACAACCCCCTGTTGATCAAGCCCCACCGATAGACTGGCCTGGGGTCGTCCCCCCGGGAGTGGTGGGGGATGTCCTGGGGTGGGGTTTGGGGTTTCGGTTCGTGAATAGTGGTCGGGTTGGGGTTGAGGCGGTCATGAGGTCAGTAGTTCTTTGACCAAGGCGGAGACCTGCTCGGTTTCGATCAGGAAAGCGTCATGCCCGTAAGGCGAATTGACCACGCGAACCTCACCTGCGCCCGGAATACCGCGAGCCAGCTCAACCTGCTGAGCCAACGGATACAGCCGATCGCTGTCGATCCCAGCGACAACGGTCCGTGCCTGAACTCGCGTCAAAGCCGCCGAAATCCCGCCACGCCCCCTGCCGACGTCGTGTGAATTCATCGCCTCCGTGAGCACCACATAACTGCCCGCGTCGAACCGGCGGACGAGTTTGGCGGCATGGTGGTCCAAGTAGGACTCAACCGCGAACCTGCCGTCGCCCTGAGGCGAACGGCCGAAACGCGCCGCCAGTTCGGCTTCGCTGCGATACGTGATGTGCGCGATCCGCCGGGCGATTCCCAAACCCGCGACTGGCCCAGAGGAACCGTGATAGTCCCCGCCCTGCCATCCGGGGTCAGCCCGGATCGCGTGCAATTGGGGCGCGGCCCAAGCGATCTGATCGGCAGACGCTGCCGCAGGACACGCCAGCAAAAGCAAGGCAGACACCCGGGAGGGGTACATCACGCCCCACTCAAGCGCCCGCATCCCACCCATCGACCCGCCAAGTACCGCAGCCCACGACGAAATTCCCAAAGCGTCAGCGAAAAGCGCCTCGGCAGCAACCTGATCCCGCACGGTCAACGACGGAAACCTGCTCCCCCAAGCCTTCCCGTCCGGCGCTGCCGACGAGGGGCCGGTGCTTCCCTGGCATCCGCCGAGCACATTCGGGACCACAACGAAGTACTGATTCGTGTCCACCGCCTTGCCTGGGCCTACGAGGCCTTCCCACCAGCCTGGCTCGCCCGGTCCAGCGACGTGGCTGTCACCCGTCAGGGCATGCAGTATCAAGATCGCGGGTGACGTGGGCGATCCCCATGTCTCGTAGGCGATCCGCACGTCCGGCAGCGAAAAGCCCGACTCAAGGACAAGTGGCCGTGGGAGACGCACCCAGCGGCGCCGGCCCGCTGGGTCCCCTTCTCGCCAACCACCGCTCACGTGTCGGCCTCCAAGAGTCGGACCAGGTGCCCAGCACGTTAGCCACGGCCGAATGCCCTCACCATAGCGTCCACCCGATGGAACCTTCACCGAAAATAAGTCTTGCCAACCGACTCTCTTAGTTTCTAAGATGCTTTCATGACTGATGTAATCGTGGTTGGTGCTGGACTCGGTGGTCTGTCGACGTCGATGTTTCTGGCGACTCGTGGGGTGAATGTGCTGGTCGTGGAGCGGCACGAGGGCACTTCCATCCATCCGAGGGCGTCCGGGCAGCATCCGCGGACCATGGAGTTTCTGCGGATCGGTGGCGTCTCCGATGAGGTGCTCGCGATCGGTGACTGGTCGTCGGACTTCACGATCAAGGTCGTGGAGAGCGTGCGCGGCCGGGTGATTCATTCCATCGTGGAGAACTTCGGCGACTTCCACAAGGAGATCGCGCAGCTCGCACCCGCGGGCTGGGGATCGGCCAGCCAGGACCAGACCGAGCCGATCCTGTTGGCACAGGCCAGAAAACACGGTGCCGACGTCCGGTTCTCGACCGAGTTGGTGTCGTTCGTACAGGACGGTGACGGGGTTACCGCGCAGCTGCTCGATCTCGTTTCCGGTCGTGCACAAGAGGTCCGGGCCTCCTATCTGATCGCGGCCGACGGAAACCGCAGTCCGGTAAGGGAAAGGCTGGGCATCCCCCGATCCGGTTACGGTGGGCTGGCCAACCACATCGGCGTCGTGTTCGACGCCGACCTCACCGAGGTGCTGCCGGAGGACGTGCAGGGCCTCTACTACTTGCAGAATCCCGCTTTCACCGGTGCGTACGTCAACACGAGCGTGCCGGGCAGGCATATCTTCTCGATCGAGTACCACCCGGAGAACGGCGAGTCGTACGCCGACTATCCGGATGCCAGGATCATCGACCTGATTCGGATCGGCATGGACATCCCGGATCTCGCACCCGAGATCGTCTGGAAAGGCCCATGGGAGATGGCGGCACGGATCGCCGACCGCTGGCGAGACGGCCGCGTGTTCCTGGTCGGTGACGCCGCCAAAGTCACGCCACCGACCGGCGGGCTTGGCGGGAACGCCGCCGTGTGCGACGGTTTCGACATCGCATGGAAGCTTGCAGCCGTCATACACGGCCAAGCGGGCGCTGGCCTGTTGGACACCTACGAGCCGGAACGCAAGCTCGCCGCTCAGCTGGTGGTCGACGAGTCGCTGTTCAACTACGTCCAGCGGATGGCACCGCATCTCGCGGGCCCGGACATTCCCGAGGCGGTCGGCTGGTTCGAGGCGATCATGGGGATGCGGCACACGTCCAGCGCGGTGATCGCCGAGCCGAACGACGGTTCGCTGACGATCAACCCGTTCCAGCTCTCCGGTGAACCGGGTTTCCACGCGCCGCACGTGGTTCTGCCGTCTGGCGAGTCCACACTGGACGTCTGGGGCGCCGGCTGGGTGCTGCTCGCGGGCCCGGACGGCGGCTGGGACAAACTCGACGCCGGCGTCCAGTACCGGTCACTGGGCGACCAGTACGACCGGTTCGGTGTCGGCCGCGAAGGCGCGTGCCTGCTCCGGCCGGACGGGATCGTGGCGTGGCGGACCACGTCGAAGGCCGACGAAGCCACGCTGAAAAACGTGCTGCGACAGGTGTTGTCTTGTTAGGTTGTCCGGCATGCGAGTCTTCGTGCTGGTGGTGACGCTGCTCGGGCTGCTCGTCGCTCCGGCGACAGCACAGCCACGGCACGGCCTGTACCGCTCGTATGTGGCATTGGGTGACTCATACGCGTCCGGTCCCGGCATTCCGCAACAAGTCGGGCAACCAGCAGGATGTGCGCGGTCGGACCACAACTATCCCTCGTTGATCGCCAAGTGGCTGCGCATCCCGAACTTCACCGACGTGACCTGCGGTGGTGCCAGGACGGTCGATATGACCAGGCCACAGCAGGTCTCCGGCGGGACGAACCCGCCGCAGCTGACCGCGCTGAAGGCGGACACCGAACTCGTCACGCTGATGATCGGCGGAAACGACATCGGTTTCGGTGAGATCGTCGCCACCTGCGGCCGTCTCGCGTCGCAGGACCAGCAGGGAAATCCGTGCGAACGGCACTACACCGCCGGCACGGACCAGTTGGCGGCCAGGATCACCGCGGTCGGCCCGAAGATCTCCGCCGTGCTTGACGGGATCCGCAAGCGCTCACCACGCGCCCACATCGTCGTGGTGAGTTACCTGCGGATCCTGCCTGCGAGCGGGACCTGTTTTCCACAGGTCCCGTTCGCCGCGGGTGACGTGCCGTACTTCGACCGGACGTCGCGCAAGCTCAACGCGGAGCTCGGCGCACAGGCCGCGAAGCACAAGGCTTCCTTCGTCAACCCGTATCCCTATTCGTATGGGCACGACGCATGCCAGCCCGCCGACCGCAAGTGGGTCGAGGGCCTGTTCCCCTCTTCACCCGCCGCGCAGATGCACCCGAACGCCAAAGGCATGCAGGCGGTCGCCGCGCTGAGCGTGCCGACTGTCCTGTTCGGACGGTTTCAGAGGTAGAGACCGGCGTGCTCGTCCGCTGCCTCGGCCGTTACCGGGGCAGCTCCCGCCACGAGTGCGTAGAGCTCCGCGAGGGTCGCGCCGTGACCGGGTGCGCTGGCTTTGCCGTCCAGCCAGGCATTCGCCTCGGCCTGCGACAGCGCGCCGACCTCGATCTGGGCGAGGCACCGGCCAGGCCGGGTGACCGCTGGGTGCAGCCGCGCCAGGTTCTCGTTGGTGGTGATACCAATGAGCGTCTGGCAGCCTTGCCCGAGCAGACCGTCGGTGAGGTTGAGCAACCGGGACAACGCCTGCCCGGTCGACGCCTTCGCCTCGCCGCGGATCAACTCGTCGCAGTCCTCCAGCAGCAACAGCCGCCACTGCTTGTCGCCATCCTCGTTGCCCTCCAACGCGACCTGCAGCAGATACGACGGGCTGTCGAACAACCGCTCCGGGTCGAGGACACAGTCGACCTCACACCACTCCCGCCACGACTGCGCGATCGCCCGCAGCGCGGTGGTCTTGCCCGTGCCTGGCGGACCGTGCAACAGCAGCAACCGGCCGTTGAGCTCGTCCGGTTTGGTCGCCATCAGCTTGTCGAACGCCGTTCCGACGTTCTCCGGATAGTTGCGGCGGATTTCTGGCCAGTTCGGCGCCGTGATGTCGCGGGTGCGACGGTTCGGGCCGCGCTCTCCCATGTACCAGAACCCCATCGTGACGACGTCCGTGTCGTCCGTGGGCTCCGCTTTCACACCGTCAATCGCTTCAGCGAGCACCTTTTCGGCGAGCTCATCGGAAACAGCTGTGACGGTCACTGTCACGCTGTCATCCCAACGATGGGACAACAACATCCAGCCTTCGCCGCTGGCGAGCACCGATTTGCGGTTGTTGCTCCGAGCCTCCCGCAGGACCGAGGCCCCGGAAGGCAGGAAAGTCGCTTCCTCCTTGACGGGATCGATCCTCGCGCTATGGGACGCCGTGTGCTCACCTGTGGTGTAAAGGCTGATGAACAACGCGTCCAAGACATCGAACGAGGTGTCACCCGAGTTGAGTGAAACGCGCGTCGGCAGAACGGTCACCGGCTCTCGTGCGGTGACCGTCTTGACGACATGCAACTGCTGCTTGGACACCCCGATATGATCTCGCGATTTTCCGTGCGCTACAACGGATTATTCGTACCCCACTGTTCGCCCAACGCGTAGCGGTTGCCTTCGCCGTCTTCGAACATCGACCACCAGCCGAAGAACATTTTGCTTGGCGCGGCGAGGAATTTGACACCCTTGGCGGTCAATTCCTCGTACGTGCGCTGCACGTCGTCGCTGTAGAACATGATGTTCGAATTCGGCAGATTTTCCGGTGCCTCGGCGGGCTGGTGTTCGCGAGGAGAGAGCACCATCCGCATGTTGCCGTCGGGTGACGCGACCGCGATCCACCGCCCGTCCTCACCGTACGGCGAATCCTCGGCGAGGGTGAATCCCATCGTCTCGGTCCAGAACTGCTTGGCTCGCTGCTGGTCGTCCACGTAGAGCACCACTTGGTTGACACCACGGATCACGTCTATCACTCCTGGATATAACCATCATGGATACAACGGAGCTGGACTGTATACTCCGGACATGGCGGACCGCAATGCCCCACCGCTGACCCCGGCGGGATTCCAGGTGCTGCTGGCGCTGGCCGGCGGCGCGGCGCACGGCTACGCGGTCATGCGCTTCGTCGAGGAGATCTCCGACGGGACAGTCCGGCTCGGCCCCGGCACGCTCTACCGCACGCTGCAACGGCTCGTCGCCGACGACCTGGTCGTCGAAGTGGCCAGTGAGAGCACGGATCCGCACGACGCGCGCCGTCGGTACTACGAACTGACCGACCTCGGCCGGACAGCGGCCGCCCGCGAAGCGGAGCTGCTTTCCCGTCTCGTGGCCGTCGCGACGGACGCGGGCCTGATCGGCAGACGGAGATCGGCATGAAGCCCAGCCGCGCGATCAGCCTGACGCCGCACGTGTTCGTGCGAGACGTGCCCGCCGCGATCGAGTTCTACCGCCGGGCGTTCGGCGCGGTGGAGGTGTTCGTCAACCGGCTGCCCGACGGCACGCTGCTGTTCGTCGACCTGGCGATCGGCGGCGGCAGGCTGATCCTGAGCGAGGAGACACCGCAACTGGGCGCGCTGAGCCCGCAGACCATCGGCGATTCCCCGGTGCTGCTGCTGCTCGAAGTCGAGGACGTCGACGACCTCGCCCGGCGGGCGATCTTCGCCGGAGCCACGGTCGAGATGCCCGTCCAGGAGATGTTCTGGGGCGAGCGCTACGGCATCGTGCGCGACCCGTTCGGCCACCGCTGGGCGCTCTGCTCGAGCCGCGACGAGATCTCACTCGATGAGGTACTCCGGAATTCACCCGAAGAGGTATGACTCCTTAGGTGCGGTGGTGTGGCCGCCCCCGATGACGACCACACCACCGCTCGAATACCCGGCAGGCCGGGTGTGCGAGCCCCAGACGGTCACCCTGTGCTGTGAACCGCTTACGCAGTACCCCAGGGTGCGCGTTACTAAACCCTCTGATCGAAAGACGACGCAACACTGTTAAAGGTTGCGTGTCGCGAGGAGCAACTTTCCCGGCAAAAGGCCCACACTGGAGCCCAAAGACGGGAGGTATCGATGATCACGGTGCAAGGGGTGGTCGACCGGGTCGGCCCGACACTCCTGCGCACCGTGCTGCCGGGCGACCGGGACGTCACCGACGTGGTGATCGCCGAGCTCGGCAGACGCACCCACGTGGCCGACGGCGACTTCGTCCTCGGGGTCACGGTGAACAGCGCGGGCAAGGCCGCTGAGCTCGTCGAATACTGCGGTGCCAACGGCGCCGCGGCCGTGTTGCTGAAGCCGCCGCTCGCCAGTTCAGCGGGCGTGCTCACGGCTGCCCGGGACACCGGAACAGCCGTCGTCGAGGTGCACAACGCGACCGCGTGGGCCCAGTTGGTCTGGCTGCTGCGTACCGTCCTCGACGCCGCCGCGGACGACGAGCACGCCACCGAACCGGGCAATCAGGGCCTCGGCGACCTGTTCCGGCTCGCCGACGCGGCCGCCGCGGTCGTGGACGCGCCCGTGACCATCGAAGACGCCAACTCCCGTGTGCTGGCGTATTCGGCTCGCCAGGACCGCACGGACCCCGCCCGCGTGTCGACGATCATGGGCCGTCGTGTCCCCGACGACGTGCTTGCCCGCTTCCGGTCGCGCGGCGTGTTCCGCGACCTCAGCCGGGGGCGTACGACGATTTTCGTTCCCGCTCAACGGGATGGCACGCTGCCCCGGCTGATCGTGCCGATCCGGATGGGCGGTGAGCTGCTCGGTTCGATGTGGGCGGTCGTGCCAGGCCCGGTGTCCGACGAGCGTGCCGCCGCGTTCGCCGACACGGCTCCCGTCGTGGCCCTGCACCTGCTGCGACGCCGGGCGCTGGCCGACGCGGAACGCCGCAGGTCCGCCGAGCTCGTGCGAACCGTCTTGCAGGGCAAGGGAAGCGTCCGGCTGGCGGCGGCCGAGCTCGACCTCGACGAGGAACCCCATCGGGTCGTCGCGATCGACGTGGCGACCACGGACGCCCTGGACGCCGAGGGCCTGCGGCTCGCGCTGTGGGAACGGATCACCGCCGGCGTCGGACGTCAGCCTGCGGTCACCGAGCTGCACGGGATCTTGTACGCGATCGTGCCGGATCAAGCGGGGTGGCCAGGGTTGAGCGAGGCTCTGCGCAGCGAGTCCGGGGCGCTCGTGGGTGTGGGTTCACCGGTGGAGATCACCACGCTGACTGAGTCACGGGCACAGGCCGAGGAAGCACTCGGTCTCCTACGAGCCCGGTTGGTCGACGGTCCGGTAGCGACGTACGACGACGCGTGGCCAGTTGTCGCCTTGCACAGAGTTGCTGCCGCCGCGGCGCCGACGGGCGCTGCGGAACTGGGTCCGCTGGCGATCTTGCGTGCCCACGACGAGCAGTCGGGGTCTGCTTACGTCGACACGTTGTACGAATGGCTACGGCATCCGGGCGATCCGAAAGCCGCTGCTCGGGCCCTGCGGATCCACGCCAACACGCTCCGGTACCGGATGACCCGCCTGATCGAGCTGACCGGGCTGAACCTGGACGATCCGGACATCAGGCTCGCGGTGACCGTCCAGCTCGCCACAACCCGTTGGGCCTAGCGACTGTGCTGTTGAAACAAACTGCCGCAGTTGGACTAGTGCCCGGGGCACGATGACACCGCGGAAAGTGTGCCGCATCGTGGGATTAGACACCCGGATGGAGGAGCACGCCGTGAAGATCGCAGTCCCACGCGAAGTCAAGAACCACGAGTATCGGGTGGCCCTCACCCCCGCAGGCGCCCACGAGCTGACTTCACGAGGTCACGACGTGTACGTGCAGGCCGACGCGGGTGCCGGCTCGGCCATCCCGGACGAGGAGTTCCTCGCCGCGGGCGCGAAGATCCTCAGCACCGCCGAAGAGGTGTGGGCCGAGGGCGAGATGGTCATGAAGGTCAAGGAGCCGATCGCCTCCGAGTACCAGTACCTGCGCAAGGACCAGGTCCTCTTCACCTACCTGCACCTCGCCGCGGACAAGCCGCTGACCGACGCGCTGCTCGCGGCGGGCACGACAGCCATCGCGTACGAGACCGTGCAGACCCCGAACGGTGCCCTCCCGCTGCTCGCTCCGATGTCCGAGGTCGCCGGCCGCCTTGCTCCGCAGGTCGGCGCCTACTCGCTGATGCGCCCCTCCGGCGGCCGCGGCGTGCTGCCCGGTGGCGTGCCCGGCGTGCACCCCGCGCGGGTTGTCGTGATCGGTGGTGGCGTCGCGGGCGTCAACGCCGCCCGGATCGCCCAGGGCATGGGCGCCGACGTGGAAATCCTCGACACGAACGTGGACCGGCTGCGTCAGATCGACGTGGACTTCAACGGCCGCATCCGGACGGTCACGTCCAACCGCCTCACCCTTGAGCAGGCCGTGCTCGAGGCCGACCTGGTGATCGGCGCGGTGCTCGTACCGGGCGCGAAGGCCCCGAAGCTGGTCAGCAACGAACTGGTCGAGCGGATGAAGCCGGGCTCGGTGCTGGTGGACATCTCCATCGACCAGGGCGGCTGCTTCGCCGACTCCCGGCCGACCACCCACGCCGACCCGACCTACCAAGTCCACCAGTCGGTCTTCTACTGCGTGGCGAACATGCCGGGCGCCGTGCCGCGGACCTCGACCTACGCACTGACGAACGTCACGCTGCCGTACGCCGTGGCTCTGGCGGACAAGGGATGGCACACCGCGCTGCGCGACGACCCGTCGCTCGCACTGGGCCTGAACATGCACGGCGGCGCGCTGACCAACGGCCCCGTGGCGGTCGCACACGATCTTGAGCACACCCCATTGAGCAAGATCGTTTGAGACTTCGATCACGTTTACCAGGGCATATTGGCTATTAACCACTGGTAACGAGGGTGTGTCAAAAAGTTCCGGCCACCCCGATGCAGCGCACGAGACGAATATTGCCTAAGCTGTACGAGACGGTCCGCTCCCGGTGACCCCCAGGCTGGTTGAGCGGATCGTCGCTTACCTCGGGCCGACCCTGCTTGTTGCTTCGCAACTTCGCCGGGTCGGCTCGCATCATGTTGGGGGGCCGAGCCCCCCAAACCCCCACGGTGCGAGCTCCACACCTTCCAGCGCCGGGCACTTTGCGCCTCGACCAGCCCTTGGCCCTCGGGCATCATGTTGGGGGGCCGAGCCCCCCAAACCCCCACGGTGCGAGCTCCGCACCTTCCAGCGCCGGGCACTTTGCGCCTCGACCAGCCCTTGGCCCTGCTTTCCTTGTTCCTCTTGGTGGCCATCCTCTGGCCTGCTGGTGTACCGATGCACGTCGATTGCAGCAAGCGGCATCGCGCTCGCTGGTTCAGGCGCAACGTGCCCAGCGCTGGGTCGGCAACGAGCTCGCACCGTGGGGTCTGGGGGCTCGGCCCCCAGAAAACACCGGCGGATGCCTTCCGGCGAAGGTTGCGCAGCAACCGAGCAAGGAAGGCGGAGACTCAGGAACTGGCACCCGCTTCCTTCAGTCGGGCGGGTTACGTGTCGATGGAATCAGGGTGAGAAGTCGAGGCTTTCGTGGCTGAGCCGCGATGGGACGTGCAGTGCCATGACCCGTTCGGCCGGGATCGGGCGCTGACGGTGATCGTGGAACGGGGCGGCAAGGTGGTGCTGGTGCCGCCGCCTGGCGCTTCGGCCGTGCTGTCCGGTCAGCAGATTCGGAGACTCCGGCAGGCCCTTGACCAGGCGGCAGGACGGGCGAGCGAACCATGAGCCATCCGTTGGACGACATGCTGCGGGCCGCCGTGCTGCGCCGGCTCGACCTGCTCGACCAAGTCGCCGAAGAGGGCGACCCGGCCACCCTGCTTCCCTTGGCCCGCTCGGAGATCAGCAGGCTGGCCGACGGCTGGCGGCTGCTGCTCACCGTCCACCAGCCAGGTCCTGACCGCCGGTGCAACGCCTGCCCGCGCGGCTGGCGAGGCAAGAAATGGCCATGTCAGGTCTGGCGGATGGCGCACGAGCACCTGATCGGCGAAGGACTTCCGCACCGCGAACGCCGTCGTCCACTCCGCAACTCGGTACGCCGTGCCCTGCGCAAATCCCGGCATCCGGAGACACCGGCCGAGCGGACCATGGAGATCCCGCCCGTCCCCCGAGCCTGATGGCAGTATGTCGCCCACCAGTCGAGTGGGAGGACACGCGTGCACGACGGAAGCGGGCGGGTCGTAGTCCAGAACCTGACCAAGACGTTCGGCCAGGTTGTCGCCGTACAGAACCTCAGCTTCACGGTCGAACCCGGGTCGGTGACCGGGTTCCTCGGGCCGAACGGCGCCGGCAAGACCACCACGCTGCGGATGCTGCTCGGTCTCGTCACGCCGACAGCCGGTCACGCCACGATCAACGGGCAGCCGTTCCACAACCTCGGCAACCCCGGACGCGTCGTCGGTGCCGTGCTGGAGGCGCAGAGTTTTCACCCGAACCGGACCGCACGTAACCACCTGCTCGTCTACGCGGCCGCGATCGGAGTGCCCGACCATCGTGTCGAGGAAGTCCTGCACCTCGTCGGGCTGGCTGAGGCGGCTGACCGTGGCGCGGGCGGATTCTCCATGGGCATGCGGCAAAGGCTCGCGCTGGCGACCGCGCTCCTTGGTGATCCGCAGGTTCTCGTGCTCGACGAACCCGCCAACGGCCTCGACCCCGAGGGCATCGTGTGGCTGCGGACGTTCATGCAGAACTTCGCCCGGACCGGCCGTACCGTCCTGGTCTCCAGCCACCAGCTCGCCGAGATCGAGCAGACCGTCGAACAGGTCGTGATCCTCAGCCGCGGCCAGGCCATGTACTACGGCCCGCTCGAGCAACTGCGCAAATCCCAGCAAGGCAGGGTGATCGTGCGACCGTCCGACCCGCAGCGGTTGATCACGGCGTTGCAGGAGGCCGGGCACACGGGCATCGAGCACTTGCCGGAAGGAGCGCTCGCGGTGACCGGCGCCGAGCCCGAGCAGGTCGGTGACCTCGCGCTCGCGGCCGGTGTGGCGATCTACGGCATGCATTCGCAGCACGTCGACCTCGAACGGATCTTCTTCCAGCTCACCAGCGGCCAGTTCGCCGGCTCCCAGTACCTGCAACCTCCGCCACCGCCAGGTTGGGAACAACAACAGCAATGGCAGCGACCCCAGGACGGTGGGCAGCGATGAACCGCTTGATCACCGCCGAGTACCGCAAGATCTTCACCGTCAAACTGTGGTGGGCACTGCTCATCCCGGCCGCGGCGATCTCCCTGATGTTCACGTGGGGCGGCGCACTGCTGGGCAACCTCGGCATCTTCGGCAGGGGCAGCGGCGAGAACGCCGCGTTCGCCCTGCCCGCGTTCGCGCAGGGCATCAACCTCGCGTCGGTGTTCGGCCTGATCCTCGGCGCGACCGCGGTGACCGGCGAGATCCGGCACAAGACGATCACCACGAGCTTCCTCACCGGGCCGACGCGCGGCGCCGTGCTGGCCGCGAAACTGTTCACGTACTCCACCATCGGCGTGATCTACGGGGTCGTGTGCATGCTCGCCGCGACGCTCGGAGCGTTGCTGGGCAACAACTTCCCCGATGGCGCCGAATGGTTCACGCTGGCCGCGGCCGGTGTCGTGGCGATGGTCATGTGGACGCTGCTGGGTGTCGGCGTCGGCGCGTTGATCGGCAACCAGGTCGGCACTGTGGTCGGTCTGCTCGTCTACGTCCTGGTCGTCGAGCCGATCATCAACGTGGTGCTCAGGACCAACGACGCCGCGGAAATCCCGCCGTACCTGCTGAACACCGCGGGCAGCAACATGACGCTGCACCTGTCCTTCGAGCTGTTCCTCGCCGGGCTGCCCTCGTCACGGCGGTTCGAGCGTGCCAGCGACGAAATCCGTGAGGTCCTCGGCATGACGTACGCACCGCCGTGGTGGGGCAGCGGTCTGATCTTCGTGGCCTACGCGGTGGCCCTCGGGCTCGCGGGATGGCTCGTGGCAAGGCGCCGAGACATCACCTGACCTGCTAGAACAACGTTTTGTCGGTGGGTCCGCATAATCTGGTCGAGTGCCCGATAACTCGCCTGGATGGATCCGACGGCTGACCCGCGCGTGCTGGCAGCACCGTCGCCTCGTGCTGTTGTCCGTGCTCGCCTCCTTGATCGGAGTCGGGTTCCAGGCAGTCGGGCCGATCTTGGTCAAGGTCGCCGTCGACGGCGCCGTGGCCGGGCACACGAACGGCCTGGCCGTGATCGTCGCCGTGCTGATCGCGTTGGAGCTGCTGACGTTCGGCTCCGCGTTCATCCGCCGCTACCTGGGCGGCCGGCTCGCCCTCGACGTCCAGCACGACCTGCGGCAACAAGTTTTCCAAGCGGTGCAACGGCTTGACGGCGCCAAGCAGGACGCGTTGCGCACCGGCCAGGTCGTCTCCCGGTCGATCACCGACCTCCAGCTGGTGCAAGGCCTGCTGTCGATGGTGCCGTTGTCGATCGGCACGGTGTTCTTCGCGGTCATCGCGATCGGCGCGATGGTCTGGCTCTCGCCGCTGCTGACCGTGGTCGCGTTCATCGTGGCGCCGCTGGTGGTCCTGATCGCCATCCGGACTCGCCGCAGGCTCTTCCCTGCGACGTGGTCCGCGCAGCAGAAGGCCGCGGATCTGGCGCAGCACGTCGAGGAAACCGTCACCGGCGTGCGGGTCGTGAAGGGCTTCGGCCAGGAGGCGCGGGAGGTCTCGCGGCTGGAAACCGCCGCGCGCAAGCTGTTCGCCGAGCGGATGCGGGCTGCGGTGCTGACGTCCAAGCCGTCCGCCACGTTGGTCGCGTTGCCCGCGATCGGCCAGGTCGGCGTGCTCGCGCTCGGCGGCTGGATGGCGTTGAACGGTCAGGTGACGCTGGGCACGTTCCTCGCGTTCACCAGCTATGTCGCCAACTTGGTCGGCCCGGCGCGGCTTTTGTCGAGCTTGGTCGTGAACGCGCAGCTGGCCAGGGCCGGTGTCGAGCGTGTGTACGACCTGATCGACTCGCAGCCGGAAGTCAAGGAGGCACCGGACGCACGCGAGGTTCCCCAAGGTCCGTTGGATGTGTCGCTTGCCGATGTCCGGTTCGGGTACACGCGCAGCGAGCCGGTCCTCGACGGCATGTCGTTGCACGTGGCCCCAGGCGAGACGTTGGCGCTCGTCGGCACGGCCGGATCGGGCAAATCGACGATTTCCATGCTGCTGCCGCGGTTCTACGACGTGCACGAAGGCTCGATCAAAGTCGGCGGCGTGGACGTCCGTGAGCTCAAACTGCAGTCGTTGCGGCACGCGGTCGGTGTCGTGTTCGAGGAGGCATTCCTCTTTTCCGACACACTCCGGGCGAACATCGCATACGGGCGTCCCGACGCGGGTGAGGATGAAGTGATCGCCGCGGCGAGGGCCGCGCAGGCGCATGACTTCATCATGGAGCTGCCCGAGGGCTACGACACGATCGTCGGCGAGCGCGGCCTGACGTTGTCGGGTGGCCAACGGCAGCGTGTCGCGTTGGCCCGAGCGTTGCTGACGGATCCGCGCGTGCTGGTGCTGGACGACGCGACGTCCGCAGTGGACACCGCGACCGAGGCGGCGATCCACGACACACTGCGGGAAATCACCGCAACCCGGACGACCCTGCTGGTCGCCCATCGCCGATCGAGCCTGCAGTTGGCCGACCGGATCGCCGTGCTCGACGGCGGCAAGGTGGTGGACGTCGGCACGCACGACGAGCTGACCGCGCGCTGCGAGCTCTACCGCAATCTCCTTGCCAGCCAAAGCGATGCGATCGAAGACGAGTGCTGCTGCCCGCCGGACGAGCTCGGTTCGGACGGCGTGACCAAGGCCCTCTGGCCAGATGACGCACCAGAAACCGAGCACGCGACGTCGTCGCCGTCGTCCGTGCGAATGGCAGGCGCACGAGGCGGCGCCGGCCCGGCCGCAGCGGTGCCCGCGACGCCAGAGTTGTTGGCGCAGATCGAAGCCCTGCCTCCGGCGACGGAGAAACCCGACCTGCCAGGCGAAGACCCGACCAGACCGGACCCAGAGTTCTCGTTGCGGCGGCTGCTGCGCCCGGTCCGCTGGGCGTTGGTGCTGGTCGGCGTCCTCGTGATCGCCGACGCCGTGCTGTCCATGGCGCTGCCTTCGTTGGTCCGGGTCGGCATCGACGACGGTGTCGTTTCCGGATCACCGAACGGGCTCTGGCTCGCGGCCGGACTGGGCGCCCTGTTGGTCGGTCTCGGCTGGCTGTCCAGCGCGGGAAGCACAGTGTGGGCCGCGCGAGTCGGCGAGCGGTTGCTGTTCTTGTTGCGGGTGCGGAGTTACGCGCACCTGCAGCGGCTCGGGTTGGACTACTACGAGCGTGAGATGGCCGGCCGGATCATGACCCGGATGACCACGGACGTCGACGCGCTGTCGACGTTCCTGCAGACCGGACTGGTGACGGCAGTAGCGAGCCTGCTGACCGTGGTCGCCGTGACGGTCGCGTTGCTGGTGACCGACGTGTCGCTGGCGCTGGTCGCGTTGGCCGTGCTGCCGATCGTGATCGTCGCGACCGTGATCTTCCAGCGACTGTCCTCTGTGGCCTACGCAGAGGCACGCGAGCGGGTCAGCGCCGTGAACGCGGACATGCAGGAGAACGTCTCCGGTCTGCGAGTCGCGCAGGCGTACACCCGTGAGGGCGTGTCAGCCCAGGCGTTCGCCGAGCGCAGCGACGCGTACCGCCGTTCCCGCGCACGGGCGCAGCGGTACATCGCGACGTACTTCCCTTTTGTGGACATGCTTTCCGGTGTGGCTAGAGCCGCCGTGCTCGTCGTCGGCGCGACACGGGTCGCCGAGGGTTCGTTGAGTCCCGGTGTGTTGCTGGCGTTCCTGCTGTACCTCGGGCTGTTCTTCGCTCCCGTGCAGCAACTCAGCGGCGTGTTCGACGGGTATCAGCAGGCACGCGTCGGTCTGCGCCGGATCGGTGAGCTGTTGCGTACGCCGAGTTCGTTGCGCCCCACCGAGGAGCCGGTGCCCGCACCGGCAACCCTGCGCGGCGAGGTCGAACTGCGGGACGTGTCGTTCCACTACCCGGGCGTCGAGGAACCCGCACTGGACCACGTGACCTTACGTGTCGCACCGGGCGAAACCATCGCACTCGTCGGCGCCACCGGCGCGGGCAAGTCCACGCTGGTCAAACTGGTCGCGCGGTTCTACGACGTCACGTCGGGTTCAGTCCTGGTGGACGGCGTGGACGTGCGTGACTACGACCTGACCTCGTTCCGGCAACGCCTCGGCGTCGTCCCGCAGGAAGCGCACCTGTTCACCGGCGACGTCGCGCGCAACATCGCGTACGCCCGCCCCGACGCCTCCCGCGCCGAGATCGAGGACGCCGCCCGTTCGGTGGGCGCGCTGGCAATGGTCGCCTCCCTGCACGATGGCTTCCGCCAACAAGTCGGCGAACGCGGCCAAGGCCTGTCCGCCGGCCAACGCCAACTCGTCGCCCTGGCCCGCGCCGAACTCGCGCAGCCCGACATCCTCCTGCTCGACGAGGCAACGGCAGCCCTCGACCCGTCAACCGAAACGCAGGTGCTGACCGCCAGCGAACAACTCACCCACTCCCGCACAACGTTCGTGGTCGCCCACCGCCTCGCCACCGCCGCGCGCGCCGACCGCATCGTCGTGCTCGAAGGCGGCCGCATCGCCGAACAGGGCACCCACACCGAACTGCTGAACGCCAACGGCCACTACGCCCGCCTCTGGCAGTTCGGAACCACCGAAGCCCCCGACGAAATGCTCGTCGACTAACACCCCACCACCCCGTGTCCACCCCACCAACACCCCGTGTCGCACGTTCCAGCACAGCGAGATGCACTTTCCCGCACGGTGTGTGGACCCTTGCGGCACGGTGAGATGCACTTTGCGCCACCGGGGAGTGCAGTTCCGGCTCCGCCTCGGCGGCCCCAGGCTGGCCGCGTGTCCACCATTCCGACACAGTGAGTCGCACTTCCCGGCACAGTGAGTCGACCTTTGCGGCACCGGGAGATGCACGCTCCGGTTCAGCCACGGCGGCCGCGAGCCGGCGCGTGTCCACATTCCGGCACTGTGAGTCAAACTGCTCGGCTCGCTTCCAGCGCGGCTGGTTGTCATCTAGCGCCGCTCGCGGGGTCAACTCACCATGCCGGAGCCAGTGGGCACGCGCACCCTTGTGTGCCGATCGCTTCGCTCCGGCGGCTAGGCCAAGCCACCCACTCGCGTCCAACAGCCACCGCACGAGTCCAACTGCCGACTCGCGAATCCTGCCTACTGTCGACCATCAACCAATCTTCGTGATCCACAGTGGTCACCCGAGCGCAGACGTTTCGGTCGCCGGAACGGTCTAGACCACGTGGGTCGTTGTTCGACGAACCCCTGGCGGCTCGTCAAATCTCCTGAGAGAATCGATTCATTGATCGATTCAGTGAGCAATACCCCATCATCGGCATGCGCACAAGGTTCAATCGGGTCACACACAGCCCGAGCGGGGTACTAGCCTGGTTGGCGAGTGTGTTCAATATCGAGAACGAGATGGATAGAGGCGAGTGCCAGCCGTGTCCAGCAGCAGCCCTGCGTCACAGTTCGGCCCGAATGAGTGGCTCGTCGAAGAGATGTACGAGCAGTTCCTCGCGGATCCCACGTCAGTAGACCCCGCGTGGCACGACTTCTTCGCCGACTACAAGCCCACACAGCAGCGGACTCAGGGCGTGGCCAGCAGCAGCGCCACCGGGCAGACCAAGACGGTCACCAAGATCGAGCCGCCTGCTCCCGACACCAACGGCCAGGCGCCCGCCGCAGCCCCGAAAGAGGCCCCGAAAGCGACCGCCCCGTCGCCGGCACCCCCGAAGCCGACGACGCAGGCGGCCAAGCCGGCGGCCGCGAAGCCTGCCGCGAAGGCCAAGGCCGAGCCCAAGGGCGAGGGCGACACCAGCAAGCCGATCCGCGGTGCTGCCGCCGCGATCGCCAAGAACATGGAACAGTCGCTGACGGTCCCCACCGCGACGAGCGTCCGCGCTGTCCCCGCCAAGCTGCTGTTCGACAACCGGGTCGTGATCAACAACCGGTTGCGCCGGACCCGCGGCGGCAAGATCTCCTTCACGCACCTGATCGGGTACGCCCTCGTGCGTGCGCTGAAGGACTACCCGAACATGAACCGGCACTACGCCAACGTCGACGGCAAGCCGCAGCTGGTCACGCCGGAGCACGTCAACCTCGGCCTGGCGATCGACCTGCCGGGCAAGGACGGCGCGCGCAACCTCGTCGTCGCGTCCATCAAGGGCTGCGAGGAGATGTCCTTCGCGCAGTTCTGGCAGGCCTACGAGGACCTGATCCGCAAGGCTCGCACCGGTCACCTGACCACCGAGGACTTCGCGGGCACCACGATCTCGCTGACCAACCCGGGCACCATCGGCACCAACCACTCGGTGCCGCGGCTGACCGCCGGCCAGGGCGCGATCATCGGTGTCGGCGCGATGGAGTACCCCGCGCAGTACCAGGGCACCAGCGAGAAGGCCCTGGTCGAGATGGGCATCAGCAAGATCATGACGCTGACGTCCACCTACGACCACCGGATCATCCAGGGCGCCGAGTCCGGCGAGTTCCTCCGCCGGATCCACCAGCTGCTGCTGGGCGAGGACAAGTTCTACGACGACGTCTTCACCTCGCTGCGCATCCCGTACGAGCCGATCCGCTGGGTGCAGGACATCCCGGAGGGCACGCTCGACAAGGCCGCACGGGTCATCGAGCTGATCGACGCGTTCCGCAACCGCGGCCACCTGATGGCCGACACGGACCCGCTGAACTACCGCCAGCGCCGCCACGACGACCTGGACATCCTGTCGCACGGCCTGACCCTGTGGGACCTGGACCGGGAGTTCGCCGTCGGCGGTTTCGCCGGCCAGGAGCGGATGAAGCTGCGGGACGTGCTGAGCGTGCTGCGTGACTCGTACTGCCGCACGGTCGGCATCGAGTACACGCACATCCTCGACCCGGCCGAGCGGACCTGGATCCAGGAGCGCGTCGAGATCCCGCACGAGAAGCCGGACGCGGCCGTGCAGAAGTACATCCTGTCCAAGCTCAACGCCGCCGAGGCGTTCGAGACGTTCCTGCAGACCAAGTACGTCGGCCAGAAGCGGTTCTCCCTCGAGGGCGGCGAGAGCGTCATCCCGCTGCTGGACACCGTCCTGGACAAGGCCGCCGAGTACGAGCTGGACGAGGTCGTCATCGGCATGCCGCACCGCGGCCGCCTGAACGTCCTGGCCAACATCGTCGGCAAGCCGATCTCGCAGATCTTCCGTGAGTTCGAGGGCAACCTCGACCCGGGCCAGGCGCACGGCTCCGGTGACGTGAAGTACCACCTCGGTGCCGAGGGCAAGTACTTCCGGATGTTCGGCGACGGCGAGACCAAGGTGTCGCTGACCGCCAACCCGTCGCACCTGGAGACCGTCGACCCCGTGCTCGAGGGCATCGTGCGCGCGAAGCAGGACATCCTGGACAAGGGTGGCGACGCGGGCGGCTTCACGGTTCTGCCCGTCGCGCTGCACGGTGACGCCGCGTTCGCCGGCCAGGGTGTGGTCGCCGAGACGCTGAACCTGGCGCTGCTGCGCGGTTACCGCACCGGCGGCACGGTGCACGTGATCATCAACAACCAGGTCGGCTTCACCACCGCGCCGGAGCACTCGCGCTCCAGCCAGTACGCGACCGACGTGGCCAAGATGATCCAGGCGCCCGTCTTCCACGTGAACGGCGACGACCCGGAGGCCTGCCACTGGGTGGCCAGGCTGGCGATGGACTACCGCCAGGCGTTCAACAAGGACGTCGTGATCGACATGCTGTGCTACCGGCGCCGTGGCCACAACGAGGGCGACGACCCGTCGATGACGCAGCCGGCGATGTACGACATCATCGACACCAAGCGCAGCGTGCGGAAGACCTACACCGAGGCCCTGATCGGCCGCGGTGACATCTCGGTCGACGAGGCCGAGAAGGCCCTGCGCGACTTCTCCTCGCAGCTCGAGCACGTCTTCAACGAGGTGCGTGAGCTCGAGAAGCACCCACCGGTGCCCAGCCCGTCGGTCGAGGAGGAGCAGCAGGTCCCGGCCCGCGTGCCGACCGCGGTGGCGCGCGAGGTGATCGAGACGATCGCGGACGCGCACATCAACCTGCCGGAGGGCTTCACCCCGCACCCGAGGGTCAAGCCGGTGCTCGAGCGGCGCGCCAAGATGGCCCGCGAGGGCGACATCGACTGGGCGTTCGGCGAGCTGCTGGCGTTCGGTTCGCTGAACCTCGAGGGCAAGATGGTCCGGCTGGCGGGCCAGGACTCCCGGCGCGGCACGTTCGTGCAGCGGCACTCGGTGGTCGTGGACCGCAAGACCGGCCAGGAGTACACGCCGCTGCAGAACCTGAGCCCGGACCAGGGCCGGTTCCTGGTGTACGACTCGGCGCTGTCGGAGTACGCGGCGGTCGGCTTCGAGTACGGCTACTCGGTGGCCAACGGCGACGCGCTGGTGCTGTGGGAAGCCCAGTTCGGTGACTTCGTCAACGGCGCCCAGTCGGTGATCGACGAGTTCATCTCGTCGTCGGAGGCCAAGTGGGGCCAGCTGTCGGACGTCGTGCTGCTGCTGCCGCACGGCCACGAGGGTCAGGGCCCTGACCACACCTCGGGCCGGATCGAGCGGTTCCTGCAGCTGTGTGCCGAAGGTTCGATGACGGTGGCGGTCCCGTCCACCCCGGCGAACTACTTCCACCTGCTGCGCCGCCACGCGCTGGACGGCGTGACCCGTCCGCTGATCGTCTTCACGCCGAAGTCGATGCTGCGCAACAAGGCGGCGGTGAGCGCGGTGGAGGACTTCACCTCCGGCCGGTTCATGTCGGTGCTCGACGACCCGACGCAGCCGGACCCGGCGAACGTGCGCAAGATCCTGTTCGTGTCCGGCAAGCTCTACTACGAGCTGGCGGCCGAGCAGGCCAAGCGCGGCGTGACCGACACGGCGATCGTGCGCGTGGAGCAGCTCTACCCGGTGCCGGTGAAGAAGCTGGGCCAGATCTTCGACCGCTACCCGAACGCACACGACGTGCGCTGGGTGCAGGAGGAGCCGGCCAACCAGGGTTCGTGGCCGTTCTACGGCCTGTTCGTGCGCGAGAAGTTCCCGGAGCGCATGGGCGCCATGAAGCGCGTGTCCCGTCGCCCGATGGCGGCCCCGTCGGTGGGTTCGTCGAAGGTGCACGAGGTCGAGCAGCGCGAGCTGATCGAGAAGGCATTCGCAGACTGACGGCTGTATAAACATGGCTCCCGGGGCGCGCGCCCCGGGAGCCGTTTCATGGAGAACCTATGTACTTCACTGACCGGGGAATCGAAGAACTCGAACAGCGCCGCGGCGACGAGGAAGTCACCCTCGGCTGGCTGGCCGAGAAACTCCGCGTCTTCGTCGACGCCAACCCCGACTACGAGGAGGCCGTCGAGCGCTTCGCGACGTTCCTCGCGCGGGACGACGAGGACATCGACGAGTAGAGAAACGCGGTTATCCGGCACATTCATTGAACCGTTGGGCTGGCGTTGCTTGACGGCCATGGACCGCGGGAAGAGTCTCGCGCTGTGACCGAGCACACAGAACCACCACGCACTGAAGTCGGCCGGCGCGCCTTGCTTGGCGGGGCGGCTGTTCTGGCCGGAGCCACCGCGTTGGACGCGCTGGCGACAAGATCAGCGTCAGCGGCCACGGAGCGGGACACCAGACGCCCGCACAGCCCGGACTACGGCCCGCTGGCCCCGGTTCGTGACCACACCACCGGACTCCCCTTACTGCTTCTCCCCCGTGGCTTCGAGTACATCAGCTACGGCTGGACCGGCGACAAGATGGACGACGGCATCCCGACGCCGTCGTTGCACGACGGAATGGCGGCGTTCCGCGCCGGGCGCCGGGGTCGCGTGCACCTGGTACGTAACCACGAAGTCGGTGGCTTCAACGGCAAATACACTGATCCCGCTTACGATCCGGACGCGGGCGGCGGCACGAGCACGGTCGTGTTCGACCCTGATGACGGCAAGTTCGAACACAGTCACGCCAGCCTGTCGGGCACCGTACGCAACTGCGCGGGCGGGCCAACTCCTTGGGGGACTTGGCTGACCTGCGAGGAGACGCTGGACGTCAACCCGAAGACCGGGCAGCAACACGGCTATATCTTCGAAGTGCCCGCGACCGGCAAGGGCGATGCGAGGCCGCTCAAGGCGATGGGCCGATTCGAGCACGAGGCGGTCGCCATCGATCCGGACACCGGCTATGTCTACGAGACCGAGGACGACGGCACTGCGGGCTTTTTCCGGTTCCGTCCCAAGGTTCGCGGGCACCTGCGCGCCGGTGGCGTGCTGGAGATGCTCAAGATCGGTGACGCCACGTACAACACCAAACCCGACCCGGCCGGGACGGTCTACCACGAGACCAGCTGGGTGCGGATCGACGAGCCGGACCCCGGGCCTGACGTGCCACGCCCGACCGACCAGGGCATCGCCAAGGGTGGTGCGACGTTCTCCCGGCTCGAAGGTGCCTGGTATGGCAACGGCCGCATCTACATCGTGTCCACCAGCGGCGGACCGACCGGTCTGGGCCAGGTCTTCGAGTTCCACCCGCGCAGTGGCCGGTTGCGCGTGCTGTTCGCGTCGCCAGGGCAGGATGTTCTGTCCAATCCGGATAACATCGCGGTCAGCCCGCGCGGCGGGATCGTGTTGTGCGAGGACGGCAGCGGCGTGCAGTTCATGCACGGCCTGACCCGCAAGGGCGAGATCTTCCCGTTCGCGGCCAACAATGTCGTCATCCCGGACGGCGTGCCCGGCAAGCCGGCGATCGCACCGGGTGACTACTCGACCAGGGAATGGTGCGGATCCACGTTCGACACCGTGCGCGGCAAGTGGTTGTTCGCCAACATCCAGACCCCGGGGATCACTTTCGCGATCACCGGGCCGTGGCGTAACGGCTCGCTCTGACACACGAACGAGCACCTCACTGTCCACTCGGGACAGTGAGGTGCTCGTACCCCCGGATTTCTCACTTGGTCTTCGGGCGGCTGTACTGCTTGCGTGCCCAGAGGTAGCCGACGGCACTGATCACCACGGCCCAGATGACGGCGAGCCATGCGTTGTTGCCGATCGGGCCACCGGTGAGCAAGGCACGGATGGTTTCGATTGCCGGGTTGAACGGCTGGTTCTCGGCGAACCAGCGGACCGGCGCGGACATCGTCTCCGGGCTGACGAACGCACTGCTGATGAACGGCAGGAACTGCACGATCAGCGTCAGGCTGTTGGCACCCGCCGGAGTGGCCGCTTTCAGTCCGAACGCGACAGCCAGCCAGGTGAGGGCGAACGTCAGCATGACGTATATCCCCAGTACCGCAAGCCACTCACCGAACGACGCGGTCGGGCTGAAACCCAACAGCAGAGCCACCGCGACGACCAGCACCGCGCTGAACACCGTCCGGATCACGCTGCCGATCACCTGTCCAGTGAGGACGGCCGACCGGGCGATGTCCATTGTCCTGAAGCGGTCGATGATGCCTTCCGCCATGTCCTGGCAGACCTTCACGGCGGTGGCCGCCGAACTGGTTCCCGCCGACATGATGATGATCCCGGGCGCCAGGAAGTCGATGTAGTCGATTCCTTGCGGTCCGATCGCGCCGCCGAACACCCCGGCGAACAAGAGCATCATGAAAACAGGTGTGGCGATGCCGCTGATGGTCATCATCAGGTTGCGCTTGGAGTGGGTGAAGTCGCGGCGCAGCATCGCGCCCGAGTCACGCATCGCGAGGGCCACCGTGCTCATCGGACACTTTCCTTTGCGGTCAGGGCGAAGAAGACGTCATCGAGGTCCGGCAGGTGCACCGACAGGCTGTCGACCTCGACCAGGCCGGCGTCCAATCTGTCCAAAACGGACCGCAGGGACTGCACGCCGCCGTCGGACGGCACGTCCAGCGTCAGCGAATCGTCATCGCGGACGCCGCCGAGGACGTGCGCGGCGTGGGCGAGGCGTGGGATGTCGGCGAACTGCAGCCGGACGTGACCGCCCGGGATCAGCCGCTTCAACTGGCCCGCGGTGCCTTCGGCGACCAGTTTCCCGCCGTTGAGCACCGCGATCCGGTCGGCGAGCTGGTCGGCTTCCTCAAGGTATTGTGTGGTCAGGAAAATCGTCACGCCGTCCTTGACCAGCTGGCGGATGATGTCCCACATCGTCCGCCTGCTGCGCGGGTCCAGGCCGGTCGTCGGCTCGTCGAGGAAGATGATCCTCGGCTTGCCGACCAGGGTCATCGCCAGGTCCAACCGGCGGCGCATTCCGCCGGAGTACGTCATCGGTGTCTTGCGTGCCGCGTCTACCAGATCGAACTGTGCCAACAGTTCCGCGGCGCGCCTGCGGCCTTCCGCTTTGGGCAGGTGGTGCAGGTCGGCCATCAGCCAGAGGTTCTCCTCGCCGGTGAGCATGTTGTCCACCGCGGAGAACTGGCCGGTGACGCCGATCGATCCGCGTACACCGCTCGGGTTGACCGACAGATCATGGCCTGCCACAACGGCTTTGCCGCTGTCCGGGGCCAACAGCGTCGACAGGATCTGCACGGTGGTGGTCTTGCCGGCGCCGTTCGGGCCCAGCAGCGAGAAGATGGTTCCTTCGGCGACGTTGAGGTCGATGCCGTCCAGTACCACCTTGTCGCCATAGGACTTCCTCAGATCGGTCGCGCTGATCGCAAGCTTCATGGTTCCTCACAGGGGTATCAGGGCATACCTGTGCCCTGGCATGAATTGGTGGGAAATGCGCACGCGAGCGGCGAATGGCTCAAGCGGCGCTTACAGAAAGGAAATCAGGCAGCGCGGTGAACGGTGATGTTGCCGAATCCAGTGTGGACACGAACCTGCACGGTCTCCTGGTCCTGAGCGGGACCGTCGGTCGTCTCCAGGTTGTTGCGGACCGCGCCATGCTTGGCGTTGAGCTCCAGCCAGGCCGCAGAGCCTTGGCGGATACCGAATTCCACGCCGCCGTGGGTGGTGGTCAATGAGACAGTTCCGCGCACGACCTCGCCGACCCGGATGTCACCGTGCGAGTTCGTCACGGTCAAGCCCGCGGCCGCCGACTCGATCTCGACGGAGCCGTTGCCCCCGGTCACTTCCAGGTCACCGGAGACCTCGCCGATCCTGATGCCGCCGTTGCCGTTGCGGACGTTGGCGGTGCCGTCCACGCGGCCGAGCTTGACTTCGCCGGATCCCGTGCGCAGCTCGGCGTGCCCGGTCACCTGGCCGATCACCAGCGTGCCGTACCCGCTGTCCACGTTCAGCGCGCCGGTCTGCTCGAAACTGGCGCTGCCGTACTCCGTCTTGTAGCGCACTTCGCCGAGGGTGCCCTCACCGCGCAGTTCGGCGTACTGGCTCTCGGCGGTCAGCCTGCTGCCCTCGGGCAGTTCGATCGTGATGTCGACGTAGCCGCCCTTGCCGACCAGCGGCCATTTCGGCGTTTTGACCGACAACCTGCCGCCGGAATACTCGACTTTGGTTTTCTCGGCCGCGGCCCGATCTTTGCCGCTTGATTCATCGCGGGGCCGGACCTCGACCACGGTGTCGGTGCGGTCGCCGGCGAAGATCCGGGCGTCGCCGGCCGCTATCTCCACGGTGGCGTAGATCGGTTCTGGGGTCTGGAAAACGGTCATGACAGCTTTTCCTTTCACAGTGATGGGACGAATTCAGCGGACCCAGCCGGAGAAGCTCTGGCCTGCCCACGTTCCGCCTCGTTTCCTGGTGGCACCATCGGCGTCGACCATGGCCGCGACGGCTCGCACGAGCCATGTGTTGATCGATACCCCGTCGCGGTTGGCGGCCTGTTCGACTCGCTGTTTGAGCTGTTCAGGGAGCCGGAAGTTGATCCGCGCGGTGGCCGCTTCGTCCGCGAGCGGTGCCACGGCGGGCGCGGGCTCCGGCTCGGCCGGGCCTGGTGTCGCCGGTGGCACCACCACGAAGGCGGGGTCGATGCCGCGCAGCCGGACCTCGACCGAGCCGGGAGCCAGATCGCGGGTGATCTCCTCCGCAGCGGCCGAAAGGGCACTCATCAGGGTCAACCTGGTGGCCGACTCGAGCGGTGCGGTGAGCCGCTCGGCCAGCGCCCTGGCGTCGTCGCCGCCGGCTTCGGCAGCGACGGCCAACTCGGCCCGGAGGTTCTCGACGTACGGGGTGAGGTCCATGGCACTAACTATGACACCACGGTGGCACCACTGCAACCCCATAGCGATGCCAAACTGCGTTTCCGCAGGTCAGAAGCTTGAAACTCGTGACACCACCGTGATGCCACGTGGTGCCAGACACCTGCCCGATCGGGCGACGCGGAAATACATGTCGTTATTGAAAAGCGACGACAATTGCAGTGGACTGCATTGTGGACTCAACCACGTTGACACTCGTCGAGCAATCCACGTACCGTCCCGATCCGCGTCGATGACGCAAGGGATGACCAGTTCGAAAACCAACGAATCCGACGTAAGTCGGCGTTGCTGTCATGCCTTTTTCCCAGGGGAGGATATATGTTTCGGAAAAACGCCGTTCTGGCGGTGGCCGGGATTTCCATTCTCGGCGTACTCGCCGCCCCGGCGACCGCGGCACCGGCCAAGGTGACCGGCGCGTATGACTCGGGCACCGATGCCATCGCGACGATCGCCCAGGCCTACCTGACGTCCCACCCGGACCTGACACCCGCGAAAGCGCGTGCCGCGGCGCAGGCCCAGTCGGCCGGTGAGGACCTCAAGGCCGAGATCACCAAGCAGTGGAAGACCTTCGGCGGCGGCTGGTTCGACCCGTACACGGCCAGCTACCACCTGGCGGTCACCTCCGCGTCCACCGGGAAGTCCCTGGCGGCGATCGGCGCGAGCAAGGGCGTGAAGGTCGACACGCCGTTGGTGGCCCGCAGCCTCGACCAGCTCAACGCCGAGGCTGAGGCGCTGCGCAACGGTACGTCCCCGCTCGCGAGGGCTGCCGCTGGCAACGTGGGCGTTGACGTGAAGACCAACCAGGTCGTGGCTGCTGTCCCTGCTGCCGCCCGGCGAGCAGAGCTGAGCCAGGCCGGTGTCGCCGTGGTGAACAACGAGAACGCCCCGGCGCAAGCCGACGCGTGCACCGACCGTTCGAACTGCGACGACTTCCTCGCCGCCGGCCTGATGCTGCGCAACGGCGCGGGCCAGCACTGGTGCTCGCTCGGCTTCACCGCGCGCAACTCGGCCAACCAGCGCATCACTCTCACGGCGGGCCACTGCAGCACCGGGATCGGTGAGATCTGGTCCAACGGTACGGCCACTGTGCGTACCGTCGGCTCGGTCAGCGGACGGATCGACTCCGGGGTGTCCGACGTGACCCGGATCGTGTCCACGAACGCCTTCTACGGCAACGTGAACAGCGGCCTGATCTACATCGGACCGCCCAACCGCACGGCGCCGGTGAAGGGCAAGTCGTTCTTCCTGGTCAACGACGTGGCCTGCTTGTCGGCCAACTTCACCGACCCGGACCACGACGGAAACCCATGCGCCACCGTCACCAACACCAGTGACGCGGGAACCCGCGGCATGGTCCGTATCGACGGCTACGACGCCTGCGGCGGAGACAGCGGCGGCGGCTGGTACTGGCTGGCCCCAAGCGGAAACCGCTGGGCCACCGCCCTGCACAGCCGTAGCAACTCCGGCTGCAAGGTCGCCAACGGCACCTCGTGGGCAAGCCCGTTGACCGCGTTCTACGCGGACCTGACCTACGAGACCAGCTAAACCCGCCGAAAACGCGCGCCCGCTCGAGACCCCTCACACTCAGCGGGCGCGCCCCCACGCGTGCCCGCCATTCCGGGTTAGCGGGCGCGTATTCCCTTGCGCCATACGGCATACGTCAGGGGCACGCCTGGGCGGTAAGCGAGGTGGGTGATTGAAGGGGCGTCGAGGACGTGGATGTCCGCGCGGCTTCCGGGGCGGAGGATGCCGATCTCGTTCTCGCGGCGCAGGGCACGGGCGCCTCCCCAGGTGGCTGCGCGGACGGCCTCGGAGACGCTCATTCGCATCTGAAGTACGGCTGTGGCAACGCAAAACGCCATCGACGTGGTGTACGAGGAGCCCGGGTTGCAGTTCGACGCCAAGGCGACCGTGGCACCGGCGTTCAGCAGGGATTGGGCGTCGGGCAAGGGTTGGCGGGTTGACAGGTCGCAGGCGGGCAGCAAGGTCGCGACGGTTTCCGAGCTGGCGAGGTCGTCGATGTCGGACTTCGTCAGGTATGTGCAGTGGTCGACGGATGCGGCGTTCAGCTCGACCGCGAGGCGCACGCCTGGGCCGTAGTCGAGTTGGTTGCCGTGCACACGAAGGCCCAGGCCGTGTTTCGCTCCCGCCGTCAGCACTGCGCGGGATTGCTGGCCGTCGAAGGCTCCGGTTTCGCAAAATACGTCGATCCAGCGGACATGGGGAGCGACTTGAGAAAGCATCTCGCCGCATACAAGGTCCACATAGGAATCCGCGTCCCAGCCTTGCGGCACGAGGTGCGCGCCGAGGAACGTGACTTCGTCGACCTCAGCCGAGGCCAGGACCGCTGAACGGAGTTCGTTGGGGACGTCGAGGCCGTAGCCGGTTTTCGTCTCGATGTACGTTGTGCCTTGGGATACGGCTTCGGCGACGTGACGACGCACGACTGCGGTCAGCTGGTCATCCGACGCGGCACGGGTTGCCCCGACTGTCACCGCGATGCCGCCTGCGCGGTAAGGCTGTCCGGCCATTCGGGCGGCGAACTCGGTTGTTCGGTCGCCTGCGAAGACCAGGTGGGTGTGGCTGTCGACCCAACCGGGCAGTACCGCGCGGCCTTCGAGGTCCACCGCCGCGTCGGCCGCGGGTGCCGATGCCGCCGGCCCTGCCCAGACCACCGAGGCTCCGTCGATCACCAATGCCGCATCAGTCACCGTGCCCAGTTCGTCGTCGTTCGTGGTCAGCTCGCCGATTCCGGTGAGCAGCAAACTCATCGCCACAACTCCTCAATCGCCTCAGCCAGCAGTAGACCGACGTCGCCGACGCGATGGTGCCCGTCCTCGACTATCACCTTGCCACTGGCGATGACCGTGTGCACATCTGCCCCAGTGGCCACGAGCATCGCCTGCTCGGGCAAGCACCCCGCGGTTCGCGGGGTGTCCAACGAAATCGCCACCAGATCAGCGAAGTCCCCCGACCACCCCAGGCTGGCGTGTGCCGTCAACGCCGAGAACAGCTCCGTGGGCGTGAGCCGGCCGCGCTGGCCCGTGCGCAGCCGTTCGCCGTGCTCCAAAGCACGGGCCTCCAGCAAAGGATCGATCACCGCGTGCTGGTCACTGCCCAGCGACAACGTCGAACCGGCGTCAACGAGTTCACGCGCCGGCCCGATCCCATCGGCCAGGTCGGCTTCCGTGGTCGGGCAGAAACACGCGCCCGTCCCCGACCCGCCCAGCAGCGATATGTCCTTAGTGGACAAATGTGTCGCGTGGACCGCGGTGGTACGAGGCGAGAGCGCACCGGCCTCGGCCAACAGCTCAGTGGGGCTCAGGCCGTAGGCCGCGACACAAGCCTCGTTTTCCGCCGGCTGCTCGGACAAATGCACGTGGAGCGGACCAGTGGGCCACGCGGAAACCAAAGCAGGCAACGAGGATCGCGGTACCGCACGGACCGAATGAATCGCCGCACCCGCAAGCAAAGTCGAATCTGACTGCAGCGAGGAAACGCGCGAAGCCCAGGCATCCACCGAGCCGTCGGAGAAACGGAGTTGCTCCGGAGAAAGCGGCTGGTCGATTCCGCCTGCCAGATAACACGTATCCAACAACGTCACACGAATGCCGGCCGCTGAAGCCGCCTCGCGCAACGCTTCGGACATCGCGTTGGGGTCGGAATAGCGAGCTCCGCCAGGTGCGTGGTGCACGTAATGGAACTCGCCGACGCAGGTCACCCCGGCCAACGCCATCTCGGCGTACACGGCTGTCGCGAGCTTCAGATAGCTGTCTGGATCGAGCTTCGATGCCAGCGCGTACATTCCTGTGCGCCAGGTCCAGAATGTGCCGCCGTCGGCGTGCGTGCGGCCACGCAGAGCGCGATGGAACGCGTGCGAGTGCGCATTGGCGAAACCCGGCATAACCAAGCCAGTCAGCCGATGCGCATCGGGCGGACACGGCGAATCGGGCGTGACAGCGGTAATCCGGCCATCCGCCACGTCGACAACAACGCTGGACTGCACGCCTGACGAATCCAGCCAGGCGTGCTCACACCAATATCTCATTCGGCAGCTAGCTTCTCGAGAACCTTCGCGAGCGCCTCGACACCGGCCTCGCAGTCGTCGGGTTCAGCATGTTCCTCGGGCGCATGGCTGACACCAGTCGGATTACGCACGAAAAGCATCGCGGTCGGCACGTGCGCGGCCAGAATCCCAGCGTCATGCCCGGCCCCGGTCGGCAACGCGGGTGCCGTGCCGAGTGCCGCGACAACTTCTTCCCGCAGTGCGGCATCGAAGTGCACGGTGTCCCCATAGGACTCTTCGGTCACGGTCAGCTCACAGCCTTCATCCCGTGCCGCCTGTTTGGCCGCCGCGGTGATCCGCTCAACGACCGAACGCGTTCGGCCGTCGTTAGGAGCGCGCGCGTCCAGCCAGACGTCAACCGACGAGGCGATCACGTTCGTGCCGCCTGGCGTGGGCACCAGACGGCCGACGGTGGCGCGTGCTCCGTCCACACTGGACGCCGCCCAACGTGCGGAAAGGATCAACTGTGAGGCCGGGAGCATCGGGTCACGCCGCGCGCCCATCGGCGTGGCACCGGCGTGGTTGCCCTCGCCGGTGAACCGAAACCGCCAGCGGCCGTGCGCCAGAATGGACGTGGCCACGCCGATCGGCGCGTCCATGTCGATCAGCCCACGGCCCTGTTCGACGTGCAGTTCGACAAAGCGCCCAATCCGCGACAGCGCCTCGGCGTCCTTACCGATCCGCGACGGATCCAGCCCCGCCGCTTTCACGGCCTCCGCGAACGTGTTCCCCGACGGGTCCTTCAGGTTCAACGCCACGTCAGCGGGTGTGGCGCCGGTGAGCAGCCGGGATCCGAGGCACGGCACGCCGAACCGGCCGCCTTCTTCCTCGGCGAACACCATCAGCGCGAGCGGACGGCCCGGCTTGAAGCCCTTGGCCTGCAACAAGTCCACCGCGGCGAGGCTGGACACCACGCCCAGCGGCCCGTCGAACGCGCCACCGCCAGGCACGGAATCCAGGTGGCTGCCGGTGACCAGGGCGTCCGGGCCTGGTGCGCCCCACCAGGCCCAGATGTTGCCGTTCCGGTCGACCTCGACGTCCAGGCCGCGTTTGCCCGCCTCCGCGGTGAACCACTCACGCAGTTCCAGCTCCGCGGTGTCGAAGCCGTGCCGGGAGTACCCGCCGCGCGCCGGGTCCGTTCCGACGTCCTTGATCGCGGTCAGCAGCTCGGTCGCTGCGTTGGTCGGCACTGGACTCATAGCAAGATCATGCACGGGTCATCGGGATATGCACACCCCGTGACTGAGCGATTTCGCCCGCACGGTCGTATCCAGCGTCCACATGGCGTAGTACGCCCATACCCGGATCGTTGGTCAGCACCCGTTCGATCTTCTGGGCGGACAGGTCCGTTCCATCTGCGACAGTCACCTGTCCGGCGTGGATGGACCGGCCGATGCCGACGCCACCACCGTGGTGAATGGACACCCACGTCGCGCCGGACGCGGTGTTCACCATGGCGTTGAGCAGCGGCCAGTCGGCGATCGCGTCCGAACCGTCGGCCATCGCCTCGGTCTCGCGGTACGGCGAAGCCACTGAACCACAGTCAAGGTGGTCACGGCCGATGACGACCGGCGCGGACAACTCGCCGCTTGCCACCATTTCGTTGAAGCGAAGACCGGCAAGGTGCCGTTCGCCGTAGCCCAGCCAGCAGATCCGCGCCGGAAGGCCTTGGAACTCAACACGTTCCCCGGCCATCTTGATCCACCGGGCCAGTGACTCGTTCTCCGGGAACAACTCCAGGATCGCCTGGTCGGTGGCGGCGATGTCCTTCGGGTCGCCGGACAGCGCCGCCCACCGGAACGGGCCCTTGCCCTCGCAGAACAGCGGCCGGATGTACGCGGGCACGAAGCCGGGGAAGTCGAAAGCCCGTTCGCAGCCACCGAGTTTGGCCTCGCCACGCAGGGAGTTGCCGTAGTCGAACACTTCGGCGCCCTTGTCGAGGAAGCCCAGCATCGCGTCGACGTGCTCGGCCATCGAGTCGCGGGCGCGGTCGGTGAACTCGTCCGGTTTCTTGGCCGCGTAGTCCGACCAGTCCTCCAGCGCTACGCCCTTTGGCAGGTACATCAACGGGTCGTGCGCGGAGGTCTGGTCAGTGACGATGTCCACGTCGACGCCCCGGCGCAGCAGTTCCGGCAGGACATCGGCGGCATTTCCTACCACACCGACGGAAAGTGCCCGCCCTTCACGCTTGGCCGCTTCGACCCGCGCGATCGCACGGTCCAAATCGGACGCAAGTTCATCGAGATACCGTGTCTCAAGGCGACGCTGGGCGCGGTGGGGGTCGACTTCGATGACCAGCGCGACACCGTCGTTCATGGTCACGGCCAACGGCTGGGCGCCGCCCATGCCGCCCAGGCCCGCGGTCACGGTCAGGGTGCCGCGCAACGAGCCGCCGAACTTCTTGTTGGCGATCGCCGCGAACGTCTCGTACGTGCCCTGCAGGATGCCCTGGGTTCCGATGTAGATCCACGAACCCGCGGTCATCTGGCCGTACATGGTCAGTCCGGCGGCCTCCAGCCTGCGGAACTCCGGCCAGCTCGCCCAGTCCGGCACGAGGTTGGAGTTGGCGATCAGCACGCGCGGCGCCCATTCGTGGGTGCGCAGCACGCCGACCGGACGGCCGGACTGCACGAGCAGCGTCTCGTCCTGGTTGAGGTCGGTCAGCTCACGGGTGATCGCGTGGAAGCTCGGCCAGTCGCGCGCGGCCTTGCCCGTGCCGCCGTAGACCACGAGATCCTCGGGGCGTTCGGCGACGGCCGGGTCGAGGTTGTTGTGCAGCATGCGAAGCGGGGCTTCGGTGGCCCAGCTCTTCGCGGTCAGGGTGGTGCCGGTGGCGGCCCGAGGGGTCACTTGATGCCTCCAGAGCGGATCAGTTCTTCGGCAGCGGCGATTTCGGGCGCGAGGTGCCGGTCTGGCCCTGGCCCGGGAACGCGAGTACGCAATGCGGCGACGGCGGCCGCGGTCGCCGTCGAGGGCTTGAGCGGGGCACGCAGGTCGATCGCGCGTGCCGCGGTGAGCAGTTCGATCGCGAGGACCGTGGTCAGGCCGTCGACCGCCTTACGCAGCTTGCGCGCGGCCGCCCAGCCCATCGAGACGTGGTCCTCTTGCATGGCGCTGGTCGGGATCGAGTCGACCGACGCGGGCACGGCCAGCCGCTTGAGCTCGGCGACCACGGCGGCCTGCGTGTAGTGGGCGATCATGTGCCCGGAGTCCACTCCCGGGTCGTCGGCGAGGAACGCGGGCAGCCCGTGCGAACGGGAAACGTCGAGCATCCGGTCGGTGCGCCGCTCGGCCATGCTGGCCACGTCGGCGACCGGAATCGCCAGGAAGTCCAGGACGTAAGCGATCGGCGCGCCGTGGAAGTTGCCGTTGGACTCGACGCGACCGTCAGCCAGAACGACCGGATTGTCCACAGCGGACGCTAGTTCCCGGTCCGCGACGAGTTCGGCGTGTGTGAGGGTGTCCAGCGCGGCTCCGTGGACCTGCGGCGAGCAGCGCAGCGAGTACGCGTCCTGCACGCGCGTGCAGTCCGGGCCGCGGTGGCTGGCGACGATCTCGGAATCGGCCAGGATCTCGGCCATCCTGCGCGCGGACTCCCCCTGGCCGGGATGTGGCCGAAGGGCGTGCAGTTCGGCCTGGAAGACACGGTCGGTGCCGAGCAGTGCCTCGATGCTCATCGCGGCGGTCAGGTCGGCGACCTTCATCAGCTTGCGCAGATCCGCGATGGCCATGACCAGCATGCCGAGCATGCCGTCGGTGCCGTTGATCAGCGCGAGGCCTTCCTTCTCGGCCAGGCTGACCGGGGTGATCTCGGCTTCGAGCAACGCGTCCGCCGCCGGCCGCAGCACGCCGTCCACCCGGACATCGCCTTCGCCGGTCAGCGCGAGCGCGATCGACGACAGCGGGGCGAGATCGCCGGAACAGCCGAGCGAGCCGTATTCGTGCACGACCGGGACGATCCCGGCGTTGATCATTCCGGCGAGGGCCTCCACAGTGGACGTTTTGACGCCGCTATGGCCCATCGCGAGCGTGCGCAGCCGCAGGAGCATCAGGCCTCGGACGACTTCCGCCTCCACCTCCGTCCCCGCGCCCGCCGCGTGCGAACGCACGACGGCGTGCTGCAGCGCGGTCCGCCGGACCGGTGGGATGTGGCGGACCGCGAGCGCGCCGAAGCCGGTGGACACGCCGTAGGTCGGTTCAGGCCGTGACGCCAGTCGTTCGATGTGCTCGCGCGACTGGGCTACGGCGCGCAGCGCGTCGTCGGTCAGACGAACACCTACGCCATCACGAGCGACCGCGACCACGTCGGCGCGGCTGATCGGGGTGAGACCCAGGGCTACCGGTTCTGCCATTGGGCCATCACACCGCGTGCCTCACCTCCGCACGACCCGGCGCACCCCAAAGGTGTCTGAAATCCCAGACATTAGGTCGTGAGTGTTTTGGCCGGTTCTAACCGGCCAAAACACTCACGAGGGTTTACCTGCCGATCCAGGATTTGTCGGGGGCTGGCTCGGGCTTGAGGTTCTCGGCGATCTTCCGGAGCTGGTCCAGCGGAAGCGGCGCGTTGCCGGACGCCATGAGCTGCACCTGGCGGCCATCCGGCAAGGTCACCGCGAGGGTGTGGTTCTCGGGCGAGTCGATGGCCTTGGCGACGATCTTGGCCTGTACCTCACGGCCTCGTGGGTCGGTCGTTTCCGCGTCGATCCACGTCTCGGCGGTCGACGGCGAACTACCCGCGATGGTCACCGACGTCCTGGTGAGTTCGGCGGGCAGCCAGCCGAACGACAACGGTGGCTGGACGACCGCACTGTCCTCCACGGCGACGGTGCGCGCCAGGTCGAAGACTTTCCGCGTGGCGTCCCCCTCGCTGTCGTGCAACGACACCATCAGAACCGTGTCCTGCTCAGGGGGACGCCAGGTCAGCTTGGCCTGCTTGTTCTGCGAATCCCACGTCGCCCAGCCCGGGGTGTCCACGTTGCGGACAGGATGCGCGCCTTTCGGCGCGATGACATCAGCCCAGTAAGGATGGCGCGCCGTGTACATGATCAGGCTCAGGCTCTGCGTGCACTGCTGCGCTGGCGTGCCGGCCTGGCACGTGTTCTTCATCCAGGTCCGGACCTGGTTGCTGCCATCGATGGCCGCCGTGCGGTTGGCCTCGACGAACCCGGGCAAGGCTTTGAGGCCGTACCGCATCTTGATGCCCTTGGACTCGACGGGCATCGGCTGCTGGGTGGCCGGCGGGGCTGAGGCTTCGGGCCGCTGGATGGCGATGGGGATCGCGACGCCTGCGGCGACGACCGTGGCGGCGATGATCGCGATCAGGGAGGGCCTGACGCGGCGCCTGCGCCTGCTCAGCGCGGTGAGAATGGGCCCGGCGTGCGGGGTGCGCTCGACGTGCTTGGCCAGCGCCGCCTTGATCAGTTCTTCGGTCTCGTTCATGCGACTGGCTCCGTGTGGGCGACCCGCAGCGTGCTGATCGCGCGGGAGATGTGACTGCGGACCGTGGTCACGCCGCATCCCAGGATCTCGGCGATCTCCTGGTCGCCACAGCCTTCGTAGTAGCGCAGGACCACGGCGGCCCGCTGCTTGCGTGGCAGTTGCGCGATGCGCGCGAGCATGGCGTCACGTAGGTCGTACTGGCTGATCGGATCGGCTGTCTCGCTGACGATCTCCAGCTGGGTCATGGCGACGCTTCGCCTGGCCCGGTGTCTGCGCCACGACAGGTACTCGTTGGTCACCATCCTCTTCACGTAAGCACCCGGATGATCCAGCGCGCTGATGCGTGACCACCGCACTTGGGCGCGCAGCAGCGCCTCCTGGACAACGTCCTGTGCCAGGTGCGGGTCGCAGCTCAACGCCATGGCGTACCGCAGCAACGCGTCCAGCCGGGCGCTGACGAACTCTTCGAAGTTCACGCGCCTCCAATGCTCGGCCGACCGGTTTTGTTGAGCGGGGTTAGCGTGACATGTGTGGTGACGAGTTCGGACGTGCCCGCGTTGCGCCGGGGCCTTGCCGTGCTGCGGCTGATCGCCGGTCGTCCTGGTCCGGTGTCGGCCGCGACCGTGGCCCGTGAGCTGGGATTACCGCGTTCGACGACGTATCACCTGCTCGCCGAACTGGCCGAGGCCGGGTTCGTCACCCATCTGCCGGAGGAGCGCCGGTACGGGCTGGGCGTGACAGCGTTCGAGGTCGGCTCGGCCTACCTGCGTCAGGACCCGCTTGAGCGACTGGCGCGGCCGTTGCTGCGCCGGTTCGCCGACCGGGTCGGGCACACCGGTCACCTCGGCGTGCTGCACGGCGCCGAGACGCTGTACGTGGTCCGCGAGCAGCCGTCGCATCCGCAGTCGCTGGTGACCTCGGTGGGGGTCCGGTTGCCTGCCCAGCTGCCCGCGTCGGGCCGGGGAATGCTCGCGTACCTGCCTCCCGCGCAGGTCAGGGCGTTGTTCCCGAGCAAGGACAGCTTCGTGTCGCGGACCGACCGTGGGCCTCGCGACTTGCCTTCGTTGCGACGGCTGCTCACGGCCGAGCGCCGCCGAGGCTGGGCAGTGGAGGACGGGTACGTCACCGCGGGGTTTGCCTCGGTCGCGGCGCCGATCTTCGACCACGGCGGCAGGCCCATCGCCGCGATCAGCGCGACCTTCCGTCACGAATGCTCACCGGAATGCGGCGAGACGTGGCCGGACCTGGCCGGCGAAGTGCAGAAGGTCGCGCACGAGATGACAACCCGGGTCGGCGGCCGGAGTTGACCTGAACCTAGGTTGAAGTTGCACGGTGGGGGCATGACGATTCTTGTGACCGGCGCGACCGGCAAAGTCGGCGGCCAGGTCGTGTCCCAGCTCTCGGTTCCCGTCCGGCGCTTCGCCCGCAGCACCGGCGGGGACATCACCAATGTGGACAGTGTGCGGGCAGCGCTGGACGGTGTGTCTTCGGTTTTCCTTGTGTGGCCGTTCTTTCATACCGACGGCGTCGAGCCGATCATCGACGCGATCGCCTCGTCGTCGGCGCGGCGGATCGTCTACCTGTCGTCAGCCGGGGATCCCGACTGGGCACTGGGTGTGGAGGAGCTGATCGAGAAGTCCGGGCTGGAGTGGACCTTCTTGCGTCCCACGGGATTCGCTGGCAACGCGTTGCAGTGGGCGCCGGAGATTCGAGCTTCCGGCGTGGTCCGGGCACCTTTCGGCGCGATGCCAAGGTCTTCGATCCACGAGTACGACATGGCCGCTGTCGGGGTCCGTGCGTTGCTGTCGGATTCGCATGTCGGCGCGAAGTACTTGTTGTCCGGGCCTTCGCTGGTCACTCAGGTCGAGCAGGTGCGGATCATCGGCGAGGTGATCGGCCGGGAGTTGCGGTTCGAGGAGCAGCCTGCCGAGGAGGCCAAGGCGGAGATGCTGGCCGCGGGGTGGCCGGAACCCGTTGCCAACGGGGCGCTGGCGTCGTGGGCGGCTTCGATCGCCCATCCGGAGCCGGTCACGTCCACTGTGGAGGATGTGACCGGGCGTCCGGCGAAGACGTTCCGCGAATGGGCCGAGGACCACGCCGACGACTTCAAGCCCTGAACCAACCGTCCCCGAGCAGCCTTCATCGCAACAACAATTCCCTTGGGGGAACCCCTAATTTTCACGTTACCGCAGGGGTACGACAATTCCGTGACTTCACGCCCGACGCGTCCATCGGGGCACCCGGCGCTCGGGCCCCAACGGTGCCCCATGGCACACAGCTCGCGCCCCAATCCCACTTGGGGCACGGAAAGGCTTGCCGGGCGGTAGGTAACCGTTGGCCGGCAAGCCTTTCCGGGTTCGGGCGTCAGATTCCGGCTGAGGCCAGCCAGTCCTGGGCGACCTTCGACGCGTCCGGCTTGTCCGGGGCGGCCAGTTTGGCGTTCAGGTCGAGCAGGGTCTTGGTGTCGAGTTTGGCCGAGATCTTGTTCAGGGTGGTCTTCACGACGTCGGACGCCTTCTTGGTGTTGATCACCGGGACGACGTTCTGCGCCGCGAAGTTGTTCTTCGGGTCGTCGAGGACCACGAAGCCGTTTGCCTCGATGGACGCGTCGGTCGTGAAGATGTCCGCCGCCTGGATGTCACCGTCGAGCAGGGCCTTCGTGGTGATCGGGCCGGGTTCGAGCGACTTGTAGCCCTTGAAGGTCAGGCCGTAGCGCTCCTTGATGCCGGGGATGCCATCCGGCCGCTCCTGGAACTCGGGCGGGCCGCCGAAGGTGATCTCACCGGCGTGCGGCACGAGGTCGGCGATGGACTTGGCGTTGTACTTCGCCGCCGTCTCCTTCGTGATCACGACCGCGTCCTTGTCCTCGGCCGCCGCCTTGTCCAGCACCGTCAGCGTCTGCGGGAGGACCTTCTTGAGTTCCGTGTACACCTCGTCGGAGCTGGTCGCCGTGGCCTTCTTGTCCAGGTACTGCAGCAGGACGCCGGTGTACTCGGGGACCAGGTCGATCGAGCCGTCCTGGATTCCGGGGAAGTACGTCTCGCGGCTGCCGATTCCCAGCTTCTTGTCCACCTTCACGCCCTTGGCCGACAGGGCCTGTGCGTAGATCTCCGCCAGCAGCCTGCTCTCGGCGAAGTTGGCCGAGCCCACGATGATCGTGTCGGTCGGCGCGGGGTTGCCGGTCGCGTTGTTGCCTGCCAGCGGGTCGGATGAGCCGCCGCATGCAGTGAGCGCGAGCGCCGCCGCGACGACGGTCGCCAGCCCGGCGAGTGTGCGCTTCATCGTTGTTCTCTCCTCATGCGGTTTCAATTGCTACTTCCACCGGCCGGACCTTGCGGTCACGGCGGCGGGTCGGGTTGCGGCGCAGGCCGCGGGACACGACGAGCCGCTGGACGAGAATCAGCAGCCCCTCGAGTGCGAGTGCGACGACGGCGATCACGTACGTGCCGCCGAGGGTTTGGGCGAAGTCGCGCAGGTACAGGCCGTCGATCACGAACCGGCCAAGACCACCGAGTGACACGTAAGCCGCGATGGTCGCGGTCGCGAGCACCTGCAGCGTTGCCGCGCGCAGGCCGCCAAGGATCAACGGCAAGGCGTTGGGAAGCTCGACGCTGAACAGGATGCGGCCTTCCTTCATGCCCATCCCGCGTGCGGCGTCCACAACGGACCGGTCCACGTTCCTGATCCCGGAGTACGTTCCCGCCAAGATCGGCGGAATCGCCAGGATCACCAGGGCCAGCGTCACCGGCAGCAAGCCGATGCCCATCAGCAGCACCAGCAGGATCAGCAGACCGAGCTCCGGGATCGCCCGCAGCGCGTTCACCGCGCCGACCAGGAACCCGCCTTTGCCACTGTGCCCGATCGCCATCCCGATCGGCAGGGCGATCACGAGGCCGAGCAACACCGCCAGCGCGGTGTACCCCAGGTGCTCGAGCACGCGCGCCGGGATCCCGCTCGGCCCTGACCACTGCTCGGGCTCGAACAGCCAGTTGAAGGCGTTGCCGAAACTGTTCACTTGGCTGCCTCCACCGCTTGCCCGGCCCTGGCCCACGGCGTCAGCAACCGCCCGATCAGCAGCAACAGGCCGTCGAAGATCATCGCGAGCAGGAAGATCAGCACGATCGCCACGACGATCTCGTCATAGTTCTCGACCGCGAACCCGTCGGTGAACAACGCCCCGAGCTGCGGCACCCCCAGAATCGCCGCGACGCTGGTCAGACTGATGTTCGACACCGTCGCCACGCGCAGCCCGGCGATCAGCACGGGCACCGCGAGCGGCAGCTCCACACCGAAGAACCGACGCACGGGCCGGTACCCCATCGCGTTGGCCGCGGCGATCACGTGCGGCGGGACCGCCGCGAGCGCGTCGGCAACCGAACGGACGAGCAGAGCGATGGTGTAGATCGTCAACGCGACGATCACGTTGACCTCGTCGAGCACTCTCGTGCCCAGCAATGGCGGCAGGATAAGGAAAAGCACCAGCGACGGGATCGTGTACATGATCCCCGCGACCGGCACGAGGATCGCGCGCGCCACCGGCCACCGGTTGGCCACCCAGCCCAACGGGATGGAGATGACCAGCCCGAGCACCACCGGCAACAGCGCGATCACCAGGTGGTACCCGGTCAGCTCGAGAACGGCGTCGATGTTGCGGGACAACCAGTTCATGGCTTGCTCACGGCTTCGGGGTGGCCCTCGATCAGGTCGAGCACCTGCCGCGCGGTGATCACGCCGACGTACTTGCCGTCCTGGTCGACCACCACGCCCCGGCTGGCCGGCGACGACAACGCCGCATCAAGCGCGCCCCGAAGCGGCGTGCCCGTCACGTAGAGAGACCCGCCCGCTACCAAGGAATCATGCGTCAGCGGACCGTCCACAGTGGTCCCGGGGCGCAGCCAGCCGCACGGATGCTCGTCCGGGTCCAGAACCAGCACCCAGTCGGAACTCGTTTCGCCGCGCGGCTCATTGAGCTTCGTGGTCGCGACCTGGTCGACGCGGATGTCGGCGGACTCCAAAAAGGACAGTCCACGGTAGCCGCGGTCACGGCCGACGAAGCTCGCCACGAACTCGTCAGCGGGATACCGCAGCACTTCCGCGGGCGTGCCGTACTGCGCCAGCACCCCGCCCTTGCGGAACACCGCCACCTTCTCGCCGATTCGCACGGCCTCGTCGATGTCGTGCGTGACGAAAACGATGGTCTTGTCCAGTTCGCCCTGCAGGCGCAGCAACTCGTTCTGCAGGTCCTCCCGGACGACCGGGTCGACCGCGCTGAACGGCTCGTCCATCAGCAGGATCGGCGGATCCGCGGCCAGCGCCCGCGCGACACCGACGCGCTGCTGCTGCCCGCCCGACAGCTGCACGGGGTAGCGCTTGCCCATCTCCGCCGGCAGCCCGACCGTCTCCAGCAGCTCGGCCGCCCGCGCCCTGGCTTTGCGTTTGTCCCAACCGGACAGCAGCGGCACGGTCGCGATGTTGTCCAGCACCGTTCGGTGCGGAAACAGCCCGGCCTGCTGGATCACGTACCCGATGCCGCGGCGCAGCGACGCTGGCTCGGAGTCCCTGATGTCCTTGCCGTCGATCAGGATGGTGCCGGATGTGGCCTCGATCATCCGGTTGACCATGCGCAACGACGTGGTCTTGCCACAACCCGAGGGCCCGACGAACACCGTTATGGTGCCGGCCTCGACCGTCAGGTTCAGCTTGTCGACGGCGATCGTCCCGTCGGGGTACTGCTTCGTCACGTCCCGGAACTCGATCACCGGGGCCCCGTTCGTCGCGGCGGCCACCTGCCGGCCGCCTCAAGTCTGATCGACCCTATCCCGAGGTACCGACAACGGCACGGAATTCCAGCATCCGAGCAGGCCCGGAGCCGTTAAATCTCGATCACGGCGCCGGCATCTGAATCATCGCGGCGCCGTCACCCGCGCGCCGTCCGAACCGGCAGCGCCGCCCCGCGCCCTCCGAGGACCACCGCCGCCCCGCGCCTTCCCAAATCACAGCACGGCCACCCGCGCCCCGTCCAAGGAGCAGCACCAGCCCCCGCGCGCCTTCCGAAATCGGCAACGAAAACCGCGATCCCCAGGTTCCACCCCGGACAGATCACGTCGGACATCTAGACAGATCAAGACGGCACGTGTAAAGGCCCCAGATCCAGCAGCGCCCGAAACTCCTCAGCAGGCACCGCACGCGACAGTAACCACCCCTGATAAGCCTCGACACCGATGTCACGAAGCATGCTGAACTGGGTGGCCGTCTCGACACCCTCGGCGACACAACTCCGTCCCATCGCCCGTGCCAGGTCCACCACCGCCCGAGCCACGGCGAAGTCCGACGGATCCGTGCCGATCCCGGCGACGAATCTCCGATCGACCTTGATGATCTGGGCGGGCAGGTCCTTCAGCCGCGCCAATGAGGAATACCCGGTGCCGAAATCGTCCACGGCGAACCGGACGCCTCGGCCGACCAGGTCGGCCATGGCCGTTCGGCTGCGGGACGGCAGGTCCACGAAGCTCGTCTCGACCAACTCGAGCACGACTCGTTCCCACTCCACGCCGGATCCCGCGATCGCGGTCGCCACGACGTCGACGAACTCGGGGTCGCCGGGCACCAGACCGGCCAGGTTGATCGCCACCGAAACCTGCCGCCCGCCCAGCTCCGGCCAGGTCTTGGCCTCCTGCAACGCCGTCCGCAACACCCACCGGTCCAGATCGCGCAACAGGTCGCCCTGTTCGGCGACCGGCAGGAACTGGGCCGGGGAAAGTAAACCTCGATCCGGGTGCGGCCAACGCACCAGCGCCTCCGCTGTCAGGATCGTCCCGTCGACGCCGACAACCGGTTGGTAGTGCAGTACGAGGCCGTCGTTGCCCAACGCCTCGCGCAGTTGGCCTTCGAGGTACATCTGGCTGTCCGCCGAGGCCATCAGCGCCGCGTTGGCGAGCGAAACCCGCCCGGCGCCACGCCTTTTCGCCTCGAACATCGCCGCGTCGGCGAACCGGAGCAGGTCCGCCGCGGTCGTGTCCGGTCCGCTTGGGACAGCCGCACCGACCGATGCCGAAACGCGCAACAGCTGGCCACGAACGGGAACCGCGGTCCGGAACAGGTGCGCGACCTTGGTCGCCAGCTCGTCCACACCGCCTACTTTGTTCTGGTCAGGGCAGATCACGACGTACTCGTCGCCTGACATCCGCGCGGCCGTGCAGCCGTCCGGCAATCCGTCCTCGAGGCGCCGGGCCAAGGCGATCAGTAGTTCGTCGCCTGCGTCGTGGCCGAGGGAATCGTTTACTCGCTTGAAGTTGTCCACGTCGCAGAACAACAACGCGACGTCCTTGGCGCAGGGCGCGCTCAGCAGTTCGGCGAGCAGGTCCTTCACCGCGACGCGGCCCGGCAGCCCGGTGAGGTCGTCGTGGGTGGCCTGGTGACGCAGCAACTCGGCGGCGCGCAGCCGTTCGGTGACGTCCTGGAAGACCACGAGCCAGAACCGGCGGCCGTCGTCGGCGACCGACGACACCACGTTGAGCTCACAGTAGACCGGTTCGCCCGCGGCTGTGACCAGCACGCGCTGCCCAGCCGCCAGCCGGGCCTGCGGGTCGTGCTCGGGGTGGGTCAGCTTCTCCGCGGTCGTCCCGCGCAGTCGCTCCAGGTCCATGCCGAGCAGCCTGCACAGCGCGTCGTTCGCGTCGACGAGCCGTTCACCCGCGTCGAACAGGCCGATGCCGACCGGCGTGATCGCGACGAGGTCAGTGAACCGCTGGCTGGAGCGCTGCATGCGGCTTTCGGTGGACCGTTGCTCGGTCACGTCCTGCGCGGTGCCGACCATCACCGGGCCGTCCTTGCGGCCCGCGAACGAGGCGCCGCGGCAGCGGAACACGCGGATCGATCCGTCCGGCCGGAGCACCCGGTATTCGCAGACCACGGCCTCGCCGGTCTCGGCCAGCTGCCGCCATGTCCGGTCCACCCAGGCCCGGTCGTCCGGGTGGACGAACTCCAGGTAGTCGTCGTACGTCATCACCGGACGCGGTTCGACGCCGAACAGCTCGTACAGCATCGTCGACCAGACGCACTCGCCCGTGGTGGTGTTCCACGCCCACGTGCCCAGCAGGGCCACCCGCTGGGCGTCCTCGAACAGCCTGCGGTCGAGGCTGCGCTGGCGGTCGGGCTCACGCAGTCTCGAGATGTCCTGCACGATGCCGCGGACCTGGTACACCGCGCCCTGCTCGTTGGCCACCGGCTGGGCGCGGACCAAAAACACCCGGTCGGAGTCGCGTTCCCGCAGCTCAAGCTCGATCGGTTTGCCGTCGGTCGACTCGATCAGCCGCTCGCGGAACTCGATCACCGCGGGCAGGTCCTCCGGATGGGTCCTGAACAGCAGCGCGGCCTCGGTGTCCTCATGACCGTGGCCGACGCCGAGCAGCTCGTAGAGCGGCTCGCTGTAGTACGTACGGCCCTCGGCGACGATGTGCACGAAACTGCCGAGCCCGGAGACGCGCTGGACCTCGACGAGCTCCTCGGCGCTGAACATGCCGCCGTTGACCGCGGGCGCGAACACGACCGTGGTCCCGGCCGCGTCCGGCTCCAACCGTAACGCCGTGACCTCGACAGATGTCCCGTCCGGGCGCAGTACTCGCTGGCCGAACTCGTCCTCGGCGAGCAGACCGGCCAGTGATTGGCCGATCAGCTCCTCCGGGGCATGCACACCTGCGAGCACGGCCGCACCCAGGTTCGCCTGCACCACCAACCCGTCCGAACAACGGACCCAGCCCGCTTCGGCAGACAATGAATCAGACAACGCCGATTCACGTGCCGACCCCGCAGGCTCGACCAGTTCGGCCACGGTGCCACCCTTCCCGCGCCTCAACTCGGGCGGGCCGAGCGCCATCCTGGATACGTACCTCCCGCCGCGCCGATCAGGCTACCGTCCTGTCCTAAACAATCAATCCCTGCCTTTGCTCAGGCCGGGCTGGGTGCCACACCGTCCCGCACAGCGGCATGCGCGACCGCCTGCGCCACCTCGGGCGCCACGCGTGGGTCGAGCGCGCTGGGCATGATGTGGTCGGCGTCGAGTTCGTCGAGCGCGACCGCGTGGATCGCCTCGGCCGCGGCCAGCTTCATGTTCTCGGTGATCCGGGTGGCTCCCGCGTCGAGTGCGCCGCGGAAGATGCCGGGGAAGGCCGAGACGTTGTTGATCTGGTTCGGGAAGTCGCTGCGGCCGGTGGCCACCACGGCGGCGTGCTTGCGCGCGATCTCCGGGTGGATCTCCGGGTCCGGATTGGACAGTGCGAAAACGCTGGCGTTCGGCGCCATCGTGGCGATGAGGTCCTCGGGCACCTGCGAGGAGGACAGCCCGATGAAGACATCCGCGCCACGCAAGGCTTCCGCGATCCCGCCGCGCAGCCCGCCCGCGTTGGTGATCTCGGCCATCTCGGCCTTGTAGGGGTTCAGGCCGTCCCGGCCGGGGTGGATGATGCCGCGCGAGTCCAGCAGCGTCACCTCGCCGACGCCCGCGGCGATCAGGATCTTGGTGCACGCGATGCCGGACGAACCCGCACCCGCGATGACGACTCGAAGATCCTTCAACGCGCGACCGGTAACCGTTGCGGCGCCACGCAAAGCGGCAAGGACCACGACGGCGGTGCCGTGCTGGTCGTCGTGCATCACCGGGCAGTCAAGGGCTTCGATCAGTTTGGCCTCGAGCTCGAAGCACCGCGGCGCGGAGATGTCCTCGAGGTTGACCGCGCCGAACGACGGGCGCAGCCGGACCAGCGTCTCGACGATCTCGTCGACGTCGGTCGTGTTGATCACCAGCGGAATCGAGTTCAGCCCGCCGAACGTCTTGAACAGCGCGGACTTGCCTTCCATCACCGGAAGCGACGCCGCCGCACCGATGTCGCCGAGTCCCAGCACCGCGGTGCCGTCGCTGACCACCGCGACCAACCGGTGCGTCCAGGTGTGCGTGCGGGCGACCGTCGGGTCCTCGGCGATCGCGCGGCTGACCTTCGCCACACCGGGGGTGTAGGCGATGGCCAGCGTGCGCGGATCGGAGATCGGCCGCGGCACGCCGATATCGAGCTTTCCGCCTTCGTGCGCGCGGAAGATCTCCTCGTCGGTCACCGGCTTGGCCAAGTCTTCATCCATAGCAGTCACAGGAGGCGTCCTCAAAGTCAGCTGTTCGTACGACAAACGACGCTGGAAACGGCGCGGTGGCACCGGATACTCGAGCGGCGTCGACCGCCCGGCCGCACCCATCCGCTGGTTGGATGGGGCAACCGCGGACGCTGCGGTTGCAACAGTGTGGCACCTGCCCGCAGGAGTGTCTGCGGTGGGGATCACAGTTTTCACCATGATTTCCGCATGTCAGGCCGCATATTCGCAAGACGTCCGTCCGGTTTGTACACAAGATCGCAGGCGGAGCGCCTCACGATCGGTCAAGTTGGCTACCTAGACTGAGCGCCATGCAGGTACGCGAGCTGTCGATCGCCGGGGTCTTCGAGTTCACCCCGCAATCCTTCGAAGACAGCAGAGGATTGTTCACCGCGCCGTTCCAGGGTGACGTGTTCGAGAAGGCGGTCGGCCACGCGTTGCGCGTCGGGCAGACCAATCACAGTGTGTCCCGGCGTGGGGTGATCCGCGGTATCCACTTCGCGGACACACCGCCAGGACAGGCGAAGTACGTCTACTGCCCGAGCGGCGCGATGCTGGACGTGGTGGTCGACATCAGGGTGGGCTCGCCGACCTTCGGGCAGTGGGACGCGGTGACGCTCGACGCGAAGTCGTACCGCGCACTGTATATACCGGAAGGGCTCGGCCACGGGTTCGTCTCGCTGGAGGACGACACCGCGATGGCGTACATGTGCTCGGTGGGCTACAACCCCGGCCGCGAACACGCGATTACGCCCGTGGACCCTGCACTGGGGTTGCCGTGGCCGACGGACATCGACCCGATCCTCTCGGAGAAGGACACGAAGGCCCCGACCCTGGCGGAAGCTGTTTCGTCCGGCCTGCTGCCGACGTACGAAGCCTGCATGGAGCACTACCGCAGCTTGTAGACCATCACCCCGAGCACCTCGGCCATCCCGAGCTCACGGGAATCGGTGGACGCGAACGGGTTGTCACCGACAACGAAATAGCCGGGTTGCTCGACCCGTTTGATGGACAGCTGGTGCGGCCGGCTCGGCCACCGGACGAGCACGACGTCGCCTGGCTTGGCTCGCTGTGTGCGGCGAATGAGAACGACGTCGCCGTCCTTGAGCGTCGGAGCCATGGACGGGCCGCGGACGGTGACGAAGCGTATCGGCCACCAGCCCAAGGGATGAGCCAACGATCACCTCCGCCTGCCGGGTGCTGCGCGCGCGAGTAAGGTCCACATTGTCGGAGCATCCGTAAGTTCATAGTGCGTCTGTCCAGACGCATATTGCCAGGGAGGCACCCATGCGACTGCCGTCGCTCAGGGCGCTCGTGCGTCCGCGGCTGGAGGCAAGCGCTCACTGCGACCTGCCGTGCGGCGTCTACGACCCCGCCCAGGCCCGGATCGAGGCCGAGTCGGTCAAGGCGATCCAGGAGAAGTACCAGGCCAACGAGGACCCCGAGTTCCGCGCGCGTGCTGTCGTGATCAAGGAGCAGCGCAGCGAACTGGTCAAGCACCACCTGTGGGTGCTGTGGACCGACTACTTCAAGGCCCCGCACTTCGAGAAGTACCCGCAGTTGCACGACCTGTTCAACCGCGCGACGAAGGCCGCGGGCGCAGCGGGCACCAAGGGCACGATGGACCCGGCCAAGGGCCAGGAACTGCTCGACCTGATCGCCGAGATCGACAAGATTTTCTGGGAGACGAAACAGGGCTGAGCTCACACGCCTGAAAACGACGCTCACCAGCGGATACGTCTGCCGTTGGTGAGCGTCGTTTTTCGTTGTTGATCGACGTTCGACGGCCTGGAGACGGCCTGATCTTGAACCTGTCCGGTGGGTCGGAGCGAACACCTGGCTGAGCTCGTAGCGGGTCCAGAGCACGAGTTGTGTACCCATCCGGCGCCTCCTTGGTGACGGGCGAGATCAAGGTGTGTTGGTCGGTCCCTGCCCGACCCCTTTCCCTCGCCCCTGCCGCGCGTTAGCACCGGGTCGGCGGTGTCAAGGGTGGGCGCTTGCGACCATCGCGTAGCAATGCCGCGTAGTTAAGGGTTTGGTGGTGGTGTCGAGGTGGGTGGTGGGTTGAGGGTGTAGTGGCCTTTGGTTGTTCTGGTGAAGTGGCCCCATCGTGCCCATTCGGCGAGTTGGGTGAGCAGGTGTCGGGGTGGGATGCCCAGTTGTTCGGCGAGGTGTCTGCCGTTCCAGGCGTGGTCGGGTTGGGTGTTCATGATCTGGAGGACTTGTGCTCTGCGGGTGTGGGGTTGTGGGGTTCGGTCGCGGGGTGGGCGTGGTGGGGTGAGGGGTGGGGTGTGCAGGGTGATGTCGATGGTGGTGATGGTGGTGGAGTGGGTGGGGCGGGTGTCGTCGCGGTTGATGTAGCGGGATGTGGCGGATTTGACGGTGCGGGTGCTGAAGCGTGGGCGGCGTGGGGGTAGCAGGGTGGTCAGGACGGCGCGGCCGATGACGCCGAGCAGGTCGACCGGTCCGGTGGGGTGGGTTTGGATTGCGTGGTGTGCGGTGACTTGGTCGCGGGCGGTTTCCAGGGCGGTGGTGAAGCTGGCTCGGTCGGGGTCGGTGCCTGGTCGGGTTTCGGTCGCGGTGACCATGGCCATGCGCAGCAGTTGATAGACGATCAGCAGGGCGAAGAGTTCTTGTTCCAGGCCGGGTCGGTCGCCGGAACGCAGGATGTGTCCTTTCAGGATGGTGTGCCGCAGAGCGAGGAACGCGGTCTCGATTTCCCAGCGTTCGTGATAGAGCCTGGCCAGCTCGCCGGCGGGGTGGCGGTGGTGGTCGAGCAGCGTGGTGATCAGGCGGTAGCGCTGCCCGGTCTGGCTGCCATCGATGCCGGTGATGAGCACGTCAGCCTCGATAATCCGGACTTTCATTCCGTCCAGTAAGGACAGGTAGGACCCGTCGGGCAAGTGGCGAAGCACTCGTGGTTTGCGGGTGATTTTGGCGCGGATCAGCAACATTGCGCCGGTTCGGGTAATGCGTGTCAGAAAGGTGTTGGCGTCGAACGCCCGGTCGCCCAGTACCAGCATCCCTGGCCGCAGTAGCCCAAGCAGGCCGCCTGCCAGGCCGAGTTCGTCGCGGTTGTCCGCACTGCCCACCGTCGCGCCCAGCAAGGCTCGGGTGCCGGTCTCGACCAGGGCCATCACCCGCAGGGTGGGATACCCGGCCCAGCCAAAGTGGTATCTGATCCGGCCCAGCCAGCCGCGGTTGCGATCGGTGTCCGGGACTTTCAACGAGTTCAGCCCGTCGAACGCGACCATGCGCAGCCCGCGGTAACACACCCCGGGCGTTCTGGGTTGGCCTACCGGCCCGGCGATGACCTCGAACAACGCCCGCAGCGGTGCGGGCCCTAACCGGCGACGCAGATCTCGCAAGGCCTTTTCCGACGGACGCCGTGCTCTTGACAGCCCGGCGGTCAGCTTGTCCCAGACCCGCAGGTATCCCAACCCGGGGAACATCCCGAGTGCGAGCAGGAAATACACCCCGACCCGAGAGGGCAGAGCACGCAACCGGCGTTGTGTCGTCTTGGTCTGTTCCAGCACATCATCCACCAGCTCGACCGGCAGATACTCGGTCAGCTCGCCCAGATGACCAGCGGCGAACACATCCACCGAGCAGGCGGACACAGCACAAGATCGAGACGATGGCAGACTGGACACGCAACGGGACTCCTGAACAGGCGATTGTGGAAGATCACCAGTTCTACAAGGAGTCCCGTTGCCTTGTCGATCATGAACCTCGCCAAGCTTGCCGAACCACCAAGATCACTAACTACGCGGCATTGCATCGCGTAGCGACGCCGTAGGCGCCCTTGATGCCGGCTGCCCGGTGTTAAACGATCAACGGGGAGGGGCCTGTGGTGCGGCGTCTTGTTGGGTGGTTCGGTGTCGGCGCAGACCCGGCCGTACGAGGTGGCTTGCAGGGAAGTTCGCCTCGGCCTGGTGGGACGTGCTGCCCCCGCACCTCCGGCTGGGTTTAGGCTCCCGGTGTCTGGGTCATGGTCATAGGACGCCGGGGGCCGTCGCATGTCCGGGGTGATGTCGCCGGTGTGCTGTTGGTCTTGGGCGTGCCGTTGGCGGTTGCTGGTTCGTGCGGGCAGCCTGGGGCCGTGCCGGGCGGCCGGCCGGGCGTAGCGGAGCGGGAGCCCGGTCGTGTCGCGATGGATCGGTCCCGGGCTGCGAGCGTGACGCGCGCCGCTGGCGGCGCGCCTTGATCCCATAGAGCCAAATTCGGCAAACCCGTTGTACGGTTCACGTTACTGTTGGAACAAGTACGTGCGACGACGGTCAGCGAGAGGTCGATATGAAAAAAGAGGACCGTCTGGAAATACCGGGAATTCATGAGTCGATCGCGGTGGAGTTGGACTCGCTAGGAAGAAGCGCAGGTGTCGAGCTCGAACCAGAAGAAGATCACATACGCGAACCTTTCGACCCCGACAAAATCGAAGTGTTGACTCGAACACCCACGGTCTCCCTCGTTCTGGCGAGAATTAGAAGGCGAACTATTGATCTATCGCCAGATTTTCAGCGAAGGGCAGGAATCTGGGACAAGAAGAACCAAAGTCGACTAATCGAGTCCCTGCTACTTAGAATTCCTCTCCCAACTTTTTACGCAGCCGAGAATGAGGACGAAAAATGGTCGATCGTTGATGGCATTCAGCGGCTGACTACGATCGCGCGATTCATACAACCCGAGAGCATTCATGCGCAACCGCTAGTGTTGTCAGACCTTGAGTACTTGAAGGAATACAACGGAAAAACATTCGACGATTTGCCTGGACGCCTCAAGACCCGCCTTGAGGAAACAGAGATTGTTCTACACCTAATCAGACAAGGCACTCCCGAAGAAGTAAAGTTCAACATTTTTGCTCGCATTAACACGGGCGGCCTACCACTCTCAACTCAAGAACTTCGACACGCGCTCATCCCAGGACCCGCGCGAGAACTTCTCGGCAAGCTAGCGACATCGAAAGAATTTCTTGCCGCAACCATGGGTAGCGTTTCGTCTGAACGCATGGCCGATCGAGAGATGGCGCTTCGATTTCTAGCCTTTCGCCTAAACCCGCCCGAAAAGTATGGCTCACGAGATTTCGACGAGTTCCTGCGCAGATCAATGAGAATTGTTAACCGTCTCAGCAAGAGTGACGTTGCGAGGCTTAGTAGAGAGTACTCTACTGCGATGTCTACCGCCAAGACCCTGTTCGGCAAGCATGCGTTCAGGAAGCAATACGAGAACCAAAACGGAAGATACCCAATCAATAAGGCCTTGTTTGAGACCATAGCGGTCAACCTGGCCACTAGATCGCACTTGGAGTTGAACAATCTTATTGAGAATAAAGGTGCACTAATAAATGATCTTCTGGGCCTTTTTACAGACCCCGACTTTGATCGCTCAATCTCCGTCGGAACCGGCGATATCGCGAAGGTCCGTGGAAGATTCTCGGATATCGATCGACTGTTCCAGCGTCACGACGGGAGTAGTGACTAGTGCTCACTGCCGTAGCTGTAACAAATTTTAAGGCATTCCAGCAGGCTGAAATCAGCATTGGCCCTCTTACACTTCTTTCCGGCCTCAACTCCTCAGGTAAAAGTACATTTCTTCAGGCAATCGCATTGCTCCGGCAATCGCACGACGCAGGTACTCTGTCACCAGAGGATGACACTGGCGGGTTTCTGCTCAATGGAGAACTCGTCGAACTCGGTGTCGGCCGGGATGTTCGACATGAAGCATGGGTTCCTACAGATTCCAACGAGGGATCGATAGAGATCACGTTGACCACAGGCGATGGAATGAACAGATGGTCTGCGGATTATGGACGTGAGGACGACCTACTTCTACTGAACACCGGTCGCACATATCTCATGTGGCCACACTCTTTGTCACTCTTTGACAGAGGGTTTCAGTATCTAAAGGCAGACCGAATAACGCCAGCCGTCAGTTATCCGCGGTCGCATGAAGTTGCCATTCGAAAAGGTTTTTTGGGTTCGAGAGGCGAGCATACCGTAAACTTCCTTCGACACCATCAAGATGAAATAATTGCGACAACCGAGACGCGCCACCCCCAGGAGGCGTCCCCTTCACTCCTAGGAAGAACGGAGGCATGGCTCCGAGAACTCTGCCCGGGGGTTAATCTTGAGGCCACAGGAATCGAAGGAACGGACACCGTAAGACTGTCTTACCGGTTTGGCACAGCTGGAATTTCTTCAAGTAATTCATATAGACCGACTAACGTTGGCTTCGGATTGACGTATGTTTTGCCAATTGTCGTTGCATGCTTAACAGCAAGCCCGGGAAGTCTAATTCTCATAGAGAACCCGGAAGCTCATTTGCATCCGCGAGGCCAGACTGCAATGGCTCGGCTGATTGCAAACACAGTCACGAGCGGCGCACAGGTGATCGTAGAGACGCACAGTGACCACGTCCTGAACGGAATTAGAGTCGCGGTCAAGCAGCAGATTCTCAATCCAAGCGACGTCACGATGCATTATTTCCGACAGTCGAACGGCGCGATAGAAATCGTCTCACCCACAGTCGGACCAACCGGCAAACTGTCTGCGTGGCCCGACGGGTTCTTCGATGAATGGGATCGACTACTCGATGAACTCATAGATTAGCGCAAACTTATCGAAAGGCAGATATGTCGGCGCTGCTTTGCCTAAACGACCTTTCATGCAACTCGCACGCTTCTAAAGAACAGATCGATAGCGCAATGAGGGAACTCGTGCATCTATTGAGAGACGTGCGAAGTATTCGAGCCCAAGCGGCTCTAATTACCCCCTTCAAGCTGCCGTATATTCGACTTTCTTCGACATACGAGATGGCGCAGTGGATTGCAGATAGCAGAAACCGAGAGTACTGGCAGATAATTCGAAGGATGCAAGATCGAGCTCCGTATTCATACGAGGAAGTTGCACCGAGCGAAGTCCTATCAGGAGTTGAGTACACGTTCTCCGGAACCATAGCCGCAGGCTTCGGCATAGCCCATCTTATTGACGCTTTGGCCGTTAGCCTTCGCGTAGACAATAGCTGGGAAACCGCGAAAATAGCCCTAGTTAGAACGTCTCTTTCCGAAGCCGACACTGATGTAATTAGCGAAGATCTGGTCGATATCCGACATGCTTCAAATAAAAGTCATATCGAAACACATCGAGAATGGCTAGCGAACTCCGGACTGGATCTGCTCACACGCGGCCAAGAAATCTGGGACGCACGAGAGGATCTATTTCCAAATTTAAGCTTCTTGCCGCGTGTGGAGGGAGACCTGCGAAACCTGACACCTATATGGGTAAAGGGCGCAAGAGATCTGCTCTCAGAAATTGAGCTGGCAGTTTCAGTATGGGACCCGGCAAAGCAACCTTTCCCCGAATGGAAGAAGGTGACACCGGAGGGGCAAAACCGCAAAGGGCTGTGCACCTTTGAAGATCTCGACGGCGAACGAAGGGCGTTTGACCTCCACGGGCGATTCGCGCCAGAACCAGGCCGAATACACTTGCGGCTCATACGGGAAGACCGTTCAGCCCGAATCGGATACATAGGGCGAAAGTTGGGAACTTAGCTTCGAGCCGAGTAACTATCGGACTTCGTTGGCGACACGAGTGAATGATCGAGCTGCATCTGTTCTTAGGAATGACGTCAAGAGATCTCCCACTTGGGCTACGTAGAGTTGCCTTCAATACCGTTGTCTGGCGTTACGGTTGCCCTATGGACTTGGTTTCGTGGGCGCACGACATAGCTGCTGACCGGCTCGCTCAGGCTTTGCCCCGTCGGTGGGCCCATGTCCTCGGCGTGGGCCACCGAGCCCGGTTGACGGAGCCTCTGTTCTCAGCTGAGAACGATCTATTGGTGTCAGCCGCTGTGCTACACGACGTTGGCTACGCGCCGGACCTCGCACATACCGGCTTTCACCCGCTAGATGGCGCGCGGTACCTGAAGAAGTTGGAAGCACCGGCGCGGTTGTGCGCCTTGGTCGCGCATCACTCGTGTGCGTATCGAGAGGCGGAGTTGCGGGAGTTGTCAGCCGAGTTGGCGGAGTGGACAGATGAGGAGACTCCGTTGCGGGATGCGTTGTGGTGGGCGGATATGACGACGTCGCCGGATGGGGAGACGGTGTCGTTTGAGCGGCGGGTTAGAGAGATTCAGGAGCGGTACGGGCCGGATGATGTGGTGACGTTCTTCATTAGGCAGGCCAAGCCGGAGTTGCGGGCGGCGGTGGAGCGGACTGAGGAGCGGTTGCGGGCAGCCGGGATCGCGTTCGAGAGTGGGCTGTCCTAGGTGTAGTAGGGCACGGCGCCGTTCTCGAAGCCATGTTGGATGCGCAGTCGGATGGATGGGTGGATGGTGAGTTCCGCGAGCTTCGGTTGGTCGATCCAGGCGGCTTCTTTGCTTTCGCTGCTGGTGCGCAGTGAGCCGCCAGTTGGGCGGGCGCGGAAGCAGATGGAGAACTCCTGACGGACTTCGCCGTCGTCGTAGGCGATGACGTGGTCGGGGTTGGAGTAGATGCCGATCAGACCGGTGACCTCGATGTCGATTCCGGTCTCTTCCTGGACTTCACGGACGGCGGCTTGGGTGACGGTTTCGCCGGGTTCGAGGCCTCCGCCGGGGATGGCGTAGAGGTCGTTGTCGGTGCGGCGGATCATCAGCAACTGGTCGGCGTCGTCCAGCACAAACGCGCTCACGGCAACCCTGATGCTGTTCGCCGTAGGCGCGTCGGGGTCGTGGAAGTGATCGATGCGAGCCATAGGCACTGTTTACCCCGTGTACGGGATGGCGTCGCGCCAGACCGATTCCAGGCTCTCCGAGTAAGTCTCAAACAGGTCGCCAGCTGAGAGCCTACGCAGGTGGAGAGCGGGGGCGTGGGCTCCGGGGAAGCCGTAGACGTGGGTATTGACGATCATCTCGTCGTCGAAGCGGAACACCGAGTTGTACAGCGTTGTCCCGTGTAGGCGGATCTCGACGGCCGGGACCTTGAGCAGCGGCCGCACGAACGCCAGGGCGTTGCGGATCCGTGCAGCGACCGTGTCCTTGTCTAGTTGTTCTTCCTGACTGCGCTTGGCTGCTTCGGCTGCGGTGGGGTCGCCGAACAGAAGGCGGATCTTGGCGCCGGACTTGGCTTTGGCAGCGAGTTGCTTGGCGAATGACGGGCGCTCGACCAGGAACAGGGCTGCTAACGACAGGACTTCGATGTGTTCGTGGGCGTCGTTGAGTAGGCGGTCCCACAGGTCCGCGGGGATGGAGTTGCGGTGTGGGTAGACCTTGACTACCTCGGATTCGGCGATCTCGGTGGCGCGTTCTGGGGCGACGGCGTCCGGCCAGAGGTAGCTTTCGGTTTCGCGGACCATGGCGGCGATGGCGTGGCGGTGGCGTTGGTAGGGCGTGCGGCCTCTGGTGATCCAGCGCTCGACCGTCTTAGGATCGACGTCGATTGCGGCGGCGAGTTGTGTGGGCGTCAAACCGTTGCGCAGCAAGGCGTCTCGTAGCCGGTCGTTCGGCATTACCCCTCCCCCGGGGACGTGTGGGACGTCTTCAAGCTAGCACAGGACGTCCCAAGAAGTCCCATCGTGTGGTGCTCGCGTCCTCCTTTTTGGACGAATCTGTATCCCGAGGTCAGGAAGACTGGAAAGGGAGACAGACAAGATGCCGATCATTCCGACCAGGTTCGCCGCCGAGTTCGGTGAAGTGTTCCCGTTTGGCGCGTTTGTGCTGGGTGTTGAGCCTTCGCTTGAGTTTCAGTCCGATCCTGCGGCGCCGAAGCGGCAGGAACGCGACCGCGAGACCAATGAGCTGGTGTGGATCGTCCGCGCGCTGGACGCGAACGAGGAGGCCGCACGGTTTGGTGCTGAGTTCAAGGTGAAGGTCGCTGCTCCTCAGCAGCCGGTTCCGCCGCCCAAGATCCAGGGCTTTCCGTACGCGCCGGTCGAGTTCGAGGGTTTGACGATCACGCCGTATGCCAACAACAAGGGCCGGATCGCGCACAGCTTCCGCGCCAAGGGCATGAAAGCGCCTGGTGGAGCCAAAACCGCACGTTCTGAGCAGAAGTCGGCCGCGTGAATCCGCAGGAGGCGGACATGCGCGACTTGGTGAGCGTTCACGTGGCGGGGAACCTGCCGATTCGTTCGCGCGCTCTGCCGTTCGCCGATCGGGTGGAGATCCGGCTGGGCAACGCTTTTCCGGTCGCGCTGCTGGTCGACCGGGCTGCGATCGATCGGCTTCTCGACGCGATCGTGTCCAGCCGCGTCGCGCTGGAGACAGCGGCCCAACGGACTGAGGAGGAGTGAGCGGTGGGGTTCAACGTCACGTGCTCGCCGGGCAAGCAAGCGACGGCGGGGATGGTGCTTGTCACGCCGGAACTGCCCGCGCTGATCCTCTACCTGGACCCGGTCAACCTCGCCATTCAGCTGCCGCCGTTCCCGGATGGCTCCTTGGTGCTTGCCCGGTTCTGTCGTGAGCTGTCTCGTGAAGCGGCTCGGCTGGCTGACGTGCTCGACAGGGGCGCGGAGTGATGGGCGCGGCGTGGCAGAGGCCAGGGCCGGACGCGTCTGCTCGTGAGGTCGTGCAGGCGTTGCGGACGCGGGCGGAGAACTTCACCGTGTTCGCCGACGTGCTTGCCGACTTCGACAGGGGCAACGCGGCCGTGGTTCGCGAAGACGCGTTCTTGTTGCGGTGTCAGGCGGCCGTGCTCGAAGGAATCGCTGAGCTGCATGACGAGTTGGGCGACCAGGCCCGGACGCTGGACGCGTTTGCCGAGCAGTTGCGAGGCTTGCGGAGGCCGATGGACTCGTAGGCCGTCGAATCCACATTAGACACTTGACGCACGACGGGTCGTGTGGCGATGACGCACGACCTGTTGCAGGACAACGATTCCCGTAGGCACAGAAGCGGACCCTTGGCTACCAACCTGTTCCGCTTCTGTGCTGCCTACCCACCTGGAGTAGACAGTGGACAGCGTAGAACCCACACCGGTGGTGTCCGCAAGTGGGGTCACCCGAACGCGGTGTGAGAAATGCAAGAAGTTCGCCCGGCTGCTGCCCGGCGACACTGAATGCTCAACGTGCTTGGGCGCGTTGGCGCTGAACTTCGGCGACATCACCACTCCTGTGATTGAGCGGGGTGGTTGGTGATGCGTGATTCGCGTTGGGTCGACCCGGCACCCCTGGAAGTCGCTCGGCCTCGGTTGCCGTGGTGGACCATGCTGCCCGGCTGGGTCAAGCTCCTCGTCTCCCCGCTTGCGTTGTCGTGGTTGCTGATCTGGTTGGCTGCCAAGGTGATCCGGCTCTGCTGGTACTACCCGGTGTTGATGACGCTCCTGGCTGCGGCGTTGTGGCTGGACTGGTGGGCAGGCCACTACTGGACCGGTGCCCTTGCCGCGATGCTGATCATGGGCCTGTTCGTCTGGTGGTGGCGGTCGGCTGACTCGTATGCGCGGTGGTGCCGGTGGCTGCGGACCGAGACGCGCCGGCTGACCATCTACGCCTGGGACTGGCGAACCGTCATGCGTCTGGCGACCCTGACCGGAACGGCCAAGGGGCGGGAGTATCGGCCGAAGCTCAAGCGGGTGCGGTCGGAGGGATGGCGGGACAAGGTCCGCGTCAAGATGATCAAAGGGCAGGCCCCCGAGCAGTGGGCGCAACGCGCGTCGGGCTTGGCGCACTCGTTCCATGCGAATTCCTGTCGGGTGCGGGTGGTCAAGCCGGGCCGGATCGAGTTGGACCTGATCCACTCCGATCCGCTCGCGCGGGTCGTGCCGCTCCCTGCGATGGCCGCGACGGCGGATTTGAAGCGGATCACGGTTGGTCGGACTGAGACGGGTAAGCCGTGGCGGATTCGCTTGCTGGGTAACCAGATCCTCGTTGTCGGTGTGCAGGGTGCGGGTAAGGGTTCGTTGTTGTGGTCGGTGGTGTGGGCGTTGGCGCCGTTGATCAAGACGGGCATGGTGCGGCTGTACGGAATTGATCCCAAGGGTGGGATGGAGCTCGGGCAGTGTCCGGAGGTGTTCCACAAGGTCGTGTACGACAACGGCTCTGACGCTGTGGCCCTGTTGGAAGAGATCGCCAATGACGTGCGGCGGCGGGCGGGCGACTATCGGGGCTTGCGGCGGTTGTGGACGCGGGAGAGCGGGGAGCCGTTCACGTTGCTGATCGTGGATGAGCTGGCGGACGTGATCGCCTACCAGACCGATAAGAAGCTCAAGGAACGTGCTCAGGCGGCTATCCAGACGATCGCTTCGCAGGGGCGGGCGCCTGGGTTCGCGACGCTGGCTCTGGTGCAGGACCCGCGCAAGGAGATTGTGCCGTTCCGCAACCTGTTCACCACGCGGATCGCGATGCGGCTGGACGAGCCGACGCAGGTTGACATGGTCCTTGGCGATGGTGTGCGGGAACGCGGCGCGGAGGCTCACGAGATCTCAGAGCTGACGCCCGGCGTGGCGTGGGCCAAGGACGACGGCAAACGCGAACCAGTGCGAGCGCGGGCGTTCTACGCCACCGATGACGACCTGTGGGACCTGCGTTCGTACATCAACGGCTGGTCGTTTGAAGTGCTGCCCTTCGCAGGTGGTGAGGCGGCATGAACACCAGTCGCGTGCTGTGCTCGATCGCTGAGCACCTCGGCGGGTTCGAGCTCAACGAACCAGTACAGGTCACCGTGCGGGCCCTGAGGTCGGAACCAAGCGCAACGGTGCAGCTGCCGGGCCGATCGTTGCCAGAGTTGGCGGCAGAACTCCTTGCATGGGCGGACACGCTGGACAACGTCACCGCAACTGCGCGGCGGCCACATTGGCCCGATGACGAGCAACTTCACCTGGAAGTCCGCGGTGACCTCACCGACGACACGACGGTCAAAGTCTTCGGTGGCCTGCTCAACGGTCCCGACGTCCCCGGCCTTGGCTATGGCTGTCGGATCGAACTGTCCTGGGCACGGTTGCGGGCCTGGGCCTCCCTGAGCGGGGAGGTGGCGGCGTGACCGAGACACGAGCCGAACGCATGCGTATCCCACTCGCGGCTGACATCGTGCAGGCGACGGCGGAACAACACGGCGTGTGTGTCCGGCCGTTCACGATGGAGGTCGGAGACCCGGACACCGGCGAACTTCAATACGTCGCCGTGCCGTGTGGTTCCACTGTGAAGTCTGTGTGTGGGCCGTGTGCGAGGAAAGCGCGGGCATTGCGGATCACACAGTGTCGGGAAGGCTGGCATCTGGTCGACGAACCGGATTTCACGCCCGACGAGGCAACGACGGACCAGAAGGCATTGCTGGAACTGCGGGCAGACCTGTTCACGGCCTACAAGCAGGCAGTGGCCGGCGGCCAGTTGGACGAGGCAGACGAGCTGCGGGAGGAGATCACCAAGACCGACGAAGAACTTCGGCAACTCGGCATGCGCGGTCGACTGCCCTCCCCGGACGCCCCAGCCAAGAAGACCGTCAAGCGGTCCACCAAGCGGCGTCAGGACGCACCAGACCTGCCACGTCGAAAGATCGACAAGCGCACAGTCGGACGCGAGTACGCGGGCAAGTACCGGCCATCTATGTTCGTCACGCTCACCCTCGACACCTACGGACGGGTGCAGGAGGACGGCACACCGGTCAACCCGAACACCTACGACTACCGCCGTGCAGCACGCGACGCAGTGCACTTCTCGTCCCTCGTGGACCGATGGTGGCAGAACCTCCGGCGGGTCGTCGGCTGGGACGTCCAGTACTTCGCCACCGTCGAACCACAGAAACGGGCCGCCCCGCACCTGCATACGGCAATCCGAGGTTCCGTACCGCATGAGCTGCTGAAACTCGTCACAGCCGCGACCTACCACCAAGTCTGGTGGCCGAACCACAACGAACGCGTCTACCAGGACGGCGAACCGTTACCTGTCTGGGACAGCCAGCTGGCGGCCTTCGTCGACCCGACGACTCGGGTCCCGCTGCGGTCGTGGGACCAGGCGGTTCATGAGGTCGACGAGCCTGCACATGTCGTCCGGTACGGGGTCCAAGTGCATTCCAAAGGCCTGCTGGGTGGCACTGAGGAGGCAGGCCGCCATATCGGTTACCTGACCAACGTACCTCACGAAGTCGATCGGTGAAGTGATCGAAGCGACCACCGATCAGCAAGCGGCACACCACGACCGGCTCCACGCTGAGTTGGCCGTGACACCGTGCTCGCCGACATGCGCCGTCTGGTTGCTGTACGGCATCAATCCCAAGGGCGCCAATAGCAAGACGGTTCCCGGGCACTGCAAGGGAAAGGCGCATCGACGGACCACGCTCGGCCTGCCTGGTCGACGAGTTCTCGTGTCACGCAAGTGGTCCGGCAAGACGCTGGCCGATCACAAGGAAGACCGGAAGGCCTTCGTCGCCGAGATGCTCGCGGCTGTCGGGATCGTCAAGCCGGTCGCGGACACGTCCCGGCTCATCTGGCGCAAGGTCGACCCCAGCGACCAGAACGCGCCCCCGCGAGATCACCTCTTGATGCACGCCATAGCCGAACGCATCCGATGGCGGGCCGAATACGACTCCGCTTACTCGCGGCAGATCTTTCAGCAATCGGGCAGGCAGCATGAGCGCAGCAGAGTTCGAGAGTTTGTGGGGAATCGAAGAAGTCTCTGCGTTCCTCGGCATTCCCGTCCACACGATTCGGGGTTGGCGGACCAAGAACTATGGCCCGCCTGGCAGGAAGGTCGGTAAGCACCTTCGCTACGACCCGGCCAAAGTGCGCGCCTGGTTTGAAGACCTCGACCAGGACGACGCGGCCTAACTACTTCGGCAACTCACACCAAAGGAGAAGACTGTCATGGCACACGTCCAAGACCGTTGGTTCAAGTATGTTCCGGACCCGAAGAATCCCAAGAAGAAGATCCGTCAACAGACACGTCAGCACGGCAAGGGCATGCGGTACAAGGTTCGCTGGCTCGACCCGGACGGCGAAGAACGGTCGAAGTCGTTCCCGGACGGTCAACTCAAGGCTGCGAAGGATTTCAAGGCGCAGCAAGAAGTTGACATGTTGCGTGGCTCCTATGTGGACCCGAAGGCAGGCAGGATCACCGTCGCCAGTTTCGTGAAGAGCTGGCTCGCCGACCTCGACGTGGACGAGCTGTCACGCGAGAACATGGAGATGCGTTTCCGGAAGCGTGTCCTCCCCTACTTCGGCAAGTCAGAGCTCGGCGCGGTGAAGCCCTCGGCCATTCGGAACTGGGATCGAATGCTGCGGGAGGACAACCTGTCAGACCGATATCGACACATCCTCTTCGGCAACGTGTCTGCCATGTTCACGGCCGCGATCGACGATGAGCTGATCGCGAAGCATCCGTGTCACGGAAAGTCGATAAAGAAACCCAAGGCGACTCAGAAGAAGATCGTGCCGTGGCCGGAGGAACGCGTCTGGGAGGTGCAGGCGAACTTGCCGCCGAGATTCGGCGTCCTCGTCGACATGGCGGCCGGCATCGGCATGCGGCAGGGCGAATGCCTGGGCCTTGCGGTCGATGACGTCGACTTCCTTCGCGGGGTCGTCCACATCCGGCGCCAGGTGAAGACCGTCAGGTACAAGCACGTCTTCGCGCTGCCCAAGTACGACAAGACCCGGGACGTGCCGCTCTCGGAGCCGGTGAAGCTCGCCCTGTCGGAGCACATCCGGCGATTCCCACCGAAGGAGATCACGCTGCCGGGGGACACCCCGGACGGCAAGCCGGAGACGGTCAAGCTGATCGTCACGTCCATGACCGGTATCGAGGTGGCCGCGAACGACTTCAACCGGAACTACTGGAAGAAGGCACTCAAAGCGGTCGGCATGCCGTACGGCCGTTATGAGAACGGCATGCACGAGCTGCGGCACTTCTTCGCCTCGGTCCTGCTCGATCAGGGTGAGTCGATCAAGGCCGTGGCCGAGTGGTTGGGGCACGCTGACCCGTCATTTACGCTCAAGATCTACACGCACCTGATGCCCAGCAGCGCAGAGCGGACCAGGAGCGTGATCGACGGCCTGTACAAGCGGCGGAAGCCCCAAGACGGCCTGGGGACGGCCTCACGTGATCAACTAGCCGAGTAATGCCAGGTAGAAGCCTTGATGCGGCCAGATCGACAAGATCTTCTGGGAGACCAAGCAGGGCTGAGCAGCTCGTACAGCGGCTGTTTGAGGCGGCGCCAACCGGTCCGGTTGGCGCCGTTTTCATTGTCAGGGCTTCGTCGTAACGTCAAACCCGGCGCCACAGATAGATTCGGCACAACTCTCGACCGCACAGGCACGTAACGCTCCCGCCACACAGCTTGCACGAGGGACAGATTGAACGAGCACACGCCGAACGTAGAGATCGACTACGAGCGTCATGTCCGCGGGCTCGACAGTTGCGGGTCAGTTGTCACCAGCTTGATTCAGTCGATCCTGAACGTCGAGAACATCAAGTTCCACAGCGTTGACCATCGAGTCAAGAGTGAGAACAGCGCGAGCAAGAAACTTGTGGCCAAAGCGGACCGGTATCGCGGTTATGGTGACATAACCGACTTGCTCGGTGTCCGCGTCATCACCTACTTCGAGGATGACGTTGACAAGGTTGCGAAGTGTATCGAGCGTCAATTCTCTGTCGACGCGGAGAACTCCGAGGACAAGCGGGCGCTGCTGGATTCCGATCGCTTCGGCTATCTCTCTCTGCACTATATGCTGAGTTTCGACGCGAGACGGTCGAAGTTGCCGGAGTACGCTCCGTTCGCCCACGTGAAGTTCGAGCAGCAGATTCGCTCGGTGCTTCAGCATGCTTGGGCTGAAATCGAGCATGATCTCGGGTACAAGTTGGACGGCGGCCTGCCGAAGGAACTCAGGCGTGGGTTCTCCAGGCTCGCCAGCCTGTTGGAGGTCGCCGACAACGAGTTCATCTCACTCCGCGACAGATAGATCTACAAACTCCCACCCACGGAACGGGAAGCAACGGCCAAAACCGCCGGATTGGACTCCCGCATACCGTCCGTCATGACAAAAATCGATCACGGGATACCAGCGTCCGGCTAGATCACCCGCCATCTTGCAGAAAAACAGAAAGGGGCGGCGTTCACCCCCTCGGCGGACGCCGCCCCTGGTCAATCGAACGGTGCCCGCGAGGGGCGGGCACCGTTCCGCGAACTCAGCAGTACAGGTTGTTGCCCGCGGGCACGCCGAGGATTCCGACGAAGCGGGTGTAGTTGTTCACGCGGCTCTGGACCTGCGCCGGGTTACGCCCGTTGCACTCCAGCGAACCGTTGATGCTGCGGATCGTCTCGCCGAACCCGGCGCCGTTCACCATCGCGTTGTGCGGCGTCATCGTGCCTGGGCCGTTCTGGGTGTTCCAGTACCAGAGGCCGGTCTTCCACGCGACCGGCGCCTCGTTCTGAACCAGCCACGGGTTCGTCAGCAGGGGCAGCCCGAGGGCGTCACCCGCCGCTTTGTAGTTGAAGTTCCAGCTCAGCTGGATCGGGCCACGGCCGTAGTACGCCGCTTGTCCCGCCGGGCAGCCGTATGGCTGGGACGCGTCGCAGTAGTGCGGGTAGTTGGCCTGGTTCTGCTCGACGATGTGGACCAGTCCGCCCGTCTCGTGGTGCACGTTCGCCAGGAACGCCGCGGCTTCCTGCTTACGAACGACATCGCTGCCGGTCTTCGCGAAGCCTGGGTACGCCGACAAAGCCTCGACAAGCCCGGCGTACGTGTAGAACGGGTTGCGGCTCGGGAACATCTGGTTGAACTGCGCCTCGGTCACCACGAAGCCCGACGGGTTCGGCGGCGGGTTCGTGCCGCCGCAGGTGTAGGGCTCCCAGTACCAAGTGCTGATCACCGGGTCGTAGCCCGGGTTGTCGTGTTCCGCGATGTAGTACCGGCCGTCGGTGTACTTCACGATGGAGCCGGCCGCGTAGAACTGCCCGGCCACCCAGTTCGGGTAGTTGCAGTTCGATCCGGGCGGCGGCGTCGAGCCACCGCAGGCCCCTTGGTCGGCCCACACCGCGGCGGAGCCCGGGGTTTCGTTCTGGGTCCACCATTTCGCGGACCAGTTGCGGCCGTTGTGGGAGGCCGTCATGCCTCCCGTGTAGACCTGCGACGCACTCCACGCTGATACACACGCGGGTGCGGCGGTAGCTGATGGCGAGACAACAACCATGGCGCCGATGGCCGCGAACGCGGCCAAGGCCGCCAAGAGGCGGCGTAACAACACGGTCAACTCCTTAGGCAGGGTAAGGAATGTCGGCGTCACGTGACTCAGACCACTAAACCCTAATTGGTCTATACCAGTCAACCCTCATGCATAAGGTTCAACACCGGGCCCGCGGGGAACCCTCGATCATGCTGTTACAGCTGGTATGGACGTTTCTCACGGCGTTGTCCAGACGCCGTCGCCGCCGAGCGCGCAAGCTCTTACCGGACAACCGTTTTATAAGAGGTACGACGCAGCTCACACCACGAACTCCCAGCGCCTGACCGGCTTCGCTCTTACGATCGGCGAGTGGCAGTCGAAACAGGCTATGCGGTGTACATCCTCCGCCATGGCGAGACCCAGTGGTCCGCCAGCGGCCAGCACACCAGCGTCACCGACATCCCGCTGACCGCGAACGGTGAACAGCAGGCGCGGCGCGCCGGGCTGGTGATGAGCACGCTGCGGGGCAGCGACGTCCCGCCTTACCGGGTGCTCACCAGTCCACGTCAGCGCGCGGTACGGACCGCCGAACTCGCCGGCTTCACCGTCGACGAGAAGGTCGAAGAGCTCGCCGAGTGGGACTACGGCGACTACGAGGGCCTGACCACCGCCAAGATCCGCGAAACGGTACCCGGTTGGACCGTTTGGACGCATCCTTCGCCAGGCGGCGAAGAGGCCAAACAGGTCAGTGACCGCGCCGACGCGGTGCTCGCCCGGGTCAAGGAACTGCTCCCGTGCGGCGACGTAATCCTTGTCGGGCATGGACATTTCAGTCGCGTGCTGATCGCGCGCTGGCTCGACCTGCCCGCCACCAGTGGCGTCCACTTCGGACTCGACCCGGCCGGTACCGCCGTACTGGACTACGAGCGCGGCGAGCCCCGGATCGGCCGATTGAACGTGCCGCCGCTGGACGTCTGAGGCCCCGGAGTAGGTTTGCCCGCGCACGATCTAGTTACGCGAGGAGCAAGCCGATGGGTGCCTGGGACACGGGTGCTTTCGACAACGACGACGCGGCGGACTTCGCCGGGGACTTGAACGACGCGGCACCGGCCGACAGACCGGATCTGATCCGGGAGGCGCTGGAAGCCGCTGCCGACAACGAGGACTACCTCGAGGCACCCGAAGCCAACGCGGCGATCGCCGCTGCCGCGATCGTCGCCTCGCAACAGCCGGACGGGCCCGAAGTGGATTCGGCGTACGGCCCGGACTTCCTGATCGACGGCGGCAGCATCGACCTGCCCGACGAATTCGTCGAGCTGGCGCTGCGGGCGATCGCCCGGATCCTGTCCGACGAGTCCGAGTGGCGTGACCTGTGGGACGAGGCCGAATCACTGGACGAAGCGATCACGGCACTCGAACCGATCCGCGCGGCACTCAACCGCTAGGCCTGACCATCAGGTAGCCCTGGTTGGCTGACGGTGCCAGCCAACCAGGACCGGTCCGCAGCACGTCGGCGAACGCGAGCACGCGGTGGTACGCGCACAGCGACTCGCTGACGCCGAGGATCGACGGCGTGTCCATCCCGATCGGCAGCTCGTTCAGGAAGTACTCGCTGGCCGTGATCACCTGCTGGACGGTCGGCGATTCGCCGCGGTGCGTCAGATAAGCGCGCGACACCGCCAGGCACGAGGCCCGGAATCGCTCGTCGTTGTCGAACGCGGTCCGTACAAGGTCCCGTAGCTTCAGGTAACCGGGGTTCTGTTCAAGATCGCACCAACCCAGCAGATGGGTGTCCGGATCGGACGCGCCCGCGTCGATCAGCGCGCGCTGCACGCGGTTGCGGACCATCCTGGCTTCCTGCGACACCTTGGCGGCAGCGCGCTGCGGCGAGTAACCGAGAGCGACGAGCGTGTGCGTGCTCGGCCGGTCGGCGACGAGGAAGTGCACGGAGTCGAAGCGCACCAAGGCCCACGACGCCAGCTCACGCAGCCGCGTCTGGGAGAAGAAGCTGTTGAACAGGCTCACGCCGAACAACATGTGCTTGCCGCCGGCCAGCAGTCGCTGGCAGTTCTGCGACGCAGCGACCGCCTCACACATGCGCTCCACAATGGACTATCCGAACCGGACAGACGAGTCCCCGTTCGGGTTGACTGTCCGTCGCGGAACAAGAAAGCGGGCCCGGGGCAGGGGTCCCGGGCCCGCTTCGACTCGACGGCGGTTACACGCCGGCGATGGACTGGATCCAGCTGCGGTACCGCGTGATGTTGGTGTACGCGGTACGCGTGGCGCGGTCGCTCGTGGATGCGACGCCGACCTGACGGCCACCGGACATCATCGGGCCACCGGAGTCGCCGCCCGCGGTGATGCCGTTGATCCGGCTGGCGCACACGGCGATGCCGCCGCGGTAGTCACTGCAGGACACCGAGGTGACCCGGACGTTGGCGACCTTCAGGTACCGGGACTGGCAGTTGATCTCGGGCTGGCCGGTGCACGTGGCGCCCCAGCCGTAGACCTGGACGGTGTTGTTGACGGCCACGTTCGCCGTGGTGCCCAGCGGCGAGTAGGTGCCCGTGTAGGGCTGCGAGAGCCGGGCGATGGCCAGGTCGGCCGACGGGTGCTGGGTGATCTGGGCGGCCGTGCGCATCTGGCCGCCGGTGGTCTGGTCGAGACTGCCGATCCGGAACGTGTACGTGCCGCTGCCGGCCACACAGTGCTGGGCGGTCAGGACGTAGTTCGGGGCGATGACGGTTGCCGTGCAGTTCTGCTGGCCGTTGCGGAACAACCGCGCCGCCCATGGGGCGTTGGAGGCGTTGCCGCCACCGATGATCATCGGTGTGACATCGGTGGGCTCCGCGACGGGCGCCGCGGAAGCCATCGGGGCGGCGATGCCCATGACGGAGAGGGTCGCTCCCGCCAGGGCCATACCAAGACGCGCGAACTTCATGGAGATCACTCGATTCCGCGGCGGGACACCGCCGCTTGCAGGGTGGAATCAGGGACCTACCTAGGGTCACCCGAACGAGTGAGTCCATGTACCCGTCAAAAGTCGGGTTTGTGACGCTTGTTACTTGGCGCGATCGTCCGAAACGCCGTCCCCGTCGGCCCATATGCGTGACGGACCACGGAAAAGCAGCACGAGTACCGCGATGCACAACAACGCGGCCGGAACTCCGTACAGCGGCTGGCCGGACGGCACCGCCGCGTAGTAGGACACGCCGAGCAGCAGGATCTGGATCGCCGTCGACGGCCCGCGCGCCCAGCGCTTGCCCAGCAACAGGCCGATTCCGCAGGCCAGCACGCCGCCGAAGATCACCACGAAGTAGCCGGCCTCGCCGTAGATGTTCAGCCCCGGCTGCGAGCTGCCGCTGATCAGCAGGACGGCCGCGAACGCGATGCCGGCCAGTCCCTCGATACCGACCAGCAGGCCGGCCGCTTTGACCGTGCCGGGCACGGCAGTGTCACTGGTCACGAAACTTCCTGGTAGCTGGGGGATTGTGACGTTCGGTACGTGGTAACCGATCGTATGCCACCCAGTCGGACGGTCCCATCGGGCCGCGATCCGAGCGATGATCCTTACCAGGTCGTCGTCGAGCGGATTGGTCGTCCGGGTGCACTCGTCACGACAGCGAAGCGGTGTCAGGACGAAGGGAGCACGATCACTGGCAGCCACCAGATGACTCGGGTGGGTTACCCCACGCCCCTCCATCGAGCCACGCGCCGGGCGGAGACGCCTACGCACTGTTTTACGCTGCGGTCATGCGTGCAGTGCTGGTAGTCAACCCACAGGCGACGGCGACGACGGCCGCCGGACGGGACGTGCTCGCGCACGCCCTGGCCAGCGAGGTCAAGCTGGACGTCATCGAGACCGACTACCGCGGCCACGCGATGAAGGCCGCGCGCAAGGCGGCCGAGGAGGGTGTGGACCTGGTCGTCGCCCACGGCGGGGACGGCACGGTGAACGAGGTCGTCAACGGCCTGCTCACCGCGGGCTCACCGGCTCCGATGCTGGGTGTGGTGCCAGGCGGATCGGCGAACGTGTTCGCGCGCGCCTTGGGGCTGCCGCGCGATCCGGTCGAGGCGACCGGGGTGCTGCTGACCGCGATCGAGAGCGGCCGGAGCCGGACGGTCGGCCTGGGCAAGGTTTCGTGGCACGACGGCAGCAGGTTTTTCACATTTAACGCTGGAGTGGGCTGGGACGCCGACGTCGTGGCATGGGTGGACCGCAAACGCGGCAAGCAGACCAGCCCGTACCTCTACGCCAGAGCGGCACTGGCCTGCTACTTGAAGCCCTCGCACGGCCAGCCGCAGCTGCAGATCGAAATCCCCGGCGAGCAGCCGCACCATGGCGGCAGGCTGGCGTTCGTCTCCAACACCGATCCATGGACCTACCTGGGCAATCGTCCGGTCCACCTGAACGCGGAGTGCACCTTCGACGGCGGCCTCGGGCTGTATTCGCTGAACACGCTGCGCCTGCCGACCGTGCTGCGCGCGCTTCGCCAGGCCGTGTCCAAACGGGGAAATCAGCGCGGCGGGAAGATTCTGCGCCGCGACGACGTTGGGCTGATCCGGGTCACCGCCGAGGAGCCAGTTCGCCTCCAAGTCGACGGCGACCTGGTCGGCGAGCGGACGAACGTCGAGTTCACGTCGGTTCCGAGGGCACTTGTGGTTGCGCTCTGACCGATCGGGTACTTGAGATATCGGGCGTGTGATGCGAGGTCACACAAGGTCCGATGGATACGTGCTGCCGTCGATCTTTTGGGTGAGTTCACTCACCGGCCACAGAACACCTCTTGACATCCGGCTGGTTCGTGAAAGCATTCACAAGCACCCCGAACGACCGAATGACGACGACTGGCGCGCCGAAGCGCGCCTGGCAAGGAGCTAGGAAAAATGGACTGGCGCCACGAAGCGCTCTGCCGCGACGAGGACCCCGAGCTGTTCTTCCCCGTTGGGAACAGCGGTCCTGCGCTGCTGCAGATCGCCGAGGCGAAGGCCGTTTGCACCCGCTGCCCCGTGACCTCCTCTTGCCTGTCCTGGGCCCTCGAAAGTGGCCAGGACGCAGGCGTATGGGGCGGAATGAGTGAGGACGAGCGACGCGCTCTCAAGCGGCGCAACGCTCGGACCCGGGCGCGCAGCAACGCCTGAGGCTCTGGCTATCCGCGCAAATCAAAGCGCTTGAAGGCCCGGTACCGAGTTCATCGGTACCGGGCCTTTAAGTTTTCCCAGCGTGCCCCTCGTGAGTGGTTTGGCCGGTTCTAACCGGCCAAACCACTCACGAGGGTTTGTCAGCGGCGGTGCGAGAGCGGAACTCGTAGGACCGCTTCCGTACCGCGAGGTTCTCGCCTCCGAAGCGACAACGAGCCGCGAAGTTCGGATTCCACAAGGGTTCGGACGATCTGCAGACCGAGCCCGTCGGTGCGTTCCAACGAGAACCCGCGGGGCAAACCCTTGCCGTCGTCGGAGATGACGACGTCCAACCAGCGCGCGGAACGGTTCGCCGAAATAGTCACTTCGCCGCCCTGACCGCCCGGATATGCATGCTCCACCGCATTTTGGGCCAGTTCCGCGACGACCATCACCAGCGGCGTCGCCAGCTCGGCCGACACGACACCGAACTGCCCGCTGCGCCTGACTTTCACGTGCGACTCGGCCACCGCGACGTCGCCGACCACCGGAATCACCTTGTCCAGCAAGGTGTCCAGGTCGACCCGTTCGTCGACCGACATGGACAGTGTCTCGTGGACCATCGCGATCGCCGCGACCCGGCGCACCGACTCGGCCAGCGCGGCCTTGGCCTCCGGGCTGTTGGTCCGGCGGGATTGCAGACGCAGCAACGCGGCCACGGTCTGCAGGTTGTTCTTCACCCGGTGATGGATCTCGCGGATCGTGGCGTCCTTGGACAACAGCGCGCGGTCACGCCGTTTCACTTCGGTCACGTCACGCACGAGCACCAACGCGCCTGCCGGGGTGTCCATGGGGCGCAACGGAAGCGCGCGGAACAACACCACAGCACCGCGCCGTGACTCGACTTCGGTACGCATGCTCGGCTGCCCGTCGATCGCGGCAAGCATGCGCTGGGCGATCTCGGTGGCGTCGAACGGATCCGCGATCAGCGAGCGGGTCAGCGGCGCCAGCCGGACACCGACCAGATCGGCCGCGTGCCCCATCCGGTGATACGCCGACAGCGCGTTGGGACTGGCGAAGATCACGGTTCCGTTGGCGTCCAACCGGATCAGGCCGTCTCCGACGCGCGGGCTGGTGTGCACGTCGGCGGTCGGCTCGACGCTCGGGAAGGTCCCGTCCGCGACCATCTGGCACAGGTCGCCGGCGCTGCCGAGGTACGCGATCTCCAGCGGAGACGGCACACGCGGCACGGCCAGGTTCGTCTCACGCGACAGCACGCCGATCACGTCGCCGTCGTAGACCACCGGGATCGTCTCGCGGCGGACCGGGACGCCCAGGTACCAATGCGGGTCTTCCTCGCGGCAGACCCGCCGTTCCACCACTGCCCTGCGCAGCTGAGGGTGATCGGCCACCTTGATGAAGGTGCCGACGATGTCCTCCGGGTGCGCGGTCGGCGCCGTGGTCGGGCGCGCGTGCGCGACACAGAGAAAATCGCCGCCGAGCCGGTCGGCGGCGTTGTTCTCGTGGTCCTCGATGTACGGCACCCAGAGCAGGAAGTCAGCGAACGACAGGTCGGAGAGCAACTGCCATTCGGCGACGACCTTCTGCAGGTGATCGACGGCACCACCGGGCAGCCCGGTGTGCTCGGCCAGCAGGTCAGCGAGTGTGGACAAAGTGTTATTCGACGACGGCGATCAGATCGTGTTCCTGAACGACGTCGCCCTCCTTCACAGCGATCTTGGTGAGCTTGCCCGCGGACTCGGTGATCACGGGAATCTCCATCTTCATGGACTCGAGCAGTACGACGGTGTCGCCCTGCGCGAGGGACTGGCCCTCGTACGCGACGACCTTGAGCACGTTCGCGACGATCTCGGCTTCGATCTTCTCGGCCATAACGCCTCCTACCCCAGGAAACCTTGGCCCAATCCAACCACGGTCCGAGTGCCCGCCGCACACCTGTCACAATGGATTCACAAAGCATCAATGCAGTAGGAGATTCGCATGTCGAAGCGCGCACGGAAGCGTCGCGACCGCAAAAAGGGCGGCGCCAACCACGGCAAGCGCCCCAACAGCTGAGCGCGAAACGGCCCCAGGGTTGATCTCCCTGGGGCCGTTGCTACTGCGTCTTGCGGATCTCTACCTGGGCTTTGGTGACCTCGAGCGAGACACCGCCCTGTTCGACCACGGTCTTGCGGATCGTGGCCCGCAGCCGTTCCTTGAGCGCCTCCGGTGCGTGATCCCCGCCGCACTTCTTGGCCAGCAGCTCCTTGAGATGCTCGTCGATGCCGTACTCGGCGAGGCACGGGCTGCACTCGTCGAGATGCTGTTTCAGCAGCTCCTTGCGGCCCTTGTCGCACTCGTTGTCGAGGAACAGCCAGACCTCGGCCAGCACCTCGGAGCAGTCCGTCTCGTGGTGGTCGCCGCAGCTCACGATCCCGACACCTCCGCCCGCACGAAGCCCCGCTCCTTGGCGACGTCGGCCAGCATGTCGCGGAGCTGACGGCGTCCGCGGTGCAGGCGCGACATCACGGTCCCGATCGGGGTCCCCATGATCTCGGCGATCTCCTTGTAAGCGAATCCCTCGACGTCGGCGAGGTAGACGGCGAGCCGGAACTCCTCGGGCAGCCGCTGCAAGGCCTGCTTGACGTCGTCATCCGGCAAGTTGTCCATGGCCTCGACCTCGGCCGAGCGCAGGCCGCTCGACGTGTGGCTCTCGGCCTGGGCCAGCTGCCAATCGGTGATCTCGTCCGTCGGCTGCTGGATCGGCTGCCGCTGCCGCTTGCGGTAGCCGTTGATGTACGTGTTGGTGAGGATGCGGTACAGCCACGCCTTGAGGTTGGTCCCAGCCGAGAACGACTCGAAGGCGGCGAAGGCCTTCAAGTACGTCTCCTGCACCAGATCCTCGGCATCACTCGGGTTGCGGGTCATCCGCAACGCGGCCGAGTACAGCTGGTCAAGCAACGGCATGGCGTCCCGCTCGAACCGGGCAGCGCGCTCCTGCGCGTTCTCCGGCTCCATGTTCACCTGGGTTTCGGTGCCCGGCACCGCGCTCCCTTCCCACCGACCGGTACGGATCCCGGTCGACGCTCGCGACTTCATCGAGGATACGCGGCGTGTGATCAGCCGGCTTGGCGCCTTCTGCGGGGCGATCTCGGTCAGCACGTCCTGGTCAACACGGTGCACGGCCGCGCCATTCCCGACCGTAAGCTGCCCCACATGGCGGGCAAGGCAACCCCGGGAACAGCGCTGTTGGCCAAGCAGAAGGTGCCGCACACGCTGCACTCGTACTCGCATGACCCCCGAGCGGCCTCGTACGGGCTTGAGGCGGCCGAGGCACTGGGGTTGGACGCCTCACGGGTTTTCAAGACGCTGTTGGCTGAGGTGGACGGGTCGTTGACGGTCGGGATCGTGCCCGTGACGGCTCAGCTGGACCTCAAGGCGCTGGCCGCGGCCGTTGGCGGGAAGAAGGCCAAGATGGCCGAGGTCGCGGCGGCCGAGCGGGCGACTGGGTACGTGGCCGGCGGGATCTCGCCACTTGGTCAGCGCAAACGCTTGCCTACGGTTCTGGACAGCTCCGCTTTGGGGTTCGAGACGGTGTTCTGCTCCGCTGGGCGTCGCGGGTTGGAGGTCGAGCTGGCGCCTCAGGACTTGGTCCAGCTGACCGGTGCGGTGGTCGCGGAGATCGCCGGTTGAGGTTCCGCGCGAAGGGTCCGTTCGCAAATCCAGTTGTCCACAACCGCCCAGTAACCCCCTTGACCTGCCCATATCCCCGATAGACTGGCCAGGGGCCGTCCCCCCGGGAGTGGCGGGGGATGTCCTGGGGTTGGGGGTGCGGCGCATCAACAGCGGTGGATCCCGAACCTCGACTGTGGTTCGTCCTGAGTGTGAAGGGCGATTTTCCTGTGTTGCAGCACAGGGCGGCCTTCGCGGATGTCCACCGTTGAGACCCGGGCTTCGGCACGGTCTGGGCTGACCGAGCACAAGCCGACCTTGACGGGGATGGCGGTTCAGTCCAAGGGGCGCAGGACTCGCGAAAGCCACTCCTGGACCGTCTGGCACACGCCCTTCACGTCCGCCTTCAAGCTGTGGTCACCGGCAAGCAACACGACTTCCCGGTGGTGCGCGGGCTCAGGCCGACCGAAAGTGTCCTTCTCGCCCTGAACCACCAGGACCGGCACGTCGACCCCGTCCAGTTCGGGCTGCCGGGTCTTCTCCGGCTTGCCGGGCGGGTGCAGCGGAAACGCCAGGCACAGCACGGCCACGGCCTCTCCGTCCGAGGCCGTACGGCAAGCAACCCGCGCACCCGAGGACCGGCCGCCGAAAACGAGGGGCAGGTCCGCGAACCACCGCTCGGCCAAGTCGTCGACGACCGCGAGCCACGCCTCGTCCAGCTGCCCGGCAGGAGCCGGGGCACGCCGCCCAGCGACCCGGTAAGGCTGCTCCACCAGAGCCACGTGCACTCCGGCAGCCGTTGCCCCGCGGGTCGCGGCGACGAGGTCGGGTGCGCCGATGCCTCCGCCCGCGCCGTGGCCGAGCAGCAGGGCTGCCCGGCCTTCGACGGCGCAGTGCAGTTCCGCGCGGGCCAGGCCGCGCGGCGTGCGGATTTCGGCGGTGGTCATCGGCCCTGGTCGAACAGGGCGGGTTCGTCCTGTTCCGTCGCTGGGGCCAGCAGTTCCGGCCCGTTGTTCTTGACGCTGTTCACCGCGGGCGACACCGGGCGCAGCTCCAACGCCGCCAGGAAGTCCTCCGTCGGCGGGACGATCAGGCCCGACGGGTCCATGTTGTCCGGGTCGAGCCAGGCGTTCCAGCGGTCCGGCGGCATCAGCACCGGCATCCGGTCGTGGATCTCCGCCAACTGGTCCACCGCGGGCATGGTCAGCACTGAGCAGGTCACCAACGGCTCGCTGTCGGGTTTCTCCTTGTCGCGCCAGACCGTCCACAGGCCCGCCATGGCCAGCGACGCACCGTCTTTCCGGGTGGTGAAGTACGGCTGCTTCACCTTCCCGTCGCGCTGCCATTCGAACCAGCCGTCGGCGGGCATCAGGCACCTTCGCTTCGTCCACGAGGTGCGGAACGCCGGTTTCTCCGCCGCGCTCTCCGAGCGGGCGTTGATCATCTTCGCGCCGGCCTTCGGATCCTTCGCCCACGCCGGGACCAGGCCCCACTTCATCACCCGCAGCGTGCGCTCCGTGGTGGACATGTCGGGCTCGCCGTCGTCGTCACGCGGATGCCGTTGCACCACGGCGACCACGTTCCGGGTCGGCGCCACGTTGTAGTCCGGGCCTTTGATCGCGTCCTCCGTCGCGTCAACGGCGTCGAACTCCGCCGCGAGCGTGGCGGGATTCTTGGTGGACGCGTACCTACCGCACAATTCGACAACACCTCCAAGCGAATCGTGACACGTGCGCGCTGGCCTGGCGAGTGCATGGGGGATCATCGACCCATGACGCAGCCTTGGGTCGCCCCTGTCTCGGCCACTCCGGTCCGTGCCACCGTGTCCATTCCCGGATCCAAGTCGATCACCAACCGGGCCCTCATCCTGGCCGCGCTGGCCGACGGCCCGTCTTCTATCCGTACCCCGCTGCGCAGTCGTGATACCAACCTGATGGCCGCCGCCCTGCGCACGCTGGGTGTGCAGATCACCGACGAGGGCGAAGACTGGCTGGTCACGCCCGCCGCGCTGCGCGGCCCCGCTGACGTCGACTGCGGGCTGGCAGGCACTGTCATGCGGTTCCTGCCCCCGGCCGCTGCCATCGGGCAGGGCGAGATCCGGTTCGACGGCGACGAGCAAGCCCGGCAGCGTCCGATGGGGACGATCCTGGACGCGTTGCGCGGCCTCGGCGCGGACATCACCGGCGAGCGGCTTCCGTTCACGCTGCACGGAAAGGGCTCGTTGCCCGGCGGCGAGGTCACCATCGACGCGTCGGCTTCGTCGCAGTTCGTGTCCGGCCTGTTGCTCTCCGGCCCCAGATACGACAAGGGTTTGACGGTCCAGCACGACGGCAAGCCGGTTCCGTCCATGCCGCACATCGAGATGACCGTGCAGATGCTGCGGACCGCCGGCGTGGACGTCAACGACTCCGAGGCGAACACCTGGCAGGTGCAGCCCGGCCCGATCCGGGGCCGGGAATGGGTCGTCGAGCCCGATCTGTCCAACGCGACGCCGTTCCTGGCCGCCGCCGCGGTCACCGGCGGGCGGGTGACGATCACCGGCTGGCCGTCGCAGACCACTCAGCCAGGCGACGCCATGCGCGGCATCCTCGAGCAGATGGGATGCACAGTCGAGCTGGATGCCAACGGCCTCACCGTGACTGGCCCGTCCCAACTGTCCGGTGTGGACGCCGACTTGCGTGATGTCGGCGAGCTGACGCCGACCATCGCCGCTCTCGCGGCGTTGGCAGACGGCCAGTCCGTGCTGCGGGGAATCGCGCATCTGCGCGGCCACGAGACCGATCGGTTGGCCGCGTTGGCCGAGGACCTCAACGGCATCGGCGGAGACGTCGAGGAAACCGAAGACGGGCTCATCATCCGGCCACGGGCGCTGCACGGTGGTCCGTGGAAGGCCTTCGCCGACCACCGGATGGCCACCGCGGGCGCGATTCTCGGCCTGGTCGTCGCGGGTGTCGAGGTGGACGACATCGCCACCACGAGCAAGACGATCCCGGACTTCCCCGGGTTGTGGGCGCAGATGCTCGGCGGGGGCCAGTGACGTGAGCCCGCGGGACCGGCGCCGCGACTGGAGCAGGCTCGACGAGTCGGACGTGCGCGTCCGCCCAGGTCGTGGCACAAGGCCCCGGACGAAAAGACGTCCTGAGCACGCCGACGCGGTCACGGCGATGGTCGTGGGCAAGGACCGTGGACGATGGACGTGCGCGCTCGGCGGTGACCCCAAGCAGATCGTGGTCGCTATGCGGGCGCGTGAACTGGGCCGCACGCCGGTCGTCATCGGCGACAACGTCGACTTGGTCGGAGACACGAGCGGCAAGCCGGACACGCTCGCGCGCATCGTGCGCGTCGCGGACCGCACGTCGGTACTGCGCCGGACAGCGGACGACACGGACCCGTTCGAGCGCGTCGTCGTCGCGAACGCGTCACAGCTGTTGATCGTGGTCGCGTTGGCGGATCCGCCGCCCCGGACGGGGTTCATCGACCGCGCGCTCGTCGCGGCGTACGCGGGCGGCCTCGAACCCGTGCTGTGCCTGACCAAATCGGACCTGGCGAGCCCGGACGAGATCATCGCGGCCTACGCCGACCTGGCCCTCCCTGTCCTGGTGACCAGGCAGGACGAGGAGCCCGAAGCGATCGCCGACCAGCTGCACGACCAGCTCACCGCGCTGATCGGGCACTCCGGCGTCGGCAAGTCGACGCTGGTGAACAAGCTCGTGCCGGACGCCGACCGGGAAACCGGTGTGGTCAGCGCGGTCGGCAAAGGCAGGCACACGTCGGTCACCGCGGTCGCGCTCGCGCTGCCCGACGGCGGCTGGGTGATCGACACGCCCGGAATCCGCTCGTTCGGCCTGGCGCACATAGAGCCCGATGACATCGTTGCCGCTTTTCCGGAATTCGTCGAAGCCGCTGAAGAATGCCCGTCCGGCTGCGGGCATTTGGGCCCGCCGGAGGATCCCGATTGCATGCTGGACACCGTTGTGGCTGATGGGAGCGCCAGCCATGGCAGGCTCGAATCACTACGGCGTCTTCTTTCGTCACGCGCTGGAATCGACGAATCACCCCGTGAGCAAGTAGGCGAATAGCGCCCTTCGCCCACTTTTGCCCGGCGGCTGCTGCTAGCGTGTTTGGTCCGTACGCACTAGCTGGGGTTAGGACAGAAGCATGCGCAAGACCGGGATTGTGGCCGCGAGCCTGGCGCTCGTATTGACCGTGGCCGGTTGTGCCAGCAAAGAAGCGGGCATACCGGTCGCCGCGGGCGGCTCCGGCAACACGTCGTCGGCGCCTACCGGTGGCGGGGCCACGACAAGGGAATTCGGCAGCGCCAACGACCTGGCCGACGCGATCAACAGCAAGAGCGACGCCAAGAAGAGCGCCAAGATGACGTTCACCACCGGGGTCGCCGGCCAGGCCTTCAAGGGCCAGGGCGCGTTCAACGCCGACGGCGACAACTCCGCCATGCAGATGACGATGGACATCGGCAGCATGAAAATGGAGATCATCCTGGTGGACAAGGTGATCTACATGAAGATGCCGCCGGGCATGGGCGGTGCGGCGGCGGGCACGCCCGACAAGCCGTGGACCAAGATCACGCCGGGCGGCGACGACCCGCTGTCCAAGCAGATGACGCCGATGCTGCAGAACATCGACGACAGCTTCGACATCGGCATGCAGATCGACCGGATCAAGTCGGCAGGCCAGATCAACAAGACCACGAAGGAACAGCTGGACGGCGAAGAGGTGACGCACTACAACATCACCATCGACACCGCGAAGCTGGCCGAGAACGCCCCGACCCCGGAAGCCAAGGAGTCGGCCAAGGCGCTGGGCTCGATCGGCGTGAAGTCGTTCGACATGGACTGGTGGATCAACTCGGACAACCTGCCGGTCAAGATCACCAGCGTGATCCCTGGCCCGAACAACGTCAAGGTGACGATGGAGGCGACGTACACCGACTGGGGCAAGCCGGTCGACGTCAAGGCACCGCCAGCCGACCAGATCGCCAACTGAGCACTGAGCACTCCTCGTGAGTGTTTCGGCCGGTTAGAACCGGACGAAACACTCACGAGGATTTTCTAGCCCATGTGTGGGTAGGTGTGGTCGGTCGGCGGGACGAACGTCTCCTTGATCGAGCGCGGGCTGATCCAGCGCTGCAGGTTGAAGATCGAGCCTGCCTTGTCGTTCGTGCCTGACGCGCGGCTGCCACCAAACGGTTGCTGCCCAACGACCGCACCCGTCGGTTTGTCGTTGATGTAGAAGTTCCCCGCGGTAAACCGAAGCGCCCGTTGAGCTTCCTCCACCGCGTGCCGGTCTGTCGCGAACACCGCGCCCGTCAAACCGTACGGCGAAGCGGAATCCACGGCTTCGAGGATCTTCGGGAAGTCCGCGTCGTCGTAGACGTGCACGGCGAGAATCGGGCCGAAGTACTCCGTCCGGAACACGTCGTCGGTCGGGTCGCCGCCGACGAAAATCGTTGGCTGCACGAAGAAACCCACGCTGTCGTCGGCCACGCCGCCGGTCAGCACCTCCAGCTTGCCCTCGGCCCGCACCCGGGAGAACAACTCCGAGTGCTTGGCGAACGCGCGCGAGTCGATCACCGCGCCGCCGAAGTGCGAGAAGTCCGTGACATCGCCGTAGGACAAGGACTTCGTCACGTCCACAAGGCGATCACGAACACCGCCCTCCCACAACGAGCGCGCCACGTAAGCGCGCGACGCGGCCGAGCATTTCTGGCCCTGGTACTCGAAAGCGCCGCGGACCAAGCCGGTCACCAGTGCCGAAGGGTCCGCGGACCCATGCGCCACAACGAAATCCTTGCCGCCTGTCTCGCCGACGATCCGCGGGTAGGCGTGGTACGTGTCCAGGTTCTCGCCGATCGTCCGCCACAGGTACTTGAACGTCTTGGTCGAACCGGTGAAATGCAGTCCGGCGAAGTGCGGGTCGCCCAATGCCACTTGGCTGACCGCCTGGCCGTCGCCGGTCACCAGGTTGATCACGCCGGGTGGCAGGCCGGCGGCCTCGAGCAAGCGCATGGTGTGGTGCGCGGCCAAGGCCTGTGTCGGCGACGGCTTCCACACCACGGTGTTGCCCATCAACGCGGGCGCGGTCGGCAGGTTTCCGGCGATCGCGGTGAAGTTGAACGGCGTGATCGCCAGGACGAACCCGTCAAGCGGCCGGTGGTCGAACCGGTTCCACATGCCCGGGCTGGATTCCGGCTGCTCGGCGAGGATCCGGCGGGCGAAGGCGACGTTGAACCGCCAGAAGTCGATCAGCTCGCAGGCACTGTCGATCTCCGCCTGCTGCACCGACTTCGACTGGCCGAGGATGGTCGCCGCGTTCAGCTTGTCGCGCCACGGGCCGGCCAGCAGGTCCGCGGCCCTGAGCAGGACCGCGGCACGTTCTTCGAAGGGAAGCTCGCGCCACGCGGGCGCGGCCGCCTTCGCCGCGGCCACCGCCGCGTGCACGTCATCCGGCGTCGCCTGCGCGGTCTGGCCGAGGACGTGTGCGCGGTCGTGCGGCTGGACGACGTCCACCCGGTCGCCGCCTGCCATCCACTCCTCGCCACCGATCGTCATCGTCAGCTCGGTCTGGTCGCCTTCCAAGGCCGCGATCGCGGCTTGCAGCGACTGGCGTTCCGGTGTTCCCGGTGCGTATGACCTGATCGGCTCGTTGCGGGGGTGCGGCACGGCCGAGACGGCGTCCATCGAGCGCTCCTCTACATCAGCTCCAGCAAGAACGGCAGCTCCTGGGTGGCGTACCAGGCCAGTTCGTGGTCCTCGGCGTCACCCAACACGAATTCTGCGTCCTCATCACCCATGTCCGCAGCGTCAATCACCGTGACGGCCTTGGCCACCGCATCCTCTGCGTCCGAGGCGTCCAGGTGGATCGCCTTGACGTCCTTGATCAGGATCGGGCCGGACACCCGGACCACCGAGTGGTCAAGGTCGGGTCGCGGGGTCACACCGTCCACATCGGCCGCGATCACCACCCGGCGGCGCATCGCCTCCGGGTCGGCGTTCAACAGCCGCAGCGAGGCGCGGGCCGCGTCGGCCATCGCGACGTACTCGAGGTCCTCGGCCGAGCCCTCGGTGTACGACTCGCGCAACGCCGGGGTCAGCGCGAACGCGGTGCCGTTCAACGGCTTGAACTCACCCGCCGTGTTCAGCTCGTGCAGCATCGTGACCGTGGCAGGAAGATAGACCCGCACGACTTCACACCCTTACCGTAGAAAGCAGTTCTTCCAAGGACTCCTCGACCATCCTGGCCAGGTTGTCCACATCGGACATGGCGCCCCGGTCCCCGTTGAGTCCGAAGTAGACGCCACCGTCGTACGAGGTGACCCCGATCGCCAGCGCCTGGTTGCGCACCAGCGGGACGACCGGGAACATCTCCATCATCTTGGCGTTGCCCGCGTACAGCGGCTCCTGCGGGCCCGGCACGTTGGTGATCACCACGTTGAAGATCTTGCGGGAGAACGAACCCGCGGCCCGTGCGCCGAGCGAGTGCAGCGTCGGCGGCGCGAACCCGCTCATCCGCCGCAACGCACCGGCCGCGACCTTGGTCGCCGAGTCGTTGTGGATCCGCATGGCGTGGCTGACATGGTGCAACCGTACGACCGCATTCGGCTCGCCCACAGGCAAATCAACCAGCTTGGCCGTGACCGTATTTCCGAGCATCCCCGGCACGGTCTCGTCAGACTCGTCTTCCCGCACGGCTAAGGGAACTAACGCGCGCAGCGTGGTCGACGACGTGACGGACTGACCGCGCGAGAGAAGCCACGTCCGCAACGCGCCCGCGAGCGTCGTCAAGACCGCGTCGTTGACCGTGCAGTTGTGCTCGTTGCGGATCGCACGGAAGTCCTCGAGGCTGGTCCGTGCCACAGCGAACCGTCGTTGCGGCGAGATTCGTACGTTCAACGGGCCGCTCGGCGCCGTGCTCGCCGTGCCGATCGCTGTGACCAGGCCGCCTGCCGTATCCGCGATCCGCTGGACGAGCGTGCTGGAGAAGAGGTCGCCGGCGGCCGCGCGGGCGTTCTCGACCATCTCGCGCGGGCTCTGCACCGCGTCGGTGAGCGCGTCGATCAGGAGTCTTGTGGACGTCGGCGAGCGCTGCGGGATCCACGCGCCGTCGCTGTTGTGGCCGACCTGCGGGGACGTGTCCAGGATGAGCTGGCCGATGTCGATCGTGCCGATCCCGTCGACCAGGGCCAAGTGGGTCTTGGTGACGATCGCGAACCGGCCCTTCGCGAGGCCTTCGACCAGGTACGTCTCCCACAACGGCCTGGTCGGGTCCAACGGCCGGGACATCAGCCGCGCGACCAGGTCGTGCAATTGGTCGTCGTTGCCCGGACGCGGCAGCGCCGAGCGCCGCACGTGATACGTCAGGTCGAAGTCGGCGTCGTCGACCCACACCGGCCTGGCCAGGTGGCCTGGTACGGACACCACCCGCTGGCGGTAGCGCGGGATCAGGTCGAGGCGCTGTTCGATGATCCTGACCAGCTCGTTGTAGTCGAATCCGCCACGCGGCCTGCGGAACACGGCGACCCCGCCGACGTGCATCGGCGTCGCCTGGTCCTCCAGGTAGATGAACGACGCGTCCACCGCAGACAGGCGATCCGGCATGCCCTGATCGTCGCACATGTGTACGCCATGGGATTCTGCCCGCATGGCTTCACCCAAGGACAGATTCGTCACTGTGTACGGCCGCAAGCCGGTGCTGGAGGCGCTCGGCGACGCGACGCTGCAAGTGGACAAGGTCGTCCTTGCCGACACCGCGCGTGGCCCCGCCGCGCGCGAGATCCTCGACGCCGCCTCCGAGCGGGGCGTCGAGGTGCAACGCGCGTCCGCGCACCGTGTCAAGGTCCTGGCCGGCAACGGCAAGCAGGACCAGGGCGTGCTGGCTGACGTCGTCGCGCCACGGATGAAGCTGCTTTCCGACGCGTTGTCCGGGCCGCGCCCGCCGCGCGGCGTGCTGCTGCTCGACGGGATTACGACGCCCGCCAACGTGGGCATGATCCTGCGCACCGCGACCGCCGCTGGGATGGGCGGGATCGTGGTGCCACGGCGTGGGGTCGCGTCTATCGATCCGTTGGTCGTGAAGGCCTCCGCTGGAGTTGCTTTCCACGCGCCTGTGCTGCGCTGCGGCACGGCCGCCGAGGCCGCGTCGGAGCTGCGCTCGGCGGGATACCCGATCTTCGGTTTGGCCGCGGACGCGCCGACGTCACTGTTCTCCGCCGATCTGCCATCGCGGGTCGCGTTCGTCCTGGGCAGCGAAACGGCCGGAGTCAGCGAGGACGTGGCCGCGCACGTGACTTCCTGGGTGTCGATCCCGATGCGCGGCGGCGTGGAATCACTGAACGTGGCGAGCGCGGCGGCAGTGTTGTGTTTCGAACACCTCCGCCGCGACCCGGCGACATATTAATATATTAGCGTTCGTCTACGTGATAACCGACAACGCGTGCGACATTGAGCAAACCGCCGTGACATTCCGCACTGGACGGACCAAAACCAGGCTCGACCCAATAGCCCAGTTCGTACCAGAAAGAAGAACCGGCGGCGCAGTGCGCGACCACCCGATATAGATAGGGTGGGTACGGCAAATAGTCGCAGAACACAGATATACCCTGACCGGCCAGGACGCTGTATCTGTAGGCGTCACAGTACGGCGGCGGCAGATCCCGTGCGGACGCGGGCAAGCCGATCATGACGGTTCCGACGGAAATGACAGAGGCAACTAAAGCAGCCAATTTCCTGCGCATCTGCTCTCCCCTTTCGAAGCGATGACGAACCGAGCGTAACCACGCGCAGCAATTGCTGACAATTAACCGGGCAAGTGAAAATAAAACGCACCCGGTGACGTTCACTGCTCCAAAAGACTGATTACGGACGCGGCAGTGGTGTCATCCGGACGAGCGAACCTTGTCCGGATTGGACGGTCCAGTGGCTCTGTTGGCGAGAAATCCGACAGGGGGAGACCACAACTTTGACCGCACCGACCCTCCGACCGCTGCACACCTACGAGCCGATCCGCGGCCAGATCCTCAAACCAGCCCCGCGCCCGACGCCCGCGCCACCGATCGTGCAACCGCCGGCCAGCCCGGACAACGCCCAGTTCACGCCGATGGTGACCAAGATCCTCGAAGTGCTGGACGGCCGCAGACCACTCGGACACCTGACGACACTGGTGGCCGAGTCCGTCTACCAGGCGACCGTCACCCGGCTAAGGACAACACCGCCGGTGGGGATCCGCTACCAGCTGACCTCCCTGCGCAGCTGCCAACCCGCTGCGGGCGTTGTCGAGGCGTGCGGGCTGGTCGAGACCGCTCACCACGGGGTTCGGGCGCGACGGGCCCATGCGCTGGCGTGCCGCTTTGAGATCCGCGACGGGAGGTGGTGTTGCGTGTACTTCCGGATCCTGAGGTGACTGCTCCAGTGCCAGCTCTAGCGCGGCTTCGCAGTGCAGTGTGGTGGTGGGAAAGACCGGGACGTCGAGGGCCTCCGGGCTGATGCTGAGCTCCAGCTCCGTGCAACCCAGCACGATGCCCTCGGCCCCTTCCGCCAGAAGCGATCGGGCGATCTCTAGCAGCTGCTCACGAGACGAGGGCTCGACTCGCCCGACGCACAGCTCGTCGTAGATGATCCGCTGGACCGCGCGCCGGTCCGCCTCGTCCGGGATGAGTGTCTGGATGCCGTGCATCGCGAGCCGGTCGCGGTAGAAGGACTGCTCCATCGTGTACTTCGTGGCGAGCAAACCCACTCGGGTCACGCCGGCGGCGTGGGCCGCGTCGGCAGTGACGTCGCCGAGGTGCAGCACCGGGATCGTGACGGCGGCGGCGACCTCGTCGTAGATCTTGTGCATCGTGTTCGTCGCGATCAGGACGAACCGCGCTCCCGCCGCCTCCAGCGACCTGGCCTCCTGCGCGAGCACTTGTGCCGCGCCGGACCAGTCGCCGTCCGCCTGCATCCGCGCGATCGGCGCGAAGTCCACGGTGGCGACTCGAAGTCGCGCCGAATGCAACCCGCCGAGCCGTGTCCGCACGCCTTCGTTCAACAGCCGCAGGTACTCCGCCGTCGACTGCCAGCTCATGCCGCCGATGACCCCGATCAGTTCCATGTCCACCAGAGTGGCCACGTGGATCTGTAAGAAAAAGAGCGAATTGGTGACGGCACCTGTCACTATTCATGACATGCTGCTCGACCTCGATCCCCGCAGCCTCGTCGTGCTTCACCTGATCGAGCGCACCGGCTCGATGTCAGCGGCGGCCCGTGAACTCGGCTGGACGCATCCGGCGATCAGCCAACACGTGAAGCGCCTCGAACGTTCGGCCGGATGCGTTCTGGTCGAACGGCATGGGCGCAGCGTCCGGCTGACGTCAGCCGGGGCCGTTCTCGCGCGTCACGCTGCCGAGATCGCCGCTTCATTGACCGCTGCCCGGGATTGCCTGCCCGACTTGGCGCGCGGGCACGCCCCGCGGCTGCGGGTGGCCGCGTTCCCCACCGCATGCGCCACCCTGCTTGTCGACGCCATCAGCGCTGAGCCCGGCATGCAGGTCGATGTGCGACAGGCAGAGCCGCCCGAGGCGCTGGCCGCTCTGCGGGACGGGTCGGTCGACGTCGCGGTCACCTTTCACGACGAACCACCGCAGGGCGCGACGATCCTTGGACGGGATCCTGTTCTGGTGGCGTTGCCTCCTGGGCATGCGTTGGCTTCAGAGGAGGCCGTCGATGTGCAGGAACTGGGGCCTGTCACGGTTATCGCAGGGTGTCCTGTGTGCCAGGAACGGTTCGTTCGGCACTGTGCTCGCGTGTCGTTCCGGCCTGTGCTGCACCATCAGGTGACGGACGATTATGTGTTGATGCAGGCCATGGTGGCGGCCGGTCAGGGTGTGGCTGTTCTGCCTGGGCTTTCCCTCGCCGCCCACCGTCGATCCGATATTGTCGCGCTTCCGCTGGCTCCGGCTTTGTACCGGGAGATCGCGGTGTGGCTGCCCATGAAGCGCGCCGTTCCGCCGTCCGCTCAGCACCTGGTCGGTGCTCTGACCAGGCTCGCTTCCGCTGTTCTGATGGCTTAGGCGTCCGTCGGGCGGCCTACGGCCCCCGACATCCAGCGTATTGGTGGGCACCGACAAGTCCGGAAGGTTCAAGATCCGCGAGGACCAGTTGTCCACAGGCGGATACTTGCCGCAGCCCAGGTTTGCCGAAGGCCCGGGACACGCCACCGAACAACAAGTTTGTCCGCGACAGAGACAACCGCCGAGCAAGAAACTTGCCGTGGCCCAAGACATGCCGCTAGCAGCGGCCATCTGCCGAAGACCGAGGACAGGCACCGCGGGGCAGCCACCCACCGAATGCCTTGAATACGCGACTGGGGCGGCCTGCGGCCCCCGGCTTCCAGCGTAACGATGGACACCGACAAGTTCGGACGCTTCAAGATCCACAATCGCCGGTTGTCCACAGGCGGAAGGCCGCCATGACCCAGTTTTGCCGGAGGCCTGGGACGCGCCGCCAGATGATGGCTTCGCGGACGCCCAGGGACACGGCACCGACCAGCAGCGTCCCCGCAGCCCAGGCCTCCGAGCGCCACTCGCCCATGCATCGACATCCACTGGGGCGGCTCCTGGCATCCAGCTCACGCCCTGAGCAGCCCACCCACACCTAGACATGCCACTGGGGCGGCTCCCGCCATCCAACCCACGCCCCCCGAGCAGCCACCCACACCTAGACATGCCACTGGGGCGGCCCTTGTCAGGACCGCCCCAGTGAAAAGTGGGTTACCGGCGGGGGCCCTTGCGGCCCTTCTTGGCGTTGGCGCGGGCGGCGGCACGGCGCTCGCGGCGGGTGCCGGACTGCGGGCCGCCTCCGCCTGGGCCATCCTCGCCCTCGGTGTGGGACTCGACGCCGCCGTCCTCCGCTGGGCCGCTGTAGTTCAGCTGCTGTGGTTGGGCCATTCCGCCGCGGAGGGCGGGTGGGACCTGGGGCTGCTGGGGCTGCGGTGGCGGGTCCTGCATGCGGTGGCGTCCGTTTCCGTCCGCTTGGGCCGCCTGGGCGGCTTCCGCGGCACGGGCGAAGGCCGCCGGGACCTCGGCGGGCTGCACTGGCTGTTGCTGCGGGGGCGCTTCGGCTTCGATGCGGACCGAGAACAGGTGCTGGACCGTCTCTTCCTTCAGGCCGTCGAGCATCGACTGGAACATGTCGTAGCCCTCCCGCTGATACTCGATCAGCGGGTCGCGCTGCGCCATCGCGCGCAGGCCGATGCCTTCCTTCAGGTAGTCCATCTCGTAGAGGTGTTCACGCCACTTGCGGTCGAGCACCGTCAGCAGGATCTGGCGCTCGAGGTTGCGCATGACGCCCTCGCCGAACTGGCCGTCGATGGTGGCCTCGCGCTCCTGGTACGCCCGCATGATGTCCTGGCCGACCGCCTCCTTGAGGTGCTCGGCGTCCAGGTCCATCTCGTCGTCCTCGGCGAGCTCCTCCCAGGTCACCTTGACCGGGTAGAGCTGCTTGAACGCGGTCCACAGCCGCTTGTGGTCCCAGTCCTCGGCGTAGCCGTCGGCCGTCTCCTGGTCGATGTAGTCCGAGATGACGTCCTTCATCATCTGCTCGACCTCGGGCCGCACGTCGTCGCCTTCGAGGATCTTGCGGCGCTCGGCGTAGATCACCTTGCGCTGCTCGTTCATCACGTCGTCGTACTTCAGGACGTTCTTGCGGATCTCGAAGTTCTGCTGCTCGACCTGGGTCTGCGCGCTCTTGATCGCCCGCGTGACCATCTTGGCCTCGATCGGCATGTCGTCGGGCACCCGCAGCGTTGTCATCACGCGCTCGACCATCACGGCGTTGAAGCGCCGCATGAGCTCGTCACCGAGCGACAGGTAGAACCGCGACTCACCCGGGTCGCCCTGACGGCCGGACCGGCCACGCAGCTGGTTGTCGATACGACGCGACTCGTGCCGTTCCGTGCCGAGCACGTACAGGCCGCCGAGTTCGGCGATCTCGTTACGGGACGCGCTCGCGGTCTCGTACGCCTCCGCGTAGGTCGCGTCGTAGACCTTCTGGTCGAACAGGCTGGCGCGCACGGCCTGGAACTGCTTGTCGTACAGGGCGGTGTGCACGACGTCGTACACCGCCGCGCCCACGGCCTGCTCCAGCTTGCTCTCGCGCTGCTCCTCGTCGACACCGCGGTCGCGCTTGGAGGAACGCTCGGTCTGCTTCTTCACCACCGTCAGCGCCTCGTCGGCGGCCTTGTCGGCGATGCCGTCGGTCGGCAGGTCGGCGTGCTTGCGCAGCACCCGGTCCACGCCGTCGCGAACCTTCAGCTCCAGCTGGTCGAACGCAGTGTCCCGGCGCTTGAAGTACATCTCCTCGACCTTGCCCGAACCGCCGACGCGGGCGACCAGCGCCTTCTGCTCGGCCACGGCATCGGTCGCGTTCAGGATCTCGCGCAGCGTCCGGCCGAGGTTGCCCAGCGCCTCTTCCCGTGCGTCCGTGGCGATCGGCTTGGTGTTGCGCTCGGCGGTCGCACGCGCCTTCTCCTCGGCGCGCTCGGTCGCGATGCGGGTCGCCTGGACATGCGCCGGGTCACCGGCGAGGTCGCCTTCGCGCTCCTCCTCCGGCACGTCCTCGTCGTGCTCGACATGGATCTCGCCACCGCCGAGGACGATGTCGGTACCACGACCGGCCATGTTGGTCGCGATCGTGACCGCGCCCTTCTGACCGGCCTGCGCGATGATCGCGGCCTCGCGCTTGTGGTTCTTGGCGTTCAGCACCTCGTGCGGGATGCCCATCTTGAGCAGCAGCTTCGACAGGTACTCGGAGCGCTCGACGCTCGTGGTACCGACCAGCACCGGCTGGCCCTTCTCGTGCCGCTCGGCGATGTCCTCGGCGACCGCATCGAACTTGGCCTGCTCGGTCTTGTAGATCAGGTCCGACTGGTCCTTGCGGATCATCGGCTTGTTCGGCGGGATCGGCACGACCGGCAGCTTGTAGGTCTGGTGCAGCTCGGCCGCCTCGGTCTGCGCGGTACCGGTCATGCCGGCGAGCTTCTCGTAGAGCCGGAAGTAGTTCTGCAGCGTGATCGTGGCGAACGTCTGGCTCTCGGCCTTGATCTCGACCCGTTCCTTGGCCTCGATCGCCTGGTGCATGCCCTCGTTGTAGCGGCGGCCGGCCAGCACGCGGCCGGTGAACTCGTCGACGATCAGGACCTCGCCGTTGCGGACGATGTAGTCCTTGTCGCGCTTGAACAGCTCCTTGGCCTTCAGCGCGTTGTTCAGATACCCGACCAGCGGCGTGTTCGCCGACTCGTACAGGTTCTCCATGCCCAGCTGGTCCTCGATCAGCGCGACACCGGCCTCGGTGACGCCGACCGTGCGCTTGCGCTCGTCGACCTCGTAGTGGATGTCGCGGCGCATCAACGGCGCCAGGCGGGCGAACTCCTGGTACCAGCGTGACGACTGGTCGGCCGGGCCGGAGATGATCAACGGCGTGCGGGCCTCGTCGATCAGGATCGAGTCGACCTCGTCGACGATGGCGTAGTAGTGCTCGCGCTGCACGCAGTCGTCGATGCTCAGCGCCATGTTGTCGCGCAGGTAGTCGAAGCCGAACTCGTTGTTCGTGCCGTAGGTGATGTCGGACTGGTAGGCCTCGCGACGCTGCTCCGGCGTCTTCTCCGACAGGATCGTGCCCACCGTGAGCCCCAGGAACCGGTGCACCCGGCCCATCCACTCGGCGTCACGTTCGACCAGGTAGTCGTTGACGGTGACGACGTGCACGCCGCGACCGGCGATCGCGTTGAGGTACGCGGGCAGCACACAGGTCAGCGTCTTGCCCTCACCGGTCTTCATCTCGGCGACCATGCCGAGGTGCAGCGCGGCGCCACCCATGATCTGCACGTCGTAGTGCCGCTGGTTGAGCACCCGCTTGGCGGCCTCCCTGACCACCGCGAACGCCTCGGGCAGCAGGTCGTCGAGGTCCTCGCCCTCCTGGAACCGGCTCTTGAACTCGGCGGTCTTGGCGCGCAGCTCGTCATCGGTGAGGTTGATGACGTCCTCTTCGAGGGCGTTGATGTGGTCTTTGATGTTGCGCAAGCGCTTGAGCGTCTTACCCTCGCCCGCACGAAGTATCCGACCCAGCACCATGTTGCCCTGACCTCATTACGTGATCGACTGTGCGCCCGCCGACGAGGGCACCTCTCCCCCATCGTAGGGAACCGGCATGCAGGCCTGCACGGCCATGCGTCTTGACCGTGCTCCCGTATACAAGAACGCCCCGGGAGCCTCAGGGTTCCCGGGACGTTCTCCTTATCTCGAAGGTCTAGGACATTCTGATGACGCCGTAGTCGAAGCCCTTGCGGCGGTAGACCACGCTCGGCCGGCCTTCGTCGACGTCGAAGAAGAGGTAGAAGTCGTGCCCGACCAGTTCCATCTGGTAAAGGGCCTGGTCAACGCTCATCGGAGTCGCGGGGTGCTCCTTTTCCCGCACGATGCGACCTGGCCTGGGGTCTTCCAGACCGTCGTCCCAACGCTGCTCGGGTACGACACCCTCGTACTCCGGCGCTTCCAGCAGCGCGGTCTGCGCGGCACGCTGGCTGTTGGTCATGTTGCGCGCGCGCAGTTCCGGCGCAGCGTCAACGGAGCCGATCGCTGGCGAGGCAGTCGCCTCCGCCACTGAGGCCGGGCTACGTCGCCCGTGGTGCACACGCCTGCGGTCATGCAGCCGGCGCAACCGGTTCTCGAGCTTGTTCACCGCGGAGTCGAGCGCGGCGTAGAAATCGCCTGCGCAGGCCTCGGAGCGGACGACGGGTCCGCGGACCTTGGCGGTGATCTCCACCCGCTGGCAGTTCTTCATCTGCCTGCGGTTGGGCTCATGGAACAACTCAACATCGAAGCGGATGACCTTCTTGTCGTACCGCTCCAGCCGGGCGAGCTTGTCCGAAACGTGTACCCGGTAATGATCGGGTACTTCGACGTTGCGCCCCTTAACGACGATGTCCATACACGACCTCCTCGCTGTTCACTGCGAGCCATTTGATCGGCGAAAGCATGGCGTCCGGGGTCCTGCCGAGCTGAGCCGTTGCCTCTGTGAGGCTCAACTCCCCACCGGCGCCAGGGTCATGGGCTGATCGCCTCCTCCCTCATGCCGGGGCTGATAGCGCTGCACGTTAGCCCGGGTTGCGGTTGAGCAACAGTCCCCATGGCGGGCGAACTCGCGCCGCGACGGAGAGTGACGCCGAGCACAGCAAAGGGCCCGTCGTGATACCGGAGTGTTGGCGTGCAGTCCACACGACAAGGGCGGTTTTCACCCTTGTGGAGGAGTGATCTGCCCAGCACGGTCGCTGTCCGGGCTGGCTCGGATGGGTCCCGTTGTCCCTCCAACGGGCCCACCGGCTGTTCATCCCGGCGTTCCATACCGTTTCAACGGCCGGAAACCGATCTTGGTTCCCGGCCAGGATTCACCCGTGTGGGGGTATGCAGCCGATCTAGGTAGCAGTCAGCGCCAGTACGGCGATCACGTCGGCTCCGGCCCTGGTGAGCGCCCTGCAACAGGCAGTAGCAGTGGCTCCGGTGGTGACAACATCATCGATCAAGACCACCGCACCGGCGATCGGCTCGGAGATCAGCCGGCCCGCGAGGTTCAGCACCCGCTCGTCGGGATCGAGTCCGACGGAGTCCTTGGCCCGCCGGTCGAGCTTCAGGACCGGGCGGACGGGCGCGGACGTGTGGTCGGCGACCAGACGCATATGGTCGTAGCCGCGCTTGCGGATCGCCGCTGGTCTCGACGGCGCCGGGACCACCGCCGCGGTCGGCAGATCGGTCAGCGCTTCGGTGAGCACGCTTCCGAAGTGGGCCGCGAGCTCTCGCCGGCCGCGTTCCTTGTACGCGATCACTGCCCTTCTGGCCGCGCCGTCGTATTCCGCCAGCGCATACATCGGAGGCGTGTCATGCGCGCGGCGCACAGGTCTGAGCTCAGTCATGCCGAGTTTGCATCGCGCGCACAGGGCATCGCCGGGTTCGCCGCACCCCGCACAGCACGACGGCACCAGCAGTTCCACCAACGCCCGCAGCACGGGTCAGACGATGGCACGCCCCACCGACAGTTTCCGGTCAGGGCTGGTCAGCCGGGGTAGAACGGGCGCGCGGTCGGGCCTTGGGCCTGGCTTTGCGGGTGCGGCAGCCAGACCTGGCCGATGTCCGACGCCGTCCACATCCCGACCGCGTCCGTCACGACGATCTGACGGCTGGGCGCCGCCGTGATCGACGAGAGCGGCAACGTCAGGTTCGCGAGGTTGTAGCGCTGCGCCTGGATCCCGTCGACCGGGACCTGCCAGACCGGACCGGTCGGGGTGTTCGTGGCGACGACGAGCCGGCTCGGGTCGAGCCAGTCGAGGCCGACGACGTTCGTGATCGACGGCAGCAGTTGCTTCGGCGCGGAGATCGCCACATCCGTCGAGCCCGTGGACCGCACGACGGCCCCGACGAGGAGCTTTCCGTCGGCCACGACCGCGACGCGGACGCCGTCGCGGGACAGGCGCAGTTCGGTGATCTTGCCGTACCTGTCGATCTCGGCCTGGTTGACCGGCAGCGGCACCCAGGTTCCCTCACGGTTGCGCACGGCCCGGATGATCGTGCCGTCCGCGACGACCCAGACCTCGTTGCCGATTTCGTTCGACGCCACCGGGTACTGCCAGGTCGGCCGGGTCATCTCGGTCGCGGTCCGCTGCTCGATCTGGCGCAGGCCTTCGTTGAGCCCGCCGACCCGCAGTTGCAGCTGCCCGGTGTTGAGGCGTTCGACGACCGCGAGCTGTGAGCCGTCCACCGACTGGGCCGCGCTTTCCACGCGGTACTCGCCGGTTCCGGCCGGGTTGGCGATCGGCTTGCCGTCGCGCAGGTCCTTCACCCGGTTTCCGACCATCATCATCCCGGTCAGCTGGGCCCGTGGCGTCGTGCGGTCGCTGTCGGGCTGGATGTCGCTGACCTTCCAGTCCGGCTGGTCGGGCACCAGCGGCATGCCTTCGACCTGCAGCCGGACCGTCGTCGTCGCGACATCCTGCAGGGACAGCACGATCTGCGTGGCGATCGCGCGTTTGTCCTCAATGGTCAGATTGCCGAGCATGCCGAGGTTCACGACCGTCGCGCCATCGCGCGACGACGACGTCACGTTCGTCCGTTGCACCGCGGATGACGGCAACGCGCTGCGGACCGCGCCCTGCAACACCGTGGCGGGGCCTTGCAGCAGCAGGCTGACGATGTCGCTCGGCGACGGCCCCGGGGTGCCGGGCAGGTAGCGCTGGTCGGGGACCGGGACTTCCCGTGACGCGTCGTAGAAGTAGAGCTTCACCGGCCGGTAGTTGTTGTTGAACGCCGAGATCGGGATGATCAGGCCGTTGTTCGGCGTCTCGCTGATCCGCCACACGCCGTCCTGGCGCACCAGCTTGACGATCCCGCTCTGCTGGTTGACCTGGACGTGGAACGACTTGCGCGAGTCCAGCCGTCCCTTGGTCGTGGACTTCACCTCGACGCTGGCGGTGTCCGGATCGGACTCCATGCCCTGCGTCTTGGGCACCGTGCTGAAGTCGTCCTCCACGATGGTCGGCTGGTTGTCCGGGCGCCACAGGCGTTTCGCCTCTTCGGTCAGGTACGCCTCGGCCACCGCGGTGTCGCCGCTCGCCTCGATGAACCGGCGCACGACCATGATCGGGTCGGCGTCCCGGTCGGGCAGCTGGACCTTTTGCTGCGGCTGCGACGCGGAACTCTGGATCACGTAGGCGTTGGTCTGCTCGGGAATGTTGGCGCAGGACGCGACCAGCAGCACACAGGCCAGCGCCACGATCAGCCGGCGGGTCACCGGACCTCCTCCAGTGGTTCGGCGGGTACGTCGTCGTCCGGCCGCAGCGGCAGCGGGCTCTCGCCCAGCTCGACGTCCTGCTGGCGGGGCAACAACAACCGGAAGTTCGCACCCAGCCCCGGCTCTCCCCACGCTTCCAGGCGGCCGCCGTGCAGCCGGGCGTCCTCGACGCTGATCGCCAGGCCGAGGCCGGTGCCGCCGGTGTGCCGGTTGCGGGACGGGTCGGCGCGCCAGAACCGGTTGAACACCAGGTCGGCCTCGCCGGGCCGCAGGCCGACGCCGTAGTCCCGGACGGTCACGGCGAGCGCGGAGTCGTTGAACGCCAGCCTGAGCCGGACCGGGTGGCCCTCGCCGTGGTCCACCGCGTTGGCCAGCAGGTTGCGCAGGATCCGTTCGATCCGGCGCGCGTCGACCTCGGCGGTCGCGGCCGCGGCGGGCAGTTCGAGTTCGATCCGGCTGCCCGCGTTCTCCGCGACCACCCGCACCGAGTCCAGCGCCCGCTTGGCGATCGCACGGACGTCGGTGACCTCGGCGACGAGCTCCTCGACGCCCGCGTCCAGCCGGGAGATCTCCAGCAGGTCGCCGAGCAGCGATTCGAACCGGTCCAGCTCGTCCACCAGCAGCTCGGTCGACCGGGCCAGCCCGGCGGGAAACTGGGCGCGGGAGGCGTGCAGCACGTCCGCGGCCATCCGCACGGTCGTCAACGGCGTGCGCAGCTCATGCGAGACGTCCGAGGTGAACCGGCGTTGCAGCTGGCCGAACTCCTCCAGCTGCTGGATCTGGTACTTGATGCTCTCGGCCATCTGGTTGTACGACTCGGCCAGCTTGGCCACGTCGTCCTCACCGATCACGGCCATGCGTTCGTCCAGTTCACCGGTGGCGAACCGTTCCGCCGCCTCGGCCGCTCGCCGGACCGGCCGGACGACCTGCCTGGTCACCAGATTGGCCACGCCTGCCAGCAGCACCAGCAGCACGAGCCCGCCGACGACCAGCGTGCTCTGCACGACGTTGATCGTGTTCTGCTCGGTGGTCAACGGGAACAGCAGGTACAGCTGCAGCGGCCGGTTCGCGCTGGTCACCGGCGCCCCGACGAACAGGAACGTGGTGCGTACGCCGCCGCGGTCGACCGTGGCGATCTGCCGCGCCAGCTGGCCGTTCTGCACGAACGCGCGCAGTGACTCCGGCACGTCGGAGTAGTTCGAGCCGGCTTGGATGCTGTCCGGGACGCCCCGGCCGTCGTAGGCGATGATCGGGTCGAACGCGCCCGCGACCGTCTCGGTGCCCTCCTCGTCCGCCGAGGAGCTGGACAGTTTGTTCACCGCGCCGCTGAGACGCTCGCGGAAGCCGTCGGACAGCACGTTCACGCCGAGCAGCTCGCGGTTGGCGGTGGCCACCGCGGCATGCGTCTCGGCGATCGCGGCTTCCTGCTTCGACGACAGCAGCCGGTCGGTGATCTGGTTCTGCAGGACCATGCCCAGCACGAACACCACCGCCGACGACAGCGCGAGCGTGCTCACCACGACACGGACCTGCAGCGAACGCCGCCACAGCTCACCGAACGCGACAGCCCGCTCACGGCTGAACGCCACCGCGCGGCCCAGCTGCCGGATCACCAACCGGCTGGACCGCGCGAAAAAACGCCTCATACGCCCAGTATCACGGAGGCCCCGCCTTGTACCCCACGCCCCTGACCGTCAGCACGACCTCGGGGTGCTCCGGGTCCTTCTCGACCTTCGAGCGCAGCCGCTGGACGTGCACGTTCACCAGCCTGGTGTCGGCCGCGTGCCGGTAGCCCCACACCTGCTCGAGCAGGACCTCGCGGGTGAACACCTGGCGCGGCTTGCGGGCCAGCGCGACCAGCAGGTCGAACTCCAGCGGGGTCAGCTGGATCGCCTTGCCCTCGCGGGTGACCTCGTGGCCGGGTACGTCGATGGTCAGATCGCCGATCGCCAGCACCTCGGCAGGCTCGGACTCGGTGCGGCGCATCCGCGCCCGCACCCTGGCCACCAGCTCCTTGGGCTTGAACGGTTTGACCACGTAGTCGTCCGCGCCGGACTCGAGGCCCAGCACGATGTCGACGGTGTCGCTCTTGGCGGTCAGCATGACGATCGGGACTCCCGACTCGGCTCTGATCGCCTTGCAGACGTCGATCCCGTTCATGCCGGGCAGCATCAGGTCGAGCAGCACCAGGTCGGGCTTGAGCTCGCGCAGCGCGGGGAGCGCGCGGGAGCCGTCGGCCACGACCGCGGTGTCGAACCCTTCACCGCGGAGCACGATCGTCAGCATCTCGGCGAGGGCCGGGTCGTCGTCCACAACCAGCACGCGTGCCTTCATGCCCCCTATCGTCGCACTTTCCCCGCCGGGCCCGTGCGCAACCCGCTGATCATGCCGGTGTATCACCCATTCACTCCATTCGATCGCCTCGTCGCGACCAGCGCTGAGTTCGATGGTGTCGTATACGTATCAGCAGGCGGCTGCGTTACGCGTCGGCCGACAGGGCGGCGCTGAGCTGGTCGAAATCCTGGTCGGTGCTGCCGTCGAGCACCAGCCACGGCGCCAGCCAGCCGATCCGGGCCAGTCCGTCGTAGAGGGCGGCGCAGCGGGTCTGCAGCCCGCCGTCCTTTTCGTACGTGTCCCTGACCCGGTCGCGGGTCGCGGCCCGGGTCGCGGCCAGGTCGACCGGGACCCGCAGGAGCAGCTGGCGGTCCGGTACGGGCAGGCCGAGCCGGTCCACTTCGAGCTGACGGATCCACTCCACGATCTCGCCGTGCTCGTCCTGGTGCAGCCGGGCGGCCTGGTAGGCGGCGTTCGACGCGATGTACCGGTCGACGAGCACGATGTCGTAGTTCTCGAGGTCTCGCAGCAGCTGTTCACGCGCGCCGTGACGGTCGAGTGCGAAAAGGACAGCCATGCCGTGCACCGAGTCGGCGACGTCGCCCAGACGGCCGTGCAGCGCGTCGCTCACCAGATCGGCGTGCACGCTCTCGCCGTAGCGCGGGAACGCGTGCTGCGCGACTTTGGCGCCACGCCGCTGGAACGCTTCGACGAGAGCGGCGCCCAGGGTGCGCTTCCCAGACCCGTCCAGACCTTCGATGACCACAAGTCGACCCACGTGGCAACCCTACGACGCCCTAGGAGCGTGTACCCGGCAGCACGTCTCATGTTCATCCGGGGAGGTACTCATGAAGGTGCTTGTCTTGGCGACGGCCGTGATCGCGGCCATGTCCGTGACACCCGCGTCGGCCCAGTCCGGCCGCTTGGTCAGCGCACTCGATCCGTTGCCGGGTGGCACATTCACCCGAGTCCGGGACATCAACAACAACGGCATGTCCGTCGGAGGTGCGGACAACAGCAGCGGCGCTGAGCAACCCGTCCGCTGGTCGGCAACCGGCCGAATCACCGCACTGCCGGTGTTACCGGGTCAAGTAGGCGGCACTGCGATGGGCATCAGCAAAAGCGGCACGGTCGTCGGTTCGGTCACTGGGACTGCGACGCGGTGGGCGCCGGACGGCGCCATCAGCGAACTTCCCACTCCACAGGGCCAGTTCTCCTGCACCGCCTACGCGATCAACGACACCGGCGGGATCGTCGGCAACTGCGCGAACGGCGCGTTCCGATGGGCGAACGACGGCACGATCATCCCGCTGCCGCCGGTCCCCGGTGGACTGTCCGCCGTGGTCCAGGCGGTCAACGCGGACGGGACATCGGTCGGCTGGTCCGCGGACAACCAATACCGGTATCCAGTGACGTGGAGTCCGACTGGCATCGCCTGGCGGCTGTCGGGCCTGCCGGGCAGCGCGTGGGACATCAACGACAAGGGTCAGGTGGCCGGCCAGATCGAGGTCGCCGACGGAGCCCCGTACACCAAGTACTACGCCGTCCGCTGGGAGACGGACGGCACGATGCGGAATCTCGGCGGCGCGCCTGGCGCCACCAAACCGAATGGCCGTGCGGCTGCCATCAACGAAGACGGCACGGCCGTAGGCGACGTGACCACTGATGACGGTCGTCAGCTTGGCGCGCGGTGGAGTGCCGACGGCGTGTTCACCGCACTCGGCTCGATCAAACCCACGGATCCTCAGGCTCGCACCATGGCGGAGGCGATCAACGACAGCGGTGTGATCGTGGGCTGGTCGGCTGAGAAAGCCGTTCGCTGGACCGGTTACCGTTAGCCCGATCCACACAGGACCTGGGGGCCAGCGGGAGAACGCCGTCCGCTGGGCACTCGATGGCACAGCGACTCTGCTGAATACGGCACAGGGCGACGCACGTGCGGAAAAGGTCCTTTGTGCCGGGGCGGTTCTCCCGCCCCGGCACCGTTCTATCCACAGTGGATATCCATAAAGGACTTTCAAGAACCTGCCGGGCAACGGCGGACAAGCCGCCAGAACCATCCGCTTCGTAAGCGCGGCAGGGACTCCAGATCAGCTGACCCGGGCGCGGCCGACGACGATGACGCCTCCGGCGCCGATGACCAGACCGCCCATTGCTGCCAAAAGCAGCAGCAGTTCCCGTGTCGCGGGCGCCTGATCGGCGCTCATCTCACGTTCACCCCTGGCGGTCACCTTGGCCATCGGCGCCGGTTCGGCGACGGCCGGCTGGGCCGTGCCGAGGGCGAGACCGACACCTAGGATCGCGGTCGCGGGCAGTGCCGATGCTCGACCCCGCAAGCGGGTCATCGGCGCCAATGCGCGACCCCGCAAGCGGGTCATCGGCGCCGATGCTCGACCCCGCAAGCGGGTCGTCGGCAGCCGCGTGAGCCTGAGCGCCGGCATGGGCCTGGGTTCCCTTCTCGCCCTCAACGTGCCGGGCCGGGCGTGGTTCGACCGGTTGCAGGGAGGCCGATCGGAACGCCGGCACGGCTTTGCTGAACACAGTGCGATCAAACGATCCCGGAGGGCAACCCCAACTGGCACGCGAGGGGATCGTTCGCACCTACCTCTCGTTCCCATCAGGAACTACTGTGAACGTTCACGGTTCATTCACAGGTCGTGAACGCCCGCACGATTGGAGAAGGGTTGGACAACGGGCCTTTGCCTGAACGCCTCGGCGACGCGCTGCGTTACGGCCCCTTCCACCGTGCGCTGCGGGAGGCGATCGAGTACCGGGGACTGTCGCTGACCAGGATCACCGCGCACCTGGAGCGGCTGGGCGTGAAGATCGGCCAGTCGACGCTCAGCTACTGGCAGCGCGGCCTGCGTCATCCCGAAGTCCCCCGGTCCATCGACACGGTACGTGCGCTGGAAACCGTGTTGCGGCTGCCGTCCGACTCGTTGGTCGTACTGATCGGGCCTCGGCAACGGGCGGGCAAGGTCGACGAGGTCGTGCCGAAGTTCATTGAGGTCAGCAAGGCTTTTGTGGACGCTCCCGCGCTGCTGGCCGAATTCGACGCCGCCCCGGAGACACGGACGAACGCGGATCTGCGGATCGACGCTGTGCACGACTACGTGCTGCTGGGGCCGCATCAGGAGCAGCGTTCACAGACAACCCGGTTCGTCGTCACGGCCGCGCGGTCCGGCCCGGACCGCTACTTCGCCACGTGGGGCGGCGACGAGGGCTGCCTAATCGACCGGGTCGAGATCAACACCGCCGAGGGCTGCCGGCTCGGCCGGGTCCGGCGGATGGCCGCGTCCGGTGTGATGGCGATGGAGTTCCTGTTCGACCGCAGGCTGGCCGAAGGCGAGACGCACGTCTTCTGCTTCACCATCACCGACGGCTCCGGCGGGCCGTCACCTGGCATGGAACGGACGTTCCTGCGCGGCGTCGGGACGTATCTGGTGCAGCACGCCTTCCACCGCAAGGCCATGCCCGCGCGTGTCACGCGGCAGTTCCGGGCGCGCGTCGGCGCGGAACCCGTGGGCTCGGAGGGTCTTGTGTGCGGGCTCGGCCGGGTGACCAGTGGCTACTTCACCAATCTCCCGGCCGGCCTCGCGGAGGTCCTGATCGAGTGGACCTAGAAAACCGTCGTGAGTGTTTTCGCCGGTTAGAACCGGCGAAAACACTCACGAGCAACTCAGTACCGGTAGTGGTCGGACTTGAAGGGGCCTTCGACGTCGACGTCGATGTACTCGGCCTGCTCCTTGGTGAGCTTGGTCAGCTCGCCGCCGAGCGCCTCGAGGTGGATCTTGGCGACGTACTCGTCGAGCCGCTTCGGCAGCCGGTAGACCTCTTTGTCGTACTCCTCGTTCTTGGTGAACAGCTCGATCTGCGCGATCACCTGGTTGGAGAAGGAGTTCGACATCACGAACGACGGGTGCCCGGTGGCGTTGCCCAGGTTGAGCAGCCTGCCCTCGGACAGCACGATGATCGACCGGCCGGACGGGAACACCCACTCGTCGACCTGCGGCTTGATGTTGATCCGGCGGATCCCCGGGTAACGCGCCAGGCCGGCCATGTCCAGCTCGTTGTCGAAGTGCCCGATGTTGCCCAGGATCGCCTGGTGCTTCATCTGCGACATGTGGTCTGCGGTCACCACGTCCTTGTTGCCCGTGGTGGTGATCACGATGTCCGCCTCGCCGATCACCGACTCCAGCTTGCGCACCGCGTAGCCGTCCATCGCGGCCTGCAACGCGCAGATCGGGTCGATCTCGGTGACGATCACCCGCGCGCCCTGGCCGCGCATCGACTCCGCCGCGCCCTTGCCCACGTCGCCGTAGCCGCAGACGACCGCGACCTTGCCGCCGATCAGCACGTCGGTGCCGCGGTTGATGCCGTCGATCAGCGAGTGCCGGATGCCGTAGCGGTTGTCGAACTTCGACTTGGTCACCGAGTCGTTCACGTTGATCGCCGGGAACAGCAGCTCACCGGCCGCCGCCAGCTGGTAGAGCCGCAGCACACCGGTGGTGGTCTCCTCGGTCACGCCCTTGATCTCGTTCGCGATCTGGGTCCACTTGGTCGGGTCGGCCGACAGGGACGCCCGCAGGGTGTCCAGGATGACCTTCCACTCCTCGGGATCGTCGTCCTCGGCGGAGGGAACCACTCCGGCCGCCTCGTACGCCTTACCCTTGTGCACCAGCAGCGTCGCGTCGCCGCCGTCGTCCAGCAGCATGTTCGGCTGCTTGCCGTCCGGCCAGGTCAGCATCTGCTCGGTGCACCACCAGTACTCCGGCAGCGTCTCGCCCTTCCAGGCGTACACCGGCACGCCCTTGGGCTCCTCCGGTGTGCCGTGCGGGCCGACCACGACCGCGGCGGCGGCGTGGTCCTGGGTGGAGAAGATGTTGCACGACGCCCACCGGACCTCCGCGCCCAGCGCGACAAGCGTCTCGATCAGCACCGCGGTCTGCACCGTCATGTGCAGCGAGCCGGAGACCCGGGCCCCGCGCAGCGGGTAGACCTCGGAGTATTCCCGGCGCAGCGCCATCAGGCCCGGCATCTCGTGCTCGGCCAGCCGGATCTCCTTGCGGCCGAACTCGGCCAGAGACAGATCCGCCACCGCGAAGTCGATGTCGCCGATCTTGCCGGCGTACCGAGCCCCGGTCACGTTCCGCGTGTCTTCAGCGGTCATCGCCCAATTCCCTCCAAACTCGTTACGCCGAACACTACCGCCGCCCTGTTCGCGGAGCCTCGACACTCAACGGAGTCATCTTGCTAATGCCCGGGTCCGATACACGCGTCGTCGAGCTACGCGTGCACGGCATCATGGGCACGACCGCGGAATCCCTGGTCGGAGCCGTTGCCGCGGTGGATGTCGCCGGGGACGGCATCGGCCGGATCGTGCGCCCGGCCGACCGGTTGCGCCGCCCAGGTCCGGGCCCGTTGCTACGAACGAGTGACCGTTCGGTGCCGCGTGTGGTCGAGGGATATCTGTGGAGCGGCATGACCTCTGGTGGTCTGAGCAAGTCCACTTGGGCCCTGATGTTCCCGTTCACGCTGGCCAACCTGGCGCACTGGATGCTTCCGCCGGTGCCGCACGACAACCGGCCCGCCGCCGCGTTGGGCTTGGTCGGCCGGTCGCTGCTGCGGTTGGCCGCGTTGCTGCTGACTGTGCTCTTCGTCACGCAAGTGGCCGTCGTCAGCCTGGATCTCGTGGCCGCGCAATGCCTCGCTCCTGGTGCGGCGTGCATGGGCGGAGTCGTGCCGGATTGGCTACGAGAGCTACGCGGGTTCCGTCCCGTTGTCGGGTTGCTGCCCGCATTGCTTGTTGTGCTGTTGCTTGCCCGCGTGTCCGCGGTGACGTGGTCGGTGAACGCGCCGCCGCTGCCGAGTCCGGTGCCAGGCAACCGGCCTCGTCGTATGCCCGGTGCGAGTCTCGTCGCAGATCCGGACACTCCGACGTTGCGCGCGCTGCACACCGTGGCGGGGTTGGCCGTGCTGGCGTTGCTTCCGTCTGGCGGCCCGTTCACTGCTTCTCCTGTCGTGACGAGCCAATGGGTAATCGGTCTGACGTTGTTGGTGCTCGCCGCGTTGGGCGTGCTGCTGTTGGACGATCCAACGGGCGCGACTCCGCATCGGGCCGGCCGTTGGTTGCGACTCGCGTTGGGACGTGTCACGCGACGGGTGTTGCTGTTCGTCAGCGTGCTGCTCGTGGTCAGCACGGCAGTGGCGCAGGATCCGTTGCCGAATGAGCTCGCGGGCACTGACATCACCATTGAAGGCACGACCGGCGTGCTCGTGGTGGTGTGCGTGTTGTTCGGGCTCGTCCTGATACCAGCCGCTTTGCTCGCACGCCGCGAGTTCTGGGCGGAGCAACCGCGTGAGCTGCGGCCGTGGGCCGGCGGCTGGATGTCGCCGATCGTGCTGGTGATCGCCGCTCTGCTGGGCGGCGGATTCGGTGCCGGTGTCGCGATCACGGTACGGGAACTGTTGGGCAGCAACGGGTTGGAGCTTCCGGCGGGCTACGAACCGGTCACGTTGCTGTGGGGCGCCTCGGCGGCGTTCGCGCTCGTGATCGGCCTGCTGCTGGGCTCGATCACCGCCGTGCACAGGTGGCGCAGGAACAGGCGCGGCGCCCAGCCGCCGGAATCCAGCCTGCTGCACGCGGATTCACCACCCGCGGAACAAGCGACAGCCACACGTGCCTGGCGTAACGCGCGTTTCCAGCGCAATCACCTACACCACTTGTTGCTCGCGTGCGGGGCCGCACTGGGTTTGGGTGCGGGCGTCTCGATCTGGATGCGGCTTCGTGGGGTCGGTCTGCCGGAATGGATGGAACCGTTCTCGGCGGTCGGCGTCTTCGCGCTGGGTTTCCTCGCCGCGGCTCTGATGCGCGCGGTGTACCAAGCGATCCGGCGCCCGGACCTGTCACGCACGTTGGGGATCCTCGCCGACTTGGCGTGTTTCTGGCCCCGGGAGTCGCATCCCGTCGTGCCGCCTTGCTACGCGCTCAAGGTCATTCCCGAGTTGACCGAACGGGCTGCGGAACACCTGCAGGACCGCAGCACCCGGGTCGTGATCACCGGCCACAGCCACGGCAGCCTGATCGCAGTCGTCGCGGCGTCCCGGTTGATGGAAACGCTGCCGCCCGAGGACCGTGAACGCGTCGGGCTGGTGACCGCCGGATCTCCTTTGCAGTGGGCGTATCCGCGTGCTTTCCCGAGCGTCGTGCCGCATCGGTCGTTGGCTGAGCTGCACGGCGAGCTCGACGGCCGTTGGCGCGCGTTGTGCCGGGGCACGGATCCGTTGGGCGGGGCCGTGACCACGTGGCGGCGCCAGGTGTACGACTCGAAGATGATCGGCATGGGGTTCCGTCCGGACGGCAGCAGCGGGCCGCTCACCCCGGCCAGGACCACCGACTCGGGCGCGCTGGTACTCGGCAGTGATCACTGGCTGCCCGACCCGCAGCTCCAGCCCGTCCCTGGTCTGCGCTGGTCACCGGGTGTCCGGCGGCACAGCGACTACTACGCCGACCCGGAGTGGGACGAGGCCGTCGCGATCGCCGCCGGACTCATGTAGGTTTACGCGCCCACGCGGTGAGCAAACCCATGCCGAGGTCGCTGAAACCCGGTTCCCGCATGGCTTTCATGGCTTCATCGAACGTCGCCTCGTCGACAAGGCCGTCGGCGAGAATCCGGTCGCGCAGGTGATGGAAGCCGAGCTGGAAGAACTGGCCCGCAGCGGACGTGGTGGTGATCGGCGGCTGGTACAGCTCCACGCCGACGTCCGCAAACCCGGTTTCCCGCAACAGGTCTGGGTATCGGTAGCCCCACTGTCCGTCCGTACCGATGGCTGTTTCCAAGGTGCGCCAATGCTTTTCCATCAGCTGACGGAACGGGCTCGCCGGCGGGCTGATCAGCGCGGGCGCTTCGACGGCTTCGCCCAGTACCAGCCAGCCGCCGGGTGTCACCAGGTCAGCGAGGCGATGGAAGACTTCGACACGATCGCGCAGGTGCATCAGGACGAGGCGGCTGTGCACGATGTCGAACGTGCCGAGCGCCAGGTCTTCGGTGATGTCGGCCTCGACGACCTGGACGGTCGGGAACACCTTGTGCAGATCGGTGAGCAGCCTCGTATCCCGGTCGACCGCGATGACCTGCGCGCACACCTCGGCCAGCCAGCCGGAGATCCGGCCGAGCCCGGCGCCGACGTCCAGGCAGCGCATGCCGGGCCGGGCGATCTGCACGAGCCGGGCGCGCGTTGCCGGGTCGAACATCCGGGACAGCGCGTCGAGGCGCATGGCCTCAAGGTCGTGATCCGCCCCGAATACTGTCTCGCCGTACAATTCGGTCACAGCGCACGAAGCTACCGATCTCCCTGAATCGTGGTCAACAGTCGTCGCGCGGCCTCGACCTGACCGTTCTGCGCGAGCAATCCGGCAGGAGCGAGCACGTAATCCCGGTCGACGACGATTCGCGCCGCTTTGATGGCGGGCCGCAGCACAGGATCCGCCCGGAGTGCGTCCACAACCGCGCCGATGTCCTCGGCGTGCCGGAATACGCCGCCGGACAACACAAGCAGGCCCGCGCCACGCGGCCCGAGCCTGCCTTCGACGAGCCGCAGGTGCCTGCGGATCGCGATGATCGCGGCCAGACCGGCCAGTTTGATGTCCACTTCGGACTCTTCAGGCGTGTCCGGCACGAAGCCGACGTTGCTCGCGCGCCGCTCGGCGAACTCGGCCAGGCCTTCGGCAGCCAGTCGTTCCGCTTCGGCCTCCGCGACGATTCCCGGCGCGGACCACCGCATCCCGATGTCGCCTTCGACCGTCCGCCGGTCCTGCGGCAAACCGACCGCGCGATCCTCCTCGTCCTGTGTGGACACTGCCGAGTAGACATCGGTCGTCGCGCCGCCGACGTCCACAACGAGCACGGCGTCCTCACTCGCGAGCTGGGAGACGCCGTTGAGCACGGCATCGGGCGTGACCGCCTTGACCAGTTCGCGGAATTTCGTCCCACGGGACAAGCGTTTGCCGCCGATCACATGGTTCAGGAAGACCTGCCGGATCGCCGCGCGCGCCGGACCCGGCTCGAGCTCACCCACGTCCGGCAGGACGTTCGCGGTCGGCACGACCGTGCGCCCGGTCAGGGTTTCGAGCGCTTCCAGCCTGGCGTGCTGGTTGCCCGCGAGCACGATCGGCGGCCGAATCCGGTTACGTGCCAACGCGGCCGCGTTGTGCAGCAGCACTTTCGCGTCACCGCCGTCAGTTCCGCCGACCAACAGCACGACGTCCGGCTCGGCGTCCCTGAGCGCACGGATCCCCGCGCCGTCCAACTCGCCCGCGGAGACGTGGACGACCTTGGCGCCGGCGGACAACGCGACCCGATGCCCGGCTTCCGCGCTGATCAGGCGTTCATGACCGACCACGGCGAGCCGCAGCCCGCCGCCGGCCGAGGAACAGGCGAGCACCTGATCGGCGCCGCCGAGTTCCTTGAGGACTGCCTTGACCCCGTCGAGGACTTCCGGCGGGGTCGTGGCGTGTTGTGCCGTGGCCAGAAGCGCGCCGTCGTCGCCGACGAGCGCGCCCTTGGTCCACGTCGAACCGACATCAAGACACGCTGTTGTCGGCATCGTCCTTCATTCGCTTGCCCAGCAAGGAGTTCCTGCGGCTGTACACGAAGTACACGATCACGCCGAGGACCATCCACGCGATGAACCGCAGCCAGGTGAGCACGGACAGGTTCAGCATCAGCCACAGACAGGCCAGGATCGCCAGAATCGGAACCAGCGGCACCCACGGAACGCGGAAGCCACGCGGCAGATCGGGGCGGGTCCTGCGCAGGACCCAGACACCGGCCGAGACCAGGATGAACGCGAACAACGTGCCGACGTTCACCATTTCCTCAAGCTTGTCGGCCTCGAAGAACGTGGCCGCGATGCCGACGAGAACGGCGACGAGCAGAGTCGCCCGGCCCGGCGTGCCGTGCTTTCCGGTCTTGGCAAGGCCACGCGGCAGCAGGCCGTCCCGCGACATCGCGAACAACACACGGACCTGGCCGAGCAACAACACCATGACGACCGTGGTCAAACCGGCCAAGGCACCGATCGAGATGACGTTGGCGGCCCAGTCCTGCCCATTGACCGCGAACGCCGTCGCCAAAGTCTTGCGCCCCTCGGGTTCCGCGCTTGTCGCCAGCTGGGTGTAGGGCTGCATGCCAACCACCACAAGGGAAACACCGACGTAGAGAACGGTCACGATGGCCAGGGACCCGAGAATGCCCCGCGGCACCGCGCGCTGCGGGTGCTTGGTCTCCTCGGCGGTGGTGGCGACCACGTCGAAGCCGATGAACGCGAAGAAAACGAGGCTGGCGGCAGCCAGCAGACCGAAGATGCCGTACGTGCTCGTCGCACCGCCCGCGAGCGCGGAGAACAACGACTGGTCCACCCCTGTCGCACTCGTCGCACCGGCCGGGGCGGCGTCCGGGATGAACGGCGTGTAGTTCTCGGACTTGACGAAGCTCAACCCGAAGAAGATGACGAACAGGACGATGGCGACCTTGATGCCGGTGATGACGAGGCTGACCCGGCTGGACAGCTTGGTGCCGACGGTGAGCAGCCACGCCAGCACGATGACCAATAGCAAAGCACCCCAGTCGACCGTCAACCCGAAGATCTCGGCGGTGGTCTTCACGTCCGGGCCGAAGATGTACCCGAGCACCACCTGGAGATACGCGGACCAGCCCTTGCCGACCGCGGCCGCACCGACCGCGAACTCGAGCACGAGGTCCCACCCGATGATCCACGCGACGAACTCACCGAACGTCGCGTACGAGAAGGTGTACGCACTCCCAGCCACCGGAACAGTCGATGCGAACTCCGCGTAGCACAACGCGGCCAACGCACACGCGATCGCCGCGAGCACGAACGCCAACGCGACCGACGGACCGGCCAGGTCACCAGCTGTCCGAGCGGTCAGCGTGAAGATGCCCGCACCGATGACGACGGCGACACCGAAGACCGTGAGGTCCCATGCGGTGAGGTTCCTGCGGAGTTTGGTATCCGGTTCATCCGTGTCCGCGATGGACTGTTCGACGGTTTTCGTCCGCCACAAGCCAGTACCTGGCAACGTTGCCTCCTCACACACACCCCGACTAGTGCGTCAACAGAGGTTACGCGGCAGCGATCACGATCGGGCGCAGGAGGTACTCCGATCCGGGGGTTTGTCCGGTTCCGGCCAGTCGCCAGCCTGCAGCTCGGCGGCTCCCCAGAGCTGCGCTCGGCGGCTCCGCTCGGCGGCTCCCCCACCCCCATGCTGTCGCTCGGTGGCTCTCTAGGGCTGCCGCTCGGCGTGTCCCCAAGCCAATCGCCCGGCAGGCAGCGGGCCTTGGCCGCGCCCTACCGCATCGACAATTCCCCCAAGGGGATCCCTTGTTTTTCACGTTACCGCAGGGGTACGACAGTTTTGGACGCGCCGAAGTCAGCGCAGGTCAGCGGCAAAGCGATGCCCCCAACGCCACTACAGGAGCCGCGTCGGGGGCATCGCCCGGTGGATCAGGTAGCTGCTTTGGCGCTGCGGTACAGGTCCGGTTCCAGGTAGATCAACCGCGCCGCCGGAACCTTGGCGCGGATCCGGTGCTCGGCATCGTCGATCGCCTGCGCGACCTCCTCCACCGAAAGCCCGGGCGTCAAAGCCACCTTGGCCGCCACGAGAAGCTCATCCGGCCCCATGTACTGGGTCTTCACGTGGATCACGCGCTCGATCCGGCCAGCGGCGATCTCGTCGATGATGGTGTCCAGCTCACGAGGGGTGGCGCCCTCGCCGATCAGCAGGCTCTTCATCTCGATGATCAGGATGATCGCGATCACGCCGAGCAGCACACCGATCATCAGCGTGCCCACGGCGTCCCAGACCGGGTCGCCGGTGATCGTCGCGAGGCCGACGCCGATCAGTGCGAAGACCAGGCCGAACAACGCGCCGGCGTCCTCGAGCAGGACCACCGGGAGTTCCGGGGTACGGGACTGGCGGATGAACTGCCACCAGGTCGCGTCGCCCTTGATCAGGCGGGATTCCACGATCGCGGTCCGGAAGCTGAAGGTCTCCAGGATGATCGCGACCACCAGAATGACCACCGCGACCACCGGCGAGGTCAGCGCCTCGGGGTGCTGGATCTTGTGGATGCCCTCGTACAGCGCGAACGCCGAGCCCAGCGTGAAGAGCATCAGCGCCACGATGAACGAGTAGAAGTACCGGTCACGGCCGTAGCCGAACGGGTGGGCCGTGTTGGCCGCGCGCCGCGCGGTCTTCTGCCCGAGCAGCAACAGGCCCTGGTTGGACGTGTCGGCCACCGAGTGCACGGACTCCGCCAGCATCGAGGAGGAACCCGTGATCAAGAACCCGACGAACTTCGCGATCGCGATGCCCGCGTTCGCCAGCAGCGCGGCGATGATCGCCTTCGTCCCGCCCCCTGCAGACACGTGCCCTCCCAGAGCCGTCCGGATTGTCCGGTCGAACCCTAAACCACGATGGTCATGAACCGGCGGTCGCCCGGAAAACCTGGGCCGGTGCGCCTTCGACCGGGATGACTTGGACGTCCGGGTTGCACGCAGGCAGCCACGCGGACTGGCCTCGGCCGAGTTCGACCTTGTTGCCGTCGGATTCCAGCAGCCGGACGGCACCGGCCGTGCAGATCAGGATCTGCGGTCCGGCGCACACCAGGTCGACCGGGTCGCGCTCGTCGTGCGCCCACTCCAGCCGGGACAGCTCGAACTCCGGCGCGGGCGTCGGGTAGTTCCACATCCGCGGCATCACGTGCGAACCCCGCAGTACGGGCATCTCGCCGCAGCTGAAGTCCAGTACCCGCAACAACTCCGGCACGTCGACGTGCTTGGGCGTCAGCCCGCCGCGCAGGATGTTGTCCGAGTTCGCCAGGATTTCCACGCCGGTGCCGTGCAGGTACGTGTGCAGGTTCCCGGCGGGCAGGAAGATCGCCTCGCCCGGCTGCAGCACGATCCGGTTGAGCAGCAACGCGGCCAGCACGCCCGCGTCGCCTTCGTGCGCTTCGCCGAGTTCGAGGATCGTGCGGCACTCCAGGTCGAACTCGCCGTGTTCCTTCACGTGCGTGACGCAGACGTCCAGCAGTTCCGGCAGCAGCACGTCCAGCGAGGTCTGCGGCAGCGTGATCCACGTCGTGAACAGCGCGCGCAGGCCGTCGGAGTCCGGCTGTCCCTCCAGCAGCGACGTGTACGGCGCCAGCCCGGGGGTCTCCAGCGTGCGCAGCAGCCGCACGGTCTCGTGCGGGTCGCGGAAGCCGGCGAGCGCGTGGAACTCCGTCAGCGCGCAGATCAGCTCGGGCTTCGCGGTCGGATCCGGGTAGTTGCGGTTCTTCGCGTCGCGCGGGATGCCGGCGGCTTCCTCGCGTTCGTAGCCTTCACGGGCCTGCTCGGCCGACGGGTGAGCCTGCATGCTCAGCGCCTCTTCGGCGGCGAGGATCTTCAGCAGGAACGGCAGCCGGTTGCCCCACCGGTCGGCGCAGTCCGGGCCGAGCTGGCCAATGGGATCCGTTTCCACGAGTTCGAGCAGCGACCGTTCGTCGTCGACGCGCGACGGGTCGCCGGGGTGCGCGCCCATCCACAGCTCCGCCTCCGGGTGTGGCGCCGGCACGGGCCGCCCCAGCAACTCGGCAATGGTCGTGCGCGACCCCCATGCATAGGGCCGCACAGCGTTGCGCAGCAACTCCACTCTCAAACTCTCCCTAGTCAGACGCCAGCGGAGGCGTACCGGCCCGATCCGCCGATCGTCCCGGCCGCGAGGCCGAGATACAGCGCCGCGAGTTCGAAGCGCAGCGCGAGCACGGCAGCCCTGACCGGCTCGTCCGCGCCGACCTCTTCGGCGGGTACCAGTACGTCCGCACCCGGCAACGTGTCCGCGGCCATGTGCCGCGCCGCGTCCGCCGCCGGTCCGGAGCTGATCGCCAGCAGCTGCACCCGCAGCATCGCTGTCGGGTCGCCGGCGAAGTCGTCCGGATCGTCGAAGATACCTTGACCGGACGTCGATCGTACGGCCGCCCGGTGCAACGCGAACCGGGTCTGCGCGTCGGCATATGAGCCGACATCACAGACAAACCCGGCATGCGCGGCCAGCACGTGACGCGCGTGCGAAGCCACCGCAGTCGCCGCCGGGTCCAGTCCCCACAGTAGCGGGACCCGGTCGAACAAGCGCAGGGCCAGGGATTTCGCTGGGTTGACAAACGACTCGTGAGCTGGGTGGTCCTTCTCCGCCTCCTTGTCGAGCTCGTCGGCGAGGCCGTCGATGTCGGTGCGCAGCAGGCCCATCGTCCGCAAGGTCAACAGGCCGGCCGCGAACGCCCTGGGGAAGGCGAATCCGGGCGGAACGGGCACGCGCGGCGGCAACAGGAACGCCCTGCCCGCGCCCGCGGCGGCGACCGGACCGTCCGGTGGCGCCGTGACCACGACCGTGGCGCCGTAGCGCGTCGCACGGCCGATGGACTCGGCGAGGACGCGATCCCCCGGATCTTCTGTGTGTGTAATCACTACGTCCAAGGGTCCGACCCAGCCGGGCACCTCGTCGACGACGACCACAGGCACCGGGCATGCCGGACCGAGCAGCGCCACCAGCAGATCCGCGATGGCGCCACCGTGCCCCGGCCTGGTCACGATCAGCAGCGCACGCGGACGGACGTCGGCAAGAGCCCGCTCGACGCCCAGTTCCCCGGCCATCTCCACGACCGACCGGACCTGGGCACCGGCCCGCGCGGCGGCGCGTAGCACGCCGTCGGTGTCCACCTCGGAGAGCCGGGCGGGGTCGTCCAGCAAGGTGTCGTCAGCCACCGGACTCACTCCGCGGGTTGCGAATCCGTCGGTTGCGTCGCCTCGTCGAGCAGCAGCACGGGGATGCCGTCGGTCACCGGGTACTGGCGACCGCACGAAGTGCACGTGAGCGCGTCGGCCTCCGGGTCGTCCGGGGTGCCAGGGCGCAGCGCCGCGTGATCGTCGGACGGGCAGGCAAGGATGTCGAGCAACTGCGGATCGAGCTGAACGGCCACGATTCCTCCTTCTCCCACTCTCCAGTGTGGCCTAACCGCGGACGATGGTGAGCACCTCGTCACGCAGCGCGGCCACCGCCGCCTCATCCGGCGCCTCGATGTTGAGCCGCAACAGCGGTTCGGTGTTCGACGGCCGCAAGTTGAACCACGCGCCGGAAGGCAGCTCGACTGTCAGACCGTCCAGCTCGTCGATCGTGACGCCGTCCTGGCCGGAATACGTCTCCTTGACCGCGGCCAGGCGCCCCTTCTGGTCGTCGACCGTCGAGTTGATCTCACCCGAGGCGGCATAGCGGGCATATCCGGCCGTCAGCGCGGACAGCGGGCCGTCCTGCTCGCCGAGCGCGGCCAGGACGTGCAGCGCGGCCAGCATGCCGGTGTCGGCACGCCAGAAGTCGCGGAAGTAGTAGTGCGCGGAGTGCTCGCCGCCGAAGATCGCGTCGGTCTTGGCCATCTCCTGCTTGATGAACGAGTGCCCGACGCGGGTGCGGACCGGCTTGCCGCCGTGCTCGGTGACGATCTCCGGCACCGCCTTGGAGGTGATCAGGTTGTAGATGATCGTCGAGCCCGGCTCCTTGGCCAGCTCACGGGTGGCGACCAGCGCGGTGATCGCGCTCGGCGAGACCGGGTCGCCGTTCTCGTCGACCACGAAGCAGCGGTCGGCATCGCCGTCGAACGCAAGCCCGGCGTCCGCGTCCACCTCGCGGACCTTTGCCTGCAGGTCAACGATGTTGCGCGGGTCCAGCGGGTTGGCCTCGTGGTTCGGGAACGAGCCGTCCAGCTCGAAGTACATCGGGACGATCTCGATCGGCAGGCCCTCGAAGACCTTGGGCACGGTGTAGCCGCCCATGCCGTTGCCCGCGTCCACCACGATCTTCAGCGGACGGCTGCTCGACAGATCCACGAGCCTGCGCAGGTAGGCGGCGTACGCGTCGAGCATCTCGCGCTGCTCGACCGCGCCCGGCGTCGCGCCCGACTCGGGCATGCCCTGCTCGACGTCACGCTGGATGTCGGCCAGCCCGCTGTCCTGGCCGATCGGCGCGGCTCCCGCGCGGCAGACCTTGATCCCGTTGTACGCGGCGGGGTTGTGGCTCGCGGTGAACATCGCGCCAGGCAGGTTCAGGTCGCCGGAGGCGAAGTACAGCATGTCGGTGCTCGCCAGGCCGATGCTGACGACATCGACGCCCTCACGCGTGACACCCTCGGCGAACGCGCCTGACAGGCCGGGCGACGAGTCACGCATGTCGTGACCGATGACTACGGCCGGGCCGCCGACCAGGCGCGCGAACGCGGCGCCGATCTCACGGACCACGTCGGCGTCGAGCTGCTCGCCCACCAAGCCGCGGATGTCGTATGCCTTGAAGATGGCGGACAGGTCACGCACAAGCTCTCCCGGGGTCGGATCGTCCTGCCAGGGAGCCTATTAGGTCGGCTATTCCGTGACGGGGTCGGGCAGCACCCGCAGGTGCCCGCGCCTGCCGTTGGGCGTGTCCTGGTCGGGCGACGGCACCGGCCGGTCCGGGCGGCCGGCCTCACGCACGGCCTCGGCCAGCGCGGTCAGATCGTCGTGAGATGGCTCAGGTGCGGCGAATTCGCCGTCGTACCTGACCACGTCCCAGCCCCGGGGGGCGGTCAGCCGCATCGCGTGCTCTTCGCATAGGTCGTAGCTATGCGGTTCGGAGTACGTGGCGAGCGGGCCGACTACCGCGGTGGAGTCCGCGTAGGCGTAGGTCAGCGTCGCGACGGCCGGATTCACACACCCGGTCCGCGAACAACGCCGCACATTCCGCACGATCGTGGACGATAGCGCGTTTCTCCTCGGCGGGCAGCCAGGCACACCGGCGACACGCCCCCAGTACCCTGTTTGTCCTAAGCACATGCATGGAGGTGTTCGAAACGTGGTCACGCCCCGTCGTCGCTCGTCACGTCGTGGACGGGATCGGCATGGTCGTGGCATGCGCGGACCTCTTTACCCGGCGACGCTGCCGGCCGCAAGCACTCGGGCGGAGAAGTTCGACGCGCTTGTGCTGGACGCCCTCGAGCCGATCGAGGCGCGCTGGCGGACCGAGCTGACCAAGCTCGATGTCGCGGTCGACGACGTTCCGGAGATCGAGCCGCCTGGCGCCCCGCCGCAGGACGGTGTGCTGGCCGACGGCGGTATCCCGTTGGCCCGTCTTGTCCCCGCGGGCATGGACAGGCGTGGCAATCCGACCAGCGCACGGATCGTGCTGTACCGGCGCCCGTTGGAGGCGCGTGCGAAGGACAGCGCGGAGCTCGCCGACCTCGTGCACGACGTGCTCGTCGAACAGGTCGCGAACTACCTCAGCGTCGACCCGGACGCCATCGAGGGCGGTGCCTGAACCCGGCGGCCCGGGATCGCGGTCAGCAGCGTGAACAGCAGCGCGGCGCCCTGGATCAACAGCAGGAATGCCCGCAGGCTCGACGAATACTCCACGCGTACGTCCGAAGCCCGCGCGGGCACGGCCACGCCGACGAGGTTGCCCCACGCGCGGACCACGGGCACTTGACGTCCGTTGACTTCCGCGCGCCAGCCGGGTTCCTCGGCCGCGGCGATGACCAGCAGCCGGCCGTCGGATCCGTCGGACACGCGGACGGCGACCTCCGGCGGGCCCGCGTCGACCGGAACGATTCCGCCCACGCCGAGCGCGGTCGGCGGGATTCCTCCCGTTACCGCCTGTTTGGCCAGTTCCGGGGCCAGCAGCACGGCCCGGCCGGCCGCGGGCTGCAGCCGGAACACCGGCCGTCCGTCCGAAGTGGACGTTGTACCGGCGACCAGGTCACCGGCCGTGGCTTGCAATCGTGTGCCCGACGCCTGATCAGGCATGACCACGAACAGCACACCCGCGGCCGCCGCCGAGGCGACCGCTGCGCGGGCCACGTCCGGCACGTCCGACCGGAAGTCGTTGTCCCAGCGCAGAATCCGCGCTCTGGCCGAGGCGACCGGGACGAGATCGTCGTCCCCGAACTGCGGCATCCGGCCTGCCGCCTGCCGTGCGGGCTGATCACCGCGGGACAGCACCAGCACGCCACGCCCGGTCTCGGCGAGTTCACGCGCGGGCGTGGTACCCAGACGGACGGTGTCTCCCGTGGTCAGCGGCCCGCCGCGGCCAAGCATGAAAGCACCGCCTGCCAACACGATCAGCGCGGTGGCGCCGATCGCCATCGCCGGGCGCGCCTTCAGCGTCGCCCCGGCGAGTGCCCACAACAGACCCCAGCCGACGACGATCAGCGGAGTGCCCAACCAGCCTTGTTGCGGCGCGCCGCCACTGACCGGCGCCATCGGCATGAACCGGACGACCGCGACCGCACCCAGGCCGAGAACGAGCAAACCCAAGCCCGGCAACGATCCCCGGCCAGGCTGGGCGACCAGGCCAACGACCGCGACCACGCCGACGACCAGGGCCAGCACGACTGAGCCGAAGTCGCTCGTGTACGGGACCCAGCCGCCGACACCGTGCAGCACGATCGCCGGATTCTGAATCAGTACGGCGGGCCACGGCAACAGCAAAGCCAGTGGTAGCAACACAATCGCGAACAGCGCCGCGCCACGGCGTTTGCCGTCCCCGCGTTGCCCGCCGACCAGAACGAACCCGGCCAGTGCGCACAGCAGGATCACCAGGTGCACCAACGGGGAGAACGCGCCGATCACGGCCAGTCCCAGCGAAGATCCAGCCGCGGCGGACAACCAGGACCGCGTGGCACCGGTCAGCACTGAAACGATCCCGGAAACCACCAGGGGCACAAGGATGTGCACGACGACCGCGTCCAGTCTGCCCTGCGACACCGCGGCGACCGCGGGCGGCAGCAACGCGTACAGACCTGCGATGACGGCCCGGACTCCGCGTCGTACGCCCATTTTTCGAGTCGCGATGTAAGCGCTCAGGCCAGCCAAGGGCATGTCGCCAATGAGCAGCAGTCCGACCTGGCCGCCCAGAATCCCCAGCACCGCAAGGGCTGTGGGCGCGGGCGAGGCCGTGCCACCGGAAACGGCGTGCCAGGCGGACAGATACTCCGTCCACACATCCGAGACCGGCAACAACCGGCCGCCGGTCAGCGACAGGCTCAGCCTGGTCCAGTTGACCGCGAGTCCTACCGCGACCAACCCCAGCACCAGCAGCAACGGCGGCGCCAGCAGGATCTGTTTGAGCACGCGGCCACGGTCGACTTCGACCAGCAGCACTTCCGGTTCCGGTACCGGCCTTCCGTCTCGTGGCACCGGTGACGGCCGCGGTCGCGGACTGGGTCGTCTGCCCTTCGGACCCTTGGCAGCGGGCACCGACACGGTGACCGCGCTCGGTGGACGGCGTAGTCCGGCAGCCTTACGTCGCCCTGCACGGCCCAACGCGCCCGCTGGCAAGGCGTCGGGCCCGATCGGCCGTTGTGTCTCTGCAGGAGGGGTCCAGACGGTCTCCGGCGCTTGTCCGAGCGCGACATCGGCTTCCAAGCGTTTACGCACCAGATGCGTGACCGCCGCCCGGAACATGTTGCGTAGCCGGGTGAATCGGCTGGTGAACAGCCCACGCACGCTGCCGGTCTGGCCGAGTCCGCGCCGTTCACGCCGGGCGCGCAGCAGTCCCATCCGGCCGCCGAGCAACCGGCCGACCGCGGCGATTTCCGCGTGCGCACGGGAAATCCGGCGCAGCAGCAGAAACCCGAGCGCGCGCAGCAGGCACAACACCGTGAGCCTCGGCACACCGACAAGAAACGAAAATAACCCGGTATTCACCAGAAATGTGCGGACACCGTTCGACCGTGCCCGGATATTGTCCACGCGGCCGGCACCGGCGTGCCTGATTCGCGCGGCCGGAACACACAACGCGACCGCGCCGGACCTGTTCGCACGCCATCCGAAATCGATGTCATCGAACACACCCGGCACTTCGGAATCGAAACCGCCCAGCCGTTCCCACAGCTCACGGCGGACCAGCAGACCGGCGGACGGAACCGCCAGGACTTCGCTGCTCTGCTCGATCTGGTTGGCCCGCACCCATTCGCCGGTGCCGATGCCGGTCTGCCGATGCCCGGAGGCATCGGTGGACAAACCGGCACCGACAATCAGCCGTGGCTCATCCCAGGCATGCGCGACTGGTCCAAGCACGCCCGCTGATGGTGACAGTTCCGCCGCTGTCAGCAATATGCCAAGACAATGCGGTTCCGGCGCGCAGTCGTCGTGCAGCAGCCACAACCAGCCACCAGGGTCGCCCCAGCGCTCGACCCCGTACCGCACAGCGGCCGCGACAGCGTCACCGAAACTCGCCGAACGCTCGAGCTTGAGTACGCCGTCGACCACGTCTTCGCTGGCCGCGAGCAGTTTCGCGGTGCCGTCGGCCGAGCCCGTGTCGACCGCCACCACATGCCGTGGCCTTGGTGTGCTGCGACGCAACGCGGAAAGCGCCAGCCGGAGCCATTCCTCGCCGTCGTGGCAGACCAGGACCGCGAACACGGGCACAGTCCTGACCTGTGGGCGCACCGGCTACCTCCGTCGGCCTCTACTCACCGCATCGCGAGCAGACACCGTACGGACTCACCCCGCGAAATCGCTGCTGAACAGCTAGCTAGATCGCGCGTTTCTTCAGCTTGCGGCGCTCCCGCTCGGACAGCCCGCCCCAGATGCCGAACCGCTCGTCGTGCCCGAGCGCGTACTCGAGGCACTCCGAACGTACCTCGCAGCCCTGGCAGATCCGCTTGGCTTCTCTGGTCGATCCGCCCTTCTCTGGGAAGAACGCCTCGGGGTCGGTCTGCGCGCACAAGGCGCGCTCCTGCCACTCCTGCTCGTCCTCCGCCGCGTCGAAGAGATGTACCAGGACGCCCAGATCCTCAGTCGGCGCGTCCCCCCACTCCACGACTCGGTCCCCTTCGTCGGCCATCATGTCCGTCCACCTCCCCGCCTTCCACTCCCCGGTTGGCGGACGCCACCCGCCCTCCCATTCGGCGAATGACATCTCTGTGATTACACCCGTGTAGTCCCGGCCGGTCAAGCGAAGTACCCACGTGGGTGACGGTATTTGCCGAGGAAAGTCCGGTTCTTTGCCCGATCGGGTGAAGTGGATCGACAGGCGGCGGACAGCAGGTGGATCTCACCGGGTGACACACTGGAGTCGTGCGGAGACAAGACACTCGGCCCAGCCCGCTGTTCCTCGCCCTGCTCGCGGTCACCATCGGCGGCGGGGCGCTGACCATTCTGGAGAGTGAGTTCGCCTACAGAGCCGGTGTGGTCATCCTCGTTCTCGGTGGCTGGGCGGTCTCGCTCTGCCTGCACGAGTTCGGGCACGCGTTCGTCGCATATCGCGGTGGTGACCGCGAGGTCCGCTGGAAGGGCTACCTGACGCTGGACATCCGCAGATACACCGATCCGCTGCTGAGCATCGTGCTGCCGCTGATCTTCCTGCTGATCGGCGGAATCCCGTTGCCCGGGGGTGCGGTGTGGATCAACCACCACGCGTTGCGCACCAAGCGCGTGGAGTCATGGGTCTCACTGGCCGGACCGCTGACCAACCTCGTCCTTGGTATTTTGCTGACCCTTTCGGTGACGCTGTTCATGCCTGGCGAGTTGACGCCACTGTCCGCCGCACTGTCCTTTTTGGCCTTGCTGCAGATCTTCGCGTTCCTGCTGAACATCCTGCCCATCCCCGGACTGGACGGCTGGGGCGCGATCCAGCCGTACCTGTCGTACAAGACCCAGGTCTTCGGGCACAAGGCGGCGCAGTGGGCACCGCTGATCCTGTTCGCCGCGCTGATCGGCCTGCCAGGTGTGGGCAGCGCGTTCTACAGCCTGGTGTCGTCAATCTTCGACGCCGTCGGCGGATCGAGTTACGCCGCCGCGGTCGGCCGCAACACGTTCATGTTCTGGCTGTGACCAACTAGCCAGCAGAGCGAGCTTCTCCGCGCTCGGTGAACCCGGTTGCGCCACGTACGTGACCAGGACCATGTCGGGTTCACCGGGCAACGGGAAACTCTCGAACGCCAGATCCAGCTCGCCGACGAGCGAGTGGTTGATCAGCTTGCCGCCGAACGTCTTCTCCTTGACGTTGTGCTTGGCCCACAGCTCCCGGAATTCCTGGCTGTGGATGGACAACTCGCCGATCAACGGGGCGAGCCCCGGCTCGTCCGGGTTGCGCCCGGCCATCCAGCGCAGCACCGCGACGGTGTCCTCGGCCGCACAAGACCACTGTGGATAGAAATCCTTGGCCTTGGGGTCAAGGAAGATCGACCGGCACAGGTTGGGACGGTCGGTGGCGGAGAACCCGTTCAACGCGTCACCAAGCCGGTTGAAAGCCAGCACGTCGAGGGTGGGCCCGAAGATGAAGGCGGGCATCCGGTCCATCTGGTCGAGAACCAGCTGAACGGACGGCCGGATCTTGGTTCTGGACGTGTTGGCCCCACGCGGCGACGGGCGCGCGCGCCGCGTGGGGCGCACCAGGATACGCAAGTGGTCCCGCTCGGTTTCGTTCAGGGACAAGGCCTTGCCGATCGCGTCCAGCACGGACTCGGACACATTGGGGCTACGGCCCTGTTCAAGCCGGGTGTAGTACTCGACGCTGACACCGGCGAGCCGCGCGAGCTCGTCCCGTCTCAACCCGGGCACGCGCCGGCGGCCGGTGCGCGGCAGGCCGACTTCTTCCGGCGTGATGCGCGCGCGTCGGGTCCTGAGGAACTCACCCAGCTCGTTGCTCACGTACTCCAGTGTGCAACTGTCGTCGCCGTTAAGGGTGGCCCTGCCAGAACCAGTTAAACGCGGGCCTCGTACGCCTTGCCGGACGGCGGCAATGTCGTTGCCATGACATACGAGAACTTGGCGGGACGGACCGCCGTTGTGACTGGTGCGGCGAGTGGAATCGGCGCCGCGATCGCCTATGCGTTGGCCGCCAACGGCGCCCGTGTGGCGCTGCTGGCCCGTCGTGCCGACAGGGTCGGCGAGGTCGCCGCGAAGATCGAGGCCAATGGCGGGCAAGCGCTTGCTGTGGCGACGGACATCACGTCGGACGCATCGGTGGCCGCGGCCGTTGAGGCGATCCACGCCACCTTCGGCCGGGTCGACCTGGTCGTCAACAACGCGGGCGTGATGATTCCCGAGGACATCAGCACGGCATCTTTCGACGACTGGCAGAAAATGATCGACACCAACGTGACCGGTCTGCTGCGGGTGTTGCGTGCGTTCACGCCGGACCTCGCGGCCGAGGGACATGCCGACCTGGTGAACATCTCGTCCATCGGCGCGCACGAGTACTTCAAGGACTACGCGGTCTACGGGGCCACCAAGGCCGCTGTGACGTACCTGTCGAAGTCCTTGCGGGCCGAGCTCGGGCCGAAGGGTGTGCGGGTGACCAACATCGAACCCGGCCTGGTGCAGAGTGAGCTGCGGGACAACATCACCGGCGAAGCGAGTGAGTTCCTGGACAACTGGATCGCCCAGGCGGGCATCCTCGCCGCCGAGGAACTGGCCGATGTGGTCGCCTACGCGACCAGCCGTCCGGCGAACGTGAACCTGCGGCAGATCGTCGCGCTGCCCACCACCCAGTACTGAACCAAGACGGGGCTGCGACGCCACGGCGTCACAGCCCCGAAAAATCACGTCAGCTCAACCCCGGCACCGGGTGATGGCGCTGCAACCACGGGTGTACGGGTTAGCCGCGCCCGGCTCCTTGGCCAGCCGGCGCCTGCGGAGTTCGTCGTGCGAGCTCGTACCGACGTGGTCGCGAGGGTTGGCCTGGCCACTGCTGCTACCCGCGCCAGTGCCATTGCCACGGCCATGGGTCAGACTGCTGTAGTCGATGACGCCGTAGTAGGGGTTGCGCTGAGGCTGGTTGGCCTGTTCGGGAACGCGCTGCCAGTCGCCGGGCTGGTTGCGGAAATTGCCGAAGTTCGGCTGCCCGTTGCTGTCAAAGGTGACCGGGACGTGCGCTTCGAAGACCTGCACCCTGATGATCGCGTGGCGCGGAATGCTGTCCCGGTAGGCCCATTCACGCTGGCCCCCGAAACGCGCCAGTTCCGGGTGTGCCTGGAACAGGTCGGGGACGTGGTACGCGGCGCCCGCATACCGCGGATCGATCTCGTAGACGTAGGTGCGCAGGGGCAACCGGCCCTGGCTGTCGGCCACGCAGCCTGGATTCGTCCGATCCATGAAGTAGGTCCAGACGGACTGCCACGGGGCCCGCGGCCGCGCGACCCTGTCGCGGCACGCGATCGCCTGACGTTCCAGCTGCTCGATGTTGCTCGCCAGCCCTTGGCTGCGGGCGAACCTCGCCGACTCGCCCGCGTCCTCCGACGTCGAGATGTAGGCGCTGTTGCGTGCGGCCTCCCCGCCGTGGACGTGGTTCACCAGGTTGTAGTCGCGTCCCCGTCCGCTGAAGCCGTTCTGGAAGATCTCGCTCGGCGGACGGGAGTCGCCGCGGTACAAGGTCGGCACGGTGGGAAAGCGCGCCGGGGGCAGGTCGTCCCCGCCGGCCGCGTTGGCCACGAACGGCAGCAGCAGCGACGAGCCGATACCCGCCAACAACACCGCGCCGCCCAGTACCACGCGGCGCAGCCGCCGCCCGGTCTGTCGTCGTCGTTCCATGAACCCTTCCTCCGAATCGGCGGGCGCGCCTTCCGCGTCCCACGCATCGCAGAATGGAGGTCAGGCCGTGGTTCGCTCTTCGCTGCCAGCACCCATATCCAGTTCCCGGCAGCACTCAGGCCGCACTACCGGCTAGCTGGAAGTTGCCCGCTCTGACCTGCGAAGACGTCGGCTATCCAGTGGCGGGGCCGACTGGGAGCGCTACCAGAAGGGTGGTGCCCCGACCGGCCGGACTGGTGATCGACAGCGTCCCGCCCAAGGCCTCGACCCGGTCGGTCAGCCCGACGAGACCAGAACCCCGACCACGCGTGGCACCGCCGCGCCCGTCGTCGTTCACCGTGAGGTGGAGCGTGCCATCACCGAGCCGGACGTCGATCTGCACGAGCGATGCGTCGGCGTGCTTGGCGGCGTTGGTCATCGCCTCGCACACGACGTAGTAGGCCGCCACCTCCACCGGTTCGGGCAGGCGTGCGGGCACGTCGACGGTGAGCTCGACCGGAAGGCTTGACCTACGGGCGAGTGCCTTGAGGGCGGGGCCGAGACCGCCTTCGGACAGGATGGCCGGGTGGATGCCCCTGGACAGCTCACGCAGCTCGTCCAGCGCCTCGGTCAGCCCCTCGGCGGTCTGCCCCAGCTGCTCGCGCACCTCCGCCGCACCGGACGGCAGCGCTGCCTCGGCCCCGCGCAACTCCAGCACCAACGTCACCAAACGCTGCTGGATGCCGTCGTGCAAATCCCGCTCGATGCGGCGGCGTTCCTGGTCGGCCGCGGCCACGATCCGCACTCGTGAGGCCGCCAATTCCGCACGACTGTCACGCAAGGACCGAGCCATCGCGTTGAAGCTGCGCTGCAGCACGCCGATCTCGCCAGGACCGTGCTCAGGGAGCCGTGCGTCCAGATCGCCGCCCGCGATCCGATGCGCCATATCGGCGGCCCTGCGCACCGGCCGGGCGATCGCGCCGGTCAGGTACCCGGCGAACACGACGATGAGCAACAGCGATCCGGCCAGGCCCGCGACGGCGGCCATGATCGCGTGCCGCTCGACCGTGTCGGCATGGCCGCGCTGCTGCGCCACGAGGGCGTTTTCCACGGCCACGAATCGGTCGAACTCGGCGCGGATCACGTCGATGCGGCGCTTGCCCTCCTCGGTGACCGCGACGGTCCTCGCGGCAGCCGCATCACGCTGGGCCAGGTCGAACACGGGGATGGAGTAGTCACGCAGGTAGGAGGTGATGCCGTCGTCGATCCGCTGTGCGGTCGCGCGCTGCTGCGCGTTCGCCGTGCTCATGTCCGCGACCAGCTGCTCAAGCCTGTCGATCTCGGCGGGGATGGCGGACCGGGCGGACCACCACGGCCGCAGCACGTCCTGCGTACCGGTGATCACGTACCCGCGTACGCCGGTCTCCAGGTCCATCACCAGCCGTTCCAACAGGTTGGCGGACACCAGCACGTCCTGGGAGCGCCGGGCATGCCGGTGCAGGTCCCGCAGTTCGGCCGCCGACGAGAGCAGCACAGCGAACGCGGCGCCGACAACCAACGCGAGCAGGGCGCTGGCGGCTACCAGCCGAAGGGTGAGACCGCCCGACACGTCATCCTCCGGTCGTCGCGGAGCCGGGAATCGGCCGATAATGCCGTGGTGGTGACGATGTGGCGGGACCGATCATGACCAGCACGCGGGTGGTTCTGGCCGAGGACGACGTCCTGCTCCGCGCGGGTCTGGCGAGCCTGCTCGACCGCTCCGGGCTCGACGTCGTCGGGCAGGCCGACGATGCCACCGGGTTGCTCGCGCTCGTTCGTGAGCACAAGCCGGACCTCGCGATCGTGGACATCCGGATGCCACCGACCCACACCACCGAAGGGCTGGAAGCCGCCAGGATCATCCGCCAGGAGACCCCGGACACCGGCGTGTTGGTGCTGTCCGCGCACGCCGAAGTCGAGCACGCGATGGAGCTGCTGGCCGACGGCCGCGGGATCGGATACCTGCTCAAGAGCCGGGTCGCGGACGTGGCCGAATTCCTCGACACGCTCCAGCGCGTCGCCGCGGGCGGCTCGGTGGTGGACCCGGCGTTGGTGCACGAGCTGGTGTGCGCACGCAGGCGAGAGGACCCGTTGGCCGCGCTGAGCACGCGGGAGCGGGAGGTGCTTGCCCTGATGGCCGAGGGCCGGTCCAACGCCGGGATCGCCCGTCGCCTCTGGGTCACCGAGGGAACGGTGGAAAAGCACGTCCGCAGCGTCCTCGCCAAACTGAGCCTCCCGGAGACCGAGGATGACCACCGCCGGGTATTGGCCGTGGTCACCTATCTTCAGGCTCGGTAGCGGAGTCGGCCAGTAGAGCCTCGATCGCCGCCGCGGACAGCGCGGTCTTCGGCAGGAAGCCGACGGCCGGGTTGGTCGTGATCAGATCGCGGTAGTCCTGCTCGGCGCGCGTCGATATCAAGATCGTGCGGAACGGGCGTGGTGCCCGGTGCAGCCGTTCGGTCAGCTCCAGCCCGCTCTCCCCGCCCAGTTCGATGTCGACGAGCACGACGTCGGGCCGCAGCTCCTCGGCCCGTCGTACGCCCTCGTCGCCGTTGGACGCCACACCGGCCACGGTGACGCCTTGGCGCTCCAGCAATCGACGAGCCGCCGCGAGGAAGCCCGGGCTGTCGTCGACGATCAGACAGCGAACCATCACCTGAGCATCGCAGCGATCATGGCGCCGCGCATTCCTGCTAACTGGAACCCTTGCCGGCCGGGGTCGAGCAGGGCGTTCGGCACGGGCGCGCGAGTCCGTGCAAGGATCGGATTCGTGAAGGTCGTCGTGGTTGTTGGCGGGGTCGGCGGAGCGCGATTCCTGCTTGGCGTCAAGACCCTGCTCGGACTGCCCGCCGTGGGGCCGGGCGAGTCGGAACATGAGATCACCGCGGTGGTGAACACCGGCGACGACGTGTGGATGCACGGCCTGCGGATCTGTCCCGACCTGGACACGTGCATGTACACCCTCGGCGGCGGGATCGACACCGACCGCGGCTGGGGCCAGAAGGGCGAGACGTGGGTCGTCAAGGAGCAACTGGCGGCCTACGGCGCCGACCCGGACTGGTTCGGGCTCGGGGACAAGGACATCGCGACGCACTTGGTGCGTACCCGCATGCTGCGTGCGGGATATCCGCTCTCCGCGGTGACCGAGGCGCTGTGTGACCGGTGGCAGCCTGGCGTCCGCCTGCTTCCGATGACCGACGATCGGGTGGAAACGCACGTGGTCGTCGACACTCCCGAAGGTGAGCGCAAAGCCATCCACTTCCAGGAATGGTGGGTGCGCTACCAGGCCAAACTGGCCGCGCAGTCGATCGTTCCGGTAGGCGCTGAGGAGGCCGAGCCCGGCCCCGGCGTGCTTGACGCGATCAGCGAGGCGGACGTCGTGCTGTTCGCACCGTCCAACCCAGTGGTCAGCGTGGGGACCGTGCTGTCAGTCCCGGGTTTGCGGGGGGCGGTCCGTAAGACCGATGCGATGGTCGTCGGGGTGTCGCCGATCATCGGCGGGAAACCCTTGCGGGGCATGGCCGACGCGTGTCTGACCGCCATCGGTGTGGAAACCAGCTCGCAGGCCGTCGGCCGGTACTACGGGTCCCGGCAGTGTTCCGACGACGGCGTGCTCGACGCGTGGCTCGTGCACACCGGCGAGGCCGCTGATGTTCCTGGGGTCGCGGTTCGCGCCGTTCCGCTGTTGATGAGCGATGTGGACGCGACGGCTGAGATGGTTCGCGCGGCGTTGGAAATGGCGGGCTGGACGTATGAGTGATCACGCGCGCGGCGGCGATGTCACCGTCAAGGCGGTGACCGGGCTGCCGGAGTTCCGGCCAGGGGATGACTTGGCCGGCGCCATCGCCGATGCCGCGCCTTGGTTGCAGGACGGCGATGTGCTCGTGGTGACGAGCAAGGTCGTGTCCAAAGTCGAGGGTCGGCTGGTCACCGTGCCTGCCGATCCCGATGCCCGCGATGCCGAGCGGCGACGGTTGGTGGAAGCCGAGGCCGTCCGGGTCGTCGCACGGATCAACCGCACGCTGATCACCGAGAACAAGCTCGGCATCGTGCAGGCCGCGTCGGGTATTGACGCGTCCAATGTGGCCGGTGACGAGCTCGCGTTGCTGCCGGAGAACCCGGATGGCTCGGCTTTGGCTCTGCGCAACGGAATTCGCGAACGCCTCGGGGTCGATGTCGCTGTCGTGATCACTGACACCATGGGCCGTGCGTGGCGCAACGGCCAGACCGACACCGCCATCGGGTCGTCCGGTTTGACCGTTCTGCACAAGTACGCGGGCCAGATCGACCGGCAGGGCAACGAACTCGTGGTCACCGAGGTCGCGGTGGCCGACGAGATCGCTGCCGCGGCCGATCTGGTCAAAGGCAAGACCGGCGGCCTGCCGGTCGCTGTGGTTCGCGGTCTGGCCGTCACCGATGACGGGTCGACTGCCGCGGACCTGATCCGCCCGACTGAGCAGGACCTGTTCCGCCTTGGCACGGAAGAGTCCTTGGCACAGGGGCGGTCCGAGGCCGTGCTGATGCGCCGGTCAGTGCGCTTCTACACCGACGAACCGATTCCTGAGGACGCGATCCGTAAGGCTGTGGGAATCGCGCTGACCGCGCCCGCTCCGCACCACACACGGCCCGTCCGGTTCGTTCACGTCAAGGAGCGCCGCAAAGAACTCCTTGACGCGATGCGGGCACAGTGGCGCGCCGATCTGGCCAACGACGGGTGGTCCGAGGAGCGGATCGACCGCCGCGTCCGTCGCGGCGACCTGCTTTACGGGGCCAAGGAAATCGTTCTTCCTTTCCTGGTACGCGAAGGTGCGCACACGTATCCCGATCCACAGCGGTCCGAGGCGGAGCGGACGATGTTCACCATCGCCGGCGGCGCCGCCGTGCAGGGCCTCTTGGTCGCGTTGGCGGCCGAGGGCATCGGGTCGTGCTGGGTCTCGTCGACGATCTTCTGCGCGCCCGTGGTCCGCGAAGTCCTTGGGCTGCCGTCAGAATGGGAGCCGCTGGGGGCGGTCGCCGTCGGCTATCCGACCGACGGCCCGCTCGCTCCCCGCCCGCCACGCGATCCCGCCGACGCTTTCATGGAGCTGTGACTGTGGGTGTACACGCAGACGCATTGGCCGTGCTCGGGCAATGGGCGCCGGACGACCGCGAGCAGGAGTCGTTGCGCCAGGCCTATCTGGGTTTCCTTGCCGCACGGGAGGATTCCTGCGATCGCTCGTGCGCGGCCGGGCACATCACCGCGTCAGCCGTGGTCCTCGACGGCGACAACGTCCTGCTCACGCTGCATCCCCGGGTAGGCAAGTGGTTGCAGCTCGGCGGCCACTGCGAGCCGTCGGACCAGACGCTGGCGGGCGCCGCGCTGCGGGAGGCCACCGAGGAGTCCGGGATCGACGGGCTGACCATCGACCCGGTGCCGATGCACCTCGAAGTGCACCCGATCACGTGCTCGTTGGGCGTTCCGACAAGGCATTTCGACGTGCGGTTCGCGGTGCACGCCCCCGCGGGCGCGCAGCCGGTGCGCAGTGACGAGTCCGACGACCTGCGTTGGTGGCCGATCAGCGAGGTGCCGAACGCCGACCTGCTGCCGATGATCAGTCTGGCTACATCGCGCGGTAGTCACGCGGCGAGAAACGGGGACCGCGCCGGGGCTTGGTGATTCCGGCGGTTTCGATGTAGCGCACGGCTCGTTGTCGTTGCGGCGCATAGGGTGCGAGGATCTCGTGCATGCCTGCGTCGTCCAAAGGCTTGCCTGTCAAGGCGTATCCGACGTTGCCGGGAATGTGGTAGTCGCCGAAACTCACCGCGTCCGGGTCGCCCCATGCCCGTTGGGCGACCTCGGCCGCCGTCCACACGCCGATCCCCGGCACCTTCCGCAGCAGCGCGCGGCCTTCGGCGCCCTTCAGCTCGGCCGCTTTCTCAAGGCGCCCAGCGACTTGCGCGGCAGCGATCAACGTACGGCGCCGGGCACCGTCCAAACCGGCCTTGTGCCACTGCCAGTCGGTGATCGCCATCAGCGCCTGTGGCGTCGGCGGCACCCACAACTGCATCGGCCCTGGCGCGACCGTGCCGTACCGGCGGCATAGCTCTCGCCAAGTCCGCCACGCCTCCTTGCCGGTGACCTTCTGCTCAAGGATCGCGGCGAACAGGACGTCCCATACGCGCCGCGTACTCCCGAGCCGCAGACCGGGCATCCGCCTGCGCGCTTCGGCAACGAGGTCATGGTGTGCTTGGAAGTCCGTGTCGTCGTCCAAGTCGCCTAACAGCGCGGGAAGACCGTCCAGAAGCCACTCAGCACCCTCGCCCCAGGCTTCCGCGTGCACCTCGTCGCCTACGCGCCGGATGGCCAATGTGCCCGGTCCGTCAGGCGTGCTGGACGCGCGGAACACGGCGCCGCCCGGCGTCTGTCCGTACGTAGGGTCGCCGCTGCCCCGACGCAACGGGGCAAGGACGGAACCCAGGTCAAGCGCGTACCCGGGCCGCCAGACGCGGACGGACATGGCAGTCAGCCTACGGTGCCTGCTTTTGGAGTATTGCGGTCCCGTTAGGGTGACCGCGTGGACCTCCATGTGGTTGTGCCCGCGGGCGGCAGTGGGACCAGGTTGTGGCCGCTCTCCAGGGCCACCAACCCCAAGTTCCTGCACCCGTTGACCGGTACTGAGCGTTCATTGCTGCAGGCGACCTACGACCGGCTCGTGCCGTTGTCGGCCGCTGATCGCGTGCACGTCGTCACCGGCGTCGCACACGCCGCGGCGGTGGCCAGGCAGCTCCCGGAACTGCCGGAGCGCAACATCCTGGTCGAGCCGCTGGCACGGGACTCATGTGCGGCGATCGCGCTGGCCGCCGCCGTGATCCAGCAGCGCAGCCCCGGTGCGGTGATGGCGTCGTTCGCCGCCGACCACCTGATCAAGGACCCGGCAGCTTTCGCCGCGACCGTGCGTGAAGCCGCGCGGGGCGCCGCCGAGGGCAAGCTGATGACCATCGGCATCGCCCCGACCCGCCCGGAAACCGGCTACGGCTACCTGCAGTGCAGCGCAACCGCTGAGCTCGGTGTGCAGCAGCAGGTGCTGGAGTTCAAGGAGAAACCGGACCTGGCGACCGCGACCGAGTACGTGAACTCCGGCCGGTACCTGTGGAACGCGAGCATGTTCGTCTGGCGGACCGACGTGTTCCTCGGCGAGCTGGAGCGGCGCAGGCCGGACGTGTTCGAGCCGGTCAGCAAGATCGCGAAGGCGTGGGACACCGACGAGCGCGCGGTCGTGGTCGACGAGTTGTGGGCCACGATCCCCAAGGTCGCGGTGGAGTACGCGGTGATGGAGCCCGCCGCGGCGGAGGGCCTCGTCTCGACCGTGCCCGGCGACTTCGGCTGGAGTGACATCGGCGACTTCGAGACGTTGGGCGAACTGCTGGCAGCCGACCAGGACGGCGCACGCGTCGTGACCACGCCGGGAGCAGGCGAAGTCGTGGCTGTGGACAGCTCGGACATCGTCGCGGTCCCGGCAGGCGGACGGTTGGTCGCGACGCTCGGCGTCCGGGACTTGATCGTGGTCGACACGCCCGACGCGGTGCTCGTTTGTCACCGGAATCGGGCGCAGGACATCAAACGCCTCACCGAGATCCTGCGTGACACCGGGCGGACGGCGTACGTCTAAGATCAACATACGGATTTCAGTTCTTCCCTGACGCCAACCCTCTCTAGAGATACTCTGGTGGCGACGGGACAGCCGGTGGGAGTGCCGGCTCGAGGCGACGCGGGAGAGGCCGGAGCATGGATCCCCGGGAGCGAGCCGATGCCGCTCTGGCCCGCGCCCGCGCGCGCGGTGCCTTCGTAGTGACACCGGAAGACGCGATCTCCCCGATGGACGCGGCGAACACGCTGCAGATCCCTCGGGTTGTCGTGTCGTCGCTGGACGAGCAGCGACCAGACAGCGAGACGACAATGGTGGTCGGGCACCCGTTGGCAGACCCGCAGCCAACACAAAGCCAGCCATCGCCCCGCAAACCTCAGCCGTACCCGTCGGGTCAGCAGCAGCCTCCGGCACCGCCGCGCCAGGCCGCGCCGCCGGAGCAGGAACAGGATCCGCAGCCCGAGGGCATGGTGCCGACGGTGCAGAAGAAGCCAAGCCCGCGGCCTTCGCTGTCCCAGAGGTTGGACGGCACCCTCTAACGCCGTGTCCACCTTTCCAGCACAGTGAAATGCACTTTCAAGCACCGTGTGTTGCACATTCCCCGCACTGCTAGGGAATTTCATGGTGCTGGAACGGTGGACACGGTGTGCCGGAACGGTGGACACGGTGTGCCGGAACGGTGGACACGGTGTGCCGGAACGGTGGACACGGTGTGCTGGAGTGGTGGACACGCCGGTGGGGGGATCAGGTTGAGGTGCCGCGGGTTTCCAGTTTCAGGCGGATGTTCAGGCCTGCCTTGATCGCCGCGAGTACCGGCTTCCACTCGGGGCCCTGGTGCCGGTCGGCCAAATACCGGTAGGCGCTCTGGTGATGCACGGCAAGCATTTTCGCCGACGCCTTGGACGTCGCGTGGCCACCGATGTGGGTGACTTCGGCCGAGGGCACGTAGACGTTCTGCCAGCCGGCCTTGCCGATCCGGTCACCGAGGTCCACGTCCTCGAAGTACATGAAATACCTGGGATCGAAGCCGTCCACCGAGTCGAACGCCTCGCGGCGCAGCAGCAGGCACGAGCCGGAGAGCCACCCGGCCGTGCGCTCACGCACCGACGTGTCGGACTGGCGGTAAGCCTTCGTCCACGGGTTGTCCTTCCACACGCGGCCGACGACCGCGTGTCCGACGCCCTTGCCCAACGAAGGCAACAGGCGCGCGGACGGGTAGACCTCGCCGTTGGGTTCGCGGATCAACGGTCCGAAGGCGCCACCGCGTGGCCAGCGTGACGTGGCCTTCAACAGCTCGTCGATGGAGCCCGGGCCCCATTCGATGTCCGGGTTGGCCACGATGACCCAGCCGTATTCGTCGCCGAACTCGGCCACGCCTCGGTTCGCCGCCGCTCCGTAACCGAGGTTCTCACCGGTCGACAGCAGGCGTACGCCTTCGCGCGAAGCCGCTTTCTCCGGGGCGCCGTCGGTCGATCCGTTGTCCGCCATCACGACCTGGATCGGCCGCTCGGTCGCGGTGGCCAACGTGTCGAGGAACCGCGTGAGCGTCTCGCCTGGTGAGTAGGTGACGGTGACCACAGCCAGCTCGTCGCCATAACGTCTCGGTTCGGTCACGGCCGTGGATTCTGTCACACGCCGCGGCGGTGGATGGCCATCGCCCTGCTGTAGACCGTCCTGTGCTGCGCGGCGCACAGGGACCAGGAGAACTCCTTCGAGCGTCGTTGCGCCGCTGAGGCGAGCATCGCTCGGCGTGCTGGGTCGTCCAGTAGCTCGGCCAACGCCGCGCCGATGTCGCCCGCTCCGACGCCGCAGTAGGCCACGGCGTCCCCGCCGACCTCCGGCAGGGAAAGGCGACTTGTCGTCAGCACGCAGGCGCCGCACGCCATCGCCTCGAGGACCGGCAGGCCGAAGCCTTCGCCGAGACTCGGGTACGCGACCAACTCCGCGCCGCCAAGGAACCCGGCGAGCTGGGAGAACGGCAGGTAGCCCGCCCTGATCACGCGCAGCCGGTGCGGCAGGGCGTCCAACGCCCGTTCCACCTGGCCATCCCAGCCTGGCTGACCGGCCAGAACCAGCGCGGGCGGGTCGGCGCGTCCTTCGCAGGCCTTGGCGAAGCCACGAATCAAGGCGGGAACGTTCTTACGCGGCTCCAGCGCCCCCAAGAACGCGACGTAAGGCATTTTCGACAGGCCGATGGTGGCCCGTGCGGCTTCGATCTCCTCGAGCGTGGGCTGGTGGAACCTGTCCACGTCCACGCCGTGCCGCACGACTTCCAGCGAGCGTGGGTTTGCCCGGGCGACGCGGACCAGCTCGGCCGCGGTCGCGTCGCTGGGGACCACGCACAACGACGCACGGTTGAGGGCCACGCGTGTCCAGCCACGGAAGAACCGCGCCTTGACCGACGAGTGCAGCATCGCGTCGGTGAAGAACGTCGCGTCGTGCAGGGTGACCACGGAGGCCGCGGGATTCGCGAGCGGTGTCGTGTAGTGCGGCGAGTGCAGCACGTCCACGCGCAACCGCCGGACTAAGCCTGGCAACGTCGTCTGTTCCCACGCCAGCCGTGCCGTGCGGGTCTCGATCGTCTCCCCGGTCGGCACGATCCGCGAGTTCGGCGCCAGCTTCGAGTACAGCTCCGCGTCCCGCTGCTGGCAGGCCACCGAGATCCGGGCGCCGTCGGCGTCCAAAGCGGACACCAACGAGTCGACGTAGCGACCGACGCCACCGCGATCCGCGGGGACAGCGGTGGCGTCGATCAACACGCTGGGTTCAGGACGGGCCACCCATGCAGAGTACGACCACGCGCCAGGCCGCATAGCCGAAACCCATCAACTCACCTCAGCCCCGCATGTGTTGCGTGCGACAGCTCCACATGCAGTTTCCACAGGGATTCCGCGGCTCGGTCCCACGTGAACTTGGCCGCTCGGGCCTTCGCTGCCTGCACCAACGTCGCCGTATGGTCAGGAAACGCGACCACGCTGTGCAGTGCGTTGGCCAGTGCCGCCGGGTCATTGCGCCTGGCCAGGACACCGGTCCCGCCGGCCACTTCGACCAGTGCCGGGGCGTCGGAGTGGACCACGGGCACGCCGACGGCCATCGCTTCCAGCACCGGAAGCCCGAACCCTTCGGCCATGCTGGGTGCCGCCAGCACGGTCGCCCGATGCAGGACGACCGCGAGCTGGCTGTCGGCCAGCTTGCCGAGCAGGTGCAAACGCCCTGGTGGGAGTCCACAGTCGGCGGCGACCATGGCCAGGTCCACGTCGCCCCAGCCCTGCGGACCGGCGATCACCAGCGGCAAGTCCGGTGCCGACGGTCGCGCCATGGCCTCGACTAGGACGTCAAGGCCTTTGCGTGGCTCGATCGTGCCGACCGCGAGAACGTATTTCTCCGGCAGCCGCAGGCGTTCCACAATGCGCTCGACCTCGTCCGACGAGGGCAGATTCGCGATCACGTCCGGCACGCCGTGGCCGATGACGTGCACCCGAGCGGGCCCGGGCGCGTACTGGCTGAGTTCTGCGGCGACGGCAGCGGTTGGCACGACGATCGCGGTCGCCTGTTGCGTCGCACGCCTGATCATCGCCTGGTGCCACGCCGCGCCTCGACGCGTCAGGGTCTCCGGATGCGTGAACGGGACCGTGTCGTGCACGGTGACAACGAGGCTGCAGCCGCGGCGTGCAACGGGCGGCGCCAACGGGGTTGGCGCGTGCACGGCGTCGCCGCCCGGCCATAACCTCACGCCGTGCTCCCACGCGAGCGTCAAAGCACGACGTGGCAGGGGCATCATCCGTGGACCGTCGACGCCGGAAACCATGGCGGCGGCCGGGTTGCGGTGCTTCGCGGTGACGCCCACGACCGTCCAGCCCGCGGGTGCGTGCTTCACCATGGCGTGCAGCAGTTCCCGGGTGTACCGCCCGGTTCCGCCCGGTACCGGGGCCAACAACTGCTCGGTGAGCACTACCAGTTCGGGCACGTGCCCAGGGTATTTCCTCGCGAGTACTGTTGCAGCCCGTGCGGACGACTGTGGTTGTGGTGACGTGGCGGGGGCGCGCACACCTGGAGTCCTGCTTGGACGCGGTGGCCAAGCAGGAGCGTCCACATCGGATCCTCGTGGTCGACAACGCGTCCGACGACGGCTCCGGCGAGCTGGCCCGGTCCCATCACAGCAACCCGGAAGTGCTCAGGTTGCCGGTGAACGTCGGCTATGCGGGCGGAATCCAGGCCGCGCTCGAGGTCTGCCGGACCCCGTACATGGCTTGGCTGAACGACGACGCGATGCCCAAACCCGGCTGGCTCGGCGCTTTGGAAGACGCCCTCGAAGATCCTCGCGTCGGGGCGGCCAGCGCGAAGCTGCTCACGACCAAAGGAGAAACACAGTCCATCGGAGTCGGGATGACCCGCGACGGCCACGGCATCGACGTGACCGAGGGCCCGATCTTCGGCTTCTGCGGCGGTGCCGCCTTGACCCGAGTCGACGCGCTGCGTGAAGTCGGTGGCGTGCCAAGCGAATTCTTCTGCTACTACGAAGACACCGACACCTCATGGCGGCTGCGGCGGTATGGCTGGAAGATCGTGGCCGTGGCCGAGGCTGAGGTCGTCCACCTGCACGGTGCCACGGCCAAACCGGGATCGGTCGACTTCCACCGGTGGAACGAACGGAACCGGCTGCTGACGCTGCTGCGGAACGCCCCGCTCTGGGTCGCCGCGCGGGAGCTGGTCAGGTTCGCGGTGATCACGGCGCTGATCCCGGTCAAGCGGGATGTGCCGGACGCGGCCAACTTCAAGATCAGCCTGCGGATCACAGTCCTGGGCGAGGTGCTGCGCGCCCTCACCGCGAGTCTGGCGGTGCGACGGTCAGGTACACGCAGTCCCACTTGATCCAGTTCGCGTTCGTGGCCGCGAAGAACCTGATCATCGCGGTGTCCGCGGGCGCGGCAGTCGGCCCGAGGTCGAACCGGCCGAGCTTGTTGTCCGTGTCAATGTCGTGATCCGCCTGGACCGACCGTTCGGCGACCTGCCTGCCGTCCTTGTCGTAGAACCGCAGCCCGATCGGCTGGTTCTGCGAGATGTCGTGCGTTCCGGCTCGGACGACCAGGTGATATTTGCCGTTCGGAATCACTGTCGGGATCGTTTCATAGGCGGTACTCACTCGACCGGGTGGTGTCGAGATCGCGGCGTTCAACTGGTCGAACGCAGGGACACTTTTCTCCACGAAGAGCTTCGGTTGCTCCGCGGCCGGCGTGCCCGGTGGGACCGACCAGGTCGGTTCGAACGTGTAGCCGGCCGGCTGGCCGTTGGCCGCGACCTCTTCCACGCTCGGGTTCGGCGCGAAGCCGCCCGCGCAGGTCGGCGGCTCTTCGGCAGCGGCCGGACCGGGCGGGATGACCAGCAGTACAGCGGTGATCACACGGGCCAACACCGCCGCAGGCTAACCACTGAACGGCCGCTCCGCTCGATGAGGCAGTCTTATGGGGTACGTCAGATCTCCAGGAGGTGTCGTGCCCGACGACTCGCTGCTACCGATCGTGTCGGTGGTCGTGGTCAACTACCGCGGCGCGGAGGACACGATCACGTGTCTGCGTTCCCTGCGCGATGACCTGGCGTATCCGGCGGACCGGCTGCAGGTCATCTGCGTGGACAACGCCTCGGGCGACGGCGGCGCCGAGCGGATCAAGACGCACGCGCCGGACGCCGAGGTGATCGAGTCGAAGACCAACCTCGGCTTCGCCGGCGGCTGCAACCTGGGGGTTCAGCACGCCAAGGGCAGCGTTGTGGCGTTCCTCAACAACGACGCCCGGCCGGACAAGGACTGGGTCGGCGCCGCGGTGAAGGTGCTGCAGGCCGAGCCGACGATCGCTGCCGTGGCCAGCAAGGTGCTTGACTGGGAGGGCAAGCGGATCGACTTCGCCGACGGCGGCCTGACCTGGTTCGGCATGGGCTACAAAACCCATCAGGGTGAACCTGACGAAGGCCAGTTCGACACGGCGCGTGACGTGCTGTTCGGCACAGGGTCAGCGCTTTTCGTCCGCGCGGCGACGTTCAAGCAGCTCGGCGGGTTCGACGAGCGGTTCTTCATGTTCTACGAGGACGTCGACCTCGGCTGGCGGCTGAACCTGCGCGGCTGGCGCGTGCGCTACGAGCCCACGTCAGTCGCGTACCACAAGCACCACCGGTCGATGACCACTTTGGACAATTCGCGGGAGATGTACCTCCTGGAGCGCAACGCGCTCGCGTCGCTGTACAAGAACGTGTCGGACAAGGCACTCGGCAAGGTCCTGCCCGCCGCGCTCGCGCTGTCGATCCGCCGGGCCACGGCACGCGGCGGGATCGACCCGACTCAGCTGGAGATCACCAACCGGCCGGCGTCCGGGCCCGACCTGTCCGATCCCATTGAGATGCCGCGGGTCTCGGTCGCGGCGATGCTGGCGATCGACCGGTTCGTGGAGATGTTGCCGTCCCTCAAGGAATCCCGCGCGATCGAGCAGGCCGCCCGGGTGCGCTCCGACGGCGATTTGTTGCCGTTGATGCGCAACGCGCTTGAGCCCGCCTGCCCGGAGGTGTCATACCTGGAGGCGCACCAGAAACTGGTCGCGACCCTCGATCTGGAAGACCTGTATGCCCTGCGGCGCAACATCCTTGTCGTCACGTCCGACTCGATCACCGAGCGGATGGCCGGGCCCGCGATCCGCGCGTGGAACATGGCAGACGTGCTGGCAGGCGAACACGACGTGCGCCTGATCACGATGAACGAGCACTCGAACCCGCCACAGGCGCCGTTCGACGTGCGGTACGTGCGGCCTGCGGACATGGGCCCGGAGGTCGACTGGGCGCACATCGTGATCCTGCAAGGACATGTGCTCGAGCAGGTACCTCAGCTGAAGACCAGCGCCAAGATCGTCGTGTGTGATATCTACGACCCGATGCACCTGGAACAGCTCGAACAAGGCAAGGACCTGACCGACGCGCGCCGTGCGCACGTGGTCGAGGTGGTCACCGAGGTGCTGAGCAACCAGTTGCTGCGCGGGGACTTCTTCCTCTGCGCGTCGGAACGCCAGCGGCACTTCTGGCTCGGTCACCTCGGCGCGATCGGCCGTCTCTCGCCGACGTTGTACGACAGCGACCCGTCGGTGCGCTCGCTGCTCGCGATCGCCCCGTTCGGCCTGTCGGCCAAACCGCCGCAGCGCACCGGTCCAGGGCCGCGCGAGCTGGTCGACTCGATCGGCCAGGACGACAAGGTGATCATCTGGGCGGGCGGGATCTACAACTGGTTCGACCCGCTGACGCTGCTGCACGCGATCGAGCGGATGCGGGGCACGCACCCGGACGTGAAGTTGTTGTTCCTCGGCATGAAGCACCCGAACCCGGACGTCGGCGAGATGGACATGGCCAACCGGGCCCGTGCGCTGGCCAAAACGCTGAACCTGGGAGCCAACGTCATCTTCAACGAGACGTGGGTGCCGTTCGACGAGCGGCAGAACTGGCTGCTGGACGCCGATTGCGGTGTCACGACGCACTACGAGCACGTCGAAACGACGTTCGCGTTCCGTACCAGGGTGTTGGACTACCTGTGGTCCGGCCTGCCGATCGTGACCAGCGCGGGTGACTCGTTCGCGGATCTGGTGGAACGTGAGCGGCTTGGCGTGGTCGTCCCGGCCGAGGACCCGGACGCGCTGGCGGCCGCGTTGGAAAAGGTCTTGTACGACAAGGAGTTCGCCCAGGCGTGCCGGGAACGCATCGACGTCGTCCGCGAGCGGTTCACGTGGGAGACGGCGTTGGCGCCGTTGGTGGAATTCTGCCGGAACCCACGACCGGCCGCGGACCGTCTACCTGGTGCCGGACCGATGGTCGGCGCCAAGCCCCTCGGGGCGGTCGCCGCGGTGCGCCGCGATGTGGCGCTGATGAAGGAGTATCTCAACGCGGGCGGGCCGCGTGAGCTCGCCAAGCGAGCCGGCGGCCGGCTGCGCCGGGTGTTGGGACAAGGGAGGTAGCGCGCGTTGGCAAAGGGCAGGTTGCGAGTGCTGTTGGACGGGACCCCGCTGCTGGGGGCCCGGACCGGAGTGGGCAGGTACACCTCTGCCCTGGCGGAAGAACTCGCGTCCATGCCCGAAGTCGATATGCGCGCCGTCGCCTTCACACTGCGTGGCTGGCGACGGCTCCGCAGGGTCCTGCCACACGGTTCACGCGCTCGCGGAATGCCCGTGTCAGCGCGGTTGTTGCGGAAATGCTGGCTGCGTGCGCCGTTGCCGCCGATCGAGGTTTTCGCCGGTTTCACGGATGTCATGCACGGCACCAACTTCGTCTTGCCGCCATCCCTGCGGGCGGCAGGCGTACTGACGATCCACGATCTCGCATTCCTTGACGCGCCGGATGAACTGCCGCCGAGCGACCGTGAACTGCCCGAGCTCGTACGGCGTTCGGCTCAGCGTGCGGCGATGGTCTGCACGCCAAGCCAAGCCGTTGCCGACGTTGTCGCCGAACGCCTTGGGCTCCCGGTCGAGCGGATCGCGGTCACGCCGCTCGGCGTGGACCCGGCCTGGTTCGCCGCACGTCCGCCGGGTGAGCACGTCCGCAAACGCCTTGGCCTGCCGGAGGAATACCTGCTTTTCGTGGGCGCGGCCGGGCCTCGCAAGCGCCTCGACTGGCTGCTGAAAGCGCACGAGTCGGCGCCGGACCTGCCACCCCTGGTCCTCGCCGGTCCCGGGCACACAGCGGTATCCGACCGAGTACGCCCGGTCGGCTATCTGTCCGATGTGGACCTTCGCAACGTGGTGGCCGGGGCGTCAGCCTTGGTCTTGCCGTCCCGTGACGAGGGCTTCGGGTTGCCGGTGCTGGAAGCGATGGCGTGTGACGTCCCGGTGATCTGCTCGGACGTGCCCGCACTGCGTGAGGTCGCGGGCGGGCACGCCACGCTGGTTCCCTTTGGCGACTTGGAGGCCATGCGGGTCGCCTTGAGCGCGGCCTTGCAGGAGCCGCCGACGCCCGCCACCTTGACCGCCCGCCGCACCCACGCCGCCGAGTTCACGTGGCGACGTTGCGCGGAGACAACGGTTGCCGCGTATCGCCGCGCGACTTCCTAAAGCGACAGTTACCGGCTGACGAGGCTGGTCTGGAAGGCTTCGCTGAGGGCTTCCCGCCAGGACCGCAAGGGAGTCAGCCCCGCCTCGACCCACGATGCCTGTGACAGCACGGAATTCGCCGGACGTTTGGCAGGCAGCGGGTATTCCTCAGTGGTACACGGCTGCACGCGATTTGGGTCCGCACCAAGCTCTTCGAAGATCGCACGGGCGAAGCCGCACCACGTTGTCGTCCCGCCGCCCGCGCAGTGCAGGACGCGCTGCGCCGGGCCGTTGCCCGTAACCACCTTCGAGGCGAGCTCCAGCATGCCGTCCGCCAGGTCGGACGCCCACGTCGGCGAGCCGCGCTGATCGTCCACAACGGACAAGGTCGCTCGCTCGCCTTCCAGGCGCACGATCGACTTCACGAAGTTCGAGGTGCCGAACGCACCGTAGAGCCACGCCGTACGGACCACCCACGCGTCCGCGCCCGAGCGCAGCACGGAGGATTCCCCGGCCAGTTTCGTCAGGCCGTAGATGGATTTCGGGCCGACCTCATCGTCCACTTCGTACGGTTCGGTCTTGTCGCCGGAGAACACGTAGTCGGTCGACACCTGGATCAACGGGACCTGACGGGACGCGCAGACCGCCGCCAGCAGCCGGGGTCCGTCCGCGTTCACCGAAAACGCTGTGTTCCGGTCGGTTTCCGCCGCGTCGACGGCCGTGTACGCCGCCGCGTTGATCACGATCGGGGGACGGTCACCCGCTTCCGCGAGCAGGGCGTCGACAGCCTGCACGACGGAACCCGCTTGGGTGACGTCGAGTTCAGTCAACCCCGGGTTGTGCACGACCGAGCCGGCAGGCGCTCTGGCCGTCAACTCTTGTCCCAGCTGCCCGTTCCCGCCTGGGATCAGCAGCGCGATCGCCGTCATCGGGTCGCGGCCGGCGCGACGCGCTTCTTCAGCGGCTCCCACCACGAACGGTTGTCGCGGTACCACTCGACCGTGCTACGCAGGCCCTGTTCGAAGGACATCCGGGGCTCGTAGCCGAGTTCCGTGCTGATCTTGGTGATGTCCACCGAGTAGCGGCGGTCGTGACCCTTGCGGTCCTCGACCGGGCGCACCATCGAGAAGTCCGCGCCGACCGCGTCCAGCAGCAGTTCGGTCAGCCTGCGGTTGGTCAGCTCGGTGCCGCCGCCGATGTTGTAGATCTCGCCCGGCCTGCCTTTCGAGGCGACCAGCTGAATGCCGTAACAGTGATCGTCCACATGCAGCCAGTCACGGACATTCAGCCCGTCGCCGTAAAGCGGGACCTTCTCACCGTCGAGCAGATTCGTGACGAACAACGGGATGACTTTCTCAGGGAACTGGTACGGCCCGTAATTGTTCGAACACCGCGTGATGCAGACCGGCAGCCCGTACGTCCGATAGAACGACCGTGCGATCAGATCGGAGGAGGCTTTTGACGCGGAGTAAGGAGAATTCGGCAACAGAGGGTGATCCTCCGGCCACGAACCAACATCGATCGAGCCGTACACCTCGTCGGTCGACACGTGCACGACCTTGCCCACGGACGCGTCCAGCGCGGCCTGCAGCACGTACTGCGTGCCAAGGACATTGGTCAGCACGAAGTCGGCGCCCGCGGCAATGGACCGGTCCACATGTGATTCGGCCGCGAAGTGCACCACCAAATCCGTGCCCCGCATGAGCTCGCTCACCAAACCGGCGTCACAGATGTCGCCGCGCACGAATCGCAGCCTCGGCGAATCCGCGACCGGTGCGAGATTGGCCTCGTTGCCCGCGTACGTCAGCTTGTCCAGCACGACAACCTCGGCGTCGGCGAGCTCGGCATATGCGCCGGTGAGCACTTGCCGGACGTAGTGCGAGCCGATGAAACCCGCACCCCCGGTGACCAGAACCCGCATTCGTCGCCCCTCCGGTGAGCTTGATGTCGGCGGCAAGTTTGTCACGCCGACTCAACCTCCGGGCACCCCTAGGCGTATTACCGATAGGACGAGAGACGGCAACGAACAGAGCCGTATACCAGTAATGTAGGTCAGACGGGGATTCGAACACGGGAGGGACGCTTGGGGAGCGGCGCGCGTCTTGCGCTGTATCTGTCCCGGTGCACAGTGGCACTGGTGTCTGTCGCTGTGCTCAGCGCGTCCGGGATCGTGTACGCCAAGTTCAACGACGTCAACGAGGGCGTGGTCACCACCGACGTGATCTCGCCGGAGGTCAGCAAGCCAGGCGTGAAACCGCTCGACGGCGCGGTGGACATCCTGCTGGTCGGTATGGACAGCCGGGAGGACGCGTACGGCAACCCGCTGCCGAAAGAGGTCAGGGACCTGCTGCACGCCGGGGTCAACTACGGTGAGCGGAACACCGACACGATGATCCTCGTGCACATCCCGGTCGACGGCCGCCGCGCGGTCGCGATCTCGTTCCCCCGTGACACGTACGCCGAGATCGCGGGCGGCTTCGGCAAGCACAAGCTCAACTCGGCCTTCGTCTACAAGTACAACGACGTCCTGCGCGGTGAGAAGTCGCCGACCGACAAGCAGGCCATGGAAAAGGCCAAGCAGGAGGGCCGCAAGAACCTCATCGCCACGATCGAGGGACTGATCGGCAAGGCGGTCACGATCGACCGGTACGCCGAGGTCAACCTCGGCAGCTTCTACGAGATCACCAAGGCGATCGGCGGCGTCGACGTCTGCTTGAACAACCCGGTCGACGAATGGCGGTCGGGTGCCCGGTTCCCCGCGGGCAGGCAGACCATCGAGGGCGCGGCCGCGCTGTCGTTCGTCCGGCAGCGTTACGAACTGCCCAACGGCGATCTGGACCGGATCGTGCGCCAACAGGTCTTCATCGGCGCGCTGGCGCACAAGGTGTTGTCCACCGGCGTACTGACCGACCTGACCAAGCTGAACAACCTGATCGAGGCGATCAAGAAGTCCGTCGTGCTGAGCACCGGCTGGGACGTCACCACGTTCGCCCAGCAGATGCAGGGCCTGTCCAGCGGGGCGATCGACTTCCACACGATCCCGACGCTCGGCGGCGCCAAGATCGGCGGCGCCGACGTGATCCGGATCGACCCCAAGCAGGTCAACGAATTCGTCACCAGCCTGACTCGGGACGAGCGGACGGCCCCGCCGTCGCCGCCCTCGTCGGAGGCCAAACCTCCGGCCACACCAACGACCGTTCCGCCCAAATCGGACACAAAGGTCACCGTCGATGTACGCAACGCATCGGGTGAGGCGGGTCTCGCCGCGGCGGTGCAGAACATCCTTACCGGCAAGGGTTTTCTACCCGGCGCGGTCGGCGATGCGGTACCGCAGCGCACATCGACGCTGTTCTACCGGCCGGGTGAGCAGGCGAACGCGGAACGTGTCAGCGGCGAGCTGGGCGGCCAGTTCAAGCTGACCGCGGACGCTTCGTTGAAGACCGGCCAGGTGCGCGCGGTTCTCGGTGACGATTTCCCGACCGCGATGGGCCGGGCGCTGGCCGGCCAGACAGGCCCTGCGGCACAAGGAAGTCCGACCACTCCGTCCCGTACGTCGAGCTCCGCTCCCCCCGCTCCGTCTGCGCCACCGATCAACGCCAATGGGGTGACCTGCGTCAATTAGGCGGCGCGACTGGTTACCCTCATAGGTGTTGGAGGGGCGGGAGGAGAAAGTTTCGGTGAGTGACGAAACAGTTTCGCACGAGCCGGATCGGAAATCGGGGGGACGCCTCAAGCGCGTCGCATGGATGACCGGCCGGGTTCTCGTGGCATTGGCTTCGGCAGCCGCGCTCGCGTCGGCAGGACTCGCGCGTGACACCGTGCAAACGGTGCGTGAGAACGTGCCCACGTCGGACGTGTTCACCGACGAGGTGGAGAAAACCGCACCGCCGCAGGACGACGGCGCGGACGACTATCTGGTCGTCGGCAGCGACACCCGGACCGACGCCAAGGGAAACCCGTTGCCGGAGCGGGTGTTGCGGCAGCTGCGCACCGAGGCGGCCGACGGGCTGAACACCGACACGATCATCCTGCTGCGCATCCCGAAGGACGGCACCAAGGGCTACGCGATCTCCATCCCGCGCGATACGTACGTCACGATCCCCGGCTACCAGGACGACAAGATCAACTCGGCGTACGGCGTGATCAAGTCCCGGACCGCGCACAAGCTGCGCAATGAAGGCAAAACCGACCGGGCCGAGATCGAGCGGCTCTCCGACACGGCAGGCCGCTCGGCGCTGACGCAGGTCGTCCAGGACCTCACCGGAGTGCGCGTCGACCACTACGCCGAAGTGAACCTGTACGGCTTCTACCTGCTCACCGAGGCCATCGGGGGCGTTCAAGTGTGCCTGAACCAGGCGACCAGCGATCCCAACTCCGGTGCGAGTTTCCGCAAGGGCGTGCAGAAGATCTCCGGCGGTTCGGCGCTCGCCTTCGTGCGCCAGCGAGACGGGCTGCCCCGCGGCGACCTCGACCGAATCGTTCGCCAGCAAGCGTTCCTGGGTGCCGTCATGCAGCAATTGCTGAGCGCGGGCACCCTGACCGACCAGTCGAAGCTGACCGCGTTGACCGACGCCGCGTCCAAGTCGGTCGTGGTCTCCCCTGGTCTGGACATCGTGCAGCTGGCCAGGCACCTCGGGTCGATGTCCTCCGGCGCGGTCGAGTTCGCGACGATTCCGGTCGTCGCCGTCGGCGCCCGTAACGAACGCGGGCAGAGCATCATCACGGTGGACCTGCCGAAGGTCCGCGAGTACGTGAACCAGCTGATCGGCAGGCAGGCGCCCCCGCGGTTCGCCGCGCAACGGCCGCTGATGTTGAATGGAGCAGTACAGCCACAGCAACCGGCCACAATAGACGGCGTGAGGTGCGTCGACTGATGTCAGTGACAGAAGCGTTGTTCCGGCCGCTGCTCGCCGGTGACCGGTCCCGTCCGTTGATCACGCACTACGACGACGCGGCAGGCACCCGCGTCGAGCTTTCCGTTGCCACACTGGCGAACTGGGCGGCGAAGACCGCGAACTGGCTGACCGAGGAGTTCGACGTCGAACCCGGTACCCCGGTCACGGTCGACCTGCCCGCGCACTGGCAGACCGCGGGCGTCCTGCTCGGCGCCTGGTGGTGCGGTGCGCACGTGGTCACGTCCGGTGGCGACGTCGCGCTGACCACTGTGGACGCCGCCAAGCCCGCGGACGCATGGGCCGTGGTGTCGCTGGACCCGATGGGCATGGGCCTGCGCGGCACACCGCCCGACGGAGCACTGGACTACATCTCGGAATCCCGGATGTTCGGTGACGATTTCTTTCCGTTGCAGGAGGTTTCGGACACCACCCCGGCGCTGGGTTCGCTGACCGTCGCCGAGGTGGTCGAAGCCGCCCGCGCCAAGGCCGTCACCGGGCGCGTGTTGTCCACAATGGAATGGACAGTGCCCGGCGGAGTCGTCTCCGGACTGCTGTCGGTGTTGGCCGGCAAAGGTTCCCTTGTCCAGGTGTCCAACCCGAGCAAGGTGGACGCCCATGTGGAGTCGGAGCGGGCCACCCTGCTCACTGCTCCCTGAACGTCATCGTGGTCCGGCCGGATTTCAGGAACAGCCCGGTGCTGGAGAACCCGAAGTCCGGCACGCTCTTGAGCAACTCGGCCAGCCGGTCCTCCTGCTCCATCACCGCCGGTTCACAGGCTTTCCTTGTCTTGCCAAGGCTTTGCACGACGAACTTGCCGTTGTCCGCGACCACCGCACCGGTCATGTCGTTGCACCCGACGGTCGCGGTCAGCTGGCCGTTGTCGAACTTCAGCTTCGTCTTGCCGTCCTCGGACACGAATTCCTTGCCGGCCAGGCTGCCGTCAACGTGACCAACCCGCAGCTGCACCCCTTTGCCGGACGGATGGGTCAGGCTCAGCGACTCGTCATTGATCTTGTAGTTGAGCTGCCCGTCCAGTACCGGAGTGATCGCGTCGGCCTGCGGGCAGGAACCGCCCGTGGACTTCAAGTCCTGGAAGGCGATCGTCTCGGTGGTGGCCTGGTAGGTGCCTTCCACGGTGTTGCACTCGGTCGTGATCAGGACCTTGCCGCCGGCGAAGGTCAGCCAGGCCAGGGTCTGTGCCGGCCTCGCCAGGTCGTTCTCGACATACGTGGTCGTCACCCACGTCGGCCCTTCCAAGGCCGTGGCCTGCTTGGCGCCCAACACGATCTCGGTGTCTGCGGTCTTCAGCTTGAGCGTGTCGCCGGTCAGCTCCCACGCGGGATTGCCGGAGATGACACCCGCCAGCCATTGGTCCTGGTCAAGGCGTACCTTGTCGCAGCCCATCTCCGTCTGACCAAGGCCTTGGCCGGTTAGCGCCAGCCGCGCGTTGCTGGTGTCCACGCGACCGAACATGTGGTTGCACCCGGCCCGCACCTGCAGTTCACCCTCGTCGGTGATCTGGAACTGGATGTGCGTGCCGTCGGCGAGCGGCCGCGGTTTGCCCTTCTCCGTCACCGCCTGGGAAACGAAGACCCGTCCCTTGAGCTCGTCACCGCTGGTGCTGCTCGGTCCGGCCTGCTGCTGCGCACCGCAGCCGACAACAAAGCCGGCAACCAGCACCCCCACCGCTCCCACAATCAGCACCGTCTTCATGACCCGAGGACGGAGTGACCCCGCGATGTGGTTGCCTGTCACATGGCCCTCACCCGAACAGGCGACAGATGGTACGGCGAGACACACGCCGACATCACGGAGTACTTCCACGCCACCGCGGACGGTTTTCCGATCGACCACATCACCGAGTCGGTCTGCGCCGGATGCGGCGGCCGGGTCTTCGTCATCGAGTTCGACGAGTCCGGCTCGAACGCGCACCGCACCTGCACTGCGTGCGGCCAACTGGCCTATCTGCTGGACAGCGAGAAATGGTGGGACCCGCATCCCGACGAGGCCGAAGCCCGATACATCCTGGAATGCTCGTCCTGCGACAACGATCAGTTCGAAGCCGCGATCGGCTTCACCTTTTACGAAGAAGAGGACGAGATCCGCGACATGGTGCTCGCCACCCGCTGCGTCGAGGACGGACTCCTCGGCTACAGCTTGGAGCGCAAGAACAGAGAGTTCCCGTCCCGGCATCTGCTGGACAAGGCCTGAGCGCTCTACGCTGACCGGCGAGCGAATGTGGTGTCCAGCAGCAGGGCTGATGGACACCAACTCGTCCGCGCTTCAGCCCTTGAGCAGGGAGCGGGCCATCACCTGACGCTGGATCTGGTTCGTGCCCTCGTAGATCTGGGTGATCTTCGCGTCGCGCATCATCCGCTCGACCGGGAAGTCACGGGTGTAGCCGGCGCCGCCGAACAGTTGCACGGCGTCCGTCGTGACGGCCATCGCGACGTCCGACGCGAAGCACTTTGCCGCTGCCGCAACAAAACCTGTGTCGGCGTCGCCGCGCTCCGCTTTTGCCGCGGCCACGTACACCATGTGCCGGGCGGCTTCGATCTTCATCGCCATGTCCGCCAGCATGAACTGGACGCCCTGGAAGTCGGCGATCGCCTTGCCGAACTGCTTGCGCTCCTTGACATACGCGATCGCCGCGTCGAGCGAGCCCTGCGCGATGCCGACGGCCTGTGCGCCGATGGTCGGACGGGTGTGGTCCAGGGTGCGCAGCGCGGTCTTCAGTCCCGTGCCCGGTTCGCCGATGATCCGGTCGCCGGGGATGACGCAGTTCTCGAAGTAGATCTCCCGCGTCGGCGAGCCCTTGATGCCGTGCTTGCGCTCCTTCGGCCCCACCGAGAAACCGGGGTCGTCGGCGTGCACGACGAACGCCGAGATGCCCTGGGACGGCTTCGGCGCGTCCGGGTTGGTGACCGCCATCACCGTGTACCAGACCGACTCGCCGCCGTTGGTGATCCAGCACTTGGTGCCGTTGAGCACCCACGTATCGCCGTTCTGGCGTGCGCGGGTCTTCATGGACGCGGTGTCCGAACCGGCTTCGCGCTCGGACAGCGCGTAGGAGATCATCGTCTGGCCTGACGCGATCGAGGGCAGGACCTGCTTCTTCAGCTCCTCCGAGGCCGCGAGGATGATCGGCATCGAGCCCAGCTTGTTCACCGCCGGGATCAGCGACGAGGACGCGCACACCCGGGCGACCTCTTCGATCACGATGCACGTGGCGACCGCGTCGGCGCCCTGGCCGTCGTACTCCTCGCCGATGTGCGGTGCGTTGAAGCCGGAGCGGATGAGCGCGTCCCGGGCTTCGACCGGGAACCGCTCGTTCTCATCACAGTCGGCCGCGTACGGCGCTATCTCCTTCTCCGAGAGCGCGCGGACAGCCTCGCGCACAGCTTCGTGCTCCTCCGACAGCTGGTATACGCCCGCGTTCACCGTTCCGCCTTCCAACCGGCCAGTAACAACGCGTCTGATGTTAGCCCTCGTTCACTATCCCGAGCTTGTGTCGTGGCCCGCACTTGCAGTTAGCTTCGACGAATGAGCGCTACGTGGCCTCCGCACCTCGGCAAGAAGCTCGACTACCCGGAGGTCGCGGTCGGCGCGATCGTCGCGGGCTCCGCGCGCCGCTTCGGCGACCGGGTGGCCTTCCGCCACCACGGCGAAGAACTGACCTACGCCCAGCTCTGGCGTGAGGCGTGCCAGTTCGCGAACGGCCTGGTCAGCCGGGGTATCAAGCCCGGTGACCGGGTGGCGCTGCGGATGCCCAACTGCCTGCCGTTCCCGGTGGCGTACTACGGCCTGCTGTTGGCCGCGGCCACATTCGTGCCGGTCAACCCGCTGATGCCGGAGCCCGTGGTGGCCGCTCAGCTCCAGGACGCCGGCGCCGTGCGCACCGTGCTGGCGGGTGACGTGGCCGAGATCCGCGAGGGCCAACCGGACACCCCGCCGGACGTGAAGATCGACATCTACCGTGACCTGGCGCATCTGGCGTACACCGGTGGCACGACCGGACGATCGAAGGGCGTACGGCTGCCGCATCGCAATGTGGTGGTCAACAGCCTGCAGTTCGCCTGCTGGCAGTCCGGCTCGGTGCCCGCGCTGGACGGCGAAGGCGGCCTGATCCTCGACCAGATCAGCGACCCGGCGGAGTACCGCACCCGCGTCGGTGAGGGGCGGGTCATCAACCTGACGCCGTGGTTCCACGCGATGGGCACGATCGGCGGCCTGAGCGTCCTGATCCTTGGTGGGGTGACGGCGACGTTGCACGACCGGTTCGACCCGGTCGCGTACCTCGCCGACGCCGAGAAGTACCAAATCAACTACATGGGCGGCGCCCCCGCGCTGTACGCGGCCCTGCTGGCGTGTCCGGACATCACGACGCGTGACCTGTCGACGGTCCGCAACATCGGCTCAGGCGCGGCCCCGATGCCACACGAGATGACCAATGCCCTGCAGCGGATCATGCCCGACGCCGTGATCACCGAAGGCTACGGTCTCACCGAGGTCACCATGGGCGCGGCGGCGTCTCCCACGTGGGTCTCCGGCCTGCGCAAAGTGGGCACGGTCGGTGTGCCGGTGTTCGACACCGAGATCAAACTCGTGCCGGTCGAGGGCGGGTCGGAAGCCGTGCCGGTCGGCGAGCCCGGCGAGGTCTGCGTCCGCGGCCCACAGGTGATGACCGGGTACCACAACCGGCCGGAGGAGACCGCCGAGGTCCTGGTGGACGGCTGGCTGCACACCGGCGACATCGGCGTGTTCGACGAGGACGGCTACTTGTCCATTGTGGATCGCAAGAAGGACATGCTGATCTACAAGGGCTACAACGTCTATCCCCGGGAGCTGGAGGAGCTGCTCATCGCTCACCCCTCGGTGGCCATGGCGGCGGTTGTGGGACGCAAGGACGTCGGTGCCGGGGAGCTTCCCGTGGCCTTCATCGTGCCCGCGAAGCCGGATGTGGACGCCGAGCAGGTGATGGCCGACATCAACGAGCAAGTCGTGCCGTACAAACGGCTTCGCGAGATCGTCGTCACCGACCAGATCCCGATCTCCCCGGCAGGCAAGATCCTGAAACGAGAGCTGCGCGAACGCCTGAGGTGATCAGGCCTTGTCGAGCAGACGCCGGGTTTCGGCATCACGCGTCGCGTGACTCGAGCCGCTGGACCGAGCGCAGGATCAGGCCCACGACCAAGAACACCCCGGCCGCGACCAGCAGCAGCCAGGTCCACCTGACCTCCGTGGACAGGGCCCATTCGCAGGTGGCCGCCCCGGCCGCGGTCATGTCGTCCGCACCGCCGCCGCCCAGAACGGATCCGCAGTTCGTGCCACCGACCTCCCCCGCGGCCTGCTGTTCGGTGAATCCGACCATCACCGCGGCGATGGCCAGCACAGCGGCGCCGATCGAGCCGACCGTCAGTGCGTAGTGCCGTTTCTTGGCGTGGGGTTGGCCGGTCACGACACGCTCCTCCGTCAAGCTTGCCCGACGAATACCGCTCTTGTTCGAGCCGAAGTCGGGCTGTAAGGCGATCTGCAGTTCACCCAGGCTACGTTCTGCCGGTGAAGACACCAGCAAAGGGCGCGATCATTCTTCTCGGCAGATGATGGCTGGTAGCCAGATCCGGAAAGCCGGTTATTCGCCCAGGGTCAGCGACCAGCCGGTGGAGCGGGCTTCGGATTCGGTTTTCCAGATGATGCCGCGATTCGCGTTGCCAAGTTTGGCGCCGTACATTCGTTCGCCAAAGGGGATGTTGGCGACTGTCGCCATGAACTCGCAGCTGGCCAAAGTTGACCTGGTCAGCGTGCCCAAGGCGAGGACTTCATGCTTCTGGTTCACGATTTCGACCTGGCCGCCCGACCGGATGTCCCGGTAGCCGCCGGACTCGCAGGAGCTGTAGCGTCCCAGGGAAATCGTCATGGTGACGGACGCCGTGAACGATGTGGGCGGCGGCGGGCTGTTGGTGAACGCGATCGGCGACGTACCGTCGCTCTCGTGCGTGACCAGCACGATTACCGCCGCGAGCGCGCCAGCCATGAAAATACCGAGAAGGACAAGCGCGGCTTGTTTGCTCGACCTGTTCATCACGTTCTCCCGTTGAACGGTGTGCCCGAGATGTCCAACTGGATCTTGCGGGCGTTACCGTCAACGGGAGACGTGCACGATTAACCCTGTGCGGCGGTTTTCCGGAGGTTCTCGTCCTTTTCGAGCACCATTGCCTCGAGGCTCGACTGGAATTCGGCCATCTTCGTCTGCAGTTCCGGATTCGTCGCGGCCAGCATGCGGACGGCCAGCAATCCCGCGTTGCGGGCGCCACCAATCGAAACCGTGGCAACAGGCACGCCTGCGGGCATCTGCACGATCGACAGCAGGGAATCCATGCCGTCCAAGTACTTCAGCGGCACGGGCACGCCGATCACCGGCAACACCGTCGCCGAAGCGACCATGCCGGGCAGGTGGGCCGCACCGCCCGCGCCAGCGATGATCACCTTGAGGCCGCGGGATGCTGCTTCCTGTGCGTACGAAAGCATCCGGCCGGGCGTGCGGTGTGCGGAGTAGACGCCGACCTCATAGGACACGTCGAACTCGGCCAAAGCCGTTGCGGCCGCTGACATCACCGGCCAGTCCGAGTCGCTTCCCATGATCACGCCTACGTCCGCCACTGCTACTTCCCTCCATGAACGTCATAGCCGTCCGGCCACGCACCCGTGGCCAGCCAGTCCGCGGCGAACCGGGCGCGGCGCCGGACCTCGGTCAGGTCTTCGCCCAGCACGGTCACGTGGCCGATCTTGCGGCCTGGGCGCTCGGCTTTTCCGTAGTAGTGCACGTGCACATCGCGGTACCGCGCGAACAGATGGTGCACGCGCTCGTCCGGGCCCATGTCCGGAGTGGACCGTGCACCTAGGACATTCGCCATCACCACAACCGGCGCCACGGGGTCGGTTGAGCCCAGCGGGTAGTCCAACACCGCGCGCAGGTGCTGCTCGAACTGCGACGTCCCCGCGCCTTCGATCGTCCAGTGGCCCGAGTTGTGCGGGCGCATCGCGAGTTCGTTCACGACCAGGCCCGAGGAGGTCTCGAACAGCTCCACCGCCAGAACTCCGACCACACCAAGGGAAGACGCGATGCGCAGCGCGAGTTCCTGCGCTTCCTGGGCCAAATCCTCGGACAGCGACGGCGCGGGTGCGAGGACCTCGACGCAGATTCCGTTGGACTGCACGGTTTGCACCGTCGGCCATGCCGCGCCTTGGCCGAACGGGGAACGGGCGACCACGGCCGCGAGCTCGCGGGTCATGTCGACGCGTTCCTCGACGAGCAGCGGTGTTCCCGCTTCCAGCAGCTCAGTGACGAGGGATTCGCCGGAGGACGGGACCATCCAGACGCCCTTGCCGTCGTAGCCGCCGCGCGCGGCCTTCAGCACGACCGGCCAGCCGTGTTTCTCGCCGAACTGGGTGACGTCGGAGACCGTCTTGACCTCGGCGTAGGCCGGGATCGGCACGTCCATCTCGGCCAGCCGGTTACGCATCACGAGCTTGTCCTGCGCGTGAATCAGCGCGTCCGGTCCCGGATGGACCGCGAAGCCCTCGGCGACCAGCGTCCGCAGGTGCTCGTTCGGCACGTGCTCGTGGTCGAACGTCATCACGTCGCACGAGGAAGCGAAGGCGCGCAACGCTTCCAGGTCGGTGTGGTGACCGATCGTGACGTTCGGCGTGACGAGCGCGGCCGGATCAGACGGTGAGACGGCGAGCACACGCAACGACTGGCCGAGCGCGATCGCGGCTTGCTGGGTCATCCGGCTGAGCTGGCCGCCGCCCACCATGCCGACGACGGGAAAGCCGGTAACTGGGTCCACGAGCAGGTCAGCCTACCTGCGCCAGTTTCCGGGCCGGTCGCCAGGAGTACAACGCGGCCCCCAACAGGGCGATCGGGTAGATCAAATACCCCCACCTGGTCGCCGGCATCAGCAGCATCGCGATGCCCAGTCCGACGCCCGTACGCAGCAGGATCTCCGCCGTCGTGCGCGGCGGGCGGGCCAGCAGCCACCACAGCATGCCCAGCGCGGCCAGGCCCATCAGGACCAGGACCGCGGTGTGCCCGAAGGGTCCGGTCTGTTCCAGCAAATGCCCTGGCAGCGGGCTTTGCGCCGGAGAACGGACGGCTGCCATGTTCCCGGGGAAACGGATCACGTTGTCCACGAACATGTCCCAGTTCACCGCGGCGGACAGACCTGTGAACACGACCATTCCGCCGATGAACGAAGCCACAAAACGCCATGAGAACGCCAAAGCAATGGCCACGACAGCGGCCGCGGGCAACGCCGTGAGCTTCATGCTGGCTGCGATGGCCAGCACCAACCCCGCCCATTCGGGACGTGACCGCGTCGCCAGGACGGCGCCGAGGATGAGCAACGCGACGACGGGCATGTCGTTGCCCGCAACCGCGGCGGGAAGGGTCGTGAAGGTCGTCAGGGTAATGAGCTGCACGGGCCGGACTGACAGCGACGGCCAGTCCAACGTACGAAGGATCACCAGGAAGATCACCAGCGTCACGACGAACGCGACGATCCTGGCGTCCGTCAGCACATTCCGCCCGAACAGGGCGTTCGGCAGGCCGAGCAAGGCCATGGCCGGACTGTAGGGCGTGTAGTCGTCGACCACCGGCGGCCGATTCAATGTCGACAAATCGACATAGGGCGAGCCGGTGGACCACAACAGCCGCCCGGCCCGCTCGATCACCCAGACCTCGGGCTGCGCGGTCATCGAATGCGCGGGCGAGCCCCAGTCCCGGCCCGTCATCCGCTTGAACACCAGCACGAGCATCGGCACGAGCATGCCCAGCACGACCACGTAGCCGACCGGGATCCAGCGGGAACCCTGCCGGCGGGTCAGCAACAGAATCACGATGTGCAGGAACGCGAACGCGTAGCCGACGACCGCGAAGTTGCCCCACACCCGGAAGCCGTAGAACTCCGAGAACGCCGCCGTGTACGCGGCATCGAGCCCGAACCCCAGGTAGAACGCGGCGTCGATCAGCCGCGAGCGCTGCTCGTTCACGTCGGCTGACCGGCCGCGACCTTCGGCTGCTCCGGATCAGCGGGCTGTGATCGGGCGCGCATCCGTCTGCGCAGGACCCGGATCGCGATCGCGATACCGGCCCCGACCGGGACGATCATGTACGCGCTGCCCGGGATGAACTCCCACCAGTGCCAGAGCAGTTCCTTGCCGTGCCCGCCGCGCATCCACAGCAGCACACAGCTGACGAACACCGCGAACACCGTCAGCGGCGCGACCGCGGCCCGCGTGACGCGCCAGAACCCCTGCGGCAGCGGGTCGGGCATCCGAGCGATCAGCATGAGCAGCAGCGGCACCACCCACACGTAATGGTGCGTCCACGTGATCGGGCTGAACAGCAGCCCGAAGAACGCGCTGACCAGCAACGCCGTCACCGCGCGGCCGTGCCGGTGGAATCGGCGGACCAGCAGCATCGCCGGAATCGCCAGCACCGCGCCGATCACGATCGCGATCTTGGTCGAGCTCGGGTCGAGCAGGGTGATCCGGTTGACCAGGCCGGTCAGCGACTGGTTGCCGTTCCAGTAGACCGGGCCGATCCGGCCGGGATCGCCGACGATCGTGACGGTCCAGTACTTGATCGTGTCGCTCGCGGAGATCGCGAACATCAACCCCTGCAGCCCGAGGAACGTGGCGAACGCCCGGACCGCGGACGCGCGCTGGCCGACGAGCACCATATGCGCGACGAAGATCAACGGGGTCAGCTTGATCGCGAAGGCGATGCCCACGAGGATCCCGCCCCACCTGGCGATCTTGGGGTTCGCCGAGGTGCTGATCACGAGCACGTCGAGCACGACGATGACCATCAGGATCAGGTTGATCTGGCCGAGGAACAGCGTCCGCCAGACCGGTTCCATCCCGATCATCAGCACCGAGAACCACACCGTCGCCTTACGCGGGTCCAGCCAGCTCGGCAGCTTGGGCAGCTTGTCGAGGGTGACGCGGATGACGACGCTCATGGACAGTACGGAGATGAAGCTGAGCAGGCCCCACCCGACCGTGACCGGGACCAATGCCAGCGGTACGAAGAACAACGCCGCCGAGGGCGCGTAGGTGAACGGCAGCTGCGCCCACCACGGCTCGGCCAGCAGCGTCATCTTGTCGTACAGCGGTTCGCCGGTGAGCAAAGCGATGCCGCCCGCTCTGTACACGGCGGAATCGACACCCATGCGCCCATGGGCGAGCCACACGACAATGCCGGTGATCAGGAAAGCGGCGGGTACGGCCAGCACGATCCACATCGCGCGCCATGACCCGACGAACCATTCCACCGCTGCCGTGATCCGACCTGCCGCCCGCACGGGCGCACCCCCACGGCGCTCGTCCACGTCGCTCACCCAAACAGCAAATCACGAAGACCACTCGAACGTGCGCCACACCCCTCGTGAGCGTTTTGGCCGGTTCTAACCGGCCGAACCACTCACGAGCTTTCACCTGCGGTTTTGCTTAGGTCCGGCCGAGGGTGTCGACGAGCTCGCACGCTTCTTCATGGGTCGGCGGCAGCCGGTGCAGGCGCACCTCGATCGGACCGAGCGTGTGCAGCTGCGGGTCGACCGAGAGCCGCTCGGCGAGCATCAGCTGGGCGTCCGCGCTGCGTTTGGCCAGTTCAGGCTCCCGCTCGGTGAGCACGACGGCCACCGAGGGCCCGAGCAGCGCCAGGCTTTCACCGCCGTCGAAGACCTGCCGGAGCACGTCCGCGGCCAGCACCATGGCCATCAGCCGGGACCAGCCGACCACCGCGGAGAGATCGATACTCACAGTGAGCAACACATGGCCGACCGGCCTGCCGTCCCTGGCGGCGCGCCGGTAGATCTCGCCGAGCCTGGTCCGCAGGTACGCGGCGGTGGACAAGCCGGTCAGGCTCTCCCGGACCTCGCTGCGGGCGATCTCCTGCGTGGACACGTCCGCCCAGGCCAGGGCAGTCAGGCGAAGCAGACGGGACGGCGTGGCGTCCGGATTGGCCGCGACCAGCCGCGGATCGGTGAGCACCGCGTGCAGCGCCGCCACGTCCGTCAGGGTCTCGTCCAGCCCCGCCCCGGACATCGCACGCGCCCGGCCCAGATCCGCCAGCGGGTCCGCCAAATCGGCCTTGACCAGCGCGGACGCGCAGACCGCGTCGACTTCGGGCAGCGCCCAGTCGCTCGGGTAGCGCCAGCCGGCCGCGATGCTGGCCCGCCGCCACCTGGCGCGCAGGGACCGAAGGGCGGCCTCCGCGCCTTGGGGTGAGCGTGAACCCGCTTCGCGAACCGCCACAGTTACCAGTTCCTCTCCGCCGGTATGAAAGATCCTGATCTGAAACGTCGCTGGGCCTCAGGTGTGACGCGATTCCGGCCGAATTGTCATGCGAATGGGTTACCCGCTCACGCTGCGCTAACAAACGGCCTGACCGGGGAGATGACTCCGTGATGTGGGTCCTGCACACTTACCTGCATCACGGGCAGCGACGAGGGAGGCCAGTGTCCACAGTTCCCGCTGAGGTGCACGGCCCGAGCGACGCCGAACTGATCGAGTCGGTACGCAAAGGCACAGTGTCGGCATACGGGTCGCTTTACGAGCGTCATGTCGGAGCCGCGTACAACCTCGCCCGGCAGCTGACCCGTTCCCAGGCCGAAGCCGACGACCTGGTGTCGGAAGCGTTCGCGAAGGTCCTCGACACCCTGCGGGCCGGTCGCGGGCCAGATTCAGCCTTTCGTGCGTATCTGCTGACCGCCCTGCGGCACACCGCCTACGACAAAACCCGCCGGGACAAGCGCGTCGAGTTGTCCGACGACGTCACCACCGTCGCAGGCGCGGACACAGCGGTCCCGTTCTCCGACACGGCCGTCGCGGGCCTGGAACGTTCCCTCGCCGCGCGCGCCTTCGCACGGCTGCCCGAGCGATGGCAGGCCGTGCTGTGGCACACCGAGGTCGAAGGCCAATCCCCCGCCGAAGTCGCGCCCATCCTCGGCCTGACGCCCAACGGCGTGAGCGCGTTGGCCTACCGCGCCCGAGAAGGCCTACGGCAGGCGTACCTGCAGGTGCACTTGGCGGAGTCGACGAACGAGCGCTGCAAGGCGACCGCCGAGCGGCTGGGCGCGTGGACCCGTGACGGGCTTTCCAAGCGGGAGACCGCCCAAGTCGAGGCACACCTGGACGAATGCGAGCGGTGCCGTGCGCTGGCCATGGAACTGGCCGACGTCAACAGCGGTATGCGCGTCGTCATCGCGCCGCTCATCCTCGGCGTCGGAGCGCTCGGATACCTGGCCACGACAGGCAGCAAAGCCACCGCAGCCGTCGTCACGGGCGCCGCGGCAGGCACGGCCGGTGCGGCTGCGGGCGCTGGCGGCGCCACGTCGTCGTTGCCGCGGCAGCTCGTGGGCGTGGGTGCGTCCGTCGCGGCCGTGGCCGCCGTGGTCGTGCTCGCGTTGACGGCCGGTGAGACGAAGGAGATCCCGGCGGCACAGCAGCAACCGCCGCCACCTCCGACGTCACAGCAAATCCCGCCGAACCCACCACCTCCACCCCCTCCGCCTCCGCCACCCCCGCCTCAAAGCACGCCGACGACACCGTCAAGCCCGGCGCCGACCACTCCTGCACCTTCTACGCCTCCTGCGCCGACTCCGTCGCCGACTTCTCCGCCGCCTGCGCCACCGAGCCTCACGGTCCCGTCACCGCCACCGGTCACGCTCGTGCCCGGCAGCGGACCGACCGACTTGCCCCTCTCGGTGACCAACAGCGGCGGCACGGTGTCAGAGCCCGTTGTCGCGGCGCTGAACCTGCCGCCGGGCGTAAGCGCGGTCGGCACGTCCCGGATGGCTGGATCCGGCCTGCTGCGCCTGAACGGCGCGATGCAAGCCGACTCCGTGTCGTGCCCGGGCGGAACCGGAACGGTGACGTGCACGAACGGGCGTGGCCTGCAGCCAGGGGAATCCGTGACGCTGCTGTTCCGGATCGTCGCCTCGGAAGACAGCCAAGGCGGCACGATCACCGGCACGATCAGCGCCGGAAGCGCGGTCAGCGTGTCGATCTCGGTCCGCGTCGACGTGCAACCACCGGTGCGCAAGGACGGCGTCTCGCTGTACGCGTTCCAGGACTGGCTCTCGATTCCGTTGCCGGGACGACACCGCATGGCAGGCATCCAGACGGTCGCCAAGAACACCGGCGAGAGCACGAAACAAGCGACGGTCACGTTCGATCAGCCAGCCGAGATGCTCACCGCCTGGCCCGCTGCGACGTGCACGTCGAATGGCGCGACCACGAGCTGCGTGACGTCGGAACCGTTGAAGCCAGGCGACAGCTTCTACTTGCGCGTGCGGTTGAAGGATCGCCCCGGAGGCGGAGTGGATCGGGAGCATCCGCCGTATTGGCAGTACAGCAAGGTCCTGGTGACCGCCTCGATCGGCACGGCGAGCGCGAGCACGACGGTGAAGTTGCCGTGGTGGAGCTGGCCGGTGCCGCCGGACCCGAAACCAACGACGACCACCACCACGCCCCCGAAGACCACGACCCCACCGCGGTCGACGACCAAGCCATCGGTCACGACGACAACGCCGCCGAAGGTGACTCCGCCCAAGGAGACGTCGACGCCGGGCAAGACGACGGATCCGACGACCACCAAGCCACCGACCACGACGACGACGGAGCCACGGTCGCAGACGCCCCCGTCCCGGGATTACTGCTCGAGTTTGGGCCCGGTCGAGCGGCTGCTGGCAGTGCTCACGGGCCGCTGCCCACCTTGACGGCTATGTCCCAAAGTGGCTTTCGGGACATAGCAAGGGTGGAGTGTTGCCGGATTTGAGGCAATGCTCCTGATCTCCGGGTGGCCGGGCGCACACTGCTTGGGCACTGCTGTCAAGGGGCCATTTGTGGATCAGTAGGCTCTGCCGCCATGGCCTTCGTGCAGAGCCTCCTCAAGCGTCTCCCTGACCCGGTGCGCAAGATCATGCTCAAGCACCGCGAGCTGCTGAGATTCGCTGTTGTGGGCGGAATCTGCTTTGTCGCGACCAACGTGGTGAACTACGCGCTCAAGCTTACGATCTTGAACGCGCACCCGGTCACCGCCCTGTCCGTTGCGGTGATCATCGCGACGATCCTGTCGTACATCCTCAACCGGGAGTGGTCGTTTCACACTCGCGGTGGGCGCGAACGCCACCATGAGGCCGCTCTTTTCTTCCTGATCAGCGGGATCGGGGTGGCGTTGAACTCGACGCCGCTGTTCATCAGCCGGTATGTGTTCGACCTGATGGTGCCGAATGTGAGCCTCGTCACCCAGGAGGTCGCCGACTTCTTCAGCGGCATGATCCTCGGCACGCTGATCGCGATGGCTTTCCGCTGGTGGGCGTTCAAGAAATGGGTGTTCCCCGAGGCCAACGCGCGCACCAGGACCACGCGCACCGGTCGTCGTCTGCACGCCGTGTCCGATCAGGAAGACCTGGCCGCTTAGCTCTACTCCGTAGACTGCGGAAGTGTCAATCGTCGAGAGCGTGTTGGCTCAGGTTCCTGAGCCGCTGCGTTCAGTGCTCATCAAACACCGTGAACTGCTCAAGTTCGCGATCGTCGGTGGCACCACGTTCGTCATCGACAACGGCATCTGGTTCTTTCTCAAGCTGACCATCCTGGAGAGCAAACCGGTCACGGCCAAGGCGATCGCGATCATCATCGCCATGATCGTGTCGTACGTCCTCAACCGGGAGTGGTCGTTCCGGACCCGAGGCGGACGCGAACGCCACCACGAGGCCGCGTTGTTCTTCCTTATCAGCGGCGGTGGTCTGGCGATCAACCTGGTGCCGCCGCTTGTTTCGCGGTACGTGCTCGACCTCGAGGTTCCGCACGTCGAGCGGTGGGTGCAGGAGGTCGCCGACTTCATGTCCGGGTCGGTGATCGGCATGCTGCTGGCGATGTTCTTCCGGTTCTGGGGCTTCCGCCACTGGGTCTTCCCGCAGGCCAACGCCCGCCCCCGGATCGTGCGGAACGACCCGGTGGACGAGGAACTGGGCCACTCCTAGCGCGGGGACCGCTCAGCCGGCCAGCGCACGCCACGCACGTCGTCCACTCTGGGCACTGGCAAGAAGATCGTGAACGTCGCCGGACGCGGCACGGACAGCTCCAGCCGCCCGCCGTCGGACTCGACGAGCGCGCGGGCGAGAGCGAGTCCGACACCGGTCGAGCCGACGCCGGACACGCCGCGGTCGAAGATGTGCGCGACGAGTTCGTCTGGGACGCCGCTGCCGCCGTCGGACACCTCGATGGCCACGGTCGCATCGCTGGCACGAACAGACACCGAGACGGGGCCAGCGCCGTGCCGCAGGGCGTTGTCCAGCAGCACGCCGATGGCCTCGCGCAGCCTGGCGGTCGTCGCCTTCGCCATCGGCCGCCCGTCCACCCGGACGCGGAGGGCACGGCCCTTGTTGCGCAACGGTTCTCGCCATTCGTTGGTGATCTCCGGCAACGCTCCGGCCAGGTCGAGCGGTTCGGCGTCGGTCGCGCGGGCTTCGCGGGCCGCGGCCAGCAACTCGTCGAGGACGTCGCCCAGCCGTTCCGCCTGCTCCAGCGCGGCGGCGGCATCGGCGGCGTTCTCGGCGTCGCTGGTGAGTTGCAACGCCTCCAGCCGGAGCTGCAGCGCGGTCAGCCTGCTGCGCAGCTGGTGTGAGACGTCACCGACCAGGTCACGTTCCCGCTGCACCAACTCGGCCAGCGCACCGGCTGAGGTGTCCAGGGCTTCGGCGACCCGGTCGAGTTCCGCGACGCCGTAGCGGCGCGGGTCGGGTCTGAAATCGCCCGCGCCGAGCCGTCCCGCCCGGTTCGCCACGTGGCCGAGCGGCTGCGCCAGGCGTCTGGCGGTCACGATGGCCACGCCGCTGGCGATCGCGATGGTGATCACGATGACCAGCAGGACCAGCCCGGCGACCTGGGTCTGCCGGGCCCGGGTCGGACCGGCGGGCAACTCGATGGTGACCGTGCCCTTGCGCAGGATCTCGATCTGCTCGGCCAGCACGTCCGCGCCCGGGTCCGGGCCGACCACCTGGTCCGGGTGGCCCGGCAACGTGACGATCAGCCTGCGGTTCTGCGGGATCGCCGACTGCAGGTCGGTCAGGTCCGGTGGCCTGCTGTTGGCCAGGTCGTCGTCCAGTTGCAGGGCGATCTGCTGGATGCTGGTCTTCAGCTCCTCCCTGGTCAGCGTCTCCACCAGCCGCAGCGCGGTCAGCCCGAGCGGGACGCCGAGGGCGAGCGTGGTCACCGCGACCGCCAGCAGGATCGCCAGCAGGATCCGCCTGCGCATGTGTGTCCCTAGTCGGCGTTGAACCGGAAACCGACGCCACGGACCGTGGCGATCCGGCGTTCGGTCGCCCCGCGCGGGCCGATGTCGCCGAGCTTGCGGCGCAACCAGGACATGTGCATGTCCAAGGTCTTGCTCGTCTTGCGCTCCGGCGCGTCGTCCCACACCTCGGCGAGGATCTCCTCACGGGTGACGACCTGCCCGGCGCGCTGGATGAGCACGCGCAGCAGCTCGAACTCCTTGTTGGCCAGCGTGATCTCCTGATCGTCCACAGTGACCACACGGGCCGCCAGGTCCATCTTCACGCCGTTGACCTCGACCGCGCCGGGTGCCTGGCGACGCATCAGCGCGCGGATGCGGGCCAGCAGTTCGGCGAGCCGGAACGGCTTGGCCACGTAGTCGTCCGCGCCCGCGTCCAAGCCGACGACGAAGTCCACCTCGTCGGCCCGTGCGGTCAGCATCAGCACAGGCAGCCCACGCCCTGACGAGCGCAGCCGCCTGCAGACCTCGAGCCCGTCCATCCCGGGCAGCCCGAGGTCCAGCACCAGCAGGTCCGCACGACCCGCGTCGGCGAATTCCAACGCACTCAGCCCGTCGGTGACGACCTCCACGGCGTAGCCCTCACGCTGCAGAGCGCGCGACAACGGGTCTGCGATCGCCGAGTCGTCCTCGGCCAGCAGCACCACACTCACGGTCACCACTGTAGGCCTGGCAACATCAGGAATGTGTCATCCAGCCTTGACTTCGCGTTGCGTCTCGCCGACGCGGCCGACGAGATCACCTCGGTGCGCTTTCGCGCGCAAGACCTGAAGGTCGCTCACAAACCCGACCGGAGCCCGGTGACCGACGCCGACATGGCCGTGGAGGACGCCATCCGTGCACTGATCACCGAGCACCACCCCGACGACCACATCGCCGGCGAGGAGCGCGGCGGCGAGGTCGTCGCGGGCCGGACCTGGTTGGTCGACCCGATCGACGGTACGAAGAACTTCCTGCGCGGAGTACCCGTCTGGGCGACGTTGATCTCGTTGGTGATCGACGGTCAGCCGGTCCTCGGTGTGGTCAGCGCACCCGCTTTGGGCAGGCGCTGGTTCGCCGAGGAGAACGAGGGCGCCTTCGCCGAAGATGGCAGAAAGCTGTCGGTGTCTGGCGTCACCTCCTTGTCGGACGCGTATCTGTCCACAACGCACCTCGGCTCATGGGTGGAGTACCACTCACGCGAGGCGTACCTGCGGCTTGCGGACGCATGCTGGGAGACCCGGGCGTTCGGCGACTTCTGGCAGCACTGCCTGGTCGCCGAGGGCGTGATCGACGTCGCCGCCGAGGCGATCGTGAACCCGTGGGACGTGGCCGGGATCGGGGTCATCGTGAAGGAAGCGGGCGGACGGTTCACCGACCTCAAGGGCGTGGACACGTTCCTTGGCGGCACGGCGCTGTCCACCAACGGCCACCTGCACGACGCGGCGCTGGAGAAACTCGCGCGCTAAGCCACAAGGCCTGGCTGGTCGATCACCCACAGCCCAGTGCCGTCCGGCTGGCGGCGTGCCACCTCCCCGGTCACGCCGCCGCCGGGTAACCGCATGGATGTCAAGGCGAGATCGCCGTTGTGCAGAGTTGTGGCAGTCATCTTCCCTCCCGCTTCGGATGATGGCATGGGGGTCCGACAATTTCGGGTTTGCCCAGATCGGGACCGGTCCCACGGCTTTTGCGGAGCATTGCTGGAGTGAGCACCGCGATCCGAGCACTGACGGTTCTGACGACCGGTGTCCTCCTCGCGTCCTGCAGTGCGGAGGCGCCCTCCTCGGTGACCGCACCACCGCCGACCACGACCACGTCAACGCCAGTTCCGTTGACACAACAGGAATATCAGGCCGCGCTGACAGCCACCGACCAAGCGATGGCCGCCGCCGTGAACGCGGTCCAGGCCGCGGGCACGGTGGAAGCGTTGCAAGAGGCGCGAAGCGCACTCGCCCAAGTCGCCGAGACCGAGGGCAGCAAGCTCGGCGAACTTCTCCCACCGACGGCCGTGGCCAGCGCGCATCGGTCACTGCACAACGCCTTGAGCTCCACGGCACTGGCGACCCGCAACGCGGACGTCACGTCGCAGCCGAAGCAGAACAGCTGCGGCATCGCCGAGCCGCAATTGCCTGCGGCCAAAGAGAATGTGAACGCCTCGGTGCGGTCCAGGAAGGCCGACTTCACGGCACTGGCCACGGCCGGGTTCCAGTTCGGCAGCTTCGTCCCGGCACCCGCGCCGCCCAAGCCCGCCGAGCAGAATCGCCGTGCTGCCAACGGAAAAGTGCTGCTCAAGGTCGGGCCGCGGGGCCGCGGCCGGTTGAAGATCCAGAACGCCGCCGCCAGCGATGTGGCGATTTCCGTTGTGACAAGCGGAGATCCGGCCAAACCACAGGCGATGATCTACGTCCACGCCTCGTCCGAGGCGACGCTGACCGGCATCTCGGGTACGTACCAGGTGTACTTCAAGACCGGTGAGGACTGGGACGACGGCCGCAAGGGGTTCACCCGCGACTGCGGCTACGAGAAGTTCGACCAGACCTTCGACCAGAAGTCGGACTGGCGGATCAGCCTGGAGAAATCGACGCTCGGCAACGCGTCGACCTCCGACGTGCCGCCCTTCTAATCTGCTTTGATCACCCCGACTGCGCCGCGCGCGACTTGGGCCCAGGTCAGTCTGCCGAACAGGTAGTGGCACGCGACCTGTTCGTTGGTGAACCGGGCCCAGTCGTAGCGGTTGCCCTGCTCGCGCCAGAAGACTTCCCAGCTGACCATGCCGTGCTCGTCGGGTTCGTCGGACCGGATCAGGCACCAGGCGTTGTCGGCTTCGGTGCCGACCGACACGAGCTCCTCAGGGATGCCGACGGCGCCGAGCCAGCCGACGATCGACTCAGCCTTCATGAACTGTCTCCTCGTGCTGATTCCCCGGTGCTGATTTCCTCGGTGCTGATGTCCTCGGTGCTGATGTCCTCGGCGAGGTAGCCGAGCGCGATCAGGTCGAGCGCCGGATGAGTGGTCCGATAGCGCACGCCACCGCCGGTCTGGCCGAACCATGCGGCGGAAATACCGCGCCACACCGGAAGCGGCTTGAGCACGCGGTACCGGCGGTACTCGGCGTAGACGTGCGAAGGCGGCAACGAGCGTTGCGCGAACGAGGTGTCCGCGGCAGCGAAGACGCGGCCGTCAGGCGTGCCGAACCGGTCGACGACCGTGCCCGGTTCGAGCACTTCGGGCTCGCCCGGTGCCGTGGCGCCTTCGGGGAACAGTTCGCTGGGTGGCCAGGCGTACTCGGTGTCCAAAGTGTCCCGTCCGTGACCCGCGCGCACGACGAATCGGCGCGCCCAGTCACGTTCGTTCTGCCCGGCAAGGGGATCGTGGTCGTTGGTGATCTCGTCGGCCGGTGCGGGCGGCCCAGAGGTGACCGCGTCGCCGCCTTCGACGGCCCACGCCAACGCTTCCGCGTCGTCGATCAGATCAGCCTGGGGATGGTCGTTCGGCTCGAACCGCATGCCCGCGGCGTAGTCGAATTCGACCGGTGGCGGCGGGAGCTGGCGCGCCGGGCGGTCGGTGGCGACCGGCATGTGTCCAATCGGGAACATCCGGACCAGCCACAGCGCGATCAGGGATTCCTGATCCTGGTCTTGGTTCTGCGGGCTCTGCGGCACGGACGCGGCCATCACGGCGTGCTGTCGCGCAGGCTCGGCCGTCACCGCGAATGGAACCGGCCCACGTGCGGCCTGCTGTTGCTGAGGCTGCGGCGGTGCCTGCGCGGCGGGCTGGCCGGAAGCTGCCTGCGGTGGCGGCACAGGCGCGGCTGGTGGGGCTTGCGGTGGCGGCGGTGCTGTGCCGCCTGCGAACGGAGATGCGGGAGCGGCCGGCGGCTGGTTCGCCAGAGGCTGCGCTGGGACCGCGGGTGATGCTTGGGCTGGTGCCTGTTGTGGCGCAGGTGCGTCCAGAAGAGCCGACGCGCCAGCGAGGTGCACGCCGTGATCAGGACGCGCCGGAATCCCTGTCGGTGGTGTGGGTGCGTCGCGACCGATGGGTATCGGGCCTGTCGCAGGGTCCGGTACCTGGACGCCGGGTCCGTACCCGCCTGGTGGCTGAGTGGGCGGTGCCGGATGCCCCGGACCGCCAGGAAGGCCGGGACCTGCGGAACCGCCAGGTCCGAAGTCACCGGCATGGCCAGGAGGTATCACGGCCGACGGCGGGAGCACGCCAGGTTGGTGGCCCACGCCAGGCACCGCGTCGACGATCGGGTTGACCACGCCGGGCACGACGTCCGCGACGGGCGGGAGCACGCCTGGGCCGTGCTGACCTCCGGGATTCCCCACGCCAGGCACGACATCCGAGACGGGCGGAACCAGGCCTGGACCTTGCCCACCCGGGTTCACCACGCCGGGCACCGCATCAGCAACGGCCGGGACCAAGCCAGACCCATGACCGGCGCCATCCACCAGATCCGTCACAGGCGCAAGCAAGCTCTGGCCATGCCCACCCGGATTCACCACACCAGGCACCGCATCAGCAACGGCCGGGACCAGACCAGGCCCATGACCGCCGCCCTCCACCAGGTTCGTCACAGGCGCGAGCAGGTTCTGGCCGTGCCCGCCGGGATTCGTGGACACGATCGGCTCGACCGTGTCCATCACCACGCCGCTGGCCGGCTGGACCGCGGTGACCAAAGTGGACTGGACGTTGGCGATGTTGGCCGCGACGCCTTTGATCGCGGTGTCCAGGCCCAGTAAGGCAGTGTGGTCGCCGGCTTGTGCGGCGTGCTGAGCGACGTTGATGTTCTTGGCCAACGGCGTCAGCTCGCGGACGATCGCGAGTTTGGCCTCGCCGATCTGGTTGGCGGCGTGGTCCAGTTTGTCCGCGTTCGCCGTACACCCCTTGGCGATCCTGGTCAGGTGCCCGGTGTCCGGCTGCACGAACGTGCCCCAGTGCCGCCGTGCCGAATCCGCGCTCGCGCCTTCGGTCGTGCTCAGCGCGGCGCGTGCGGTGGTGTCGGCTTCGCTGATCAGCGTGGTGATCTTCTGGCCGGTGTCCCGCCAGGCCTGCGCGACTTCGCGCATCTTGTCCTCGTCGGCGGCCGGCCACTTGACGCCGGTTCGCGCCGCGACGTCAGCGAGGTCCGCGGGTAGCTCGATGCCCATGTCAGGCCTTGCCAAAGCCGTCGGCGACGGACTTCTCGACGTCGCGGTAGGCCTGTGCCATCGCCTTGAGCCGGTCGCCCATGTCGCGCAGCTGACCGGGCGCCGCGTCAAGGCCTCCGCGCGTCTCACTGGACGGTCCGGAGTAGATCTTCAAGAAGCTCTGGCCCACTTCGTCCCTCCCCCATGGCTGACCGAGCGAGTCGAGCGTTCGGTTGAGCTCACCCGCGATGGACGAGACCCGGTCGGCGAGGCCGCCGAACTCGCCCGCGTGCCGGCTCAGCCGCTCGTAGTCGGTGAGAAAGCCGTCCTTCACACCGTCCTCCTCGGGTTGTCCAGCCAGCTCACGTCCTCGAAGCTGTCGTCTTCAACGGGTCGTCGCGGCGGTCGCTTGGGCGCCACCTCGGCCTCCGTGAGGTCGGCGCGTCCGGCCAGCAGCGCGGCGGGATCGGTCTGCACGGGAAGCAACGGGCTGACGGTCCGATTCGCGGTCTCGGAGGCCTTGGTCACCGCCGCCGCGACCGTCCGGAGCACGAGTTTCGCCAGGTCAGACGGCCGGTGCCGGATGTAGGCGTCGTCGGAGAAGGTCAGGTCGGTGAGCGTGCCGCGTCCGCCGACCGTCGCCACGACCGTGCCGTCCGAGCTGGTAACGGATTCGTTGATGGCCGCGAGGGTCTGTTGCATGGACGCGAGCTGTTCGCGGCTGCGCCGGTAGTCGGCCAGCAGTTCGTCAACCTGCGCCCGATGATCGGAAGCCACGGCCACCTCCGGTTGCGCCTCGGCATACATGCCCGGTCACGCGTTGGACGCGCAGCGCCGCGATCTGGTTCCGCCAGTCATCCCACGGGTTTGCGGACCAGTGCGCGCCGCACGCCACGGTGCTCCACCAGCATGAACCCCGCGTCCAGGAACATCGAGAGGGTGCCGTGGTACAGCTCGCCGGAGCTGGCCTTGCCGCCTTTGGTGTCGACCGGATAGGCCTCGATGGTCTTGGCGCCTTTCCTGGTGGCGTACTTGATCGCCGCCTGCAGGAGTTCAGCGCCGACGCCTTTGCGGCGCGCGGTCCGGTGGATGAAAAAGCACGTTACGGACCAAACGCCCGTGAGGTCCTCATCGGGATCCGGGGGCGCGGCGACCTTGGAACGGTCCAGGCGCCGGTACACCGATCGAGGCGCGACCGCCACCCAGCCGACCGCGTCGTCGCCTTCCATCGCGAGCAGCCCGACCGGTTCGCTCGATTCAGCGAGCTTGCGGGCCGCACGCCGGTTGGGCTCGCCACTGCCCTGCCGGAAATCGGCGTTGGGCAGGCGGAAGAACATGCACCAACAGCCCTCGGCCGCGCCTCGTGGACCGAAGAGCCGTTCCTGCGCGGGCCAGGTCTTCTCAGTCAGCTCGACGACACGCATGCCGACGAAGGGTGTCAGCCCCGCAGCGCCTGGACAACCCGGGAAGGGCTCGGCCTGCCCAGCCGGGTCGCCATCCACGCGCTCGTGTCGGCGAGTTTGTTCAGGTCGACGCCGTGGGACAGGCCCAGGCCGTCCAGCATCCAGACCAGGTCCTCGGTCGCCAGGTTGCCGGTGGCCGATTCGGCGTACGGGCAACCGCCGAGGCCACCGGCCGACGCATCCACCGTGGACACTCCACACTGGAGCGCCGCGAGGGTGTTGGCGAGCGCCTGTCCGTACGTGTCATGGAAATGCACGGCAAGGACGTCCGGCGAACCGAAGGCTCGGATGACGGCTTCGACCTGGCCTGGTGTCGCGACGCCGATGGTGTCGCCGAGGGACAGCTGTGAGCAGCCCATGTCCAGCAGGCGGCGTCCGACCGTGCCCACCTGGTCGACGGGCACCGGGCCTTCCCACTGGTCGCCGAACACCATCGACAGGTAGCCGCGGACCTCCAAGCCCGCCGCCCGCGCCCGGCTGACCACCGGGTCGAACATTTCGAACTGGCTGTCCAGCGTGCGGTTCAGGTTCTTCTGCGCGAAGGTCTCGGTGGCGCTGGCGAAGATCGCGATGTGCGTGACGCCGGCTTCCAACGCACGGTCAAGGCCGCGCTCGTTCGGCACGAGCACCGGGTAGCGCACACCGTCGCGTTTGGACAGTCCGGCGAGCAGATCCGCCGCGTCGGCCAGTTGCGGCACCCATTTCGGGTGCACGAAACTCGTCGCCTCGATCGTGCGCAGACCGGCGTCGCCGAGCCGGTCGATGAACTCCAGCTTGACGTCGAGGTCCACAACGGACTTCTCGTTCTGCAGCCCGTCGCGCGGGCCGACCTCCCAGATCGTCACCTCGGCTGGGAGATCGGCGTGCGACGCGACCTTGTCCGGCAGTCCAGCGGCGAGCAAGTCAGCGTCCTTGCGTCGGCGGCTGCTGCTGTTGCTGCGTCGGCTGGACGAAGTCGTCGTCCGGGTTGTCGTTGATCTCCCGGTACAGCAACGAATGCACCTTCTCGACCTGCGGGATGTCGTCGAACTCGAGCGGCTCCTCGCTGGCGGACTCGATGATCAGCGTTCCGCAGCCGACGATCCGGTCGATCAGGCCGTGCTCGAACCGCACGCTGCTGATCCGCGACAGCGGGATGTCGATGCCGGTCCGCTTGATCACGCCTTCGCGTGCCATCACCCGATCGGTGGTGACGATGAAGTGCGTGGTCCGCCAGCGCACGAACGGCGCGAGGAACAGCCACACGATCAGGATCAACGCCACGGCGCCGATCAGGATGAACGCGATCGTGCTCCACGACAGGTCCTGCGCGAGGATCGCCAGCCAGATCCCCACCCCGAGGGTGATGATCAGGACGATGTACGGCACCAGCAGCATCTTCCAGTGCGGGTGCTTGTGGATCACGACACGCTCGTTCGCACTGAGCAGGTCGTCTGGATAGGCCACGGTGTCCTCCCGTACCCGACGATGACGCGCATACCGTACCCGCGCGGGGACCATCCATCGTCAAGGATGGCGGATGTCGCCCTAAGTGGCGGTACGCAAGTGCACCACGTCACCCGCCGGGACCGACCGGTCGTGTCCGTCGACGTCCCTGACCACGAGCGTTCCGTCCGTCTCCAGATAGCGCGCGATGCCTTCGAACGAGCCGTTGATCAACTCGACCCGGACCTCCTGGCCGAGGGTCTCGCAGAGGCCGCGGTACTCCTCGTGCAGGCCGCTGGCGAACGGGTCGCCGTCAGCCGCGCGCCACGGCGCTTCCCACTTGTCCAGTTCCAGCAGCAACCGGGTGGCCAGCTCGGTCAGGTCGAGTTCGTTCGCCCCTTCCTCGGCCAGCGACGTCGGCGCGAGGCCGCCGGGCGCGAGTTCGGCCTGCACCGGCTGAACGTTCAAGCCGATGCCGAGCACGACGCCTTTTTCACTGGTCGTGGCCAGTACCCCGGCGCCTTTCTTGCGGTTGGGCCCCAGCAGAAGGTCGTTCGGCCATTTCAATACCGCGTCGACGCCCGTCGAGCGAGCCACGTTGACCAGCGCGACCCCTGCCAACAACGTCAGCCACGGCCACCGATGCGCCGGCACGCCCGGTGCGTAATAAATGCTGACGTACAACCCGCCAGGTGGGGAGCTCCACGACCGCGCGCGACGGCCCTCACCAGCCGTTTGTTGCCTCGCGATGAGCACTGTGCGGTCCGGCGGCCGCGCACGGTCCAGGTCGGCGTTCGTCGACTTGGTGCTATCGACAACCGTCAGGCCCGCGTATGGGCCGTTTGGCTGCGTCAACCGCTGCGCGAGCTGCTCTGCGTCCACCCCTAGAACATTAGGGGGTGACGTGAGCTACGTCGTGAAACCGCTTCGGCGCGCGCGTGGCTAGGCTGCCAAGCCATGAGCAGTGCGTCACAACCCCTCGGGCCGCCACCCGGTGCAGACACGTCCGCCGACATCCACACCACGGCGGGAAAGCTGGCGGATCTCTACCGCCGCAACGACGAGGCCGTGCACGCCGGCTCGGCCCGAGCTGTGGAGAAACAGCACGCCAAGGGCAAGAAGACCGCGCGTGAGCGGATCGACCAGCTGCTGGACCCCGGCTCGTTCGTCGAGCTGGACGAACTGGCCCGGCACCGGTCCACGAACTTCAGCCTGGAGAAGAATCGTCCGTACGGCGACGGCGTGGTGACCGGTTACGGCACCATCGACGGCCGTTCGGTGTGCGTGTTCAGCCAGGACGTGACCGTGTTCGGCGGCGCCCTCGGCGAGGTGTACGGCGAGAAGATCGTCAAGGTGATGGACCTGGCGATCAAGACCGGCCGTCCAGTCATCGGCATCAACGAGGGCGGCGGCGCGCGCATCCAGGAAGGCGTCGTCTCACTCGGCCTGTACGGCGAGATCTTCATGCGCAACACCCGTGCGTCGGGCGTGATCCCGCAGATTTCGCTGATCATGGGCGCGAACGCGGGCGGGCACGTGTACTCGCCTGCGCTGACGGACTTCGTCGTGATGGTCGACAAGACCTCGCAGATGTTCATCACCGGCCCGGACGTGGTGAAGACCGTGACCGGCGAAGAGGTGACGTTCGAGGAGCTCGGTGGCGCGCGGACGCACAACACCAAGTCCGGCAACGCGCACTATCTGGCGTCCGACGAGGACGACGCGATCTCCTACGTGAAGGAACTGCTGTCGTACCTGCCGTCGAACAACCTGTCCGACCCACCGGTCTTCCCCGGCGAGGACACCGGCGACGGTTCGGTCGCGGACGCGTTGCTGGACACGGATCGTGAGCTGGACGCGCTGATCCCGGACTCGCCGAACCAGCCGTACGACATGCACGAGGTGATCACCCGCGTGCTCGACGACGGCGAATTCCTTGAGGTGCACGAACTTTTCGCGCCGAACATCCTGGTCGGCTTCGGCCGGGTGGAAGGCCGCGCGGTGGGTGTCGTGGCCAACCAGCCGACTCAGTTCGCCGGCTGCCTGGACATCGACGCATCGGAAAAAGCAGCCCGGTTCGTGCGTACTTGCGACGCGTTCAACGTTCCGGTGCTGACCTTCGTGGACGTTCCCGGCTTCCTGCCTGGCACAGACCAGGAATGGAACGGCATCATCCGCCGCGGCGCCAAGCTTATCTACGCGTACGCCGAGGCGACCGTCCCGAAGGTCACTGTCATTACGCGTAAAGCGTTCGGTGGCGCGTATGACGTCATGGGCTCCAAGCACCTCGGCGCGGACATGAACCTCGCATGGCCGACCGCGCAGATCGCGGTGATGGGTGCACAGGGCGCCGCGAACATCGTGCACCGTAAGACACTCGCCAAGGCCGCCGATGACGGTAAGGACGTCGAGGCGTTGCGCGCGGAACTCGTGCAGGAGTACGAGGACACGTTGCTCAACCCGTACGCGGCGGCTGAGCGTGGGTATGTGGATTCGGTGATTCCGCCTTCGTACACGCGTGGGTATGTCGCGCGGTCGTTGCGGATGTTGCGTGACAAACGAGAGACCTTGCCGGCCAAGAAGCATGGGAACATTCCACTATGAGCGACGGGGAACGGCCTCTGCTGCGGATCGTTCGCGGTACGCCGGATGACATCGAACTCGCGGCTCTGACCGCCGTCGTGGCTTCGCTGCCGGGACGCGGGCCTGATGAGGAGCCTTCGCCGGAGTCTGGCCGCCGGTCGGAGTGGAGCAATCCGGCGAATTCGCTGCGGGCTCCTTTGCGGCCGGGTCCTGGGGCTTGGCGGGCTTCCGGCTTTCCGCGCTGATCCGCACCGGCAATTCGCCCAGGGGGACCCCCGGATTTCACGTTACTCCGGGGGTCTGACAGTTCTGGTGTTCTCGGGTCCCTTTCGGGGCGAAGTTGCCTGGGCCAGGCCGGATTTTTCTGAGCGAGGCGGCCACTGCCTCGGGCATGGGGTGAGCGTCCGACACCAGTGGCGCAAGTGGACCCCGCTGTGATGGAGCAGCCCTTGCCTCGCGCAGGGCTGTGATGGGCTGCCCCTAGCCTGACGCAAGGCTGTGACGGGGTCGGCCCTCACCTCGCGCAAGGCTATGACGGCGCGACCCTTGCCTGGCACAGAGCTGCGATGGACTGCCCCTAGCCTGACGCAAGGCTGTATGGGGCTGGCCTTTGCCCTGCCGCAGCCCGCGCACCACCGCAACAACAATTCCCCCAAGGGGATCCCTTGTTTTTCACGTTACCGCAGGGGTACGACAGTTCCGACATTCCCGCAGGTCAGCGCTGCCAAGCGCCCGCCTCGGCGGCGCGCATGGCGAAGGTCTCGAAGTCGATGGGCTCGCGGCCCAACACCCGCTGAACGCCATCGGCGGGAACGGTGTAGAGCCCGGACCGCATCCCCGCATACAAAGCGTTCAGCTCCTCAGCCTCACCCTCGGAAGCCCCAACAGCAAGCAGCGAAGCCCGATACTCCGAAGGCGAAGACTCCACGAACCGCATAGGCCGCCCAGCCGCCGCAGCAATCGTCGCCACAGCAGAAGCAAAGCTGATCGCGCGCGGCCCGGACAAGTCGTACACCTGCCCGTGATGCCCGTCCGAAGTAAGCAAAACCGCGGCAACGTCAGCAATGTCCTGCGTGTCGATGAACGGTTCGGGCGTCGAGTCCATCGGCAGCGCCAGTTCACCCGATACCAGCGGCCCGCCCCAGATGTCAGGGGCCGAGAAGTTCTGGCTGAAGTTGTTCGGACGGATGATCGTCCACTCCGCACCCGAATCCCGCACCGCCTCCTCGGCAGCCCGCATGCCCTGGAAATACTGCGAGGGGAACCGGTCGATCTCACGTCCTGACAAAGCCACGAAACGGCCGACGCCAGCCTGCACCGCCTGCTTGACGAAGACCCCCGCCGCGGCAGGATCCTGTGGCGCCAACAGATACACCGCATGAGCCCCGTCCACGGCGGGACCCCATGTGTCCGGAGAGGACCAGTCGAAACGCACCTCGCCCGACCGGGACGCGGCCCGTACCGCCGAGCCCGAGGCACGCAACGTCTCCACCAAGCGGCTTCCTGTCTTGCCGGTCGCCCCCAGAACCAAAATCGTCATGCGACGAGCAAACAGCCATCGCGAGGCGGAGGACATGTCGAGGAGTACACGGGACATGTCCGATCGTCCGTAAAGTGAAAGCATGGACCCGGTCGACGAGCTGCTGCGGGGTATCCGGTCGACGAGCACCGGCCGCCAGGAACTGACAGGCACGCTGCGGTTCAGCGGCGAACTCACCCTCGTCGCGCCCCTCCGAGGCCACGCGCGCCTCAACAACAAGACTGTGAACCTCGGTGACATCGCCGTTGTGCGGGGGCCATTCGAGGCGGAGTCGAGCGACGCGGTCCTGCTTGTCGGGACCTACTGCGTGTCCGACGGGTTGCTGGATCTGCTGCCGCCCGTGCTGGTGCTTGACGGATGTGACGACCTGACGTCCATTTACGCGCCAGGCAGTCAGGTCGTGCAGAACCGGCTCTTCGAGTGGTTGCTCGTGTGCACGCTGCGCGCGTGGTTCGACCAGCAACAGGTGCCGCGCGGGTGGGACGACGCCACGGTCGGGCCGGTCCTGCGCGCGATGCACGCAGCGCCGGGTAAACCGTGGACGCTTGCGTCGTTGGCGGGTGAGGCGGGTGTGTCACGCTCCACGCTGGCGAACCGGTTCGTCAAGGTCATGGGTAAGCCGCCGCTGACGTACCTGACTGACTGGCGGATGTCCTTGGCTGCCGAGCTACTCGCTGAATCGACTGCGACCGTTGGTGCGGTGGCGCATCGGGTCGGTTACGCCGACGCTTTCGGGTTCAGCGCGGCCTTCAAACGCTTCTACGGGGTGAGCCCCACGGATTGCCGCAAGTCCTGTTAACTGGGAATCCGTTGCCACCTTCGGCCCTGACAATCCCGCCGACGGGCGGCTTAGCGTCTCTGCCATGGCGATTCGTGGCTGGCTGACCGGTGGTCTGGCCGGGTTGTTGTCCGGGCTTCTCGTGGTGCCCGCTTCAGCGGCCGAACCGGCTTTCGTGGTGCAAGACGGTGTCACGCAACCGATCCACGCCGATGCCATCCGCGAGACGACCTGGGTCGACATCGGCTTGGACCTGGACAACAACGGTGTTGGCGACCGGGTCGCCGCCGACATCGTCCGGCCCGCCACGGCCGAGCGGGTGCCGGTGATCATCGATGCCAGTCCGTACTACTCGACCAATGGGCGCGGCAACGAAAGCGAGCGCAAGTCCTACGATGCCGCAGGTGTGCCGGTGAAATTTCCGCTGTTCTACGACAACTACTTCGTACCAAGGGGTTACGCCGTCGCCTTGGTCGACTTCAGTGGTTCCAACCGGTCTACCGGGTGCATGGACACCGGTGGACGCTCGGAGATCGCGTCCGGCAAAGCCGTGATCGACTGGCTCAACGGCCGCGCGACTGGGTATTCAGCCGCGTCCGGCGGTTCGGTCAAAACGGCGTCGTGGTCGACCGGCGCGGCCGCGATGATCGGCAAATCCTGGGACGGCAGCATCACGCATGGTGTTGCCGCGACTGGTGTTGACGGTCTGCGCACGATCGTGCCGATCTCGGCGATCAGCTCGTGGTACGACTGGTTCCGCTCGGATGGCGTGTCCCTGCGCAGTTTCGGGACGCCGACAAGCCTCGCTTCCGGTTTCGAGAACAGCAACGCTCGGTCCCGTTGCGGCGCTGTGCGGACTGAGATGACCAATGGCGCTCCGGCCAATGGTGATTTCACGCCGATGTGGTCGCAGCGCGATTTCGTCCGCAATGCCAGTCAGGTCAAGGCGGCGGTCTTCTCGGTCAACGGTCGCGCGGATTTGAACGTGAAGCCGATCAACTGGGGCCAGTGGCTTGACGCGCTGCCTGCTTCGACGCCGCGCAAGCTGTGGCTGTCGCAGACCGGGCATATCGACCCGTTCGACTTCCGCCGCGCGGAATGGGTCCGCACGCTGCATCGCTGGTTCGACCGCTGGCTGCTGAACATCCAGAACGGCATCGAGAACGAGCCGCAGGTGTCGGTCGAGCGCGGCGTGGACCAGTGGTCCGACTCGCCGACGTGGCCGCCTGCCGGGCTGCAGTCCCAGCGGCTCTACCCCGTCGCCGGGTCCGTTGCCGGTGTCGGCACGTTGCGGTCGACTCCGGGCACGTCGACTTCTTCGTTCACGGACAACGGTTCGGGCACGCCGTCGTCGTACATCGCCTCACCGAACGCCACTTCGGCACGGCGCGTGCTGTACAGCATGGGCCCGTTCAGTTCCGACGTCCGGCTTGCCGGAATTTCACGCCTGACCGTTGCCGTGACGCCGTCCACGCCGACCGCGCACCTGTCGGCATTCTTGGTCGACTACGGCCCCGCGACGATCCGCGGCACGTCCGGCGAAGGAATTCGTACGCTGACAACGGAATCGTGCTGGGGTGAGGACCGGCCCGGAGACGACGCCTGCTACCGCGACACCCAGGCCACGACGTCCACTGTGGACGCGACGATCATCGCCCGCGGTTGGGCCGATCTGGCCAACTACCAGTCGCTGAGCGCGCCGCGGACGCTGACGCCAGGCACCACGTACACGATGACGTTCCGGCTTTCCGCGACCGACTACGTTGTGCCACGCAACCACCGGCTGGCCCTCGTGATCGCCGGGACCGACAGTTCCATGACCACGAGTCCGTCGCAGTTGCCACGCGTGACCGTGAACCTGGCCGGGACCTCGATCCAGTTGCCTGTCGTCGGCGCGCTGCCGCAGGCGTCGACAACCGGGGCACCGAGCGCCTCGACGGTCCAGCAGGACATCACCCCTGGCCGGCTTGACGCCCGCTGAATTGGCACTTTCGGCGCTGACGCAGGTCAGGGTGCACGCCTTAGCGTCACCGGTATGTCGATTCGTGGGGTGTTGATCGGTGGCTTAGTCGGGCTGCTGTCTGGTGCGGTGGTCGTGCCCGCCCAGGCGGCACAGCCGTCATACTCAGTGAAAAACGGTGTCACACAACCCATTCACTCCTACCAGGACGCGATCCGGGAGACGGTTTGGGTCGACATCGGTCTGGACCTTGACAACAACGGTGTCGGTGACCGGGTGGCGGCCGACATCATCAGACCCGCCACCCGTGGCAAAGTGCCGGTGATCATCGACGCCAGTCCGTACTACGCAACCAACGGACGCGGCAACGAAGCCGAGCGCAAGACCTACGACGCCGCCGGTGTACCGGTGAAGTTCCCGCTGTTCTACGACAACTACTTCGTCCCTCGCGGCTACGCGGTCGCGATGGTCGACTTCAGCGGCTCCAACCGGTCGACCGGCTGCATGGACACCGGCGGACGCTCGGAAGTCGCCTCGGGCAAGGCCGTGATCGACTGGCTGAACGGCCGTGCCACCGGATACTCCGCGGTCGAGGGCGGTTCGACCGTCAAGGCCTCGTGGTCGACCGGTGCCGCCGCGATGATCGGCAAGTCCTGGGACGGGAGCGTCGCCCAAGGCGTCGCCTCGACCGGCGTCGACGGGCTGCGCACGATCGTGCCGATCGAAGCGATCAGCTCGTGGTACGACTGGTTCCGGTCCGACGGGGTGTCCTTCCGCGGCTGGGGCACGCCGACGAACCTCGCTTCCGGTTTCGAGAACGCCAACGCCAAGGCCGGGTGCGAGGCCGTTCGTACTGAGATGACCACCGGCGCGCCTGCCAACGGCGACTACACCGCCATGTGGCAGCAGCGGGATTACGTGCGCAACGCCAGCAAGGTCAAGGCCACGGTGTTCTCGGTGAACGGGCGCGCCGACCTGAACGTCAAGCCGATCAACTGGGGCCAGTGGCTCGACGCCCTGCCTCGTTCCACTCCCCGCAAGCTGTGGCTGTCGCAGACCGGCCACGTCGACCCGTTCGACTTCCGCAGGCCGGAATGGGTCCGCACGCTGCACCGCTGGTTCGACCGCTGGCTGCTCAACGTCCGCAACGGCATCGAGTACGAGCCTCAGGTCTCGGTGGAAAGCGGCGTGAACCAGTGGACCGAATACCCGATGTGGCCCGCGCCGGCCGCACGGGTGCGCCTGCACCCTGTCGCCGGTTCAACTGCGGGAGTGGGCAAGTTGAACTTCTTCCCCGGCTCGTCGGCCGAGTCCTTCACGGACCCCGGAACGACCACGCCGGAGTCGGCCATCAGCTCGCCGAACACCACGTCCGGCGAACGGGTCCTGTACAGCACCGGTGCGCTCACGCACGACGTGCGGATCGCGGGAATTCCGCGGATCACCGTCAGCGCAACGCCTTCAACGCCGACCGCGCACCTTTCCGCGTTCCTGGTCGACTACGGCCCGGCGACCATCCGTAGCCGGACCGGCGAAGGAATCCGCACGCTGACCAACGAAACGTGTTGGGGCGAGGACCGGCCGGGCGACGACGCCTGCTACCGCGAGACCGAGGCGACCACGTCCACTGTGGACGCAACGATCATCGCACGCGGGTGGGCGGATCTGGCCAACTACCAGTCGATCAGCGCCGAACAGCCGCTGACGCCAGGCCAGAGGTACAAGATGACCTTCCGGCTGTCCACAGCGGACTACGTGATTCCGAAGGGGCACCGGCTGGCACTCGTGATCGCGGGGTCGGACCGCAGCATGGTCCTGACGCCAGCCCAGCTGCCCGGGTTGACCGTGCACCTGGCTGAGACGTCCGTTCAGGTGCCGGTCGCGGGCATCTTCGCTGGTTCCTCCACCGTTGAAACGCCCGAGGCGCCTGCGGCGTCCCGGGTCCAGCAGGACATCACGCCAGGGAGGCTGGACGGCTGAGGTTGCGCCCGGCTTGCGCCTGCCTGCCTAGGTTGGCGCAATGGAGAAGAGCTGGGCTGCGTTGTTCGCGTTGTGCTTCGGGTTCTTCATGATCCTGTTGGACTCGACGATCGTTCAGGTGGCGGTGCCGAGCCTGATGACGGGCTTGCCCGCCACCTTGAACGAGGTGTTCTGGGTCAACAGCGTCTACCTGCTGACGTTCGCGGTTCCGCTGCTGCTCGCCGGGCGGCTCGGCGACCGGTTCGGGCCGCGCCGGCTCTACCTGGCCGGCTTGGTGATCTTCACGGCGGCGTCGCTGTGGTGTGGTCTGGCTCAGGACGCGCCAGATCTGATCGCGGCGAGGGCCGTGCAGGGGCTGGGCGCCGCGGCGTTGACCCCGCAGTCCATGGCGTTCATCAGCTATCTCTTCCCCACCAACCGGGGTGCGGCGATGGGCGCGTGGGGGTCGGTCGCCGGGCTGGCCACGATCGCCGGGCCGGTGCTCGGCGGGTTGATCACCGAGACGCTGGGCTGGGAATGGATCTTCATCGTCAACGTGCCCGTCGGGATCATCGCCATCGCGTTGGTGCTCTGGCTGGTCCCGAACTGGCAGCCTCGGCACAGCCATCGCTTTGACGTCCCGGGGATCGTGCTGAGTTCGTTGGGGCTCTTCGCTTTGGTCTTCGGGATCCAGAACGGCGAGCTCTACGACCGGACCACGATCGCCGCGATCCTGGCGACCGGTGCCGTGCTCATCGCGATCTTCCTGTGGTGGCAGCACAAGAACCCCAACGAGCCGCTGCTGCCGTTGCGGCTCTTCGGGAATCGGACGTTCTCGTTCGGCAGCCTGACCGGCGTGCTGATCGGGTTCGCGATGGCGGCCATGTTCATCCCGCTGATGATCTACCTGCAGTCCGTGCTGGGCATGACCCCGTTGGAAACTGGGCTGTTCATGGGCCCGATGTCCGTGGTCTCCGCGGTCCTCGCGCCGTTCGCGGGCCGCCTGTCCGACCGGATCGAGGGCAAGTACATCATCATCGTCGGACTGATCGCCTACGCCGCCGGGATCGGCAGCGTCGCGCTGATCGCCCAGCCTGGCTTGGATTCCTGGGCACTGGTGCCCGGGTTGCTACTGTGCGGAGTCGGGATCGGCACGATCTTCAGCCCGCTCAGCAGCACCACCATCTCCGGTCTGGCGCCGTCGCTGATCGGGGCGGGCGCGGGGATCTACAACATGGCCCGTCAGGTCGGGAACGTGCTCGGCAGTGCGGCCGCGGGCCTGCTGATGCAGATCGCGTCCACCGATCTGCTCGAAGCCGCGCGGATCACGATGCTGCTGCCCGCGCTCGTGCTGCTCGGCGCCGCGTTCACGGCGGCGCGGATGCGCAAAGAGCTGGTCGCGGCACACTAGTTACCCTGCGGTGTGCGTTTCATTCTCGCTTCCGCATCGCCCGCCCGGCTCGGTGTCCTGCGCCAGGCCGGGATCGACCCGCTCGTCCATGTGTCCGGTGTGGACGAGGACGCCGTGACCGCGAGCCTCCCCGGCGCGAGCCATCAGGAACTCGTGACCGCGCTTGCCCGGGCCAAGGCGCAAGCCGTCGCTGAGGAGTCAACCGAGCAGAACGCCGTGATCGTGGCGTGTGACTCGATGTTGTCGCTCAACGGCGAGATCCTGGGCAAACCGGGCACCCCGGAACGCGCCAGGCAACGCTGGGCGGCGATGGCGGGCAACAGCGGCGAGCTGCTGACCGGGCACGCGGTGATCCTGGTCGAAAACGGGGCGGTCACGAAGAAAGCGAGCGACTGGGAAGGCACGGTCGTCCGGTTCGGCAAGCCGTCCGAAGCCGAGATCGACGCGTACATCGCCAGCGGCGAACCGCTCAACGTCGCGGGTGCGTTCACCATCGACGGCAAGGGCGCCTGGTTCGTCGACGGGATCGACGGCAACCACGGCAGCGTGATCGGGATCAGCCTGCCGCTGACCCGCCGGCTGCTCGCCGAAGTCGGCGTCAGCGTGACCACATTCTGGTAACCCTGGTCACAACCTGGCACTTTGCGGAAGATGTGACGGTCAGCCAACTGTTCTAGACCACTGTTGTCCAGTGAAGAAGGGGCCGTCACAGTGCGTTGTGCCAAGTTTCTGACGCAACGTCGCTACCTCGACCAGGGTCGGCTCGCCAGCTCGATGTGTCGCATCGGACAGCTCTAGAAAGCCCTGTCCACGACCCATCGCGCGGAGTGACCCATGTCCTTTGTCCGTACGTACACCAAACCCAAAGTCTTCGGCTTCGTCACGCTCGGTGCCCTCGTCGCGGGCGCCGTACTCGGCTTCATCGCCAAGGATTCCGGCGCCAAGTGGCTGTCGGAGGCACTGGGCACCATCTCCACCGTCTTCACCAACCTGTTGCAGTTCACCGTGATCCCGTTGGTGTTCACGGCGATCATCGTCGGTGTCAACAGCCTGCGAAGCCTTGGCGGACCACGAACAGCGACCCGGTTAGGCGGCAAAACCCTGCTGTGGTTCGCGATCACGTCGCTGATCGCGGTCCTGCTCGGCATCGTGATCGGCCTGATCGTCCAGCCGGGCAGCGGCGTGCAGGTCGCGCCGACCCAGGCGAACATCGCCAAGATCGAAGACCGCGCGGCGGGCAACTGGTGGACGTTCATCCAGGGCCTGGTACCGGACAACTTCCTCGAAGCGTTCACCAAGGGCAAGGTGCTGCAGGTCGTTTTCCTCGCGCTGATCGTGGCGGCGGCCACGTACGCGCTGGGTGACCGGGCCAAGCCGTTCGTGACGTTCAACCAGGCCGTGTTCGACGTGATCCAGAAGGTGCTCGGCTGGATCATCCTGCTCGCCCCGATCGGCGTGCTCGGCCTGATCGGCAAGGCGTTCGCCACCTACGGAAACCAGTTCATCACACCGCTGTTCTCCCTGGTCTGGACCGTCTACCTGGGTGCGGCACTGATCATGTTCGTGGTCTATCCGCTGCTGCTGAGGTTCGTCGGCAAGATCGACCCACGGCAGTTCTTCGCCAAGTCGTGGAACGCGCTGCAGTTCGCGTTCGTGTCCCGCTCGTCCGGCGCGACACTGCCGTTGAGCAGGCAGAGCGCGGTGGATCTCGGCGTGGATCCCGGGTATGCCGGATTCGCGGTGCCGCTGGGCACCACGACGAAGATGGACGGCTGCGCGGCGCTTTACCCCGCGTTGGCGTCGATCTTCATCGCCAACATGGCCGGGATCGAACTGAGCGTGGCGCAGTACATCGGCATCGTGGCGGTCGCCGTGTTCGGGTCGCTGGCGACCGCGGGCACGACCGGCTGGTTCACCATGCTCACGCTCACGCTGAGTGCGATCAACCTGCCGCCCGAGGTGACCGCGACCGGCCTGGCCATCGTGATCGCGATCGACCCGATCCTGGACATGGCGCGGACCGCGACCAACGTGGCCGGTCAGATCACCGTGCCCGTTCTGGTCGCCCGGCAGGAGAACCTGCTGGACAGCGAACGAAAGGAACCCGTCGCCGTCTAGTTGGGGCCGTCTAGTTGGGGCCGTCTAGTTGGGACAGGGCCGTTGCAGCTGGGCTTGGCTGGGCTTCACTTCCGCCGGCCAGCCCGGCAGCCGGTCCTGCCTGGTGTTGGCGGTACATCCCAGATCGGCACCGTCCACCGTGAACACCTGCGCGAAGAAGCCACGTTGGACGGTCACGACTTCGGGTGCGAGGTCGCCGAGGATGTTGGTCAGCCTCAGGTAGTCGGCGCTCGAGAAGTACGTCGGCGTGGTCAGGTTCCACTTGCCGGACCGCCCGACGACCACCTCGCCGACCATTCCGGTGTCCAGGTCGCCCTTGACCAGGCACGCCGACAGCGTCGACGCCACGCAGTCGAGCGAGTCGGGTCCCAGCGTCGCGCCCCGGCCAGGCAGCTTCGACTCGAACAGCCGGTCGTCACCGACCTTCACCCGCGCGCCCTGGCCGCCAGAGTCCACGATCAACTCGATCTTGGTGCTGCCCAGCGTCGCCGTGTCGACCACGGTGCACGGCTCGTGTCTGCACGTCTCCGACGTCGGCGCAGGTGGCGGCGTGGAAGTCGGTGTCGCCGCGACCGCTGCCTCATCGTTCTTCATCCGCAAATAGGCCGCCGTGCCCACAGCTCCGACAGCCACCAGTAAGGACAGCAACGCGGTGACTGTCACTGAACGCGCGTACCCCACCCCTCAAAGAGTAGGGGTCGAAGCGTGGCCTTGCTCGCACTTGGGCGGGGTCTGCGGGCCTTAAACTGCGACGAAGAGCACCAGGATTTCCGCACAAGGAGGCAGGGGCGTGCCAGAGTCGGCTTCTGAAGACCTGCTCGCAGGGCCGGGCAGCGATCTGGCTTCGCTGCACAAGGTACTGATCGCCAACCGTGGAGAGATCGCCGTCCGGGTGATCAGGGCGTGCAAGGACGCCGGGCTGGCGAGTGTGGCCGTGTACGCGGACCCAGACCGAGACGCACCTTTCGTCCGGCTGGCCGACGAGGCGTTCGCGCTCGGTGGCTCCACCCCGGGCGAGTCGTACCTCTCCTTCGAGAAGGTGCTGGACGTGGCCAAGCGCGCGGGCGCGGACGCCGTCCACCCGGGCTACGGCTTCCTGTCGGAGAACGCCGATTTCGCGCAGGCCGTCCTGGATGCCGGGCTGATCTGGGTCGGGCCCTCCCCGCAAGCCATCCGTGACCTGGGGGACAAGGTCACCGCGCGGCATATCGCCACGCGCGCGGGCGCGCCGCTCGTGCCGGGTACGAAAGACCCGGTCGCCGGGCCTGCCGAGATCATCGCGTTCGCCGAGGAGCACGGCCTGCCGGTGGCGATCAAAGCGGCGTTCGGCGGCGGCGGCCGTGGCCTGAAAGTGGCCCGCACGCTGGAGGAGATCCCCGAACTGTTCGACTCGGCGGTGCGTGAGGCGGTCACCGCGTTCGGCCGTGGCGAATGCTTCGTCGAGCGCTACCTGGACAAGCCGCGGCACGTCGAGGCGCAGGTGCTCGCCGACCAGCATGGCAACGTGATCGTGGTCGGCACCCGTGACTGCTCGCTGCAGCGCCGCCACCAAAAGCTGGTGGAGGAGGCGCCCGCGCCGTTCCTGAGCGAGGACCAGCGCAAGACCATCCACACCGCGGCCCGTGACATCTGCAAGGAAGCCGGGTACTCCGGCGCGGGCACGGTCGAGTTCCTGGTCGGCCAGGACGGCACCATCTCGTTCCTCGAGGTCAACACGCGACTGCAGGTCGAGCACCCGGTCAGCGAGGAGACCACCGGCATCGACCTGGTCCGCGAGCAGTTCCGCATCGCCGACGGCCAGGAACTGCGGTTCTCCGAGGACCCGGAGCCGCGCGGGCACTCGTTCGAGTTCCGTATCAACGGCGAAGACGCCGGCCGCAACTTCCTGCCCGCCCCAGGCACAGTCACGACATTCATCGCGCCGGACGGCCCCGGCGTCCGGGTCGACGCGGGCGTCGAGTCCGGAACCGTGATCGGCGGCCAGTTCGACTCGCTGTTGGCGAAGCTGATCGTGACCGGTGAGACCCGCTCGGAGGCGCTCCGCCGCGCCCGCCGCGCGCTCGACGAGATGGTCGTCGAGGGCATGGCCACGGTTTTGCCGTTCCACAAGGCGATCGTGCGTGATCCGGCGTTCGTCGAAGACTTCACGGTGCACACCCGATGGATCGAGACGGAGTTCGAGAACAAGATCGAACCGTTCACCGCGCCGGGTGAAATCGGTGACGAGGAACCACGGCAGACGGTCGTGGTCGAGGTCGGCGGCCGCAGGCTTGAGGTTTCGCTGCCCGGTGACTTGGCGCTTTCACCCGCTGGCGGCGGCGGTGGTGCTGCCAAGGCCAAGCCCCGTAAGCGCGGCGGCACGAAGGGCGCGGCGGCGGTCTCGGGCGACGCGGTGGCCGCGCCGATGCAGGGCACCATCGTCAAGATCGCGGTTGAGGACGGCCAGCAGGTCGAAGCCGGTGACCTCATCGTGGTCCTCGAAGCGATGAAGATGGAGAACCCCGTCAACGCGCACAAGGCCGGCACCATCACCGGCCTCGCGGTCGCGAGCGGCGAAACGGTCACGCAAGGTAGCGTCCTGTGTGAAATCAAGGACTGACTGCTCAGATCTAAGGGCCCGGTGCCGGGCGGTTACGCCGACCGGCACCGGGGCGCCGCGTTCCGGCGAATCACGATGGGCTGTTGGCATCGCGTTGTCCGCGCAAGTTCCGGCCGCAAGGCGCCATCGGCGTCGGTGGGACCGTATCCAGCAACAGCCTGCAACCATCGCAAGCCACTGTTGGGTATGCGATAAGACTACTGACGTTTCTACAATTGCTGCATGGCACCGAGTGACGGCAACGTCCGGATCGGCACCTCGGAACGAGAGGAAGCCGTCCGGGCGTTGGCCGAGCACATGACGCAAGGCCGCCTCGACGTCTCGGAGTACGACCAGCGCGTCGCCCTCGCGAACGCTGCCAAGACAAGAGCCGAGCTGGCGGTGATCTTCGAGGACTTGCCCGAGCCGAACCCGATGCGTGCGCTGACCACGCCCAAGCCCACCGCGGTGCCGGTGCCTGCGCAGGCCACCCCGCTGATCGAGAAGGACAAGGGCAGCAACGCCAAGGCGATCATCATCGGGTTCGTGATCTTCTCAGTCGCCGCGATCGTCACGGTGACCGCGATCCTCGGCGAGTGGTGGGCGCTGATCCCGGCGTTCCTGATCGTGGTGGTGCTGGCGATCGCCTCCTGAACCGGCGAGCTGGCCGGGGTTGGAACTGGGTGACGGCCTTGTTCGTTGCCGAGATCGGAAGGCGCGCGGGTGGCCAAGACAGGACCGATGTCATCGGTTTTCTCAGCTTCGCGGCCGTACGATTGTGGTGTGAACGATCCGGAGATCCGTGTGGGAGACGCCGAGCGGGAGGAAGCCCTGCAGGCGTTGGGTGACCACATGAGTGCCGGGCGCCTCGACATCGACGAGTACGGCGAGCGCACGGCACGCGTCGCGGCTTCCAAGACCCGCGGGGATCTCCTTGAGCTGTTCAAGGACCTGCCCGACCCGAAACCGAGCTTCGTCCCCGTGGTCAAGTCGCCGGAGCCGGTCGTCGCACCAGCGGGGCCTCCTATGCAGCGGTGGGCCAACTCGCGCCCGGCGTTGCGGGCGTACGCCGCGATGATCCCGGTCATCTGGGTGGCGACGGCGTTGCTGTTCGTCTTCGCCGTACGCACGCCGTTCATCTTCATCCTGCCGTTCTTCGCCATGATCGCCGGAGCCCGGATCTGGGGCGCCGACTGGCATTACGAACGGCGAGCGCAGCGGCGTCAGCGTGAGCACTGGAAGAACCAGCACCGGCGGCACCGCGGGCATTACTGATCTTCAGTCAACCGTCCGTCGACCAACTGCAGGCGGCGGTGCGCCCGCGCGGTGAGCGTCGGGTCGTGCGTGGCGACGAGGCACGCGCTGCCGTCGTGGACGAAGTCCAGGAGGAGCTGGACCGCGAGCTCGATCGTGGCGTGGTCGAGGTGTGCGGTGGGTTCGTCGGCCAGCAGCACCTTCGGCCTCCCGGCGACCGCGCGCGCCAAGGCCACCCGTTGCCGCTGGCCGATGGAGACCTCGGCGGGATAACGCCGAGTGAGCTCGCCAATGCCCAGCCTGGCCAGCAGCTCGGCCGCGGTGGCCATCGCCTCGCTGACCGCGCCGCCGCTGAAAAGCATTGGCGAGGCAACGTTTTCCTCCAGTGTCAGCTCGTCGAGCAGGCCGAAACTCTGGGGCAGCACGGCCATCGTGGACCACGGCGGAGATGACGCGGCGGGCAGGCCGGTGATGTCGATGGAGCCGGTGTCCGGCTGATCGAACCCGGCCAGCAGCGCCAGCAACGCGCTCTTGCCCGACCCTGACCGGCCGACCATCGTGACCAGTTCGCCTGCCTTGAGTTCCAGGCCGACGTCGGTCAGTACATCGGTGCTGAACCTGCGGGACACGCCGGAAACACTCAGCAGGGTGGTCATCTGTCCCCCAATCGATACACGCGCGCGGCCACGTCCAGCACAGCCTCGTCGTGGGACGCGGCCACCACCGTCACCCCGAGAGTCACCAAGTCCTGCATGGTTTCGATGACCAGCCGGGCCGATTTGACGTCCAACTGAGACGTTGGTTCGTCGGCCAGCACCACCTTCGCGTTGGCCGCCAACGCGGTCAGGAACGCGAGGCGTTGCTGCTGACCACCGGACAGCGCGCTGATCGCCCAGTCCGCCGTGCCCGGCAGGCCCAAGCGGTCGAGCATGCCGATGTCCGGGTCCTTCGCTCCGGCCAGCTCCGCCGCGGCTTTCAGATTGTCCCGGACGGTCAGGTAGCCGAAAAGGTTGTCGACCGGGTTCTGGAAGATCAGGTGCACTTTGCGCCTGAGCGCCCGGCGGGCCCGCTCGGTCAGCTTCGTGGTGTCGTTGCCATGCAAGGTCAATTCGCCGACGGTCGGGCGTTCGAGCATGCCCAGCAGTCTGAGCAATGTGGACTTTCCCGAGCCGGATGGCCCTGCCAGTACGGTCAATCCGTCGGCCGGGATGTCGAATGTCGCCTCGTTGACCGCTGTGACGTCGCCGGACGGCGTCCGGTAGCGGTGCACGACATCGCGCACGGAGTACACCACGTCAGGCACGGAGTAACTCCCTCACCTTGGCGCGTTTCGCAGCCCGCACGGCGTATCCGGCGACCAGCACGACTCCCACGATGGCCACGGTCGACGTCATCAGGCCGACTCCTTGCAGGCTCGCCGGTTGTGGAACCGGAGCAAGCGCGGGATACGGGTCGAGTCGTTGCGTGACCATTTCGAGAACGAACCAGCCACCCCCGACACCGACCGCGGTGGCCGTCCCCGCAAGGATCGCCAATTCGACCAGATGCGTTGCCAGCAGTGCCCTTGCTCGTAAACCCATTCTCGCGAGCAACGCGTGCGCGACGGCCGTGGACCTTCGTCTGGTCTCGACGGACACAAGCAAGGTGACCACGGCGACGGCAGCGAGCGCGAAACCGAGCACCACGAAGAACGCGAAGATCCAAGCCACGACAAGGAATGGCAAGTGCTCGGTCGCGGTTTTCGCGTCGATCACCGGACCGGTCGTCTCGCCTGCCGCGTTGAGCGCAGCCACGGCACGTTCGGGGTCCTCGGTGGTGAGGATCTGCTGCACGAATCCTCGGCGCTGGCTTTGCGTCAGCCATTGCCATGACGTGATCAGCATTCCCTCGAACTGCCCCATCGCCGGGAAACTCGGGACCGTGGCGACCGTGCGCATGTTCTTGAAGTAGTCGGCTGGGCTGATGAACTCGGTCAGCGGGTACTGCCCGGCCACGATCACCGGGATCGTGCCGTCGGTCCGTGGCTTCTCCAGCGCCGCCATCAGATCGTTCAGGCTGCTGTCCGCCCACCGGCCACGCCACCGGGCGCCGTCGGCGAACGTCTTGGGATCGACGAGCAGAATGCGCGCGCCGATGTTGCCTTCGATGTACAGCTGGGTGAAGCCTATTCTGGTGGCGTGCAGTTCCGCGGGCACGTCGAACGTCTGCGACGAGCTACCCACCAGGTTGATGGCGTGGTCACTGCCGACCCGCATCCAGCTTTTGTCCTCAAGGGACTCTCGGGCGGTGCTCGCGACGCCGACGCCCGCCGCGATCACGCCGATCGCCAGCCCGGCGACGCCGAGCAGCGCGACCACTACTTTCCTTTGCGCCGCCGTCCTTCTCAGCGCCCAGAGGACGGTCGGATTACGCCACCCTCGTAGCCGATGGCTTTCCCTGGAAAGAAACCCGGCCAGCCTGGCGACGACGCCGACCAGGAACACGATGGTCAGCAGCGGGAACGCCAGGGCGGCGAGACTGACCTGCGGCAGCAGTTCGCCGGCGTCCACCTCGACGGCGTGTTCGGCGCCGGTCAGCCAGATCACCACCGCGGCGGCACCGGCCAGCACCTCCCAGGGGACCTTCTTCAGGAAGGCAGCTCTGGGTTTGCGCTCAACAACTCTGAGCGTCGTCACGGTCCCGAGCACGACGAGCGCGACGAGCCACGTTCCAGCGGCGAACAGTGCCGCACGGCCAGGCGCCCAAGGGTCGAGTTGAGTGGCCGGTGCCAGCAGTGGGCTCGTCACCCACGCCGCCGCCCAGCCCAGCGTCGCGCCTGCCAGCAGCGGCCCGCCCATTTCCAGCACCGCTTTGCCACCGATCGCCTGTGGACTGACACCGCGTGTCCATAACAGACGGACCTCGGCGCCCCGGCGTTGTACCCATTGCGCCGCAAGGCCAACCACGCCGAGCAGTCCGGCGATGACGCTGACGAGCGTCAACGGCAGCACCGCGCTGCCGACTGTTTCCTGGGTCCGTTCGGCGGTTTTCGCGCTCAACGCGGCGAAATCCTTGACCGCGGGCTTGCCTGTCACCGCGGCGACGAGTTCCGGCGTCATCCGCGCGGTCGCCGCTGCCCACTCGTCCATCTGCGTGCGCGTTTGCAACGGCTTGGTCGTGTACACGTCCACGTGCGTACCGACCGGGGCGAGTCCACCTCTCTGGAGCAGTTCGTCCAGCAACGTCGACGACACCAGCAACGGCTGAGGTGGACCGTTGGCACCTGCTTGCGGTGGCGGCACCATCACACTCCGGTCACCGCACCAGAACTCCGGCGCCGGGTCGGCCACCTTGCGATACACGGCGCCAACTGGCACTGGTGCGCCGGCGATTTGAATCGTGTCGCCAGGATTCAGCTTGAACTGGTCGGCGACGTTGTGCGGTAGCCAGATCCCGTCCCGTGAGCCGCCTTTGAGCACCTCGACGTGGTCGAACGCACGGTCCCGGCTGATCAACCGCACCGGGTCGAGCGGTCCGCGGGTGACGTATGTCCTGGTCCTGGCCGCTTCGCCGCCGTTTCGCCCGGCGATCTGACGGATCTTCGCGTCGTCCGCGACCACATCGGTGTTGGACACCGTCAGCTGGACACCGTTTTCTGTCCGGCAACGGTGGTCGACGGCGTATTGAGTCGCCGCGGAACCCGACGCCGACGTGTAGAAGACGGTCGCCGCAGCGACGAACGCCAGAACAAGCCCTGTCACCACCCCCACAATGACGGTCACAGGGCTGCTCAACGCCGCACGAGGGGCGCTCCTCCAGGGCAGCCGCACCTGGTGAACTTATCTGCCAGGTCCGACAATCCCGCCATTTGTTGCCCAATCGCTACGCCAGGCCGACGGAGATGGCGCGACCGACGGCGTGCGGAGTTCTGCCGACCAGGATTGTCGGTGGGGCACGCTAACGTTTTTGGCATGGAGCCCATCGAGATCAACGCAGGCGGGTACTACCTGCGTGCGTTGCGGGCGGATGATCTGCTCGATGACCGGCCCGCGATCGTTCGCGCGTTCGAGGATCCCGAGATGAAGCGGTGGGTGTCGGACTACCGCATCGGGGATTTAACGGACGCCGGTGCCTATGTCGCGCGCCGGGCCGACGAGTGGGCGCGGGGCGTGCGGTGTTCGTGGGCTGTCGCTGAGCCGACGACCGGGGCGTTACTGGGTGAGGTCGATCTGCGCGGGCTCGACGACGGTGACCCGCAGGCCGCGTGCTGGACTCATCCCGATCATCGAGGGCAGGGCGTGGCGAGCACCGCTCTGGGTGCCGCGGTCCGGTTCGGGTTCGGCGCTCTCGGTCTTGCGAGGATCGGGTACCAGCACGACGCCGACAACGCCGCTTCCCTTCGTGTCGCTGAGAAGTGCGGGTTCAAGCTGGTCGGCGAGATCGTGCTGGACGGGACTCGGTTACTCCATTGGGCCGCGGTTTCGCCGGCGTCGTGAACCGCTTGGCAGACGGGCACGTTGGTCTTCGCGAGTCGACAGGGAGGGTGACGGCGTGGCCGAGAACGGATTCCAGTTCGACCCCAGGTCCTACCCCGCCTTCGCGGACGCGTCGGCCAAGGTGGACCGGCAGATCGAGCTCGCGAAGGGCGAACTGCGGGTGACTGCGTGGGCGGGCGATTCGGTCAGCGCGTACGCCGCCGAACGGTTCAACGCGCGCGACGCGCAGGCCGAATGGCGGGGTTCGTCGGCCACGCTGGCCTTCGCGCAACTGGGCAACGTCGCCGCGTGGGCCAGCCGGGTCGGCGCGAACGCGGCGAGCATGAAGTCCAGCGTGGAACAGCAAGCCGAGCACATCAGCAAGGCCAGGGCGGCCATGCCCAAACCGGGTGAAACCCCGTCGCTGCAGCCGGATCCGGCGGCCGTGGCGGCCACGGGTGCTGGCGGCGCAGACCGATCATGAGCCGGTCGAACGAGCGACCTCAGAAGCCGCACGGACGGCACACGAAGTCATGCAGACGTATCAGAACGACAGTACGGGGACCACTGGCGGCCTCAGCCGTTTTGACGAAATCGTTGACGTATCTGGGGTTCCGATCGGCAAGTACGACAGTCAGCGTGGCGCCATCGACGCGTTGCCCGAGTCGGTCGCAGCCACGGCAGGGCCAGCCATGACAGGGCCAGTCGCGGCTGGCCCAGCGCAGACGGTTTCCCTTGCTTCTGCTGAACTCCTTGGCCTGGTGGCGGATGAACCCGAGGTCAGGGCGCGTCCGCTCGGCAGCGAATCCTTAGGCGGCAGCGGTGGATCGGCGCAGTGACCCTTCCGCCGCAACGCGGTTCGTCCATTCGGCGGACACCGGCGCGCACTCCGGTTTCCCTTGACGCGCACCCGATCGCGCCGGTCGCACCAGCGGCTGCAGCACCCGGCAGCGGCACTGAACGATCCACGGCCAGGCGGTTCGGCGATCCGCTGAACCTGGCCAAGGACACCGACGACGCGGTCGAATCGCCCAAGCAAAGACGCGACTGGAGCGAAGCCGACAAGATAACGGAGCGTGTCGAAGGCGCCGACGCCGAGGTTCCCCCACCCGTGATCGGAAATGGGCCGTATCGTCCATGACGATGTTCGACACCGGACTTGACGCGAGCGGCCTGGGCGAGCCGATCACCCTGACGCCGCTGGAGTTCGACGTGCTGTGGGAGCACCTCGACCTCGGCGATATGCCACTCATCCTGAAAGTGCCCTCACCAGGTCAGACCAACACCGAACGGGCGCAACTGGTCGACCGCGCCTGGCGGTCGCTGGACGCCAAGGGCCTGGGCAGGCGGGTCAGCCTGGACCCGCAGCTGGCCGGCTTGCTGCGCCTGATCTCCCGGCCACAACGCGAGGTGGACGGGCGGTTGTGGCTGGGGCGGGGCGTCCGTCTGCTGGCGGCGGCCGATGGCGAAGCGGGTGTGCTGGCGATTCAGGAAAACGACCGGTTGATCTTCCGTCGTGCGGACGGGTACGGGTTGCCCAGGCACGCGTTGTCCGTGCTGCCGCAGGAAAAGGCCGGGCCAGGATACTCGGTCACGTTGCCCACCAAGGATTTCGAGAACGCGGCGAACGAGGCGAAAGCGCCGAAGGAGTTCGAGGCAGCGTTGCGCCGCAACGGTTTGCGCCAGCAGGACGCGGAAACGTTGCGCGAGATGATCGGCGACGTGATCCAGCAAGGCCAGTTCGGCGCCGCGGCCAGGGACAAGTGGGGCCGCCGGATCCGCACCTCCCGGGTGATCAGCTTCTTCGACACCGAGGCCGGGCGCTATCTGCAGGTGCGCAAGGAATCCGGCGGCGGGGAAGCGTGGACCACGATCTCACCCGCCGACCACAAACGACTCCTGCAGCACCTGACCGAGCTGTACAACGAAAGCGTGCGAGGCCTCAGCTGACCGGTTCGGTGATCTGGGCACGGACCTCGGGCGCCTTGGACCGCAACGCGTCCGCGGCCTCGTCGTCCGGCTGGGTCTGCGAATCGCGTTCGGCTTGCACACGCGCGGTGTACAACTCGACCTCGCGCTTCATGGTCGCCTCGTCCCAGCCGAGGATCTCGGCCATCAACGCGGCCACTTGGTCGGCCGCGTCCACGCCTCGGTGGGCGTACTCGATGGAGATCCGCGTCCGCCGGGCCAGCACGTCCTCCAGGTGCAGTGCGCCTTCGTGGCTGGTCGCGTACACCACCTCGACCTGCAGGTAATCCGGCGCGGCGGTCAGCGGCTTGAGCAGCTCCGGCCGGTTCTCCGCCAACGCCAGCAGCTGGTGGATCATCGAGCCGTACCGGTTGAGCAGGTGCCGCACGCGATACGGGTGCACGCCCGCCTTCGTGGCCAGCTGGTCGGCCTGGTTGACCAACGCGTGGTAGCCGTCGGCGCCGAGCAGCGGCACTTTGTCCGTAATGGACGGTTGGATCCGGCCAGGCAGATCGACCGCGGCCGCGTCCACAGCGTCCGCGGCCATCACCCGGTACGTCGTGTACTTGCCACCCGCGATCGCCACGAAACCCGGGGCGACCCGGGCAACGGCGTGCTCCCGGGACAGCTTCGAGGTCTCTTCGCTTTCCCCGGCCAGCAACGGCCGCAGTCCCGCGTAGACGCCTTCGATGTCATCGTGCGTCAACGGCGTCGCGAGCACCGTGTTGACGTGCTCGAGGATGTAGTCGATGTCGGCTTTGGTCGCCGCCGGGTGGGCCAGGTCGAGGTTCCAGTCCGTGTCGGTGGTTCCCACGATCCAGTGACTTCCCCAGGGGATCACGAACAGCACTGACTTCTCTGTGCGCAGGATCAGCCCGGACTCCGACACGATCCGGTCACGCGGCACCACGATGTGCACGCCTTTGCTGGCCCGCACACGGAACCGGCCGCGGCTGCCGGACAGCCGCTGCAGCTCGTCGGTCCACACACCGGTCGCGTTGATCACCGCGTTGGCCTTGATCTCGGTCTCACGGCCGTCCTCGACGTCACGAACGCGGACGCCAGAAATCCGATCGGCTTCCCGGACCATGCCGATGACCTGCGTGGACATCCGGACGACGGCGCCGTAGTGGGCCGCTGTCCTCGCCACGGTCATGGTGTGGCGCGCGTCGTCGGCCTGCGCGTCGAAGTAACGGATGCCGCCGATGAGGGCGTCGCGTTTCAACGCGGGCACCATGCGTAGCGCCCCTGCCCTGGTCAGGTGTTTCTGACCGGGAACCGACCGTGCGCCACCCATCGTGTCGTAGAGGAACAGTCCAGCCGCGGTGTACGGCCGCTCCCAGACGCGGTGCGTCAACGGATAGAGGAACGAGACGGGTTTCACCAGGTGTGGCGCGATCCGGGTGAGCATCAGCTCGCGCTCCCGCAGCGCCTCACGAACCAGCCCGAACTCGAGTTGTTCCAGGTAGCGCAAGCCGCCGTGGAACAGCTTCGACGACCGGCTCGACGTGCCCGACGCCAGGTCGCGTGCCTCCACAAGGGCCACTCGCAGGCCGCGTGTCGCGGCGTCCAGCGCGGTACCCGCGCCGACCACACCGCCACCGATCACGACCAGGTCGAACGTCTCCTCACCGAGCCTGCGCCAGGAATCCTCGCGTTCGGCCGGGCCCAGGCGGCCTGGGACGGTCACCGGGTCGATGGTGCGGACTGGCTGCCTTGGCTTCCGGCTGGCCACGTAACGCCTCCCTATTTGATCAACAGCACCGCCCGACTCGATTGCACTGTTCGTCCCTCACGCTACCGCCAACCGCGGCGGATCGCGCCGTGCGGACACGTGAGAAGGATTGCGTCGTTCGGATCATGGACATCGGTGTTAGCGCGCACTAACGTCGCTGCTCACCGAGGGTATGGCAGCGTTGCCATTGGGGGCTTCGCTGCTTTGCCCAGGTCCGTGTGACCGAACGTTGGAGGTGGCGATGGGCGCGGGCGAGATATTCGTCTGGGAGATGCTGGGTACCGCCGTATTGATCCTGCTTGGCAACGGTGTGGTGGCCAACACCGTTTTGAGAGACACACTCGGTAGCGGCACCGGATTCCTGTTCGTGAACATCGGCTGGGCGTTCGCCGTGTTCACCGGCGCGAGCATCGCCGCGCCGAGCGGGGCGCACCTCAACCCGGCGGTCACGCTGGGACTCGCGATCACCGACAAGGTGTCGTGGGCGGACGTCCCGATCTACATCCTCGCGCAGATGGTCGGCGCGATCATCGGTGCGGCACTGTGCTGGGCGACGTACAAACTGCAGTTCGACAGCCACCCCGAGCCGGAGAACACCAGGGGCATCTTCTGCACGGCGCCGACCGTACGCAATCCACTGTGGAACACGATCACCGAGGTGATCGGCACGTTCGTGCTCGTCGGCTGGATCCTGCTGAGCCCGGCGGTCAAGGTCGGCGCTGACGGAGTGCCGCAGTTCGGCAACTCCGCGCTGGGATACGCGGGCGTCGCGTTCGTCGTGCTGGTGATCGGTACGTCGCTCGGTGGCCCGACTGGCTACGCCATCAACCCGGCACGTGACCTTGGTCCCCGTATCGCGTACGCGCTGCTGCCGATCCGCGGCAAGGCCAGCGCTGACTGGGGATACTCGTGGGTGCCGGTCGTCGGTCCGCTGATCGGCGCGCTGCTCGCAGGTCTGCTGTACCTCGTACTGCCTGTCTAGGAAAGGAAAGCTCACCATGGCCCAGTACGTGGCCGCGATCGACCAGGGCACAACGTCCACCCGGTGCATGATCTTCAGTCATGACGGCCGGGTGGTTTCGGTCGACCAGAAGGAACACGAGCAGATCTTCCCCAAGGCCGGGTGGGTCGAGCACGACCCGGAGGAGGTCTGGCGCAACACGCGGGAAGTGGCGGCCGGCGCGGTCGCCAAGGCGGATCTGCACGTCTCGGACATAGCGGCGGTCGGCATCACCAACCAGCGCGAGACCGCTGTGGTGTGGGACAAGGCAACCGGGAAGCCTGTCTACAACGCGATCGTCTGGCAGGACACCCGAACCGACAAGATCGTCAACGAGCTGGGCGCGCTCGGCGGTGGCCAGGAACGCTACCGCGCGAAGACCGGCCTGCCACTGGCGACGTACTTCTCCGGTCCGAAGATCCGCTGGATCCTGGACAATGTGGACGGTGCGCGCACACGGGCGGAGAACGGCGAACTGCTGTTCGGCAACATGGACACGTGGGTGCTGTGGAACATGACCGGCGGCCCCGAGGGCGGCGTGCATGTGACGGACCCGACGAACGCGTCCCGTACCATGCTGATGGACCTGGACACACTCCAGTGGGACGCGGAAATCGCTGCGGAGATGGGCATTCCGCTGTCGATGCTGCCGGAGATCCGGTCCTCCTCGGAGGTCTACGGCAACGTTCGTGAGAAGGGCGCGCTGGCCGGCGTGCCGATCTCGGGCATCCTCGGCGATCAGCAGGCGGCAACGTTCGGCCAGGCCTGTCTGTCCCCAGGTGAAGCCAAGAACACCTACGGCACAGGCAACTTCGTCCTGCTCAACACCGGAACCGAAAAGGTGATGAGCGAGAACGGCCTGCTGACAACGGTTTGCTACAAGATCGGCTCCCAGGACACGGTCTATGCGTTGGAAGGTTCCATCGCCGTAACGGGTTCCCTGGTGCAGTGGATCCGAGACAACCTCGGCATGATCACCACGGCCGCGGAGATCGAGGAGCACGCGCGCCAGGTCGAGGACAACGGCGGCTGCTACTTCGTGCCCGCGTTCTCGGGGTTGTTCGCGCCCTACTGGCGTTCCGACGCCCGCGGCGCGATCGTCGGCCTGACCCGGTTCGTCAACAAAGGACACCTGGCCCGCGCGGTGCTCGAAGCAACGGCATTCCAGTCCCGCGAGGTCATCGACGCGATGAACGCCGACTCCGGCGTCCCGTTGACAGCGCTGAAGGTCGACGGCGGCATGGTCGCCAACGAACTGTTGATGCAGTTCCAGGCGGACATCCTGAACGTGCCGGTGATCCGTCCGGTGGTCGCGGAGACAACCGCATTGGGCGCCGCGTACGCCGCGGGCCTGGCCGTCGGCTTCTGGTCCGGAGAGGACGACATCCGCAACAACTGGGCGCAGGACAAGCAATGGGAACCCGCGCTGGACGAAGCCAAGCGCGAATCCCTGTACGCGGAGTGGAAGAAGGCCGTCACCAAGACCTTCGACTGGGTGACAGACTGACACTCCACACGTAGGCCGAAAAGGTGAAGTCGGTGCGAACGGTCCGTTCGCACCGACTCCTCCCTTGATTCCCCAACCCAGCCCCCACTTCCCCGATAGAATTGATGCTCGGGGCGTCCCCACCCCTTGGGGATGCTGTTGGTCAATTCGCTTCTGCTGGTGATCGGCATGATGTGGGTGTCGTGATCGGTTGTCTGGTGGGGGTGTGGTCGGTGTCGTTGCGTGCGGGTGGGTTCGGGCCGGTTCCGGAGACGACCGCGAAGGTCGCTCGGGCGGCATTTCCTGAGGGGTGCCTGGCGATCCGGCTGCGGGACGCGCTCGGGCCGGTGTTCACCGATACTGATTTCGCGGATCTGTTCCCAGCTCGGGGCAAACCGGGTTTGTCGCCGGCGATGCTGACCATGGTGCTGTTGTTGCAGTACAGCGAGGACTTGTCCGATCGGCAGACGGCGCAGGCGGTCGCGGCCCGGATCGACTGGAAGTATGCCCTGGGCCTGGAGTTGACCGATACCGGGTTTGATCATTCGGTGCTCTCGGAGTTCCGCGATCGGCTGGTCGAGCACGGCGCCGGGCAGCGGATCCTGGATCGGGTGCTGGCCGCCGCGAGGGAGCAACGGCTGCTGAAGGCCCGGGGGCGGGCGCGGACCGATGCCACGCATGTGCTGGCCGCGATCCGCGAGGTCAACCGCCTCGAATTGGTCGGGGAAACCCTGCGGGCGGCGCTGAACGAGCTCGCGCAGGTCGCGCCGGACTGGCTGGCCGAGCATGCCGATCCGGAGTGGTTCGACCGGTATGGGCGTCCGGTGGAGAACTACCGGCTGCCCAAGGCCGAGGCTGAGCGGCAGGCCTGGGCCACGCAAGTCGGCGCGGACGGAGCCCGGCTCTGGCAGCTGGTGAGCGGCCCGGATGCTCCGCCCGGGCTGGTCACCCTGCCCCAGGTGCAGCTGTTGCGACGGGTCTGGATCCAGGAATACCAGATCACCGGCACTCCCGATGGCGGCCAGATCGTGGTGATGCGCGACCCAAAAGACCGGCCGCCCGCGGCACTGCGGGTGGTCAGTCCGTATGACCCGGACGCCCGCACCGGGATGAAACGCCAGACCGTGTGGGACGGCTACAAGCTGCACCTGACCGAAACCTGCGACCCCGGCGCACCTCGGTTGATCACCCACGTGCAGACCACGCACACGACCCTCACCGACTTCGAGACCACCGACAACGTCCACACCGGCCTGGCCGAGCGGGACTTCCTGCCCGCTCAGCATCTGGTTGACGCCGGATACGTCACCGCCCGCCACCTGGTCACCTGCCGCGAGAAGTATCAGGTCGAGCTGGTCGGGCCGGTGATGCCCGACACCGCCCGGCAAGCAGGCGCGGCCGAGGGCTATGCCCTGGCCGATTTCCAAATCGACTGGCACAGCAAGAAGGTCACCTGCCCACAGGGCACTCGCAGCGTCCGCTGGTCCAGTGAGAACAACCAGCACGGGCACCCGATCATCAAAGTCCGGTTCGCCGCACAGGATTGCCGCTCCTGCCCAGCCCGCGAGAAATGCACCCGCGCGACCAGCCACGGCCGGACCTTGAAACTGCTACCCCAACCGGAGCACGAGGCCCTCACCCACGCCAGGATCGAGCAGAAAACCCCGGCCTAGCAGGAGAAATACCGGCCCCGGGCCGGGATCGAAGGCACCATCAGCCATGCCGTCAACCGGTTCGGCGCACGCCGAGCCCGCTACCGCGGCCTGCCCAAAGCCCGGCTCCAGCACCAGCTGACCGCCGCCGCGCTCAACCTCGTCCGGATCGACAACTGGCTCACCGGCACACCCCTCGCGGCCACCCGCACCAGCCACTTCGCACCCCTCAACCCCGCCGCCCGAATAAACCAACAGCATCCTTGGGATGGGCGGGGGCTGTCTTGGGGGCTGTTTGTGTGATGTGGACGTTCGTGAGGGTGGTCAGGTGGTGCTGGGGACCAGGCTTGCGAAGACGATGATGTTGTCCTTGTAGCTGCGGGCGTCCTTGTCGAACACGCCGCCGCAGGTGATCAGGCGCAGTTCCGGTTTTGTTGTGTCGCCGTAGACCTCGTCGGTCGGAAACTCGCTCTTGGACACCTGTTTGACGCGGTCGACCAGGAACTTCGCTTTCGTTCCGTCGGTTCGGGTCACGAGGATCTCGTCGCCTGCGGCCATTTCCTTGAGGCGGTAGAAGATTCCCGGTTTGTGGTTGCCGTCGACGTGCCCGAGGATGATCGCGGGGCCGACTTCCCCCGGCGTCGGCGCCTTGTCGTACCAGCCCGCTTGCATCGGCTGGGTCACCGGCGGGACTTCGACCGTCTGATCGGGATTCAGGCCGAGCGCGATCAACGAGGACTGCGCACCGATCTTCGGAATCGAGATCTGAGTGGGTACCGAGGCCGGCAGCGCGGTCACCGCCTGCTCCGTCTGCGCCCCCTGAGACGGAACAGAACTCGTCGCCGGCGGTGGCGCTTCATGCTCCCCCGAACATGCTCCCAGCACCAACGTCAACGCGATGACCGCGCCACCAAGCCACTTCCGCATCCTCTTGCCCCCGTTCCTTTCCTTTTGTGAGACGTGCCGCGCGCGACACGGTTGCGCCCGGCTCAGGCGCGTGACCGCCGGCGCAGGAAGAACGCACCCGCACCACCGGCGGCCAGCAGGCCCGCACCGCCCAGCACGTACAGACCGGTGTCCGAGTCCTGCTGGACCGGGGCCGCGACGACGTCACCCTCGCCGGTGTCCGCCGCGCCCTTGGGCTTGACCTCGACCTGAGCCTCCTTGGTCTTGGCCGGAGCGGGCTTCGGCGTGGCCGGCTTGCTGGTCGTCGGCTTCGGCTTCGGCGTCGCGGACGGCTTGTCCTGCACGTCCCGCACGATGAGCACGGTGTTGATCCATGAGTCCACGCAGTAGAAGCCGGCGGGGTAGCCGCCCGGCACCGCATTGGCCTTGACTTTGGCCGTCCCGCTGAACGTCCCGGCCGACGCACGGTTGAGGGTGGCCGGCTCCAGGATGTCGGATTTCACCTGGACGTACCGGACTCCAGGTGCGTCGCAGGTGGCCGTCACCTGCACGGTGTCTCCCTGGTTCACCACACCTTTGTCGAAGTAGATGGCGCCTTTCGCCGTCGACGCACTCGCCATGGGCGCCGCGAGCGCGAGGCCCGCGATACCGAGAGCAACTGAGCCGAAGAAAGTCTTCTTACGCATTTCGGGTTCCCCCCAGGATTTAAAAGGTCGATTTCGTTTTCTCACTCGTAAAGACGTGCCGCATGACGTCGGGTTGCACCGAAAATCAGGAATTTCGAGGCAACCTTTGCCGGACATAACAAAAGGTGACCTTGCCCCTCCCCAGGGCAAAGCCACCTACGTTTCGAATCTCAGGCGCGCGAACGACGACGCAAGAGGAAAACGCCCGCACCACCGGCCACAGCGGCCAGACCCGCGCCGCCCAGTGTGTGGAGCCCGGTGTCCGGACCGTTGGACCCGGCTGGCGCAGCCTCGACGATTCCGTCGCCGCCGGTGTCCGCCGCGCCCTTCGGCTTCACCTTCACCTGTCCCGGCTTCGGCGTCTTCTGCTCGGCGGACACCACGGTCAGCTTGGTGACGGCCGCGAGGTCACCGCACTTGAAGCTCACGGTGTACGTGCCGGGCTTGACGTTCTTCTTGACCTTGGCGACACCGGCCACATCGGGCCCCTCCTGATTCGCCCGGCCGACCGCGCTGCCTGCCTCAAGCGCGTCCGAGTGCAACGGCGACTTCGCCCAAACGTCCATGTGGCAGCTGCCGGTCACCTTGATCTCCTCGCCCGCGGTGACCTTGCTTTTGCTGAGCGAGATCTTCGGGTTCGTCCCCGCGTTCGCGAGATCCCCGGTCAGGAAAAGGGTAGTGATACCGACAGCGGCCGCACCGAAAATCGTGGTCTTACGCATTTGAATGATTCCCCCTGAAACTTTTTCGCCCCGTTCGCTTTTCGCACTCATGAAGACGTGCCGACGGCAGACCAGTTGCGTCGGGCGGGCAAAAGAATTGAAGGGAATTTCTCAGCAACCTCGGTGCGGCTCGCGCGTCTTTCTACAGTTCGGTCCAGTCCCCGTCGAACGTCACCTCGGCCAGGCTGGCTGGCGGAAAGTGTTGCGGCGCTTGCTCTCCGAGCAGGATCCAGGCCAGTTGGTGCACCGCCGGGTTGTGCCCGATCAGCAGCAGTGTGCCGATGTCGTCGGCGGTCTGCCAGATCACCTCGCGCAACGTGTCCACGGTCGCGAGGTAGAGGCTCGGCTCGAAGTCCACCTTCGGCCGGCTCGGCAGCTCGGCGCTCACCTGCTGCCACGTCTGCCGCGTCCGCAACGCCGGCGAGCACAGCACGTGTTCCGGCCGCCGGACCGCGAGTTCCCGCCCGGCTTTCGTGGCCTCCGTGCGGCCGATCGGTGTCAGCGGACGCTCCACGTCGGTCATGCCTGGCTCGTTCGCGGCGCTGGCGTGCCGGAGTATCAGCAGCGTACGGGCGGTCATGCGGCCAGTCTGACATTTTTGTCGGTAGTCGGGTGCATGGTGTGAGGCATGCGATTCTCGGTGAGCATCCCCAACTTCGGCGACTTCGCCGACCCGGAGGCCGTGGCCGTCCTCGCCCAGGCGGTCGAGCACGCGGGATGGGACGCGTTGTTCGTGTGGGACCACATGGTTCATGAGAAGCGTCTGGTCCGGGAGATCGCCGACCCCTGGATCCTGCTCACCGCCGCGGCCATGGTCACCAGCCGGATCAAGCTCGGCACGATGATCACACCGGTCGCCCGCCGCCGCCCACAGAAGCTCGCGCGCGAGGTGACCACGTTGGATCGGCTCACCGGCGGCCGGATGGTCCTGGGAGCGGGACTTGGTGACCCGGTCGACGATGAGTACGGCGCCTTCGGCGAACCAACGTCCCGGCGCGTCCTCGCCGAGCGCCTCGACGAGGGCTTAGCTGTCCTGGATCGCTTGTGGTCAGGAGAACGCACGACGTACGAAGGAAAGCACGTGACAGTGCGAGATGTGATGTTCCGGCCGACGCCCGTGCAACGGCCGCGCGTGCCGATCTGGGTCGGCGGGCGGTGGCCGAACCTGCCGCCGATGCGACGGGCGGCACGGTGGGATGGCGCCATTCCGATGATGAGCGGCGCATGGCAGGCCGAACCGCCGCCACTGGACGAAGTCACCGCGGCGGCCAAGTTCTTACAAGCGGCGCGCGCCGAAGCAGGGCTGGAGGACGAACCGTTCGACTTCGTAGTCGGCGGTTCCAGCCCGGACGGTGCTTGGCCGGTTCTTCAACAGCTGGCCGAAGCAGGCGTGACATGGTGGGACGAGCGCATGCCGTTCGGTGAGTTGCTCGACAACGCCGACGCGATCCGCCGACGAGTCGACCAAGGCCCGCCGACGTTGTCGTGATTTGGTGTGGGGCCCCACACCAAATCACCACCCCACTCTCTATTTAGGACTTTGGAGGCACCAAGGTCGCATAGACGATGATGTTGTCCTTGTAGCTGTGGGCCGCGTGGTCGAATGTGCCACCGCAGGTGATCAGCCGCAGTTCCGCGCCTTCGGTGTCGCCGTAGACCTTGTCGGTCGGGAACTCCTTCTTCGCGATCTGCTCGACGTGAGTGACCTTGAAGAGCGCGGTCGTCCCGTCCTGCCTGGACACGGACACCTCGTCGCCGACGGCCATCTCCTTGAGACGGAAGAAGATCCCGGGTTTCTTGTTCCCGTCGACGTGGCCGAGGATGATCGCGGGCCCGATCTGGCCCGGTGTCGGCGCCTTGTCGTACCAGCCCGCTTGCATCGGCTGGTCGACCGGCGGGACCTGGATGGTCTGGTCGGGGTTCAGGCCGAGCGGGACAAGCGACGAGCGCGCGCCGATCTTCGGAATGGAGATCTCGGTCGGCGTCGAGGCCGGCAGCGACGTCACGCCCTTTGCCGGCGGCGGGGCAGCCTGCTTCTCCACTGTGGACAGTGATGCTTGGCTGCCGCCTGCCGCCGGCTCCTCCCCCTGACCGCTACACCCGGCGAGGACAAGGACGAGAACCGCGCCACCAAGCCATTTCCGCATCCGCGATCAGCCCTGCTTGCGTGTGCGGCGGTAGATCACCGACCCACCGGCCGCGACCACGACCAGTGCGATGCCGCCGATGGCCAGCGCACCGACCGGGCTCGACGACTCGTCCATGCCGCCACCGGTTTCCGGTGCGCCAACGGGCTTGACGATGCCGGGGCGCTGAGTCGGCGCGGGCGGCAACGTCGCAGGCCGGCTGGTCGTCCGAGTGTTGGTCGGCGGCGTGGTGGCGGAGGGCATCGGCCGCTCGGAGACCTGGGTCGACGTCGGCGGGGCCGGCTGCTGAGCGTTGTCCGCCATGGCAATCGGCGCGCCAAGGAACAAGACACCTGCGCCGAGAGCCAGACCGGCCACAGTGGAGCGAATACGCATCGGAGACCTTTCATGAGTTCAGGCGGGTTCATGCCTTCGCACCATGCACGCCCAAGTCGATCTCCGGGTTGCCCCAAGTTTCGAAGTTTTTTCCGGCTCACCAACACAAGCCGGGCAACCAGCGGATATGCCGAGGCAGAAGCCCTGCCATGGCAAGCAGACACGGCCGCCTGCCCGGAGCCCCCGAGTCGAAGTCCAAGTCGGTGATCAAACCGGACAACGAGGGCGAACAGAGCTCCGCCGGGCCGAGCGGGGCCGCCCTGCGAAGGTTCAGCTTCCCAGCCGAAGTCGTGCCGCACGAGGCCTGGCCCGCTTAGCGATCAAAGCGGACAGTGAAGGGCGAACATAGCTTCGCCGGACGGCGCTGAGCTGCCCGGCGAAGGTGCAAGCTTCCCAGCCGAAGTCGTACCGCACGAGCCCTGGCCCGCTTAGCGATCAAAGCGGACAGTGAAGGGCGAACATAGCTTCGCCGGACGGCGCTGAGCTGCCCGGCGAAGGTGCACGTTTCTAGTCGAGGTCGTCGTGGCGCATCAGGCGCCTGCCCGCTTCGGTGATCGAACCGGACAGTGAGGGATAGACCGAGAACGTCAGCGCCAGGTGCTCGACCGTCAACTGGTTCTGCACCGCGATCGCGATCGGCAGGATGAGTTCGCTCGCCGATGGCGCGACCACCACGCCGCCGATGACCACACCTGTGGCCGGGCGGCAGAACAGCTTCACGAAGCCGCGGCGCAGACCCTCCATTTTGGCGCGTGCGTTGGTGGCGAGCGGGAGCATGATCGTGCGGGCGGGTACTTCTCCCGCGTCGATCGCCTGCTGGCTGATGCCGACCGTGGCTATCTCCGGGTGGGTGAACACGTTCGCTGCCACCGTCTTCAGCCTGATCGGGGCGACGCCTTCGCCTAGGGCGTGCCACATCGCGATTCGGCCCTGCATGCCCGCGACCGACGCCAGCATCAGCACGCCGGTGCAGTCACCTGCGGCGTACACGCCTGGCACGCCCGTGCGCGACACGCGGTCGACGGAGATGAAGCCGCCGGGGCCGGGTTCGATGCCGACCTTTTCCAGGCCGATGTCGGTGGTGTTCGGGATCGAGCCGACCGTCATCAGCGCATGGCTGGCTTCGATCTTGCGACCGTCCTGCAGGTGCACGACGACACCGTCGGTCACCCGCTCGACCTTCTCGGCACGCGCGTGCTTGTACAGCGTCGTTCCGCGCTCTGCGAAGGCGTCCTCGAGCACGGCGGCCGCGTCCGCGTCCTCGTGCGGCAGCACTCGGTCACGGCTGGAGACAACGCTGACCTTCACGCCCATCTCGGTGTACGCCGAGGCGAACTCCGCGCCCGTGACACCCGAACCGACCACGACCAGGTGCTCCGGCAGTTCGCTGAGGTCGTAGAGCTGACGCCAGTCCAGGATTCGCTCGCCGTCCGGCACCGCGCCGGGCAGCACGCGCGGAGTGGCGCCCGTTGCGATCAGTGTCACGTCCGCCGGGAGCACCTCGGGCTCGCCGTTGTGCGGTGTCACGCCGATCTGGTGCGCCGCCATGCCAGGCTGCTCGTCTACGAACCGCGCCGTACCCGCGATCAGGCGCACACCCTCGCGCTGCAACCGCGCACGGATGTCCGCCGACTGCGCCAGCGCCAACCCGCGCACGCGACCGTGCACGACGGGCACCTCGACTGCCGCATCCGAGCCGTTGGTGCGAATACCCAGCTCATCGGCGTTGCGGAAGGCCGACCGTGCACCGGCCGACGCGATGAACGTCTTCGACGGGACGCAGTCGTACAGCACGCACGCGCCACCGAGGCCGTCGCGCTCGACAATCGTCACGTCCGCGCCGTGCTGGGCCGCGACCAGCGCAGCCTCGTATCCGCCGACGCCGCCACCCATGATCACGATCCTGGTCAACGGACTTCCTGCTCCCTGTTGCTTGATCGATGGTCTGGCTGAGCCACCCACCGGCAGTAAAGCCGATCGCCGGTGGACTCGCTGATCGCGTGCGTCACCAGCCGCGACGTGGAACCACGGTGTCCCGGAGCCGCTGTCCGCCGGCAGCCTAAACCGTACGCTTGATCTCTCCAGCACCTCGCGCCGGGAGATTGCTTGCCCACAGTGCGCCCGCTGTTGCCATGATGGCTCCATGGGAGCGGCCTCGAACAGCACGTTCGACTACGACGCCGAGCTGAGTCGCTATTACCAACATCTGCGCGCAGCCATGGACGTCCAACCCGACGACACCGTCCTCGACATCGGTTGCGGTACAGGCCAGACCACCCGGGAGGCCGCCAAGCTCGCAACCCAAGGCAGCGCGCTCGGTGTTGACGTCTCCCCGGCGATGGTGACGCGTGCACGTCAACTCGCCGAAGGCCTCCACAATGTCCGCTTCGCAGAGGCGGATGCCCAGGTCCATCCGTTCGAGCCGGAGCACTTCACGCTCGGCGTCAGCCGGTTCGGCACGATGTTCTTCGCCGATCCGGTCAAGGCGTTCACCAATATCCGGCGGGCGTTGGCGCCCGGAGCGCGGCTCGTCCAGCTGGTCTGGCAGGGCAGTGACCAGCAGGAGTGGGTGGCGGAGATAAACCTGGCGCTCGCGGGCGAGATCCCGGAACCAGCGACGACCGGCGCGTTCTCGCTCGCTGACCCAGCGAGTGTGGACGGCCTTCTGACATCAGCGGGGTTTGTAGAGGTGAGCGTGACCGAGGTGCGGGAGCCGGTCTTCTACGGCGTGGACGCCGACGCTGCCGTGAACGGAGTGCTCGCGCTGATGATGACGAGCGATCTGCTCACGCGACTGGACGCCGAAGAGACCGAGCAAGCCGTCGCCCGGCTGCGTTCCACCATGGTCAAGCACACCTCCACTGATGGCGTGTGGTTCGACTCACGCGCCTGGCTTATCACTGCCCGCCGCTAGGTGACCGGGCTTCATCGGCGGAGACGCACTGCCGAGACGAGGAAGAAGACACCGCCGAGCACGGCGTAACCGGCCAGGCTGATCAGCGATGGGTTGGGCTGCGCGGCTTGCAGGACGAAGGACGTGCCAGCGATGGTGGAGATGGCCCCGCTGATGATCATCGCCCATTGACCGCCCAGTTCGCGGCGGCTGATGCCCACGACGAGCTGGGTCAGGCCCGACACGACTGCCCAGATTCCCCACACGCGCAGCACCGCCGGGATACCGGACGTGGCAGCGACGGCGAGTCCGATGCCGGCGAGCCCGCTGATCGCGATGTTGACGTACAAGCCCGGACTTGGCTTGGCGGCTCGTGATGAACGAATGTCGACGAGCGCGGCGGCGACGTCGAACAGCGGGTACAAGACGAGCAGCGTGATGCTGACCGGCCCGAGCTTCGACGCGGTCGCGAACAACAGACCGGCCCAGACCAGGGCGAATCCGAAACGGGCGAAGTACAAGCGCCGTAGGGCCGGCGCGACGCCGGCGGTGGAAGCGGCGACGGCACTGGTATTCACGAGAACTCCTTTGATGTTGGTCAGCTCGGCTGACCGCGCCGCTTGATCGACGCGAGGTCCGCCCAGGCCCTGTCGAGTGAGGAGAACGTTCGGTCTCGTCGAGCTTGACAGGTGATCGAGCTCAGGTCAAGACCGAACGTTCTACCCGCTAAGATGTCTACGGTGACGAACGTGGTATCCGAAGCGCGATCGCGGCTACTCGCAACGGCGACCCGGATCTTCTATGCCGAGGGGATCCACTCGGTCGGCATCGACCGGATCGTCGCCGAGGCAAAGGTGACCAGGGCCACGCTGTACCGGCACTTTCCCGGCAAGGACGACCTGATCGTCAGCTACCTGCAGGAGGCCGACAAGGCCATCCGAGGCCAGATCGACGCCATCGTCGCCGAGGGGTTGCCGGCGCCCGACACCCTCCGGGCCATCGCCAGGTCCATCGCCGACGGAATCCGGTCTGCCGGGTTCCGCGGATGCGCGTTCCTCAACGCCGCGGCGGAGTACCCCAACCCGGACCACCCCGTGCACAAGGCGGTCCTCGCCCATCGCCATTGGTTCCAGCAGACGGTCACCGAGGTGCTGGCGCGTATCGGGGACGCACCGGCTGGCCCCGCCGGCCGGCACTTCGTCATGTTGCGGGACGGAGCGATGGCTGCCGGCTGCCTGTCCGATCCCGAGCCGATCTGCGAAACGTTCCTCCAAGGAGTCGAGGGTTTGCTGCACACTCGCGGCGTGCCCATGTCTCCGCCGAGCACCTGAGCTTGACGCGTGACCGAACAGCGATTCCGGTCACAGCATTGGCGACCACACCAACGAAAGCCGACCCGCTCGGTTCATACCCAACGATCATGGCCAGCCGGGGCAGCAGTCCAGCAAGGACTCCCGACAGGACAAGGTCATCCGGGCGGTCGACCGAGTAGAGGCCCGGATGCGGGTACGAGCCATGGCGCGCGAGCTGACTTGTGTTGCCGAAGACCGGAGCCCGCACCTGCTCGTCGCGAGTCCGCAGCGTGCGCGACCGACCTGGTGGCTGTGGCGAACGAACCTGTGCAGGCAGGCGTGTTCAGACGCCAGGTCGCCAGCTGACGGCTCCCAGCACCCTTCGCTTCCGGTCACCGTGGCGCCACCTGCAGGTCAACAGCCGCGACACCGTCCGGTCCCGACGGACAACGAGGTTCGCCCTGCGTGCCGACACCCGGCACCAGCCTGGACAAGTCTTGTCGCTGTGGCACTGTCCCGCCGCTGCGTGCATAGCCCCGGACAAGTCGATCCCGTCGCTGATCGGATGATCCGTAAGCCTTGGGATGCGCGATCTGTCAGGCGCCAGGATCATTGGACCTGGAAACCAGGGCGTACTCCGCCTTGGATTGGGGGCCGTGTCTGCGTGGGTGGGCTTGTGGTGTCCTCCTTTCACTGCGGTGCTGGGCATGCGGGCCACCTTGATCAGGCGACTCCCCGAGGCGCATCCCGTCGGGGGATGTGTCGGGTCGCTACGCTGTCCGTCGTGCCGCTCTATGCCGCGTACGGGTCCAACATGGATCCCAGCCAGATGCTCGAGCGAGCGCCCTACTCGCCGATGGCGGGTACCGGGTGGCTCGTCGGCTGGCGCCTGACCTTCGGAGGCGAGGACCTCGGCTGGGAGGGCGCACTAGCCACCATCGTCGAGGACCCCGAGTCACAGGTGTTCGCCGTGCTCTACGACGTCAGTCCCCGCGACGAATCCCGGCTGGACCGCTGGGAAGGCGCGCTGGGCCTGTACAAGAAGATCCGGCTGCGGGTGCAGACGTTGGAAGGCTCGGTCGTCGCCTGGCTGTACGTTCTGGACGCCTACGAGGGCGGTCTCCCTTCCGCGAGATACCTGGGGGTCGTCGCCGACGCGGCCGAAGCCGCCGGCGCACCCGCTGACTACGTGGCCGACCTGCGCATCAGGCCCTGCCAAGGAATCGGCCCCTAGCCGGCGAGGCGGTAGCACGATCTGAGCAGCGACAGGGCCTTTCGCTGGCCTCGGGTGTCGGGGCGGGCCCGGATGCATCTGCCGACGCGTTCGGCGAAGAGTCCGCGGTGGTCTGGCGGGTATCTCTCGATGGCTTGGTCGAAGCATGCCAGCGCGACTGCGGACGTCTCTCGGCACAACACTTGGGCGAGGGCGTGGTCCAGCGCGAGAACCCGAAGTCCGTAGAGGTTCTCGACGTCGCCTTTGGCGAACGTGCCGTGGTGTACGTCGACTCCGGGTCGGGATCGGACTCGGCGTCGGTCTGGGACGAGGACGTGCACGACGTGTTGATCGGCCGCCTGGCAGCCGTAGAGAGCCAGGGCGGTGTGATGGGTGAGGACTGCGTCAGGTCCGGCGTTGTTCAGGGCTGCTGTGGCCCTGATGAGCAAATCGGTCATGCTTCCACTTTCGCGGGAGGCATGACCGATTCGCTAGGGCGACGAAATCCGCCTGTGGATAACTAGGCCGCGAGCGCCGTCAAGGCCGTGTGCACCATCACTCGGACTCCGGTCAGCAAGGCCCTCTCATCCAGCTGGAATGTCGGTTGGTGGAGGTCTCTCATCACTCCATCCCCAGGCCACACTCCGAGGCGGGCGAAGGAGCCTGGCACGTGCTCCAGGTACCAGCCGAAGTCCTCGCCGCCGGACGACTGCTTGGTGCCCGCGAGCGCGTCGCCGCCGAGGGCAGACTCGATGCCCGCGCGCAGGATGGCCGTGCTTTCGCTGTCGTTGACGACCGGCGGCACGCCACGGCGGTGGTGCAGCTCGTAACCGACGCCCAGCGGCGTCACCAGCGACTGCACGAGCCCCGCGACCAGCGGCTCCAGGTCCTCCCAGACCTCGTGGTCGCCGGTCCGCAAGGTGCCGCGCAGCACGCCTTCCTCAGGCACGGCGTTGGGCGCTTCACCAGCGTGCACCGCGCCCCAGACGAGGACGGTGCCGGAGCGCGGGTCGACACGCCGGGACAGCAGCGCGGGCAGGCCAGTGATGACCGTGCCCAGCGCGTGCACCAGGTCGGCGGTCAGGTGGGGACGGGAAGTGTGGCCGCCCGGCGAAGTCAGGCGCAGCTCGAGCAGGTCAGTCGCGGAGGTGATCGCACCGACTCGGGTACCTACCCGGCCGACCTCGACACGCGGGTCGCAGTGCAGCCCGAAGATCCGCTCGACGCCCTTCAACGCGCCCGCTTCGATCATGTCGAGCGCGCCGCCGGGCATGACCTCCTCGGCGGGCTGGAAGATCAGCCGGACGCGGCCGGGCAACTCGGGCGCGGACGCCAGCGCGAGACCCGCCGCCAGCAGAACGGTCGTGTGCGCATCGTGTCCACACGAATGCGCTACGCCGTCCACCCTGGACGCGAACGGCAGTCCAGTTGCCTCCTGCAGCGGCAAAGCGTCGATGTCGGCGCGCAGCGCGACACACCGGTCACCGGTGCCGACGTCGCAGATCAATCCCGTTCCAGTTGGACCGATGATCGGCTGCAGTCCCGCCGACGCCAGCATCGTGGCGAGCAGTTGTGTGGTCTGGAACTCCTGCCTGGACAACTCCGGGTGCGCGTGGATGTGGCGGTACCAGGCGACGATGTCGCCGATGCTGCCTGCCAGCCAACCGTCCAACCAGGACGGCCCGCGACCGGCACCGATGTCCTCCACAGTGGGCATACTGACGCCGGAGTCGGTCAGTAGCACGTCAGGATCGCCCTCCTGGGCGTGCGAGTCCAGAACAGTCATGCCGCACCTCCGCGGCAGCACCACGGAACAAGTCAATGAACCAGCGGTACCGGGGTCGAGCTTCAGGTTCTTGAGTGAACATCGTGCACGGTCGGCGCAACATAAGTGTCACTCGCCACCATCCTGCACCATCGCGCTCAAGCGCGAGTGGGGAACCAGATGATCAAACCGGTCGCCGGTAGCACCGCTGCGCCAAACGGTTGACGGGGTTCAGTCCAAACGAATCGGCGATCATCCGGCCTTCTTCTTGGCCCGCTTGCGCCTGGCGCGGTGGCCGACGATCACGATGCCGAGCAGCACAACGGCGACGATGCCGATCACCAGTCGCTGCCGTGAGCTGGCCGCCTCTTCGGCGGTCGGCTGCGGAGCGATGGCCGGCCCAGGCGGCGCGGTAGCGGTCTGCTGGGCATACGGAGCGAGTTGCGTGGGTGCAGCCGCTGCTACCCCTACGGGCAGGGAAAACAGCACAACGAGCACACAAGCGACCACAGCTCGCATCATGTTTCGAGGTTATCGCACGCCGAACGCTTTGAGGATCCGCTCTGCGGCCAGCGTCGGGGTCAGCCGCCCGTCGCGGACGTCCCGTTCCAGCTCAGGGGCGATCGAGCGGACTTCGGCGTGGTCACGCAATCGGGTCATCAGCGTGTCGCGGACCATCGCCCAGGTCCAGTCGACCTGCTGCTGACGGCGTTTGGCGGCCAGTTCACCGGCCTCGTCCAGGGTCTGGTGGTGCCGGTTGACCTCGTCCCACAGCTCGTCGAGCCCAGCACCGGTCAGGCCGCTGCAGGTCAGCACCGGTGGCGTCCACAGTTCGTCGCCGCTGCGCAACAGCCGCATGGCGCCGGAGAGTTCACGAGCCGCTCGGCGCGCTTCCTTCTCGTGCTCGCCGTCGGCCTTGTTGACCGCGACGATGTCGGCGAGCTCCAGCACGCCCTTCTTGATGCCCTGCAGCTGATCGCCGGTCCTGGCCAAGGTCAGGAACAGGAAGCAGTCGACCATGCCGGCCACGGTGATCTCGGACTGCCCGACGCCGACGGTCTCGACGAGCACGATGTCGTAGCCCGCCGCCTCCATCAGCACGATCGTCTCGCGGGTTGCCCGCGCGACGCCGCCGAGCGTGCCGGACGTCGGCGACGGCCGGATGAACGCGTTCGGGTCGACCGCGAGCCGGGCCATCCGTGTCTTGTCACCGAGGATGCTGCCGCCGGTCCGGCTGGACGACGGGTCGACCGCCAGCACCGCGACACGATGCCCTGCCTCGGTCAACCGGGTGCCGAGCATGTCGATGAATGTCGACTTGCCGACTCCGGGCACGCCGGTGATGCCGACCCGGTGCGCGCCGCCCGCGTGCGGCAACAACTCGACCAGCATTTCCTGGGCCTGCTGCCGGTGGTCGGCACGTGTGGACTCGACGAGCGTGATCGCCCTGGACAGGACGGCCCGCTCGCCCGCCAGCACCCCGCGGACGAAGTCAGTCATGCCCGAGTTGTACCCGCAGCTTGCCGAGCAGATCGACAACGGCGTCCGCGATCACGGTCCCCGGCGGGAAGATCGCCGCGGCGCCCGCCTCGTACAAGGCGTCGAAGTCCTGCGGCGGGATCACGCCGCCGACCACGACCATGATGTCCGGCCTGCCGTGTTCGGCCAGCTCCTTGCGCAGCGCGGGCACCAGGGTGAGGTGCCCGGCGGCCAGCGACGACACGCCGACGACGTGCACGTCCGCCTCGATCGCCTGGCGGGCGACCTCGGCCGGGGTCTGGAACAGCGGGCCCACGTCGACGTCGAAGCCGAGGTCGGCGAAGGCCGTCGCGATCACCTTCTGGCCGCGGTCGTGGCCGTCCTGGCCCATCTTGGCGACCAGGATGCGCGGCCTGCGTCCTTCGGCCTCGGCGAACTGGTCAACGATCTGGCGCGCGGAGTCCACATTCGACACTCCGGTTCCGACCTCCTCGCGGTAGACCCCGGAAATCGTACGGATCTGCCCGGAGTGACGGCCCCAGACCTTCTCCAGCGCACCGGAGATCTCGCCGACCGTCGCCTTCGCGCGGGCCGCCTCGATCGCGACTTCCAGCAGGTTCCCGTCGCCCGCGGCCGCGGATTCCAAGCGCCGCAAGGCATCCTCGACCGCGGCGGAGTCACGTTCGGCGCGCAGTCGCTCCAGTTTGGCCAGCTGCTGCGCCCGCACACCGGCGTTGTCCACTTTGAGCACGTCGATCTGCTCTTCGGTGTCCAGCCGGTACTTGTTCACGCCGATCACCGGCTGACGGCCGGAGTCGATACGGGCCTGCGTACGGGCCGCGGCCTCCTCGATGCGCAGCTTCGGGATGCCCGCGTCGATCGCCTTGGCCATCCCGCCCGCGGCTTCGACCTCGGCGATGTGTCCCCAGGCCTTACGCGCCAGCTCGTAGGTCAGGCGTTCGACGAACGCGCTGCCGCCCCACGGGTCGATCACCCGTGTGGTGCCGGATTCCTGTTGCAGCACAAGCTGGGTATTGCGGGCGATGCGGGCGGAGAAGTCGGTCGGCAGGGCGAGCGCCTCGTCCAAAGCGTTGGTGTGCAAGGACTGCGTGTGCCCCTGGGTCGCGGCCATCGCCTCGACGCACGTGCGGACGACGTTGTTGTAGACGTCCTGTGCGGTCAGCGACCAGCCGGAAGTCTGGCTGTGTGTCCGCAGCGACAACGACTTCGGCGACTTCGGCTCGAACTGGGCGACCAGTTTGGACCACAGCAGCCGTGCCGCGCGCAGCTTGGCGACCTCCATGAAGAAGTTCATCCCGATCGCCCAGAAGAACGACAGCCGCGGCGCGAACTTGTCGATGTCCAGGCCGGCCGCCAGTCCCGACCGGATGTACTCGACGCCGTCGGCCAGCGTGTACGCCAGCTCCAGGTCGGCCGTGGCGCCCGCTTCCTGCATGTGGTAGCCGGAGATCGAGATCGAGTTGTACTTCGGCATGTGCTGCGAGGTGTACGCGAAGATGTCGGAGATGATCCGCATCGAGTTCGCGGGCGGGTAGATGTAGGTGTTGCGGACCATGAACTCCTTGAGGATGTCGTTCTGGATGGTCCCCGCCAGTTGTTCCGGCGCCACACCTTGTTCTTCCGCGGCGACGACATAAAGCGCCAGCACCGGCAGCACGGCGCCGTTCATGGTCATCGACACGCTCATCTGGTCGAGCGGGATGCCCTCGAACAGCTGCCGCATGTCGTAGATCGAGTCGATGGCGACACCGGCCATGCCGACGTCACCGGTCACACGCGGGTGATCGGAGTCGTAACCGCGGTGCGTCGCGAGGTCGAACGCGACCGAAAGGCCCTTCTGACCTGCGGCGAGATTGCGGCGGTAGAAGGCGTTGGACTCCTCGGCGGTGGAGAATCCCGCGTACTGGCGGATGGTCCACGGCTGGGTCACGTACATCGCCGGATACGGGCCACGCAGGAACGGCGCGATCCCCGGGTAGGTGTCCAGGAAGTCGAGGCCCTCGAGGTCCTCGCCGGTGTAGACGGGCTTGATCCCGATGCCTTCCGGGGTCTCCCAGACCAGCGCGTCGGCGCCCTTGCCGGTGGCTTCGGCCAGCGCGGCCTGCCATTCGGCGACACCGGCCGGGGACGGCTCGCCCAGCGAGACGTTCGTGAAATCGGGGATCGTCATGCTCCCACTCCCAACGTCCTCAGGGTATCCCGCAGCACGGCCAGCACGTCACAGCCAATGTGGACGTAGCCGTCGACGCCGTCGTAGTCCCCCTTGCCCGCGAGGAGGATCTTGACCGCTCCCGCCGCGCGCAACGCCTGCACCACGTCCGCGGCGCGCTCCTCGTAGAGCTTGTCCGTGCCGCAGAGGCACGCGACCTGCGCGCCACTCGCGGCGAAAGCGTCCGCGACCTCGGCAGCGGTGGTCGTCGCGCCCGGGTGCGGCGTTTCGATTCCGCCTGCTTGGAACAGGTTGGCCGCGAACGTCCCGCGTGCGGTGTGCGCGGCGACCGGTCCGAGCGTGGCGAGGAAGACCTTCGGGCGTTGTGGCTGCGCGTCCGAAAGGTCACGCAGTTCCTCGTACGCCTCCGCCAGCCGGACCTGCGGCAACCCGCCCGACGGGCCCGCCGGGGCCGGCTCGCGCACCGGAAGTTTCTCAGCGAGATCCGGGAATTCGCTGACGCCGGTGAGCGGATCCTTGCGGCGCGCCAGGTTGCGCGAGCGCTTCGCCCACGTCTCGGCGAGCCGTTGCTCGACCAGGCCGGAATCCAGCGCGGCCACGAGCCCGCCCGCGGCCTCGATCGCCTGGAAGAACGCCCATCCGGCGTTCGCCAGATCGTCGGTCAGCCGCTCGACGTAGTACGAGCCGCCTGCCGGGTCGATCACACCGGCCACTTTGGACTCTTCGAGCAGCACGGCGTGGGTGTTGCGGGCGATCCGCCGCGCGAAGTCGTCGGGCAGGCCGATCGCGGCGTCGAACGGCAGCACCGTCACCGCGTCCGCGCCACCGACACCGGCGCCGAAGCACGCCAAAGTGGTCCTGAGCATGTTCACCCAGGGGTCGCGGCGGGTCATCATCACCGGCGAGGTGACCGCGTGCTGGCGCTGCGGCACGCTCGGCGCGCCGGACACCTCGAGCACACGAGCCCACAACCGCCGTGCGGCCCGGAACTTCGCGATCGTGCTGAACTGATCGGCGGTCGCCGAATACCGGAACTCCAGCTGATTGGCCGCCTGCTCGACGGTCAGGCCCGCGTCGGTCAACGCACGCAGGTACGCCACTCCGGTCGCGATGGACAGCCCGAGTTCCTGCGCGTCCGACCCACCTGCCTGGTGATAGGGCAACGCGTCGGCGACCAAGGTGCGGAGTTCGGGGAAATCACCGGACACCCGTACTGCCAACTGGATCGCGCCGTCGAAGTCCTGTGCTGAGCCGGTCCTGGCGCGCAGGCCGAGCGGGTCAGCACCGAGGTTGCCGCGCACCTCGCTGGCCGGGATCGCCTTGTCGGAATGCACTTCGAGCAGGGCGTCCGCGGCTGCCAGGAAGTCGGCGCCCGCGTCGAGGACGACCGGGGCCAAGTCCAGGTAGACCTCGTCGAGCACGTCCGGCAAGGCCGCGATGGGCAGGCCCGCGTCCCCGACGACCAGCCACAACGACGTCACGCCGTGCTCGAGGTCGGTCAGAACCGCTTTCCTCGCCGACGCCGGATCGGTGAAGGCGTGCCGTTGGCGCACGTCCCATCCGGTCGCGACGACTCCCTCCGGACGACTGCCGCGGACGAACGGCGGCAAACCCGGCATGCCTGCTGCGGGTGCGGCGTCCGTGCGTGTATACAGCGGTTGGACAAGGATGTCGTCATAGGTCTTCGTCGCGATCTTCTCGGCAGCGTCGCCGTCGAAGTCCGCAGTGCGGTTGCTCGAACCTGCAAGCAGTTCTTCGGACACCCGTCCGGACTTGCGCAGCACACCCGCGATCAGCTCCTGCCACTGCTCGCGCTGGGGCGTGGGGAACTGCGCGGCGAGGACGAGCTCCTGCTCGTGTGCCTTGCTCATACCTTGCGATGCTAGTAAAGCGATCTGAGGCCGAACTGTGACTCGGACCATCTCAGGGGCGTGGATAGGGGTTTCGGCACAATGGGGGACGTGGTGTCCGAGACTGAGGCAGAGCAGGCCACGCGAGTCATCGCGGGCCGCTATCGCCTGGTCAGCGTGATCGGACATGGCTCGATGGGCACGGTTTGGCGTGCCTATGACGAGTTCCTGCACCGGCCGGTGGCGGTCAAGGAGGTCCGGCTACCGCCGGGTATGCCGCAGGGGCAGGCCGATGAAGTGCGCGAACGGACGTTACGAGAGGCGCGCGCGATCGGTGTGCTGTCGCATCCGAACGTGGTCACGCTGCACGACATCGCGCACGAGAACGGCGACCCTTATGTCGTGATGGAGCTTGTGCCGGGCAGCAGTCTCGCGCACCTGCTTCGCACGCACGGTCCGCTCGACACAACCCAGGCCGCCGCGGTCGCCGACGCCGTCGCCGCCGCGCTGCAGGCCGCTCATCAGGCGGGGATCACGCACCGTGACGTCAAACCGGCGAACGTCCTGATCGCCACGGATGGCCGGATCAAGCTCGCCGACTTCGGCATCGCTCGCAACATCTCCGAGAACACCCTGACCAAGACGGGGATCACGCTCGGGTCGCCCGCGTACATCGCTCCTGAGGTGGCGTCCGGTGGCGAGGTGACCAACAACGCCGACCTGTGGAGCCTCGGCGCGACGCTGTTCGCGACCATCGAGGGGCACGCGCCGTACGACCCCGAAGGTGACGTCATCGCCACGTTGCTCGAGGTCGTCAACGGTGACGTGCCGCAGCCCACCGAGACCGGCCCGATGGCCAAGATCGTCAGCGGCCTGATGATCAAGGAGCCGACCGACCGGATGACGCTGGCCGAGGTGCGCAGGCGGATGTACGGCCTGCTGCCCGAGCCGGGCACGTCGCCGTTCACGCTCGAGGACATCACCGAGGCGGAGAAGAGCTTTATCCCGTTGCCGAAGCAGCCGGAACCCGAGCCGGTCACGGACGCCGTGGTCCAGCCGGAGCCGGAGGGCGACTCCACCGGGCCGTCGCTGGCCGAAGACCCTGGTCCGCTGCCGTTCGCGCCTTCTGCTTCGTCGTATCCGTTGCTGGACGAGGAACCGCCGCCGGTCCGGGTCCGGCGGGGCGTGCCGCGCCCGCTCGTCTACACCGCTGCCGTCGTGCTGTTCTTCGCCGCGGCGGGTGGTGGGTTCGCCGCGGCCAGGTACGCGGGCGGAAAGCCTTTACTGCCAACGAAACCGACGCTGATCGAGCAGCCTGTCGTGCAACCGCCGCCGTCGACTCCCCCTGGCGCCTTCGTGGTCCGCACCGGCGACGCGGCGACGCTGAAGGGCACCAAGGGCGGCGCGTTCTCCATCAAGGTCCCGCCGGGCTGGGACACGTTCGTCGAGGAGCGGCAGCCGAAGAACCTGCCGGTCAGCACGCGCGTGCACTACGTCTCGCCGGACGGGAAGTACGAGCTGACCATCGAACGGTTCCCGGACTTCTACCCCACCCGCAAGATCAACCAGTTCAAGGACGCCGTGCAGGGCACGTGGCCAAAAGACGCCTTCGTGGCCAGCGACCCGCTGATCCTGTCGTCCGGCAACAAGCTGGAGAGCGGCCAGTACTGGAAGTACAACACCGTGGACGCCGGGTCGCTGCGGCGCACGACCTACAGCAACCTGCTGCCGATGACCGACACGGATCTCTGGGTGGTCAGCCTGACGGTGCCGACGGTGGAGGAAGACACCGGCAAGGGCGCGCTGTTCGACCAGATCGCGCCGTCATTCGTGCTCACCCCCTGATCCTTTCTCGTAGTCGTAGTTCTCCGGCAGGCCTAACGCCTTGGCGGTGGCGTGCTGGTGGGCGAGCCTGCGCAGCGCACCGAGCATGACGTCGCCGAGGACTGTCCCGATCACCACGCCTTCGATGGTGTCCTCGATGCCCCGGTCCCTGGTCACCGCTGCCACGTCGAACTCGGCGATCTTCTCGGCCGCCGGGGCGTACCGCTCGAGCAGGCCGGCGAGGTCTTCGCGGCCCAGCTCGTAGAGCGACGCCAGCGCAGCGATCAAGGTCTTCGCTGGCGGGCCGTCGATGTTGGCCCGCCAGCCCCGGTCGAGCAGCAGTTTCGCGACGCGCTCGCGGGCTGTCTCCCAGTACTCGCTGCCCGTGCCGCCGCTGGGCGGCTCGATGCTGTGCTGCACCGTGCCGAGCACCTCGAACGGGATCTCCGGTGAGTCGACCGCGTCCAGCACGTCCCTGACCTTGGCGATCGACAGGCCACCGACCTCGGTCAACGCCCTGATCATGCGCAGCCTGCGGATGTGCGTCTCGTCGTAGATGGCCTGGTTGGGACTGGTCCGCTCACCGGGCAGCAGCAGGCCCTCACGCAGGTAGTACTTGATCGTCGGTACCGGCACTCCGGTCCGCCTGCTCAACTCGGCCATCCGCATCCGTGACTCCAAGGGCTTGCTGAGAACACCTTCAGGATGGATAGTGTACTTATCGATAGCGGATAGTTTCACTATCCACATCCGTCTGAGGGGACCAGAGATGCTGCAAGAGATCCGAACCTGGCACAGACCGTTACTCATGCTGGCCGTGCTGAATGTGGCGACGCTCGTGCTGTCGGTCGGCGGGCTGCTGTTCGACGACCGCGTCCTGATCGGTGACCCGATCTGGCAGAAGCCGTTCAAGTTCTCCGTGTCGATCGCGATCTACGCGGTCACCTTGGCCTGGATGATTTCCCTGTTGCAGAAGGGAAAACGAGTCGCGTGGTGGATGGGCCTGGTGACCTCGGTGATGCTGGCCATCGAGATGGTGGTCATCGTCGGCCAGACCATCCGTGGCGTGCCGAGCCACTTCAACAACAGTCCCGGCCTGGACTCGCTGCTGTTCGACGTGATGGCGTACGCGATCGTCGTGCTGTGGGTGTCCAACGTCGTCGTCGCGATCGTGTTGCTGCGCCAGCGAGTCCTCGACGCGCCGATGATGTGGGCGATCCGGCTCGGCATGGTGATCGCGCTGGCCGGGATGGCCGTGGCGTTCTTCATGCCGACACCCACCCCTGAGCAGCTGGAACTGATGCGTAACGACATCGACCCGGCGATGGTCGGCGGCCACTCGGTCGGCGTCGCCGACGGCGGGCCGGGCATGCCGATCACCGGTTGGAGCACGATCGGCGGTGACCTGCGGATCCCGCACTTCGTCGGAATCCATGCCATGCAAGTACTTCCGTTGCTGGCGTTGTTCCTGCGCAGGCGGTTCGACACCGAGATCCGCACGCGGCTGGTGGTGATCGGCGGGATCTTCTACGGGGGTCTGCTGGGTCTGGTGCTCTGGCAGGCGTTGCGCGGGCAGTCGTTGATCGCCCCGGACAGCCTCACATTGGGCGTGCTGGGCGTATTGGTGGTCGGCGCCGCGGGTGCGTGGGCTTCGGCCGTCCGCTCGAAAGGGAAGGAACTGGTCTGATGTCGTTCTTTTTCCAGCTCAGCTTCTACCTGGCCGCGCCGTTCTGGGCGTTGATGATCCTCGCGCCCGGATGGTCGTGGACCCGCCGGATCGTCGGCTCGCCGCTGATCATCGCGCCGATCGCCGTGCTCTACCTGGTGATCGCGATCCCGCGGCTGGGCGACCTGCTGCCGTTGGTGACCGGTCCGACGTTGACCGGGCTGCAGGACGCGATGGCCGACGGCGGCGCCGCGACGCTGGTGTGGGCGCACATCATCGCGTTCGACCTGTTCGTCGGGCGGTGGATGTACCTCGAAGCCCGCTCGCGGATCCATCCACTGGTGATGGCGCCGATACTCGTGGTGACGATCCTGTTCGCGCCCATCGGGTTCCTGGTGTTCCTCGTGGTCCGCCAGTCGACAAAGGAGCGTTTGCCGGTTGACGTAGGCTCCGGCCCGTGACCGGTACACAGCAAGAATCACAGATCCTCGCCCAGTCGGCGGCCGCGGCGTTGGCCGAGCGCACCGGCTCGGAAACGCACGACGTCGCCGTGGTGCTCGGCTCGGGCTGGCGGCCGGCGGCCGACGAGATCGGCCAGGGCGGGGTCGAGGTGCCGGTGGCCGAACTGCCCGGTTTCCTCGCCCCGGTGGTGGCCGGGCACGGCGGGAGCATCCGGTCGGTCGAGGCCGGCGACAAGCGCGTGCTGCTCATGCTCGGCCGGACACACCGCTACGAGGGGCACCCCGTCCAGCAGGTCGTGCACGGCGTGCGCACCGCGGCGGCGGCCGGGTGCCGCACGATCGTGCTGACCAACGCGGCCGGCGGGATCCGTGAGGGCTACTGGGTCGGCCAGCCGGTCCTGATCAGCGACCACCTGAACCTGACGGCCGCGTCACCGCTGGTCGGCGCGCAGTTCGTCGACCTGACGGACCTGTACTCGTCGCGGCTGCGGGACGTGGCCCGCGGGATCGACGCGTCGCTGCAGGAAGGCGTCTACGCGGGGCTGCCGGGGCCGCACTTCGAGACCCCGGCGGAGATCCGGATGCTGCGGACGCTCGGTGCGGACCTGGTCGGCATGTCGACCGTACTCGAGGCGATCGCGGCGCGCGCGGCCGGGATGGAGGTGTTCGGCCTGTCGATGGTGACCAACCTGGCGGCAGGGCTGAGCGGGCAGCCGCTGAACCACCTCGAGGTGCTCGAAGCGGGTCGCCAGGCGGCGACCGAGATGGGCAAGTTGTTGCGCGAACTGGTGGTCCGGGCGTGAGCCTGTCGTCGACGCTGCGCGACAAGACCTTCCGCTGGATCGCCGACGACGTCGACCCGGACGCCCGCACCGAGCTTCAGCAAGTGCTTGCTCGGGCGATGGGTGGGGCGCCGGAAGCGTCGACGGAGCTGGAAGACCGGATGGCCGGACCGTTGACGTTCGGCACAGCGGGCCTGCGCGGCCCGGTCCGCGCGGGCATCAACGGGATGAACCGATCCGTAGTCGTCCGTACGACCTATGGTGTCGCATCCTGGCTTGTCCACAAGGGACACTCTGGTGGTCTTGTCGTGGTCGGCCGAGACGCACGCAACGGGTCGGCCGCGTTTTTCCGTGACGTGGTCGCGGTTCTGACCGCCGCTGGTTTCCAGGTCTGCCAACTCGATGGCCCGCTGCCGACACCCATTACTGCGTTCGCCGTACGCCATCTTGGCGCTGTCGCAGGAATCCAGATCACCGCTTCACACAATCCGCCCGCGGACAACGGTTACAAGCTGTACGACGCGGACGGAACGCAGATCGTGCCGCCGGACGACCGGCTCATCGAGGCCGCGATCCGGGACGCGCCCGCGGCGGTGTCCATTCCGCGGACCGAGATCCCTTTGGAGACTCGGCAGGACGTCGTTGACGCGTACTTCGCTCGTGTCGCTTCCTTGCCACGTGGTGTTTCCCGTGATCTGAAGGTCGTGTTGACGCCGATGCACGGCGTCGGCGGACAACCGGCGTTGGAAGCCTTGCGGTTGGCCGGTTTCACTGATGTGTCTTTGGTTTCGGCTCAGGCTGACCCGGATCCGGCGTTCCCGACCGTGACGTTCCCGAACCCGGAGGAGCCCGGCGCTTCGGACCTGCTGCTTGCGGCCGCTTCGTCGTTGTCGGCCGACCTAGCGATTGCTCTGGACCCGGATGCCGACCGATGCGCGCTGGGCGTGCGCGACAACGGCACGTGGCGAATGCTGCGCGGCGATGAAACCGGCGCGCTCCTTGGCAATTACATTCTGTCCACTTTGGGCACTCCTGGCGCTCTCGTGGCCACGACGATCGTCTCTTCGTCGTTGCTCGGCTCGATCGCTTCTGCTTACGGCGCCCGGTACGCCGAAACCCTGACCGGCTTCAAGTGGCTGGTGCGCGCGGGCGACGGCTTGGTGTTCGCGTACGAAGAAGCGCTCGGCAACAGCGTGGATCCCTCGTATGTCCGGGACAAGGACGGCATCTCGGCCGCCGTGGTGGCTTGCGATCTCGCCGCTTCGTTGAAGGCTTCCGGCCGGAGTCTGCTCGACGTGCTCGACGAGTTGGCCGTGGCGCATGGCGTGCACTTGACGGACCAGGTTTCTTTGCGCGTCACGGAATTGCCGTTGATTGGCCGCCTGATGGCGCAATTGCGGTCCGCTCCGCCGGGGGAGATCGCCGGGGTTTCGGTCGCGTCGGAGGACCTGCTTCCTCAGGCTGACGTGCTCAGGTTCACCGGCCCAGGCCTGCGCGTGGTGGTCCGCCCGTCCGGTACGGAACCGAAGCTCAAGGCTTACCTGGAAGTCGTCGAACCCGTCTCTGGTGATCTGCCCGCTGCGCGCTCAGCCGCCCAGGCCCGCCTGGCCGAGGTGCGCACGGCAGTGTCGGAACTGTTGGGAGCCTGAGAATGCCTCGCCTGCTGATCGTGCACCACACGCCGTCACCAGGCATGCAGGCGATGTTCGAAGCCGTCGTCTCCGGCGCCACCACGCCGGAGATCTCGGGCGTCGAGGTGGTCCGCCGCCCAGCGCTGGCAGCCACCGTCCCCGACGCCCTCGAAGCAGACGGCTACATCCTCGGCACACCGGCCAACATCGGCTACATGAGTGGCGCGTTGAAGGTGTTCTTCGACCTGATCTACTACCCGTGCCTCGACTCGACGCGCTCTCGCCCGTACGGGCTGTACGTGCACGGCAATGAGGGCACCGAGGGCGCGATCCGGGCCGTCGAATCCATCACCACTGGCCTGGGCTGGACGAAGGCCGCCGAGCCGGTGAACGTGCTGGGCATGCCTGCCAAGGCAGATCTCGAAGCCTGCTGGGAACTCGGCGCCACCGTCGCCGCGAGTCTGATGGCCTAGCGATCGCGCCAAGCCAGCGGAGACACGGTCAGCGCTGCTTCCGCGACCCGCTTCGCTGTGCCGGTGTTCAGGCTCTTGCGCGCGGACTCTATCCATCCGTCCACGCGTTGTACGCCTGTCTCGCGGTACTCGATTGCCTGTAGCAACATCTCGAGTTTGTCAGCGTCCTTGGCGCACAAGGCTTCGGTTGTCAGACCGTCCTCGTATTCGTTGACCGCTTGCCGCACAGACTCCTGCGCCCGCTGCGGCAATCCCGCTGTCTGGTCGACCGTGATCCGACGAGGGTCAGGTTTGTCCACATAGGGCTTCCATGTATGCGGCAAGTCACCCGTCCGTGTTTCCTGCGTGTCATGCCACAACGCCAGATACGCGGCCCTCGCCGGATCCGCGTTCTCCTCTGCGGCGAGCAGACCAGCCAGCTGCGCGACCCGCATGCTGTGCTCCGCGACTGATTCCGGATCCCGCACGCCCACGTGCCACCATCCAGTGCGCCGCATCCGCTTCAACAGACCGAGTTCGTACCCGAAGGCCGCGATCTCAGCTTCGGGGTCTGCCACAGTGTCTCCCTATCGGTCCGCGATTCGCACGCTGTATGCCAACCCGGCGAGTTGCTGCCGTCCGACATGGTTGAGGCCTGGATGGGCATCCACCAAGTCCAACGCTCCGGAGAGGAGCCTACGACCTTGTGGTGAACCGGTGAGCAATGACGGCCTGCACGCCACGAGCGAATGGAGCGTGCACAGATTCAAAGCCAGATGTGGAGCGTCCGGACGTAGTCGTGAGGTCAAGTGGCGCAGGAGGCGTGCCCCGTGCCACGACTGCGGATCGGTCTCGACCATGAAGCTGTCGTTGGGCTGGTCGTCCGCGATTTCACCTATCCAGTAAGCCCAGTAGTTCAGATTCATGACCTGCTGCTGCTCGGAGGACAGCCCGGCGACGAAGTACTCAAGCAACTCGGGGTCACCTACTGAAGCCCGCGCGACTGAGGCCGTACGAACGTCCAGATGGTCAGTGAGGCCGTCGGTCCTGCGCCGGTTGACGGCGCGTCGTTGTTCAGCGCACAGCCAGGCGTCTGCGTCCGACCGACCGTCGAAGGCGAGCAGGTACGCCGCTTGCGTGCGCAGCAGCGCATCCTCTGCAGCCGAACTGCGGTTGGCCACCGCCAACAGATGGTCGAAGAACTGATGCTGCTCATCTGAATAGACCACGGGACGGGATGCAGCCGGCCCACGAGGCTTCCGCTTCGGCGCGAACTCCGCGAGCTGTGGTGGCGTCTCCCCAGTGAGCGGCCAAGTAACCAGGTTGATCAAGGAACGACGGTGAACGGTCGCAGCCAATGGGTGCACGCCTCGCCCCGGCCACGACGTACCGAGATCCATACAGGTGGCCAGCAGCAGATCCGCTTCCAGCGCATCCACCAGGTGCCTGCCGAGGCTTGCCGGTGCGCCCAGCCGAACCAAGTGCATTCGCAGGCGCATCAGTTGGGCCGTCGGCATGGCACCCAACGGGCGTCTACCCGATTCCCAGCCCTGCACTGTGCTCACGTCGACTTCCAGCAATTCAGCCAAGCGCTCCTGAGTGACGCCCGCTGCCTGACGACCAAGTTTGGCGACGTATCCGGAGACAACACCGAGACAACCCTGACTCCCAGTCCGAGTTGTGGCTCGATTTCCCATCCCCGCCTCGCTTACCTGCCTGATACTCGCACCCACGGTCAGTTCTTTACGTCGAGCAGAAATCATAGCGTTTGGATATGCCGTCCACGATCGCTACAAGAATCGACGAGTCACAACTCGAACAATCACCGAGACCGGGCCACACAGGTGATCACATGCCACAGCCCGCGCTCGTGTGGTGGGGCACCAATCCCGACGGCGGGCTCTACTATGCGGAGCGCGTCCACATGGTGTGGAGCTTTCAACCGCACACCGCCATGTGCGAACTCCCTGTCGAGCACGTCTGGAAATACCGCCCGGCACGACCGCTCCGTCTTTGCCCGGAGTGTTGCCTCACAGCTATGAGCGGCCTGTACCCGGCGACCTCTCAACAAGTTCCCTTGCAAAACTTCTAGAATCAGGAGAGCGAACATTGTCAGGCACCAGTGAACATTTCAGTGACTTCACCAAAGATGTGATGGACATGGTCGTGGATCACGCGCCTCGCCGGTTCGCGGTCGTGCTTGAGTACGGCGAGCAAATCGACGCCAAGATCGTTGCCTGGGGATTGGCACTCGATGACGGCGCCTACATGGCCACGGTCGATGGCAGGAACCAATACGCCATGGCATCACCCGAAAACGCGCTGAAGTACGTCGGCGCGCGTCCGAACACCACCCCACACCTCGTATGGGTGGACGGTGAAGCAGCCGAATGATCCATCCCGGGTTTCCTGGGTACGCGTTGCCGTCGGGCATGCAACCAAAGGGGGCTACTCGGCGTGAGGGGATGTGGGCTGGCGGTAGGCGTCGGCCTCATCTACCTGAGGGATCCAAGTGGGCAGAAAGCAGTACGCGGTCCTGACAGCCGCGTTGCTCGCCGTCGGTCTGGTATCCACGCCGGTCTCAGCGGCTGAGCTCAAGCCGGCGAGTTCCGGCGACGGGCTTGGGACGGTCACCTTGATCACCGGTGATCGGGTGACGGTGAGTGGCGAGCGGGTGGCCGGGGTACGGATGGCCAAGGGGCGTGAGCACGTCCGTGTCTGGCGGTACGCGTTGAACGGGCATGACTACGTCGTCCCCGATGATGCGTTGGACCAGGTGCAGGCGAACAGGCTGGACAAGCGCTTGTTCGACGTCACAGGCCTTGTGCAGCAGGGGTACGACGACGCGCGGGAACCCAACGTGCCGACGATCATCACGGGCGCGAGCGCGAGCAGGTTGGCGAATGGCATCCAGGCCGTGGACATTCCCAAGGCTGAGGCGGCCAATGCCTGGAAGCACCAACGCAGGTCTGACCAGAAGGTTTGGCTCAACGGCAAGGTGAAGGCAACCCTTGACCAGAGTGTCAAGCAGGTTGGTGCTCCGCAGGCGTGGCAGCAGGGGTTACGCGCGGACGGCGTCAAGGTCGCCGTTCTGGACACCGGGTACGACGCGAACCACCCGGATCTGAAGTCCAAAGTGGATTCCGCGAAGAACTTCACCGACGAGGACGACCGGGACAGCGTTGGCCATGGGACCCATGTGGCCAGCACGATCGCGGGCACGGGGGCCGCTTCCAACGGCAAGTTCACCGGGGTCGCGCCGGGCGCCACGTTGCTGATCGGCAAGGTTCTCGGCGAATACGGCGGCCGTGAGGACTGGATCATCAACGGCATGCGGTGGGCCGTCGACAATGGGGCCAAGGTCGTCAACATGAGCCTGGGTGGCGCCGTCACCGATGGCACCGACCTGATGTCGCAGGTGGTGAACGAGCTTTCCGACAGGGCCCTGTTCGTCATCGCCGCCGGCAACTCGGGCGCGCCGGAAACCGTGGGTTCGCCGGGTTCCGCGGATCGTGCGCTCACCGTCGCCAACGTCACGAAGTCCGACCAGCTGAGCGTCTCTTCCAGCCAGGGGCCGCGGATCGGCGACTACGGGCTGAAGCCGGAGATCTCCGCGCCTGGCACCGACATCGTCGCCGCCCGCGCCGAAGGCACCATGACCCCGTTCTCCGTCAACGAGCACTACGCCAAGATCTCCGGGACCTCGATGGCCACTCCGCACGTCGCCGGGGCCGCCGCGATCCTGGCCGGGCAGCATCCACAGTGGACCGGCGAGCAGCTGAAGAACGCGCTGGTCAGCTCGGCCAAGCGCTTGCCCGGCATCGATACCTTCGCGCAGGGCAGCGGCAGGCTGGACATCGCCCGCGCCGTCAACCAGCACCTACGGGCCGAGGGCGTGCTCGCGTTCGGCAACCTGTGGGGCAAGCAGCAGGCCGATCGCAAGATCACCTATGTCAACGACGGCCCGAACCCGGTTCAGCTCGCGCTCACGTTGGACGTCAAGCAAAAGCACGGCGGGCCGACGAACCTGTTCACCACGGACAAGACCGTCACCGTTCCCGCGAAGGGCAGCGCGTCGGTCACAGTCCGAGCAAACGCGGACGACAAGCCCAATGGCGAGTTCGAAGGCGTGCTGCGGGCGCAGTCCGGCGACGTCGTGCTCACGACGCCGCTGACCGCGAACCTCAAGGGCGCCAAGAACACCCTGACCGTCAGGGTGCCGTCACGGGAGGGCGACCCGTTCCGCGCGCTCGTGATCGTGCAGAACGAGGAAACCGGTGTCGCGGACGGTTACGTCACTGTCTCCGGCGAGGCCACGTTCGAGGTTCCCGCTGGGAAATACCGTGCGCTTGGCCAGATTCTGGACCCCTCGTTCACCACAACGATGTTCGCTTTGCCGGTCGACGTCTCCGGCAACACCGAGCTGACCGTTGACACCAAGCAGGGCAAGAAGGTCTCGGTCGGCATCGACGACCCCGAGGCACGAATCCAGTCCGGCGGCGGGATCGGCATCCTGTCCGATGTGGACGAAGCCGGGCCGCGGCTGGGTGCCGCGGTGCTCGCCGGGGGTTCGGCCCAGGACCTGTACACCCTTGGCGGACACCAGATGCGTGGCCTGACGCTGAACTCGTCGAGCTACTGGACGTACCCGTGGGCCACGATCAAAGTCAACGGCCCGCAGGGTTACGAGTTCCGCTACGCCTTCCCGCAGTACGATCTGGACTTCGAAGGCGATCTCACCGCGCGCGTCGTCGACGTGGGCGAGGCCGACACCGAGTCGATCACCAAAGCGGGCGATGTGACCGGCGCGATCGCCATGATCACCCCGAAGGACTGGAACGCCCCGATCTATCCACCGGAATCGCAGCTGCGCAGCGGGATCGAACTGCTGAAGACCAAGGGCGCGCGGGCCGTCGTCTCGTACTTCAACCCGGCCGTCGAGGACCGAACGCCGCCGGCGTTGAGCACGATTCTCGCGTTCGACCAGGCAGACCTCACGGGTGTGCAGAACCTGCTGAAACAGGGACCGGTCGAGCTCACGATCACCGCGCGGCCGAACAGCCCGGTCGCGTACTTCCTCGCCGACTCCGTCCGAGGCGTGCCGACCGGTCACGATTTCCGGTTCCGCAAGGATTCCCTCGGCCGGATCGACCGCCAGTTCAACGACACGCTGCCCAAGAACACCTACCGTTACCAGGTCGGCGTCCTCACCGCAGGCGATCTGATCGCCAACGCCGAAATCGAGGTCAAGTGGCCGCAGCGCCGGACCGACTTCGTCTCGGCCGGCGCGGAGCTGCTGCTGTACTCGGCCACGGGTTTCTGGGACAAGGGCGACTTCGGCGGTGAAGTGGCGCTTCCGGTTCGGCTCAAGCCCGGTCAACGGCACACGACCAAGATGTTCGCCGCGCCACTTGGCCCCGAGCTGACGCAGGCTCCGGTCAGCCGCCAGGACGGCAAGCCCGTGCCCGCGGCGTATCGGCTGAAGGACAAGATCAGCCTGGCGATCCCGATGTTCGCCGACAGCGACCCCGGCAACGCCGCCCAGTTCGACGAGACCAACCTGGGCAGCACGGTGTTGCTGAAGGACGGCAAGGAAATCGGTCGCCGCAGCGATCGGCCCGCGCTCGGCGAGTTCGCGATTCCCACTGGGCCCGGGCGGTTCCAGCTGATCGCGGACGCCACCCGGCCGCAGTCGGAACTCCTGTCGCCGCAGTTGTCGCCGAAAACCCGTGCCGAATGGACATTCCGCGCGGGTGCGGGCACCGACCAGCGGGCCGCATTGCCTTTGCTGGACATCCGGTTCGACCTTCCCCTGGACGACCACAACACGGCTGCGGCAGGGAAGCCGTTGTCCGGCAAGGTCACTGCCGCTCACCAGCCGGGTGCGCGGCAGGCGTGGATCACCGATGTCTCCGTCGAGGTCTCGTTCGACGAAGGCAAGACCTGGCAGCGCGCCAAGGTCAGGGGTGATCGGGTGGAAATTCCGGCAGGCCAAACCGGATACGCCTCGCTCAAGGCAACCGCTCGGGACATTGACGGCAATTCAGTGACCGAGACAGTGATCCGGGCCTACGCCATCAAGTAGTTACACAACGAGGACATTCCACGGACAGGACGAGGACACCAGCGCGCGAAAGTCGTTGCCGTGAAGTTGGCAATCGTCGCGCTGGCCCTCGTCCTTTCCGCGTGCACCACACTGATCCAGCCGAAACTCGTTTCCTCACCGGATGACGGCGCCCTGGAGGACAGCAACGTCTCTCCGTACGACAACGACCATCCCGCGATCCGCAGGCTGGATCCGAAATTGCGGGACGCCATGCAGCGCGCGGCCCGCGACGCCGAAGCCAAAGGCATCAAGGTGGTGGTGACGTCCGGCTGGCGCAGCAAGTCCTACCAGCAACGACTGCTGGACGACGCGACCAGCAAATACGGCAGCCTCGACGAGGCCCGCAAACACGTGAACTCGCCGGACAAATCCACGCACGTCACCGGACGTGCTGTCGATATCGGCTTCACCGACGCCGCGGACTGGTTCAGCCGGAAAGGCTCGAAATACGGCCTGTGCCAGACCTACGCGAACGAGCTTTGGCACTACGAACTGGCCACCGAACCCGGCGGCGACTGCCCGCCACAGCTGAGCAACGCCGCCGGGTGATCAGTCAGCCGTTGACCAGCTTCAACGCCTCGGCGGAATACCGCTCACCGGCGACTTCGCCTGCGACCGAGGAGATCTGCGCGAGATCCTCGGCGGCAAGCTCAATGGTCGCCGCGGCGACGTTCTCGGCCAGGTAAGTGCGGCGTTTGGTGCCGGGAATCGGCACGACATCGGCGCCCTGGCTCTGCACCCACGCCAACGCCAGCTGGCCGGGTGTGACGCCGAGCTTCTCGGCCAAGGCCTTCAGCGCTTCGACGATGGCGTAGTTGCGGTCGTAGTTGTCGCCGGTGAACCGGGGCAGATCCCGCCGCGCGTCGCCCTCGGCCAGGTCCTGGGTCACCCGCCCGGTCAGGAAGCCGCGGCCAAGCGGCGAGAACGGCACGATCCCGATGCCCAACTGGCGACAGGTGTCGAGGATCTCGCCCTCGATGTCCCGCGTCCACAGCGACCATTCGCTCTGCAGCGCGGAGATCGGGTGCACGGCGGCAGCCCGCCGCAGCGACTCCGCGCCTGCCTCGGACAGTCCGATGTACCGGACCTTGCCCGCCTCGACGAGCTCGGCCATCGCACCGACGGTCTCCTCGACCGGCACAGCCGGGTCGACGCGGTGTGCGTAGTACAGGTCGATGTGGTCGACGCCGAGACGCTTCAGCGAGGCGTCACAGGCCTGCTTGACGTACGCCGCGTCGCCACGGACACCGTCGTCGGACGGGTCGAGGACGCGCTTGAAGCCGAACTTGGTGGCCAGCACGACCTCGGAACGCCGGGTCTTGATCGCGGACCCGACCAGTTCCTCGTTGTGGCCGAGGCCGTAGACGTCCGCCGTGTCCAGCAACGTCACGCCCGCGTCCAGCGCCGCGTTGATGGTCGCGACGGACTCGTCGCGGTCAGCGGGCCCGTAGCTCTGGCTCATCCCCATACAGCCGAGGCCCTGGGCGCTGACCTCAAGGTCTCCCAGCTTGCGCGTGGGCAGGGTCATGCGGAGGCCTCCAGTCGGTTGCCGTAAAGATCGATCTTGTAGTTCAGGACCGCGAGGCAGCCCTGCAGCTCGGCTATCCGCTCGAGCACATCTTTGCGGTGGTCGATCAGGATCTGCTGACGGCGGGCCTCCGTCCCCACCCCGCGCATCCGCAGCTGCGCGTACTCGCGCATCATCCTGATCGGCATCCCGGTCGTGCGCAGCTTGGTCAGGAACTCCAGCCAGGCCAGGTCCTCGTCGCTGTAGCTGCGCCTGCCGCCGGAGTCTCTGGCAGGCGGCTCGACCAGGCCGATCCGTTCGTAGTAACGCAGGGTGTCGATGGACAACCCACTGCGTTCGGCAGCTTGGGCGATCGCGTAACTCACGCCCTTGACGCTAGAACCTGGAGTGCACTCCAGGTCAAGGTTATTTATGCGGCACGCCCCACGACTCGAACCGCGCGGCCATGCTCGCGATGTCGATCGCACCCCGGTCCACCTCGCGGACCAGGTCAAGGGCGTCGTCTTCGTCGGCGTCGATCCAGTAGCCGTTGATGTCGCACAGCGTCACGGCGGCGACCCAGCCGAGCCGCCAGTTGCCCTCGGCCAGCGGCCGGTTGCGGATGATGGACTCCATCAGTGCGGCCGACTTCAACCAGAGCGTGCCGTACGCCTCGACGCCGAGCACAGTCGCCTGCGGCCGGTGCGCCGCGGAATCCAGCAGGCCGAGGTCCCGAACCACCAGATCTCCCCCGGTCACCGCCGCCGCGAGCACCAGCAGGTCGCTGGCGTCCAGGTAGGTGATCACTCGAGACTTATATCGTCAACCGGTCCCGAGTCGCTCCAGCAGCCCCTGGTAACGGGGCAGAATACGTTCCAGTACGTCGCCGATCTGCTGCTGCTTGTGCAGCTTGGACCAGCGTTCGGCGAGAGCCAGCCGGAGGATCTCCTCGGAGGAGCGTCCCTCGGCCGCCGCGAGGGCCGCGAGCTGCTCGCTTTCCTCGTCACTCAGGCGCAAGGTCATGGCCATTGCGGCATCTTAACGGTTGTATCTCGAAAAGCAGAGGGCCGGCTGTGGCTGCCCTCCCGTTTGCCCATTGGTGCACAGTCGGTTCCGACTACGAAAAACCGGGCTAATCTCGACAAGTGCCGCGCCCTAAGACACATGACGAGGCTCTACGCGTCCGCTTATTGGACCGTGCCGGGGAACTGCTGTCCGGTGAAGGACCAGACGCGCTGAGCCTGCGCAGACTCGCAGCCGACGTAGGAACGTCGACCACAGCTGTCTACTCGCTGTTCGGGGGGAAGCCCGCGCTCGTGCGAGAGCTGTACGTCGATGCCTTCCACAGGTTCGGCAACAGGCTCACCGAGGTGAGCCGGTCCGGCGATCCCGCCGAGGACCTCGTTCAGCTCGGCCTGGCCTACCGCCGTGCGGCGCTGGCCGAGCCACACCTGTACCTGATCATGTTCACCAAGGCGGTGGCCGGCTTCGAGCCGGACCACGAGACCGCGGCCCACGTGCTCGGGCCGATGGTCGAGGTGGGCCGCCTGGCAGGCTTACCCGACCCCGAGACCGCCGCGATGACGGTCTGGGGGCTCGTACACGGGTTGGTCTCGCTTGAACTGAACGGGAACCTGACAGATGCCGGCCAGGTCGAGCGCGTTCTGCGCGCCGGTCTCGCCGGCTTCAGCGTCTCAGTGGCAGTACCTCGGGCGACAACCAGCCCTTACGCGTAGGCAAGCCAGGGCGGCGGGGTGCCCTGACTGCTTTCACCGATGTGACTCGACGCCTTCGGGCGGTGTCGGCTGGGGACATGACGAGTCGCCGCGGTCCTGTGTGGACAGCTCTCAGACAGCGCCGTACTGCCGGTCGCCCGCGTCGCCGAGGCCGGGCACGATGAACCCGGAGTCGTTGAGCCGTTCGTCGATGCTCGCGGTGACCAACCGGACCGGCAGGCCGGAGTCGGCGAGCGCCTGGATGCCTTCCGGCGCGGCGAGGACACACACCGCCGTCACGTCCGTCGCGCCACGGGTCGTCAGCAGCTCGATGGTGTGCTTCATCGAGCCGCCGGTGGCCAGCATCGGGTCGAGGACGAACACCGGGCGACCGGACAGGCTGTCGGGCAGCGACTCCATGTACGGGGTCGGCAGCAGCGTCTCCTCGTTGCGGCTCATCCCGACGAAGCCCATCTGGGCGTCCGGGATCAGCTTGTGCGCCTGGTCGGCCATGCCCAGGCCGGCCCGCAGCACCGGGACCAGAAGCGGCGGGTTGGCCAGCCAGTACCCGTCGGTCCGGGCCACCGGCGTGTGGATGCGATCGACGCGTACGGGCGCGTCCCGCAACGCCTCGTAAATCAGGATCACGGTCAGCTCCTGCAGCGCGGCCCGGAAGGCAGCACTGTCGGTGCGCGCGTCCCGCATTGTGGTGAGGCGTGCTTTCGCCAGCGGGTGGTCCACCTCGACGACGTCCATGCCGGACAACTTACCTAGCGGGTCAGACGGATGGCGAAGCCACCATTGCGTGCGGTTGGGACAGTCAATGTCTCCCCTTTGGTCACGGCGTGCGCGCCAAAGGTGATCTTGCCGTCGGCGCCGTCGGCGTACAGCTCGGCTTTCCAGGTGCCGTCCGGCAAGAAGTCGAGCGGCACCGCGACCCTGCCTGGATCGCCCGCGGTGATCGCACCGACGTACCAGTCGGCTCCGGATTTCCTCGCCAGTACCGCGAGTTTGCCTGGCTCTCCGGCCACAAGCCTGGTCTCGTCCCACGCGGCAGGCACGGTGCGTAGCAGTTGCTCGGCGAACGGTTGCGTGGCGTAGACCTCGACGCGGTCGGCGAGATGCTGCACTCCGGACTCGTAGACCACCGACAAGGCCAGTTCGGCGGCGTCGCTGTTCGGCCGTACGCCGCTGAAGGTCACCGGGGTGAAGTCCATCGAGCCGGTGAGGTTCCGGGTGAAAGGCAACGTCAGGTAGTGCTCGATCGGGAATGGTTCACGACCGGGCCGCGGCCGTGTTCCCTCGCCTCCGCGCACCGCCTCCACGGTCATCACGTTCGGCCAGGTGCGTTCGACACCACGCGGTATCGGCGCACCGTGGAAGTTGAGCATCAGCCGGTACTTCGCCGCGGCGGCGTAAACCGCGTCGTACCAACGCATCCGGTCCTGGCCGTCGGACTCGACGAAATCGATCTTCAGGCCGACCGCGCCCCAGTCGGAGTACTGCCGCAACAGCCGCTCACGTTCACTGTCGGTGTCGATCGTCTGCCACCGCACCCACAACCAGATGCCCACACCGCGCTGACGCGCGTAGCTGACGAGTTCGGGGATCCAGTCGGCCGACCACCCGGCGTCGACCAGGTTGTACTCCCAGCCCTGGCTCGCCGCGTAGTCCACGTACCGCTTCTGCAGCGCCAGATTGCCGGTTCCCGGTCCCCACCACGACCAGGTCGCCCTGCCCGGCCTGATCCACGAGGTGTCGGCGATCTTGGACGGCCGGGCCAAATCCGTCACCAGGTCACTCTCGACCACCGTGGCAAGGTCGCCGACCAGGATCGTGCGCCAAGGCGTGGCCAGCGAAGCCTTCGCTGTCTCCGTCGGATCGGGCAGTACCAATTGGAACCTGCCGTTCGCGAGTCGTACGCGGGCCCCGCCGTAGCTGCCGTCCAGATCGGACTCCATCAGCACCAGCCATGTATCGTCCACTCTGAACAGAGCGGGATAGCCGTACTCGACCGGGTCCTGGTCGGCGACTGTCCGGTGCACATGGATGCTTTCGTAGTCACCACGCCCATTGTCGTACGGCAGCAGGAAAGAATCGGCGGTCCGCGGGACGGCGAACTCGCTCGCTTCCCGGACCACGGTCACCCAGTTCGGCGTGTCGAAGACGTAGCGGTAAGCCACGCCGTCCGCCGAAACCCGCACCACCACGTTGATCCCGGCGAACCGCAGGGTGGTCTCCGCCGCTTCGCTCACATGCTGGCGCCTGCGGCCGGCAGTGGTGGAGTACGTCTCGCGGACGAATCGCTGCGACATCCCGGTGTAGCGCAGTCCTTGAGTGAAGTCCCGATGCGCCGTCTCGACCCCGAGCGCCGACGGTTCGAGCACGGTTTTGCCGTTGTGCTTGATCTCCATGGTCAGCCGGCCACCGGCCATCCGCACGACGGCCTCTGGACCATCGGAACGAGCCGGCGCCGTCAAAGTCCAACGCTGTACCGGGCCCGCCTGACTGGTCGTCGGGACCGCCAACGCACCCACGAGCAGCGTGACACCCAAGATCACCCGCACGCGTCCGTTCATCTCTCTCCTTCAAGTGGAGGAACGCGGCGGATCCAGCCCAGGATAGTCGGATTTCCGTCCGCCGATCACCCCCGTTCGGGCTGGTGCTCCCCAGCACGCACGCGCGGTACTACCCTCTGGCAGGTGAGCCAAGACCAGCCTGGGGACCACCTGAGCATCCGGATCTCGAACGAGGATCGCGAGCGGGTTGCGCAGATTCTGCACAACGCGATGGCCGAGGGCCGTCTGGAGATGGCTGAGCTGGAGGAACGGCTGGATCAGGTGTACGCCGCCAAGACGTTCGGCGACCTCGAACCGATCACCCGTGACCTGCCCGTGCAGTCCACCAGCCCGGCCCCGCAACCGCCCCGGATGCCACAGGCAGTGCCATCGCCACTACCCAGCGGCCGGATCGTGCCCGGCGCGACTGTGGGCCCCCGTAACTCCGTCGCGGTGATGTCCGGCGTCGAACGCAAAGGCGAATGGGTAGTCCCAGAGCAGCACAACGCCATCGCGGTGATGGGCGGCGTGGAGCTCAACCTGACGTACGCCCGGTTCGAGGCCGCGGAGACGGTGATTTCGTGCTTCGCGTTCATGGGCGGCATCGAGATCTACGTGCCGGACGACATCTACGTCGTGGTGGACGGTTTCGGCTTCATGGGCGCGTTCGAGGACAAGTCGATGGGCCAGCCCGCACCGGGCCGCCCGGTCGTGCGGATCAACGGCTTCGCCATGATGGGTGCGGTGGAAGTCAAGCCGCCCAAGCGAAAGCACCTCAGGGACGCGGACCGCTACGAGATCGAAGAGTAAACGGTCCCGTTGACGGGTCAACGGGACCGTCGGACTCTAGATCGGGTTGCCGTTGGTGCCGCAGATACGCTGAGCACGGATGCAGTCGCGCATTCTGCGTTCGAGTTCCGCCGGGTCCCAGGCGTTCATGAAGTCGCCGTGGAACGTGAACCCGGGCGCCGTGGTGACGTTCACGCCGTTGCGCGTGCCCGCGAGGGTCAGGCCGGTTCCATTCACCGGGTACGTGATCAGGAACTCCGTGCGGGGCAGGACGACCGGGTGCGTGGACGGGCAGACGAGGCCGGGCGCGAAGGCCATGTGGTCCTTATGGTTCGGCGAGTCGAGATCCCTGCCGTTCCAGCACGTGGGGAAGTCCAGGTAGGTCTCCAGTTTGCTGCCGGGCGGGCAGTTCATGAAGTCCCGGCTGGACGCTCCGTGTCCCACGCATGACCACCGGGCCGCCGGGTTCTGGTCCGCGGTGGCCGCGGTCGCGTTGCCGACGACGATCCGCAGGCCTTGTGGTGGGGCGACGGCTTGCGGCGCGTTGTGGATGCCTTGGTAGTAGATGATCACGCTTTCCGGCGCGATCGGGACACCGTTCTTGTACAGCGTCGGCACCCAGTACGCGGAGAGGTCTGCTGTGGGCTGGCAGTTCGTCGTGCCCGACCGCAGGGACTGTAGGGTCGAGTGGGCGTTGGTCGTGCGGTTGCCGAAGAACTCGTGGATGTGGGAGACGTTCGGCTGGTTCGGAAAGACGATCGGGTCGTTGCCCGCCCGGTGGCTCGAGAGGCAGTTCGCGCGGAACTCCGACGCCGCGAACGGCACGAACGGGCCAGCGTCGAGCGTCAGCGCGTGGGCAGAGTGTCCAGTCGGCGTGTGAGTCGTGAGCAGGGTGACCACTAGGACCAACGGGGTCACCGCTCCCGCCGCCATGAGACGTCGGCGGAAACGTTTCCAACCTGGCATTGGCAGGGTTTGCGCAGGCATGGGACCTCCTCTTCGAGGTTCGTGAGAGCGCTCTCACACCTCTCAATGTAACAACGAGGTCAATCCCCGCGTGTCCACCATTCCGGCACCCCGTGTCCACCATTCCGGCACGCCGTGTCCGCCTTTGCAGCACCGTGAGATGCACGTTCCAGCACGTTGTGTCCGCCATCGCCCGCATAGACTCTGTCGCATGGCCACACCCACGACAGCGCCGTCCAGCGAGGGGCTACCGCCTGAGCTCGCCGACGCGACCCGCGATGAGACGACCCTGCGCAGGTTTCTGCTCGGGCTTCCCGGGGTCGACCAGGTCGGCGTCGAACAACGAGCCGCTGGCCTGGCCACGCGGAGCATCAAGAAGGCCGCCAAGCTCCAGGCCATCGACATGGCCATCTCGATGGTCGACCTGACCACGCTGGAGGGCGCCGACACGCAGGGCAAGGTGCGCTCGCTGTGTGCGAAGGCCCGCCGTCCCGACCCCGAGCGGCCGGACGTGCCGCAGGTCGCCGCCGTCTGCGTGTACCCCGACCTGGTCGCGACCGCGGTCGAGGCCCTCGACGGCGCGCCGATCGAGGTCGCGAGCGTCGCGACGGCGTTTCCGTCCGGGCGGGCGGCCAAGGAGATCAAGCTCGCGGACGTCAAGGAAGCTGTCAACGCGGGCGCGTCCGAAGTGGACATGGTGATCGACCGGGGCGCGTTCCTCTCCGGTCGTTACGGCCAGGTGTTCGAGGAGATCCAGGCCGTCAAGGCGGCGTGTGGCGAGGCGCATCTGAAGGTCATTCTGGAGACCGGTGAGCTGGTCACGTACGACAACGTGCGCCGCGCGTCCTGGCTGGCGCTGCTGGCGGGTGGTGACTTCATCAAGACCTCGACCGGCAAGGTGTCCCCGGCGGCCACGCTCCCGGTCACGCACGTGATGCTGCAGGCCGTGCACGACTGGCACAAGGCGACCGGCGAGCTGCGGGGCGTCAAGCCCGCGGGCGGCATCCGGGACACCAAGACCGCGGTCCGCTACCTGGTCGCGGTGAACGAAGTCGCCGGGCCGCGGTGGCTTGATCCCAAGCTGTTCCGGTTCGGCGCATCCAGCCTGCTCAACGACCTGCTGATGCAGCGACGGACCCAACTCGAGGGCCACTACAGCGGCCCGGACTACGTGACGGTGGACTGACACATGACTACTTGGGACTACGCACCCGCCCCCGAGTCACGGGACATCGCCAACCTCAAGCCGAGCTACCGGATGTTCGTCGACGGCAAGTTCGTCGAGGGCACCGGTGAGCCGCTGAAGTCGATCAACCCGGCCACCGAGGAGGTGCTCGCCGAGGTCTCCACCGCGTCTCCGTCCGATGTGGACACCGCGGTGAAGGCGGCCCGGCGGGCGTACGACAAGGTGTGGGGCAAGATGCCCGGCGCCGAACGGGCCAAGTACATCTTCCGGATCGCGCGGATGATCGCCGAGCGCGGCCGTGAACTCGCTGTGCTGGAGAGCCTGGACAACGGCAAGCCGATCAAGGAGTCACGCGACACCGACATCCCGACCGCGTCCGCGCACTTCTTCTACCACGCGGGCTGGGCCGACAAGCTGGACTACGCGGGCTACGGCCCGTCGCCGCAGCCGCTGGGTGTCGCGGGCCAGGTGATCCCGTGGAACTTCCCGCTGCTGATGGCCGCGTGGAAGATCGCGCCCGCATTGGCTTGCGGCAACACGGTTGTGCTCAAGCCGGCGGAGACCACACCGCTGACCGCGTTGGTGCTGGCCGACATCATCCAGCAGGCCGACCTGCCGCCCGGTGTCGTGAACATCATCCCGGGCGCGGGCAACATCGGCGCCGAGCTGGTGAACCACCCGCAGGTCAACAAGGTCGCGTTCACCGGATCGACCGAGGTCGGCAAGCTGATCCAGGGTTCCCTTGCCGGGACCGGCAAGAAGCTCACGCTGGAACTGGGCGGCAAGGCCGCGAACATCGTGTTCGACGACGCGCCACTCGACCAGGCCGTCGAGGGCATCGTCAACGGGATCTTCTTCAACCAGGGGCACGTCTGCTGCGCCGGATCCCGGCTGCTGGTCCAGGAGTCCATTGCGGACGAACTGCTGGAGAAGCTGCGTACCCGAGTGTCCACTTTGCGCGTCGGCGACCCGTTGGACAAGAACACCGACGTCGGCGCGATCAACTCCAGCGAGCAGCTGGCCAAGATCCGCGAGCTGACCCAGGCGGGCGTCGACGAGGGCGCCGAGCGGTGGACCAGCCCGTGCCCGTTGCCGGACAAGGGTTTCTTCTTCGCCCCGACGGTGTTCTCGAACGTCAGCCAGGCGATGCGGATCGCCCGCGAGGAGATCTTCGGGCCGGTGCTGTCGGTGCTGACGTTCCGTACCCCGGACGAGGCCGTGGCCAAGGCGAACAACACGCCGTACGGCCTGTCGGCCGGGATCTGGACCGAGAAGGGATCCCGGATCCTGTACCTGGCCAACAAGATGCGGGCCGGTGTGGTCTGGGCCAACACGTTCAACCGCTTCGATCCCACCGCGCCGTTCGGTGGCTACCAGGAGTCGGGCTTCGGCCGCGAGGGCGGACGGACCGGGCTGGAGGCTTACCTCGATGTCTGAGAACCGTTTGGGTGTGGCGAAAACCTACAAGCTCTACATCGGTGGAGCCTTCCCTCGCTCGGAGTCCGGTCGCTCGTACCCGGTCAACGACAGCAAAGGCAAGTTCCTCGCCAACGCGGCCCAGGCGTCCCGAAAGGACGCTCGTGAAGCGGTTGTCGCCGCCCGCAAGGCTTTCGGCAAGTGGTCCGGGGCGACGGCGTACAACCGTGGCCAGGTGCTCTACCGGGTCGCCGAGCTGATGGAAGGCCGCCGCGACCAGTTCATCAGCGAAGTCGCTGCCAGCGAAGGGATCCAGACCAAGCGTGCGCAGTCCCTTGTGGACGCGGCGATCGACCGCTGGGTCTGGTACGCGGGCTGGACGGACAAGATCGCGACCGTGCTCGGCGCGGCCAACCCCGTTGCCGGACCGTACTTCTCGTTCACGGTCCCCGAGCCGACCGGTGTGGTCGCGGTGTTCGCGCCGCAGGAGTCGTCCCTGCTCGGGCTGGTCAGCGTGGTGGCCCCGGTGATCGCTTCCGGCAACACGGCGGTGGTCGTGACCAGCAAGGACCGCCCGCTGCCGTCGATCACGCTGTCCGAGGTGCTGGCGACCTCGGACGTGCCGGGCGGAGTTGTCAACATTCTGACCGGCAGTGCCGTTGAGCTGGCGCCGTGGCTGGCTTCGCACGCGGACGTGAACGCCCTCGACCTGACCGGCGCGCCGACGATCCTCCGGGCGGAACTGGAGAAGGCCGCGGCTGGCACGGTGAAACGCGTGCTTCGCGCACCGTCCGCCGAGCCGGACTGGACCAAACAGCCGGACATTTCCCGGCTGCGGGCATACCTGGAAGCCAAGACAGTCTGGCACCCTATGGGCGTATGACGACCGAGGTCGACAAGATCACGCAACTGATCGCCGCGATGCTGAGCGAAAGCCATGGCATCGCGGCGTTTCAGCGTGGTGACGTGGTTGAGCTGCCCGAGTTGGCGCTGGTGGTCAAAGTCGAGCAACCGATCTGGCACCAGGACGGCAAGCTCGTGCAGTTGCCGATCGCGATCGGCGATCCCTCGTGGTCAGCGCTCGCGGTGGACCAGGCTGTCGGTGTCGCGGGTGAGGACATGCACCCGCTCGCGCAGGCGCTGATGGCCTGGGTGCATCACGTGCTGCCGCTGTTCATCGCGTTGCGTGCGCCGGACAATCCGCTGGCCGGCCCGGTCTACCGGCTCGGCGCCACGGACGCGGGCGGCCATCCGGCCGAGTTGCTGGCGGCGCCGGTGATGATGCGGATGTTCGGCGAGCCGCCCGAGTCGTTCCAGCAGGTGCTCTCGGACGACCCGCCCAGCCTGCTGGTCGCCGAACGGCTGCTCGGCGACGTCCGGCTGACCGAGCAGCCGCTGTGGCTGTACACCATGTCCGGCAAGGCAGGCGACGAGGCGATCAGAGAGGTCACGGTGAACAACGCATCGGCGACGGACGACTTCCCCGGCTTCGACGCCGTCCTCGACTGGGGCGACGCCAACGGCACCGTGAAGTCGTGGGTGGTGTTGCGCCGCGATGTCTGAGTTCGAGCCCGAGCAGATCGCCCAGTTCATCGCGAGCGTGGTCAGCACCGAGCACGTGCGGGACGGCAACGTGCTCACCCTTCCTGAGCTCGGCTACCGGATCGAGGTCGGTGGTGTGCTGGAGCACGACAAGACGTTCGTCGAGGTGCTGATCGGCGTCGGCGACCCGGAGTGGGGCGGGTACGCGTGGGACCGGTCGGTCGGGGTGAGCCGCAGCGGCAGCCACCCGATCGGCGAGGCCGTGCTCGCGTGGACGCATTACGTGCTGCCGTTGTTCATCGCCTTGCGCAAGCCCGACCACCCGCTGACGGGCGTGGTGTACCGGGAGGCCGTTCCCGGCGGCGAGATCCTGGCAGGCCCCGTGGTCACGCGGAACTTCGCCGGACTGCCCGCGGACTTCGAGGACAAGGTCGCCGCGAACCCGCCGACCGTCGTCGTCGCCGAGTGGCTGGCCACCGGCGGTCAGCTGCCGGAGCGCCCGACGTGGCTGTACACCACCTGCAGCCGGGTCGCGGGGGTCGAGGCCGAGGAGGTCGTCATCAACAACTCCGAGGTCACCGAGCACTTCCCGGGGTTCGCCGACGAGCTGGACTGGGGCGAGGGCAGCGGTACGGTCAAGTCGTGGGCGCTGCTGCACAGCAAGCCCGACTACCTCAATTAGGTGGAACTTGGCACCGCCCATCTGCGTCGTAGTGCAGAGTAGGGCCAGCAAAGGAGACTTCACGGGGGGACCATGCCGGACGGCTTCAAGGTAGAGCCGGAAGCGCTCGAGGCCTACAAGAGCACGATGACCGCACTCGCCGGTGAGATCAGCAGCGTCGGCACGGGCACGCTCAACGGCGTGACCTCGTTGCCGGCCGACTGCTTCGGCAAGGTCGGCGCCGAGATCGGCCTGAACGCCGCCTTCCAGCAGGCCGCGCAGGCGCAGCTGGACGGGGTCAAGGCCGCGTCGACCGGCCTTGGCGACCTGGCCAAGGCGGTGGGCGACGCGCTGGTGGCCTACCAGAACCAGCAGGCCGAGACGGCCTCGTCGATCAAGCGCGCGGAGCGGATCTGATGAGCGCGTCGGGGTTCATCGGCAGCTTGGTCGAACCGATGAAGCAGCACCTGGCCAAGCTGGACGGCGACACTGGCGCGGGCAGCCAGGCAGGCGAGACGTTCGGGCGTGGCGCGACCGCGCTGAACGAGATGAAGGGCCGTCAGGAATCGCAGGCCAAGTCGACCCTGCAGGGCTGGTACGGCGAGCAGGCCAACGCGTTCCAGGGCAAGTCGGCCTCGTTCACCAACGCGATGACCACGTTGGCCACCAACTGCACCACCGCGCAGCAGGTCGCGAGCACGGCCGCGACCGCGGTGACCGGTGGCCGCACCAAGATCCAGGGCCTGATCGAGGAGTTCGTCGGCTGGGCCACGCCGATCATGCAGGCCGCCGAGGCGGCCAAGCAGAGCGGCAACGAAGCCGCGTGGGGCCAGGCGGCCGCCGACGCCAAGGCGAAGGCCGACGACTACGCCACCAAGACCGCGCAGGCGCTGCAGAACGTCAAGGACGAGCTGACCCCGTTGGTGGGCAAGCTGACCGGACTGGCCAAGGTGGACGCCGGCACGGTCGGCGGCCTTGGCGGCCCGATGGGCCCGCCCAACACCGGCACCTCCACCGCGAGCGCCACCGTTGACGGCCGCAGCGGCATCGAATCCGCGCAGAGCGGAAGCCACGGCGGCTCCGGTGGTGGAGGCGGCGGCGGTGGGGGCGGTGGAGGAGGCGGTGGCGGTGGTGGTGGGGGCGGCGGCACGCCCGTCGGCCCGCAGCTGCCCGTCGCGATTCCGCCGCAGCCAGGCAGCGGTGTGGGCATCAACCTGCCTGGCGGTGCCACAGTCGAGGCCCCGAACGAGGTGGCGGCGGCCGCTGTCCGTCAGGCGTTGTCCGCGTTGGGCACGCCATATGTTTGGGGAGCGTCGAACCCACCGTCCGGCACCGACTGCAGTGGACTGACCTCGTGGGCGTACGCGGCCGCAGGCCATGAGCTGCCACGGCACTCGGCGGCCCAGGCTGTCGGCGCGTCGGTGCCGGATCAGAGCCAGTTGCTGCCCGGTGACCTCGTGGTCTGGAAGGGCCACGTGGCCATGGTGATCGGCAACGGGCAGATGATCGAGGCCGGGGACCCGGTGCAGATCAACCCGATCCGGACGTCCAACATCGGCATGCCGTTCATGGGTTTCTACCGGCCAACCGGCTGAGTCGACAGACCGAGGGGGTTGTCAATCACGTAACGCCAGAATCCATCCGGGCCGCGGCGGGCCACGTCCGTCGCGGTGCCGGAGATTCCGGCGGCCGGGATCTCCCAGTCCACAAGCAACAGCGCGATGTCGCCGCAGACGTAGACATGTCGCGGGTTGACCGTGATCGGCTGTCCCAACTTCTGCAGGTCGGCGTTGGCTCCTGCGCGCTCGGCACCGGTCAGCGGGTGGCCCGCGTCCAGCACGAGCAGGCTTTCCGGCTCGTAGACGCGCTCGACCTGCTCGGGATCGAAGGTGTTGAAGGCCGCGGCGAAGGCGTGAGGCAGGTCGGCGGCGTGCTGCACACTGCTCATATGCGTCATATGCAGAGCCAATCCGAAGCTCGCGTGGGTCACCAAACGGAAACCTGGGACGCCTCGCTGGTGCCGGACGCCCGTGGCAAGACCGATCGGCCGTCGCCGGACTGCCCGGTCGAGGTCGCGCTCGATGCGATCTCCGGCCGATGGACCACGTTGGTGCTGCGTGAGCTCATGCACGGGCCGCTGTCGTTCAGTGAACTGCGGTCACGGCTGCCTTCGGTGTCCGCCAAGGTCCTCAGCGATCGACTGCACGGGCTGACCTCGCGCGGGCTCGCTTCCTGTTCGCGCACAACGGGATTCCCCGCGCGGACGACGTATCAGCTGACCTCTCGGGGACTTGCTTTGCGCCCGTTGCTGATCACGCTGTACGAGGTCGGCAGCGAGCTGCTCACAACGGCAGCTCAAGACCCATCTTGACCGGGTCGAACACCGGCATCGTGTCGAACCGCTTCACGTTCGGATCTTCCAGGAACATGCCGCGCACCAGGTCACGGCAGTGCGCGATCGAGTCACACGCCAGGACCACCAGGTAGTCCCATTCGCCCGCGATCGCGTAGCACTGCTGCACGTTCGGGCTGCGCAGCATGCGTTCCCGGATCTCGGCGTGGTGCTGCACGGACTCGCGGTCGATCGTGACCAGGACGGCCGCGAGCATGCCGCCGACCCGTTCCGGATCAAGCACCTCCACCTGCCGGGCGATGAGCCCTTCCTTGCGGTAGCGGGTGATCCGGCGTTGTACCGCGCTCGGCGAGAGGCCCACCTGCTCGCCGAGGTCGTGCAAGGTCCGGGTGGAATCCCGCTGGAGCAGGGTCAGCAGCCGCCGGTCGATCTCGTCCAGAGTCACGCAAAAATTTTGCGTCGCGGCGCGAAAACTTTCAATCGCGATCACGTCTTGGCTGGTTAACGTCGTGGGCATGGAGCTACGACTTGACCGGATCGAAGAACTCTCCCGCACCATCGACCCGCGGTTCCGTGACAGCCCACAGTTCACAGTGGACCACGGCGGACGACCAGTGCTCGTCAAGATCGAGACGATGAACCCCTTGCGCTGCTTCAAAGGCCGGGGCGCTTCCGCTTTCGCCGCGTCCGCCGATCCCGATGTGACGGTTGTCGTCGCGTCGAGCGGGAACTTCGGCCAGGCAATGGCCTATGCCTGCGGCACAAGGGGAATCGCCACCGAGGTGTTCCTCCCCGAGGACGTCAACCCGACCAAGCTGGCCGCGATCCGCTCGTTCGGCGCGAAGGTCCATCTGTCCGGAGTGGATACTGACGCGACCAAGAAACACGCTCGCGAGTACGCCGCCGAGCGATCGGACCGGTTGCTGATCCGCGACGGCGCCGAGTCACTCATCGCGGAGGGCGCGGGAACCATTGGCGTCGAACTGCTTCGCGACGGACCACTGGACACAGTGGTCGTTCAGGTCGGCGATGGCGCCCTGATCAACGGAATCGCTCGCTGGATCAAGGCAAACTCACCGTCCACACGGGTTGTCGGCGTGTGTGCGACCGGCGCGCCCGCAATGCTGCACAGTTGGCGCACAGGCGAACCCGTCGAGCACGCGGCCACCACGGTCGCCGAGGGCATCGCGATCGGCAGCCCACTGGCGGAATCCGTGCGGTGGATGCGAAACCTCGTCGACGACATCGTGCTTGTGGACGATTCGGCGTTGTTCACCGCGATGGGACAAGCACTACGCGGTTTCGGCGTCTTCCTCGAACCGTCCGGCGCCGCCGGACTCGCCGCCCTGACCGAGCACGACCTGCCTGGCGAGCGAATCGCCGTGGTGCTGACCGGAGGAAACGCGCGTCCGGGGCAGCTGGAGCAAGTGGTTGCTTCGAAGTGACCCGAATCTCACCGTCTCTTATGGACTCTTCTGTTTCTGTCAATCTCCTGTGAACACGGGTTTTCCGGAAACATCCGTTCGGCCGGACCGCGTTGTTCAGGACATGGAACAGGTCATGATGCCAGTGCAGCGCAGGTCGCTCGTGGTCGTCGCTGGCCTGCCCGGCGCCGGCAAGAGCACGCTGCTGGCGAACGTGGGCCCAGGCGTCACCGTGGTGGACTCCGACCAGATCAGGAACTGGCTGGCCGCCATGCTCCCCAGCGGCACACCGTATGCGCGATACCGCCCGCTCGTGCACGTCATTCATCGAATCCGGATCGCGCTGGCCGCGATCTTCGCACCAGGACCGGTCGCGGTGCACGATCCGGCGACGGGCGTGGGCACACGGCTCACGCTCGTCGTCATCGGTGCGCTGAGCTGGCGTGTGCTGCACTACATCTGGGTCGAGGTCACGCCGGAGGAAGCGTTGGGCGGGCAACGCGCACGCGGCCGAGTCCTGCGCAAGAACTCGTTCGCACGACACGTCCACCGTGCGCGGCGGCTGGATCTGTCCAGGCCGCCGCGCGGCTGGCGCAGCGTCACCGTCGTGGGCCGCAGAACCCGGCTTTGCCTGCGCAGCGAACCCGTCGGGCCATAGACTCCAGGCGTGGGGAACGAGGATCACGTCCAGGACGAGCTGGACCGGCTCGGCCGGAATGTCGCCGAGACGGGGGAACGGGTCGCCGCGGTGGTCGGCCGGACCGGCCCGATCATCGGCCAGGCGGCGTCCGGCGACAACGCGATCAGCGTGTCGGTGAGTCCTGGCGGCATGCTGCGTGCCGTCGACATCAAGCCCGCCGTGCTCGGCCGGCACCCCGACGAGGTGGCACGTGAGGTGGTCCGGCTTGCCGCGCAGGCGACCAAGATCGCCAACAGCCGGATGCACTCGTCACTGCGGCAAGTGATGAGCCCGAACGCGGCCAAGAGCCTGACCGACCTCGGCATGCCCGACGAGCCGATCCCCCGGGACCGCGATGACGACGAATTCGGCGGGGTGCTGTCGTGACGGAACCACCAGTCGACGAACTCGTCCAGGAGGCCGAGCTGCGCCGCAGAGCCAGCGAGGACCTGCAGCGCCGGATCGCGTCGATCTACGCCGTGGCACGTGATCGCGAAGGGCTTGTCGAAGCCACCACGACCGCGAGTGGCGAGTTGAAGTCACTGCGCCTGCAACCGGAAGCGTTGCACCGCGGCGTGCGATGGCTGTCCGAGACGATCATGGCGACGGCCCATCAGGCGGCCGAGTTCGCCCGGCAGCGCAGCCTGAACCAATTGGCTTTGGTGCTCGGCGATGACGCGGCCAGGCAGCTGGAAGGCGCCATGGGCATCGCACCCGCGCGTGCCGCTGGCTGGGACGTGATCGGTGACCGCGCGCCCGCGGCTCCCGCGGCTTCGACAGCTGGGTCTGCGGCCGGGTCGGCGCCCGAGGAAGACGACGATGACATTTTCTCGTTCGATCCGTCGTCGCTGCGTAGCGACCGGTGATCGACGGGGTTGGCAAAACCCGTAGGCTGCCCGCGTCCGGTGTGCCGAGAATCGCACCGGCGGGATCGTCTGGGATCGTGCAGGAGAAGGCGGAGGGCCAATGGCTCAGGACATCGTCCCGATCGAGCTCGGGCTGCCACAGGGCGACGTGGTCACTCTCTGGGCGCCGCGCTGGCGGGAGGAAGGCGAGGACTGGGAGGCGTTCCTCGGTGACGAGGAAGACCTGTACGGGTTCCCAGATGCGGCACACCTCGCGGCGTTCGTGCGAACGGTCGACGAACACGACCTGGCGGACCACCCCGCGTGGTCGGTCGTGCCGAAGCTGACCGTCGAGGAGTTGCTGCCCGACGAGGAGCACCAGTACGACCTGGTGGGCGTGCCCGAGCTGGCGGCGCAGGACCCGGACACCTGGACGCTCGACGAGCTGGCCGGGATCGTCGCGATCGTCCGTTCGCTCGCGGACGTGTGCGAACTGGACGCGGTGAACGACGTGCTGTCCGCCGCCGAAGGCTTCGACCTGCTCGACCAGGGCACCCTCGCCTTCACCGGGCGGGACGGCGAGCGCCGGTGGACCGAGCTGGCCGAGACGATCGTCGAACGGTGGGACGAGGTGCTCGACGCGATCGACGAGGTCGTCGCGGTCCCCGACGTGGACGACGCCGCGCTGGCCGTCGCCACCGAGGAGCTGGAGAAGCTCCAGGCCGAGGAGTCCGAAGACGAGGACTCGGAGGAGGGCGAGGAAGAGGCCTCCGACTCCGCTTCCGACGACGAGGACTCGGAAGCAGAGGACGTGCCGGTCGGCTTCTGGGGCGAGGTCGGCATCGACCCGATCAAGATCATCACCGACGGGGCCGAGTACTACACGCTGCGCTGCTACCTCGACGACGCACCGGTGTTCCTCGGCCGCGAGGGCAAGATCGACGTCTTCTCCTCGCCAAGGGCACTGAGCCGGTACATCGCGTCCGGCGAACTCGGCGACAACGACCTCGCCGAGGTGTCCACGTGGGAGGACGTGGTGACCAAGGCGACCGACGGCTCACTCGAGATCGAGGTCGAAGAGGACAACACCTACGTGCTGCAGGGCCTGAGCGAAGACCTCGAGGAAGGCCCGAACGCCATCGACCCGACGCAGCTCGACCTGGCCGTGGAGCTGCTCACCGACACCGCCGAGTGGGCAGGCGACGACTCGGTCGGCGACGCGCTGTCGGAGTCGGAGTCGCTCGGCTGGCTGGTCTCGTTCGTGCTGCGGCCGGACCCGACCCGGCTGGTGCCGAGCGCGCCGTTCACCGACGAGGTCGAGGCGTGGCAGAAGCTGGTCAACGCCTTCGAGGACCGTCTCGAGACGCACTGAGTGCCTTCTCGAAGGGGCGCCTGAAGCTTCCGGGCGCCCCTTCGGCGTGTCTGACGTGCGCAGCTACCGCAGCCTGTGGATAACTCCCGCTCTGTGCACCGGAACTGTCGGTCTCCTCCGGTAGCGTTGAAATCAGGGGTTCCCCCTTGGGAATTGGTGTTGCGATGGCGCATGTCCGGGGTGCGGCGCAGCGCTTGGTGTGGAGCGCCTCACCGTGGCACCCCGAAGTCCCCTGGCGGTGCCGAAAGTGGCCTTTCACCGTGCCGGAATGTGCGACACGGTGTGCTGGAAAGGTCGACACGGGGTGCTGGAAAGGTGGACACGCGCGGGGTTAGCGCTCCGATGGATGTTGGTCGCCTTCGGTCAACAACGACTCGTAGCCCGGTTTGATCACCTTGTTGATCAGGTCGAGGCGCTCGTCGAAGCCGATGAACGCGGACTTCATGGCGTTCACCGTGAACCACCGCAAGTCCGCCCAGCCGTAGCCGAAGGCATCGACCAGCGCGGCCATTTCGCTGGAAACCGTGCATCCGCTCATCAGGCGGTTGTCTGTGTTCACCGTCACGCGGAAGCGCAGCTTGGTGAGCAAGCCGATGGGGTGCTCGGCGATCGAGTTCGCCGCGCCCGTCTGGATGTTGGACGACGGGCACATCTCCAGCGGGATCCGGCGGTCGCGCACGTAGCTGGCCAGCCTGCCCAGATGTGCCGTGCCGTCCGGGTCGATCTTGATGTCGTCCATGATCCGGACGCCGTGGCCGAGCCGCTCGGCGCCGCAGTGCTGGATCGCCTCCCAGATCGACGGCAGGCCGAAGGACTCGCCCGCGTGGATCGTGAAATGTGCGTTCTGCTGGCGCAAATACTCGAAGGCGTCCAGGTTGCGGGTCGGCGGGAACCCGGCTTCCGGCCCGGCGATGTCGAAACCGACCACGCCGTGGTCGCGGTAGCGCACCGCCAGCTCGGCGATCTCCGCGGACCGCGCGTTCTGGCGCATCGCGCACAGCAACGTGCCGATCCTGATCTTGCCTCCGCTCAGCCGCTCGCCTTCGCGGAAGCCCGCTTCGACCGCCTGCACGATCTGGTCGAGGCTCAGGCCCTTCTCGGTGAACAGCTCGGGCGCGTAGCGCACTTCGGCGTAGACCACGCCGTCGTCCGCGAGATCTTGTGCACATTCGGATGCCACCCGAACGAGTGCATCCTCACTCTGCATCACCCCGCAGGTGTGCGCGAACGTCTCCAGGTAACGCTCGAGCGTGCCCGCGTTCGCCGCTTCGGTGAACCACTGGCCGAGCTCGGCCTCGTCGGTTGTGGGAAGATCGACATAGCCTGAGGCGTCGGCAAGTTCGATCACCGTGCGAGGTCGGAGGCCGCCGTCCAGATGATCGTGCAGCAACACTTTGGGGGCACGCCGGATCGCCTCGTGGGTAACCGGGTTCGGGTTCGACATGCATGTACGTTACCCGCCCCTCCCGTCACCCGATCGTGTCCAACCGTGCCCACGTACTGTGTCCACTCGGTCATCGCCCGCAACGGCGCATTACCGCTGAACGGCCTAATCCGCCGAGATCAACTAACACGAAACTAACGGGTGGTGTATGGACGCGTTTTGGGACTGGCTAGGCTCCCCTGCGTCTCCCCTCCCCAGGACGAAGGTCACCTCCGTGAACGAGAACAACAACGCCACGGTGTCGTTCGACCGGATGCGCAACATGCTGACGCGCGCGGCCGAGATCCGTGAAAGCGAACAGCAGCAGGTGTTCGACGCACTGGACGAGATCCACGCGCGGCTGTCCCCGCTGGACTCGCTCGGTTCGGTGCGCAAGCGACTGTCCGAGCTCCCGGACCGCACCGAGGTCGGCGTGATCGCCGAGCGCCTGGACGAGGCGATGGCGAAACTCGAGGCCCAGGACACGGCCATCGCCAGCCTTGCGCGTGCGGTCGAGTCGATCGTCGACAAGCTGGCCACCCCCTTCGCTCAGCTCGACGGCCGCCTTGACGGCGTCGTCGGCAAGATGGAGGGCGTCGTCGGCCGGATGGACGGTCTCGAGGACAAGCTGGCGAACATCCACCGGCGAATCGACTCCCTCGACGGGCACCTGGACAAGCAGGACGCCCGGATCGACACTTTGCCCGGCCAGGTCCACGTGCCGGTCAAGGAGCGCATCGACACGCTCGAAACCGCGCTGCGCGGCCGTCTCGACGAGGTCGACGAGGGCGTGCACGAGCACCTCGACGGCACCAAGGACTCGCTGCACCGGCACGTCACCGAGGTCAACGACGGCCTCGCGCACAAGCTCGACGAGGCCCGCGACACCCTCAACTCGACGCGCGACTCGATCAGCTCCGCGGTCAACGACTCGCGCGACACGATCGCCTCGGCGGTCGCCGACTCCCGCGACGCGGTCACCTCGGCCGTGTCCGACTCGCGTGAATCGCTGGTCGGCTCGCTCGGCGACACCCGCGACGGCATCACCCACTCCTTGGACGAGGCCCGCAACGCGCTCAACGCCGCGCTGGACGAGACCAAGGAGACGATGGACGCCAGCGACCGGCTCGAAGCCCTCGCGCAGCGTCTTGAGCAGGCGCTTGGCCGCCTCGACGACATGGCCACCAGGCTGGACACCGTGGAGGACGGCTTCGCGGCCCGCCTCGGCGAGCTCGGCGGCACGATCGAGCAGAGCCTGACGAAGGTCCAGGGCACCCTGGCCAACCAGCCGGACACCACGGTGGTGACCTCGCTGGTGAAGAAGAGCAACGAGGAGACCGAGCGCCGTATCGGTGGTCACCTCGACGAGGCCATGGCCACGTTCGCCGAGCTGATGATGGGCGGCGGCCCGGCGATGCCCGCGGCGCCGCCGTCGACCCTGCCGCGGCAGCAGCGTCGTGCGCGTGGCAGCAAGAAGGTCAACGGCGAGAAGCCGCGGATCGAAGAGCTGGAAGAAGCCGACACCAGCGACGACAACTAAGCAAAACCCCAGCTCAGCCCTCGTGAGTGGTTTCGCCGGTTAGAACCGGCATTTCCACTCACGAGGGCTGAGCTGCGTATTCAGCGGACCGTGTCGATGAGCAAGGTCTGCTCGGGGGCCGCCTCACCGATGGTGTACGCCCCCCGCAGAGATTCCAGTGCGGCCGGAACGGCGTCTGGCGTGTCCGTACGCAACTCGAGAAGCGGATCGCCCTGCGATACCCGGTCGCCGGGCTTCGCGTGGCATATGACGCCAGCAGCGTGCTGCACGGCGTCCTCCTTGCGCGCCCGCCCCGCGCCCAACCGCCAAGCCGCCACACCGACGGCGTACGCGTCGAGCGTCGCCAAGACTCCGGACTCCTCAGCCGAAACAACGTGAACGTGTTTCGCCTTGGGCAGCGCGGCCTCCGGATCGCCGCCCTGAGCGCTGATCATGCGGCACCAGGTCTCGTACGCACGGCCTGCGGCCAGAACCTCGGCCGGATCTGTATCGATCCCTGCCAAGGCAAGCATTTCCCGGGCGAGAGCGACGGTCAGCTCGACGATGTCGCTCGGCCCACCGCCCTTGAGAACTTCCACGGACTCCTCAACCTCAACGGAGTTACCGACCGCACGGCCGAGCGGGATCGACATGTCGGTGAGCAGGGCCGTGACCTTGCGGCCGTGCTGCTTGCCAATCCCCACAAGGGCTTCAGCCAACGCACGCGCGTCGTCGAGGTTCTTCATGAACGCGCCGGACCCGACCTTGACGTCGAGCACGAGCGCCTCGGCGCCCTCGGCGATCTTCTTGCTCATGATCGAACTCGCGATCAACGGGATCGACTCGACGGTCGACGTGACATCCCGGAGGGCGTAAAGCTTCTTGTCCGCGGGCGCCAATCCCTCGGTCGCCGCGCAGACCACAGCGCCGACATCGGAAAGCTGCCTGGTGATCTCATCGGTGGACAGCTGAGCCCGCCACCCCGGGATCGATTCCAGCTTGTCCAGCGTGCCACCGGTGTGGCCGAGCCCACGCCCGGAAAGCTGCGGAACGGCTGCGCCGCACGCGGCGACCAAGGGCGCCAACGGAAGCGTGATCTTGTCACCGACCCCGCCGGTCGAATGCTTGTCCACGGTCGGCCGGTCGACCGCGAGGTCGAGCCGCTCACCCGAGTCGATCATCGCCTGGGTCAGCCGGGCGGCCTCGGCGGTGTCCATCCCGTTGAGGAAGATCGCCATGGCCAGCGCGGACATCTGCTCGTCGGCGACCACACCCCGGGTATAGGCGTCCACCACCCAGTCGATCTGGTCGTCGGTCAGGCGGTGACCATCCCGCTTGGTTCGGATCACGTCCACAGCGGACAGTCGTTCTCGGCTCATGCGTTCCACCCTAAATGCATGGTCCTGACGGGTGAATGTGCGATACGCCGATAACAGGCACGCGTTAGTCGCCGATCGTGGCGACATGGGAGCCATCTGGAGCTGGCTGGCGCCGCTGGGGATCGGCGTGCTGGTCGCCGCGATCCTGCTGTGGGTCGTGAAGCTGTACCTGGCCGAGCGGATCAAGCGATTCGCCAGCCGGCCGAGGTCGGCCCGGTTCACCAGGCTGCAGGTCGCTCGCTACCAAAAGTCGATCACCGCGGACTTCCGGATGCACCGCGCGGGCTTCGCCGACGAAGCGATCGCGGACATCACCAAGGTCTACGTCCCGCTGCAGTCCGAACAGCACGGCGAACGCAAGGATCTCTACGAGAGCATCCGCGCCGAACCGAGGTCGGTGGTTGTCGGTCCGGCGGGCGCCGGAAAGTCGATGCTGCTCAAGAACGCCATGCTGACGTGGGCGCGAAAGCGGACCAGACGGGTGCCAGTCCTGGTCGAACTGCACCGCTGCAACGCGTCGGACGAGCAGTTGCTGGATCTGGTGGCGGCGGAGATCGGCCGATGCCTGCCCAACCGGAGACGCCGGCCCGACCGCGACCGCGCACTGGCCGAGAAAGCCTTGACCCACGGACGGTTGTCGCTGCTGTTCGACGGACTCGACGAAGTCGGAAGAGACGACCACAACCGCGTCGTGCGTGCACTGCTGGACTTCGCGCGGCAGTACCGCGACTGCCAGATGATCGTGACGTGCCGGGACGTGGTGTACCAAGGTCAACTCGATACCCAGTTCCAGCACAAGGTCTCGGTCGCCAAGTTCGACGACGCGGCCATCCTGCAGTTCCTCGGCAACTCCAAGGACATCAAGGACAAGACGGCGGTCGCCGAGATCTTCGAGGCCCTGCAGAACAACCCGGCGCTGATGGGGCTCGCGCGCAGCCCGCTGCTGCTGACCATGATCGCGTATCTGCACGGCAAGGTCTTCAGCAAAGCCAAACGCGCGCTGCCGACTTCCCGATCCGCCTTCTATGAGCAGGCCATCACTCACCTGCTCAGGCGGGACGCCGATCTGGACAGAGCCGGGCCGATCGAGGTCTTCGACGTCGGCGAGAAGCTGGCCGTGCTGCAACGCGCCGCGCTGACCATGCAGGAATCCACTGGCGGGGACGATGCTGACCGGCGCACGATCACCGACGCCAGGCTGCGCGCGCTCACCCTGGAGATGCTGCCCGATCTCAACCTCGACCGCGATCAGATCAAACCGCTGCTCACCGAGATCGTTGACCGCAGCCAGTTGTTGTTCCCGCTCGACAAACGCCGTTCCCAGTACCAGTTCGGGCACACCACGCTGCAGGAGTACCTGGCGGCCGTGGAACTGGCGGATGACCCGGACCGGTTGCTGGACAGCTACATGGCGGACCCGCTCGCGTGGCGGGAGACAGTGAAGCTGTGGTGCGGGTCCACTTCGCGCGACTGCACAAGAGTGGTCACAGCGATCTTCTCTTCGCCCCAGGCCCATCACAAGATCCTCGCGCTGGAATGCCTTGCCGAGGCCCGACGAATCGCCAGCGACTTCGCCGACGAAGTCATCCGGTTCTTCCGCGCCGAACTAGACCAGCCAGGGCCGGACCGCGCGGCGATCACCACCGCGTTCGGCGCAGTCGCCGCCGACAGCCGGCCACGTGGCCGTCAGGTACTGGAACTTCTCAGTGACGCTGCCAACATCGACACCGCCCACATCGCCGACAATCCCGCCAAGACGTTTGCGATGCAGGCACTCTCGGCATCCGGTCGTCTCGAAGCGGCCGAAACGCTGGCCAAGCTGGCAATACGGGACGCGGACGCCCGAACAGCGTTGCGAGACATGGGTGAACTCGCACTGCCCGTGCTGACCGAGCATGCTTCCAACGGCCACGGCTGGGCAGTCGACGACCTGGGCGTGGTCGGGACGCCATCGGCCGCCAAGGCACTGAGCAGTCTGCTGTGGACACCCGACGCGCCGGTCGCGAAGCGAGCGGCGTGGTGTCTTGCCGGACTGATCCGCAATCCGGACGTCGAGGAGATTCTTCGTGCCGACACGTGGGTCGGTGCCGGGCCCGTCATGGAGTGGGTGTGGAAGCCGTTCGCGAACGGCAAGGACGACCCGTTGGTCAGAATCGCCGGACGAATCGCGTACCTGCTGTATGAGTCCGACCACGACGACGTTCCACCCGAGCTGGACGGAATCGACTCACGAATCGGCATTCCACTCGCCATCCTCTGGTGCGATCACGAGTTCAAGAAAGTCGACCTCCCTCGGGAAAAGGAGCGCGAGATCGGCGTAGTGCTCAATCAGGTTCCGTCAAGGCGGGGACTCACTGTGGTCGGCGCCGATATCGAATCGGCTCTCATCGCCGCTGCGACGGACCCGTCTCCCGAGGCGGGCCGACTCCAGTCGCTGGTCGTCTCGGCGACCGTCCCGCCGCCGAGGCTGGAGCGCATGCTCAAGATGCTCAGGTGGCCGGTCAGAGCAATGGTCACCGCCACGATGATCAGCAGCCGGTTCGACCGCTATCCACTGCGGCCAGAAGTTCGCTTCAGTGACTGGTCGACCGTCCGGGCGGAGCGGCGGGACTCCTTTTGGCTCTGGATGTTCTCCGGCATCACAGTGGGGGCGTTCGCCATCGGCCTCATCGTTGTGGGTGTTCTGCGTGCCGTACTGACCCTCACCGGCACACTCCCCTTCGGACCGGTATGGCTCAGCGAGGCACTGTTCGCCGGAATTGCTCTGGTGTTGGTGACGGTTGCCGCCGAGCTCATCGCGCATGCGCCCTACCCCTTGTTCCTGAGTGCAGTCATCGTCGGGGTCGCGGCGGCTGGTGTGACAGCGGTGTTCGCTGTCGCGACCCTCATTCATTGGCTGACCGTGCCGATTCTCGCCGGCCTCGCTGGACTGCTGGTGGCCGCCGGGTTGGTCGGATTGGTGGCGAATCGATGGGACTTGAGGAACGACAACGTGTTCCGGCGCTGTTGGGATGCTGAGAACATGCGGACGAGCGGACGGACTTCCATTCTCGCTGGCTAGCGGTACCCTCCCCTCGGGGGTGGGGTCTGATGGCTAACCGCGTTCTATGGGTGGGACTGACCGGCATCGCCGTGTCCGCGGTGGTTATGACCGCGCTCGAGCTCGATGCGATGCAGCCGAGACCCGAGCCCACGGTCGAACTCGCTGAGGCGGAGGCCCTGTTCAACAGGGCGGTCCATTTGGCTGAGAACAAGCGGTTCGGGGATTTCTGCCGGGAGGTCGCCGAGTATCCGCCGTCCTGTGAACGGGATGTGGACTGGAATGCGAGCATTGGCTGGCGGCCTGGGCCGAAGCCACCGCGCATCGTGGGGGTGAAGTACGGCGACGAAGGATTCCCGCCCGTGATGTTGAATCTCATCGGCGAACGCGACGACGGCACCACCTACACCGCCGGTTTCGGGGTCCGCAAAACCTATGACGGACGAGTCGTCAGCTCATTCCCGGTCTACTGGTCAGGCGTGAACTACGTCGACGCACCAGAGGTATGCACCGAGCAACCGTGTCCGCCGCGGGCGGTGCCGAGTTAGGCGGGCAGGTGTTCCGGGCCGAATGCGTCCGGGAGTACTTCGCTCATCGGCAGAATCCCGCGTGGTGTGTCCAGAAGGCAGTCCGGGCCGCCGAATTCATAGATGATCTGGCGGCAACGGCCGCACGGCATCAGCAATTCTCCTGTGCCGCTGCGGCATGCCACCGCCACGAACCGTCCGCCGCCGGTCATCCGCAACTGCCCGGCCATCGTGCACTCCGCGCACAAACCCAGGCCGTACGAGGCGTTTTCGACGTTGCAGCCGGTCACCATGCGGCCGTCAGACACCAGCGCCGCCGCGCCTACCCGCAGACCGGAGTACGGGCAATATGCCTGGGCGGCGGCGGAAACAGCCGCCGCCCTGAGCGTCTCCCAATCTGGGGTCACGAACCCTGCCCTCGTCGATAGATGAATCCGTCGGCCTGTGGCATCCGCAACCGTTGCGACGCGACCGCCAGCACGATGAGCGTCACGAAGTGCGGTGCGTACGGCGTCAGGTCGCGCGGCAATTCATCGACCGAGTAATAGATTGCGTACAACAGGCCTGCGGCCAATACAGCCGCGCCCGCCGCGAACCACTTGCGGCGGAACAGTTGCACGACGACCACGACCACGAGCAGCAGCACCGCCGCGTAAAGCAGCGCCAACACAGCGGGTCCACGACCGGACAGCTGCAGACCGTCGGTGTAGCCGAACAATGCCGAACCGCCCAGCAACCCGCCGGGCCGCCAGTTGCCGAAGATCATTGCGGCAAGGCCGATGTAACCGCGGCCGTTGGTCTGGTTCTCCAGGTAGTCCGCGCCGTCCTTCAGCAGCACCAGCGACGCACCGCCCATTCCGGCGAGGCCACCGGAGATGAGCACCGCGGTGTACTTGAAGGCGTACACGTTGACACCCAACGACTCCGCGGCCACCGGGTTCTCCCCGCACGACCGCAGCCGCAGACCGAACCTGGTGCGCCACAACAGGATGTAGCTGATCGGCACCAGCAGGATCGCGATCATCGTCAGCGGCGCCACCTGGGTCATCAGCCCACGCAGGATGCCCGCCACGTCCGAGATCCCCACCCGCTGCTCGGCTTCCAGCTGCGCCAGCCAGTTCGTGATCCCGGTCGCCGAGTACGTGTCGAACTTCGGCACCACCGGCGACTGCCGCGGGTTTCCCGACAGCGGCTGGAAGACCAAGTGCGCCAAGTACTTCGTCACACCGAGGCCCAGCAGGTTGATCGCCACACCGGACACGATGTGGTTCACGCCGAACGTCACGGTCGCGATCGCGTGCAGCAAACCGCCGACCGCGCCGAACAGGATCGCCACCAGCAGGCCGACCCACACGCCGCCGTAGTACGAACCCCAAGCCGCGCCCCAGGTTCCGAGGATCATCATGCCCTCGAGACCGATGTTCACGACGCCCGCGCGCTCGGCCCATAGACCGCCGAGGGCTGCGAGCAGGATTGGCAACGCCAACCGCAGAGCGGTCTGGGTTGTGGTCGACGACGTCAGGTCCACGTTGTCGGTCAGGAACGAAGCCGTCGACAGCACAGCGATCGCACCGACGGCCCACAGCACACCCATCAGCCAGCCGGGCAGCTTGCGGCGCTTCGGCGGTTCGGCGACGTGTACGGGCCCGGCGACCGGGCTGTCCGCGATACCGGTGGCCATCAGACACTCCCTCCGGCAGCAACGTCGCTGGTATCCCGGCCGAGCTGACGGCCGACGCGGCGTTGCTCAGCCGCGAGCTCGACCCGGCGCACGATCTCGTACGCGATGACCACGGACAGCACGATCGCTCCCTGCATGATCGTCGTGATCTCCTGCGGCACACCGACGTTGTCCAGCGACACCGCGGACTTGTCGAGGAACGCCCACAGCACGGCACCCAAAGCGATACCGCCTGGGTGGTTACGGCCGAGGAGCGCGACCGCGATACCGGCGAACCCGTAGCCCGCAGGCGAAGTCTGCAGGTACTCGTGGTCACGCCCAAGCAGTTCAGGCAGAGCCGTCAAGCCGGCGACACCGCCGGACAACAGCATGGCCGTCAGGATCATCTTGCGGGCGTCGACACCACCCGCGGTCGCCGCGGTCGGCGACTCACCGCTTGCCTTGAGCTCGAAGCCGAACCGGGTCCGGTTGAGCAGAACCCAGTAGCCGTAGCCGACCAACGCGGCGACGAACACGAACCCGAACAGGGTTCCGTTGTCGCCGAACGGGATTCCCGGCATCCAGCCGGACTCCGGGATCGGCTCGGTGGCGATGTTGTTGCCCACCTGCACACCGAACGCGTCCGTGCTCACCAGGTAGGCGATCAGGCCGATCGCGATGGCGTTCAACATGATCGTCGAGATGACCTCGGACACGCCTCGGTACACCTTCAGCAACGCCGGGATCAGCGCGTAGAGCGCACCAGCCACGATCGCGACGATGATGATCACAAGGGTGTGGATTCCGGGCGGCAGCGCGATCGCGCCACCGACGATCGCCGCGACCACCGCGGCGAATCGGTACTGGCCCTCGACACCGATGTTGAACAGGTTCATCTGGAAGCCGATCGCGACCGCCAGCCCGGCGAGGTAGTAGACCGCACCGCTGTTGAGCGTGTCGACCGCGGTCGTGCCACGGAACAGCTGGCCGATCATCGCGCCGAACGCGTCAAGCGGATTGTCGCCCGAGATCAGCAGTGCGACCGTGCACAGCAGCACCGAGAACACGATGGCCAACACAGGCGGCAACAGTTTGCCGCGGAGCGTTGTCCTCACTTGGTGGCCTCCTTTGGCGCGGAGCCGGTCATCGCACAGCCCAGGTCCTCCGCCGTGACTGTCGCCGGGTCCTCTTCGGACACCAGACGGCCGCGCAACATCACCACGATCCGGTCGGACAGGCCGATCAGCTCGTCGAGGTCCGCGGAGATCAGCAGCACGGCGAGGCCCGCGGCACGGGCCTGGCGGATGTGCTCCCAGATCAGCGCCTGTGCGCCGACGTCCACACCACGCGTCGGGTGCGAGGCGATGAGCAGCTTCGGATCACCCGACAGCTCCCGGCCGACGACCAGTTTCTGTTGATTGCCACCGGAAAGCGCGGCCGCGGCGACATCGATGCCCGGCGTGCGAACGTCGTACTGCTCGACGATGCGCTGGGTGTCCTTTTTGGCGCCTGCGATGTCGAGCCACTGTCCTTTGGAGACGGGCTCACGGGTCTGGTAGCCGAGCATCCGGTTGGCCCACAACGGTTGGGTCAGCAGCAGGCCGTGCCGGGTGCGGTCCTCGGCGATGTAGCCGATTCCGGCTTCGCGGCGGGCCAGCGTGCCCACCTTGGTGAGATCCTTGCCGTTCAGGCTGATCGTGCCCGCGGTGCCCTTGCGCATGCCCATGATCGTCTCGACCAGTTCGGTCTGCCCGTTGCCCTCGACACCGGCGATGCCGAGCACCTCACCGGAGTGCACGACCAGGTCGATGTTGTCGAGAATGGCACGCGCCGAACCGGGTTCGGACAGCTGCAGACCGGAAACCGCCAGCACGGCCTTGTCCGTGACGGTCGACTCGCGGGTCTCCGGGCTGGGCAGCTCGCTGCCGACCATCATCTCGGCCAGCTGCCGTGAGCTGGTCGTCTTCGGGTCCGCGGTGCCGACCGTGGTGCCGCGCCGGATCACCGTGATCGAGTCGGCGATCGCCCGCACCTCGTCGAGCTTGTGCGAGATGAAGATGAACGTGAACCCGTCGTCGCGCATCTGCCGCACGGTCTCGAAAAGGTCGTCGACCTCCTGCGGCACGAGTACGGCCGTCGGCTCGTCCAGGATGACGATCTTCGCGCCGCGGTAGAGCACCTTGACGATCTCCACCCGCTGGCGGTCCGCGACACCGAGGTACTCCAGCGCGATGTCCAAGTCGGCGGTCAGGCCGGTTCTCTTGGCCAGCTCGGCGACCTTCCTGCGGGCCTTCGCGCCGATGCCGTGCAGGCCTTCCGCGCCGAGCACGATGTTCTCGAGCACGCTCAGGTTGTCGGCGAGCATGAAGTGCTGGTGCACCATGCCGACGCCGACCTTGATGGCGTCCGACGGGTTCTTGAACCGCACCGGCTCGCCGTTCACCCTGATGGTGCCCTCGTCCGGCTGCAGCATCCCGTACAGGATCTTCATCAGCGTGGACTTGCCCGCGCCGTTCTCGCCGCAGACCGCGTGCACCTCACCGGTGCGTACTTTGAGGTGGATATCGCTGTTGGCGACCACCCCGGGGAATCGTTTGGTGATCCCCTCCAGCTCAACGGCCAGGTCGTCAGCCATCTTCGCCTCCCGGAAACCCAGAAAAACCTCGTGAGTGTTTCGGCCGGTTAGAACCGGCCGAAACACTCACGAGGGATGGTGAGCCTTCAGTCCACTTAGCTGGATGGCTTGTCCGAAACCGTGATCTTGCCGTCGATGATCTGCTGCTTGTACGCGTCCAGCGTGGCCTTGATGTCGTCGATCTTGCCGCCGGAGGTCGCGTAGCCGACGCCGTCGGCCTTCAGGTCGAACCGCTTGGGCAGCGTGGACAGCGTGTTGCCCGCGACGGCACGGACGTAGTCGTACACCGCGACGTCGACCCGCTTGAGCATCGAGGTGATGATCACGTCACGGGAGTTCTCGACCGTCTTCTGGTTGTACTGGTCCGAGTCCACGCCGATGGCCAGCACGTTCTTGGACTTGGCCGCCTCGAAGACACCCTTGCCGGACGCACCCGCGGCCTGGTAGATCACGTCGGCGCCACGGCTGATCTCACCGTTGGCGACCACGTTGCCCTTGGCCGGATCCTGGAAACCGGTGAAGTCACCGGCCGGGGTGATGTACTCGGCCTCGATCTTGGCGTCGTTCGACGCGGCCTTCACGCCCTGCTTGAAGCCGGCTTCGAACTTCTGGATCAGCGGCACATTCACCCCGCCGACGAAGCCGACGTGGCAGTTCTTGCTCTTGTACACGGCGGCGACGCCGACCAGGAACGAGCCCTGCTCCTCGGCGAAGACCAGGCCGGTGACGTTCGGCAGCTGCACGGTGTCGTCGTCGACCACGGCGAACTTGGTGTTCGGGAACTGCGCGGCCACGGCCTGCACCGACTTGGCGTAGGCGAAGCCGACCGCGATGATCGGGTTGAAGCCCTCCTGGGCGAGCTGACGCAGCCGGCTCTGCTTGGCGTCCTCCGGCTCGTTCGGCGCCGCGGTGAGCTCCTTGGTCTCCTTGAGACCCATGTCCGCCTTGGCCTTGTCCAGACCGGCGGCGGCGGAGTCGTTGAACGACGCGTCGCCACGGCCGCCGATGTCGTAGGCCAGGCCGACCTTCAACGCGCTGGCGTCCACCTTCGGGCCGGTCGACGTGGTTCCGGTGGAACCACCACCGCCGCCGCCCGCGGGGACCGGGTTCTTCTTGCAGCTCTCCGCCTGGGTGCCGCCGCCTGCGGGAGGGGTCGACCCGCCCCCGGAGTCCTTGGCGCAGCCGGCCAGTGCGAGAGCACCGGTCAGGGCGACGGCCGCCAACGTGGTAACGCGCGATCGACGCACGACGTGTCTCCCTCCCCGCTCGGGTGAGCGGCGACGAACCCCGGCCTACTCGCCGGGAACTTGCGAATTGGCGAACCGTACCTGCCCCGCTGACCAGGTCAGCACACCACCGGCAGGGCGTAACCTAATCGTTTGCCGGTGATGCCGCTCGCGATCGCACCCGGACACGCAGGGTGATCACCTTTCGGCCTGCTTTATCAATGCGAGACCTTCCAGGCAGATCCGCTCTGCGAGCTGGAACTCCTCCTCGGTGCGGGCACTGGCGAGCACCCCGCCCGCGGTCACCCATCGTTCACGGGCCTGGTTGAGCCGCGGGTCGTCGGTCGGTGGCAGAACCTCGACGTAAAGGCCTAGTTGGTTGTGCCTGGCCCGTGCCGCGATGGCTTCGTCGTTGCCGCTGTGCTTCTGCCTGCTCAGCAACGCGGGCACGAGCGCGCCCGCGCCGAGCAGCAGCACCGCGCCGACGATCCAGACCCACGTCATCGGACCAGCCTTTCCAGCTCCTCGACCTGGTTGGCCACGTTCGCGCCGGACTCGTGGCCCTGCAACGCGAGTACGTACTTCCTGGCCACTTCGGCCTGGTCGGCGCCTTTCGGATCGGCCGACAACACGTACTCGCCGACCTTGCTCAGCCGGGCACCCATCTCCAGCTGCCTGCGGGCCCGTGGCCTGCGCCGACCAAGCGTTAGGGCAAGCAGGTGCAGCAGGAAGAACAAGGCGACACACGCCGCGACGATGCCGCCAAGGGACAACACGATCTCACCGGTCGCCAGCTCGTCGGGCACGGCGCCACGACGCGGGACAGTCTTCGGGTAGGCCTCGGCCGCCTGCGCGTCGAACGCCAGGACGTACTCCTCGACCTGCGGCGTCAGATTCGTCGGTGACACGCGGTACTTCCATGCCGTCTCGGCCTTGGCGATCAGCACGAACCCGAAACGCGCCTCGTCGGTGACCGGGTTGGCGGCGTTGTTGAACTGAGGACCGACGCAGAACGACGGGTTGTAGCCGTCTCTTGGTTCACTGCCGTAGACGATCACCAGGTTGGTCGGCACCAGCTTCGCGACGTCGTCACACATCTGCTGGCCTGGGCTGGTCAGTTCCTCGCCGGAGGACGGCATCGGCTCGTTGGACAGAATGGCCACCACGATCGGGCGATCACCGAGCACTTGACGGACACGGTCCGCGTTCACGATCCCGGGTGCACCGGGTTCCACGTACACCGAACTGTGCCGGAACCCTTCCACGATCGCCCGAACCCGCTCGGAGGTCGTGACTTGGCTGCGCAGCAAGGCAACGCAGGCGATCACGCCGACGAGCAGGCCGCCGACGATCCAGCGTGGAATGCCGAAGTACTTCTCGCGCCACAGGAAGCGCTCGACTGGCGGCAGCTTCTTCACAGCAGGGCCAGCCCTTCGTCGGCGATTCGCTCCACTTCGGCCATTGCCTCGGCGGTGTGCGCCTGCTCGAACAGGTCACGCGCGGTCGTATACCGTTCAGCCGCTTCTGGCGGCTGACTGTCCAACAAGGCCGTTCCCAGTTCGCTGATCTTGGCGTACGCCTTGGCTTTCGCCTTCCGCAACGCGGCTTCTTCAAGACGTTGGCGTTGACGGCGCCGCACCGCGAACGCCGCGAGTGCGCCGCCGCCAAGGACTACGGCCGATCCGCCCCACGCCAGCGGTGTGTAGCACGTGATCGTCTGCGCCGGGTCGTAGGTTTCCGGCTGCGGGCGGCCGAAAGGCTTGCGGCGGCTCAGTTCGTCGAGGCGGGTCAGGATCGTCGACACCCGGGCGTCGACCGTGCCGCCTTTGCGGAAGGTCCCGATCTCGTACCGGCCCGACGCGTAGTTCCGCGCGGAGTCAATGCGTTCCTGATCCTTGCCCGCCGCATCGGTCCAATAGCCTTGGGCTACCAACACGATGTCGTCAGGGAATTCTCTGGCCAGTGCGGGTGCGTAGTCCACGAACGGCTCGCCCGGCTTCAGTGCGGGCAGTGCCGCGACCCGGACGGTGAACCCGGTCTGCTGCTGGATCGATTTGGTGGACAGGGTAAACTTGTCGGCGCGGTCCGGCGCGTTGTAGATCCGGCTCTCCCGCAGCTTTCCCGCCAGGTCAGCGACTTGTGCCGGAGTCGGCGTACGCACCTCGTACGCCGGGTAGACCTCGCCGATCGGCGCCTTGTTGACCTCGCGCACTGAAGCCAAAGCGGGGCCGGTGATGTCCATGTAGGCCGTCTGCTGGCGCAGTTCGGTCATGGTCGACGGACCCCATCGGGTGTACAGGCCCTCCACTGTGATCAGTCGCACTTTCCTGCTGTCCGCCCATTTCCGCAGCGGCTCGGAAACATGGTCGTAATGGTCGTCGTCCTTGTCCGCGCTGAACGGGCCGATCAGCAGCTTCGTGTCCGGCGCCATCTCCCGCGTGACCACACCGAGATCGATGTGCGTCACCACGCCCGGAGCCTGGTAGACCTGTTGTGTCTCCAAGGCTCTGATCGCCGCCGGAACGTCGAGCTTGTGCACGTCAGAGGGCTGCACAACGGCGATGCCGAGCAGCAAACCGATCAGTGGGAGCACAGCGGTCAGCCTTGCACCGCGAGCCCGATCGGGCAGGCATTTGGCGCAGCGGCTGTGTTCGGTGTGTCACAGAGGCCAACCGCTGGTTGGGCCAGGTGACCGCGACGGGACTAGCATCCCTCAGGTCAAGGCCCGGTGGGTATTCGTCCCGGTTGGACTCCAGCCCATCCAGCCGAGAGTCCAGCGATGTTGGAGGCTGAGAAAACCGATGTCCGCCGAAGCCGCTGAGGTGTCGCGGCCCAGCCGACGCGGGACGTTGTACCGCGGCGACCCGGGTATGTGGTCGTGGGTGGCACACCGCATCACGGGTGTGCTCACGTTCTTCTTCCTTTTCGCGCATGTGCTGGACACCGCGCTGGTCCGCGTGTCGCCGCAGGTCTACAACGAGGTCATCGAGACCTACAAGACGCCGCTGGTCAACCTGCTGGAGGTCGGCCTGGTCGGCGCGGTGCTCTACCACGCGCTCAACGGCATCCGGGTGATGCTGGTGGACTTCTGGGCCAAGGGCCCGCGCTACCAGCGGCAGATGCTCTGGGGCATCCTCGCGGTCTGGCTGCTGGTGATGATCCCCGGCGCTTACTTCATGATGGTCCGGACCGTCACCGAGATGTTCGGAGGCTCGTGATGACGCTCGCACTGGACAAGCCGCGCGCGCCACGCCGCCCCGCCGCCCGGCGCAACAACTGGGAACTGGCCAGCTGGGTCTTCATGCGCGTGTCCGGCATCGCGCTGGTCGTGCTGGTCCTCGGCCACCTGTTGATCATGAACATCCTCGACGGCGGCGTGCACCGGATCAACTGGGGCTTCGTGGCCGGCCGTTGGTCCTCGCCGTTCTGGCAGTTCTGGGACCTGTCGATGCTGTGGCTGGCGGAGATCCACGGCGGCAACGGGCTGCGCACGATCATCAACGACTACGCCCGCAAGGACGCCACCCGGTTCTGGCTGAAGGTTTTGCTGTACGTCTCGATGGTGCTGATCCTCGCGCTCGGCACGTTCGTGATCTTCACGTTCGACCCGAACATGGACGCCTGACACTTCCACCACGAAGGCCGATAACGAATGCAGTTCCACAAGTACGACGTGGTGATCGTCGGCGCGGGCGGCGCCGGCATGCGCGCCGCGATCGAGTCGGGCCAGCGGGCCCGCACCGCGGTGCTGACCAAGCTCTATCCCACGCGTTCGCACACCGGCGCGGCGCAGGGCGGCATGTGTGCCGCGCTGGCCAACGTCGAAGAGGACAACTGGGAGTGGCACACCTTCGACACCATCAAGGGTGGCGACTACCTGGTCGACCAGGACGCCGCGGAGATCATGGCCAAGGAGGCCATCGACGCGGTGCTCGACCTGGAGAAGATGGGCCTGCCGTTCAACCGCACGCCGGAAGGCAAGATCGACCAGCGGCGGTTCGGCGGGCACACGCGTAACCACGGTGAGGCAGCCGTGCGCCGCGCCTGCTACGCCGCGGACCGCACCGGCCACATGATCCTGCAGACGCTGTACCAGAACTGCGTCAAGCACGGCATCGAGTTCTTCAACGAGTTCTACGTGCTGGACATCTGCCTGACGCCGGACGCGAACGGCGACCCGGTGTGCACCGGCGCGATCGCGTACGAGCTGGCGACCGGCGAGATCCACGTGTTCCAGGCGAAGTCCGTGGTGTTCGCGACCGGTGGCTTCGGCAAGGTCTTCAAGACCACGTCGAACGCGCACACCCTGACCGGCGACGGAATGGGCATCATCTTCCGCAAGGGCCTTCCCCTTGAGGACATGGAGTTCTACCAGTTCCACCCGACCGGTCTGGCGGGACTGGGCATCCTGCTCACCGAGGGCGCGCGTGGTGAGGGCGCGATCCTGCGTAACGCCTCGGGTGAACGGTTCATGGAGCGCTACGCCCCCACGATCAAGGACTTGGCGCCGCGTGACATCGTGGCCCGCTCAATGGCCCTTGAGGTGCTGGAAGGCCGTGGCGCGGGCCCGAACAAGGACTACGTGCTGCTGGACTGCACGCACCTGGGCGCCGAGGTCCTGGAGACCAAGCTGCCGGACATCACCGAGTTCGCCCGGACCTACCTGGCGGTCGACCCGGTGAAGGAGCCGGTGCCGGTGTACCCGACCGCGCACTACGCGATGGGCGGCATCCCGACCAACATCCACGCGGAAGTGTTGCGGGACAACGACCACGTGATCCCCGGCCTGTACGCGGCGGGCGAGTGCGCATGCGTGTCGGTGCACGGCGCCAACCGGTTGGGCACGAACTCGTTGCTGGACATCAACGTCTTCGGCCGGCGCGCCGGAATCGCCGCCGCCGAGTACGCCGCGTCCCGCCCGGACCACGTCGACCTGCCCACCGAGCCGGCCAAGTTCGTCGAGGACCAGCTCGCGCTGATCCTGTCCGAGCACGGTCGCGAGCGCGTCGCGGACATCCGTACCGAGCTTCAGGCCACAATGGACGCGAACGCCTCGGTGTACCGCACTGAGGACACGTTGAAGCAGGCGTTGCACGACGTGCAGGCGCTGAAGTCCCGGTACGCGCACATCACCGTGCAGGACAAGGGGAAGCGCTACAACACGGACCTGCTTGAGGCGATCGAGCTCGGCTTCCTGCTCGAGCTGGCCGAGGTCCTGGTCGTGGGTGCGTTGAACCGCAAGGAATCCCGCGGCGGGCACGCCCGCGAGGACTACCCGAACCGGGACGACACGAACTACATGCGCCACACCATGGCGTACAAGCAGGGCGAGTCGCTGACGTCGGACATCCGGCTGGACTACAAGCCTGTGACCTTTACCCGGTACAAGCCGATGGAGCGGAAATACTGATGACCGAAGATCTGCTTGCAGGATCGAGCATCGGCGCCGCAACAGTTGAGTCGGGCATCCGCGGCGAGGCTCCTCCGGTGCCGGAGGGCGCGGTCATGGTCGCGCTGAAGATCATGCGCTACAACCCGGAGATCGACGACGAGCCGCACTGGGAGACGTACGACATCCCAGCGCTGCCAACGGATCGCGTGCTGAACCTGCTGCACTACGTGAAGTGGTACATCGACGGGACGTTGACGTTCCGCCGGTCCTGCGCGCACGGCATCTGCGGCTCGGACGCGATGCAGATCAACGGCATGAACCGGCTGGCCTGCAAGGTCCTGGTGAAGGACCTGCTGGCGCGCAAGGGAAAGCCGACCACGATCACGATCGCGCCGATCAAGGGCCTTGAGGCGCGTAAGGACCTCCTGGTCGACATGGAGCCGTTCTTCGAGGCTTTCCGTGCTGTGAAGCCGTATCTGATCACGTACGGCAACGAGCCGACGCGGGAGCGGATCCAGTCGCAGGCCGACCGCGAGCGCTTCGACGACACGACCAAGTGCATCCTGTGCGCCTGCTGCACGACTTCGTGCCCGGTGTACTGGACGGATGGGTCGTACTTCGGGCCTGCCGCGATCGTGAACGCGCACCGGTTCATCTTCGACAGCCGGGATGAGGGTGCAGGCGACCGTCTCGACATCCTCAACGACACCGAGGGCGTTTGGCGCTGCCGGACCACGTTCAACTGCACCGACGCGTGTCCCCGTGGCATCCAGGTGACGAAGGCGATCCAGGAGGTCAAGCGCGCCCTGCTCTTCCGCCGCTGAGTTGAGTAAGAGGTAGGAAAGTAATACTCTTACCGTCATGAGCGGGAAGCTGACGTCCAAAGGGCAGGTGACCATCCCGATCGCGGTTCGGGAGGAGCTCGGCCTGCGGCCCGGCGATGAAGTGGACTTCATCGTCGAGGACGGCGCGGCCAAGATCGTGCGCGCGGCTTCCCATGGACAGCGCGGGCAACGGATCGTGGCCCGGTTGCGTGGCCGGGGCGACGTGCCGATGACGACCGACGAGATCATGGCTCTGACGCGTGCCGACTGAGCGAACTCTGGTCGACTCGAATGTGCTGATCGATCTGCTGACCGAAGACCCGAATTGGTTCGACTGGTCGTCGGCCGCCCTCACCGCGGCGGCCGACGCCGGTCTACTGCTGATCAATCCGCTCATCTACGCCGAGGTCTCCATCCGGTTCACCAGAATCGAAGACCTCGACGACGCGTTGTCACCCGACGACTTCGTCCGCACACCCCTGCCGTGGTCGGCGGCGTTTCTCGCCGGCAAGTGCTTCGTCGACTATCGAAGCCGGGACGGCACCAAGACATCGCCATTGCCGGACTTCTACGTCGGCGCCCATGCCGCGGTTGCGAAGTTCCGTCTGCTCACCCGGGACACGGCTCGATATCGCACCTACTTTCCGACTGTCGAACTCATCTGCCCGCAATGACGCTGCGCCTGCGAATGTCACAGGGCTTCGATGAGTTCGGTGGCGTGGGCGAACAGGTCCTGGTTGAACTTGTTGACGATGATCGCCACGCCGGTGCCGTCCTTCGGCGAGAACCCGGCGAGGCTGGTGAATCCGCCGGTTCCGCCGTCGTGGAAGGTCACCTTGCGGCCGCTGGCCAGCGTGACGATGTGCCAGCCGAGGCCGAGACTCATCTCCGGACTTTCCTCGAACCTGGGGCGCTGCACCAGATCCAGCGCGGACTTCAGGAAACGCGGTGCTTCGCCAAGGTGGGCACGCATGTACCGCAGCAAATCGTCGATCGTGCCGTAGAGGGCTCCCGCTCCCGGAATCACCGGCAGGCGCCAGTCCGGCGTGGCGACTCCGTCCGCGTCGTAGCCCTGGACCTTGCGGCGACGCTGCTCCGCGTTCAACGTCATCACGGTGTCCTTGAGGCGCAACGGAAGCGTGATCCGGTGGCGGATCATCGCCTCGTAGTTCCTCGTCAGCGCCAACCCCAGCAGGCCCGCGCCGTAGTTGGAGTACTCGTACTTCGTGCCGGGCGGGTTTTGCAGTGTCGTCTTCTTCAGGGCCTCGATCAGGATTTCCTCGGTGAGGTGCGCCCACGGGTCGCGCGGATCGACGACGTGCGGCGGTTCGAACATCCCGGGTGGCAGCCGCGGCAATCCTGACGTGTGCGAAGCCAACTGCGCCAACGTGACATCCGAGGGCGCCGGGAATCGGCGCGGCAGGTGCTTGGCGAGCGGATCGTCAATGTGGCCGTACAGAGCCAAAGCCAGTGCGGTGAAGGTCTTGGTGATCGAGCCGATCTGGAAGATCCTGTCGCCGCGCACCGCATAGCTTTCCCGGCCACGGAACGCACCCACGGCAACAGTGTCGTACTGGCTCAGTTGAGCCGCTTTGTTGTCCACAAGGGACTTCAAGCCGCCTGCGGCGTAGGCCGGTGTGCCGATCAGGCCGAGCCCGGTGGCGGCGAGAACGGTTCTTCGTCTAGGCATGATGTTTCCCCCTTCATGCTGGATTCTGGACCGCTGTGAGCACCGTCAGCAGAGGGACCACCCGCGCTCCCGGCACGGCGTAGTGGCCGCGTCCGGTCACGTGCAGCCAGCCGGCGGCCACCAGTTGCCGCAGGTGGTGGTACAGCTGCCCGGTGGTGCCCAGTGCTTCGTGCTCTTGGAGTTCGGCGGTCGACTGGACACCGGTGAGGATCAGCCGCAGCAACAACAACCTGACCGGATGCCCGAGCGCGGCGAACGCCCCGCTCAGCTCCGACCAGTCCTGCCCCAGCAGGTTTTCCACGGTCTCGCCCTGCTGCCACTCGTAGAAGTGCCCAGTCGGCAGCGGAACGGCACCCGTGAACAACACCGCACCCTCGGGCGCGCGCTCCTTCAGGCCTTCCAGGGCCCAGAACGTGCCCTCGGGGATCGACCCCGAACGCCGCCCTTCGAGTGCGGCGACCCGCTCCTCCAGTGCCGCCAGCCGCTCGTCGAGCTCCATGCGACCATCCTACGTAATTACGTAGGACTTACGCAAGCCGGACATGCCTCAGCCGGCCGCTCCCATGATCAGGAACGGCCGGCTGGAATTGCGACTTTTGACCAATTGTCAACGCCACCGAATCAGTTACCGGTGCCGCCGAACAAATCGAGCGAACTAGACACCAGCAGTGTTGCGTATGAAGGAACGGCTGCTCGCGATGCTCGAATAGTTCTGCGTCCCATTCGGGTCGCTTCCACTGTTCTCACCGGTCGAGCAAACACCGACCTGCACACCGTTCGACAGCTGCGGGCCGCCGGAGTCGCCCTTCCATGCCGCGCCGTTCACGCCCTCGCTGCGAATCGCCGGGCCGCCGTACGCGTCGGTGCTCGTGCCGCTGACGCGAACGTTTGCGGTCTTCAGCACCGGGGAGGGCGGCGAGCTGCCCTCGGTACGGCCCCACCCGAAGATCTGGTTGGTCGCGCCTTGCTCCGGGTTGGCGTCGCCGAGCTTCATGTACTCGGTTTGCACAGCCGAGCTCAGGTGCAGCAGCAGGATGTCGCCGGTCGGCGCGGCCTGCTTGCGGTCGACCGTGCGCTCCTCGCCCTGGCCGAGGTTCACGTTGCCGACCTTCACCGACACGCTGGAGCCGTCGCAGTGCTTGGCGGTGAGCACCCACTCCGGCGCGATGATCGTGCCCGAGCAGTTGAACTGGCCACCGACGTAGATCTGCGCGCCCCACGGCGCGGAGCTGACCGTGTCGCCACCGATGATCATGGGCTGGACCGGATCGGCGGCCGCGGGCGCACCGATCGCGGAAACGGCGACCGCGAGCGCGGCAGCCGGAATGAATTTACGCATGAAAGCGCATTCCTTTCAGCAGGGGTCGAAAAGGAATGGCTCGGGTACCTCTATTGCGTCCCCGAACGCTCTTTCACGCTATGTGCGGTCGCGATCACCGGTAAACCCTTCGTTCGTATGTTTAGGCCAACCGGCCTACGGGTAAGACGGCCGCGATTTGCCCAAAAGAACGGGGTGACCAGGCGAACCTGGCCACCCCGTCTTGCTCGCGAAGGGCTTACTTGAAGACGCGGACCGTCATCGAAGTGCCGTTCTGCGACTGCACCCTGATCTTCACCCCGGCCGCGGGCACCTTCACGCCCGCCGTCGGCTGGTCAGGCGACCAGAACGACCTGGTGTCGTCGAACAGCGGCTGCGCGGCGCGGCCACGGATGTAGCTGGCCCGGCCAGCCGCGTGCAACGTGATCGAGTCCGACTTCTGCAGCGAGAACGGCGCGTCGTAGCCGGCGATGCGCGGCCGCCACGGCTGGCCCTGCAGGTTGTAGATCGGCTCCGGGTTGGCGTCGATCGGCAGGATCAGCCCCTCACCCGGGTGGGTGCTGGTGTTGTTGTCCGCCTGCGAAGTGTCCCAATAGGACACCAGCAGGCCGTCCTGGTACGGGAAGTGCTCGACGAAGTCCGGCTTGTCCGGGAACCCGAAGTTGTACGGGCCGGTCCGCATGTACTGGTCGAACGACTCGTACGTCCGGTTGGTGGCGATGTAGAAGTGGTCGAACGTCGCCGTCTCGGTACCGGTGGTCTGCTTGAACCCGTTGAGGGTCCAGCCCGCCGGTGCGCCTTCCGCGCCGTCGTCGAGCACGACCGCCCCGTCCACGGTGATCTTGATGTCGTCGGCGAAGAAGCCGTCCGGGGCCACGCCGCCGTCGGTCACGTAACGGAACCGGAGCTTGGCTTGCTTGCCCGCCAACGAGTTCAGCGGCACGTTCACGTCGACCCAGTTCGCCTGGGTGCCGGTCAGCGCCGGGGCGTTCGCGCCGTCCTTCGGGAACGCGGCGCCGTTCACGGTGCCGTCCAACGAAGTCCACGTCGCACCGCCGTCGGTCGACGCCTGCACGTACAGGTAGTCGAAGTCCGCCTCGATGTCGTAGCGCGCCTTCAACGTGAGCGAGGCAGACGTCTTCCCAGTCAGGTCGAGGTCCCTGACCATGCTGTTGTCGACGTCGTCACCCTTGCCGCTCCAGTACATCTTCGTCCCGGCGAACGGTTTGCCGTACTCGCTGGTCTTCTGCTTGTCAGGCAGCACAACGACAACGCCTTGCGCCTTGTCCGTGTTGTACTCGTGCGGGCCGAGTTCGATCCGGCGATCCTGGCCTGCCACAACGACTTCGTAGTCCAGCCAGCCCAGCTGCAGCTTGTCCCATGCGGACAGGTCGTTGGCGCGGGTGCCGATTCCCTGGTCACTCGCCGCCGAGACGCGGCTCTGGCCCATCAGCGACCACCAGTTGACGCTGTTCTCTTGCGCGCCACCGGGTCCAGCGGTGTCGTAGTGGTCCGGAAGACCGAGGTCGTGGCCGTACTCGTGCGCGAAGACGCCGAGGCCGCCGTTCTCCGGCTGGATGGTGTAGTCACCGACCCACAGACCGGTGTTGCCGATCTGGGTGCCACCGCGCTTGTTGCCCGCGGGGCCGTCCGGCGAGCTGGGGTAGGTGTACCAGCGGTGGCTCCAGATCGCGTCCTCACCCTGGATCGGGTCGCCGTCGGCCTGGTCACCACCCGAGTGCACGATCTGGAAGTGGTCCAGGTAGCCGTCGGCCTCGTTGAAGTCGCCGTCGCTGTCGTGGTCGTAGCGGTCCCACGTGTCGAACGCCTTGAGCTCCTCGCGGATCTGCTCAGGCGTCGCCCCGGCCGCGACACGGTTCTCGACCCAGCGGTTCACCGAGTCACGGATCAGGTCCCAGGTGTTGTTGCAGACGTTGCCCGCGCACGGGAAGCCGTTGGACCGGCCGTAGCGGGCCTCGTTGTAGTCGACCTTGACCCAGTCGGTCACCATGCCCTCGACCGAGTAACGGCCGGACGACGCCTTCTCGTAGAAGGTCTTCAGCGACTCGACTCCGGCTCCCTCGCCGAAGTACATCTGCTGGAAGTGCTCACGGGAGTAGTCCGGCTGCCAGATCGTGCTGTTGTCGACCGCACGGTTGGGCGCCGGGATCTCGTTGTGCAGCGGGCCGTCGAACTTGGTCGGGCCGGGGATCGCCGGTGCGACGTCCACGTCCGGGTACCGCGGGTCCCGTTTGTTCCCGAACTCGGCAAGGACCACGAAGATCTTGTCGGTCTTCTCCCTGCCGAGCTCCACGTACTGGTCGACGCGCTGCTGCGGCTGACCGCCACGCGCGGCGTCGGCGGGCTTGTCACCGATCTTGGCGACCGTGCTCGCGCCGCGCTTCTCCACCGTGGCCTCGCCGGAGAGAACTTCGGCGAGCGCTTCCTGGCGCAGGGCGCGGCGCTTCTCCTCGTATTTGTTCGGCAGGTCGTGGTCGTCGGGCGCGCCGTACTCGATCCCCGGGTTCGTCACGCTGGGTGCGGCCACCGCGGGGGCGGATAACGAGCTGACGCCCAGACCGACCAGCGCTAACAGCGCCAAGCCAGCGGAACTTCTTCGATGCACTTGCCCTCCCGTGCACTGAACGCCGGAGAGTGATCGCTCTCCGGCCGCAGATGAACGGGCCGACAGTACGGATTAACTCAAAGGAGTTAAATACGCCATACGTAGGGTTAACGCTATGAGTTCATATATCGCTTGATCAGCTGATCAAGCCCAGAACACGGCGAGTCCGACGTTCAGCACGACCAGGCCGCCGAGGGTCGGGCTGAACCACTTCGGCGCCTTGTCCTTGGTCACGTAGAGCACCGCCAGCACGCCGATCACCACGAGTACGAGCAGCTTGATGCCCAGCTTCATGTGGTTGTAGTCCTGGTTGGTCAGCGGCGCGAGCAGCATCAGCGCGAGGCCCGTCACCAGCTGCACCCCGGCACCGTGCAGCCAGCCCTTGTTCACCGGTGCGTCCTTACCCGCTTTGAGCTGCAGCATGAGCGTGCCGATCAGCATCGCCATACCGAGCAGGTGCAGGAACACGAGCAGATGCCGGACGAACTCCACGGGTTTCTCCCTGTGTGGTGGGCAGCGGTGCAAACAGCCGGAACGGCATTATTCGCCCATTACCGAACGCGACATCCCACGACCCTAGTACCGCCCCGCCGCCCGACATCACGATCGAGTGACTAGCCTGCAGGTGTGCCTGAACGAGCTCGGCAACTGGCCCGCGTACTGAATCTGTCTCTCAGCATCGCCGCCGCCGTCACGTTCGCCGCGGTTCCTGCCACGGCGAACGCACAACCGACCTCTCCCAGCACCTCGACGCGAGGGTCGACGGCGACATCGTCCAAGAACTCGACGCCCAACCGGACATCGGGGTCGAGGCAGCCGTCCGACGGCCCGGCGGCGTCCAGCTGCACGGCCAAGGCGGTGCCGCCGCCTGCCAACGAAGGCAACGGCGACCAGCTCCCGCCCCTCGACCTGCCCAAGGACCCGATCGGCGGCGCCCGCATGGGCGACTGCGGTGTCGTCCTGCCGCCGAACGCCACCCTGCCACCGGACGGCCTGACCGCCGATTCGTGGCTGATCGCCGACCAGGCGAGCGGCGACGTGCTGGCGAGTTATGCACCGCATGCCCGGCAGCGGCCCGCCGGAACGATCAAAGTTCTGCTCGCGATGGTCGCGCTCAAGGAGATCCCGGCCGACAAGGTCATCGTCGGCACCCGGGAGGACACCCGGCAGCCGGGTACCAAGGTCGGCATCATCGCGGACGGTAAGTACGCGGCGGGTGACCTGATCCGTGCGCTGATCGTCATGCCCGCGGCCGACGCGGCCAACGCGCTGGCCCGTGAACTCGGCGGTGCCGACGAAGCGGCCCAGAAGATGAACAACCTGGCCCGTGAACTCAAGGCGCTCGACACCCGTGTGGTCAACCCGAACGGCAACGACGTGCCCGGCCAGAGCACCTCGGCGTTCGACACCGCGCTGATCTACCGCGAAGCGATGCGGATCCCCGAGTTCGCCGACGCGACCGGGTCCAAGCGGGTGCAGATCAAGCCGCAGGGCAACCGGAACACCACGATCACCCGGAACAACGACAACAAGCTGCTGAACACCTTCAAGGGCGCGACCGGCGGCAAGGCGGGCACCACCAACGCCGCGCAGAACGTCTTCGTCGCCAGCGCCGAGCGGGACGGCAGGCACCTGATCGTCTCGGTGATGCGCTCGCAGAGCGAACCGTTCCCGCAGGCGGCTTCCTTGCTGGACTACGGTTTCACGCTCGCCGCGGCACGCGTGCAGCCGATCGGCAAGCTGACCGGCGCGACCGACCAGCCCTCGCCGACCATCCAGGACACCCCGAGCAGCGCCGAGAGCGAGACGACCACGCAGGCCAGCTCCAACGCCGTGGCCCGGTCCGCGTTCGGCACCGCGGGCCTGCCGATCACCATCCTGGCCGGTCTGGTCGTCCTCGCGGGCCTGCTGATGACGGCTCGCCGCAAGATGGCCAGGGCAAAAAGGTTGCGGGCACAACAGGCCCGGTGACTTGACCTCAGTATTACGCCCTAACCTGGGTTCGTGGTCCTGACGTCACGGCGACTGTTCGCCGTCCTGCTCACCTCGCTGTGCCTGCTCGCGTCCGCGAGTTTCACGGCGACCGCGCAGCCCGACGGCGCATGCCCGCAGAAGACGGCTCCGCCACCGCCGGTGGACACTTCGGAGAACCCGAAGCCGGGCCAGCAGGCACCCGCTCCGCCACCTGTGCCGGCCAAGCCTGCGGGCGGCGAGCGGATGGGCGAATGCGGTGTGGTGGCTCCGCCAGGGGCGCCTGCGCTGCCTGCGGACGTGACCACCGCGTCGTGGCTGCTGGCGGATTTGGACAGCGGTGACGTGGTCGCCGCGAAGGACCCGCATGCCCGGCAGCGCCCGGCGTCGGTGATCAAGGTCCTGCTCGCCATCGTGGTGATGGACGAGCTGGACATGGCGAAGGTCGTCGAAGGCACGCAGGAAGACGCCAACCAGCCGGGTACCAAGGTCGGCATGGGCCCTGGTGGCCAGTACACCGTCAACCAGTTGTTCCTCGCGCTGCTGATGCATTCGGCCAACGACTCGGCGCACGCGCTCGCCGTGCAGTTGGGTGGCGTCGAGAAGACCGTGGCGAAGATGAACGCGGTGGCCAAGAAGCTCGGTGCGTCGGACACACAGGTCGCGACTCCGTCCGGATTGGACGGACCGGGGATGATGACGTCGGCCTACGACATGGCGTTGTTCTACCGCGAGGCGATGACGAAACCGGAGTTCACCAAGGCGGTCACCACCAAGCAGATCGACTGGCCGGGCTACGGCACCAAACCGGGCTTCAAAGTCAACAACGACAACCGCCTGCTCGGCAGGTACACCGGATTCATCGGCGGCAAAACGGGTTTCACCGACGACGCCAGGCACACGTACATCGGCGCCGCTCAGCAGAAAGGCCGCAAGCTCGTGGCCGTGCTGCTGCGCGGTGAACAGCAGCCGGTCCGGATCTCCGATCAGGCGGCGAAGCTCCTGACGTGGGGCTTTGACGTGGCAGCCAAGAAGATCCCTGGCGTCGGCACCCTCAACACCCCGCCACAGCCAGACCCCTCGACCACCAGCGACTCAGCCGACGCGCAGGCCAGCGGCGGCGCGCCGGGTACGACGGCATCGGGTCCGATCGACAACAACAGGGGGGTGCTGCCCACAGCGGCGATGTCGATCGCCGGCGTCACGATCCTGGGGTTCTTGATCTGGCGGATTCGACTGCGCTACGCCCGTCGGGCTGTGCCTGCTGGTGTTCCGGTTCAGCCGGACCTGGACCAGACTGTTCAGCTTGATCGGATCGACCGGCTGTTCCGGGACGATTAGCCGTCGCCGTCCACGCGGTGATGAACAGCAGGAACCGCGCGACCAGGTTGGCGAACACGAGCAGACCGATCACCGGGCCGAAAATGGCTCCAGTCGGCGAACTCGTGACCGCGGTCAGGTAGATGGCACCGAGCTGCTTGAGGATCTCGAAGCCGATCGCGGCGGCCAAGGCGCCTTTCACCGCGCTGCGAACGTTGACCTTTTCCCGTGGCAGCCGCGTGAGCACCCAGAGGAACACCAACCAGTTCGCGACGACCGACAGCACCAAAGCCGCCAAGAACAACAGGAATCGCGCCCACCCCGCGTCCTCAAGCCCGACAAGACGCAGCAGCAGATTTCCGAGCCCGGTCCCGGCCGCGGTCAGGCCGAACGAGATGACCAGGGCGAGACCCAGGCTGACCAACGCAGCCAAGTCTTTGAGCGTGGTGGAGACCAACGGCAACTGCCTGCGCTCGTGGCCCCATTGCGCCGTCAGCGCGTCCCGCAGGTTCGTCATCCACCCGACGCCGGAGTACAGGGCGGCCAGCAGACCGAGGATCCCGACCGTGCCCTTGGAATCCAGCGCGGTCGTGACGACCTCGTTGATCGTGTTGCCGAGCGTGCCGGGAACGGCCTTGGTGATGCCGTCCTTGAGCTGCGCGAGCAACTCCGGCTGCGCGGCAAGAATGAACCCGGCCACCGCGAACGCGATCATCAGCAACGGGAACAGCGACAGCACACTGAAGTACGTGATGGCGGCGGCGAACTGGTTGCCGTACCGCTCGGAAAAAGCGTCGTTGGCCCGGATCAAATGGTCGAGCCAACGCCACTTCCTGCGATACTCATCCAGCTTTCCCACATATCGACGCTAAGACCACCGCGCCGGATTCGCATGATGAAACGTCACCCGGCGAGAAAACCCACCCGTTCGTAGGTCTTCGACAGCGTCCGGCTGGCCACCGCACGGGCCCGCTCGGCACCCTTGGCCAGCAACTTGTCCAGTTCGGCCGGGTCGTCGAGGTAGGCCTTGACCGCGGCCTGAATGGGCGTCACGAACTCGACGACGACCTCGCCGAGGTCTTTCTTCAGGTCGCCGTAACCCTTGCCGTCGTAGGCCTTCTCCAGGTCCTCGACGGTGCGGTCGGTGAGCGCGGAGTAAATGGAGAGCAGGTTGCTGACACCGGGCTTGTTCTCGACGTCGTAAACGATCTCCCGGCCGGTGTCGGTGACAGCGGACCGGATCTTCTTGGCAACCTTCTTGGGATCCTCAAGCAGCTCGACCACACCGGCCGGAACAGACTTGCTCATCTTGGCGGTCGGATCCTGCAAGTCGAAGATCTTGGCGGTGTCCTTGACGATGTACACCTCGGGAAGCGTGAACGTCGCGCCGAAACGGGAGTTGAACCGCTGCGCGAGATCGCGGGTGAGCTCGAGGTGCTGCCGCTGGTCCTCGCCGACCGGAACGAAGTTGGCCTGGTACAGCAGAATGTCGGCGGCCTGCAGGATGGGGTAGGTGAACAGGCCGACGCTGACCCGGTCGAGGGCCTGCCGGGAGGACTTGTCCTTGAACTGGGTCATCCGGCTGGCCTCGCCGAAACCGGCCATGCACTCCATCACCCAGGAAAGCTGCGGATGCTCCGGAACCTGGCTCTGCACGAACAAGGTGGCCCGATCCGGGTCGATGCCGAGCGCGAGAAGCTGGGCCGCGGAGACCCGGGTGCGCTGCCTGAGCAGCTCGGGATCGTGCTCGACCGTGATCGCGTGCAGGTCGACCACGCAGTAGAAGGTGTCGTGCGTGTCCTGCATCGCCACCCACTGGCGGATCGCACCGAGGTAGTTGCCGAGGTGGAAGGAGTCGGCGGTCGGCTGAATGCCGGACAACACCCTGGGACGGTTCTGCGGCTCGTCGGACACACTCGAATCTTATTCGCCCACACGCCAGGCAAACGAACATGCCCCCGCCCGTTCCGCGGGATCGGTTTGCGCTGCTGGGGATCGGGTTTGTCGAGCAGGGTCCGGTGGTGTCACGGGCCATGGTGCGGAGCGCTTGGGGTGATGCCGGTCAGGCGTGGGGCCTTGATGGCGAGGGTGCGCAGGGTGGTGTCCTTGCCGCATCTTTCGCGCACCTAGGTTTCGAGTATTTGCCCCGGATGACGTGCCCAGGCTGCCTTCACCCCGGGTCAACGGGAATGAAAGACGGCAAGGCCAAACCTCCAGCTGCGGTCAGCACCACAGCGACCGCAAATTTGACAGGGCGCCAGCCCCCACCCCAGAGCATCCCCCGCCACTCCCGGGGGGACGGCCCCTGGCCAGTCTATCGGGGATATGGGCAGGTCAAGGGGGTTACCGGCCGGTTGTGGATAAGCAGATTCGCGAGCGGACCGTTCGCTCGGTCCAGGCGCTACGAATGCAGGCTGCGGCCCGAACCCAGGCTTGAGGAGCACAAGCTGCGGCGCGAACCCGGACTTGAGGAGTGGCAGGTTGTGGGGCGGGCGCGGGCTGCGGTGCGGGCGTGTTCAAGGAGCGAGGCTTCGGCGCAAGCGCGGGCTCGAGCAACTCCGGCCCGAACCCGGACTCAGGGAATGGCAGGTTCCGGGGGCACGGGCTCAAGGAATGAGCTCCAGCGCGGACGCCGGCCGCAAAGCGAGCTGGGCTTCCACCAGCCGGAGCGTCCCCGACGTCACCCCAGACTCGGCGAGCTACTGCACGCACAAGCAGTGCAAGGCCAGCGGAACCCAGACTCAAAGAGTGACAGACTGCGGAGCGGGCGCGGGCTCAAGGAATGAGCTCCAGCGCGGACGCCGGCCGCAAAGCGAGCTGGACTTCCACCAGCCGGAGCGTCCCCGACGTCACCCCAGACTCGGCGAGCTACTGCACGCACAAGGAGCGCAAGGCTCCGGCCGACAGACCCAGACTCAAAGAGTGACAGGCTGCGGAGCGGGCGCGGGCTCAAGGAGCGCTCTGCACAAGCGCAGGCGCGAGGGGCTCCAGCCCGACCCCGGACTCAAGGAGTGGCAGGTTGCGGGGCGGGCGCGGGCTGCGGAGCGGGCTCCGGCTCGGCCACCACGACGGGAAGCGCCTCAGTGGTCTCGGCCGCCACGGCCTTGTCCTTGGCCGACTTGCGCATGAAGCGCCACAGGCCGAGCAACATGCCGGTCAGACCCACTGCTGCCACGGCGATGCCAACTGGCCCTGCGACGTTGACGGGCATCGCGTTCGAGCTGTCCTGAGCGAATGCCATCCCGGCGGGCGCGACCATGAAGAGGGCCACGAAAGACACAGTCACCAGGGAACGGGTCCTAGCCACCCGGTCACGCACTGGTTCGCCTCCTGCGACACAAACCGACCTGGCATCCCCCGATCGAGGGACACGGTTGTCTACCGAGCCAAGAAAAAGCTACCGAGCGTGTCAAGCTTCCTCGCCGGACACCACTCTCAAGGCCCAGAAGGCTATCGCTCGTTCGGTCACAGGTCGGTCTCGGGGTGTCGATCAAGACCCGCCGCGCCCGGGGCGCGGCGGGTACCTGCACTAATGCGCCGCTGCCGCAACCGTGCCGTACGTTGTCGTGCGCTGACGTGCGGGGCGACCGGCCAACGCGGCCAATTCCTCCAACTGCCGGACTGTCCGGGCTGAGCCGTGTTCTGATCCGGCCATTCGGCTGATGGTCTCCTCCATCAGCGTGCCGCCGACGTCGTTGGCGCCGCCGCGGAGGATCTCGGCGGTGCCTTCTTCGCCGAGCTTGACCCACGAGCATTGGATGTTCGGGATACGGCCGTGCAGCCCGAGTCGCGCCATCGCGTGCACTGCGCGGTTGTCACGCCGCGACGGGCCTGGCCGAGCGACTCCGGCCAAGTAGATCGGCGCGTTGCGGTGTACGAACGGCAATGCCACGAACTCGGTGAATCCGCCAGTGGAGTCCTGGATACGGGCCAGCGTGCGCAAGTGCGCCAGCCAGTGCCCTGGGTGGTCGACGTGGCCGTACATCATCGTCGACGAGGACCGGATGCCCAGCGAATGCGCGGTCGACACGACCTCGATCCAGGTGGACGCGGGCAGCTTGCCCTTGGTCAGCACCCACCGCACGTCGTCGTCCAGGATCTCCGCGGCCGTGCCCGGGATCGTGTCCAGTCCGGCGTCACGCAGATCTGTCAGCCACTCCCGGACGCTCACGCCCGCCTTGGACGCCGCACTGACGATCTCCATCGGGCTGAAGGCGTGCACATGCATGCCCGGAACGCGCGACTTGATCGCCCGGACCAGGTCCGCGTAGTACGTGACGGGCAGCTTCGGGTCGATGCCGCCCTGCATGCATACCTCGGTCGCGCCGTCGTTCCACGCCTCCTCGGCGCGGTCCGCGGCCTCCTCCACCGACAGGCGGAACGCGTCCGCGTCGCGTTCGCGCTGCGCGAAGGCGCAGAACCGGCAGCCGACGTAGCACACGTTCGAGAAGTTGATGTTCCGGTTGACGACGTACGTGATGTCGTCGCCCACGGTTTCCTTACGCGCCGCGTCAGCCAGCTCGACCAGCTTCTCCAACGCGGGACCGTCCGCTGTCATCAGCGCGAGGGCGATGTCGGCGTTGTCCGAGTCGAGCAACGCGCCCGGGTTGGACTCGGCGAGCGAAAGACCCGCCTTCACGTCCGCGGCGAGTCGTTCGGGCGCCTTGGGCAGTTGTTTGCGCAGTTCGTCCCAGTCGCCGTAGACGGAGTCGAAGTCGCCGCGCCGGTCGCCGGTACGACCGGTGGTGTCGATCGTGGAGTGCAGGTCCGCGCGGCCGACCGTTTCCAGGCCGCCGTCCGGCTCCTGCCACGGCAACCCGGCCGGTTTCACGTCCGCGGCAAGGCCTTCCGGCGTGGCAACCGCCGAAATGTGTTCCGCGATACGGATATCCGTCCACTGACCTGGCGCACCTTTGAGGAAACGCGGGTAAACCGGCAGCCGCTCGTGCAACGCGAAACCGGCCTGCGAGGTTTGCTCGCGCAGTGAATCCAAGGCGGGCCAAGGACGTTCCGGGTTGACGTGGTCGGGGGTGACCGGGGAGACGCCGCCCCAGTCGTCGATGCCCGCGCGTAGCAAGAGCTGGAATTCGTCGCCGACCAGGTTCGGCGGGGCCTGCACACTCACGCCCGGCGGCATCAGCAATCGGCCGACGGCCACGGTCGCGGCCAGCTCGTGCAGGTCGGCGTCGGGCATCCCGCGCATCGCCGTGTCCGGCTTGGCGCGGAAGTTCTGGACGATGATCTCCTGGATGTGCCCGTACTGCCGGGCGATGCCGCGGATGGCGAGCAGTGACTCGGCGCGCTCGGTGAGCGTCTCGCCGATGCCGACCAGGATCCCGGTGGTGAATGGCACAGCGACCCGGCCCGCGTCTGTGAGCACGCGTAGCCGGACCGCCGGCTCTTTGTCCGGGCTGCCATAGTGCGGGCCCCCCGGCTCACTCCACAGCCTGTGGGCCGTGGTTTCCAACATCATGCCCATACTGGCTGCGACGGGTCGCAACCGGGATAGCTCTTCCCAGGACAGCACTCCCGGGTTGAGGTGCGGCAGCAGACCGGTCTCCTCGAGCACCGCGATGGCCGAGGCGCGCACGTAGTCCAAAGTGGACTCAAAACCGCGCTCTTCCAGCCATTTCCGTGCCGCAGGCCACCGTTCCTCCGGTCGGTCGCCGAGCGTGAAGAGCGCTTCCTTGCAGCCGGCCGCGGCGCCCTGACGAGCGATTTCGAGAACTTCGTCACGCTCGAGATAGGCCGCGGGAAGCCGGTGCGGGACGGTCGCGAACGTGCAGTAGTGACAACGATCACGACAAAGTCTGGTCAGTGGAATGAAGACGCTGCCGCTGTAGGTGACGATCCCCTCGCGGCCTTCGGCCCGCAGGTGCGCGTCCCGGACCCGGGACGCGGCGGCCATCAGCTCGTCCAGCTGCTCGCCCCTGGCGTGCAGCAGCACCGTGGCCTCGGTGAGGTCCAACGTCGAGCCGTCGCTCGCCCTGCGCAACGCCCGCCGCATCGCCGCGTCGCTGGGACGCGGCTCGGGCGGGGTCATCATCAATTCGGTAGCCACCGAACTAGCCTAGGCGAATCACGTACAATGAGGTCATGCGAAAGATTGTGTCGAACATGATGCGGCCCTCCCCGGGCCCCGTCAGCGTGCACTGATTTCGCACCACCAGGTACCCGGTCGTCATCCGGGTACACATCGCGTCCCCGCTGATGACCGGTTCGTCTGAAGCAGGAGGACAGCAGTGAGCTTCTACGTCGCCACTTCGATCGCGTACGTCAACGCCGAACCACACATCGGGTACGCCCTGGAGTTAGTCCAGGCAGACGTCCTCGCACGGCATCGCCGACTACGTGGTGAGCAGGTCAGGTTCCAGACCGGCACGGACGACAACGCGTTCAAGAACGTCACCGCGGCCCGCGCGGCCGGAGTCGACGTGCACGAGTTCGTCAAAGGGAATGCCGCGCGGTTCGCGGCGCTGCGCGAGCCACTGGAGCTGTCGTACGACGACTTCGTCAGCACCAGCTCGGATCCGCGGCATCTCGCGGGCGTCGAGAAATTGTGGCGAGCTTCCGCCGCAAAGGGCGATTTCTACCGCAAGTCCTACACCGGCTACTACTGCTCGGGCTGTGAAGCGTTCGTGACCGAGCCGTACTGCCCCGAGCACGGCACCAAGGCCGAGATCGTGACCGAGGAGAACTGGTTCTTCCGGTTGTCCAAGTACGCCGATCAGATCCTGCACGCGCTGGAGCATGAGATCCGGATCGAGCCGGAGGCGCGCCGCAACGAGGTGCTTTCGTTTGTCCGGTCAGGGTTGTCGGACATCAGCGTGTCCCGGCCGGCGGCCCGGTCGAACGGCTGGGGAATCCCCGTGCCGGACGACCCGTCGCAGGTGATCTACGTCTGGTGGGACGCGTTGGCCAACTACATCACCACCCTGAGGGAATCAACACAGGGCGACTCGTTCGACCAGTGGTGGCGGGATGGCGAGCAGGTGCACGTGATCGGCAAGGGAATCATCCGGTTCCACGCGGTCTACTGGCCCGCTTTGCTGTTGTCGGCGGGATTGCCGCTGCCGAAGACGATCTTCGTGCACGAGTACCTGACCTCGCACGGCGCCAAGATCTCGAAGAGCTCGGGCGTCCGAGTGTCCCCTGTGGACTTGATCGACAAGTACGGCGTGGACGCGGTGCGCTGGTGGCTGCTGCGCGAACCGGCCAAACTCGGCGATACGGACTTCACCGAGGAACGGCTGATCGACCGCCACGACAGCGACCTGGCCAACGGCGTCGGCAACCTGTTCAACCGGGTCCGTGGCCTCGCGGGCGGGTCCATTCCGGAGGGCCCGGCGATCGAACTGACGTCCACAGTGGACGCGGCGCTGCGCGATTTCGACTTCAGGGCAGCGACAGCGGCCATTGTGGCCGCGGTCGACGAGACCAACCGGCTGATCGAGACGACCCGGCCGTGGGAACTGTCCGGGACGGAACGGGAGGAAGTTCTCGCGAGGCTGGGCGGCGCGTGCCGGACGATCGCGCACGAACTGTCGCCGTTCCTGCCGTCCGGCGCGGACCGAGCGCTCAATGCGGCACGGGCATTTCCACGTTTGGCCACGCTTTAGCGACCTCGTCGTGCCGCAAAGTGCATCTCACCGTGCGGCAAAGGTGGACACACCGTGCCGGAATGGTGGACACACCGTGCCGGAATGGTGGACACGCGCCTCAGGAGGCCTGCCAGGGTGATTCCTGCTTGAGGTTTCGCAGGTCCCTGGCGTGCCGGATGGCGGCGAGCTCGGCGAGCATCCGGGCTCGGACGTCCTCGTCATGCGCGATGTTGGATTTGCGCATGGCGCGGTCGAGCCGGGACCTGCGCAACGGCGTCCACTTCGGCGCCATCGCCAGTCGGGCGACGCGGCGTGCGGCCCGGTCACGGGTCCGGGTCAGGGCGTCGCGGTCGTCGTCAGCGAGGCCGAAGCGCGACAGGAACCGTTCGCGCAGTTCACGGCCGATGCGGGCAAGCGTGCCGGTGCGCTTGTAGCCACGAGCCCGGAGTTCGACGCCCAGAGCGAAGTGCAACGCGACGACCGAAAGGACCGGACCGAAGATCACGCGGGCGGCGCCAAGGAACGGGCCGGACAGCACCAGGGCGGCGTAAGCAGATGCGCCACACAATGCCCAAGCGAGCCAACGGGCTGGGCCGGGGGTTCCGCCGCGGCGCCGTACGCCTTCGAACATCGCGATACCGCACGCGATCAGCACGATCTCCATGCCCGCGAACATCGCGATGCGTTCGGGAATGTTGGTGACACCCAGTTTGTCACCGAAGAAGCGCCAGCTGGTGTCGACCGAGACGACCAGGCCGACCAGCGCGCCGAGGATGAAAACCCATGTGCTGACGCGTTTCTGCGGCTTGTCCGGCGCTTGAGGCTGTGGCGTTTGGAGCTTGTCCGGGGCTTGAAGCTTGTCCAGCGCTTGGAGTTTCTCCGGGGCTTGGAGTTTCTCCGGTTCCGCCCGCTCGGTTTCCGCCTTGTCCAGGGCGATGGCGTCCAGCTCGGCGATCATCTCCGGGGTCAGCTTCACCAGCTCGCCGGTGGACCCGATGCCCCGCTGTTTGCGCCACGCACTGACCACACTGGACAGATGGGATCGGTCAGGCCGCACCTTGTACGTGGCTAACCACTCACGTACCGCGGCCGTCGTCGGCTGCGGAACCTGTTCGCACGCATAGCGAATCTTGTCCGCCTGGGATCGTAAGGACTCCAATGCGGCCCTGTGCTTCTGCGTGGAACGACTGTCCGCCTTGGCAGTCAAGAGCCTGCCTCCAGTTCGTGTTCGCCAACATGTGTACGTCCGCCCGCAGCCCCGGGCAGCGTACTACAGCGATCAGTCGGCGAAGGTGACCGTCACCGGCGCGTGGTCAGACCAGCGTTCGGCATACGTCGGAGCGCGTTCAATGACGGCATTTGTCGCACGGGCCGCGAGGCCGGAAGTCGTGATGTGCAAGTCGATCCGCCAGCCCGAGTCGTTGTCGAAGGCCTTGCCGCGGTAGCTCCACCACGTGTACGGCCCGGGGCCGTCCGGGTGCAGGGCGCGGACCACGTCGACGTAGCCGACCTCGTCGAAGATCCGGCTGAGCCAGGCGCGTTCCTCGGGCAGGAAACCGGAGGAGCGCTGGTTTCCCTTCCAGTTCTTCAGATCCGCTTGCTGGTGCGCGATGTTCCAGTCGCCCGCGACCAAAACCTCGTCGCCGGCCGCGGCGGCCTTGTCGCGCAACTCGGCGAGATACGGCAGGAACGCGTCCATGAAGCGTTCCTTCTCCGACTGACGTTCCGTGCCCACGTCACCGCTCGGTACGTACACGCTGCCGACCACGATCCCGGGCAGCGCGACCTCGACGTACCGGCCGCTGTCCTCGAATTCCGCGGCGCCGAAACCGATCCGGACCGCCTCGGGCTCCACACGGCTGTACACCGCCACGCCCGCACGGCCTTTGATCGCCGCGGGCGCATGCGTGGCGAACCAGCCTTTCGGGGCCCGGACCTCGGGCGGCAACTGGTCCATCGTGGCCCGCACTTCCTGCAGGCACACGACATCGGCATCAGTGGCGTCCAGCCACTCGCTGAAACCCTTGCGAGCAGCGGCCCTGAGCCCGTTCACGTTTATCGAAGAGACGATCAACAGTCGCGGCCCTGCAGTGGCTTGACGTATTCGTTGGACACCCAGCGGCCCTCGGACAGCTTGCGGAAGCCGTTCTGCACGGTCTTCTCCGCGTCGGCCTCGGCGTTGAGCCGGAACTTGCCGACGATCTGCGACTTCGCGTCCGGAGCCGCACGCACGTTCAACACATCGGCCGTGACCGCGACCCGGCACGCCGTCGTCGCGGGCGCGTTCGCGTTGTTGGTACCGCCGTTTTGTTGCTGTTTCTCGCTGCCAAGCACGTACAAGATGACGACCCCGACCAGCACCGCGACCACGATCAGTGTCCGCTTCGGTGCCAACACGATCACCTCTCTCGCCCTGGCCACAATTTTCGTCACCATGAGACACGTATAACGCAGCTCACAGCCTGGCATAACCGCTGCGCGCGAAGACCACCCGAGTCAGCGACCAACCACCCACCGTGATTATGCCCTTGAAGAACCCCCACGGGTCTAGGCCCATGGGGGTGTCTCCAAGTGTGGACTTTAAGCCATCTTGCGCTGGAGGTTCTCGTCCAGGGTGGCCAGGAACTCCTCGGTGGTCTGCCACGCCTGGTCAGGGCCGACGAGCAGGGCCAGGTCCTTGGTCATCTTGCCGCTCTCGACGGTCTCGACGATGACCTGCTCCAGTGCGTGCGCGAAGCCGGCCACCTCGGGGGTGCTGTCCTGCTTGGCGCGCGCGTCCAGGCCACGGGTCCACGCGTAGATCGACGCGATCGGGTTGGTCGAGGTCGGCTTACCCGCCTGGTGCTGGCGGTAGTGCCGGGTGACCGTGCCGTGCGCGGCCTCGGCCTCGACCTTGCCGTCCGGGGTCATCAGCACCGAGGTCATCAGGCCGAGCGAGCCGAAGCCCTGCGCCACGGTGTCGGACTGCACGTCGCCGTCGTAGTTCTTGCAGGCCCAGACGTAGCCGCCCTCCCACTTCAGCGCGGCGGCGACCATGTCGTCGATCAGCCGGTGCTCGTAGGTCAGGCCCTTGGCGTCGAAGTCGGCCTTGAACTCGGCCTCGTAGATCTCCTGGAACACGTCCTTGAACATGCCGTCGTAGGCCTTGAGGATCGTGTTCTTGGTCGACATGTAGACCGGGTACTGGCGCTCGAGGCCGTAGCGCAGCGAAGCGCGCGCGAAGTCCTCGATGGACTTGCGGTAGTTGTACATACCGACCGCGACGCCGCCACCCTCGGGGAAGTTCGCGACGTCGAACTGCATCGGCTCGCTGCCGTCTTCCGGCGTGTAGGTGATGGTCAGCGTGCCGGGGCCGGGCACCTTGAAGTCGGTGGCCTTGTACTGGTCGCCGTGCGCGTGACGGCCGATGATGATCGGCTTGGTCCAGCCAGGCACCAGCCGCGGGATGTTCGAGATGACGATCGGCTCGCGGAAGATCACGCCGCCGAGGATGTTACGGATGGTCCCGTTGGGGCTGCGCCACATCTTCTTCAGGCCGAACTCCTCGACCCGCGCCTCGTCCGGGGTGATGGTGGCGCACTTGACGCCGACGCCGTGGCGCGCGATGGCGTTCGCCGCGTCCACGGTGACCTGGTCGTCGGTGGCGTCCCGGTGCTCGATGCCCAGGTCGTAGTACTCCAGGTTGATGTCCAGGTACGGGTGGATCAGCTTGTCCTTGATGAACTGCCAGATGATGCGGGTCATCTCGTCGCCGTCGAGCTCGACGACCGTCCCCTGGACCTTGATCTTGGCCATCTGCCTGGGTTCCTCTCCCGGGATGTTCTCGTCTTTGAGTCTGCGGTTAACGGTACAAGCGTACTGGTAGCTTGTCCTGGCCGTGTCGCGGCCGTCACTTGGCCAGGATCGTATGACCGCCCGGGAGAGGAACGCAGGCTGCGTCGGTTCAGGTCCGGCGACGGGCCCTTGCCAGAACCAGCGCCGCCACGCCGCCGATCAGCAGCAGTCCGCCGATCAGGACGTACGCGCCACCGCTGAAACCGGTCTGCGCCAGGCCGGATGTGCCCGAGGTGTTGTCGGCCGCCCCGACGACCGCGGGCGTGCTCGACGACGTCGTGACGGCCTTGGAGCTGCTCGAGCTGGAACCAGTGCTTGTGCTCGTACTGCTGCTCGTGCCGGTCGAGGTCGTCGTCTTCGTGGTCGTCTTCGTCGTGGTCTTGGTCGTCGTGGTGGTCTTCTTCTTGCCGCACACGAACCAGTGACTGATCTCCGCGGGTTTGCCGCTCTCCACGAGCGGCGAGTGCAGGTCGTTCCACGGCAACGAACCCAAGGCGCCGGGCAGGTACTTGTTGTAGTTCGGGCCGCCCTTGACGATCACGCCGGTCACTTGATAGCCAGCAGGAACAGCGGTGATGTCGATGTAGGTGTTCTCGGTGATGTTCGAGGTCACCTGGATCGTCTCACCGGCGAGACCCGCACCTGCGCAGGTCGTGACGTTGCCGGCGACGGCTATGGCCCGCGGGTCACCGGACACCGGTGGGTTGGCCTGGGCCGCGGCCGCGATGGAGGCGCTGCCGAGCGAGACGCCGACCGATACGGCGAGTGCTGTCAGCGCGCGGCGGACGTTGCGCTCCATATGAATGTCTCCTTTGGACAGCGGCGGGGGGGGCGAAGGGATCATCGTCAGCCGATCGATGTAAGCAACTGCTCCGAATCGACTATTGACCTGGCCGTTAGCTGGCCGTTACCCGCGGCGCGACACCGTCCACAAAGGATCCCCAGGTCAGCGGCGAAAAACCGCTATCCTGCGGAAAGCTGATCTTGAGGGGGATTTCCGCAGATGGCAACTGGGCCCACGCATGCCATGAGTGGCTTATTGGCCTGGTCGGCGACCACCGCGTTGGCGACTGACCACTCGATCGGACAGCTCAGCCCCCGCGCGTGGGTGGTCGGAGCGGTGCTGGCGACCGGCGCGGCCCTGTTGCCCGACCTGGACCACCCGGAGTCGACGGTGTCCAGGACGTTCGGCGCGATCAGTCAGGGTTTCTCCAGCGGGATCAACGCGTTGAGTCACGGTGTGTACCGGTTGACCAGAACCAAGCGTGACTCCAACCGTGACGGCGGACATCGCGGCCTGACGCACACGCTGGTGTTCGCGGTCATCGCCGCCGTCATCACCACGGCAGTAGTGCAGACCAGCGAGAAATGGGCGCTGCCGGTGCTGATGTTCGTGTTCGCGGGCCTCGCGGTGCGCGGAATCCTGCACAAGTGGCATCCCCGCAAGGACGCGTTGTTCATCACCCTGACCTCAGCGGGCGTGACGGCGTTATGTCTGTTGTGGACAGAACAGACATCGGCCAACGCGGCCGCTTGTGGTGTGGCGGTGGGAATCGGCTGCATCGCGCACTACATCGGGGACGCGATCACCGAGCAGGGCTGCCCGATCCTGTGGCCGATCCCGCTCGGCGGCAAGACGTGGTTCCCGGTGGCGCCGCCGAAGATCCTGCGGATGCAGACCGGTGGCAAGGTGGAGATGGCGGTGATCGGGCCGTTGATCACGGTGGCGTCGATCTGGCTGTCGCTGGCGGCGTTACAGCAGGCAGGAGCCATTCCTTCGTTGTGGGGATTCACGTTCCTGCCTCGTTAGAATCCGCGGGTGAACGTGTTCGACGAGATCGCGGCCGGGTATGACGACGACCTGTTCCACCAGGTGGTCGCGGAGAAGTTGGTGAACGGCGTCGCCGACGCCCCACAGCCCGGCCTCGTCCTGGACGTCGCGACCGGAACAGGCGCGGCCGCATTCGCGGCGCTGCAACACCTCGGTGCACGCTCGGTAGTCGCGATTGACCTGTCAGCGAAGATGATCGACCGCGCGCAGGCGAAAGCGGCCGCCCAAGACCCATCCGGAAAGATCACCTGGCACGTCGGCCCTGCGGTGCCCGCCCCAGTCCCCGCGGCCAGCACGGACCTGGTGGTTTGCGCGTCCTCATTGCACTTCCTGGGAACGGAGGCGTTGAAGGACTGGCTGCGCGTGCTGAAACCCTCGGGCCGGTTGGCCTTCAGCATGCCGCTCGCCGGGACGTTCAACCCTTCGCCGAGTTTCGCGTCGTTGGTCGCCCACGACATCCCGCTGCCTTCTTCTGAGACCGAGGCCGCGGCAATCGCTCTGCATGCGGGGTACGAGAACGTGGTCGCGCACAGGCTTGAGGTCTCGTCTCGCGTGGTGTTCCTGGTGTACGCCACCAGTTGATCACTTCCCGCCAGGCCTAGGAGTTCTCCAGTGGCTAGGCAGACTTGAGCTCGACAGAGAGCCTCATATCCAACGCGGCAGCTATGCGCTCAAGCACAGGCAACGTCGGCACAGTCCCGCCTGCCTCAAACCGCGCCATCGCTGACTGGGTCATCCCCGCGCGCTGCGCGAGCTCTGTCTGGGACCAACCGCGCCGTTCCCGCTGGGTGCGCACCTCAGCACCAAGCTCGAAGGCGATACGCGCAGCTTCATAGGCAGGATGAGCGCGGTCGACGCCGAGATCCTTACGCAGGTCGGTCCACGCGGTCCGCTCGGTCACGATTCCTCCTCATCCAGCGTATGTTGCTCATCTTCACATCGTTGCAGCGCTCGTCGAGCACGCTCAACCTGAGCGGACTCTCGCATCCTCGTCTTGTGCCACACGGTCAGCAGAATGATTCGCCGACCTGAAGCGATCCAATAGCTGATCCGGGTGGCCCTCTCGCCCAGCCAGAAACGCAACTCGCGCAACTTTCCGTGCAGTTGCCGGGTGTACGGCTCGCCAAGTAGAGGCCCACGCTCAGCTAGCAGGTCGATGTAGAACGCGACATGGTTCACCGCGTCCTCGTCAAGCCCAATGAGCCAGTCGCGGACCTCCGGTTCAAGCTCAACGGTACCCCAATCCATAGCATCGATGCTATGGTCAGATGGGTGAACACCGATGGTCTGCAGCACGGAAGACACTCGGTCGTGTGACACCAGCTAGTCCATGATGCGCGGAGCTTTCCTCCGGCCAGATCTACGCCACCAGTTGATCCACCAGCATCGCGATCCGTTTTCGCTGCCCATCGGCCGGTAGCCGGCCACTTCGGGTGAGGGTGGCAAGGCCGTGCAGGGCGCTCCACGCAAGCTCAGTGAGAATCCCCAGATCACGGCCTCGCGCAACCGGCGCAAGGACATCCTGAATAGCCCCGAAACCAGCCTTGAGCGGCTCAGGCGTGTCCTCCTGAGCGAACTGCAGACGGGTGTTCATGGTGAACATGGCGTCGTAAACGGCCGGGTTGTCCTCGGCGAAACCCAGGTAGGTCCGCACCAGCTGGGTGACGTCCTTCGCCTTGCCCATCGCACTGGCCAGTTCGGCGAATCCTTCGAGCGCGACCGCCGCCAGGATCGCGTCCTTGCCGTCGAAGTGGCTGTACAGCACGGGTTGGCTGTACTCGATCGCGTCGGCTAGCCGGCGGGTGGTGACCGCGTCCCACCCTTCCGTCTCTGCCAGTCGCCTGGCCGTGCTGATGATCAGCTGGTGCCGTTCGGCTCGTTCGCGCTCCCGCCTAGCCATGCTCGAAATCCTAGCATCGCTAGACATTCGAGCGGTGTTAGATCTAGCATTGCTACAACATCTAGCAACGCTAGGAGAACTCAGATGCACTACGTCGGAATCGCACTGGCCGTCCTGACCGGGATCGGCATCATCGTCATCGGCGTCCGGTTCCTGCTCGCGCCGGTCGCGATGGCGAAGAACTTCGGCTTGCCGTCGTGGCCTTCGACGGGAAACGACCTCGCGTGGCTCAACCTCAAAGGCATCCGCGACATCACGTCCGGCCTGGTGATCCTCATTCCGCTGGCGATGGGCAACCTTCACCTCACCGGCTGGCTGATCCTTGCCTCGACGGTCACCCCGTTAGGCGACGCACTGACCATCCTCAAGTACCGCGGCAACAAGACCACCGCATACAGCGTTCACGCCGCGACGGCCGTGGCGACGACTGTCGCGGGCGTCCTGCTCTTGCTCAGTTGAGCGTGCGTGCCAGGATGTGGCCATGACGCGCAAGCCACTCTGACGGGAATTGGAGCCATGCCCAAGAAGCTGCGACTGACCGGCGACCCCGCCGCCGACAAGCTGCTCAGCGAGGACCCGTTCGCGCTGCTCACCGGGCTCCTGCTGGATCAGCAGTTCCCGATGGAACACGCGTTCGCCGGTCCACGCAAGATCGCAGACCGCATGGACGGCTTCAGCATCACCAAGATCGCCGAGTCCGACATCGACGAGTTCGTCGAGCTGTGCGTGCAGCCGCCCGCCATCCACCGGTACGGCGGCTCCATGGCCCGCCGGGTGCACGCGCTGGCGAACTTCGTCATCGAGAACTACGACGGCAAGACCGACAAGATCTGGAAATCCGGCAAGCCGGACGGCAAAGAGGTGCTCCGCAGGGTCAAGGCGCTGCCGGGTTACGGCGACCAGAAAGCACGGATCTTTGTCGCCCTGCTCGGCAAGCAGCTCGGCGTAACCCCGGAAGGGTGGCGGGAAGCCGCCGGGGCCTATGGCGAGGAGGGCTCTCGTCGATCGATCGCCGACGTGACCAGTCCCGAAACGCTCGCTGAGGTTCGCAGCTTCAAGAAGGCTGCGAAGGCGGCGGCAAAGCAAAGCTGAAACTGTTCGGTCCGAAGCCCGCCGTAAGGTCGTGACTACCTCTTGTGTCCGGTTTTACCCTGGATGACCGGAGGTGAGAACCATGCAAGCGACGGTGGGTGACCGGCTTCTCGTCCACGGCAAGAACGTGGGCCTTGCCGACAAGCATGGCGAGATCATCGAAGTGCGCGGCGACAACGGCGCTCCGCCCTATCTCGTCCGATTCGCCGACGGTCACGAAGGGCTGGTGTTCCCCGGCCCCGACTGCGTTGTGGAGCGCGCGAGCGAGTCCTGACCTCGGCTCGCGGCGATGAACACCACGAGGGCCGCCAACGCGATCACGGCGGCCACCGGCCCGAGCGCGAGCGTGCCCGAAAACTCCAGCACGAGCCCGCCGGTCACGCCGGAAAGGCCGATGCCCAGGTAGATCGCGGCCGCGTTCATCGCCAGGGTCAGCCCTGCCGATGACGGCGCCAGGTCCACGAGTCTGCTCTGCATCGGCGGATTGATCGACCAGTTCGCCATCCCCCACACGACCAGGATCACCACCGCGCCGACCACAACGGACGCGGCCCACGGCAGCACAGCCAGCGACACCGCGCACAGCGCCAAGGCACAGATCAGCGGCGCGCGGGTGCCGAGTCGGTCGGTCACCCGTCCGCCGAGCCAGTTTCCGAGCACTCCGCCCAGGCCATACGCGAACAGCATCAGGCTTACGGCCGCGCCGTGCACGCCGGTGATCTCCGCGAGCACTGACGTCAGGTACGTGTACACGCTCAGTCCGGCGATCGAGATCAGCAACGTCACGACAAGCATCGCGACGATCCGACGGTCTGCCAGCAAAGCGAAACGCGAGCGCAAGCTGGCCGGCGCAGGCGCAGGCACCCGAGGCAAAACCAGCCATACGGCAACTGCGGCGGCGGCCGTCAATCCAGCCACAACACCGAACACGCCTTGGTAACCCAACGAGGACACCAGGGCGCTGCTCAGCGGGATCCCGATGACCAAGGCCACCGTGAGGCCGCCGAAGACCGTGGCGAAGGCACGAGCCCGACGCTCAACAGGATTCAGCGTTGCCGCAACGACTGTGGCTGTCGGCGTGTACACGGCGGCGCCCAACGCCGTGATCATCCTGGCGGCGAACAACAACCCGTAATTCGGTGCTACGGCGGCCAAACCGTTGCCCAGCGCCATCACTGCCATCGCGGTGACCAGGAGCCTTCGCCGTTCCCAGCGACCGGTGAAGGCCGCGAGCAAAGGAGATCCCACGGCATAGGTCAGCGCGAAGGCTGTCAGCAACTGCCCTGCCGTCGCGACCGAAACCTGCCTGGCCGCCGCGAGATCCGGGAGCACTCCGGCGATCACCTGCGCGCTGACGCCTGCCGCGAACGTCCCGGTCGCCAGCAGGTAGTTACGCAAGGACAACGGTTTCCGCCAACGAGTCGGCCAACTGCGGGGTCGCCGCCGCGATGCCGGACCACCTGCGCGACAGGTCCAGGTCGAATTCCAGCGGACGGCCCCGCACGTCCAGCACAACCCCGCCCGCCGACGGCAATGTCACCATGGCCGCCGCCAGATCCATGATCCGGTGGGTGTCCGAGCCCGGGTCGACGAACGCGTCCATCGAACCCTCGGCCACCAACGCGGTCTCCAGACACGTCGTCGACAGCACCCGCACCCGGTCCACTCGCGAAGCCACTCTCAGCCACGCTTCTCTGCTGTTGTCCTTGGGACGCAACATGGCGATCGACGAACCGTCCACAGTGGTACGCCCGGAAGTCTGGTACGGCGTCGGTTGCCCGGCCAACGCCCACCACGCCCGGCCTGTGTCGAGCCAGACCGTCAGCGCCTCAGTGGCGACACCGTCACGGAAAACCGCTCCCGCGAAGCACGACAACGGAACGCCCATCGCCGCGTTGGCCGATCCGTCCATCGGGTCGATCACCAGGGTCACCGCCGAGCCGTGGTCGACGAATCCGGCTTCTTCACTCAACAGGTTGACTTGGGCCGCGTCGATGACATCCACGATCGCGGCTTCCACCAACGCGTCGACACGCATGGTCGGCGTGCCGTCAGCGCCGGTCGCGACCTCCTCGGCCAGCTCTTGACGTGGATAACGCCTCCGCGCGGCGCCGTACGCGGCCGCAGCGGCCCGTGCGGCGTCGGCGAGCGGGGAGTAGACGCCTTCGGGCAGGCTGGGTGCGGGCACCGGCCACGTGATCATCGACATACCCAGAACGGTACAAGCGGGAACGCCTCCGGTCCTCTGAACGTTGCGTAACCATAAGGAGGCGTTGTGCAACACACCGGGGATGGTCAGCACCTGCTGGTGGTCGACGACGAGCCCGGAATCACCGAACTGCTGTCCACCACTCTCAACCTGGCCGGCTACCGCGTTTCCGCGGTCGGCTCGGGCCATGCGGCGCTGAACGCGGTCGAGGCCGAACGCCCAGACATGATCATTCTCGACGTGATGCTGCCTGATATGGACGGTTTCACCGTGTGCCGCAGGCTGGCCGAGCGCGGGCACGCGCCCCCTGTGCTGTTCCTGACCGCGCGCAGTTCGGTCGAGGACACCGTGACCGGGCTGCGGATCGGCGGCGACGACTACGTCACCAAGCCCTTTCACGTGCTTGAACTCCTCGCCAGGGTGCAGGCGCTGCTGCGCAGATCCGGCCCAAGACCGGACGAACCGGTGCTGCGCTGCGCCGACCTGGTCCTCGACGAGACCAAGTTCCAGGCCGTCCGCGACGGCGAGGCGCTCGACCTCACCCCGACGGAGTACAAACTGCTGCGGTACCTGATGGTCAACGCCGGTCAGGTGATGACCAAAGAGCAGATCCTGCAGCACGTCTGGCAGCACGAGTTCGGCGAGGGCGTGGTCGAGAAACTCGTCTCCCGGTTGCGGCACAAGGTCGACGCCGGCCGTCGCCCGCTGATCCACACCGTCCGCGGGTTCGGCTACCGGATCGCTGAGACCTGATGTCCCGCAAGGGAATCCGCGCGGTCCGCGGCCGGATGCTGTTCGGCCTGATCTCGCTGACCCTGCTGGCCATGGCGATCATCAACGTGGCCGCGCTGTTCGTGGTCGATCTCTACGCCCTCAACCGGGTCGAACGCACCCTGACCGAGGTGCAGCGGTCATTGCCGATCATCGGCAACCGAACGATCAATGTGGACGGTCTGACGCTCGAACAGCAACTGCCTGAGGGGTTCGTCGCGGTCGTTGTCGCCCAGGACCGGCACGTACTGGCAATCGCGAAGCCGTACTTGCTGTCCGGGGAGCCGATCACCGCGCCACCGATCCCCGACCCGGTGCCCGCCGACTGGGCCGCGCAGCCGATCACGGTGTCCTCTTCGGACACTCGATTCCGAGTGCAGACCTTCGATCTCGGCGCGAACGCGGCGATCAACCTGCCGGGCACGTCCACGCCGGTGCGATTCCGGTACGTGATCGTCGGCGGCAGCCTGAGTCCCGGTGAGGACGCCGTCCAGCAGTTGCTGGTGTTCGAGCTGATCGCGACCGGTGCCGCTGTGCTCGTCGTGACCGTGTTCGGCGCGCACGTGCTCAACCGGTCCCTGCGAGAACAGCGGGACATGGAAACGCGACTGCTCGAATTCGTCGCCGCCGCCTCGCACGAACTGCGCTCACCGCTGACCACGATCCGCGGCTGGGCGGAACTGCAACGCGTATCCGGTGAACCGGAGCTGGCGGCGAAGGCGCTCAGCCGGATCGAGAAGGAGGTCAACCGGATGAACCACCTGGTCGACCAACTGCTCGAACTGAGCCGCCTTGATCTGAACCGGACCATCCGGCGCGACCCGGTCGACGTGCGCAGGATCGCCGCCGAGGTCGTCGCGGACACGTCGATGCTGATCCCGAACACATCGATCACCCTCGACGCACCAGCCGAGATGATCGTCAACGGCGACGAGACCCTGCTGCGGCACGTGCTGGCGAACCTGATGAGCAATGCCGTGCGGCACACGCCATACGGCACACCGATCACTGTCAGCGTGCACGGCAACCGGCTGTCCGTCACCGATGAAGGGCCTGGCATGCCACCGGAAACGGCGGCACGCGTCTTCGAACGCTTCTACCGTGCGGAAAATCGAGCCGTCAGCGGCTCCGGGCTGGGACTGGCGATCGCACGCGGGATCGTGCAGGCGCACGGCGGCGAGATCACCGTGGCCACAAAGCTCGGCGAAGGCAGCACATTCACCGTGGAGCTGCCGACGGTCAGCAGTTCGTCAGGAAAGTGACAGGGGCAGGTCAGGTTCACGGAGAAACGTCGATGGGGACGACTGCCAAGGAGTGAACGAATGACCGAGACACTGCCTGACGTCCCGACGATCCCCCAGCACCGCACCACACCGCTGGACCCACCACCGGAGCTGCACGACCGCGGTCCGTTGAGCAGACTGACGTTCGCCGACGGCACGGTCGGCTGGCTGGTCACCTCGCACAAGCTGACGCGCGCGATCCTCGCGGACGCCAGGTTCAGCGCCCGCGGTGAGCTTCGGAAATCGCCGATCCGCGACAACCTGGCCAACGAGCCGACCAAGCCCGGCATGTTCATCGCGCAGGACGCGCCGGAGCACACGCGCTACCGCAGGCTGCTGACCGGGCAGTTCACCGTGCGCCGGATGAACCAGCTCATCCCGCGCATCCAGGAGATCACCAACGAGCACATCGAAGGCATGCGCAGGCACGGTCCGCCGGTCGACCTCGTGCCGGAGTTCGCGTTGCCGATCCCGTCCTTGGTGATCTGCGAGCTGCTGGGCGTGCCGTACGCCGATCGCGGCCGGTTCCAGCGCGACTCCAGCAACATGCTGTCGCTCAACAAGCCGGTCGAGGAGGTGCGCGCGGCGGTCCAGTCGGTCGAGGACTACATGCTCGGCCTGGTCAAGGCGAAACGCGAACAGCCGGGCGACGACCTGATGACCGGTCTGGTGCAGCTGAACGAGCTGACCGACGAGGAAATGAGCAACATCGGTTTCCTGCTGCTCGTGGCCGGCCACGAGACCACCGCGAACATGTTGGCGCTCGGCACCTACACGCTGCTGACCAACCCGGATCAGCTGGCGGTGCTGCGTTCCGACGAAAGCCTGGTGGACAACGCGGTCGAGGAACTGCTGCGCTACCTCACCATCGTCCACTTCGGAACGACGCGGACCGCGATCGAGGACGTCGAACTGGACGGCCAGCTGGTCAAGGCCGGTGAGCCGTTGGCGATCTCCCTGCCCGCGGCCAACCGTGACCCGATGCGGTTCGTCGAGGCGGATCGCTTGGCGCTCAACGGAACCCCGACCGGGCACGTCGCGTTCGGGCACGGCATCCACCAATGCCTCGGCCAGCAACTGGCCCGTATCGAGATGCGGATCGGCTTCGCCACGCTGCTGCGCGAATTCCCGACGCTGCGGCTGGCGGTCGAGCCGCAGGACGTGCCGATGCGCGACGACATGGCGATCTACGGCGTGCACTCGCTGCCCGTCGCCTGGTAGAGCATCGTGAGTGTTTTGGCCGGTTCTAACCGGCCAAAACACTCACGAGGGGGATCAGATCAGGCCGAGGGCCTTCACCGCGTCACGCTCTTCGGCGAGCTCGGCGTTGGAGGCGTCGATCTTCGCGCGGGAGAAGTCGTCGATCTCCAGGCCCTGGACGATCTCGTACTTGCCGTCCTTCGAGACCACCGGGAAGGACGTGATCAGGCCTTCCGGCGTGCCGTACGAGCCGTCCGACACGACGCCGGCGGAGACCCACTGGCCCTCCGCGGTGCCGTTCACCCAGTCGTAGACGTGGTCGATCGCGGCGTTGGCGGCCGACGCGGCCGAGGACGCGCCCCGCGCCTCGATGATCGCCGCACCCCGCTTGGCCACGGTCGGGATGAAGTCGTTCTCGATCCAGGCCTGGTCGTTCACGGCCTCGGCGGCGTTGCGGCCGTTGACCTCAGCATGGAACAGGTCCGGGTACTGGGTGGCCGAGTGGTTGCCCCAGATGACGAGCTTGCGGATGTCGTTCACGGTCACGCCCAGCTTCTTGGCCAGCTGGGTGTACGCGCGGTTCTGGTCGAGCCGGGTCATCGCGGTGAAGCGGTCCGCCGGCACGTCCGGAGCGTGCGACTGGGCGATCAAAGCGTTGGTGTTGGCCGGGTTGCCGACCACGAGCACGCGGACGTCGTCCGCGGCGTGCGCGTTGATGGCCTGGCCCTGCGGCTTGAAGATGCCGCCGTTGGCCTCGAGGAGGTCACCGCGCTCCATGCCCTTGGTCCGCGGCCGCGCGCCGACGAGCAGCGCGACGTTCACGCCGTCGAACGCCACGTTGGGGTCGTCGGTGATGTCGATGCCGGACAGCAGCGGGAACGCGCAGTCGTCCAGCTCCATCGCGGTGCCTTCGGCCGCCTTGAGCGCGGGCGCGATCTCCAGCAGCTTCAGGCGCACCGGGGTGTCCTGGCCGAGCAGCTGCCCGGACGCGATACGGAACAGCAGGGCGTAGCCGATCTGGCCGGCCGCGCCGGTTACGGTGACGTTGACGGGGGTGCGGGTCATTGCCTTCCGATCCACTCAAGCGTGTATTGGGGTCTCGGGCGTGACCAGCTACCGCCAGCACAGTCTCAGCGCCGGGACCAGCCCCGGCAGGCTATCAACCCCGCAACGCGTGGTCCCGGACCGGTGACATAGCCCTCAGGTGCGCTGGGACACGAGCACGCAGGACGGCGTTTGCCAGCAGGTAACCCAGCAAAGCGCCGAAGGTGTTCGTGATCAGGTCGTCCACGTCGAAGATCCGGTAGACGAACGGTGCCGTGCCGAAGTTGCCGCTCAATTGGGTGACCTCGATCGTGAGCGACGCCACCAACCCGATCATGAGAGCCTGCTGCGCGGTGCACCGCCACAGCACGCGGGCGAAAATGCCCAGCGGCACGAACAACAGGACGTTCAGGAAGACCTGTTCGGCCGCGTTGATGTCGCCGCCGACGGTGTCCAGGACCCATTGGAACGGCACGAGCTGGATCTCCTGCTTCAGCCGTGGCGTCGACGACGTCGGCAGCGGCAGGAACACGACCGCGAGCGCCAGGCTGGCGTAGAGCGTGACGGCTCCGCTGACCAGCGGACGCACCCTGCCGCGCAGGGCCAGCAGGACAACCGGCCAGATCAGGGCGAACCCGATCAGTCCGAAGTGGATTGCTTTCAGTTGCGTCGCGGTCATGGTGACGACGTTATGGACATCCCGCCGCCACGACTTCGGTCGAAAAGCTGTTCCCGATGGCCACCTGGCCGAGGCGGTCCCGGCCGATCAGTTGAGCGGGCCGCCGATGATCGAGGCCGAGATGTACAGGATCATCAGGCCGAACCCGCCGTACAGCAGGATGTCCACCCGGCGCTTGCGCACGGCCAGCAGGCCGGCCTTGCTGTCCGGCAGCAGCAGCCGCAGGGCCGCGGCGACCAGCAGGGCACCGCCGATCAAGGACGTGCCGCGGCGCCAGTAGTACATGGCGATCAGCGCGAGGCCGACCACCACGATCAACAGCACCAGGCCGAACGGCCACTGATCGCGCAGCTTCGATTTGGACGGCACGACGGTCACGCCTGGGCCTCGGCGGCCTCGACCACGTTGGTCAGCAGCATCGCCCTGGTCATCGGGCCGATACCGCCTGGGTTCGGCGACAGGAACCCAGCCACGGAACGGACATCCGGGTGCACGTCACCGGCCATTCCGGACTCGGTGCGGCTCACCCCGACGTCCAGCACGGCCGCGCCTGGCTTGACCATCTCCGGGGTGATCAGGTGCGGGACACCGGCACCGGCGACCACGATGTCCGCCCGGCTGACCTCGGCGGCCAGGTCCTTCGTGCCCGTGTGACACAAAGTGACCGTCGCGTTCTCGGAGCGACGGGTGAGCAGCAGGCCAAGCGGGCGGCCGACGGTCACGCCACGGCCGACGACCGTGATGTTCTGGCCCGCGATCGGCACCTGGTAGCGGTTGAGCAGCTCGACGATGCCGCGCGGCGTGCACGGCAGCGGTGCGGGCTCCATCAGCACCAACCGGCCGAGGTTGACCGGGTGCAGGCCGTCCGCGTCCTTCGACGGGTCGACGCGCTCCAGCAGCCTGCCCGTGTCCAGGTGCTTGGGCACCGGCAACTGGACGATGTAGCCGGTGCACGCGGGGTCGGCGTTCAGCTCGTCCAGTACGGCTTCGGCGTCTTCCTGGGATATGTCCGCGGGCAGATCCTTGCGGATCGAGGTGATCCCGACCTTCGCGCAGTCCGCGTGCTTGCCACGGACGTACATCGCCGATCCCGGGTCGTCACCGATCAGCACCGTGCCCAGGCCGGGCGCGATCCCCTTGGCCCGCAGTGCGGCCACGCGCACCTTGAGGTCCTCGTAGATCGCGTCACGGGTCGCCTTGCCATCCAGGATCGTCGCGCTCACGCCGTCATCCTCTCAGAGGTACGTACCGCGGCGACGGCCACCGCGACCAGGGTGATCACCGCGCCAAGCACCTCGGTGGACGTGAGGTGGGCATCCCGGGCGGGCACGAAGACGTCCAGCAGGACCGCGCCGATCAGCTGTCCGGCGACCACGCACAGGCTGAGCAAGAGCACCCCGATGGCGCGCACGGTGATCGTCGAGATGCCGATCACGAAGATCCCGAACGCCCCGCCCGTGTAGATCCACCACTCGTCGGGGAAGTTCGCCGGCCAGCCACGGATCAGCACATCCACCACGGACGCGACGATCAGCAGCACCATGGACACGCCGAAGTTGACCATCGCGGCGACGACCGCGTTCCCGGACGCCTCGCGGATCTGCCCGTTCATCGCGGTCTGCCAGGCCAGCCCGAACCCGGCGATCGCGGGCAGGACGAACAGCCACACGTTCTCCGGCTTGTCGAACTGGCCTTGCAGGGCGAGCACGACCGCGCCCGCGGCGATCGCCGCGCCGAGCAGCCGCCAGACGGTGATCGGCTGCGGCCCGGCCGGCCCGAGACCGGCGCGGTCCACGAGCAGGCTGCTCACCAGCTGGCCGCTGACCGTCGCGACGGTGAACACGGCCACGCCGAGCGCGGTGATCGTGACACCCTGCGTGAAGATCATGTACGCCCCGACGAACCCGCCGAGGCACTGCCACCAGCGCAGCTCCCGTTTGCGCAACGCCTCCACGACCCGGCCGGCACCACGTCGCCCGGCAGGCGTGAGGACCACCGAAGCGACAAGCACGATCCAGCCGAAGCCCGTAGAGATAAGCGCCGCCAACACGCCGTCTTGCAGTTGCGCGCCTAGCTGACCGTTGACTCGTCCTTGGGACGAGAGAAGAACCCCGGTTACGACCGCTGCCAGACCGTACGGCCATCGCCTCACGACAGGACCGGCACAGGTTTCGCCGCAGGTATCCGCATCGCCAGCACGACGCCCAGCGCGACGAGCACGACCGAGCCGGCCGCGGCGTACGACGGCCCACCGTTGTCCAGCAGAAAGCCGGACGTCGGCAACGCGAACGCGAAGCCGGCGGTGGACGCCGACGATAACCAGCCATACGCCTCGGTTCTGCGCGCTTCCGGCGCGAGCTCACCAAGCCGTGCGTTCGCCGCAGCGACGGCGGGCGCGATCGCGGCACCGCCGAACAGCAGCACCACGCCGATCAACCACGGCGACGCCGGGTCGAACACCGGGGGTAACACAGGTACCAGTGCGGCCACTCCAACCAGGTTAAGCACTACGCGGCGGGTCAGCTTCGGCGTCCCGGTCAAACCTCCCGCGATCAGCCCGCCGATACCGGAGCCGACCGCCCAAACCGCGCCGAGCACACCGGCCAGGATCGGCAGGTTCACGTTGCGCGCCCAGGCCACGATCGTCATGTCGACCATCAGCAACGCCGCGACCAGGAAGAACGACAGCATCAGCGAGGCGACCACACCAGGCACGTTGAACAGCCCCGCGCGCCGTGGCTTGGCGTGGTGGATCGTCGGCACCGGTCCGCCCAGTCCAGCCAACGTCAGCATCCGGGCGAACCCGAGTGCCCCGATCGTGGCCAATGCGCCCGAGATCACAATGGACAGCTCGGGATTGACCGCGGCGACCAAGGCCGCGGCCAGCAGCGGGCCGACGGCGTACATCAGCTCGGTCAGCGTGGCGTCCACGGTGTAGACCGAGTTCAGCGCCGATCCGGACAGCAGCCGCGGCCAGATCGCCCGGCCCACGGGGATGACCGGCGGGTTGAACAGGCCTACGGTGAACGCGGCCACCGCCATCAGCGGCCACCACGAACTGGGCAGCCAGGTGGGCAGGAAGGCCAGCACCGTCATCCCGATGCCGTAGCTGACGCCCGTGAAGACGATCAGGTCCGCGGCACCACGACGGTCGGCCGCCCGGCCACGCATCGGTCCGGAGACCCCGAGACCGACCAGCAGAGCGGCGCCGATCACACCCGCGATCGCGTACGACCCGGTCCATCCGGCGATCAGGAACGACATCGCCAGCGGGGTGCCGGTCATGTGCAGACGGCCCAACGTTGCCCAGGTCAGCAGGCCTGGCACCCGGGGGACGGCGGCGAGTTCGCGATAGGGCTGCAGCACCCGCTCACTGTCTCAAGGGGCACCGACAATCTGCGAACGATTACTCTCAAGGACGTCACGGGCCGGGTTGGGCATATGGCGAATGACGCATGTGCCGAACCAGGTCGAAAAAGGGAGGATGGGGACGTGACGCAACCGACCCAGCTGGATCCGACCGAGCAGGACACCTTGGTCAAGCAGATCGGCTTGGCGCTGCTGCGGGCTGCACCGCCGGAGTGGCAGCAAGTCGTGGTGCACTACCGGGCTGTCGGCCGCTATCACGAGATGTCGGCCGAACTGACCTGCGAGAACGAGGAGCCGAGGGCCTGGACGGTCTCGCCGGACATGGCCGCGTTGTTCGCGCGCCTGCGTGCGGGCATGTACCGCGACGGCCGGGGGACCTGGTTCAACGCGCGCTACCAGCTGGATCGGCCGTCGAGCTACAACCTGGAGTACGACCGCGACGAGCCGCAGTGGGACAACCCGCCGCCGCCTCCGGCGTACCCCGACGAGCTGCAGATGTTCCCCCGTGAGGACGAGAACATCCCGGAGTGGCTCACCCGGCGGCTGGCCGCGCCTCCGCCTGCTCCGCCGCCCGCCCCGATGTCGCCACCGTCCACCCCGCCGGGTGGTTTCGAGCGCCAGCGGTTCCGGATCGCCAGGACGTTCGACGGAATGGGCCCGCAGGGCCGGCCGATCGTCAACCGGCCGCAGATCGACGAGCTCGACACCGAGGCGATGCTGGCCTACCTGGACGACGGCCCGTTGGCGATGCCCAGCCGTGGCTACGACGTCGACCGGCTGGATCCCGAGGGCCGCAACTCGGTGCCGATCGCGTTCCACACCGACGGCACGTGGATCTGGCCCGCGTCGGTGAACTACTACCTGCGTACGTACGGCGTCAGCCCCGAGCCCGACCTGGTCACGCACATCCGCAGGCAGGGCTTCGAACTGCCTGAGGTCGACGAGGCGACGGTGAACGAAGCGTCCGCCGTGGTCAACCGTGGCGCGCCGCCGCCTCCGCCAGGCCGTCCGGTCGCGCCACCGCCTCCTCCACCACCGCCCCCGCCTCCCGCGCCGCCTGCCGTCGCGGCTGTCCCACAGCCGCCGACCGTGCCGGCGGTCCCGGCCGTGCCCGCGCCTCCGTCGCCTGGTCCCGCGTTGAACGCGCTCCGGGCGAAGTTCGCCGACCTGGGCGTGCCGGACTCGGCGTACCGGATCGGCCCGCCGGTGGACCGGACCTGGAACCTCGAGTGGGTCGACGACGGCTGGCGAGTCGGCTGGTACGAGCGTGACCAGTACGTTTCGCCGTCGGACTTCGAAGACGTCGCCGACGCCACGGCGTTCCTGCTGGGCAAGGTGTTGCTGGACGGGCCTCGGCCCGCGCTGCCGGAGCCCGCTCCGGCCGCCGCACCCCCAGCACCGCCGCCCCCGCCTCCGCCGCCTCCCCCGGTTGCTGACGAGAACGACATAGCCGAGCGGACAGTCCTCTCGCTGCCTTCGTTGTCGGCGTTGGAGGACACGGACGAGCGCGAGCCCGTATCGGTACCCGCCGCGCCTCCGCCGCCTGAGGTGGGCAACTCCACAGCGATGCTGCCTGCCCCCAGCCGTGGTGGCGCCGGTAACGCGATGACGGAGACCCGTCCGCAGGACTGGCCGATCCAGCCGCTGTACGGCGAGCCGCCGCTGACGTTGTTCCGTGGCAAGCGAATGATCGAACTGCACCCGGGCACCGAGATCGACCGGTTCGGTGATGGCGACGGCAACCTGACGTACGCCGTCGGCACGCCGTTCCCGTTGCGGTCGCTCGTACCGGAGTGGGTGAACCGGGAGTACCGCGTGTATCGGGTGCAGCAGCCGTTCGAGGTGCTGACCGGCGTGGCCATCCCGTGGTTCGAGCAGCCGGGTGGCGGGACGGCGTTCCTGCTGCCGCACGCCGTCGAGGACCTGATCGAGGACGGCTACCTGGTCGAGATCCCCGGCCGGGAACCGCCGCCATTGACCTGATTCGCATTTTTGAAGACGACAAAGACGGCCAGGCATGGCCGTCTTTGTCGTCTTCGCACTCGTTCAGGGAACGACGACGACCGGCCGCTTGGCGTCCTTGACGAGCATCTTGGGCACCGAGCCGACCAGGCCACGTCCGTGCCGGGAGCGACCGACGACGATGCAGTCGGCGCGTCGCTCCTCAGCGAGGGCTTCCAGGCCGTGCGCCGGATCGCCGCGGTAGTGCACGAGCTCCCACGGGATCCCGGCATGGTCGAGGTAGGCGGCGGCTTCGCGGCGAATCTCGTCGACGAACGCGGTCGCGGCCTCGGTGGCGCCCGCCATGCCCATCGCCGTCCAGTACGCCGGACTGGCGATCGGCTCGACGTAGACGAGGACGAGCTTGGCCCGTTCCCGCCGGGCCAGGCCGCCCGCCCACGCGGCGGCGTGCAAGGACGGTGGGCTGCCGTCGACACCCACGATGATCACGGTCAAGCCGTCCTTACCGATCTCGAAATCGGCTTCGCCCTCGGCCACACCGGGATGGTAAGGGACTACCAGGTGACCTGGCTGAACAGCTCGCGCAACTTCGCACCTCTGGCCGGGTGACCTGCCGCCACCCACTCGATCCGGCCGCGCACGTACGCCTGGAAATCGCTGTGTCCGGCGCGGTTCTGTGCTTGCGGCCCCGTCCTGACACAGTTGTGCAACAAGGCTTTCAGCGCGTCGTACTCGGCGCGTGGGACAGCCGGCGCGGTGTTGACCACGAGTCCAGCAAGTTTCTGCCGTTGGTGCTGTCCGGCGATCGAGGTCTTGTCCGGGCGGACCCGGAAGCCTTCGTCCCGCGCGATCGTCACGACCCCAGGAAGCAAGCGGTACAACGGAAGCGTTTGCGGACCGGAGAACGCCAGGTCGTCGGCGTAGCGCGTGTAGTCGGCGCCCAGCGCTTTCGCCAGGCCATGCAGTCGGCAGTCGAGCCGGTACGCGACGGCGTTGGCAACGGCGGGTGACGACGGCGCTCCCTGGGGCAGGTGCTGATGTGCCAGGCGTGCCAACAACCTTCGCCGAATGCCGGGATCACCCGACGTTTTCGGCGCGGAGTGGATCACCTTCAGCGGAGTCCGGGTCGTGAGCAAACCGGCCAAAGCGGTGGCGTGCTCGTACTCGTGCAACAGCGCGCGCACTCGCGGCCCGGTGACCGAGACGAAGAAGCCTTCCAGGTCCATCCTGACCACCAGCGGCTTTCCCGCGTGTGGCGCGGCATACGTGAGCGCTGACCGTCCTTTCCGGAATCCGTGCGCCGCTTCGTGCACAGGCAGGTCAAGGTGGCGGGCGATCCGGCGTTGCGCTTCGGCCAGCCGTGGTTTGGGCGCCTCGATCAACCGCAGCCCGCCGGTGGACGTGCCGACCCACTGGGATCGGTAGTGCCACAACGGTTGTCCGGCGCGTTTGTTCCAGCCTCTCGCGTCGGCCAGCCAGTCCAATTCGGACGCTGTGACGTCCAGCAATGCTTGTAGGTCAAGCGATTTCTTGGGCCGCGGCGGCTCGGGCGCCGGTGGTTCGGGCAATGGCGGGAATGCCGCGATCTGACGTGCGAGGTCATGAAGGCTGCCGAAGGGCTGGCGTGGACTGTGCGAGACCAGCAGGTCGGCCATGACCTCGGCGGCGGCCGGGTCGGCGTACAGCGCGCTCAATCTCGTCGCGATATCGGCCTGGGTCCACGGGCCGTCGAGAGCGGATGCGGCGACACGGAGTGACTCGTTCTCCCGATATCCGCGCGCCCATGCGTACACAGCGTGTGCCGTCGCGCGTGGGGCGCCATCCGCAGGTAAATCCGTGCTCCCTGGGGTAGCCCCAGAGGGGTGGTGTCCACCACCGTGCTCACCGCCGTGTCGCCGCATCGGAACCGAATGTACCTGCATTTTGATTGCGGCCGAGAACTGACCTGAATAGTTCATAAGCTGACCGCATGATTCCCGAAGCCGAAGTCTTCCTGCAGGCCGAGACCGCCGCCGTCAGTGTTTACACGCAGGTGCGGGACGAGCACCTGGACACGATGTTCCCGCCGATGTTCGACATGGAGGGCGCGGACAAGCCACTGCCGGTACGCCAGGTGCTCAACCACCACGCCTACGACGATTCGTGGATCCCGGACATGCTCGCGGGCCGGACGATGGACGAGGTCGGCCGCGACCGCTACGACGGTGACCTGCTCGGCGACGACCGCGCCGGCAACATCAACCGGATCGCCGAGGCCGCTCTGGCAGCCGCCCGCGAGGTCACCGACCGGGACGCGACCGTCCACTGTGCCTACGGCGATGTGCCGGCGTGGGACTACTTCTGGCAGCTCAACATCGCCCGCAGTCTCGTCGCGCACGACCTCGCGCTGCACATCGGCGTCCCGTCACCGATCACCGAGGAGCTCGCGCGCGGCATGTACGAAGGCACCGCGCCATCCGCGGACATGTGGCGCTCCTTCGGCATCTACCGCCAACCCGTCGAGGTCGGCGAGGACGCGTCGTGGAAGGACAAGTACCTCGCGCTGACAGGTCGCCAGCCGTGATCTAACGGAAATCCCGTGACTTCGAAGGGATCCGTAAGTTCAGGTTCTGCAGACGGTCGGCTTGCAGGCTGATGACTCCCTCGGCCTTCTCGACGATCCCGCGGACCAGCATGGCCGAACTCCCCCTGGCCACCCGGCGGTACCTGGCCCACAAACCCGGTGAGCACACCACGTTCACCATCCCGGTCTCGTCTTCGATGTTCAGGAACGTCACACCGCCCGCGGTCGCCGGGCGCTGGCGGTGTGTCACGGCGCCGCCGATCAGGACCCGGGTCCCGTTATCCACATTGGACAATTCAGCGGCCGTGAGCGCACCCAGTTCGGTGAGGTGCTCGCGGACGAACTGGGTCGGGAAACTGTCCGGCGACAGGCCGTTGGCCCAGACGTCGGCCACCGCGAGTTCGACCGCTTCCATCCCTGGCAGTGCCGGCGCTTCGGCGCTGGCGGTCGTGCCTGGCAGCCGGTCTGGCCGGTCACCGGCGACGGCACCGGCGGACCACAGGGCCGCCCGCCGGCTGATCTTGAAGCAGCCGAAGGCTCCCGCCGTCGACAACGCTTCGACCTGGGCCGTGGTCAGCTGAACGCGCCTGGCCAGGTCGGTCATGCTGGCGAACGGCCCGTTTTCCCGCCGTTCCGCGACAATCATCTCCGCGAGTTTCTGGCCGATCGTCCGTACCGTGCCAATCCCCAGTCGCACAGCGGGTTTCGCGTCCGTACGTTCCAAGGTCGCGTGCGCGAGGCTGGCGTTGATGTCCGGGCCGCGCACTTCCACGTCGTGCCTGCGGGCGTCGGCGACCAGGGACTGCGGTGAGTAGAAACCCATTGGCTGGGCCCGTAACAACGCGGCGCAGAACGCGGCCGGGTGGTAGTACTTGAAGTAGGAGCTGGCGAACACCAGGTGCGCGAAGCTCAGCGCGTGACTTTCCGGGAAGCCGAAGTTGGCGAACGCCAGCATCTTCGTGTAGATCCGCTCGGCCAGATCACCGGTGATCCCCTTTTTCGCCGCGCCCTCGTAGAACCTCTCCCGCAGGCGTTCCATCCGGTATGTGGACCTCTTGGCGCCCATCGCCCGTCTGAGCTCATCGGCTTCCGCCGCGTTGAACCCGCCGACGTCGACCGCGAGTTGCATCATCTGTTCCTGGAACAACGGCACGCCAAGGGTTTTCTTCAACGCCGGTTTCAGCAGATCGTGCTCGTACGTGGTCGGTTCGAGTTCGTTGCGCCTGCGGATGTACGGATGCACCGAGCCGCCCTGGATCGGGCCCGGCCTGATCAAGGCGACTTCCACCACGAGGTCGTAGAACTTGCGCGGTTTGAGCCGGGGCAGCGTGGCCATCTGCGCGCGGCTCTCCACCTGGAACACACCGATCGAGTCGGCTTTGCTGAGCATGTCGTAGATGTTCTTGTCGCCGAGGTCGAGGTTGGCGATGTCCACCTCGGTGTCCTCGAACTCACGCACCAGGTCGATCGCGTAGTGCAGTGCGGAGAGCATGCCGAGGCCGAGCAGGTCGAACTTGACCAGCCCGATCGACGCGCAGTCGTCCTTGTCCCACTGCAGCACCGAACGATCGGCCATCGTGGCCCATTCGATCGGGCAGACCTCGCCGACCGGCCGGTCGCAGATCACCATCCCGCCGGAGTGAATGCCCAGGTGCCGAGGGAAACCCTCGATCTCGTTGGCCAGTTCGAGCACGACATCGGGGATGTCGTGGTCGTTCTCGTCCACTGTGGCCTTCACCGGGCCCCAGCGGTCGATCTGCTTGCTCCACGCGTCCTGCTGTCCCGGCGAATAGCCGAGCGCACGCGCCATGTCCCGGACCGACGACTTGGCCCGGTACGTGATCACGTTCGCGACTTGCGCGGCGCACCAACGGTTGTGCTTCCGGTAGACGTACTGGATCGCCTCCTCGCGGCGATCGGACTCGATGTCCAGGTCGATGTCCGGTGGGCCGTCGCGGGCCGGTGCGAGGAACCGTTCGAACAACAAGTTGTGCGCAACCGCGTCGACGCCTGTGATGCCCAACGCGTAGCAGACCGCGGAGTTCGCGGCCGAGCCACGGCCCTGACAGAGGATGTTGCTTTCCCGGCAGAACCGCGCGATGTCCCACACCACGAGGAAATACCCGGGAAACCCGAGTTCCTTGATCACCTCGAGCTCGTGCTCGATCTGCGCGTACGCCTTGGGATTCTCATCCGACCGGCCGTAGCGGTTCGCCGCGCCCTTGTACGTCAGATACCGCAGGTACGTATCCTCGGTATGCCCCGGCGGCACGTCGAATGGCGGCAATTTCGGCGCCACCAAACGCAAATCGAACGAAAGGTCGACGCCGAGGACGGCGGCTCGCTGGACGGCACCGGGATAACGCCGGTCGAACCGCGCCTTCATTTCCGCACCGGACCGCAAGTACGCGGTCGCAGGCGGAAGCCAGCCCGCCATCTCGTCCAGGCTTTTCCGGGACCGCACGGCGGCCATTGCCGCTGCCAGCCGGGCCCGGTTCGGGTGCGCGTAATGCACGGCGTTCGTCGCGATTGTCGGCAGCCCGAATTCCGCGGCCAGCCCGGCGAGCACGTCGTTGCGGAAACTGTCCTGCGGCATACCGTGGTCGGTCAGTTCGACGAAGACGTGCTCTTTGCCGAACATGTCAACGAGTTGCTTGAGCTTTGCGGCCGCGGCGGCTGGCCCGTCGGTGTCCAGTGCGCGGCGCACGGCGCCCTTGCGGCAGCCGGTGAGCACAACGCATTTGTCCTTGGTCTCCTCGACGACCTGCTCGATGTCGTACACCGGACGGCCCTTCTCGGCACCGTTGAGCTGTCCCGCGCTGATCGCCCGGCACAGTGCGGTGTACCCGTCCAGCCTGCGCGCCAACAGCAACAGGTGCTCGCCGACCGGATCCGGCACGCCGGTCTGCGGTTCGGGCAGGCCGAGGCTCAGTTCAGTACCGAAGACAGTGCGGACACCGAGTTCCTTGGCGGCTTCGGCGAACCGGACCACGCCGTACATGCCGTCGTGGTCGGTGATCGCGATCGCTTCAAGGCCTTGGATGGCGGCAGCCTCGACGAGTTCCTCGGGATGGCTGGCGCCGTCAAGGAAACTGAAGTTGGAATGGCAGTGCAGTTCGGCGTACGGCACCCGTTCCGCACCACCGGGATGGTCGGTCGCGCCGGGCAACTCGAAGTCCGGCGGGAGCGTGTACGGGTCGCGATGGTGTGTCCACGCTGGACTGTCGCCGCCGTCGCCGGTCTGGAAAGGCTTGCCGGACAAGGCTCGCTCAAGATCCGACCATCGGACGGGTGGGTTGTTCCAGCCCATCTCGCCCCCTTTCGGGTTATCCGGCAACTGCCCAACCGGGCAGACTTTGGTCCACTTGGGAACAAGAACCCTTTTTCGGAGCGTTCCCCGCGTTTACCGTCCAGCCGTGACTCAGCACCCGCAGGGCCCGTACCAGCCGGGCCAACCCGGCGGCAACCCATATGGCCAAGGACCACAAGGCCAAGGGCAGCCTCAAGGCGGTCCGCAACAGCCCTACGGCCAGCAGCCGCCGTACGGCCAGCCCCAGCCTCCTTATGGCCAGCCGCAACAGCCTTACGGCAACTACCAGCAGCCAGGCGGTAGTGGCAGAAAGACCCCGGAAATCCCCGGTTTCGCCCAGAAGTTCACCGGTATCGGCGCGAACTGGGGCTCCGGCGGCAACCGGCCGACGCTGCCCACGCCCAAGAGCGTCATCTGGGCGTTCCTGCTCGCCGGCGGTGGCGCGATCTTCAGCGCGCTCTACAACATCGTCTACGCGATCGGGTTCTCCAGCTACTACGGCGGTTTCTACAACGCAGGCTCGGTCATCTTCGGCGTCCTGATCGCCGCCGGCCTGTTCGTCATCGCGGTGATGATGCGCAACGGCGCGGAGTGGGCGCGGATCGTGTTGGCGGTCCTCACCGGCCTCGGCCTGTTGTTCGGGTTGATCGCGCTGTTCGGCATCGGCCTGCTGTTCACCGTCCTCGGCGGGTTCGGCGCGGTGCTGTTGATCGTCCTGATCGTGCAGCTGGCCGCGCTCGCCGCCACGATGTACTTCCTGTTCCAGCCCGAGTCGAACGCCTACTTCAAGTCCGCGTCGGCCGGGCCGGGATACCCGCCGCCGCCACCCCCAGGGCCCCAGAACTTCCGGGGCTGATCGTCCATCGGCGGGCGCTGCCTCGGGATCAGTTCGGCCAGCAGATCCTGAGCCATGTCCCGGTCGGACCGGGACAGCGAAGAGAAGTTCTCGAACATGTGTTCGAGTATGTCCCTACGGGTCACCTTGGTCAAGTCGAGGGGCGCCTCGTGCTGAGCACGGCGCCCCTCGTGGTGTTTCGGCTGGTCAGCCAGGTGCTCCGGCCGCCGCCACGGCTCGCCCAGCACGTGGTGGGCCAGGAATGCGAAGACTGTCGGTTCCACACCTTCGTGTGATTCGGTTTGCCAGTGGTTCTCGTCCAGGAAGCACAGGAACTCGCCACACCGGCACGCGGCCATGGTCATCGGTCGTGACGATCAGCGACCGGCCATCCGCTGTCCACTGTGGAGTATGTGACCAGCGGTCCCAGTCCATGCTGACTGATCCGCGGGAGCCGGACGTAGTCGTCGAGGTCATCGAACGGGCTGCTGATGATCAGGCCGTCTTACCACGTGCCCAGGCCGATCGGAATGTGCTTGAGTCTCCCCCATGGGGAGGCCCGAAGGTGACGACGTGCGCTACTCGATCGGCGAACTGGCCAGACGAACCGGCCTGACGGTGAAAGCCATCCGGTTCTACGCCGACCGCGGCATCGTTCCGCCGACCGACCGCAGCCCGGCCGGTCACCGCCAGTACTCGGCCGACGCACAGGCCCGGCTGGAGCTCGTCCGTGAGCTGCGGTCACTTGGCCTCGATCTGCGCACTGTCCGCAAGGTCCTCACCCAGGAGACTCCGTTGGCCGACGCAGCGGCGAAACACGCCGAAGCACTCGCAGAACAGATCCGCACGCTCAAGGCGCAGCACGCCGTGCTGAAATCCCTGGCCACAGTCATGGATTTCGCCACGACCCTCGACCTTGATGCCGGCGTCACCACGACGCTGACCCCCCACTTGCCCGCGACACCGTCGGCGGCCCAACTCGAAGCGTGGCTGGAACTGACTGAACTTGTTCAGGACAAGGATTTCCAGGCGACCATGCACCGGATGGCCGAGTATTACCGGGATCGGCCGTTACGGCCGGACGCCGCCGCCATGGTGCGTGACCAGGCCGATCCGCGGCTCGCTCCGGAGTCCGCTGAGGCGGCGGCGATCGCCACGAAGATCATCGATGCCCACGGGCCGCGCAGAGCGCTGGTGGAACAACTGGAAGCCGTGAACGACCCGCGGCGCGACCGCTACATGGAACTGCTGGCGACGGTGAACGGCTGGCCGCGACCGGACCCCCTCGTTCCGGCCCTGACCTGGTTCCTCACCGCCGTCAAGGCGCTGTAGCCATACGCCTCCTCCCGCGCCTGCCAGGGATGACGAGGCGCCCACATTAAAACCCTTGCTCCGCAACTGTTTCACCAGTGACACGAGATGCGTCTGTGGCGCACGAGTCGGCGAACGGCACGACCGTGGCGCTCGCCAACTGCGGGGTGAAATTGTGCGGCGACGGTGAATCGGTCCAGGTCTGTTGCGGGACAAGAAGATCCGGCTCGCCTGCCGGACAGGGCTCTCCGTGGTGCGAACTCAGCTCCCCATCGGGTTCACCGACCGGGAAGCCATGATGTGGGACGGATGCTGTGTCACGCGGGAACAGCGACACCATGTCCAGCCGCACGGTTCCCGTTCCGCTGGCCTCAGCCTCCCTGTCGTGCTGGTCGACCGGGCCCGGACTGTGCCGGTGTACTTCGCTGGTTCGGCTAGGAAACCGGAGTCCGGTCGCGGTCGACCGCGATGTTTGCTGCGCTCCGCGGGCTCCAGCGGCGCGATCGCCGCGGGCGCGTAGTGGTACCCGCTGCCGCCGGGCACCGCGATCGTGCTGCTTCCTGCGGTGTTTCCTCGGCCTGCACCGGTACCGGCATAATTCGCCACCTGACCCCGACGTGTTTCAGCTCGTACGAGCGCCTCGCGGTCCAGTCCGGCGTGCCGCCCATGCCACTCACTCCCTTTCCAATTCCGTTCCCTGGGGTATTTCCGGGGAATGCGAACACTGCTTTGAATAGACTCCCCATCGAACGGAACGTCAAGGTGGTGGCGACTTCTGGTCAGCCGACCCGGATTCAACGATTCACCGAATCCACGGGTTTCAAACCCGACCGAGTTCCACTTACCGAGATTCCAATGGCCGTAAAATAAATATGACGCCCGCAGTGGACAATCGGAAATGCCAGCGTTTTGTCCGGTTACCACGATGGCGCGCTCGATGCCGGAACTGCAATTTCACGCAAGTCAGGTGAACCCCAGGTGTCGCGATAATGGACACGCGGTGCCGGAATCAGCGGACGACGGTCAGTCGTAGTGACCGTAGACGACCCATTTTCCCTGGTGGTAGCCGAGCAGCAGGGCGGCTTGAGCCGGCTGCGCGCCAATGAGGACCTGGAGCCGAGCGTGACACTGCGGTTCGCGATTCCACCACCGCTCGTTCGCAGTCCACGGGCCAGCCCAGGCCGCCACCGGACGCGCGGCGCCGCCGTTGACGCCGACCGCCGTGGGCGGGGTCGTCAGCATGTCCCGGGCAGTGATGTGAACAGGCTCACCCGACTTGCCAAGGACAGTCGCGGGCACCGGATCGGGGAACACGACCGCGGGCGAGGGCGCCGGAAGGTGCCCCGGCCAGGGCAGGCCGGGGTCGGCCGCCGGGCTGAGTTCTTCACCCCACGGCACCAGCCGCACTCGCTCGCTGGGGTCGCGCCCGCCACCAAGCACCGGGGTGCACACGGCTTCCGGGCCCAGCAGGCCTTGCACCCGGACCATCGCCCGGCCGGCCTTCTCCGCGGCCTCGGCGTGCCCCTCGCCTCGCCATAGATCCAGTTGTAGTGCTTTGCCTTCCACTACCTCCTCGGGTTCAAGCCACAGTGTCCGGATACCGGCGGTCGGTCCGCCGACCCGTAACCAGCCGTCCAGCTGCCAGCGCACCCGGTCGGCGATCCCGTTGGGGGTCAACGGTTCCGCGCACCGCCAAACCCGGCCAAGCTCCTCGTCGCGCTCGCTGCGCGCGTAGATTCCCAAGCGCGTGCAGGCAAGCCCGTGCGCGGCCAGGCCCGCGTGTAATCGCTCGGCGAGGGATTTGGCCACGAACGCGGCCGCGTCCACCCGGTCGACCGGTGGGTCGAGTTCGGTACTGATCGACAGGTCCGGCGGCGGCCTGCGCCTGGATGGTGGACGCTCGTCCAGGCCCCTGGCCAGTCGGTGAGCCTGGATCGCGTCCGTATCGAACCGGGTGGCCACGTCTCGTTCGGTGATGGCGGCGAACGCACCGAGAGTCCGCAGCCCCAGGCGCCGCAACAGATCGATCAGCTCTGTACGGTCCGGACCGCCTGGTTGCTGCAGCTCGTTCACGGCCAGTGGCGCCAGGAATTCCGCGCTCCGCCCTGGTTCCACGACCAATCCCCGGTGCGCGGCCAGGGTGGCGGAGAACAGGCCGTCGGCCACCCCGACCTGACACTCCACCCCGGCCCGGTCGGCGACCTGATCGATCAGCCGCTCGGCCGCCACCTCCTCACCGCCGAAGTAGCCGGCCGGCCCCCGCGCGGGCACAGCGACCAACCCCGGCCGGACGATCTCGACGCCGACGGCCAGCTCCTCCACCGCCGCCGCGACCGCCTCGAACAGCCGCGCGTCCCGAACCGGATCGTCCTCGAACACGACCAGTTCAGGGCACCGGCCCTGCGCTTCCCGGCGCCGCATGCCCCGCCGGATGCCCTCCGCCCTCGCCACGGCGGAGCTGGCGACCACGCGGTTGGCCGCCACCACTGCCATGGGAATCGTCAAGGGCAGCCCGGCACCCGAAGCGGCCGCCACCACCGGCCAGTCCGGGCACCAGACCACGAGCATGCGCACAATTCGAACATAGGTTCGATGGGGTCGTAGGTCAATCACTCGATCGGGTCGCTGTGAGTAGTCGTCTCATCGGCAGTTCCACCGCCAGCCCACGCGATCAGCACGACCACGAGCACCCACCAGCGCGATCGGCCACACCGGACCAGACGGCCACGGCCTGCTAAGAAATCCGACGCTCAGCAAACCCAAGGGCAGCACGGAAACCAGCAGTCCGGAACCGGCCGCCAGACCGGCGATCACGGCCGACTCGCGCCGAGCCATCGCCCGGATCTGCCGTGGTGTCATGCCGATCAGCGACAACGCGACCACTTCGGACTTACGCTGCCCGGTCGCGGCCACGATCCTGCTCGCCACCGCGAGCAGCACGTAACCCAGCAATACGGCGAGAACGCCGAAATTCACCCACATCTGCGGCGGCGCCTGCACCAGCTGCGCAGTTCCACTCCGAATCACCAAGCCAAGCCGATCAAGGAGCACATCCCGGTCGGTACGCACCAGAATCACCTCGTCGGGTCCACTGTGGAGCTCCCGGGCGACGACCACGTCACCGAAACCAAGGCCACGCTGGGAAATCGCGACAACGCGCGAACGAACCGGCGTGCCGGCCCCGAGCAGAATGTCGACATGTCTACCGACAGCCGTGTCCATGGATCGCGCCGCGGTCGCACTGAGCGCAATGGCCGTACCGGTCAAATCAGCAAGGCTGCCCGCTCGCACGTCAAGATCGACGATGGTCGCCGCGTCCGGCCCAAGAACAATTGAACGATACGACTCGACCCGTCGTTTACCACCGTCCAGATGCGGTCACAGCACGGTCGTCGTGGACATTGGAGCCGCTTCACCCCAGGCACCGCACGAACACGTGCCAGCACATCCGGCGAAACACCGCCCAACGCGCCACGACAGCAGCAACGCGTTTGACCACAGCAGGACCGGCCAAGGTCAAACCTATGACGGCGAGAACGCCCGCAATTGCCGCGCCACGGCAGCCCCCGCCGAACGCATCAGCAGAGGCACGGTCGAAATGACGGCAGAAGCCAACAACACCGGATATCAGGATGAGCAACAGGCGTGCGGCGTCGAGGCCGGGAATCTCGGCGTCGCCGATCGCGGCGCCGGTCCGTACCTCGAACCCACCGAATTCCCGACGGATGTCCTCGACTACCGCGCCCGGGTGCAGGCGGAGGGCGACCAGGTCAGCAGGCCCGGCACAGTCGAAGTACACCCCACGGACCGGAGTTTCGAGAACGGCGGACACGACGTAGTCGCCACGCTGCCCGGCCACCACCATCGAAACCCGATCACCGACTTCGACCTCGGCCACGCGGGCAGTGTTGACATCCAGGGCGACCTCGCCCGGCCCTCGCGGCGCCGCAGATGCAGGATCACGAGAAAGACGATGCACAGCACGGTGACAACACCGCAGGTCAGCCGGATCCCCGTAGCCAGGCCGCCCAGTGACGCGACCGCGTTGCCTGCCGCGCTGACCACCAGAATCGTCCACAGTAGACCACGCAGAACGCTTGCGCCGCTTGGAAACGAATCAGTCATGGTTACGGAAGTTAGAGCGGCGGGGCCGGTCGGGGAATCCAGCTGCCGCGCTGGAGGCGCATGCGACGGAGTTGCGGCGGATCGAACGCAATCTGCACGACGGTGCGCAGAATCGGCTGGTGGGCGTAGTCGTACTGACAGCGGCCGCGAAGGAGACACTCGAGCGCGATCCGACGAACGCGGCCGCGATCCTCGACCGGGTACAGACAGCGGCTGAGGACGCGCTCGCCGACCTGCGTATGTTGATCAGAAGCATCCTCCCGCCTGTCCTGGAAAGCCACGGCCTTGACGGCACCATCGCCGCACTCGCCGCGGCATGCCCCGTGCCCTGTCGAACGGACGTCGTCGTGCCCGGCCGGTTGCCCGCCGCCCTCGAATCGACTGCCTACTTCGCCGTGGCTGAAGCGCTCACCAACGTCGCAAATCACAGCGCGGCCACAGAGTCCACTGTGGATATCAGCGTTGCGGGTGGCGTGTTGTCGCTGCAGGTTTTCGACAATGGACGTGGTGGCGCGGTCGAGAGCGCCGGGTCGGGCATCGCCGGTATCAGCTCGCGGGTGGCAGCCCAGGACGGAACGCTGTCGGTCAGCAGCCCGCTGGGCGGCCCTACGCTGCTGAGCGCGGAGTTGCCGTGCGGGTCGTGATCGCCAAGGACGACGCCTTGCTCCGTGAGGGCATCGCGTTGTTGATGGGCACAGCGGGCTTTGATGTCGTGGAGACGGTCGATTCACCAGATTCCTTGCTGGCAGCGGTCGATTCGCACCGGCCCGACGTTGCCGTGGTGGACATCCGGCTGCCGCCGACGCATACCGACGAAGGATCCGGGCCGCAATCGCTGCGCGGCAACGGCATCCGAAGCTCGCGGCGCTCGTGTTGTCGGCGTATGTCGAACAGCAACCGAGCACAGTGACCCCTCGCTGAGGACAGCGAGGGCCAGGTTCTGCCGCGAGTGGCACGCCATATGGCGGAAGGGCCAATTTTGCCCGGGTGGCAATGACAATGTGGCGAAGAGGCATGCACCCTCAGGTGCGCCGAGGCGAACACCGACCCCGGAAACCAGTCGAGGCGCAAGCCCTCAACCGACGCGGTACTCACCCATGAAACCCGGGGTGGACGCAAAGCTTCAGCGGGCAACGCCATCCACAGCCGCCAACTCGACCGGACGCGGTATCTCCTCCGGCTGTGGAGGCCACATGCCTTCGGAGGGCAGTGGCGTCGACGACTCGGAAATGCCTTCTGGGCCAACGAAAATCGTCGTCGTAATCGGTCGAACCGCGGAACCGCGGCCACGCGCGGACACGGTGAGCTCGCGCGTGTGCAGGTGGCCGTAGCCTCCGTCCTGCAGGCCTGACCACTTCGATTCGACGTGTGTCAGCTCCAGGTCGGCGCCGGGCCAAGGGCCGAACGGGATCAGCACGGCACCCCGATGCCGGGCGCGTGCCGATAAGCGGCGGGCGTGCGACTCCTGCAGCCGTCCGGCCGCCGAGATCACCACGATGTCCACGCCGTCGAGCAGTGCGCCTGCCACGGCTGGCAGGTCGGGCCCGGGACGGGGAACCAGTGCCAAGCGGGACACGGCGACACCAAGCTCCGCCGCGGCCGCGACCCCCAATCGAGGCAGTCCGATCACCCCCGCCCACGACCCGCCGGCCGTGGCTTCGGCGAGCAGCGCGAGCAGCACAGTGACGGACCCGCGTACCGCCACCGTGCTGCCACGCCGCAAGCCACCCCATGGGAAGAGCCCGGCCAGTGCTTGACACACCGGCAGCACTCGTTCCCGGTCGACCGATGTCAGGGTCAGGCCGCTGGCCACTCCCACCCCGTCGGGCATGGCCACGGACTTCAGCGACGCCGCTCTCGTCACTGCCGACCCTGACACCGGAACACCTCCCGCACACCGAACGACCGCCGTGGGGAGCCGGCGCGTCTCGAACATTTGTTCGAGCGCTGAGGCTAGCTTATCCGGGTTTCGTTTCGGACCGCAAGGCGGGTCACTCTGATGGGTTGTGCTTCGAGTAGGCGCCCACGAGCTGGCGTTCCGCGTCGTCCAGATATGCCGCCAGCATGATCGAAGCCCCCGCGCCATCGCCCTGTTGGATACGCGCGGCGATCTCGCCGTTGCGCACCAGGTACGGCTCGTGGAACCAGCGCGGATCCTCCATCACGTGGAACACCAGACGCAGCTCGGCGAGGATGCCGCGCATGATCTCGTCCACCCGCGGACTGCCCGCGAACGACGCGATCACTTGGTGGAACCGGATGTTCGCGGTGCCGAGCCCACGCCAATCGGACTGCTCGGCCGCTGCGGCCCCGTCGGACACCGCGGCGAGCAGATCGTCCAGCCCAGCAGGCGGCGCCGTCATGTCGCGAACGGCGGCACACTCGATGAACTTGCGGACGCGGTAGATGTCAATCACATCGTCGGTGGTCAAAACCCGGACGAACACGCCACGGTTGAGCTCGTGCGTCAGCAGGCGCTCGTGCGTCAGCAACCGGAACGCCTCGCGCAAAGTGTTGCGGGAGACGGCAAGCGCACTCGCGATCGTGTCCTCGGCAAGCCGCGTGCCCGGCGTGAAGAAGCCTTCGCTGATCCGCGTTCGCAGCACATCAGCGACCCGTTCGGCGGTGCTGGTCCGGCCGAGCAGCGCTCGATCGGCGATCAGTCCGGACGTTTCGAGCGACATTCGCTCATCTTACCTCTTGAAGGATTGTTGAACGATCCTTACAGTCAACACACCGAAAACATCCTCGGGAGGTGCGGATGAGCACGACGACCCAGGACAAAGCCAGGCCGTTCGAGTGGTTCCGGTCGCTCGGCCAGCGCGGACGCCGCGCCTTCGTGGGCGCGTTCGGCGGCTACGGCCTCGACTCCTACGACTTCCAGGTGCTGCCACTCGGCATGGTGGCCATCACCGCGTACTTCAGCCTCAGCAAGCCGGAAGCAGGCCTGCTCACCACGGTGACCCTGGTGGTGTCGGCGATCGGCGGTGCCGTGGCGGGGATTCTGGCCGACCGGATCGGCCGGGTCCGCACACTGGTGCTGACGGTGATCACGTACGCGGTCTTCACGGTGGCGTGCGGGTTCGCCCCGAACTACGAGACTTTGCTTGTCCTGCGGGCATTCCAGGGCCTTGGCTTCGGCGGTGAGTGGGCCGCGGGCGCCATTCTGATCGCCGAGTACGCCAAACCCGAATACCGCGGCCGTGCGGTCGCGTTCATCCAGAGCGCCTGGGCGGTCGGCTGGGGCCTGTCGGTGATCGTCTACACCGTCGTGTTCAGCATCGCCGAACCGGACATCGCGTGGCGAATCCTGTTCTGGACAGGCGCTTTGCCCGCGGTCTTGATCTGGTACGTGCGCCGCAACGTCACCGACGCGCCACACGTCACAGAACAGCGCACAGCCACAGAAAACCGTGGCTCCTTCCGTGCGATCTTCAAAGGCGAGCTGACCAAGACCACGTTGTTCGCCGCGCTGCTGGCAACCGGTGTGCAGGGCGGCTACTACACATTGGCGACGTGGCTGCCGACATTCCTGAAGGAGGAGCGGAATCTGACGGTCGTCGGCACCGGCGGATACCTGGCATTCCTGATCTCTGGCGCCTTCATCGGATACGTCACCGGCGGCTATCTCACCGACCGGTTGGGGCGTAAGAAAACCTTCACGCTCTTCGCAGTGTTGTCAGCCGCGTTGATCGTCGCGTACATCAACATTCCCGAAGGAGCCAACACTCTGGTGTTGTTCCTCGGCTTCCCGCTTGGCTTCTCCGCATCGGCCATCTTCAGCGGATTCGGCTCGTTCCTGGCTGAGCTGTACCCGACGGCGCTTCGCGGCACCGGCCAGGGATTCACGTACAACTTCGGTCGTGCGGTCGGCGCACTGTTCCCGACGCTGGTCGGTTTCCTCGCCACAAGCTGGGGCGTCGGTGGTGCAATGGTGTTCGGGGCGGTCGCGTATGGCATCGCCGTCCTGGCGTTGCTGTGGCTGCCGGAAACCGTGGGAAGGGAGCTGACATGACCCCGGAGCAAGCACGAAAAGCCTTCCGGGACGGGACAGTCTCGCCAACCAGCGGCTGGGCACCCGGGTACACGCAGGCCAACCTGATCGCGGTCCCGCGCGACTGGGCGTACGACCTTCTCCTGTTCGCGCAACGCAATCGGCAGCCATGCCCGATCCTCGACGTGACAGATCCAGGCGTGACCAGCACACCACTGGCGCCCGACGCGGACCTGCGCACGGACATCCCAAGCTATCGCGTCTGGGAGAACGGCGAATTGGTCTGCGAGTTGCGGGACGCGACCCGACTCTGGCGCTCGGATCTGGTGGCGTTCCTGCTCGGCTGCAGCTTCACGTTCGAGCATGCGTTGGCTGCGGCGGGCATCCCGCTGCGGCATGTCCAGCAGGGACGCAACGTGTCGATGTACATCACCGACCGGGATTGCCGACCAGCTGGCCGCATGCGTGGCCCGTTGGTGGTGTCGATGCGGCCGATCCCAGCCGACATGGTCGAGCTGGCGAGCAGGATCAGCAGCCGGATGCCGGACGTGCATGGCGCGCCCGTGCACGTCGGCGACCCGGGCGGGCTCGGCATCAAGGATCTGTCCACACCGGACTTCGGGGACGCGGTCGAAGCCGAACCCGGTGACGTGCCGGTTTACTGGGCCTGCGGGGTGACCCCGCAGGCGGCGTTGATGACCTCGTGCCCGCCGTTCGCGATCACGCATTCGCCGGGCCACATGTTCATCACGGACGTTCCGGACGAGACCTACCGGATCGCCTGAGGCTCAGCGTTGCCCCCGGTTCACGCCTCCGGGGGCAACTGCTTTGGCCTAAGGAAACCCACCCTCAGGACATCCCCCACCACTCCCGGGGGGCGTCCCCTGGCCAGTCTATCGGGATATGGGCTGGTCAAGGGGGTTACTGGGCGGTTGTGGACAACTGGATTTGCCAATGGTTCCTTTGGTTCGATAGTGGTGGCGCTGGTCAGACGCAGTGCGCTGATGGCGCTGGTCAGACGCAGTGCGCTGATGGCGCTGGTCAGACGCAGTGCGCTGATGGAGAGGGCGCACGCCATGGTGCGGCGTGCGGTGCCGGGTGCGGACCTGAGTGTTTGGTGCGCTCAGGTGGTGCTGTTTCGCCGCAGCGCAAAGTCTCGTTCGGCGGAGCCGGTGATCCAGGGCTGGCCTTCTTTTGCGGCGGTGATCCGCCTGCGAGAAGCAACCCCAAGCGATAGCGATACGGATCGCCGCCGTCCCCCTAGTGCGCGGTCGCGCAGACCGGTGCTTCGTGCTCCCTTCCTCCCGTCTGGCCTGTGCCTCGCAAACCATGGGTGTCAAGAGGTCCGCCCACGACAACCAGCCCCGAGCGATGGCCAAACGGACCCCTTGACACCCGTGGTTCCCCTCGGGCAGGCCAGACGAGAGGAAGGGAGAACGGCCCCCTCTTCCTCTTGGTGGCCTCCCTGCCACATCTTTTTGAGCACCTGGATTCCGAGCATCCGCCGGGAACCCCGGGTGGCGTGTGCAGGCGGCTGAATGAGGCATTCAGCTCAGGTTCCGGGCAGCTGAAACCGCAGGGACGCCACCCCGGGGAGAGGGGTGCACTGTCAGGGGGAGAGGGGTGCACTGTCAGCAAGTTTTGGGCGCGCGCGTCCCCTCCGGCACGGCCAGCCTGACGGGGATACCGACCGGATTTGCCGATGGTTCCTTTGGTCCGATGGTTACCGGATCGCCTGAGCGACGTCGTCCCAGCGGACGAACTTGAAGTTGGTGCTGTCCCGCGGTTCGCCGGCGTTGTCACCGTCCTGCACCGCCAGCAGGCCGTGCGGGAACCGGTGGCCGAGGCCAGTGCCGACCACCGCAGCGCCGTCGCTCTCCTGCACCAGATCGTCGCCCAGTTTGATCTGGAATGACGTCTTGTACTTGCCGGGCAGGTCGTAAGCCGCGAACGTGTTGTCGCCCTGGCTCGACGCGAGCAGCAGGTTACGTCCATAGTGGATGGTCAGGCCCTCGACGTCGGCCGAGATGTGCTTGCCGCCGAAGCCAGGGTCCGTGCCAGGCGTGCACTCCTCGGTCTCCGGGTCGTACGTCCCCGGCACGCCGAACTCGCGGACCTTGTCGATCAGCACGGGCCGGCCGGTCAGATTCGCGGGCATCCGCCAAATCCCGACGTCTTCCTGACCGGCGTACAACGTTCCGGTCCGGTAATCGACGACCATGCCCTCGACCTGCGGCAGCACGCCTGGTTCGTCACACGGCTGCCACTTTGTCCCGTTCGGCAACGTGAACTCGGCAGGCAGATCCAGCGTCCGGACAACGCGGTAGCTGTACTTCCCGCCCTGCGGCAGGACTTTCAGCAACGCGACCCGGGTCGTGGAGCGCCGGCTGACCAGGACATAGGTGGCGCGGTCGCTCGGGGAGTACCAGGCCGCCAGGCCATAGGCCGTCTTCTGCTCGTCCACTTCGGACTGTGAGGTGTTGAACACGAACGGCACGTCCGGCGCTGTCACGTCGGCCAGGCCGTTGACCTGGTAGAACCGGATGTGGTCCCGGCCGCGGTCGGACACGATCGCCAAGTCGCCCACGATGTCGACGTTGTTGAACCGGCCCGGCGCGTGCTCAGGTCCCGGCCGCGCGGGCGCGGGCACGTGCTTGATCTGCGTGCCGTCCAGCCGGTACGAGTACAGCCCGCCTTCCTTGGCGGTCGCGACCACGATGCTGCGACCGGGATCGCGCTCGTTCACCCAGATCGCCGGGTCGTCGGCGTCGGCGTTGCCGCCTTCCTCGTCGTCGAACAGCCCAGGCGTCTCCACCTGCGCCTTGACTTGCGCAACACCCGTCGCGGCGGCCGCGGGGGCGGTCAGCAGCAATACGGTCAGCACCAGCAGCACTTTTCGCATTCCGGGGATCCTTCCCGCCGACTGTGAACGGCTCTCTAACAGCAGACGTCGAATCCTCCTTGAGGAGGACGCAACAAACTGGCGTCTTGTGGCAACAGTGGGTCCATGAGTCACAAACGTTCTGCCATAGCTGTGCTGGCCGGTCTAGTGGCTTGCGGCCTGGCCGTTCCGATAAGCGGAAACGCTGCACCGGTCACCGGTACAGCACCGCCAGACCCTGCAGTCACGTTGTTCACCGGGGACAAAGTGGTTCTCGGCGGCGAGCATGGGGTGACTGTGCTCGCGGGCAAAGGGCGTGAGGGGACCCGTTTCTCCTATTACTCCGACGAACGCGGCGACGTCCACGTGATACCCGAGGATGCCAGACCGCTGTTGCGCGCCAACAAGCTTGATCAGCGACTGTTCAACGTCACACAACTGATCAAGAACGGGTACGACGACAAGACGCGGGCGGACATCCCGTTGATCGTGAGCGGCGGCGTGGGTCTCGCGAAGGAACGCGATCTACCGAGCCTGAACGCATCCGTCGTCCGCGTGGACAAGGCGGCCGGGCTGCGGACGTTCGCGGTCGCGGACAAGATCTGGCTGGACGGCCCCGTACGGGCGTCCCTGGACAAGAGCATTCCGCAGATCGGTGCACCGGAAGCGTGGAATTCCGGGCACACCGGCAAAGGTACGACAGTCGCGGTGCTGGACACTGGAATCGACGCCGCCCACGCCGATCTCTCCGACGCTGTCGTGGGTGCGCAGGACTTCACCGGTTCCGCCAGTGGCACCGACGACCGCGACGGGCACGGGACACACGTCGCGTCGATCATCACGGGCGAACACGCGAAGTATCGCGGCGTGGCGCCGGATGCCAAGCTGCTGAACGGAAAGGTGCTCAACGACTTCGGTTCGGGACAGGAGTCGTGGATCATCGCCGGGATGGAGTGGGCGTCGGCCAAGCAGGACGCCGACGTGATCAACATGAGCCTCGGCTCCTCACTGCCCAGCGACGGCACCGATCCGATGTCCCAGGCGGTGAACAGGCTGACCGCCGAGACGGGTTCGCTGTTCGTGATCGCGGCGGGCAACACCGGCGGCATGCCGCCCAGCCCAGGCGCGGCGGACGCGGCGCTCACGGTCGGCGCGGTCGACCACAGTGACGCCCTCGCGGACTTCTCCAGCCGTGGCCCGCGTTGGGCGGACAACGCGATCAAGCCCGACATCACCGCGCCCGGCGTGGACATCGCCGCCGCGAAAGCCACCCACGGTCGGATCGGGACACCCGTGGATCCCACGCATGTCAGGCTTTCCGGTACGTCGATGGCCGCGCCGCACGTCGCCGGCGCTGCCGCGATCCTGGCGGGACTCCAGCCTTCGTGGCAGGCCAACGAGATCAAGTCCGCCTTGATGGGCAGCGCCAAGCCCAATCCGTCGTTGACCGTGTTCGAGCAGGGCGCCGGACGCCTGGACGTGGCCAAGGCCGTCAGGCAGCCGTTGCGGACCTCACCAGCCAGCGTCAACGCCGGAGTGGCACTGTGGCCGCACAATGACGACGAGCCGATCCGGAAAGCCTTGAAGTACCACAACTCTGGTTCGGCGCCAGTGGCCGTCGACATTTCGGCCTCGATTCGTGACCCGCGCGGAAATCCAGCACCTGCGGGGATGTTCACGTTCTCCTCGTCGACTGTCACTGTTCCCGCCGGTGGTGAAGCCGAGGTCGTCGTCACGATCGACACGCGGGTGAACGGCCCGGACGGGCTTTACAGCGGAGTCGTCGAGGCGGGCGGGGTTCGGACGCCCATCGCGGTCAACCGGGAGGTCGAGAGTTACGACGTCACCGTGAACTTCATTGACCACAATGGGAACCTGACACCGAGGTCCGAGATCCGGTTCGTCGAAATGGACATCCGGAAGGCGTTCATCCCCGACAACCCAACGGGTTCGCTCGTCGCCCGGCTGCCGAAAGGACGGTACTTCGTCGACTCGGGCATCGACGAACCCGGGCCCCGGATCACCCTGCGGATGGAACCCGAGTTCGTGGTCTCAGGGAACACGACACTGGACATCGACGCCAGGAGGGGAAAACCGATCGGGTTCACTGTGGACAAGCCGAACGCCAAGGCCGGCACGGCGTTCTTCGAGTTCACCCGGAAGACGTCGTGGCCGGGCGGAACCGGAGCCGGTTTCCTGTGGCCCAACTTCGACGGGGTGTACGTCGTGCCGTCCCAGACGTCCGCCGCACCAGGGCAGTTCACCTACACAACGCAGACTCGGATGGCGGAACCGGACGGCAACGGCGGTTTCACGACCAGTCCGTACATGTACCACTTGAACCACGCGGTCGACGGTCGTGTTCCCGATTCGCTGATAGTGCGCGTACGGGACAATCAGCTCGCCCGGGTGCGTTCCGAGCACGGCACCACGGCTGAAGGAAGCCTCGGCACACGTGACAACATCGTCACCAGGCCGCTTCCGTACACTTTGGACGAGTTGTACACGCCCGATTTCCCTTGGTACAACAAGTTCTCCCAGCAGGGCAGCGACGGCAGTCCGCAGTCGTCGACGTCCACCGACATCCGCCGGTCCTACAAGCTGGGCCCGGTGGTCACCGAACGGTGGAACTTCGGGGTCTTCGGTCCCGCCTTCGTGCCAGAGCCGAACACCGTCAACACCTCCGCGGCTCGCGCGGGCGACGTGATGCTCTTCAACTTCGGGCTTTACGCCGACCACGACCCCCGCAGAACCGGCTCTTCGAACGACACCGGTTCAACAACGTTGTACCGCAACGGTGTGCAGATCGGCACTGAGCCGTGGTCCGGATACGGGCTGCACACCGTCCCCACTGGGGACGCCGAGTTCCGGCTGCACATAGAGGCTCGCAACCAGTTGGAGGTCTCCAACAAGGTCGTCGTGGACTGGACGTTCCGGTCAGGGACAACGCCTTCACAGGAGGCTCTGCCGCTCATTGCCGTCCGATTCGCTCCGCATGTGGACGCTCGGCAGCGGGTTTCGCGGCTCGTGCCGACCGTGATCCCGGTGCACATGGACCACAATTCGGGCGGGCAGGTGCGGTCTTTGACGGTCCAGGTCTCGCATGACGAGGGCGTGACTTGGAAGGCCGCGCCAGTGGCGAACTTCAACGGCAAATGGTTCACGGTCGTGTCTCATCCAAGTGCGGCGAACAGCGTATCGCTGCGGGCATCCGCGAAGGACGCCGAAGGAAACTCGGTCGACCAGACCATCCACCGCGCGTTCCTGCTGAAGTAGCCGCCGAGGCCAGCCTCAACCGCAACAACAATTCCCAAGGGGGACCCCCTAATTTCACGCTACCAAAAGGGGATGACAGTGATAAGGCAGTCAAGATCCACTAGGTGGAGTTGTCCACAGGCGGCGGTTATCCACACCGCAGTCTCGTTGGCGTCGCGAACTGTCGTCGCGTCCAGCTAGGCTGGATTCCGGGGGCCGGAGGCCACCATCAAACGAGCCGCCCAGCCATGGGAGATTTCCCTGGCTGGGCGGCTCGGTTTGCAGTCAGTGCGCGAAGTGGCGGGTGCCGGTCAAGTACACCGCGACCCCCGCGGCCTCGGCCGCGGCAATGGTCTCCTGGTCCCGGATCGAACCACCCGGCTGCACGATCGCCTTCACGCCACCGTCGATCAGCACCTGCGGGCCGTCGGGGAACGGGAAGAACGCGTCCGAAGCCGCAACCGAACCCTTCGCCCGGTCACCGGCCCGGGTCACCGCCAGCCGGCACGAGTCGACCCGGTTGACCTGCCCCATGCCCACACCGACGGTCGCGCCGCCGGAAGCCAGCAGGATCGCGTTGGACTTCACGGCACGGCAGGCACGCCACGCGAAAGCCAAGTCCCCCAACGTGTCCTCGTCAACGGCCTCGCCTGTCGCAAGCGTCCAGTTCGCTGGGTCGTCGCCGTCGGCCTGCAGCGTGTCCTTGGTCTGCAGCAGCAGGCCGCCGGACACCGGGCGCATCTCGGCGCCGCCGCGCTGCGGCTCGGGCGCGACCAGGATGCGGATGTTCTTCTTGCGGGTCAACACATCCACCGCGCCCTCGGCGTAGGCCGGTGCCAGGATCACCTCGGTGAAGATCTCCGCGACCTGCTCGGCCATGTCCAGCGTGACCTCGCGGTTCGAGGCGATCACGCCGCCGTACGCGCTGACCGGGTCGCACTCGTGTGCCTTGCGGTGCGCCTCGGCAATGCTCACAGTGGACACTGCGATGCCGCAAGGGTTGGCGTGCTTGATGATCGCGACACAAGGCTCGGCGTGGTCGTACGCCGCGCGGTAGGCGGCGTCGGCGTCCACGTAGTTGTTGTACGACATTTCCTTGCCGTGCAACTGTTCCGCGGTCGCCAGGCCGGATCCGCCGTGGCTCGACACGTACAACGCCGCGCTCTGGTGCGGGTTTTCGCCGTAGCGCAGGACGTTCGAACGCTTCCAGCTCGCGCCGACCCAGCCGGGGAAGTTGCTGCCCTCGTCGTCCGGCGAGAGCACGCTGCCCATCCAGGAGGCGACAGCGATGTCGTATGACGCCGTGTGCCGGTAGGTCTCCAGCGCCAGCTGCTTACGGTCCTCAAGGGTGAAACCACCCGAGTTGACCTTCTCCAGCACCCAGTCGTACCGCGACGGGTCGATCACCACCGCGACCGAGGCGTGGTTCTTCGCCGCCGCGCGCAACATCGCCGGGCCGCCGATGTCGATCTGCTCGACGCACTCGTCCGGCGACGCACCGGACGCGACCGTCTGCTCGAACGGGTACAGGTTCACCACGAGCAGGTCGAATGCCTTGATGTCCAGGTCAGCCAGCTGCTGGACGTGCTCGGGGCGGCGCATGTCGGCCAGCAGACCGGCGTGCACACGCGGGTGCAGCGTCTTGACCCGGCCGTCGAGCGACTCGGGGAATCCGGTGACCTGCTCGACCGGCGTCACGGGCACGCCCGCGTCGGCGAGCACCTTCGCGGTCCCGCCGGTGGAGATGATCTCCACCCTGGCCGCGTGCAGCCCGGTCCCAAGCTCCAGCAGACCGGCCTTGTCCGAGACGCCGATCAGCGCACGCCGCACCGGACGTGTCTCTGAGTTCACGGGATGCTCACCTTTCGTCCATCCACGGTGTAGCCCGCACGCACCAGCCGCGCGAGCACGTCGACCAGCAGCCGCCGCTCCACCGTCTTGATCCGTTCGTGCAGTCCGGCCACATCGTCGCCGGACTCGACCGGTACCGCTTCCTGGGCCAGGATTGGTCCGGTGTCCACACCGGTATCCACCAGGTGCACGGTGCAGCCGGTGACCTTCACGCCGTACGCGACGGCGTCTTCGACCGCGTGCGCGCCGGGGAAGGCGGGCAGCAACGCGGGATGCGTGTTGATGACGCGCCCGGCGAACTGAGTCAGGAACGCCGACCCGAGGATCTTCATGAAGCCCGCCGAGACCACCAGGTCGGGTTCGTAGGCCGCGACCGCCTTGGCGAGCGCCTGGTCCCACGCGGACCGGTCGGCGTGGTCACGCACGCGTTCGACGAACGTGGGCACGCCGGCGCGTTCGGCGCGCGCGAGCCCTTCGATGCCCGTGCGGTCGGCTCCGACCGCGACGACCTTGATCGGATAGGTCTCGTCGCGGGTCTCGTCCAGCAGCGCCTGCAGCAGGGTGCCCGATCCGGAGACGAGCACGACGACCTTGGCGGGGGTGGGCAGAGATGTCGGGTGAGCGCTCAGCGTGATCTCCTGGCCTGGTCGGTTGTGGCCAGCCTAAGTGCTCACTTCTCGATCTCTTCCGGCAGGTCCGGCTCATCGGTGTCTTCGGCCTGCTCATCGGTGTCCTGCGCGACCGGTTCGCTGGGCTCCGGCTCGTCGGCCGGTTCTTCCTCGACGTCTTCTTCGGCCTCGTTCTCGGCACTGTCCGTAACGTCTTCGGGCTCCTCAGCGGCAGCCTCAGCCTCGATGGCGTCGTCAAGCAGCCCGCGTGACGGCATCATCACCAGACGCGGCCCAGCCCACCAGGTCACGGTCGCCCCGGGCAATGCGATCCACAGCAGCATCGCCAGGCCGATGCTCCACGGATGCATGCTCAACGGATCGAACATGCCGTCCGCGAGCCGCCCGCCCGCGCCAATGGCAAGCAACAGACAACCACCGGCCACGACCACAGCAGCCGCGCCCACCGCACGCAGCCGTGCGATCGGATCTTCGCTGGCGTCACGCAGAATCCAGCCGACGAACGCACCAACGCCAAGCGGCAGCAGGAAAAACAGCGGCCACCACGCCGCGCCCGTCTCCGGCAGCGCGGCAAGCACCGGCACACCAGGCAACGGGCCGCCGGTGAAATGCAGCGGCGTGGCCGTGAGCTGGCCGATCGTCACGCCAGGGCCCGCGGCGAAGGACATCCCGCCCACGACGGCGTTCGGCAGGTACGCGACCGACAGCAAGAACATGCCGACGCTGTCGCCGATCCCCGGCGAGAAAAGCGCTGCGGCCGTGGTGAAGGACGTGCCGAGTCCCAAAAGGAACAGGACCGTGCCCACACCGATCATCGTGCCGAGGCCGATCAGCCCGGCCCATAGCCCGTGCACCGCGAGTTCGTCGACCCGATCGAACACGTCGTCCAGATATCCGCGCCTGGCAAGGCCGATCACCGCAGCCAAAGCGGCAATCCCAGCTGGCACAAGCAATCCGGCCGCAAGTGACGCCGATGACGTGACCTCCGCGAGCACCGCGCCCGCGATAGCGTGCGTGGCCGAGACAGTCGCGATGATCGGCAAGGTGTCCCGCGCGGAGTCGATCTCGATGCGATCGGCGGCGTTCGTGACCGCCCGGCCGATCAGGAGAATGATCAACAACGTCGGCAGCAGCGGCAAGGCGCCGAGGTCGTGCCCGTCGAGCCGCAGCAGCACCTGGTACGCGGCTAGCCAGCCCGGCATGGCCGCGGACAACACGCTCACGGTGGAGACGTCGGCTTTGGTCGCGACGGAGATCACCAACGCGAGCACCACGACCACACCCGCGTACCCCACGAACAACGGGCCGATGCCGGCGACCAGCAGGACCCGCGCGCGGCTGCGGATCGGCTCGTCGACGTCGTCCTCGACATCGGGTGGGTACAGCGACATGCACGCACCCTGACAGTCGTCGAGGGGCGCCCGCCGGACGGCACGCCGCCAGTCAGCCGATCAAGTGAACACTGTCGCCGCTGCTCACAGAGTGTCCACATAAGACGACGGGCGGACCGTGAAGATCACGGCCCGCCCGTCGGCAAGATCCTTACTGCGGCGGCTGCTGCGGGTAGCCACCCGGCGGGGTGCCGGGAGCGCCGAACTGGCCCTGCTGCGGCGCGAACTGCGTCTGCTGGCCAGGCCCGCCGAACGGCTGCTGGCCGGGCTGCGGCTGCTGCACCGTCGGACCGGCACCAGGCTGCGGGAACGCACCGCTGGGCGGGTACGGCTGCTGCTGTTGCTGCTGCGGGTAGCCACCGCCCGGCGCGCCGTACGGGTTCGGCGCGGGCGGCTTGATGACGCCCTCCTCGAACAGGAACGCCGCCACCGCGGCACCGGCCTGCAAGATGCCGAAGATCAGCACCATGACGCCGCCCGCCGCGAGGCTGCCGGAGATCGAGAACACGGTGAACAGGAACGCGAGCATCGCGCCGAGGCTCAACGCCGCGGGCAGCACGCCAGCCTTCTTGTCCTTGTCACCCGGCAGGATCACCGGGAGCGTGGCGAATCCACCGGCCGCGAACAGTGCGGGCAGCCAGCCGAACGGCGACTCGTAGAAGGCGCTGCCGGTGATGATCGGGGCAAAGCCGAGGAAGAGGTTGAGCACACCGAGACCGCCCGCACCGAGCGCGAGCATCTGCGGGAGGCTCAGTTTCATCCCGGCGCCTTGACCGGGCGGGGGACCGTAACCAGGTGGGCCGGGCGGGGGCTGGTGCGGGCCTTGACCCGGGTAGCCGCCCGGCGCTCCGCTCGGGAAGGTCATCGCGTGGTTCTCCTCAGCTGCTGCTCACCGCGATAGTTCGGATGAAATTTTTCCACCTCTGACGCAGCCCGGCACAACACGGTTCCCGATTGTTCCGGTTACTGCACATGGCAGGGCCGGACGCTACACCAGCGCCTGGCCCAGTCAGTGAATCACTCTTCGCCCCGGTGTGCCGCCCAAACGGCACCGTTCTCCCGGGCAACGACCGCACCCGGCGCACAGACCTGCGAAAACGGCAGCCCTTGACGCCGCGCAAAGGCCCTCTTCACCAACAAACCGCCGCCCTGGACCAATAACCCGCGCCCATGACCGGCGAGGCGATGATCTTGAGAGCAAAGCGTCGCCCTTGGCCACCAAACCGCCGACTTCGACCAGCAAAGAGATGATCTTGGCACCAGCAGAGCGCCGCCTTGCCAGCAGAGCGCCGCCCTGGCCGTGCACAAGAAAACGGCCCCAGAACATCCCCACCACTCCCGGGGGGACGACCCCAGGCCAGTCTATCGGGCCGGACACGATCGCGCCCGCGTGACCCATGGTCTTGCCCTCCGGCGCGGTGAAGCCCGCGACATAGCCGACGACCGGCTTGGTCACGTTCTCCTTGATGTACGCCGCCGCACGCTCCTCGGCGTCACCACCGATCTCACCGATCATCACGATCAGCTCGGTCTCGGGGTCCTCCTGGAACGCCGCGAGCGCGTCGATGTGCGTGGTGCCGATGACCGGGTCACCGCCGATGCCCACCGCGGACGAGAAACCGATGTCGCGCAGCTCGTACATCAACTGGTAGGTCAGCGTGCCGGACTTCGACACCAGGCCGATCTTGCCGGGGCCGGTGATGTCCGCCGGGATGATGCCCGCGTTGGACTTGCCGGGTGAGATCACGCCGGGGCAGTTCGGGCCGATGATCCGGGTCTTGTTGCCCTTGGCGACCGCGTGCGCCCAGAAGTAGGCCGAGTCGTGCACCGGGATGCCCTCGGTGATCACGACCGCGAGGCCGATCCCGGCGTCGATCGCCTCGATCACGGCGTCCTTGGCGAACTTCGGCGGGACGAAGATCACCGAGGTGTCCGCGCCGGTCTTCTCCATCGCCTCGGCGACCGAGCCGAACACCGGTACGAGCGTGCCGTCGATGTCAGCCTCGGTGCCGGCCTTGCGCGGGTTCACACCGCCGACGATGTTCGTGCCCGACTTGAGCATCCGCTTGGTGTGCTTGGTGCCCTCGGACCCGGTCATGCCCTGGACGATGACCTTGGAGTTCTCGTTGAGGAAGATGGCCATCTCTACTCACGCCCCCGCAGCAGCAAGTGCGGCAGCCTTGTCAGCTGCGTTGTCCATTGTGTCCACCTGCTCGAGGCCGGGCAGCGCGGCCTCGGTGAGGATGCGGCGGCCCTCCTCGGCGTTGTTGCCGTCCAGCCGGACCACGATCGGCCGGCTGACCGCCTCGCCGCGGGACTCAAGCAGCTTGAAGGCCTGCACGATGCCGTTGGCGACCGCGTCGCACGCGGTGATACCGCCGAAGACGTTCACGAACACGCTGCGCACGTCCGGGTCGGACAGGATGATCTCCAGCCCGTTGGCCATCACCTCGGCCGACGCGCCACCACCGATGTCGAGGAAGTTGGCGGGCTTCACGCCGCCGTGCTTCTCGCCCGCGTAGGCGACGACGTCCAAAGTGGACATGACGAGGCCCGCGCCGTTGCCGATGATGCCGACCTGGCCGTCGAGCTTGACGTAGTTGAGGTCCTTCGCCTTGGCCGCGGCCTCGAGCGGGTCCTCGGCGGCGATGTCGACGAGGTCCGCGTGCGCCGGGTGACGGAAGGACGCGTTGTCGTCCAGCGTGACCTTGCCGTCCAACGCGATGACCTTGTCCTGCAGGTCACGGACCAGCGGGTTCACCTCGACCAGCGTGGCGTCCTCGGAAACGAAGGTCTCCCACAGCTTGACGATCACCTCGGCCGCCTGGCCCGCGATCGCCTCGGGGAACTTCGCCTGCGCCACGATCTCGTTCGCCTTGGCCAGATCCACGCCCTCGATCGGGTCGATCAGGACCTTGGCCAGCGCCTCGGGCTTGGTCGCGGCGACCTCTTCGATGTCCATGCCGCCCTCGACGGAGGCCATCGCGAGGAACTTGCGGTTGGCGCGGTCGAGCAGGAACGAGAAGTAGTACTCCTCGGCGATCTCGGACGCCGGCGTCACCAGCACCCGGCGGACCACGTGGCCCTTGATGTCCAGTCCGAGGATGGCCTCGGCCTTGGTCTTGGTGTCCTCCGGGTCGTCGGCCAGCTTCACGCCGCCCGCCTTGCCGCGGCCGCCGGTCTTCACCTGTGCCTTGACGACGACACGCTGACCCAGATCGGCCGCGATCGCCTTGGCGTCTTCGGGGTTGTCAGCCACGGAGCCCGGCAGCACCGGCACTCCGTGGGCGGCGAAGAGGTCCTTCGCCTGGTACTCGTACAGGTCCACTGAGAGCTCCTGCTCCACCATATGCACTGCGTTGGACCCCTGGACCCTAGCGACCTGGTTCTCAGGGTGGGCCATGGGTACTGGTGAGGTCGGTCACCGCTCGTGATCGGGCTGGAGCGTGCTTGCCCAGCTCACGACGCCCTCAGCGTTGCCTGGCCGGAAAATCGCCTTGACTCCGGCCGCGCGCAGGGCGTGTTCGTCGCCCTCCGCAGTGGCGAACACCACGGTCCGCCCGGCCAGTTCTGTACCGATCAGGCGATGTTCGTCGCTCCGGACGACCAGTCCGACGGCCCGTACGTCCTCTTGTTCGGCCGCGCGGGCGATCTCCTCGGCGGCCCCGGCTTTGGCGTAGACGACCTCAACGCCGCTGTCGCGCAGCGCCCGGGCCAACGTCTGGGTTTCGATGTCGTCAGGTTCCAGTTCGACGAGCAGCAACCGGATCATCGACGGCGCGCGGGCTCTGGTCGTACCGCCAACGCCACGAAGGCGCTGATCACAAGAGCGGCGATGGTCGCGAGAGCCAGCCACGTTCCTGCCGCGGCCGCCGATCCCTCAGCCCGTGCGCCAGTCATGGGCACTTCCAACGCGTGCACCGCGACCACGCCCGCAGCACCGAACATCAGCGCCGCGCCTCGCGCCGGACGGCTGCGTGCCGCGACGACGGCGGCGATGAGCACCGCCAGCAGCGCGACGACAAGACCCCAGGACGCGACTCGGAAGTTCGACCAGATCCCAGGCGCCACATATTGATCAGCGCGCATCGTCGGCAATCCGAACGCGCCGACGGCGAACAACATCGCGGCCGCGATCGGCGCCATCAGGATGATGTTCGACGACCGGTCGGTCAGGTCGACGTCATCCCGTTCGATCGCACCGGCCGCACCGGCAGTGATCGCCGCGGCCACGGCGAGCACGACCGCGGCCAACGTCCACCATGTCGACGCGCCCGCACGGATCGCGCCACTCGTGGAAGTCGCCGTGACCACCGCGTCCAAGGCCAGGAAACCCGCGAGCGGGACGCCGACCCACGCGACGCTCAACATTGGACGGAAGATCCGGGCGATCGGCTTGATCAGCAGCAGCACGCCGAGCACGATCACGAGGATCCCGGCGGGCAGCAGCAACCGGTTCGCGAACGAACCCGGGCGCACCCCGGACAGGATGATCAGCTCGTCGGTCTGGTTGATCGGGACGTCGGTCGGGATCTCGACGACGAACAGTTCGGTCGCCTGGCCGAGAATCGCGGCGATACCGGCGAGGATCGCCAGCACACCGGCGACCACGTGCACCCGGCCACCACTCTGGTCAAGCGGCTTGCTCTCCTTGCGCTTCAAGGCAAGCCCGCTCGGCCACACGGCCACAGCGACAAGGCCGACGGCACCGACAGTCGCCATGTAGGAACGCCAGTCGGACTCCAGCCAGTCCACAGCGATCGCGGCGATCTGGCTGGGCAGAACGACGGCGAGGATCGCCACAGCGACACCAATGAGGACACCCCGGCCCATTTTCGGTGTCCGCGCCGTACCGCCGAACACGCACCCGAGGATGGCCGCCAGCGCGATCAGCAGCCCGCCTGACATCACCAGCCCTGGCCCGTTGGTCAGGTCAAGGTCGAGGAGGAAGGCGTTGGTCGAGCGGAACGGCGGCATCAGCAACCCGATGGTCGCGAGCCCGCCGAACGCCAGCCCCCATCCAAGCAACCGCTTGCGCGACTCCGGCTCGAAGTCCTCGAACTCGGCGGCCACCGGCGTGCCCGGCTGGGCGCCCGCACGCACGATCACCATGGCCCCGGCCACCAACATGAGGACGTGCCCGGCAACCAGCAGCCACGTACCCGCGCCCGCGGCCAACGGCACAAGGTCGTTCGGCACAACCAGTTCCGGCCTCGACGCCACCAAGGCGTCCGCCGCGAGCTGCAGGTCGACCAATGCCTGACCGGGCGCGAGGAACGCGGCGCCGACCAGAACACCGGCCGAGCCCACGGGCTTACCGGCGACCAAGAGTCCAATGGCGACCAGGACCGGCACCACGGCGAGAGCAATGAGGAGGGGGCCGCTGCCGTACGCCGCCGGGGGCGCGCCTTGCAGCACACCGACGCCGGGACCTATCGCGAGCAACGCCGCGCCCGCGGCGGCCACCACAACCGCCACCTTCAACAACGCCGGCACCTCAAGCCGTTCCGGCACCAGGTCTCCAGTCTCACCAGCGGTCGGGCCGGTCCCCACCCGGGTGTCCGACGATCGGATCCGCGAATTCATCGCCCCGAACCTAGCAAGGCGATCACCGCCCGAATCTCCCGCCACACCTGCGGAAGGCAACACACCAGGTCACACGAGCGCCAACCGACTTATGCACGGCGTTATGCACAACGGAAGTGCCGCGGCGACGACCGGCCTCAGCCGACTGGACAAAGCGGACACGGCTGGCCGGCGCGGCCAAGCGGGCCCGGCTTTGTGCCTGCCGGTGTGCGGGCCTCGCGGTGACGGAGCGGGCCGGTCACCGCGGCAGAACGCGCACCTCGCAGTGCCGGAATGCGCACAGCGGGTCCGCAACTCGATGCCCGCGACCGGTGGGACGGCACCTCGCGTTAGCGGAGCGGACGTCTCGCCGCGCCGGGACGCGCACCTCGCCATGCCGGAACGGTCATCTCGCGGTGCCGGAACGGTCATCTCGCGGTGCCGGAACGGTCATCTCGCGGTGCCGGAACGGTCATCTCGCGGTGCCGGAACGGCGGACACGCCATGCCGGAGTGGGCATTTCGCGGGGCCGGAGTGGTGGACACACCGTGCCGGAACGGTCATCTCGCCGTGTCGGAATGGTGGACACACCATGCCGGAACACGCACTTCGCCATGCCTGAACACGCGCTTCGCCATGCCGGAACCGGCACCTCGCGGTGTCGGAGCGGGCTTCTCGCCGTGTCGGTATGTGCATCTCACTGTGCCGGTATGCGCATTTCGCTGTGTCGGAATGGTGGACACACCGTGGCGGAGGGGCATCTCGGTGTGTCGGAGTGGTGGACACGGTGGGTTGTGGGGCGGCTCGGGTGCGGGTGTGGGGTGG
>JOAA01000001.1 GCA_000720375.1 Rhodococcus rhodnii | reverse complement strand
CAGCCCGATGTACCAGTTCCGCAGATCCAGCACGTCGGCCGGATAGTCACACGTACCGCCACCGCCGCCGTCCGCCCCGTTGACGGTCGCCTCGGTGATGCTGGTCCAGTTGTTGGACGTGTTGCCGTGGCCCGTGATCCGGACGTAGCGGCCGGAAGTATCCGGGAAGTCGTAGTTCTGCAGCTGAATCGTGGTGCCGCTACTGCTCTTCCTGGTCAGCACGTTCGTCCACGACGACCCGTCACCGGACAGCTGGACGTCGAAGGTGTCCCGTCTGGTGTCGCCCTTGTGCCAGGCGATCGAGACCGAACCAACGGTCTGCGCCGAGCCGAGGTCGTACTGGATCCACACCCCGTCGCCTTCGGCTGACCAGCGGGTGTTCAGGTTGTTGTCGAGGGTGTTGGCCGGGACGTTGCCGTCGTCGGCGCTGGCCGTCACGGCCTTGATGGCCAGCGGCGAACCCGCCGCGACCGCTTCCGTGCCGGAAGCACCCATCATCCCGGCCGCGAGCACCGCGGCCAAAACCGCATGGCAAAGTCTTCTCATCGCTCCTCGCTTCTCATTTCCCCGGTGATCGCGGGTCAGTCGTAGACGCGGACCCAGTCGACCTCGAACACGGCGGGGCGCAGGCCGCTGTCGCCGGTGAAGTTGTCGAGCTGGATGTTGAGGTGACCGGACGGCATCGCCTGGATGTCACCCCGGTCGGCGTTGGCGCCGCCGGACAGGCGGAACCACTGCACGCCGTCGACGTAGCCGGCCAGACCGGCCGAGGTCCACTCGAACGCGAAGTTGTGCCACTGGGTCATGTCGACCGGGCAGCTCTCGCGCCGCTCCTTCTTGTCCGACGGGCTCTTCGGGTAGTGCAGGAACGCCTGCAGGCACTGCGCGTCCGGGTTGGAGTACTCCACCCAGTCGTACTCACCGTCCTGCAGCCGCTTGCCGGACGTCGGCCAGATCAGGTGCAGCACGTGGTAAAGCTCGCCGGACGTGCCGACGTTGCGCGAGCGCGACCGGATCTCCCATCGGCCGTACTGACGGTCCAGCTTCTGCCGCAGCCACCCGGTGTCACCGTTGGCCTCGCCGCGCATCGTCATGATGCCGTCGGCCACCGTGCTGTTCTTCGCACACCGTCGGCCGTTGCCTCCGTGCCCCGGCCAGCATCCGGCCGTGCCGCCTTCGTCGCCGCTCGGCACGGCCCACTTCACCGGGTTCACCGGCCCGGTGTAGTCGAACTCGTCGGAGATCGACAGCGGAGTACCCCAGCCGTACCGGACCGCTGCCTGACTCTCGTCGGCGACCGCGTTCGTCTTACTCGATGCCTGTTCCGCTGACGACACCGACACGAATGACAGGGTCATGAGCGCTGTCATCAGCAATGTCGGCATCAGCCGTTGGCCCCGGCTCGTGCCCATAGTGACCTCCCTCAGTCATGCATTGCGACGACACAGTCGCGGAGCGTCCCCGGGAGGGGTCCCCAGGGACGCCGGAGAGGGAGGTGGAACGTCAGTCCGCCGCGGGGATGTTCTTCTCGGACCGCTTGACCGATTCCAGCAGGAGCTGCGAAACGTCCTTCACGGCAACGCCTTCGCCCTTGCCTTCGCTTTGCCGCGCGGTCAACCCGTCGTTGATCATCACGCGGCAGAACGGGCAGCCCGTGACGACAGTGTCGGTGCCGGTCGTCAGAGCTTCATCGACACGTTCCTCGTTGACGCGCTTGCCGATACGTTCTTCCATCCACATCCGAGCACCACCCGCACCACAGCACAGCGAACGGTCAGCGTGCCGGGGCATTTCGGTGAGGGAAGCGCCCGCCGCGCCGATCAGCTCACGCGGCGGCGTGTAGACCTTGTTGTGGCGGCCGAGGTAGCACGGGTCGTGGTACGTCACGCCAGGCCCAGCCGGGTCGGCAGGCGCGACCGGCGTGAGCTTTCCGGCCTGCACCAAGCGGTTCAGCAGCTGTGTGTGGTGCACGACCTCGTAGTGCCCTTCCAGCTGCGGGTACTCCCGGCCGAGGGTGTTCATGCAGTGCGGGCAGGTCGTCACGATCTTGCGCTGCAGTGGCTCGCGGCCCTCGAAGACGGCGTTCAGCATCTCCACCGTCTGCTGGGCCATCATCTGGAAGAGGAACTCGTTGCCCGAGCGCCGTGCCGGGTCGCCGGTGCAGCTCTCCTCCTTGCCCAGCACGACATATTTCACGCCGGCCAGGTGCAGCAGCTCCGCGGTCGCCCGGACGGTCCGCCGGGCGTTGTCGTCGAACGCGCCCGCGCAGCCGATCCAGTACACGTACTCCACATCGGACGCCAGTTCGCCCTCGAACACCGGCACCTCGAAGTCCAGGCCCTTCGCCCAGTCCATCCGCTCGTTGTTGTTCTGGCCCCAGGGGTTGCCCTTGGTCTCCAGGTTGCGGAACAGCGTGCCGAGCTCCGTCGGGAACTCCGATTCGATCATCACCTGGTAGCGCCGCATGTCGACGATGTGGTCGACGTGCTCGATGTCGACCGGGCACTGTTCGACGCACGCGCCGCAGGTCGTGCACGACCACAGCACGTCGGGATCGATCACACCGCCTTGTTCCGCGGTCCCCACGAGCGGCCGTCCAGCTTGGTCACCCGGCACGCGCGGGAAGCCGGCCTCGGGCACGTTGTGGTGGTGTTCGCCTTCGTCGACGGCCTTCTCGACGACACCGCCCTCGGGCTCCTGTTTGCCGCCGATCATGTACGGCGCCTTCGCGAACATGTGGTCGCGCAGGTCCATGATCACCAGCTTGGGGGACAACGGCTTGCCGGTGTTCCACGCCGGGCACTGGGACTGGCAGCGGCCGCACTCCGTGCATGTCGCGAAGTCCAGCATGCCCTTCCAGGTGAAGTCCTCGATCTTGCCCCGGCCGAACACGTCGTCCTCGCCCGGGTCCTCGAAGTCGATCGGCTTGCCATGCGACTTCATCGGCAGCAGCGGGCCGAGGCCGTCCGGCAGGCGCTTGGCCGTGACGTTGATCGGCGCCAGGAAGATGTGCAGGTGCTTGGAGTGCAGCACGATGATCAGGAAGCTCAGCATCACGCCGATGTGCAGCAGCAGGCCGATGGTCTCGATGACCTCGTTCGCGCTGTGGCCGAGCGGCTCGAGCAGGTTGCCGACGCCGAGCGAGACGAACGCGCCGCTCTCGTACGGCAGGTTGCCCGCGGCCGCGGACGCGCCGCGGAACAGGAACATCGTCCAGACGACGTTGAAAATCATGAAGAGGATGAGCCAGGCGCCGCCGGTGTGCGAGCCGTAGAAGCGGGACTTGCGCTCCTTGCGTTCCGGTGACTGCCTGATCCGCAGGATCGCGAAGACCACGAGGGATACCGCGACCATCACCGCGATGAAGTCCTGCAGGAAACCCAGCACCGACCAGTGGCCGATGAAGGGGATCGCGAACTTCTCGTCGAACAGCGCGCCGTACGCCTCGAGGTACACCGACGCCAGGATCACGAAACCCCAGAACGTGAACAGGTGCGCCAGGCCGGGGATGGACCACTTCAGCAGCTTGCGCTGGGCGAAGACCTCCGCGAGGTGCGCGGCGACGCGTTTGCCGAGGTTGTCGGATCGGTCGTGGTCGGGTTCACCGGACCGGATCAGCTTGTTCAACCACAGGATTCGCTGCACGGCGAACCCAAGCCCGACGACGGTCATCAACAGACCAAGAACCAGACGAACGATCAGCACGTAGACCCAACCCTGTCATTCGGACTGTCAGTGTGAGCTTGTGTAGTAACGGCACGCCTTGCACGCGTACCGCATCTTCGCAATCCGCCACCGCTGCCCGTCACCCGGACAAACCCCGAGGCGATCGTAAGGCCGCAGTGGTAGATGCGCTTCATAACGCTCGGTGGCGCGTCCGAGATACGCCCTTCTGACAACAAGCCCACGCCGGGCCGCGCTGCGTGACCGCGCCGAGTCCCGGCAGAACAAGTGCAGCAGGCCCAGCCCTGGCAGTCCGCCAAGGTCGCTGACCTGCTCGACCACGCCGTAACCGGGATGCTCGCGTTCGCTCGTGAGCAAGACCGGCAGATCGCAGTACGCACACCGGGAGCCACACGTCAGGCACTGTGCCAAGCCGTGTCGCATCCGTGAGCCTCCCTGTGACCGGCGCCACTATCTCTCCGGAGGCTACTCATGATTCTTTCCGGGCGGGTACCACCCGAATGGGTTAGCGCAGCGGATGATCAGTTAGGCAAGCCTGGCCTACTTTCCTTGTCAGTGCGCGAGACCGGGCCCGCGCATCGACAGAAACTGGAACGTGTTCTAGTCTGGGTCGGTAGGGAGAACACGTTCCAGTTCGGGAGCTGCTGATGAGCGAGGTCGTCGACGCGGTCCGGGAACTCCTGCCGGTCCTGCGGGAACGCGCCCAGGAGACCGAGGATCTGCGCAAGATCCCAGCCGAATCGATTGAGTCGCTTCGGCAGACCGGGTTCTTCCGGCTCCTGCAGCCGGCCGGGCACGGTGGCCTCGAGTCCGATCCGCTCGACTTCTACCGGTCCGTCCGCCTGATCTCCAGCGCGTGCGGCTCCACCGGCTGGGTCTCGTCGGTGCTGGGCTGCCATCCGTGGCAACTCGGGCTGTTCCCGGCACAGGCGCAGCAAGACGTCTGGGGCGAGGACCAGGACACCCGGATCTCCTCGTCGTACGCGCCGATGGGCCGCGCCACACCGGTCGACGGCGGATTCCGGTTCTCCGGGCGATGGAGCTTCTCGTCCGGCTGTGACCACGCGTCCTGGGTCTTCCTCGGCGGCCTGGTGCTCGGCGAAGACGGCAATCCCGTGGACTTCCGGACCTTCCTGCTGCCCATCTCGGACTACAAGATCGAGGACGTCTGGGACACGGTCGGCCTGCGTGGCACGGGAAGCAACGACATCCTGGTCGACGACGTGTTCGTGCCCGAATACCGGACCTTGAGCTTCATGGACACCGGCAAGTGCGTGTGCCCCGGCCAGGAAGTGAACACGGGCCCGCTGTACAAGCTTCCGTTCGCGTCGGTGTTCTCGTACTCGATCGCCGCTCCGGTCGTGGGAATGGCGACGGGTGCGTACGAATCGCACGTTTCCTATATGCAGGAACGAGTCCGTGCTTCATACGGCAACAAAGCCGCGGAGGACCCGTACTCACAGGTCCGGGTTGCCGAAGCGGCAAGCGATATCGACGCCGCGTGGCTGCAGCTGGAACACAACATCGGGACCGCGTACAAGCATGTGGTGGCCGGTGAAAAGGTGCCGTTCGATCTGCGCATGCGAATCAGGCGCGATCAAGTCAAAGCCACCTCACGGGCAATCGGCGCGGTGGACCGGCTTTTCGAGAACTCCGGCGGGAAGGCGTTGAACGCGGGCACTCCGATCCAGCGGTTCTGGCGGGACGCGCACGCCGGGCGAGTGCACGCCATCAACGACCCCGAGCGCGCGCTTGCCATGTACGGCAAGGCAGAACTGGGTTTGAAGGTGCAGGACGCATGGCTGTGACAAAAAACGCGGCGACATTCGAATCCACTTCTCGCACGGCACAGGCAGGTCCGGACCTCAAGCTGCACTTTCACGAGGCTGGTAGCCAAAATGATCATGACGGCGAACCGGTCGTGATGCTGCACGGTGGTGGACCGGGTGCGTCGGCGTGGAGCAACTTCGGCCGCAACCTCGAGGTTTTCGCCGAGCACCACCGGACATTGCTCGTCGACCAACCGGGTTTCGGGCATTCGGACAAGCCAGAGATCACCAGTCAGTTCTTCACCTTCAGCGCGGACGCGCTCGTGGGTCTCCTTGATTCCCTTGGCATTGAACGGGTCCATCTCGTCGGCAATTCGCTGGGCGGTGGAACGGCGGTGCGGTTCGCTTTGCGGCACCCCGATCGTGCGGGACGTCTTGTCCTGATGGCGCCGGGCGGGCTTGGTGTCAACGTGTTCGCGCCCGACCCGACCGAAGGGATCAAGCGGCTCTACGCCTTCGCCGCGCCGCCCGGACCGTCCAAGGAAAAGCTGGGCGATTTCCTGAAGACTCTCGTATACGACCAGTCCTTGGTCACCGACGAGCTGATCGAAGAACGCTACCGTGTGGCTGCGGATCCGGAGTCGTTGCGTGCCATGGCATCCATGGGGAAATCGTTCACCAGTCCGGAGACGTTCGAAGAGGGCATGCTCTGGCGTGAGGCCTACAAGCTGCGGCAGCGCGTTCTGCTGGTGTGGGGCCGGGAGGACCGGGTCAACCCACTCGACGGCGCCCTGCTCGCGTTGAAACTCATTCCACGGGCGCAGTTGCACGTGTTCGGCCGATGTGGACACTGGGCGCAGCTGGAGAAGTTCGCCGAGTTCAATCGGCTCACCCTCGAGTTCCTGAGGAGTGCGTGATGGGTATCCGGCAGCTGGGCTACCTGCGGATCGAGGCCACCGACATGCCGAAGTGGCGGGAGTACGGCCTCAAGGTGCTCGGCATGGTCGAGGGCAAAGGCAGCGATCCCAACGCTTTGTACCTGCGGATGGACGATTTCCCGGCGCGGCTGGTGATCTTCCCGGGGGAGACCGACCGGCTCGCGCAGTCCGGCTGGGAAACCGCGAACGCGGCCGAACTGGACGAGGTGCGCAAGAGCCTTGACTCGGCCGGCGTGCCGTACAAGGAAGCGACACCCGCCGAGCTCGCGGATCGCCGTGTGGTCGAGCTGATCAGGTTCGACGATCCGTCCGGCAACACCCTGGAGGTCTTCCACGGCGCGGCTCTGGAACACCGCCGCGTGGTCAGCCCGTACGGCCACAAGTTCGTGACCGCCGAACAAGGGCTTGGTCACGTTGTGCTGTCCACACACGACGACGAGGCGGCGCTGAAGTTCTACCGCGATGTGCTTGGATTCAGGCTCCGTGACTCCATGCGGTTGCCACCGCAGTTGGTCAGCCGCCCGGCGGACGGGCCGCCCGCGTGGTTGCGGTTCTTCGGCTGCAATCCGCGCCACCACAGCCTGGCGTTCCTGCCGATGCCGACGCCGAGCGGGATCGTGCACCTGATGGTCGAAGTCGAGAACAGCGACGACGTCGGGCTGACCTTGGATCGCGCGCTGCGCCGCAAGGTTCCGATGTCCGCGACACTGGGCAGGCACGTGAACGACCTGATGCTGTCGTTCTACATGAAGACCCCCGGCGGGTTCGATGTCGAATTCGGGTGTGAGGGACGGCAAGTCGACGACGAGGACTGGATCGCGCGGGAAAGCACCGCGGTCAGCCTGTGGGGCCACGACTTCAGCGTGGGCGCGAAACAGTGAACGTCAAGCCGGCCGCGACCGTGCCGACCATGCCGACCGCGGACTTTCGCCGGGTGCTGGGGCATTTCTGCACCGGTGTCACGGTGATCACCGGTGAGGGCCCGGTCGGGTTCGCCTGCCAGGCTTTCGCCGCGTTGTCGCTGGATCCGCCGCTCGTGTTGTTCTGTCCCGGCCGGACTTCCCGTACCTGGCAGGCGATTTCGCAGACCGGAAAGTTCTGCGTCAATGTGCTGGCCGAGGACCAGCAGGACGTCTCGTCGGTGTTCGGCACGGCGGGTGCGGACAAGTTCGCGTGTACCGGCTGGACTCCGGCGCCGAGCGGTGCGCCGATCCTGAACGGCGTGCTGACCTGGGTCGACTGTGACGTCGATGAAGTACGCGACGCGGGCGATCACTACGTCGTGATCGGCCGGGTGCGACAGCTGGGCGCCTGCCGGGACGCCCAGCCGCTGCTGTTCTACCGAGGCCGGTACACCGCGACCGACGCGAAAGCCGAGCGCAAGCCGAACGCCATGCTGGACAACCTCTTCACGTGGTCAAAGCACAACGACTGGATCTAGGGCCGCAGAGCGATGGGGTCCCAGCGGGTGCTGGACGTGCACGTCGATTGGATGGCCCAAACGGTGCCGCTCGGGTTGTAGGCAAGGCATTTCCCGCTGTGCACCGCTACGTAGGCCCAAGGTTGCCACTCGTAGACGTTCACGCGCCACATCTGGTTGAACTTCCTGGGATCGCACGGCTCGGCCCGGATGCCCGCGCCATCCTTTTGTGACGCGTCCTGGACCTCCATACACCGGCCAGTGCCGTCACCACGGTCGTTGCGGATCTGGTAGATGTCCGGCGCGTGCAGCATGTACAGCATCCAGTACTGGTTGGCGTTCGTTCCTTGCATGGTGCAGGACTGCACGAACACCTGGTGGAACAAGCCTTCGCCTGCCTTGGTGGCACAGTGGGCGACACGCCCCTGGTAGGCGAGGCCAGTCGGCGGTGACGGCGGGTCGGCCTTCGCGGTCGAAGTCAGACTGAGCAGCAACAATGCCGTCACAGCCAGGATTCTGCGTCTCATCGTGCCAGGCTGGCGCGGCCAAGTCCCGGCAAGGAAGGGTGTATGCCCCTAGATCGCCCGGGAAATCCTGGCCACGTGCTCGTGCGGCTGACCGAACAGATGCGCACTGCTGTGTGCCCGCTTGAAATAGCGGTGCGCGTCGTGCTCCCAGGTGATCGCGATCCCGCCGTGCAGCTGGATCATCTCACCGGCCACAAAGGACAGTGTCTCGCCGCAGCTGACCGCGGCGGCCGCCGCGAGGTCGAGGTTCTCGACGGCCGCGTACGAGATCGACCGCGCGGTCTCGACGAGTACGTGCATATCCGCCATCCGGTGTTTCAACGCCTGGAAACTCCCGATCGGACGGCCGAATTGCACTCGGGTTTTGGTGTATTCCACGGTCATGTCCAGGCATTGTTGCGCGGCCCCGACTTGTTCGGCGGTCTGCGCGACCAACGCGATGTCACGCAACCGCGGCGCGGGCGGTCCGATTCGCGTTCCGCCCGAAAGGTGCACGGTCGCCAGTCGCCTGCTTTCGTCCATCGTGGGCGTATGCACGCGATGCGTGGAATCGCCGAGAAAAAGACCGTCGGGTGTTGAGACGACCAGCACATCGGCTGTATCGCCGTCAAGGACGTACCGAACCGTTTCAGCAAGCGAATCCGCCCACACCACGGTCGCGATAGTGGTTCCTTCCACGATCCCTGGCAGCAGATCCGCGCACGCGGCCTTGTCACCACTGAGCAGAAGGGCATGAGCAGCCATTGTGGCCGACAGCATTGGGACAGGTGCCAGTACGCGCCCGGTTTCCTCAAGCACGACATGGGCTTCGAGCAATGTCGCGCCCGCCCCGCCGTACTCCTCCGGTACGGCAAGCCCGGCGACGCCGATCTGTTGGCACAGGCCAGACCACGAGGCGTTGCCACGGCTGAGCATTGCTCGCACGGCGTCTCTCAGATCCTCGTGTTCCGCGCTCAGCATACGCTCATCAAACCAAACAATCGCTTGGTTTGCTACGGATTGACCCTGTGCCGCGTCACTCGGCAGTGGGTGCGGTTCGATAAGGTTGACGCCGTCAGGTACACGCACGCGAGGAAGAGTCGTCATCGAAAAGGGGCAGCTGGTCGCCGGTCGCTACCGGCTGCTGGACACCATCGGCAGTGGCGCGATGGGCATCGTCTGGCAGGCGCGCGACGAGCGTCTTGACCGTACGGTTGCTATCAAGCAGCTGTTGATGCGCGCTGGGCTCTCGGAGAGCCAGGCCGCCGACGCGCGCCGCAGGGCGATGCGGGAAGGGCGGATCGCCGCGCGGTTGCAGCACCGCAACGCCATCGCTTTGTTCGACGTCGCCGAACACGACGGTGACCCGTGCCTGATCATGGAATACCTGCCGTCACTGAGCCTTTCCGGGCTGCTGGCCGAGCGTGGCACGCTTTCGCCGGAGGAGACGGCTCAGATCGGCGTGCAGGTCGCGACCGCGCTGACCGCCGCGCACGCGGCCGGAATCGTGCACCGGGACGTCAAACCGGGCAACATCCTGATCGACGACAGCGGCACGGTGAAGATCACCGACTTCGGTATCTCCCGGTCCACCGACGACGGCACGATGACGCAGTCCTCGGTCGGCATGCTCGCTGGAACGCCCGCGTACCTGGCGCCGGAGGTGGCCCGCGGCCAGGACCCGACCAGGGCTTCGGACGTGTTCTCCCTTGGCGCCACGCTGTACCACGCGATCGAAGGCCAGCCGCCGTACGGCTTCAAGGACAACCCGCTGGCCCAGCTCTACGCGGTGGCCATGGGCAAGGTCCCCGAGCCCAAGCAGGCCGGGTCGATGTCCAAGACCCTGATGGAGCTGCTGAAACTGGATCCGGCCGACCGGCCGACCATGCCCGAGTTGGTCACCACGCTCGGCGAGATCGCCGGCGGTGCCACCGTCGTGGTGCCGAAGATCGCCGCGCCGCCGAAGCAGCAGGCGCCCGTGCCTGCCGCGCAAGCCACGCTCATCGCGCCCGCACCTGCGCCAGGCGCGCCGACCGCCGTTCAGGCGCCGCCCAAGCCACCGCCGCAGCAGCCCGTCGCGCCGCCTGCGCCGCCACCTCCCGTGCCTCCTGCCAAGAAGGGCGGGAGCAAGCGGGTTGCCGCGATCATCGGAGCCATCGTCGTGGCTGCCGTGCTTGGCGGTGTGATCGCGACTGTGCTCAGCACACGCGGGTCGGGTGACAACAACAACGCCAACAGCCCGGCGCCCGTCACGCCGCCGCAGCAAACGGTCACCGTGACGACAGGGCCGCCGGAGCCGCCGCCGTCAGCGCCGTCAGCGCCGTCGAACCCCAGCGGCAACGACGGCACGGTGGCGTGGGGCGCCGCTGGCGAGTTGCTCGTCGCCTACTACAACCGCAACGGCGGGACTGCGGGGATGTGGGCGATGCTCACGCCCAGCGCCCAGCAGGTGTTCGGCGACTTCGCCGCCTTTGAGGCGTACTGGGCGCAGTACCCGCAGGTCAGCGGTCGTACGGCGCAGCGGGTGTCCGGGGACGCGGACGGCGGCCAGCGGTTGACCATCCAGGTCAACTACGGCGGTCGGCAGGAGTCCCGCAACGTCCGAGTGGTGAGCCAGGGCGGCAAGCTGCTGATCGACTCGGACGCGAAGTGAGCGGTTGCTCCGGGCGATAGACTGGCTGCACTGCGTTACCTAGTGTGACAACTTCAGCGACAGGGGGACCGGATGACGGCCGGCCGCGACATGTCCGACTACGACACCCCGTTCCAGGACATGGCGGTCACCGCCTGGCTTGAGGCCGCCGGGATCGACGCGTCGCTGCCGTCACCGGATCGGGTCTACGACGCCTACCTGGGCGGATCGCACAACACGGCGGTCGATCGGGCGTTCGTCGAGAAGGTCGAGCAGATCCTGCCGTCCATCAAGCCGCTTGCCCGCAGCAACCGGTCGTTCCTGCGGCGTGCGGTGACCTTCGCGGCGTCGCAGGGGATCACCCAGTTCCTCGACATCGGGTCGGGCGCGCCGACAGTCGGCAACGTGCACGAGATCGCGTTCAAGGCCAATCCGGCGGCCCATGTCGTGTACGTGGACTCGAACACCATCGCCGTGCAGAGCTCCGCGATCAGGCTGCAGGAGCAGATGGTCACCGACCGGGTCGCGATGATCCAGGAGGACCTGCGCAACCCGGACGGCATCCTGAACCACCCGCGGACCCTGGAACTGATCGACTTCAGCAAGCCGGTCTGCCTGCTGATGGTGGCGTTGCTGCACTTCGTCGGGGACGAGGACAAGCCGGGCGAGCTGATCTCGTACTACCGCTCCAAGCTGGCGCCCGGCAGCCTGCTCGCGTTGTCCCACATCTGTTCCGACGAGGCCCCGCAGGACCAGAAAGACCAGGTCGCGGCGTTCGTCAAGGCGTACGAGAACACCACCACGCGGCTGTACACCCGCACGAAAGCCGAGATGGAGAAGCTGTTCGACGGCTGGGTGATGCAGGAGCCGGGCGTGGTGCACCCGCCGGACTGGCGGCCGGACAACCCCATCGACAGCGACATGTCCGCGTACTACCTCGGATGGTGCGGAGTCGGGCGGAAGGCCTAGCGCCCGCTCCAGTTCATCTGCCGCTTGGTGCCGAACGCGGCGACCGCGTTGTGGAAGTCCTCGCTGCCGAAGACCTTGCTGACGAAGTCGTCGCCGTCGGGCAACGCGGCTCGGCGCAGTCGGGCGATGGCTTGCTTGGCCGCCCACATGCTCAGCGGCGCGTGCCGCAGGACTGTCCCTACGACGGCGTTCGCGGTCCGGTCGAGGTCGTCGTCACCGCAGAGTTCGTGCACGAACCCGGCCGCTTTGGCGTCGCCGCCGGTCAGCATCTTGGCTCTGAGCAGCATGTCCATCGCGCGTGACGGCCCGAGGTGGTGGACGAGCAGCGAATACGAGTTCATCGACAGGCAGTTGCCGAGTGTGCGGGCGATCGGGACGCCGAACCGCGCGGACGTCCCCGCGACCCGCAGGTCGCAGACCGCCGCGATGGCCAGGCCTGCGCCGACGCAGTAGCCGTGGATGACCGCGATCGTCGGTACCGTCACGTCTTCCAACCGGTTGAGCACTTCGGCGATCCGACGCTCGTAGTCGATCCCGTCCTCGCCGGTCTCGAACTCACGGAACTGCGTGATGTCCGTACCCGACACGAACGCCTGACGGCCCGCGCCACGCAGCACCAACGCGCGGACGGTGTCGTCGTTGTCGGCGCGTTCGCATGCCTCCGCCAGGCGGCTGTACATGTCGAACGTCATCGCGTTGTGCTTGTCCGGGCGGTTGAAAATGATCGTGAGGACAGGACCGTCCTGCTCGACAACCACGCTCAAGACTGTCCTCCGGCCAGTTCGTCGACTTCGTCATTGGTGTACCCGACCGCGAGCAGCGTCGCACGCGTATCCGCTCCGAGTGCTGGTCCGGCGGCGTTGCGTTGCGTGGGAGTGCGGGACAACCGCATCGGCGAGCCCAGTTGGCGTACGCCGTCCGTGGTGTCCCACAGGAAGTCTCGTTCGGTGAGCGCTTCGGCGGTGAAAACCTCGCCGTAGTCCGAGATCGGGGCGCACGGCACCTCGGCACGGTCCAGTGCCGCGACCAACTCGGCGACCGTCCGCGTTGACGTGACTTCCTCGATGAGGGGGATGAGCTGGGTGACGTTCTCCTTACGGCGGTACGCGTCGCCGAACCGTTCGTCGTCGACAAGTGCCTGCAGGCCAAGGACTTCGCACAGGCCCAGCCACGTTTTCGGGGTGATGGCGCCGACCGTGAGCCACCCGTCCGCACACCGCACGGCCTGATACGGCGCCTGGCTCTGGTGTGCTGTGCCGAGCGGCCCGCCGACCTCGCCGGTCGCGAAGTACTTCCCGGCTTCCCAGACCGCCAGCGACACACCGGATTCCAGCAGGCTCACGTCGATGTACTGGCCTTCGCCGCTTCGGTCACGTTCACGCAGCGCGGCCGTGACGGCCAAGGCGACGTACAACCCGCAGACGAGATCGCACACGGGCACGCCGATCTTCGCTGGACCGCCCCCATCCGTGCCGGTGATGCTCATCAGCCCGCTGCGCGCCTGCGCCATGATGTCCAGGCCAGGCAGCGTCGCAAGTGGACCGTCCTGGCCCCAGCCGGACGCGGAGGCGTAGATCAGCCGCGGGTTGGTCTCGCGCAGGGATTCGTAGCCCAGCTGCAGCGAACGCATCGTGCCTGGCCTGAGGTTCTCCACGAGCACGTCGGCATGGTCGGCCAGCCGCCGGAAAGCCGCGCGGCCGTCCGGTGACTTCAGGTCCAGCGCGACGGATTTCTTGTTCCGGTTCAACCGGGCGAACGGTGAGCTGGCGCCGTCCACGAACGGCCCGGCCTGCCGGACCGGGTCGCCGCCCGCCGGGTTCTCGATCTTGAGCACCTCCGCGCCGAGGTCGGCGAGCTGCATGGTGGCGTACGGGCCCGCCATGAACACGCCGACCTCGAGCACTGTGATTCCGTCCAATGGCATGGTCTACAGCCAACCCGGAACCACGAGAACCAGCCATGTGACGAGCGGCGCCACGGCGATCATCGAGAACCCCCACGCCATCAGCCGCTTGAACACCAGCTCGCGTTGCTCCGGCGGAGCGCTGGCCACGGTGAGCGCGCCGCTTGTGGAGAACGGGCTGGAATCCACCACCGACGAGGACAGCGCGAGTGCCGTGATCAGGCCGATCGCACCGACTTGTCCGGTTTGCAGGAACGGCACCGCCAGCGGGATCAACGCACCCAGGATTCCCGTGGTCGACGCGAACGCCGACACCGCACCGCCGATGAAGCAGATCAGCAACGCGCCCAGCAACGGCAGGCCGATGCTGGCAACGCCCCGGCCGAGGTAGTCGACCGTGCCGATGTCCTCGAGCAGGCTGACGTACGTCACGATGCCGCAGATCAGCAGAACCGTGGACCATGCGACCTTGTCGACGGCGCCTCGAGTGGTCGACGGCGAGACCACTGTCAGCACCGCGACCACGGTCAACGCGAGCAGTCCCACGTCAAGGTCGAAGAACAGCGCGCCGACCGCGAGGCCGACGATGCCGACGAGGGTCAGGATCCGGTTGTGGTCCAGCCGGACCGGCGCCTGGATCGTGCCAGGGCCTGACGCGGGGGACAGCTCGTCCTGTGCCTTCTGGCCCAGCAGCTGCCGTCCGCCGAAGATCACGAACACCACCACGCTGAGCAGCAGGTTGAACACGAACGACGCGATGAACAGGGTCATCGGGCTGCCCGGCAGGTTGCTGCGTTCGACCACGCCGTTGGTGATCCCGCCGAAGATGCTCAGTGGCGAGAACCCGCCCGCGCTGGCACCGTTGATCACCAGCAGGCCCATCAGCACCGGGTTGATCTTGTAGCGGGTGGCGAAGCCCATCGCGATCGGCGCGATGATCGCCACCGCTGCGGGCACGACCGCACCGAACGCGGTGAGCACGGCGGTGATCAGGAACATGATCCACGGGATCGCCACCACCCGGCCGCCGACGACCCGGATGGCGATGTTGACCAGCCAGTCGACCGTCCCGTTCTGCTTGGCGATCGCGAACAGGTACGTGACGCCGACCAGGATCACGAAGAGATTGCTGGGAAAACCGCCGACGATGTCGTCGGTCGATTTGTCCACGACCAGGGTGCCGACGGCGAACGCGGCGACGAACGCCAGCACGCCCATATTGATCGATAACGTGGTTCCCAGTACGAACACGGCAACGAGAACCAGGATCGAGATGATTTCCACCGACATAAGCGGCTCCGGGGGATTCCGCAATTCGGAATTTGCTGTTCGTCAATAGAAATTAGACGTATCGTCAGGAACACGTCAAGGCTTGACAGCACGAGAGGCAAACAGGCGTATGAGTTTCGCCAGCGGACGTCACTTTCTGCAGATCCCTGGCCCGACCAACGTTCCCGACCAGGTGCTCAGGGCAATGTCGGCGCCGACCATCGACCACCGTGGACCGCAGTTCGCGGCGTTGGTGCCGTCGGTTCTCGAAGCGTTGAAGCCGGTGTTCGGCACCACGGGCGATGTGGTGCTGTACCCGTCTTCGGGCACTGGCGCATGGGAAGCCGCGTTGGTCAACACGTTGAGCCCGGGCGATCACGTGCTGTGCTTCGAGACCGGGCATTTCGCCGCGCTGTGGCAACGGATGGCCCGGGATCTGGGGCTGGAGGTGGACTTCGTGCCGGGGGACTGGCGGCACCCGGTCGATCCCGCTGAGGTGTCCGCCCGGCTCACGCCGTCGACCAAGGCCGTTCTCGTGGTGCACAACGAGACTTCGACCGGTGTGACCAGCGATATCGCCGCCGTCCGGCGGGCAATGGGCGACCATCCTGCCCTGCTGATGGTGGATACCGTGTCCTCGTTGGGTTCCGTTGACTACCGGCACGACGAGTGGGGTGTGGACGTCACGGTTTCCTGTTCCCAGAAGGGACTCATGCTCCCGCCTGGGCTCGGGTTGAACGCCGTCAGTGCGAAGGCCCTTGCTACGTCCGCGCGCTTGCCTCGGTCGTACTGGGCGTGGCAGCCGATCCTTGAAGCCAACCAGCGAGGCGCTTTCCCGTACACGCCACCGACGAACCTGTTGTACGGGCTTCGCGAGGCGTTGCACATGTTGCACTCCGAGGGCCTGCCGCAGGTGTACGCGAGGCACGCGCGTCATGCGGCCGCGACGCGTGCAGCCGTGCAGGGCTGGGGGCTTGAGTTGTTGTGTCTTGACCCTTCGGCGTACTCGAACACGTTGACCGCGATCCTGATGCCTGAGGGACACGACGCCGACCGGCTACGCGAGGTGATCCTCGACCGGTTCGACATGTCGCTGGGTGCGGGGTTGGGCAAGGTGGCCGGGAAGGTGTTCCGGATCGGGCATCTCGGGCATTTCAACGATCTGAGTCTGGCCGGCGCGCTCTCCGGTGTCCAAATGGGACTCCAGCTCGCCGGTGTGCCGGTCAAGGACGGAGTCTCGGCCGCATTGTCGTACCTGGCGGACGCATGAGCGAGCTTGCGAGCGAATCATTCAACACAGTGTGGCCGCTCATGCGACGCAACGTAACCCATAGCGAGGAACAGGCATGAGCGACTTGGCGGAAGCGCTTAGGAAAGCGCTCGAAGGGGAGGTCGCGTTCGACTCGTACACGCGGCACTTGTTCTCGCGTGACGCGAGCATGTACTCGATCATGCCTGAGGGCGTGGTGTTCCCGCGGCACGCGGACGACGTCGTTGCCGCGGTGACCATTGCCCGCGAGTACGGCGTTCCCGTCCTGGCTCGTGGTGGTGGGACGAGCCTGGCTGGCCAGACCGTGGGCTCTGGTGTGGTGCTGGACTTCTCCCGGCACATGAACCGGATCCTGTCGCTGGATCCCGCGGCGGGGATCGCGCACGTCCAGCCCGGTGTCGTGCAGGACGACCTGAACCGGGCCGCGTTGCCGCACGGGATGATGTTCGGGCCGGACACGTCGACCAGCAACCGCGCCACCATCGGCGGGATGATGGGCAACAACTCGGCGGGCAGCGGGTCGGTCCGATATGGCATGACCATCGACCACGTCCAGTCCATGGATGTCGTGCTGTCCGACGCGAGCACGGCCACGTTCGCTCCGGGAACGCCGACGAAGTTCGACTCCGCGCTGTCCGATTTGGTGGCTGCTCACGGACCTGCGATCGCCGACGGGTTCCCCAAGTTCTGGCGGCGGGCGGGCGGCTACCGGCTGGACCGGTTGGCCGACGGGCCGTTCGACCTGGCCAAGTTCGTGGTCGGTTCGGAAGGGACGTTGGTGGTCGCGACTTGCGCGGTCGTCGGGCTCGTACCCAAGCCCAAACACACCGTTATCGCGGTCGGGCACTTCACGTCGGTCGAGGCCGCGATCGCCGCGACCGATGACGCGCTGGCGTGCGATCCGGCCGCGGTCGAGCTGATCGACAAGACGATCCTCGAGTTGTCCCGGCAGAAGCTGGAGTACCGGCGGCTGGGCAGTTTCCTGGTCGGTGACCCCGAGGGTCTGCTGTTCGTCACGTTCACCGGGGATACCGCCGCTGAAGCAAGCGCTAGGTTGGACCGGTTGGCTTCGTTGTGGGAGAAGCACTCCCACGGCTACCACACCCTGCGTGCCGAGACTCCGGCGCAGCAGGGGGCCTTGTTGAAGGTCCGCAAGGCCGGGCTGGGCCTGCTGATGGCGTCGAGTGAGGGTTCACGACGGCCGCAGGCGTTCGTCGAGGACACGGCCGTGGATCCGTCCCGGCTGATCGAGTACAGCACGCGGTTCCGGGAAATCCTGACGCGGCACGGGATGAAGGCCGGGTTCTACGGCCACGCCTCGGTGGGATGCCTGCATGTCCGGCCGTTCGTCGATCTGACGAACCCGGACGAGGTCGCCGCGATGCGTTCGGTCGCGGAGGAAGTCCGTGACCTCGTGGTCGAGTTCGGCGGCGCCAACTCCAGCGAGCACGGCGACGGCCTGGTGCGCAGCGAGTTCAACCGCAAGCTTTTCGGCTCCGAGTTGTACGAGGCCATGCGCCAGGTGAAGCGGATCTTCGACCCGGATGACGTGCTGAATCCGGGCAAGATCGTCGATTCGCCCTCGATGACGGACAACCTCCGCGATCCCGCGCTGCCACCGGCAAAGCCACTGACCACGCACCTGACGTTCCTCGGCGACATGCGCAGCGCGGCCGACCGGTGCATGAACATCGGGCTGTGCCGCAAGAGCGCCACTGGCGTGATGTGTCCGTCCTATATGGCCACACGCAACGAGGAGGATTCCACCCGTGGCCGGGCGAACGCCCTCGTCAAGGCCTTGTCCTCGCCCGATCCGGCCGCCGCGTTGGGTGATTCCCGGCTGCACGAGGTGCTGGATCTCTGCTTGATGTGCAAGGCCTGCAAGAGCGAATGCCCGCTTGGCGTGGACATGGCCGCGTTGAAGTCGGAGACCCTGGCCCAGAAACACGCGCAGTCCGGTGTGCCGCTGCGGTCACGGGTCTTCGGCTCGATCCGGCTGTTGAACCGGCTCGGCTCAGCGTTCGCGCCCGTGTCCAACTTGGCTGCGCGGTTGCCTGCCGCGCGTCGGTTCTTGGGCATCGCGCCCAAGCGCCCGTTGCCGGAGTTCAAGCGGCAGAACCTGATCCGGTGGTTCCGCCGCCGTCCTGCCGCGTCCGGTCAGACCGTGACGTTCCTGGCCGACTCGTTCACGACCTTCACCGAGCCAGGCGTCGGCCGCGCCGCGATCTCCTTGCTGGAACAGGCCGGTTGGCAGGTCCGGCTGGAATCTTCGGGCTGCTGTGGCCGGGCTGGGATCTCGAAGGGCCTGCTGGACGACGCCAAACGCAAGGCCACCGCGTTGACCGCGCAACTCGACGCCTCGTCAGGCCCCATCGTCGGCTGCGAGCCGTCGTGTGTGTTCACGTTGCAGGACGAGTACCTGTCCTTGTTGCCGGACAACCCGGCCGTCAAGTCGGTCGCTTCCCGGGTCCGGCAGGTCGAGGAACTCCTGGTGGAGGCCATCGATTCGGGGGCTTTGCAGTTGTCGTCGGCGCTCGAAGGCAAGGAAATCCTGTACCACGGGCACTGCCATCAGAAGGCCGAAGTCGGCACGGCCGCGACCGTGGAGTTGTTGCGGCGGATCCCCGGCGTCACCGTGACCGAACTGGACGCCGGGTGCTGCGGGATGGCCGGGTCCTTCGGTTTCGAGGCCGAGCACTACGACGTCTCGATGCAGGTCGGCGAAGACCGGTTGTTCCCGGCGATCCGGTCTTCGGCTCCCGATGTCGTGGTCGCGGCCACCGGAGTGTCCTGTCGCCAGCAGATCCGGCACGGCACCTCACGGCAGGCGCAACACCCGGTCGAGCTGCTCGCTCAGGTCGTCGTGACTTCGGCCTGAACCGGGCGCCTGCTCGCCCAGTAGGCGAAGATCCCAGCGGGGATGAACATGACAACGCCGTAGACGGCCGCCGGGACGGCCATCTGCGCGTTGTTCAGCAGCGCCGGGCTGAGCGCGATCGTGATGGCCAGCGTGCTGTTGTGGATGCCGATTTCCATCGACGAGGCGATGGACTGGCGTCGGTTGACCTTCAGCAGTCGCGGGATCGCGTACCCGACGGACAAGCTGATCACGCAGAACAGCAAGGAGATCGCGCCGACCGCCTGCAGGTAACCGCCGATGTTCGCGCGCTCCTGGAACACCGCGACCGCGATCGTGGCGACCATGAATACGATCGCCGCGATCTTGAGCGGCCGAAGCATCCGGTCGGCGAACGCGGTGAAGCGGCGCCGGATCAGCATGCCGATCGCCACCGGAACCAGGACGATCGCGAACACCTGGAGCATCTTGTCGAACTGCAGGCCGAGTTCGCCGCCGTCCATGAAGCCGGACAGCGACAGGTTCACCACGATCGGCAGCGTGACCACCGCGATCACAGCGTTGATCGCCGTCAACGTGATGTTGAGGGCCACGTCGCCACCCGCGAGGTGACTGAACAGATTCGCCGTGGTCCCACCGGGGGACGCGGCGAGCAGCATCATGCCGACAGCGAGCGTCGGCGACAGGTCGAACAGCACGACCAGGCCGAGGCAGATCGCGGGCAGCAACAGGACCTGGCACACCAGCGCCACGATGGTGGCCTTGGGCACCTGGGCGACGCGCTTGAAGTCCTGCACGGTCAGGGACATCCCCAGGCCGAGCATGATCACCCCGAGGGCGATCGGCAGGAACACCGTGGTCACCACGGACGACGAAGTCATCGGACACTCCCTGAACCGGACATTGGCGGTGATTGTGTCAACCGGGTCGGCGTTCGGCCAGTGTGTGCGCGACATCGAAATAAGTCGTGATGTCCGGCAGCGACAACATGGTTGATAGGTAACTATGCCGCGGACTGGTTGGGGACAGGGTGTCGGTCGGCGAGGTGCCGCGAGGTGGCAGTGCCGGGTCGGTGTCGGGGCGGTGTAGGAGATGCCGCAGGGGTTGTGATGTCCGGTAGCGACAACATGGTTGACAGCTAACCGCCCGGCGGCCAAGTTGGAAACACGGTGTCGGCCAACGGAGGTCCGGATGCGCGTTCGGGGACTGTTGCTGTCTCTGTTTCTCTTACTCGGAGTTCTCGTCGGAGTTCCTGCCTCGGCGGGGACCGGCGGCGCGACCGTCGTTCGGGAGCAACAACTCGGCGAACGGCTGCTTGAGCTGACTGTGCGTTCGGAAGCCGTTGGCCGGGAAGTCGGCGTCCGGTTGTTGCTCCCGAAGGACTGGCGGCGCGCGCCATACCGCAAATGGCCGACGTTGTACCTCCTTCACGGTTGTTGTGACGGCGATATCGGGTACCGCTCGTGGACGGACAAGACCGACGTCGAGGTCTTCACGGCCCGCACCAACGTCCTCATCGTCATGCCCGAGGGCGGCACGGCCGGGTTCTATTCGGACTGGGTGAAGGGACCGAAGTGGGAGACGTTCCACCTCACTGAGCTCAAGCGGCTGCTCGAACGCAAGTACCGGTCCGGCCACGACCGCGTGGTGGCAGGCCTGTCCATGGGCGGTTTCGGCGCGTTGTCCTACGCGGCAAGGCATCCCGGCTTCTTCAAGGCTGCGGCGTCCTACAGCGGCGTCGTTCACACGACTTACCAAGGAAAACGGTCGACTGACCTCGTGACCGGGATTGTCGGGCAGACCACCGGTGACCCCTTCGCCTTGTGGGGCGATCCCGCCACGCAGCCGGAGATCTGGGCCGCCCACAACCCGTACGACCTTGCCAGTCGGCTTCGCGGCATCCCGGTTTATCTGTCCACAGGCAACGGTGAACCCGGTCCGCTCGACCCGCCCGGCTCAAGCTTCGACTGGCTGGAGCAGCTGCTCGGCGAACAGACCGTCGCAGTCGCCGATCGCCTGCGCGCCAAGCACGTCCGGGTGATCACGGACTTCTACGGACCTGGCAAGCACACCTGGCCGTACTGGGAACGCGCACTGCACCGGTCGTTCCCGATGCTGCTCGCGGCGTTGCGTTAGTTGCACTTTGCTGCGTATAAGGTGATCGTGCCGTCGGCGCTGCTCGTGACCTTGATTCGGGTCGACTTGATTTTCTGGAGCAGCTCCTCGATGGTCACCAGCTTGCCCTCGGCCGGCGGCACGGTCACTGAGCTGACCTGGACACACCGGACTCCGGTGGTGGGGATGTTCTTGTCTGCCAGTTCCTTGTTGAGCGCGTCGATCGCACTGGCGTTTTCGACGGCGATGGTGACGGTGCCGTCGGCGTTCTCGATCACCGCATATGTCGGCTTGTCGGCTTGCTTTACTGCCTCCTGCGGCTGAGCGGGCGGGGCTGCCAGTGGCTGTTGCGGTGCCGCCGGGTTTTCAGTTGGCACCAGGAGGAAGGCGGCTGCCACCCCACCAACCAGGGCGGCGACACCCACGGCGACCCGCGTCGGCCGCTTTGATCTCCGTTCTGCCCGCTCGGCCGCCAGCAGCTCTGGCCCATGTTCTCGCATAAGGTCGTCAAGCAGCTGATCTTCGAACTTACCCATCGTTCTCACCTACGCTTTTCCGCAACTTGCCCCGCGCCCGGAACAGCCTGATCCGCAATGCCCCCGTGGAGATGCCGAGTGCGGCGGCCGCTTCCTTGCGCTCAAGTCCAACAATGTCAACGAGTTCGACGGCTTCACGATCGGCAGGTGTCAACGCCGCCAGACCGTCGAACAACGCTCGTCCCTTGCGCTCGGCATCGATCCGGACCACCAGTTCGGCGGCTTCGTCGATGTCGAGTTCTCGTCGCCCGGCCAGCCGCGCGGCGACGTCCTGCCCACGGCTGAACCGCTCGCAGTGCTGAGCGAACACCCGCCGTGCGATGCCGTACAACCAGCTGCGAGGGCTGCCCCTCGCCGGATCGAACGTGGTGAAGGACGTAATCGCCTGCACGAACGTGTCCGCGGTCAAGTCGGCGACCGTCTGCGGATCCGCCGTGCGTCGCGCGAAGTACGCCGTGACGTCCTGAACGTGCGCGCGGTAGATCTGCTCGAACTCCGCCGCCAGCCCAGACGTACGCCGGCGCTGCACATCCGGAGGTTGCCCGGCCTTAGCCATCGTTTCGCCCACACACGTAGTTGCGCGGTAACGGCCAACCCGTTACTCAGCTCAGGCTGGCCATCACCCGGGCACGGTGAACGGAGCCGGTTCCCCAGGCGGAGTGCAGGGCACGGACCTTGGATAACCAGACGCTGAGGTCGTTTTCGACGGTGTAGCCGATGGCACCGTGGACCTGCAATGCGGTGCGAGCCGCGCGATAGGCGGCATCACCTGCGGCGACTTTGGCCGCCGAAATGGGCACGGCGTTGAGCGCGGCGCCATGCACCAAGGGGCGAGCGAGTTCAAGGGCGACATGAACCGACGCCAGGTGATGCTTCACCGCTTGGAAAGAGCCGATGGCCTTGCCGAACTGGGTGCGTTGCTTGACGTATTCGACGGACTTCGCCAGCAATGCGCGGCCTGCGCCGAGCAGCTGTGCGGAGCACGCCAACACGCCCCGCTCGAAGACATCCGGCAGCGGACCGACCTCGGTCGTGGCGGTCACTTCGTACAACGCACGGCACGGATCCACCGAGCTGACCCGGTTGCCCGTGGTGGCGGTGAAGAGGGTTCCGTTCCGGAGCACGAACACATGGTCGGCAACATCGGCGTCCACTGCGTACGGCACGTGGGGCGGAATGGCCACTGTGGCCAGTAACGCACCGTCCAGGCGATCAGGCAGCACGGCCAAGGTTTCGATAGCTGGGCCGGGGAGTGCGTGATAGCCGATGGACTCCATGGCCACCACGAGGTCGATGGGCTCTCCATCCTGGGCGATGCTCGTGACCCCGAGGTCAGCCAGTTGACGCCAGACTGCGAGCCCGGGTTCGTGGTCGCCCGCTGCCCAGGATCTGGCCACGTCGGACTTGGCCAGCAGCGCGTCCAGGGTGTCCGCGAACTGGGTCTGTTCGGGGGAAAGGGCGAATTTCATCGTGGCAGCCCCAGTATCCGTTCGGCGACGACGTTGCGTTGGATCTCGTTGGTACCCGCGTAGATCGGCCCAGCGAGCGAGAACAAGTAACCGTCGAGCCAGGGCCCGTCGGCCTCACCTTCACCGCCGAGAAGGTCCAAGGCCGTCTCATGCATGGCGATGTCCAACTCGGACCAGAACAACTTGTTCACACTGGACTCGGCGCCGAGACTCCCACCCGCCATCAGCCGGGTGACGGTCCCGAACGTGTACAACCGATACGCCTGAGCCCCAATCCACGCATCCACAACCCGATCGCGTAAGGCGGGATCAGGCAACGCATGCCATAGCTCAACGAGCCGCCCCGCAGTGGCCAGGAACCGCCCAGGACTACGCAACGAGAGCCCTCGCTCGTTGCTCGCCGTGCTCATCGCGACCTTCCAGCCGTTGTCCACGTCCCCGATCACGTCCTCGTCGGGCACGAATACGTCATCGAGGAAGATCTCGGCAAACCCCGGCTCACCGTCCAGCTGGCTGATCGGCCGCACGGTGACGCCAGGAGCCTTCAGCGAGAACATGAAGTACGTCAGGCCTCTATGTCTTTCCCCCGATGTCCGGAACAACCCGAAGCCACGGTCAGCGAAGGTCGCACGGGAACTCCACGTCTTCTGCCCACTGAGCAACCACCCACCATCGGCCCGAGTGGCTGAAGCCCGAATAGCCGCGAGGTCGCTGCCCGCCTCCGGCTCCGACCAAGCCTGCGCCCAGACCTCCTCCGCGCTGGCCATCTTCGGAAGCAACCGCGCGCACTGCTCCGGCGTACCATGCGCGAACAACGTGGGCGCCAGCAGGAAAATCCCGTTCTGGCTCACCCGCGCGGGTGCCCCGGCTGCGTAGTACTCCTCCTCGAAGACCACCCACCGCAGTAACGAAGCGTCTCTCCCGCCGAACTCCGCCGGCCACGACACCACGGACAGTCGTGCGTCGAAGAGCTTCTTCTCCCAGGCGCGATGGGCTTCAAAGCCTTCGGGTGTGTCCATTGAGGGCAGCATGTCGGGCACGTTGGCGGCGAGCCACGATCGGACTTCGGCTTGGAAGTCCAGAGTGGCTGGGTCGAGGTCGAGATCCATCGGTTCTCTTCTCCTCCGGCGGAACCCGAGGGACCGTCGGATTGAGCTGTTACAGCGCAGGGTGTTCGGTCAAGGGTGGGTGTTCAGCGGTGCGTCAATGTCAAGGGGCTCCGGCAGGGGAGCGTCCCTGCCACCGAGATCCTCCGATCACGGCGCCCCGGATAGCCGCGCGTTGAAAAGCTTTCTCTCCCAAGCGCGATGAGCCGCGGAGCCCTGAGGCGCGTCCATCGAGGCATGGCGGCGGGCGCACTGGCGGCGAGCCACGATCGGACTTCGGTTTCGAAGTCCAGGTGGTGGGATCGAGGTCGAGGTCCATGGAGTCTCTTCTCTTGCGATGGTGGGACCCGATTGGGCCACCGTCGGATCGAGCTGTTGCGGCGAAGGGCGTCCGGTCAAGGATGGGCCTTCAACGGTGCGTCAATGCCAAGGGGTTCCAGGAGGGGAGCGTCGCCCTCACTGAGATTCTCCGATCACGACGCCGCGGATAGCCACGCGTTGAAAAGCTTTCTCTCCCAAGCGCGATGAGCCGCGGAGCCCTGAGGCGCGTCCATCGAGGCATGGCAGCGGGCACGTTGGCGGCGAGCCACGATCGGACTTCGGCTTGGAAGTCCAGAGTGGCTGGGTCGAGGTCGAGATCCATCGGTTCTCATTTCGGGAAGGAGAGCTGGTTGCAAGCCCTCTCACGCCATGGCATTGGCACTCGTCATGGTGACTTGCCGCCGGATTGGGAGTGGTATCGCCGAACCAAAACGGCGGTCGCACCAGGCGCAGCGTCAGACGCGAACCACAGCGTTCGACGCTCTCATTGCCGTTCCTTCATGGAGCGGGCATCGAGACCGCCGAGGGAGTCCTTGGAGACTTCGGCGTTGTGGGCGTGGGCGAAGTGGTGCAGGCCGAACACCGAGTCCATTCCCGTGCGCAGGCCCATCAGGTCTTCCGCCTGGTTCACCGCACGTTTTGCCAGTGCGAGGCCGAACTGAGGCATCTCGGCGATCCGGCCGGCCAGCCGTAACGTCTCCTCGGTCAATGATTCCCGGGGCACGACTCGGTTGACCATCCCCCAATCGAGGGCTTGTTGTGCGCTGAACCGATCTCCGGTGAAGAGCACCTCTTTCGCCGCGCGTGGGCCGAGGACCCAGGGGTGTGCGAAGTACTCCACGCCCGGGATTCCCATCCGGACAACAGGATCCGAGAAGAACGCGTCGTCCGAGGCCACGATCAGGTCGCACACCCACGCCAGCATCAGTCCGCCTGCGATGCACGCGCCCTGCACCATTGCGACGGTGGGCTTGGGAATCTCTCGCCAGCGGCGGCACATTCCCAGGTATACCTCCATTTCCCTGGCGTAGCGCTGGTCTCCGCCGGGCCGGTCCACATGGTCCCACCACATCACCGCTTTGCGCTCGAACGACACGTCGACGTCGCGCTCGGGCGTTCCTATGTCGTGCCCCGCTGAGAAGTGTTTTCCTTCTCCGGCAAGGATGATCACCTTGACTTCGGCGTCGTCGACCGCGGTCGTGAACGCCGAATCCAGCGCATACGTCATCGCCGAGTTCTGTGCGTTGCGGTAGTCCGGCCGGTTCATCGTGACGATCGCGACCGGGCCTTGCTTGTCGTAGCGGACGACGCTCATGATTCTCCCCTTAGTACTCGCTTCAAGACCTTGCCCGACGGATTGCGGGGCAGCGCCGCCAGGAACTCCACTTCCCGGGGCACTTTGAAGTTTGCCATGAGGGTCCGACAAAAACTGATGACTTCTTCTTCCGACAGGTCAGCGCCGGGTTTTCGGACTATGTGGGCCTTGCCGACCTCGCCGAGCCGCGGGTCGGGGACGCCGATCACCGCTGCCTCCGCCACGCCGGGCAACCTGGCGAGTGCCTGCTCGACTTCGGCGGGGTACACATTGAACCCGCCACAGATGTACATGTCCTTCAACCGGTCGGTGATCGTCAGATTGCCTGCCGCGTCGAGACTTCCGATGTCACCGGTGTGCAGCCAGCCGTCCTCGTCGATCGCCGCCGCGGTCGCGGCCGGGTCGTCGAGGTAGCCCAGCATCACGTTCGGGCCCCGGACGAGGATTTCGCCATTCGAGGCGACACGCACTTCACAGCCTGCCGCCGCGTGCCCCGCGGTGTGCGCTACAGTGGAAGCATCGTCCGTGGGGGAGCAGAGTGTCACAACTGGACACTCGGTCAGGCCGTATCCGGTGAGTACGGTGTCGCACAGTTCTTTCTGCATGCGTTCGACCAATGCGACGGGCACAACCGCCGCACCTGTGACCGCAAGTCGTATCCGAGGAAAGTCAGCGGGGTGATCCAAAATGGACTGATAGATCGTCGGCGCGCCCGGCAGAACGGTGATACTCTCGAGAGCGGTCAGCCGGATCGTCTCGGCGACATCGAACTTGGCCTGCGGCACGATCGTCGCGCCGGTCAGCAAGCACGTCAGAATCCCTGCCTTGTAACCAAAGCTGTGAAAGAAAGGGTTCACGATGAGGTATCGGTCAGCAGAACTCAGCTCTGTCCTCGACGCCCAGGCCCGTGCCACGGCCAGCGTCTGCCGGTGGGCGCTCATAGCGCCTTTGCTGCGCCCTGTGGTTCCCGACGTATAGAGAATGTCGGCCACGTCGTCCGGTTCGGCAGGCGACTCGAACGTGGCTTCCGGCCACTGCATCGGCATCCGGTAGATCCGAACTCGGGAAGCCAGCGTGACATCGGCTTCCAGCAGGTCGGCCTCCCGGTCCACGCCAAGGAATTCGCCTTCCACGAACAACCCTCGCGCACCGCTTCGGTTGATCACGTCCAGGGTCTCCGCCGTGGTGAACCGAGTGTTGATCGGCACCAGAGTGGCGCCCGCGTAGAGCACACCGAGTGCTGACGTCACCCAGTGATGCGTGTTCGGCCCGAAGATCGCGACCCGGTCACCCCGGGTGATACCGCTTGCCCAAAGGCCGTACGCGACTGCCATCACGCGGCTGTGTAACTCGCGGAAACTCAGCCTGACCTGGCCATCGACGACTGCTTCGGCATCACCGAAGCGCTCGGCCGCTTCGAGGATCGCGGCGGAAATGGTTTCTCGGCGCACACTCACCTCCTCAAGCAAGTGCTTGGTAGGCTAGCCTACGTGAACGGCGACTTCCGTCAACAGCTGCGCGCCTGGCTCGCGGACAATCTGCGCGGCGAGTTCGCGAAACTGCGTGGTGTCGGTGGTCCCGGCCGGGAGCACGAGCAGTACGAGGCGCGCCGGGAGTGGGACCGCGAACTGGCGAAGGCGGGCTGGAGTTGCCTTGGCTGGCCGGTGGAGCACGGTGGCCGTGGTGCGAGCACGCAAGAACAAGTGATCTTCCACGAGGAATACGCGGCGGCCAACGCGCCTGCCCGCGTGAACCACATCGGAGAGGAGCTGCTCGGCCCGACGTTGATCGCATTCGGCACGCCGGAGCAACAAGCCCGGTTCCTGCCGAAGATCCTTGCCGTCGAAGAACTCTGGTGTCAGGGGTACTCCGAGCCGGGTGCCGGATCCGACCTGGCGTCGGTGTCCACAACGGCCACAGTGGACGGCGACGACTGGGTGATCACCGGTCAGAAGGTGTGGACGTCGTTGGCGCACGAGGCGGACTGGTGTTTCGTGCTGGCCCGGACCGAACCCGGGTCGCGCAGGCGGGAAGGCCTGTCGTACCTGCTGGTGCCGATGCGTCAGCCTGGTGTGCAGGTCCGGCCGATCCGGCAGCTCACCGGGACGTCGGAGTTCAACGAGGTCTTCTTCGACAACGCGAGAACTTCGAAGGACATGGTCGTCGGCGAGGTGGGCGACGGCTGGCGGGTGGCTATGGCGACGCTCGCCTTCGAGCGTGGCGTGGCGACATTGGGACAACAGGTCGGTTTCCGGCGGGAACTGGACGCCTTGATCGATCTGGCCAAGCGGAACGGAGCAATCGATGACCCGGTTATCAGGGAGCGCCTGACCCGGTCGTGGATCGGTCTCGAGGTGATGCGGGCGCACGCCTTGCGGACGTTGTCGCGCAAGGATCCCGGCTACGAGGCGTCGGTGTCGAAGCTGGTGTGGGCGCGGTGGCACCGTGAGCTGGGCGAGCTCGCGATGCAGGTCCGCGGCCCCGAGTCGATGGTCGCGGTGGACGGTGACCTCGACGAGTGGCAGCGGTTGTACTTGTTCAGCCGCGCGGACACCATTTACGGCGGCTCGGACGAGATCCAACGCACCATCATCGCCGAGCGCGTGCTCGGCTTGCCGAAGGAACCTCGCGCATGAACTACCCCGAGGGGCACAACCTTCTCGAAGGCAAGACAGTCGTGGTGACGGCGGCCGCCGGCACCGGGATCGGCTCGGCCACCGCACGACGCTGCCTCGAAGAAGGCGCGTCCGTGGTGATCAGCGACCACCACGAGCGCAGGCTGGCCGAGACACTGGACGCGCTGAAAGCCGAGCACGACGGCCGGGTCGCCGCGCTGACGTGCGATGTGACCGACGAGGACCAGGTGCAGGCGTTGGTGCACGGCACGGCGAACACCTTCGGCCGGATCGACGTGATGATCAACAACGCCGGTCTCGGCGGCACGAAGTCCGTGCTGGACATGACCGACGACGAATGGGCCAGGGTGCTGGACGTGACGCTGAACGGCACCTTCCGGTGCACACGGGCGGCGTTGAAGCAGATGGTGGAGCAAGGCGACGGTGGCGCCATCGTCAACAACGCCTCGGTGGTCGGCTGGCGAGCGCAGCGCGGCCAGGCGCACTACGCCGCGGCCAAAGCCGGCGTCATGGCGTTCACCAGATGTGCGGCGATGGACGCGGCCGAGTACGGGATCAGAGTCAACGCGGTGGCGCCGAGCCTGGCCGCGCATCCGTTCCTCGCCAAGGTGACCAGCGAGGAACTGCTGACCGAACTGGCCGAGCGGGAGGCTTTCGGGCGTGCCGCGCAGCCGTGGGAGGTCGCGAATGTGATGGTGTTCCTGGCCAGCGACCTTGCCTCGTACATGACCGGCGAGGTGGTGTCGGTGAGCAGTCAACACCCTTGATGAGGAGTAGCAGGTGAAGAAGGAGTCAGGGGCGCCGGTCGGTGTGTCAGCGCGTCGCGCCGAGCTGTTGCGGCTGGCCGCCGAGATGTTCGCCGAGCGCGGGTTCCGCGCGACCACCGTGCGGGACATCGCGGACGCCGCGGGCATCCTGTCGGGCAGTCTGTACCACCACTTCGACTCCAAGGAGTCCATGGTGGACGAGATACTGACCGGCTTTCTCGACGAGCTGTTCGGCCGGTACCGCCAACTCGTCGAGTCCGGCATGCCGCCGAAGGCGACGCTCGAGGCGATCGTGGTCGCCTCGCTGGAGAGCATCGACAAGCAGCACGCGGCGGTCGCGATCTACCAGAACGACGCCAAGTACCTGGCGACGTTCGAACGGTTCGGCTACATCGCCGAGCGTGGCGTGGAGTTCCGCAAGATCTGGGTCGGCGTGCTCGAGGAAGGCGTGCGGGCCGGGGCGTTCCGGCCGGACCTCGACGTCGAGCTGGTGTACCGGTTCATCAGGGACACCGTGTGGGTGGCCGTGCACTGGTACCGGCCAGGCGGCCAGCTTTCCGCGCAGGACGTGGCGGAGCAGTACCTCGGCATCCTGCTCGACGGCATCTCGACCCGCCGCCGGCCAGTTCGCCGGCCCTGAAGGGAGAAACATCCGTGTCCGAGGCGTACATCATCGATGCCGTACGCACTCCGGTCGGGCGGCGTGGCGGTGCGCTGTCCGGCGTGCACCCGGCCGACCTGGGGGCGCACGTGATCAAAGCGCTGTTCACCGACAGCCCGGTCGACCCGGGCGAGGTGGACGACGTGATCTTCGGCTGCGTGGACACCCTCGGCCCGCAGGCCGGGGACATCGCGCGGACCGCGTGGCTGGCCGCGGGATTCCCCGAGGAGGTCCCCGGCGTGACGGTGGACCGGCAGTGCGGTTCGAGCCAACAGGCGCTGCACTTCGCCGCGCAGGCGGTGATGAGCGGCTCGGACCTGGTCGTGGCCGGTGGCGTGCAGAACATGAGCCAGATCCCGATCGGCTCGGCCATGGTGGTCGGCGAGCAGTTCGGGTTCCCGACGCCGATGCACGGCTCGCAGGGCTGGGACCACAGATACGGCTCGGAGGAGATCTCCCAGTTCCGGTCGGCGGACATGATCGCCACCCGGTGGGATCTGTCCAGGGCCGAGATGGAGGAGTTCGCCCTCGCCAGTCACCGCAAAGCCGTCGAGGCACAGGATTCCGGGCGCTTCACGCGCGAGATCGTGCCACTGGACGGCGTCGAGTACGACGAAGGTCCGCGCAGGGACACCGATCTGGCCAAGATGGCCAAACTCGCGCCCTTACGCCCGGACGGTCGCGTGACCGCTGCGCTGGCGAGTCAGATCTCCGACGGAGCGAGTGCCGTGCTCGTCGCGTCGGAACGGATGGTGTTGCGGCACAAGCTGACTCCGCGTGCTCGCGTACACCACATGTCCGCTCGTGGGGCTGACCCGATCTACATGCTGACCGCGCCCATCCGCGCCACCCGGCATGCACTGGAACGTGCCGGTATGAGCGTGTCGGACATCGACCTGTTCGAGGCCAATGAAGCGTTCGCGAGCGTGGTTCTGGCGTGGGCCAAGGAACTCAAGGTCGATCTCGACCGGGTGAACGTGAACGGCGGCGCCATCGCACTCGGCCATCCGATCGGCGCGACCGGAACCCGGCTGTTCACCACGTTGCTGCACGAACTGGAGCGCACGTCGGGCCGGTTCGGCTTGCAGACCATGTGTGAAGGAGGTGGCCAGGCGAACGTCACGATCATCGAACGGCTCGGCTGAAACTGGTCACAGCCCGCGTAGTGGACCAGTTTACTGTTTATCGTGCAGCCACTTGGCGGACTCGTCAGCGTCCATCCGGTCGCCAACGGGCGGCGTTGGCTCGCCGCCTTGATCTACCTGCTCGCCGCGGCTGTGCCGGCCGGTGTGTTCGCGGTGCTGATCGTGTTCTCCATCGTGGGACCGGGCTTCGGCCGAGTGGGCGCGTTCCTGCTGATCCCGGTGATCGTGGTGCTGCCGGTCGCGCTTTTCCAACTGGCCAAGGCGCTCTACGGCGGGTTCGCCGAGTCGTACGAGGTCTACGAACGTGGCTTCGCGCATGTCCGTTGGGGACGGCGGCGCAGCTGGGCGTGGGACGTGGTCTACGGGCTGGACCCGCGAGAGAAGGGCGGCAATCGCCGGTACGGCTGGGATTTCAGTTGTGCGGTCAGCTTTCACGGCGGTTCTCGGCTGATCTTCACCGGCCTGACCCGTGATGCCAGGCAGCTCGCGGAAACGCTCAACAGCCGCTGCCCGGAGGCACGCAGGGTCGATTTCGGCGTCGGGTGGGTGGACGACGTCCTGCCGTGGGCGACACCGGTCGCCGCGGTCGGACTCGGCTGGCTGACGTGGTGGGCGATCGACACGATGATCACCAACGACGAACAGACCGATTCGCTGTCCCCGCACTACGTCGAAGGCGTCCAGCAGCTGTCCGAAGGCGCGATCGGCGGCCTGAGCATGGTGGTTCTTTTCTGCGGCCTCGGTGCCATCGCGGCCGCGGTCGCGTTCATCTGGGTGATGGTGGACCGGCTCCGTTAGTCGTCCACGCCTGCCGGGTTCTCCCGCGTTGACCAGGCAGGCGTGGATCGCGCGGCGGCACGACAGTGACCGCCTTGCGGGAGAACTCTAGCGCCGCCGCCTGCCGTCCGACTGTGTGCCACCGAAATGCCACTTCTTGCCACTTTAGGTAGTGCCTACTTTTGGCCCCCGCAGCAACGCTGTCACGTGACTTAGGGTCGGTCGGTTAGCTGGTCGAACAGGCGAGAAGGGCAGAAGTCTATGGGGCCAAGACGCAGATCGCCGGTGGCGTTACGCACGGCGATCGCATTGGGGGCGTCCGGTCTGGTGATCTTCGGAGTCACCGTGCCGTCCGCAACTGCCGCCGACAACGTCATGAGGGCTGACGGATCGGCGGGCCGCGCGTGCTACGAGTCAGTGCAGTCACGTCGTGCGGCGGGCATCGACCAACGCGAAGTGACGTCGACCGTCGACGGTCTGATCCAGGCGCGCCTCGCACCTCGCGACGGCGCAGAGGGTGACTGGGATCTTGCCGTTTTCGACAAGGCGACCGGGAAGGTCGTCGCCGCGTCGGCGGCATTGCGCAGCCGGGAGCTCGCCGAGAGCTTCGTCAAGAAGAACCAGCAGTTGATCGTGCAGGCGTGCCGGTACTCCGGCTCCGCCCGCGCTGTCACTGTTGGCGTCGACTTCCTTGCGCTCACCCCGCAAGGCACTCCGACCGGGGTCGCCGAGCAGGCGCAGCGTGCGGAGATCGTGCGCGTGGAAACGCCGGAGCGCACGGACAAGAGCAAGCTCCTCGCGCTGGGTCTCGACGTGACCGAAAAGGGTGACGAGACCGGCATCGAGGTCGTGCTGGCGGACGACGCCGACCGCAAGACCCTCCGGGACAGTGGGTTGCGGTCCACCGTGATCAACCCCGATCTGTCGAAGACCTCACGCGAGGACGCGGCCAGGGACCGGCAGTACGCCGCCACGATCCAGGCTTCTGGCCTGCCATCCGGCCGTACCAGCTACCGGCACCTCTACGAGTACGAGTTCGAACTCAAGGAGCTGGCGCGTAAGAACCCCAAGCTGGTCAAGGCGTTCACCCTGCCCAACTCCTCCATCGAGGGCCGGGACGTGCTCGGGGTGGAGATCGCCACCGACGTGGCCAACATCGCCGACGGCAAGCCGGTCAACTTCACCATGGGTGTGCACCACGCGCGCGAGTGGCCAGCTTCCGAGCATGCCATCGAGTGGGCGTACGAGCTCGTCAACGGTTACCAGAAGGACCCGGCGATCAAGTCGCTGGTCGGCAAGACCCGCAACATCGTCGTGCCGGTCGTCAACGTGGACGGCTTCTCCATCTCGCGTGAGGCCGAGCCCAAGGGCGACTTCTCGCGGTTCGACTACGAGATGAAGCGCAAGAACTGCCAGGCAGCGGACTCGCCGCCGCAGTTCCGTACCGGTGTGTGCAAGGCCAATCCGGCCGGTCGGGAGCGCGGCACCGACCCGAACCGTAACTACGCCACGTTCTGGGGCGGCAACGGCGCCAGCCCGAACTGGAACAGCGACACGTTCCGCGGCGCCGGGCCGTTCTCCGAGCCGGAGACCCGCAACATCCGTGAACTCGTGTCCAAGCGTCAGGTCACCAACCTCGTCACGCTGCACACCTACGGCAACCTGATCCTGCGCCCGCCGGGCGTCGCCGACACCCGTGCACCGCTGGACGAGCCGGTGCTCAAGGCGCTCGGTGACAAGATGGCGTCCCGCAACGGATACCGCAGCATTCCTTCGTGGGGCCTCTACGACACGACGGGCACGACCGAAGACTGGTCGTTCTGGTCGACCGGCGGCCTCGGCTACACCTTCGAGATCAACACCGCCGGATTCCACCCGCCGTACGAGAACGCTGTCGTGGCCGAGTACACCGGCACGGCACCGGCAGCCGGTGCGGGCAAGGGCGGCAACCGGGCGGCGTTCCTCGACATGCTCGGCAGTGCGGCCGACCCGGCACAGCACGCGACGCTGATCGGTTCGGCGCCGCGCGGCTACCAGCTCAAGCTGCACAAGACGTTCCAGACGCCGACCTCACCGGTGCTGCAGCCGGACGGCTCGACCAAGCCGCCGATCTACGTCACCGACACGCTCGACTCGACGTTCTCGTCGACCGGTGGCCGGTTCGCGTGGTCGGTCAACCCGTCCACCCGGCCGTACGTGGCCGGTCGCTACGGCCGTGAACCGCAGGGCCCGCCGCAGGCGACGTTGCCGTTGGCCAACCCGCCTGGCGTGCCCGCGGAGAACACCCAGTACCCGGGCAACCCGGTCGCCGAGAGCATGCCGTTCACCATCAAGGGCCTGCCCGAAGTGGACAACGGCCGGTTCGACGTGGTCGTGGAATGGGCTTCCACGGACACCGACTGGGACCTGTACGTCTACAACGCGGCCGGTGAACTGGTCACGTCGTCGGCGGCAGGCGGCACGAAGTCGGAGCGGGCGACCCTGTTCGACCCGCCGCCCGGCAACTACACCGCGGTGATGGTCAACTACGACCAGGTCGACCCGGCCAACCCGGACGACTGGGGCAACGGCCGGATCGAGTTCGCCTCCCCGATCCCGCCGACCTACGGCACCAAGGAGGCCTACACCCTCACCTGCACCAACCGGATCGGCCGGCTCGTCGGCATCGCTGACGTGTACGCCGACCGCGGGCAGACCGTGGATGTGGGCGAGGTCTGCACCAACTCGGCGCGTGCCACCAAGGACCGCCGCCGCTGATCAGTAGGACAAGAGGAAGGGGCAGGCCACGCGGCCTGCCCCTTCTTCGTCGAGACGCAGAACCCGAAAATTGTCGGACCCCTGTGCTTCACTTGAAAACAGGGGTTGCCCCGATGGCGGGGTTTGTCGCTGGGATCTGGCCTTTCAGTCGCAGATCAGCCGGGCGTCGGCCCAGTCGGTGTGGTCGCTGTTGTTGCCGTCGCCCGCGTCCGTGCTGATCAGCCGGACCAGCGTGGCTCCGGTGACGTCGGCACGCAAAGGCTTGGCGGGCATCAGGTTCGTCAGCACTCCACTGTCGGCGACCTTCCGGCCGTCGGCCCAGATTTCGAACGTGGCCGTCCCGTTGTTGCCCTTCTCGTCATCAAGGCCGACGTCCGCGGTGACCGCAGTGCAGCGACCGGCGACGTAATACTCGACGACACCGGGTGCGTGCGTGCCGAGTCCCTTGGCGTACTGAACCCCGTTGATGGTGATGACATTGCCGTCACCGGCACGACGTTCACCGTTGCTCCGGTCGAGCTCAACCGGACCGAAACCGTTGGTCACGCGCAACCACTTGACGTCACTGGCAAAGGACGTCCCCGTGGGCGGAGCTCCCGGAACAACCACCTCGAGGGTGTAGGGCAATGTCACATTCGGCCGGTACGAAGCCTGCCCCTGCAACACATACGTGCCAGGAGCGAGCCCAGCTGGAACCCCAACAGTCCACTTTGTAGTAAAGGACTGGTCTGTCCGCAGGACGACCGATGAGGTCGGTGAATCAGCGCGAACCGTCCAGCCCGAAGGCGCACTCAACGTCGAAGAGGCGAACAACGCCGGAGCCCGGCCGTTGTTGGTGACGCTAGTCGTGACCGTCGACGAAGTACCGGGCGTCACGATCGGCAAAGCGCCGGGATACACGGTCTCGATGGAAGCGCCGGCGTGAACCGCGGGCGGGTACTGCGCCCACGAACGGTCCATGCTCACCCGGAACATCGCGCTGCCGTGTGGCGGCAGTGTCGCGGAAATCGTTCCGGCCGTGTGGGAATCGGTGTGGGCCCAGAGGTCGCGCAACCGGTACGCTGGTGCCCGCGACAGGCCGAGTTCCGCGGCCGAAGTGGAGATCTGCCCGGTCGTCTCGCCTTCGTTGAACAACAACACCGCTTTGTCGCCGTTCTTCAACGGCTTCACCAAGACGTGCAGGCCGCCGACAGATTTCGTCAGCTTCCCTTGGACGCCAAGGGGGTCCTGGTCGACCGCGATCGCTTCGCGGTTGCCGAGGATGTCGAACGTCGCCGGGCTGACCTTGCGCAGGTCGGCGCCGATCAGCAAGGGCGCGGCCATGATCGCCCACAGCCCGAAGTGCGACCGGTACTCCGTATCGGTCATCCCGCCGTTGCCGACTTCGAGCATGTCCGGGTCGTTCCAATGCCCTGGTCCGGCGTAGTCCGCGAGGGTCCAGTTGCGCTTGGCGATGTTCAGCATGCTGCTGTAGTTGTCGCTGATGTCGCCGGTTGTCCGCCACAGATGCCCGACGTCGGCGGCCCATTCCCACGGCCTGTTCTGGCCCCACTCGCAGATGGAGAACACGATCGGCCTGCCGGTCCTGCGCAGGGCGTCGCGCATGGTCGTGTAGCGCAGGCGAGCGTCGACGCCTTGGTTGTTGCAGTTGTCGTACTTCAGGTAGTCCACGCCCCACGACGCGAACAGGTTGGCGTCCTGCTGCTCGAAGCCCAGACCGCCCGGGAAGCCCGCTGAGTTGCAGGTCTTGGTGCCCGCGCTGGTGTAGATGCCGAACTTCAGGCCTCGGTCGTGCACGTAGTCGGCGACGTGTTTGATGCCGTTGGGAAACCGGACCGGGTCGGGGACGAGGTTGCCGTCGGGGCCGCGCTGCGGCAGTGCCCAGCAGTCGTCCAGATTGACGTACTGGTAGCCGGCCTCGCGAAGGCCCTTGGCTACGAAGATGTCGGCGATGCCTTTGACCATCGCCTCGTTGAAGTCGGCTCGGCAGTGGGTCGAGTTCCAGTTGTTGAAGCCCATGGGCGGCGTCAGGGCAAGCCCATCGCCTGGGGTGACGGCTGCGGACGCGGCCGGGGCGCTGAGCCCGGCCGCGATCAGGAGACTGGTGACGAGCACTCTGCTATACATCGGACCTCACCGTTGAACGTCCAGGACAATTCGGGCGGCGACGTCCGAATGTAATCGATTACATCGGGTCTTAGGAACAGCTCGGAGTCACCCAGTGATCAGCCGGACGAGCCCGCCCGCCGCCAACGGCTCGGCGGGCATCAGGTGGTCACGGGGAGTAACAGCGGTGGACGCGGGCAGAAATGCCCATGTAGGCAGCGCAACGGCCTGCAGGGTCATCGGACCTCGCCCTTGAAGATCCGACAAACTCGTCACGATAACGGCGTAACCTGCGCCTTCTGGCGAGATGCGAAGGGAGGGAGATCCGATGTCTGCGCGACACGCTGGAGATTGCGACCACATCAGGACGCCTTCCGTTCACCGATTCGTTATGCTCTTCGGTCGGCCTACCACTTGACGACAGGAGTTCGATGACCGTCCTGGACGAAAGTCAGCTACTGCTTGATTCCGGAACGGTTGAGAACCCCTCAATCCTGTACTCGGGTGGAGCAACGCCGCCCACGCGCACCCTCGTCGACATCCTCACCGCGACGGCCCGGCAGCACCCCAGCGCGGCGGCTCTCGACGACGGCACGGGCGTCCTGACGTACCGCCAGCTCATGACCGAGGTGGAGGCGCGGCGCGACATCCTCGCCGCCGCAGGCATCGGCGTGGGCGACCGCGTCGGTATCCGTGTCGAGTCCGGCACGGCAGAGCTGTACCTGTCGATCCTCGCGGTGCTCATGGTCGGCGCCGCGTACGTCCCGGTCGACGCGGACGACCCCGATGAGCGCGCTGAGTTGGTCTGGGCCGAGGCCAAGGTCTGCGCGGTCATCGGCTCGCAGGGCGAGTTCCGGCCGATCGGCGCGCCCATGCGCTGCGGCACCGGGCCTGGACCCGACGACGACGCCTGGATCATCTTCACGTCCGGCTCGACTGGCACACCCAAGGGTGTCGCCGTCAGCCACCGCAGTGCCGCTGCGTTCGTCGACGCCGAAGCCCGGTTGTTCCTGCAGGAAGAACCAATCGGACCGGAAGACCGTGTCCTCGCGGGCCTCTCGGTTGCGTTCGACGCCTCATGTGAAGAGATGTGGCTCGCGTGGCGGCACGGCGCGTGCCTCGTTCCCGCGCCGCGCGCGCTCGTGCGTACGGGTATGGACCTGGGCCCGTGGCTGTTGGAGCGTGAGATCACCGTCGTGTCGACGGTGCCGACGCTCGCCGCGTTGTGGCCCGTTGAGGCGCTCGACGAGGTCCGTCTGCTCATCTTCGGTGGCGAGGCGTGCCCTCCTGAGCTGGCCGAACGCCTGGCCGTCGAGGGTCGTGAAGTATGGAACACGTACGGCCCGACGGAGGCCACGGTCGTCGCGTGCGCCGCGCAGCTGACGGGTGAAGGCCCGGTCCGGATCGGCCTGCCGCTGGACGGCTGGGACCTGGCCGTGGTCGACCAGGTCGGCAAGCCCGTGCCGATGGGCGAGATCGGCGAGCTCGTGATCGGCGGCGTCGGACTGGCCCGCTACCTGGACCCCGAGAAGGACGCCGCGAAGTTCGCCCCGCTGGACTCGCTGGGCTGGGACCGCGCGTACCGCAGCGGTGACCTGGTCAAGGCCGAGCCCGAGGGCCTGCTGTTCGTCGGTCGCGCCGACGAGCAGGTCAAGCTCGGTGGCCGCCGGATCGAGCTCGGCGAGGTCGACGCCGCCCTGCAAGCACTGCCCGGTGTGGCCGGTGCCGCGGCGGCCGTGCGTAAGACCAAGGCAGGCAACCAAGTACTTGTTGGGTACGTCGTAGCCGAAGAGTTTGACGAGGCCGACGCGCTGGAGCGGCTGCGTGCGGCTCTGCCTGCGGCTTTGGTGCCGCTGCTGGCCGTCGTGGACACGCTGCCGACGAGGACCTCCGGCAAGGTTGACCGCAACGCGCTGCCGTGGCCGCTGAAGACCGTCACCTCAGAACTGTCAGGCACGGCGGGCTGGCTGGCCGAGCAGTGGACCGAGATCCTCGGCATCGGCGTGGACAACGAGGACGAGGACTTCTTCGCGCGCGGCGGCAGCAGTCTCGGCGCCGCGCAGCTGGTTTCCCTTGTCCGCCAGCAGTATCCGGGCCTGTCGGTCAGTGACGTCTACCAGCACTCGAAGCTCGGTCAGATGGCCAGGCGCCTGGACGAACTGGGCGTCGCGGAGACCACGAGCCGGACGGTCGAACCGACGCCGCGCGGCTTCGCGCTGGCCCAGACCGCGCTGATGGCGCCGCTGCTGACGATCGTCGGCGCGCGCTGGATCGTCGCTCTTGCCGCGATCAACAACGTCTTGGCGATGCTCGGGTTCACCCGGGCACCAACGATTTCCTGGTGGTGGGTGGCCCTGGGCTGGGTCGCGTTCGTCAGCCCGCTCGGCCGTCTGGGCATCGCGGCGGGCAGCGCGCGGTTGCTGCTGCGTGGTTTGAAGCCAGGGAAGTACAAGCGCGGCGGTGGCGTCCACCTGCGACTGTGGCTGGCCGAGCGGATCGCCGCACTGACCGGTGTCGCGAACCTGTCCGGCGCGCCGTGGATCACGTACTACGCCCGCGCCCTCGGTGCCAAGATCGGCCGTGGCGCCGACCTGCACTCGCTGCCGCCGATCACCGGGATGCTGAAACTCGGCAAGGCCAGCGCGGTCGAACCCGAGGTCGACCTGAGCGGCTACTGGATGGACGGCGACCGCCTGCACATCGGCAAGATCCGCATCGGCGCCGGTGCCACGATCGGCGCGCGCAGCACGCTGTTCCCGGGCGCCCGCGTCGGCAAGCGCGCCGAGATCGCGCCTGGTTCGGCCGTGATGGGCGCGGTCCGGCCCGGTCAGCGGTGGGCCGGTGCTCCGGCCGTGAAGTCGGGCAAGCCTGGACGGTCGTGGCCGTCGGCTCGGGCGCCTCGCAAGCTGCGCTGGGTCATTTCCTACGGCATCACGTCGCTGGTGATGGGGATGTTCCCGGTTCTCGGTGCGGTGCCTGGGCTTCTGGTGCTTTCCGCGTTCCTCGACGGCGGTTTGCCGAGTGTCCTGCTGGCTGTGCCGCTCGCGACGCTCGCCGCGATGGGCAGCTTCGCCGCGCTGATCCTGGTGTCCGTGCGGCTGCTCAGCATCGGGCTGCGCGCCGGCCATCACCCCGTGCACAGCCGGATCGGCTGGCAGGCGTGGGCGACCGAGCGGCTGATGGATCTGTCCCGGATCCTGCTGTTCCCGATGTACGCCAGCCTGTTCACCCCGGTGTGGCTGCGCATGCTCGGTGCGAAGGTCGGTCGTCGGGTCGAGGCGTCGACCGTGCTCGCGATCCCGAAGATGACGACCATCCGCGACGGGGCGTTCCTGGCCGACGACACGATGGTCGCCACGTACGAGCTCGCAGGCGGTTGGGTACGGATCGGCGAAGCGCGTGTTGGCAAGCGGGCGTTCCTTGGTAACTCGGGGATGACCGCGCCTGGCCGTGCCGTGCCGAACGGTGGTCTCGTCGGGGTGCTGTCCGCGACTCCCAAGCGTGCCAAGGCGGGTTCGTCGTGGCTCGGTATGCCGCCGATGAAGCTACGGCGGACCGTCGCCGAAGGGGACACCAGCCGGACGTTCGAACCCGCCAAGCGCCTCGTTGTCGCTCGCGCGTTGGTGGAGATGTGCCGCGTCATTCCGGTCATGGTCGGTGTCGCGTTGGCCGTGCTGGTCCTTGCCGCGTTCGAGGGGCTCGTCAGTCAGTTCGGCTGGGCCGTGGCCACGTTGCTGTCTGGTGGTGTGCTGCTGGGCGCAGGGCTCGTCGCCTGTGCGGTGACGACGGCCGCGAAGTGGTTGCTGGTCGGGCGGTTCCGTGCGGTCGAGCATCCGTTGTGGAGCTCGTTCGTCTGGCGCAACGAGCTCGCGGACACGTTCGTCGAGGTGGTCGCCGGGCCGTGGCTGATCTCGTCGGCCACCGGCACGCCGCTGCTGAACGGTTGGCTGCGGACCATGGGCGCGAAGATCGGCCGTGGCGTCTACCTCGACACGTACTGGCTGCCTGAGGCCGACCTCGTGTCGCTGGGTGACGGCGTGAGCGTGAACCGCGGTTGCGTGCTGCAGACGCACCTGTTCCACGACCGGATCATGAGCATGTCCGAAGTGACGATGGACGACGGCTCGACCCTCGGCCCGCACGGCATCGTCCTGCCGGGTGCCAAGGTCGGTGCGCGTACCACGATCGGCCCCGCGTCTTTGGTGATGCGCGGTGAAGGTGTCCCAGCTGACACCAGGTGGCTTGGCAATCCGATCTCCGCGTGGCCTACTGTCAGGTCGTGATCGACCCGTACCTGCCCGAGCACGGCGACCCGAGCTATCACGTCGAGCACTACGACCTCGAGCTGGACTACCGGGTCGCCGCGGGCAGATTGTCGGGCAGAGCCAAGATCACGGCGGTGGCGCGGACAGCGTTCACCCGGTTCGCGTTGGACCTCGGCACGTTCAAGGTCAACCGGGTGCAGGTGGACGGCAAGCCGACCCGGTTCATGCATCGCGGGCACAAGCTGACCGTGCAGGCGAAGGTGCCGGCCGGGCGGCAGTTCACTGTCGAGGTCCGCTACGTCGGCAACCCGGCGCCGATCAACACCAGGCACTGGGGCGAACTCGGCTGGGACCACCTCGAGGACGGCGTGTTGGTCGCCAGTCAGCCAACCGGTGCGCCGTCGTGGTTTCCGTGCAACGACCACCCGAGCGACAAAGCGACATATCGGATCTCAGTGACCACGGCCTCGCCGTACCGCGTGATCGCGAACGGCGACCTGATCGACGGCCGGGTCGGGGCTTCGACCACCACGTGGGTCTACCTCCAGCTCGAACCGATGGCGACGTATCTCGCGTCTGTCCAAATCGGACGGTACGAGTTCGTGGAACGGGCCGATGACCGGGTACCGATGCGGGCGGCTTTTCCGTTGCGCCTGCTCGAAGGTTACACGCACGACTTCGGACGCCAGTCCGACATGATGGTCGCGTTCGAGCGGATGTTCGGCCCTTACCCGTTCAACGCGTACACCGTTGTGGTGACCGACGACGAGCTGGACATCCCGATCGAGGCCCAAGGCATGTCGATCTTCGGCGCCAACCACATCGACGGGCGTCGCGGCTTCGAACGTCTTGTGGCACACGAACTGGCGCACCAGTGGTTCGGCAACAGCGTGTCGATCGCCGACTGGCGGCAGATCTGGCTGAACGAAGGGTTCGCTGCCTACTCGGAATGGCTGTGGTCCCAGGCTTCCGGCGGGCAGTCCGCCGATGCGTTGGCGCGGGCGACCTGGACAAGGCTGGCCAAACTGCCACAGGATCTCGTGCTCGCCGATCCCGGTGTCGAGCGGATGTTCGACGATCTGCTGTACAAGCGCGGCGCGCTTGCCGTGCACGCCTTGCGGTTGCGGCTCGGTGACGCGGCGTTCTTCGCGATGTTGCGCGAATGGACCGCACAGCACCGGCACGGCTCAGTGACCATTGAGGACTTCATGCAGCACGCCCAGCGGCACTCGCCGCGTCCGCTCGGCGACCTATTCACCGCTTGGCTGTACCAGGCTCGCCTGCCCGAGCTTGGCTAGGATCTGTTCGGCCTCGGCCACTGTCTTGACGATCACGTCGGCGCACGCGGGCAAGTCGTCGAGTTTGCCAACGACTTGTCCCGCAGCCAGTACACCCGCGTCCGTCCGGCCTTCGACGAGGCCGGCACGTAACAACATCGGTGTGTTGGCCGCCATGATGACCTGAGCCAGCGGCATGTCACCGCGCATCGACCAGCCTTCCCGGGCCATCGACGACCACGACAGTCCACTGAGCTTCTTGAACTTCGCCGCGTTCCGGATGGCGTGCAGGAGGCTGCGCACCCGGCCGGACTTCTCCAGTTTCTCGACCAGTTCCGTTTTCAGGACCCGATGTGGTACGCCGTCAACCCGTTTCGTCACCACGGTTCCGTCGAGGCCTTTGCTGAGGTAGAGCTGTTTGACCTCGTCGGGCACCGTGCTTTCCTTGGTCAGCAGGAACCTCGTGCCCATCGCGATTCCGGCGGCGCCGTACGACAAGGCCGCCGCGAGACCTCGGCCGTCGAAGAAGCCTCCCGCCGCGATCACCGGGATGTCGATGGCGTCCACAACGGACGGGATGAGCAACGTCGTGGCCACGGATCCCGTGTGGCCACCCGCCTCGCCGCCCTGTGCGATCACCGCGTCGGCGCCCCAGGCCGCGACCTTCTCGGCATGTCTGACTGCCCCAACCGACGGGATGACCAGCGTGCCCGCGTCTTTCAGCTTGTTGATCAGGTCGGCTTTCGGGGCCCTGGCAAAGGATGCGACTCGGATGTTCTCCCGGATCAGCAGGTCGATCCGTTGCCCGGCGTCGACCGCGTCCGATCTGAGGTTCACCCCGAACGGTTTGTCCGTGCGGCTTTTCGTTTCGGCGATGGCCTTTTCGAGTTCGTCGTAGGTCATCGTGGCCGAGGCGAGGATGCCGAGACCGCCCGCTTCCGCGCTCGCCGCGACCAGCCTGGGACCGGCGACCCAGCCCATTCCGGTCTGCACCACCGGATGCTCGACGCCGACCAGTCGCGTGAGGGCGGTTTTCACACTCGTACCTCGCGATCCCGCCTGCCGTCCGGATCCAGGACCGTCCGGATCAGATCAAGCTCTTGCTCGGTCGGCTCCCGGGTGATCGAGGGTTCTTCGTACTCGGGGAGTTCGAAGCCGGTCTGGTCGTACACCTCTTGGATGTCGACGTCCGGATGGACCGACACCAGGCGCATCCGGCGATCCGGTGTGTCGAAATCGAACACCGCAAGATTGGTGACCACACGGTGGATATGGTGGAACGGCCCCGCGTACTTGTCATAGCCCACACCCGAGACGACATCGACGGCGTCGACCAGGACTCTCTTGCTGTGCCTCGGAACCCAGTAGCTGGTCTTGTGGTTCGCGGTGTTGCCGGGTGCGCCACGGAAGCCGAGCAACTGCCTGCTTGGCTTGCGGTGATCGCCGATCGCGGAGATGTTCTGGTTGCCGAACTTGTCGATCTGGTTCGCGCCCATCACCACGTGCCTGGTGCCGTGCGCCACCACGTCGAAGACCTTGCGATACGGCAGCCAACCTTCGACTTTGCCTTCGGGCGTCAGCAAATATGCCTCGCCGTCGGACAGCAGCAGGTCGGGCTCGGTGGTCAGTCTGGCCAGCCGGGCACCGAGACTCGGGACCAAACCCATGGGACTGGCCAGGATCTCGCCGTCGCCCGCGAACAGGTCCGCGCAGGCCGCGACGCACACTTCGGCTCGGGTCACCGCCATGCCTGCACCGCCTCCTGGTAGCCGCGTTCGCCGCCGGTGAGGAACCGGTCCGCGAAGGAATCCCAGTTCGCCTCGGCGTAGAGCCGCTGGAACTGCTCGTCACGGGGATAGTCCGGCACACAGCTGGTGAAATGCGCGCCATTGGGCGTTTCCACCACGCCGTCGACCATCATTCTGTTCAGCAACAAGGTCTGCATGGGCCCTTCGAACGTGTCCACGATCCTCTCGCAGGAGACGTACCGCCGCTTGGCTGCAAGGCAGAACAGGTCGTCGAAGTAGGGATCCGGGCCGAGGTATTGGGCGTTGCCGTGTTGATCCGCCCGGTTCATGTGGATCAGCGCGACATCAAGGTGCAACGCGGGCATCGCCACGAGTTCTTCACCGTCGTAGGGCGATTGGACCGTACGCAACTCGGGGTTGGTGCGCATCACGTCCGAGCCGAGCCCGGCCCGGATCGGCAGGAACGGCAGACGGTGACCGGCGGCGAGCAGTCCACATTGGAACATACCCTCGTCCAGTTCGGTGACGTCAAGGTCGCCTTCCTGCCGGAGCTTCTGGAAGTACGGGTCGTACGCGACAGTGTCGAGTGAGACGAACCCGAAGACCAGTTTGCGGATCTTGCCTGCCGCGGCGAGCAGTCCGACGTCCGGGCCGCCGTAGGACACGATCGTCAGGTTCTTCAGCGGGGAGTCCAGGATCGCCCGGACGAGCGCCATCGGTTTGCGGCGCGAGCCCCAGCCGCCGATGCCGATGGTCATCCCGTCGGACAGTTCCGCCACCACGTCGGCTGGCGTCATCCGCTTGTCACGCATCTTTCGCTCCGTTGATGAAAGCGTCGCGTGCCTCGTCCGAGGCGCCGGTCAGGTTCAGCTCGAACGTGAAACCCTGCTCGTAGCGGTAACTGCGGTGCACTGGCTGGGGATCGATCCCATTGATCGCCTCTTTGGCCCGCCGGATCACTCTGGTGTCCTTGGCCGCGATCTCGTCGGCGAGTTTCAGCGCCGCATCGTCGAGTTCGTCGCGTGACACGACTTCGTAGACCGACCCGTGGTGGTGCAGTTGCTTGGCATCGATGTTGCGCGCCGTGTAGTACAGCGTGCGCATCAGATGCTGGGGGACAAGTCTCGCTAGATGCGTAGCCGCGCCGAGCGCGCCTCTGTCCACTTCAGGCAGTCCAAAGTAGGCGTCGTCGGACGCGATGACGATGTCGCTGTTGCCGACCAGCCCGACGCCTCCGCCGAGGCAGAAACCTTGCACCGCTGCGATCACGGGCACCGCGCAGTCGTACACCGCCGCGAATGCCGCCGCACAACCACGATTGGCGCCGATCAGGGCGCCATGTCCTTCGGTGCGCTGCATTTCCTTGATGTCCACGCCCGCGCAGAAGCCTCTGCCCTCGGCGCGAAGGATCACCACGTGCGTCGCTGGATCGTCGCCCGCGGCCAGGATCGCCGAAGCGAGGTCGAACCACCCCTGCACCGGCGGCGCGTTCACCGGCGGGAAGTCGATGGTGACCTGGGTGACGCCGGGACCCGCCCGGCTGCTGGTGATCCCCATGGACCCTTCTTCCTAACCTAGCGATTGCTTGGTAACTTATCAGGGCCTGGTGCCCAAGAGAAGGAGTCAGGAGTGGAACTCGCGCTCGACGGGTCGGTCGTCCTGGTGACCGGCGGAGGGCGCGGGGTCGGACTTGGCATCACACGGGCGTTTCAGTCCGCCGGTGCGACCGTGGTCATCTGTGGCCGTACCGAGCCTGCTGAGCCGGTCGCCGACTTCATTGCCTGTGACATACGGGATGTCGAGCAGATCGACGCCATGGTGACGCAGATAGTCGAGCGCTACGGGCGGCTGGATGTCCTGGTGAACAACGCGGGCGGCGCGCCGGTCGTCGAGACCGCGTCGGCTTCGCCCCGTTTCCACGAAGCGGTCATCCGGCTCAACCTGGTGGCGCCGTTGCTGGTGTCACAGCGCGTGAACGCGGTCATGCAGGAGCAGGACACCGGCGGATCGATCGTGATGATCAGCAGCATCAACGGATCGCGGCCGGCCCCGGAGTCCGTGGCCTATGGAGCGGCGAAGGCCGGCGTGAACAACCTCGCCGCGAGTCTGGCGGCGGAGTGGGCGCCCAAGGTCCGGGTGAACTCGCTCGGTGTCGGGATGGTTCGTACCGACATCACCGAGGAAGCGTTTGCTCCGATCATGGACGAGGCAACGGCGGCTGTCCCGTTGGGACGGTTGGCCGAACCGTCGGAGGTCGGTGCGTGCGCGGTATTTCTAGCTTCTCCGCTGGCGTCCTATGTCACCGGCGCGACGCTTCTGGTACACGGCGGGGGTGAATTGCCCGTCTACTTCACTAGGGAGACGCCTTGAGCAAGCTCTGTTCTGGTCGCGTTGTCATCGTCACCGGTGCGGCGCGGGGGATCGGCCGTGCGCACGCTCTGGCGTTCGCCGCTGAGGGCGCTTCCGTTGTCGTGAACGACTATGGCGTCGGGCTGGACGGCTCGGGTGCGTCTTCTGGCCCTGCTGCCGAGGTGGTCGAGGAGATCAAGGCCGCGGGTGGTTCGGCCGTCGCCAACTTCGACGACGTGGCTTCGTGGGACGGTGCCGCCGCGTTGGTCGAGACAGCGTTGCAAGCGTTTGGTCGGCTCGATGTCCTGGTGAACAACGCGGGATTCCTGCGTGACCGGATGCTCGTGAACATGGCCGAGGAGGAGTGGGACGCGGTCGTCCGCGTGCACCTCAAGGGCCACTTCGCTCCGTTGCGGCACGCGGCCGCGCATTGGCGTTCGGTGGCGAAGTCCGGCACCGCGCCGGATGCCCGCGTGATCAACACCAGTTCGGGTGCGGGATTGCTGGGCAGCGTCGGACAGGGCAACTACAGTGCTGCGAAGGCAGGCATCGCGTCCCTGACGTTGGTCGCGGCGGCGGAAATGGCGCGCTACGGCGTAACCGTGAACGCGATCGCACCCGCTGCCAGGACCCGGATGACCGAGCAGACGTTTGCTTCGACCATGGCCGCTCCCGACGCGGGCTTCGACGCCATGGCGCCGGAGAACATCTCCCCGCTGGTGGTGTGGCTGGGCAGCACGGAATCCCGTGACGTGACCGGCCGCGTGTTCGAAGTGGACGGTGGCCGGATCTGCCTCAACACGGGCTGGACGCCCGGCCCTACCGCCACCAAACCCGCCCGCTGGGTGCCAGGGGAACTCACGCCAGTGGTGAAGGACCTGCTGGCACAGGCCCCACCACCACTACCGGTCTACGGAACCTCGTGAGTGTTTCGTCCGGTTCTAACCGGCTAAACCACTCACGACCTTTGAGCAGCGCGAACACCGGTTTCCGCCGCTCCATCCTGCTCGTCTGAGCACAGCCAGCACTTCGGACGCCACCCCACAGGGGTCCTTATGGACCTCGTGCCAGCCGTATACCAGCCGGGACCGGCCAGCGAGTTCGGCAGCGTTGTCACGACGCCGGTCCCGAAACGCCACACCAGGGGTTGAGTGGTGTGTTCTGCCGTCCAGCCGAACAGTCAATGGGACACCGAGGCTGTCGTAAGTGGCATCCTCCCAGAGCACCCGGTCGTCGACGGTGAAGGGAACCTGGCGATCTGCCGGAGGAATGCTGTGCGCGAGTTCGACCTCGCGGAGGTACTCGGCTTCCAGGATCGACATCAACCCACCGGCGATGAGCTCTGCCGCGCGGTCCAAGGCTTTCCTGTGCCGATATGCCTTTCGCAGCTCCAGCACGGTACGCAGCTCGGTCACCGTGACCCCGCTGCGTCCGACGAGATCGATCACCGTGTCGACAGCCTCCTCCGGAGTCGACTGGGAGGTCGCCAGGTCGATGATCGTGTCAACACGGCTGGTTCGTGGCGGGACGTAGTTCCGAACGGTAAAGCGCAACGCCCTCGACCTATGCACGATGACACGATCGGGTTGGGACGTCGCTGAGCAGTTGTAGGGCACAGTGATCTCGACAGGACCGTCCCGTATCGGGACCATGCCCCACTCCTCGGCGGCCGTGTAGTGGCTTAGTGTCGCTTCCGGTCCGCCATACAGCAGCGCTGCGGACAACCGGGCAGCACGCGGCAGCTCACCGGTGAAGGTGGCGTAGACACCTCGCATTACCTGGTTCCAGCGTCCAGCGAGCGTGTTGGCAGCGATGGAGTGTCGATCGTGCCCGAAGCGGTGAAGTTGTTGTGTGGAAACTATTCCGTGCTGCTCGCGGATGAGGCAGTTCCACTCTGCTGTGTGGTGATCGGGTACGGACCATCGAGAGTTGGTAGGCATACTCCGGACATTGACACAGCCCACTGACAGTTTTTGGTCGTGAGTGTTTCGTCCGGTTAGAACCGGCCAAAACACTCACGAGATTTAGACCCTCTCGATGATCGTCGCGGTGGCCAACGCGCCACCCGCGCACATGGTGATGAGCGCACACGTCTCGTCGCGGCGCTCAAGCGCGTGCAGCGCCGTGGTGAGCAGGCGCGCGCCGGTGCTGCCGACGGGATGCCCGAGGGCGATGGCACCCCCGTTGACGTTCACGCGGTCAGTGTCTGGATTGTGCACGCTTGTCCAGGACATCACGACGGATGCGAAGGCCTCGTTGACTTCGAACAGGTCGAGGTCGCCGATCTTCATACCACTGCGTTCAAGGACACGCGCGGTTGCCTGAACCGGGCCGTCAAGGTGGTAGTACGGCTCGGCACCGACGAGTGTCTGCGCGACGATGCGGGCACGGGGGCGTAGGCCGAGGGCGCGAGCGCGGTCCTCGTCCATCAGCATCACCGCGGCGGCGCCGTCGGAGATCTGCGACGATGTGCCCGCGGTGTGCACGCCACCTTCCATCACAGGCTTGAGGTTCGCGAGGCCTTCGAGAGTCGTGTCGCGCAGGCCTTGGTCCTGGGTGACGCCCTTGACCGGAACCACTTCGGCGGTGAAGTGCCCGGAATCCCAGGCGTTGCGCGCCTTGGCTTGCGACCAGACACCGAACTGGTCGACCTCTTTGCGGCCGAAGCCGCGCCGTACCGCGATCCGTTCGGCGGCCTCGTACTGGTTGGGCAGGTCGATGTCCCAGTCGTCGGGCCGTGGCTTGCCGACGTCGACACCCATGTTCGACCGCAGCGGTACGCGGCTCATCGCCTCGACGCCGCAACCGATGCCGATGTCGATGGTGCCCATCGCGATCAGTCCTGCGATCAGATGAACGGACTGCTGCGCCGAGCCGCATTGGCAGTCGACGGTCATGCAGCCCGTGGTGTGCGGCAAGCCGGCGTGCAACCAACCCGTGCGGGTGATGTTGTTGGACTGCTCACCCGCCTGGGTGACACAGCCACCGGCCACCTGTTCTACCAAGACCGGATCGATCCCGGCACGCTCGATCACCGCCCGCTGCGCGGTGCCGAGCAGCTCGGCGGCATGCAGTTCTGCCAGCCAACCTCCGCGTTTCCCGATCGGTGTGCGTACCGCTTCGACGATCACCGGATGACCCACGCCGAGCACCTCCTGTGCCTGTCCGTGATCGAAAAATAGAACACGTTCCCGTCATCAGCAAGACTGATGGCACGCCAGGTCTTTCGTTGAGTTAACGGTGTATGCTTAAATCGCTCGTAGAACGTGTTCCACACCGTTGTGGGGGGCGACCCGAGGAGGCAACCGTGGCCGAACCCAGGATCCCCGAAGGCTTCGACTTCACTGATCCCGACGTTTACGCCACGCGGCTACCACACCAGGAGTTCGCCGAACTGCGCCGGTCCGCCCCGGTCTGGTGGAACAAGACACCGAAGCGGGACTGCGGATTCGACGACGACGGCTACTGGGTGGTCACCCGGCATGAAGACGTCAAAGAGGTGTCCCGTAACTCGGATGTGTACTCCACGTGGGAGAACACCGCGATCATCCGATTCGGCCCGGACATCACCCGCGAGAAGATCGAGATGCAGCGGCTGATCATGCTCAACATGGATCCGCCGCAGCACACCAAGACCCGCGCGATCGTCCAGCGCGGCTTCACCCCGCGCGCGATCAACAGCCTGCGCGACGCGCTGGCGAACCGTGCGGAAAGAATCGTGAAAACCGCACTCACCGAAGGAACCGGTGACTTCGTCCTCGACGTCGCCTGTGAACTTCCCTTACAGGCGATCGCCGAGTTGCTGGGGGTCCCGCAAGACGATCGCCACAAGTTGTTCGACTGGTCGAACCGGATGATCTCGTACGACGATCCGGAGGCCTCCCAACCAGAACTGGCCTCGGCTGAGCTGCTGGGCTACTCGTGGCACATGGCGGAGGACAGGAAACGCTGTCCCGCACACGACATCGTGACGACGTTGGTGAACGCCAACATCGACGGCGAAGACCTGACATCGGAGGAGTTCGGCTTCTTCGTGTTGCTGCTCGCGGTGGCAGGCAACGAAACCACACGCAACGCGATCACGCACGGAATGCACGCGTTCCTGCAACACCCCGAGCAATGGGAACGGTACAAAGCCGAACGCCCAGCCACGGCGGCCGACGAGATCGTCCGCTGGGCAACGCCGGTGATGGTCTTCCAGCGAACGGCCAAAGTGGACACCGAGCTGGCCGGTGTCGAGATCAAGGCGGGCCAGCGTGTCGGGTTGTACTACAGCTCGGCGAACTTCGACCCAGAGGTGTTCGACGACCCGCACTCGTTCGACATCGGCCGTGATCCGAATCCGCATCTGGGCTTCGGCGGGACGGGGGCGCACTACTGCATTGGCGCGAACCTCGCCCGGTTGGAGATTGACCTGATCTTCAACGCCATCGCGGACCACATGCCGAACATCAGGATGGCCGCGGATCCGGTCCGGTTGCGGTCCGGATGGCTCAACGGGATCAAGGAGTTCGCCGTCACGTACGCGTGAGCCACCTGGCACCGCTCCCCTTAGGAATCGCCGACGCTGGATTCCGGGGGCCGGAGGCGGCCCCCGGAACGACTTCAGCGCACTGTTCGCCAGAATCCGCAGCGGTGTTCGGTTGCCAGGTCAACGGGACCTGACCCAACGATCGCCAACGACTGCGCGATCGACGAGCCACGCTCGTAACCAGGCCACTGTGGATCGCCGGTCTTCGCGAAAGCCACCCAGTGGCCGATCATCCGGTCCGCGAACGCCTGCTGTTCCGGAGTGAACGACGGCGGCTGGAAATCCAGCAAGTAATCCATGTCCGCACCATGGGCCGCGCTGGGTGGGAAACCGGGGAGCGACCGAATGCTCGGCTGCGCGAACTCGAAGGCGTACACCGGCGCCCCTCGAGTTGCCGCGTCCAGCGCGGGGAGCTGGCTGCAAGCGCCGACCATGGCGCCGTAGTCGGTCAACGCCGTCGCCAGTGCCAAGCCAGGTGTCGCGTAGTCGCCAGCGGGGTACGCCGCCAGAACTCTGGAAGCGTCCTCGCCGAACATGTCCCGGACAACCATCGGGTAATCGACATTAGGGCCATACGAGACTGCGACATGGGCACGCATCTCATGCTTGGTCCCGCCGTGCAGCAAGGGAACGTCCGCGGCGACCCCCAACCGCAATGCGGTCAACGGCTGCAGTGGCAGCGAAGGAGTCCCCGCCACCGGCATCCATGGCTTTTCGGACGCATAGCGGTGCACGCGGAACGTCTGAGCACGATCGGAGTGCCGGACAAGACGCTCGACCGGTGCATTGCGCAGGCAATCCTCGGAAGTGCATCCGGCAAAGGCAGCGAAGTCGAGTCCACGCTCAGTCGCGGTCGCCCGGTCAAGCACAGCATTCCCACAGGGCGCGCTCTGCACGATCGCTTTGTCGAACAGTCCCCGCGCGCCCGGAGCGGCCAGCTGCGAACAGACGCTGACGCCACCACCGGACTGGCCCCACAGCGTGACGTTACGAGGATTGCCACCGAACCCGGCGATGTTCCGTCGCACCCAACGCAAGGCGGCCTGCTGGTCCGCGAGCCCGAAGTTGCCCGTGTAAGGGTCGTGCAGCGATGGATGGTGGAGGAACCCGAACGCACCAAGGCGATAGTTCAGCGTGACGACAACGGCGCCCTGCTTGACCATCCGCTGTGGATTCCAGGCCGAGCCGAGCCCGCTCACGAGCCCGCCGCCATGCACGAACACCAACACAGGCAACCGATCGGACGCCCCACGCGGCGTCGTCACATTGAGGAACAAACAGTCTTCCCCGCCGACAATCCCAACGCCATCCGACTGGGTGCATCGTTGGCCCGGTTTCGTCGCGTCACGAACGCCTTGCCATGGCTGCACCGGTCGCGGGGCACGGAAACGCTCTGGCGGTGCCGCGTAGGGGATTCCTTGAAAACTGCGGTAGTCAGCAGTCGCAGTGCCTTCCAACCACCCGTCGCTGGTCTGCACGCGGGTGTCCACTTCGGATGCAACCGCCGCACCGCCGGAAAGGACGGCGGCTAACGCCGTGAGAATGGTCAACGTTCTGAGAGTCATACGCATAAGATCCCGGCGTGAGCGTCGCGAGTCGTCCGTGGACAGGCGTATCGCTGACTACGTCCAGCACCGTACGTGCTCAGACTCGGCCGGGGACGTCCAGGTGCGTACCGGTGATCGCGCTCGCCTCGTCGCTGCACAGGAAGTGGATCACGTCGGCGATCTTTTCCGGGCGTACCCAACGGGTGAAGTCGGCGTTCGGCATGCTCGCGCGGTTCACCGCCGTGTCGATCGTGCTGGGCAGCACCGCGTTCACGCGAATACCTTCAGACTTGTATTCGACCGCGAGCGTGTCCACCAATGCCAGTACGCCCGCCTTCGCGGTGATGTAGCCGGCCGCCCCGGAGAACGGGCGGAGCGCGGCACGGCTGGACACGCACACAATCGACCCGCCTGTCTTGAGCATGTGGGGGAGGCTGTGGTGACACGCGAGGTACGTGGGGCGCAGGTTGAGACGCAGCTGTGCCGTGAAGTCGTCGATCGACGTCTCGTGCACGCGGCCCGCTTTGTGAAAGCCGCCGACGAGGTTGACCACCGCGGCCAGCGGCGCGTCCTCACGGCTGGTTGCGAGCTTGACGCACGCGGCGACCGCTTGGTCGTCGAACAGGTCCGTCTCGGTCAGTTCGAGCATCGCGTGCCTAGGTAGCCGGGGGAGCTCGCCTGGCGCGATCCACGGCACCACTACACGCCACCCAGCGTGTAGGAATCGAGCGGTCACGGCGGTGCCGAGACCACCTGTTCCGCCGGTGACGAGGACCGTGCGGGTCAGGTCGGCTTGTTCGCGCTCACTATCCACATCGCGAAGTATTGCGAACCTCCGCCGTAAGCGTGACCCATAGCCACCCTTGCATCGGGCACCTGATGGGCTCCGGCACGGCCCATCACCTGCATAGCGGCCTCGGCGAAGCGGATCAGGCCCGACGCACCGATCGGGTTGGACGACAGGACACCACCCGATGGGTTGACGGGCAGCAAGCCGCCGATCGCCGTCTCACCCGCCTCGGTCAGCTTCCAGCCCTCGCCGATCGCGGTGAACCCGAGGTTCTCCAGCCACATCGGTTCGAACCAGGAGAACGGTACGTAGATCTCGGCCGCGTCGACCTGGTTGAGCGGGTCATCGATGCCCGCTTGTCGCCACAACGCGGCCGCCGCGTCCCGGCCGGCACGCGGGTTGACCTGGTCACGGCCGGCGAAGGTGGTCGGTTCCGTGCGCAACGCGGTCGCGGTGATCCACGCGGCGTTCGATCCGGCCGTCTTCTCGTCGGCGATGACGATCGCGCAAGCGCCGTCAGACGACGGGCACGTCTCGTCGTAGCGGATCGGGTCCCACAGCATCTTGGACGCGCGGACCGATTCGACAGTGATATCAGGCTGCTTCAGGTGTGAATGGGGATTCAGCGCGCCGTTGCGCCGGTCCTTGGCCGCGACCATCGCACCGATGTGCTCCGGTGCGTTGGACCGACGGATGTACGAGCGCACGTGTGGAGCGAAGTAGCCGCCTGCGCCTGCATGCACCGGCATGGTGAACGGGGTGGGGATGGACAGCGCCCACATGGCGTTGGACTCGGATTGCTTCTCGAACGCCACCGCGAGCACCCTGCGGTGCACGCCGCTTTGCACCAGGGATGCCGCGACGTTCCCGGTCGATCCGCCGACCGACCCCGCGGTGTGCACACGGAGCAACGGCTTGCCGACGGCGCCTAGCGAATCCGCCAGGAACAGTTCGGGCATCATCACGCCCTCGAACATGTCCGGCGCCTTGCCCAGGACGACCGCGTCGATGTCCGCCCATTCGACGTTCGCATCGGCCAGAGCTCGATCGATCGCCTCACGGCACAGCCCGGCCATGGAGACGTCCAACCGTTTGGCGGTGTGGTCCGTCTGCCCGGTCCCGATCACCGCGGCCAGCTGTCCGGCCATCAGTCCCGTCCCTCCATCAGGCACACCAGATTGTGTTGCAACGCAGGACCGCTGGTGGCGTGCGCCAACGCGCGGTCGGCCTGCCCGGTGCTCACTTGCCGGGCGGCCTCACCGATCCTGATCAGCCCGGCCGCGAACATGGGGTTGCCGCACAGCACGCCGCCGGACGGGTTGATCCGTGTCCCGTTGAGCCCGAGTTCCTGGCGGAGCAGGAGCTCCTGGTGGGTGAACGGCGCGTGCAGTTCGGCAACGTCCACTTTGTCGAAACCAGCGTCCCGTGCGGCGCCCACTGTGGACGCTGAAGTGGTCAGATCCCGTCCGCCAAGGTTCGCCGAATCGACGCGGTGCGCGATGCCTGTGACCCAGGCCGGACGGTCGGACAGTTCACGCGCTCGGTCCCCGGCTGCCAAGACAATCGCGGCGGCGCCATCTGTGATCGGCGCGCAGTCGTGTTTACGGAGGGGGTCAGCCAAATACGGCGTCCCAAGTAGATCGTCGACGGTGTAATCGCCTTTGAGCTGTGCCAACGGATTCGACTTCGCGTCGGCCCGGCTGCGGACCGCGACCTCGGCCATCTGTTGTTCGGTCCACCTGCCTTGGTCCAAACCAGCGCGTGCCTGCAACCCGGCCACGCTGACCGAGTCCGGCCACAGTGGAGTGACGGTGTACGGGTCGAGTTGCATGGTCATCACGCGTCGCAATTTGCCCGCTGACGACTTGCCGAAGCCGTACACCAGTGCGGTGTCCACCTCACCGGTCTGGATCTTCACCCAGGCCTCGTAGAACGCCCAAGCCGCGTCTGCCTCCACATGGGACTCGTTGATCGGCGGGAACGCGCCGATCGCGTCAACGGCCGCGATGAACGAGAAAGCGCGGCCCGCTATGTAGTCCGACGAGCCGGAGCACCAGAACTCTATGTCTGATTTCGACAGGCCGAGGTTGCCGAGCACCTCGTGGAAGACCGGCACGAGCATCTCGACACCGTTGGTGGTGCCGTGTGTCTGGCGGACGGCGGGTGCCTGGGCGAAGCCGACTACGGCGACATCTCTCACCGGTGCCTCACAGGTGCTGGGAGTAGGTTTCGAACGGCGCGTCCGGTTCACCGCTCGGTTCGAAGTGGTCGATGTTGGCCAGCGACGGCTGCCATTCCTCGCGGGGCCGCCACGCTGCTTTCACGCGCATGCCCATCCGTACCTCGGCGGCTTCACACCCCAGAATCAGGTGCTGGAAGGCGATATCGGCGCCGTCAAGCAGGATGTACGCGGTCACGTAAGGCGGTTTGATGCGCTGACCGAGGAACGGGAGATTGACGATGCAGAACGTCGTGATCGTGCCGCGATCCGGCAGTTCGACCTCGTCCACTGTGGGCACTCCGTCGGTCGGGCACGCGCCACGTGGCGGAATGTAGACCTTCTGGCACTTCGGGCATCGCTGCCCCAGCAAGCGCCCTTCCAGCAAGCCGTTGAGATATCTCGTTTCCTCCGCCGAAGCCGAGTGCGTGTAGTGCAGGCGAACGGGACTCGTCAGCATCGTGACCGGTTCGCCTTGCGTGGACTCGGTCTCCACGGCCTCGCCGGGCTCGAAGCACGCGATGTCGTGCATGCTCCCGACCGGTTCGGCCGCCCACCGCACCCGGACACGCATCCCGGTGCTCATGTGCTCAGGGCCGGGGACGTCGACGGCGTGCAGCATGGCGGTGTCGGCGCCGTCGAGCTTGATCAAAGCCCACGCGAACGGATGCGCCAGCGGCTGGCCATCGTCGGGTTCCGGGACCCACGCCCACGTCTGGACGGTGCCCGCGGGCGCGACCTCGACCCACTCGGTGAGTTTGCGTGCGGTGATCGAGTCGTATTCGACCGGCGGGACATGCACGCGGCCGTCGTCGCCGCGGATGCCTTCGATCCGTCGGTCCCGCAGGCCGGTCATGAATCTGCCCAGGACCGGGCCGAGCGACCGGGTGTAGTCGAATTCGACGTCGAGCGGTGCGCTGAGCTGGGTCACGCAGAAAGTGAAACACGTTATCGCTGGGCTGGCAAACCTCGGTCACTCCAGGCCTTGTCTCGACTTGTAACACGTTCTAAGTTTGCCGTATGACCGCGATAGGGCTCTGGAACATCGCCGCTGACCTGCCCGATCATCCGGCCGTCGTCGACCCGGACGGTGCCGTGGTGACCTACCAAGAGCTGGCAACGCGAGCCAACAGGTTCGGCCGCGGGTTCCAGGAGTTGGGGCTGGAACCCGGCGACACGGTCGTGATGGCGCTGCCCAACTCGGCCGACCTGCTGGCGCTGTACTTCGCGGTGCTGCAGACCGGGCTGTACGTCGTACCGGTGAACTGGCACCTGGTCGGGCCCGAGGTCGCGTACATCATCGAGGACAGCGGGGCCAAGGTCTTCATCGCGCACTCGCGCTTCGCCGACATGGCGGTGGAAGCCGGAAGCGGAATCGAGGCGAAGTACTCGGTCGGTGACATACCGGGCTTCCAGCCTTTGTCGTCGCTGGGCGCTTCCGCCGGGCCTGGGCGTCCGGACAACCGGACCTCCGGCGCGCCGATGGTCTACACGTCGGGGACGACAGGGCGTCCGAAGGGCGTGCGGCGTCCGTTGACCGGCGCGGATCCGGACGACGTTCCGCCCGCGTCGATGTGGTTCTTCGGGATCTTCGGGATCAAACCGTTCGACGACCACGTGCACATCTGCGGATCGCCGCTGTACCACACGGCGGTGCTGAACTTCGCGGGCATTTCGATCCAAATGGGACACACGGTCGTGCTGATGGAGAAGTGGGATCCCGAGGAGATGCTCCGGCTGATCCAGGAGCACCGGGTGACCCACAGCCACATGGTGCCGACCCAGTTCCATCGACTCCTCGCGTTGCCAGAGGATGTGCGGTCTCGTTACGACGTTTCCTCGTTGCGCGTGATGATTCACGGCGCAGCGCCGTGTCCTCTTGAGACGAAACGACGGATGCTCGAGTGGTGGGGGCCGGTTGTCGTCGAGTACTACGCGGCGACTGAAGGCGGCGGGACGTCGATTACGGCCGAGGAATGGCTTCAGAAGCCGGGTTCTGTGGGCAAGGCTTGGCCGGGGTCGGTCGTGCGGGTGCTTGATGACGACGGCAACGACATGCCGGTGGGTGAACCCGGCTTGGTGTACATGAAGATGGGCGCTTCGACTTTCGAGTACCACAAGGACAAGGCGAAGACTTTGGCCGCGCGGGTCGGGGACTTGTTCACGCTGGGCGATGTCGGGCATCTGGACGAGGACGGGTACCTGTACCTGCACGACCGCAAGGCCGACATGATTATTTCGGGCGGCGTGAACATCTATCCGGCGGAGATCGAGGGCGAGCTCGCGGTGCATCCCAAGGTCGCGGACATCGCGGTCTTCGGTTTGCCGCACGCCGATTGGGGCGAGGAGATCAAGGCCGTCGTGCAGCCCGCTCCTGGCGTCACTCCGGATGATGCGCTGACCGAGGAGCTGCTGGAGTACGCGCGGTCGCGGTTGGCCAAGTTCAAGTTGCCGCGCAGCATCGACTACATCGAGGAGCTGCCGCGCGACCCGAACGGCAAGCTGTACAAGCGAAAGCTCCGCGCGACGTACCGGTGAAGGATCGTGAGTGTTTTGGCCGGTTCTAACCGGCCAAAACACTCACGAGCTCTACCGGCCGCGGAACTCGGGTTTGCGCTTCTCGGCGAAAGCCCGGGGCCCTTCCTTGGCGTCCTCGCTACGGAAGACTTCGATGCCCAGCCGAGCGTCGATCTTGAACGCGTCGTTCTCCGCCATACCCTCGGTTTCCCGGATCGTGCGCAGGATCGCCTGCACAGCCAGCGGGCCGTTGGCGGCGATCAACGACGCCAGCTCCAGAGCCTTGGTGAGCGCCTGGCCGTCCGGGACCACGTGACCGATCAAGCCGAACCGCAAAGCCTCCGCCGCGGTGATGTGGCGGCCGGTCAGCAGAAGATCGCACGCGACGGTGTACGGGATCTGCCTGGGCAAGCGAACCGCCGACCCGCCCAGCGGGAACAGACCCCAACGCGGCTCCGAAACACCGAAACGGGCGCTCTCCCCGGCTACCCGGATGTCCGTTGCTTGCAGGATCTCCGTTCCGCCCGCGATCGCCGGGCCTTCGACGGCCGCGATCAACGGCTTGGTCAGCCGGCGGCCTTTCAACAACGGCTCGATCACCGAGAGATCCCAGTCGGACGCGGTGTCACCGGGGTGCTTCGATGTCATCGCCTTCAGGTCCGCGCCCGCGCAGAACGCCCCGCCCGCACCGGTCAGGACGCACGCCCGAATCGATTCATCGCTGTCGACCTGGTCCCAGGCCGAACGCATGATCGCCATCATCTCCGCGGACAACGCGTTGCGTGCCTCCGGGCGGTTCATGGTCACGATGAGTACGTGCCCCTGCTGCTCGACCAGGCAGTCCATCGAGTTCCTTCCTGCGCGGAACGGGGGATTGTTCAGAACAGTAACATGTTCTACTTTGGGTCGGTGACCTTCAACATCGCCGATCTCGTCGAGCACGCCGTTGATGTCGTGCCCGAGCGGATCGCCGCGATCTGCGGCGAGCGCCGGGTCACCTACTCCCAGTTGGAGGAACGTGTCAACCGGCTCGCGCACTATCTGGCCGCGCAGGGCGTCGGCAAGGGTTCACACGTGGGTGTGTACTCCCGGAACTCCATTCAAGCGGTCGAGACCATGCTGGCCGCGTACAAGCTGCGGGCCGTGGCGGTGAACGTCAACTACCGCTACGTGGCAAGCGAACTCCGCTACATCTTCGAGGACGCGGACCTGGTGGCACTGGTGCACGAGCGGTGTTACGCCGACAAGGTCGCGGCGGCAAGAACCAACAAACTGGAACACGTTATTGTTGTTGATGATGACTCGGGGCTGGACTACTCCGGCTGCGAGTACGAGGAGGCTCTCAGTCAGGGCAGTCCCGACCGGGACTTCGCGCCGCGCAGCGCTGATGACACCTACATCCTCTACACCGGTGGCACCACGGGAAATCCCAAGGGTGTGGTGTGGCGGCACGAGGACGTGTGGCGTGTCCTCGGCGGTGGCATCGACTTCATGACCGGCGCCAAGATCGAGGACGAATGGCAGCAGGCCAACACCGGTCTGCAGTTCAGCCTGGTCCGGTTCCCCATCCCGCCGATGATCCACGGTGCCACGCAGTGGGCGACGTTCCAGAGCCTGTTCTCCGGTGGCACAGTCGTTCTCATTCCCCAGTTCGAGCCGCACGAGGTCTGGCGGACGATCGAGGAGCACAAGGCGCAAGTCATTCTGATCACCGGTGACGCGATGGCCCGGCCGATGATCGAAGCGTTGCAGGAACGCGAGTACGACACGTCCTCTGTGGTCGCGATCGCGAGCACGGCGGCGTTGTTCTCGCCATCGGTCAAGGAACAGTATCTGGCCGCGTTGCCGAACGTGGTGATCACCGACTCGATCGGCTCGTCGGAGGCCGGGTTCTCCGGACTGAGCATCGTCCAAAAGGGAGCCGACCATCGCGGCGGACCGCGCGTCAAGATCGACGCGGACAACACCGTGATCGACGACGACAACAAGCCTGTGCCACCTGGTGTTGTCGGCAGGCTCGCCCGCGGCGGGAACATCCCGTTGGGGTACTACAAGGACGAAGCCAAGACCAAGGCGTTGTTCACCGAGGTCAACGGAAAGCGTTACGTGGTGCCGGGCGACTTCGCGCGGGTCGAGGAAGACGGCACGGTCACGCTGCTCGGCCGCGGCAACATGTGCGTCAACACCGGTGGCGAGAAGGTATTCCCCGAAGAGGTGGAAGGCGCCTTGAAGTCGCACCCGGACGTGTTCGACGCGCTGGTGATCGGTGTCCCGGACGAACGGTTCGGCCAACGCGTCGCCGCAGTCGTGCAACCGCGGCCAGGCAAGACGCCCACACTGTCCGAACTGGACGCCCATGCTCGCAACGACATCGCCGGCTACAAGGTGCCACGCAGCTTGTGGATAGTCGACGAGATCAAGCGGTCGCCGAGTGGAAAGCCGGACTACCGGTGGGCCATCGCGTACGCGAACGAACATGAAGCCACCGAACACACGACGGTAGCGGTGAAATAGTGCGAACTTCGCTGTGTGACACGCTGGGGATCGAGTATCCGATCGTCGGCTTCACGCCATCCGAGCATGTGGCCGCCGCGATCAGCCGGGCGGGCGGCCTTGGTGTTCTCGGCTGCGTCCGGTTCAACGACGCGGCCGAGCTCGCCAAGGTCCTCGACTGGATGGACGAGAACACCGACGGCAAGCCCTATGGCGTCGACGTGGTGATGCCCGCGAAGATCCCGACCGAGGGCGCGGCGCTCGATCTGGACAAGCTGATCCCGCCGGGGCACAAGGACTTCGTCGAACGGACGTTGCAACGCCTTGGCGTCCCGCCGCTCGCGGGTGAAGGGCGGGCCGGCGTCCTCGGCTGGCTGCACTCGGTGGCACGATCGCATGTGGACGTTGCACTGGAGCATCCGGTCAAACTGATCGCCAACGCGCTCGGCTCGCCGCCTGCGGACGTCATTGAACGCGCCCACGACCATGGCGTCCTGGTGGCCGCGTTGGCGGGCAAAGCCGAGCACGCCCGCAACCACGTGCGCAACGGCGTGGACATCGTTGTGGCGCAGGGCTACGAGGCCGGTGGCCACACAGGCGAGATCGCCACCATGGTACTCGTACCGGAAATCGTTGACGCCGTTGACGTTCCAGTGCTCGCGGCCGGCGGGATCGGCACCGGCCGGCAGGTCGCGGCGGCGTTGGCGTTGGGCGCGGACGGCGTATGGATGGGCTCCTACTGGCTGACCACTGCGGAATACACCGAGTCCCTCGGCGAGTCCGCGATGCAGGAAGCCTTGCTGGGCGCGACATCCAGCGACACCGTCCGAACCCGGATCTACACCGGCAAACCGGCCCGGCTGCTGAAGACGAAGTGGACGGACGCGTGGGCGGAGGAAGACGCGCCCGACCCGTTGCCGATGCCGTTGCAGAACTTGTTGGTCGCGGAGGCACACAACCGAATCCAGCGGGCCAACGACCCGGCCGTCGTCTCGATGCCAGTCGGCCAGATCGTCGGCCGGATGTCACAAGTCCGTCCGGTGGCTGAAGTGATGGAGAATTTGCTGCGGGAGACCAAGGAAACGCTGGCGCGACTCAAGAGCCTGTGAGCCCGTTGGTCAGGATGTCGGCGAGCTGGTCGGGCAGATCGGCGTAGTCGTCCCGCTGGAGCATGTGCAGCCACGCGGTCACCGTGCCCAAGATCGTGGCGTGCACGACGGCAGGGTCGGGCTTGCGGCGTATCTCACCGCGAGCGACGGCCCGGTCCAAGACTGTCTCCACACACGCGGTCTCCCGTGCCACCAAGGTCGACTGGAACCGTGCTGACATCTCCTTGTTGACGGCGAGCTCGGCGAGGAAGGTCGGAGTTCCCGCCCGCACGCTGGGTTCAGAGACCCGACCAAGCACGTCGATCACGGTGCCCCGCAGGTCGGTGCGCAGGGAGCCGGTGTCCGCGACGGGCTGCAGGTCCATGCCGTGCACCACGGCTGAGAAGACCATCTCGGCTTTGGACGCGTGCCGCCGGTAGATGGCCGCTTTACCGATCCCCGCTCTGGCCGCGACCAGGTCCATCGTCAGGCTGGCATAGCCGACCTCGGCGAGCAGTTCGCGGACCGTGGTCTGGATGGCGTGATCGACGCGACTGTCTCTGGGGCGTCCGCCCGCTTGTGCCGAAGTCCGCATCGGGCCATCATACGGAACTATGAGTATCGAAACTGTGAGTTCCGTTTCTAGGCGAACGTTATGGGCCGGACGGCTCATGGTGATCATCGCCGCGGTGCATCTGGTGGGCTTCGGGGTGGCGTCCGTCGACGCGGTTCCGGAGTGGCTCGGCGGCGCGTTGTGGTTCAAGGGATTGACGCCGATCCCGGAAGCCGAAGGGCTGTTCTGGGCCAGTATCGGCAGCTTCGCGGTTCCCGTGCTGATCCTGGGCCTTGTCGTTGGCTGGTTGGCGAAGCAGGGGCTGCCGGTTCCCAGGTTCGTGCCGTGGATTCTCGGCGCGTGGGTGCTCGTCTGCTCGCTGCTGATGGAGCCGTCCGGGTTCCCGCTCGGGCTCATCCCGGTCGGAATGCTGCTGGTGCGTCCCTGAGCGGTCCACCGTGGACCGCATGGTCTCGACCTGCTTACGAGCCCGCGCAATTGTTGCGTCCCATGGGATAGTGGTCCCCGAGGGGGATTGATGGTCGACCACTACTCCAGACCCGGCTCGGTGCTCGCGGCTGTCCTGTTCGGCTGCTGCTGGGCGTGCGTCCAGCTGTTCGGCGCGATCGGCACACTGGTCCTGCTGCCGTGTTCGTTGCTGTTGGCGATCGGGTCGTTGCTGCTGTTCGTCGGCATCACACGCTGGGTCTACGTCGCCGCTGTGATCATCGAATTGGTCTTGGTGAGCACCTATCTGGTCTTGCCCGAAATGGCGGGATGGGTGATCGTGATGCTGATGGGCCCGGTGATCGGATTGGTGTTCGCACTCGTCCCGGCGACCGGCCGCTGGCTGCCGCCAGGGCGGTGAACTGCCCGGAAGGGCACGTTCCGCGGCCGTTCGGTCGCCAACGGTGCCAATCTGCCTTAAAACGTCACGAATTCGCGTGACCCGGCGACATACTCGGCGACGTCACCCCGGTGTCCCGAGGAGTCCGCATGTCCAATGAGTACGGTCAGCAGCCGTATCCCGCAAACCAGTCACCAGTCCCGGGATTCGGCCCGCCCCAATATCCGGCACAGTATCCGGCACAGCAACAGTACGGCTACCCACAGACACCGCCTGGCGGGCAGCCCATGTACCAGCAGCCGGCGTATGCGGCGGGACCCGGCGGCTACGGCATGGGTTACGGCCAGCCGCTGTACGCCCGGCCGGGATCGGCAACCGGTGCCGCCGTGCTCGGGTTCATCCAAGCCGGCCTTACCCTGATCACGACCGGCCTCGTCTTCTTCGGCCTGTTCGGTTCGGCGTCGGCCCAGGGCTCCGGCGCGGCGATCGCGTGGGGACTGGCGATCGCCCAGCTCCTCGGCCTGCTTCTGCTGATCTTCGGTTCGGTGCAGTTGCTGTCCGGCACGTCTCGCGTGCTGTACCTCGTCGGTGCCGTGGTCGAGCTGGCGATCAGTGCCTACTACCTGGTCAGCATCCTCGCGATCGACACGAGCGACGCCATCCTCCCGGAGTTCGCGCAGGACCTCAAAACCGCGTTCGCGGTCGTCCCGGTGATCTTCGCGATCATGCCGCTGATCGGGCTGATCCTGGCCCTCGGTTCGGCCACAAGCGACTACGTACGGTCAAACCGGGGTTGACGCGAGCGCGGCGCCGATTTTCCGCAACTGCGCGGTGGCTCCGCCGAGTGTGAACTCGTTTCGTTTGGCAGCAACGAAGTACCGGTGCAACGGGTGATCCGTGTCGATGCCCATACCGCCGTGCACATGTACTGCGGTGTGGGCGATCCGGTGACCGGCGTCGGCCGCCCAGAACTTCGCGCTGGCGACCTCGGTCTCCGCCGGAAGTCCTTCGCTGACACGCCAAGCCGCCTGCCACAACGTCAACCGGATCGCTTCGACGTCCACATAGGCGTCCGCCAAGCGCTGAGCAACAGCTTGGAACGACCCGATTGGACGCTCGAACTGTACGCGGGTGCGCGCGTGTTCCGCGGTCAGTTCCAATGCACGTTCCGTCACGCCGAGCTGAAGTGCGCACAGTCCGACCGTCATCCTGGTGAGCAGCCAGTCGAGGACCTCGGCTCCGCCGAGCACGCGAGACGAATCCACTGGCACATCAGCGAATTCGAGCAAGGCTTCGCTGTCGTTGTCGACGATCCGCTGCCGCGTGATGGACACTTCGGACGGTTTGACGACGAAGACCTTCATGCCGTCCGGGGCCGAGGCCGGGACGAGGATCAGCGACGCGATGGCCCCGGCAGGGACACAGGACTTCGCCCCGGACAAAATCCATCCGTCCGCCGTGGGCGAGGCGAACACCTCGTCATCTGACAAAGCAGCGGTGTGGATCGCGTCCGGCGTCTCCAACGAGCCGAACTGTGCCAGCGCCGAAGCGGCCACAATGGACGCCAGATAGGGGACAGGCGCGACCGCGCGGCCGAGTTCGATCAGGACACTGCAGTGCTCGAGCAAGCCGAAGTCGGTCACCGACAGAATCCCGGCCTTGGCCAACGCATCCCACAACTCCGCGTCGAACCTGTCGTCACCGGACTCGGCCGCACGCAGCCGCGAGTCGGTCAGATCGGCCATGATCGAGCGGGTCAGCCCGGCGAGTTCGCCCTGCGCCTCGGAGAACGAGAAGTCCATCGATGAGATGCCCTTTCAGCGTTTGGCCAGCGGCAGTTTCAGGCCGACACCCGCGATGATGTCGCGTTGCACCTCGTTGGTGCCGCCGCCGAACGTCAGGATCAACGCGCTTCGGTGCAGTCGCTCGATGCGCCCGCCGAGCAGTTCGCCACGCGATCCGGTGCGCACGTAAGCATTGGTCCCGAGGACTTCCATGAGCAACCGGTACGCCTCGGTGGCGAACTCGGTGCCGAAGATCTTCGTCGCCGACGCGTCCGCGGGCCTGGGTGAATGCTCGATGCCCCAAGCGATCCGCCAGTTCATCAGCTTGAGGAACTCGGCCTTCGCGTGCACCCGCGCGAGATGCAGCTGCACCCACTCCTGGTCGATCACGCGCCTGCCGTCGGGCAACTTGGTGTTCTGCGCCCACTCGACGACGTCCCGCAGCGCGTTGCGGACCGGCGCCGACGAGGTCAGGGCGACTCGTTCGTGGTTGAGCTGGTTGGTGATCAGTGGCCAGCCCTGGTTCTCGGTGCCGACCAGGTTGGTCACCGGCACCCGCACATCCTGGTAGTACGTCGCGCTGGTCATCACGCCGGACACGGTGTGCACGGGCGTCCACGAGAAACCCGGCGCACTTGTCGGCACGATGATCATCGACAGGCCCTTGTGCTTGGCCGCGTCCGGGTCGGTCCGGCACGCCAGCCACACGTAGTCGGCGTACTGGATCAGGCTGGTCCACATCTTCTGGCCGTTGATCACGTAGCCGTCGCCGTCGCGGATCGCGCGTGTCCGCAAGGACGCCAGATCGGTGCCCGCCTCCGGTTCGGAGTATCCGATCGAGAAGTGCGTATCGCCGCTCGAGATCCCAGGCAGATAAGCGGCCTTCTGCTCGGGCGTGCCGAACCGCATGATCGTCGGGCCGACGGTGTTGATGGTCAGGAACGGCACCGGCGCGCCCGCGATCGCCGCCTCATCGTTGAAGATGAGCTGCTCCATCGCGGACCGGTCCTGGCCGCCGTACTCCGACGGCCAGCCCAGTGCCAGCCAGCCGTCCTGGCCCATCTGCCGGACGACCTCCTTGTACGCCGCCCCGTCGCCGTATTCGCCTCCCTCGGTCGCCAGTGCCTGCCTGCGGTCGGGCGTCATCAGCGCCGAGAAGTACTCGCGCAGCTCGAGGCGCAGCTCTTCCTGCTCGGGCGTGTAGGTGATGCGCACCAGACGACCTCCCGGAGTGGAACACGTTCTAGTTCACCATAGCCCGGCTAGGCCTTCGTGACCAAGTAGCTCAGGTGCGTGACGCCGGTTCCTTCGATGACGGAGACCGGACCTTCGAGTTTCACCGGTGCGTTCGCGACCTCGCCGAAGAACGGCGTTCCGCCGCCGAGGATGACTGGAACGAGGTCCACTTCCAGCTCGTCGACCAGGCCTGCTTCCAGTGCTTGACGGGTGATGGTGCCGCTGTTGAGGCCCACGTTCTTGTCGCCCGCGATCTCCTTGGCCTTGGCGATCGCGGCCTCGATGCCCTCGGTGGCGAAGACGAAGTGCTCTGAGTGCTGCTCCGGCGGGTTGTGCGTGAGTACGACAACCGGGCGCTGCATCGGGTGCTCGCCGCCCCATGCGTCGGTCTGGTCGTACAGGAAGCGGCCGACGACCAGTGCGCCGGTCGCCTCGATCATGTCGGTGAATCGTTTGGCGCTGACCTCGGACATCTTCAGGTCGAGCCGCGTACCCTCGCCGCCGACCGGCATCGCCACGTCGCCGTTGGTCAGCCAGTCGAAGAGGAGGTCGAAGCCGGTCTGGTCCGGCCCGGCGACGTATCCGTCCAGCGACATGCTCGCTCCTGCGACAACCTTGCCCATGACATCGCTCCTTGGTGGTGGTCGGTGCGTATGTCAGAACGTCGAACGAAGCCGGGAGTCATCGACAAGGGGCCGTCACCTTTTTGGCGGCATTCTCGTTAACAGGGTGAACGTGGCGGCCCCGTGCTGATAGAACCTGTTACTGATCGCGTCACGATTCGCCTGGTCGACGGCCTTGTCACCTCTAAGAACCTATTCTAGTGTGAGCTGCAACGCGCCCGCGCTCGATGAGGAGTGAGCCGTGCTGAACGCGATCGGGGACGGTGGTGACCTTTGACCAGGCCCCTTGACGGAAAAGTCGCGGTGGTCACCGGCGCTGCCGCCGGGCTCGGCCGTGCCGAGGCGGTCGCGCTGGCCAAGGCGGGCGCCGCTGTGGTGCTCGGTGATCTCGCCGAGTCCGATGTGCTCGCGGAGATCGAGGAACACGGCGGCAAGGCCGTGTTCGTCCAGGGCGATGTGTCCGAAAGGGACACTGCGGACGCGTTGACCAGAACGGCGATCGAACAGTTCGGCGGGTTGCACATCCTGGTCAACAACGCGGGCGTGCTCCGAGACCGGATGCTGTTCAGCATGTCCGACGAGGAGTGGGACCTGGTCATCAAGGTCCACCTGCGCGGACATTTCCTGCTGTCCCGCAACGCTGCCGCGTACTGGCGCGGACAGTCCAAAGAGTCCGGTGAACCGGTGTACGCGCGGATCGTGAACACTTCGTCGGAGGCGTTTCTGATGGGGTCGGGCGGTCAGCCGAACTACGCCGCGGCCAAGGCCGGGATCACCGCGTTGACTTTGACCAGTGCGCGGTCACTGGCGAAGTACGGGGTCCGGGCGAACGCGATCTGCCCGCGCGCCCGGACCTCCATGACCGCCGACGTCTTCGGCGAGGCACCGGACGGCGACGACCCGTTGTCGCCGGATCACGTCGGCCAGTTCGTTGCCTACTTGGCATCGCCCGCGGCCGACAAGATCAACGGTCAGCTGTTCGTGGTGCACGGCGGGAAGGTCGCGCTGATGGGCGCGCCGGTCGTCGAACAGACCTTCACCAGCTTCGACGACCTTACGACGACATTCGACCAACGCGACCCGGAGAAGACGTTCGCCTGTATGCAAACGATGTCACTGTCCTAGAAGGAGAGTCATGACGCTCAGCATGCTCGGCCACCGCGACGACGTGGGCCTCAAGGACGGCCTGCTGCTGATCGGCGGACAGTGGCGGGCCAGCAGCGACGGCGCCACGTGGACACACAAACACCCGGCGACCCACGAGGAGATCGGTTCGTTCCCGATCGCCACCGCCGAAGATGTCGACGCCGCCGTGAAAGCCGCCCGGCAAGCCTTCGACGAAGGCCCGTGGCCGCGTGCCACGGTCAGCGAGCGCGTCCGCGTGCTGCACAAGTTCAGCGCTCTGCTGCGTGAGCACAATGACGACCTGCTTTCCCGGCTGGCGTTGGACAACGGCGTGCCCAAGACGTTCGGCAACATCTACGCGGCCAGCGTCGGCGTGGCCGCGGACGTCTTCGACCACCACGCGGGCTGGATCGACAAGGCGGGCGGCGAGACCTTCCCCGGCTATCAGGGCGGTGACAAACTCGCCGTCACCTTCCGTGAACCGATCGGCGTGGTGGCCGCGATCCTGCCGTGGAACGCGCCCTTCCTGCTCTTCGCCCAGAAGCTCGGCCCGGCGCTGGCCGCCGGCTGCACCGTCGTGCTCAAGCCGTCCGAATACGCGAGTTTCTCCGTGCTCAGGCTGGTCGAACTGCTCGAAGAAGCGGGACTGCCCGACGGTGTGGTGAACGTCGTGACCGGTCCCGGCGACCCGACCGGTGAAGCCCTGATCACCCATCCACTCGTCGACAAGATCAGTTTCACTGGCAGTCGTGGGGTTGGGAAGCGGATCGTTGAAGCCTCGGCCGGCACGCTCAAGCGCGTCTCGATGGAACTCGGCGGCAAGAGCCCCGCGATTGTCTTCCCGGAAGCCGAAGTCGCCCTCGCCGCGGCGACCGCGATGGGCATGGTCACGATGGGCCTGTCCGGCCAAGCCTGCATCGCCCAGAGCCGAGCGCTTGTTCACCGTGACGTCTACGACGAGTTCCTCACTGTGGCACAAGGTGTCGCCGGGTACATGTCGTACGGCGATCCCTTCGAACCGAGCGTGCTCGCCAGCCCGTTGATCAACGAGCGCCAACTCGACCGAGTCCTCGGATACATCCACAAAGGACAAGAAGAGGGCGCGCGCCTTGTCCAAGGTGGAAACCGGCTCGACGGCGACTACAGCAACGGCAACTTCGTCGCACCCGCGCTGTTCGCGGACGTCGACAACAAGATGACCATCGCGCAGGAAGAGATCTTCGGCCCAGTCCTGGCGGTCGTGCCGTTCTCCGATGAGGACGAAGCGATCCGGCTGGCCAACGACACCGAGTACGGCCTCGGCGCGGGTGTGTACACGAAGGACGTCCGGCAGGCGTTCCGCGTGTCCAAGCGGTTGCGGGCAGGCTCGATCGGAATCAACGGCTTCCAGGTCGAGCCACACCTGCCGTTCGGCGGGTACCGGCAATCCGGGATCGGCCGCGAGGGCGGCAGGTCCGCTTACGAGGCGTACACCGAGTTGAAATCCGTGATGATGCCACTGACGGAAGCGATGATGTGATGGCACGCTTGGACGGTAAGGTCGCGCTCATTACCGGAGCCGCGCGCGGACAGGGCGCTGCGGCGGCCCGGCGGTTCGTCGAGGAAGGCGCGAAGGTCACCATCGCGGACATCCTTGACGAACAAGGCAAGGAACTCGCCGCCGAACTCGGTGCGGCCGCCGTGTACCAGCACCTTGACGTCACGTCCGAAGAGGACTGGACGGCCGCGGTCGAGCGGACACTGACGGAGTTCGGTGCGCTGAACGTGCTGGTGAACAATGCCGGTATCGTGCATGTGAAGTCCATTGTCGACACCACATTGGCCGAGTACGAACGGGTGATCAAGGTGAACCAGGTCGGTACGTTCCTCGGCATGCGCGCGGCCATCCCGGCGCTGACCGAAGCCAAGGGCGGCTCGATCATCAACGTCTCGTCGGTGGAAGGCCTCGGCGGCATGGCGTTCCTGATGGCCTACACCGCCAGCAAGTTCGCTGTCCGCGGGATGACCAAGGCGGCCGCGATGGAACTCGGCCACCTGAATATACGAGTAAACTCGATTCACCCAGGCGTGATCGACACCCAAATGGTCCGGGACGCGGCCGGTGGCGCGGAAGTGGACATGAAACGGGTGGGCAAGCGAGTAGCGTTGCGCCGGTGCGGACAACCGGAGGAAATCGCCAACCTGCAGGTTTTCCTGGCCAGCGACGAAAGTTCGTACTCCACTGGAGCGGAATTCGTGGCAGACGGTGGCGCGACGGCCACGCACTCTCTACTTTGAACGTCCTATGAATCCCTCGACGAAGAGGTCCAAAACCCCAGGCGTGGCCGCGCTGCGCCAGGTGGGGCGGATCTCGACGCTCGCTTGGGAAGTGCTGCGGGCCATCCCGAAACGCCCGTTCCAGTTCCGCGAGTTCATCCAGCAGTGCTGGTTCTTCGCCAGCGTCACGATTCTGCCGACGGCGCTGGTCGCGATCCCGTTCGGCGCGGTGATCGCGCTGCAGCTCGGTTCGCTGACCCAACAGATCGGTGCCCAGTCGTTCACCGGCGCCGCCAGCGCGTTGGCCATCGTTCAGCAGGCGAGTCCGCTGATCACAGCGCTTCTGGTGGCCGGGGCGGGTGGATCGGCGGTGTGCGCGGACATCGGCGCACGCAAGATCCGTGAAGAGATCGACGCGATGGAAGTGCTCGGCGTGTCGCCGATCCAGCGGCTCATCGTACCGAGAGTGCTGGCCGCGATGGTGGTGGCCGTTCTGCTCAACGGCCTGGTCAGCGTGGTCGGCACGATGGGTGGCTACTTCTTCAACGTGATCATGCAAGGCGGCACGCCCGGCGCGTACCTGGCCAGTTTCAACGCACTCGCGCAACTGCCGGACTTGTGGATCAGCGAGATCAAAGCGCTGCTGTACGGTTTCGTCGCCGGGGTCGTGGCCGCCTACCGGGGACTCAACCCCGCGGCCGGGCCGAAAGGCGTCGGTGACGCGGTCAACCAGGCCGTGGTGATCACGTTCCTGCTGCTGTTCCTGATCAACGTCGTGCTGACCGGGATATACCTGCGGATCGTGCCGTCGAAGGGCTTGTGATGACGGCGGTGGAGCCCAGGGACCAGGAGCCTCGCGGGGCCATCCTGGACCTCGTGGCGCGCCCCTTCAACGGCCTGGAACACCTCGGTAAGCAGTTGTCGTTCCACGCCAGGGCTTTGGCGTGGGCTCCGCGTACCATCCGGCGGTATTCCAAGGAGGTCATGCGCCTGCTGACGGAGGTCAGCTTCGGCACGGGAGCGCTGGCGGTCATCGGCGGCACCCTCGGCGTGATGATCGGGATGACGCTGTTCACCGGCACGATCGTGGGCCTGCAAGGCTATTCGTCGCTCAACCAGCTGGGAACCGGTGCGCTGACCGGCTTCTTGTCGGCCTACTTCAACACCCGTGAGGTGGCACCGCTTTCCGCCGGACTCGCGCTCTCGGCCACGGTCGGCTGTGGTTTCACCGCGCAGCTTGGCGCGATGCGGATCTCCGAGGAGATCGACGCCCTGGAGACGATGGCCGTCCCGAGCATGCCGTATCTCGTCACGACACGAGTCCTCGCCGGAATCGCGGCCGTGATCCCGTTGTACGCGGTCGGTTTGCTGTCTTCCTATCTGGCTTCCCGCGCCGTCACTGTCTACTTCTACGGCCAGTCGGCGGGCACGTACGACCACTACTTCCACCTGTTCCTGCCGCCAGAGGACGTGCTCTGGTCGTTCCTCAAGGTGATCGTGTTCAGCGTGGTCGTGATCCTGACGCACTGCTACTACGGCTACACCGCGACCGGCGGGCCGGCGGGCGTCGGCGTGGCCGTCGGCCGCGCGGTGCGGGCGGCGATCGTGATGCTGTCCATCTTGGACTTCTTCCTCAGCCTGGCGATCTGGGGATCCACCACGACCGTACGGATAGCCGGATGATCAGCCAAAATCCATTGACACGGGTGAAGTACCACGTGCTGGGTCTGGTGTTCCTGGTGGTCATCGGGCTGTTCCTGACGCTCACGATCGCCGGGTACCGCAAGGCGTTCACGCCAGTGGTGATGGTCAGCCTGCGGACCGACACGATCGGAAACCAGATGCGTGCGGGCGCGGACGTCAAGGTTCGCGGGATGATCGTCGGCGAGGTGCGGTCGATCCACGCGATGGGCGACCACGCCGTACTGGATCTGGCGCTGCAGCCGGACAAAGTCGACGTGATCCCGGCCAATGTGTCCGCTCGGTTGTTGCCCAAGACCTTGTTCGGTGAGCGGTACGTGGCGTTGCAAGTGCCACAACGCCCGGAGACCAAGCGCTTGACCGAAGGGTCGGTCATCCCGCAGGACCGCAGCTCGTCGGCCATTGAGCTGGAACGCGTGCTGAACAACGTGATGCCGGTCCTGCAAGCCGTGCAGCCGGAGAAGCTGGCGATGACGCTGAACTCGATCTCCACCGCGTTGCAAGGCCGCGGCGAGCAGCTCGGCGAAACGCTGGTGCAGCTGAACGACTACCTCAAGCAGATCAACCCGGCGTTGCCGGATCTGACCGCGGACATCCAACTGCTCGCTTCGTTCTCCGAAACCGCCAACCAGGCCGCGCCGGATCTGCTGCAGGCGTTGTCTGACCTGACCACCACGACCAAGACCATCGTGGACGAACAGGCGAACCTGCAGCACCTGTTCGGGTCCTTGACCAACGCGTCGATCGACCTCGGGAACTTCATCCAGGTCAACAAGAACAACCTGATCAACCTCGTGGTCACGGCGAAGCCGACGCTGGACGTGCTGGCCAAGTACGCGCCTGAGTACCCGTGCATGCTCGAACAGATCGCCGACCGGGTCCCGGCCGCCGAATCAGCGTTCGGCAAGGGCCAGGCGCACCCGAACATGATGCGGGTTACGTTGGAGTTCACCGGAAACCGAGGCAAGTATCTGCCCGGTGTGGACACTCCACGGTTCGACGACAAGCGTGGGCCTCGCTGCTACGAGCAGGTCAAGCTGCCCGCGGTGTTCCCGCAGTACCCGCCGGGCGGGCCGATCAAGGACGGTTCGGTGAAACCTCCGCCGCCCAAGAACACCGGCACGACCTCGATCATCCCCGGCTCCACGTCGCCGCAAGCCGCCGGTGTGGAGAACACCAAGCAGGAACTGGACTTGGTGTCCGTACTGCTGGCACCGAAGCTGGGCTTGCGGCCGGAGGAGGTGCCGAGATGGACTAGTTTCCTGATGGCGCCGGTGTATCGCGGGGCGGAGGTGACTGTCGAATGAGGAGTGTCACTGGTCCGATCATCAAGATGGTCGTCTTCGCGGTCATCACGGTCACGCTGACCGCCCTGCTCGGTGCGACCATCGCGAACAGCAACTTCGGCGACACGTCCAGCTATCGGGCCAGGTTCGTGGACGCGTCCGGCCTGAAGATCGGCGATGACGTCCGCATTCTTGGCGTGAAGGTGGGTACGGTCGAGGCGCTCTCGGTCGTCGAGGACAAGTACGCCGAGGTGCTGTTCGACATTGACGCGGGCCGCAGGCTGCCAGCCTCGGCGACCGCGACCGTCAAATACCGCAATCTGGTCGGGCAGCGTTACCTGTCGCTGGGGATGGGTACGGGAAGCGCCGAACTGCTGGCACCGGGCGGGACGATCCCGGTCGACCGCACAAAACCCGCGTTGAACCTGACCGTGCTGTTCAATGGTTTCCGGCCGCTGTTCCAGGCGTTGAACCCGGAGGACGTCAACAAGCTCGCGTTCGAGATCGTCCAGGTGCTGCAAGGGGAAGGCGGCACGGTCGACGGGATCCTCCGGCACACCGCGACGTTGACTTCCACGATCGCGGGCCGTGACAAGGTGATCGGCGAGTTGGTCGACAACCTCAACACTGTCCTGACCACAGTGAACGGCAGGACCGACCAGGTCTCGGATCTCATCCTGAGCCTGCAGCAGCTCGTGTCCGGTCTGTCGGGTGATCGGCAGCCGATCGGTGAGGCGATCTCGGCGCTGGGCGCGCTCACCGACACCACGGCGGGTCTGCTGCAGCAAGCCAGGCCACCGCTCAAACAGGACATCGGGTTGCTGGGCACGCTGTCCGAGACGCTGAACAAGCAGGAACCGTTGCTGGACGGCATGCTCAAGGGTTTGGAGCATCGCGCCGACACGTTCACTCGTGCGGTCAGCTACGGCAGCTGGCTGAACTTCTACCTGTGCCGGATGTCCGGCACGGTCGGGATCTCGGCGTTGAACCTGCAGATGACGTTGCTCCCGGTGCCCACGACCGAAATGCCGGAGAGGTGCGGCCCGTGAAACCTCTCAAGGAACGCAACCAGGCAGTTGTCGGGGCCGCGACCCTGGCGATCCTGGTGTTGTCGACGCTGGCGGTGTTCTTCTCCGACGACCTGCCGATCATCGGCACGGGAACGCACTACTCCGCGTACTTCAGCGAAGCCGCGGGTCTCGCGGACGGCAACGAAGTCCAGATCGCCGGTGTGAAGGTCGGCGAAGTGTCCACAGTGGCCCTGGACAAGAACCAGGTCCGGGTCAAGTTCAAAGTCCGGGACGTCCGGCTGGGCGATCAGACCAAAGCAGCGATCGGCATCAAGACGCTGCTTGGCGAGAAATACCTCGCACTGGAGCCCAGCGGCACGGGCTCGCAGGACCCCGGCGAGCCGATTCCGCGCACACGGACGACCACCCCGTATGACGTGAACTCGGCACTCGGCGACCTGGCCGGCACGGTGAACAATTTGGACACGGCCAAGCTGGCGGAGAGCTTCCAAGTCGTCGCCGACACGTTCAAGGACACGCCCGAGCACATGCGCGGTGCGCTGGAAGGCCTTTCGGCACTGTCCAAGACGATTTCCAGCAGGGACAAGGCACTCGCCGAGCTGCTGGGCAACACCAGTCAGGTGTCCAAGACCCTGGCCGGCCGCAACGACCAGATCGTCAAGCTGATCAACGACGGCAATCTGCTGCTCGCCGAGATCCAACGCCGCAAGGAAGCGATCAACCAGTTGCTCAAGGGGACCAGAGATCTCGCGACCGAGTTGCGTGGGCTTGTCGCCGACAACCGGACCCAGCTCAAACCGACGTTGCAGCAGCTGGAAAAGGTGACCTCACTCCTACAACGCAACCAGGACAACCTGAGCCGCGGGCTCGCGGCGCTCGCCCCCTTCGTCCGGATTTCGACCAACACGACCGGAAACGGGCGTTGGTTCGAAGGTTACCTTTGCGGGTTGCTGCCGCCCTACATCAACCTCGGGCCGGGCAAGACGAACGGCTTGACGATCAACCCGGACGGTTGCCTGCCGCCGATCTCCGGAGGTGGCCGATGACCTTCCGGACCCAGCGCCAGCTCGGCTCGGCCAGGATGGTCGCGACCATCTGTGTGCTCGGCCTGATTCTGGCAGCCGGCCTCTTGTGGCTGCTCAGGACGCCCGCTGGAATGCGTGTCACGGCGTACTTCGACAAGACCGTCGGTGTCTACTCAGGATCAGCGGTCCGCGTTCTCGGCGTTCCGGTGGGCGAGATCGTGCACGTGCAGCCGGTGGGCGAGCAGGTCAAAGTCGACATGGTGCTCGACTCCGGCATCCAGGTTCCCGCGCAGGCCAAGGCGATCATCGTCGCGCCTTCGTTGGTCTCCGACCGGTACGTCCAGCTGACTCCCGCGTACACCGACGGACCCGTGATGGCGACCGGCGCGGTCATCGACCGTGCCAACACCGCATCGCCGGTCGAGCTGGACGACCTGTATGCCAGCGTGAACAAGCTGACCACGGATCTCGGGCCGAACGGCGCCAACAAAGACGGCTCCGTGTCGAACCTGCTGGACACGTTGGCCGGAACACTGAAAGGCAACGGCCAGAACCTCAACGACACGGTCAAACAACTCGCGGCCGCCGCGGACACGTTGTCAGGATCGCGCGAAGACCTGTTTTCCACAGTGGACAGTCTCGGCAAGTTCACCGAGGCGCTCGCCAACAGCGACAAGGCCGTGCACGACTTTTACGGCCGGCTGGCGGACGTCAGCACGTTCCTCGCGGACGACCGGGAAGAGGTCGCCGAGGCGCTGAGCTCGTTGGCGGTGGCACTCGGTGATGTGAAGGACTTCGTCGGCGAGAACAAGGACCTGCTGGCGTCCAATGTGGAGAAGCTGACCGGTGTGACCAAGGCCTTGGTCGACCAACGGGCCGCGATCGCCGAGATCCTCGACGTCGCCCCGGTCGGTGCCACCAACCTGATCAATTCCTACGACGCCGCGTCCGGCACGATCGGTGTCCGCGCGGACCTGAACGAGTTCACGCACCCGCCGATCCTGATGGTGTGCCGGCTGATCGAATCAGGTACGCCCAAGGCAGTCCCGGCGACATTGACCGACATCTGCAAGCAGCTGGCACCCGTGCTGGACGGCACGCTGAAGCTGCCGACCGTCGCCGAGACCCTGACCGCGCTGCAGAACGGGACACTGCCACCGCTTCCAGTGCCCTTGCTGGAGGTGCTGGGCCGATGAAATTCACGCGCCGCGAAAGCATGCCACGCCCCGACGCCGCGAAGGCATGCCAGGCCCCCGACGCCGCGAAAGCATGCCACGCCCCCGACTTTGTCGGACCCCATCGATACCCATGCCACGCCCCCAATTCTGTCGGACCCCACCGATACCTTGGCTTGACAGGGGAGCCGTCGATGTCGGGTATTGACGCCAAGGGTGGCCGTCGTGGCCTGAAGGTGGTGCCGTTGCTGGTGGCAGCGACGGTAGCTGCTGGATGCACGGAGGGCGGGTTCGGCGGGCTGTACAACACTCCGCTGCCAGGCGGCGCGGACGTCGGCGACCACCCCTACACGGTCACCGCCCAGTTCGGCGACGTCCTCGACCTGGTGCCGCAGGCCAGCGTGAAGGTCAACGACGTGTCCGTCGGCCGGGTCTCGAAGATCGAACTGTCGCCGGACAACAAGATGGCCGTGGTGACGCTGGTCGTCAACGGCGCGGTGACGTTGCCCGCGAACGCCGGTGCCGAACTACGGCAGTCCAGTCTGCTGGGCGAGAAGTACGTGCAGTTGCGTGAGCCTGTCGGCGAGCCGCCGCAAGGTCAGTTGAGCAACGGCGCGGTCGTGCCGTTGAGTCGCACCAACCGCAACCCCGAAGTCGAAGAGGTCCTGGGCGCGCTGTCGATGCTGCTCAACGGAGGCGGTGTCGAGCAACTGCGGACGATCGTCGGCGAACTCAACCAAGCGTTGGCCGGCAACGAAACGCAGATCCGTGAGTTACTGGCCAACGTGAAGACCATGGTGTCGGCATTGGACGGCCAGCGCGGCAACATCGTGCGAGCGATCGACGGACTGAACAAGCTCTCGGGCACATTGGTCGCCCAGACCGGCAATCTCACCAACGCACTGGACAACCTGTCCCCGGGCCTGAAGGTGCTGGAACAGCAGCGGGCCCAACTGACCGGAATGCTGACCGCGCTGGACACGTTGTCGGGCGTCGCCGTGGACACGGTGAACCGCAGCAAGGCCGATCTGGTCGCGGACCTGAAACTGCTTGAGCCGACCTTGCGCAAGCTCGTGGAGACCGGGGACAAACTGCCGGTCGCGCTGGAGTACCTGGTCACGTACCCGTATCCGTCCTATGCGGTCAATGCCGTGCGCGGCGACTACTTCAATGTGGACGCCAGGCTCAGCCTCGACTTCACCGAGATGATCAACAACCTGTCCAACTCCGGGCAGACGTTGATCGCGCCGCCTGGCCAGTCGTACGGCAACAACACCGGGCCGCTGCCGTTGCCGATTCCCGTACCGATCCTGCCCGACCTGCTGCCGCAGAACGGGACACCGCCTGCCGACCAGGGCCCGCTCGCCGGGCTGCTGGGGACGTTGCTGGGAGGTGGCTGATGCTCACCCGAGGCGTCAAGTGGCGGTTCGTCGCGTTCATCGTGATCGCCGTGGTTGCCGTGACGTACGCCGGCGCCCGTTACGCCGGGCTGGATCGGCTCTTCGGGGCCAGCGGGTACGTGGTGACGATGCAACTGCGCGACTCTGGCGGGATCTTCACCAACGCCGAGGTCACGTATCGCGGCGTGACCGTGGGCCGGGTCGGCGAGATGCACCTCGTCGATGACGGGGTGAACGTCGAACTCGTGATGGAGACCGGGCATTCGATCCCCGCCGACACGAAAGCCGTGGTGGCCAACCGGTCCGCGATCGGCGAGCAGTACGTCGACCTGCAGCCTGGTGGTGAGCGCGGACCGTATCTGGCGGCGGGATCGGTGATTCCCAGGGACCGCACGAGCATTCCACCGGCGACCGAAACGATGTTGTCCAACTTGGACGGGTTCGTCCGGAGCGTGCCGGTCGAATCGTTGCGCACGGTCGTGGACGAGTTGAACACCGCGTTCGCCGGAACCGGCAACGACCTGCAGCTGCTGCTGGACTCGGCTGGACAGTTCACCGCCACCGCGACCCAGCACTTGCCACAGACGACCGGCTTGCTGAGCACTGGGCGGACTGTTCTGGAACGCCAGCAGGCCGACGCTCAGCAGTTGATCGCGTTCTCGTCCGGGCTGCGCAAGTTGTCCGAGCAACTGAAGACGTCGGATCCGGACCTGCGCAAGCTGATCGAGGTCACGCCCGGAGTGGCCGACCAGGTGGTGGACATCCTGCGGACGTCCGGCCCGGAACTGGGCGTGGTGTTCGCGAACCTGCTGACCACCACGTCGATCACGACCAGCCGGACGGCCGCGATCGAGCAGTTCATGGTCGCGTACCCGGTGATCTCCGCGTTCACGCCGAGCACGGCACCGGACGGCACCGGGCACCTCGGGATCATGCTGAACTTCTTCGACCCGCCGCCCTGCGTGAAGGGCTACGAGGGCACGAAACAGCGTTCGGCCAGCCAGACCGATCCCATCCCGGTGAACCGCAACGCCTACTGCGCCGAGCCGCCGAACAGCCCGATCGGCGTGCGCGGCTCGCAGAACGCACCTTTCGCGGGCGTCCCGAAGCAGGTCTCGCCGGGCGGTCAGGCCACGCAGCCGCCGCCCCAACTTCCTGGGGTGCTTTCGCTGAACCGTGGCAGCGCCGGTTTGCAGAACATCGGTCAGTTGCTAGGTTTGCCCAGGTGATCGGTCGGATTCTGGTTGTGCTCGCGGTGCTGGCGGTGGCTGCGGCTGGTTTTACGGGCTGGCGCTGGTGGTCGTCCGCGAACAGCTCGGAAGCCGATCTGGCCAAGCAACGTGACGCCGTGCTCGATGTGGGCGTGCGGCAGGTCATCGAGTTGAACACAGTGGACTACCAGAACCTCGACGCTGATTTTGATCGTTGGCGGGAGGCGTCGACCGGACCGCTGCTCGAACGCCTGAACCGTAACCGGGACACCGACAGGCAGGCCGCCTTGGGTGCCAAGACGGTCGCACGAGCGAACCCGGTCGTCGCCGCGATCACGACAATGAACACGTACAGCGGAACCGCGAACATGATCGCCGCGGTCGAGGTCTCGGTGAGCCAGAACGGCGCCCAGCCGACCACCAGCGTGAGCCGATGGGACGTGGACCTCGCGAGGACCGACACGGGCTGGAAGGTCAGCGCGCTGGAGGTGGTCGGGACATGAAACCCACCATCGCAGGCATTCTTGGCGGCGTGATCATCCTATGTGGCTGCGCGACGCTCTGGTTCTCGTTGTCCCGATCGCCAGGACCCGCGAACACCGCTCTTGTTGACGTCGCAGGCACGAACGCTGTGACCGACCAAGTTGGACGGGCTCTGCGCACGGTGTTCTCGTACGACCCAACCCAGATGGATCGGACTTCCGTTGCCGCCCAGGAGGTTCTGACCGGCGCGGCGATGCAGCAGTACAACACGGACTTCGAGGCGGCGAAGAAGCACGCCGCTGAGACCAAGCAGGTGCTGACCACGGCGGTTCGATCGATCGGTGTGACGGACCTGGGCCCGAACTCTGCCCGGCTCCTGGTGTTCATCGACCGGCAGACCGTCCAAGGCGACAAGCACGAATCCGCCGCGGCCCAACTGCTGATCAACGCGGAGAAGGTCGGCGAGACCTGGAAGATCAGCGGTATTCGGTTCCTGTGAGAGCTCGTGAGTGTTTTGGCCGGTTCTAACCGGCCAAAACACTCACGAGAGGTTCAGGTCTGCGGAGATCGCTTCGGCTGTGGCCAGCAGTGGCGGGACGAGGTCGTCGTGCACGCTCTCGATCGGCCTGCTGACGTGGGTGGAGATGTTGACCGCCGCGATCACCTTGCCTTTGTTGCGGATCGGCGCGGCGATGGAGCGCAGGCCGTGCTCCAGTTCCCCGTCGACCATGCTCCAGCCTTGAGCACGGACGCGCGACAGCTCCGACTTCAGCTCGACGGGGTCGGTGATCGTGCGGTCGGTCAACGCGGTCAACGGAGTGGTGGCCAGAAAGTCGTCCAGGTTCTCCTGGGCGGCAAGCATTACGCGGCCCATCGAGGTGGCGTGCGCCGGGAAGCGCGTGCCGATCTCGATCATCACGTTCATGATCCGCTTGGTGGGGACGCGGGCGACGTAAACGATGTCCGAACCGTCCAGGACGGACACTGAACAGGACTCGTGCACCTCCGCGGCCAGCTTCTCCAGGTGTGGCTGGGCGACGTCGGGCAGGCCGAGGCTGGACAGATACGAGTAGCCGAGCTCAAGAACCTTGGGGCGCAACGTGAACAACCGCCCGTCGGTACGCATGTAGCCCAGGTCGACCAACGTGAGCAGGAACCGGCGGGCCGCGGCCCTGGTCAGGCCGGTGACCCTGGCGACATCGCTGAGTGTCATCTCGGGGTGGTCGGCGTCGAACGCTCTGATGACCGCGAGGCCACGTTCCAATGACTGCACGAAGTCGCTCATCGTCGTAACGCCCGATCTATGAACTCGTCGGCCGAACCCAGGTATCCGGCCGGATCCAGTGCCTTGTCTATGTCTGCTTCGGACAGTCGGACCCGTGGGTCGTTGAGCAGCGCCGTGCGGAACGGGTGCCCGGATGTCGCGATCTCCTTGACGATGCCCGCGGCGGCGGCCCGGCCGATTGCCGGGGCCAGCGCGGTGACGACGGCTTCGGCCATCACCAGACCACCGGTCATGTCCACATTGGCACGCATCCGCTCCCGGTCCACTCGCAACCCGGTCACCAGGTCCCGGGTGCGCGTGCATGCTGTGCCCAGAATGCTGAACATTGAATTCAGAGTTTCCCATTCAGCATGCCAAGCACCCGCCGCCCGCTCGTGCTCCTGCGGCATGGCAGCGAGCATGGTCGCCACCAAACCCGGGATCTGCTTGGCACCGGCGGTGATCAGCACGGACCGAACCGGGTTTTGCTTGTGCGGCATGGTGGACGAGCCACCACCGGACGACTCCGCGACCTCACCGACCTCGGTCTGAGCCAGCAGCGTCACGTCCAAAGCGATCTTGCCGAGCACCCCGGCCAGCACACCGAGCGCACCGGCGAGCTCACCCAACCTGGTCCGGTTGGTGTGCCACGGAATCGAAGGCTCGGCGAGGCCGAGTTCCGCGGCGAACAGCCGTGGCACCTCGGTATTGCCGAACACCGACAACGTCCCCACGGCCCCGCCGAGCTGAGCCGTGAACCGAACTCGCCTGAGGTTGGCTGCCGCTTCGTCCAAAGCCACGAGCCAACCCGCGCACTTGAGCCCGAACGTCGTAGGCAGGGCGTGTTGCATGAGCGTCCGCGCGATCATGATCGTGTGCCGGTGCTCATCGGCCAACCTGGCGCAGGCATCCGCGGCAGCGTCCACATCGGCCAGCATGCCCGCGGCAGCGTTCTTGGCCACCAGCATCGCGGCCGTGTCCATGATGTCCTGGCTGGTAGCTCCGAAGTGGACATACCGGCTCGCCTCGTCGGATACGCGGCTACGCATCGCTTGAACCAACGGAATCACGGGATTTCCGGGACCGACGGCCTGTCTGCCGATCTCCGCCGGGTCGAAATCGGCCGGGCACTGCGAGATCTCAGCGGCAGCGGCGGCGGGGATCACGCCTGCCTTGGCCAAGGCCGTGGCGAGCGCCTTCTCGGCGTCCACCATGGCCCGCAACCATGCCTGGTCGTCCCGTGCCCCGAACAGTTCGTCGAACACGACGTCAGCCTGCCAGTTTCCGCAACGCGGTCAACTCGGCCTCGGTCGGCGGGGGCGTCTCGGTCAGTTCGGGCGACACCTCCAACGCCCAACCGGTCGCTTCGATCGCCTGGGAGACCTCGACTCCAGGATGGATCTGGGTGAGCGTGAACTCGCCGTCGACCGGCCGCAGCACACCGAGATCGGTGATGATCATCTGCGGGCCGGCGCCGGTGAACGTCGACCGGTCACCCTGGCCGACCGATGTGATGAAGTCGAGCTTGTCGATGAACGTGCGCTTGCTCTGGCGGACTACGATCACGACTTCCTTGCACGACGCGGCGATCTCCGGCGCCCCGCCCGCCCCGGGCAGCCGCACCTTCGGATCGGCGTAGTCACCGATCACGGTCGTGTTGATGTTGCCGTGCTTGTCCAGCTGTGCCGCGCCGAGAAAGCCGACGTCGATCCGGCCGGGCTGCAGCCAGTAGTTGAAGATCTCCGGCACGCTGACCAGCGAATCCGCCGTCTCGGCGAGGATGCCGTCGCCAATGGACAGTGGCAGCCGGTCGGGTTTCGCGCCGATGCAGCCGGATTCGTAGATCAACACAAGGTCGGGCGCGTGCGTCGCGCGAGCGAGGTTCGCCGCCGTACTGGGCAGGCCGATGCCGACAAAGCACGACGCGCAGTCTTTCAAAACCCGGGCGGCCGCGACGGTCATCATCTCGTCAGTCGTGTACGTCATCGGACGACCTCCTTCTCAAGCCAGCGCTGAAACTCGTCCCGATCACGACTGATGGCGTCCCATGCCTTGTAGTACTCGTTGTCCCGCACGTAGTAGTCGTGGGCGTACGACGGATGCGCGCCGTTCGGTGCTTCAGCGACCGCGGTGACGACCCAGCTCGGCAAGGTGACCGAGTTGGGCCGTGGCTCCAGCGAGTCGACGATCTCCTCGACCGTGACAAGCGAGCGCTTGGCCGCGAGCACGGCCTCCTTCTGCACGCCCGTGATGCCCCAGAGCTGCACGTTTCCCTTCCGGTCCGCGCGTTGGGCGTGGATGATCGCCACGTCCGGGTTCAGCGCGGGCACCGCGGTGAGCGTTTGGCCGGTGAACGGGCACGTGATCGGTTTGATCGTGTCGGTCTGGTTGGGCAGGTCAGTGCCCGTGTAGCCGCGCAGCACGGCGAACGGGAGACCGGACGCGCCCGCGGCGTAGCGGTTGGCCATGCCCGCGTGGCTGTGTTCCTCGATCTCCAGCGGCACCGGCCATGAGTGCTGGACGGCGTCCCGGAACCGGTGCAGCGACCCGACGCCGGGGTTCCCGCCCCACGAGAAGATCAGTTTCCGCGCGCAGCCCGCGCCGATCAGCTGGTCGTAGATCAGGTCCGGGGTCATCCGGACCAGGGTGAGGTCCTCGCGGCCCTGCCGGATGATCTCGTGCCCGGCCGCGAACGGGATCAAGTGCGTGAAGCCTTCCAGCGCGACCTGGTCACCGTCGTGCACCAGGTCGGCGACGGCCTCCGCCAACGACGTTATCGACGCCATTACGCCTCCGTGTTGCCCGTTGTGCGCAATACGAACGGAAATTCGCATCTCGAACATTGTCTCAGGATGAACCAAAGAACCCAAATGAGACGTAGCTCACGGCAGAGGGGCGGAATGAAATGAGTCCGCTTTACGTCATACGGGTGACAGGTGTGCGACTCGTGGGGGATACGGGTGTACACGCTGTGTGAAGGGAGAGGGGACCATGACCAACGCAACTGTGGGGGAGACGCCGATCTTCGACGAACTGCGCGAGCTGTTCGGCAAGTGGGAGATCGAAGAGCTGATCGGTCACGCCGAGAACGACTCGGAACGCTGACCTCGCTCGGCGTGTCGATGAGGGTTCGACACGGCTGATGGGGTAGTACGAAGTGCATGATTTCCACCGAATGCGTGCTGTGCAGTCGGGGAATCGACCACTGTCACGGCAGCCTTGTCGTGCACAGCGACGGCACAGCCGAATGCACTGACGTCACCTGTATCGAACTGGAAATCGACACGCACGAGCTGGTGCTCGAGTGCGTGCAGCTCACCGGGGGCTGCACCTGCACCGAAGTCAGAATCAGCGCCTGAGGGCCTTGGGCCGCCAGCCCATCGCCCGTGAGATGCCGTGGCCCGCGGCACGGACCGCGGGCACGAGCGTGTGTGCGTCCATTTCGACGGGTACGACGATGGACAGCGCCGCGATGACGGTGTTCGACGCGTCCCGGATCGGGGCCGCGATCGACTGGGTGATCATTTCGATCTGCCGGTCGCTGACCACGTAACCGTCGCGCCGGGCGGCGGCCAGGGCCTCGCGCAGCTGCTTCGTCGTGGAGATCGTCTTCTCGGTGAACCGCTCCAGCGGCGCTGCGAAGACGCGTTCCCGCACGTCATCGTTGGCATGCGCGAGCAGGATCAGGCCGACGCCGGTCGCGTGCAGCGGCAGCCGGCTGCCCACCCTGGTCAGGATGCTGACCGCGCCACGCGCCGAGATCCGCTCGAGGTAGACCGCTTCGAGATCATCCCGCACGGCCAGCTGCACGTTCTGCCTCGTCGCCTCGTAGAGGTCTTCGAGAAACGGCATCGCCCGCTCGCGCAGGCTCAAACTGCCTGGTGAGAGCGATCCGATCGCCAGCAGTCGCAGGCCGATCCGGTAGCGCCCGTCCGCGCCGCGAGTCAGCCCGCCCCAGTCCGTCAGCTCCGCGACCAGCCGATGGGTCGTGCTCAACGGCAGGTCGGCCAAGGTGCTGAGCTCGGAGAGCGTCAGCGCCGGCTTGGTCTCGGAGAACGCGTCCAGCAGCCGGAACACCCGGCTGGACACCGACTCGCCTGTCATGACTCCAAGTGTGCCTTCCGGTGAGTGGAAACTAGAGTCGCTGACGTGGCGATTTTCGGCAACTCTTCAGTCATGCGCACTCAGGTGGCGATCGTCGGGGCCGGACCGGCCGGTCTGCTGCTGTCCCACTTGCTCTGGCTGGACGGCATCGACTCGGTGATCCTGGAGAACCGCAGCCGGGACTACGTCGAACGGCGCGTCCGCGCGGGCGTTTGCGAAGACCCGACGGTCAAGCTGTTGCGAGAAGTCGGGCTGGCCGAGCGGCTCGACCGGGAAGGCATGCCGCACCGCGGGATCGTCCTGCGGTTCGACGGCGAGGACCATCGGATCGCGCTGACCGACCTCACCGACCGGACGATCACTGTCTACGGGCAGCAAGAGATCGTCAAGGACCTGATCGCCGCCCGGCTCGAAGCGGGCGCGCAGATCCACTTTGAAGTGTCCGACGTCGAACTGCACGACGTGACCGGCGACAAACCGCGAGTGACCTATAAGGACGCTGACGGTGTCGCACACGAAATCCAGGCCGACGTGATCGCGGGCTGCGACGGGTTCCACGGCATCAGTCGTCCGTCCATTCCGGACGCTGAGCTGTCCGTGTACGACCACGTGTACCCGTTCGCCTGGCTTGGGGTTCTGGTCAAGGCGCCGCCCGCGCACGACGAGCTGATCTACGCGAACCACGAGCGCGGCTTTGCTTTGCACAGCATGCGTACGCCCGAAGTGACTCGGCTTTACCTGCAGGTCGACCCGTCGGACTCACTCGACCAATGGTCGGATGCCCGGATCTGGGACGAGCTGCACGCGCGGTTCGCCATCGACGGGGATTTCTCGCTGCACGAAGGCCCGATCCTGGAACGGTTGCTGTCGCCGATGCGTAGCTTCGTCGTCGAACCGATGCGGTACGGCCGGTTGTTCCTCGCGGGCGACTCGGCGCACATCGTACCGCCGACCGGTGCCAAGGGGATGAACCTCGCCGTGCACGACGTCTTGATTTTGTCCCGTGCTCTCAAAGCTTTGTTGCTGTCAGGACGGTCAGATCTCGTCGAGTCCTATTCGGACACCTGTCTGCGCCGGGTCTGGCGTGCCGAGCACTTCTCGTACTTCATGACCAGCATGCTGCACCGAGCGTACGACGCCGACCCGTTCCAACATCGCTTGCAGCTAGCCCAACTCCGGTACACCGCATCATCGACCGCCGCCGCCACCAGCCTCGCCGAGAACTACGTCGGCCTGCCGTTCCCGTAGGAGGAAAACCGTTGTATCTACGCGACGCGCCCGGCACACATCCACCGCTCGACAGCCCGGGGTACAAGTCGACTGCGCTCCGGCACCCGTTGCAGCGTCCGGTTCTGTTGCCGCAGAAGCTGACCGAGATCACCGGACCATTGCTGGGCGAAGGCAGGCTCGGCCCCGACGACAACGACCTGACAGCACAGCACGCCGGTGAGCCGCAAGGACAGCGGATCATCGTGCACGGCAGGCTGTTGGACGGCAACGGCAAGCCCGTGCCGAACTCATTGGTGGAGATCTGGCAGGCCAACGCGGGCGGTCGCTACAAGCACGTCCGGGACCGCTGGCCGAGCCCTCTCGACCCGAATTTCGACGGTGTCGGGCGGACTTTGACCGACGCCGAGGGCCGGTACACGTTCACCACAATCAAGCCGGGCGCGTACCCGTGGCAGAACCACGACAACGCTTGGCGTCCCGCGCACATCCACTTCTCGGTGTTCGGGCGTTCGTTCACCCAGCGCCTGGTCACCCAGATGTACTTCCCGGACGATCCGCTGTTCTCCCAGGACCCGATCTTCAACTCGGTCCCGGACCCGGCGGCCCGCGCCCGGATGATCTCGTCGTTCGACATCTCGCGGACGGTTCCGAACTGGGCCTTGGCTTTCTCGTTCGACATCGTGCTGCGTGGCCAGGACGCCACGCCCTTCGAGGAGGAAGTGGACGACGAATGACGACTCCTTCGCAAACCGTCGGGCCGTTCCTGTCGATCGGACTTCCGTGGCCCGACGGCCCAACAGTCGTTCCTCTCGACACCCCCGGTGCGATCCGGATCGTCGGCACGGTTTTCGACGGCGCCGGGCAACCGGTGCCCGACGCGATGATCGAGACCTGGCAGGCCGATCCGGACGGGCATTTCGACCACCCCGACGACCCATCCGGCCCGCTACGCAAGGAATTCCGCGCCTTCGGCCGCTGCCCGACCGATGCGGACGGCAACTACTGGATCTTGACCTTGATGCCGGGTGCGATTCCCGGGCAGGCTCCGCACATCGATGTTTCGGTGTTCGCCCGTGGCCTGCTGAACCGTGTGGTCACCCGGATCTACTTCGCCGATGACGCTGAAGACCCGGTGCTGTCCAGTGTGGATCCCGCGCGACGGCACACGTTGATCGCCACGCCGACCGAGGACGGGTACAGGTTCGACATCCGCCTGCAGGGCGAGGGTGAAACGGTGTTCTTCGACGTCTAGGCGGCGGCCTGGCCGTGCCGGTGCCGCGGTCGCGGTGTTTCAGCCAAGGCGCGAGGGCCCTTGAGAATTGGCGGCGCAGGAGGATGGCGGTGTGATTCGGCATGCCGCCATCCTGGAACCTCAAGCGGACTCGAAGTCAAGGACTTCGTCAACTGAGGCCCTGGGCGAACGCGAAGACCCGGCCTGGGTCGTAGCGTTTGGCGATCGAGCGGAGCTTCGCGAGGTTGGTGCCGTAGTACGCCTGTGCCCAGTTGGGCATCTGCGGGTCGATGTAGTTGATGTAGCCCGTCTGCCCGAATTCACGAGCGGCCTCGTCGCGGACGTGGGCGATCGCCCGGCGATCCGACTCGTGCATGATCTGCATGCTCGCAACGCTTTGGCGGTACGGGAAAGCGGTGTCGGGCCCACGGGCGATCGCGCCACCGAAGCTGTCGAACTGCGTGGTCAGGCCGGGAGAGCTGCGGAGCAAAGCGGCTGTGGCGGCCGGATCACGCAGCGGCGCACCGATCATTCGTGACGTGGACACATAGGACCCGCGATCAAGCAGACCGGCATCGCTGTTCCAGCCCGGGTGGCATTCCTTCAGCGACAACTCCGAACATCCCGCGAAGTACCGCATCGCCTCGAAGTAGCTGAACTGTTTCACAATCCGCGTCAGGGGTTGCGTGCCAACGAGTCGCGTGAGCTTGTCGAGATGGGGCTGGACGCCTGAGGAAGAACCGACGAAGCATCCGTCGACCCATGTGGTCGCCTGCGGATCGCCCTGAATACTGACATTCGACCACACTTCGTCAGGCACAGGCCAAGACTGCCAACCGTGAAGCAAAGCCGGCAACGCAGCCGGCGGGAACTCCACAGCGAACACAGTCAGATCGGTGGCCGGAAAGGTCTGGAAGGTGAACGACGTGACAATGCCGAAGTTCCCGCCACCACCGCCGCGCAAGGCCCAGAACAGCTCGGGTTCTGCGACCGCGGACACTGTCCGCAACCTGCTGTCCGCCGTGACGATCTGGGCGGAGACGAGCCGGTCGCACGTCAGGCCGTACTTCCGCGCTGTGACACCGATTCCACCGCCCAACGTGAGACCGGCGATGCCCACTGACGGACATGTTCCGCCCGGGAGCAGCCGTCCTGCTTGGGCGATCCCCGCGTAGACGTCGATCAGCTGAGCGCCCGCGCCGATCACGGCCGTACCGTCTGGGTAGACCTGGATTCCGGAGAGCTGGCTTAGGTCCACGACCAGGCTGCCGTCCCGTGTGGAGTATCCGGCGTAGCTGTGGCCGCCGCTGCGTGCGCTCACCGGTGTCCGGGTGGCAGCCGCGAATTCCACGCAGACCTGGACGTCCTCAATCCGCGTGCAGCGGGCGACCGCCGCCGGACGCTGTCCATCGTGGATGGTGAAGTAGCCCTGCCGGACCGTGGCGTATCCCGGATCCTGTGGCAGGTAAAGAGGTCCGGCGAGACGTCTGCGCAACCGGTCCCAGTCGGGCGGTGCGGCCATGCCGAAACCGGTCATGGCCGCACCGAGTCCCACGAGAAGGTCACGCCTGCTCACCGTCATGATTCATGACGTTAACCACAGTCGGACTACTCCGCGAGCGAAGCGTCCAGCGTGATGGTCGTGCCCGCCAGCGCCTTGGAGATCGGGCAGGTCTTCTCGGCGGTCGCCGCGAGCTCGGCGAACTTGTCCTTGTCGAGGCCGTCGACCTTGGCGACCAGCGTCACCGCGATCTCGGTGAGCTTGAAGCCGCCCTCGGGGTCCGGGCCGAGCGTGACCTCGGCGCTGACGTCCACAGTGCCCGGTGTGAAGCCCGCCTTCTTCACCGTGCCGGTGAAGTTCATCGCCAGGCAGGACGAGTGCGCCGCGGCGAGCAGCTCTTCCGGGCTGGTCATGCCCTCCGGGTCGCCGGTGCGGGCCGGGAAGGTGACGCGGAACTGTCCGGCGTTGGACGAGTCGAGGGTGACGTTGCCGCCACCCGCCTGCAGGTCGCCTTCCCAGTGGGTGGTCGCGTCGCGGCTTGGCATGGTCAGTCTTCTCCTTTGGTCGCAGAGTTCCGGGCGGACGTGGTGACGTCGCGCAACAGGTCGATGAGCGCCCTGCGGCCCTGGTCGTCCAGGCCCAGCGCACATCCGATCGCCGGCGGGATCTCCTGCGCTCGTTCGCGCATGGCGACCCCCTCCGGCGTCAGGCTCACCACGACGCTTCGCTCGTCGTCCGCCTGTCGCTCGCGTCGCACCAGCCCACGCGCCTCCAGCCGCTTGAGCAGCGGGGAGACGGTGCCGTAGTCGAGGTGAAGGGCGGCACCGATCTGCTTGATCGGCTGGTTGTCCCGCTCCCACAGCACCAGCATCACGAGGTACTGCGGATACGTCAGATCCAGCTCGGCAAGCAGTGGCCGGTACACGTCCGTGACCGCTCTGGACGCCGCGTACAACGCGAAGCAAGCCTGCTCGTCGAGCAGAAGGAGGTTCCTGGCGTCCGACTCGGTCATACCAAAACCCTAGCGCCCGATTACATCGTGCGCAAGGTATTGGCCTGGAAATGCCAGATGACTAGCTGTGGACCGGTCGCGGCGTACGCGGCGGCCGGCGCCAAAGCGGCCAACGACCAGGGCCAGACGTCCCACGGGCCGGGGTCGTCGGCCTTTTCGAGCATCGCGGCGGCACGCAACTCCTCGCAACGCCGGACAGCCAGCCCGTTGTTGAGTGCCGCACGGAGGTAGTCACCGATCGAGTGGCGATACGTGACGACCCGGCAAGGCTCGCCTCCCGGCCCGCGAACGGTAGGGATCGAACCACGCAGGATCGCGTCCGGATGCATGTCGACGATGACCAGATGCCCGCCGGGCCGCAACACCCTGGCGAACTGCGCGAAGATCGGCTCAAGGTCCGGGTTGTGCGTCAACGCCAGTCCACACAGGATCAAGTCCACCTCGTCGACCGGCAGGTGGTGCAGATTGCCCTCGCGGAACTCGCTGTCCGGCAAGCGTTTGCGGGCCAGCTCGAGCATGTCCGGTGAACTGTCCACACCGATCACCCGATGCCCTTGCTCGGCAAGCAGTTCCGCGTACCGACCGGTCCCGCACGCCGCGTCCAACGCGACGCCGGTGGGGACGTCCGCGAGGATCTCCTTGAGGATGGGCACATCCATCGCGAAGACCGGGTTGGACGGGCGGTCGTACGTGGCCGACCAGGTGCGGTAACCGTCCACTGTGCTCACCGGGGTGACTTCGACCGGCTTGGTGAGCTGCTCGTTCGCCAGCAGTTCACGGATTTCCGCGAGTCTGGCCTCGATGAAGTCCCGGTCGTGTTCTCCGATGAATCCCTGAAGCAGTGCGACGCCTTGCAAGCCGAGGACGTACGCCAACGGGTGTTCGTAGATCACGGGAAAACGCAAAACTCATTGCCTTCCGGGTCGTTGAGGAGATGGTGATCGTCGTACGTCGCGACGAGAGTCGCGCCCAAGGCGACAATCGCGTCCACGTCGCCGTCGATGTCCAGGTGGACGCGGTTCTTCACAGTCTTCGGCTCGGGCACCAGCACCAGGAAGATGCGAGGTGCCGCGCCGTCAAGGCGTTGCAGCAGGACGGTCGGGTCGTCTTCAGGTGACTCGATGCCGATACTTCGCAGCCGGGCTAGTTCTTCGTCGTCATAAGGGGCGATCTCGTAGTCGTCCAGCACGGCCGCCCAGAACCGGGCGAGCGAGGCCGGGTGCTTGCAATCGATGACAACGTCGCGCAGGCGAGCCATTCACCGCATGGTGCCAGCTGGAAACCGGACTGTCGCGCGAATTCCTCCCCCAGGACGCGGCGCCAGCTCGAGAGAGGCGTTGTGGGCACGGACAACAGCATTGACGATCGCCAAACCGAGACCGGTTCCGTTGCTGTTCAAGCGGTCCTGGCTGCCTCGGCGGAACGGCTCGGTCAACGTCGCGAGACGCTCAGCCGACACCACATCGCCGGTGTTCTCCACGCACAACGTGTCCGCCGTGGTGCTGATCCAGACGTCCCGGCCGTGGGTGAAGGCGTTGCGGACCAGGTTGTCCACCATCAGGTCCAGCAGCGTCGGATCGCCGCGCACGATCAAAGGGTCGAGCGACAGCGAAGCGCCCGGCGCGCGGACAAGCGAATCGACCCGGACGGGCTCGACCGTGGTCACGCCGTGCTCGCTCCATGCGAGTTCCAACAGGCCGTTGACCAGCCGTTCCTGGCGGTCCAGCACCGGGCCCAGCGAGCTGGCCAGTTCGCGCAGCGGGGGCGGGGCGTCGGGCGCGCAGGCGGCGACCTCGACCAGAGTTCGCTGGGTGGTCATCGGGCCGCGTAGTTCATGCGCCGCGTTGGCGGCGAAATGGCTTTGGGCGTCGAAGGATCGCTGCAGCCGGGCCAGCATGTCGTTGAAAGTCTCGGCCAGCTCACGCATTTCGTCCTGCGGACCGCTGACCGGGATGCGTTCGTGCAGGTTCTGCTGGGAAAGCCGCCGGGCGGTGCCGGACACGACGTGCACCGGGCGCAGTACCCGACCGGCCAGCAGCCAGCCGAGTCCGGCCGAACCCACGGTCAGCACGCCGATCCCGATCCCGGCACCGAGCATCAGCCGGTCCAGCAGTTCGTTGCGTGCCTGGGCTTTGATGTCCACGCCCATCTGGTCGATCTGGGTCTTCTCCAGCACGACCACCTTGTTCGGCGGAATCTTGGGTTCGGACGCGGTCCGGTTGGGGGTGAACGAGAGCACGATGATGATCACTGCCAGGACCGCACCGGAGAACGCGATCAAAGCGGAGAACAACAACGTCAGCCGGGTGCGCGCGGTGAGCCTCATCGGATCTGATACCCCGCGCCGACAACTGTGCCGATCACAGGCGGTTCGCCGAGCTTCTTGCGCAGCGTCCCGATTGTGGTGCGCATGCTGTTGGTGAAGGGGTCGGCGTGTTCGTCCCACGCGCGGTCGAGCAGCTCTTCGGCGCTGACCACCGCGCCATCCGCCGAAAGCAGAACGTACAACACGGCGAACTCCTTAGGGGACAGGCGAATGAACCGGCCGTCGCGGAACACCACGCGCTGTGCCGGGTCGAGGGTGATCCCCGCACGGGACACCACTGGGGCACGGGCGGGTGCGGATCGGCGCAACAACGCATGCACACGGGCGACCAGCTCGTCGAACGCGAAGGGTTTCGGCAGGTAGTCGTCGGCGCCGAGGTTCAACCCGGAAACCCGGTCACGCACGGTCGAAGCCGCCGTCAACATCAGGATCCGGGTGCTGTCGCCGGTCAGTTGCGTGCAGACGTCGTCGCCGTGCACACCAGGCAGGTCACGGTCGAGCACGACCACGTCGTACCGCGTGACCGCCGCGCACTCCAAGGCTCGCGCGCCATCAACGGCCACGTCGACGCTCATCGCGTGCCGCCGCAGGCCACGGGCGATCGCCTCGGCCAGCACAGCGTCGTCCTCGACGACAAGCACACGCATACATCCCAGTAGACACCCAGCCGGATCAAGACGAGTTCAAAACTTTCGCGCACGCGGTGTTGATGCGCCCGCGAGCAGGGTGCGGCCCATGAGAAAAGCCATGTTGATCATCGCGGCCGTCGTGCTGGCCGGCTGCCAGGCGAACACCGAACCGGTCAAGCCCGCGAAGTCCGAGGACATCAGCCGGACCGCGGTCGGCTTCAGCCAGTGCATGCGCGACCGTGGCCACCAGGTGCCGGACCCGACCTTCAACGAGGACGGCCTGCCGGTGTTCCAGGAACCCGAAGGACGGGACGAGGCGTATCAGAACGACCGACGGGAGTGCCGTGAGCCGCTGAACGACGCCTTGGTCGCGGCCGGTGTACCGAACCAGAAGGGCACGCCCGAGCAATGGCTTGCTTTTTCCCGGTGCATGCGGGAGCACGGCGTCGACATGCCGGATCCGACGCCCGACAACCGGTTCGTCATCGACAAACACGTCTACGACTCGCCGGCGTGGCAGCCCGCTTCCCAGGCCTGCGGGCAACATCTGCCGCCCGGCATGCGCAACCTGCTGGATCCTCCTGGCCCCAAGGGCGGTAACGGCAAGTGAGAGTGTGGATAGCGGCCATCGCCTTGCTCGCCACGGCATGCACGAGCCAAGCCCAGCCGCAGGCCGAGCAGAAACCGTTGCCCACGGCTCCGGTCACGCGCGGCGATCTGGTGTCGTCGATCCAACAGCCAGGCCAGCTCGGGTACGTGGGTTCGATCCAGCTTGTCGCTCAACGGCAAGGCACGGTCACAGCCATGCCTGGCGTCGGCCACGTGATCTCCCGTGGACAGCAGGTGTACGCGGTTGATCAGCGGTCGATCCCGTTGTTCTACGGGACGTTGCCGTTCTACCGGCCGTTGAACCGTGCTGTGAAAGGGGAGGACGTCCGGCAACTCGAGCGCAATCTCGTCGATCTCGGCCACGCGACCTTCACTCCGGACGACACGTACACCACGGCGACCGTGAACGCGGTGAAGCGCTGGCAGAAGTCGCTCGGGCTCACCGAGACCGGCACGGTCGAGCCAGGGGACGCACTCGTCGCGGCTGGTCCGGTGCGGGTGACAGCAACCAACGGCTTGGTCGGTGCGATGGCCCGGCCCGGTGAGGCACTCGTCACCGGGACCGGGACCGAGCACGGTGTGCACGTGGACCTCGATCGGCGGCATCGGTCGATGGCGGCGGTGGATCAGACCGTCCAAGTGCGACTGTTCGGCGGCCGATCGGTCACCGGAGTGGTCAGGACCATCGAGTCCACCGCCACCCAGCCACCGCAGAACGGGCAGAACACCAGCCAGGACCGGCAGACCATCGGGGTGGACATCCTGATCACCAGCCCGCAGACCGAACTCGGCGGGGTGTTCGAAGGCCCGGTCACCGTGATCTTTCCTGGCGAGTCACGGCGTGGGGTGCTCACCGTCCCGGTCGAAGCGCTGACCGTCGTGCCGGGTGGCGCGTACGCGGTCGTGGTGGTCGACCAGAACGGAAGGCACACCATCGAGGTCGAGCCCGGCCTGTTCACCGCCAGCCGCGTCGAGATCACCAGCCCGGGTCTGGTCGAGGGCATGCGGGTGGAGGTGCCGACGATATGACCCTTGAACTACACAAGGTCACGAAAAAGTACGGAGAGTTGACCGTGCTCCGGGAAGTCGACCTGATCGTGCGACCCGGTGAACTCGTCGCCGTGGTCGGCCCGTCGGGTTCGGGCAAGACGACCTTGCTGCAGATCATGGGGACGCTGGATCAGCCGACCGCGGGCACGGTCCGTGTCGCCGGGCAGGACATCACCGGCATGCCGGACCGCAGGCTGGCCGTGGTCAGGGCGTACCACATCGGGTTCGTGTTCCAGCAGTTCTTCCTCAACCCGATGTTGTCCGCAATGGACAATGTGGCCACTGGCCTGCTGTACACCGGGACGCCGCGGCAGCAGCGCCGGGAACGCGCGGCGGAAGCGCTGGACAGCGTCGGCATGTCCCACCGAATGAAACATCGGCCAGGACAGCTTTCCGGCGGCGAATGCCAGCGGGTCGCGATCGCTCGTGCGGTGGTCGGGCGACCGGATGTCGTGTTGGCCGATGAACCCACCGGAAACCTCGACTCCCGGTCGGGTGCCGCGGTGGCCGACTTGCTCAGGCGCCTCAACGAAGGTGGCACGACCGTCGTGGTGATCACGCATGACGACCGGCTGGCCGCGAGCATGCCTCGGACCGTTCGCATCCAGGATGGGGTGATCCAGTGAGATTGCGCCCGCGTGATGCAATTTCCCTTGGCCTGCTGGGGATCCGCGGTCGCCCGTTGCGGACCACGTTGAGCTGCCTCGGCATCGCGATCGGCATCGCCTGCGTGGTCGCCGTGCTCGGGGTCTCCGCGTCCAGCCAGGCCGGTCTGCTCAAGCAGATCGACCAGCTGGGGACCAATCTATTGACCGTGCGGCCAGGCAACAACGCGTTCGGTGACACCGCGAGCCTGCCGCCGCAAGCACCGGCGATGATCGGCCGGCTGCCTGGCGTGCAACAGGTCGCGCACGTGGGCCGCGTACCAGGCGCGGTGTACCGGCACGACCGTATGCCCGAAGTGAGCACCGGCGGCATCTCGATTCTGGCCGCGAGTCCGGGATTGCCGGAGACATTGCAGGTCCCGGTGGTGGACGGCACCTGGTTCAACCAAGCCATCGATCGGTATCCGACGACGGTGCTCGGTGCGGCCACCGCCCGCAGGCTTGGCGTCACCGCCGGGCATCAGGTGTTCCTCGGCGGGCAATGGTTCACTGTGATCGGGGTTCTGGGCACCGCGCTACTGGACCAGACCATTGATTCCGCCGCGCTGGTCGGCTATCCGGCCGCGCAGGCGCTGCTCGGCTTCGACGGCGCACCGACCACCATTTACGAGCGTTCGACCAGTGAAGCCGTCGAGGCGCTGGTGCCGCAACTGGCCACAGTGGCCAATCCGGCGGACCCAAGCGCGGTGAAAGTCAGCCGCCCGTCGGACGTCCTTGTCGCCCGCAGTGCGGTGGAAAGCGCGTACAACGGCCTGTTCCTCGGCCTGGGCGGGGTGGCCTTGCTGGTCGGCACGGTCGGGATCGCCAACGTCATGGTGATCGGAGTGCTGGAGCGACGCGGCGAGATCGGCCTGCGCCGTGCGCTCGGCGCGAGCCGTCGCCACATCCGCGTGCAATTTCTCGTCGAGTCGGTGGTTCTTTCCCACATTGGCGGAATCGCCGGGCTCGTCCTCGGCTCGGCCGTCACCGTCGGGTATGCCGCTGTGCGGGAATGGGCCGTGATTGTCCCACCTGCGGCATTGTTGGGTGGGCTGGCAGCGAGTATTTTCGCCGGCACGCTGGCCGGGATATACCCGGCCGCGCGTGCCGCGAGACTTTCACCCACTGAAGCTCTGCGCGCCGTGGGCTGATGTCACTGACAAACGGGGTGGGCACCACGGGGGGCTTTGGTGACCAGCCCGTTCGTCAAATGGGGCATCGCACTGGATGATCGGAGTGTTACGCCCCGGAAGCAGTGGATGTGAAAAACGCACCAGTAGCTGGTGACAGGCGCGTAGTCGCCTGATGACGGAACTCACTATGCGTCTCGGCAGCAGGTAACAACGATTGCACCCATGAACGAGGAGTACGAGGCCTACTGCATGGCGGATCCGTCGTTTTACGACGCGATGCACTCCGAGCAGACGGCCGGTGAGTCATTCGCGGCGGCGCACCGCGCATTGCCGGACGGATGGACTTGCTACGAGCAGGACGACTGGTTCGTACTCAACCCCGGCACCCAGAACACCCCGCTGCAGGGCTGGAAGATTCACGCGTCGGCGACGCCGGACAACGCCGGCCGCGTGATCGACAAGATCTTCGACTACTGCGTGCCGCGCGGTATCCAGTTCAAGTTCCTCCGGTCACGCTCCGCATTGACCGCCCGGGTTTCCAAATACGCTCCGCGAGGTTTCAGCGGCAAGCTCGTCACCATCTATCCGGAGGATGACGGCCAATGCGAGCGGATTCTGACCGAGCTCGGTGAGATCCTCGACGGTGAGCCCAGTCCGTACATCCTCAGCGACCTGCGCTGGGGGAAGGGCCCGTTGTTCGTCCGCTACGGCGCGTTCGCCAATCGGTACACAGTGGACGAGAGCGGCGAAGTGGTCGACGCGATCGCCGCGCCGGACGGGACGCTCGTGGCCGATCGGCGCGGCCCGGTCTTCTACACCCCGCCTTGGGTCACGTTGCCCGGCTTCCTCGAACCGCATCTGGCTGCTCGCAACGCGGTCACGGTGACCGACCTGCCGTACACATTCGACAGTGTCGTGCACTTCTCCAACGGCGGCGGGATTTACGTCGGCAAGGACACCCGGACCGGCAAAGAGGTCGTGCTCAAGGAGGCTCGCCCGCACGCGGGGCTGGACGCCTGGGGGCACGATGCCGTGCGCAGACTGGAACGTGAGCACAACACCCTGCGCAGGCTCGCCGGAATCCCTGGTATCCCCGAGGTCTACGACCTGTTCTGGCTGGGGGAGCACCGGTTCATGGCGATGGAGTACGTCAAGGGTGACGTGCTGGGCAAAGCGATCACCATGCGGTATCCGCTGATCGACCCGGCCGCGACGGACGAGGACCACGCCCGGTTCACCGACTGGGCGGTGAAGATCCACCGCCAGGTCGACCAGACCATGAAGGCGGTGCACGAGCGCGGGATTGTCTACGGCGACCTGCACCTGTTCAACATCATCGTTCGCGAGGACGACACAATCGCCTTGCTGGACTACGAAGTCGCCGCGCCTGTCGAGGAAGGCGTACGGCCAGGCCTCGGCAACCCCGGCTTCACCGCGCCTCGCTCGGTCACCGGGTTCGGTGTCGACGAGTACGCAGTGGCCTGCTTGCGGCTCGCGCTGTTCCTGCCGATGACGAACCTGCTTGGGCTGCACCGGGTGAAGGCGCGCCAGTTCGCGGAGATCATCGCCGAGCACTTTCCGGTGTCGCGGGAATTCCTGGACAAGGGCGTCGACGTGATCGTCCCGCCCGATACCCCGGCCACCCCGAGCCCGCGCATCACCACCGACCGGGCCGGGTGGCCGAAGGTGCGCGACGACATGGTCCGCGCCATCGTCGCGAGTGCCACGCCGGACCGTGACGACCGGCTGTTCCCTGGTGATCCCAGGCAGTTCGGCGTCGGCGGTCTTGGCCTCGCACACGGTGCCGCCGGTGTCCTCTACGCCCTGTCGGTCACCGGTGGCTACCGATCCGAGCAGTTCGAGGACTGGTTGGTGAGCCGGGCGACGAGCCCTGCGGGCGGGTCACGGATCGGCCTGTTCGACGGACTGCATGGCGCCGCGTTCACCATGGACCATCTCGGTTACCGCCAGCAGGCACTGGACACACTGGACGTCTGTCTTCGCGAGAAGTGGGAAGCGGTCGGTCCCGACCTGATGACCGGACTGTCCGGTATCGGGCTGAACCTGTTGCACTTCGCTGACCGTACAGGCGAACCGGCGCTGCGGATGGCCGCTCTGCGGGCCGCGGAGCTGGTCGCGGAGCGCCCTGACGACGAGGACGACTCCGGCATCAGCGGCGGAACGCATCCGCACGCCGGGCTGTTCCGTGGGCGTGCCGGACAAGCGCTGTTGTTGTTGCGTGCCTACGACGACACGGGCGACGCGAACTTCCTTGACCGTGCTGCCAACGCGTTGCGCCGGGACCTGAAGCGTTGTTTCTTGCGGGACAACGGTGTTCTGGAGATCAACGAGGGCTGGCGGACCATGCCGTACCTTGACGGCGGCAGTGTCGGCCTTGGTATCGTACTCGACGAGTACCTGGCTCGCAGGCGCGACGACCAGTTCGCCGAAGCCAACCGGGGCATCGAGATCGCAGCGAAGTCCACAATGTACATCCTGCCCGGACTGTTCACCGGTCGCGCTGGGATCCTCGCCTACCTCGCCGGCCGACTGCCCGGCACGGATCCATTGGTGACCAAGCAGATCCGTAACCTCGCCTGGCATGCGCTGCCGTACGCGGACGGAATCGCTTATCCCGGAACGGCTTTGCTGAGACTGTCGATGGACCTGGCCACCGGCACCGCCGGTGTGCTGCTCGCGGTGGGAATGGCTCTGCATGACGAGCCGGTCCACCTGCCGTTGCTGGCGCCCACGCGCCGCGCGGCCCCACAGACGCCCGCGCCAACCGGTGCGGGTTCGCAGTAACCCCCGACACAAGGAGTAGACGAGATGTCTGTTCTTGACCTGCAGGGCATGGAAGCCGCGCCGCAGACCGGCGGCCACGGCGGCGGCAGCTCGAACAGCGGCCACAGCTGCCCGAGCAACCTGAGCGTCACCCTGTGTGGCGGCACCTCCGGCCTGTCGCTGCTGATCTGCCACTGACACAGTCGTAGATCGCTGGACAGCGCGACTCCGGGACGACTGTCGCTCGCCCCGGGGTCGCGCCCCAACTATAGGAGCTCGTGGTGACGACGTTCGGCGCGATCGCACGGCACGGAGGCCGCCTGCTTCCGGTGATCGGTGTATCCGCGCTGGTCGGTACATTGAGCGCGCTCGCTTTGCCGTTTGTCCTGGGCAAAGCAGTTGACGCAATCGTTACAGGCAGCCCCGGTTCCACCTGGCTTGTGGCGGCGGGGCTGTTGATCGCGGTGGGCATCGCGTCGGACCTGGTGGACTCCTTCGCTGGCGTAGCGTGTGTCGCCGGCACGACCGCGTGGTTGCGCGAGCGCTTGGTCCGGCACCTGCTCGCGGCCGGCCCGGACCGTGGTTTCGACACCGGGGATCTGGTCACCCGGGTGTCCGGAAACGCCGTGGACGCCGCACAAGCGGGCCCGGCCGTGGTCACTGTGTGGATGGCGGTGCTGCCACCTGCCGGCAGCCTGGTCCTCCTCGTGGTGATCGATCCGTGGCTCGCGGTCGCGTTCCTCGGCGGTGTCGCGCTCGTCGCCTTGGTACTGCGGGCTTTCACCCGCCGAACCGCCCAAGTCATCACGTCATACCAGCAAGTGCAAGGCAGAATCGCGGCCCGGCTGGCGGAATCGCTGGCCGGTGTCCGCACGATCGCCGCCGCGGGCACGTTGTGTGCGGAGAAACGCCGGGTGCTGCGTGAGCTCCCTGCCTTGCACGACCAGGGAATGGCCAGCTGGCAAGTGCTTGCTCGGTCCGTGGCGCAGGCCGGCGTCGTCGGTCCACTGGTGACGGTGTCGGTGCTCGCCGCCGGTGGTGTAGCACTCCTGGATGGACGGATCACTCCCGGTGAGTTGTTCGCCGCATCGCAGTACGCGGTGCTCGGTGCCGGGCTCGGCGGCATGACGAGTGTCTTCAGCCGCCTGGCCAGAGCCAAGGCCGGTGTGAACCGCGCGGCCGAAGTGCTCGACGTACGGCCGATCGGCTACGGACATCTCTGGCTCCCGGAAGGCAAAGGACGGCTGGAGTTCCGGAACATCACCGTCTACAAGGGAGAGACGAAGGTCCTCGACGACGTCACGCTGACCTTGCCGGGTGGCAAGGCGATCGCGGTGATCGGCCGGTCCGGCGCCGGAAAGTCGACTCTGGCGGCGGTGGCGGCCCGGCTCACCGAGCCGGTGAGCGGTGACGTGCTCCTGGACGAGGTCCCCTTGAAGTTCCTGGCTCATGATGATCTGCGCAAGGCGGTCGGCTGTGCGTTCGAACGTCCCGTGTTGGTCGGCGGAACCGTCGCGGACGCGATCGGTATGGGTCGTTCGAGCGACGTCCGATTGGCCGCGAAGGCCACGCACGCACACGAGTTCGTGAGCAGGTTGCCTCGGGGCTACAACACCCCGCTGGCCGAAGCGCCGATGTCCGGCGGTGAAGCCCAGCGCCTCGGTCTTGCCCGCGCGTGGAACGCCGAGCGGTTGCTCGTTCTCGACGACGCGACGTCCAGTTTGGACATGGTGACCGAGATGCAGATCGGCCGGACGCTGACCGAGGATCACGGCCACCGCACGCGGTTGATCGTCACCCATCGGGTCGCCACAGCCGCGAACGCGGATCTTGTGGTGTGGCTGGACTCCGGCCGGGTCCGTGCGGTCGGTCCCCACGAACTGCTGTGGCGGGATCCGGCGTATCAGGACGTCTTCGGAGCCACCGAGTGAAGCGCGAGATTCGGTTCGGCGTCGCCGCGCTGCGGGCTGGTCCCACTTTCGCTTTGCTTGGCTGGTCGATTCCGGAAGCCTTGCCAGCGGCCGTGTCCGGCCTTTGCGTGGCGCATGCGGTCGACGATGGATTCCTGGCAGGACGGCCGGTTGTCGGTTTCGGCTGGCTGACCGGGTTGATGCTGGCCGCGGTGATCGGCTCGGCCGGATCACGCAAGGTGTTCCAGCGCCTCGGCGAGTTGGTCGAACCTTTCCGTGACGACCTTGTCCGCCGGGTTGTCGGCAGCGCGTTGTACAAAGGTGTTTCCGGACAACCAGATGAAGGCGCGTTGGCCCGGCTGACTCGCCAAGTCGAGATCGTCCGGGATACGTACGCCGGGTTGATCGTGGTGATCCGGAGCTTTCTGGTCACCGTTGTCGGCGTGGTCATCGGTCTGTTGTCCCTCGCGCCGGTCGTGGTGTTGCTGATCCTGCCGCCGTTCCTGCTCGGCTTTGGCGCTTTCCTCGCCACACTGGGGTTCGCGGCGGCCAAGCAACGAGCTTCGGTCCTGGCCGACGAGAAACTCGCCGCGAGTGCGGGCACTGTGCTCGCCGGCACGCGGGACGTGGTCGCATGCGGCGCCGAAGATCACGCTGCCGCAATGGTGTCCGGTCCGATCCATGACCAGGCCGCCGCCGAACGAGCACTGGCCAGAGTCGCCGCTCTGCGCACAGCGTGTTTCGCCGTCGGTGGTTGGCTTCCGTTGGTGGTCATCCTGGTCGCCGGGCCTTGGCTGGTAGGACAAGGACTGACCGCCGGTCTGATCATGGGCGGCCTGACGTACGTCGTCTCCGGCCTGCAACCGGCCCTGCAGGCCGTCATCGCTGGAGTCGGTGGCAGCGGCCTGCGATTCGTGGTGACACTCGGCCGGATCCTGGATGAAACGACGATCCCGCCGGTCGAGGGGCCACGCGAGCATGAGCGCCAAGGCGAGGACTTGATCCTGCGGGATGTCCGGTTCGCCTACGGGCCGCACTCCGAGCCGATCCTGCGTGACCTCGATCTGACCATTCTGCCGGGAGAACACCTCGCGGTGGTCGGCCCGAGCGGGATCGGGAAGTCCACATTGGCCAGTTTGGTCTGCGGCCTGCGTGAGCCGGACGCGGGCTCGATCCGGTTCGGCGGGATACGAGCGGGCGACCTGGACGCCACGGACAGGGTGCTGATCCCGCAAGAGGCCTACGTCTTCGCGGGCCCGTTGCGGGACAACCTGACGTATCTGCGACCGGACGCGACCGACGCCCAGATCCAGGCCGCGGTCGACGCCGTCGGTGCACGTGACCTGGTCGAGAAGATCGGCGACCAGCTCGACCCGGAGGGTCTGTCCGCGGGGCAGCGGCAGCTGATCGCGTTGGTCCGGGCTTATCTGAGCCCGGCCCGGCTCGTGGTGCTCGACGAGGCCACGTGTCACCTTGACCCGGTGGCCGAACGGCGCGCCGAGGACGCGTTCGCACGGCGAGACGGAACGCTCATCGTCGTGGCGCATCGGATCAGCTCGGCGCGGCGGGCCGAGCGGATCCTCGTATTGGACGGGGTCACAGCCGCGGTCGGCGACCACGCTTCGCTCGTGCGGCGGTCATCGTTGTACCGAGACCTCTGGGGGCATTGGTCACAACCAACCCGCCTCACGCACGATCCGGATGGCGTCGATACGAGTGCGGGCACAGGTCTTGCTCATCACTTTGGACAAGTAGTTCCGTACGGTTCCCTTGGACAGCGACAGCCGGGAGGCGATCTCCGGTCCGGAGGCACCGTCGGCGGCTAATCGAAGAACCTGCAGTTCCCGTGGCGTGAACGGATTCGGTCCCGCCGCCAGCGCGGCGACCGCGAGATTGACGTCCACCACCTGCGAACCCCGTGCGGCACCACGGATCGCGGCGATCAACCGGGTGGCCGAGGCGTTCTTGTCGACAAGTCCCAGCACTTCGGCGGTGAGCGCGCGTTGGACCAGACCAGGAGGGCTGGCCGCGGCCAACGCGACGATCTGGGTGTGCGGCAGCCGGGCACGCAGCTCCGGAACCATTGTCAGGCCACGGGAGCACGGCTGATCCACATCGATCACCGCGACATCGGGGCGAATCCTCGTCGCTATCGGGATAACGTTGTCATCGCACTTCAGATCGGCGACCACCTCCATGTCATGCTGATCGGATAACAATGTCACGAGTGCGTCGCGCAACAGATCCATGTCCACGACCAGCAGCACTCGAATCAACCCCGACGCGGTGTCCGGGTACCCGGTTGTCTCGGGGCTGACTTGCGGCCCTGCCGACATTCGTCCTCCCTCTCCAGAAGCCCTGGGCGAGCTCCCCACGCGATCCGTAGATACGGGTTGGGCATATGGCCGTTACCTGCGCGCCTTTGGGCCGGATCCTGGCTCATACCAATGGAGCAATCCGGCAAATAATCAACCGGTGAATTCCGGGATTCGTCGAGGTGACAGCGGTCTCTGGGTGAGGAGGCCTGCTTTGGCGCCGAATCGGCAGGTGCTTCGGGTGCAACCGTTCGGGTTCGCGCATGTCCACTGCAAGTCAGAAATTTGCGTTATGTAGTTTGTATCTTGCTTTAGTAGAGGCGCTGAACTTATTATCCCGGTCATCTGGCAATGGCGCCAGAGGATTGAGGGCAGACAGACATGCGAACCCTGCGAAGCATTGTCGGCCTGCTGGTCTTCCTGCTCACCTTCGGCATGGTCACGGCGCCGCCGGCGTTGGCCTCATCGGTGGTGCAGGCGGTTGCGGCTGACGTCCACCTCTTCTACTACCCGTGGTATGGAAACCCGTCGCTGAACGGGAATTACCGGCATTGGCAGCAAGGCGGCCACACTCCACCCGACGACATCGGGGCGGACTTCTACCCGGCACTCGGTACGTACGACTCGGGTGACACCGCGGTGATCGATCAACACATGCGCTGGATCCAGCAGTCCGGCGCGGGCACGATCATCTCGAGCTGGTGGGGCCAAGGGTCCTATGAGGACAGAATGGCGCCTGCCATCCTCTCCTCGGCGGCGCGGCATGGCATCAAGGTCGCCTGGCACCTTGAGCCGTACGGAAACAGGACCGCTGAATCCACCGTCTCGGACATCAACTACATCAATGCCAAGTACGGCAGCAGCCCGGCGTTCTACCGGTACGGCAACCGTGGCGCGTTCTACGTCTTCGAAAGCCTGCGGATCACCGACTGGAGTGCGTTGGAGCAGGTCAAGTCGACCAGCATCGTGCTGGCGCAGACCACCGACCCGGCCAGGGTGGCGCACTTCGGCGGGATGTACACCTACGACGGCATCGCCGGAGCGACCGCGCCCGGCTGGAAGACGGCGTCGGACTTCTGCAAGGCCAACGGTTTGGTGTGGGCGCCTTCGGTCGCGCCCGGCTATATCGACGACCGTGGAGTGCCGGGCAACACCACGCCGACGGTCCACCGCGACAACGGCGCGATGTACGACAGGCAGTGGAGCAACGCGCTCAACCCGGCCACTGGTGGCGCGCCGACATGGGTTTCGGTGACGTCGTTCAATGAATGGCACGAGGGCTCGACCATCGAACCCGCCCGGTCGAATCCACCTGCGGGACACGGTTATCTGACGTACCAAGGCGCATACGGCAAGACCGGAGCCGCCGCGGAGACGGCTTACCTCGACCGGACCAAGTACTGGGTCGACCAGTTCACCGGCGGCAGCATTCCGCCGACGAACCCGAACCTGGCACAGGGCAAACCGATATCCGCCAGCAGCACTCAGAACGGGTATCCCGCGGTCAACGCGAACGACGGGAACCCCAACAGCTATTGGGAAAGCGCGAATCACGCGTTCCCACAGTCGCTCACGCTCGACCTTGGCACCGCCACCGAGGTGAGCAAGCTCGTGCTGTCCCTGCCACCGTCATGGGGTCCCCGAACGCAAACCCTGACGGTGTACGGCGACGGTTCAGCGATTGTCCCCGCGAAGGGCTACACGTTCGATCCCGCGTCACGTAACACCGTGACGATCACTTTCCCCGCCACGACCCAGCGGACGTTCCGCCTGCACTTCACCGGCAACACCGGCTGGCCCGCCGGGCAGATCGCCGAGCTGCAGGCGTACCGCCTCCCGTAAAAGTCCAGAAAGGACACCGATGGCCCCGTTCCCCGGGTGGCGTCGGTGTGGCTTCACGGCCGCACTAATGGTCACCGCCGCCGTCAGCATTCCCACCCCCGTGGCAAACGCAGGATCGGTCATCCCGCCGGGCGACTACCAGCAGGTGCAGCTGGCGCTCGGGCCGAACGAACTCGGCGAGGCGATGTCGCTCGCGGTCCTGCCGAACAGATCCGTGGTGCACACCGCCCGTGACGGCACTGTCCGTGTCACCGATGCCGCAGGCAACACGAGCACCGCGGGCAAACTCGACGTGTACTCGCATGACGAGGAAGGCCTGCAAGGAGTCGCGGCCGACCCGAACTTCGCAGCCAACAGGTTCATCTACCTCTACTACTCACCCAAACTGGCCACACCGAGCGGAGATGCGCCGACCGAGGGGACGCAGGCGGACTGGGACAGGTGGAAAGGCGAGCTCCACCTGTCCCGGTTCGTCCTGACCACCGCCAACACCCTGGACATGGCCGGCGAGAAGATCGTGCTCCGGGTGGCCAACGACCGCGGCCAGTGCTGTCACGTCGGCGGCGACATCGACTTCGACGCGGCCGGAAACCTTTATCTGACAACGGGTGACGACACCAACCCGTTCCAGTCGGACAGCTACACCCCGATTGACGAACGCACCAACCGCAACCCGCAGTTCGACGCCCAGCGTTCGTCCGGCAACACCAATGACTTACGTGGCAAGGTGTTGCGGATCAAGCCGCAACCGGATGGGACCTACACCATCCCGTCGGGGAACTTGTTCGCTCCGGGCACGCCCAACACCCGGCCTGAGATCTACGCGATGGGTTTCCGCAACCCGTTCCGGATGAACGTCGACAAGGCGACCGGGATCGTGTACCTCGGCGACTACGGCCCGGACGCTGGCTCCACGAACCCGAACCGCGGCCCCAACGGCCAGGTCGAGTTCGACCGGATCACCGGTCCAGGCAACTACGGCTGGCCCTACTGCACCGGGACGAACACGCCCGAGGAGACGTACAACGACTACCAGTTCCCCAGTGGACCTTCCGGTGCGAAGTTCAACTGCGCGGGCGGCCCGACGAACAATTCGTTCCGCAACACCGGGCTGCAGACCCTGCCGCCGGCGAAGCCTTCGTGGATCAAGTACGGCGGCGACAGCGGCACACCACCGGAGTTCGGCGGTGGTTCGGAGTCGCCGATGGGCGGTCCGGTCTACCGGTACGACCCGAACCTCAACTCCTCGATCAAGTTCCCGCAGTCGTTGACCGGCAGGTACTTCGCGGGTGAGTACGGTCGTCGTTGGATCAAGGCGATCGAGGTGACTTCCACGGGCGGTGTTGGTGACATCGGCGCGTTCCCGTGGACTGGCACGCAGGTCATGGACATGAACTTCGGTCCGGACGGCGCACTGTACGTTCTGGACTACGGTACCGGATCGGGCAACCAAGCGCTCTGGCGGATCGAGTACATCGGTGGCCAGAACCGCAACCCGGTCGCCGTCGCCTCCGCCAACCGAACCTCTGGTCCGGCCCCGCTGGCGGTGAATTTCTCGTCCGCGGGAAGCAGCGACCCCGAAGGCGGGGCCTTGACGTACTCGTGGAACTTCGGCGACGGCACAACGTCCACACAGGCCAACCCGTCGAAGACCTACACAGCCAACGGCAAGTACACGGCCACGCTGACTGTCCGTGATCCGCAAGGCTTGACGGGTTCGGCCAACGTTCAGATCACCGTGGGCAACACCGCGCCATCGGTGAGCCTCCAGTCTCCTGTGGATGGACAGCTGTTCTCCTTCGGTGACACAGTGCCGTTCCAGGTGACCGTGTCGGACCCGGAAGACGGCATGATCGACTGCAGCCGGGTCAAGGTGACGTACAAGCTCGGCCACGACAGCCACCGGCACGACATCACGTCCAGCAATGGCTGTACCGGGTCGATCCCGGTGCCGGTCGACGGTGAACACGACCCGGCCGCGAACGTCTACGGCGTGTTCGACGCGGAGTACACCGACAACGGCGGCCTGACCACCCACGACGAGAACATCCTGCAGCCACGGCATCGCCAGGGCGAGCACTTCACCACCCAGAACGGTGGCGTCCAACTCGCTCAGCATGGCGCGGCCGAAGGCGGGACGACGGTCGGGTTCACCGACAACAACGACTGGGTCGCCTTCACGCCGTACTCGCTGACCGGCGCGACCAGTGTCACCGTCCGCGCGTCCTCCGGCGGCCCAGGCGGCACGATGGAGGTCCGTACCGGCTCGGCAACCGGACCTTTGCTTGGTTCAGTCCAAATCCCGAACACGGGCAGCTGGGACACGTTCACCACGGTGTCGGGCAACCTGAGCAATGTCCCATCCGGAACGACAACCTTGTACCTGGTGTTCAAGGGCGTTACGGGCCAAGGAAACCTGTTCGACATCGACGCGTTCACCCTCAACACCTCGCCCACCGGTGGGCCGACGACGACCGTTGAAGGCGAAGGGTATTCGTCCACTTCGGGCGTCCAACCCGCCCCGCATGCCAATGCCAGCGGCGGACACACGGCCGGGTACATCGAGAACGGTGACTGGGCCGCGTACTCGGTCGTGAACACGGCTGGTGCCAAGGGATTCGAGGCTCGCGTGTCCTCGGCGGGTTCGGGCGGCACGATCCAGGTCCGGTCTGGTTCGCCGACCGGAACGCTGCTGGGATCGGTCACGGTCCCGGTCACCGGCGGCTGGGAGAACTTCCAGACAGTAACCGCGACCTTGACCGGATCCGCGTCCGGCCCGCTCTATCTGGTGTTCACCGGAGGCTCCGGCTTCCTGTTCGATGTGGACACGTTGACGGTGAAGTTCTAGGAACGCGAGAAGCGGTACTCGCCACGCCCGGGCGAGTACCGCTTCTTGGTTGAGCGTAATCAGCAGTAGAGGTTGTTGCCCGCGGGCACGCCGAGGATGCCGACGAAGCGGTTGTAGTTGTTCACGCGGCTCTGGACCTGTGCCGGGTTACGGCCGTTGCACTCCAGGGAACCGTTGATGCTGCGGATCGTCTCGCCGAACCCGGCGCCGTTGACCATCGCGTTGTGCGGCGTCATGGTGCCCGGGCCGTTCTGGGTCATCCAGTACCAGATACCGGTCCGCCAAGCGACCGAAGCGTCGTTCTGAACCAGCCACGGGTTGGTCAGCAGCGGCAGGCCCAGCGCGTCACCCGCGGCTTTGTAGTTGAAGTTCCAGCTCAGCTGAATCGGGCCACGGCCGTAGTACGCCGCCTGGCCGGCCGGGCAGCCGTAGGGCTGACCCCAGTCGCAGTAGTGCGGGTAGTTGGCCTGGTTCTGCTCGACGACGTGCACCAGGCCGCCGGTCTCGTGGGACACGTTGGCCAGGAACGCCGCGGCTTCCTGCTTGCGGGTCACGTCACTGCCGGTCTTGGCGAAGGCCGGGTACGCGTTCAGCGCGGCGATCAGTCCACTGTAGGTGTAGAAGCCGTTGCGGCCCGGGAACATCTGGTTGAACTGCGCCTCGCTGACCACGAAGTTCCCGCTCGGCGGCGGGTTGCCGCCGCTGGGAGGCGCGTTCCACTTCTGGTTGGGGCCGCCGGTGCACTCCCAGATCTGCAGCCGGGTGCCGTTGGCTGAGTTGTTTCCGGTGACGTCAAGGCACTTGTTGGCCTGGATGTTGACGATGTCGTTGGCACCGCTGACAACCCAGTTCTGCGCGCCGGTCCCGTTGCAGTCCCACAACTGAACGACGGTCCCGTTGGCGGTGCCACCACCGGCCACGTCAAGACACTTGCCGAGCGCCTGCAGCGCCGACCCAGTGTTGTTCCACTGCTGGGCACCGGTGCCGTTGCAGTCATACAGCTGGACGGCGGTTCCGTTGGCGTTGTTGGCACCCGCGACGTCCACGCACTTGCCAGCCAGTCCAGTGATCTGCCCTTGGGCCGCATTGGCCGTGCCGGACGGCAGGATGATCACGGCCAGCGCGGCGGCTGCGCTGGCGACCATGGCGATTCTTCGTCTGAACATACTTCTCTCCGGTTGATGGCAGGGAAAGTCGTGTCCACCACTCCGGCACGGTGAAATGCCCTTTCCAGCACCATGAAATTCCCTTCGGCACCCCTGCTTGGGGGATTTCATGGTGTCGGAATATGTGTTTCGGTGTGCTGGAAAGGTGGACACGGGGTTGGGTCAGGCTGCTGGGGCTGTCCACTTCTGGTTGGCTGCCCCGGTGCACTCCCAGATCTGGAGTCTTGTGCCGTTGGCCGAGTTGTTTCCCGTCACGTCAAGGCACTTGTTGGCTTGGGTGTTGACGATGTCGTTGCCCGCGGTCACGTTCCATTGCTGTGCACCGGATCCGTTGCAGTCCCAGATCTGGACGACTGTTCCGTTGGCTGTGCCTCCACCTGAGACGTCAAGGCATTTGCCCAGGGCCTGGAGCTGGCTGCCGGTTCGTGTCCACTGCTGGGCGGTCGATCCGTTGCAGTCGTACAGCTGGACGGCGGTTCCGTTCGCGCTGTTGGCGCCGGCCACATCGGCGCACTTGCCTGCGAGTCCGGTGATCTGGCCGGTACCGCCACCGCCGCTTTGGGTGCCGGACCAAGTGAAGGTCGCGGACGTGCGTGACGGCAGGTTGTACGTGAACGACTGGCCACCCCAGTTGACACGCACGTTCTGCGCGCTGCCAGTGGTGTTGTACGCGATCAGGGCCTTGGAACCGTCGGCGTTGTGCCAAGCGACGTTCTTCACCGAGGCGTTGTCGTTGGACTGGATCCGGCGCGCGCCCGGCTTCACGAACTTGGTCAGGTGTCCCATCGTGTAGTACTCGATGGTGTAGTCCACCTGGCCGTGCCTGGAGTCGTTGCGGTGCACGGTGATCAGACCGGTGCACTGGTTGCAGCCGCCGTTATGCGGGTTGTGGTTCTGGTCCATCGCCAGACTCCACTTGGTCACGGTACGAGCGTAGTTGCGGGTGGTGTTGATGATGTAGTTCATGTCGTCGGTGTGCTGGTTACCGACCCACAACCCACCGGACATCTCCGTGCCGTACTGCGGAATTCCCGGGTACTGGTTCTGCACCTGGGTCTGCGTCGAGACGTTTCCGCCGTAGCCGTGCCACGCGACCCCGCCGAAGTTCGGGTGGTTGCGGATCGCGGCGTCATCAACCGTCGGCGCGCCGTAACCCGCGTACTGGTCCCAGTTCCAGTCCAGTGCCAGTACCTTTGTGGACAGTCCGGCGCCCTGCAATGCGGGCAGCAGGTTGTTCTTGGTGAAGAACTGCAGGCCGGAACCGTTCCACATGGTCGACGGGTAGCTGGCGCAGCACGTCGGTTCGTTGTTCACGGTGACGAACTTGATCGGAATGCCTTGTGCCGCATAGGCCTGCGCGTACTTGACGAAGTACTGCGCGAGCGCGGGGTAGTACTGCGACTCGACCCAGCCCAGCTTGTAGTCGTCGTTGTCCTTCATCCACGGCGGAACTGACCACGGCGAGCCCATCACAGTGAGCGCCGGGTTGAGCTGCAACGCCTGGCGCGTCAGGGGAACGACGTCCGCGAGGTCGTGGTTGACGTTGAACCGGGCGAGGTTCGGGTCGGTCTGCCCGGCGGGCATGTCGTCATAGGTGTAGCTGAACCGCGCGAGGTCTGAACCACCCATCGGGTTGCGGATGAAGCTCACGCCAATACCCGTGTTGGGGTTGAACAGCCGGTTCATCACTTCGTTGCGAGTATTCGCCGACAGGATATTGCTTGAGTTCATCAGCCATGCGGCGGAGTCTGTGAAGGACGCTCCAGCGCCTTCGAACGGCTGGAACTGGGTGTTCTCGTCAACGGTGATGGTCACCGCGCCGGTTCCGTTGCCAGGAGCGAAGTTCACCGGCGTCTGCTGCTGCAGTCCACGCGTGACGTTCACGCCGTCGGCGTCGTTCGTGGTGGTCAGCCAGATGTTCACGGTCTCGCCGGCGGCCTGGGCAGGCGTCGGGATGGCCAGCGCGGTCAGCGTCAGCAGGGATACGGCACCGAAAAGGAAAGGACTGCGGCGGTTTTTCGGCATGGCGGGACTACCTCGTTCGTTCGTGGTCGTAACGAGCTAGGTGGAGGAAAAAGGGAGGCGCTGCGTCGGGTGCAGGGGATCCGACGCAGCGCCTGGCATGTCACACAGCGGCATTCCACTTCTGGTTGGCACCGCCGGTGCACTCCCAGATCTGGAGTCTCGTGCCGTTGGCCGAGTTGTTGCCGGTGACGTCGAGGCACTTGTTGGCCTGGATGTTCACAATGTCGTTGGCACCGCTGATGGCCCACTGCTGAGCGCCGGAACCGTTGCAGTCCCACAGTTGTACGAGCGTTCCGTTGGCAGTACCGCCGCCAGCGGCGTCGAGGCACTTGCCCAGAGCCTGCAGCTGGTTGCCGTTGCGGGTCCAACGCTGGGCGTTGCTGCCGTTGCAGTCGTAGATCTGAACCGGAGTCCCGTTGGCGTTGTTGGCGCCCGCGACATCCACGCACTTGCCTGCCAGACCGGTGATCTGGCCACCGCCACCTCCGCCACCGCCGGGCGCGTCGGTGACGCGAACGTAGTCCACCACAAGGGTGTTCGGCATCGGGGTGCTGGCGTTGGGGTCACCAGGCCAGTAACCACCGACGGCGAGGTTCAGGATGATCCCGAACGTCCGGTTGTTGAACACCCACTGCCTGCCACCGAGGTCGGCGGGCGTGCGGCGCTGGTATTCCTGGCCGTCCACGTACCAGATCAACAGGTTCGGCGACCAGTCGAGCGTGAACGTGTGGAAGCCGTCTGCGAAGCGCGGGCCGTTGTACGCCGCACCGATACCGCCGGAACCGGAGTAGCCGGGGCCGTGAATGGTGCCGTGCACGGTGTTCGGCTCGAAACCGACGTTCTCCATGATGTCGATCTCGCCGTTGTTCGGCCAGGTGCCACCGGTGGTGCCCATCATCCAGAACGCGGGCCACATGCCCTGTCCGTGCGACATCTTCAGCCGGGTCTCGAACCGGCCGTATGCCTGCGCGAACTTGCCGAACGTGTTGAGCCGGGCCGATGTGTACTCGCAGCGGCCGTACCAGCAGTTGTAGTTGCCCGGGTTCTCCCTGCGGGCAGTGATCACGAGGTTGCCCTGGCCGTCCATGGCCGCGTTGCTGGTGCGGTTCGTGTAGTACTGCCGCTCGTGGTTGTTGACGTTGTCGCCAACCTCCATGGTCCATTTGCTGCCGTCGACGGCACTTCCGGCCGGGCCGTTGAACTCGTCGGCGAAGGTGGTCGCGGCGATGGTCACGTCAGGAGCGGGGGCGGCGGACGCCTGCGCGCTGAGCGCAGTGCCGACCAGCATGGAACCGAGCACAAGGGCCGCGGAAAGCGCGGCCCCGGCCCGAGTCCGCCGTGAGGACAGGCGGCTGGACATCTTTGTCACCTCTCGTGCAGGGGGTGCGAGAGCGTTCTCACTCGGGGTGTGCGCCACCCCGACTAAGTTTTTTAAGTGTTTAAACTAATGGAATCAGCTGGGATGTCTGCAGTATGCATGGTCTAGACCAGGGCGGCAACACCCGGCCTGATCGACTCACTGCCCGGCACCGTCGCTCGCGATTATTTTAACCTCAAAAAAAGGCGTGAACAAGGCGGTGACCTGCGGCGGCGCCGCCCCTGTCGACCCAAGTTCAGCGACCGCGCCCTTGACGTGGCACGCCTCGACGGTGTTTCCTGCGTGTGGCCTGCACCACAAGCCAATTCACGGCTTTGGTGCGAATGGTCTACATGCTGCTGTCCAAAATGGATGGTTGACCAGCACCTTCCGGGAGTGGACCTCCGGCAGGGGAGGCCTTGAGTGGACCGGCGCCGCGCCGGTCCACCGGGGCAAAGATCAACTTATGCGGCGGCCGTATTTTCCCTGGGATCCGCGCCTTCGTCGAGCATCGCCGCCACAGGCAGCGTCGCGGCACCGACCGCGACCGCGTCCGGACCGAGCTGACAGAGCTCAATCGACGTCACGCCATAGGGATGCCGCAACGCATGCGCCCTCGCGACCTGTCGAACCATGGGCAGCAAACGTCCACCAATGGACAGACCTGCCCACCCGCCGAGCACGATCCGCTCGGGATTGAAAAGGTTGATCAGGTTGGCGATTCCCGCACCCAAGTACCCGGCGGTCTCCTCGAGCACCTTGGCCGCGGTCTTCGACCGGACGGCGGCCGCGACCAGTGCGTCCAACTGGGACTGTTCATCCGTGCCGGGAATGCCCCGCCCACCACGGGCTTTGCGGTACCGGTCAAGGATTCCCTCGGCACCGATGTACGCCTCAAGGCAGCCATGCGACCCGCACCGGCACGGCCTGCCGTCGTAGACGATGGTCGTGTGGCCCCACTCGCCGGCGCTGCTGGTGGACCCGCGATACGTGGTCCCGTTGGCGATCACCGCGGCCCCGACACCAGACCCGATCAACGCGATCACGGCATGTTTGGCGCCACGCCCGGCGCCGAACCACATCTCAGCCTGGCCAAGAGTCTTGGCACCGTTGTCGAAGAACAAGGGCAGCGTGATCCCGCCGGCGCGCAACAACTGCTCGAGCGCCACGCCCTCCCAGCCAATGGTCTGCGCGTGTACGACGACCGGTTCGCTCTTCTCAACCGTCCCGGGCACGCCGACACCGATGCCGAGCACGGTGTGCTCCTCGACCCTGGAAGCGCGCAACACCTCGTCGACACCGGAGACGATCTGCTCGACCACCTCGCCGGGGTCCGGCTTCGGCGAAGTCATCGGGTGATCCGCCGCGGCGAGCCGGTTCATCGCCAGGTCGAACAGCTCGACCTTGACCCCGGTCTCCCCGACGTCGATGCCGATCACGTGCCCGTACTGGGGGTCGACGCGCAGCAGCACCCTCGGCCTGCCCCCGTCCGACTCGACCAGGCCTGCCTCGATGATCAGCCGGTCGTCCACGAGCTCCCCGGTCACATTGCTGACCGTCGCCGCACTCAGACCGGTCAGCTGGCTCAGCTCGTGTCTGCTCAGCGGGCCGTCGAAGAACAGCTTGGACAGCAGGGTGGATCGGTTGCTGCGGCGCAGGTCCCGGACGGTGGTGCGCTTCGGAGCCATGACTACCCCTTCTCTGGCTGCAAGCCAGCAACAGCATGCCTCACCAGCCTAAATACCGGCCATAAATTAAATTTTCAAGTAAAGCCAACCGGTGGTGATGTCCGGACATGGCACAATCCATACGTGCTCCGGTCCACCCAGCAGACAACGCGTGACCTGCGCCGACACAACAGATCGGCGTTGCTGTCGCGGCTCTACCTGGACGGACCGGGCAGCCGGCTCGAGCTGATGCAAGCGTCGGGCCTGAGCTCAGCGACGGTAAGCAACGTCATATCGGACCTGATCAGCGACGGAATGGTAGCCGAAGCAGGCTCGGTGGACTCGGACGGCGGACGCCCCCGAACACTCCTGCAAGTCCGCCCGGACTACGGCAACGTCGTCGGCGTGGACATCGGAGAGACCCACGTCCAAGTCGGCCTCTTCGACTGCACGCTGAACACACTGGACACTGCGACATTCCCGATAGCCGACACAAAACTCGACCCAGAGCAGGTCGTACAGCTGGTTGTGCAGGGCATCGCAGCGGTGACGGCGTCGACAGACGCGGCGTCCCTTCTCGGTGTGGGCGTCGGCGTACCGGGTGCGGTGTTGTCGGATGGTCTGGTCCACGCGCCGACCTTGAAGTGGTCCGGCGTCCCCCTGGTTTCGATGTTGCGGCCGCTGGTGGACGCGCCCCTGTACGTCGACAACTGCGCCCGGACATTGGGACAGGCAGAGATGTGGCGTGGAGCGGGGCGGGACGCTTCGCGTGCGGTCATTGCCTTGCTGGGCGTGGGGGTGGGCGCCGCGGTCGCCACTGGCTCGGACTCGTACCGCTCAGCGACATCTGTGACCGCTGAGTGGGGACACACCGTGGTGCAGGTGGGTGGGGCTGCTTGCCGGTGCGGGTCTCGCGGATGTCTTGAGGCTTACGTTGGGGCCGAGGCGGTCCTTGGCCGCTACGGCAAGGATCTGTCCGCTTCGGACACAGAGTCGAAGATGATCGAGCTGGTGGGATCGAGCGATCCGGACGCTCAGCGTGTGGTCGCCGAGACGGCTGAATACCTGGGGATCGGAATCTCGAACCTGGTCAACATGCTCAACCCGGACAAGGTCGTGCTGTCCGGGTGGGTGTCGGCCGTGCTTGGACCGTCCGTTCTGGCGGCTGTCCGGGATGCGGTCAAAAGGCACGCACTGCCTTATTTGTTCGCGCAGACGGAAATCGAGTTGGGGCAGCTGGGCAACGCCGAAGTCGCGCTCGGCGCTGCCACTTTGCCCGTTCTGCAGCTCCTGGCAACCGGAGCGCGGCCCGCTTAGAGGCCAATTCCCAGCGTGCGTCTCGTGAGTGTTTTGGCCGGTTAGAACCGGCCAAAACACTCACGAGGGTTTCATGGTGACCGTTGACGGTTGAGCCTTCGAGACTTACCTTAAGTCGTAGAAGAAGTCATTGCGACCCGGAGGCGGCATGGAAGCCCAGCTCTACATCGACGGAGAGTTCAGCCAAGCAGCCTCGGGACAAACCGGCCCAGTCCACGAGAAGGCCACCGGCAAGCAGCTGGGCACCTACGCCAAAGCCACCAAAGAGGACATTGACCGAGCGATCCAAGCCGCCAGGCAAGCCCAACCAGCCTGGGCCGCGACCAGCGCTCCGGAACGATCGAACCTCCTGCTCAAGTTCGCCGAGGTGCTGCAGGAACGCTTCGACGAGCTCGTCGAGCAGAGCATGCGGGAAACCGGTGGGGTGCGCGCGAAGGCCGAGGACGAGGTCGGCACGTCGATCAAGCAGTTGCGCATCTCCGCCGTGCAGGTGGGGCAGAACGCCGGCGACATCCTCCCGCCGTACAAGGCAGGGAAGCTGTCGCTGTCCAGGGCGGTGCCCCTCGGGGTGATCGGCCTGATCACGCCGTGGAACTACCCGATGAACCTCGCGATGCGCGCGGTGGGCCCGGGTTTGGCGTTCGGCAACACGATCGTGCTCAAGCCGGCCGAGCTGACGCCGATCATCGGTGGTCAGGTCCTTGCCGAGGCCGCGCACCACGCCGGTTTCCCGCCCGGTGTCTTCAATGTCGTGCCAGGTGATGGCGAGCAGGCAGGCTGGCCGCTTGCCACGCATCCCGGTCTCGACCTGATGGACTTCACCGGCTCACGCGAGATCGGCGTCCGGATCGCCGAGGCCGCCGCGAGCAACCTTCGCAACATCCGCCTGGAACTGGGTGGCAGCAATGCCTTCGTCATCCTCGACGACGCCGACATAGAGCTCGCCGCGTCGTGCGCGATGATCGCTTCACTGGAATTCCAGGGACAGACGTGCATCAGCGCAAGCAGGCACATCGTGCACCGCGATGTCGCCGACACATATCTCGACGCCGTAACCAAGCGGGTAGCAGCCCTGAAGGTCGGCGATCCGTTCGACAATGTCGATCAGGGGCCGCTGATCAGCGAGAAGCAACGCGACCGCGTGCACCACGACATCGTCGAGAAGTCCATCGCGATGGGCGCACGGTTGGTCAGCGGTGGGACGTATGAAGGCCTGTTCTACCGGCCGACCGTCCTTGCCGATGTACGCCCGGGGATGCCCGCTTTCGACGAGGAGATCTTCGGGCCGGTCATCCCGGTGACCGTTGTGGACAGTGAGGACGAGGCCATTGACCTCGTCAACGGCTATCCCATGTTGATGAACTCGGTGTTCAGCGCTGACCTGGTCCGCGGGATGCGTGTCGCCGAGCAGTTGCAGGCAGGCGAAGTGCACGTCAACGACGCGCACGCGCGCCACGGCGCGGAGAACCAGATGCCTGGTTTCACCAAGCGGCAATGGATCGGCGTTCAGCGCACACCACTGAACTTGCCGGGGTGGACCGCGGGCGTCGCCGGGTAGAGTCCCGGGTCGCGGCGGAGGAACCCACTGACACACATGTGAGCGGAGTACACCATGAGGAGTCAACGAAGACTCGCCGCAGTGCTGCTGGCCGCCGGGCTCGCCGTCACCGCGTGCAGCGGCGATGAGGGCGCCGCGCCTGCGCCCACCGGCAAGGCCGAGCTGAGCTTCTGGGGCTGGGACCCCAACATGGACAAGGTCGTGGAGATCTGGAACGCGCAGAACCCGGACATCCACGTTACGCTGACCAACCCGGCCGGTGGCGACCAGCTGGTCAACAAGATGGTCACCGCGCACCAGGCCGGCAACGGCCCGGACATCGCCAAGGTCGAGTACCAGTCGCTGCCCGCGCTGGTGTCCGGCGGTGTCGTACGGGACATCACCGAGTACACATCGGACACCGTCAAGGACTTCGACGAGCCGACGCTCAAGGCGACCAAGTTCGAGGGCAAGGTGTACGGCGTCCCGCAGGATGTCGCGCCGCTCATGCTGTTCTACCGGACCGATCTGTTCCAGCAGTACGGCCTGACCGTGCCGAAGACGTGGGACGAATACGCGCAGGCCGCGCGGGCGCTCAAGCAGAAGGCGCCGAACGCGTTCATCACCAACTTCGATGCCGCCGACCCCGGCTGGTTCGCCGGGCTGGTCCAGCAGAACGGCGCCGACTGGTGGTCGACCAGTGGCACCAGCTGGAAGGTCGACATCAACGGCGAGGCGTCCAAAAAGGTCGCCACGTACTGGGAGGACCTGGTCAAGGGTGGTGTGGTCGACAAAGGCCCGTCGTTCTCTCCACAGTGGAACAAACAGATGAACGACGGCACGCTGGCCACGTGGATCTCCGGTGCCTGGGCGCCCGCACAGTTCAACGGGATCGCGCCGGACACCAAGGGCAAGTGGGCGGTCGCGCCGCTGCCGACCTGGCAGGCAGGGGACAAGGCCACCGGGATCTGGGGTGGCTCGGCGATCACCGTGACCACGGACTCGAAACGGCCTGCCGAGGCCGCGAAGTTCGTGTCGTGGTTGAACACCAATGCCGAGGCCGTCACGGCGCAGATCAAGAACATCAACGTCTATCCGGCGTCGACCGCTGGCAGGTCTTTGCCAATCTTGACAGAGCCGCCGCCGTTCATGCCCAACCAGACCGACTACTACGACGTCATCAAGCAGGCCGCACCGAACGCGCGCAGTTTCCCGATGTGGGGTCCGAACGTGACAGTCACGTTCGCCAGCTACACCGACTCGTTCGGCAAGGCCATGCAGGCCAACAGCCCGTTCACCGGGGCGCTGGACGCCATGCAGGACGCGACCGTCGCTGATATGAAGAAGCTCGGGTTCACCCTGAACTAGGAAAGCAGAGCATGCGGAAAACCAAGGGTCTGCCTTATTTCCTCGTGCTGCCCGCGGTGGTCTTGTTCCTGCTGTTCGTTGTCGCGCCTGGGATCTACGCACTCGTGCTGAGCTTCCAGGCGCGCAAGGTCAGTGGCGGGCTGCTGGCCGCGGGCAGCAGGGTGGAGTTCGTCGGGCTGGACAACTACCAGGGCGTGCTCGCCGATCCTGAGCTGATCGGCAGCGTGGTCCGGATGCTGCTCGTCGGCGTCATCACGGTCGTGCTGACCGTCGGGCTCGCTTTGCTTTTCGCGCTGCTGCTGGACGTGCCGCGCACCAGGCTGACCAGGTTCACCCGGCTGGCCATCTTCCTGCCGTACGCGGTGCCTGGCGTGATCGCCACGCTGTTGTGGGGCTTTCTCTATCTGCCCGCGACCAGTCCGATCGATGCGGACTTCTTCGGGTCCACTTCGGTCTTCTTCTCCGTGGCCAACGTGGTGGTGTGGGGCGCGGCCGGGTTCAACATGATCGTCATCTTTACCGCGCTGCGGTCCATCCCGTCGGAGGTCTACGAGGCCGCGCGGCTGGACGGGTGCAGCGAAGTGATGATGGCGCTGCGAATCAAGGTTCCGCTGGTCCGTCCGGCGATCGCGATGTGCACGCTGTTCAGCGTGCTGGCCGCGCTGCAACTGGTCAACGAGCCGTTCACGCTGCGGCCACTGTCCAATGCGATCTCTTCGGAGTGGACACCGATGATGAAGATCTACAAGGACGCCTTTGTGGACTCGGACATCTACAGTGCGGCGGCCACATCGGTGTTGTTCACGGTGGCCGCGCTGATCGTCTCGTTCGTCGCCGCCAAGGTCGTCCAGCGGGGTGTCCGATGAGGAGGGTCAACCTCGCCACGATCGGCCTGGTGCTCGGCGCCGTCTACACCCTCGCGCCGACGCTGTGGATCGTCATCGCGGCAACGAAGTCTCCCGCCGAGCTGTTCTCCACGTCTACGTACCTGCCGTCGTTCACCGGCGGGCTGGTCACCAACATCGAGGATCTCACGTCCTACCAGGACGGGATCTTCTGGCGCTGGATGCTCAACAGTTTCCTGTACGCGCTGGTCGGCGGTGTCGTCGCGTCGCTGGTCTCGGCCGCCGCGGGGTATGCGCTGGCCAAATACGAGTTCTTCGGGCGGAAGGTCATCTTCAACACGATCCTGGCCGGCGTGTTGTTGCCACAGATCGTGCTGGCCATCCCGCAGTACCTGCTGCTGTCCAAAGTGGGCATGACCGACACCTTCATTGGCGTGTTGTTGCCACAGTTGTTCAACCCGTACGGGATCTACCTGTGCCGGATCTACGCGGCCGCGTCCGTTCCCGATTCCATGCTCGAGGCCGGGCGGCTGGACGGTGCCGGGGAGTTCCGGCTGTTCACGTCGATCGGCCTGCGGCTGATGGCGCCCGGGCTGGTCACTGTGTTCCTGCTGCAGTTCATCGTCATCTGGAACAACTTCCTGTTGCCCTTCGTCATGCTGACGAGTGATACCCAGTTCCCGGTGACGGTTGGGCTGTACAGTCTCTTGCGGCACGGGGCCGCAGAGGCTTCGCTTTACTCGTTGGTCATCACTGGGACACTGCTGTCCGTCTTGCCGGTCATTGCCCTGTTCCTGGCCTTGCAGCGGTACTGGCGGATCGATCTGGTGAGCGGCTCGGTGAAGCAATGATTACTTCACGCCTTAAATTTAGGGTGATTTCGTAACCTGCCCGTTATTGACGTGACCCCGGCCACGCGGTTGACTCCCACCCATTGGCCGGATCGCGACCGGCGAACGTGAGAGCGTGTCCATGCACGTACACGCAGGGGTAGACCTAGCCCCGGCACCGCCGCATGCCGGGTTGAGCTCGCGAGTGTCCCACAGCTGTGCCCGACAGTAGTTCCACAACCGAACCAAGACCACGAAGGAGGATCCATGCGAGCCAAGCGCACTGCCGCCTTAGCCCTCGCTGGCATCCTGTCGATGGCCAGCCTCGCCGCCTGCAGCAGCAGCAACAGCGGGGCCAGCAACACCGCCACGCCGACTGTGCTGAACGTTGGCATGCCCAACGGCCCGCAGACGGAGAACAACAACCCGTTCGTGAACACGTCGGCTGCCCGCCAGTCGGGATACATGCGGGCCATCTACGAGCCGCTCGTGATGTACAACGAGATCCGGTCGAACGACGTCACCAAGCCGTGGCTGGCCAGCTCATGGGAGTGGTCGGACAACTACAAGAAGATCGTTTTCACGATCCGGGACAACGTGACGTGGTCCGACGGCAAGCCGCTGACCGCTGAGGACGTCGCCTACACGTTCCAGCTGCTGCGCGACAACGCCGGCCTGAACATCGACAGCGTCAAGTACAAGGACATCAGCTTCGAGGGCAACAAGGTCACGCTGGGCTTCGAAGGCTCGCAGTTCGTCTACCAGAAGAAGATCTTCGAGCAGTTCATCGTGCCCAAGCACCAGTGGTCGACGTTCTCGTCCCCGGCCACCGAGACGGTGAAGAACCCGATCGGCAGCGGTCCGTACACGCTCAAGACCTTCACGCCGCAGACTGTCACGGTCGTCGCGCGGGACAACTACTGGCAGCAGGCTCCCGCGGTCAAGGAGATCCGCTACACCTCCTACAACGACAACCAGGCGCAGACCACCGCCCTGGCCACCGGCCAGGCCGAGTGGAGCTATGTCTTCATCCCGAACCCGCAGGCGGTCTACACCAGCAAGGACCCGAAGAACTACAAGCTGTGGTTCCCGTCCGCGCTCGGCGTGCACGGCCTGGTGATCAACACCAAGGTCGCGCCGTGGGACAACAAGTACCTGCGCCGCGCGGTCAGCATGGTGGTCAACCGCGACGACATCTTCACCCAGGGCGAGGCCGGGTACTTCTATCCGAAGATCGAGAACATCACGGGCATCCCGACCCCGGCCGGTGAGCCGTTCATCGCGCCGGAGTTCAAGGGCCAGAACTACAAGATCGACGTCGCGGGCGCCAAGAAGCTGCTGACCGACAACGGGTTCTCCTACCAGGGCGAGACGCTGCTCGACCCGACCGGCAAGCCGGTCACGCTGCGCACGATCGTGCCGTCCGGCTGGTCGGACTACGTGACCAACCTGGAGATCATCAAGGACAACCTCAAGGGCATCGGGATCGAGAACACGGTCGACAAGATCAACCAGGATGCCTGGGGCAAGGCCATCGACACCGGTGACTTCGGCGGTTCGATGCGGTGGACCAACAACGGCAACACGCCGTACGACATCTACCAGACCATCATGGACGGTGCGCTGTACAAGCCGATCGGAACCGGTGGCACCAACGGCAACTACGGCCGGTTCGAGAACGCGGCGGCCACGGCGGCGCTCAACACCTACGCCAACGCCACCGATGAGGCTGCACGCACGGCGGCGATGAACGAGCTGCAGAAGATCTTCGTCGACGAGATGCCGATGATCATCACCTCCGAGGGCAACGTGGGCGGCCAGTACAGCACCAAGAACTGGGTGGGCTGGCCGGACGAGCAGAACAACTACGCTCCCGCGCAGCCGACGCAGGAGAACGCGCTGGACATCATCATGAGCCTCAAGCCAGCCGCGGCCTCATGACAGCGAGCGGTATGCGGGCGTCGGCCTCCGAGACCACCGAGGTGGTCCTGGAGGCCGATGGCCTGACCAAGCACTTCCCGGTCCGCAAGCGCGGCCGGGAGGTGCTTTCCAGGGTGACCAGGGTGGTCCGGGCGGTCGACGACGTCACGCTGACGTTGCGGCGTGGCCGGGTGACCGCGCTCGTCGGCGAGTCCGGCTCGGGCAAGTCCACTGTGGCCAGGCTCCTCGCCCAGCTGTACGGCCGGACTTCCGGTGACATCAAGCTGCACGGCGAGTCGGTCTCAGTGAAGTCCGGCAAGAAGTTCCGGGCGTACTCCAAGCGGGTCCAGATGATCTTCCAGGACCCGTTCGCGTCGCTGAACCCGGTGCACACCGTGCGGTACCACCTGACCAGGGCGCTGAAGATCCACGACCGCGCGGGCAAGACCAAAGAGGACCTGGAGAAGGCACTCGAGGATCTGCTGACCAGGGTGCAGCTGACGCCGCCGGAGCGCTATATCGACAAGTTCCCGCACGAGTTGTCCGGCGGACAGCGTCAGCGCGTGGCGATCGCCCGTGCGCTCGGCGCGGACCCCGAGGCGCTGCTTGCCGATGAGCCGGTGTCCATGTTGGACGTCTCGATCCGGCTCGGTGTGCTGAACCTCTTGCGGGATCTGAAGGAACGCCTGAACCTGGCGATCCTGTACATCACGCACGACATCGCTTCGGCGCGGTACTTCGCCGACGAGACGATCGTGATGTACGCGGGGCGCATCGTCGAAGGCGGTGACAGCGAGACCGTCACCCAGCGGCCCGCGCATCCGTACACGCAGCTGTTGATCGACTCGGCGCCAGACCCCGACCAGATCGCCGCGCACGCGGTGAGCGAGAAGGACCGGGGCACAGGCGAGCCGCCCAGCCTGATCAACCCGCCGTCGGGCTGTCGGTTCCATCCGCGCTGCCCGCACGTGATGGACCGGTGCAAGACCGATCTGCCGCCGCGGTTCGAGATCGGTGATGGCCCCGGGCACTTCGCGGCGTGCTGGCTCTATGGTGAGGAGAAGCGATGAGCTATCTCTTCAAGCGCGTTTTCTTCTACGTATTCACGGCTTGGGCCGCGATCACGCTGAACTTCTTCATTCCCCGGGTCATGCCGGGTGACCCGGTACAGTCGCTGATCACCAAGGCCCGCGGCCAGATGACCAGCGACTCGATCCAGTCGCTGTACATCCTGTTCGGACTGGACAAGAACGAAAGCCTGCTTTCGCAGTACTTCAAGTACTGGGGTCAGCTGTTCCGCGGTGACCTCGGGTTGTCGTTCACGTTCTTTCCCAGCCAGGTCGGCGAAGTGATCGGCCAGGCGTTGCCGTGGACGCTCGCGCTGGTCGGCATCACCACGGTGATCGGCTTCCTGATCGGTACCGCGCTTGGCACGCTGGCCGGGTGGCGGCGGGGATCGTGGATCGACGCGCTGATCCCGGTGACGACCTTCCTGTCGTCCATTCCGTACTTCTGGCTCGGCCTGATCGCCATCGCGTTGCTGACCGGACCGGACAGCTTCTTCCCGGCCAGCAACGGGTACGACACCGGACTGACGCCGGGCTGGGATTGGGAGTTCATCGGCAGTGCGGTCCAGCACAGCCTGCTGCCCGCGTTCACGATCCTGATCTCGTCGATGGCCGGCTGGATCCTGAGCATGCGCAACATGATGGTCACGGTGGCGTCCGAGGACTACGTCACGGTGGCCCATGCCAAGGGTCTGCCGGAGCGTCGGGTGATGATCGGTTACGCGGCGCGCAACGCGTTGCTGCCGAACGTGTCCGGCTTCGCGCTCTCACTCGGCTTCATCGTCGGCGGAACACTGCTCGTGGAAATCGTGTTCTCGTACCCCGGGCTCGGTTTCCTGCTGTTCCAGGGCGTCGGTACCAAGGATTACCCGTTGCTGCAGGGCATCTTCCTGATCATCACGTTGTCCGTGCTGCTGGCCAACTTCGTCGCGGACCTGGCGTACATGCTGTTGGACCCGCGTACCCGAAGGGAGGGCTGAGCGATGGCCACACCGTCTGTTGTGGACGCGACGCCGGTCGCCGTCGCGCCGGTCAAGGCCAAGCGGCGCAGGCTGCGGTTCGTCGCCAACCCGAAGGCCGCGATCGGGCTCGGGATGATGGGCTTCTTCGTCCTGCTGGCGATCATCGGGCCGTTCATCGCGCCGTACGACCCGTCCGCACGGTCGAACGCGTTGGTCGAGGCGCCGTCCGCCGCGCACTGGCTCGGTACCACGCACCTCGGTCAGGACGTCTTCAGCCAGCTGGTTTCCGGTACCAGGAGCGTGATCCTGGTGGGGTTGCTGGCGGGTGCCATCGCGACGGTGTTGTCGTTGCTGATCGGTGTGACGTCCGGGTATCTCTCCGGGGCCGGGGCGGAGAGCCTGTCGGCACTGTCCAATGTGTTCCTGGTGATCCCGGCGCTGCCGTTGATCATCATCATCACGTCGATCCTGCCGGAGACCACCGACCTCACGATCGCGTTCGTGATCGGCCTGACGTCGTGGGCCTGGGGCGCTCGCGTGCTCAGAGCGCAGACGCTCTCGTTGCGGCGCAGGGACTATGTCGAAGCTGCCCGGGCGACCGGGGAGAAGACGTGGCGGATCATCATCTTCGAGATCATGCCGAACCTGACCGCCGTCATCGCGTCGAACTTCATCGGCACGGTGATCTTCGCCGTCACCTCCGAGATCACCCTGGCGTTCATCGGTGTGAACACCAGTGGTGACAACTGGAACTGGGGCACGATCCTGTTCTGGGCGCAGGGCCAGCAAGCGCTCGCTCAAGGTGCCTGGTGGTGGTTCGTGCCGGCCGGTCTGGCGATCGCGCTGCTCGGCACCGCGTTGTCGCTGCTGAACTTCGGCATCGACGAGTTCGTCAGCCCGCGCCTGCGCAGCAACGGCAAGTCCAAGGTCAAGACGGTCGACGGGCACAGCGTGCGGATGCGGGTCGGTTTCACCCCGGTGCTCGGCTTCAGTGCCGATGCTCGACCCCGCGAGCGGGTCTTCGGTGCTGATGCTCGACCCCGCGAGCGGGTCTTCGGTGCTGATGCTCGACCCCGCGAGCGGGTCTTCGGTCGGAAGGACGACACGCTATGAGCGACGCCGTGCTCGAGGTCAAGAACCTCGATGTCGACTATGGACTCGGCGACGAAGCCGTGCAGGCCGTCAAGGACGTGAACATCACCCTGCACCGGGGTGAGGTGCTCGGTCTTGCCGGGGAAAGCGGCAGCGGCAAGTCGACCCTCGCGTATGGACTGACCAGGTTGTTGCCGCCGCCGGGCGTCATCGCAGGCGGCGAGGTCATCTACCACGCGGAGAACGGCGAGACCGCCGACATCATGCGGATGACCGACGCGGAACTGCGCAAGTTCCGCTGGGCCGAGACCGCGATCGTGTTCCAGGGCGCGATGAACTCGCTCAACCCGGTGCACAAGATCTCCACCCAGATGACCGACGTGATCAAGGCGCACGACCCGGAATCCACCCCGCGCTCCCGGCTTGATAGGGCCAAGGAGATGCTGTCGCTGGTGGGGATCTCCGCCGACCGGCTGGACGCGTACCCGCACCAGCTGTCCGGTGGAATGCGCCAGCGCGTGATGATCGGCATGGCGCTCGCGCTCGATCCACGTATCGTGATCATGGACGAGCCGACCACGGCGCTGGACGTGGTGATCCAACGGCAGATCCTCGGCCAGATCATCGAACTGCGTGAGCGGCTGGGCTTCTCGGTGCTGTTCATCACGCACGACCTGTCGCTGCTGGTCGAGTTCTCCGACCGGATCGCGATCATGTACGGCGGCCGGATCGTCGAAGAGGCACCGGCCGCGGAAATCTACCGGGACTCACTGCACCCTTACAGTGACGGTTTGCTGCACTCGTTCCCCGCGCTGCGTGGGCCGCGCAGGGAACTGACCGGTATCCCCGGCTCTCCGCCGGATCTGCGCGCGATGCCGACCGGCTGCGCGTTCCATCCACGCTGTCCCAAGGCCTTCGACCCGTGCGCGACAGACCTGCCGGTACTGGGAATTCCCGAGACCCATCCAGCAGGAATCAGCACTGGACAGCAGCGTACGGTGGCCTGCTGGCTGCACCCCATCCACTGAATGGTTCTGACTAGGAGACCTATGGATACAACTGCGCCAACCGTCGGAACCCCCGAAACAAGGGAAAGCACCGATCCGATCGACACGCTGCCGTCCTCATTCCGTTGGGGTGTCGCGACTTCGGCGTACCAGATCGAAGGAGCGTATGACGAGGACGGGCGAACACCCTCCATCTGGGACACGTACTGCCGGACTCCGGGAATGGTGCACGAGGGCGACAACGGTGACGTCGCCTGCGATCACTACCACCGGATGCCGGAGGACGTCGAGCTGATCCGTTCACTCGGCGTCGACACGTACCGGTTCTCGGTGGCGTGGCCGCGCGTGCAGCCGGGTGGTCGTGGCCCGGTGAACCACGCGGGCCTGGCGTTCTACGACCGGTTAGTGGACGAGTTGCTGGGCAAGGGCATCGACCCGTGGGTCACCCTGTACCACTGGGACCTGCCGCAGGAGCTGGAGGACGAAGGCGGCTGGCCGGTGCGGGACACCGCATACCGGTTCGCCGACTACGCGATGCTGGTGTTCGACCAGCTGAAGGACCGCGTACAGACGTGGACGACGCTGAACGAGCCCTGGTGCTCGGCGATGCTCGGCTACGGCAACGGCCGCCAGGCACCTGGCCGTCAGGACATGCCTGCGGCGATCTCGGCGGTGCACCACCTGCTGCTCGGCCATGGCCTTGCCACGCAACGGATGCGTGCCGCGGCGCCTCGTCCGATCGAACTGGGCATCACGCTGAACATGGGCACATCGGAACCGGCGACGGACTCGGAGCTGGACATCGCCGCGGCCCGCCGCGCCGACGGCCTCGGTGTCCGGATCTACATGGATCCGTTGGTGCACGGCCGATACCCGGCCGACGTGGTCGAAGACCTCGCGGCACGCGGGATCCGGATCCCGGTCCGGCCGGGCGACCTCAGCGTGATCTCGGCACCGATCGACGTGCTCGGTGTGAACTTCTACAGTGGACACGTCTTCTCGGGCCTCGACGAGAACGGAAAAGATCGCGACGCGGACGGAAATCCAGTCGAGCGTTCCATCCCACAAGGTCACCCGGTGACCGCGATGGGCTGGGAGATCGTGCCGCAGGAGTTCACCAAACTGCTGGTCCGGTTGTCGAAGGACTATCCGGGCCTGCCGATGGTGATCACCGAGAACGGCGCGGCGTTCGAGGACGAACCGGACGCGGCGGGGTTCGTCCGGGACTTCGACCGGGTCGACTACTTCAACACCCACATCGGCGCGGTCGCGCGTGCACGTCAGGCGGGGGCCGACGTGCGCGGGTACTTCGCTTGGTCGTTGATGGACAACTTCGAGTGGTCCTATGGCTACGAGAAGCGATTCGGCATCGTCCGCGTGGACTACGAAACCCAAGTCCGCACACCGAAACAAAGTGCACTGTGGTACCGCGACACTATCAAGCGGGTTCGCGGGCACTGAGTTTGTGCTGCTGGAAGGCCGCCTTTCCTTTGTGGGAGGCGGCTTTCTATGTTTCGGGTTCTTCGGGGGATCTGGCATTTCTCCCCGTGAGTGTCAGGTGGTTGGGGCGGCGCGATTTGGTGCTCCATGTCAAATCGGCGCCGCCGTAACCACCTGAACACCAGTGCCGCGTCAGCCCCGAGGAACAGTAAACCCAACAATCGCAGGGTTGGTCCAGTCACTCGAAGCCACAGTGGCACCCTTAGCCGCAACCTGGCGAACCTTGTCCTGTCCCTGTTGGACAGTCGGGTTCCGTCCATCAATCGCGGGAGCGACATTGTGGACACTCGCCATGGTCACCAAGTAGTTGTTCCTGGTGTAGAAGCTAGTATCCCCAGCAAACCACCCATTGGCATCCCCATCAAAAGTCACATACCACTGCGCCCGAGTGCCACCGTTCTCCCCAACGCGGGGATCCGTAGCCGAGGCCCCGTTGATCGTCGGGAACATCATGGCGGACCCCAGATTGCCGCCGAGCCCCGTGAGGTAGTCCGCGTACTCGTGGTGCGTGTCGTACGTATCAAAGGGATTCCCGGCCTCGAACGCACCGGTGATCAAAGTGAACATGAACTTCCCGCGCGAACCCTCCCGGCTCGGCCAGGCCCCAGCCTTGACCGCCGCGTCCAAGCTCGCGTGACTTCCCTTGACGTCAGCGGGCTTCAACACGTTCCCTGCCCCCAGCGACGAAGCGATCAGCGCGTCGAGCTGAGCCGGGCCGTACCCGCCTCGGCCGTCGTATCCGTTCTTTGCTTCCAGCTTGATGATCAATGGTGCGTGGTTCGGGTTCTGGTCGTGCCACAACTTGATGTTTCGCAGGCAGGCTTCCAGGCTCTGGTTTCTCGAGCCTGTCCGTAATGCGCTGAAGGTCGTCGCCGACGAGCAGTTGTTGGCCGGTGCCCATGGCTCGTGGCTCACTTGATAGCGCCTGCTGCCAAGGAAGTTCTGCCAGACGTCCAGCTCGAGCATCGACGCTCCGGATTCCAGTGCGTCGATCATCCATGGGAAAGTGCCTTGTTCGTAAGCGTTGTGCACTCCCGCACCCGTTATGCCTGCGATCGAGGCGTCGGCTGCGTGTGCGGTCAGCGGTGTGGTGATCGTCAGTGCGGCGGCCAACGTCAGGGCCAAACGCTTCATCGACTCTCCCAAGGCTAAGAGGAACAACGATTTACAACCTTGAACCAACCGATATACAACGGAACCCACCACGTCCAGTCAAGATCAAACAGGATAGTTGTCCCGCATTCCGTACGTTCGGCGCAAGCAATTGGTGGGAATGTTCCGATCTGTTCGTAAACCCTTGGTTGTGTCATGATGCGGGAAACGGACCGGGGGTCGGGCCATGGTGGAAACCGTTCTCAGTGTTGTCCTGCAGCATCACAACCGGTTGTTCCGCGAAATGCTGGCAGCGCACCTCGCGCGCGAGCCCGATATCGCGATGCTCGGCACCGCCACGTCGGGGCCGGAACTCATCCAGCTCTGCGATCTTCGCAGGCCGAGCATCGCGCTGTTCGAAGCGGACGCGCCCAGATGGAGCAACGACCGGCTGGTGTCGCTGCTGTTGCCGCCCGGCAGGCCGATGCGAATGATTGGCCTGCATCAATCTTTGACCACCGCGCACGTGATTCGGGCCTATGAAGCCGGAGTGAGTGCTTTGGTGCCGTACTCCGGTGGCCTTGAGGCGTTGCTGGCCGCCGTCCGGGCACCATCCTCGGCAATCGAGACCGCACGGGCGAAGCGTGGCGGCGGTGACGCGCTTACCCAGCGGGAACTGGAAGTCCTGTACCTCGTCTGCGCGGGTTATCCGCCTCGGCAAATCGGACTGGAACTGGGGATCAGTCCGCACACCGTGGAGAACCACAAGCAGCGCATCTTCACCAAACTGGGCGTCCACAACCAGGCGCACGCCGCGGCGAGCGCTGTCCGCCTTGGTTTGTTGTCGCAGGCGCAACCGGCGCGGGACGGTTTACCGCAGGAGCGAAGACCTGGTCTGCGGGTCGTACTCACCAAGAACGACGGCCCGATCGCTGATCGGGCAAGGGAAACGCTCGACAAGCACCACATCATCGTGATCGACATGCACTCAGTGCCCCAACAACGCGCGGAAGACGACACCAAGGACGACTCCGCGGTTTTAGTGTTGATCGATCCGCAGCCGACGAGCTTGAGCGCTCAACCAGGCCGCGGAGTCGTTGCCGTCACTAGCGAAGAACCCAAACAACACGTGGTGGCGCAGGCCGTTGCCAGTGGTGTGACGATCCTTCCTGCGTCCTTAATAGACGATCTGCTGGTGCCGGCCGTCGAGGCGGCGAACGCCGGGTACGTGCTGATCAGTTCCGCGTACTCGCGTGCGGTGCTGGGGCCGCCTGGTGGTGAATGGCGCCGATGGCAGCTCGCCCTCACCCCGCGTGAACAGGAGATCCTGTCCGCGATCGCGCAAGGGCACACCACCAAACAAACCGCGCGTTTGCTTGGTATATCCGTACGCACTGTCGAGAACCTGCAGGGCAACTTGTTCCGGAAGTTGCGGGTGCACCGCAAGGCGGCCGCGTTGGTCGTCGCGCATGAACTCGGGCTGCTGGAGGAGTGACCCTGGCTGAATTGCGCGGCACTGCACCATCGAATCGGCACGCATTGCCAACCACCGAAATGACAAGAATGTCCTAGGACTAGTCATAACCCGCTAAGGGCTTCGGCGGTACTGGCTGAGGGCCGCTATTGGTGATGCTCTCTTGACACGCCTTCTCCGCAGGCCCAGAATGCCGGTGAGAGCGCTCTCACCGGCATCCCCTGTGCCCGCGAATCCCAAGGGTCAACGACGTCTCGAGGGAAGGTAGTCATGACCAGACATGGTCGGAAGGTCAGGGCGGTCGCACTGACCGGCGCCCTGATCGGCTCCTTACTGATCCACTTCGACGCCGCGCAAGCCGCACTGCCGCCTCCGCCCGCGGGGTGGACGCAGGTGTGGGCCGACGACTTCACCGGCGGCGTGAACACCCTGCCGAACGAGAACAACTGGATCATCGACACCGGTCACTCCTACCCCGGCGGTCCGGCGAACTGGGGCACTGGAGAGATCCAGAACTACACCCGCAACACCTCGAACCTCGCGCACGACGGCGCGGGAAACCTGCGCATCACCCCGCTGCGCGACGGCGCCGGGAACTGGACGTCGGCGCGCATTGAGACCCGCCGTACCGACTTCAAGGCACCGGCCAACGGCGTGCTGCGGATCGAAGGCCGGATCCAGATGCCTAATGTCACCGGTCAAGCCGCGCTCGGCTATTGGCCCGCGTTCTGGGCACTCGGCGCGCCGTACCGTGGCAACTACTGGAACTGGCCGTCCATTGGCGAGTACGACGTCATGGAGAACGTCAACGGTATCAACGCTGTCTGGGGCGTGCTCCACTGTGGAGTGAGCCCGGGTGGTCCGTGCAACGAGACCACTGGCCTCGGTGCGAGCCGGGCTTGTCCCGGCGCGTCATGCCAGTCCGCGTTCCACACGTACCGCTTCGAGTGGGATCGGTCGATCAGCCCGAACCAGCTGCGGTGGTACGTCGACGGCCAGCAGTTCCACCAGGTCAGCCAGAACCAGATGGACGCGGGCACGTGGAACAACATGACCAGCCACGCCGGCTACTTCATCCTGCTGAACGTGGCGATGGGCGGCGCCTTCCCGAACGCCCTGGCCGGTGGGGCGACCCCCACTGACGCAACGGTTCCGGGACGGCCGATGCTCGTCGACTACGTCGCGGTGTACACACGGGGCGCTGGGCCGCCGCCGACCCCGCCACCCACCTGTGGCCCGCTGATCTCCCGGAACCGGCCGGTGACGGCGTCCAGCATCGAGAGCCCGAACCAGGCCGCGGCGTTCGCGGTCGACGGGAACACCGGCACCAGGTGGTCCTCGGCGCACAACGAACCCAACTGGCTGCAGATCGACCTCGGCAGCACGGTGCAGATCACCCGCGTGCGGTTGAACTGGGAGGTCGCCTACGGCAGGGCGTACACCATCCAACTGTCCACAAACGGTTCAACGTGGACGAACGCGTTCAGCCAATCCGCCGGGACAGGCGGGATCGAGGATCTGAACGTCTCGGGCACCGCACGGTACGTCCGGATGAACGGGATATCCCGCGCGACACCGTACGGGTTCTCGTTGTGGGAGATGGATGTGTTCGGGGCTTGCCCCTAGTGTGGTGTGGTGGATGATCTCCGGGAACTGCCGAAGGCGAACCTGCACCTGCATCTGACTGGTGGGATGCGGCAGGCCACGCTCGAAGAGCTGGCCGCGGTCCACGGGTTGACTGTGCCTGCGCCATTGCCGATGGGGGAGGCACAGCTGTGGGAAGCGTTCCAGGAACGGTACGACGCGAGGCGCGCTGTGGTCCGCAGCGCCGAAGTCATCCACCGCATCATCACCGAGTCGATCGATGACAACCTCGCCGACGGGTGTACGTGGGTGGAGATCCAGCTGGATCCCACCTCGTACGCGCCGCTGCTCGGCGGATATGACCCCGTGGTCGAGGTTGCGCTGGACGCGATGGAAGGCAAACCCTGCGGCCTGATCATCGCGTCCAGTTGGGCCAAACCCGGCGAACACGCGACCATGCTGGCCCGGCTGGCAACCCGGTATACCAAAGTGGTCGGCTTCGGTCTGTCCAATGACGAACGCCGCGGCCGGATCGACGACTTCGTGGAAGCATGCCGGATCGCCACGGACGCCGGCCTGATGTCCGTGCCGCACGGCGGTTTCTACGAAGACGCATGGCACGTCCGGGCATGTGTCGACGCTTTGCGGGCCAACCGAATCGGACACGGCATCACCGCCATGCGTGATCCGGAGACACTAGGCCATTTGGCCGAACATCAAGTGGCCCTTGAAGTTTGCCCGACCTCGTATCCGCCACTTGGCGTAGCGTCCTATGAATCGTTGCCGATCCGTGAAGTCCTCGGCGCGGGCGTCCCGGTGGCCCTCGCGTCCGATGATCCGTTGTTGTTCGGCGCGAACGTGACCGGCCAATACCGCATCGCCCGGGAGATGATCGGCCTGTCCGACAAGAAACTCGCCGCGATCGCCAAGCACTCCATCACCGCATCGGCGGCCCCGGGCGACATCAAGCGGAAAACGCTGGCCGCGATCGAAGCTTGGTGTGCCACAATCCCCTGACGTGAACCCTGGGGGGATTCATCAAGCGTCGCCTCGTGGTCTGTGCTTTGGTGCTCGCCGCTCACGCCGCCGCATCCGGTCTTCGTCCGGTACGAACCCGACATCACGGGTAAGACCAGGACGTGCCGGATCGTCGACCAGCAGGGCTCGAAGGCGCTCGAGCTGAACCTCAAGCAGGCGACGACCGAGGAGGACGGATCGGATCACGCCGTTTGTCGTTCACCAGGACTCCGCTGTCCGGCAACGCGCTGGTTGATCAGCGGAAACCGTTGGGGCACTGCGGTTGTGCACGTTCGTGCGGCGGTGGTCGATCATGAACCCGGGTGATCGACTGATTCCGTTGGGTGTACTGTCCGGAAACCAGATGGCAATTCACCGACGCTCGGTCGGCAGGCCGCCGGATGGCGCCGGACCGAGGTCCTAGTTGTGCAAGCGCCGGCCGGAAATAGGGGACCATGGTTCGCGTTCTGATTGTGTGCGCGTTGTTGGTTGCTGGATGCAGTACAGCGGCGCAGGAGCAAGCGCCGCCACCGCCGGCGGACCACGCGCGAGCTGTGCCGATGTCAAGTGGGGAAGCGCTCAGCTATGTCCACTCGGACACCGCCTCTCAGGTGCTGTGCAACGCTTTGCCGGAGCAGCAGCTGCGGAACCTGCTGAACTCCAACATGGTTTTCCGCGAGCGCGTCAAGGGAACGTGCCGTATCTCCGACGAACGCAAGGCCACGATCGACCTGACGTTGCAGGCCGTGTGGGACAAGTTCGCGCCGACCCAGCAGGTCGGCGGCAGGCCCGCTCAGGTCAACGTGAACAACAAGGTCGTGATCGACGTCAGCATCGCCGAGACCGACGGCTACCGCTCGGCCAGCAAGCGGACCCCGATCCTGCGCGCGCAGGCGGCGGCCAACCTGGAGTCGACGGTCCGCGGCCTGCTCGACGAGCTCGTTCCGGTGCTGGCAAGGCAGACCGACAATCTGCCCGATGTGGACGATGACGGCACCATCGCCTTCGCGTCGACACCCCTGAACGCCGGGGAGTTCATCGATCTGCCGCGGCCCGTTCAGGTCCTCCAGCTGTGCACGGTCGCGGAGGACACGCTGGGCTTCGAGGTGGTCAAGGCGATCGAGAACGGCACATGCACGCTGCGCAAGCCGGACGGCACGACGTTGGCCCTTGTCGTGGTGGACAGCGTGGGATCGGCGGCGTTCACCGACCGGATCGCCGGACGTCCCGGGAAGATCACCGACTCCTCGGTGACTGTCCGGCTGCGTGACGACGCGTTGCTCGATCTGATGATCGGCGACACCGATCCGGCGATCGCCGAGAAGCTCGTGCAAGCGCTTGGTCAGGGATAGGGGAAGGGCGGACGGCCGCTTCCGGTGATCCGGATATTGCCCCACGGGTCGACTTCGGTGAGCCGCCCGGCGCGCTCCAGCCCGCCCGGAATCTTGACAGTGACGTCCTTGTGGCCGTTCCTGTGCGCCGACGTGACGTTCGGGTCCGCGAAGATCCGGCCGTACCAGCGATAGCTGCCGTCGATCGGCTGGAGATGCCCCATCAGGTGCACCTTCACGTCGATCTGCTTGCCGTCGACGGTCAGTACGGCCGGACCTCGGTGCGTCTCGTCGAGGTCGCTCTCGTAGGGCGTGAAGATGTAGTTGTGCGGATCGGGCTTACGGCGGTACGAGATCCGTGCGTCCGGCCGGACCTCGATGCGTCTGGCGTCCTGCAGGCCCATCATTCGCAGGCAGCGCGCGATGTACCGGTAGTTGTTGCGCTCGAACCGGAACGCGTTCGGGCCGGGCACCGGGAAGCTCGTCACGATGACCCGTGCCGTTGTGGTACGGCCATTTGGCGCAGTGACCGTCCACATGTCACACCGCGCGTCGAACTCGTAGTCGATGGCCTCGTCGAGCAGTACCACGGCGAAACCGGGAAGCATGCGGATCATCCGGTCGGGCACGTCGATCAGCGCGACCTTCATGCGATGAATCCCGCCTGACGCCAGCGTTCCCGGGCCTTGCCGCGGAAGATGCCCTGCTCGTCGAAGAAGCGGCAGAGCTTGTCGAAGCCCTCCTGCTTGACCTGCCGGTAGTGCGGGTTGGCCACAGCCTGCCGGTAGGCCTCGTCGGCGTTGAGGCCCGCGCGGGCGTAGATCCGGCGGTGTACCAACTGGTCGCTGAAGAACTGGCCGCCGAAGCCGACCATCCGGCCGATGGTTTCCTTCTCCCACCAGGACGCGTACCGCATCCGGCGCGCCACGCCCTCGCGCGCCCACTGGATGTGCCGTGCTTCCTCCACGACATGGATGCGCATCATCCGCCGCACGACCGGTTGCATGCCGGGGTCGTCCATGATCTTGCGTTGCCACGCGTCGAAGATCTCTTCGCCGATCAACGCGCCGACCCAGAGGTGCAGGCCACGCAGCCGGCGCGGCAGCGAGCTGGTGATGGCCAGCTGGGCTCGCGGCTGGCGGTAGTACTGTGCGCCGATCTTCTCGATCAGCCTGCCGAACATCAGCATGTGGCGGCATTCGTCGCCGATCTCGGTCAGCGCGTAGTGCGTGTGCCGCGCGGCCGGATCGGCGTCGAAGATCATCCGCAGCAGCGCCTGGTTGAGCACGTTCTCGAACCAGTGCCCGACCGACAGCAAGTTCGCCAGTTCCTGGCGGGACAGCTCGATCCGCTGCCGCGGCGTCAGCCGATGCCACAGTGGAGTGTCGTAGAGCGCGGACAGGTTCGGCGGCAGGAAGTACTTGCCGTCGACTAATGGGGCGTCCCAGTCGATGTCCACGGCGGAGTCGTACGAGCGCCGGACCGACCCGTTGAGCAACCGCTGAGCATCCTGCTCGGTGTCCCTCATCGCGCACCCCTTTTACGTCTGCTCATCAAACGTAAACCTGCTGGGTGCGTGCGGTCAACAGGCAGAGATAGGCTTCGGTTATGGTGGACGATCTGAAGGGCCGGATCCTGGATGCGGCCGTGGATTGTTTCCTGGAAAGCCATCCCGGCGCCCGGATCCACGCTGCGATAGCCGAACGGGCGAAGGTTTCCCGGCCGACGGTCTACAAGTACGTCGGCGACCAGGACGCCATCGTGATGGCCCTGATCGAGCGGGACATCTCCCGGATGCACGCGGCCATCGAGCCGATCGTGACCCGGCCGGGCACGCTGCGGCAGCGGTTCGTCGACACCATCGTGGCCGTCGTCGAGTACGCGAGGAACCACGCCCTGCTGCAGAAGGTGTTGCGGGAGAATCCGATCTCGGTCCTGCCGTGGTTCACCGTGCACTCCGAGCAGGTCATCCAGACCGGTCTCGCGCTGTTCACCCCGCACGTCAAGCAGGCCATCGCGGACGGCGAGTTCCCGACGGTCGATCCCATCGTGATCGTGGAGTGGTGCTGCCGGCTGATCCTGTCGCTGATCACCACGCCGGGCACGGTCCGGATCGACGATTCGGCCGCCCTGCGTCGTTATTTGGAGGACCTGCTGGACGTCGGCCTGCCACGATGACGCCCATGGGCGAAACCAATGTCGAACAGTGGAAGTCATGGAACGGCGGCGAGGGCGACTTCTGGGTGGAGCGCGCCGACCGGCTCGACGAGGGCATCGCGAACTACATGGGGGATTTCTTCGGTGCGGCGGCCATCCAGCCGACCGACAACGTGCTCGACATCGGGTGCGGCAGCGGAACCACGACCCGGACGGCTGCCGCGAGCGCCAAACAAGTACTGGGGGTAGACCTTTCCGGGCAGATGATCGCGTTGGCCCGGCAGCGCTCCCAGAGGATCCCGAACATCCGGTTCGAACAAGCGGATGCTCAGGTGCACGACTTCGCCGAAGCCGCGTTCGACGTCGCGATCAGCCGTAACGGTTCGATGTTCTTCGAAGACCCGGTCGCGGCGTTCACGAACATCCGGCATGCGCTCAAGCCGGGCGGCAGGCTGGTCCTGCTCGCCTGGCAACCGATGGACGACAACGTTTGGCTCACGACGTTCCGGACGATTCTGGCGGCCGGTCGTGACCTGCCGAAGCCGCCGCCGGACGGAGTGCACGCGTTCTCGCTGAGCGATCCGGACCGGGGCAAGGCCCTGCTGGGCAAGGCGCGTTTCGACGACGTCAAGATGACCGGGCTGACCAGGACGATGTACTTCGGCCGCGACCCTGAGGACGCGGCCGAGTTCATCGCCAGCCAGTTCCACAAGCTGGTCGACGCGGAGCAGCGAGACTCGGTGCTCGCCGCTCTGCGCACCGACATGGCCAAGCATCAGACCGAGCGGGGAGTCGAGTACGACTCCGCCACCTGGCTCATCACCGCAGCTAATCCCTCGTGAGTGTTTTGGCCGGTTCTAACCGGCCAAAACACTCACGAGGTCAGTTTGAAGACCCAGGCGTGCTGTCCGGCTGCCTGCGCGGCCGGCGGCACGTCGATCACCAGCTTTCCGTTCTGCTTGCTCCACTTCAGCGGTCCGTTGTAGCCGAGCATGGTGAGCCTGTCGCCGTCCCTGACCGGCACGGGCGCGTCCACGACGACCTGGTTGCCCGGCTTGTCGAGCGACGTGATGTAGAAGGCCTCGTTCTGCTTGACGGTGAACCGCAACGGGCCTTGCGCGGCCATTCGTGACCAGTACGTCGTGCCGTAGATCGACTCGCCGTTGGTCTTCAGCCACGCGCCGGTCTCCCGCAGGCGCGTCTGCATGATCTCCGGGATCGAGCCGTCCGCGCGTGGGCCGATGTCGAGCAGGAAGTTGCCGTTCTTGCTGGTCACGTCGACAAGCGTGTCCACGACCTCGTCGGCGGTCATGTACATGCTGTCCGGCGTGGCCTTGTTGTAGCCGTAGGAACGCGGGTCGAGGCCGCGGCTGGCCTCCCACTTCTTGACCACGGTGTCCGGATAGGTGGTGTACTCCGGCGTTGTGTAGTCGTGGGTCGGGATGCCGCAGCGGTCATCGACCGTGACGTCCTTCGGGTTCGGCCGGTTCTTGGCGCGGTTGAAGTAATCCGCGAGCACGGTCCGGCTGTCGTTCACGCCGCCGATGTCGCACCAGATCACGTCCGGGTCGTACTGGTGGACGATCTCCCGCATCTGGGGTGCCTGGTAGTCGCGGACGAAGTCCCTTCCGGACTGATAGCCGGTATAGGGCTCATCCGCTCCGGTGTAAGGGTTCTTGGGGCCGTGGCCCGTCCACGGATTGTCCGGGTTGTACCACTCGGGCATGGAGAAGTAGAGCCCGTTGCGCATCTCCGGGGTGTACTGGCGGGACGCGTCGAACAACTCCTTGACCAGGTCCCGTTTCGGACCGAGGTCGACCGAGTCACGACCGGACACTGTGGAGTCGTACAGCGCGAAACCCTCGTGATGCTTGGAAGTCAGCACGTAGTACTTGGCACCGGCCTCTTGGAACAGTTGTGCCCACGCCTTCGGATCGTACTTCTCGGCGGTGAACTGCGGGATGAAGTCGTCGTACTTGAAGTCCTTGCCGTAGGTCTTCTCGTGGTACGCGTGGACAGCGTTGTTCTTGTCCTCCATCCATCGCCAGTACCACTCGGCGTACTGCTCGCCGGGCGGCGACCACGCGGGCACGGAGTAGATGCCCCAGTGGATGAAGATGCCGAACTTGGCGTCGTCGAACCAATACGGCGACTCGTGCGTGGCCAGTGAGGCGTCGGTGGCTTGGTAGTCCTTGACGCCGAGCGTGAACCGGACCGGTTGCTCGGCTTTGAGATGCCTTCCTTGCGCGACAACCTTTCCGTTCACAATCGTGTCCACGGGCGCCCCGGTGCGCACGATGCCGATCCGCACGCGCGCTTCGTCACCGGGTGCGAGCCTGCGGATCTGTGCGGGCCTTATGGTTCGGGCGCCGAAGACGTCGACGGTGACCTGGACCGCGTCCCGTTCGGTGATCCACTCGTCGCCGAGGTTGGTGATTGTTGCCTCGACGGCCTGTACGCCGTTGATCAGCTTTGTCGTTGAGCGGCTTTGCCGTAGCGCCAGCGCTTTGCCTTTCGCTGCGGGCTGCGCGGTCATCGCGAAGATGTGCAGGCTCGCTTGGTTGGGCTGCGGTGGTTTGGTTGTCGGCAGGGTGAGGGCGACGGCTTCGCGGGTCGCGTCCATCCAGATCTGCGCGGTGGAGATGGACACCTGGTGCTGGTCGGTACCGCTTGGGCTGTAGCGGAACGGCGCGGAGATCGGGCCGTTCGTAGCGTACCAGTCGGGGCCGCCGATGGATGCGGTCGTTGTGCTGCCGTCGGCGTAGTGCACGGTCGCTGTGCCTGAGGCCACTCCGTAGCTGCCCGCGACGAGGAAGTGCGCAGCGTGGTAGCGGCCTCGGGGGACGTTGATGCGTTGGCCCAGGGCGATGACGTTGTTCTTGGTGTTGGGTGCGGCGCTGGGGAACGCGTAGGGCACGCCGTCGACTTGGATCTGGCCGCTGGGCAGGCCTTCGGCGGGGAAGGTGTAGCCCGAGCCGTCGAAGTTGCCGTCCCGGGCCGATGCCGAGTCGATCCCGTCGTTGTCGAAGTACTGGGTCAGCGGAACTATCACGGGATCGGGGATCGACTGTTGGGCGACTGCGTGCGTTGGGCTGATGAGCAGGGCGGCAAGGGTCAGCAGGGCCACCGCCGGTCTGGGTCGTGTAGGCATGCACACTCCAGTGGGTGCAGGAACCCGTCGCAACATCCGACGTTTCCCCGACGTTGGGGGCATCAGTCCCTCGCGTTGCGGCGGATCGCGCGGTAGTCATCCGATGACTACCGATGCTGCTCGGCCGACCGGTGATCAGTCAAGACCCACAAGTTCGTTGAGATGATGAACGAACGACTCGGGCTCGGCTCGATGAGTTTCGGCGCGGCTGGTGGTCTACACGCCTGGAGGTGACCGATGGCGAAAATGCTGTACTCGGTGTCCATGTCGGCCGACGGCTTCATCGCGGGACCAGGCGGCGACATGCAATGGCTGACGGACTATCTCGGCCCCAACCCCTTGGTCGACGACCTGATCGGCGATGTCGGCGCGATCCTCACGGGAAACCGGACATTCGGCGGCGACGATCCTTATCGCGATACGCCTCAGGAAGGCGAGGCCTTCGGAGGCGGCTGGTCCGGCCCTCAGTTCGTGCTGGCGCACAAAGCTCCTGCCCGGCCCGTGCCCGGGGTGACGTTCGTGCACTCCATCTCGGAGGCAATCGAGAAGTCCCGGGCGGCCGCAGGGGATAAGTATGTGAACGTGCTCGGCGCCAACGTAGCTCGTGGTTTGATCGAGGCCCAGGCGTTGGACGAGGTACTCACGATCATCACGCCGGTCATGCTGGGCGACGGAGTCCGACTGTTCGACCACCCCGGCGGTACCCAGGTGAAGCTGGAGCGAATCCGCTTCTCAGCGACCGAGGACGCGGTGAACATCTGGTACAGAGTGAAGTACTGATCATCTGCCCTGGTAGAAGCCTTGTGCGGCCGAAACTGTCAGACCCCTTTGATAATGTAAAAACAAGGGCTCCCCTGAATGGCGGGATTTGTCGCAGAACGTCACACCGCCATGGGCCAGAAGTGCGTTGGTTCAAGCGAAACGCGCCCAGCGCTGTGTCGGAAGGAACCCGCACCGTGGGGGTTTGGGGGCTCGGCCCCCCAAATTATCCGAAGCGACACGGCGAGGTTGCGCAGCAACCGAGCGGGGTCGCCCAGAGCGCAGGTGCTCGGATGGCCGGAGCGCCGCCAGTTGTCCCGGCCATCCGAGCGGTCTCGAAGGAAGGTCAGCCGCCGGAGTACACGATGTCCACGTGCAGGATCCGGTCGTTGTTGGCTTGTCCGTCCTTGTCTGTTGTCGTGGTCAGCCAGATGTCGCCTTGCTGGTCGACTTCCACTGTCCGCAGGCGGTTGTACGTTCCCTGGAAGTACTGCTGCTGCTCGACCAGGTTGCTGCTGGCGTCAATCCGCATCCGGTAGACGCGCTGGCCGACCGTTGTCGCCACGAACACGTAGTCGTTGATGATGGTCAGCCCACTCGGTGAAGCCTGGCTCGTCGGCCAGGTCTTTTTGGGTGCCGTGAAACCACCACAACTTCCGCTTGTCCCTTCACAGTTGGGCCAGCCGTAGTTGCCGCCCCGCGTGATCAGGTTGACCTCGTCCATGATCGTGTTCCCGAATTCCGCTGCCCACAAACGGCCTTGGGAGTCGAAGTCCAGGCCTTGCGGGTTGCGGTGTCCCTTGCTCCACACGGCATTGCCGAACGGGTTGTCCGACGGGATCGTTCCGTCCGCGTTGATCCGCAGGATCTTTCCGTTGAGGGAGCTGTTGTTCTGCGCTTGGCTGGCGTTCTGCGCGTCACCGGAGCTGATGTACAGCTTGCCGTCCGGTCCGAACCGCAGCCTGCCGCCGTTGTGGAACTGGCTCTTTCCAATGCCCTGCACAAGGGTCTGGTACGTGTTCTGCACCAGCTGGTTGTTCTCGTACTTGATCCGGATGACGCGGTTGCCTTCGCTGGCCGTGTGATAGACGTACAGCCAGTGATCCGCCGCGAATGTCGACGCGACTTCCAGGCCGAGCAGGCCACCTTCACCGCCGGTTCCGACGGCCTGGTTGATCCGGCCGGCCAGGGTGCGTTGGCCCGACTCGGTCAGCCGGTAGATGTTGAAGGAGTTGCGTTCGGCGAACAGTGCCGAGCCGTCCGGCAGGAACACCAAGCCCCATGGGACATCCACGCCACTGGCCAAAGTGGTCACGGTGCCAGGATTCGGTACACCCGACGGGCCACTGTTGGACGGTGTCACAGTGATCTCGTTGCTGAAGCCGGAAACGTTGCCTGCCGCGTCCCGTGCGCGAATCTTGAACCGGTACGCCGTGCCCGTTGTCAGACCGGCAACGGTCGTGGTGGTCGCCGAGCCGTCTGCGGTTCCACTTTGGACGTTATCGCGGAAGATCTCGTAGCCGGAGACGCCGACGTTGTCGGTTGAACCGGTCCACGCCAGGTCCACAGTGGTCGCTGTCTTACGCGGCGAGTTCAGGTTGCCGGGAACCGTGGGAGCCTGGTTGTCCGGCGGCGCCGAGCTTGTGCGCACGAAGATGATGTTGCTGCCCGGGGAGACGTTGCCTGCCGCGTCCTTCGCGAACACGGCCCACTGGTACTCGGTGTCCGGTGTCAGGCCTTCGACCGTGGTGGCAAGGACATTGCCCGCCACGCTCTTCATCAGCTGGCCGTGCTGGTAGACGTCGTAGCCGGTCACGCCGATGTTGTCGGTCGCCGCGTTCCACGCGAGCGAAGTCGTGTTGTGGGTCGTGCCGGTGGAGCGCAGGTTCGATGGCGCGCTCGGCGCCTGTCCATCCACAAGAGACACGGTGAGTTTGTCGACGTTCGGCCCGCCGTTCGCGGTCGTCGACGTCGCGCGGATGGTCAGGTTGCCTGCGGGAACGTTTGCCCGGACCGTGGCGGTCTGCCAGGTCGTCCACGCGCCGGTGCCGTTGAAGGCGTGGTTGTTGGCGACTGTGACACCGTTGACCGTGATGTTCATCGGGCGGTTCACGGTCGTGCCGTTGGCGAATCGGAACGTGAGATCGGCCGGACCGGCCGCGGTGTTGGGAACAGTCCACTCGACGTAGCTGCCGACCAGGTTGTCGTAGTTGACGAAGCCACGGCCGGTGAACCCGGCGTGGTTCGACTCAACGACACCTTGGGAGATGGTCGCGTCTTCAGCTTCGTGCTCGGTCGCGGCGTTCGCGATCGGTGCGCCGGCAAGCGCGGTGGCTAGTACTGCGACGCACGGTAAGACCGCACGCCGCAACGGGCGAGGTGCCACGGAGGCCTCCTGTGCAGGGGATACGGGGAGGTACAGCGGCGGCTATATGTTAAGACTTTGTTTAAGACCTGAATTCAACACGAGGATCGTAACCTGTCAATGCCCTGTCCCAGCGGCCGGGGCATGACTTTTCAGAAGAGTGAACGGACGCCGGCGCTAGCGGATGACCAACCCTGCGGACATCAGTGACTCCTCGACGCGCAGTCGTTCAACTTCCAAGGGCGTGCCGGTCGGCAACTGGTCGAGCCGATGGGGAACATCGACCGCACGGCACGCCTGCATCAACAAGGCGTCGTACGCCCGCAGTGCGCCGGTGCGGCGGATCATCGGCGTTCCTGGCCCGTAGCCGACGATGATGCGGTGGACCCGGCGCAAATCAGCCGCGAGGCGTTCGATGGGCGGGTTGGTGGCGACCGGGGTGGACCGCCGCAGCCGGCGAGCCAGTCGAGGCAGGCGCAGCAGTGTCCAACACGCTGCCGTCGGTGCTATCGCGATCATCAAGTACAGCAGCATGTTCGTGACTGGCACTTCGCCCGACGCGGGCATGAACCCATGGTACGGCGGCAGGCAACAGAGCGGCTTCACAAAGTTGTGAAAGGTGTGTAGCTTGTGAAGTATGTCAGGGGGATTAGTGGGGACATGGCCGCTGGTGAGGCACAACCTGCGCCGGGATCGGCTGACCGCAAGCGTGTGGGTGCTCTTGGTGCCTGCCATGGTCGTGGGCACGGCCAAGCAGTACGAGGAGGCATTTCCGACGCCGCAAGCGAGGGCGGAGTTCGCTGCCGAAGTGAAGACGAACACCGCTCTCAACGCCTTCACAGGCCAGTTGCACGGGGACGGGCTGGGCAATCTCGCCTTGTGGAAGATCGGGGACATCGCCCTGATGCTCGTGGGATTGATGGCTGTCCTCACGGTGATCAGGCACACCCGGGCAGAAGAGGAAAGGGGCAGCGTCGAACTCCTACGCGTAGGGCGGTTCGCGCTGCTGACAGCAAGCCTCGTTGAGACGGTTGGGCTGAGCATCCTGATCGGATTGCTGTCAGCCGGGGCGATGGCTGGATTCGGTGTTGCAGGCGCAGGGGCGTTTGGCGCGGGAATCGCCGCAGTGGGCTGTGTTTACGCGGCCGTAGCGGCGTTGTCGGCACAACTGACCGAGCGCGCAAGGACAGCGAACGCCATCGCAGGAGCTGTTCTCGGCGTTGGCTACATACTCAGGTTTGTCGCTGACGGCAGCGGCGTCTTGTGGCTCAGGTGGTTGTCGCCGACGGGCTGGGCTCACCTCGTGCAGCCGTATGGCGGCAACCGGTGGTGGGTTGTGGCTGTGCCCGTTGGGTTTGCGATCTTGACCGCCGCAACGGCCTACTGGCTGGCCGCGCATAGGGACTTCGGAGCCGGTGTCGTTCCGGCGAAGCCTGGGCGCGCGGGTGGGCACGCGAATCTCCCGTGGCGGATCCACCGCGGCCAGCTCCTCGGGTGGACGGCGGCCTTCGTCATCGTCGGTCTGGCCACGGCAAGTGTCGCCGGTGGCATGCGGGATATGGCGGACCGGTCAGGCACGGTCGCGCAGGAATTCTTCAAGCGCTACGCCATGACGCCCGACGCCGACGTGGCGGACGCCTTCATCTGGCTGATCATTTTGAGCTTCGGCTACATCGCGGCGCTGTACCCGATGCTGGCCGTGGTGCGGATGCGGACCGAGGAGACCACCGGCCGGGCCGAGCTCACCCTGTCCACGGGCCTGAGCCGGATGCGTTGGGCGGCAGGGCATTTGGCGTTCGCCGGGCTTGGTGTCGCGGTCATGATGCTGGCCGGTGGGCTTGCCGTCGGCCTGGTCTATGGCCGGCTCGCGCTCGTCCTCGGCGCCACCGCGTCCCTGATCCCGGCGATCTGGATCCTTGGTGCGATCGCGGTGTTCGTCCTCGGCACCCTGCCGCGGCTGGCTGTGGCCTGCGTGTGGACGGTCTTCGTGATGCTGAACGTCTTCGGCGAGGTGCTCGGGCCGGTCCTCGGCATCGACTACTGGCTGGCCAACCAGGTCGTCCCGTTCCACCACCTGCCGAAGATCCTTACCGGGGCCGCGTTCGACGCCACACCGCTGATCGTGTTGACGGCCGCGACCGCGCTGATCGCCGGAGCCGGTCTGGTCAGCCTCAAGCGGCGTGACCTCACCGCGTGATCACTTGTCGGACTTGCGCCTCGACACGATCATGCAGCCGGCGACGGTGCCCGCGACCAGCGCGCTGAAGATGAGCATGAACGCGCCGGTGATGATGCCGAGCAAGCCGAGTGATCCGGCCACGGCCAGCACGATCGACTGGGGCACGGCCGACGGGCGTTTCACCGGACCCGAGCGCAGGGTGCGCGCGAGTTGCGGATCGTCCTGCTCGAACCACTCCTCGATCAGACGGAGTTGTCTGCGCTCATAGGGCGTGAACATGCTGCGGCTCCCGGCGTCGTCCCGATGACGCCCGGGTACCCCGAACAACCGCTGTTCTCACGCGTTCAGCGTGTCGAGCACCTGCTGGCCGTACTTGGCGAGCTTGTTCTCGCCGACTCCGCTGACCCGGCCGAGTTCCTCGAGCGTCTGTGGTGATGACGTCGCGATCTCCCGGAGTGTTGCGTCGTGGAAGATCACATACGCCGGAACGCCTTGTTCCTTGGCCGTCGCGGCGCGCCACGCCCTGAGCCGTTCGAACACCGGCGCGGCCTCTTCCGGCATGTCCACGGCCGCTTTCTTGGCCGGTTTCGCCGAGGCTTTGGTGACTTTCTCGCGCCGCAACAGCACCGTGCGTTCCTTGCGGAGCACCGAGGCGCTGGCGTCGGTCAGCACTAACGTTCCGTAGTCGCCTTCCACGGCGAGCAGTCCTTGGGCCAGCAGCTGCCGCACCACGCCGCGCCAGCCGCTTTCGGACAGTTCCTCGCCGATGCCGAAGACCGTCAGCGTGTCGTGGTCGTGCTGGATGACCTTCGCGGTCTTGCGGCCGAGCAGGATGTCGATCACTTGCCCGGCACCGAACTTCTGCCGCCGCTCTCGCTGCAGCCGGTAGATCGCGGACAGCAGCTTCTGCGCGGCGATCGTGCCGTCCCACGACTCAGGTGGCGTCAGACACGTGTCACAGTTGCCGCACGCCGTGGATTCCTGCCCGAAGTAGGCCAGCAGCTGCACGCGGCGGCACTCGACGGTCTCGCACAACGCCAGCATCGCGTCCAGGTGCTGACTTTGCCGACGGCGGTGCGCGTCGTCGCCCTCGGACTGCTCGATCAGCTTGCGCTGCTGCACAACGTCCTGCAGGCCGTACGCCAGCCATGCGGTCGACGGCAGGCCGTCACGGCCCGCGCGGCCCGTCTCCTGGTAGTAGCCCTCGACCGACTTGGGCAGGTCGAGGTGGGCGACAAACCGGACATCGGGCTTGTCAATGCCCATACCGAACGCGATCGTCGCGACGACGATCAGGCCGTCCTCGCGTAGGAACCGCGCCTGGTTCTCGGCACGCGTGCGTGAGTCGAGCCCCGCGTGATACGGCACCGCGTCGATGCCGTTGGCGACGAGGAACTCGGCCGTCTTCTCCACCGACGAGCGGGACAGGCAGTAGACGATGCCCGCGTCGCCCTTGTGCTCGGTGCGCAGCAGGTCCAGCAACTGCTTCTTCGGTTCGGCCTTGGGCACGATCCGGTACTGGATGTTCGGCCGGTCGAAGCTCGCGACGAAGTGCCGGGCGTCGTCCAGGTTGAGCCGGGACGCGATCTCGGCGTGGGTGGCCTTGGTCGCCGTGGCGGTCAGCGCGATGCGGGGCACCTTCGGCCAGCGTTCGTGCAGCTCGGACAGGCCGAGGTAGTCGGGGCGGAAGTCGTGCCCCCACTGCGCCACGCAGTGCGCCTCGTCGATCGCGAACAACGCGATCCGGCCGCGGTCCAGCAGATCCAGCGTCGCGGGCACCCGCAGCCGCTCCGGCGCCAGGTAGAGCAGGTCCAGCTCGCCCGCCTGGTACATCGCCTCGGTCAGCCTGCGTTCCTCGAAGTCCTGCGAGGAATTGAGGAATCCGGCCCGCACGCCGAGCGCGTTCAGCGCGTCCACCTGGTCCTGCATCAACGCGATCAACGGCGAGATGACGATCCCGACGCCCGGCCGCACCAGCGACGGGATCTGGTAGCAGAGGGACTTGCCGCCGCCGGTGGGCATCAGCACGAGCGCGTCGCCGCCACCGGCCACGTGCTCGACGATCGCCCCTTGTTCACCGCGGAAGGTGTCGTAGCCGAACACCCGGCGCAGGACCTCCAACGCCGGGCTCGCGGTCTCGAGCGAAGCCACCCGGTGATCCTAGACGGCTGTTGCGCCGGGCTTGCGGGCGATGCGTAGAACTGCCTGTAGAGCGATGTCCAGTGGTTGAGGAGACGCACGTGAACGCATCGGAAGCCTGGCGGCATCTCGAGCCGAAGATCGAAGCGGTCGGCCAGCGGATCAAGCAACTCGAGTGGGACTCCAGTCGCCGCAACAACTTCGTGCCGTACACAGCGGACGGCAACACCCCGTACGTGCTGCTCGAGGGCGAGCGTCTCCTCATGATGTCCGGTTACGGCTACATCGGGCTGAACGGCGATCCACGAGTCGTCACCGCGGCGAAAGCCGCCATTGACGAGTACGGAACAGGTACTCCGGGTGTGCGTGCCCTGGCAGGCACGATCCCGTTGCACGAGGAACTGGAAGAAGAGGTCGCGCATTTCCTGGGCAGGGAGAGCGCAGTCGTGTTCAGCTCGGGATACGCGGGCAATGTCGGCACGATCGGCGCGTTGTGCGGTCCCGGTGACACGATCTTCCTCGACAAGCTGGACCATGCGTCCATTGTGGACGGAGCGCAGCTGACCGGTGCCACGCTGACCCGCTTCCGGCACAACGACCCCGCTCACCTCGACCGCAGGCTGGACGCGACCGAGCCAGGCGGAACCCGGCTGGTCATCGTGGACAGCGTGTACTCGATGGACGGCGACATCGCGCCATTGCCGGAACTGCGCGAGGTGTGCGACAAGCACAACGCGCTGCTGATGGTGGACGAAGCACACGCACTCGGTGTGATCGGCGCGACCGGTCGTGGCATCGAGGAACACTTCGAGTACAAGGTGAAGGCCGACATCAAGGTCGGCACGCTATCCAAGGCGATCCCGGCCAACGGAGGCTGGATCGTCGGCTCGAAGCCGTTCATGGACTACGTGAAGCGCTTCGCCCGGCCGTTCCTGTTCTCCGCGGCACTCGCCCCCGCCCAGGTCGGTGCGGCGCTGGAGTCCCTGCGGATTCTGGACCGCGAGCCCGAGCGCGTGACGTACGCACAGCGCGAGTCGGCGCGTTTCCGTAACATCGTGAAGCAGGCAGGCTTCAACACCGGCGACAGTGAGACCGCGGTCGTGCCCTTGATCGTCGGCTCGGACCAGAACGCATGGGACTACGCCACCGCGCTGCGCAAGGCGGGCGTGATCGGTCTCCCGGTGATCAGCCCGGCCGTGCAGCCAGGCCTCGCCCGGCTGCGGATCGCGATCACCGCGGCGCACAGCCGCGCGGACATCGATTTCGCGATCGACTCGTTCATCAGCGCGGCGCGGCAGACCGGACTGCTGTCATGATCGCGATCACCGGCCTCGGGGTCGTCAGCCCAGCGGGCTCCACAGTGGACGACTTCTGGTCGACGGTACTGGCCGGAAAGTCCGTGGCGGCGCCGTTCGAGGTCGAGGACAAGGCGGACAACGACTTGCCGCGCTTCGGCTGTTCCGTGCGTGGCGTTGCCGAACTGAACCTGGTCACAGCCAAGGAAGCCCGCCGGATGGACCCGTTCGCCTGGTATGGCGTCTCCGCCGGCCTGACCGCTTACACCGACGCTGGTTCACCCAAGCCTGACCCGGGCCGTACGGCCATTGTGGTCGGCAACGCGGTTGGAGGCAGGCGGACAACGGACAAGGATGCCCGTAACTACTACCTGTTCGGTCCGCAGCAGGTGAACCCGTTGCTGCCGTTGGTAAGCATGCCGAATGCTTGTGCGGCAACGTTGGCCATGAAGCTGGGGTGGCGTGGGCCTGCCATGACGATCGCCACGACGTGCGCAGCTGGGGTGGACGCGATCGGACAGGCCGTGCTGATGCTGCGGACCAACCGTGCCGACGTGGTTCTGGCCGGTGGCGCGGAATCGACGGTCAGCCCGTTGACATTGGCCGCTTTCGGCAAGCTGAACGCTGTTTCCGGTCGGCATGACGCGCCCGACAAGGCTTCACGTCCGTTCGACAAGGACCGTGACGGCTTCGTGATGGGCGAGGGTGCTGGATTCGTTGTCCTGGAACGTCTTGAAGACGCTCAAGCCCGAGGTGCCCGAATTCATGGGATTGTGGCGGGCTATGGCGCCACGTCGGATGCGTACCACCTGTCGATGCCTTTGCCTGACGGCGCTTCGGCAGTTGGTGCGATGACTCAGGCGATCACGGACGCGGGCTTGCAGCCGTCGGACATCGTGCACGTGAACGCCCACGGGACGTCAACGCCGTTGAACGACCGGGCGGAAGCCAATGCGCTGCAGAAGGTTTTCGGTCCGGGCGGGCCGCCGGTCACATCGACCAAGGGCGTGATCGGGCACCTGATCGGCGCGGCAGGCGCGGTCGAGGCGATCGCGACAGTGCTGACCCTGCAGAACGCCGTCGTCCCCCCGACCGCGAACCACGAGGAACTCGAGCCAGGGATGGAAATCGACGTGGTGCACGGCAGCCCACGCCCGATCACCCCCGGCCCAGCCCTGTCGAACTCCTTCGGCTTCGGCGGCCACAACGCCTGCCTGGTCGTCACCCCACCCTGACCCAACCCTGCCCCCGCCGTGTCCACCTTTGCCACACCCCGTGTCCACCTTTGCCGCACCCCGTGTTGACCTTTGAAGCACACCGTGTTGACCACTCCAGCACCATGAAATTCCAGAGGAAGCGCTCGGGGAATTTCATGGTGCTGGAACGTGCGACACGGTGTGCTGGAACGTGCGACACGGGGTGCTGGAATGGTGGACACGGGTGGTTAGCGGGCTTTGACTAGGCCGGATTCGTAGGCGAAGACGACCAGCTGGGCACGGTCGCGGGCGCCGAGTTTGGTCATCGCGCGGCTTACGTGGGTCTTGGCGGTGGTCGGGCTGATCACCATCCGGGCGGCGATCTCGTCGTTGGTCAGTCCTTTCGCCACCAGGGCCATGACCTCTTTCTCCCGGTTGGTCAGCTCGTCCAGCCCGATCACCGGTCCAGGCTGCGGTGTGCGGGTGACGAACTCGCTGATGAGCCTGCGAGTGATGGCAGGGGACAACAAGGCGTCGCCGCGCGCGGCCACGCGGACCGCGGTCAGCAGGTCCGCGGGTTCGGTGTCCTTCACGAGGAATCCGCTGGCGCCGGCGCGCAAGGCGTTGAAGACGTACTCGTCGAACCCGTAGTTCGTCAGGATCACCACGTGCACATCGGCCAGTGCAGGATCCGAAGCGATCTGCCGGGTCGCCTCGATCCCGTCCATCACGGGCATCTGCACATCCAGCAGTACGACGTCAGGACGGTGCTGCCTGGCCAGCGAAACGCCGCTGGCGCCGTCGGCCGCGTCACCGACGACGGTGATGTCGTCCTCGGCGGCGAGCAAAGCCCGGAAGCCTGCCCGGATCAACGCCTGGTCGTCAACGAGAAGCACACGAATCATCAGACCGGCAACTCCGCTCGAACCGTGAATCCACCGGATTTCCTTGGTGCGGCGGACAATGACCCGCCCAAGGACGTGACGCGCTCACGCATGCCGATCAACCCGACTCCCGGAACCGGTGGCGTGTCAGGCGTTGCGGTGCCGTCGTCGTCGATCTGCAATGTCAGCATCCGTTTCCCGAATCCCACGTGGACTGTGGCGGCGTCCGCGGAGGCGTGCCGGGTCACGTTGGTCAACGCCTCCTGCACGATCCGGTACGCCGCACGGTCGATCTCGGTCGGCAACGGCCGCTGCTGGCCCGTGATCGTCAGTTGAACAGGCAGTCCGGTACTCCGCGCCCGGTCCACCAGGTCGTCGAGCCGGTCGAGGCCGCTGCTGTCGGGTTCGCCCCGAAGCACACTCAACGTCTCTCTGAGCTCACGCACCGCATCGGTGCTGGCTTCCTGGATCGCCAGCAACGCCTCGGGCACCTCTTCGCCGCGTTTGCGCGCGAGATGAATAGCGACTCCCGCGTGGACTTTGATCACCGAGATGCTGTGCGTCAACGAGTCGTGCAGTTCTCGCGCGATCCGTAGCCGTTCTTCCCCGGCCTGGCGACGCAGCGTTTCCTCGTGGTTACGCGCCTGATCCACGGCACGCTTCTCACGTAGCCGAGCGGTCTCACCGAGAACCATCGCGGCGACGAACCAGCCCAGCAGCAGGATCCGGTCTTGGATCTCTTCCCTGGCCGGATGTCCCGGCAGCACGAAGACGTTGAACACCACCATGGTCAGCAGGTACGTCACGCCAGTGCCGATGCCGATGACGCGATGACCGAACCGCAGCGCCGAGAACAAGGCACACAGCAACGGCACTTCGATGGGGATGTCCGGCCCGTCGAGGATGTACACGTTGACGGTGCAGATCGCGCACAACAGCACCACGGGAACCGGAAAACGCCGCCGCAGCGCGATCGACAGGGAACTGGTGAGCATCAGTGTGTAGCCGGTCACACTCAGCGGGTGCGGTGACGCCTCGACCAGTGCGATCAACAGCGCGGTGACCGCGACTGCCACGCCGATGTCCACGGCCCACTGCCGATACGTGCTCACCTGCGCAGATTAGCCGGACGACCAGCCCGCTGGCTGTACTTCAGCGGACGTATGCCCTGCCGCCTCTACTCCCCGGGGAGTAGACGGCATTGTCATCCCACGCCGGACGCCGCGAGCGCCCGCGCGCGCCAGGATTCCGTGCTGTGAACAAGAAACCGATGGTGTGGGTGTTACGCACGACCGCCGTGCTGTTCCTGCTTGCCGTGCTTGGCCAAGCGGTGCTCGCCGGTCAGTTCGTCACGGGGGACACCGGGTTCCTGGAGATGCACGAGATCAACTCCACCGTGGTCGCCGTGGCGTCGATCGTCTGGGTGGTCGCGTCACTGGTACTGCGCGCGCCGCTGCGGATGACGTTGGCGGGGGTCGCCGCGTTCCTGGCAACGGGTGCGCAGATCGGCCTAGGGCACGGGCGTGATCTGGGGCTGCATATTCCTCTGGGGGTGGCTCTGCTCGGCGCGGGCATCGCGTTGATCTCATTGTCCTTCGCGTATCGCTTGGAGCTGAAGTGACATCACGGCGACGGTTTCTCGGCTTGCTCGCAGGCGCCGCGGTCATCGGGACGACAGGGTTCGTGGTGGCTGGTCAGGCAGGGAGTAACGGTTTGTTACGCAGCAAAAGGCCGTTACCCAAGCCGTTCACGACTGCGTTGCCGATCCCACAGGTCAAACGGCCGACTCGGGTAGCGGGCGGTGTGGAGTACTACACCCTTGCCCAGCAGGCCAGAGATGTGGAGATCCTGCCTGGCGTCCGGACGCGAATCTGGGGGTATGACGGGACGTTCCCCGGCCCGACATTCCACTTGCGACAAGGACGCCAGGCAGTCGTCGAGCTGCGCAACGAGCTCGATGTCCCGACCTCGATGCACCTGCACGGCGGCGTGACTCCGCCGGAGTCCGACGGATACCCGACGGATTTGGTGGATCCCGTGAGAACCAAGGAGTACACGTATCCGATGCAGCAGCGTGCGGCCACGCTGTGGTATCACGATCACCGGATGGACTACACGGCGCCGCAAGTCTGGCGTGGCCTGGCCGGGATGTGTCTGGTCACGGACGCCGAGGAGGAGAATCTCGGGCTGCCAGCGGACAAGTACGACGTGCCGCTGTTGCTGACCGACCGCGCGTTCGACGAAGATGGGTCCTTTTTGTACCCCTCGCTGCACCACGGCCCGGGGGTGGAGAAGGAGTTCGCAAACGGTGTGCTCGGGGACGTGATCCTGGTCAACGGGGCACCGTGGCCGGTCCTCGAAGTCGACGCGACCCGGTATCGGTTGCGGATCGTGAACGGCTCGAACGCCCGTCGATACGAGCTCGCGCTTGAGCCGGGCGGGGACCTGGTCCAGATCGGCAGTGACGCCGGACTGCTGGACAAGCCGAGGAGACACCCGAGCCTGACGGTCACGCCAGGGGAGCGGTTCGACGTGCTGGTGGACTTCCACGACTACCCGGTCGGCACCGAGATCACTCTGACGAACCGGCTGGACGGCCCGGTCATGCGGTTCAAAGTGGTCCGTCAGGGACCGAAGAGTGCTCCCGTACCGGACAAGCTGGCGGACATCGAGAAGCTGGACAACCCGGTCGTGACAAGGACGTTCGACTTCCGGACCACAAAGGAGCATCACGGCGCGCGCATGTGGACGATCAACGGCGAGCTGTTCGACGCGACCAGGAGCCTCGCCGAACCGAAGCTCGGCACCGTGGAGAAATGGCGGATCTCCAGCGATTTCCACCATCCGGTGCACCTGCACCTGGCGCATTTCCAAGTGCTGTCACGGGGTGCGGGCGGCCCGGAGGGGCGGGACGCGGGCTGGAAGGACACAGTGGACGTTCGACCGTACGAGGTGGTCGAGGTGCTCGCCAGGTTCGACGGCTATCGCGGCCGGTACATGATGCACTGTCACAACCTCGAGCACGAGGACATGGCGATGATGGCGAACTTCTTCGTCGGTTGACAGCCTTGCGGCGGGTCTGCGAACCTGGGTTCAGGCCGAGAGGCGCTGCAACGGACGGTTCGACTCCGTCCGCCACGCTCGGCCTGATCCATTGACTGCAAGGGCGCCTCCTATTACTAGGAGGTGTGTCCTGTGTTGCAGACCGTGAACGGTCTCGAGTTCGCCGTCAAAGACCTCTCCCTCGCCGACTACGGGCGCAAGGAGATTGAGCTCGCCGAGCACGAAATGCCTGGTCTGATGGCCATCCGGCGAGAATATGCCGACCGCAAGCCGCTCAGGGGCGCTCGGGTGGCCGGCTCGCTGCACATGACGATCCAGACCGCGGTGCTCATCGAGACCCTGGTCGACCTCGGCGCCGAGGTCCGCTGGGTGTCCTGCAACATCTTCTCCACCCAGGACCACGCCGCGGCGGCCGTGGTCGTCGGCCGTGACGGCACCCCGGAAGCACCCGCCGGTACCTCGGTGTTCGCCTGGAAGGGTGAGACGCTGGAGGAGTACTGGTGGTGCACCGACCAGCTGTTCCAGTTCCCGGACGGCGAGCTGCCGAACATGATCGTCGACGACGGCGGTGACGCGACGCTCCTGGTCCACAAGGGCTTCGAGTTCGAGGCGGCCGGCGCGGTCCCGCAGCCGACCGCGGACGACAACGAGGAATACAGCCTCATCCTGAAGACGCTGGCCGACAGCCTTTCCCGTGACCCGAAGCGGTTCACCAAGGTGGCAGCGGAGATCCGCGGTGTCACCGAGGAGACGACGAACGGCGTCAAGCGCCTCTACAAGCTGGCACAGGACGGCGAACTGCTGTTCCCGGCGATCAACGTCAACGACTCGGTGACGAAGTCGAAGTTCGACAACAAGTACGGAATCCGGCACTCACTGGCCGACGGCATCAACCGCGCCACCGACGTCATGATCGGCGGCAAGCTCGCGGTCATCTGCGGCTACGGCGATGTCGGCAAGGGTGCGGCGGAAGCCCTGCGTGGTCAGGGTGCCCGCGTTGTCGTGACCGAGATCGACCCGATCTGCGCACTGCAGGCGGCGATGGAGGGCCTCGAGGTCGTCGAGCTGGACGACGTGGTGCGCAAGGGTGACATCTTCATCACCACGACGGGTAACTTCGGCATCATCTCGGCAGAGCAGATGTCGAAGATGAAGCACAACGCGATCGTCGGCAACGTCGGCCACTTCGACAACGAGATCGACATGGCCGGCCTGGCCAAACTCCCGGGCATCCGGAAGATCGAGGTCAAGCCGCAGGTCCACGAGTGGAAGTTCGCGGACGGCCACTCGATCATCGTGCTGTCCGAGGGCAGGCTGCTGAACCTGGGCAACGCGACCGGCCACCCGTCGTTCGTGATGTCGAACTCGTTCACCAACCAGGCGATCGCCCAGATCGAACTGTTCACCAAGCAGGGCGAGTACGAAAAGGACGTCTACCGCCTGCCGAAGCACCTGGACGAGAAGGTCGCCCGGCTGCACCTGGACGCGTTGGGCGTCAAGCTCACCAAGCTGACGAAGGCTCAGGCGGAGTACATCGGCGTGGACGTGGAAGGCCCGTTCAAGCCGGACCACTACCGGTACTGACAAAGACTTCCTCGTAGGTGCTCGGTCTAAAACCGAGCTGCGGCCGAGTACCTGCGAGGGATCCCACAAAACCCTCGTGAGTGGTTAGTCCGGTTAGAACCGGCCAAACCACTCACGAGGGTCTTTCAGCGGGAGGCCAACTCCAGGATCGCTCGCACCACGCGGTCCGGCGCCTCCAAAGGAAGCATGTGCCCGGCCCGGGGAATCTCCTCGAAGTCCGCCTTGGGCAAGGTCTCCGCGACGACCCGGCCGAGTTCCGGCTTGATCACGGTGTCCGCGTCCCCGTGCAACACCGCTGCGGGAACGGAAACCGAAGCCAGTCCGGGCCGAAGGTCCATCCCCGCAGTGCATCCGAAGCACGCTGCCCGAACCTTCCGGGCAGTCCCGGCGAACAACGCCCGGTGCGACTCCAGAGCATCACGCGAGATGTCCGGGCCCACAGTGCTGCTGATCATCTTGCGTCCCAAGGGCCCACGCCGCACAGCGAACGAGAACACCGGGTTGCCCATCAACCGAACTTCACCCTTCGGCGTGTTCTGGTCGTGAGCCGCGGTAGCCAACAGGACCAGTCCACCGATCCGTGAAGAGTCAGTGATCGCGTGGCACAGCGCCGCGAACCCGCCACCCGAGTGCCCGACCACAATCGCGTCCGATGCGTCCACAGCGGACAGAACGTCGCCGAGGTCCATGGCGAACCGGGCGATCCCGATCGGCGAAACGCCCACAGTGGACTCACCGTGCCCGCGCTGGTCGTAGGTCACGACCTGAAGCCCGGCAGCAACAAGCTGAGGGACAACGGCATCCCATACCGCGCTGCCAGCAGCCCAACCGTGAGACAGCACAACAACAGGCCCGTTCGCAGGACCGTGCAGCGAAATGGCGATCGCGGCGCCATCACTGGTCGTCGCCTTCATCGGGGGGCTCCATTCGCGGTGTGCCTTCCGCCCAACAGGGTGTTCAGGTTCGAGAAGGCCAGCTGCGCCGCCTGCGAGTGCTTCCCACCGACGTCCGCCACCTTCGACAGCACCTTCGCGATTCCCTGCGGGACGGCCTTGAAGTGGATCGAGATCCGGGTCGCAAGTCCGCCTTTGACCGGAGAGACGGTGAAGGTGACCGTGCCGCGGAACACGCCTTCGAAGTACTCCGCGTCCAGCCGCCTGCCTGGGTCGACATACGTTGTGCGGGAAGTGAAGCGCAGCTTGGGTCCGCCTTTGTCTTGGCCCTTCGGGTGCACGGTCCACTTCACCTCGGTGCCCACCTGGTCGGCCGGGCCGGTCGCGGCGAAAGTGTTGAAGGGCACCCAGAATCCGGCTGCCCCGCCCAGTTCCGCCACCAGTGCCTGCCAGACGAGGTCCGGCGATGTGTCGATGAACGCCTCGTCGATGATGTCGTAGCCGCTCACGGTTACGCCTCCTAGAACTACATTGGCTGGAGCGAGGACACGGGCTTTCCAATAGCCCGTGCCCCCGCCCTTTGTCCCACGGCGAGTAGGACCAGACTGGTCAGGAGAAGAACCCCTGACCGGGTGTGAGCACGCCATCCGGGTCGTAGCGGCGCTTGGACGCCACCAGGAACGGCCAGACCGTCCCGAAGTGACGCTGCCACTGCGTCGGTGTCATGCCAGGTATCGCGCCGATGATGTACCGCTTGCCGCCCAACGACACCAGCTTCTCGTAGAACCGGCGGTTCTGGGCGAGGTAGGCCTGGATGTTCGGGTCGCCGGGCGGCGGCATCCTCAGCAGGTCACACAGATAGGCGACCGGCTCGTTCGGCTTGGCGAACAACGGCCTGGTGACCTTCGCGGTCTGGAACGGCGACAGGATCGTGAAGCCCGCGCCCAGCTGCTCGACCTGAAGTTCCGACAGCACAAAGGGAACGAACGTCTGGATCTTCGAAGCCGGGACGAGCAGGTGCAGCCACGGGTGCGGGCCGTCCCAGAATCCACCGTCCTTCCATGCCTGCTCGCCCGGATCCACCCGGAACGTCCAGTCACGGAACAGATGGTCGTGCACCTGCAACGCCGAACGCTCGTCGTTGAGCCCCGCCAGCAGAGCGGCATCGTCCGGAACGGCAGGCGATGAGTAGTAGTACCCGGCCTCGATCTGGTACCACCAGCCGGAGTTGTCCGGTTTACGCGAGAAACCGCCGCCCTGGTGGGTGAACCGGCCGTCCCGCATGAGGAATTCCTGGTCTCGCTGCCACTTGGCCAGGTCGGTGTACGACAGGGTGAACATCCGTACCCGCTCGGGTGCCTTCATCAGCCGCACCTTGGCCTTGGTGATGACCGCGACCTGGCCGGCACCGTTGATCACCGCGTTGAACAGGTCCGGACGCACCGAAGGCGACGCCGTCTGGACCTGTCCCGCACCGGTGACGACCTCGACCTCCTCGATCATGTCGGAGAACAGGCCGTACTTCGGGACCGTGCCACCGAAACCGCCGACGGATGCGACACCGCCGACCGACAACCGCAGGTAATCCGTCTGCGAGGGGACGATCAGGCCACGGTCCAAAGTGGCCGCGGACAGCTGGTGCAGCGAAACACCGGCGCCGACGATCGCATGGGTCGAGGTGATGCTGTGGATCGTCGAGAATCCCTTGGCGTCGATCGCGATACCACCGGGCACCGCGGCGTTGCCCCAGAAGGAGTGGGATTCCTGGTCGTCCGCGGTGCCGCTCTGGCCGTTCACCGTGACCTTCAGGCAGTTCGCCCGCGCGTAGTTGATGATCTTCACGACATCCTGCACCGAACCGGGCCGCAGCACGGCCTTCGGTGTCGCGGTGATGAAACCGCCCCAGTCCTTCGAGAACTCACCCAGCACGGCCGGTGATGTCTCCAGCGTGCCGTCCAACGGCGGCACCGGGATGACGCCCTCGGCCGAAGCCGAGGTCGTGGCCCAGGTACCGGTCACCGCGTTCCAGCCGACCACAACCGCACCGGCACCGATCCCTCTCAGGATGTTGCGCCGGGAGTGTGCGCTGCTGCCCATCGAACCCCTCCAGTCGGATTTTCCCGCTACGCCTTGACGTCGGCGTGCGTCTCGGCACCGGCCAGCGTCGCCACCTGGTACGCGTCCAGGTCGAACTTCTTGGTGCCGCGGGTGAACTTGCGTGTGTTGGCCGGCCAGATGGACGGGTTACGGCCGGTCGAGTCGGTGTACCAGCTGGTGCAGGTCTTGGGGTCCCACACCGAACCGTCCAGCCAGGACTCGATTTCCTTGTTGTACGACTCCTGCGCCTCCGGGTTGACCTCGACGCTGGACAGCCCACGCTTGTTCAGCGTCTTGACCGCGTCGACGATGTAGGCGATCTGCGCCTCGATCATCACCGTCTGCGAGGAGTGGCCGAGTGAGGTGTTCGGTCCGAGCATCAAGAAGAGGTTGGGGAACCCGGCCACGGTGGTGCCCCGGTAGGCCTTCATCCCGCCGGCCTCCCAGGCGTCTGCGAGCTTAACGCCGCCACGGCCGGAGAGCTTGTCGGCGATTGGACGCTTGGTCGCCAGGAACCCGGTGCCGAGGATGATCGCGTCGACGGTGCGCTCACGGCCGTCCGAGCCGATCACGCCGTTCTGCGTCACCTTGTCGATGGCGCCGTTGATGATCTCGACGTTGTCCTGCTGGATCGCCGGGTACCACTTGTTGGAGAACAGCAGCCGCTTGCACGCCACCGCGAAGTTCGGGGTCAGCTTGGCCCGCAGCTCCGGGTCCGGCACGCTCTTGGCCAGATGCCGAGCGGCCATGCCCTGGATCGTCTTCTCCGCCAACGGCGGCCGCTTGAACAGGAACGCCAGGATCTCGCGGCCGTTCTTGTTCCAGCCACGGCGGAACGCGCGGTAGCCGGGAACCCGCTTCAACGCCCAGGCGTGCACGCCCTTGATCGGGTTGTCCGCCTTCGGGCCGACCCACGGCGCGCTGCGCTGGTACAGGTCGAGGTGCCCGACCTTGGGCTGGATCGCGGGCACGAACTGGATCGCCGACGCGCCGGTGCCGATCACGGCCACGTTGCGGCCGTCCAGCTCGTAGGAGTGGTCCCACTGGGACGAGTGCATGATCTTGCCCTGGAAGTCTTCGATACCAGGGATGTCCGGGATCACCGGGTCGGAAAGGTACCCGGTGCCCGCGACCAGGACCTGCGCGGTGTAGTCGCCCTGCGAGGTCTTGATCTCCCAGCGGCGCAGGTTCTCGTCCCACTTGGCGTCCAGCACCTCGTGGTCGAACTTCACGTACGGCCGCACGCCGTACCGGTCGGCGACGTCCTTCAAGTAGTCGAACAGTTCCTGGCGCGAGCCGTAAGTGCTGTTCCAGTCCGACTTCTGGGCGAAGGAGTACGAGTACAAAATGGACGCCACGTCGCAGGCGCAGCCCGGGTAGGAGTTGTCCCGCCACGTCCCGCCGACCTCGTCCGCCCGCTCGAGCAGCACGAAGTCCTTGATCTTGTTCTCCAGCAAGCGGATCGCCACGCCAAGGCCGGAGAACCCGGTGCCGATGATGGCGACCTGCACGTGTGGCGTCGGCCGACCGCCCTTGCCTGTGCTGACGCTCTGGTTGATGGTGCTCGTCACGGTTCTGCCTCCTCAGGCATCTGGCGCGCGAGGGCAACAAGGTGTTCGCGGGCTAGCACACCGTTGGGCCCGCAAGAGATGCGCAAGACACACCTGGATTGCGCGTTCGTTGCGCGCCGCGAGGTTTAGTTCGGAGCCAGAACGGCAGCCCTGACGCCGCGCACACGTGGCAGGCAGGGTGATCGAGAGGAGCGAAGGCTATGGAACTGCCCACCGTGGAAGAGCTGGCCGGCCAGCTGGCAGCCGTCTCTGGCGCTGCCGAATTGGGTCCCGACGACGCGATTCAGCGCAACTCGGACATCGACTCACTCGACCTGATGGAGTGGCTGTACGGGTTCCAGAACAACTACCCGGACGTCGGCGCGGACGAGTCACTCTTCAACGACATGGACGACACGACGACCATGCGCGACGTGCACACCAAGCTTGTCGCCCTTGTGCAAAAAGCAGCGTAAGCCATCGTGGACGGCTTCGACATCTCCGGATGGGGCATCGCTGTTCCCGAACAGCGTGTCACCACGACCGAGCTCGCGGCCCGTTTCGACGTCGATGAGGACTGGATCATCAGCCGGTGCGGTATCCACGAGCGCCGGAAGATCGAACCCGGCCAGACGACCGCCTCACTGGCGATCGACGCGGGTCGTGCGGCGCTCGAGCGGGCAGGGCTGACCGGCAAGGACATCGCCCACCTGATTGTGGCGAGTGCGACGCCGGAACAGCTCTCCCCAGCCACTTCCGCGTTCGTCCAGCACGGTCTCGGCGTCGCCGGGTCGGCGCACGACGTCAACGCGGAGTGCTCGGGGTTCATCTACGGTCTCGTCTTCGGCGCGGCCATGATGAAGATGGACCCGCGGCCGATCCTGCTGATCGGCTCGGACACCCACTCGACGCAGATCAACCCGGTGGACCGCGACCTGTCCATTTTGGTCGGTGATGGGGCCGGCGCGATCGTGCTCACCCCCACCGAGCAGGACCGGGTGCTGGCGTGGAACCTCGGCGCGGACGGATCGCGTCAGGACAGCCTGCGCGTACAGGCCGGCGGCAGCCGGATGCCGACCTCCGCGACCACTTTCGCGGACGGCCTGCACTACTCCGAGATCAAGGGAAACGAGATCTACCTCAACGCGGTCCGCTTCACGGTCCGTTCGGTGCGCGCCACGCTCGAACAGGCCGGGCTGACGGTCGACGACGTCGATCACTTCGTTCCCCACCAAGCGAACATCAGGATCATCAACTCGATCCTCGACCACACCGGGCTCAAACCGGAGAAGCTGGTCACCAACCTGTGGAAGTACGGCAACACCGCGTCGGCGTCGATGCCCATCGCCATGTTCGACGCGCTGGAGGAAGGCCGTTTCAAGGACGGTGACCTGGTTCTGCTTGCCGGCTTCGGCGCGGGCATGACATGGGGGTCGGCACTTCTGAAGTGGGGCGGTGTTTCGGCATGAGCAGCCGGAAATCTTTTGTGGATGTGGCCCGTCCGGACTCGCCGGTCGCACTCGTGACCGGTGCGTCCGGCGGGCTCGGCCAGGCACTGGCCATCGAACTCGACGCGTTGGGGTGCCGGGTCGCCGTGCACTACAACTCGTCGAAGGAGCGGGCCCAGGCCGTCGCGGACAAGCTGGAGAACGACTCCTGCGTGGTGACCGGAGACGTCGCCTCGTGGGAGGCGGTCAACCAGATGTACAAAGACGTCTCCGACGCGCTCGGGCCGATCGACATCCTGGTGAACAACGGCGGGATCCGCAAGGACGCGCTGATGGCCATGCAGTCCCCGGACGACTGGCGCCAGGTGATCGAGACCAACCTGATCGGGACGTTCCACACCTCCCGAGTCGCGGTTGGACACATGCTTCGCAAGCGGTGGGGCCGGATCGTCAACGTGGTCTCGCCGTCCGGCCTGATCGCCTCGGCCGGGCAGACGGCGTACTCCGCGTCCAAGGCCGGGATCATCGGTTTCACCCGCACGCTGGCCGCCGAGTGCGGTCGCCGCGGTGTCACGGTGAACGCGCTGTCCCCGGGTTTCATGGTCACCACGATGACCAAGGACCTGTCGGACAACGTGATGGACTCGATCCGCGACAAGTCGCCGATCCCGCGGTTCGGTACGCCGGAAGAGGTGGCCCGCAGTATGGCCCTGTTCCTGGAGTGCGACTTCACCACCGGTCAGGTGATCAGCGTCGACGGCGGCGTCTCGATCACCTGACCTCGGGCCGAGTTGTCGTGAGTGGTTTGTCCGGTTAGAACCGGCCGAACCACTCACGAGGAGGAGCCACAGTGGACATGCACACGCGGGTGAAACAGATGCAGCTGCTGCGGGAGGAGGTCCGGGCGGGTGACGGCCGGGCCACCGAGGCGCAACGCAAGCGCGGCAAGCTGACCGTGTACGAACGGTTGGACGAGTTGCTGGACAAAGGGTCCTTTGTGGAGGTCGAGGGACTGCGCCGGCACCGCGCCAGCGGTTTCGGAATGGAGCGGCGCAAGCCGTCTGGCGACGGCGTGGTGACCGGCTGGGGCGCGATCGAAGGCCGCAGGGTCTTCGTCTACGCCCACGACTTCCGGATCTTCGGTGGCTCGCTCGGCGAGGCGCACGCGCAGAAGATCCACAAGATCATGGACATGGCGGAATCCACCGGCGCGCCCTTGATCAGCCTCAATGACGGCGCGGGCGCGCGCATCCAGGAGGGTGTCACCGCGCTCGCCGGGTACGGAGGGATTTTCCGGCGAAATGTACGAGCTTCGGGTGTCATCCCCCAGATCAGTGTCATGCTCGGCCCGTGTGCGGGTGGTGCGGCCTATTCTCCAGCTCTCACCGACTTCGTGTTCATGGTCCGTGACCTCTCGCAGATGTTCATCACGGGACCGGACGTTGTACAGGCGGTAACCGCGGAGAAGGTGACGCACAACGAGCTCGGTGGCGCGGACGTGCACGCCGGCAACGGCGTCGCGACCTTCGTCTACGACGACGAAGCCACTTGCCTGCACGACGTGCGTTATCTGGTATCGATGTTGCCGTCGAATAACCAGTCCCAGCCACCGACCGTGCAGTGCAGCGACCCGGCAGACCGGACGAACGAGCCTTTGCTGGACGTGGTTCCGGCTGAATCGGGTCAGTCGTACGACATGCACGACGTGATCGAGGAGATCGTCGACGACGGCGAGTTCCTTGAGCTGCACGATCGCTGGGCACCGAACGTGGTCACCGCATTGGCCCGGTTGCACGGCACCACCGTGGGCATCGTGGCCAACCAGCCAAGGCACTTCGCCGGCGTGCTGGACATCAAGTCGTCCGAAAAGGCCGCGAGGTTCGTCCAGACGTGCGATGCCTTCAACATCCCGATCGTGACCCTTGTGGACGTTCCGGGCTTCCTGCCGGGAACCGACCAGGAGCACAACGGCATCATCCGGCACGGCGCGAAACTGCTGTACGCGTACTGCAACGCGACCGTGCCGCGGATCCAGGTGATCCTGCGCAAGGCCTACGGCGGGGCGTACATCGTGATGGACTCGCGGTCCATCGGGTCTGACCTGTCGTTCGCGTGGCCCACCAACGAGATCGCGGTGATGGGCGCGGACGGCGCGGCGAACGTCATCTTCCGGCGCGAGATCGCCGCTTCCGACGATCCGGAGGCCACCCGTGTGCAGAAGATGAACGAGTACAAGGAAATGCTCATGCACCCCTACTACGCCGCGGAGAACGGCCTGGTCGACGACGTGATCGACCCGGCGCAGACCCGCCACATCCTGGTCGACGCGTTGGAGATGCTGCGCAACAAGCGCGGTTCGTTCACCTACGCCAAGCACGGGAACCCGCCGGTATGACCCCGGCCGACGTCGTCGTGGTCAAGGGCCGGCCGGATGACGAGGAACTCGCCGCCTTGATCGCGGTACTGACCGCGATCAAGGCGAAGGCGGCTCAGCAGAGTGCCGAGGCTGACCGCGAGTCACTGTGGGCCACGGGCCCTGGTCGTCCCACGTACCGCCCGCCCGGCGCGTGGACACCGCTGCGCGCACGACGTGTCGCATAGAACAGCCCCCTCGTGAGGTAGTTGTGTGACCGAACCACTCACGAGGGGGCCGTTGGTTACGCTGACCGCGGATGCAGGTCGAGGCTGGCGAGGGTCCAGTTCGCCTCAGCACGCAGGGTTTCCGCTCGCCTTCGGTCTCCTGCGTGTCCTCGTGCCTCCATCGCTCGCGCCAGCGCCAGTTGTGCCAGGGCCGTCCACGGCCGGGCTTGGCGTTCGCCGAACCCGGTGAGCGCCGCGGTGAGATGCTGCTCCGCGTCGTCCCAGTCACCAACGATAACCGCCAACCGGCCAAGATGGAATGACGCCGATCCGGCGAAAGTACGGTACCCGACGCCGCAGTTGAGCTCCGCGTGCGGTTCCAGCAGCTTGCGCAGCGCCTCCGCGGTGGTCGGATCACCCAGTTCATAACCGCCAAGAGCAAGCAGGCCAACGATATGCGGCCATTCGTCCCCCGACGCTATCGCCTCGACGCCAGTCGCGAGCGCACGCACTGTCAAGTGAGGAAGGCCACGATCGCCGCCGATCAACGCGATCAGCGAACGCTCGGCGGCCTCGCGCGTACTGGCGAACCACCTGTCGTCCGTGCTGCCACGCAACCAACTGACGACCAGCATTTGACGCGCCGCCAAAGTTCCCGGGACGGGATGGATCCGGTGGTCGGTGTCGTCCGGAACCCGGTGCAGGCGTTGGGTCATCGCCGTGGCCTGCGCGAATTGACCTTGTGTCACGGCGATCGCGACCGACCTGTCCAGCGACAACGCCTGACCGAGCGTGCCGCCTGCGTTGTCGATCGCGACCACGAGGTCAGTCAGCGCGGCCGAGCCGTCACCGGACAGTTCGGCAGCCATCGCACAGTGGTGCGCCGCGATCACGGCCTCGTAGGTGTCCTCAACGGCCTCTGCGACCGCCAGCATCTCGCCGGCGAGTTGCATCCTGCGCCGCACGTGTGCAGGTCCTTCGAGCAATTGCAGCTCACGGGACATCGCGGTGAGCGCCGGTTTCGCGGCTATCGTGATCGGACGTTCCAGCCGGGCCAGACGCGCGAGCAACCGGCCGACCGTGACGTCGTCGATCGCGCTGACCGCCCGGGGAGGTGTTGTCCCCACGAGCATTTCGATCAACGCGGTGGCTTCACTGCGCATTCTCGGCCGGTCCAGGACGACGTCCGCGAGGCCGAGTGCGGCTTGTGCGGCCATGTTGAGTCGTCCGTTGTGCAATGCCTGGATCGCGCCGTCCAACAGGGTCTGTTCGCATTCCTCGTGTCCGGCCGCGAGTTGTGCCAGTCCGAGGTTGGTCAGCGCTTCGGCCCGCAGCTCGTGGTCGGCGGACGGCACGTGCCGCAATGCCTGACGGTGCAAGTGAACGGCCTCGTCCTGGCTCGCCCACGCCGCCGCACGCCACCCCCACCGCACGGCACGCTGATCTCCGTGTGGGACAGCGCCTGCCGCGCGGTGATGCGCCATCGTGCGGCTGTAGCGCCGGAGTTCACCCGCTCGGCGGTGTTCGATGGCGTCCGCGAGTCGGGTGTGCAGCCAGCGGCGTCGTGCCGCACTGGCCTGCTCGTAGATCGCGCGGCGCACGACGTCGTGGACGAACCGGTACTCATGTGTCGCTGGGATTTCCGCGATGAGTCCGTCGTTGACCGCCGTGTCCAGCGCTTCGAACGCGTCGGCCTCGGTGAGCTCCGCGGCTTCGGCGACCAGGTCGAGCTCGAAGCTCACGCCCGCGGCCGACGCGGTCCGCAGCAATTGCCTTGTGCGGTGGTCGGTCGCGGCGAGCCGGGCGCTCGCGTACTCGATGACACCGGAGGGCATCGCCGGTTTGGTGCTGTCCGGGTCGCTGTGCCACCGCAGGAGTTCCAGGATGAGAAACGTGTTCCCGGCGGTCTCGGCGACCAGACGCACCGGTTCGGGCGTGTCCTTGGTGTCCGGCGTGATCCGGCGGATCAACGCGGCCACATCGGATTCGTCAAGTCCTGGCAGGCCGATCCGGCGCAGCCAGTCGTCCCGGTCGACGTCGTGAATCGCTGACGCATAGTGATCTGCCGCGGTTGGACGGCGTCCAGGTGCGCACGCGGTCGCGGCGATGAGTAACGATGTTCCAGTCCGGTACCGGGAAAGCCGCCGCAGCAGGGTGAATGTGTCGCCGTCGGCCAGATCCAGGTCGTCGAGGACGACGAACACCGGCTCCTCGGCCGAGGTCTTGACGAGCAGGTCCGTCAAGGCCATCAGCAGATCGGCGCGTTTGGACGGCAACGGGTCTGCCAACGTACGGATGGTGCTCCTGCTCAACGACGGCAACGAGTCTTCCGGTGTGGCCGCGATGAACCCGTTGACAGCTTCGACGAAAGCATGGCAGGGCACAGTGGACTTCTCGTCACATCGGCCGTACATCACGGTCCCGCCGGCGACGCTGATGCGCTTGGCGAGTTCGGTGACCAGCCTGGTCTTGCCGATTCCCGGTTCGCCGGTGACGAGCGCCATGTGGCAGGCACCGTCCTCGACTTGCGCCCATATGGCCGCCAACCGCGCGAGTTCCTGCCGTCGGCCGACAAAGGGAGCGGAGCTCGGAGCTCGTGGCGTGCGCGTTCTCGTCGGCATGACGACCGGACCGCCAAGCAAATCCGCATACGCCGCTTGGGTTTCCGGTGCCGGGTCGATGCCGAGTTCCTCGGCCAGCATTCGGCGCAGCTCGTGGTAGGACTTCAGCGCTTCGGCCCGATTGCCTGCGGCGACGTGCGCGGTCATCCGGCATCGGTGCGCGCTTTCCCTGAGCGGAGCGCGTCTTACGGCCTCGTCGGCGAACCTCAGCGCGTTGCGGTCGTCGTGTCTTGCCGACGCCGCAAGGCTTGCGGTTTCCAATGCGGAGACAAGAAGTTCTGCGGTCCGCTCACGCACACTGGTAACCCATTCACCTTCATGATCTGGGAGAAAGGGGCGTTCCAGAGTGTTCACCGCAGCGGCGGCAAGGCGCTCCGCATCGTCGTATTCGCCTTTGCCAAACGCTTCGGTGGCCTGGGTGGCTTCGGTTTCGGCTTCTTCCAAGTCGATCCGGGCATCCGCGGGCAGTTTGAGCAGGTAGCGACCGCCTTGCGCGATGATCGGCGGACGCGCCCCGATGTCGCCGCCCACAACGAATCCCCGTACGCGACTGACCACACTGCGCAGTGCGGACGCCCACGTGTCGGGCAATCCCTCCGGCCACACTGTGTCCGCCAGCTGGTCCCTGCTCGTCCCGCCTGCGCGCTCGAGGGTCAGCCGCGCGAACGCGACTTGGGCCTGTGCGCTGGACAAATGCCGAGGCGGGGCATCATCACGCTCAATGGTGATGAGGCCCGTCAGCCTGATGAGCATTTCCGACCACCCCAGTCGGCTTGGACAACAAGCGCCCCAACAGACGCTTGTCCAAAGGATTGCCGACACCCATGTGGTCGTCTACCCCTACACCATGAGCTTTTCATGGCCGGCCACGTGACGTAGTCACGCCGGGTGCCTGGCTTCACGGGCACCCGGCGTGCGGTTTCACGTGCCTGTCGGGTAACAGATGAAAGGAATCCCGTAGCGGTGCGCGCCCGCTGAGTACACGTCGAACGAGTCGCGCAGCGTGTTCTCACAGTCCGGGTTGATTCGGACCAGCAGTGACGGCAGTTCCGCGCCGGCCAGTGCGGGCTCGGTGTTGGTGCAGTCGATCCCGCCGTCGACGTCCCAGCAGGTCCACCCGTCTCCCTCGTGCCCGTCGACATGTACTTCGTAAGGCAGCGAAACAAAGATGTTCACTTCGTTCGCGGCTTCGAGTGCCGTGACGTTGATCGTGAACTCGTTGTACGACACGTAGTCGCTGCCGTAGAGGATGCCGTCGCGAATGGTCATGAAGTAACCGGGTTCGAGCTGGACATCGAGTTGTCCTTCGTCGGCCGACGCAGCGGGCGTGACGGCCAGCGCCAGCGCCGCGGCGAGGATTGCCGATCTCCGGAACATGTCATCACCTCTGTGTAGGGAGCCCAATGGGCTTTCGGATGTGCCCCGATCCAACGGGTTTCCTGGCCGAGAAGCAACTCGATCTTCGTTCCACCCCGGCCCGCCGCGTGTTGCGCGCCGGTTGCGGCAGGCCACGTACAACTTGGCCGTGTGCTTCAGGAGGGAGCCGAGATGACGGCCAGCGTGGTGATCACCGGGATGGGCGTGGTCACGCCGGCGGGATGCCGGCTCGACGAGTTCTGGGCAGTGTTGCGAGCGGGCCGCTCCACGGCCGCTGAGCTGACCGGCCTGCGACTGGATCGTCACAAGGTGCGGATCGGCTGCCGGGTCGCCGGGTTCGACCAACTTGATGTGCTTGGTGCCAAAGAGGCAAGGCGTCTTGATCCATTCGCGCGATACGGCGTTACGGCCGCACTACAGGCTTACGCCGACGCGGGATCGCCGCGGCCAGACCCGGGCCGGGCGGCCATCGTGATCGGAAACGCCGTCGGTGGCAGGAAAACCAGCGACGACGAGACCCGCAACTACTACACAGGCGGACCGGCCAAGGTGAATCCCTTGATGCCGCTGATAAACATGCCGAACGCCGCGGCCGCCGCACTGTCCATGAAGCTCGGCTGGCACGGCCCCGCGCTCACCATCGCGTCCACATGCGCCAGTGGCGCCGACTCGATCGGTTACGCCCGAATGCTTCTGCAGACCGGCCAGGCCGACGTCGTGCTGGCCGGCGGTTGTGAGTCGATCATGACCGAAGTGACCCTGGCCGCCTTCGGCAATCTCAACGCCGTGACGACCAGCCGGAACGACACCCCGCAGATCGCGTCGAGGCCGTTCGACAAGGACCGCGACGGGTTCGTGATGGGGGAGGGCGCCGGTTTCGTCGTATTGGAACGGGCCGAGGACGCGCGGGCCAGGGGAGCCAGGCTCTACGCCGAAATCGCTGGTTACGCGGCCACAAGTGACGCCTTTCACCTCTCGATGCCCGCCGAGGACGGCGCCGGTGCGGTCGCCGCGATGACCAGGGCCGTCCAGAGCGCCGGCCTTGAGCCGAGGGACATCGTGCACGTCAACGCGCACGGAACGTCCACGCCGCACAACGACCGCGCCGAAGCGGTCGCCCTGCACAAGGTTTTCGGGCCGGACGGTCCGCCGGTGACCTCGTCGAAGGGCGTCATCGGGCACCTGATCGGAGCCGCTGGCTCGGTCGAGCTGATCGCCACGGTGATGGCCATGCGCGAGTCCGTGGTGCCGCCAACCGCAAACCATGAGCACCTCGAACCGGGAATGCAGATCGACGTCGTGCACGGCAAGCCACGCAAGGTGACGCCCGGGCCCGCGTTGTCCAACTCGTTCGGTTTCGGGGGCCACAACGCCTGTCTGGTGGTGACGCCGGTATGACCCCAACCCTGTCCACGAAAACAGTCCGCAAGGTGACCGCTGACGAGATCGCGACCTACCGCGAGGTTGTCCGAAGTGGACTGACGCCGAGCGACGGCAAGGCTTCTCCGTTGCACGCGTTCGTGCTGGCCTCGCCGGTGATCGATGAGTCCGTCGGGCTGATCGGCGCGACCACCGCGGACGGCTCACCGCTCGGCCGGGTGCACCTGTCCCAGGAGATCCACATCCAGCGGGCGATCAGGGCGGACGAGCCGGTCACGGTCGCGTTGGACGTGGTCGGTACGCGTAAGAGCCTCAAAGGCGTCCAGGTGGCGATGCGGACCGTGTTGCTGGGCGAGGACGGTTCGCAGTTCGCCGAGCTGATCACCGGCGCCATGCTCGTCGGCGCGGTCACCCCGGACACCTTCGGCCAGCTCCCGCCGCATCCCGGCAAGGGCAGCACGGCCGAGCCGACCGTTGTCGCGCAGTCGATCGCGCGCGACACCGTGACGAAGTACGCCTACGCCTCCGGTGATCTCAACCCGATTCACTTGGACGACAACGCTGCCAAGGAAGCGGGCTTCGAGAACGGTGTGATCGCCCACGGAATGAGCGTGCTGGCCGTCGTGACCGAAGAGGTCATCGACCGGTACGCAGGCGGAGACGCTGGCCGTGTGAAGAGCGTCGGGGCCCGGTTCTCCTCAGCCGTCCTGCCGGACACGCCACTGGAGATCGTGCTGCAGGAGGACGAGAGGTTCGTGCGGTTCTCGTGCAAGACGCAGACCGGTCCCGCTCTCAAGAGCGGCTGGGTCGAGCTGGGGGAATGATGCCGACATTCAAGGAGAGGTTCCTCTCCCAAGTCAGCCGCAGGCCGGGTGCTCCCGCACTGGTCTGGCATGGCGAGGTGACCACGTACGGCGACCTCTACGAACTCGCTGACAAGGCAAGGGCCCGGCTCGAGTGGTCGAACCTCGAGCCGCGCGAGCCGATCGGACTGCTGGTCAAGAAGTCCCCGCAGGCCGTGGCGCTGGTGCTCGGCGCCGTCCTGAGCGGCCGCCGGTTCCTGCTTCCGTCGCCCGCACTCGCCAACTCCGCACTGACGAGCCTGTTCGCGCAGGCCGGATGCCAGGCAGTTTTCGCGCCAGAAGGCGAGCCGGAATTCTCGCCAGATCCCGAGGCCGACACGACGGCGGCCGAAGCAACCGATGTGGACGACGTCCAGTTCATGCTGACGACGTCGGGATCCACCGGCTTGCCGAAGATCGTCCCGCTGCCGCAGCAGGGGATCGACCGGTTCATCGAGTGGGCGGGCGCGGAGTTCGACATCCGGCCAGGCCGGACCGTGCTGAACTACGCGCCGCTGAACTTCGACCTGTGCCTGCTGGACATCTGGACAACGCTCGCGCTCGGCGGCCAGGTCGTGCTGGTGGACCCGGATTACGCCGCCAACGGCAGGCACCTGTTGGACATGCTGGTGCGTCACGAAGTCAACATCATCCAGGCCGTGCCGATGTTCTTCGGGCTGCTGCTGGACATCGTGCAACCCGCGGTGGACCGGCTGGAGAGCGTGGACCGTGTGATGTTCACCGGTGACGCGATCCCGGACCGTACCCTCGCCGAGCTGCCCCGGCTGTTCCCGAAAGCCTCGCTGCACAACATCTATGGCTGCACGGAGACCAACGACAGCTTCATCCACCACCTTGGCGTGGACGCCACACCACCGGTCTCCATCGGCAAACCGTTGCCGGGGGTGGAAACACTCATCCTGACCGGCGAACGCACTGTCCTTGATGGACCCGGAACGGGTGAGCTCTACGTCTCGACACCATTCCAGGCAGCCGGATACCTCGACCGGACAAGGCACACGGACAAGTTCGTGCCGCATCCGACGGGTGCCGACGACCGGCCGTGGTTCCGCTCCGGCGACTTGGTGCGCCGCGCGGAAGACGGCCGGGTCTTCCTGATCGGGCGCAGCGATTTCCAGGTCAAGGTACGTGGTGTCGCGATCAACACGGCCGAGGTCGAGCACGTCCTGCTTGAGCACCCGGCGGTGCTGGAGGCGGCGGTCGTCGCCGTGCCCGACCCGATCGCGGGCCGGCGATTGGTGTGCGCGGTGCACCGGGCCGCCGACAGCAAGCTGAACAGCCTCACGTTGCGCCAGCACTGCGCACGACGTCTTCCCCAGGCGGCCATTCCGTCGGCCATGCACATCGTCGACGACCCGCTGCCGAAGACCTCGACCGGCAAGGTCGACCGGAACGCCTTCGCCAAGCCAGCGGAGAAGGACCAGTAAAGGAAGAACCTCATGAGCAACGTAGACGCCATCAAGAAGTTCGTCATCGACGAGTTCCTGCCCGACGTGGCCCCCGAGGACCTGGCGGTCGACTACGACCTGCTGGCCGACGGTGTGATCGACAGCCTCGGCCTGCTGAAGCTGATCGCGTGGGTCGAGGACCACTTCGCGTTGTCGGTGCACGACACCGACCTCGACCCGAACAACTTCCGTAGCGTGCAGGCGATCGACGAGTTCATCGAGGACGCTCGCAACCAGGTGGCAGGGAGCTGACTGCCGTGCATCCCGCGATCATCTCCCTGCTGGATCACCGCTCGGGCATCGAGCGGGAAACCTGGCGGTCGTTATGGGACCAGCTGGGTGGCGGTGACCTGGACCGAGGGGAAGCCGTCGCCCTGCTGGCCTCCCTGGCCACCCGGCTGCCCGACCACGACTCGCTGCGCAACCTGCTGGCATCGTTGAACGAGCGGCGTGAGCCGGTCACCGCCAGCTGGCCGGGCACCGTGAACATCGTCGGAACCGGCGGTGGGCCAAGGACTTTCAACGTCTCGACGGCTTCGGCGTTCGTGGCCGCCGCACTCGGGGTCAAGGTCGTCAAGACCGGATCACGGGCGTACACGAGCAGTGTCGGGTCGATCGACCTGCTTGAGCGCCTCGGAGTCGGCCTGACCCGGTCGTACCGGCACACCGAGGACACTTTGGACAAGTACGGGATCGCGTTCGCGGGACCGTTCGTCTACCCGTCCGAGCTGCTCCGGATGGCCAGGGTGATCATGCCGTTGGGGCTCAAGCCGTTCGGCCGGTTCGTCAACGCGCTCGGCCCGTTCCTCGCGGCCTTGCCGGTCGCCGCACAGGTCACCGGCGTGTCCGTGCACGCGCCCCAGCCAGAGTTGCGCAGGCTGGCCGCGGGCATCAAGGACCGCAAGATCTGGCTGTGCATGAACGACTCCGGCGCTGACGAGCTGCTCGGCTTCGCCGACAACGTGATCTACACCAACGACGACACCAGCATGATCCGGCTGTGGGCCGGCCGGTTCACCTCCGACAAGGGCACGTTCGAGGACTTGGCGCCGGCACGCGATCTCGACCTGGTCGCCGACCACTTCCTCGCGGTGATCTCCGGCGAGGCGGGCCCGGTCGTGACCGAGACGATCAGCCTCAACGCGGCGGCGCTCGCCGTGGCGACCGGGCAGATCGAGGACTGGTCGGACGCCTTCGACGCCGCACAGCAAGCAGTCACCAGCGGTGCCGCACGCTCCCTTGTGGACAAGATGCGGTCGCCGCAGGAGCGCAAGCTCACCCTCGTACGCAAGGCGGTGTCCAATGGCTGAGTTCTTCGACCAGATCGCCGACGGCGAGCCGGGACTGGCGTTGTTCCTCAACGCGGGCGACCCGTCGCTGGACATACTGGCGGACCTCGTGTTCATGCTCGACGACGCCGGAGTGGACTGTCTCGAGCTGGCCGTGCCCTTCCCCGGCTCGGTCACCGACGGCCCGGTCATCCGGCGGTCGCACGAAAGGGCGCTCGCGCTCGGCGTCGGCCTGGACGAAGTACTCACCTTCATCTCGAATGTCCGGCCGAAGCTGCACCGGCTGCGGATCGCGTTGCTCGCCGACTGGAGCTACTCGATCAAGAGCAGGCCGATGGCCGAGGTCGTCGGCGACATCGCCGAAGCAGGCGCGGACGGCCTGCTGCTGCACGCCGTCCCACCGCGCGTGCGACCCGGGTACTACCAGGCCACCAAGGACGCGGGCCTGCCGGTCGTCACCACGTGCTACCACAAGGTCTCCACCCCGCAGGTGATGGCCGAGGCCGCCGAACACGCCTCGGCCTACCTGTACCTGGTCGCCCAGTACGGCCGCAGCGGAACCGCTCCGGCCGACGGGTTCTCCGACCTGGCAGGCACGATCGCCGAGTTGCGTTTGGACACGCACGTGCCGATCGCCGTCGGGTTCGGAGTCAAGACGCGGGCAGACGTCACAACTGTGCACGCCCTCGGGGCGGACGCGGTGATCGTCGGCTCCGCGGGAGTGGCGCGGGTCGAAGAAGCCCTCGCGTACAACCGGGACGTGGTCAAACAGTTCGAGGACTTCGTCCGGTCGGTCCACCCCGCCCACACCCTCGTTGACAGAAGGAGTTGACCATGATCATTCGCAGCATCGACGAAGTGAAGACCGTCGAATGGGGCAACGGGCTGTCCCGGCGCTTCCTGCTCGAGGCCGACGGCATGGGATACACGCTGACCGACACCCTTGTCCGGGCGGGCACCAAGTCACACCTCGAGTACCGCAACCACCTCGAAGCGTGCTACTGCATCGAGGGATCCGGCGAAGTGATCGACACCGAGGGCAACTCCTTCAAGATCACCCCGGGCGTGATGTACGCGCTGGACAAGCACGACCCGCACTGGCTGGTCGCCAGCCCGCACGAGGACCTGCGCCTGGTGTGCATGTTCACCCCGGCCCTGCGGGGCGACGAGGCGCACAACCTCGACACCGACGAGTTCTCCGAATACTGAGCGAGGTTTCTCGTGAGTGGTTTGTCCCCTGAGGCGGCCAAACCACTCACGACAGAACGAACCAGCCGAGCTGGGAAGGGCGTCGTGAGTGGTTTGGCCGAAATACCGGCATTGCCCGGGACGGACAAACCACTCACGACACCGCCGGGAGGCACTGATGATCGACTGGAATGAGGACCAGATCGAGCTGCGGGAAGGCCTGTCCGCGTGGCATGCGGCCTTCTCGGCCGATCACGTCGAGAACGACGAGGGCAGCGTGTTCTCGTGGGACAAGTGGAAACTGGTCGCCGAGTCGGGGATTCTCAGCCTGCCGTTCGACGAGCGGTGGGGCGGTCTCGGCCAGGATCTGCTCACCACGATGTACGTGCTGGAGGGCCTCGGTGAGGGCTGCCGCGACGGCGGGTTGAACTTCTCGATCACCACGACCATCTGCAGTGTCGGAGTCCCCGTTGAGCGCTTCGGATCGCCCGCGCTCAAGGACAAGTACCTGCCCCAGATCATCGCGGGTGACGCCATCGGCGCGCACGCGATCACCGAACCGGCAGGCGGATCGGCCGCGTTGCAGATGCGCACCAAGGCCGACCGGGACGGGGATGCCTTCATCCTCAACGGCAGCAAGACGTTCGTGAGCAACGGACCGGTCGCGGACCTGTTCATGGTGTACGCCAAGACCCACCCGGACGGCGGACCGCTTGGTATCACGGCGTTCCTGGTCGAGAAGGACACGCCGGGATTCGAGATCGGCAACCCCATCAAGAAGATGGGCCTGCGCACCTCGCCACTGTCCGAACTGTACTTCGATGACTGCCGGATCCCGGCGGCCCAGGTCTGCGGCCGGGTCGGTGGCGGTTTCCTGGTGCTGGACCACGTGATGAAGCGCGAGATCCTGTACTCGTTCGTCGTCAACCTCGGCGAGATGCAGCACCGGCTCGGCAAGGTCATCGAATACGCCAAGGAACGCCTGCAGTTCGGCAAACCGATCGCGAGCTACCAAGCCGTCGCCAACAAGATCGTCGATATGAAGATCAAGCTGGAGACCTCGCGCAAGTGGTTGTACGACACCGCGGAGAAGCTGGTCCGCGGCGAGAACGTGACCACCGACATGGCCATCGCGAAGCTGCTGACCAGTCAGGCCAATCTGGACACGAGCCTGGCGGCCGTGCAGATCTTCGGCGGCAACGGCTACATGGCCGAGTACGGCCTTGAGAAGGAAGTGCGCAACGCCGTCGCGGGCACGATCTACTCGGGGACAAACGAAATCCAGTACAACCGGATCGCATCCATGCTGGGGCTGTCATGAAATTCGGATTCAAACAGCACAAGGCCGATCGCAAACTGCTGAAAGTGTGTGGCGCGACGACGAAGGCGGACGTCGAGCTGCTCGCGGGCGCGGGCGCCGACCTGGTCGGCCTGTGGCACGGGGTGGCCGACGGACCGGCCGAAGTGTCCGTCGAGCAAGTCACCACGTTAGCCGAGGCGGCCAGGGCCACCGGCCGCCTCGAGCCGACGCTCGTCACGTTCCTGTCCGATGTGGAGGTTCTGCGGCAGATCATCGACCGCACCGGGATCTCCTGGATCCAGCTGCACGCCTACCAGATGCCCGGGATGATCCGGGCGCTGCGCCAGTCCGTGCCGAATGACCTGACCATCGTGAAGGTGCTGCACCTGAAGAACGGCAAGTGCCTGGAACGCCCGTTGATCAAGGCGTACGAGAACGCGGGCGTGGACGTGTTCCTGCTCGACGTGGTGACCTCCGACGGCCAGATCGGCAGCACCGGACAGCGTCTGCAGGCAGGAGACGTCGCGGACCTCGTGCCGAGCTTCTCGAAGCCCTTCCTGCTGGCAGGCGGGATCTCGGCGCACAACAGCGGGGACTACGAGACCGTCGTGCGACACCCGCAGTTCCAGGGGATCGACGTGGACACGGGCGCTCGCAACCACTCCGGCCGGTTCGAGCACAAGAACATCACCGACATCAGCCGCGGTTGGCGTACCGCCAGATATGTGGAGGTCGCATGACCTTCGTGGATGCTCTGACCCGGGCGGACCGCCCGGTGGTCATGGAGTTGAAACGGCGTGATCCCGATGGCGAGGACCTGTTCGGTGACAGGTCGATCGCCGAGATCGTGGCCGAGTACGAGGCCGCGGGCGCGCCCTGCGTCTCCGTGGTCACCGGGCGGTGGTTCGGCGGCACGGACTCGATGCTCAGCGAGGTCGCGTCGCTTACCGACCGCCCGGTGCTGCAGAAGGACTTCATCACCCGGCGGGACCAACTGCTGAAGGCTCGCGACCTTGGTGCGTCAGCGGTCTTGTTGACAGCAGGCCTGTTGCCGCGCTCGAGCATGCCGAAGCTGATCGACGCCAGTCTGGAGCTCGGGTTGACCCCGTTCGTCGAAGTCACCGACGAGGCGGAGATCAACGCCTTGCCAAGTGCGGAGCACTGCGTTGTTGCCGTGAACAACAAGGACATCAAGAATCGGGAGCGTGGCCTAGGGGATCTCGATCGCAGTGTCCGGCTGCTGCCCGCGCTGGCGGCGAGCGGGACCCGCTGCCCGGTCAGCGCGAGCGGGATCACCAAGCCACAGGACGCCGACCGGTTGCTCGCCGAGGGCTACCGCGGGCTGCTGATCGGGACGGGCCTGTTGCGTACCACCAGCCTGACCGGCTGGCTGGCCGAACTCGACACCCTACGAACTCTGCGTGCGCCGTGATTCTTGTATGGACTACTGACTAGCGGCCCGGGAAGACACTGTCTCCCGGGCCTAGGAGTGTTATGAGCGACAAGACGACCTTGGTGCTTGGCGGGACCGGCAAGACGGGCACCCGGGTGACAGCAAGGCTGGAAGCGCTCGGTGTCCAAGTGCGGATCGGATCCCGGACCGCCGCGCAGCCGCCATTCGACTGGGACGACCGGGACACCTGGGGACCCGTGCTCGACGGCGTCGACAAGGTGTACGTCGTCTACTCGCCGGAGATCGCCTTCCCCGGCGCGGCCGAGACGATCGCTGATTTCTCCGCTGCCGCAGTCGGTGCGGGTGTGCAGCGGTTGGTGTTGTTGTCCGGGCGTGGCGACGAAGTACACGCCGGCGGCAGCGAACAGGCGGTACGGGAAAGCGGCGCCGAGTGGACGATCCTGCAGGCCGCGTGGTTCAACCAGAACTTCAGCGAGAGCTTCATGCTCGAGCCGGTCAGGCACGGCGTGATCGAACTGCCCGCCAGTGACGTCGCCGAGCCGTTCATCGACGCCGAGGACATCGCGGATGTCGCGGTCGCTGCGCTGACCACTGACCATCACCTGGGGCAGACGTACGAGTTATCCGGCCCGCGGCTGCTGACGTTCGGCGACGCGGCCGCGGAGATCGGTGCGGCGACAGGCAAAGAGGTCAGCTACGTGCCGATGACGTTCGTCGAGTACGCGCAGATGCTTCGGCAACACGGCCTGCCACTAGCCTATGTGGAGATGTTCCGGAAAGTCCTTGATGGACGGAACTCGTACCTCAGCGACGGCGTCCAGCGGGCGCTCGGTCGCGAGCCAAGGGATTTCGGTGACTACGCGCGGAAAACCGCGGAAACGGGGATCTGGTCGGGATGACTATGTCGACAGAGAACGGCGTCGGCGGCCTGCCGGTGCACATCCATGGCTTCGCCTTGATGCACGTGGCGATGCGCAGAGACGCCCGCAGAGTCGTCAAGGCGGCGCCCAATGTGACTCGTGCCAACGCCGGGCCGGTGGCCTCGTGGTTCGACCAGTTGCGCGACGTGATCGAGTGGCACCACCGGACAGAGGATGATGTGCTCTTTCCCGAGCTGCGCAGGCGGGTGGCGGACTTCGCCGAGAAGGAGAAGGCACTCGCGCACGACCACACCGAGCTCGACCAGTCGATGCTGGAGGTCTCCAAGGCACTGCACGGCGACGTGTCCACGGCACCGGCGGCGGCCGAGAAGTTCGAGAACATCCTGCTGGAGCACCTCAAGGTGGAAGAACCCATCGTGTTCCCGGTGTTCGTCGAGGACCTGACCCGCCAGCAGTACCTGGACATCGAGAACCAGGTGATGCGCAGCGCCGGCCCGGCCATGCGGGCTTTCCTGTTCCCGTGGCTGTTCGACGGCGTGGACAAGCGAACCGCCGCCGCGGCCGCCGCGGTGTCCATCCCGCCACCGGTGCGCCTGATCGGAAACACGGTACTGACTTGGCGCTACGAGCGCGTGATCGCGCCGGTGGTGAACCTCGGGAAGCGTTGATCGGCTGTTCCGGTGAACTGTTCACCCCGATCGAGGGAAGACTGGGCGGTCGCGCCGGGTTTGCCTGCTACCAATGAGTCCACACCAGAGAGAAGGACGAGTCCGATGCTCGCTCACCAAGGCGCCGGCCAGCAGGCCGGGCCACGCAGCAAGGCCGCCGCTCCACTGTTGTACCTGGCCACCCTCACAGTTGGACTGATGGCCGGTTTCTTCTTCGCGTTCGCGATCCTGGTCATGCCGTCACTGGCCAAGGTCGACGACCGGGCGTTCGTCGTCGCCATGCAGAAGATCAACGAAGGCGTGCAGACCGGTGCGTTCGCGTTCGCTTTCTTCGGCGCGTTCATCTTCACCGGCGCCGCCGCTATCGTGCACCAGCGAGCGGGCTACCGTAAGGCCGCACGCTGGATCTTCGCCGCCATGCTGCTCTATGTGGTCGCTTTGGCGCTGACATTCGGCGGAAACATCCCTCTCAACGACAAACTGGCCGCGGCTGGCGATCCCGCCGTCATCGCCGACTTCGCCGCCGCGCGGGCCGCGTTCAACGAAGGCACGTGGAACGCTCTCAACGCGGCGCGCACGATTGCGTGCATGTTGTCGTTGCTGGCCTTGGTACCCGCGATCGCGCTACATGGACGCGCGAACAAGGCTCTCAAAACGGGCATTTCCTGATACGGTCGTCCGGACTGGGATCACGCGGGGCAGGGAGGAACAACAATGGAAGTGGTCAGGGCCGCGTCACTGATCGTGACAACGCTCCTGCTTGGACTGGTCTCCGGCTTTTTCTACACCTACTCCATTTCGGTGATGGTCAGTCTGCGCGGTACGGATGACCGCACGTTCGTCGACGTGATGCAGAAAATCAACCGGGATGTGCAAAATCCCCGGTTCTTCATGACCTTCATCGGATCGGCGCTGTTCGGCATCCTCACGGTGATCCTGTTCATCGGGCAGCCGTTCGGAGTGTTCCTGCCGGTGCTGGCGAGCCTGGTGCTTTACCTGATCTGTTTCGGCATCACCGTGCGCGGGAACGTGCCGATGAATGTCCGGCTGGACCGGTACGGCCCGCCGGACAAGATCGCCGATCTCGCCGGTGTCCGTAAAGAGTTCGAAGACCGTTGGGTCAGGCTGAACGGAATCCGGGCGTGGTTCGCCACACTGGGCTTCGGCGCCGCGATCTGGGCACTGATAGCCACCTTCAGTCAGTAATCCCTGGTCAACCCTCGTGAGTGTTTTGGCCGGTTCTAACCGGCCAAAACACTCACGAGGGTTTTCTGGCGTCTTGCGGGGCTCTTGCGGGTGGCTCGGTACAACTGAGCCATGGATCTGCGGTATTGGCTAACCCGCGCGGCTGACTTCGCCGCCTCCTGGGCCGAGCAGTTCGGCCAGGTGCAGCCACACGCGTCCCATCATGTGTCCGACGACCAGTTCGGCGTCGCGTTCGAACAGTTCGCCAAACGCCTCGAGAACAACTACCCGTTCTTCCACCCGCGTTATGCCGGACAGATGGTGAAACCACCGCATCCGGCCGCGATCGTCGGCTATCTCACGGCCATGCAGTTCAACCCGAACAACCACGCCCAAGAGGGTGGTCCGGCAACCACTGAAATGGAGCGCGAATGCGTCAGCGCGCTCGCCGAAATGGTCGGCTTCGGCCCGCACATCGGCCACCTGACGACCAGCGGAACCATGGCCAATCTGGAAGCGCTGTACGTGGCACGGCAATTGCATCCGGGCAAGGGAATCGCGTTCAGCTCGGAATGTCATTACACGCATGAGCGTATGTGCCACGTGCTCGGAATTCAAGGACACCGGCTTCCGGTGGACGCACTTGGACGCGTCGATCTCGACGCCGTGGACCATGTCCTGCACAGCGGTCGCGTCGGAACAATCGTCGCCACCACCGGTACAACCGGGCTCGGCGCCGTCGACCAGGTGCACGAAATCGTTGCGCTGGCACGGAAGTACGGCGCCCGGGTACATGTGGACGCGGCCTACGGTGGCTTCTACAGCATTCTGGGCCGTGCGGCGCTTGGGATCGACCCGCGGCCATGGCGCGCGATCGCCTCGTGCGATTCGGTCGCGGTCGACCCGCACAAGCACGGCCTGCAGCCATATGGTTGCGGCGCAGTGCTTTTCGCCGACCCGCGGGCCGGAAAGCATCTGTCGCACGACTCGCCGTACACCTACTTCACCGACTCGCAGCTGCACCTCGGCGAGATCAGCCTGGAGTGCTCACGAGCCGGTGCCGCCGCGGCCGCGTTGTGGCTGACCCTGCAGCTGCTGCCGCTGACCCCGTCCGGTTTCGGGCAGATCCTGGCCGCCAACCGCCGTGCCGCGATCGCTTGGGCTGCCCGGCTTGAAGCCTCTGACGAGCTTGTGCTCTACCAACAGCCGGAGCTCGACATCGTCACCTACTTCCCTTCGGGCACCCATATGTCCACTGTGGATGCCCGGTCGGACGCTCTGCTGCGCTTGGGGATGGCGGCCGAAGATGACCCGGTCTACCTGAGCCTGCTGCGTACCGACGCTGCTGCTTTCCGCCGACGCCACCCGCTTGTCACGCAAGACACCGATTCCGCCCGTGTGGTGCGCAGTGTCCTGATGAAGCCCGAGGCTGAGGACTATGTGGACACATTGCACGCCCGTGTCGAAGAACTCGCCGCTCGAGTCTGAAGGGAAAGGCCGTGTCCGAAGCTCAGTTGGCAACCGCCGCCGACACCGAGGTGCTGGCCAAGATACTCGCCGACGCGTTCCACGAGGACGCGCTGACCCGCTGGATCACCCCGGACGACGCGCGGCGGGCCACGATCCTGCCCGCGTTCTTCCGTGAGTTCCTGGACATATCGTTGCGCTACAACAGCGTCTACACGAACTCGGCCCGGGACGCGGCGTTGTTGTTCCTGCCGCCGGGCGCATGGGAGGAAACCGAGACCCGCGGCGAGGAACTGGCCGCCCGATTCACGGAGATCCTCGGTCCGGACGCCGAGCGGATGGCCACGATCTCAGGTCTGCAGACGATCCACCACCCAACCGGCCGCCCGCACTACTACCTGTCGTTCGCCGGCGTCAGCCCATCCAGTCAACGCCACGGTGCGATGTCAGTCCTGTACGACACACTGATGGCACGCATCGACGCCGATCGCGCCGCCGCCTACGCCGAGGCCAGCTCGTCCGGAGGATTGGCAGTATCCCGCCGTTACGGCTTCCTGCCGGTCGGCACAACGATCGAAATTCCCGACGGACCGACACTGCAGCCGATGTGGCGGGAGCCGCAATGAACAACGCGGTGTTGATCTGGACGGCGGCCGAGGTCGACGACGGCAAGGTGCCTGCGCAGTACTTGCCTTCGGTGCGGCAGGTGCTGGCGTGGTCGCGGGACTACCTGGTGACCGCACATCCCGACCTCGGCCGAAGCGGTCCAGTGTGTCCGTACACCCAACCTTCGTTACGCAAAGGCCTGTACTACCTGGCGGCTGCGACCACTTTGGACGTTCGTGCGGCGATTCTCGGCTTGCGGGCCCAGTACACGGCTTTGTCGGCCGGGCTTTCCCCGGACGATCGGGAACTGCTGACGATCCTGTTGGCGTTGCCGCACTTGGACTACACGGACTCGACCGAGCTGGATGCCCTGCAGCGTGAGGCAAAGGACTCGTTCGTGGCCGACGGCCTGATGATCGGCCAGTTCCATCCCGTCTGCGACGAACCAGGCCTGTGGAACGCACAGTTCAAGGCGCTGCGCGCACCCTTGCCCCTGCTGGCGATCCGCAAGCTCGTCGTCTTCGACCTGCCCTTCGTGATCGACACGGACGCGCACGCCGAAAGCTACCTCTCCCGCTTCGCGCCGGACATCCCGACAAGGATCCGCGACCAGCTGGTCAAGCGCGTAGCCAGCCCATTGGTGGGGTGAAAGACCATGGCCAGGATAACCACCCGAGTAACCCGAGCCCTCCGGCACAGAATGGCACCTCGCCGGCCGGTTCCACCTGTGCCTCGGCCAGTGCCGATCCGCGACTCCGTGGCTGCGGACCTGGCTGCGAGCGGGCGGTGGTGAGACCTTTGGACATCAGATGGCTCACGGTTTCGGGCGTTCCAGCTGCCATGGCGACCACTGAGGACATCGTCTTGGTCCGGGCCGCCACCCCCGCGACAAACCCCGCCACTTCGGGGACCCCCCAATTTCCATTGAACACCAGGGGTACGACAGTTCCAGTGGTGTCGCCAGAGCCCGGTCGGGGTGATGATCAGCAGCTTGCCGGAGGCCCTGCTGTTGACCGTCCTCAGGGGAGGTGGGCGGCGTGATTTCGCAACCATCCCCAGGCTCCGCCCTCATCGCGACAAAGCCCGCCACCCCGAGGACCCCCCGATTTCCATTCAACACTGGGGGTACGACAGTTTCGGGTGCGCCGCGAACCGTTCCGGTGGTTCTCTTCGCGGCGGTGACTGCGGCTGTGATCGCGTGGGCACTAAGAGACCGCGCCCGCTTCTTGCCGACCGGAGCCTTCGTCCCACGGCACGCCTTGGCCACGAACGGCCACCACCAAAACGGCTACCTGCCACCGGCGCCGGTGACCGGAGAAGCCGTCATCAACTATCCCGGCCTGATCATGCTTGCCCTTCACCTGACCACGATCGCGATCCTGGCCGCCGCATGGCTTGTCCGGCGGCATGTCCGCGATCAGGTCAAAGCGAGACTTTCCTTTGCTGTCCTGGGGTCGGTGCTCGCCGCCCTGGTGACGATACCGGTCGCCGCGATGACGCTGGGGAACGCGATCTTGTTCACCGGCACGGTGGCGGCCGCGATGACGGTGCTGCAGTACACGTTCGTGCTCGTCGTCGCCGGAACAGCGCTGTTCGGCGTTCCGTAGAAGAAAAGAGGTATGCGGATGCTCAACCGTAGAGGCACCTTGAAACTGGGCGCTGCTGGTGGCGTGGCGCTGGCCCTGCCGGCGGAGCGTCTCATGGCCGCGGTGGTCGGCAGCCCACCGGCGGCCAAGCCGTTCACCCGCGAACTCCCCATCCCGCCGGTACTGTCCCCTGTGTACTCCGACCGTTCGACGGACTACTACGAACTCTCGGTCAAGCCTGGTGTCGCGGAGATCCTGCCGGGCGTGCCGACCGAAGTGATCACGTACAACGGCAGCTTCCCCGGGCCGACCATCAAAGCCAAGCGCGGTCGTTCGGTGAAGGTCGCGGTGACCAACCGCCTGCAGACCCCCAGCGCTGTGCACCTGCACGGCGGGATCGTGCCGCAGGACAGCGATGGTCACCCGTTGGACGTGATCCAGCCGGGCCACTCGCGGATCTACCACTACCCGAACGACCAGCGCGCCTCGACGTTGTGGTACCACGACCACGCGCACCACTTGGAGGCCGAGCAGATCTACAAAGGACTGTGCGGGCTCTACCTGATCGAGGACCCGAAGGCCGCGCCGATGCTGCCGCGCGGGCAGTTCGACATCCCGCTGATGTTCCGGGACGTCGCATTGGACGACCACGGTCAGCTGCTGTGGGCGATGTTCGACGCTCAACGTCGCAGCACCGTCCTGGTCAACGGTGTGCCGCAACCAGTTCTGCGGGTCCGGCGGCGCAAGTACCGGCTACGCCTGGTGAACACGTCGAACGAGCGGATGTTCTCGTTCCGGCTGAGCAACGGCGGGGAGCTCGTCCAGGTCGCCACGGACGGCGGCCTGCTGGCCCGGCCGGTGCGCCGCACGGAGATCTCGCTGTGGCCCGCCGAGCGGGTGGAGGTCGTCGTCGACTTCAGCAACGCCCGTGGCGGCAGCGCGATCACGCTGGTCAACGCGCAGGGCACGGTGCCGGAGAACACCGAGATCATGCGGTTCGACGTGGTCGACAGCATCCGCAAGGACATGCCGGACACCGACGACAGCTCGGTGCCGCAGAAGCTCAGCGTCCTGCCCGCGATCGGCGCGCCGGTGATGATGACCAGGAAAGTCGTGCTGAGCTTCGACTTCAAGAACCTGGTCTTCCTGATCAACGGCAAACCGTACGACCCGTACCGCACGGATTTCACGGTCAAACGGGGAAGTACGGAGATCTGGGAGGTCACGAACGCCGACCCGGACCCGATCCCGCATTCGCTGCACGTGCACGTGGTGCAGTTCCGCGTGCTCGACCGCAACGGCAGGTCAGTGGAGCCGTGGGAGGCGTACCCGAAGGACACCGTGTCGATCGCGTCGGGGGAGACGGTCCGGCTGCTTATCAAGTTCGACGCGCCGTACACGGGAATGTTCCCGTTTCACTGCCACTTCGTCGACCACTCGTCGGTGGCGATGATGGCGCAGATGAAGATTGTCGCGTGAGCACGTCCAAGATGGACTAGTGTTGGGGTGCATGGCGAGGTATTTCGATGTGCACCCCGACAATCCCCAGCGGCGATCGGTCCAGCAGGTCGTCGAGTTGTTGCGGCAAGACGGGCTGATCGCCTATCCGACGGACTCGTGTTTCGCGCTCGGCTGCCAGCTGGGAAACCGCGCCGGGATCGACCGGATCAGGCAGATCAGGCACCTCGACGACCGTCACCACTTCACCCTGGTGTGCCAGGACTTCGCGCAGCTCGGCCAGTTCGTGTACGTCGACAACGACGTGTTCCGCGCCATCAAGGCGGTGACCCCGGGCAGCTACACGTTCATCCTGCCCGCGACGAAGGAAGTCCCGCGGCGCATGCAGCACCCGAAGAAGAAGACGGTCGGCGTCCGTATCCCAGACCACACCGTGGCCCAGGCGCTGCTCGCGGAACTCGGCGAACCCCTGCTGTCCAGCACATTGCTGCTGCCCGACCAGGACGAACCGATGACCCAGGGCTGGGAGATCAAGGAACGCCTGGACAACGTGATCGACGCGGTCATCGACTCAGGCGAATGCGGCACGGTCCCGACCACGGTGATCGACTTCTCCCAGGGCGAGCCGGAGATCGTCCGAGAAGGTGCGGGGGACATCTCCCGGTTCGCTTGACCTCAAGCGAACTTCAGGGCTGACACTGGGCTGCGTGCCCATGACACTGCGGGTCGAGATCTTCTCGGCCGACCCAGATGCCTCGGCTGCGTTCTACCACCGCGTTCTGGGCTTCCACGTGGAGAAACGCACCGAAACCAGCAAGATCTACGTCTCGATACGCCGAGGCGACGTGGTGATCGGCATCGGCCAGCACTTCCAGGACGTCCCGAGCTCGGTTCGCGCCGTTCCGGCGGGCGCCGAACTCGTTCTGGAGGTCGATGACGTGCATGCGGAGTTCGCTTCGGTCGAGGCATCCGGCTGGCCCGTCGAGTCCGGGCTGAGCAGGCAGGAATGGGGCCTTGAGGATTTCCGGCTGTTCGATCCTGACGGCTACTACCTGCGAATAACGTCCCGCCAGCCCGGCTGACCGAGCTGCCCGAAGGTCAGACCCAGCGTTTTCCTCATGAGAAACTGGTGTGACAGTGCTGGGGTGGACTTCGCGGGTGTTCCCTCCGGTATGGCCTGGGCTTGTCCCAAGCCGTCAGACAGGCCGTGCCGGAGAGGACGCACGCGCCCGACACCTCAGGCATAAAAGCTGACTGGGCTCCGCTCCCTCTGGGTGGCCTCCTTGCCGTCTTCTCGGACGCCCGCAACCCGAGCTTCAAGCCTGATCCATCGCCGTCCGCACAGCCCGGTCCCCCTACCTCAGAGCATCCCCCGCCACTCCCGGGGGGACGGCCCCTGGCCAGTCTATCGGGGATTGGGCCTGGTCAAAGGGGTTACCGGCCGGTTGTGGACAACCGGATCTGTGAACGGACCACGACCGCGAATCCCGAGTTCGAAGGTTCCGGAGAAGATTCTGGGACAGAATGTCGAAGGTTGTCAGCGGGCTCCGACTCATCCGTGAAGGCGCCGGGGAGCTGGCGCCACCGAGAGGAGTTTTCCGATGAAGTACCTGCTGATCATGAACATCAACCCGGCGACGATGGCGGCGCTCACCGATGAGGAGCGTGAGCAGATCGGTGCTGGGCACCAGAACCTCCTGAACACGATCACCGACACCGGCGAGCTGATCGTCACCCAGGCATTGGCCGACCCGTCCAACACTGTGGTGGTCAAGTCGCAGAACGGGGTGCAGGTTGTCACCGATGGCCCGTACATCGAGGCCAAGGAGTTCATGGGTGGGTTCTACCTCGTCGAGGTCGAGAGCAAGGAGCGGGCCGTTGAGCTCGCGAAGATGATTCCGGACACGAAGCTGGACGGGTTCGGTGTCGAGGTTCGGCCGGTGATGTTCTCCGCCGGCCTGGAGATGTGAGCACGATGATCGAGGACCTGCTGCGTCAGCTGGCGCCGCAGGTCCTCGGCCTGCTCGTGCGCAAGTACGGCCAGTTCGACGCGTGCGAGGACGCCGTGCAGGAGGCGCTGCTCGCGGCGAGCGTTCAGTGGAGCGAGGTGCCGGACAACCCGAAGGCATGGTTGATCACGGTTGCCACGCGCAAGCTCACCGACCAGTGGCGCAGTGAACAGGCCAGGCGCAGACGCGAGACGCTCGCAGCCACTCAGGAACCCACGACGGTCGCGGAGACCAGCGATCAGGACGACACGCTCAAGCTGCTGTTCCTCTGCTGCCATCCGGATCTGTCGCCGCCCTCCCAGGTCGCGCTCACGCTCCGGGCCGTCGGCGGCCTGACCACCAAGCAGATCGCGACCGCGTTCATGGTCCCGGAGGCCACGATGGGCCAGCGGATCAGTCGCGCCAAACAGAAGATCAAGGACATCCCCGAGCCGGAATGGGCCGAGCGGCTGCCTGTCGTCCTGCACGTGCTCTACCTGATCTTCAACGAGGGGTACACCGCGTCGTCTGGTCCTGACCTGCAGAGTGTCGAGCTCACGAGCGAAGCCATCCGGCTGACCAGGACGGTGCACGCCCTGACCGAGGACGGCGAGGTGGCCGGTCTGCTCGCCCTCATGCTGCTCACCGACGCCCGTCGCAAGGCCAGGACTGGGCCCGACGGCGGGCTCATCCCGCTCGCCGAGCAGGACCGCGCACTGTGGAACCGCGACGAGATCGAAGAAGGCACCAAGCTGATCGAAGACGCCATGTCACGGTTCCCGATCGGCCCGTACCAGCTGCAAGCGGCCATCGCCGCACTGCACGACGAAGCCAGGACCCCGGAGGAGACCGACTGGCCGCAGATCCTGGTGCTCTACCAGATCCTGTCCCGGATGCAGCCCAACCCGATGGTCACGCTCAACCACGCCATCGCCCTGTCCATGGTGGACGGTCCGGAGCACGGCCTGGCCATGCTGGCCACATTGGACGGTGACGTCCGGCTCGCCGAACACCACCGGCTGGACGCGGTCAAGGCGCACCTCAGCGAGATGGCAGGCGACCTGGACGCCGCGCACGCGGCCTACCTGCGCGCCGCCAAGCGCACCAGCAGCATCCCCGAGCAGCGTTACCTGTCGGCCAAGGCAGCGAACTGCTTGACCAAATCGGCCGTTCGGGACGGCTCGTCGAACCAGAACAAATGACTGGCGTCCTTGAGCAGTTCCAACCGTGCGCCCGGGATCAGCGACGCGATGTGTTCTCCGTTGCGCAACGGCATTCCCGCGTCTCCGGTGCCGTGGATGACCTGCACCGGTGCGGTCACCGCAGGCAAACGGGCGCTGGTGTCGTGACGCTGAGCGGCTTCCCACTGCATCAGCACAACCGGCACCGGCACACGCTGCGCCAGGCAGATCGAGACGTAGTCTTCGTATGGCAGGACGAACCGTGGCGAGAGGTTCATCTCGTAGGCGGTCTTCAGCGCGTGGTCGGCGTCCCTTGTGGACATCGCGGCGATCGCGCGCCGCACCGTTTCCCCTAGCGAGACGTCGGGTCCGCCCGCCCAACTACACCCGATCGTGGCGGTACGCACCAACGACCGGTGACGCAGGAGGAGCTCCTGGGTGACCATGCCGCCCATCGAAATGCCGAAGACATGCGCGCTGGACCAGCCGACACCCTGGATCACGCCGGCGGCGTCGTCGGCGAGGTCCGCCATGCTGAACTGTCCGTCGGCCCAACTGCTCTCGCCGATGCCTCTGTGGTTGTACGCCACCACATCGAAGTGCGGCTCGAGCAGGGACAGGAACTCCTCGCCCCACATACCGTTGTGGCCGCTCATCCCTTGGATCAGCAGCAGCGGCTCGCCTTGCCCGCGTCGGACGTAGGAGAACCGGCGACCGTCGAACTCCACCTTCTGCATGCGGTCACTATGGCCCAGGAACCATACAAGTCGCTTGCAACGCGCCTGTCAGCCAAGCAAAGCGGCCATTTCGGTGATGCCCAATCGGGCACCGGCGGCCTGCGCCGCAGCCCGTTCGCCAGGCGGGAGAATGTCCGCCAGCGGATCGTCGACCCAGTCGAAGCCCTGGCTGAGCATGGCGGACGGCAAGGTACCGAACAGCGGAGCCTGGTGCAGCACGGCCGACTGCAGTTGGATCGCCTCGAACGGGCGGCCGAGCCGCGCCAGGGCGAGCGCGCCGAACCTGAACGCGATCAACGCGTTCGGCACGTCACGTTCCCGCAGCATCACGGTTGCCGCGTGCCGCAACGCATCGAGTATCGCGTCCAGGTCCTCGTCGGCCACGCGCAGACGTACCTCCGCCATGACCAGACTGGACCACCCGGCCGTGAACGACTGTCCATGCTTTCGTGCGGAATTGGCCGCTTCGATCATGGTGGGAATGTCGCCGGCGGCGTAAGCGCGAACGACGAACGCGACAGCGCGGACGGTTTCACACGCCCGCACAAGCCCGGTCAGGCCATGGTTCGCAGCGATCTTGATGCCCCGGGTTGCCGCGTCGGCGGCCAGGTCATGCCTGCCCACTTCGACCGCGCAGAACGCCAGGTTGCAGTACAACTCCGCGACATCGACCGGATCGCCGACCGGTATCTCCTGGGACAGCAGGAATGCCTCGTTGACGATCTGTACCGCGCCATCACGGTCGCCACCGATGGCGACGAGCGCTGTCTGCGTGACCATCGCGCGGACCCGGTCGAACACTGGAGCGTCCGGCGCTGCCCGCAGCAGGTCCCACGCCAACGCGACGGCTTCCTTCTTGTGGACGTGGCGAGTGAACAACAAAGCGAACAAACCAAAAGTGTGCAGCGCGACGTCCGGGCAGTGCTCACGGAGATGCGCCAACCCCGCGCGGATGTTCGGCAACTCACGACTGACCGCCGGCATGATCTGGCCTGCCCGCCGGGTACGTACCGCGATCACCCAGCGCTCGCCCAATTCCTGGATCCACTGGGCGTGCGCCTGCTGCGCCGAGGCCGGATCCGGGTCGATCGACTGGCAATACGCACGAACGCTTTCCAGCAGCAGATACCGGGTCGGCACTTCACTGGTATCGGCGACAACCACGGACCGAGTGACCAAAGAGGACAGCAGCTCCAAGGTGGTGTCGGTCCGGCCGGTCGGCCGCACCGCGTCCGCGGCCTCAAGCGTGAACCCGCCTTCGAAGGGCCACAACCGAAGCAGCAACGCACGGTCCGATTCGGACAGCAGATCCACACTCCACCCGATGGCCGCCTCCAGCGTCGCGTGCGCGGTCAACGACCCCCGGGGCACCGAACCGAGCACGGCGAACCGGTCGTCGAGACGTTCCGCGATCTCGCCAAGCCCGAACATCCGCGCCCGCGCCGCGGCCAGTTCGATGGCCAACGGCAATCCGTCCAGCGCCGCACTGATCCGGCTTGCCTGCGCACGTTCGTCCTCGGTCGGCTGCCACCCAGGCCGGACCGCCTGCACCCGATCTACCAGCAATTCATCGGCGACATTCAGCGGCAACGGCTGGATCGCGATCGTGACCTCGCCGTCGACCCCGAGCGGTTCACGACTTGTCGCCAGCACACGCAACCCAGGACAGTGCGGGAGTACCGCGACGACCAAGTCGGCCACGGCCTCGACAATGTGCTCGCAGTTGTCCAGAACCAGCAGGCCGGAGCGGTCACCGATGGCCCGGACGACCGCCGAAACTGGATCGTCCCGGACCGCGACCAGGCCGATCGCGTCGGCCACCACACTGGGCAGTTCACCAGGTTGACGCACGTCAGCCAACCGCGCGAACCACGGATCATCCGCGTACTCGACCGCCAGCCGTGTCTTGCCGACCCCAGCCGGCCCAACCAGGCTGACCAGCCGTTGCGTCTCGAACAAGCCGGCGATGGTGTCCAGTTCAGTGTCACGCCCAAGGAAAGACGTCAACGGCCGCCCACTGGGCCGTTTCCGCAGTGACGGATCCTGAGCGAGCACCTGCCGTTCCAGATCCTGCAGCTCAACACCCAGGTCAACACCCAATTCCTCGGCGAGCACAGCACGAGCCCGCCGCACAGCGGCCAGCGCGTCCCCCTGCCGGCCACACCGGTACAACGCGAGAACCAACAAGGCCCAGCGCCGCTCCCGCAAGGGCGCCGCTCGCGCAAGTTCCTCGAGGTCAGGCACGGCGCCCGTGGCATCACCGCTGGCCAGCCGGGCGGCGGCGCGCTCCTCCAACGCCACCTCCCGCAACTCGGTCAACCGGCTGCGAGCAGCATCGACCTCGTCAGACTCGGCGAGATCGGCATACGGCTGACCACGCCACAGCTCCAAAGCCTCGGCCAACCCGTGCTGTGCCTCGTCCGGCGACGACCCACGGCCGGCCTCGATCAACTCGACGAACCGCGAGGCATCGACCGAGGCCCGAGCGGCATCGAACCGGTAGCCCAACCCGTCCCGCGCCAACAGGTCCCGGCCCTCCGGCCCCAAGGCCCGGCGCAGGCGGGAGACGTAAACCTGAAGTGTGGCGGCGGCCTTCGCCGGTGGCCTCGCACCCCACACCAGCTCGGCCAGCCGGTCATCGGCGACCACCTGCCCGCCCGCGGCGACCAATGCGGCCAGCAGCCTGCGCGGCAACGAGCCGCCAAGATCCACCCTGGTATCCCCGACGGCGACTTCGATCGGTCCCAGCACCCGAACGACGAGCACCTTCGGAGCCTACGAGGTTGGCCCGATCGGTCTAATCGGTAGTTCCACTGAACTTTCCGGGCATCCGGGAACTAAAGTCCACCGCCAGCCGACTACCTCAGTCGTGAAGGGCCACCACATGTTCAGGCGCTTGTCCGCCGCACTGCTGCTCAGCGCGACAGCGCTGCAGGTCACCGCCGCTCCCGCACTCGCGCACACGTCGCTGAAGAGCAGCAACCCGGCGAAGAACGCGTCCGTCGCCACCCCACCGACCCAGATCCAGCTGACCTTCAGCGAACCGGTCCAGGTCGAACCGGGCGCCATCTCGGTCGCCGGACCCAGCGGCGCACAGTGGACAGTCGGCCAGGCGACGGTCGCGAACGAGGTGGTCACCGCCCCGGTCACGCCAGTTGGACCGGCCGGCCAGTACACCATCAATTACCGGGTCATTTCGGCAGACGGCGATCCAGTGAGCGGAAAGGTGCCATTCACCCTCACGGCGGCGGTCGCGGCACCCACTACGACGACCCCGACCACCACCACTCCGCCACCCACCACGACATCGACGACAGCGCCGGGCCAGAACGGCTCCGCGGTGACGACCGCTACCCCAACCCCAGCCGCCCAGGAAAACGAAGACAGCGGCGGCATCCCGGTTTGGGTATGGATTGTCGGCGCCGTTGTCATCGTCGGCTTGGGTGTATTCGCAGGCCTCCGGTTCGGCAAAGGCAACGCGGAAAAGCCCTGAAAAGACCCGGGTGCGCAAACGCTTGAACGGAATCGATCCACGCTCACCCAGTACCCGTCGACCTGCGAAAACGGGCGAATAAGGCATGCGGATACCCTGAGCGAAAACCAACCCATCCCCGAGCGAAGGCGCGATTTTGTGTGGAGTGGGTGCCGCCGTAAGCTTGTCAGCGCGGCAGGGCGCCAGCCCTGCCCGCGGTTTTGCCTTGCCGCGGCGGCGTCAGAGGCTCCACACCAAATCGCGCCGCCCCAACCCACCGAAGAAGCCAAATTTCACCACCGTAGGATTCCGACTCGTGAACCTAAGGGGTGAAAAACTCATATAGGGGCCCACAATCCCTCATTTTGGCCTGATGGCTCACTCACTGGTGTGCGCTGCGGCACACTGCGAATCTGGTTCTCATCTGCGGGTCACCAGGTTCGCTGTGAGGACTGGAGGTCGAGGTGACCAACTTCGCTGCTGTCAGCCTTCCGCGGGAAGAATTCGACTGCCTCGACGGTAACGCGAGCGCGGCCCCGGTGGTGCGGGTCCCGGTCAGGGCGCTGCGCGTGGCCGGGTCGCCGAGGATCGCGGGCGAGAACCTGGAACACGTCCGGGCCCTCGCCGACGCGCCGGACGAGTTGCCGCCGATCATCGTGCACCGGCAGACGATGCGGGTCATCGACGGTGTGCATCGCTTGCGGGCGGCCAAACTCCGTAACCAGCACGACATCGCGGTCCGGTTCTTCGACGGTGACGAGGCCGACGCGTTCGTGCTCGCGGTGCGTGCGAACGTCGCGCATGGCCTGCCGCTGTCGTTGGCCGAACGCAAAGCCGCCGCCAAAAGCATCGTGATGAGCCATCCACATTGGTCGGATCGGCTGATCGCGAGCGTGACCGGGTTGTCGGCGAAGACGATCGGCGAGGTCCGCCGCAACGGCAAGGTGCCGCAGCCGGAGAGCCGGATCGGCCAGGACGGCCGGGTCCGCCCGATCAACAGCCTGGAGAAGCGCAGGCTGGCGATGAACCTGATGCGGCAGAACCCGAATCTGTCGCTGCGGCAGGTCGCCAAGGCCGCGGGCATCTCCCCGGAGACCGCGCGAGCCGTCCGGGCCCGGTTGCAACGCGGCGAGGACCCGACAGTCCGCAAGCCCAGCAACGTCAAGAAAACTGAGGAACGGCGCCAGCCGCAGGCACGTGCGCCTCAGCCGTTGCCGCTGCCTGACCGCGTCACGATCATGCGGTATCTGCGGACCGACCCGACGCTGCGGTTCTCCGAAACCGGCCGGACCTTGTTGCGGTTGCTTGACGTGCACGCGATGAGCAACGACAGATGGGCGTTGCTGGTCCGCAACGTGCCACCGCACGCCAGGGGAACGATCGCTCAAGCGGCGCTGGAGTGCGCACGGGTCTGGCGCACGGTCGCCGAACAACTGGAACGCACAGCGCCCTAAGGGAGACAACGAAATGGTGGGTATTCCCGCGATCGCGCCGTACCCGCTGCCCGCGATCGCCGACCTGCCCCCGAACGCCGCGACCTGGACCACTGACCCCGCCCGTGCGGTGTTGCTGATCCACGACATGCAGCGCTATTTCCTCCGGCCCTTCCCGGAAAGCGTTGCCCACCAACTCGTCGGCAACATCGCTGTACTCGTCGACCGGTGCCGTGAACTCCATGTTCCTGTGGCGTACACGGCACAGCCCGGCGGCATGACCACCCGGCAACGTGGTCTGCTCAAAGACTTCTGGGGTCCGGGTATGCGGGTCGACCTCGTTGACCGTGAGGTCGTCGAGCCCTTGGCGCCGGAATCCGAAGATTGGATCTTCACCAAGTGGCGCTACAGCGCGTTCCACCGGTCGAACCTGCTGGCCAGAATGCGCGAAGAGGACCGGGACCAGCTGATCGTCTGCGGGGTCTACGCGCACGTCGGCGTGTTGATGAGCGCGGTCGACGCGTTCACCAACGACATCCAGGCTTTCGTTGTCGCCGACGCGATCGCCGACTTCACCGCGGAATATCACCGGATGGCGATCACGTACGCCGCCGAGCGCTGCGCGGTTGTGTTGACCACCAAGGAGGTCCTGCCGTAATGGACCTGCTTGACCGAGTGCTGGCGGCCGATCCGCCGCCGTTCGCGCTGCTGCACCGGCCTGCCACCATCGGCCACGACCGGCTGGACGTCCTGGTCGGTGAAGTGTCCACACCAGACACACTTGCCGACATCCCGCTGGACCCGGATTCCGAGCCCGGTCAGGAAGTCCTTGTTGTCGTGCCGTACCGGCAGATCGCCGAGCGCGGCTTCGACTGCTTGGACGACGATTCGCCGCTGATCGCGATGCGCGTGACCGAACAGGCCGTGCTCCCTGTGCACGAGGTGCTCGCACGGATTCCCGTTGTGCCGATCAAACTCGCCGATGGGTATTTCGACGTCGACGACGAGACATACGCCGACACGGTCCGCGCGATCATTCAGGACGAGATCGGTGCAGGCACCGGCGCCAACTTCGTCATCAAACGGTCGTACATCGCCAACATCACCGGATACCGTGCGGCCAGCGCGCTGACCTTCTTCCGCAGGCTCTGCGAACGCGAGTCGGGAGCCTACTGGACCTTCATCGTCCACACTGGAACACATACTTTCATCGGCGCCACACCGGAACGGCACGTCAGCCTGCACGACGGTGTCGCGGTGATGAACCCGATCAGCGGCACGTACCGCTACCCACCGACCGGGCCGACGCTCGCCGGCCTGATGGAGTTCCTCAGCGACACCAAGGAAAACGACGAGCTGCACATGGTCGTCGACGAGGAACTCAAGATGATGGCCCGCATCTGCGCCGAGGGCGGCCGCGTCGTCGGCCCGTTCCTCAAGGAGATGGCCCGGCTCGCGCACACCGAGTACTTCATCTCCGGCCGATCCACCCGTGATCCACGTCAGATCCTCGGGGAGACGATGTTCGCGCCGACCGTGACCGGCAGCCCGCTGGAGAGCGCATGCCGGGTGATCAGCAGGTACGAGCAGGGCGGTCGCGGTTACTACAGCGGTGTCCTCGCGTTGATCGGGCGTAATCCCGGCGGATCACGGGCGATGGACTCGGCGATCATGATCAGGACGGCCGACATCGAAGACACCGGCCGCGTCAAGATCAGCGTGGGCGCGACCCTCGTCCGGCACTCGGACCCACTGTCCGAAGTGGAGGAGACGCGGGCCAAGGCAGCCGGCCTGCTGGCCGCGTTCGATGCCGGGAAACGCAACCAGTTCAGCGACGATCCGGATGTGCGAACCGCGTTGAAGCAGCGGACCGTCGGCCTGGCGGACTTCTGGCTCGACGGGACACCGATCCCGTTGCCCGACCCCGGTTTGCATGGCCTCGAAGTGCTGGTTGTCGACGCCGAGGACACGTTCACCGCGATGATTGCGCACCAGCTGCGGTCGCTCGGTCTTTGCGTGCGGGTCAAACGGTTCGACGAACCGTACACATGGGACAACGCGGACCTCGTTGTGATGGGGCCGGGCCCCGGGGACCCCTTGGACATGGCGCATCCACGGATCGCCCACCTGCACAACGCGATCGCCCGGCTGCTGACCGAACGCCGCAAGTTCGTCGCGGTATGCCTGAGCCACCAGGTGCTCAGCCGTCAGCTCGGGCTGAACGTCCACCGGTGCGCAGTGTCCAACCAGGGCACACAACGCCAGATCGACCTGTTCGGCGACCGGGCGGTCGTCGGGTTCTACAACGCCTTCGCCGCACGCTGCGACCAGGACAAAGTCGGCGAGGTGGAGATCTGCCGAGATGTCACCACGGGCGAGGTCCATGCCTTGCGCGGCCCGCACTTCTCGTCGATGCAGTTCCACGCCGAGTCCGTGCTCACCCTCGATGGGCCGCGCATCCTCGCCACCCGGATCAAGGAGGTGCTTGCTTTGTGAAGGCCACGATCGCGTGGTGGGATCTCAGCCACTCCACCCAGACCATCGACTCATTGCGGGAGTATTTGCGGTCCGAAGGCGTCAAGCCATGGGCCGACGTACCCGGCCTGCGGCTGAAATTCTGGATCGCCGACCGCGCGGGCAACCGCTGGGGCGCAGTCATGCTCTGGGAGACCGTACCCGCCCCTGACCAGCCGTTACCGCCACACAAGGCGGCCGAGCTGATCGGCTACCCGCCGACCGAGCGGATCCGGTTCGACGTCGAGGCCTGCGTCGAAGGCATTTTCGCCGAGCCCTCGCTATCCCTGGAGCTGTCGTGAACGAGTTCGACCAGCCACCCGCTGACCCGATCGCGCTGTTCGGCGCCTGGTTCGACGCGGCGAAGCAGACCGTGCGTGAACCCGGCGTGGTCGCCCTGGCCACAGCGAACGCCGAGGGCGTGGTGTCCAACCGGATCGTGCAGACGATCAAGGTCACGGCCACCGGCTGGGTCTTCACCAGCCACGCCGGCAGCCAGAAGGGGCGCGACATCGCCGCGACCGGATGGGCGTCCGGGGTGTTCTACTGGCGCGAGACCAGCCGGCAGCTGATCATCGCCGGGCCGGTCTCCGCACTGTCCGATCAGGAGTGTGACGAGTTGTGGTTCGCCCGTCACCCGAGCACACACCCTATGTCGGTCGCCGCCGAGCAGAGTGCGCTGCTTGAGGACGAAGGGGCTTTGCGGGCTCGTGCCCAGCAGCTGGCTGAGAGCGGGCAAACGCTTGCGCGACCGTCGGCCTGGCTGGGCTACGAGCTGGTCCCGTCCACTGTGGAGTTCTGGCAGGGCAGCCCGGACCGGCTGCACAGGCGGCTGCGTTACGACCGCAACGGCAACGGCTGGACAAGCCGCCGATTGCAGCCCTAGAGACAGGATCGGACGGCCGTGGCCAGGTTTGTCGCCCGTGGTTCGCCGACTCGGTAGGACCGGGGGTTGGTGATGTAGCCGAAGCCGACGCTGGCATCGGGTCCGCGAAGCCGATTGATCGGCCTTCGCCCGGGTGGCTGAAAGAGCCCGGCCCGGCCAACGGCATCGGCTGGACGAGTCGCCGGTTGCAGCCCTAACGACTGCCGTCAGCCGAGGCAGGATCGGAGGGCGTCGGCCAGGTTTGTCGCCCGGGGTTTGCCGACTTGCCGGGGCAGGCTCTGATCGACCGGGACATTCGAAACATGACTTAGCGACTGCCGTCAGCCGAGGCAGGACCGGACCGCCGTGGCCAGGTTTGTCGCTCGCGGTTCGCCGACTCGGTAGGACCAAAGGTTCGTGATGTAGCCGAAGCCGACGCCGGCATCGGGGTCCGCGAAGCCGATCGATCCACCCGCGCCCGGGTGGCCGAAAGACCCCGGCCCGGCCAGCGGCATCGGAGGGCAAGCCCGCCAAAACCCGAGCGACATGTTGAAAGTGCGGTCAGCCGGAAGATCCAGCCCCGACGGAAGCCCGTGCATCGGCGTCTTGTCGGTGTGGACCTCTGTCGCCTGCCTGACCGTCGCCGGGTCCAGCAAACGCACTCCGTCGACGTCGCTCACCGTGGCGGCGTACATCCGGGCCAACGATCGCGCGTCCGTGAGCATGTTCCCGGCAGGGATCTCGGCCGCGCGGTAGGCGCGTAGCGCGTTGATGTCCGTTGTGGGATCGAAGGCGCCGCCAAGCGTGCCGGCGAGGGCGGCGGGCGAGCCCGGCGTCCACAGGGCGGTCATCCACGCGTTGACCGTGTCCGCGTCGAGGCCGGTCATCTCGATCAAGCCGGCGGTCATCTCCTCGAGGGTGAACGGCGCGGCGTACTCGATCCGGGCCACCCGTGGCTCGTGTTCCTCGGGCAACCCGATCCAGGCGCTCAGCCCGAGCGGACCAGCGACCTCGTCGGCGAAGAACGTGCCGAGTGACTTGCCTGTAATCCGCCGCACGATCTCGCCGACCAGGTAGCCGAACGTTGCGGCGTGGTAGATGTGCTCGGTTCCTGGCTTCCACAACGGCTTCTGCGCTTCGAGGGCACGGATGACGGGATCCCAGGCGCACGCCTCCTCGAACGTCAACGGGCCATCGACGATCGGCAGACCGGCTTGGTGCGAGAGCACCCAGCGCACCGAGATCTCTTCCTTGCCGTTGGCGCCGAACTCCGGCCAGTACTTGGTCACCGGGGCGTTCAGATCCAGCAAACCGCGCTGCACCAACATGTGCGCGCAGATCGCGGTGGCGCCTTTCGTCGTGGACGCGACCAAGGCGATGGTGTCCTCAGCCCACGGACGGTTCGCTTCCCGATCGGCCAGGCCTGCCCAAAGGTCCACGACCGGGCGGCCGTCCACGTAAACGCTGCACGCCGCGCCGACCTCGCCGGGATTCGCGTCGAAGTTCGCGCGGAACGCGTCAGCGACCTTTCCCCAGCCATTCTCGACGTAGTCACCGGTGCTGTTCTGTGAAGTAGTCATGGCGATGACGATCAGCGACTGCCCTGACGCCGGGCAGTCACGGCGCTGACACGGTGTCAGAGCAGCATTGTTCCGCGTGCGATCACCACGGCCTGGCCGGCGACCTCGACCAGGTCGACCTGGTCCGGTGTGCCGGTCACCTGGGCGTACATCTTCGACGTCCGGCCCATCTCCACGCCTTGCTGGATCTCGATCCTGGTCCCGAACGGCACCAGGTCGTGCCGCCCGAGGTGGATCGCCAGCGGGCCGGCCGCGGATCCGGTCGCCGCGTCCTCGGCCACCCCGTACGCAGGGGAGAACATACGCATCCGCCACTCGGATCCCGTACCGGCGAAGCAGTTCGCGGCCATGTCCAAGTGGTCGGCCAGCATCAGCAGGTCGGGCCGCAGCGCGGACAGCGCCGCGATGTCGGGCAGGCCGACGAACACGTGTCTCGGTCCGTTCCGGTATATCTCGACCGGCAGCGTCGATGTTTTCACGCCCAGCGCTTCGAGCAAGTGATCGGCTTTTTCGTACGTTCCCCACTCCGGAATCGGCTGCCGCATTCGTGCCCAGTGCACTTTTCCGTCGACTCGGTCGAATTCGAACGGAACAATGCCCATCCGGGTTTCCAGCTGAATGCTGTCCTTGTCGGTCAGTTCGCCGAGGACGAACGCCGTGCCCATCGTCGGGTGACCGGCGAAGGGCAGCTCGTTGACCGGCGTGAAGATCCGAAGCCGCACGTCACCACCATCTTCCGGCGGCATGACGAACACCGTCTCGGACAGGTTGAGCTCGCCGGCGATGCGTTGCATCCGGTCCGGCGGAATGTCTTCGGCGTCCAGGAAAACGGCGAGCGGGTTACCTTCGAGCATTGTGTCGGTGAATACGTCAGCGACCACATAGTTGTGCATTCTTCGACGCTAGCTTCGCGGTCCGCGTCGTGTCCAACTCCGTGGTTGGACACGGTTTGACAATTTCGCTGGCCAGTCGTTACCAATATTCCGGAGGTCCGAAATGAATGACAGTGAGCTGCGGCGGATCCATCGCGCGGTCGTCGAGGACTACCTGAGCAGGCAGGGCGAGAACCGGTTGACCCGCTACCTGCTCTTCACGCCGGACGGCAGCGCCGGACTGTACACAGGGGACACTGAACGGCCGATCGTGTCCCAGGGCCACGAGAAGCTCAAGGCGCACGGCGAATGGTCGCTGCGGATGTTCCCCGACTGGGTCTGGTTCAACATCGAGATCTTCGAAACCCAGGACCCGAACCGGTTCTGGGCCGAGTGCGACGGCGAAGGCAAGATCCTCTATCCGTCCTACCCGCCCGGCCACTATCGCAACCACTTCATCCACTCCTTCGAGCTGCGCGACGGCCGCATCGCGGTCCAGCGGGAGTTCATGAACCCGTTCAACCAGCTCAGGGCGCTGGGCATCGAGGTACCGGTGATCAATCGCGGCGGCATTCCCACCTAGGAGAATCCTGTGCAGGTCGACTTGAAGGCGGCCACCGCGGCCGTCGAACTGATCACCGGCGGCTGGCGTGCGCAGTGCCTGTACACGGCCGTCAAACTCGGCATCCCCGACCTGATCGAGGACGGCAAGACCACGAACGCCCAGCTGGCCGAGGCGACAGGCGCTGTCGAGGAAGGCATTCACCGGCTGATGCGGCTGCTGGTCGCGGTCGGTGTGTTCGAGGGTGACGGCGTTCGGGGATACCGCAACACTCCGGTGAGTTCGGTGCTGCTCAACGATCCGGACTCGCTGCGTGACATGTGTCTGTTGTACGGCGAGGAGTTCTACACCGCCTGGGGCCACGCCGTCGAGTGCATCACCACGCTGACCGCGGGCTTCGAGATCGCCTACGGTTCCCCGCTGTACACCTACCTCAGTCAGAACCCAGAAGCCACAACGCGTTTCCAGCTCGCGATGAAAGCAGGGAACCTGTTCTTCGACTATGTTCCCGAGGTCGTCGACCTGTCCGGGAAGACCTTTGTGGACGTTGGCGGCGGTCCAGGCCAGCTGACCGCGGCGATCCTTTCGGCTGTTCCGGACGCGCGAGCCATGTTGCTCGATCGTGAGCACGTGATCCCGGTGGCACGGCAGAATCTGGCGGCTTTCGACCGGGTCGAGCTGTTCGGCGGCGACATGTTCGCGGCGGTTCCCGAAGGCGGGGACGTGTACTTCCTGTGCCGCGTGCTGGCCGGGTGGAGCGACGACTCGGTCGTGGGAGTCTTCGAGAACTGCCGCAAGGCGATGAACCCGGACGGCCGCCTGATCATCCTGGAGCGTGTCGTCGTGGACTCCGACTCCACGATGCTGCCCGCGTTGTGGGACCTCCATCTGCTGATGACCAACGGCGGCAGGCATCGGACGGTCGAGAAGTTCACTTCGTTGCTAGAGCGGGCCGGTCTTGTCGTGGAGCGGGTCGCGGACCTGCCCGTGGAGACCACCGCCATCATCGCCAGGCCGCGTTGACATGTGCGGCATCGCGGGCTGGGTCTCGTACTCCGCCGACCTCACCACCCGTCAGTCCGTTGTGGACGAAATGACTGCCACGATGTCCTGCCGTGGCCCCGATGCGTCGGGGACGTGGGTGCGTCGGCATGTCGCGCTCGGGCACTGCCGGTTGGCGATCATCGACCTTCCCGGTGGCACGCAGCCGATGACCGTGGAGACTCCCCGCGGGGCTGTGACGCTGGTGTACAGCGGTGAGACGTACAACTTCACCGAACTGCGTCAGGCTCTGGAAGGCTTGGGGCACAAGTTCCGCACTGCCGGCGACACCGAGGTCGTGCTGCACGCCTACCTCGAGTGGGGCGCAGATCTGTCCGCACGGCTGAACGGGATGTACGCGTTCGCGATCTGGGACGAGCGCGACCAGAAGCTGGTGATGGCCCGGGATCGCCTGGGAATCAAGCCTTTCTACTACTACCCGGCACCGGATGGCGTCCTTTTCGGATCGGAGCCCAAAGCGATTCTGGCCAACCCGGCCATGCCCCGGGTTGTCGACATGGATGGCCTGCGCGAGCTCGTCGCCTTCACGCAAGCGCCGCGTTGGGCGCTGTGGAAGGGAATGTACGAGGTCGAGCCCGGCCAGATCCTGACTGTATCCCGCTCGGGGATCGCGGCTCGCACGTACTGGCGGCTGGAAGCCAAGCCGCACAACGACTCCCTTGAGGACACTGTTGGTACTGTGCGGGAGTTGCTGACGGACATCGTCGAACGGCAGTTGGTGGCCGACGTGCCGCGATGCGTCCTGCTGTCCGGTGGCCTGGATTCCAGCGCCATCACCGGCTTGGCATCGTCCTTTTTGGGCTCGGAACTCCGGACCTTCTCCGTCGACTTCATCGACCGTGAAGAGACCTTCCGTGCCGACGAGGCTCGTGACACCCCGGACACGCCGTTCATCCGTGACGTCGTGTCGATGGTCAACCCGCAGCACAAGTTCGTGACCCTGTCGTCGGCGTTGCTCGGTGATCCGGAGCTGCGTCGCAAGGTCATCGCGGCCCGTGACATGCCCATCGGATTCGGCGAGATGGACACCTCGCTGTACCTGCTGTTCGAGTCGATCAGAGCCGAGTCCACTGTGGCCTTGTCCGGTGAGTCGGCCGACGAGGTCTTCGGTGGCTACCGGTGGTTCCACGATCCGTTCGTGGTGAACACGGACAACTTCCCTTGGCTCGTCTACCAAAGTGCGATGAGCGGGGACCGGGCGGCGTTGATGTGCCCGCATTTGCGCGGTCACTTGGACATCCCGGGATACATGGCCGCGCAGTACTCGGATGCCGTTGCCGCCGTGGAACACCTCGACTCGGACTCTGCTTTGGAACGCCGGATGCGGACCATCTCGCACCTGCACCTGACCCGGTTCGTCCGGATGATGCTCGACCGCAAGGACCGGATCTCGATGGCGGTCGGCCTGGAAGTCCGGGTGCCGTTCTGCGATCACCGGCTGGTCGAGTACGTCTACAACACACCATGGTCGATGAAGTCCTTCGACGGCAGGGAAAAGAGCCTGCTGCGGCACGCCACGTCCCACGTCGTGCCCGGTTCGGTGCAGGCACGGTTGAAGGCTTCGTATCCGTCGACGCAGGACCCTCGGTACAACGCCGAACTCCAGTCGCAGGCCAAGGAAGTCCTCGCCGACCGCGATCATCTGGCGATGTCCCTGATCGACTGGGACTGGCTGACCGACGCGATCGCGATGGATCCGGCGTCGATGCCGAGCAATGTCCGGCGGGGCATCGATCGGATCCTCGATCTGTACCACTGGATCGACATGTACGACCCGAAAATCGATCGCCCCGATTAGTACGATCGAAGCGTGACCGACCAACTCGAACACATAGCGGACGTTCCTGTCTTCGTGCTCGGCGCCGACGGCCCGACCCTGGCCACCGAGAACGACGCGCTGGATCTCATCGTCGCCGCTGGGCACCACGGCGCGGACGCCAAGTGGGCGGCTGTCCCGGCCAGCAGGCTGTGTTCGGATTTCTTCACGCTGAGCACCGGGTTCGCCGGGATGATCGCGCAGAAGTTCACCAGCTACGGCGTGGGCCTCGCGATCCTCGGCGACGTGTCGGGCTACGCCAGCAAGCCCTTCCAGGACTGGGTCCGGGAGACCAACAAGGGACGGCACGTCTGGTTCGCCCGGGACAAGCAGCACCTTGCGGAGCTGTTGCGCGGCTGAGGCGACCATAGGGCGCATGGAGTCCCGCTCACTCGACATAGGCCTCGACATCGACGGGGTGCTCTACCCCTTCGTGCAGGTCATTGCCGGTTACGCGACCAAGACGCTCGGACGGCCGTGTACCGACAAAGCCGAGACGTGGGACTGGTACCAGCGGCAGTGGGGCCTCAACCACGACGAGTTCTTCGCCCTCTGCAGCCGCGGTGTACGTGACGGCATTCTCTTCACCGAGGGTGCGCCTTTGCCCGGTGCGATGCGGGCCGTGAAGCGGCTCGCACGCGCCGGCCATCGGCTGCACTACATCACCGCACGCGCGTTCGACGGCGTGTCCACCTCCGACGCATGGCACCGGACAGCCGAATGGCTGCGGAAGTGGACCTTCCCCGTGCACTCGCTGACGGTGTCGGTGGACAAGAACTGCCGTCCAACGGACGTCTTCCTCGACGATTCCCCGCACGTCTGCCACGACCTGATCGCCGCGGGCCACCCACGCCCGGTGTGGTGGTCGCATTTCCCCGCTCAGACCCACCCCGCCGATACGGTGTCCTCCTGGGAGGAGTTCCACACCATCGTCGAGGGAGAAGCGTGGCTCAGTGGCACGAGTTCGTTGACCCAAGGGACGTGACCTAGCAGCAGGGGCAATGGCTCAGAACCAGGTTGGGTAAGCACGTTGCCGCAACCGTTGACAGCTGAGGGTTCGCAGGAACTGCAGGGCCGAACTCTGTGCGCCAGCAGTGCTTGGCGGGATCACTATGGCCACAGTGGACGCATTGTGGGAGCGTTCCCACCCTTCACTGCCTGGAAAGATCGAGCACTACCCGGTCACCCCGAGCCAGCACCCGGGTCCGCTCCAAAGGCGTGTCCTTCTCGTCCAGCGCGATCTTGTGCCACGCGAGCATGGGCTGGACCTGGCTCAAGTCCAGCAGCCGTGCCTCGGCCGGCGTCGCCGTCGACAGCTGGATCCGCGTGTCCACCCGTGAGGTGCGCTCCGAGAACCAGCGCAACGCGCTCGGAGCTCCTGGGGTTTCTGCCAGTCGGGCGATCGGGATGTGCCGGGACACCAGTCCGAATGGCCTGTGGTCGACCAGCAGCAGCCTGCCGATGTGCAGTACGAGGTCACCGCGGTCGATTCCGAGGTCCGCGGCCACCTGCTCGTCCGCTTCCACCACGTCCCGGACCACGTGCACGTGGCCGAAGCCCGCTCCCGGCGACGCCGGGTCGAGGTCCAGGCCGTCCGGGGTGATCCGGCAGAGCAGCTTCGATTCCGCCACATAGGTCCCGCTTCCGCGGCGGCGCGACACCTTTCCGGCCAACGTCAGCTCGTCGACCGCGTGCCGCAGGGTCATCCGCGCGATCTCAAGCCGTTCCGAGAGCACCCGCTCCGACGGCAGCGCTGACCCTGGTTCGAGGGTGTCGATCAGGGTGACCAACTCTTTCTTCGCCCGCTCGGCCGCCGACTCCTGTGCGTCCTCTCCGCCTGCCGGGACTGCCTGCAGCAACGGCACCCTGGCGCCGTCCCAGGTCATCGCGAGCCTGCGGTTGCCCAGCGGCGCGGCGAGCGACACGCTTCGGGTCGAGCGGACCAGCCTCGCACTGTCGTCTCCTGGCACGCCGATCCGGATCACCTCGACGAGCACCGAGCGTGAGTTCTCACTTACTGAGATATCGGCGATCCGCTCGTTCTGCTTGTGCGGAACGTGCACGACGAGTGTGCGGCCACGGTCGGCGGTCGACCACAGGCCGAGCGCGGGCGGCTGGCCGTGGCCTGTCCGCACCGCACCCGCTGCTTCGGAGAGAGTGAGCGACACGGGGAACTCCTTGGGGGACCTGATGACTACTCAGCACAGGATTACCCGACCGGGCCCACCGGAGGTTCACTCTTGCCCGAAAGACTCTGCAGCCGTGCGCGAATCCACGAATTTGTCCATTATGGACAACTGGCCGGGTAAAGCCGCGGTCAACTCGAAATGATCTTGTTGCGGTGGAACGGTTCAAAGGTGCTTCAGTTGTGCCATTGAAAACCGCGAAAAGAGTTGCCCGATCAACCTGGGGTAGGGTTGACCTTGTGCCTCTCGGGATCGAAGCGAGTGCACTGGGGGAGCAAGGTCGGCGTACCGCGCCAAGGGTCGAGTTGCTTGGCCCGGTCAGGGTGGTCAACGCCGACGTGGAGATTGGGCTCGGGCCCGCTCGGCAACGAGCTGTCTTCGTTGTCCTGGCGATGCGGTCCGGGCAGACGGTGTCACGGGCTGAGCTGGTCGAAGCGGTGTGGGGCCGCTCCGCGCCTGCCAGCGCCGACGGCAGCGTCTACACCTACATGTCCGGCCTGCGGCGGATGCTCGGCGAGCTCGGCCGTGAACTGATTGTGTCCTCGGGAAGCGGTTATTCGCTGCGGGTGGACTCCCACCAGGTGGACGTCACGCTGTTCGACGAGCTCTGCGAGCAGGCGAACGTGTTGGCGGCACGGGGAGACCACCGCGGGGTGACCGAAAAGCTCGGCGCGGCACTGGTGTTGTGGCGCGGCGAGGCGTTCGCCGGTGTGCCAGGCCCTTTCGCCGAGCAGGAGCGCACCCGGCTGGAACAGGCCAGGTTGCGTGCGGTTGAGACGTTCGCCCGGGCCAGGCTGGAACTGGGCGACCACGTCGAGGTGGCCGCGGACCTGGAAGCCCTGGTTCGTGACCATCCACTACGGGAATCCTTGCGGGAACTGTTGATGGTCGCGCTGGCCCGCAGCGGCAGGCACGCCGAGGCGCTCGACGTGTTCGCCGACGCGCGCGCGACCCTGCTTCGGGAACTGGGAGCGCATCCAGGTCCGGCGCTGTGCCAGGTGCACGCCGATGTGTTGGCGGGCAACGACATGTTCCAGGCCGAACCGGACACGCCGCGACTGGATGTCCGGCCGTGCAGCGCGGCGCGGGACCAGGACCGGCCGTTTGTCGGCAGGCGCGTGGAACTCGAGCAGATCCGAGGGCGGCTTGCCGACGTGTACCAGGGCCTCGGCGGAGCGGTCTGGATCGAGGGCGAGCCGGGCATCGGCAAGTCCGGGCTGCTCGGTGCCGCCCTGGCGGACGTCGACATCAACGCCGTGCAGATCGGCTGGGCGGTGGCCGACGAGCTGGCAGGCCGTTTCCCGCTGCAGATCATGCTGGAATGCCTGGGAATGGGCCGCAAGCTGCCGCCAGGCGAATCAGTTGGTTCAATGATCGAACGAATTTGCGCGGCCGGGCCGCTCGTGCTGGTCCTCGACGACATCCAGTGGGCCGACGAAGACACCGTGCAGACGTGGCGAAGGCTGTGCGAGGCCACGAACCGACTGCCGTTGCTGCTGATCTGCGCGGCCAACACCGGCCACGGCCGGGCCGAGCTGACCGAGCTGCGGCGGTACATCGAAAGCGGTGCGGAACGAGGCACCGCGATCGCGATGCGGCCGCTCTCCTTTGTGGAGAGTGAGACGCTGCTGACCGAGCTGGTCGGCGCGCGCCCTGGCCGGGTGCTGCGCCGGATCACCTCCCGTGCTGACGGGAACCCGTTGTACATGCGGGAAGTCGTGGGCGCGCTGCTGCTCGACGGCGCGGTGGAGAAGGTCGACGGCGTCGCCTACATCGACGAGTCCAAAGCGGAGGACGCGCCGCGCTCACTCGTCGCCGCGGTCGAGCGATCCTCGAAGTCGTTGTCCGACAGTACGAAGGAGATGCTCGTCTGGGTGGCCGTGCTCGGCCCCGAGGCCACGATCGGTAACATCGCCGCGGTCTCCGAGCGTCCAGTGTGGTATCTCGTGCGCGCGGTGACCGACGCGGTGAACGCGAACGTCCTCGTTGAGGAAGGCCCGAAACTGACCTTCCGGCACCAGCTCATGCGTGACACCGTCTACGGCGGCATCGCCGGTCCCACCCGGGGCGTGCTGCACCGGCAGGCCGCCAAGGTGCTGGCCGAAGCGGGCGCACCGCCGCACCGTGTCTCCGAGCAGCTGGTCGCCGCGGGCGGGGATGTCGAGCCGTGGGTGGCCGGGTGGCTGGCCGAGCACGTCGCCGAGCTCGCCGGGCGCGCGCCGCAGGTCGCGGCGGAGTTGCTCGCGCAGGTGATCGACACGTTGGACATCGGCGATCCGAACCGCGAAGTGTTGCAGGCAGTCGAGGTGCGGGTGCTGTTCCAGCTTTCCCGTGACCCGGAAGCGAAGGCGCGGCACGCGCTGGCGATCTGCACCGATCCGGTGCTGGCGGCCGAGATCCGGCAGTTGCTCGCGGCGATCGTGTACCGGCAGGGCAGGCGTGTCGAGGCCGTCTCGATCCTGACCGAGGTGCCGCTGAACCCGGCGTTGCCGGAGCAGTGGCAGTTGCGGCACCGGGCTTTGCTGGCCTACCTGCGGCGCGACATGAGCAACATCGACACCGCCGAGATCGCGGCCAAGGACGCTTACGAGGAAGCGATCACGGCAGGCGACAACTTCTACGCGGCGCACGCCTTGCAGACCAGGTGGCTGGTCGACTCCATGCGCCGTGACCACCTCGCGGCACTGCGGCACGTGAACGAGGCGATCGGCCTTGTGTACGACCGCGCAGAGTACGTCGGCATGCAGTACGACTTGCTGGACAACAAGATCTACACGCTGCAGAACCTGGACCGGCTGGACGAAGCCGACGCCACGCTGGGCGCGGCGGCCGATCTCTGCCCGGTGAACGGACTGCCGATCGGACTGCACGTGACCGCCGCCGTGCTGCACTACTGGCGGGGACGGTGGGACGAGGCCCTGCAGGCGCTCACCACGATCACCGGCGAGGGGCCGACGATCACGTACGCCGGTCTGATCGACGCGGGTCCGGCGAGGTTGTTGCTACACGGGCTGTTCTCGTTGATCGCGGGACGCCGTGGCGATCACATCGCGGCAACCGCACACCTGGACGTGGCCGAGCACTATCTCGTGACCACCAAGGCGGAGCTGGAGAACTTCGATTTCGTACTGGCCGCACGCGCGCTCGTCGCGGTCCAGGTCGGGGACCTGCGACGGGGGTACGAGGAACTGGCGCCGATCCTGCAACCGGGTTACGCCGGGATGATGCTGCGCCACCAGTGGCTGCCGCCGCTGGTTCGAGTCGCCATCAAGATGGGCGACTGGGAGAAGGTCGAGCAGGCCGTCGAGGTGCTCGAACTGGAGGCCGCCAAGGAACCCGTGCCAGCGCGGGCTTTCTGCGCGCTGCACCGATGTACCGCCTTGCGCACGCGCGATCCGGAGCCGGGGCTGGTCGCGGCGGAGCACTATCGGCGGGTCGGCAGGCCGATCGAACTGGCGTCGACGCTCGGCGACATCGCCGAACTGTTCGCCGAACGCGGGCTCATGCCCGATGCCCGCGCCGCCTTTGCCGAGGCCGCGGCGATCTTCGCGGAAGTCGGGGCCCAGTGGGACCTGGACTCCATGTCGGCCAGACTGGCCGTGCTCGGCATGTGATGCCACGGCCCTTGCTTCACCTAGATGACGCCCGCTCGTAGGGCGTATGCCACCGCGTGTGCCCTGTTGCGCAGGTGCAGCCGGCTCGTCATGTTGAAGATGACGTTCTTCACGGTCCGCTCGGAGTACGCCAGTTCCTTGGCGATCTCCTCAGTGCCCCAGCCTTCCGCGATCAGCCGCAGCACGTCCACCTCACGAGGTTCGAGGCCGGACGCGCTCAACCCGTTGGGCGCCAGTACTTCCTGCTGCAGCACCTTGATCCGGCGCAGCAGTGTGCCGAGTACATCGCGGGGCATGACGCCGTTGCCTGCGGCAGCGGCCACGATGCAGTCGACCAACTGGTCCCCGGTGACGGAGTTCTTCGGCAGTATCGCGACGACGTGGCACTCGACCAGAGTCAGCAGTGGTGCCTCGCCAAGCTCGCCGGTCATCAGGACGGTCGGCAGCCCCCCGTCGGCTGCCGAATTCCTCAACCGTGTCAACGCCTCCGGGCCCACGCGTTCGGTCGACAACACCTGCACGTCGGCCTGATCCCGCTGTTCGACCACCACGACCTCCGGTCTCTGCTGGAGGTAGCTGGACAGCCCAACGTAGGTGATGGGATCGGTGGCTTGTATGACGACCTTTACCCGTTCCATCGCGCCTTCCCGCCATGCTCGCCTGTGGAATGGGATTAAGTCTTGGCCAAAGGCCTTCATAAACTCTTGCCGCGATTTGAACGAACCCGCAAGTAACCTTGACGGCGATGGTGACAGGGGTCACCCAGACGGCGGAATGTCCGGATAGATCCGGTTTGCACTCTCGCCCGGCTGAAGTATTCAAGCTCATCCGGCGCGCGAGGAGAAGACGTTTCACCTGTTCGGCGTCTTTTGGACAGTCAGATCTGCCCTGTTGGCCAGGGGCCGGGCCGGTCACGCAGCGTGATAAAGTAGTGTGAAAGGCATCACACTAGGGAATTTCACAGGTATCTCTTAAAAAGTTTCGCATATGTGCGGGGTGTTCCTTTCCCGACTTCCGGCTGTGCTGGAATGGGCTACCGCACGGTATCCTCGGGGGAGATGTCGGGGGTGAGAGATGGCGGCGGAGCCGGTTGAGCCCCTGCGTGTCCAGGTGCTCGGAACAGTCAGTGCGTGGCGGGGTGAGGAGCAGCTCGACCTGGGCTCAGGCAGGCAACGCGCGGTGTTCGCGGCGCTGGCGATGCGCGCCAACCGTGTTGTGTCACGCGAAGATCTGGTCTCGTCGGTGTGGGGGGACAACCCGCCGACCGGTGCCAGCGGCAGTCTCTATACATACGTGTCGCGGCTGCGGCGTGTCCTGGAACCCGATCGGTCCAGGTGGTCCGGTGGGCAGACGCTGGTCTCCGCGGGGTCCGGGTATTCCTTGCAGCTCGGCGACGGCCAGCTTGACGTCATTGAGTTCGACCGGCTCAGGGAATCTGCCAACGAGCTGTGGAACCGGCGTGACTTGACCGCGGCGAAGACCGCGATGGACGCCGCGCTGGCGTTGTGGCACGGCGAGGCGCTGGCCGGAATCCAGGGCCCGTCCGCTGCCTTGCACCGCAAGCGGTTGGCCGAGCTGAGGCTGGCCGCGCTGGAACGCAGGGCCGAGATCATGCTCGGCTCGGGCGATATCAATGGTGCGGTAACAGAGCTTTATCGGTTGGCCAGCGCGCATCCCTTGCGGGAGAGCCTGCGCGGCCTGCTGATGACCGCACTGCACCGCGGTGGACGGGATCCCGAAGCACTAGAGGTCTACGAAGAGACCAAACAGATCCTGATCGAGCAGCTCGGCATCGAGCCGGGCGCCAACCTGCGCCGCGTGTACAACGAGATCGTCGCCCGGCCGACGGCCAACGCGCCCGCCCCGCGTACGCCCTCGCTGGCGAAGGTCGCGATGCCGGACGTGTTCGTCGGACGCAGCAACGAGCTTTCGGCGTTGCGCAACAGACTCGCCGACGCGTTGCACGGCACCGGAGCCGCGGTGTGGGTCGAAGGTGAGTCGGGCATCGGCAAGTCCGCGCTGTTGTCCGCGGCGCTGGGGGACGCGGCCGACCGCGGCGGCCAGCTGCTGTGGGCGGCGGGCGACGAGGTCGGCAGACGGTTTCCCTTGGGCCTGATCACCTCTTGTCTTGGTGTCGAGGTCCGGTCGTCGGACCCGCGGCGGGTGGCGGTCGCGGAGTCCTTACGTGCGGGCGAATCAGGCAATTCGCAGCAGTGGCATCCCGAGGATCCCTTGCTGGCCGCGGTCGAGCAGCTGATCGATCTGGTCGACCAGTTATGCGCGGACGGGCCGGTGGTCCTGGTTCTCGACGACCTGCAGTGGGCCGACGACGCGAGTCTGTTGGTGTGGCACCGGTTGGTCCGGTTGACCCGTCAGCTGCCGTTGCTGCTCGTCGGTTCCGCACGGCCGTTGCCGCGCCGGGCGGAGTTGGACCAGCTCCGGTCGGTCGTGTCGACCTGGGGTGGCGACCTTCATCTGCTGGAGCCGCTCGACGAGGCGGGCACGGCCGAGCTGGCCGGCAGGCTGATCGGTGCCGAGCCGGGACCGACGTTGCTGGGGCTGACCGACAGCGCCGCGGGCAATCCCGCGTTCATCCGCGAGATCGTGCACGCTTTGGTACGGGACAAGGCCATTACGATCGCCGACGGCATCGCCGATGTCGACGACATAGACACTGAAGGACTGACCACCGCGCAGCCGACCCTGGCGTCGGTCGTGACCCGGCGGACCGGTCATCTCGCGAACCTCACCAAGGACGCGTTGCGGTGGGCCGCGTTGCTCGGCGTCGAGTTCGACCTCGGTGATCTGGCGACGGTGATGACGCGCCCAGCGTCCGAGCTGATCAGGGCGATCGAAGAGGCGACGGCCGCGGGCGTGCTACGTGAGGCAGGGCAGCGCTTCGCGTTCCGGCACCCGTTGGTGCGTCGCGCTTTGTACGAAGCGATGCCCGAGGCCGTCCGCGTTGCCCTACACAGACAGGCAGCCGAGACCCTCGACGAAGCTGGGGCCCAAGTTTCGTTGGTGGCAGCGCAGTTGCAAGGCGCCGGCGTCCCGGTGGACGCGTGGGTCACGCGATGGCTCATCGCCAACACCAACGCGGTCGCCCGGCGATCGCCGACCAGCGCGGCCGAACTGCTGGAACGTGCCATCACCAGTCCGGGATTGCGTGACGAGGCAAGGGAGACGCTCACCGCGAGGCTGGCACGGGTCAAGTTCTGGCTCGGCCGTATTCCCGAGGCTGAAGCGCGGTCGGTGCTCGCGATGACCACCGATCCCGAGCGAGCCGCGGAAATGCGCCTGGTTCTGGCCTATTTGGACTATCTCGGCCACGACAACGCCCGCGCGATCGAGGCGCTCGACCAGGTCATCGGTGACCCGGATGTGCCGGAGCACTGGCGGTTCCGTCATCAGGCGTTGCGGTGGATGATAGTCCGCAGTGGACTCGACGACCCCGAGTCGGCGGAGCTGGACGCGATCGCCGAGCTGGAGAAGGCGCTCAAGAACAAGGACTCCTTCTCCATCGCACAGTGGTCGCAGTACATGTGGCTGACCGCGTCGATGTTGCGCAAGCACCCCGAGGCGCTCGAGCACATCAACGCGGCGATCGCGGCCATCTCCGGCCGGACTGAGCTGGCCGATCTGCTGATCAGCTTCCTGGACAACAAGATGTTCACGCTGCAGAACCTGGACCGGCTCGACGACGCGGGCCAGACGCTGGACGTGGCCCGGCATCTGGTCAGCCGGGTGAACCTGCCGAGCGGCCCGCACATCGCCGCGGCCGTGCACTACTTCTGGCTCGGCCGGTGGGACGAGGCACTGGCCGATTTGGACTCGGTGATGCGGGACGGACCGGAGATCACCTTCTACGGCCTGCGTCAGCACGGCGTGATCCGGCTGCTGCACGGCACGGCCGCGCTGATCGCCGTGCACCGCGATGATTCCGTGAGCCTTGAGCGACACCTGAAGATGGCGGCGGAGCTGACCGATCCGACGCCGGAAGCCAAGGACAACATCGACTTCCTGATGATGGCCCAGGCACTGGCTGCCGAGCAGCGCGGTCGGCCGACCGAGGCGCTCCAGATCCTCGCGCCGACGCTGGATCACGGCTACTCCCGGATGATGTTGCGGCACCAGTGGTTGCCCAAGCTCGTCCGGCTCGCGATCGACCTAGGCCAGCACGAGCTGGCGGAGCAGGCCTTGCAGGTCTGTGAGGCCGAGGCCGAAATGGAAGTCCGCCCGGCCAGGGCGGCCGCCGCGGTGCAGTGGTGCCGTGGGCTGATCGAACAGGATCCGGGTGCGCTGCTGACCGTGGCCAAACACTTCGCGGTGACCGGACGCAAGGTCGAACACGGCATGGCCGCGGAAGACGCGGCGATTCTGCTGGCCGCCGACCGAAGACTGGACGAGGCCCGTGACGCGTTGCACGACGCGATCATCGTCTACACCGAACTCGGCGCGGCGTGGGATATTCGCCGCGCCGAGTCCCGGCTGGCCCCGTTCGGCCTGCGACCGATCACAGTTCCGGTCGGGCCATTGTCCAAAGTGGAGATCCGGATCGCCAGGCTGGTCGCGGCAGGCTGGCCGAACGCGGACATCGCCACCCAGCTTTCCTTGTCCCGCAGCACAGTGCAGATGCACGTGTCCCGGATCCTGCGCAAGCTTGGTGTCGACTCCAGGCTGGCGATCACGAACGACCTGATCGGCCAGGGCTGAGGTCACTGCCGAAGCGCTTCGCAGCACGTGGACGGGATCGGCGATCTAGACGGCCCGAGCGATGGCGATGTTGCCCTCCAGCCGGCTCCCGGCCTCGTAGATCATGTACTCGCGGCCGTTGTACGTGCCGAAACTCGGTGCGGCACTACGTCCGTTGTCGGGTGCGCCGGGCAGTGAGTCGTGGAAGACTCCCAGGTGGCGGCGCTTTGCGAAGTCCGAGCCGACCTCGGTGATCAGGATGTTCCCGCCGCTGCCGATGTCGGTGTGGTACGCGACGTACACGCTGCCGTTGCGGAACAGCAGATGCGCGCCGGAGATGTCGGACGCGCCGACGTCCGAGTGGCGGATCAGCGGGGTCTGCGCGAACGTCCAATCGCGAGCGTTCGCCGACCAGCCCCAGCCGATGTCCCGGTGGTTCGCGCTGGTATTGATCATGAAGACCATGACATAGCTCGCGTTCCGGGACGGCAGCGAGTGCTGGAACACGCGGGCGTACGACGTCTCCGTGCTGCCGGGGATGAGTCTGGTCGACAGGACTTCCTTCTCGTAACGGAAATTGATGCCGTCGGCCGAACTGGCCAGGCGCGTCACCGTGTTCTCGCCGTGGAAGTACAGGTACATCCGCTTCGCGGCGTCGTTCCACATCGCGTGCGGCGACGAGACGTGCGACACCGAGTACTCGCCGGGCCAGTTCCGGCTGATGATCGGGTTGTTCGGGTACTCGGTGAACTCCTCCTCAAGGGAGTTCGCGTAGGCCAGGCAGATGCCGCCTGGCGCGTCGTGCGGTGCGTAGTACAGGTAGTACGCACCCAATGCGTTGGGAATGCGTCCTTTGGTGCCGCGGATGCACGGGAAGATCAACTCGTTGGTCGGGTTGTAGTTCAGCTTGCTCTTCACCAGTGCCAGGCGTAGGTACTTGTAGTCGGGGAAGCCTGCTGGGGCGGCCTGCGCCGGTGTCGCGCCCAGTCCCAACGCGACACCGGCGGTACCGGCAAACAGCTGGCGACGGCTCATGGTCATACGTATTATTCAAGCACGTTTGAGCAGAATGAAACCGTCTTGCTCGGCGACTGTCCGGTATTCTGTCTCGCGCAGCCTGGCCAGCTCGGCCGCTTGTGCGGCTGCTGACCTCGGCCAGTTCACGAAATGCGTGTCCACCACGATCCACTCCGCGTCCGTTGCGATACGCGGCCGTATCGCGGGGAACAGCTGCACCGTGGTGCGGTCGGTCAGCTGAGGCGCTAGCCGGTTCGACGCGGCGACCGTGGCACCGTCCGGAATCATGTCCATCAGTCGGTGCGCGGCAGCGACCTGCGGATCCGCCTGCCACGTCGTTGTCTCGGTGAGTTTGCTGAGCGGCAGCGTGGTGATCCCGATGACTGATCCGGCCACACAGACCGAGACGACCACGCGAAGCATCTTGCGATACGTCTGCGCCGGCAGGATCAGCTTGCCTTTGGCCAGGACGTCGGCCAGCGCGAGGAAGACGATCGGCATCAGCACGGCGTTGTAGTGGAAACCTGTTTCCCAGTGCGACTGATTGACCGACAGCAGCCGCCACAGCAGCGTCGGCACGGCGATCAGGCTCACCGGTGAGAGCACCGCGAGCAGCGCTGTCGGCGCGAACACCGAGAGCAGCAGGACCAGCTTCTTGTCGTGGTCGAACAGCCTGCCGGGCAGCTCGAGCCAGCTGAAGTCCTGGCCGAGATCACCCGCGAACCCGTACACCCCGGCCGGGTTCATCGCCGGGATCAGCACCTTCAGGATCAGCAGGAAGCTGACCAGACCCGAAGCCATCACCCAGCCGCCGAGCCGGCGTTGGCCCTTGAGGAACAGATACGCGCCGATCGCCACGACGGTCAGCGGCAAGTCCTCCTTGACCAGGATCAGCGGTGCGGCCCAGCAGAGCGCGGCCGTCCACTCCTCGCGCAGCAGCCGCTCGATCGCGAACGCCAACAGCGGCACGGCGAACGCGACTTCGTGGAAGTCGAAGTCCACAGTGGTCTGCAGGCCCCACGACAGCCCGTACGCCATCCCGATCACGAACCCGGCCTGGCGGCCGACCAGTTTGACGGCGATCCGGGTGACCGGGACGACCGACACCGCGAGCAGGCCTGCCTGCGCGATGAGCAGCGTGATCGGGCTCGGGAAGATCCAGTACAGCGGCGCCAGGGTGGCCAGGATGGGGTGGAAGTGGTCACCCAGCATCACGAAGCCCGGGCCTTTCAGCTCTGCCACCGGTGCCCGGAACTCGGCGTACGACCGGACGATCTGCTCGAATATCCCCAGGTCGAAGCCGGTCGTACCGAGTCGGAGGTGATTGCTGACGGACAGCAGGCCGTAGAGCGTGAAGAATACGAACGCCAACGGCCAGACACGGAGGGTGACTGAAATGGGTCGAGTGATCAGCACGCGGCCCACCTTGGAAACAGCGTGCTGAAGCCCGGCTGAAGCTGGCTGAAGACGCCTTCAGCAAGTCGATCACGAAGTGGTTGGGTGAACGGTGATGCGAATTCTGGTGGTCGAGGACGAGCGGCGGCTGGCCGCGGCGCTCAAACGCGGCCTTGAGGCGAACGCGTTCACCGTCGACGTCGTGCACAACGGCCCCGACGCGGTGTGGATGGCCGAGCAGCGGCCGTACTCCGCGATCGTGCTGGACATCATGCTGCCCGGGATGAACGGCTACCGCGTGTGCGCGGAGCTGCGCCGCTCCGGCGTGACCACCCCGATTCTGATGCTGACCGCGAAGGACGGCGAGTACGACGAGGCTGAAGGCCTGGACACCGGCGCGGACGACTACCTGACCAAGCCGTTCTCGTACGTCGTGCTGATCGCCCGGATCCGGGCGTTGCTCCGCCGCGGCCACGCGGCACCGGCGAGGTTGTGTGTGGACGATCTCGTTGTCGACCCAGGCTCGGGCACGGTTCGCCGTGGTGAGCGGGAAATCAGCCTGACCGCGCGGGAGTTCGCGATCCTCGAGTGCCTGGCCCGCAGACCGAACCTGGTGCTGAGCAAGGACGAGATCCTCCAGCACGTCTGGGACGAACACTACGAGGGGGATGTCAACGTGGTCGAGGTCCACGTCAGCGCGTTGCGCCGGAAGATCGACCAGCCGTTCGGGCTGCACAGCATCGAAACCGTGCGCGGTATGGGATACCGGTTGGTCGGCCGTGCGGTTTAGGAAGTGGTCCACTGGTGTGCGTTCGGCCGTCGCCGCCGGGCTGATCGCACTCGTGCTGTTCACCGCCGGTGCGTTGTGGCTGCGGCTGTCGATCGGCAGCCTGGACGACTCCCGGCGCGAAGCCGAAGTGGCTGGGGCGCAAGCGCTCACGGACACACTGATCGCGGTCCACCGGGCGGGAAAGCCCATCGACACCCGCGACGGCGTGTTCGAAGTGGTGCACAGCGACGGGCGCGTGCTGGGCTCGGGAAGTGACATCAAGTCGATCGAGGACGCCCTCGGCCAGCCGATGCTGCCGCCGCCGACCCAGGACGACAGCGCGGGCCGGATCTTCAGATTCCCCGGCGTGGCCACGGCCATCCAGCCGGGGTACACCACCTCGTGGCCGGCCGGCGAGGTCTACGTCAAGACCATCGACGATGGCCAAGGGCGGATCGCGTTCTACGTCCCCCTCGGTTACCCCGGACCGACGGCGGCGTCCGATCTGGACATCGTGCTGTGGCTAGGTGTTCCGGCTGCCGCGCTGCTCGTCGCCCTTGTGGCGTGGGCGTCGGCTGCCAGTGCGTTGCGTCCGGTCGAGTGGATCCGGGTGCAGGCCGCCGACATCAGTGCGCATTCGTTGGAACGGCGGGTGGACATACCGATCCGGCGATTGGGGATGAGCCGGTTGTCGATCGGTGTCCGGGCCGGGATCGCGGCGACACTGATGTCCGTGGGGCCGCTCATCGCGGGTGTCGTGTCGCTGCGGCACGTCGTGGATGACGTGAACACGGCGCGGTTCATGGCCGAGACCCGAGCCGCTGACGCTGCCGTGAACGCGATCGCGATCTCCCTGAACTCGGGTGTTCCGATCGTGCCGACAGTCCGGGAGTCGACGGCGTATCTCTACGAAGTGGTGTACGCCAACGGGCAGACGGAGTCCAGCCCGGCTGTCGCCGCGGCCGAGGCGCAGATCGGTCGTGCTCTTCTTCCTGCGCCGAAGGAAAACGTGGTGCAGGTGATGTTCCCCGGCGATGTCGTCCAGTTGTCGGATGAGACCAGGAAGTGGATCCGGTCGTTGGTGCCGCGGGTGTCCCCACCGGTGAACGTGTGGAAACGGGAGGTGTCGACGCCACGCGGCACGGCTGCCGTCTACACGTTCGAGGTGAGCAAGACCGAGCGCAATCCCGCTGTGGCGATGGACCGGCTGTTGATTCCCGCTGTCCCGGCGTCGATGGCCCTCATCGGACTCGCGGCGTGGCTGGGCACCACGCGGGCCTTGCGGCCGGTGGAACAGATCCGGGAACAGGCAGGCGAGATCAGTACCAGTGCGTTGGACCGACGGGTCTCCGTGCCGGCAACACGCGACGCGATCACCCGGCTTGCCTTGACGTTGAACGAAATGCTCGACCGGCTGGAGAACTCCGTCAAGGTGCAGCGGCAGTTCATCGCGGACGCGGCACACGAACTGCGCAGCCCGATCGCCAGCCTGCGCACAGTCCTTGAGGTGGCGCATGATCACCCTGATCAGGCGGACTGGCTCGCGGTCGTGCGCGACGCCGTGACCGACACCCGGCGGCTCGAAGCCCTTGCCGAAGACCTCTTGTTGTTGGCACGTCTGGATTCCGCGCTGCCCTTGCCAGCGACCGTGGTCGATCTGTCCGAAGTGGCGCACGGCTACGCCGACCGTGCCGAGTTGCTCGTCGACGGCCCAGCGCTCGTCACCGGTGACGCGAAACAGCTGGATCGCTTGCTGCGTAACCTCGTTGACAATGCTACGCGGCACGCCGTCTCGACCGTCACAGTGCGAGTGAAGTCCACTGAGGACAGAGTGATCCTCGAAGTGGCCGATGACGGGCCAGGGATTCCGGTGGCCGACCGTGAGCGTGTGTTCGACCGGTTCACCCGGCTCGACGAAGCACGGGACAGCGACGCCGGTGGAGCAGGGTTGGGCCTGGCGATCGCCCGGGAGATCGCTGTCCGGCACGGCGGCACGCTCACGGTCGGCGATCACGCCGTCTTCACCGCTTCCTTCCCCAGGGCTTCGTCCAGTTGATCCCGGTTCAACAGGCCTTCCCAGCGGGCCACCACGAACGTGGCCACGCAGTTGCCGAGCAGGTTGGTGAACACACGCATCGAGTCCATGATCCGGTCGGCGCCGAGCAGCAACGACACCGCGGCCGCGGGGATCGACCCGACCGCGGCCAGCGTCGCCGACAGGGCAAGGAAAGCCGAGCCGGGAACGCCCGCCATGCCCTTGGACGTCAGCATGAGCACCAGCACGATGACGATCTGATCGCCCAGTGACAGCGGCACGCCGACGGCCTGCGCCAGGAACACCGTGGCGAGGGACAGGTAGATCGAGGCACCGTCCAGGTTGAACGAGTATCCGGTCGGCAGGACCAGCCCGACCGCGGCTTTCTGACAGCCTGCCTGCTCCAGCTTGGCCATCATCCGTGGCATCACCGACTCCGAGGACGCCGTGGCCAGGGCCAGCGCGAACTCCTCCCGTGTGAACCGGATGAACTTCCACAGGTTGACGCCGGCGCCCACCTTGGCGATCACCACGAGGACCAGACAGAACAGGATCGCGGCGCCGTAACACGCGGCGATCAGCAGACCGAACGCGCTCAACGACGACAGGCCGTACTGGCCGACGATGAACGCCATCGCGCCGAGGGCGCCGAGGGGTGCGAGCTTCATGACGTAGCCGACGACCCGGAAGATGATCTGGGTCAGCTCGTCCAGCATCTTGAGCACCAGCGACGGCCCGGAGTGCTCGGCGAACGCGGCCAGCGCGACCCCGAAGAGCACGGAGAACAGCAGGACCTGCAGCAGGCTGTTGGTGGCGAACGCGTTCACCACGCTGGCGGGGATGATGTTCAGCAGGAACTCGACGGTGCCGGGCAGGTGCGCTCCGCCGGTCTTCTGCTCGACGGCGTTCGGGTCCAGCGTGCTCGGGTCGATGTTCATCCCGTGGCCAGGGCCGACGATGTTGCCGACGAGCAGGCCAAGGCCGAGTGCCGCGGTGGTGACGACCTCGAAGTAGATGATCGCCTTCAGGCCGATCCGGCCGACCGCCTTGAGATCGCCCACCTTGGCGATGCCGGTGACCACCACGCAGAAGATCAGCGGGGCGATGATCATCTTGATCAGCTTGATGAAGCCGTCCCCGATGGGCTTGAGATCGGCGCCGAAGCCCGGCCAGATCGCGCCGATCACGAGCCCGAGCACGACCCCGGCCAGCACCTGGAAGAACATCGACCGATGCATGCCACCTCCTCGTAGTGGAAACTTTCTTCCACGAAAGGGAAACCTGTCGGTGTTTCCCTGGGGTAACACGGTTGCTACGGGTCAGCCGGGGTACCTGTGATCTCAGCGGGAAGGAGTGCTCATGAGCGAGGCGGTCCGGGTCCAAGACCTCGACGAGCACCGGTTCGCGGTGGAGGTCAAAGCGGGGGAGCAGATCACCCACCACCAGGTCACCGTCCCCGACTCGCTGCTCGACGACCTGGTGATCCCCGACGTCGACCGGGACCGCCTGGTCACCGAGGCCGTGGGATATCTGCTCGAACGGCACCCCGGACTGCCCACCGAGATCAACCTGGTCGAGGTGGAACACGCGGATCCGCGCTTTCTCGAGGAGCTCCGGGTGCGCCTCGGCGGCCGTCCCGTGCCGCCTGAGATCTAGGCCGTGTCCGCCGTCAACGTGATTCGATCAGGTCCTGGCAGGCAATGGTCGAGTGAATGGAGCTGGTCCTGAGCGGGTGGCTGGCCGAGTTCGGCACGATCGTGTTGCTTCTGCTGGTGCTGGCATGTGCCGTGATCCGTCCGTGGGGATGGCCGGAGGCGCTGGTCGCGGTCCCTGCCGCGGTGATCACGATCGTCACCGGGGCGATCTCGGTGCCCAACGCCGTTGCGGAGACCGAGCAGCTGGCGCCGGTGATCGGGTTTCTGGCCGCAGTGCTGGTGTTGGCGCAGCTCTGCGCCGATGAGGGCCTGTTTCAAGCCTGTGGCCGATGGCTTGCCCGAGCCGCTGCCGGGCGGCCACGGCGGCTGCTGGGCGGGGTGTTCGTGCTCGCGTCGGTGATCACCGCGGTGCTGAGTCTGGACGCGACGATCGTGCTGCTCACCCCGGTGGTGTACGCGACCGCTGCCCGAGCCGGAGTTCGCCCCAAACCGCCGGTGTACGCGTGCACGCACCTGTCGAACACCGCGTCTGTGTTGCTACCCGTCTCCAATTTGACCAATCTGCTGGCATTCGCGGCCAGCGGGTTGAGTTTCACGCGGTTCGCCATGGTCATGGCGTTGCCGTGGCTTGTGGCGATCGCGATCGAGTACATCGTCTTCCGGCGATTCTTCGCTGCTGACCTGGACGCGGGCACGGCCGTGCCAGACGTCGGCGAACCGACCGAGGTTCCGGTGTTCGCACTGGTCACGGTCGTATTGACGCTGATGGGATTCGTGGTCACGTCCGCGGTCGGGATTGACCCAGCCTGGGCGGCCACGGCCGGTGCTCTGGTGCTGGCCGTAAGGGGGCTGGCCCGCCGCCGCACCACAGTGCGGGCCGTCGTTCGCTCAGCCGCACTGCCGTTCCTGGCCTTTGTCCTCGCGTTGGGCATCGTGGTCCGCGCTGTGGTCGACAACGGCCTCGGTGACTGGCTCGGGCAGTTGATCCCCAGCGGTACCGGGCTGCTCGCGCTGCTCGCCGTGGCCGCGCTGGCGGCCGTACTGGCGAACGTGATCAACAACCTGCCGGCCGTGCTCGTGCTGCTGCCGTTGACCGCCGCGGCAGGACCAGGAGCGGTATTGGCTGTGCTGCTCGGGGTGAACATCGGCCCTAACCTCACCTACGCCGGGTCGCTGGCCACCTTGTTGTGGCGGCGCATCGTGCGTCAGCACAACCACGAAGTCGACCTCGGCGAGTTCACGCGGCTCGGCCTGCTGACCGTGCCATTGAGCCTTTTGCTGGCCGTAGTGGCACTGTGGGGGTCGTTGCACCTGATCGGAGGCTAGGCGATGGCTGTGGTCGTCTGGATTGTCGAAGGCACATGGCCGGCGTGCGTGGACGCTGCCCGGGCGCACGCGCCTGACGACGCCGAGATCATCCTGCTGCACGTGAGCGGCGCGGACGTACCCGGTGCCGCCCACGGAGCCTTCGCAGGTCTGTTCGGTCGCCATTCTCCCGAACGCGATCCCGGCACAGCGCTGGAAAACCTCGCCGCCACGTCTGCCGGACAACTTCTGGACGCCGCCGCCGAGCGGCTCGGCCGGCCGTGCTCCCGTGTCGTGCGGGCCGGGCGGATCGAACGAGAAGTGGTCGCCGCGGCCGAGACCGCCGAACTGCTGGTGCTGGCCCGCGACGGCGACCGCGGCCACCCAGGCCCGCGAAGTCTCGGCCACGCAAGCCGATTCGTCGTCGACCACGCACTCTGTCCGGTCCTGCTCGTCTGGCCGCCCGCATAGCGTCCACTGTGTACGAATCGGGAAAGTGCCGACTTATGGCGGAGGTTGCGCGGCAGCCGGATCGCTAGGGTTTGCCGCGTGCCAACGAGTCTGCGCGACGAGATCGAAGACGTTCTGGATGCCTGGAACGCCTATGAGATCTCGGTGGGGGCGCCACCGGTCATCGACTACGACTGTCGCCCAAGCAAAGGCGAAGTCGGCAAGGTGAACGGCCGCGTCCATGCGTATCAAAAGTTGTTACGCCTGAGGGAGGAAGCCGCAGACGATCTTGCCACCCGGATCGACTGCCATCTCGCCTATCTCGGTGCGCTGCTCGGGGAACGGCTGCCGTTGCGCGAGTTCGTCCGGCGAACCCAGGGCGTCGAAGTCACCGGCTGGAGCTCGGAATACGTGACGTGGCGCGGTGAGCAGGCCCGTAAAGCCATGGAAGACCTGGGAATCGAGTGGGGCGCGACGACGCGACGGGATTTGCTTGACTCCGAACAGAACCTGACGGCCTCTGAAATACCAGACGCGCTGCGTGCCGCGGCGGCCAAGTTCGAACCGTTGGTAAGAAAGGCAACCGGCACCACAGCCTCGTACAACCTCAGCATCGAGACAGCGGACATCGACGCGTACTGGTCGTACTGGTTGGACGGCGCACGCCAGAATGCTCGGCTGCGCTTGAACATGCGCAACGCGCGGTTCACCGACGTGCAGGCGAGGCAGTTCGCATTGCACGAAATCCTGGGGCACGCCTTGCAAAGCGCCAGCTACTCGGCGCGGTGCCGGGCCGAAGACGTGCCGTGGGTGCGGGTTCTGTCCGTGCACGCGAATCACCAGGTGCTGCTTGAAGGTTTGGCGCAGGCGCTGCCGTTGTTCGTCGCACCGGACGACGAGGCGCTGATCGCGCACCTCCGACTGGACTACTACCTTCAGCTGGTCAGCTCCGAACTGCACATCGCGATCAACGACGACGTGAGCGTGTCCGACTGCCTCGAGCACGCCAAGCAACGCGTGCCGTTCTGGCCGGTCGAGACGATCGGCCGGATGCTGAGCGACCGGAGCACGGACGTCCTCCTGCGGTCCTATCAATGGGCGTATCCGGCCGGTGCGGACTGGTTCGTCAGACTCGCCGAGACGAACGACAACCAGGTGATCTCCGAGATCTTGCAGGCCGCCTACCGCAGCCCGATGACACCGGGTGATCTGGAGCGTCGTGCGGCTGTCGTGACTGGTTAGGCTTGGTGTGTGGTAGCGAATCTGCGGGCGGACGCGGCGCGCAATCGCGAGCGGGTGCTCGAGGTGGCGCGGGCTGAAGTCGCCGAGGGCAATGTCTCCCTCCAGCTCAACGAGATCGCGCGGAAAGCCGGCGTCGGCGTCGGCACGGTGTATCGGCATTTCCCGACGCCGCACGCGTTGCTCGAAGCCGTTGTCGGGCAGGAGTTGGCGACGATGGTGCAGATCACCGAACAGGCCTTCCAGATGGCCGATATCGGTGAGGCGCTGGAGTTCCTGCTGCGGCGCACCCTTGACCTGCAGTTGTGCACGTCGGGCGGGCTTGCTGAGGTGATCGCGGCGATCGAGGACGCCGACGAGCGGACCACGCACGCGAAATCCGAGCTGCGCCGCCTTGCCGACCTCTTGCTTGAGCGGGCGCGGGCGGCGAACGTGATCCGGCCGGAGATCACCGGCGAGGACGTCCGCAACCTGATGGCCGGCCTGGAACGTGCCGTCGAGCTGGATCCCGGTCGGGCCGATGTGTATGTGTCCGTGCTGATCAGGGGCCTTCGCGGATAGATCATCCGGTCCTCTGCTACCCTAGCGGATACGTTATCCGTTTAGGGGGCTTCATGGATGGCAAGACTGTCGTCGTGACCGGCGCGAGTGCCGGTATCGGTGCGGCCGGGGCGCGCAAGCTGGCCGCCTTGGGCGCGAATGTGGCCGTTGTCGGCCGGTCGAAGGAGAAGACCACCAAGATCGCCAAGGAGATCGGCGGCACCCCGTACGTCGCCGACTTCGCCAAGCTTGACGACGTCCGCAGGCTCGCGGACGAGCTGGACTACCCGCACATCGACATCCTCGCCAACAACGCCGGACTGATCAGCGGCAAGAAGGTGCTCACGCCGGACGGGATCGAGACCACGTTCCAGGTCAACCACGTGGCACCGTTCCTGCTCACGCACCTGCTGCTGGACCGGCTCAAAGCCGCGCCGGAAGCACGCGTGATCACCACGGCCAGCGCCTCGCACACCTTCGCGCGCCTGGACCTGGACGATCTCAACTTCGACACCCACAAGTACGGCACGCAACGCGCGTACGGCACCAGCAAACTCGCCAACATCCTGTTCACGCAAGAACTTTCGCGTCGCCTCGCAGGGACGGGCGTGACCGCGAGCTCGTTCCATCCCGGCCCGGTCGGCACGGAGTTCTTCCGCGACAACGGCCTGTTCAAGCTGGTGCTGCGGTCACCCATCGGCAGGCTCGCGCTGACGCCGGAACAGGGCGCGCGACCGTTGGTACATTTGGCAACGGTCTCGGACGCGCAGTCGGTCAACGGTGCGTACTTCAGCCGGATGAACCGGCGGCAGCCCAGGGGAACCAGCCCTGAGCTCGCCGCGCGCCTGTGGACGAAGACCGAGCAGCTATTGGGGATCGGCGACCAGGCGAACAGCTAGCGCACCGAAGATCGCCGCGGACACCCGGTCCATCCAGCGCCGGATCGCCGGACGCCGCACCAGGAATTCGGACAAAGCGCCGGAAACGAACCCGACCGTGGCGTCCACGCACAACCCGACGCAGATCAGGATTCCGCCAAGCACCAGGAACTGCACCCATGCGGGCCAGCCGGGCTGGTGGATGAACTGCGGGAAGAACGCGAGGTAGAACAGGATCACCTTCGGGTTCGACAGGTTGGTCAGCACGGCCATCGCGTACATCTTGCGCAGAGACCGTTGTGGCACGGGCGCTTCAGGTGCCGCGGCCGCTTTACGTGACGCGCGCAGTGTGGCGATGGCCAGGTAGATCAGGAAAACAGCGCCGAGGATGCGCAGGATGTCCAGTGCCACGGGCGCGGCGGCCAGCAGGGCGCCGAGGCCCGCGGCGGCGGCGACCGTGTGGATCGCGATGCCGGTGGACATCCCCAGCGCGGCGATCACCCCGGCCCTGCGGCCGCGGGCGATCCCGTTGGCGATGATGAACATCATGTCCGGCCCCGGTGCCAGGCTGATCAGGGCGGATGCGACGGTGAACGCCAGCAGGACGGTCAGCTCCATCCTGGCATCCCAACATCCTCATCGGCTGCTGGGCAAACTCATTACCCGCTGACGTGGTGCGTTCGCGGGGATCAACCGGGTCAGGCCGTGCAGGGCGTACTCCAATGGTCCACGCCGGAACACGATCAGCCAGACCGTCGCGAACACGCTGGCGGTGGCGATGAACCACACCAACTCGGTCACCGGTTCGATCTGAGCGCCTGCCGTTGTCAAGAAAGCGATCGCGAGCAGATGCGCGGTGTAGAGCGTCAACGACATCGTGCCCACCGCGGTGATCGGCCGGGCCAGTGTGGGTATCCACTCGCCCACGAACAACGACACCGACAGCACGATCAACGCGACGCCGAGCGCGCCGACGATCTCGAACGTCGTGTTGCTGTGCGGCGTGGATTCCAGCAGCCACTGGAACGAAAGAGGTTGCGGCGCCACGCCGCCACCGAACTCCTGGAGGGCGATCGCTGAACCGCCGTAACCCGCGATGGCCATCAACGGTCCCATGACCAGCAGCGTCACCCGCAGCTTGGTCGAGGTCAGGTCAAGCCGGCCGAGCGCCATCCCGACCAGGACGTAAGGCATCCACGTGACCGCCGGGTAAAAACCGGTGAGCAGGAACTGCAGCACCCCTTGGCCGCTGATCTGTTCGAGCGGATCGCTGCTCCACATCGTCCACGTCTGTTTGGACAAAATGGCCACAACGGGCCCCACGATCGCGAGCGCACCGGCAATTCCGAGCAGCCACGGCGCGCGCAGCCGCAGGAACGGCATCGCCAGGACGAAAAACGCGCCGTAATACGCGAGGATCACCGCGATGTTGGTGCCCAGCAACGTCAGACACGTGCCGAGCGCCACGAGGACCGCCGCTCTGATCGCGATCTTGACGTAGTCGCGGCCGGTGGTGTTCGGCTGCTGACGGCCGGTGATCAGGGCGAGCGAAAGCCCGGCGAGCGTGGCGAAGAGCACCGACGAGCGGCCGTGCGTCGCCTGCATCAGATCGCCGAGCAGACCAGGCGTTTGTGCTGGGTCGGGTCCGACGTGCACGGCGAACATGCCGAACACCGCGAGACCTCGTGCCAGGTCGATCCCGGCGATCCGTGTTTTCACGCACTCCAGGCTCACCCGCGAACCTGAAAGTCCACTGTTAGATACCTGTCGATCCGGACAGGTTTTCTTTCGCGCGGCGCAGGTGGTCACGTTCCGGCGCGTTCTCGGCACGCTGGATCGCTTGCTCGTAGGCCAGTTCCGCGTCGGTGACGCGGCCGAGCCGTCGCAGCAGATCGGCCCTGATCGCGTGGAAAAGATGGAATTTGTCCAGTTTCAGTCCGTCCACCAGGGACAGTGCGGCGGCTGGACCGTCCACTTCGGCCACCGCGACCGCCCGGTTCAACGCGACGACCGGTGTTGGCGTGAACGTCAGAAGATGGTCGTACAACTGGACTATCTGTTTCCAGTCGGTCGGATCCTCGCTGTGCACGGCGTTGATCGCGGCCTGGATCTGGTACGGCCCCGGTTCGTTGCGGCGCAGGCATTCCCGGACGATCCTACGGCCCTCGGCCAAGAGAGCTTTGTCCCACAACGACCGATCCTGGTCGGCCAGCAGGACGAGATCACCATCCGGCGTCGTCCGCGCGGGCCGGCGCGCTTCGATCAACAACATCAGGCCGAGCAGCCCGAGTACCTCGGGTTCATCTGGCATGAGTTCGACGAGCAGACGGCCGAGCCTGATGGCCTCGGCGCACAGGTCCTCGCGCACGAGACGTTCGCCTGAGCTGGCCGTGTAGCCCTCGTTGAAGATCAGGTAGACCACCGCGAGCACGGCCGACAGCCGCTCAGGTAGGTCAGCCTCAGCCGGCACGCGGTAGGGGATTCGCGCGTCGCGGATCTTGCCCTTGGCCCTGACCAGCCGCTGCGCCATGGTCGGTTCCGGCACGAGGAACGCGTGCGCGATCTCGGCGGTGGTCAGGCCGCCGAGCAGCCGAAGAGTCAACGCGACCTGGGCGGCCGTCGCGAGCGAGGGATGGCAGCACGTGAAGATCAGCCGGAGCCGATCGTCCTGAACAGGGCCTTCGTCCAGCGGATCGTCCTGCGCCTGCAGCAAGGCGGCCTGCGCGTGCTTGTCCTCGCGATGGGACTCACGGCGCAGCCGGTCGATCGCCCGGTTTCGGGCGGTCGTGATGATCCACCCGGCCGGACTGGGCGGCACGCCCGCGTCCGGCCATCGCTTGACGGCCTCGGCGAACGCGTCCTGGACCGCTTCCTCGGCGATGTCGATGACGCCGAAGACCCGTACGAGCACCGCTACCGCACGCCCGTACTCCTCGGCGAAGACCCGCTCAATGTCGGTCACGTGACCAAGTTAACGCGGCGCGTTCACGATCCCGTCGATCATGCCCGGGTAAAGCGCGTCGAGGTCGTCGCGACGCAGGGCCGTCAGCCGGCTGGTGCCCTCTGGCCGTACCCTGACCACGCCCGCCTCGCGCAACGTGCGGATGTGATGGGTCGTCGTCGACTTGCTGATCGACAGGTCCAGCGAGCCGCAAGCGATGGCCTCGCCGTCCGGGAGGTCGGCGAGCGCCTTGACGATCCGCAGCCGCACCGGGTCGGCAAGCGCATGCAGCACCGCCTCGATGCGGATTTCGTCGCGCGACGGGTGTGGCAGCTCGGTCATGACCTCAATGGTAATGGAAGTTCGATAGCCATCGTAGTTTGATGACTTTCGTAGTACGGTGTCTATCGAACTAGAGCCCATTCGGGGAGAGTCATGTCGCCACGCACCTATCTGCTCGCCGCAGGTGCCTTCGCCGTCGGTACGAGCGGATACATCGTCTCTGGCGTGCTACCTGCGGTAAGCCGGGATCTGAACGTCTCGTCCGCGACGGCCGGCCAGCTGGTGACGGCCTTCGCCATCGCCTACGCGATCGCCTCGCCGCTGCTGGCCGCCGCCACCGGACGCTGGGAACGGCGACGTCTCATGGTCGTCGCGTTGCTTGTCAGCGCCCTCGGCAACGGCCTCGCGGCGATAGCGCCCACGTACGAGCTCCTGCTCGCGTCTCGTGTGGTGAGCGCGCTCGGTGCGGCCGTCTTCACACCGGCTGCCACGATGGTCGCGACGACGCTGAACCCGCCGGACCACCGGGGCCGGGCGGTCGCGATCGTCTTCGGGGGACTGACGTTCGCACTGATCATCGGGGTGCCCGCGGGCAGTCTGATCGGCGCGAGCCTGGGGTATCACGGTGTGTTCGCGCTGGTGGCCGTGGCGTCCTTGCTTGGCGCCGTGGCTGTGCAGGTCGGCATTCCGACGGTAGCCGCGCCGCCCGCTGTGCGGCTGCGGGACCGGTTCACCATCGCGGCCGACCGGCGGGTGCAGTACGTGCTCGGGATGACCGTGCTCGGCTGCTTGGCCGCGTTCAGCGTGTTCACGTTCATCGCACCGCTGCTGGGCGAGACCGCCGGGGTGCACGGCACCACGGTCAGCATCTTGTTGCTGGTCTACGGCATCGGTGGCGCGATCGGGAACAACCTGGGCGGCCGGGTCACGGACAAGTTCGGCAGCCAGCGGCCACTGATGGTGATCTTCGTTGTGTTCGTCGGATTGCTGGCGACGTTGCCGTTGACCGCGGTTTCCGCGGTGGCCGCGGGCGTGGTGCTGTTGCTGTGGGGCGTGTTCACCTGGTCGGTGAACCCGCCGATCCAGAACTGGCTGATCGAGCTGTCGCCTGCGAACAGCGGCTTGTTGTTGTCGCTCAACGCTTCGGCGATCTACCTCGGCGTCGGGTTGTCGGGCATCTTCGGTGGTGTGGTGATCAACTCGGCTGGCCTCACCGCGCTGCCGCCGATCGCCGCGATCGTGGCCGCCGTGGCACTGGTGTTCCTGCTGCTAGCCGGTCGTCCGTCCAAATCGGAGCGCAAGCCGGAGCCCGAGCTGGCCATGGCCGACTGAATACCTCGTGAGTGTTTTGGCCGGTTCTAACCGGCCAAAACACTCACGAGGTATTGGCTCTTGTTTCGCAGACCACCTGTCGTCCGGTTCGCTGCCAGACTGGCGGGATGGGAGCAGCTTCTGTCGGGTTCATCGGGTTGGGCGTGATGGGCACCCCCATGGCGCTCAACCTTGTGCAGGCCGGGACTCCGCTGCTGGTGTGGAATCGGACCACGGGCAAGGATCTGCCTGGGGCCGAGGTCGCACCCGACGCGGCGACGGTCTTCAAGCGGTCGGACGTGATCATCCTCATGCTGGCCAACGGTTCGGCGATCGACGAGGTCCTCACCAGGGGCACGGCGGAATTCGCCGAGAAGGTCGCCGGGCGGATCATTGTCCACATGGGTACGACCGAAACGGCGTATTCCCAAGGACTTGAGGACGACATCCGGGCGGCCGGTGGCAGCTACGTCGAAGCGCCCGTGTCAGGATCCCGTGTCCCGGCTGAGAATGGCGAACTCGTCGCGATGCTCGCGGGCGATCCCGATGCCGTTGACGTTGTCCGGCAAGTGATCGCGCCGATGTGCCGGGACACGGTCGTGTGCGGGGCCGTTCCGAACGGGCTTCGGATGAAGTTGTCGGTGAACGTCTTCCTGATCGCCACGGTGACCGGGCTGGCCGAGTCCTTCCAGTTCGCCAAACGGCTCGGGCTTGATCTGGGCACGTTCGTCGACGTGCTGGCCGGCGGGCAGATGTCCAGTCCGATCATGCGGGTCAAGGGGCCCAAGCTGCTGGCGGAGGACTACTCGGTGCAGGCCGCCATCGACGACGTGTGGATGAACACGCGTCTGATCACCGATGCCGCCAAGGCAGCGGGCATTCCCGCGCCGCTGATGGACGTCTGCGAGGCGTTGTTCGGTGAGACGTCGGCGCTCGGCTACGCGGGCGCCGACATGGCCGCTGTCATCAAGGCGATCGAGGCGAGGTCAGTCGTCGGGGTGGTTGAGCAGGCGTAGATCCGGCGGCACCAACGTCGTGCTGGTCAGCAACTCGCGGATCAGGTTGTGGTTCAACGAGTTGCCGACTGGCTCGTCCATCTCCTCGCGGGTCAGGCCGGCCACGCCGTCCTTGGACAGCCGGGCTCGGACCTTCACGACCAGGTGCTCGACCTTCTTGGCCGTCCAGCTGGCGTCCGGCTGGAGCTGCGCGAGCTGGTTCGCCGCCTGTGTCCACGACAACGGCTGGGGCCTGGCTTCGTGCAACAGATACCGCTGGCCGAGGACGACCAAGGCAAGGCGTTCGGTCGGGTCGAGGCGCCAGGTCTTCGGCGGATGCGTCGGGTCGAGGTGCCGTGACGTCGGGGTTTGCACATCCGAGCCGGTCACGTAGAGCTCGAGCAGGTGCTCACGGCCGCCCGAGCCGCCGACGAACAGCGGCGTGTAGCCCTCGAGCAGGGGGATCGGCTCCTCGTTGGTGAACAGCAGCCGTGAGTTGGGCAGGCGGATCGGCAGCCTGCCGGTGTTGCTCACCCACCATTGGTTCTTCTGGTGCGTGAGCAGGCCGTGCTGCCTGCTCACCCGGCGGTCGTCCTCACCGATGCAGACGTGTACTTCCGGCCGGTTGCGTCCGAACAGGATCGTGCGGCCTTCTCGCGGTCCGAACACGATGCCACCGGCGATCGCCAGCGCGTAGATCGTGCCGGGTGTCGCGGGCGGGACACCGAGGGCGAGGCTGCTGTGCCCGGGCGCGAGCGTCTCGGTCATGGGCTTGCTCCTTCCGATGAGCACAGCTAACCCCTTTCGTGTGGGAGCCCTCCCGAACGCTCAACCAGGCAGTTTGGCCGCCAGCGGTTCGGAGATGTCGTTGACGAGTTTGCACAGCCGGCCGTCGGCTGTCTGCTGGCCGAACACGATCACCAGCAGCGCCTCGATGGCCGGCCGCGCATCGTCGTTGGTGTACTTGCGATGCTGGATGTACGACACACACGTGTTGTCGCCGTATCCGTTGTCCTCGACGGCCGCGGGATGGCCCGCGAAGGTCGTCTGCTTGCCGTCACTTGCGTTGAGCGGATCCCGTTGGTCGAAGATGACCATCAACGTGCTGTTGCTGGTTGTGCTGTGCCAGCGGCATTCCCAATCACCGAACGCGGGCTCCGGATTGTTCGCGTCGACACCGGGGAACAGCGCGAGAATGTCCGCATCCGGCATGGCACACGCGTCGACGTTGATGAGGGAGTCCGGCGCCGGTGGCAGCACCCGACGCGGGATGGTGCCCTTCAGCCTGCTGAGGGCGGTACTCACGGCAGACTCCGCGACCGCGCAGAGGTCGATGGGATAGCGGGTCCGGTTGAACTTCGCGGTGATCGGAATGGCGTAACGCTTGTCCGGCATGACCAGCGTCCGCATGCACTGCGAGTCGTTGTAGATCGGATGCCGCACGACCTGGACGAGGCCGACGTGTTCGGTCTGGCCAGGCGGGACCTCACCGGTCTTGGGCACGAGCTCGAACGTCAGCCGGACATCGACCTCACCAGGCCCTTCCCGTGGCCGGATGAGCACGTCACACCGGTTGAAGTTGCCGTAATCCGGATCAAGGTCGGTATTGCCGAACCGCTTCAGCTCGGCCGGGTCGAGCAAGGAGCACGGATCGGCGGTACCCGGATCGCCGACACTGGGCCCGGCGGACGCGGCGGCAGGCGCGGACTCACTCGGATAGCTCAGCAGCACCCAAGTGGCCACGAGAACCAGCAGAATCGCCGCCCTTGCCAAGATCGGCGGCTTGTGCCGGATGCCGCCGGCAGCATGCTCGAGCATCTGCTTGGCCTGCCGCGCGGTGGGCCGTTTCCGCGGATCAGGCCGGAGCAGAGCGGACAGCACGGGCCGGAGCGGACTGTGCGATTCGGCGATGTCCCCCCGAGCGGCACGCCACACCAAAACCTGCGGATTGTCGGCCTTACCAACCGGCGAAACGCCTTCGACCGCCGCGAACAACGTGGCACCAAGCGAGAAAACGTCGGAAGCACTGGTGGCATCCTCGCCACGGGCGACCTCGGGCGCGAGATATCCAGGCGTGCCGTCCAGGCCACCGGTACCACTCACCGTGATGTCATTGTGGACGCTCCGGGAAACCCCGAAATCACTGAGTTTGGGCCGGCCATCATTGGTCATCAACACATTGCTCGGCTTGACATCGCGATGCAGAACGCCGGCAGCGTGCATCGCGGTGAGCGCGTCGGCAAGCTGCACACCGATCTGCGCGACACGGGCAGGCGGCAATACGCCCTGCTTGGCCAAGGTGTTGGCGGGCAGGTATTCCATGACGAGCCACACTTCGTCGCCGGAAGTGACAACGTCGTACAACGTCACCACGTTCGGGTGATTCACGCGTGCGGCGGCCTTGGCTTCCCGTTTGAGGAGTTTCGCCTGGGTACCGGCGAACGGCAGTGCGCGTTTGATGGCGACAACGCGGCCGAGCTCCTCATCGGTCGCCCGCCACACCACCCCCATTCCACCAGAGCCGAGCTGCTCTTCCAGCCGATAACGACCGGCGATCAACCGACGAGAGCGCACGTCCCAACCATAGGCCACACGGCCTAGCCCTCGATTCGGACATCCGGGGCACACGCGCACGATGGTCGTTGGGCAACTCTTGTCTGTTTCGCATCCTGGGCCACAGGGCAATCGTCACCTTCGTGCCAGCCTGGCCACCTGCCGGAACCCGAACCAAAACCGAAATCCCTGTATCAAACGGCCTCCGCCTGCCTCCTATTAGCGTGACACTCGTTGACCAGCAGTGCGGCGATGCCCGGACTCCGGCGTACCCGTGCGAGACACCGCTGCCTGGTCGGCCCAATAGCCCCAATTGGCATCCCCAGTCGCGCACTGATCTCGGCGTAGGGAATCGGTGGATCCGCGAACAGCATCGACAACAACTGCTGGTCCCTATCGGACAGTCCGTCAATAGCCTCCCGCAGCGCATCCCGACGTTCGTCCACCAGCAGCCGGCTGTCCGGTCCCGGGCACGACACGTCCACCATGTCCTCAGTCTCCTGAGTCACCTGGCGGCTCCGGTCCCGGAGCGTCTGCAGGCATTCCCGGCGCGTGGTCGTCACGATCCAGCCCGGCAAGGCCTCCGGGTCACGAATCGTCGTCATGTTCGCCACCAGGCGAAGCCACACTGTCCCGGCTACGTCGTCCGCGTCCACGCCCGTGATGCCGAGATTGCGGCAGATCGCCGACATCAGCGGCCGATATCGCTCGACCAGCGTCGTCCACGCCCAGGCTTGTCCGCGCGTCGCGCCGTGCACAAGAGCCGTCAGAACCATCGTCTTCCCCCGCTCGGTGAGCAACCGACCGGCTTCACGATTTCGCCACGCCCTGCTCGTGGACCTTGCAGCAATCTTGCGGACCGACAAGCATCGAGATTCATGGAGTTTCGGCTGTTCGGGGAGGTGCAGCTGAGGGCGGGAGGCAGGCTCGCCGACGTGGGAACGCCACGTCAGCAAGCCGTGCTGGCCGCCCTGCTGGTGGACGCTGGAAAACCCGTCCCGATCGAGACGCTCATCGACCGTGTCTGGAACGAGGCACCGCCGGTCGAGGCCCGCAACGTCCTCTACTCGCACCTCAGCCGGATCCGGCGGCTGCTCAAGGACGCCGCGACGCTGGTGCGCCGGCCCGCCGGGTACGTCCTCGACGTACCACCCGGCTCGGTGGACATGCACCGGTTCTGGCAGTTGGTCGAGCAGAGCAAGGACCTCGCGGACGCCGACAAGGCCGCGACGCTCGCGGAGGCGTTGGCGCTGTGGCAGGGCACGCCTCTTGCCGGCATTCAAGGCGAATGGGTTGAGCAGGTCCGGGATCGCTGGTCGCGGCGACGACTGGATGCGATCGTCCAATGGGGTGACGTGGAGCTGCGGCTGGGGCGGCCCGCACAGGTCATCGACGTTTTCCGGGATCTGGCCGCCGAATACCCGTTGGCCGAGCAGTTCGAGCACGTCCTCATGCGAGCGTTGCACGCGGCGGGCCGGGACGCGGAGGCGCTCGACCGTTACACCGTTATCCGCCAACGCCTTGCCGACGAACTGGGCACGGACCCCGGACCGGAGTTGCGAGCCCTGCACAGTTCGCTGCTCAGGGGCGAGCTGCCGAAACCGCGGCGGGCGAACAGCGCTGCGCCCGCACAACTTCCGCCTGACGTCTACGGATTCGCTGGGAGGGAAGCGCAACTAGGACAGTTGGGCAAGCTCGAGCGGGCTCGGATCGTCGTGGTCTCGGGGACCGCGGGCGTCGGCAAGACCTCGCTGGTCGTGCACTGGGCGCATCAGGTGCGCGCGGATTTCCCCGACGGCCAGCTGTACCTGAACCTGCGCGGGTTCGATCCAACTGGGACGCCGGTGGCGCCCGCTGAGGCCGTGCGCGGGTTCCTTGATGCCTTCTACGTTCCACGCGAACGCGTTCCGACGGGGTTCGAGGCTCAGGTCGGGCTGTACCGCAGTCTGCTGGCCGACCGTCGCGTGCTGATCGTGCTGGACAACGCCCGCGACGCCGAGCAGGTGCGTCCGCTGCTGCCTGGTTCGTCGCAGTGCCTGGTGCTGGTGACCAGCCGGGATCAGCTGGCCGGGTTGGTGGCCGAGGGCGCGCATCCGCTGATGCTCGATCTGCTGGACGTCGCCGAAGCACGCACTCTGCTGGCGCGGAGGATCGGCGCGGAACGAGTCGCGGCCGAGTCCGAGGCGGTGGACGAGATCATCCGGCTCTGCGCGCGGCTTCCGTTGGCGTTGGCCGTGGTTGCGGCGAGGGCCGCGACACATCCCAAGTTCAGCCTTGCCGCGCTGGCCGACGAGCTGCGCGAGGGCTTGGACGAGTTATCCGGCGCCGATCCGGCGACCGATCCGCGTGCCGTGTTTTCGTGGTCCTACCTGCAGTTGAACGAGACCAGCGCGCGGCTGTTCCGGTTGTTGGGCCTGCATCCCGGGCCTGACTTCGGCATTCGCGCGGCGGCGAGCATGGCCGGCCTGCCGGTCGCGCAGGTCCGTCCACCGTTGGCCGAACTGGCCGGTGCGCACCTGGTCGCCGAGGAAAGCCCTGGCCGCTATGAGTTCCACGACTTGCTGAGGGCCTACGCCGCCGAACTCGCCCAGGCCGACAACGACCGGCACGCCGCCCGGCGGCGCATGCTGGGCTATTACGTCCACAGTGGAAATCGCGCGGACGGCCTGCTCGACCCCTTCCGGGAGAATCCGCCCGACTTCCCGGCGCTTCCCGGCTACGTCGTCGTGGAGTCCATGTCCGACAAGGCACGGGCCTTGGCGTGGTTCAACGCCGAATACCGCGTGATGCTTGCCGTCATCAACCGGACACACGGCTTCGACGAGGAAGTCTGGTCGCTGGCATGGACGTTGCGCCGGTACTTCACCCGCCGGGGATTGCGGCACGAGCAACTCAGCGCGCTGCTGCCCGCGCTCGAAGCGGCACGCAGGATGGGCGATCCGGCCAAAGAGGCGTACGCACAGTGCTTCATCGGCTCGTCCCATATCCTTTTCGGACGGATCGACGAAGGCGCCGAACTGCTGGACATCGCGCTCGGCCTCTACCGCAAAGCGGGCGATCGACTCGGTGAAGGCCTTGTGCTGCAATGCTTCTGCTGGATGCTGGAACGCGAGAACCGGCACGCCGAAGCGCTCAAGTACGCCCAGCACTGCCTGGACGTGTTCCGGGCCGCCGGTCACAAGCCGGGAGAAGGCCGGGCGCTCAACGCCGTCGGATTCCTGCACGCGCTGCTCGGCGCACACGTCGACGCGCTCAACTACTGCCAGAAAGCCATAAACCTGCAACTGAAACTCGGCGACAGCGTGGGCGCGGCACAGACGTGGGACAGCCTCGGGCTGGCCTACAGCCGCCTCGGCGATCACGAGCGCGCGATCGTCTGTCATCAGTCGTCGGTCGACGTCAACCGCGAGCTGGGCAACCGGCACTCCGAGGCCATCGCCCTGACCTCGTTGGGAGACGCGTACAAGAACGCGGGCGACATCGAGTCGGCCCACATCGCCTGGCAACGCGCGGTCGAGAAGTTCGAGCAGATCGGAATTCCGGAAGCCGACGAGGTCAGAGCCAAACTGGGATAACCACCACGAAGGGGAGAGATGGACGACACCACCAGCGCACAGGACTTCGCCGCCCTGCTGCCGAGGATCGACAAGTTCGCTAGGGACCTGTCGGACGCCGACCGGCTGCTGTTCGACAAGATGATCGCCGGTGCGGCCGACACGATCATGGACAGTTTCCAGTCCTATGCCACCGAGTTCGGCGAGGCCTTCCGCGGCGGCAGGACGCGGCTGACCGTCAGCTACGACAACGGCGCGGAGGGCGATCTGCACGTCTGTGGCAAGTACTGCTCCAGGTACATCAAGCCGTAGCCGTGCACACAGTTCTCGTCTCGATGCCGTTCATGCACGTCGATCGTCCGTCCATCCAATTGGGACTGCTGCGGGCGATCGGCGAGGCGAACGGTTTCCCGGTGCGTACGGTGCACGCGAACCTCGACTTCGCCGCACGCGTCGGGATCGAGTACTACCAGGCGCTCGCGGACATGCGTGGCCGGATGGTCGGTGACTGGTTGTTCTCGGTCGAGGCGTTCGGCGCGGACGCGCCCGATCGGGAGGCCGTATTCGCCGAGGAGTTCGAAGCTGAACTGTCCTATTTGGCGGGTTTGGGGCGCGTCCGTGACCGGCTGACGCGGACACGCGACCATGATGTGCCTGCGTTCCTCGACGACCTGGTCGAGGACTTTCCCTGGCATGAGGTGCAAGTAGTCGGGTTCAGCTGTACGTTCCAGCAGAACACCCCATCGTTCGCCTTGGCGCGACGGTTGAAGGAACGTTACCCGAGCATTGTCACGGTCTTCGGCGGGGCCAATTTCGACGGTGAGATGGGCCTGGAGCTTGTTCGGTCGGTCGATTGCGTGGACTACGCCGTAATCGGCGAAGGCGACACCGCGTTTCCCAAGCTGCTCAAGGCATTGGCGGATGGCACTGATCCGTTGGCGGTGCCGGGTGTTGCGAGCCGGGACGGCGCGACACCCGCGGAGCCACCTCTTGAGGCACTCGACGAGACGCCAGTGCCGGTGTACGACGAATACTTCGAGCGTGCCGAGAAAGTCGGCCTGCTGCCGGAAATCGCGTGGCTTCCGTTCGAGTCGGCCCGTGGCTGCTGGTGGGGAGCCAAACACCATTGCACGTTCTGTGGTCTCAACGGCACGACGATGAAGTTCCGCGCCAAGTCGCCGGAACGGGTGCTGGCTGAACTGGCGGGACAGGCACGGCGATACGGCGTGTTCCGGTTCGAGGCCGTCGACAACATCATGGATCCGCGCTACCTCAAGGAAGTCTTCCCCGCGATCGTCGACAGCGGTTCGGACTACGAGTTCTTCTACGAGGTCAAAGCGAACCTGACCCGCGCCCAGCTCAAGCTCCTCGCCACGGGTGGTGTCACGCACCTGCAGCCCGGCCTGGAATCGTTGAGCTCCCACGTTCTTCGCCTGATGGACAAGGGAGTCAGGGCGGCGCAGAACGTCAACCTCCTGCGCTGGGCACGGTACTACGGAATCGACGTCGGCTGGAACATCCTGTGGGGATTTCCCGGCGAAACCGCCGATGACTACGCCAAGCAAGCGGCCGTTGTTCCGAATCTCGTGCATCTGCAGCCGCCTGGTGGTGCCGCACGCGTCTGGTTGGAGCGATTCAGCCCGATGTACACCCGGTTCACAATGCGGCATCGGGCACCGGAACGCAGCTACCAGTACGTTTACCCGAAGACAATCGACCTCGACAAGGTCGCGTACTTCTTCGAATACGAAATGGATGACGCGCTGCCCGCGGAGACATACGCCGACCTGGCCAGAGAAGTGGCCCTGTGGAGCGATCGCTGGGAGGCGAAGCAGCGGCCGATCCTGACGTACTGGTCATCGCCGGGATACCTGCAGATCTACGATGGCAGGCACGAAGGCCGTGAGGGAACGTACACATTCCGCGACACACTCGCGCGCATTTACCTGGCGTGCAGTGACCGCCCGACGACCGCGCCGGCGGTCCGGGACAAGCTCGGTCTCGACGTGCCGGTGCGGGCGATCGAGGACGCGTTCGCCCAGTTCGAACAGCGTGGCCTGATGTTCCTCGACGAGTCGCTGGCGCTCTCACTCGCCCTGCCTGCCACGAGGGGCCGTTAAAGTAACGGGGTGACTGATCTTCCGCTCGCCGGTGTCACCGTCGTCAGCCTTGAGCAGGCCGTGGCCGCGCCGTTCGCGACCCGGCAACTGGCCGATCTGGGTGCCCGGGTGATCAAAGTGGAACGTCCGGGCGGCGGCGATTTCGCCCGCCGCTACGACACCACAGTGCACGGCCAGTCCAGCTACTTCGTATGGCTGAACCGATCGAAGGAATCGCTCACGCTCGACCTGAAATCCGAGCGCGGCCGGGAAATCCTGCATCGGCTGCTGGCAGATGCAGACGTCTTCGTACAGAACCTCGCCCCGGGGGCGGCCGCGAGGCTCGGGCTGGACAAGGACAGCCTGACGTACGAAAAGCTCATCACATGCACGATCTCCGGATACGGCGAACCATGGGCGGACCGCAAAGCGTACGACCTCCTTGTGCAGTGCCAAACCGGGCTCGTGTCATTGACAGGAACGCCGGAGGGAGCCGCACGCGTCGGAGTGTCCGTTGCGGACATCGCGGCTGGAATGTACGCGTACTCGGGAATTCTCACCGCGCTCTACACCCGTGCCATGACAGGGAAAGCCCGTTCGGTAGACGTGACGTTGTTCGACGCTCTGGCCGAGTGGATGGGACAGCCCGCGTACTACACCCGTTACAGCGGAACACAACCACCCCGAGTCGGTACGCAACACGCCACGATTTCCCCGTATGGCGCCTACACCGCGGCCGACGGCAAAGACGTGCTGTTCTCGATCCAGAACGAGCGCGAATGGGTCTCGTTGTGCGAGCAGTTCCTTGACCGGCCCGAGCTTGTCGACGACCCGCGATACGCCACTGGATCGGCCCGCGTCCAGCACCGTGACGAAGTCAACGCCATTGTCGCGCAACGATTCCGTGAGATCGACAGCGCAGAGGTCATGGCCCTGCTGGACAAAGCGGGCATCGCGAACGCCGGGGTCAACTCGGTTCAGGAGTTCCTCGACCACCCGGTGCTCGCCGGGCGCTGGCAGGACGTCGGCATCCCCGGCGGGACGATGACGGCATTGCCGCCGCCCGCGAGGCTCGACGGGATCGCCGCGCGGATGGATCCGGTGCCGGATGTCGGCGAGCACACCGACCAGATCCTTGGCACGCTGGGCTACAGCGCGAGCGACATCCAGCAGCTTCGGGCCGAGGAGATCGTATGACCACGCTGTCCGACGACGAACAGTTCATTGTCCGGACTGTCAAACAGTTCGTCGACAAAGACGTCAAACCGGTCGTCCGCGAGCTCGAACACGCCAACACCTACCCCGAGGCGCTGATCGAACGGATGAAGGAACTGGGCATCTTCGGCCTGGCCGTTCCCGAGGAATACGGCGGCACCCCGGTCTCGATGCCGTGCTACGTGCTGATCACCGAGGAACTGGCGCGCGGCTGGATGAGCCTGGCAGGCGCGATGGGCGGGCACACGGTCGTCTGCAAACTCCTGCTCAAATTCGGCACACCAGAGCAGAAACAGCACTACTTGCCCCGGATGGCCACGGGCGAGGTGCGCGCCACGATGGCGCTGACCGAACCCGGCGGCGGCTCAGACCTGCAAGCCATGCGCACGGTGGCACGCAAATCCGACGACGGCTACGTCGTCAACGGATCGAAGACGTGGATCACGAACTCCCGCCGCTCAAAGCTCATTGCTTTGCTGTGCAAGACAGATCCGGATGCGCAACCGGCACACCAAGGCATCTCGATCCTGCTGGCCGAACACGGTCCCGGCCTGACGGTGTCGCGTGACTTGCCGAAGCTCGGCTACAAGGGCGTCGAGAGCTGCGAACTGTCCTTTGAGGACTACCGGGTGCCGTTGAACGCCGTCCTCGGCGGAGTGGAAGGTGATGGGTTCGCCCAGATGATGTCCGGGTTGGAGACCGGCAGGCTGCAGGTCGCCGCGCGGGCGCTCGGGGTCGGCCGGGCCGCGCTGGAGGATTCCCTGGCGTACGCGCAAAGCCGCGAGTCGTTCGGCAAACCGATCTGGCAGCACCAGTCCATCGGCAACTACCTGGCCGACATGGCGACTTCGTTGTCCGCGGCCCGCCAGCTGACCCTGCACGCGGCGCGGGAGGCCGACGCGGGCCGCCGGGTGGACATGGAAGCCGGAATGGCGAAGCTGTTCGCCTCGGAGACCGCGATGCAGATCGCGTTGACCGCGGTACGGATTCACGGCGGGTACGGGTATTCTACCGAATTCGACGTCGAGCGGTATTTCCGGGACGCGCCACTGATGATCGTGGGCGAAGGCACCAACGAGATCCAGCGCAACGTGATCGTGCGTCAGCTCATCGCCCGCGGCGGACTGGAGCCCTGATTGGCCAGCTCCTCGCGTAACCGGCGAACCTCTTCGCGCAGCGTGACCAGTTCGACGTGCAGTTCGTCGGTTTCCTGGTGCACCGCCGCCTCGGTTTGCTGAATCCGTTCCAGCAGCCAGGACGCGATCATTCCGGTGATCACACCGAGCAACGCGATGCCACCGATCATCAGGGTGGCCGCGACCAGCCTGCCTTCCCACGTGGTCGGATAGACATCGCCGTACCCGACCGTCGAGATCGTGGTCAGCGTCCACCATAGGGCTTTAGGGAACGAGTCGATCCCGGCGTCCGGATTGGCCCGTTCGGCGTCCAGCACGGCGATCGCCGCGGCGAAACTCACCAGCACGGTCACCATGGCGACATAAATCGCCACCCGGCCACGGAAAGCCGTCGACGCCCTGCGGTTGAGCACCCGCAACACCGTGACAATCCGCAGCACCCGCAATTGCCGGACCATCGGCAGCGCCACCGCGAGCAAATCGAACATGTGCCGCCAGATGAACCGCAGTTTCCGCTCGGCAAGGATCAACCGGGTCACGTAGTCGGCGGCGAATACCAACCAGATCACCCAGAGCGTGATCTCCAGTCCGAGATGCACGCCTGCCGGCGCACTGACATGCAGTACCTGCCAGGCATATGCGACAAGGAACGCCACCGCGAGCGCACTCAGCGGCCATTCCGTTCGCCGTTCCCAATTGGACAGTCGCTGCTCGGTCACCGCGACACTGTAACCGCGATCGGCGCCTCAGCCGCCTGGTCGGCAGCGGAAAATCAAGGCAAGTCCGATGACCATCGCGGCCGGTCCGGTGATCCAGGCGTACATGTAGTCGACTTTGCCGCCCAGCGCGGTGAAGAAGATCGCGACCGTGTAGATGAAGCAGAGCACGGCGGTGAGCGTGAGCGCCTCTTTCAGCCGTGACCTGGTCTGCATGGACTGAGGGTAACCCAATGACCTTCAAACTAACGTGAGGTCTTGTTCCCAGAGTTAACATCGGATCATGAGCCGGATCAACGACGTGGGCGGTGTCCAGGGGTTCGGCATGATCGAACTCGACCAGGACGAGCCGCCCTTTCACGCGGACTGGGAGGCACACGTCTTCGCCCTCAACGGTGCGCTGATCCGGCACGGGATCTATCAGCTCGACGAGTTCCGCGACGCGATCGAACGCCTGTCACCCAGCCAGTACCTGGCGGCGTCCTACTACGAACGGTGGTTTCTGGCGATTCGCACCCTGCTGATCGAGAAGGGTGTCTTCACCGAGGAGGAGCTGGATGACGTTCACGACCGGTGACCAGGTCCGGGCCAAGAGCGTCGATCCGCCCCACCACACCCGCCTGCCGTCCTACATTCGCGGCGCGGTCGGCACGATCGTGGAAATCCAGGGCGCTTATCCGGTTCCCGACGACGTCGCACGCGGGTTTTCCGCGCCAGAGGAGACGGTTTACGCAGTCCGGTTCACCGCCGGTGAATTGTTCGGAACAGGCGATCACACCGTGACGGTGAGCCTGTGGCACAGATACATGGAGCCGCTGTGAGTGGTGATCATTCCGACGCGCCGATCGCGGCGCGGGTCCGGCGGATGGAAAGCCTGCTCGAGCAGCGCGGCCTGGTGATTCCGGGTGCGCTGGACGAGACACTGGCGGCGTTTCTCAACCGTGCGTCACCGGCCAATGGGGCCCGGATCGTGGCCAGGGCGTGGGTGGATCCGCAGTTCCGCGACCGGCTGCTGGCCGACGCCCCCGCCGCGATCGCCGAGCTCGACTTCTCGATGAGCGGCGGATTGCACGTGCAGGACCTGCAGGCGGTGGCCAACACCGAACGTGAGCACAACGTGGTCGTGTGCACGCTGTGCTCTTGTTACCCGCTTGCCCTGCTGGGCCCGTCACCCACTTGGTACAAGAGCGAGAGCTACCGGTCGAGGGTGGTCCGAAATCCCCGGGAGGTGTTGCGGGAGTTCGGCCTGGAACTGCGGCCGGAGGTCGAGGTCAAAGTGTGGGACGCCAACTCGGAGATCCGCTACATCGTCATCCCGGCCCGGCCTGCGGGCACCGAGAACCTCACCGAGGAACAGCTGGCCGAATTGGTCACTCGAAACGGCCTGATCGGGACAGCGCCCGTTTAGAGCTCGTCGTCGTGTTGCAGCGCCCATTGGGCCAGCCGCAGCCGTGAGGTGATGTCCAGCTTGCGGTAGCTGTTGCGCAGGTGGGTCTCGACCGTGCGGGCACTGAGAAAGAGCCGCCCTGCGATGTCCGCATTGGACAGTCCAGCGCCGACAAGGCGGACGATCTCGGCTTCCCGCCTGGTGAGGACGCCGTCACCGCGCTCGAGCCGCTGAGCTCTGGTCAGCCTCCGCGCACGATCGAACCACGGTTTGACGTGCTGGAGCTTGTCCAGGCAGCGAAGGATGGTGTCACGGTCGGGATCCAGCTCCGCTGCTTCCAACAAGGTCTGGGCGGCGAGCAGCGGTGCGCCCATCGATTCGAATCGGCGTGCCGCGCCTCGGAGAAGTTCCGCATCTCCCTGCAACAAGCCGTCGTGACGGTCGGACAGTGCGGCCATCATCGGCGCCGCGTCCCTCGTCGCGTGCAGCGCCCGCTGGACAGCCTCGGCTGCGACTGCGTCCTTGGCGGCGATCGCGGCGCGGCTCGCGCTGAGCAGCCGGAGACAGCAGAGAATCGGGTCGGTGATGGTGAACCCGTCAGCGTCGAAGGCGGGTGCACGCTCGGGCTGGCCGGAGTAGTACGCGATGCTGGCTTCGGCAGTGGCCCAGGTGAAGTCCAGCGCGTTGTCCTGCACGGCAGGTCGAGTTCTGGCCAGCCGGACGCACTCTGCCGCTTCGTCCAGCCTGCCGAGCTCGGCGAGCAGACAGGCCCGGAACACGTACATCCGCGTGGTCAGCCGGTACAGGCCGGTATGAATGCTGTCGTCGATGTCCCCCTCAAGCGCAGCGGCGGTCGCGGGCAGGTCACCCACGAAGTACTGCGCGGTCCGAAGCAACAGGCGCATCGAGTACACGGCGGACGGCATGAAGAACGCGGCGTTCTCCGCTCGCGTGAGTTCGGCGAGCCGGACCGCACCGGGAATGTCACCGAGCAGCAGGCTTACCCCGGCGTGGATCCGGCGCGGCGCGAACGTGAGTGCGGGCATCTCGGCGACGGCGGGCCCGCCGACCCGTTCGGCCGCGCGGAAGTGCTCGTGCGCGGAACCGAAGTCGTGCTCGAGTACAGCCAAGTAGGCCTCGGTGGCGTGGAAGATCGCCTGTGACGGCCCGTCCGGCCGGTCGGAGAACAGGTCATTCAGCTGCCGATAGGTGGCACGAGCGATGTCCACCGGCATGTGCCTGGCCACAATCGCGATGCGCATCGCGGCGTAGTCGATGTCACGGTCGCCCCGCAGCTGTGAGATCCCGTCGACATGGCTCTGCGCCGCCACACCGTTGCCGCGTTCGGACTCCAGCATCGCCAACTGCACCAGCAACTGGATCTGCCTGGTCTCGTCCGACTCGTCCCGGGCGATCTGCAGACGCTCCCGCCAGACCGCCGCCGCGTCGTCCAGCCGGACGGAACCTTGGTACGCCAGCCCGAGCGAATCCAGCAGCTCCGGCACGAGCTCCGGCCGCGCGTCCCTGGCCAGGGCCAGCGCCCGGCCGAGGTACTCCACCGCTTCATGGGCAGCCAACGCGTACAGGGCCCGTTTGCCGGCCGCGGTGAAAATGTCGATGGCTCGCTGCGTGTCCACGAGCTCGCCCGCGCCTCGATAGTGCGGCGCTGCCGCGAGGATGGTCTCGGGCGTGCCAGTGTCGATCGCGGCCGCCAGCTTGGCGTGCAGCTTCCTGCGTTCGCTCTCGGTCAGTTCGGCGTACGCGACTTCGGCGTAGAGCGGATGGGCGACGCGGTAAGTGAGTTGGCGTCCGGTGACGTGTTCTTCGATGTGGCCTTGCCGCAGCAGGTTGTGCAACGCCGGATCAGCCGGCTGCAAACCGAGAACCTCCGCCGTGGCCGAGGTTCCGGCGACCGCGATGAGGTCGAGGATGGCGCGTTCGGGTTCCTCGAGTGCGTGCAGGCGGCCCAGGACGATGTCGCGCACGATCGCGGGCAGCGGTCCTTGCTCGGGCAGTGCCGAGGCCAAAGCCGTGACGAACAGTGGGACACCCTTGGTACGCAAGGACATTTCCCGCACGAGGTGCTCTTTCGGCGGCTCACCGAGCAAATCCGCCAGCAGGCTGGCCAGATCGGTGTCGCTGAGCGGCTGCAACGCCAGTTCCGTGCCGTTTCGGCGGACAAGCGTGGCCAAATCGGTCAATCTCCGGCCCGCGGTCGGTGTCCGGCACGTCCCGATCACCACCAGCTGACTGGTCGTAGTGCCGCGGCCGAGGTAGTGGACCAGTTCGATGGTGCCGTCGTCGGCCCAGTGCAGGTCGTCGACGATGAGCAGCAGGGGAGCGCTCAGGTGCAGCAGCCGCAGTACGGCTTCGAACATGTGAGTCCGGTTAAGTGCCGGATCGCCGCCGGATGCGGGTTGTGGTAGGCGTGGGTCGGTGATCAGCCTGCCGAGATCCGGCAGGCTGCGCAGCATTTCGGTACTTGTCTGCGCGGGCAGTGAATCCAAGTGCATCCGCAGCGCCGAGACAATCGGGGCGTACGCGAGCCCGGCCTGCAGTGGATCCGCCTGCCCGGTCAGCACGGTGAAACCACGGTCCTGCGCGATCCGAGCCGCGTGCTCGGCGAGCCGTGTCTTGCCGATGCCCGGCTCGCCGGAGATCAGCACGAGCGTGCCCTGGCCGCGTTCGGCATTCGCCAGCATGCCGGCGACCGCGGCCTGTTCCCGGTCGCGTCCGGTCAACCGCGGTTCGGTCACAGTTCGTCCTCATGCTTGGCAGCCCATTGCGCGAGACGCAACCGCGACGTGATGTCGAGCTTGCGATAGCTGTTGCGCAGGTGGGTTTCCACGGTACGCGTGCTGAGGAACAGCCGAGTGGCGATGTCCGCATTGGACAGTCCTTGCCCGACGAACCGGACGATCTCAGCCTCCCGTTTGGACAACACACCGTCGGCCTTCCGGGCGGGCTGGGCTACACCATGTGCACGGGCGAGGCGACGCGCGCGATCGATCCACGGCGTCACGCCCGATTGCTGGAAGTATTCGAGACATTTGCCGATCACGTCCAGGCCCGGAACGATCTCCGCTGCCTCGAACGCGGTCTGCGCGGCGAGCAAGGGAGCGCCCATCTCCTCGAACCGGCGTGCCGTTCGGACAAGGAGTTCGTTGTCCTTCGTCATCAAGCCGGTGAAACGGTCGGCAAGGGCGTCCAGCAACGGCGCGGTGCGGCCGCTCTTGCGCAACACGTCCCTGATCGTTCGTGCGGTGGCCAGATCGTTCGCGGCGATCGCGGTCTGTGCCGCGACCAGATTGCGCAACGTGCTGATCAACGGTTCACGGATGGTGAAGCCGATGGCGTTCATGTCGGGCGCTCGCTCAGGATGCCCGGAGGCCAGTGCGATCGCCGCGTTCGCGGTCTGCAACCCGTGCTCGAGCGCGTTCTCATGCACCTTGCGCCACTGCTGGGCCTGTTCGACGCAGCGCGACGCCTCTTCAGTCTGGCCTAGTTCGGCCAGCAGGTGGGCCTTGTGCGCGAGCATCCTTGCGTGCATCCGGTTCAGGCCGAGTGCGGCGACGTCCACGAGGTCCTGATCAAGCGCGGCCACCGCGCCACGCAGGTCACCCGTGAAGTACAGCAGCGTGGTGCGGACCATCCGCAACGAGTAGGTCGCTGACGGCAGCACGAAAGTGGCGCTGTTCTTGGTGTCGAAGTCGGCCAGTTCCCTCGCTTCCGGGATCTGGCCGAGCAACACACAGACGCCGATGTGCATGCGCAAGGGGTTGAACGGAACGATCATCCCCGCGTCATCGCTGGCCTGATCGCTGTGGCGACTGGCGATCAGCAGGGACTGGTGTGCCGCGCCGAAATCGCCGGCGAACGCGGCGCGGAAGCCGATCACGCAGTGCAGCATGGACTGGGCCTCGGGACGGGGATCATCCCGGAATGTGGTGTCCACCTGGTCGAACAGCGCACGGATGCGGTCCGGATCCCAATGCCGCGCCGCGATCGTCACGCGCAACGCGGCCGATTGCACATCCTGGTTTCCGGTCAAACTCATCCGTGCGGTCACGTGCTCGTCCGCGGTCTGGGGGTTGCCCCGCTCGGACTCCAATATGGCCAACTGCACGCGCAGCGCGGCCTGACGGTCCATGTCGCTGTCCGCTTCGGCAATCGCCAGCCGTTCCAGCCAGACGCCGGTGGCCGCGTCGAGATCACCGACGCCCTGGTACGCCAGACCGACGTTGTCCAGCAGTTTCGGCACCTGGTCCGGACGCGCGCCTCTGGCCAGGTGCAAGGCACGGGAGAAGTACTCGACCGCCTCGGGCGCGGCGACCACGTCCAACGCGCGCCTGCCCGCGGCGGTGAAGATGTCGATGGCTCGCTGCGTGTCCACGAGTTCGCCCGCGCCCCGGTAGTGCGGTGCGGCCGCGAGCACGTTGTCCGATCCGATCGCGGTGGCGAGTCTCGCGTGCAGCCTTCGGCGTTCGCTCTCGGTCAGCTCGGCGTACGCGACTTCGGCGTAGAGCGGGTGCGCGACTCGGTAGGTGAGTTCACGTCCGGCGATGTGTTCCTCGATATGGCCCTGTTTGAGCAAGGTGCGCAACGCCGGGTCAGCGGTGTCGACGCCCAGGACGTCCGCGGTGGCCGAGGTTCCGGCGACGGCGATGAGGTCGAGGATGGCGCGTTCGGGTTCGTCGAGTGCATGGAGCCTGCTGAGCACGACGTCTCGCACGATGGCGGGAAGTGGCCCCTGTCCGGGTAGCACTGGTGCGAGAGCCCTGACGAACAGCGGCACGCCTTTGGTGCGTGCCGACATTTCCGCGAGGAGATCTTGGTGCGGTGGCTGGCCGAGCAGCTCCCGCAGGAGGTCGGCGAGGTCGGAGTCGTTGAGGGGCTGGAGAACCAGCTCAGTCCCGTTGCGACGGACGAGCGTGGCGAGGTCCGTCAGCCGTTGGCCGGACTGTGGCGTCCGGCAGGTGCCGAGGACGACGAACTGGCCGTGGCTGGTGCCGCGGCCGAGGTAGTGGACGAGTTCGATGGTGCCGTCGTCGGCCCAGTGCAGGTCGTCGACGATGAGTAGCAGGGGAGCGTTGAGCTGCAGGAACCTCAGCACGGCTTCGAACATGTGGGTCCGGTTGAGTGCCGGATCGCCGCCGGGTGCGGGGTGCGGCAGGCGCGGGTCGGTGATCAGCCTGCCGAGATCCGGCAGGCTGTGCAGCATTTCGGTGCTTGTCTGCGCGGGCAGTGAATCCAGATGTGTGCGCAGTGCCGACACGATCGGGGCGTACGCCAAACCGGTCTGCAACGGGTCGGCCTGGCCTTCGAGCACAGCGAAGCCAAGATCCCGGGCGGCTCGGGACGCGTGCTCGGCGAGCCGCGTCTTGCCGATGCCCGGCTCGCCGGAGATCAGCACAAGACGGCCGGTGCCGTGTTCGGCGTCGGCCAGAATCCCCGCCAGTGTGGCTGTTTCCCGGTCCCGGCCGGTCAGCCGTGGCTCCATCCCCTGCACCCTCCCTCACCCGGATGGTAGAGAACAGGGGCAGCCGTTCGGCGGCGGGCCAGTGCGTGGTGCACTATCCACAGTGGCGTCCGAATGGAGGAGCGAAATATGCGTTACCTGGCATTGGCCGCGATCGTCCCGGCGGTGGTGCTGATCGGTGGCACCGGCTCGGCGACTGAGATCCCGTCCATGCGGGTGACGACGGCGTCCTCGAAGATCCAGGCCTACAAACCCAACGCGGGTGGCGTCACGTACAACCCGAAGCTCGCCCCAGCGGGAGCGACGCTGTCCGTGCTGAGCGTCTCCACGCCACAGGGCACGACCGTGCTGCTGACGACTCAGGGCCTGCTGCCCAAGCGCCAGTACGGCGCGCACGTGCACGTCAAGCCATGCGGGCCGGCGCCCGCGGACTCAGGACCGCACTTCCAGGACAAGAAGGACCCGGTCCAGCCGTCGGTCAACCCGGCGTACGCCAACCCGCGCAACGAGATCTGGCTGGACTTCACCACCGACCGGTTCGGCAACGGGTTCGCGGTCTCCCGGGTGAAATGGGGCTTCGGCGAGCGGGAAGCGTCGTCCATCGTGATCCACGAGACCCGCACGCACACCGGAGCAGGCCACGCCGGGACCGCGGGCGCCCGCCTGGCCTGTCTTACCGCTGATTTCTGACCAGACCCACCGCCTTGAGGAAGTTGGGGCACTGGGTGATGTCCTCGTGCTCGCAGTTCAACGCCCCTTCGACGAGCTTGAGCGACGCCTGCAACGCCACGATCCGGCCGATCAGGTCGGCCTGGTGGCGGCGCATGATCTCCCTGCGCGTGCTGGGATCGCCGACCACGAACATCTCCCTGATGTCGTCGAGGCTGAACCCGGCCTCTTTGGCCTTCAGGATCACCGCGATCCGGTCGAGGTCGGCGTCCCGGTAGCGCCGCCGGTCACCGTCCCGTTGCGGATCGAGCAGCCCCATCGACTCCCAGTGCCGCAGGACGTGGGTGGCCAGCCCGAACTGCTCGGCGACCTGCCCGACGCCGAACGTCTCGCTTGACTTCATGTCGACATTAAGTCCCAGCATGTCGGACATGTCCACTTCCCTCATCGAAGCGCTGGACGCCTTCGACGCGTTGCCGGGCGCGGCCGAACTGCGCGCCCGTACCTACCAACTGCTTGCGTTGCCGCCGGGCGCGCCCGTGGTGGATGTCGGGTGCGGGACCGGCCGGGCCGTCGCGGAGCTTGCGTCGCAGGGCGCGAAACCGGTCGGCGTCGACGTCGATCCCGAGATGATCGCCGCGGCAAAGGCCCGATGGCCACACGACTTCAGGTTGGGTGACGCGTACTCGTTGCCGGTCGAGCACGTCCTGGGATACCGGGCCGACAAGGTGTTGCACGCCTTGGCAGATCCTTCGCGGGCGTTGGCTGAAGCACATCGGGTGCTCGACCCGGGCGGCCGGATCGTCTTGGTCGGCCAGGACTGGGAGCACTTCGTGATCGACTCGTCGGACCCGGACCGGACCCGGCAGGTCCTGCGCGACCGGGCGGAGGGGCTGCCCAGTCCGTACGTCGCCCGCAGCTATCGGAACCTGTTGCTGAACAACGGCTTTGTCGACGTTTCGGTCGAGGTGCACACCACGGTCTGGACGGACGGGCGGATGCTGCCGGCGGTCGCCAGGTTGACCGAGGATCGGGAATGGCTCGCCGAGCAGACCGAGCGCGCCCGCACGGACAGATTCTTTGTTGCGGTACCTATATTTTTGGCCAGTGGGACGCGCTGACTGGACACTTCGGACACACCGGGTGGGTGAGTGCGGAGGGGAACGTATCGGCGGTGTGCTCGGGCAGGTTTCTTGTTCAGCAAGGCAGCGGCTCGTTTACTGCCAGAACGAGGAATTTCGTCAGATGTGAGGAGAGCCGGCGTGTCTCCATCTCTCGAAGACCTGGCTGCCCTGCGCAGACGCGTGGCCGAGATCTCGGTTTCGGTGACCGCGCCGCGCAAGGTCGTGACGGTGACCGTGGGGCAGCACGGCCAGATCACCGACTTGCAGTTCCCCTCCAGCGCCTATCTCGGTCTGACGCCCGCCGACCTCGCCACGACGGTCATGCGCACGTTGCGGCAAGCCCAGGCGCAAGCCCGGGAGCGGGTGGCCACCTTGCTGGCGCCTGTCGTCCCGCCGCACTTCGACCTGACCGGCCCGATACCAGGCGAAACAGATGAACCTGACGAAAGTGGCATATTCCGGAAGCTGATCGGCTGACGGTTGGTGTACGCGCTCTCACACCTTGTAGCCTGTCGCTGTGTCGCGGTTACGTGTCCAGTTATTGGGCCCGGTCAGCGTGGTCGACGAGGTCGAGCTCAAGCTGGGACCGCCCCGGCAGCGCGCGGTGCTCGCTGTGTTGGCCGTTCGCGCGGGTCAGGTGGTGTCACGGGCCGAGTTGATCGAGGCTGTCTGGGGACAGGCCGCGCCGTCCAGTGCGTCGAGCGCGGTCTACCTGTACATCTCGAACCTGCGCAAGCTCCTGGGCAAGGACGTGCTCGCGTCCGCCGGCAACGGTTACACACTGCGACTGCCGCAGGATCGGATCGACGTCAAGGTCTACGACGCGCTGATCGCGCAAGCAAGCAAACAGTCGGCTGGTGCCGCGGCGGCCTCGCTGGGTGAAGCCCTGGGAATGTGGCACGGCGAGGCACTTGCCGGGATCCCCGGACCCTTCGCCACCCACGAACGCACGCGGCTCGAGGAGTCCTACCTCCGTGCCGTCGAGGCGGCCGCTCGGGCGCGGCTCGAACTCGGCCAGCACGTGGAACTCGCCGCCGACCTCGGCAGTATGGTGCGGGAGCACCCGTTGCGGGAATCGCTGCGAGAGCTGCTGATGCTGGCGCTTGCCCGAAGCGGACGGCACGCCGAAGCGCTGGACGTCTTCCAGGAAACCCGCGAAACACTGTTGCGGGAGCTCGGCGCCGAGCCGGGACAGGCGTTGCGTCAGGTGCACGCGCAGATCCTGGCGGGCGAGGACCGGGCGGTTGTGCCGCTTGAGGTGATGCCCGCGCACATCGCGGCCAGCGCGCGCAGCGACACGCGGCTGTTCGTCGGTCGTGCCGCGGAAGTGGCCAAGATCCGTGACCGGGTGACCGATGTGGTGGCCGGTCGCGGCGGCATGGTCTGGATCGAGGGCGACCCGGGGATCGGCAAGTCGGAGCTGCTGATCGAGGCGCTGGCCGGGGTGCGGGGGCAGGGCTGTCAGCTCGGCTGGGCGATCGCCGACGAACCGGACATCCGGTTCCCGCTCCGGCTGATCATGGAATGCCTTGGCATCACGGTGAAATCCCCGGACGCCGACCGTGCCGAGCTGGCCAGGCAGCTGCAGATGCACACCGGCAAGGACGACGAGGACCCGATCTCCGACGCGGTCGACCGGATGCTCGCGCTGGTCGACCGGATGTGCGCGCACGGGCCGGTCGTCCTGGTGATCGACGACCTGCAATGGGCGGACGAAGCGAGCGTGCACGTCTGGCGCCGGTTGTCCGCGGCGGTGAGGCAGTTGCCGCTGCTGCTCGTGACGTGCTCACGCACCGGCCACGCTCGTGCCGAGCTCGACCAGTTGCGCTCACGCGCCATGCTGATCGCCCTGGAACCCTTGCGGCCCAACGACGTCGAGTCATTGACCGGTCGGCTGGTCGGCGGCAGGCCGGGCAGGCTGCTGCGCCGGGTGACCGACCGAGCCGGGGGAAACCCGCTGTACCTGCGGGAAATGGTCCGTGGTCTGGTGCGTGACTCGGCCGTTGACCTGGTCGACGGCGTCGCGCACATCGATCAGGCACACGTCGAAACGGCGCCTCAGTCACTCGCCGATGCCGTGGAACGCACCTGTGGCGCTCTGCCGCAACAGACGCACGAGGTCCTCCGGTGGATGGCCGTGCTCGGTCCAGAGGCCACAATGGACAACGTGGTCGCGTTGACCGGGCGTGCGGCCACGGATCTGCGTTCGGCATTGGTCGACGCGGTCGACGCGAATGTGGTCTTCGGCGAAGGACCGCGGCTGGTGTTCCGGCATCCGTTGATGCGGGAGGCAATCCTCGGCGGGATCTCGTCGGCCGTTCGGGTCGTGCTGCACCGTGAGGCGGCGAAGGTCTTGGCGGGCAAGGGCGCGCCCGCGATCCGGGTCGCCGAACAACTCGTCGCCGCGGCCAGCCTGGAACCCTGGGTGTCCGGCTGGCTGGTCGACCACGTCACCGAGGTCGCCAACCACGGCCCGCTGGTCGCCGCCGACCTGTTGGCCGGTGTGCTGGCAACGCTGGACCCGGCCGATCCGGCGCGCGAAGTCCTGCTGGCCACCCAGGTCAAGGTGCTCTTCCGGCTCACCAGGGTCACCGCCGAGCAAATCGAGCAAGCGCTTGTGGCGTCGACCAACCCGATCCGTACCGAGGAACTCCGGCAGTTGCTCGCCGCGATAATCTACCGCAGCGGCCGCCGCGAGGACTCGATCGCCACGCTCACCGAGTCCGAAGTGGACGAATCGGTGCCGCGGGAGTGGCGGCAACGACGCAAATTCCTGCTCGCTCACCTGGTGCGCGACGTCACGGACGTCGACACCGCCGAAACCATGGCGAAAGCGGCATACGAGGAAGCCGCCGCAGGTGGTGAAGTCGGCCTGATGGCGCACGCGCTGCAGACGCAGTGGATCGTCGACTCCGTTCGCCGGGACCACGAGGCGGCACTGGAACACATCGACGCGGCCATCGACGTCGTGCGTGGCCAGACGGATCTCGCGGGCATGCACTTCAACCTGCTGGACAACCGGCTCTTCACGTTGCAGAACCTGGACCGGATGGCCGACGCGGACGAAAATCTGCGTGCCGCCAACGAACTCGTGGTCGAGCATCGGCTGCCGGTCGGCCCGCAAGTCGCCGGGGCCGTGCACTACTACTGGACCGGTCGCTGGGACGAAGCGCTCTACGAGCTGGACGCGATCACCGAGGACGGCCCGGCGATCACGTACGCGGGCCTGATGGACGCCGGTCCAGCCGGCCTGCTGCTGCACGGTGTGTCGGCGTTGATCGCGGGGCGCCGGGACGACCGCGCTTCGCTCGCCGCGAACCTGGACGCGGCCGAGCGCTATCTCGTGATCACCGACTCGGAACGGGAAAGCCAGGACTTCCTGCTGGCGGCCCGCGCGCTGGCCGCGACTCAGCGCGGGGACATCTCCGGTGCGTTGGCCGAGTTCGCGCCCGTGCTCAACCCCGCCTACGCCGAAATGATGCTGCGCCACCAATGGCTGCCGGAGATCATCCGCCTGTCCCAGGCACACGACTCGGCCCTGGTGGACGACGCGATGGCGGTGGCCGAGATGGAGGCCGACCGTGAGCGCGTGCCTGCTCGCGCGTATGCGGCCCTGCACCGCTGCAGAGCCCTGGCCACCGGCGACCCGCAACCCGCGCTGGTGGCAGTCGACCACTATCGCTCGGTCGGGCGCCCAGTCGAACTCGCGGTCGCCTTGGAAGACGCGGCCGTGCTGCTGGCCGCGCGCGACGCCCGCGCGGACGCGACGAACGCGTACGGCGAAGCCCTCCGGATCTACCTGGAACTCGGCGCGAACTGGGACCGCGCCAGGGCGAAGTCCCGGATGGGCCAGTTCGGCATCCGCGAGCCCATGCATGCCGTCCCCGGTGTCGGCGGCAGCGACTGGGACACGCTTTCCGCGGCGGAGCAACAGATCGCCGCCATGGTCGCCAATGGACTGTCCAATCCGGAGATCGCCACCCGGATGTCATTGCCCCGGCGGATCGTGCAGGCCCACGTCGGGCAGATCATGGCCAAGCTCGGCGTGGGCTCGCGGTCGGAGATCCGTCAGGCGTCCTAGATCACCCCGGCGCGCAGCGCGTACGCCACGGCATGTGCCCGGTTACGCAAATGCAGACGGGCGGTCATGTTGTAGATGACGTTCTTGACGGTCCGTTCCGAGTACCGCAACTCCTGCGCGATCTCCTCGGTGTCCCAGCCGTCCGCGATCAACCGGAGCACATCGACCTCACGCGGCTGCAACCCGGACGCGTTCAGCCCGTTCGGCGCGAGCACCTCCCGCTGCAGCACCTCGACCCGGCGCAGCAGCTTGCCGAGCACGTCACGCGGCATGACGCCGTTGCCGCCGGCGGCGGCGAGCACGCTGTCGACCAGCTGGGTCCCGGTCGCGGTCTTCTTCGGCAGGATCGCCACGACGTGGCACTCGACCACGGTCAGCAGCGGGGCTTCACCGAGGTCCCCGGTCATCAGGACGGTCGGCTTGCCGATGTCGGTCGCGGTCTGCCGCAACCGGGCCATCACCTCACTGGTCAAGTGGTCGGTAGAGAAGACCACCACGTCGGGGCGGTCCTCGGCGCCGTCGACCACGGTCAGTTCGCGGCGAGATCCGAGAAAGCTGCTCAGCCCCACGTGGGACATCGGGTCCGATGTCTGGACAACCACGCGCACCTGTTCCATCGACTCCTCCACACGCTGGATCGGTGTGGCGAGGAGTCTGCGCGAAGGACCTTAATGAAGTCTTGTCGAACCGAGACCTCGGCTAAATCCTCGCTGAACGTCCGCTCGACCACCAGATCAAAGCCCAGTTCGGAGCCCTTTGTCGGGGAAAACTTGCCCGTAAGCACCCAGTAGGATCTCCGGGTGTCACAATCGCTGCGTGTCCGGTTGCTGGGTGTGGTCAGCGCCTGGCGCGGCGCGGCCGAGATCGACCTCGGCCCGGGCAGGCAACGCGCGGTCTTCACGGTCCTGGCGCTGCGCGCCAACCAGGTGGTGTCGCGGGAAGCCCTGATGGACGCGGTCTGGGGCGACTCGGTGCCGCCGGGAGCAAGCAAGAGCCTCTACAGCTACATCTCGCGGCTGCGTCTCGCGCTCGGCCGTGACACCCAGGTCCTTGTCTCCGAGCGGTCAGGCTATTCGCTCCGGCTGGGGCCCGCTGAGCTGGACGTTCATGAGTTCGACGCGTTGCGCGAGACGGCACAGGAGGCGTGGCAACGTCGAGACTTCGCTGCGGCTCGGGGCGCGTTGGATGCCGCGCTGGGGTTGTGGGACGGGGATGCGTTGGGCGGGGTTGACTCGCCGTTCGCCACCGTTCAGCGGCAGCGGCTGGGGGAGTTGCGGCTGGCGGCGTTGGAGCGACGGGCGGAAACGTTGATCGCGGGCTCGGATCCGCTTGTCGTGCTCGAGTTGCAGGGGTTGGTGCGGGAGCATCCGCTGCGGGAGTCGCTGACCGGGCTTTTGATGTCAGCTTTGGCGCGGTTCGGGCGTTCGGCGGAAGCCTTGGCTGTGTTCGCTGAGACTCGGCAGCGGCTGGTTGATGAGTTGGGGATTGAGCCGGGGGCGGCTCTTCGGCGGGTTTACGACGAGATCGCTGAAGGGCCTCGGACGGCGGCTGTTCGTCCTTCTCGGCCGGCGGTGTTCGTGGGGCGTTCGCGGGAGTTGGGGGTTCTGCGGGCTCGGTTGGATGCGCTGGGTCGCGGGCGTGGTGGGACTGTGTGGGTTGAGGGTGGGCCGGGGACGGGGAAGTCGGCTTTGTTGGCCGCTGCTTTTGCGGATGCTGAGGTTCAGGTGGTGTGGGGATCGCCCGAGAATGCCGCCTCGGTGAGCGGGCCTGCGGTGGTGGTTGTCGATGACTTGCAGGATTTGAATGAGGCCGGGTTGTTGGCTTGGCATCGGTTGAGCAAGCAGGCTCAGGTCGAGGCTTTGCTCGTGGTCGCGGCTTGCCGGCCGTTGCCTCGACGGACCGAGATTGACCGGCTTCGGGCCGGTGTCGGTCCCGGTGGTGGTGAAGTGCTTCGGCTGTCTGGGTTGTCTGCGCCGGACATCATTACGTTGGTGGGGTGTGCTGGGGCTTCTCCGCTTGCGGAGCTCACGGCTGGGAATCCTGGGTTTGCTTTGGATGTTCTTGGGGCTATTCGGGATTCTGCTTCTGTTGAGGATGTTGTTCGGCGGTGGTTCGGGTTGCTGTCCGCCGAGGCGCAGGAGTTGCTTCGTCAGGCGACTCTGGTGGGCGAGGCTTTTGATCTCGGTGAGGTTGCGGTGGGCATGGGGGTTCCGGTTACTTCTCTTGTTGGGCCGGTTGAGGAGGCTGTTGAGGTTGGGTTTCTTGTTGAGGCCGGGCATGTTTTTCGGTTTCAGCATCCCGTGATTTTTTCGGCTTTGCGGGGTTAGGGTTCCTTTTTGGTTCGCTTTCGGTTCCAGCGGGGTTGCTTTTGTGCCTACTTTCGGCTCGATTTGATGTGATGAAGGAGCGAGGCCCCGCTCCTTCATCACATCAAATGGCACCACTTCAGCACCGTCGCCCCGGGAAGCCCACGCTGCGCCTCCGCAGCCTGCCGCGCGGCCTTCGTCCGCGCCGCCGCCTCCTTCGTGGCCTCCATCTGCAACTGGGACCGGTCCCAGCAAACCAGCCCTAAAGTCCAGCCAACCCAGAGCAAGGGGAGGCAAGGGTGGGACTGCTGCAGGAAGGGAGAGCCATCCCGGGCTACCACGTCGAGCGGTACCTGGGCGAAGGAGCGTTCGCCGAAGTCTACCGAGTGAAGCACCCGCATCTCGGCAGGCAAGCGATGAAAGTCTTCAAAACCCAAGGCCCGCAAGCGGAAGCAGCCCTTCTCACCCGCCTCACGCACCCGAACGTGGTCCGCGTCTACGAAGCCGGAACTCTGCAAACAACTGCAGGCACCCGCAGCTTCCTGACGATGGAGTACGTCGCCGGCGGGACCCTGCACCGGCACTGGGCAACCCCTCGCCCAGCCCCGCTTCCAACGACCCAAACCGTAAGAACCGTAAGGGAAGTCGCTCACGGTCTTGCCGCCGCCCATCAGGAACGACCGCCCATTCTCCACCTGGACATCACGCCGCAGAACATCCTGATTGACCAAGCAGGACGGGCCCGGCTGAGTGACTTCGGGTTGGCCAAAGTGGCCAATCCCGATCCTCGCAAGCCTCGGGGCTCGGTGACCCTGGCGTTCGCTCCACCCGAATCACTCCTTGGCGCGCAGGCGGAATCCTGTGCCTCGGATGTGTGGGCGTTGGGGGCGATCGCGTATCTCCTGCTGACCGACACTTATCCGTATCCCGCTGGAGCATCGCGACGGACTCCGCCGCCCAGGCCGAGTGCGCTCAATTCCGAAGTGGACCAAGTGCTTGACGAGATCGTTCTGGATGCCTTGGCGCCCAATCCGACGAGACGCACGCCGAACGCGTTGGTGTTGGCCCGGCAGTTGGTTGAGTATGAGGGAGCTGTGCGGTGATGGAGACCGCGACTGATTTGGATCACGTGCTGCGTGCCGTGACTGGCCCCGATCTGTACCGGGGCAACATCTTCGGTGTCACTGGGCTGTCGGTGGACGCGACCGCCAGCCAGATCCGGCGTAGGCGGGAGGAGGCGATTCTGGAGAGCCGCCTCAACCCCGACCTGGATGCGGACGCCATCCGGACTGCCTTCGAGACCATGCGTGATCCGGTTGCGCGCCTTGCGCACGAGTTGCTGTGGCGGTGGGCACCGGATGAGCATCGGGAGGTTGTCGCGGCTGAGAGTCAGGGGCCGTTTCGGCAGGAGGCGCGGCTTGATTCGTTGTGGAAAATCAGCCTTGACGCTTGGGCTGATGTCTTCGCGAATCCGGAGTCCTGGGCGTTTGCCCGGGAACGCGTCAAGCAGATCGACGATCCACGGTTGACCACTGGCACTGTGCGACGGCTCAAGGATCGGCTGCCGTACCACATTGCTGCGGTGACTGCTGATTTCGCGGTGCGGGCTGCCTCGTTGGGGGTCGAGGCAGCCGATCGCCTCGTCGCGGTGCTGGACGACTCGCGGCTGCCGGACGAGGCCGTCGATGGGGCGTTGCGCGACGCGGTTCGGCCAGCCGAACGGCAGATCTCGCAGGCATGCGAGACGACCAAAGACACCGTGCAGGCAGATGAGAGCAAGGCCGTTGCTATGGCGGATTCCTTGCTGGCCAAAACATCCGGGCCTTTGGTCGTGGTCAACGCATTGCTGGGCAAGGGTGATGAACTGACTGTGGCGCTCAGTGACCAGGTCGCGTTGGCAGTCAACAACTGTGCCATTGCCGACGACCGGGTTGCGGACGATCCTGCTGAGGCCGTGCGGTTGCTTGAACGGGCCCAGGAGTATGCGCGGTTGCGGGCGACGATCGACCTGATCAGTGAGAATCTCGAAGTCATCCGGCTTTCCGAGCTGACACGGGAGATGCGTGCGGACTGTGACCGTGGCAAGGTCAACAAGGCCGCACGGCGTCGCCGGGCATTGCTCAGGGTGCTGCCGGATGGTGATGTGAAGCAGGCGCTGGCGTCGATCCCGCCCAATGACAAACGGGTCGGCGGTGACGTCAAGCGGGCGCCGTTGTCCATCAGCATCTTCGGGATCGGTACCAAGTACTACAGCGTTCGCAGACGGGACAACCATTTCACCACGACGTACTGGTTCACGTTCGCCTGGATTCCGTTGATCGCGTTCTCCGCGTACCTGACCAGCGAGGGACGCATGCACGCGAAGATCCCGGTCGGTCCGGTCGCCCGGTGGTGGCGTGTTCTCGTGCTGAGCTTTTTCCTCGCCGCGGCTGTCCAGGATCTTGTGCCGCAGGTTCCGTGGGCTCTTGTGAATTTCGCCGTTTTCGTTGTGGTGATCGGGATTCGTCGGCTTCGAATGCATTTCTGGGCGGTGGGGAAGGTGAAGCGATGAATCGGGGCGCGTGGCGGCAACGGAGGTTTCCCATCGAGTTCCGGATCCCGGAGGCGTATGCCGAGCTTCCGGAGAAACCGCCGCAGATCGTGGAGACGACGTCTGACGACTCGGCGATGGCCGATCTGGCGACGAACCTGTGGCGCGTCAGCAAGAAGCTCACCGCTGAGCAGAACGGCGACGCGTCCCGTGCGCGCAGGCTTGCTTCCCGGCACGCCCAGGCCGCCCAGGAAAGCCTGGCCGAGGCCGGGGTGCAGGTCCAGGACCACGACGGGATGCCGTTCCACCCGGGTCTTGCTCTTGACGTGATCGCGTACGAGCCGCGCCCGGGAACCGCCAGCGAGACGGTCGTGGAAACCGTGCGGCCTTCGGTGTACCGGGGTGGCCGGTGCATCCAAATCGGACAGGTCGTGGTTGCTCAACCCGAAGGTGAAGGAGCACAACAGCATGGCGCGTGAAACCGTCGACTTCGGTATCGACCTCGGTACCACGAACAGTGCCATCGCGGTGTCGACGGGCTCGGATGGGACCGTCGTGCGCAACAACATGGAGATGGACTACACGCCATCGGCCGTGTACATCGGTAAGAGCGGCAGCGTGTTCGTCGGCAAGAAAGCTCGCGACCGGGTCGAGGCCGATCCGCTGAACGCCCACGCCGAGTTCAAGCTGCAGATGGGCATGCGTGACAAGCCAAGGGTTTTCGGTGACTCTGGCCGTAGCATGTCGCCGGAGCAGCTGTCCGCGGAGGTGCTGAAGTCGTTGCGCGCGGACGTCCGGAACAAGCTGGGCGAGGAGATCCACGCCGCGGTGATCACGGTCCCGGCCGCGTTCGAACTGGACCAGTGTGACGCCACCAGGCGGGCGGCGGCGTTGGCAGGCTTGGACTTCGCGCCGTTGCTGCAGGAGCCCACCGCGGCGGCTTGGGCATACAGCGCACAGGCTGCTGACGTCCCGTCGAAATGCTTCTGGCTTGTCTACGACTTCGGTGGCGGCACATTCGACGCCGCCGTGGTGCAAGTACAGGACGGCGAGTTCACTGTGGTCAATCACGCCGGGGACAACTTCCTCGGCGGCAAGCTGATCGACTGGACCATTGTGGACGAATTGCTCATCCCCGCGATGAAGGCGGACGGCGATCTGCCCGCGATGGACCGCGAGCATCCGCGGTGGCGCAGCAACGTCGGCAAACTGAAGATCGCCGCCGAGAACGCCAAGATCGAACTGTCCCGAGTGGACATCGCCGAAGTCGCCGTCGAGCTGACCGACGAGAACGACCGGCGGCTCGTGTTCGAGACCGTGGTCCGCCGTGCGGACGTGGAACGGTTGGCGATGCCGCTGTACCGGCGATCCGTGGAGCTCTGCCGACGCGCGTTGTCCGAGAAGGGCCTCAAGCCGGGCGACATCGACCGCGCGATCCTCGTCGGCGGCGCCACGATGGCGCCCGCACTGCGCACCTTGTTGGCCGATCCCACCGAGGGCCTTGGCATTCCGCTCGACCACACGTTGGACCCGGTGACCGTGGTCGCTCGCGGTGCTGCGATCTTCGCGCGGACCCAGCGAATTCCGCGCGACGTGGTGCAGGCACCGGTCGAGGCCGGTCAGGTCAGGCTGGACTTCGAGCATCAGCCGACCGGTCGCGGGACCGATCCGTTGGTCGGTGGCCGGGCCGTGGACGACAGCCGGGACGACTGGACCGGGTTCACGATCGAGTTCGTCAACAACGCTCATCAGCCGGCGTGGCGTAGTGGCCAGGTTCCGCTGACCAGCGCCGGGACGTTCACGACCCGGTTGCACGCGCAGGAAGCGTCGAACACTTTCGACATGGAGTTCCGGGCACCCGCCGGTGAACTGTTGCCGACTTCGCCGGCCAGCACCTCGTACCAGCGAATGACGTTGGAGGGCGGGGAGTCCACGCTGAGCCACTCGGTCGGTGTCTGGCTTGAGGGCAACGAGGTGAAGTGGATCCTGCACAAGAACGCCGAACTGCCCGCCAGCAAACGGATCGTTCTTGAGTCCACAGTGGATGTACGGCGGGGTGCGGGCGCCGGTCTGATCCGCGTGCCGATCATCGAGGGCGAACGGCCCCGGGCCGACCGCAACACCGTGATCGGCCAGCTGGACATCCGGCCGCACGAGATCAAACGTGACGTGCCCGCGGGCAGCGAGATCGAGGTGTCGATCACCATCGACCGCAGCTTCACCCCGCACGTGGACGCGTACGTGCCGATCTTGGACGAGGAGTTCGAGATCGCCGTCGAGCTCGGCCGCTCGGACACCCCCAGCGTCTCGGACCTCCGGCGGCACCTCGCCGCGCTGGAGGAGCAGTACGCACGGCTCGCCAGCGAGCCCAACACGTTCATCCGCGAGCTGGAGGAACGCCGACTGCTGGAGAAGATCCGGCAGAGCCTGGACACCGCGGACGTCAACCCGGACGCGCCCGCGTCGGCGGCAGCGTCGATCCGGGAAGCGGAAGCCTTGCTGGACAAGGCGGAAGAAGCGGCCGAGCTGCCCCGGCTGCTCGCCGAGGCCAAGGACATGCGCGGCTGGGTCAGGGACTTGACCGACGAGATCGGCGACGCGAACGCCAAGCGAGACGCCCGTGACGCTGAACGGAAACTCGACGAAGCGGCCAAGGCCGGGGACATCACGGTGGTCAACCACCAGATCGAGGTCCTGCGGCGGATCGGCGTCGGCGTACTGGAGACGACCGGTGAGCTGCCCGCGATCCGGTTCAACTCACTCAAGGAACACTTCGCGGACAGCCGTGACCCCCGTGTCCGGCAACTGATCCGCGAAGGCGAGGACGCGAAGCTGCGTGGGGACAACGGACGTCTGACGTCGATCGCCAACGAGCTCGCCCGGCTGATCCCACCCGACCGGCCATTGCCTGACGACACTGCCCCTTCGACCGTACGGTCTCGCCGATGACACTCACGCAAGCCCTCGAATCCGCTCGTCGTGGCGACTACGAGCAGGCCATGTCCGCACTGGCAGAGCTGGGCGGCCGAGCCAGTGATGATCCCCGCGTGCTTGATCTGCTCGCCCGCGTCCATGCCCAGCGGGGCGCACTCGGCGATGCGGACGAGTGCTGGTCACGCGTGCAATCGCTGGATCCGGCCGATGAGGCCGCCGTTCAGGGCAGGCGGCGGATCGCCGCGCTGCAGGCCAAGCGTTTCCGCCGTCGCCCGGTATGGCCCGTTGCCTTCGTTGTCGCCGCGGGTGTCGGCGTTGTCGGGATCTTGTTGCCGACGTCGCCGCCACCGGCACCTCCGCCTCCGGACATATCGGGTCTGGCGGCCCAGCACGCAGAATTGACTCGTCAGTTGGATGCGGTACGCGCCCAGCTCAACGCCGAGCCTCCGGTCGTGACTTTGGCCAAGGCCGTGAGCAGTCCGGCCTTCGTGGCGATCCGTCAAGGTGACGCGGTGCTGGTGACGTTCAACGATGCCTTGTTCAACCGGGACGCCCGACTGTCCACTTCGGGCGCTGCGGCGATTGCCCAACTGGGAACGCAACTCAAGCCGTTCTCGGTGTCGCTGGTGGTCACCGGCCACACCGACAACCGGTTCCGCAACCCCACCGAACTCGGCTTCGCGCGGGCACAGACAGTCGCTGACGCCCTCGGAATGCCAGCGGTCGTCCGAAGCGCGGGCGCCACACCGCTTTTCCCGTCCCGCGAACGCGCCAAGAACAACACCGTCACAGTCCTGATCACCCCGGCGTGAGGAGAACCATGAAGGTCATCGCCTCGATCCTGGTGGCGGGGATGCTGACCGCCTGCGGCTCGACGGCTCCCCGAACCGCGCCACCGCCGTCGACCACAACCACAACCACAACCACAACCACAACCACAACAACCACGATAACCACGGCCCCGACAACCACATCCAGTTCGGCTCCGCCGACCACGTCCACAACGCCCGCCGGACCACCACTCGCGGGCCAACCCATGACGGCACCGGACGGCAAGAACTACTCGTCGTGCCGAGATGGCGCCTGTCAGGTCCTGGTCAGCGTCGGCAGCCGGATCCGAGTCAACACCTCAACGGGGCCAGCGACAGTGCAGATCTCGGCGGTCGGCACGGACGGCATATCCATCACTCTGCTTGCCGATTCCGGCTTCTCCGGAACGGTCAGCTCCGGCCCGAACCAAAGCGATTTCATGAAGTACAACGAGATCCAGTTCACGGCCGTCGCGGTGCAGGGCAGCTCCGGCGTGCTGCGGCTGACCAAGACCTGAATCGGGTCGGTCCCCGGCATGGCGACCCTAGCCGTTGCCAAGGAGTGATTTCATCAGCAGGGCGCGTTCCTCGGTCAACCGTTGACCGCGTTCTCTGGCCAGGCTGATCGCGCTGTTGATGTACTGCTTGGCGGTGTCGCGGTGGTCGAGGGCGAGATGGGCGTACGCCAGTTCGGTCAAAGCCTTGGCCTCAAGCAACAGCTGGCCGCCCGCGCGCAATTTGGACAGTGCCTGCTCGCTGTACGTCAGCGCCAGCTCCGCATCACCGAGTCCGCGATGCGCCGCGGCGAGTCCGATGAGGATGGACATCTCGCCGTAGCGGAAGCCGATTTGCCGCGCCAGCCGGAGGGCGTCGGTGTAGTCGGCGATCGCCCGGCGGAACGCTCCCGTTTTGCTGTGGACGGTGGCGATGATCTCCCGGGCGCCTGCTTCGCTCCGGCGTTCGCTCATCTTGGTGCTCAGCGCGATGGCTTTGTGGGCGTGGCTCAACGCCGTGTCGTAGTTCTCGAGGTCGCATTGGATTTCGGCCAGGCACACCAGCGTGATCAGTTCACCGAAGCGTTCCCCGATCTCGTGGCAGTACTCCAGCACCTCCTGCTGCAGAGCCACTGCTTTGTCGAGTTCGCCGAGGTTCCAGTAGGCGATGCCGAGGCCGTTGGTGGCGCGGAAAGCCGCGGTACGGTTGCCGCTCGAATGGCTCAGCGCCAACGATTGCTCGTGGAACTCCAAAGCCAGAGCCGGGCGCCCAGAGGACGTGTGTGCCACGCCGATGTAGTTCAGCGCGAGAATCTCCGCCGCCAGGTTTCCGGTCTTACGCGCGGCTTCCAGCGCCTGCCGGTGACAGTCCTCGGCCAGTTTGGGCTGGCCTTGCTGGATGTGGATCCGGCCGAGATTGTGCAGTGCCTGTGCGGCTGCGTCGAGGTCGTCGACCTCTTCGGCGACCGCCAGTGCCCGGTTGTGGTAGTCGATCGCCCGCTCGTAGTCGGCGAGGTTGTAGGACATCAGGCCGAGGACGTCCAACATGGAGATCTGGGCGGCCGGTTCGCCCGCTTCCCGCGCGGCCGCCAGCGCCGCCTCGAACCCGGTGAGTGTTTCCCGGTCATGCCCACGTGCCTGCAGATAACCACGCAGCACATCGACGAGACGCCAGGCATACGACCGAAGCACGGGATGCGCCGCGGCCCATGGCACGACAGCGACGAGGTTGTAGCGTTCGTCGTCCAACCACCGCAGCGCTGTGGCCTCGGTGATCGGTGCCGGAGCGGCGCTCGATTCGGGCAAAGGCAGCCGGGGCGTCGCCGGATACAGCATGCGCGCGGCGGCATTCGCGGTGTGCAGGTAGTAATCGATCAGGCGGGTGAGCGCGGTGACCGAATCCGCCGGAGTGTCCTGCGAAATGGCGTAGTCACGGATCAGGTCGTGGAAGTGGTACCGCCCACCGAATTCCCGCTGCAACAACGCGGCCGCCGTCAGCCGGTCGAGCGCTCGGTTGGTCTCCGCGAGCGATCCGCCGGACAGCGCGGCCGCGGCGCCGACGCTGATGTCCGGACCTGGTGTCAGACCGAGCAACCGGAACAGTGACTGATCGCTTTCCCTGAGCCGCAAGTAGGAATTGTCGAACGCGACCCGGACGGCCGACGCCTCGTCGCCGTCGATCGCGAGTTCGGCGAGCCGCCCGGACTGCGTCATTTCCGTGACGTAGTCGGCGATTCGGCGATGTGCGTTGGCCGCGAGGTTCGCGCCGGCGATCCGCAACGCGAGCGGCAGGTGGGCGCACGCGTTGGTCAATTCCGCCACCGCGTCCGGCTCGGCATCGGCACGGGACTCACCGATCAGCTCGATCAGCACCGCCCGGGATTCCCACTCGGTCAGCACATCCAGCGGCAGGTGATCCGCGCCCGGGTTCACGGCAAGGCCACGCAAGTCGCTGCGGCTCGTGATGAACACACGGCACCCCGGTTCGGCGGGCAACAGCGGCCGCACCTGTTCGGCGTCGATGGCGTTGTCCAGCACCAGCAACATCTGCTTGCCCGTCGACACACTCCGGAACAGGGCGGCCTGGCCTTCCAGATCGACCGGGATCTCCTCGCGTCCCACACCGAGCGTCCGCAGGAACCTGTTCAGCACGGTCGCCGGAGCCAACGGCGGATCGCAGGCATAGCCCTGAAGGTTCACGTACAACTGGCCGTCGGGGAAACGGTCGCGCAGCTGATGTGCGACGTGCAGCGCGAACGCGGTCTTGCCGACACCAGGCGGTCCGGACACCACAGTGATCGGGCCGCGCATGCTGCTGAGTTTCTCGACCATATCCACCCGGCCGACGAAGTCACGCAGGTCAGCCGGGAGTTGGTTGATCGGCGCGGCGGTCATGGGCGGCGTCTCGCCGTTGAGGTCCGGGCGCTCGGCCAGGATCATGCTGTGCACCTGCTGGAGCTGCGGACCTGGGTCGATGCCCAGCTCGTCGCGGAACTTACGGTGCACTGTGCGGTACGTGTCCAGCGCGTCCGCGAGCCGTTCGGAGCGGTGCAGGGCCTGGATCAGCTGCACCCAGAACTGCTCCTGCCACGGGTGGTCCTTGGTCAGCTGGACCAGCTCACTGATCACCTCACGGTGCCTGCCCAGGTCCAGGTGCACCTGGATCCGTCGTTCCTCGGTCCGCAGCCGGTCCTCGGCCAGTTCGGCGACCGCCTCACGCTGCAACGACTCCGAAGGCACGTCGCTCAGCGCCGGGCCACGCCAGCACGCCAGGGCGTCGTTCAGCCTGTTCAGCTCTTCGAGCAGGTCACCGGCCCGGGCCGCCTCCCTGGCCTGCACCGTCAGCCGCCGGAACCGCAGGATGTCGACCTGCTCCGGCTCGGCGTTGAGCAGGTAACCGTCCGGGCGCGTCTCGATCACCGAGTCGTCGCCGAGTGTGCGGCGCAGGCGCATCACGTACAGCTGGACGCTTTTGCGCGCGGTCGAAGGCGGGCGTTCACCCCACATCCGCTCGCCGAGCTGGTCCATCGAGACGGTGGCGTTGGCTTGCAGCAGCAGCGTGGCCAGCAGGACCCGCAGCTTGGGGCCGTTGATCGCGACGCGCTTGCCGCCGCGGATCACCTCAAGCGGGCCCAGTACCCCGTAACGAAGGTCGGTCATGATCCCCAACATCGTCGTAGACCCGGAAAAACGTTCACCACGCTGCGTGTTCTTGCTATTCGGAGGGTAACGGGCGGCTGTACAGCTGCTCGTACAGTCGCGCTGTTGCCAGGCTGAAACCAGAGTGGTGCACGATCCGCTGCGTAGCCGGACCGGCGGGGCCGACGGCGGCGCTGAGAACGGAATGCTCGTTCAGCTAGGGGTGCAGCGCCGCCACAGGCGCTTCCTCAGCCACGTACCGTGGCCAGCCACTCCGCCGGAGTCGTCGCTGCGAGTTCGGTGGCCTCGCGTGCTTCGGTCCCTTCGACCAGCTGACGGGCCCTGGCCCAGTGCTCTTCGGCGGCAGCAGGTTCGTCGGTGACGGTGGCGGCGGCGAGATCACGCAAGGTCCGCGCCTGCCACAGCGGCAGGTCCAACGCGGCCCACTGGTCCAGCGCGGAGGTCAGCGTGTCCTTGGCGGCGGCCAGATCACCGGACGCCAGCCGCAGTTCGCCGAGGGTACGGGTCATCAGGGCCATGCCGAACCGGTCTTGCCTGCGGGTGCACGTCTCGAGGCAATTCGCCAGCGTATCGGCGGCTTCGGTGTGGTTGCCCAGCCGCAGCGCGGCCTTCGCCCAGGACTGACGGGCGTATGCAGCGCCGAGGTCGTCGCCGAGTCCTTCAAGGATGGTCGCTGCCTGGGCGGCCAGCTCCGCGGCGGGGGCGTACTCGCCGACAGCACGATGGCAGAGGCTCAGTCCACGCAACGACAGCGCGGCGCCTCGCTGGTCGCCTGCCTTCTGGTACACGTCGATGCAGCGCTGGAACTGGGCCGTCGCCGCAGCGATGTCGCCCTTGTCGCGGCTGATCGCGCCAAGACCATAGTTCGCGACCGCGACCACGCCGAGATGGTTGATCTCCTCGCCCAACGCTGCTGCGACGGTCAGGTCGATGACCGCGGCGCCCGTGACCGCGAATTCCCTATGCACAGTGCCCATGCCGACCATCGCCGCGGCGAACGTGGCGTCGTCGCCGATGATCACGGCGAGCTTGGCGGCCTTACGGAAGTGCTCAAGTGCGGCGGGGAAGTCGTCCTTCTCCGCGTGCAGCTGGCCGAGTCCGGCGAGGACGACTGCTTCGGCGTTCTGGTCGCCGACCGCGCTGGTCACCTCAAGGGCGACTTCCTGGGTGCGTTGCCACGCGTCGAACTCGTTGCGTGCCGAGAACGGCGTGGCCAGGAAAGCGGCCATGGACACGATCGTGTTGTAGTTGATCCGCAGCTCGTACGCGCGCTCGACCATCCGCACGACCGCGGCGGACTCCGACTTCAGCCATTCCTCGGGATCGGCGCGCACGTCCTCGATCAACGCGGGGTCGACCGTGACGTCCGGCAGCGTGGGCGGGCGCAGTGCGACCGTCACCCGCGGCATCTCACGGCTGCTCTCGTTGATCAACACCATCCACGTGTTCATCGCGCGGGTGACCGCGGCGGCCATACCCACCCCGGACTCGTGTTGCTCGGCACCGAACAACTGCACCAGGTCGTGCAGGCGGTAGCGAACCCGGCCGATCGCGTCGACCCCCGCGACTTCCAGCAGCCGCAGGTCGACCAGGTGCTCGACGATGTCCTCGGCTTCCTGCGGGGCGACGTCCAGCAGCGGCACAACCGGCCACCAGCCGAAGTCCGGCAGGTCGAGCACGGACAGCAGGTGGAAGGCGCGGCGCTGTTTCTCGTCGAGCTCGGCGTAGTTCAACCCGAGGCTGGAGCGGATCGCCAGATCGCCGACAGTCAGCTCGTCCAGCCGCCTGTGCTCGTCGGACAGCCGCACGACCAGCGACTTCAACGGCCAGTGCGGCCTGGCCAGCAGCTTCGCGCCTGCCGCGCGGACCGCGAGCGGCAGCCCGCCGCAGAGCTCGACGATGCGCTCGGCCTCGGCACGCTGGTTCTCGATCCGCTCGGCCCCGATGATCCGGCTGAGCAGCTCGATCGCCGCGTCCATCGGCAGGAAGTTCAACTCGATCGACTCGGCGTTGTCCAACCCGGTCAACCGCGACCGGCTGGTGACCACGACGAGGCTGCTGTGGTCACCCGGCAGCAGCGGGCGGACCTGGTGCTCGCCGCGGGCGTTGTCCAGCACGATGATCATCCGGCGGCCGGCGATCCGGGACCGGTACTGCTCTATCCGCTCGTCCGTGCTGACCGGGACGGCAGGCGCGGGGACGCCCAGTGCCTGCAGGAACCGGCCGAGGACCTCGTGCGCGTCGACCTCACGGCCGGTTGCCCCGCGCAGGTCGGCGAAGAGCTGTCCGTCCGGGAACTGACTGGTCAGCTTGTGCGCGGCGTGTACGGCCAGCGCGGACTTGCCGACGCCACCGAAGCCGGAAACCACGACCGTGCGCTTGTAAGGCTGGGTGCCGACCCGCAGGATCGCGGCCACATCCGCGTCCCGGCCGGTGAACTCACCGACGTCGGGTGGCAGGTTGCGCGGCAGGAGGTTGTCGTCCGGCCGGGTGTCAGTCGGGGTCCCCACCGGTTTACCTGCGCCCGTGCTGACGACTGGTCGAGCGTGTGGACACGGCCCTCACGATAGCCCTCCACCATTCGCGGTGAGCGTGGCGGCTTCATCGATGATGTGCACGTCGTCATTCCCCCAAGCACGGACCTAACGCGGAATTGTCCCATAACCGGCCGTCTCGGCAACCTCCCGGTAGTCGGGATCCGTCCGGTATGTGTGCGATTGCGTTGCCTGTTGCCGGTTGTGCTGCTCGTCGGATGCGCGTCCGCGCCACCCATCCCTGCCGACCGGAACGCGCTGGTCCTGCGGTTGTCCGAGGTTCCGTCGATGTCGAGTCACGTGGATTCCGCGGCGGTCCCGGAATTCAGCCTGTACGGCGACGGGCGAGTGCTGCGTCCCGGGAAACGCGACGGCGCGATGCTCACCGCCGAGGAGATCGCCATCGATCCCGACCAGGCCGAGGCGCTGTACAGCGCGGTGCACGACGCGGGTTTCGACCAGGACGCCGAGTACTCGAACCCGAACATCATCGACGGCAGCGTCATTGTCCTGACGCTGAATTCGGGCGGTCGCCGGTACACGACCTCCGCGGCCAACCCGGAGGAGGACGACCTGCGGTTCGGGCCGCTGCTGGACTTCAGGCAACGGTTCGCGGAGGTGTCCGGCCAGGCGAACCCGTACCTGCCAAGCAAGGTCTTCGCGGTCGGGTTCACGTCCGGCTCGCCGTCGACCGCGCCGGCGTGGCCGCTTCGGTCGTTCAAGCAGGCCGAGCGGAGCAACGCCGGGCTGTGCCTGTTGTTCGACGCGGCTGAAGTGGCCGCGGTGGCGCCAAGATCGACGTGGTCGGTGGACGGGGTCAGCTACGACGTCGTGCTGCGGCCCGCGTTGCCGGACGAGAAGTCGTGCGCCGACCTCGGGTGACGTTGCCCGGTCGTAGACATTGACATACCGGCTGGCCGCCGTGATCCTGTGAGAGCGCTCTCACGTTCGGAACGGGAAAAGCGCACGTCGGCGCCCTGAAGTACCTGCCCCGGTGCTCGTGGCACCGCCCCTGCAGAGGGCGTCGGCGCTCCAGGAGGGACAACCCTGAGGAGGAACAGCAGGTGCTCAAGAAATTCGCGGTCGTGGTCGCCGCGGCAGCCGTCGCGGCCGGGGTGGTCGCCGTCCCCGCGGCCCAAGCCGTGCCGGCCACCATCCCGCTCGTGATCAAGAACAGTTCGGGACGCAGCGGTCCGGTGTACATCTACAACCTCGGCACGCAGCTTTCGTCCGGCAGGCAAGGATGGGCCGACGCCAACGGCACGTTCCACGCCTGGCCCGCGGGCGGCAACCCGCCGACACCGGCGCCGGACGCGTCCATCGTGGGCCCGGCCAACGGGCAGACCAGGACGATCCAGATCCCGAAGTTCTCCGGCCGGATCTACTTCTCCTACGGCCAGAAGCTGGTGTTCAAGCTGACCACCGGCGGCCTGGTGCAGCCCGCGGTGCAGAACCCCACCGATCCCAACGTGGACATCCTGTTCAGCTGGTCGGAGTACACCCTCAACGACTCCGGTATCTGGATCAACAGCACGCAGGTGGACATGTTCTCGGCCCCGTACGCGGTCGGTGTCAAAGCGGGCAACGGACAGGTCCGCAACACCGGTCACCTCAAGCCCGGAGGATATGCGGCGGTATTCAACGGGTTGCGGGCACAGGGCTGGGGAAACCTGATCCGCAACAACGGGATTCGCGCCTTGTCCCCTGGGCACGGGGTGCTTGTCGGCGCGTTGCCGGGCAACGTGATGAGCAACTACATCGACCGGGTCTGGTCGCACTACACGACTCGGACGCTGACGGTCACGCCGTTCGCCAACCAGCCGAACGTCAAGTACTTCGGCCGGGTGTCCGGCAACACGATGACGTTCACCAACACGTCCGGCGGCTTCGCGACCTCGTTCCAGAAACCGGACTCCGACAGCGTTTTCGGCTGCTACAAGCTGCTGGACGCGCCGAACGACCTGGTTCGCGGGCCGATCTCGCGCACGCTGTGCGCCGGGTTCAACCGCTCCACGTTGATCACCAACCCGAACCAGCCGGACACCAGCAACACCAACTTCTACAAGGACTCCGTGACCAACCACTACTCACGGCTGATCCACTCGCAGATGGTCGACGGCAAGGCTTACGGCTTCGCCTTCGACGACGTCGGCGCGCACGAATCCCTTGTGCACGACGGCAATCCGCTTGAGGCGTACATGACCCTTGATCCGCTCAGCTAATGTGAGGCCATGGATCACTGCTCGGAGTGTGGCTTCACGTACGACCTGACCGAGTATCCAGCGGCGGCACAGGCGATCAGCGCGGGTGTCGCGGACTTCGCGGAAATCCTGCGAAGCGACGCGAACCTGCGTGACCGGCCGGGCCCGGGAGTCTGGTCGCCGCTGGAGTACGCCAGTCACGTCCGCGATGTCCTGCTCGTGCAACGGGAACGCGTGTTGCTGGCGCTGCGCACCGAAACGCCGACCTGTGTCCCGATGGGCCGGGATGAACGGGTCGAGCACGAGGGTTACAACGAGCAGGATCCCGAAGCCGTTGCCCGTCAGTTGTCGGATTCGGCCTTGCTGTTCTGCACTGTGCTCGCCAGGTTGGATGCGGCCAGTTGGCAGCGCACGTTGATTTACACCTACCCCGACCCGATGGAGAAATCACTGCAGTGGGTCGCCGTGCACACTTTGCATGAGGTGCGGCACCACTTAGGGGACGTTCGCCGTCAGCTTGGTTGACGCCTCGTTGATCGCCTTGACCGCGTCGCGTGGTTCGTCGGCGCGGAACCGGATCGTCGTCGCTTCGCCGCCGGGAACGGCGATCGGTTCGGACAGCACGAGCGTGACGTCGGTCTGGTTGCCGATCACGATGCTCAACGTGTCGTCGGCGAGCTCGATCGTCGGTCCATTGTGGTCTTTGCGGTGCACGCGCGCTGACGCGATCACCATGAGCGGCACACGGACCTCGAACATGGATCCCTCGCGCAGCACCAGTGTGTCGTCGGTCAGGTAGTGCGGCCTGGTGATCATCACCGCACCGATGCCCAGAACCTGCAGCAGCGCAAGGACATCGAGGACGTGAATCCACCACCACGGCACCAGGAACCCGACCACGGTCGTCTCCACGGCGAGCGCACCGGCCAGCACGACGAGCATCGGGATCTGGTCCCGGGCGTACCCGATCAGCGTGCCGGTTCCGTGCTTGCGGCGCCTGATCCATGACCAGAGTGCCGTGAAACCGTGCCACTGCGCGATAAGCAGCTTCTTCATGGTTCCCCCTGTAGCATCGCTTGCCGGACGACTTCGGCCTGTGCGGGTTTCAGTGACTCCAGCACGGCCGCGCTGAACGGATGGTCGAAGTCGACCTCCGTGGGCAACAGTCCAACTGGGACACTGCGGGCGATGTCGATCGCCAGCGGCGTGATCCGCGGGTCGTCGACCGGTGCGTCGGCGAGTTCGTCCAGCCGCCGGGCCAGATCCGCGCTGACCGCGGGATCGAATGGATGGGCGCGCAACACGGACACGACCTCGTCGCGGCCCGGTGCCATGTCCAGCAACGTGAGCAGTTCCCGTTCCAGCGTGCCGATTTCCCCGCCCGGCGCGGGCAGATCGGCCAGCAGCCCGGCCAGTTCGACCGAGATCGTCGAATCCGGCCGCAGTTCGACCTGTGCGATCAGGGTGGCCAACTTGGCCCGGCGGCCCCGGATGACCGCTTCCTGCCTGGCCAGGTCCCCGTCCAGGGCGACCAGTGCTTCGCGGAGGTCGTTGCCGTGCTCGTCGGCGAGCGCGTCCCGTACCTCGTCCAGGCTCAGGCCGAGCTCGGTCAGCCTGCGGATCCGGGCCAGCACGATCACGTCCCGCAGGCCGTACGCGCGGTAACCGTTGGCCCGCCGCGCGGGCTCGGGCAACAGGCCACGATGGTGGTAGTGCCTGATCGCCCGAGTCGTCAGACCGACCAGGTCGGCGAGTTCTCCGATGCGCATGCGTCCAGTTAAAACGTTGACGCCGCGGCAAGGTCAAGTCCTGGCGCTGAGCTGGATCCGCCTGGTCTCGCCACCGGCCGTGACATCGACGGGGATCTCGGTGGGGCCGGTGGTGATCACCGCGCCGACGAACGTGGTCGTGGTGCCCGGGCACGTCTCGAACCGGACTTGGGCGGCGCCTTCAGTGAGCAAGTAGGCGTTGTCGTCACGCAGGACGCTCCGGTCGAACAACAGCGCCGCGGCCGCTGTGGCCAGCTTGACGGTCGCTTTCTGGTCCGCGTCCAGCTGGATCTGCACCTTGAAATTGCCCAGCGCACCCTCCCTCGGCGCCCGTGGCTCGTGGACGCCGAACGTCACGAACGCGATAGGCCCGACTGCGACCGCACGACCGGACAACCCGGGTTCGAACGTGTCACGGACCCGCATGGCGCAGCCGCTGACGACCGTGCCATCGGCTTGTCTCGGCGCCGGTTGCGCCGACGGCACCGCACACCCAGCGAGGAACAGCAGGATCACCAGGAGCCTCATGCCCGTCATACAACTGCCGAGAGCTCCAGGTTCCAGCTAGTGTGAGTCATCCATGCACCAACGTCGGTGGTGGAGGTGGCCATGGGGATGTGGCGGAAGGCCAGGGCGATCGAACCGCCCAACGACCTGGCCAACCGGTTGGCGGCCTTGATCGATCTTGTTGATCAAGGTATTCGGGCGCAGCCCAACGCGGAAGAGACCATCGCCGAGTGCTGCCGGGCCGGCTCGCCGCCCGCCGACGTCGCCCGCCGCGGCGGCAGGATCGTCAGCGAATACGCCAGGCTGCACCGGGAAGCCAAGGATCTCGGCTGCGAACCGGGTTCGCTGCAGGAACGCGTCGCCGAACTGCTGCTCTACCACGCCACCACCGTCGAGGACTGCATCAAGCTGGCGTTCTCCAAGTTCTGGAGCCCCAACGCGCCACGCCACGGCCACTCGCACACCGGTCTCGGCGAGCCCGCGCGAACCTTGCGTGAGAGCCGCGCCGCCCTACAGATGTGGCTCGACGACGTGCGAACCGGCTGACCGGCGGAACTTCGCCGGGGTCTGCCCGGTGGCTTCGCGGAAGGCACGGCTGAACGCGGATTCGGACTTGTAGCCGACCTGTCCGGCGATCGCGGCGACGGTGAGATCGGTGCTGCTGAGCGATTCCGCGGCCATCATCAACCGGACGTGCGTGAGGAACGCGCCGACCGTCATCCCGGTGGTCCGGGTGAAGTGCCGGATGAAGGTGGCCCGCGACATCGACGCGGTCTTGGCGAGCCGGGCGATCGGCCAGTCGTCGCCGGGCGCGAGCACCACTTCGTCGATCACGGCACGGATCCGCGGGTCGTCCACCGCCGTCCACAGTGGAACTGAGGCGCCGGACCGGCGGAGCATCATCGCCAGCAGGGCACTGGAGAGGGCGCTGAGCACGATCGCGGTGCCTGTCCCGGCGTCGATGGCTTCGCGGCGCATGATCGTGGTCAGCATCTCCACGACGTCCGACGCGGCGAAGTTCACGTGCAACGGATCGGGCAGGGTACGAAACAGGATGGCGCCCGCGCCGGAGCCGAAGTGGTAGTGGCCGCAGAACAGGTCGATAACGCCGTCCTCGGCGTGGCTGCTGCGGATCGTGTCGAACGACGCACCCGGCGTTTCGACCGTTCCATGTGGACGGCCCGGGCCGTTGGTGCGGACCCGGTGCGGCTCGCCGTTCGGCAGCACCAGCGCGTCACCGGCTTTGAGGACGATCTGCCGCGTCGGCAGGTCGACTGTGCACTCGCCGTCGAGCAGGACGTGGAAGGACGCTTTGCCTTCGCCGGCCGCGGGGACGTCCATCACGGTCGTGCGGCCGAGCAGGCAGCGTTTGTCCACGGCCGCCAGCAGGCGGGCGAGGCAGATGAGGCGGCTGACCGTATCCATGATGAGACGCTCGCGTGGGAAAGTGAGATCAAACAGTCTTGTCGGCTCAATCCTACGGGACTGAGATGTGTCCATGGCTGACACTCTGCGCGCTGACGTGCTCGTGATCGGATTTGGCAAGGGCGGCAAGACGGCGGCGGCGGAATTGGGCCGCCGCGGCAAACGGGTCGTGCTGATCGAGCAGTCCGACCAGATGTACGGCGGCACTTGCCCGAATGTCGGCTGTGTCCCGACAAAGGCCCTCGTGCACCATTCGCACAAGCGCCACACGCTTGACTCGGCGCCGGAGTGGTACGAGCGCGCGGTGAGCGAGGTCCAAGCCTTGACGAGCACGTTCCGTGCGGGCAACTACGATGCCCTCAACAACGCCGACACGGTCACCGTGATCACCGGCAAAGCCAGGTTCACCGACGCACACACCGTCATTGTCGGCACCGGCGAGGACCGCGTCACGGTCACCGCCGAGTACATCCTGATCAACACCGGCTCCACGCCGATCATCCCGGACATTCCCGGCCTCGCGGCCAGTAAGTACACCGTGACCAGCACCGACCTCATCCGTGAGCCGAGCCTGCCGAAACGGCTGGCGATCGTCGGCGGCGGGTACCTCGGCATCGAGTTCGCCTCGATCTACCGGCAGTTCGGCTCGCAGGTGACGATGTTCGAGAGCAAGCCGAAGATCCTGCGGGCCGAGGACGACGACGTCGCCGCGGTGGCCGAGGCGATCCTGGCCGGCGAGGGCATCGACATCGTCGCGGGCGCGACCGTCAAGGAGATCCGCGACGGGGAGACCACGGCGATCGTCGTGTACGAAAAGGACGGTCGGGAATTCACCACCGAGGCGAACGCGGTTCTCGCGGCGTCCGGCCGTGCCCCGGCAACCGACGGGCTTGACCTTGAGGCGGCGGGTGTTCGCGTCACCGAGCGCGGCGCTGTCGAGGTTGACGAGTACCTGCGCACGAGCCAGCCGCACATCTTCGCGCTCGGCGATGTCAACGGCGGTCCGCAGTTCACGTACATCTCGTTGGACGACAGTCGGATCGTGCTTGACCAATTGCTCGGCGAGGGCAAACGGTCGACAGCCGACCGGGTCGCGATCCCGCACACGCTCTTCATGACCCCGCCGTTGGCGACCGTCGGCTTGACCGAGCGGGAAGCCCGCGCGGCGGGGTATCGACTGAAGATCGCCAGCGAGCCGGTCGCCGAAATCGTCGCGATGCCGAGGGCGTACGTCGTCGAGGAGACGCGTGGCGTGATGAAGTTCGTGCTCGACGCGGACACCGACGAAATCCTCGGCGCCGCTTTGCTGAGCGTCGACGCGCAGGAACTGATCAACACGGTCGCCTTGGCCATCCGCAACGGAGTGAAAGCAACGCAGTTGCGCGACGCCGTCTACACGCACCCGAGCTCGACCGAGGCGTTCAACGAAGTCCTGTTCACGATCGTTCGCGAAGACTAAGGAACTCGGCCGTCCGCGCGGTCCACGTCTGAATCTCCGGCACCGAGGCCGCGATGTGCAGCTGTGACGCCGGGATCAGTTCGTGCAACCGTTGCGCGGTCTCGGCTGGGTGCAGGGGATCGGTTTCCCACGTCATGATCAAGCTCGGCATCCGCAACTCGCCGACGAGTTCCTGCGGTGGCAGGTCGGACTGGCCGATTCCGCGCAGCACGGACGGCAACAGCTCGTCGGGCACCTCGGGTGTCAGGTCGAACTTGGGGTAGTCGGCGAAGATCGGCAACGGATCGGCGTTCGCCCATGCCTTGCGCCACGCCGGTCCGCCAACCCGCTCGATCTCGTCCGCGGTGTCGGAGTACCACTGCCGGGCCTGCACCGGGCCGTCCTCCCAGGCCACCGGCGGGATGATCAGGACAAGGCTGCGGAACCGCGCGGGCTCGATCACTGCCGCGTGCAGGGCGGCCGCGGCGCCCCACGATGATCCGGCGAAGTCGATCGGTTCGTCGACACCGGCCGCGTCCAGCACCCCGAGCAGATCCAGTGCGACGTTGGCGAAGGTGTAGTCGGTCACGACCGGGCGGCCGGTGGACTGGCCGTGGCCGCGTTGGTCGTAGGTGATCAGGCCGCGCCCCGCCGACAAGGTGTCGAAATCGAATAACTCCATGCGCCGCACGGCATCTCGGCTGAGGAACACGCCGTGCGCGTAGCCGAGTGGCGTGCCGCTACCGGTGTACTGGTAGGCGATTGTGGCGCCGTCGCGGGTCAAGTAGCGGTCGTCGGTCATCGGTAACCTCCCGTGTGGATACCCCTTACCGGTATGCGAGCAACATACGGCTAGGGGGTATCTAGGTCAAGCGGAGACATCGGATGATCGGCTCGCGGTTTTCAGGGATACGTGAAGGCTGATGCGTCCGATGAGCTGATCATGAGAGGGTTGCCCGGCCCGGCGATTCCAGACGGATATCCACACAACGACAGCGAGGTTGTCGTCCAGTGGATATCCATGGCATTCGCCGATGGCTATCGTTTGCCTTGGCCGGCACGGGGGGTGCCGGCGCACCGATCTTGGTTGCAGGGGGACGAGTGCTGCGCATCCATTTCACCGCGGACGATCTGGCCCGAATCCGGGTTCGTGCCGAACCGCATCCGCTGTGGGAAGTGCTGTTGAGCATGCATTTGTTGCAGGGCAGTAGCGGTTCGTTGATGTTCGAGAACTGGCGCCGGCAGGCGCGTGTGGCAATGCGGCCGTCGGCTGCGATTCTCGCGACACTGGCACCACCGAAGGGATATTCACCGGACTTCCTGACCCCCGCGGTGGACACCACCGATCTCGACACCGCGCTGGAAAGCCTGCTCAGTACCAGCAAAACCGTGCTGCGCGGGGACATCCAGCTGCTGGCCGCCGAAACCAAGCTGCCGACGTGGGTGGTCGGAATCGCCGACGGCGACGCGAACGCCATGCGCCAGCTCGCGAACAGCATCCGGCGTTATCACGAGGACGTTCTGCAGCCGCATTGGCAGACAATTCGTTCGCATGTCCGCGCCGACCGCAACAAACGCGCCGAGCTGACAACGGATTGCGGCATCGAAAGCATGCTCACGATGCTGCACCCGTCGATGAAATGGCGTGCACCTGTGCTGGAAATCGACTATCCTGTCGACCACGAAATCCATTTGGCAGCCCGTGGCCTGACGTTGATGCCGTCGTTCTTCTGCTGGCAGGGCCCGATCACGCTGGCCGACCCCGAGCGTCAGCCGGTGCTGGTCTATCCCGTTGAGCGGGAACTCGGCTGGTGCGGGCCGGTCACGTCGCAGCGATCCGAGCCGCGGCCGGAATCCCTGATCGCACTGCTCGGCCGGACCAGGGCGAACGTGCTGCGCACGATCGCCGAGGCACCGCGGGTCAACACTTCCGAGCTGGCCAGGGCGATCGGCATCTCCGTCGCGGGCGCGTCACAGCACGCCACTGTCCTGCGGGACGCCGGACTCGTGATCACCCATCGCGCCAACGGAGCCGCGGTGCACAAGTTGTCCTCCCGGGGAGCCAGCCTGCTCTCCGTGAGTTGACCTACGGACAGTTTCACTGGGGGTTTGTCCGTAGGCCTTGCGGTACAGGGCGGAGAACCGGCCGAGGTGCGTGAAGCCCCAGCGCATCGCCACCTCGGCAACGGTTCCCCGCGCTGTCCGTAAGTCTTGGTGCGCGCGGTCGAGGCGGACTCGTTGGAGGTACTCGAGCGGCGTCATCTGCAGCCGCGTCTTGAACAACCGCTGCAACGACCGGACGCCCGTGTGCGCGGCGATGGCGATGTCGGCGATGGAAACGGGATCGCCCGCCCGCTCCTCGCAGAACGCCATCGCCCGCCGCAGAACCGCTGGCAGATCGATGTTTCCTGACTCGGTCAGCTGATCGGTCAACGTGTGCGGCTGACTGTCCAGCAGGCCTTGCAGCAACAGCTGCTCGAAGTGCGCTGCCGCCAAAGGGGATTGGGTGAACAAGCCCTCGGCCGCGCTTTCGCCGAAGATCCGCGCGGCGGCAAGCCATGAGCCCGCCGTGGCTTCGTGCATGTCGGCGTCGAAATGGATTGGCGTGGCTGGGGTTTCGCCGAGTCGCTTGGCAAGCGCGTCGTCGATCGCCTCGCGCACGATCCGCAGGATCAACGTGTCACTGTCCGCACTCCACCGCATGTCCAGTCGCTGCCCAGGACCGACCATGCTGTTCGCCGTGGCGACCTGACGCCCGTCCACCCATAGGGTTCCGTACCCGGTCAGCGGGACATGGATGTTGTAGATGTCCGGCAGTTCGCCTGGCCGGACTTCGACGGTCGCGCCGTAACCGAGCGTGAAGACGGAGACCGGGCCGACATGGGATGTGACGAACCGGCCATTGAGTTCCCGGTCCTCGATGACGCGCAGCCGGTGCGGAGCGAAGTGAGTACTCACCACTTCGTGTACTTCTTCGACGTCCTGGCCTTCGAACAGGATCATGGTCACCCCCGGTCGGGTTTACGTATATCACCCGATAGGAGCACTTCGTATTCGTCCCATCTTCGGCCGTTTCAACCCTCGATGGTCAGCTGATGTGACTGAGTTACCCACTTGTAATTGAATACGCCCAGTAGTCGAGTTTTACGGAAACGGCCGTACTGGCACTCCGCCAGCAGGGTCCGCGCACTGCGACAACTCACGTAATCGGCATGCCAGCCGTTGGGGAGTTGTCGGCGGAACGCGGTAACGCGGGTGCTCGCTGACCGATCACGAACGCGATGAATGTGCGATCGTCTGATGAACCGAATCCGTCATCCGAGAGCTCGCCGGGATCGCCGCCCACCCTGACGGCGGTCACCGCGATCAACCTGGCAGCCGAACAATTCAGTCAGATCACCGGGCGTCAGCCGGACGGAGTCACCGGCGTACGGGCAACGCCGGACGGCTGGTCGGTGCTGATCGATGTGGTTGAGCTGGAACGAATCCCGGCCAGCACCAGCGTGCTGGCCACGTATCGCGTCGACGTCGACAAGGGCGGCGCACTGGTGTCCTGTGAACGGCTCCGGCGCTATACGCGTGGCACTACTGACATATAGGCAGGTATGTCCACTGTGGAGAACAGTCCGAGTACGCTCGCCGATGTCCTGGAACGCGTGCTGGACAAGGGCGTCGTCATCGTCGGGGACATCGCCGTCAACGTCGTCGACATCGAACTGCTGACGCTGCGGCTGCGTCTGTTCATCGCGTCCGCGTCCACCGCCAAGGAGTTGGGCATGGACTGGTGGACAGGCGATCCGTTCTTCGCGCCGAAAAGCGTCCAACCCACCGCTGAGCTGGAACAACTGCGCGGCAGGGTGGCCGAATTGGAGCGCGCGCTGGCGTCGGACGGTGTGTCGTGAGCGCCGAGATCGACCTGCTCGCCCGGCAGCACGCGCCGCAGATCCTCGCCGAAGCCTTGCGGCTGGCCAGGTCGAAAGCGGTCGAGGCCCTGTCCGAACAGCTGGTCAGTGCCATGATCACCGAGGCGGTCAAGCCGTACCGGCCGCCGTCCGCGCAGCTGGAGGGCGTCGAGAAAGGCTTGTGCGTCTACGCGATCACTCGCGACAGCGAGATCGAACTGCCCGCGCTGCGCACAGCCGCCGAGCCGAGGTTGATCGCCCACAATGGAATCGGCGCTGTGGTCGCCGATGTCGACCTCGCGCAGTTCACCAACCTGGACACCGATCCAGTGGAAGACAGCGCGTTGGCGACGCTCGCACGGGAACATGACGCCGTTGTGCGTGCCGTGTTCGAGCACGAACCCGTGCTACCGCTGCGGTTCGGCACGGTCGTGACCGGTGAGCAAGCGGCGTTGGAACTGCTGCGTGAGCGCCGCGAGGAGGCGTTGACCTGGCTCGACCGTGTCGCGGGCCACCGCGAGTGGGGCGTGCGGGTCGAGTGCGCCGCCCAGCCGGAAGCACCGGCCGATGGGCTGTCCGGCACGGAATACCTGCGGCATCGGCAAACCGCGTTGTCCCGGGACCGGGATCAGGCCAAAGCGGCGCAGACGATGCACGCCAAGCTCAGCTGTCACGCCACCGAGTCGGCATGCCGGGAACAACGGCCGCATACCTTGCTCGACGCCGCTTACCTTGTCCCGCAGGACAATGAGGCGTCATTCCGGGACAGCGTCACCCGGCTTTCCGAACCGCTGGAACGACTGGGCGCGACCGTGCACACGACCGGGCCGTGGCCGCCGTACTCGTTCACCCGGATCGAACTGGCGGTCCAAAGATGAGTGAACCGACCTTGGCCGACCTGCTCGACCGGATCGTCCACTGCGGCGCGGTGATCAGGGGCGACGTGATCATCTCGCTGGCCGGCATCGACCTGATCCGGCTCGATGTGAGAGCGTTGTTGGTGGGGATCGATGAGTGACGCCCGGATTCCCGCCGACGCCGGGCAAGGACTCGGCCGGCTGGTGGTGGCCGTGCTCGAGGTCCTCGCCGAGTTGCTGGAACGGCAGGCGTTGCGCCGGGTGGCGGCCGGCTCGCTGACCGATGACGAAGTCGAACGGTTGGGCCAGGCACTGATCGCATTGCGAGCACAGTTCGCCGAGTTGCGGGTGGCGCTCGGCGTGGAAGGGACCGTGACATGAGCGCGCCAGTCGTTCCCGCCCCCGGCGGCCTTGCCGAGGCGTTGAACATTCTGTTGGACAAGGGACTCGTGATCGACGCGACGATCAGGGTGTCGGTGATCGGGATCGAGATCCTGACCATCGAAGCCAAGATCGTGATCGCCAGCGTGGACACGTACATCCGATACCTGGAAGCCACACACCGCGTGGAGATGGTCCGTCGCAGCGGCACCGTCCCGCCGCCCGGTACGCAGGGCATCGCCGGAACGTTCGGCCTGCTGCCCGCGATCCCCGTGGCAGTACAGCCCCCGGTGCCGCCGCAGGTCCACACGGAACGTGTGAGCGAAGAGGAGCGATGAGGCTACGCCTGCATGGTGTCGTCCGCGCCGAGCATCCCGTCCCGACTGGCGTCCGCCTGATCGCGTGGGAGGACTTGGCCGTCGTGGTCAGCGAGGTCCCGGATGGTCGGTCGCTGGGCGTGGACGACGCGATGGCACACCTGCAGATGCTCTGCGGGATGGTGACCAACGGCCCAGTGGTGCCGTTGCGGTTCGGGACTTTCGCGGACGACGAAGCCGCGATCCCAGTCGAGGTACTGAAACCATCGGCTCAGACGTTGCGTGGGCACCTCGACCGGCTTGACGGTTTGGTCGAGGCCCACGTGTACCTGCGTTCGCCGCAGTGGGGCGAAGACGCGCTGGCGCCGATCGCGGCCATGGCCAAGGAATCGGTGTCCTTACCGGGAACAGCGCGCCGGGCCTTCCTGCTGCCGTTGGCCGATGTGGAGGCCGCCCGAACGGCTGTGGCTGGCCACGCTGCGGACTTCGTGGCACCTTTGCCCGCGTACAGCTTTCTGACATCGGTCGCCGCATCGCGCTGGGGCTGGTAGTCCGTTAGAAACCCGCGTCCGAGTCACTTGTCACCCACAGGGCTCGCAAGTACACGCGGAGGTGCCTTTCGTTACCCGCTTTCGTTTTGGGTAAACCACTCGCCTTGACGGTCTTGTTCTTGCGTACGGTGGCCGATACCAGGATTCTTCCTGGCGTCTCGTGCTGCCCGGTTTGCAGTGGTCGCGTACTCAGTGGACCGTGGACTCCCGAACGTTGTCGTCCTTTATAGACACGGAAGGTGAAGGCATGGGACCGCAGGAACTCGTTGGCAGCGAGGTGTACGACACCCGCGGGGAGCGCGTCGGCCGGGTAGGAACGGTGTACCTGAGCGAAGAGTCGCAACAGCCGGAGTGGGTCACGGTCCACACTGGCCTGTTCGGGCACAAGGAAAGCTTCGTCCCACTCGCGGGCGCGACATCAGGAAACGACGGTCTGCACGTCAACTGGGGCAAGGACAAAATCAAGGACGCCCCCCGAATAGAAGCAGACGGAAGGCTGTCGGCGAAAGAAAGCATGGGGCTGTACGAGTACTACGGCATGCCCACGCAACGCACCGGCGACCGCCGCGGCGACCAAGTAATGACCCGCTCGGAAGAGCAGTTGAACGTCGGCACCCAGCGAGTCGAATCGGGCAGGGTGCGCCTACGCAAGCACGTGGTGACCGAGGAACAGCAGGTCACCGTGCCGGTCTCGCATGAAGAGGTCAGGATCGAGCGCGAACCAGTCGATCCTCGTCGCGCGGGCAAGGCGAAGATCGGCGAGGAGGAGCAGGAAGTCATTCTGCACGAGGAGAAGCCGGTGGTGGCGAAGGAAGCGGTGCCGGTGGAACAGGTCCGGGTGCGAGCCGAGGAAGTGACCGAGCAGCAAAAGATCCGCGAGAAGGTTCGGAAGGAATGCATCGACGTGGACAACGACGCCAACCGCCGCGACACGCGCCGATGACGGAATGGCGCCGTTCAGGTGAAAGGCGCGCCTCCGCAGCAGTGAGGCGCGCCTAGCGGAGGCGACGGTGCGCCACGAAGTTGCGTGGGCACAGAGCTGGCCCGGCGAGCGCGCCGCGGTGACCCACCAGCGCGCCGAAGTAGGCCCAGACCGCGCCGACCCAGCCAGAGAGCACCCCAACCAGAGCACGCCGACATCGCACCCGCTGAACCAAGAGCGCCACCACACCCCGCCCCACCATTCATCCCCGTGACATACCGCTTATTGCAAAACTCTGGCTACTAGTATGAGATGGCCGTATGCGAACGGTCGTCGGGTTTGTCCTGCTTGGTGCGCTTGTGGTGGCGGGGTGTTCGGTCCCGCAGGAGGGGCCTGCCACCGGCTCGTCGTCCATGGTGATCGGCGCCGGTCAAGAACCGGACAACCTCAACCCGATCCTGGGTTACGCGCCCGACGGCGCCTCCAAAATCTTCGACGGTCTGGTGGACCGGGACGCGAAGCTCAACCTGAAGCCCGGCCTGGCCGAGAAGCTGCCGGAGGCCTCCGCGGACGGCTTGACCTGGACGGCGAAACTCCGCCAAGGCGTCAAGTTCTCCGACGGCACCCCACTGTCCGCGCAAGACGTGGTGTTCACCTTCAAATCAGTTCTAGACCCCAAGGTCAACTCGACCATCGCGTCCCGCTACGACGCACTCACCGAAGTCCAAGCGCCGGACGACAGCACGGTCGTCTTCAAGCTGAAATACCCCTACGCCCCGTTCGACCAGACGCTCACCCTGGGCATTGTGCCGCGTAAGGCTTTCGACGGCGTCGACATCAATGCCGCGCCGTTCAACACCGCGCCGATCGGGACCGGGCCGTACACAGTGAACCAGTGGCGCAAGGGCGACCGGATGGTGCTCAAGGCCAACGAAACCCACTGGAACACCAAACCCGCGATCAAGACCGTCACCTTCGTCTACATCACCGACGACAACGCGCGAGCCACGAGAATGGCATCCGGTGAGTTCGACGCGACCGTCCTGCCACCGCGGTTGGCGCAGACCTACCAAGGCAAGAACGGCTACCGAATCGTGCAGAACCCCTCCGCGGACTACCGGGGACTGGGAATCCCATCGGAACTGCCGTTCACGAAGGACCCGAACGTCCGCGTCGCGATCAACACCGGCATCAACCGGCAAGCAATGATCGACACAGTCCTCGCTGGCGCCGGAAAGCCCGCCGCCACACCGATCTCGCCATATCTCGCCGAATGGTACGACCCGGCAGCCAAGTTCGACTTCGACACGCAAAAAGCCGGTGCCCTGCTCGACCAGGCCGGGTGGCACAAGGGGCCGGACGGCAAGCGCGCCAAAGACGGCCAGCCCGCGCGACTGCCGATCCTTTACCCTGCCGAGGATTCGCTGCGCAAGGACCTCGCCCTCGCCGTCGGCAGTGATCTTGCCAAGCTGGGCATCGACGCACCGGTCGAGGCGACCACGTTCGAGCTGATGCTTCAGCGGCAGAAGGAAACCGCGGCCGTGTGGGGCGGCGGCGATCCGTACGACCCGGACACCGCGGCCTATACCTTGCTGCATTCGCGCTACAGTGGACAGCCGGGTTACGTCAACATGACCCTGTACAAGAACTCTCAGGTCGACACCGCACTGGACGAGGCTCGCAAGAACCTCGACCGCGCCGCCCGCAAGCAGGCGTACAAGGACTTCCAGAAGGCCTTCGTCGCGGATCCCGGTTGGGCGTTTCTGGTGTTCCTCGACCACACGTATGTCATGCGGGACAAGTGGAACGGGCTCGAGGAACAGGTTGAGCCGCATGACCACGGCATGGTTCACGCGGTCTGGTGGAACCTCGAACACTGGTCACCGAAATGAAAGCCGGTATCGGCAAGCTGGTCCTGCGCCGGCTGGCGTTCGCCGTCCCGGTTCTGCTGATCGTCAGCTTCGGGCTGTTCCTGCTGGCCAAGGCGTCTCCGTTCGATCCGGTCGAACGATACTTCGGGGTACGGATCATCGGCGCGGACCCCGAGCGGGTCGCGCAGATCCGGGAGAACTGGGGCGTCGACAAACCGGTGCTGGAGCAGTACACGGCATGGCTCGGACACGCGGTCACGGGCGACTTCGGTGACTCGTTGTCCTTGCAGCAGCCCGTTTCACAGGTGGTCGGCGATCGCCTTGGCTGGTCGACGCTGCTGCTGGCGGTCGGGTTCGGCATGGCCCTGGTGCTCGGGCTGGTGTTGGGCACGCTGGCCGCGTGGCGGCAGGGCGGCTGGCTGGACCGGGCGATCACGTCCGGCTCGTACGTCCTGGAGGCCGCGCCGGTGTTCTGGCTCGGTCTCGGCGCCCTGTTCATCTTCGCTCAACAACTGCAGTGGTTACCGGGCGGCGGGCTCACCGATGGCGACCAAGCGCTTGATTTCGGCCAGCTCGTCCGGCATCTCGTCCTCCCCGCCGCGGTGCTGGCCATCTCGCAGGCGCCGTGGTTCGCCTTGTTCATCCGGCAGAACCTGATGGAATCGCTGACCCAGGACTACGTGATCGGTGCGCGGGCACGAGGATTGCCTGACCGGACTGTGGTTCTCGGGCACGCGTTGCGGACGTCGCTGTTGCCGTTCCTCACTTTGCTCGGTTCCCGGTTGCCGGAGTTGATCAGTGGCGCTCTGTTGGTGGAGACGGTGTTCTCGTGGCCGGGGATCGCGAAGGCCACTGTGGACGCCGCGTTGAACGTCGACTTCGCATTGCTCGGCGCGTTGACACTGCTGGCCACCGCGGCCGTGTTGCTGGGCAACCTGATCGCTGACGTGCTCTACGCGTTGGCCGACCCGAGGGTGGGGTTCGATGGTTGACACGTCATGGCGACGGGCCACGCGATCACGTATCGCGGTGGCCGCGGCGCCCAAATCACCACGGGTACGGCTGATGACGTCAGCGATCATCCTTGGTGTGCTGGCCGTGACGGTGATCGTCGTTCCGCTGGTGGTCAACCTCAACCAGCAGTTCGTCGACCTCGCCATCGCCAACCAGCCGCCGAGTCTCGCGCACCCGTTCGGCACCGACGAGATGGGCCGGGACGTACTGCTGCGGGTGATCTACGGCTTGCGCGTCTCGCTGATGGTCGGGATCGTGGCCGCTTTGGTCTCGACGGTCCTGGGAACGCTGATCGGTGCGCTCGCCGGAGCCGCGGGCGGCTGGGTGGATCGGTTGCTCATGCGGTTGGTCGACACGGTCGCGTCGGTGCCGCATCTCTTGCTGGGCGTGGTGATCGTTGCCGTGCTTGGCCCGAGCCTGACCTCAGTGATCATCTCGATCGGCCTGACACATTGGCTGTCGTCCGCGCGAATCGTGCGCTCGGAGATCCTTTCGTTGCGTGGCAGGCCTTTTATTGACGCCGCGATCGTCGGCGGGTCGTCCCGGATGCGCGTGATGGGCAGGCATCTGCTGCCCAACGTGGCCCCGCAGGTCCTGCTGGCCACGACCTTGATGATCCCGCACGCGGTGTGGCACGAGACCGCGTTGTCGTTTCTTGGCCTGGGAATGCCGCCGCACATGGCCAGCATCGGCAACATGATCAACGACGCCAAGCGGTCGTTGCTGACCGGCGGCTGGTGGATGTCCTTGGCGCCAGGGCTCGTTCTGGTGATCGCGACACTGGCGATCTCCGGGCTCAGCGGAGTGTGGCGGGACAGGCTCAACCCACGGCGTCGCTCGGAGCTGTCATGGTGAGTGTCACAGCAAGTCTCAGTGTTGACTCGTTGTCTGTCCGGTTCACGCTGCCGGATGCCAAGGTTTCCGCGGTCAGCGACGTGTCGTTTGCCATCTCGCCCGGCGAATGCGTAGCGCTGGTCGGCGAAAGCGGCTGTGGCAAGTCGGTATTGGCCAGCGCGTTGCTGGGATTCCTGCCCGGCAACGCGGAAGTAGCCGGGACCGCGATGCTCGGCTCGCTGGACTTGCTGTCGGCGTCCGACCAAGTGCTCAGCCAGCAGGTCCGTGGCAGGCAGATCGGGCTGGTGCCGCAAAGCCCGGCCGCGCATCTCACGCCCGTACGCACCGCCCGCGCCCAGTTGGATGAGGCGCTGCGGTTCCTGCATCCAGATTCGGAAAGGCCTTCCGCGGACTCCGTTGCCGCGCGCGCCGGCCTCAAACCCGCCGACCTGGACTTGTACCCGCACCAGTTGTCCGGCGGCATGGCCCAACGAGTGGCCACGGCATTGGCTCTCGCCGGTGACCCGTGGTTGATTATCGCTGACGAGCCGACCACGGGCCTCGACCGGGCGTTGGTCGACGCCTTGGTGGCCGAACTGCGCCTGCTCGTGGCCGACGGCCGGGCGGTCTTGCTCATCACGCACGACCTCTCAGCGGCCCGTCGAGTGGCCGACCGGATCGCGGTGATGTACGCCGGTCGGTTCGTCGAAGTCGGGCCGGCCGAGGAAGTCCTCGACGCGCCACGCCATCCGTACACCCGAGGCCTGGTCGACTCGTTGCCCGACCGGGCGTTCACGCCGATCCCAGGACTGCCGCCCGTGCTCACCGACTTGCCGCCAGGCTGCGCGTTCACGCCTCGATGTGACCGAGTCACCGATGAATGCAGTGACCGTCCACAATTGACTCAGGTGAACGGTCACGCCGTCGCCTGCCACCAGCCATGCTGAGCGCCACCGCCGTCACCGCTGGCTACCACCCACGCCAGCCAGTGATCACCGACGTTTCCCTGGCTGTCGAGCCCGGTGCGACCATTGGCCTAGCCGGACCGAGCGGCAGCGGCAAATCCACCTTGGCCAGGGTGTTGTCGTTGCTGCACAAGCCTTTCTCCGGCACGGTGACGATCGACGGTTCGGTGGTGGACGGCTTCCGGTATCGCGCGCCACGGGAATACCGGACCCGCATCGGTGTGCTGTTCCAGCAACCTCGGCTGTCCGTCGATCCCCGGATGACATTACGTCACGTCATCGCCGAGCCATCTCGCGCCAACGGCAAGCCCGACCGGGTCGACGAGCTCGCGGAACTCGTTGCCCTGACACCGGATCTGTTGGATCGGCGCGCCCACGAGGTCAGTGACGGCCAGTTGCAACGCGCGTGCCTGGCCCGTGCTTTGGCTTTGCGCCCGGCTTATCTTGTGTGCGACGAGATGACCACCATGCTGGACGCCTCGACGACCGCGGCATTGGTCGCGGTGATTCGTGACTACCAAAAGGAATCACAAGCCGGTGTGCTCGCGATTTCACACGACATGCCATTGCTTGATCGGTGGGCGGATGAAGTCAGGCAGCTGAATCCGTAATGTGGGTTCATGCGCTTGCTGTTCGTCACGCTGACGGGTCAAGGCCATATCACTCCGACGTTGCCGCTTGTCGCTGAGCTCGTCCGGCGCGGGCATCAGGTCGAATACGCGACAGAAGAGGCTGTCGGCGCTGGTTCCACATTCGTTGCGTTGCCCAAGATGCTGCCGTACTTCCCGATCGGCGACAACATTTTGGCGTCGTGGCTCAAGCATTTCTTCGCATCACTGAGCCTGACTTATCCGGTCCTGCTCGACCACTGCACGAAGCAGCGGCCGGACGCGATCATCTACGACACGACCAACTGGCCTGCCCGGCTGGTCGCGGAGAAACTCGGCATTCCGGCCGTGCGGACGATTCCGAACTTCGCCGCCAACGACGCCTTTCCGTTGCACCAGACGATGATCACCGGCCTGGACCCCACGGAAATCGAAGCCGAGTGCGCCCGGTTCTCGGCGGAGCACGGCGTGCACCTTGACTTCGCGGGCACATGGGAGGTTCCACAGCGGCTGAACCTCGTTTTCCTGCCCCGGGACTTCCAACCGGCCGGCGACACGTTCGACGACCGGTTCCGTTTCATCGGGCCGCTTCTTGGCGACCGTGGCCAGGAAGAGTGGACGCCGCGCGGCAAACCGTTGCTGTACATCTCGCTCGGTTCGGTGTTCACCGATAGGGACTTCTATCGGAGGTGCATGGAGATGTTCGGAGACACCGAGTGGCAGGTGGCGATGACCGTCGGCGACGTGGATCTTGGCGCTGTGCCGTCGAATTTCGAGATCCGGCCGAGGTTCCCGCAGGTGGCGGTGCTCAAGCAGGCCAGCGTGTTCGTCACGCACGCGGGGATGAACTCGGTTATGGAGGCGTTGAGCCACGGAGTCCCGATGGTCACGATGCCGCTGACACCCGAGCAGAAAGCCAACGCGGACCGGGTAGTCGAGCTGGGGCTGGGCGACAGGCGCGGCAACGACCTGCGTGCCGCCGTGACCAGGGTGAGCACAGACCCGGACATCCGGGCGAACCTGGACCGGATGCGCACCGTGATCGCCGCGAGCGGAGGAGCCGAGCGGGGCGCCGACGAGATCGAAAGCCACCTGAAGCCCTCGTGAGTGTTTTGGCCGGTTCTAACCGGCCGAAACACTCACGAGAGATTGTCAGCGGGCGGTGTAGTTCGGGGCCTCGACGGTCATCGTGATGTCGTGCGGGTGGCTCTCCTTCAGGCCCGCCGCCGTGATCCGGATCAGCTGCGCGTCCTGCAGCTCCGCGATCGTGTGCGAACCGGTGTAGCCCATGGCCGCGCGCAGGCCGCCGACGAGCTGGTGCACGACGTTCTTCAGTGGGCCGCGGTACGGCGTACGGCCCTCGATGCCCTCGGGAACCAGCTTGTCCTCGGACAGCACGTCGTCCTGTGAGTAGCGGTCCTTGGAGTACGACTTCGCCTCGCCACGGGACTGCATCGCGCCCAGCGAGCCCATGCCGCGGTAGGTCTTGTACTGCTGGCCGTTGACCAGGATCAGCTCGCCGGGGGACTCGGCCGTGCCCGCGAGCAGGCTGCCGATCATCACCGAGCTGGCACCGGCCGCGATGGCCTTGGCGATGTCACCCGAGTACTGGATGCCACCGTCCCCGATCACCGGGATCCCTGCCGGACGGCACGCCAGCGACGCCTCGTAGATCGCGGTGATCTGCGGGACGCCGACGCCTGCGACCACACGGGTCGTGCAGATCGAACCGGGGCCGACGCCGACCTTGACGCCGTCGGCGCCCGCGTCGACCAGGGCCTGGGCACCGGCGCGGGTCGCGACGTTGCCGCCGACGATGTCGACGGTGTCGCCGAGCTCCTTCTTCAGGCGGGCGACGGTCTCGGTCACGTTGCGGCCGTGACCGTGGGCCGTGTCGACCATGATCACGTCAACGCCCGCGTCAGCAAGGGCCATGGCGCGCTTGACGCCGTCCTCGCCGACACCGACCGCGGCGCCGCACAGCAGACGGCCGTCAGGGTCCTTAGTGGACAACGGGTACTGCTCGGTCTTGACGAAGTCCTTCACGGTGATCAGGCCGTGCAGCCTGCCGTCGGCGTCCACGATCGGCAGCTTCTCGACCTTGTGGCGGCGCAGCAGCCCCAACGCGGCGTCGGCCGAGACGCCGACCTGGGCGGTGACCAGCGGGCCCTTGGTCATCACTTCGCTGACCGGACGGGTGTGGTCCACCTCGAAGCGCATGTCGCGGTTGGTGATGATGCCGACCAGCTTGCCGTTCTCGTCGGTGACCGGCAGGCCGGAGATCCGGTAGCGGGCGCACATGGCGTCCACTTCGGACAGTGTGGCGTCCGGTGAGCACGTCACCGGGTCCGTGACCATGCCTGCTTCCGAGCGCTTGACCGTCTCGGCCTGCCGGGCTTGGTCTTCGATGGACAGGTTGCGCTGCAGGATGCCGATGCCGCCCTGGCGGGCCATGGCGATCGCCATCCGTGCCTCGGTCACGGTGTCCATCGCCGCGGACAGCAGCGGGACACGCAGTCGGATGTTGCGCGAGACCTGGGTGGAGGTGTCCACTCCGCTCGGCACAACGTCGGATTCGGCGGGCAGTAGCAGAACGTCGTCGAAGGTGAGCCCAAGCGTGGTGAACTTGGCCGGCGCAGCGTCGAAATCGCTGGTCATGGAGCTTTGACGCCTTTCTCAGGACGGTGACCCCCATCTTATCCGCCACGCAGAGCAACCAAAAAGTGTCAGGCGGGCCAGTGGCGGGCGCCACGTTGCAAACCGATCATTCCGGACACCAACCGCATTTGTTCGACATCGCGGATGTCGGCCTGCACGAGCCTCGGTGAACAGATGAGCACCGCAAGCGCCTGCGCACGCGACAAAGCGACGTTCAGCCGGTTGCGGGACAGCAGAAAGTCCAGCCCGCGCGGCAGATCGACCGCGGCGGACGACGTCATTGTGACAAGCACCACGGGTGCTTCCTGGCCCTGGAACCTGTCCACCGTGCCGACCCTGGTCTCGGTGAACCCGGCCTCCTCCAGCACCCGCCGAACCACCCTGACCTGCAGGTTGTACGGCGCCACGACCAGGATGTCGCCGTCGGTGAGCGGCCGGGTGGTGTCGCCGTCCACCCAGGTCTTCCCGACCAGCGACTTCACCGTCGCCACCACGGCCTCGGCTTCCTCGGGTGAGCTCGTGATGTTGTGGCTGTGATCGACATAGTGCGTGTACAGGCCAGGTTCGATGCCGTCGACCCGTCGGCCTTCCGCAGTCGGGTGCGCGTGCAGCAGTCCGGCATACGAAAGTAGGGAAACCGGGTCACACACCCCGGGATGCATACGCCGGGTCTGGTCCATGAAGTAGCCGAGGCTCGGCGGAATCACGTCGGCTTCACCGAGAAGATGCCCCAGCGCGGACACGTCCGCGCCTGCCGGATGCGTGCCCTGCACGACCTGGGGCAACTGCTGAGGGTCACCGAGCAGCACGAGGTTACGGGCGCAAGTCGACACCGCGAGCGCGTCGGCCAAGGCGAACTGGCCGGCCTCGTCGATGATCAACACGTCGAAACGCTGTTCCCGCATGGCCGCGTTGGCGAACGTCCACGCGGTGCCGCCGACCAGGTGCCCGCTGCCCTGATCAGAACGCCACCGCGCCAGGGAGTTGTTGTCCTTCGGCTGGTCCCACTCATGGTCCTTGTTGGGCATGCCCTTCGCGCGTTTCGCGCACGGGATCGGCACACCGAGTTCACGACCCGCGGCCAAGGCCGAGCTGAGTACGTTCTCCACGGCCTTGTGGCTGTTGGACGTCACCGCGACCGACTTGCCCTTGCGGATCAGGTGCGCGATCAACCGCCCGGCCAGGTACGTCTTTCCCGCGCCCGGCGGGCCCTGCACGGCCAGTGTCGAGCCGTCCAGTGCGTCGACCGCCGAAATCACTGTGGCGACAAGGTCTTCGCCTTGCGGCAGCTTGCCGCTGATGGTCTGCGGCGGCAGCCTGCGCAACAGGTCGATGCCCGGGTGCGCGGGCAGCATCGGCAGAATCTCGACCACGCCCTCGGCGAGCGAATAGACCGCCTCGTCTTTCGGCTGCGGCTTCACCGGGTCGCCGGGCAGGATCGCGATCGGCACGTCGTTGGTCGTCTCGTCCGGCTTGGCGCTCTCCTCAAGGGTGATCGTCTCGGCCGTCGCCTCGACGACCTTCGCGTTGCGTGTCCAGTTGACCGGAGTGCCCGGATACAGCATGCGGACCTGTTCGTTCGTGTCGAACGGGTGCGGCCGGTCGGGATCGCAGCGCGCGTGCAAGAGGCGTTTGGCGTTACGCACCCGGCCTTTGGGTGCCGTCCAATCCTCGGCGCGCACGGAAACCGGGACCGTGCAAGCGGTGTCGGACTCCAGATCGGACAGCGGGGCACCGACTTGGCGGAAGAAGTCCCACCACGCCGGGTTGGTTTCGCGCCGGTGATATCCGACCGCCGCCGCGAGCAACGCCCGCGCCTGTTCGTCTTCCGTTGCCTGGCTCGGGTCTTCGGGCAGGTCGGCCAGCAACGGCTCGACCACTGCCGCGATCCGGGCCGCGCGTTCGGCCCGGCGCTCCGCGGCTTCGGCCTCGGCGGTCTCGTTGATCAGAACGTCCATTTCGGACTCTTTCGGCTGGTGCGGCTCGATGCCGGCCTCGGTACGCACCTGCAACAGGAAACGGTACAACCGATTCGTGGACACGCAGTCGTACTCGTTGTAGTCCTTGATCCCGTCCAGTACCGCTTCCGCCTCGGGGATGTCGTCGGCGGCGAGCAGCGTGAGGTATTCCTCGTACGCCTCGATGCTGGACACGGCGTTGACCACGTCACCGTCCCGCTTGTCCGGCATGTACAGCGGTTCCAGGTACTTGATCGAGTACGACCGCTGCGAGACCCGCAATCCCTTGCGCACCACGGCATACAGGTCAACGAGCGAACCCGTTCGCAGCAATGTGTCCACGGCTTCCTCACGCGTGCCGTGCAAGGCGGCCAAACGCTTGAGGGCGTTCACTTCGTAGGGCGCGTAGTGATAGATGTGCGAGCCCGGGTACTTCACCGTGCGCTCGAGCGCGAAGTCGACGAAGTCCTCGAACGCCTGCTTTTCCTGCGCGCGGCTGTGTGCCCAGAAGGGACGGAACTCCTCTTTGCCGTCGGTGATGGTCACCGCGCCGAAGAGGTACTCAAGACCCTGGCCCGCCAAGGCGAACGGGTCACCCTCCATGTCGAAGAACACGTCACCGTCGGCCGGTTCCGGCAAGGTGGCGAGCACTTCGGGCGACAGCACCTCGTACGCCACCTTGCCGACCGGATCGTCCGGCGTGCGTGAAGCGTCCTGGATGACCTGGATCGCGGCCTGGGACCGCAACCCGTTGAAGGTGGCCGCGGACATGGTCGACGGCCGGTCCATCGCGGTCGCGTTGGCCAGGTCGTCGATCGTGGACATGCCCGCCGCGACGAGTTTCCGACGCTGATCAGCCCGGATGTTGGCGACCAGTGACAGGTCACGGTCGTTTTCCCGGCCGGACGCGCAGTGCGTGCCGAACTTGCACGTGGCACACGCTGCACGTTCATCCGCCCACAGCTGCTCAGGCAGGCGCGCAGGCTTGGCCAGCCGCTCCGCGAGCCGGGCCCGCAAGTCCTGCACCAGTGGCAGGAAGTCGTTGACACGATAGGAATGCCTGGTTCCGTCACCCAGGATCAGGTGCATGTCCGGGCCTGCGGGGTACCCGGCGTCCCGCAGCGCGGCTGCGTAGGTCGTCAGCTGCAGGACAGCTGAGGGTTTCGCGTGCCGGGTCAGTTTCGTGTCGTGTGGCTCGTAGCCGCCGTTCTTGTCGCGGATCAGGAAGTCCGCGCGGCCGTAGAACCTTCCGTCGTAGAAAACGGCCTGGTAGATCGCGGGCGCACCGGCCTCGACCGCCTGGCGGGTCTGCTCGGCCGCCTGGATCAGCGCGTCCGGCTGCGGAGCGGGCAAATCGATCTTGGTGACCGCGTAGCGGGCCTCGAGCTGTTCGAGAACCGCCTGCTCATGGGCCAGACCGTGCTTGGCGACCAGCAGGTTCTGCGGCTCGGCCGGTTGTGGCGCGCCCTCGAGCCTCATCGCCAGCGCGTGGTCCAAAACGCTGCGGTGCTCGCATTCCAACAGGTCGACGAGGTCTCCTGGGGAGATCACCAAACCGGTCGGAGTGACGAGCACCGACGCAGTATTACGCCATTAGCGGCCAAAACCGGGGACCGCGCGCCCCTGCGCGTGTCAGCGCAGGATCTCGCAGAACGCCGGCAGCGCACGGGTGATGTCGAAGCTGCCTTCCATCTGCTTGCGGACCGGATGCGGCCCGACAGCGAACAGGATCTTGCCGCTCTGGCCGTCGAGCACGATCGGCCCGCGGTCGACCAGATGCTGCTTGCCGCGGCGCACGTTCACCGACGTGCCCGTGATGTAGATCTTCTCGCGTACCCCGGTGTCCGGATTGAACGTCGAGGTCTGTACGAAGTCGACAGGGCTGTCGCGCAACGTCAGACCGGACACGGTGTTGCGGACCGTGTTGTCCTCGGTGATGTGCTGGACCAGCTTGATGCGCTTGCCGTTGTCGTCGAAGAAGGTCCAGTTCACCGCGTGCAGGTCGATGTTCCACTCGACGCCGTGATCACCGCACGCGGCCGGGTCCGGCCACAGTGCGCTGGACGTCGGTCTCGGTCCTGGTGGGCGGCGTTGCCGCGGAAACAAGTGTGGCGACGGCCCCGAAGGCCGCCGCCACCAACGCTGTCACAAGTAATCCCTTGAGGGTATTGCCCGTGTTCACCACTCCGGCACCCCGTGTCCACCATTGCCGCACCATGAGTTGACCGTTGCGGCACCATGAGTTGACCGTTGCGGCAGGGTGAGTTACGTCCACACCTGGCTGGGGATCCGGTCCATGATGTCGTTGCGCAGGTCCAAAGCGGGCACCAGGTTCTCCGGGTCGCGGTGGTCCTCGACGATGTCGCCGATCACCTCGAGCTGCTGGCCGCGGATCCAGAACCCTTGGAACGTGCGCTGATCGGTCAGCAGCAGGTCGATCAGCTGCGGGCTGAGCACGTCCCGCGCGAACTGCTCGTTCTGCGCGGTCACCTGGTAGCGGGCGTCGAACTCGGGGTGCCCGATCTTCAGGTCGCCGATGCCCAAAGCGGACCCGACAGCGCTCTGCATCCGGGGCACCGAGCGCACGTCCAGCGTTGGGCGAGGCGCGGGCGTGTGCACCCAGATCGCGTGGAACCACTCCCAGCCGCCGCCGTCGCGGGTGTCCATCGGCTTCGACGTCCAGAACTTGGCCGCGAGGAACGGCCTGCCCCGGTGCTGGCCGGTGACCACGTCGTGGGCCCGCAAAGCCTTGGGCGACGCGGCATGCCCGACGATCGGCTCGGACAGCTTGGGGTAGCGCTCGACGTCGTTGAACACGTCGATGTAGTTGTCCGCGCGTTCCTCGAACCGCCAGCCGAGTCTCGGTGCTTGCTCGGACAGCCGGTCGAGGACGCCTGCCTCGTGCTGCTGGTAGTCCTTACGCAGCCAAATGATCATCCATGTGAGCAGGCCGCCCACCACGATCAGGCCACCGACCACGATCGCGATGATCGCTATTGGGCTCAACGGCGCATTCCCTGGTAGATGTCGAATCCGTCCTCGTAGTCGTCGTAACCCGGCCGGCTGGTGGTGGGGGCGGGCGCTCGCCGCAGCGAACTCACCCCGGGATCCGGCGTCGGCATGTCGCCGAACACCTTCTCCTCCTCGGCCAGCACCCGGTCGAGCAGCTCGGAGCCACCAAGCCCACGACGTACCACCTCGGCCTGCGACCGGGCGGCGTCCGCCTGCGCCCTGGCGATGGTGTGCATCACCGTCTTGGACAACAGAGCCGGGTCCGTGGACCTTGTCGCGTCGCTGAAGGTGATGGACTTGACCGAACCACCCGCTCCGGCGACGACGGTCACCATACCGTCCGGTGACGTGGCGGTGCCGTCGACGGCTTTGAGCTCCTCGGTCATCTGCCGGTACGCCTCGGCACGCATCCGGTTGTCCGCCGCTGCCTGGTCGATCGACTCGATCCTGCGCGCGAGACGCTCTGACCACTCGGTCATGGTCACCAGCCCCCGTTGGTGTTCTGTGCCGCCGGATCCGGCCGGACGGTGGTGAGGAACTGCTGGAAGTCGGTGATGACGCGCTCGAACTCGTCGGAGTCCGCGGACAGCACGATGTGCAGCACGGCCTGCCGGTCGGGGTCGCGCACGTCCTGCATGCCGATGAAGACCTGCAGCTGCGCCACGTCCATCTGGCGGCCGCCCGCCTGGATCAGCACCCGCACGGCCTGGGTGAGTCCCGGGTTCTCCGGACTGCCGTGCTGACCACGGTTGCCCACCTTCATCTGCACGACCTGGTTGCGCAGCCTGGCGAGTGCCTCGTCGGCGATCTGGTCGAGCGGCACGTCCGGCCGGATCTCCCCGGAGATCGTGATGTTCGAGGTGAACCCGTTGACGGCGGGCGGTTTCAGCGCGACGAACGCGACGTTGGGCGAACCGACCTCGTCAGGCGGGGCGGCACGCCATCCGTCCGGCAGCGAGAACTCGATCGGTACCGGAATCGTGGTTGCCATTCGGTTGAATCTCCATCCGCTTTACAGTCCGAAGAAGTCCTTGACGCCACCGGCGACGTTGCTGACTCCTTGGTCGAGGGCCTTGCCCGCGCTGCTGATGCCGTTGCCGACCGCCCCGGCCACATCGCCGACCGTGTCCACGACCTTGCCCGGGTCGACCGAGACGTCGAAGCCGACCTTGCCGCCGTACCCGAGACCGATGCCGAACGAACCGCCGACGTGGAACTTGCCGTCGTCACCCATGCCCAGCTGAGCGTCGGCCTCGATACCGGCACCGGCCCACACCTCGCCCTGGACACCGGCGCCGACACCGCCGACCTCGGCGCCGACCTCGCCTTCGGCCCGGGCACCGGCGAACGCGCCGGCGCTGACGTCCGCGCCGCCCCAGCCGATGTTGGCCTCGGCTTCGGCCTTCGCGCCGACGAAGACCTCGCCCTTGCCGGACACGCTGGCGTGGTCGCCGAAGTTGAGCTTGCCCTCGGCCTCCGCCTTGGCCAGGTACGCCTCGGCGCTCGCACCCGCGTTCAGGCCGTCGGGACCCCACTTGGCGTGGGCCTCCGCCCCGGCGCCGATGGTGTCGATGCTGGCCTTGCCCTCGCCGCTGAAGAAGCCCGAATCGAACTTGCCTTCCGCCTCCGCGCCCCAGACCTTGGCCTCGGCCGCGGCTTTCCACTCGCCCTCGGGGATCTCGATGCCGAGCGACTTCAGCACGCCCTGCATGGCGCCGCCGATCATGTCGCCCAGGTTGCCCTGGTTCTGGCTGCCGAACTCCCGGTTGTAGCTCTTGCCGCCCGGTCCGCGGTGCCACCCTGGCTTGTTGGGGTTGTGGCCGTCGACGCCGAAACCACGCTCCGGGCCCTGCGCCGTGTATTTGCCTTCGCCGTCCGGCTGCATGCCGAACATCTGGGCGATCGTGCCGCCCGCCGAGGCGAGCTGGTCACGCGCGTTCTGCAGCACGGTCTGCGCGTTCTGGAACGCCGCCGCGGCCGGGTCGGTGACCTGGGTGACGATGCCACCCTGCTGGACCGTCTCCAGGGCCTGCGCGGCGAAGGCGCGGGACGCGGCCATCGCCTCGGTGTACATCTCGATCGCCTTCTGGGCCTCGCCTTGCGCCCAGGTCAGCGTGTCACCGAAGTCGGCGAGGGCCTCGCCGCCGATGCCCATGTCCTCAACCGCCTGCATCCACTTCGGCGGTTCCTGGCCGAACATCTCCAGGAACGAGGACGCGGCGTCGCCGGTCCACTCCACCACGTCGACGCCGCCGAGGTCGCGGCCGACCGTCGCGACCTGCTTGACGTTCTCGACAAGGGCCTTGAGGTCGCTGGAGATCGCCTCGGGCATCCCCGGGATGAGTTCACGGGGATCCATCGTCTGACCGAGTTCGGCGGCCATCAGAACACCATCCGTCCGGGTCCGGCCGGGCCGATGCCCGGGGCCGACTCAGGGTTGAGCCGCGAGGAGATGCTGGGGGCGATGCCGACCGCGCCGCCGGTGAGCCCGGACCCGGTGTCACCGAGGAACTCACCCGCCTTGCCGAGCAGGTCGCCGACTCCGGTTTCTCTCTCCAAATAGGACGTCGCGGCGGTGATCAGGCCGCTGCCGTGGCCGTCGGCCTTCTCCCGCAGGCCGTCGATGTTCTTCTTCATCTCCTCGATGAACACCGACCAGCCCGCCTGGACGCCTTGGTGGCCGTAGTCGCCACTCGGTGGCTGCCAGACGGCGCCCGCCACTTTGCTGACGACGTCACCGATCTTGTTCGCCGCGTTCCGCAGTTCCTCGGGAACGGTTCCAAACCCGTTGGGCATGGCGGCCCTCACCCCAGTCGAATCGAATGCCCCGTGCATGTGCTCCGACGCACACCGCCTGGCCGCGGTTCCATCGGAGTTCCGCCCGTAACGGGTGCTTGTTCTACCAGATGGCAGGGGGTGACGATGGGCCTACTGGCCGGTACGCAACCGCCGAATGGATGCTGACCAGGTGGTTTCACCGGTGGATGAAGTGGCGGTTGTCGGAGAATTGTCAGTGGGCAGGTGTACCCAGGGTGGCGTGACCACTCAGCAGGAAAAAGCCGCCGCCTTCGCCGACCTGCACGAACGCGAGCAAGCCTTCATCATTCCCAACCCGTGGGACGTCGGAACCAGCCGGATCCTCGAGCACATCGGCTTCGAGGCGCTGGCGACCACAGGCGCCGGGTTCGCCTTCTCGCTCGGCCGCCGGGACGGGGCGACCGACAAGGAAGAAATGCTGGCCTACGTGCGGTCCATCGCCGGCGCCACCGAGTTGCCAGTGAGTGCCGACCTGGAGGAAGGCTTCGCCGACGACCCGGACGCGGTCGGCGAGTTCATCCTGACGGCTGCAGGAACCGGCATTGTCGGCGGATCCATTGAGGACCGCGGCTACGGCCGTGGCCGGGTGGCGGCGGGCGACCGTTACGACATCGACATCGCCGCCGCGCGAATCAGGGCAGCGGTCGACGCGGCGCGGACGTTGCCGTTCAAGTTCCTGCTCACCGCTCGCTGTGACAACTATCTGATGGGCCATCCCGACCTTGATGACACGATCCGCAGGTTGCAGGCGTACCAGGAAGCGGGCGCGGACTGCCTTTACGCGCCGGGGCTGACCACAAAGGACGAGATCCGTGCCGTGGTGAGCGCGGTCGACCGCCCGGTGAACGTGGTCATGGGCCTGTCCGGCGAACCGATCCCACTGTCCGAATTGGAAGAACTCGGCGTCCGCCGGGTCAGCCTGGGCAGCACGCTGTCCCGCACCGCGCTCGGCAGCTTCATCACGGCCGCCCGCGAGCTCAAGGAGCACGGCACGTTCGGCTTCACCGCCGATGCGATCGCGTACGCCGACATCACTGCCATGTTCAGCCGTTCATGACCGCTTTTCGGTCGTTGAGCACGCGTGTCTTGGCGTTCTCGATGTGCTCACGCATCCGTGCCGTGGCGGCGTCGGGGTCGCCGGACACGAGCGCGGCGTGAACTGCCCGGTGCTCCTCGGAACCGCTGGACCTGACCGCCGAGTGACTTGTACCTGAGCTGATCACGCCACGGGCCGGCAAAGTCGTCAGGGTCTCGGTGATCAGTTTCGTCGGCCTGCCTTCAGAGGAACAACGACAGAACTTCGTCAACCAGTTGCAGATGGAGTTGTTCGCTTGGATCAAGCGCAACCCGGCGGGGGATCGCCCGCTCGGCGCGCTGTTCGTGATGGACGAAGCCCAGACCATGGCCGCGGCTGGAACCCTCACGGCCAGCACGCGCAGTACCATCGTGCTGGCGTCGCAGGCCCGCAAGTACGGCCTCGGCCTGTTCGCCACGCAAAGCGCCGAAGGGCTTGCACAACCAGGTCGTCGGCAACGCGATGACGCAGTTCTTCGGTCGTCTCAACAGCCTGACGCAGATCGCCGCAGCCAACGACATGGCCAGGGCGAAGGGCAACACCGTCGCCGACATCTCCCGGCCGGAACGCGGTCAGTTCTATGTCTCGGGCGAGGCTTTCGGCTTCCGTCAGGTCGCGACGCCGCTCTGCCTGACGCACCATCCAGCTAGTCCGCTTCGTCTTGAGGAGGTGCTTGACCGGGCTCGTCTCACGTAGTCGTGCGGATCTCGATCTCGGAGTGCAGGGTTCGGTGGACTGGGCACTTGTCGGCGATCTCCAGCAGGCGCTGGCGTTGTTCGGCCGTGAGGTCGCCGTCGAGGTGGATCCGGCGGTCAATACGGTCGAGCATGCCCGCCTTGGTCTCGCAATCGGCGCAGTCCTCGGCGTGGATGCGGGAATGATGCAAGTGCACTGACACCTGCTTGAGCGGCCATTGCTTGCGGTCGGCGTACATCCGGAGCGTCATCGAAGTGCACGCACCAAGCGCGGCGAGAAGCAAGTCGTACGGGGTCGGTCCGCTGTCATTGCCTACCGGCATAGGCTCATCCGCCGTGAGAACGTGACGGCCCACGGTGACGCGTTGACCGAACGGGCCATCACCGTTTTCGGCGACGACGACCCTGCCCTCCTCAGGTTGTGAGGATTTGACGGCGTAGCGGGTGACCCAGGTGGCGAGGACGTTTGCGACGTAGTCGGCGTCTTCTCGTTTGGTGAGCAGGTGATTGGCGCCGTCGAGGCTAACGAACGACTTAGGATGGTGCGCCGTGTCGAAGATGCGCCTGGCGTTCTCGATTCCGACGTACTCGTCGGTCGGCGAGTGCATCACGAGCAATGCCGCCTTGAGGTTACGAATTCGCTCGGCCTGCGGCTGTTCGGCGATGTCGTCGAGGAACTGCTTGCGAATACAGAACGTCCGGCCGGCCAGCACCACGTCGGCCTTGCCTTTGTCGACGATCTCCTCGTGCGCGGAGCCGAGTAGGTGCACGACGTGCGCGGGATCCGCTGGGGCGCCGATGGTTGCCACCGCGCGGACTTCGGGGATTCGATGCGCTGCCGCGATGACCGCGGCGCCGCCGAGCGAGTGTCCGATGAGGACGGTAGGGGCGCCGAACTGGGCTCGCAGGTGGTCTGCGGCGAGGACCAGGTCGTCGATATTGGACGAGAAGTTCGTGTTGCCGAAGTCTCCGGCCGATCCGCCCAGTCCGGTGAAGTCGAATCGCAGTACGGCGATGCCGAAGTCGGTCAGCACCCTCGAAATCCGGCTGGCCGCGACCACGTCCTTGCCGCACGTGAAGCAGTGCGCGAACAGCGCGTACGTCCAGATGTCCCCGTCGGGCAGTTCGAGCCGGGCGGCCAGCTGCTCGCCCTGCGACCCGGTGAACTCGATCTTCTGGCTCCGCATGGCACAAATGTACTGCTAAGTCAGCTCCACGTCGGTGGCGCGGGCTGGCGGTGACGCGTCCTCCCGCTGTTCAAGAGGGCCGGGGCGCCAGCCCCGGCGCAGCCCCCTGCGCACGGCGATTCCGCCCAGCAAAGCCACGACAGCGGCAACCGTGATCGCGCCGGCCCAGCTCAGCGCGGTCAGCAAGACCCCGCCCGGACCGGTGTTCCCGGGCGGAAGTGGCACAATCTCGACAGATCCGGCCGCGACCGAGGACATCCCCGCGGGCAGCGCGGCGGTCAATGCCGCGAACGGGTCGATCACCCCCGCCCCGATCCGGTCCGTGCGCTGGCCTGCGACAGGTGTCGCGGTCGCGGTGATCCGGGTGACCACATCGGCGACGGACATGCCTGGGTACTTCGACCGCACGAGCGCGACGACGCCCGAGACCAGCGCAGTCGCGAAGCTGGTGCCGCTCACCGCGACGTATCCGCGTCCACCCGCCGAGGCCGTGGTCAGCTCCTTGCCCGGCGCGGCGACGTCGATCCACTGTCCCTGGTTCGACTCCTTCAACGGCTGGCCACGCTGGTCCACCGCCGCGACAGCGAGTACACCGTCGTACGCGGCGGGATACCACGTGACGCCCGGTTGGTCCTGTTGTTCGTTTCCGGCGGCCGCGACCACCACCGCGCCGCGAGCGATCGCCGCAGCGACCGCGTCTTTGATCACGGGCTTGTCGACCGGGAGCGCGAAGGACAAGTTGAGCACCTGCGCCCGCTCCGCGCCCAGCCGGATCGCCTCGGCGATCATCGAGTCGGTCGCCTGCTGGAACGGTACGGTGAAGCGGATCGGCACGATCTTGGCGGCCGGTGCCACCCCGATGACACGGTCGTCGTCGGCGTCGCTCCCGGCAATCAATGCCGCGACCGCGGTGCCGTGGTTTTCACAGTCCTCTGTGCCACCACCGGGTGCGCTCGTGAACCCGCGGGGATCCGCCACCGGCGAGAGTTCAAGCCCAGGCAGCATCGCGCCGCTCAGTTTGGGATGCCGACCGTCCACACCGGAATCAATGACAGCGACCGTGACTCCCGAGCCCTTCGAGATCTCCCAAACTCGTTCAAGACCAAGCCGATCCAGCACCGGGTCACGTGGTGCGGTCTTCGGAAGCGCAGGTCCCGGCACCGGATCCGGCCGGCACGCCGCCAGCGCAGTTCCAGGCAGCACGACGATCGTGGCGAGCAGAGCCACGACAAAAGTCAGCCGGGCGAACGTCATCCGCCCAAATCCAGCAACACTCGATAAATGCCCCAGACGGCCAGCGCGAGCGGCACCACCGCCAGCAGCAACGTGGTCTCGATTATGTCGAGCAACCGGGCCGTACGTGGATTAGGCGCATGCCGCCCGCTCGCAAGGCCGACCAGAGTGGCGATGGCCGCGCCGACCAAGAGGACCGGCAGCACGACACCAAGGAGCATGGTGTTGTTGCCCGACGCCTGCGAAACGGCGACTGCGGTGCCTGTGAGCAAAGCGAGAGTCGCCGTGAGAATTGGCGACGCGACCTGAGGGATCTCCCGGAAAAGCCTGGCACGCAACAGCATCAGCAAGAACAGCACGCCCGCCAGTGACCACGACCAGGCGTCACCCGCTGCCGCGAGCAACGCGATGCCGACGGCAGTAGCGGTGTGACAGCCGGCCACCAGACCCGACAACATCAGCCGCGCCCGGCGAACTCGGGACTGCACGACTTCGAACTCCACCTGCCCCGGCAGGTTCGCCAAATCGTCGACGGTACGCGGCAAGTGGGGCCGTGGGAACCGGGAAATCCGCAGCGCCAGCACGGGCATCAGTGTCGTGACCGCGAGCGCGATCGGAGCGACGACTGCTGCGGCGGCAGCAGACGATCCAGCGTCGAGGACCACGATCAGGCTCCCGAGACAGCCGAACACGCCAGCGATCGTGAAGGCGGCGAACACCGCATCTCCACCGCCGACAACGACAGGCCCGAGCGCCGACACCAACAACACGACCGCACACGCGAGCAACGCGTGCCCGGCGCCCCAAGTCCCACCGAGCAGGCTCGCCGCGGACACCGCGCCCGCCGGAATCGCGAGTGTGGCGGCCAAAATTCCCGCTGGCACGTCGGCCAACGCCCTCGACAGCGCGCCTCCGCCGAGCAGGAGCAGAACACACGCCACCCCGGCGAGTATGCCCGGCAGCGTCCCACTTCCGGCGGCTACGGCGGCCAGTCCACCTAGGACACACGCGATGATCACCGCCGCGCACGCCGTCCTGGTCTGCCGCGTGCTCCATCCTGATTGGACGGAGTGCTCGCCGATGACCTCGACGACATCGTCGTACAGCGGCGGCGGATTGCGGTCGACGGCCGGGTGCAGGACGAGCAAGTCACCTTCCCGCACGCCGGACGCGGTCAGGCTGATCGCGGGATCGAGCGCGGCGCCGTCCATTGTGCTCAGCGTCCAGCCACCGGCTTCGCCCTCGTCCTTCTCATCGACCGCGTGTTTGAGCAGCGTCGGCAGCAGCCCCGCCAGCGGAACACCCGACGGAACGGCGAGATCGACGCGTGTGCGTGACCCGGCCAGCCTGATGCGGCAGTATCCGCCAGTCGAGTGATGCGTGGTTGTCACTGTGGTTGTCACTGTGGTCGTCACTGTGCTCTCCATCGTCCCGCGCCTGACCCACGGTAGCCCTAAGGTTATGACTAGTCGCGCACAGTGAGCCTGGCGAGCGGGGAGATCTGCCGTGTCCACGACCTTGTTCCGCCGTCCACCTAGGACGCCACGGCCGGCCGTTCCGGAGAACGTCGTAGCCCTGCAACCTCCTCCTGAGCTGGTCAAAGTAGACACTGGGAACACGTGGCTGACCGCGTTGCCCGCGCTGAGCGGCCTGGGATCGGTCGCCTATCTCTTCGCAGGGCCGCCGAACCCGATCACCTACGTCGCTGGATCGTTCTTCTTGTTCTCGTCGCTGGCCATGGTCGGCGGTTCGCTGCTGCGTGCCAGATCCACCCAAAAGGGTGACGCTCAACAGCAGCGCCGCGACTACTTGCGCTACCTCGAACGGACCCGAGCGCAGGTCCGCCGCGCCGCGGAGGCGCAGCGCGCGGCCGCCATGTGGAACTCGCCGCCGCCCGAACAACTCTGGTCGGTCGCGGCTGGGCCGCGCCTGTGGGAACGCCGGGTCAATGACCCCGACTTCGGCGTCGTGCGCATTGCACTGGGCGCGAAGTACCTGGCGACCAAGCTCCAACCCGGAGAGTCAGGCCCGGTCGAGGACCTCGACTCGCTGTGCGTGCTGGCGCTCAAGCGTTTCCTGGTAACGCATTCGGTCGTCCCGGACCTGCCGGTCGAGCTGTCGTTGCGCAGGTTTGCCGCGATCGGTATCAGCGGTGATCGCGATCAGGCGCGTGCACTGGTACGCGCATTGATCGCACACGCGGTCACATTCCATTCACCCCAAGACTTGCGCGTGGTCGTATGCACCGACCAGCCCGACAGCGAACGGTGGTCGTGGGCGAAGTGGTTGCCGCACGCCCAACACCCGGACCAAGTCGATCACGCCGGACGGCTGCGGCTCATTCATCCCTTGCTCGGCACGCTCGAAGAGTGGCTCGGTGCCCAGCTGACCGGCCGTGCTCGGTTCAACCGCGCCGCGGAGCCAGATCCCGATGTCCCGCACCTTGTGGTGGTGTTGGACGGCAGCATCGTGCTCGGTAGCGAACTGGTCCTCGACGGGCTGCAGGCCGTCACCGTTGTCGACCTCGACGGCAGGGCATCCGACCTCGTCACTCAACACGGCATGCAGCTCACTGTGGACGATGGCAGGCTCGACGTACGCGTCGGCTCGCAGCAGGATCACCTCGGCACAGCCGCCTCCCTGGCCATACCGGTGGCCGAGGCCTTGGCGCGGCAGCTGTCCGGCTACCGACTCGATGTCGCCACCGCGCAGAGCGAAGATCTGTCTACCGTGGATCAGACACTGCCCGGTCTGCTCAATGTGGATGATCCTGGTGCACTCGACATCGAGACGCTATGGAAGCCGCGGCCGTTGAAGGACAGGCTGCGCGTGCCCATCGGCATCTCGGCCGACGGAACCGTGCTGCACCTGGACATCAAGGAGTCCTCGGACGAGGGAATGGGTCCGCACGGCCTGATCATCGGCGCGACCGGCTCCGGCAAGTCCGAACTGCTGCGCACCCTCGTGCTCGGCATGGCGGCCACGCATCCGCCGGTCCAGCTCAACATGGTGCTCGTGGACTTCAAGGGCGGTGTCACGTTCGCGGAGATGGAGCGGTTGCCGCACGTCGCTGCCGTGATCTCCAACCTGGAACGCGACCTCACGATGGTCGACCGGATGCAGGAAGCGTTGTCCGGTGAGCTCAACCGCAGACAGGAGGTACTCCGGTCGGCTGGAAATCTGGTCTCAATGCGTGACTACGAGCAGGCCAGACTTCGCGGCGTCCCGCTGGCCCCCTTGCCGACACTGTTCGTGGTCGTCGACGAGTTCTCCGAGCTGCTGAGCCAGAAACCCGACTTCGCCGACCTGTTCGCCCAGATCGGCCGGCTCGGCCGAGCGCTGGGTGTGCACCTGCTGCTCGCCTCGCAGCGCCTGGATGAAGGGCGCCTGCGCGGCCTGGAATCCCATCTGTCGTACCGAATCGGCCTGCGTACGTTCTCGGAACAGGAAAGCCGGGCAGTGCTCGGCGTGACCGACGCGGCCGCGCTGCCCAACGCGCCAGGCCACGGGTTCCTGAAGGACGACGCCTCGGAACCGAAGTTGAAGCGGTTCCGTGCTGCATACGTGTCCGGCGCCTATCGCGGCAACGAGGCCGAGGCGGCTTACGTCCTTGCTGGCGCAGCGGACATCCGGCGGTTCCCGGCCGGCTTGCTACCTGTGCCCGCGCAGGTGGAGGTCCCCGAGCCGGTCCCGGACGACATCGATGCGACTGATCGCCCCTCGTTGCTCACCGTGATGGTGGAACAGTTGGCGGGCAAAGGTTCGCCAGCGCGTCAGGTCTGGCTGCCGCCGTTGGACGAGCCGGATACATTGGACGGTTTGTTCCCGGATCTGCAAGTGCGCGAGGGCAGAGGACTCGGCGCCGACCCGGATTCGCTGCCGCTGCGAGTACGGCTGGGCACCGTTGACCGGCCGTACCACCAGCGCCGCGACCCGTTGACCATCGCACTCGATGGCGCCGGGGGACATGTGGCGATCGTGGGCAGGCCAGGTTCGGGAAAGTCCACTTTGCTCCGTACCCTGATCGCGGCGCTCGCACTGCGGCACACCCCGGCCGAAGTCCAGTTCTACGCGTTGGACTTCAGCGGAACGTTGTTCGGTATGGCGGGGCTGCCACACGTTGGACGGGTCGCAGGGCGTCAGGAGGCCGAAGTCGTCCGCCGCGTCGTCGCCGAGATCAGCGGCGTCGTGCACGACCGCGAAGTCCGCTTCCGGGAACTCGGCGTGGATTCGATGGCCGACTACCGGCGCATGCGCGCGCAAGGCGATGTCGCCGACGACAAGTTCGGCGACGTGTTCCTGGTGATCGACGGCTGGTCCACCCTCTGCCGCGAGTACGAGGACCTGGAGGCCGCGATCACCGCGCTGATGGGTCGCTCGCTCAGCTACGGCGTGCATGTGGCCGTGACCGCCAACCGCTACCTCGACCTGCGGCTTGGTCTGCGCGATCTGGTCGGTACCAAGCTGGAGCTCAAGCTCGGTGATTCGCTGGATTCCGAAGTGGACCGCAAGCTGCAAGCCGCCGTACCCGCTGATCGACCGGGACGCGGTGCCAGCCCGGCGAAGTACCACTACCTTGCCGCCGTCCCGCGTATCGACGGACGGCGAACCGCTGTGGACCTGTCCGTCGGTGTCGCCGACCTGGTGCGGCGCGTGTCCGAGGCCTGGACTGGGCCCGTGGCACCGCCGGTGCGGCTGTTGCCTCAGCTGGTGGAGTTCACCGACCTGCCTGCCAATGGCCAGGGCATCGCCCTTGGGCTGGAAGGACAGCGGCTCGAGCCGCTGGTGTTCGACCTGAAACAGGATCGCGGGCTGGTACTGATCGGTGACGCCGAATCCGGCAAGACCTCCACCCTGCGCATGGTCGCGCGGCAGGTCGTGCAGAACTTCGAGCCGCACGAGGCCAAGCTGATCATCATCGACCACAAGCACACCATGGTCGCCGAGTTCGGCGGTGAGTCCCTGCTGGGTTACGCCGCCACCGCGCAGCAGACCAACGAGGTCATCGCCGGGCTGGTCAAGGGGATCACCGACAAACGACTGCCCGGCCCGGACGTCACCCCGGAACAGCTGCGCAGCCGCAGCTGGTGGACCGGGCCGGAGATCTTCGTCCTCGTCGACGATTACGACCGGGTCGCCACGGTGTCGAATCCGTTGCCGCAGCTTGTTGATTTCCTGCCGCAGGCACGAGAGATCGGGCTGCATCTCTACATCGCGCGCCGGGCGGGCGGCGCGGGAAAGGCGATGATGATGGATCCGGTGCTCAGTGCCATGCGGGAACTTGGATTCCCTGGCGTGTTGCTGAGCGCGTCACGCGAGGAAGGCGCGCTTTACGGCGTCCAGCCGCGTAAACAACCGCCTGGTCGCGGCACGCTTGTGCACCACCGGCTCGGAATGGTTCCGGTGCAGCTGGCGAGAATGGATCCGGTCACCATCGGTAACTGAAAGCGGATTCGTACACGGTCCGGTGAAATCCGCTATCGCACCGGATACCTGCGATTACAGTGGATTGCCGGGGAGTGGAATCGACAAGGAGGGGAATTCGTGAGCAGTCCCGGAATGAAGATCGATCTGGCCCAGGTGCAGGCCGCCGAACAGGTCGTGGACAACGCGCTGGCGGAGATGGAGACGATTACCAAGCGCATTCTCGACCAGGCCGGAATGAGCGAGGTCGCGATGAAGGCGCCGGCCGGTCAGGTCACCTCGACCACGTTCAACGAGCTGGGCGGCGGCGGGCGCGCACTGGCTGAGACGCTCGGCCAGCTCAAGACCGATCTCGGCAAGCTCAGGCAGGTCGCGATGGAAGGTTCCGACCAGGCGACGCAGGCCGCACGGGGTGGCGCGTCCGGTGGAACGTCCGGCGCTGTCTACGACGGAATGTGAGGGACCGGCATGACGTACATCGAGTTCAAGAACGAGGACATCGCCCGGATCGCCCAAGCGACACAGGGCAGTCAACAGGAATGGGACCGCGTCTGGGAAGGCGTGCGCAGCAAGCTGTCCGCGACCGTATCCGAAGCGCTTGACGCACTGACCGGATCGTCGCTGGAAGAACGCAGCAGCCAATACCACCAGAAAACCCAGCAATACACCGGGCAGCTGCAGAGCCAGATGAACGCGGTCCGCAATGTCGGCAATATCGCGGTCGACACCAACCAGCAGATGAGCAGGGTCATCCGCGGCTGAGGCGTCCCAGGGGGCACGATGGCGAAGTACTCCTATTCCGAGGCCTGCGACATTCTGGAGAGCGGCCAGCCATATTCGTTGCGCACGGTCGGAAACGCGTGGCGCAACTTCGCGGCGGCATGCCGTGCGGCGGCGTCCCACACCAAAGGCACCGCCGACGAGGTCACGGCGCAGTACGGCGCGCCGTACCAGAATTTCGGCGCCCGAGCCGTGCCCATCGCGACCTGGCTGGAGACCATCGCGAAGCAGGCCGACACGGTCGCGGCCGGGCTGTCGAACGCCGGCGAGGTGGGGACGGCCGCGCAGTGGACGAAATCCAAGCAGGAACACGAATTCAACACCCGGGTCGACCAGATCGTCGGCCCTGAGGACGCGTTGAGCACCTCCAGGATGGCGGCGATCAAACGGGCCGAGGAGCAGGCAGCCGAGGTGCTGAGCGGCGAGATCGACAAGTGGTCGCAGGCGTACGCGGCGTTCAATCCTGGTGACGTGCCACCGGTTCCCGCGACCAACGGCGGGACCGGCACCACGACGTCCAGCACGTCAGCTGGCACGACGACAGGCACGACTGCCACGCCAACGGTCACGACAGGCGGCGATCCGACCGGAACCACCACAGCCACAGACCGGCCTGGCACCGACGGCAAGGAAGTCCCCGGACGCACCGAGTTCCCGGAGTCCTCAGTGGTCGGTAAGGAAGGCGGCGATTTTCAGGGCTGGGTGAAGGACCCGACGACCGGGCACCTCGTCGACCCGGGCAGTGGCCGGGAATTCGACCCGGTCAGCGGGAAGTGGATCGACCCGGTGACCGGCAAACCGTTCGGTGACGTGACCCAGTACGCCTCTCGCCTCGAAGGCCTGGAGGGCGGCGTGAGCACCACGGGCGGGCTGCTCGGTGGTTTCGGTGGCGTGACCCCGGCCCTGATGACCAGTGGCGCGGTGGGCAGTCTGTACGGCGGCGCGGTGCCGCCCAGCCTCGCCGCGATGAACCCGGCAGTCGCCCAGCTCGGTGCCAAGGCAGCCAACGACATGGCCGCCAAGGCGTATGCCGCGCAACAGTTGGGCCTGCGGGAGGCCGCACAAGGTGGCCGCCCGTTCGTGCCGCCGATGCACGCAGGCGGCGCCGGGGCCGAGGCTGGCGGCGCGCGCCGGACCCGTGCCCGCTATCTCACCGAGCCGTCCAGCACGTGGGGTTCCCGTGGTGGAACAGAGGAGGAGAAACGCAAGCCGGCCGACCGTCCGGAGTGGATGGTCGAGGACGACGTGTGGTCGAGCGGTCAGCCCGCCACCCGAGGCGTCTTGGGGGAGGAGAACTAGCGGTGTCCGACATGAAGTACAACACCGGTGAGCTCCGCGACGGCGCCAGACGCAGCAAGCAGTCGGCCGACTCGGCCGAGGAGGCGTCGAACAAGCTCCGGGGAGCTCAGGTCTCCGCGAGCCCGTTCGGTGACGTCCCGATCGCTGCTTCGTTCGCCGGTGCGCTCTCCCAAGCCCAGCAGGACCAGGCGAAGGGTGCCCGTTCAGCGGGACAAGGCCGTGACAGCAAGGCAGCACGGGCCGACGCGGTCGCCAATGCCGGTGACGACCTCACGGCAACCACAACACAAGTGGCCAATCAAGCAGTGGTGAACGACATCGCCAACCGGATGTGAGTCATGCTGGGGTACATGACTCACCGGGCGACCAAGATCATCGCCGTTCTGTCCGCATGCGTGCTCGCGGGCTGCACGTCCGAGCCCCCAGCGGCCCAGCCCACGACCACGCCCTCACCTGCCCCGACCACAACCACCACCACCACGGCCCCGCCTACGACGAGCCGCGTACCGCGCCAAATCGAGCCTTTGCCTGGCGGCAAGAAGATCGCGGCCACGCTGTGCCGCCAGGCCCAGTTCCCGATGCACAGCGCGGTCGTCGGCTGGCACGGCGTCGCCACGTCGTACGTGCAGGACAACCAACGTGTCCCGGACCGGAGCTGGGAGGAGACCTTGCGTGTCGCCCCCGACTTCAAGGACGGGCCGATGCGTCAGCGACCGCTGCTGATCCAGGCAGGCGTCCCGGAGAACCACGTGGTCATCAAGGACCTGGACGCGTTCCTGGCCGCCGTCGACCAGGAACTCGAAGTAGCAAGGACGAAAAACGAAGCCAAGGTCCTGGAGGTCGACCGCAAACTGCGCGACGCGCGGGACAACTTCGCCGAATCATGCGGAGCGATCCAGAGTTGAAGGAGATGCGAGATGGGTGACGCGTACGGCTGGGGCGCCGGAGACCGCCAGGTGTTCGACGCCGAGCTGCTGGAACAGGCCGCGAGCCGGCTGCGTGAGCAGAAGAAGGACCAGCTCGTGATGGAGCTGCAGCAAGGGCTGATGCCCGTGGAGGCGTTCGGCAAGATCGCCGGCGCGCAGGAAGCCGCCAGCCGGCTCAACACCCTGTTCTCCGGTTTGGAAAGCGAGCTGACCAAGGCGGGCATCGACCTGGAAGACCTGGCCAGCCGGTCGCTCGCCGCCGCGGAGCTCGCCCGTCAGGCCGACGAACAGACCACAGCCGCGGCACGCCAAGGCCAGCCCAGATAGCTCACTTCCGGTTGCGCGAGTAGTAGTTGCCCGTTTCCGACGGCACCCGGTCCTCGAAAATCCGGTCGACTTTGCCGTCCTTGGACACGTTGTCGCCATAGAGCAGGACGCGTGCGCTGTCCGCGTTGCTCCACGGCGAGTTTCGTGGCGTGTCCTTGTCGCGTGCGCCGGACGCGGTGTTGTTCCGTTCGGTGTCGTAGGACGGAGTGTCGACGTCTCCGCTGTCCGTCTTGGTCTGATGGGCCGCCTCGTATGCATTGACCGCGCGGTGCGATGCCGTGCTGAGGTTCTTCCTTTCCTCGCTGCCGTCCAGGTCGCTTGGCGTACGCAGGACCACGTTTCCGTTGGCGTCGCGCGTGGTGAGCCCAGGCGGCAGATCCTTCGGATCGATGACACCGGCGTCGATCGCCGCACTCGTGATGAGCAAGTCCCGGCGGGATCCGTACGAAGAACGATCGTCGCGGAACAGTTCGTCGCGTTTCCCGGGCAGTTCGGCCGCGGGCGCGGGATCGTCCATGAACGCGAAGTTCGCGCCACCGTTGACAAGCGCGTTCGTCACGCTGACGGTAGGGCCGATCAGGACCGCGCCAGTACCGGCCGTGCCGATGGTGACCCCAGCCGCCACCAAGGTGCCCGCCACCGAGATCCCGGTCTTGAGCGCGGTGTTGCGCATGGATTCCGCCCGGTGCGCGGCCGCGGCTTCCTTGTCCTTGGCGTCGGTCACGTCGTAGGTGTAGTCGAAGTTGGCCTGCGTGATCGCGCCGTCCAGCCTGCCCGCCTGCTTGAGCGCCTCGTTGACCTGGGCCGGATCGCCGTGCTTGAACGCTTCGGTCACCATGACCTGGTTGTACGCGGTTGCCTTGGTGTGGAAGTCGGTCGCGTCGTCGTCACCGGTGCCGGACATGAACTGCAGGAACAGGTCCCGGTCCCGGCCGGAGAGCTCGAAGCCGTGGCCGATCTTGCGGCCGAGCGGGTCCGTCAAGTCGTTGCGGTACCGGGATTCGCCGGCGGGGTCGCGGGCGAACGCGTCCATGTACTGCACGCCAACGTCTTTCACCGCGTCCTCGACGCCTTCGCCCATGCGGTGCAGGTAGCCGTCGCGGTCGCTGCCGACCTCCTTGATCACTTCCAGCGCGGCCTTGGCTTGGGCTTCTCCGCCGCCTCCGTCCTTCGGATCGCGGTCGGTGCCACCGTGGATCACGGCCGCCGCGCCGCCCTCGTCGCGCCAGTTCAGACCCATCAGCGCTTGCCGGGAGTTCTTGTCCAGCAACAGTTGCGCCGAGGCATCCTCGTTGCGGCCGACCACCTTCAGCATGTCGCTGGCACCCGTGTCGGCGGTCTGCTGCTTGAGTTTCTCGTACTGTTCCGGGCTGGACATGCCGTACCGCAGCGCGTCGGTGGCGTTCGCCGAGATCGCGTTGAGGTCCTGCTTGACCCGGATCGCCTCGGTGCCGAGCTGCTTGGTGAACTCGGTCCCGCCATCCACAGTGGACGTCTCCATCAGGTCGGCGAACCCGTTCCACCGGTTCAGCCCGTCGACCTTCATGTCCTTGGAGCTGGAGAGATCCTTGTCCGGCCACAGCAGGCCAGTGTGCTCGTCGCGGTGGCCGATCTGGGTGTCCATCAACTCCCGTACAGCCTTGGGCATGTTGTCCTTCGTCGGGACAACCGTGTCGCCTGTGGGAGCCGTGTACGGTTTGGACAGGTTCATGATGCCGTCGGCGATCGGGCTGACCACCTCGCGCGTCCGGCCCGGCGCGGCATCGTTGACGTACTGGGGGATCTTCGACAGGTCGTCCGCGCCGACCTTGTCGTACCACGCGTTCATGTACGCGCGTTCGGCCTCGGTCAGCTGATGACCCGCGGCGACCTTCGCGTTGAGCAGGGCGATCGTGCTCGAGCCGTCCTGGATCGCGTCGACGCCTTCGGCGCTTGGCGGCTGCTTGCCCATGCCGTCCTTGGTTCGCTGACCGTCGGCGTTCGCCGCGTCGACGCTGATGTTGACGTCACCCGGGCCTTCGTCCAGGTTGTCCGGCGGGATGTAACCCAGGTCCGCCATGGATTTCAGGTGTGTGGCGAGCGTGGTCTCGTAGCTGTCGACCGAGGTTTTGATGGCGTTGCCGTGTTCCCTGACCCGGCCGACTGCTTGCTCGATGTAGGTGTTGAGGCTGGCCTGGCGGTCGTTGTTGTCCATCATGTTGTGGTTCTGGCGCCAGAACTCGCCCCATTGGCCCTGGATGGTCCTGATCTCGCCTTCCAGCGTGGAAACACCGGACTTCGCGTGGCCGATCCGCGATTCCAGCTCATCGGAGATGGAGTCGAGGATTCTGGCGATCTTGCCCATCTTCTCGCCGCCGTCGCCAAGCAGCTTCTTGGTGTCCTGAACGTGTTTCGCCGGATCGTGCACCGGGCTGTTGTCCACTGTGTAGCCCTGTGCGGTGAGTTCGGACGCTTCCTTGGCCAGGTCGGTCGACAGTTGCGCCTCGCCGCTGGCATCGGCGAACGTCTTGGCCAGGTTGGTGATCTCGGCCGGATTGCCCGCGGTGAGCTTGTCCCGCAGCTTCCATGGGTCGACGCCTGCTTTCGCGGCGAGCTGTTCGTATGAAAAACTCATGTGTCGCCCCCTGATGAGTCAATCCAATGGCAGAATAGGCACACCCGACGAAAGGCGGCCAGTTGCGATCACGGCAATTAACCTGTTCGGTGGTCTCAATCGCGCTGGTGCTCGCTGGCTGTACATCGGAAGACCAGCCGTCCCGGCCTGCGGCATGTTCGTGGCCATTGGACACCTCATTGGCGGTGTTGCAAGACCCCGATGAGGTGCTTTTGGTTGACGTACGTTCGGGTGAAGTGCGTACGCGGTGTGCGGTGTCCCGGGGAGCGGGAGGCTACGCGTCCATCCCGCTACAGGCCGACGGTCAGACGTACGGTTCGTCGACCATTCCAGCGGCCTCGGTGGTGGTGTCCCCGTTTGACCCGTCCCTGCGGTCGGTTGTGGACAGTCAGGGTGTGGTCGAGCTGGCGGACTTCCGGACGACCAAGGTCGGTGGCGCGGAGTGGGCACCTGCCGCCCTGCCCGGCAATGACCGAGTGTTGCTGGCGAAGCGCCCGGCCAACGGCGGGTCGCCGGATGCCGATGTCTACATGCGAGCGTCGGGCTGGTGCCTGCTGTCCACTTGGGACTCGCCGACCGACAAGTGCGAGCCGATCAGTTCCTCTGCGTCACCAGGCACTCCAGCGGTCCATACCGATGGGACAGTCGGCTGGGCGTCCGCGACCGGTGTTCCGTTCCGCCTCGGCGGGCTTGGCGGCTGGGCACAGACGGATGGCAAGCGGCTGACCCGTGCCGAGGTTTTGCCACCGGCAAAGAAGATCCAGGGCAGCAGCGTGTTGCTGGACGCGACCGGCCGAGCCGGATGGATCGACCCGAGCGATCTCGCCGTGGCGTTGGGGGAGGACGTGTCCGATCCGGGTTCGAAGCGCATCGCCTGGTTCGAGGCGCGGTCGTTCGGTGCCGATGGGGTGACTGCGGAGTTGCATCGGTCTCCCGTGACCACCACACAACTCGCTCGTGATCTCGGCAGCGCTTTCGGCAACAACACCGGCGCTGTCTACGGCGTCCGTGTTCTGGGCGACGCGCTTGTGCTCGCCGTGCGGATCTCCTCGGATGCCGTGGTGATCGCCCGTGTGGGTAGCGATGGAACGGTGAGCAAGGTCGCGACCCTGCCCGGCGATTTGGAGCCCAGGATCATTTCCTGGCCCGGGAACTAACTCGTTCCGGTGAATTCCTTGGCGGCCTCGGCCGGGTCGAGCACCGGGCCGACCGGGAGCAGCGACACGAACGGCCACGGCACGTTCTTGGTTGCGGCCGGGTCGTACCGGAGCCGGCGTACAGCGTCCTCTGTGGGCACTGGGGTACCGCTGGCCAGCGTCCGTGACGAGCGTGTAGACACCGTCCTGACCTGCGGCGGACGTACCTCTGACCAAGGCGCCGGTGCCGGGTGCGATGACCACTTCGGACACAATGCCGGGCACATCGCCGCTCTTGCTGCCGACCGGAGTACGGCGGGGCACGCTCGGCGGAGCGCTGACCCGGACCTGCCACGCCGCATCGCCAGCGGGCTCACCGGGTGTGGTGCTGACACACAGCGGATGATCCCGTTCGAGGTCAGTCACTTCAGGCACTTCGTCAGGCCAGCCGCGCTGATCCGGCACAGGACGCTTGGACTGCGGCGCCGAGAACACCGCGGCGGACGGCAGCGTCAACTTGCGGCTGCCACCCGCGGCCAGCAGCAGGAAGGCCGGTTCAGAGATCGGACTGAGCCCATCGGACTGCACCACGAAATGCTGCCCGTCGGCTTGGGCGACGTCACCGGTGGCCGCGCTTACCGGCAAGGTGAACGAGGGCGCGCGATCCCTGCCGTCCGGCAATGCAGGCTCGGCGAGATCCGGCCCCTGAGGGATGGTGTTCAGCGCTTCGGCGGGGATGCGTGCCGCGGAAGCTCGTTGCAGCCCAAGCACAACCTGGCTGTTGCCGGTGAACTTGAACCGGCGGCCGTGCGCGATCAGCCAATGCTGCTGGGCCGGATCTTGCACGATGGTGCCCGCGTTCTTGCCGAGAACTCCTTCCGCGGGCGCGGGATCGCCGATCACGAGCGTCACAGCGGGCGGCACGGACATCGACTGGGACGGAACCACGCACATCGTCCACGGGCCGTTGGTCAGCTGTTGCTTGGTGGGCAAGGCATCCGGGGCTCCAGGGATGCCGATCGGAAGGCCACGGGGTTTGGTGTCCAGTGCGCGCTGACGTACCTCGGTCAGCGTGCCGCCGCCGGTGAGAAGAGCTGAAGCCAGGTTGAGCGCCGGGTGCACGCGACCGTCCACAACGACATAGCGGTCACCAGAACCCTTGAGCAGCACGGCCCCGGACTCCGGAAGGTCGGGACCACGCCCGCCACCAAGGAATCCCGCGATGCCAAACCCAGCCATGACAAGGATTGCGATCACAACGCTGCCGATGGTGACGCGGTTGATGCGACGCCGCGGGTCCGCGATGGCTTCGTCGGAGCCCACCATCAGGCTGGTGACCTGCCGGCGTCCCTCGTACGTGTAGGCCTCGAGCTGGTCCCGTGTGCTTGCCACCGCCTCCGGGCCCCTTTCCTGCGATACTGGCTTCACCTTAGCGGCCCGCTTGGTGGTGAGCAGATGAAAGCCCGAGGGCGAACGGTGGCGATCGAAGCCGGGATCGGCGCGATGGTCGCGGGTGCGGTCCTGCGTAACCCGATCGGGTGGACCTTCCTGGCCTTGGGTGTTCTGGTCGTGATCCTGGCGCTGCTCAAAGTGGACAAACGTGTTCTCGCCTGGCTGGGGCGGGAAGAAAAGGTGTCCAGCCTCCAAGTGATCAACGCGCCGAACCGAAACGGACCGCCCGTCGGAGTGGTAGGAGACGGCCAAGGCTTCGCGGCGGCATTGGAGATCGACACCGGCGCTCCTTTGTGCCTGCGGCTGGAGGACCTTGAGTCGTTCGTCTTGAGTGATCCATCAGAGCTAGCCGGAGCCCAAGTCCTGGTGGAGCAGTACAAAGGCTTGAGCCGTCGCGTGTGGATAGTCCTGCGTCACGAACCAATGTGGGCCAAGACAGCGGTGCATGAACGAGGCGGCGGAGCCGAAGGCGCCCGATTGGCCCTCGTAGCGGCCCTGGCCCGCCTCCAAGTCCGCCTGAGCGACCAAAACATGTCGGCAGCCCCACTGAGCAGTGCAGAGCTGTCCACAATGTTCTCTCTGGTAGGCGACCTCGAAGCAGCGGATACCCGCCGAGACGCATGGATAGCCAAACCAGCGGCCCACTGCAGCCTGACAGCGAACGTGTCCAACTGGCAGCACCTACTACAAGCAACTGCCGCAAGCGCAGCGGACATCTCATACATCGCAGCAACAACCGACGGCACAACCACAGTGCGGCTAGTGGCAGCAGACCACAGAAAAGCAGCAGCGGCCCGCCAAGAAATCCTTGCCAGCGGCTTGGCGACCGAGATGCAACAGCGTGACGGCCTCGTCGCCACATTGCCGTTCGGCGGCGGAGCCCGGAACCTGGTGGGTGCGATAGGACTGGTGCGCCGATGAACCTGGACGTGCCAGTAGCAGGAGTGCAGCTGGGTTTCGACCGCCTGGGAACAGAAATCCTGCTACCCATGGTCCGCCGAAAGCCAGTCCGCCTAGGCCTCCTCGGAGCACCAACGCCAGCCCGCCTGCTGGCCCACAGATTGGTAACCGCCGGAGCCCACGTGACAGTGGTGACAAAACGCCAACCCACCTGGAAACCGCTAAGCCACCCCCGCCTGACCATTGTGGACAATCCACCGCCGTGGCCGGCTCGACCATCGACTCAACCCGGCGGAAACCCAGGACCCCAGGCCTTCTTCGCAGACCTCCCCAGCCCACCACCCCTGTGGCTAGGAGACATGCCCTGGACAACAGTGCTGCACATCGCCGACCAAATTCCCGTCCAGTCGGACTTCTGGCAAAACGCCGAAGCTGTCATCGTCAACGCCCCAGGCCACGGCCGCGCCCTGGCGGAACTCTTCGGCCGCCAGGACATCATGCGCGTCGACTTCCTGCCTCCCGGCTACCTCGCCCTGGTCGACAGATGGCGCGTAGCGCTGTTCCGTCTGGCCTTGACGCCAGCCGAGAATGAACTCATGGCCTAAGTGCTGTAGTGGTTCCTGTGATATGTCAGATGATCGTCGTCGATAACATGGCGCTCGTCAGTGATGAGTTCCTTGCCGCCTTCGCCGTTAACCCAAACCTGTCTCTTGCTGTCGATGATGAGAGCTCCGTTGTCGAACAGCACGTGGCAGTTCGGGCAGAGACACAGCACATTGGAGGGAACATCGGGACCGTTGTGGCCTCGACCAAGTGGACGGATATGGGCGCCTTCGGAGTATCCGCGTCCGGCGACGATGAGCCGCGTTCCGCAAGCCTGACACGTGTCGTTATGCAATCGCTTGACGTATTGCGACACGGCAGTTGACCGCACGACGCGTTGGACATTCGTGGTCCGGCGTTCAGGTGTCGCGGTCCCGTTCGGTGCAGCCCCGTTGCCCCGAGTCGTGCTCGTTTGGTGTTCGGCTTCGTCCGTGACCTTCACCAGTTTGTACCGACAGACCTGATGGCCGCTTCTACCGGGTTCCATCCAGGCATCGACTACTCTGAACAGCCCGTCGTACCGGTATCCAGACTCCGGTGCATATGGCGAACCACGGTGTGCCCCACGGATAACGCGAACGGGCTCGCCTGTGAGCTTGCTTGTGCGTAACGCTGCATTGCCGGAGTCGTCGAATGTCTGATCTTCAACCTGCTGGCCGCGTGTGTTCTGGCCACCGTGACCGGTGTAGATGATCAGGTCGCCGAGGTCGACGTCGTCCTCGTAGCCGCCTGAGACGACGATCGACTCAGCGCCGAATGCCTTTGTGCCGCATATCCCTGCTTGCCCGGGCCGATGCACGCGGGCCGCCTGTGCTTCAGCGCGACTGCGAAACATTGACCCCTCTGGGTAACCAAGCACTTCACCGTAGATTGAGCGCTCGTCAGGCTGGGGCAAGCCGCCCAAGTACCGGGCGTCGAATCCCAACCGCTGCAACGTACGAACGGCCGATGTGGCGCCACCAGATATGTCCCGAGCTCGCCAGTACGTGCCGGTGGCGTATCCATGAGCGAGGCCAACGATCGCCTGGGAGTCGTACGTGAGGCCGTTGCATGTCAGTGGATAGCGCCGAGTCCGCGCAAACCCGTACGTCGAACGGAACTCCGCATCACCCAATCGATCATGCTCATCGATTGCACGTAAGACAGCCTCGACAGTGATATCGCCTAGCCCCATCCACCAAACCTTAGTCACCCGATCGAGTGACACGAACCGGCCAACGGATCACATAGTCCGACGCTGACATTCGTGGTTTGCTCACGAGCATGAAGTTCGGTCACGTGACAGTCGTGCCGGTGAACGGCCACGGCCCAGAGGACGTAGTAGTCGACGCCGACGGCCAGGTGTACACCGGCGTCGACGACGGCCGAATCCTGCGAGTCGCCCCAGACGGCAGCCGCATAGAAGTCCTCGGAGACACCGGCGGCCGCCCACTGGGCCTGGAGCTCTACGGCGACAACGAGCTGCTCATCTGCGACGCCCGAGCAGGCCTGCTGACAATGCCGCTGGCAGGCGGCCCCGTAACCACCTTGGCAACCTCAGCCGTCGGCCTGGACTTCGTCTTCTGCAACAACGCCGCCGTAGCCACCGACGGCACGGTGTACTTCACCGACTCATCCCGCCAATTCGGCATCGACAACTGGCGCGACGACCTGATCGAACAAACGAACAGCGGCCGCCTGCTCCGCCGTACCCCAGACGGTTCAATCGACCTGGTAGCCGACGGCTTCCACTTCGCCAACGGCGTCGCCCTACCCCCAGACGAGTCGTTCGTGGCGGTCGCCGAAACCGGCGCCTACCGCGTCACCCGCATCTGGCCCGACGGAACCCGCGACACGCTAGTCGAGAACCTGCCAGGCTTCCCCGACAACATCGCCACCGGCACCGACGGCCTGATCTGGGTAACGCTGGCGAGTCCCCGCGTCCCAGCCCTGGAAGTCGTCCGCCGACTGCCCACCCCCATCCGCGCAGCGATCCGCCGCCTGCCGACAAACCTGCAACCGTCCCCCGGCCGCGAGGTCGGCGCCTTGGGCATCACGGCAGACGGCCAGGTAGAACGTGAGCTCCGCGGCGAGATCCCCGGCTTCCACATGCTGGTCGGCGTCCGCGAGCACAACGGCAGACTGTGGTTCGGCAGCCTGGAGGAGAACGCGATCGCCTTCACCGAGCTGGAGTCTGCGAGCCAGTGAAGGCGTGCGGCAAATCGACTCGACGCAGGGCGTCGATCGCACTCGACAGATCGGCCATCATGATGTGAAAAACCATCGGGCAGTTCGGTTCGCCAATAGTGTCCCGAAACTCCTTCGCCCGTTTGAGCGCGGCATCGAGGTACCCCACAACGGACCGCAGGCTCTCCTCCGGCGGAAACCTGATGTGCTCGCACAACAAACTGTCAAGAGCAAGTTCCGTCTTCAACATATCACCACTGAGGACAGCGAAAACATCCCAAGTCTCAGCCGAAACAATACTCTCACCACTGGCCCGCAGCGCCTCGTATGTCGCATCCTTTCGATTCACCGACTCGCGAAGATCACGCAGAATACTGATCAACATATGCCGTTCTTTCGCCGCGATGGTATATCCACGGCGATCACCGGTCAGCTGCCCAATTCCAGACTGCAGCCGCACGACGTTCCCAAGCACCTTGTCCAAATCGGCGATGACAACACGAAGGATCGGAGCGCTTGTAGACTCAAGATGCTGAGCCTGGGCGTAGTAGTACTCAGACAGTCGATCCTGCGCCGCCTCAAGGTTGCGGTGCAGAAGCCCGCGGTCGCCTCAAACACCCCCTTGCGATCCAGTCGCTTGCGCACAACCCCATCCAACGCCTCGGCGACCAGCCCCGACCCCGGACGATCCTCCCGAATCAACTCAACAGCATGGGTCTCCCTAGTCCGGCTGAACGCCTTGGTGAAACACACGGCAGCCAACGACGCAAGAAGCCCAACGACAAAATCCTTCTGAGAGTTGTAGACCTCCCGAAGATTGGCGAACGCCAACGCCGCGATCGTGATCGCCGTGACAACCCCCATCGTCGCCCACATCCATTGCGACCGCGACAAACTGAAACGTGCCCTGCGCGGCGAAGGGTCCGACAAGATCGCATTCTTGTTCCGCTTGATCATTTCCCCCTCTTAACTTGTCAGCAACACGCAAACTCGGCCGGGCCCAGCACTGTAGCAGCACCCATTAGTTCGCCACGGGTCGTCGATGGTGCAATTCGAGATTCGACGAATCAGTTCAGGTGGGTGAGTGTCGCAACATTGATCATGAATTTTCTAGTGCACTGATCGCCTTGACGAGGCCATCTATTTGGGGTGGGTGGCTGGACGGTGAGGGAGATGTGCTCGCCATCCATATGGGTGAACCGGCCTGACGGCACGGGGCAGGCGGACGCAGCCACCGTCGAAGTGAGATTCCGGCCGAGCGGGTCTGGCTGACCGTATTCTGGTGATCATGGGGTACGCCGACGTGCGACAGCAAGACATCCTGGCTGCTATTCGCCGCTGCGATGAGCTAGGACACGAGATCTTCCTCGACCGGTACGGCTTCCGAGAAGCGCTGCGTTACGTCCTAGTGCACAACGGTCGGCAATATGACTCGAAGGCGATTGTCGGAGCCGCCCACGAGTTCTTGGATGGCAAACCCTTGACTGCCGCCGAGTTCAGCGGCGGTCGCGCGACTTTTCAACGGCTCCTGACGCGGCACGGGTTCGTGGTACAGGAGAGAAGCTCGCCTCCGCAACTCCTCCTGCAACCACGCGGTGGATATAAGGACAATGGCCCCGGAAACTTCAAACGGACGGTTGTCGACGGTGTGCGACTTGACGACCATGCGACGGCGTTGGGCACTGACCTGGACGTTCTCCGTACCTTGTTCCGCGACGGCAACGCCAAGCTGTGGGGCTCGACCGCGGCGAAGGGGCAAAACGTCAAGTCAAAAGCGATCAGCGGCAGGCGTGTTGGCGACCATGTTTTGTTCTACGCTGACCGCTCGTTCATCGCCACAGCAACGATCATTCACTTGTTCCGCAACCCGGAAGCGGCGAAGTCGATCTGGCCAGTGAGCGCCGAGGGAGCACCGTTCGAGCACCTCATGGCTTTGGCTGACGTGCAGGTTCTGGATTCTCCATACCCAGCAGCCGAAGCACTGCGTCAGCTCTGCAATCGTGATGACTTGCGGAGTCTGACTCTGGTGCCGGCCGAGCAGTACGAAAGCGTTGCCAACCTTCTGCCCACGGGCCAGCGACTCGCCACGCGAGCCGCACCCGCGGTCCGGCACAAGATCGACGTCAGCGCCACCGAACTTGTCCAGCGCGTGACAGTGCTGCGTCGCCATCATCTTGACGGTAAGCCCAGCCGCCACCAACCGCTGACACTGTTGTGGGCGATCGGTCAGTTGGCGGTCGACGCTCCGCGGCTCCATCCGTGGCACGTGTTCAAGCCACAGGTAGGCGAGTTGCTCGCGGAGTTCGGTGGCGAGGGCTCATCTGCCACACCAGAGTTCCCCTTCTGGCATCTGCGTCGAACTGGGGTATGGGAAGTAGACGGTCTTGAGCCGGGAACCATTTCCAAGCCACGAGCAGGATTGTTCGACAGCGCAGACCCACGTGCAGGTTTCACTGAAGAGGCCTACCGGCGACTGCGTGACGTCACAGTGCGCACCAGAGTGATCAACGCGCTTCGCGTGCGGCACCTCGCGGACATCGAGAACAACCACCTTCTGCTGGAACGAGTTGGCCTTACCGACTACGCGAAAGCCAGCGGTGCGGGCAAGTTCCGAGCAGAGTCGGCTGGGCAGTTGCCTGCACGCCAGCAAACCACCCGGCAGGAGGTAGATCGGTGTGCGACGCTCGCAAAGCAGGTGAAGGCACTACACGACAACACCTGCCAGTTGTGCGGCAAGCAGTTGATGCTCGCGGACGGTTTTCACAGCGAAGCGGCTCATATCCGTGGTCTTGGCCAACCGCACTGTGGGCCTGATGTGTTGTCGAACCTGTTGTGCCTGTGCCCGAACTGTCACGCCCAGTTCGACAACTTCGCGGTCTACGTCGATGAAGATGACGTTGTCAGGCATGTGCTGGGCCGGAAGTACCTCGCAGAGTTCCGCAGGCACCCTGAGCACGAGATCGATGACGATCACCTGCGCAGGCATCGGGAAATGTGTGAGACGACCGAAGCCGTACCTGACAGTGATAGGTGACCGACTTTGTGTCTCCTTGTCCACCGAGTCCAGGCGGTATCCGTCGAGTCCTGTTTGGAGAAGTGCGGTGACGAGTCTCGGCGAGCTCCTGTGCCAGCTGTGTAGCTCACCGTCGTCTGGTCGGTGACCGTACCGGTTCCAGTATCGGCTCACACAAGCGTCGACCAGTTCCGTGCGACGCTCCGATATGGACACGTGCTCGCTGAGTTCGCGGACGGATCCGCTGAACACGTGCACGTCAGTTCCCGACCAACTCCCGCAGTTTCTCGCGTGTCTCGGGGTCGGTCGAGTACAGCACTGTGCCGACCATGCCGCGGGTGAGCAGCACCTTGTACGTGTTGCGGATCAGCCGGTCGTAGTCCGGCCCGTCAGCCCGAGCGACAACGGAGTCTTCGCTGGCCATGCGATCGGTGATCCATCCGTCGCCTCGCCACACCATGTCGGGGCCGAAAATGACGCCATTCCAGTCGTATTCGAAGCCCTGGGCGGTATAGATGCAGCCGATCTGTCCGAAGCCTGCTGGATCGGTGGCCCAGAGCTGAGAGGGAGGTGCACCGTTGATACCGCGGTCACCTTTGACGTTCCACGGGCGGCGCCAGTCGCCGATGACCACGTCGTCAACCAGTCCGCTCTGAGGATTCGCATCACTCCAAGGCCAGCAGAATCCCGCGGTCATCCGCGCCTTGTAGCCCTGGTCGGCCTTCGACTGAAGGAAAGCTTCGAACTCCTCTGGTGAATCGGCAACGCGGAGTTCGAAGCGGTCGTCGGACTTCCAGTCGATTGGTGTGGACTCCTCGTTGAGACCAAGAAGATTCAGCACCCATTCCTCGTATTTGCGGCTTCCGCCGCAACGGAACTGGCCGTTGAGGTCCACGTGGCGGACGGTGAGGTTCTTGGCCTTCGCGACGGCTTCGATCTGGGCGACGGTGCCCAACTCACCTGGACGCACCACCTGGTGCTCGTCGAGTAGGAACACCGGCACACGGGCAGCGTCGATCAGTTCCTCGACTTGTGGCTTGGTGCTTCGCTTGGCTGCCGGTGTGTAGCGGTTGTTTGATGTCTCCCGGATCCGGTGCGCTTCGTCGCAGACAAGGACCTTCAGATCATTGCGGCCGGCGTTCATGAAACTGTTGAAGTACTGGAAAAGCTTCTGGACTCGAGTGGTCCCCTTGCCTGCGACCTTTCGCATCGTGGTCGTGAACGACTTGGACCCGGTAGCGTGCATTGCCGCGTAGCCGTTGCGGTACAGCTCGCCGAGAACACTCAAGGCGATGACACTCTTACCCGAACCAGGCCCGCCCACCACGATGATGACTTCCTTGTGGTCAGCCTGTTCTGATCGCCGTACCGCATTGAGCACCAACCGATAGGCCACTTGTTGATCATCAAGCAGGACGAACGACTCGCGGTTCTTGATCTCTTCGGCCGCAACGGCCATGAGCTGTTTGCTTGGGCCGACCTTGCTTGAGAGCAGCTGATCGGCGGCTGAGTGATACGGCGCGACCCTGCCGCGTAGGAAATCGAGAAATGCGCCCCGATTGGTCGCGGTGAACAGTTGCCCGCTGGCGTCGGCGGGTAAGTCATGCAGAGAACTGACATTCGCTTCTGCTGCGTTGTGCAAGTACGCCACACCGGTGACGGCATCTGGGAGATCCTGCAACCGTCCGACGAAGTCGATGAGGAACTCACAGTAGCGGCGAACCTGAGCGATCGGGTTCAGCACCACACGACCAGGAGGGCCTGCGGGCACACAGAGTTCAGGGTCACCGTCGACAATGCCCGCGCTGGTCCACTGCTTGAGTTCGACGACAACGTAAGAGACGGCCTGGCTGACGGGATGTCGGCCAGCCAGCACAACATCAGCTCGCAGGCTCGTCAACGGAAGCTGGTACTCGACGAGCATCTCGACATCACCGAGATCAGCATCAACCAAGTCCTGTGCGAGGACAGGCAGACTCACTGCCCATGACTGCTGTTCACTGCGACCAGGCTGGTGACCATGCGTGAACGAGAACTGTGTCGCGAGGTGTTGGACGAGTGAACCGGACCGGTTCATCTCCAGAATTCCGTGGGCCGTTCTCCGCAACAAGACCATCGCGCCCCCAAGTGGGTGATCACCTGAAAGAGTGATGATATGTCGACGGCGATCTAGCGGAACTGGTGGGCAGGAGCCCGCAACCTCTATCCCGGCGAGTACGCATACGTGATGGCTGTGCGTTAGACCCTAGGCCCAGCAAGGAAGTTCGATGCAGTGGCGCGCACACCTCGCAGTCCAAGGTGTGTTCCAGCGACTATGAGTTCGCTGTACCCGACTACCGAACGGCCGTATACTTGGGTCGTGGAGCAAGCGACCCAGCTCGACCACCTGCACGATGCGGTCGACCGCAACCCGGACGAGCCGTGCTTCCTTGGTTCGGTGGTGTTGGACAGGGGGCCGAACGTGCCCAAGCCGCTGTGATCGACGGCCAGCAGCGGCTGACCGCCCTCACGATCCTCCCGCAGCGCTCCGGGAGTTTGAGTGACGACGAGAGGAATCGCGACAACTGGACAAGCCCATCTGGGAGACGCCATCCAGGACCTGGCGTCGCGGCCGCGGATGCGGCTGCGAGGCGACGAGGCGTTCTGCAAGTACGTCCAGGACCGTGGCGGACTTGACGTCCTGGCGGCCGGAACAGCACCGGCTAACGACGCCCAATAACGGATCGCGGACAACCTCAAGGAACTGCGCCAGGTCCTGGACCAGAAGAGCCCTCAGGAGCGACTCGCGCTGGCCAAGGCCATAGATCAGCGCATGCTTCCTGGCCATCGTCAGTACACCCGACCTGCCAGTGCATACTGCGTCTTCTCGGTGATGAACTCCCACGGCGTATGGCTTACTTGAAGATCCGCGGGGAAGTCTTGCAGGAATTCGAGGTCACAGTACTCAACGGGTTCCTGCCCGACGGCCCCGCCGCGTTCGTCGACGAGGCGCTCGAACACTACGGACAGGTGTATCGGGACGGTACCGCTGTTCACACCAGAGCAACGCATTCTGGACATACCGTCTGGCGAACTTGGTGCAGCTGAGCCGTAACAAGAACGCCCCGACGAAGAACTACGACTTCGCCACCAAGAAGGCGAGGTACTTCACCTCGAAGTCGGTCTCCGACTTTCCTGACGACGCAGGTCTGCGCGACCGAGAGCTGGACACCGGAGGTGCTCGGTCAGCGGCAGCGCGATGTAATCGGCATTCTCATCGAACTCTGGGATTTGCTCAGGCAGATGCATTGCCTCAGACGTGGGCAAATCGGAACGGGCCGAGTTCCTTCCGCGCGTCGATGCGGGCGACTCTCGATTCGGGTTGGGGGCGTGGCGTGCGATAGTTTCCATCGCGAGCGGTGGGATTCGGAGAGGGCGGGACAGTGGACGAAGGGTCGACACGCTGGCACGAGATCGCGCTGTCCGAATTCGATCATGAGCGGGCGGGGCTTGCGCAGGTCCGCCGTTTGCTCCCAGACCGGTATCCCTTTCAGGCGTGGTCGAACTTCACCTTCATCTCCCCCAGTGGCCACCCTCGGGAAGTCGACCTGCTCGTCGCTGTGCCGAGCGGGTTGTTCCTCCTCGAGCTCAAGAACATACGCGGCTCGGTGCGCAGCAGGCACGGTACGTGGATCACCCAGGGCGGCGCCACGTTCGACCACCCTTTACTAGGCGCTGACCAGAAGGCCAAGGAGCTGAAGAAGCTGCTGGCTAACCAGGCCCAACGGGAGCGAATCCCGGTCCCGTTCTTGTCGGCAGCCGTGTTCCTGACCGAACAAGGTATGCGGTGCGAGCTGGAAGACGGTCAAAGGGCGGGTGTGTACGGCCCGGAGGATGGCCGCAGCGGTCTGCCGCGGATCGGGTCGGACCTATTGCTGGCACCCCCAGCCAGGCAACCGCCGGATCCACGGTTCTTCAACGCGGTCGACCGGTTGCTACGGCAGGTCGGCATTCGGCCGAGTGAGCGTATGGTGACCGTCGGTCGGTGGCGGATTGACGAACGACCGTACGAAACCGGTCCCACCTGGCAGGACCACCATGCCAGCCGAGACGACTTGCCAGGAGAGCATCGTCGGGTACGGATCTACCTGTACGAGCGCGCCGCAGACCCAGACAAGCGGCGGTCGATCGCTCAGGCCGCTCAACGCGAGTATCAGGCATGCCGGGGTATGCGGCATCCTGGCTTGTTGCGGCCGGACGAGCTGGAGAGCCACCCGCTAGGGCCAGCATTGATCATTGACCAGGCGCATGATGCGATGCGTTTGGACCATTACCTTGCGCGCCACCAGGACGAGCTGGACCTGCCGACCAAGGTGGACATGTTCCGCCAGCTTGCGGAGGCGGTCCGCTACGCCCACGAGCGACGGCTGGTGCACCGGGCCCTCTCGCCCAGGGCGATCGTGGTGGAGCCCACCGGACAGGACTGGACGCGTCCACTCCTGCGTGTCGGCGAGTGGCAGGCCGCCGCACGTGGCTTGTCCGGTCCGGACACCGTGCACCGGCTGGTGCCAACCAGTGGAGCCGGCGGACACGTGGATCCCGGTGCCGAGCCGTACCTCGCGCCGGAGTTCGGTGCGGCGGAAGCTGGTGTGCCGCTGGACGTGTTCGGCGTCGGTGCGGTGGGGTACCTGCTGTTCACCGGCCAGCCGCCTGCAGCGGACCGTGCAGAGCTGAAGGCGCGGTTGCGTGCCGAGGGAGGGCTACACCCATCGGCAGTTGTCGACGGCATCCCCGACGACTTGCTGGCCCTCATTGCCATGTGCACCGCCCCGGTGGTCGGTGACCGGTTCGCCGATCTGGACGACGTCCTCGCCGAGCTGGACAAGGCGCTGGCCGAACCAGCGGGTGAGGATGCCAAGCCGCCGAAGGCTGACCCATGGGAGGCAGTCGCTGGCGACTACCTCGCAGACACTGAGTACCGGGTAGTACAGGTCCTCGGCACCGGTGCCACGGCTCGTGCGTTCAAAGTCGACCGGGATGGCTGGGACTCGGTACTCAAGGTCTCCCGCTCTGAGGATGCAGCGCTGCGGCTGGCCGACGAGCACGCGACGCTCGAGGACCTGCGCCACGATCATCTGGTCGGCTTGCGCCGCGGTCTCTTCGCGGTAGGTGAACGGCATGCGATCGAACTCGACTTCGCAGGCTCCCGCACGTTGGCCCAGCTGCTGCGCACTGAGGGCGCTTTGTTGCCGGACCAACTTCAGCGCTATGGGGACCAACTGCTTGACGTGCTCGGATATCTGGAACGCAAGCAGGTCCTACACCGTGACATCAAACCGGACAACCTCGGTATCCGGGAGCACCCCAAGCTGGGCAACAGCCTGGTGCTATTCGACTTCTCTCTGGCCGGTGTCCCAGCGTCAGACCTTCAGGCAGGCACCCGCGGGTACGTCGATCCATTCCTGGACGGCGTTCGACGGCCGGTATATGACGCAGCAGCAGAACGCTATGCCGCCGCCGTGACGCTGCACGAGATGGCAAGTTTGGAATTGCCGAGCTGGAATGCGGATGGAACCGACCCCGCGTTCGGTGGGGACGTGGTGCTGTCCAGCGAGCTGTTCGCCGCGCCGCTGCGTGACCAGCTTGTCGAATTCTTCACCACGGCCTTGCACCGCGATGCCGACCAGCGGCACCAGTCGATCGGGGAGATGCGGGCGGCGTGGCGACGAGTCTTCACAGCCATCGACGAGACAGGTCCAGCGACCAACTCACGGTCCGACTCCGAGGACCCCAGTGAGTTGCGGGACGAGGCTGCCGAGCAAGCGACGCTGGACACGGCCCTGGACGCGGCCGGTCTGTCGCCGCGGGCGGTCGCGGTGGCGCAGAGGCTCGGCGCGCAGACGGTTGGTGATCTGGTTGACTTGCCATACCGGACTCTGTGGAACGCGCGCGGGCTGAGCAAGCGCACTCGGCAGGAGCTGGTGAACCGGCACACTCAGTGGCGCAGGTCGTTGCTCGGTAGCACTGCCGAGGCCGGCCAACCGAGCAGTGACGAACTCCTCGCGCCACTGGAACGAATCGTGCCGTCGCTGGTGCCAGTACCAAGGCGGCGAGAAGATAGCCAGGTCGCGATCACGCGGATGTTGCTCGGTCTTCCAGAGGACATCGGCGTGGTGCCCGACAAACGATGGCCGACCAACGTTGAAGTCGCTGGAGGCTGTGGCCTGACCAGCGGCCGCATCGCCCAAGTGCTTTCCGCCCGGCGAAAAGCATGGATCAAGAACGACTATCTGAAGACGCTGCACGACGAGCTGGTAGAAACGCTGACTGGGCTACGGCGGGTGGCGACCGCAGCGGAACTGGCTGAGCGACTTCTCAGCCAGCATGGCTGTGCGGACACCGTGCCCGTGGTGCATCGCCTGCCGTTCGCCTACGCAGTGCTGAGGGCCGTCATCGAGCGAGACGTACTGGCCAAGGAGCCACGCTTCGCGATTCGGCGACACGATGGCCGAATCCTGGTGGCGCTGCAGGCGATCAATGAGGAACCGCTGGACACGGTATCGGATACCCAGCTGCTGGATCTCGCTGCGGACCTGGGCGATGTGGCGAAGGAGTTGGCGGGCGAGGATCCGCTTCCGACGCCCACGGCGGTGGTGCGCAGGTTGCTGGACCGCGCCAGGCATATGGACTGGGTTTGGGGAGAGCGTCGCCTTGTGCAGTTGGCCGCATCCGCGTCCGGCACGGTGCTTTCCAACGCACGCATGGAGCTGTACCCGCGTGATCTCGATCCGGCCCGTGCGCTTCGACTGGCACAGGCAGGTGCCGGCCTGCCCGACGAAGGCCTGACAGCCACGGCACTCAAACAGCGGGTGACCAACCGGTTTCCTGGCCTGTCTCCGCTGCCTGACGGTCGTGCATTGTGGGACCTGTGTCGGCGTGCGGGGTTCGAACTCAACTGGGACGGCGAGCGGTTCCACTCGCCGTCGATTTCAGTGACCGGGCTGGCGTCCCGACTCCGGTCAAGTTCGTCTTCGAGCGGCCATCCAGTCGTCGAGGGCAGCGCCAGTGCTGACGCGCCTGCCCGACTCGTCGACGCCATGCGTCACGGTGGTGTCCGGTTCGTGACTGTCCGCCCGCGACGGGCTAGTAAGGCTCGCGCGCGGATCGAGGAGATCGTGGGTGTGCCGGTGCTCGATGTCTCCGCGAAGTTCGTGCGGATTCTGCGTGCACAGGCGAAAGCGGCGGCCATCTCGAACTTCGAGGTAGTGTTGCGCGCCGACGCGGCCGATCCCGGTAGCCGCGACCAGCTGAACCTGTCCCGACTGCTGGATAGGACGTTCGACGCGCTCGCCGAGGAGTTGGCCGGCCAGCGAGTGCTCGTGCTGGATGGGCTGACCCCACTCGGTCGTTATCCCGCGGGGACTGCAATGCTCAATCGGTTGATCGAGCACGCCAGGTACGGCGGCAGCGCCGATGGCCCGGACACGCTGATCCTGCTCTGTCCTGCAGAGAATGAGCGGCAGCACCCGCGCGTTGGCGCGTTCACTCTCCCGCAGGGCACCCCCGAAGAGTGGATCGTTGGCACCTCGGCCTGGCTTGAACCACGTACCGGAGCAGCCTGAGTCTCGTTACGAAATCAACGGAAGGCTGCGCGTTCCCAAAGCAATCGGTCACAATCCGCGGTGGCGGGTCGTGTGTAGGCGTTGCGGGCGAGAGCGTTGTGAGCCCGGTGACTAAGCTCGCCGTCCGTGACCGCATCGCAGTTGGATCGCACCGCCCTCCTCGCCGACCTGATCGATCAGGTGCGCGTGATCGAACAAGACCTGAATGATCAGCTCGACCGGGGTGAACTAGCGGAGGAACTGACTGAACTGAAGTCAGCACACGATCGCGCGACGACGGCCCAGCGCACCGCGGCTGACTTCGACACCTGGCGTGCAGGTGAGGTCACCCAGTCCGCGGTGGCGTGGGTGCTTGGCACGGTATTCGTCCGCTGGTGCGAGGACAACGAGCTGATCGCACCGATGCTGTCCGGCCCGGATCACCGGATGGCGGACGCGCAGGACACGCAGAGCGCCTATTTCCGGATGCATCACGATCACACCAACCGGCATTGGTTGCTCACTTGCTTCGACGCCCTGCGCCGCAGCGACGCCGGCGCGATGCTGTTCGACCCGGCGCACAACCCCGCCTATCGCATCCCGGTTTCCCACGACGGTGCGAAGGCACTGATCGCGTTCTGGCGCACCCGGCGCGCAGACGGCAGGTTGGCACACGACTTCCGTGACGAGGCGTGGGACACTCGCTTCCTCGGCGACCTGTACCAGGACCTGTCCGAACGGGCCAAGGACCAGTACGCGCTGCTCCAGACCCCGGAGTTCGTCGAGAAGTTCATCCTGAAGTACACCTTGGAACCGGCTCTGACCGAGTTCGGCCACGAGGGTTTGCGCCTGATCGACCCGACGTGCGGCTCAGGCCACTTCCTGCTCAGCGCCTTCGATCGACTGGTGGAGGCGTGGCGCCACGCTGACACTCGCTTGAACGACACTGAGGTGGCTCGCCGAGCACTGGACTCAGTACACGGTGTGGACATCAACCCGTTCGCGGTGGCCATCGCCCGGTTCCGTCTGATGCTGGCTGCGTGGCGAGTAGCAGGAATCAACACAATTGAACAGGCCGCCGGCCAACGCTGGGCAGTCACTATCGCGACCGGTGATTCACTACTGGCCAACCGTCGCGAAACCCTGGACGGCATGGATGCTATTGCCGGTCTTCAGTTGGCGGCTGAAGATACTCAAGAGTTCTCCACTCTGCTGAATATTGGTTCTTACCACGTGGTCGTGGGCAACCCGCCGTACATTACGGTCAAGGACACTGCGCTGAACCGTGAATACCGGCGGTATTACACTGCCTGTCACCGGCAGTACCAGCTGACAATCCCCTTCGCCCAGCGGTTCTTTGAACTGGCACGTCCCGCTGAGGAGGATGGTCGAGGCGCTGGTTACGTCGGTCAGATCACCTCAAACGCCTTCATGAAACGCGAGTTCGGCACGAAACTAATCGAGGAATTCTTTCCTCGAGTGGATCTCACCTACGTGATTGATACATCTGGTGCGTTTATCCCCGGTCATGGCACCCCGACCGTGATTCTTATGGGCCGTAACCGCCGTCCAGACATGGAGGGCACGGTTCGGGCCGTGCTTGGCATTCGCGGCGAGCCGTCCCAACCGCCGATACCGGCGGAAGGTAACGTCTGGCGCGCGATCGAGTCCGCAGTGGACAGACCGGGTAGTGAGTCCGACTGGATCAGCGTGGTTGACCTGCCGAGATCACGTCTTGCAACCCACCCTTGGTCTCTCGCCGGTGGCGGTGCTGACCAGTTGCTATTGACGCTAGAACGCGCTGCAGTCCAATTGCTCAGTTCGGCTGGAGCTGAGCTGGGAACTGGCGCGGTTACCCGCGAGGATGCGGTTTATATGGTCGGTCTGGGGGCGCTCAAGCGGCATAGAATTCCAGATAGATTCATTCGTCCGCTAGTGGAGGGTGAGGTTACACGCGACTGGCGATTGACCAATCCAGTCATTTCCCTGTGGCCGTACCAAGAAGACACTCTCGTTGCGGATGCGCATGAGTCGGTGGTTCGGTGGCTGTGGCCTTACCGACTTCAGCTAAGCTCTCGTGTTGCTTTTGGTAAAACTCAGATCGAACACGGTCGAAGTTGGTTCGAATATTCGATGTTTTTTGCAAGTCGGTTTCGCATTCCTGTGTCGCTTGGATTTGCATTCGTGGCAACGCATAATCATTTTGTGCTCGATCACGATAGGAATGTCTTCAGTCGATCCGCTCCGATGATTAAGCTGTGGGAAGGAGCAACTGCGGGGGATCACATGCGGCTGCTCGGTGTGCTCAACTCCTCGGTCGCCTGTTTCTGGCTCAAGCAAGTGTCTCAGCCCAAAGGCGGTAGTGGCATCGGTCGCGGCGTTCAAGATGAGGACTGGGAGGATCGCTATGAGTTCACCGGGACGAAGCTGGAGCAGTTCCCCCTGCCCAAGACCTTGCCGCTGGATCGCGCCCGTCGCCTCGATAACCTCGCACAACAACTGACTACCAGCAGTCCGCAGGCAGTCACCACCCAGGCTTCGCCGAGCCGCGAGCGACTCGGCGAAGCCAATGACGAGTACCAGCGCATTCGAGCCCGCATGATCGCCGAACAGGAGGAATTGGACTGGGACGTCTACCAGCGCTACGGCCTCCTGTCGGAATCGGAAGCCGCCGCCGTCGTGATCCCAGACGCGGCCACCGTGCCCGCACTCAACCTCGGCGAGCGGCCCTTTGAGATCATCCTGGCTCGGCAAGTGGCAGCGGGCGAGACCGACACTCAGTGGTTTGCCCGGCACGGCTCCACTCCGATCACTGAACTACCCGACCACTGGCCCGTTGAATACCAGCGAGTCGTCCAGGCCCGGATCGACCTCATCAAAAAGCGGCGTGACCTCGCCCTGATCGAACGGCCAGAGTGCAAGCGCCGCTGGTCTGCGGAGGACTGGGACGCCCAGGCTGAGCGGGCCGTCCGCGAGTGGCTGCAGGACCGCCTCGAAGCTGACCACCTTTGGTTCGCCGAAGACGAACTCGGTGCGCGGCAACCGGAACCACGCAGCGTCGCCGAACTGGCTGACTTGGTCCGGCCGGATGCCGAGTGGGGAGCCGTCGCCGCCATGTGGGCGGCCGACTTCCTGGGGCGGCCCGACGCCGACACCGCCGAGATCGTCGCCGCCTTGGTCGATGATGAGCATGTGCCGTTCCTGGCTGCCTACCGGTACAAGGGCAAAGGCTTCATCAACCGGAAGGCTTGGGAAGAAGTCTGGGAGCTGCAACGAGCCGAGGACCAGATCGCCGCCGAACTGGGACAGGAATTCACGGACCCACGTGTGCGTGAGGCCGTCAAAACCAAACTCGGCACAATCCCTGTTCCTCCTAAGTACGGCTCAGCCGACTTCGCCCGACCTTCCTACTGGCGGCACCGAGGCAAGCTGGACGTGCCCAAGGAGCGGTTCATCTCCTACCCAGGTGCCAGCCGCGACGGCGATGGCAGCCTGCTGCTCGGCTGGGCAGGCTGGGACCACCGCGAGCAGGCTCACGCCCTGGCTGTCACCATCACGCATCGACGCAACGAGGCTGGTTGGGGCGCTGATCGACTGCTTCCGCTCCTTGCAGGCCTCGCCGAGGTCCTCCCCTGGGTGCGGCAGTGGCACACCGAGATCGACCCCGCCTACGGCACCTCACCAGCCGAGGCCTACGACGGGTTCCTCGATACTCAGCTCGCTGATCTCGACCTCGGTGTGGCTGATCTCAAGATCCAATCAGGACGGGTCGACGTCAGCCCACTGCCGAACCGCCGTCGGGGCACGCCCCAGGGTAGGCAGCCTGCCGAGCGCCGCGAAACCGGACCTGACCCGGCCCAGCGTGACGCAGTGCTGGAGTTCGCGAGTGGTGGGCCGGTCACTACTGCGCAGGTAGCCGAACTACTCGGTGTCGACACGCCGAAAGCCCGCGCGCTGGTGCGCCGGCTCGTGACTGCCGGTGACCTCGTCCAGACTGGAGAGCGGCGAGGCGCTCGTTACCACCTCCCCAATGTTGGGACGGACCAGTAACGATCTTCCTTCGAGGGAGACTAGGTTCATGACTGACGGCAACGACCACGGATAGGACTTGAGTGACCAAGGCGGCGATGGGGGCGGCGCAGCCACTGCTGCGCGAGCTGATCAAAATTCCGGAACGGCTGCACCGGGGCGACTTCGTCCTGCGGCTCACCGAAGGCGTCGCACACCGCAAGGCTACCGTCGACTCATACGTCGTCACCCCAGAGCTGTCGGTCGCATTCGACGAGGCACTGGCCCTAGTCGGCGCCGCGCTCGCGGAGAACAGTTCCAAGGCCAGCTATGTCCACGGTTCGTTCGGCTCCGGTAAGAGCCACTTCATGGCCGTGCTGCACGCCGTGCTCGACCGGGACGTCGATGCCCTGGACAAGGCCGACCTCGTGCGTGTCATCGGGCGCCACGAGTGGTTGAGCCACAAACGCCTGATGCTGGTGCCCTATCACCTCACTGGTTCGCCGACTCTGGAAGCGGGCATCCTCGGTGGCTACGTCGAGTACATCCGACGTGAACACCCCACTGCGCGCCTTCCACAGGTGTATCGGGCGCAGGGCCTGCTGCGTGATGCGCGGCGGCTGCGTGACCAGTTCGGTGCTGAGGCGTTTCTCGCGCGGTTGACCAGTGCAGCGCCGGCAAGCGACACCGGCTGGGGTGAACTGGACACCGGCTGGACGCTGCAACTGCTGGACGAAGCATTCGACGCAGACCCAGATTCTGCGCTCGCACGGCGATTGCTGGGCGAGGTCGTGCCCGTATTCATGCCCGACTACGCCGACACTGTGGCCGGTGCTGCCGATGCGTTCCGGCCGATCGATCAGGGTCTCGTCGAGATCAGCCGCCATGCGAAAGAACTCGGCTACGACGGGCTAGTCCTGTTCCTCGACGAGCTTGTGCTGTGGTTGGCCGGACGGATCGGCAACCGCGAGTTCATCGCGCGTGAGACTGACAAAGTCGCGAAGTTGGTCGAGTCAGCAGACTCGGCGCGACCGATCCCGATCATCAGCCTGATCGCCCGCCAGCGGGATCTGCGAGAACTAGGGGTCGGCGCCGAACGCACCGGTGCCGAGCTGCAGGCCTTTCACGACCGCCTCAAGCACTGGGACGACCGGCTCGGCACGATCACCCTCGAGGACCGCAACCTCCCGCTGATCGCGCAGCGCCGTGTGCTGGAGCCGCGCGGTGAGCGCGAACGCGCCACCATCGAGCAAGCGTTTCAGCGCACGAGCGCGCTTGCCGGAGGTGTACGGGACGTGCTGCTTGGCCAGAGCGACCACGGTGCATTCGAGCAGACGTACCCGTTCAGCCCCGCGTTTATGGATACTCTGGTCAAGGCTTCCAACGCACTGCAGCGTGAACGGACCGCCTTGCTGCTTATGCAGCAGATCCTGGTCAACCGGCGCGACGAGTTCCGGCTCGGGGACCTTGTGCCGCTCGGCGACCTGTTCGACGCCATCGCAGACGGTGGCGATCAGCCGTTCACCGACAAGCTCAAACACGAGTTCGACCAGGCTCGGCGCCTCTACCAGCGGACGTTGCGACCCATGTTGCTGCGCGACCGAGACCTCACCGAGGAGCAGGTCGCAGGAACCGTGCCGGCCGAGGCCGGGCGTTTGGTCGCGTTCCGCGGTGACGACCGACTGGTGAAGACTCTGCTGCTGGCCGCGCTGATCCCGGACGTCTCCGCGCTACAGAATCTGACTGCCCGCAGGCTTGCCGCGCTCAACCACGGCTCGGTGAAGACCCCGATCCCTGGCCAGGAAATCGGCGAAGTCGCCAGGCGGCTCCGGCGCTGGGCCGGCCAGGTTGCCGAGCTGCAGGTGGGTGAGGGTGCCGATCCGACCGCGCGGCTGGAGTTGGTCGGGGTCAACGTTGACGCGATCATCGAAAGCGTCGTCCGTTTCGATAACGCGGGTGCCCGCCGCAGGCTTGTTCGCGAGCTTCTGTTCGACCAGCTAGGCATTACTGACGCCGACACCACGCCGATTGACCATGTGGTGCCGTGGCGAGGCAGCCGCCGGGTCATCGAGATCGTGTACGGCAACGTCCGAGACACGCAGGAACTACGCGACAACGAGTTCGAGCCGCTGCATACGGGTCGGTGGCGACTCATCCTGGACTACCCGTTCGACCCAGACGAACTGTCCGCAGCTGCCGACCGCAACCGTGTCCGATCCCTGCGCACCACTTTGAACAAGCCGTGGACGGTGACATGGCTGCCTGCGTTCTTCACCGGTGACGTGATCGACCGGATCAGCCGGCTCGTCCGGGTCAACCACCTGCTGACGAGGAACAACCTGGACGAGGCCGCCAGTCGGTACAACGCTGCCGACCGACAGCGGGTCAGAGACCTACTCGGGAACCTCCGGGTTTCGCTGCGCAACGAGATCGTCGAGGCGTTGAAGAACGCCTACGGTTTGGTAGCCCGTCCTAAAGAGGACCTGGTACAGGACTGGCACGACCACCTAGTGAGCCTAGACCCCGGGATCACACCCAAGTTGGACGCCGGGCGTTCGTTCGTCGACGCGCTCGCTGGACTTGTCGACCAGCTCTACAGCCACACCTATCCCGACCACCCGCACCTTGACTCGCACAACAAGGGCGACCTGATGCGCCCCGCTGATCTGAAGACGACGCTCGCCGTCGTGCGGAGAGCCGCCGACGCCGTCGACGGCCGAATCGACCTTGACCGTGCTGAACGGGAGGCCATTCGGCGGATCGCGCACCCTCTACATCTGGGACAGGACCACGGTGGCCCGTTCACGCTGGACCACGAAGTGGGGCAGGAGCTGGACCAGCTTGCCGCCAAGGACAACCTGGCTGACAAGGACATCATGGTCCGCACCGTGCGGGCATGGCTCGCGCCGCGCGGCATGGAGACTAAGGTCGAGAACCTGCTAATCGCCGCCTACGCCGAACTGACCAGACGCACGTGGCTCCGAGGCGACGAAGTGATCACTCCGCCGGCCGCAGTCGAAGATGTGACCGACGCTCTCGCGTTGCGCCGGGCGCCGATGCCGAGCGACGAGCAGTGGGCGCGTGCCGAGGACTTGGCAGGCGGGTTGTTCGGCGTGTCGCCCACCAGCGGCGTGGTCTCGCCGCGGTCCGTTGCCAGATTCGCAGACGCCGTCATGACCCGGGCGGAACCGTTGCGGCAGCCCGCCATTGAGTTGGTCGAGGTACTGGACACGCACGGCGGACGGCTCGGACTGGATACCTCCGCACCCACCGGCCGTTACGTGACCGCCACCGTCGCCAGTGGTCTGCTGGCCGACCTGCGCGCCGCCGCCGGACCGACTGAACTGGTCGAGGTGCTGGCCACCGCAGACCTCCGGGATATCGAACCGCTCCTGCTCAGCAAGTCGATGAAGAGTGCCTCAGAAGTGGTGGGCGCACTGCGCAATGCCGACTGGGCAGTGCTCGACCGGCTAGATGACACGCGTGCCGATCGGGTTCGAGAGACAGTGCGCCGCAACGTCAACGCCAACGAACAGGCCGCAAGCCTCGCGCGCACCCTCGATGATGCGAAGCGTGAACTGTTGCGCGTGTTCCTCCCGCCGCAGGAACCGGAATCGGACGATCGGCCGCAGCGACCGGACCCGCCAGCGCCGAGCACGTCGGCACGACGGACCGCACGCGGTCGGATGGACACCGTCTTGGCGGCCGTCCGGCAGTTCGCTGAGCAACACCCCGGCGTTCAGTACGAGATCGAGATCCGGACCGTGGAGCCTGGTGAGGGCGAGTCCTGATGGCGATCGCAGACCTCGGTGCGGCCTTCGAGGGCGCGGTCATCGCCAGGGCCCGGGCGATCCTTGCCAAGGTACCTCGGGACACAGCAGGTCCGGTGGCGATCGGTATAGCCGCCCCAGGTCTGGCCATCTGGACTGGCGCGGACCATCTTGAGGCCGAGGGTAGAGAAGCACGGATTGTCGCGTGCCCGTCTGTCCTAGCTGTACTCGCCGCGTTGGCCGGCGAGGGCGCCGAAACCGACCACGTCACGGGCGACCTCGTGGTACTCACCGACCGGTCGCAGGACGAGTTGGGCGAAGCGATCATGAGTCGACTGCACGGCAACCAGCTTTATGACGTCAGCCGGGACACCCTGCTCAACGATGTACTCCAGCCCAAACAGGTGGATGTGCGTCTCCGGGAGCGGCGGCGCGCCTGGCTTACCGACGCGCTGATCGAGCTGGCTCAGGCTGGCGAGGCGAACAGTCTGCATGGCACTGTGCTCACCCTGGAGCTCGCCATCACACGGGTGCTCCGAGAACGACTGGGCCTCGATCTGGACGAGTTGGACCTCGTTGAGGTTATTGCGCTGGCTGACGACTCGAGGCGGCGCGCGCGGTGGCGTGCGCTGCCGCCGACCCACCGGCAGGGCATGATCGACTGGCTGGTCGAACGACTCGGTGAGCCCGCTGGACTGGTCATGCGGCTTGCTGAGGGACGGGATGACGTCCTCGCGGACCTGCTGGTAGCTGACGTGCTCACTGCGACCGCGGCCGACCCTGAACTGGCTGCGTTGTTCGGCGGCTTCGCCGGCGTCCGGTGGGGCTCGCCCCTACCACCTGCCACCCACGTGCGAGCCGCGGCAGATTCGGCCGTGGCGTTGGCGCGCTCGGCGAGCACCGACCGGGTGGCTCAGCAAGTGCGCCGTGCCGATTCGGTGTTGGCAGACCTTGGCGGACGCCGGTTCGCAGCACACAGCGACGTTCTGCCTAGTGGATTTGAACAGCGGTTGCGGCACGCGGTAGATGCCGTGGACGAAGCCGATCTCGACCCCCTGTACAGGCACCGGGACGGCCGCGATCAGGCGGCCATCGTCCGTAGGGTTGAGGCGGCCGTGCGGGTGCGTCGCTGGCTGGACATCCCCACCAGTGAACATGAGTACGCCTCGGTGAGCGATTGGATGACCGGCTACGCCCGCGACCTCGCGTGGCTAGACCGGGAACTGACCCAGCTACGGCAAGGCGCGCCCTGGCCTGAGGTTGCCGCCGTTTTTGGCCGGCTTATCCGGTCAGCAAGTCAGCGGCGCAGGAGCCTCGACCTGGCTTTCTCTCGCATCCTGCCCAGCGCGGCCGGTCAAACGCCTCGTACGCTGCTCGCCGTCGAGACGGTTTTGCCAACCGTCGTGGCTGATCTCGCCAGCACACGCAAGGTGCTACTAGTAGTGGTGGACGGGATGTCGATGCCGGTGGCCGTCGAACTGGCGGAGTCCGTCGTGGGCAGTGGAGACAACGGGTGGACTGAGGTCGTGCGTCCCGTGGACGGCGGTCGCGAGGCCGTGCTCGCGGCATTTCCTACGGAAACCTCGTACAGCCGCACCAGCCTGCTCACCGCGTCACTGCGCCGAGGGGACGCAGGGGTGGAGCGTTCCGCGTTTGGTTCGCACCCATTCTGGCCAGCGAGGACCAGGGCGCAGTTGGTGCACAAGGACGGGCTCGCCGGTCGAGACGGCGGCGACCTTGGTGCCGAACTCACTGAGGCCTTTACCGCGTCCAACAACAAGCACGTAGTTGCGGTGGTACTCAACGCGGTCGATGAGTCGTTGCCGACCAGTCGCCAGGCCGACGACCCGACCTGGCACTACCGTGACGTTTCGGGCCTGCCTGAATTGCTGGAACGCGCTGCGCTCGATGGGTGGATTGTGGTGCTCACCAGCGACCACGGCCACGTGCTGGAGCATGACAGCACCCACCGGCCCGACTCCACCGGCGGTGCACGCTGGCGGATGCCGGGTGAGCGACCGCTGGGCGAGGACGAGGTCCTCCTGCGCGGCCCCCGGGTTCTTGTGCCTGGTAATGAGGTCGTGCTCGCCGCCACTGAAGACATCCGTTACGGCCGGCGTACCCGCGGGTACCACGGCGGTGCCAGTCTTGCGGAAGTGGCAATCCCGCTTATCGTGCTGCTCCCGCCTGGTTCCCCCGAACTGGCAGGGTGGACCTTTCACAGCCTCGGGCCACCGGACTGGTGGACCGGTCGCACGGTGGCTGGACCTGTGGTGTCTGCATCCACCCCGACCCGACACAGCAAACCTGATAGACGACGACGGCGTCCGGTCAAGTCCGACATTGCTGACGCGCCCACTTTGTTCAGCGAGCCTGAGCCAGATGCCGCTTCGTCGGCGAGCATCGGTCGGGCTCTGATCTCCTCAGCCACATTCGTAGCCGCGCACAAGGCGTTCCCGCGCAATCGGGTACCGGACCCCGATACCGTTGCCAACGTCGTCGACGTGCTCGTGGCGGCAGGGGGGCGGTCACCCGTGGCCGCCGTGCTGCAGGCCGCGGGAGCGCCTGGGCGCAACCCTCGCGCGCTAGTGGGTGCGCTGAAGAAGCTGCTCAACTTCGACCAATTCCCGGTGATCGACCTCGTCGACAACGATCGGACCGTCGTACTGAACCGGACGCTACTCGAGGAACAGTTCCTCGACGAGGGGTCACGATGAACGCGGTCAGCCCCGCCCGCCGACGTACGGTCCTGGCGGCTTTGCGCCGAGGCACCGTGCCGGAAAGTGGCCTCGACCTGCTTGCCGTAGGGCTTGACCGGTTCACCGGCACGTTCGATGAAGAGCTGGCGAACTGCGCTGGCGGTGCGGCCGAGTTCAAGGCGGTGCGTGGCGAATACGGGTCGGGTAAGACCTTTCTCGCCCGGTGGGTCGCGGAGCGGGCGAAGTCCGCTGGCATGGCGGTCGCTGAGGTGCAGATCTCCGAGACTGAAACGCCGTTGCACCGGTTGGAGACCGTGTACCGGCGACTGTGTGAACGGCTGACGACGGCAACCGCGCCGCCGAGCGCCTTTCGGACCGTGCTCGACTCCTGGCTGTACGCACTGGAGGAGGACGTGTTGGCCGAAGGCACGGTCGACAGCCGGGATTCGGAAGCTCTCGGTTCCGCCGTGGAGGTGCTCCTCGAGCAGCGGTTGGGCGAGGTTGCCAGAACGACACCCGGTTTCGCAGCTGGGCTGCGTGGTTACCGACGAGCCCTCGCTGGCGAAGACGTCGCTACCGCGGCCGGCATCGCAGCGTGGTTGTCCGGCCAGCCGCACGTGGCGGCCGCGGCCAAACGTAGCGCTGGGGTGAAGGGCGACATTGATCATTTCCTCGCGCTGGGGTTTCTCCGGGGATTGCTGACTGTGCTACGCGATGCGGGCCACCCCGGCCTGCTGCTGGTGCTCGACGAGGTGGAGACCCTGCAGCGGGTTCGCAGCGATGCCAGGGCGAAAGCGCTCAATGCATTGCGGCAGCTGCTCGATGACATCGACGGCGGGCGATTTCCGGGGCTGTATCTGATGATTACCGGCACGCCTGCGTTCTTCGACGGGCGACAAGGAGTACAACTGCTCCAGCCCTTGGCTGACAGGATGCGAGCCGACTTCACTGCCGATCCGCGGTTCGATAACCCCCGCGCACCACAGGTTCGGCTCACCGGTTTCACCCCGGATCGGTTGCTGCTGCTCGGGCGCAGGGTCCGCGACCTCTACACCGACGGTTCCGTTGCTCCCACCCGGATCAACGCATTGGTCGACGACAACTATCTTGCGATGTTGGCTGATGCCGTGGCCGGTCGTCTTGGCGGCAGGGTCGGCGTAGCGCCTCGGCTCTTCCTGCGCAAACTCGTTGCCGATGTGCTGGACCGGGTAGACCAGTTCGATGACTTCGATCCCCGCCGGGATTACACACTCACTGTGGACCGTACCGAACTGACCGCAGCCGAACGTGAGGCGGCCGCGGCGACTCCCGACGACATCGATCTCGATGTCCGGTGACGAGCTGACCGGGCTGCTTGCATTGCACCCGGTCATCCAGCACCATCTGGTGAATACGTTGCGATGGCCAGGGCTGCGCGCCCTGCAGGCCGCCGCGGTCGGTCCGGTGACCGATGGTGTCGACTGCTTGCTGCTGGCGCCCACCGCCGGTGGCAAGACCGAGGCAGCGCTCTTCCCGTTGCTGACCAGAATGGCCACGGAAGACTGGCGGGGCACGTCAGTGCTCTACGTGTGTCCGCTGAAGGCGCTTCTGAACGACCTGGCAGGCAGGCTGACCGACTACACCGGATGGCTGGGCCGGTCCTCAGCGGTGTGGCATGGCGACGTAGGACAGACAGCGCGGCAACGAATCCGGCAAGAGCGCCCCGATGTGCTGCTCACGACCCCTGAGTCGCTCGAAGCGATGCTCGTATCATCTACTGTGGACCACCGCCGGGTGTTTGCTGACCTGCGGGCTGTGGTAGTCGACGAGATTCACGCTTTCGCCGGCGATGATCGCGGGTGGCATCTACTTGCGGTCCTCGAACGACTGTCCCGTGTGGCCGGACGGCCACTGCAGCGGATCGGTCTGTCTGCGACGGTGGGCAACCCGCCGCAGCTGTTGCGCTGGCTACAAGGTTCCTTTCATGATCGGGAGCGACAAGTCATTGCTCCCATAGCCGTGGCGGCGGAGCCACCCGAGATCACCGTAGATCACGTCGGTTCGATCGACAACGCTGCGAAGGTGATTTCCCTGCTGCACCAAGGGGAAAAGCGCCTGGTGTTCGTGGACAGTAGACGGCGCGCTGAGGAGTTGGGTGCGGCGTTGACGGCCAAAGGAGTGACGACGTTCCTGTCGCATTCGTCGTTGTCCGCAGCAGAACGCCGTCGTGCCGAAGAAGCGTTCGCCAACGAGCGCGACTGTGTCATTGTGGCCACCTCAACCTTGGAACTGGGAATCGATGTCGGTGACCTGGACCGTGTGATCCAGCTCGACGCACCGCGCACAGTCGCTTCGTTCCTTCAGCGACTCGGCCGCACCGGACGAAGAAACGGTTATCGGAACTGCCTTTTCCTGTGTCTGGACACCGATGCGGTGGCCCACGCCTGCGGACTACTGCTGCGGTGGTCACAAGGTTGGGTGGAGCCGGTTGAGGCGCCGCCAGCTCCCAGACACATCATGGCTCAGCAGATCCTCGCCCTTGCTCTGCAGGAGGGTGTGGTCGGTACACGCTCGTGGCGGGAATGGTGGGGCGACCTGCCCATGTTCGACGACACCGGTCCCGAGATCGTGCGGTACCTGGTGGCCGAGGGCTACCTTGAACCCGACGGAGACCTGGCCGTCATCGGCTCGGAGGCCGAACGACGGTTCGGGCATCGCTATTTCTCCGACCTGACCGCCGTATTCAGCGCCCCACCCCAGTTCCTCGTGCTGGCAGGCCGAACCGAGATCGGCCTAGTAGGTGACGACGTACTGATTGCGGACACCTTCGACGGATCCCGGGTACTCCTGCTCGCTGGCCGGAGCTGGCTTGTCACCTCGATCGACTGGCAACGCAGGCGCTGCCAGGTCGAACCGACTGACCTGCTGGGTAGAGCGAAGTGGTCCGGCCGCGGCGGCGGTGTGTCGTTCGAGCTGGCAAGAGGCATTCGAGACGTCCTCGGCGGCGCCGATCCGAAAGGCGTCATACTTACCCGGCGTGCGGTCACCGCAATCGGCGAACTACGAAGCGTTCATGGGCCGAACATCACCGTTGACGCCACGGTGATCCGGCAATCCGAAAGCGAGACGCGATGGTGGACATGGGCTGGTATCGCCGCCAACCGCTGCCTCGCGGTGAGCCTGCCAGGCCTGGTGGATCAGCAACAGCGAATCGGTGACCGGTCGCTCCGGCTCCGTTCCGGTGTCACGGTCAAGGACGTTCAAACAGCGCTCAATGAGCGGGTGCGGCTGCGTTTGCCGCCAGTCGACCGAAATGCGTTGTCTGGCCTGAAGTTCTCTGCAGCATTGCCGCCGGGTCTTGCAGAGCGGACGGTGGCAGAGCGGCTCGCAGACCTGTCCTCCGCGAGCAAGGTTCTCATGGGGAAGCGAGTGTTCATCCGTTCGACCTGACAGGAAGCCGGCCGCCTGTCACGGAAGAACGACAGCACCAGTTGAAGGTGTCCGGGCGAGCATCTTCCTATCACACGAGATTGGTCGGGTATTGGTACGGGCCAGGTCTCACTCGTAGCGGCGCGAGGTTACTGGCGAGACAGTTCTGTGCTGCATCATCCATGGACCGGTTCGAGGATCATTCGACCATCGTCTACACGCGGGAAGACGCGATTTTGTCAGCGCTCAACACCCGTTGTTCGTCGACCTGGAAGACCAGCTTCCCGAGAACAGATTTCGCCTTCTTGTACGAGGCGTTGCTGGCGTCGTGGACGATCTCGCGGTGGTAGACGCACTACCGGTGACGAGGTACTGCCCGGCGTAGACCCACAACGCGGAGGGAGCCGCGCGTTCCTCGATTCGACCGCGTTCGCGCTCATCTGATGGGCGTGCAGCACTCATGGCCGTGCGCATACCCACACCGGCGGCCGCAGCCTTTGATCAACAAAGTTGATCTATAGTCATGATCTATAGTCAGTTGTATTGGCTGGTCAGTGAGGGTGCCCCTGGTGCGACTCGAACGCACACTGGACGGATTTTGAGTCCGCTGCCTCTGCCGATTGGGCTACAGGGGCTTACGTGGGGCAACTTTACGCGACCGGCCCCGCATACGTTGAGCCAGGGTGTGTGTCGGATAACTCTCCTGGTTACGGCGCGGTCGCGCTGGCCCCGGTACGCTGCTGTTTCGGCTTTCGTACCCCTACAGCGACAGGAGGACCCCGGTGACCGAAGTGGCTACCGAGGCCCGTGTGCAGCGACGCGTGCTCGTCGCTGAGGATGAGGCGCTTATCCGGCTTGATCTCGTCGAGATGCTGAACGAAGAGGGCTACGAGGTCGCGGGCCAGGCCGCGGACGGCGAAGAGGCTGTCCGGCTGGCCGCCGAGCTCAAGCCCGACTTGGTCATCCTCGACGTCAAGATGCCCAAGATGGACGGTATCGAGGCGGCCTCGAGCATCGTCGGCGACCGCGTTGCCCCCGTCGTCATCCTCACCGCGTTCTCCCAACGGGAGCTCATCGAGCGCGCGAGGGATGCCGGCGCCATGGCTTACCTTGTCAAGCCGTTCGCCAAGCATGACCTCGTGCCGGCTATCGAGCTGGCCGTCAGCCGGTTCTCGGAGATGCAGGCTCTCGAGAACGAGGTGGCCGGCCTCACCGATCGGCTTGAGACGCGCAAGGTCGTCGAGCGGGCCAAGGGCCTTCTGATGAGCAAGCAGAGCCTCACCGAGCCCGAGGCGTTCCGGTGGATCCAGCGCACCGCCATGGACCGGCGCACCACCATGAAGGCCGTGGCCGAGGCCGTGGTGGAAAACCTCAGTTGAGCAGCTGTATCCCAAACCGGGCCGAGTGCGGCTGCTTCGTCTGATCCGCCGGGTGCAATCGGACCTCAATGGTCTGATCACCCGGCAATTCCTCGGTCGCCGACACGGTCAGCCGATAGGTTCCGCCGACCGCGGGCCCTTGAATATCCGTCGGCACCGCGGCTATTCGCCTTTCGTTCAGGTACACCTCGAATCCACGCACCGGCATCACGTCATCCGCGTCGCGTTGCGCCAGTTTTGGATCCAGGGTGATTTCCAACTGAAATGGCGTGTTCGCCGATGCCCTTTTTCCGAGATCGATTCCGCTGGCGTTCCGTAGCGTCACCGCCGCCGTCGGCAGTCCCGCGAACCGCGGCGTCAGCCGGGGATCGGGCAGTCTTCTCGCCGGCGTCGTCCCGGCTATCTCCAAATAGGACTCAAGCACCGCTCCCGTTCCTTGGCCCCTGATCACCAACGGGCTCAACGAAGACGCTTCACCCGCGAACAGTTCGGGCGGCAGTGTGGCTTCCAGTGTCACGTCCGAGCCCGGCTGCGTCGGCGACCCGGGAGCCGCGGGAACCATTGGCACGGTCCGATCAGCGATCTGCAAGGACATCGCGTTGGGGTCCGCGCCCGCGCCCAATGTCACCGTCGTACGCAGCCGTGCGCTGGTCGCGCCGATCAACGGCTGGCGGCTGACGCCCAGGCCCGGCGCGTTCTCCTGCGGCCGCAAAACCCGCTGTGTGCCCAGCACCGCACCGAATTCGACCACCTTTTCCTGTGCGGGAACCACCGACGACATCCCCACCGCGTCCAGGTGCACACGGGTACGGCGACCCGGTGGTCCGATCATCCCAACAAGCACCGTCGACGTCGTCCACCGCGGTACGACCTCGCTTGTGGTCACCAGCGAATCGTCTTGGAACACCTGGATCCCCGCAGGCGAGAACACCACGTCGAACTTGTGCAGCACACCGCTTCCCCGCGTCGCAGGCGGCACCGCGGATGGCGTGAACGTGCCACGTCCCGCGTCCGGCCCGGTGACGACGCGGACGTCACTGTCCGAAATGGATACCCGGATGGCTCCGGGCGGCAGCGCGGGCTAGGCGTTGTTCCTGGCCCCCACCCGATCGGGTTTCCCTGGTGTGAAGTCGAAATTCAGCCCGCCGTACGGCCCGGCCGCGTCGGTCACCACGGTCACCCGGCCCGCACCTTCGACCAACTGAAAGGCATGGCGTGACCGCAGCACCACATCGTCAGCGCCGCAGCCCAGTTGCACGATCAGCTGGCTTTCTTTCGGCCCTTTTTCGCTCCCCAGGTCGATACAGCCCTTGTAACCCGATACATGCCATTGCGACCCGGGAACCTCGGTGTGCACCGAGTCCGTCGTGTCGAACTCGTCGACGTAGTCAAGGGCGGGTTTCGCTTCCCTGGACGGCATTCCGGTCACCCGAACGGGCTCGGAACGCCTGCCGAAGGGGTCGACCGACCGCACCTCGATGTCGTGGTTTCGCATGTCCAGCCCGTCCAGTTGGGCAGCGGGTTCGCTGACCACCCGAACCTGGTTGTCCCACCGGATTTCGTAACCGGTCACGCCGTCAATCGGCTGTCCGCCAGGCAACCCGTCGGCCCAGGCGAGTCGGAGACGACCAGGTCCAGGCGACATCTGGACTGGGCCAGGCGGCGGTACGGACTGCGCCGGGCGCGGCGGAACTACTGCGTCGGCAGTAAAACTGGGAAAGCCGTCCTGCGCAGGGGTTTCGCTCTCGTTGCGTAACAGGATGATTGCGCCGAGGACAAGACATGCACCCAGCAGCCAAGCGCTTATGCGGGCGCGTCGACTCACCTAGGACAGTCTATGCTACGGCCACGTCAGCGGTTAGCAGGAACTACGAAGTGTCCGCTCAACGTACGCCAACGTTGCGTTCTGGTTACGCTCTCGCGGGGATTGCTGACTGTCGGCTGGTCCATCGCCTAAGTTCCGCCCAGCGCTCCTCGCAGGCGGGGGCGAAATGCGGGTTGCGGATTTACGTAACCCGTCACCGAGGAGGATTGTCTCGTGCGTAAGAAGGTAGCTACAGCTGCTGTACTCGCGGCTGGCGCACTGTTGATTGCGTCGTGCAGCACCAATAAACAGGAAACCCCGGGTGGTAATGCTGCCGGCGGAAATCAGTGCGACACCAGCAAAGGTACTCTGACCATCGGTGTTGTCGTACCGCTCAGTGGCGAATTGACCGCGCTGGGTGTTGGTATCAAGAACTCCGCTGACCTCGCCGTCAACCAGGCCAACGAAAAGTGCGCCGTCAAGGGCTACAAGCTGGTTCTCGACGCGCAGGACGACGAGAAGAACCCGGCCAAGGGCGCGCAGGCCGCGACCAAGCTGTCGTCGGACCCGAACGTGGTCGGTGTGATCGGCACCCTGAACTCCTCGGTTGCCCAGACCGTCCAGCCGATCCTGGCCAACAAGAAGATCGTCATGATCTCCCCGGCGAACACCAGCCCGACGCTGACCCGCGGTGAGAACTACAAGACCGCCGCGTCGCGTCAGTTCCCGAACTACTTCCGCGTGTGCGCCACTGACGACGCGCAGGGCCCGTTCGCGGCCAACTACCTGGTCTCCAAGGCCGGCAAGAAGAAGATCGCCGTGGTCGCCGACGGCAAGACCTACGGTGAGGGCCTGGCCAACGAGTTCACCGAGAAGGCCAAGGCGCTCGGTGCCGAGATCGTCACCCGCGAGAAGGTCGGCGAGAAGGACACCGACTTCTCCGGCGTGATCGGCAAGATCAAGCCGTTCAACCCGGACGCCGTCTACTACGGCGGTGAGTACGGTGCCGCCGGTCCGTTCTCCAAGCAGCTCAAGGAAGCCGGTCTGCGGATCCCGCTGATGGGCGGCGACGGCATCGTCGACGACACCTACGGCAAGCTGGCCGGTGCCGCGGCCGAGGGCGACCTGGCCACCTCCGTGGGTGCCCCGGCTGACAAGCTGGCCGAGGCCAAGGCCTTCATCGACGCCTACAACGCCAAGTACCCGAAGGACCAGGGCTACAGCGCCTACGGCGCCATGTCCTACGACGCCACCAACGCCCTGATCGACGGTCTGGCCAAGACGGTGGCCGCCGGTGACTGGGGCGAGTCGCAGCGTGACGCGCTGATCAAGAACGTCGGCAGCGTCAAGATCAAGGGTGCCAACGGCGACATCGCGTTCGACCAGTACGGTGACAGCACCAACAAGCTGCTGACCGTGTACCAGATCAGCGGCGGCAAGTTCCAGCCAGTGGAGACCGGAACGCTCACCAACTGAGCTGACAATCGCATAGCGGACTAGCAAGCTCCGCCCGATCGGCGGGGTGGTCTGGCGGGGGTAGGTCAAGCACAAGACCTGCCCCCGCCTTGTTGGAGGTAGATTGTGACAACGCTGCTACAGCAGCTGGTCTACGGTGTGATCCTCGGTGGGACCGTCGGTCTGATCGCACTCGGGTACACCATGGTGTACGGCATCGTGCAGTTGATCAACTTCGCGCACGGCGAGATCTTCATGGTGGGTGCGTTCGGCGCCCTCGCGACGTTCACCTGGGCGATTCCCGAGGGCGTCAAGGGAACGTGGTACATCACGTTGCCGCTGATGGTGATCGCCGGGGCCGTGGTCTCCATGGTGCTCGCCCTGATCATCGAGCGGTTGGCGTACAAACCGCTGCGAAACGCGCCGAGACTCGCACCGCTGATCACCGCACTCGGTGTGTCGGTGGCCCTGAAAGAGGCCGTCCGGCTCTGGTACCCGGGTGCCACGGCGCCGCTGCCGTTCCCCAGGGTCTTCATCGAGGGAAGCATCGACATCGGCGGGATCGTGATCCCGAAGACCGGTCTTCTGCTCGTCGTGGTGACGGTTCTGCTCACCACGCTGCTGCAGATCTACATCAACACGTCGCGGATGGGCCGGGCCATGCGCGCGACCGCACAGGATCCGGACACCGCACGGTTGATGGGGATCAACCCAGACCGCACGATCGTCCTGACCTTCGGCATCGGTGCGGTGCTCGCTGGTATCGCCGGTGTCCTTTATGGCGTGCACTTCACCAACATCAGCATCGACATCGGTTTCCAGAACGGCATCTTCGCCTTCACCGCCGCCGTGCTCGGCGGTATCGGCAGTATCCGGGGCGCGGTCATCGGCGGGTTCATCATCGGTCTGGTCAAGACGCTTGCGGGCCAGTATCTGCCAGGTGGCACGCAATATGACTACGTCTGGATTTTCGTCGTGCTGATCGCAGTGCTGGTCTTCCGGCCGCAGGGTCTGTTCGGTGAGACCGAAAGGGTTCGCGCATGACCGAGACGAAGTCTTTCTTGAGCCCGTCGATCGCCCGTGTGCTGGGCATCGTCGGCGCCGTGCTCGCGATTGTCGGTGCGCTGCTTCCCTGGGCCACGTTCGTGCTCAACAAGGGACCGTGGCCGGACAAGGCGACGCTGCAGTTCTTCGACGCTCCCTTCGAGCTGACCGGCTTCCGGTGGGAGCTGCTGCTCGTCGGCATCGTCGCGGTGCTGTGCGCGGTGATCAAGGTGCCAGGGCAGCGTCGTATCCTTCGTGGACTCGGTGTCGGCATCTTCGTGATCGGCCTCGTGCACTTCATCTTCATCTCGGCCGAAGGCGGCGGCCTCGGCGCTGTCACGGCCGCGGACGGCAGTTCGGCGTTCGGTAGCGTCGCCACGCTCGTCGCCGGTGTCCTGCTGGTGCTGAGCACGATCGGCCAGCCGCTTGAGGAAGTCCCGCAGTGGAACACGAAGCTGCCGCTTCCGGTGGCCTACCTCGGTCTGCTGGTCTCGTTCGGCGTCCTGCTCTACCTCGTGTCGCTCACGCTGACCGCCGGTGGTCAGGGTGGCGCGGCCAACCCGTACTCGGGCCCGATCTTCTTGTCGTTCCTCGGGTTCGGTGGTGCGTTGATCGCCGCCGCCGCGGGGCTCGGCATTCTGAAGTGGATTTCCAGGCTGTCCGAGCAGCACCGCGCGTTCAGCGTCATCGTGTTGCTGCTGTGCGCGTTCCTGTTGCCGTTCACCGACGCCGGTACGGAGTACTGGATGACGGTCGCGGCCAACATCGGTGTCTACGCCGCGACCGCGATCGGCCTCAACATCGTGGTCGGCCTCGCTGGCCTGCTGGACCTCGGGTACGTGGCGTTCCTGGGCATCGGCGCGTTCGTCGCGGCGAACCTGTCCGGCGCCGCCGCGTCCTCGTTGGGCATCCACCTGCCGTTCTACCTCGTGGTGATCATCTCCGCGGCCATCGCGGGCATCTTCGGCGCGATCGTCGGTTCGCCGACGCTGCGGGTGCGCGGTGACTACCTGGCCATCGTGACGCTGGCGTTCGGTGAGATCTTCCAGATCGCCGCGCGCAACAACATCGGCGGGCTGACCGGTGGGTCGAACGCGATCCCGAACATCCCGCCGCTGCAGTGGTTCGACGGCACCGCGTACAACGAGTCCATCTCCCTGTTCGGCGTGCAGCTGCCGTCCGGCGTGCTGTACTACTTCCTGATCATCCTGCTGATCGGCGCGGTCATGGCCGTGTTCGCCAACCTGAAGAACAGCCGGATGGGCCGGGCGTGGATCGCCATCAGGGAGGACGAGGACGCGGCCCGTGCGATGGGCATCAAGACCGGCAAGGCCAAGATCCTCGCGTTCCTCTGCGGCGCTATCCTCGCCGGTATCGCCGGTGCGGTGTTCGCGCACAAGACCAGCACGGTCGGCTACGAGAGCTTCCTGTTCATGGAGTCGGTGACGCTGCTCGCGGCGGTCATCCTCGGTGGCATGGGCTCGATCCCGGGTGCCGTGCTCGGTGCGTCACTGCTGTTCGTGCTGCCTGAGAAGCTGCGGGCGTTCTCGGACTACCGCTTGCTGCTGTTCGGTCTCGCGCTGATCCTGATCATGCGGTTCCGGCCGCAGGGCCTGATCCCCGACCGGCACCGCCGGGCGGAGCTGGCCGGTGAGGACGCCGAGGGCCATGCCCTCGATGAAGGGGCACCACCGGGTGAGGAACCCGAGCAGCCCAAGCCGCAGGAGGTACCGGCGCGATGACCGCTCCCATTCTCAGGGCACAGGACGTCACGATGATCTTCGGCGGCCTGACCGCGCTGTCGGAGGTGTCGCTGACCCTCGACCGCGGCCAGATCGTCGGGCTGATCGGCCCGAACGGCGCGGGCAAGACCACGTTCTTCAACTGCCTGACCGGCCTGTACACCCCGACCAAGGGGCAGGTGCTGCTGGACGGCAGGCAGTTGCCGAGCGACCCGGCCGCCGTGACGATCTCGGGCATCGCCCGGACGTTCCAGAACATCCGGCTGTTTCCGAACATGACCGCGATCGAGAACGTCATGGTCGGCAGGCACGCCAGGATGAAGCAGGGCCCGATCGCCACGATCTTCCGTGGCCCGAGGTTCCGCAAGGGCGAGGCCGACGCGCGCAAGCGGGCGCAGGAGCTGCTGGACTTCGCGGGCATCGGACGCACAGGTGACGAGCTCGCCCGCAACTTGCCCTACGGTGACCAGCGGCGGCTGGAGATCGCCCGCGCGCTGGCGACCGACCCGCAGGTGCTGCTGCTCGACGAGCCGACGGCGGGTATGAACCCGCAGGAGACCGAGGCGACCAGGCAGCTGATCTTCAAGATCCGTGACCTGGGCATCTCGGTCGTGGTGATCGAGCACGACACGAAGTTCATCTTCGGCCTGTGCGACCACGTGTCCGTGCTGGTGCAGGGCAAGCTGCTGGTCGAAGGGCCGCCCGAGGTCGTGCGGGCCGACCCGCACGTGATCGAGGCGTACCTGGGCAAGCCGCCGGAGGAAGTGCAGGCCGAGGTGCAACACGCGGCCGAGTTGCTCGGCGGGCACGACAAGGGAGTGAACCAGTGAGTCCGTTGCTGGAGGTTCGCAACCTCAGCGTCGCCTACGGCGCCATCGAAGCCGTCCGTGACGTGTCGTTCTCCGTGGACGAGGGCCAGGTCGTCAGCCTCATCGGGGCCAACGGCGCCGGCAAGACCACGACGCTGCGGACCATTTCCGGTCTGCTGCGCCCGACCCGTGGCGAGATCCTGTTCCGCGGCGAGCCGATCCACCGCAAGGCCGCGCACGAGATCCTGGCCAGCGGAATCGCGCACAGCCCGGAGGGCCGCAGGCTCTTCGGCCGGATGACGGTCGAGGAGAACCTGCAGCTCGGTGCCTACGTGCGCAACGACGAGGCCGGTATCCAGTCGGACATGCGGCGCGTGTACGAGCTGTTCCCGGTGCTCGGCGAGCGGCGGCACAACAAGGCAGGCCTGTTCTCCGGTGGTGAGCAGCAGATGCTGGCGATCGGCCGGGCGATGATGTCCAAGCCGAAGCTGCTGATGCTCGACGAGCCGTCGATGGGTCTGTCGCCGATCATGACCCAGCGGATCTTCGACACCATCAAGGAACTGCAGTCGCAGGGCACGACCATCCTCCTGGTCGAGCAGAACGCGTTGGCTGCCTTGGCGTTGTCGGACCGCGGCTACGTGATCGACCTCGGTTCCACCACGTTGGAGGGACCCGGTATCGACCTGCTGGCCGACCAGCGGGTGCGGGCCGCCTACCTCGGCGAGGGATAGCCGATCACAACCGGCGGTTGTGATCGATCACAACCGCCGGTTGTGCTCAACGCCTTCACGGCTGTTGGACGTACCCCCTGACCAGGCTGTTTGCTATACGCATCAGCCGAAAACAGGGAGACGAAATGACTATCACCGGTATCGCGGCGGGCGTTCCGTTTGTGGCTCTCGAGCCGGCAGGCGTCGATGGACCCGCTCCGCTCGTGGCCACGTGGCACCTGATGGACGAGCCTCGGACCGAGGTCGCTATGGCCGAAGCGTTGCCGATGAACGATTTGCCCGCGTGGCGCGTGTACTTCGGTCTGCCGATGTCCGGGCGGCGGGCTCTGCCGGGCGGTGACGAGGAGTTCTTCGCGCTGGCGGCACAGGACGCGGTGCTCAACGTGTTCGGTCCGATCACCAAGCAAGCGGCCGACGAATTCCCTGCCGCGGTCGCGGACCTGCGCACCCAGTTGTCCATTTCGGACGGACCGGTGTACGTGGCAGGCGGCTCCGCCGGCTCCATGGTGGCGCTCGAAGTCATTGCCAGGGGCGAGGTTTCGATCGCGGCTGGTGCGGTCGTCAGCCCGGTGACACAGTTGACGCCGCTGGTCGCGGCCAACGAGCGGCGCTTCGAGATCACGTACAACTGGTCGGCGGAGTCGCGCGAGGTCGCCGAGTACTACGACTTCGTGCGTCGCGCGGACGAGATCACCGTGCCGCTGCTGATGGTTGTCGGATCCGACGACGACATCGCGATTCGTGAGCCCGCTGCGTTGGGGCACAAGGAGATCGCGGGTTCGGAGCTCGTGACGATCCCAGGGATGCAGCACGAGGTCGTGGCGGACGACGCCAAGCGCGTCGACGCCGAGTTCACGCGCTGGTTCCAGCAGTACATCCAGGGTTGATTCGCGATCACAACTCCTGGGGGACGTATTCGCGGCGACCTACTCCCTAACGTGGCAGCATGACGGGGAGAAAAGTCGCCGCACTGGTCGGCACAATGGTCATCGCACTGGGGATTGGTAGTTCGGCCAACGCTTCTGGGGGCGACAAGGCCGAATTCGAGCGGATTCTCAAGCAGCAGTACGACGCGTGGTACGAGGAGGACGGGGCCAAGTTCGCGGCCACATTCCACAAGGACGCGGACATGGTCACGTTCAACGGCGAGCACCTTTCCACCAGGAAAGGGATTGCCGAGGGAATGCAGTACTACTTCGACAACTACATTCCCACTTCGCGGTTGAAATTGGTGGACGAGCACCTCCGTTACGCCCGCCGGGATTTGGTCGTCATCGTGCGCACCACGTGCATTGTCGAGACGACCGATTGTCGTGACGGATCGCTGTCCCGCAACACGAACGTTCTGTCCAAACGGGACGGTAAGTGGTTGCAGGAGTCGTTCCAGAACACCAGGGTCGAGCCGCTCCCGCCCGGTGTCGTGCCGGTCCCGGAACCCAAGGGCTACACCGGCTCGATCGAACAGATCCGGCAGCGCCAGGAAGACGCGTGGTACGAGGAGGACGGCGTGAAGTTCGCGTCGACCTTCAGCAAGGACGCCGATCTCGTCACGTTCAACGCCGATCACCTGCGTACCCGCAAGGGGATCGCCGAGCGGATGCAGTTCTACTTCGACAACTTCATCGACACAACGCGTTTGGAGACGCTCGGCGAGCACATCCGATACGTCGGCCGTGACCTCGCTGTCGTGGTGCGGACCGGCTGCCAGCTGGTTCCGCCGAGCACCGAGTGCCGTCCGGATTCCGTTTCCCGCAATACCAACGTCCTGGTCAAGCGGGACGGCAAATGGACTCAGGAGTCCTTCCAGAACACCCGCTACGTGCCGATTCCCTGAGGCACCCAGGACGTCTCGGGGTCGTGATCACACCAGCCTTCCGCACGGCTTGTCTTGCCAGCCAAGGCAAGCAGCTCGCGGAGGGCTGGTCGCTTGTTCTGCTTGTGCCACACGATCGACCACGGGAACAACGGCAAAGGCTTGAACGGCAACACAACCAGGTTCAGATCCCTCGGCAGGTCCATGTCGGCTCCCACCAGCGTGACGCGGGGTTTGCCGTACCGGGCCTGTTCCAGGGTATGCCTGAGGTCGTAGCTGATTCCGCTGTCGTCGATCCGCAGTCCGAGGTTCTGGCCGAGTTGCTCGATGTACGCGCGCCACTCGGTCGGGCCTTTGCGGGACGGCAGCCAGAGCCCCTCCGCTGCCAGGTCCTCGATCCGGATCGCGTCCTGACCGGCGAGTTCGTGCTCCGGCGGGAGCAGGGCGAGGATCGGCTCCAGCCGGACCAGGCGGTGATCGAGTTCGTCCGGCAACGGCCTGCCGATGCCGTCGACGAAGCCGAACGCGACATCCAGCTCGCCGTTCAGCAGCGGCTCGATGGCGTAAACCAGGCCTTGGCGCGTGCTGCGTTCGACGACCAGGTTCGGGTCCCGCTCGGCGAGTTTGCGCAGGATGAACCCGGGCGCGAGGCGGAAGTCGATCAGATCGAGCTTCAGCGGCTGGTCACGGAGCGACGCCACGGCCGCGTCCGCGACCCGGATCAGCTCACGGGCGTGCGGCAGGAACTTCCGGCCGTCGTCGGTCAGCTCGACCGCACGGTTGGTCCGCGAGAACAGCTGCGTGTTCAGCGACTCCTCGAGCCGCTTGATCCGCTTGGACAACGCCTGCTGGGTCAGGAACAGCGCCTCGGCCGCCCGGCTGAAATGGTGCTGGTCGGCTGTCACGACGAAGGCCCTGACCTGGGCGAGGTCGAGATCCACTCACTCGCCCGGGGCGTTCTGCAACACCATGCAGGTCAGCCGGGCGGTGCAGGTGCGGCGGTCGGATTCGTCGGTGATCACGATCTCCACGGTGACCGTGCTGCGGCCCACGTGCAACGGGGTGGCCACGGCCGTGACCATGCCTTCCCGCACGCCCCGGTGATGGGTGCACGAGAGCTCCAGGCCGACCGTCACCTTGCCGCCGGACTTCAACGCCGCACAGGTCGAGCCGGCCGCTTCGGCCAGCACCGCGTTCGCGCCGCCGTGCAGCAGCCCGTACGGCTGCAAGTTGCCCTTGACGGGCATTGTGGCGACGACCCGGTCCGGGTTCCAGTCGATGATCTCGATGCCCATCTTCTCGTTGAGCTGCTCGTCAGCGAATTCCCCCATGACTGGAACCTCCACACAAATGTTTCTGTACGCAACTAGTAGAGGGTATGCAAGGCCGACTCAAAACTGTCGGTGGGTCGGCCTAGACTCGCTCGCGTGGCAGACCAGCAGCATCGACTCCTCCTGATAGATGGCCACTCGATGGCCTACCGAGCCTTCTACGCCCTGCCGAAGGAGAACTTCCAGACCGGCACAGGGCAGCACACGAATGCCGTTTTCGGCTTCACGTCGATGCTGATCAACCTGCTGCGTGACGAGAAGCCCACGCATGTCGCGGTGGCGTTCGACCTGTCCCGCAAGACGTTCCGCAGCGAGAAGTACACCGAGTACAAGGCCAACCGGAGCGCCACGCCGGACGAGTTCAAAGGCCAGGTCAGCCTGATCGAGGACGTGCTGAGCGCGTTGAAGATCCCGATGCTGACCAAGGAGAACTACGAGGCCGACGACATCATCGCCACACTGGCCACCCAGGCGGAGGCCGAGGGCGATTTCGATGTGATCATCTGTAGCGGTGACCGCGACGCGATCCAGCTCGTCACCGAGCACACCACGCTGCTGTACCCGTCGCGTGGCGTGTCCGAGATGACGCGGTTCACCCCGGAGAGCGTCGAGGCGAAGTACGGCCTGACGCCCGCGCAGTACCCGGACTTCGCGGCGCTGCGCGGCGACCCCTCGGACAACCTGCCGAAGATCCCCGGTGTGGGGGAGAAGACGATCACCAAATGGATCCAGGAGTTCGGGTCCCTGGACAACCTGATCGACCAGGTGGACAAGGTGAAAGGAAAGGTCGGCGACAACCTGCGGGCCAACGTGTCGTCGGTGGTGCTCAACCGTGAGCTCACCCAGTTGGTGCGCGACCTCGACCTGCCCGCCAAGCCGACCGACCTGGCCGCGCAGGCATGGGACCGCGACGCGGTGCACCGGCTGTTCGACGAGCTTGAGTTCCGTGTCCTGCGCGACCGGCTGTTCCAGAGCCTGCAGGCGGCGGAGCCGGAAGCAGAATCAGGCTTCGAAGTCAAGGCGTCGAACATAGATGAGGGCGGACTCGGTGCCTGGCTGGCTTCGCACGCGCCCGCCGGCAAGCGCACTGGCCTGGCGTTTCGCCACACGGGCGGCCCCGGAGCCGTCGACCTTCTGTCCATCACAGTCGCCGGTGTCGACGGCGACGGAACCTTCATCGACGTGACGGCGTTGCGTGAAGAGGATGAGCGCGCGCTGACCGCCTGGCTCGCCGACCCCGCGGTCCCGAAGGTCGCCCATGCCGTCAAACTGGCCCTGCACGGCCTCACCCAACGCGGCTGGACCCTCGGCGGCCTCGTGATGGACACCGAGCTCGCCGCCTACCTGGTGCGCCCCGGCCAGCGCTCGTTCTCCCTCGACGACCTCGTACTCCGGCACCTGAAGCGTGAGCTGCGCGTCGAGGAGGTCGAGGGCGAGCAGCAGCTGTCCATGTTCGACGAGACCGACGAGAGCGAGAAGCTCGCCGCCACCGAGGTCGTCCGTGCCCGGGCCGTCGCCGAGCTCGCCGAGGCACTGGCCGCCGAGGTCGAGTCGACCGGCGGCGCCAAGCTGCTGGCCGAGATGGAACTGCCGCTGCTGCAGGTCCTCGCCGAGATCGAGGGCATCGGCATCTGCATCGACATGGAGCACCTCGCCTCCCTCGAGGCCCACTTCGCCGCCCGGGTCAAGCAGGCGGCGCAGGACGCGTACGGCGTGATCGGCAAGGAGATCAACCTCGGCTCGCCCAAGCAGCTGCAGGTCGTCCTGTTCGACGAACTGCAGATGCCCAAGACCAAGAAGACCAAGACCGGCTACACGACCGACGCGGACGCACTGACCACGCTGTTCGAGACGACCGCGCACCCGTTCCTGCAGCACCTGCTGGAACACCGGGACGCGACCCGCCTGAAGACCACTGTGGACGGCCTGATCAAGTCCGTCGCCGACGACGGCCGGATCCACACCACGTACAACCAGACCATCGCGGCCACCGGCCGGCTGTCGTCCCAAGAGCCCAACCTGCAGAACATCCCGATCAGGACGGAGGAAGGCCGCCGGATCCGGGACGCGTTCGTCGTGGGCGCGGGGTACTCCGAACTGATGACGGCGGACTACTCGCAGATCGAGATGCGCATCATGGCCCACCTCTCGCACGACGAGGGCCTGGTCGACGCGTTCAACTCCGGCTTCGACTTCCACGCCGCGACCGCCGCCCGCGTGTTCTCCGTCGAGCCGACCGAGGTCAGCGGCTCGCAGCGGGCCAAGGTCAAGGCGATGAACTACGGCCTGGCGTACGGCCTGTCCGCCTTTGGCCTCTCGCAACAACTTCGGATCTCCACCGAAGAAGCGCGTGGCCTGATGGAGGAATATTTCGAGCGGTTCGGCGGAATCCGCGACTACCTCACGTCCGTTGTGGACAAAGCACGCCGCGAGGGCTACACCGAGACGATCTTCGGCCGCCGCCGCTACCTGCCGGACCTCAACTCCGACAACCGGCAGCGCCGCGAGATGGCCGAGCGAATGGCCCTCAACGCACCGATCCAGGGCAGCGCGGCCGACATCATCAAGGTCGCCATGCTCAACGTCCACACCAAGCTCAAGGAAGCCGGGCTGAAATCCCGGATGCTCCTGCAGGTGCACGACGAACTCGTCCTCGAAGTCGTGTCCGACGAGCGCAAGACCGTCGAAGCCCTGGTCCGCGAGGGCATGGGCAGCGCCTACCACCTGGATGTCCCCCTGGACGTCTCCGTCGGCTTCGGCCGCTCCTGGAACGACGCCGCTCACTAGCGGTTTCGCTCACCCCTTGCCCGTCGTGGTTGGTCTGCGGCGGGCAAGACTTCGTTGGAGGCCGATTCGCGGCAGGGTGGGATTTCTTCGGGTGTGGCGCCGGGCGAGCAAGGTTCGTGGGGCGAGGGATTCTCCGGAGCTGGTTCACGGCGTTTTCGGGCGCGGCTTCGCGGCGAGGCGGGATTTCCTTCGGGCGCGGCGCCCAGTGGCCTCGGGGCCGGTGTGGCGGGCGGTCCTTCCTTGGGGCCTGGGTGCGGGCGCCTTCGGTCATGGTTCGTGGCGGGGCGAGGGTTTCGGAGCTGGTTCACGGCGTTCGGCGGCGGCTTCGCGGCGCGGCGTGGTTCGAGGGCTTGGTCCCGGAGGTTTCCCGGGCTGGTTCGGGGTGGACAGGGATTCCATCGTGCGCTGGTCCCGCGGTGGCCTCATGGGTTGGTTCCGTGGCGGGGCAAGGTTCCGTCGCGGGCTGGTTCTTGGCCCGCAGGGCTTCCTTCATGGGCTGGCTTCGCCGCAGCCGTGTCCTTCGAGGGTTGGGTCCTCGGCGAGACAAGGTTTGCATCGGAGCTGGTTCCCGGCGAGGCAAGGTTTTGCATCGGAGCTGGTTCCCGGCGAGGCAAGGTGCCTTCGTGGGGGCGGGGATTCCCTTGGGGGCCTGGTGCGTGGTGGCTTCGGGGCTGTTTTGCGGAGGGGCAGTGCTTCTCTGGGCCGGGCAGTTTCGTGGCGAGCGAGATTTCCCTCAGGGCTGGTTTGTGGTGGTTCTTAGGCGGCTTCGCGACGAGGCATTCCTTCGAGGGCTGGTTAGCGCCGGGCGAGGCTTCATTCGTTGGGCTGGTTTCACGGATTCACGGCGGCAGGGCTCCCCTTGGGGGGCTGGTTAGCGCCGGGCAAGGCATCCTTCGAGGCTGGTTCGCAGCGCCATCAACTTGGTCGAGCAGCGGCATCAACGGTCGTTTCGTCGGCCCGGCGGCAGGGGCTTACTTCTTCGGCGGCTTGACGACCAGGAAGATGACCACCGCCGACGCGGCGGCGACAAGACCGAAGATCCCGACGATCAGCGACCACGTCGACCTGAATCCCGCGGCGACGTTGATGAGAAACCCAGCCAGAACCAGCAGGAAACAGATTCCGAAGCCGATCAAACCGGTGCGCCTGCTGACGTCCCGCATCACCATCCCCCGTTCTAGTTCGACAGCGCGTGGATCGCGAGAAGCGTGACCATCGCGATGGTCGAGACCAGGTTGACGATCGTGATGATCCGGTCCCGACGGGTCGCCGGCTGGCCGGATGGGCGGTACAACATCGCGATGCTCGTGCCGGCCGCGAACGCTCCGAAGATCACCGTCAGCGCGAGCAGCATCGCGACCTCGTCAGAGGGATTTCCGTCGCCGTAGTACCCGAAACGGGTCAGTCGGTCTTCCGGGAATTGATCAGGACTTCGAGTCCGTCAAGGACCCGCTGCAGGCCGTACTCGAACGACGTGGCGATGGCTTCTTCGAAAACGCCTTCATGCATCTTCATCATGTTCGGGTAGTTACCTTGGGTCAGGAACCTCTCCAGGAACGGCTTGTGCGCCTCCCAGTAGTCCTCGTCGCTCAGGCCGGTGCGCTCGGCGACTTGCGCCGCGTCCATTACCGCGCGGGTCGCGTTGGTGACGTAGCCGTCGACCAGGCCGATGGTGTTGAGTTTTTCGGCCTCGGTCAGGCCGGTGTCGGCCATGACGTCGAGGAAGTACTCGAAGCTGGCTAGTGCGCTCGGGCCGATGAGCCTTCGGGCCATCGATACGTGCAGTAGCCAGGGGTGGCGGAGGTAGAGCTCGCGCGAGGCGTACGCGAGCGCGTACATCCTCTCCCGCCAGGTCTTGTCTTCCAGCCCCGACATGTGGCTGAGCATCGTCTCGGACGCGATGACCCGGTCGAGCATCACGTCCATCAGTTCGGCCTTGCTCGGCACATACCGGTACAACGACATCGTGCCGACGCCGAGCTTGGCCGCGACGCGCCGCATCGACAGCGCGGTCAGGCCTTCCTCGTCGGCCAGTTCGATGCCGGCGGCCGCGATCTTGTCGACGGTCAATGACGGCTTCGGGCCGCGGCTCGGCCGTTCGTCCAATCCCCAGAGCAGCTTGAGGGTGACCGTCACGTCGCCGCTGCCGCTGCTGTATTCGGTGCTCATCTTGCGTGAATCATAGAACTGGGTACAGTGTACGGCGTTTAGGGTACAGTGTACCCAGTTAGGGGGTAAGCGAATGAGTCACGCGGTTCTGGCCGACGGGCTACGTAAGAAATACAAGGACACGAACGCACTCGATGGCTTTGACCTGGTCATTCCCGAGGGGACGGTGTGCGGACTGCTTGGACCCAACGGTGCGGGCAAGACTACCGCTGTCCGCGTGCTGGCGACATTGCTGAAGTTCGACGCCGGGCGTGCCGAAGTCGCCGGGTACGACGTGGTCAAGCAGGCCGCCGAGGTGCGCTACCGGATTGGCCTCAACAGTCAGGAGGCCGCGGTCGACGAGATTCTCACCGGTCGCGACAACCTGGTGATGTTCGGCCGCCTGTACCACCTCAGCGCAAAGGTTGCCCGGCGTCGCGCCGACGAGCTGCTGGAGCAGTTCAACCTCACTGATGCGGCGAACAAGGCGCCGAGGCATTACTCCGGCGGCATGCGTCGTCGGCTGGACCTGGCCGCGAGCCTGATCATGGCGCCACCGGTGCTGTTCCTCGACGAGCCGACAACCGGGCTGGATCCGCGTAACCGCAACGAAGTCTGGCGTGCACTGCGGACACTCGTCGACGGCGGCACGACGCTGCTGCTGACCACGCAGTACCTCGACGAAGCCGATCAGCTCGCCGACCAGATCGCGGTGATCGACAGCGGCAAGGTGATCGCCGAAGGCACGCCCACACAGCTGAAGTCCGAGATCGGCGGCGACCAGATCGACGTCGTCCTGCACAACACCACGGACATGGCCAAAGCAGCCGAGATCGTCGCGCGGATCTCCGGGCAGGACGCCGAACTCGACGAGGACAACCGCCGGATCTCCGCGCCGGTCACGAACCGGGTCCAGGCGTTGACCGAACTGGTCACCGTGCTCGCTTCGGCGGACATTGACGTCGAGGACATCTCAATCCGCAGGCCCACGCTCGACGAGGTCTTCCTGCGGCTCACCGGGCACAAGGCGGAGGTGGAGGCATGATCCTGAACCCGGTCATTCCGCAGTCGCCGTGGGAGCGCCTGCGCTGGGGCACATCGGACGCCTGGGTGGTCACGAAACGCGTCCTGATGCAGCGGGTCCGGCAGCCGGGGCTGTTGATCAGCGGGCTGACGTTCCCGATCGTCTCGGTGCTGCTGTTCGGGTACGTCTTCGGCAGCGCGATGTCAGTGCCGGGCGGCGGTGACTACCGCGAGTTCCTCATGCCGGGGATGTTCGCGCAAACGATGATGTTCGGCATCGGCATCACCATGACGGGCATGCTCACCGACGTTGAACGGGGGATCACCAACCGGTTCCGGTCGATGCCGATGGCGCGCTCAGGTGTCGTGCTCGGCCGCAGCGTCGCCGACATGCTGAATTCGCTGTTGGATCTGCTGGTCCTCGTACTGTGCGGGCTGGCCGTCGGCTGGACGTGGCACGGCGGCTTCAGCGCGATGCTCGGCGCACTCGGGCTGCTGATGCTGCTCCGGTTCGCGGTGATCTGGCTGGGGATCTTCCTCGGATTGCTGCTGCCGAACCTGGAGAGCGCGTCGGGGATCTGGGGCCTGCTGTTCCCGTTCACGATGATCGCGAACACGTTCGTCGCCCCGCAGATGATGCCGAGCTGGCTGGGCACGATCGCGGAGTGGAACCCGCTGTCGGCCACCGTCGGCGCGACGCGTGAGCTGTTCGGCAACCCGGGGTTCGGCGGCGACAGCTGGGCGGCGCAGAACTCGATGCTGCTGGCGATCCTCTGGCCTGTGGTGTTGATCGCCATCTTCCTGCCGTTGTCAGTCCGGCGATACCGCAAGCTCGGCCGTTAGTGTCCGGGCGTGGATTTCTATGAGGTGATCAACCGACGGCGGGACGTACGGGCCGAGTTCACCGGGCAACCGGTGGACGACGATGTCCTCCGGCGGGTGCTGGGCGCCGCGCACTCGGCGCCCAGCGTCGGCCTGAGCCAGCCGTGGGACTTCGTGATCGTCCGCGATCCGGTGACACGCAAGGCTTTTCAGCATCACGTCGCTTCGGAGCGCGCGACCTTCGCCGATCAGCTGAGCGGAGAACGAGCGGAGACGTTCAGCAAGATCAAAATCGAGGGCATCCTCGAATCGACCCTGTCGATCGTGGTGACGTACAACCCGGCGAAAGGCGCGCCCGCGGTGCTGGGCAGGCACGCGATCGCCGACGCGGGCCTGTATTCGGTGTGCCTGGCGATCCAGAACCTGTGGCTCGCGGCGACCGTCGAAGGCCTTGGCGTCGGCTGGGTGAGTTTCTACCGCGAGGATTTCTTACGCGAACTGCTCGACATCCCTTCGTCGATCCGCCCGGTGGCGTGGCTGTGTCTGGGGCCGGTGTCGCGCTTGCATGACGTCCCGGACTTGGAACGACACGGCTGGCGGAGTCGTCTGCCGCTGGAAGCCGTTGTGCACCAAGAACGTTTCGGCTGAGGTTGCCATTTCACCACCGCTGGGTAGATTGAGACGATGCCGTCGCAACGTCGCGCGCTGGTTCTGGGTGGGACCGGGATGCTCGCTGGTTGCGTGGAGGCATTGACCAGCGAGGGCTGGTATGTGGTCTCTCCGAGCCGGCGGCGGCCGTTGGACACCCACGGCGCGGTATGGGTTCAAGCTGACTGGGCGCAGCCGGACGAATTGGCTGAGCGAGCGCACATCGCACTGGGCGGACTGGCGAACCTGCTGGTCGCCTGGATCCACGGCAGCTTCCGGGTGCCGGTCCTGCGGGCGGTGAGCCCGATGCTGGAAGAGGACTGCCCAGTGGTCGAAGTGCACGGAAGCGCCTCGGCCAACCCCGTGCAAGGCTGTCCGGAACCGGTGCTCGCCAGCCACCCGACCCAGCAGGTGGTGCTGGGATTCCGCCGCAACGCAGGCCGAACCCGCTGGCTCACCCACCGCGAAACGGCGGAAGGGGTGATGGCCGGGGTCCGCAGGGCGCTGGACGGCCGCCAGCACGCGGTCCACCAGGTGGGTGAGTTCCGGCCTTGGACCGCGTTGCGCTGACCCGAGCTCGTCTGTCCATTCCGGTAACAGGCTTCCGGAAGGACAACGCGTGGAAGGGACCATCGGCAAATCCAGTTATCCACAACCTTGCCAGACCCCACTGTTGATCACCCCTCACCGATAGACTGGCTTCGGGGTCGCCCCCCGGGAGTGGTGGGGGGTTCCGTCGAAGTCGGGTTTGTGTTGGCTGGGTGGGGATTGCGGGCAGTGTGAGTGGGCGGGGTGGTGTGCCGGCTGATGCTGCGGGGTGCTTGGGCGGTGTTGGTGGCTGTGGTGAGGCGCAGGGCGCTGATGGCGAGGTTGCGCGGGGTGGCCTTGGCGTGGGGTGCGGTGTTGGGAGTGGTCTTCGGCGTAGGTGACGTCGCGGACCGGGTGCGGTCGATGTTCGATGTGTCAGTGCCGTGTGACGACTCGGCGATCTGGGCGGGTGTGGCCTGGTCGGGGCCGGGGTCGGTGACACCGGCCCAGGTGTGGGTCTGTTGCTTGCCGCTGTCGCGGTCGGTGCGCTGGTGGGTGATCCGGAAAACCTGGGTCGCAGCGGGAAAGCGACGTCGTGCGGTGCTGGGAGGATGTCCAGGGTGCGCTGCTCGGCCCGGCCATGACCGGTGACCTGGCTGGCGTCGCATGGGGCGTCCAGTCCAGTCCGGAGAGTGCAGCAGGTTGTGCAGGCGGTGCAGCTGTTTTGTTCGCGGCGAACACGTAGTGCCCGCCGCGGCCGATGACATATCGGCGGCCGATGGCATGTCCGGTGACGCCGCTACCCGGTGATCTGCTCCAGCCGGGCGCCCCGACGACGACGCAGCACGTTCAAAGTCCACTCGGCCTTTTCCTCGCCACTGCGGTCCTTGAGCCGCCGGAACGCCGCCAAAGCCTGACGCACCTCAACCTCTGCGCGACCGAAGTCCCCGGAAGTCGTGTGCAAGTCGGCCAGCCAATGCAACGCGTACGCCGAGCACAGGTCATCACCGAGATCGCGCAGGATCTCCAGCGACATCTCCAGGTAGCGCACGGCTTTCTTTGTGTAGCCCGTAGTTCCGTGCAAGCGGCCGAGTTCGCTGAGGACGCGGCCTTCGCGATGCCGATCGTCGGCCTCGCGGGACAGCATCAACGCGCGCTCGAGCCAGTTCGCTGCCTCGGTATGATTGCCGATCGCCATCTGTGCCTTGCCGATCGCTTGTCGGGCATAGGCTTCCGCGTGCACGTCGCCTTGGTCGACGAAAGTGTTCAGGCCTTTGTGGAAATACGGCAGTGCTGCCAGCGGTCGGCCGCGGAAGAACCGCGTCGCGCCGACGCCACAGCTTGCGAAGCCCTCGCCCAGCGCATCGCCTGCTTCGATGAACAGGCCGCGGGACTTGGCGAACGTCGCCTCGGCCACGGTGTACGAGTCGCGGTAGAGATGCACCTGGGCGATGCCTCGCAACAACGCGGCCTGGCTCAGCGTGTCCTTCGCCGACTTCAATGCCGTCTCGTGAACGCGTTGCCACGAGTCGAAATGGCAGCGGTGATCGAAGTACGGCACCAACGTCGTCGCCAGCGTGCACGCCAGTTCGTCCAGGCCTTCGTTCGCGGCCAGTTCCACGACCGAGATCAACGTTTCGTGCTCGGCGTCGAGCCAGTGCAACGGGGCCGCCGCCACCGCGTCCACTATGGACTTGTCGACCTGGTGCCTTGGCCCGTCCCATGGCAATGGCCGGAAGATGCTTACGGGCATCTGGGCCAATGCTGTTTCGACAAGGCCCAGCCAGCCGGAGACCACTCGGCTGAGTGACTCCCTCGCTTCCGTTTCTGCCGCATCACGTGCGTAGACGCGGATCAGGTCGTGCATCAGGTAACGCGGCTGATCGATCGTGTCCATGCCCGCTATTTCCAGCATGTTCGCGTCCAGCAGAACATCGACCAGATCGGCGCTGTCCTGACGATCCAGCAACGCTCCCGCCGCCCATTCCGGAATCGTGCTCGGGCCCAGCCTGCCCAGCAATCGGAATGCCGCCGCCGCGTCGGCCGGCAGTTGCCGGTAACTGAGGTCGAAACTCGCCCTGACCGCGAGTTCGCCGGCTTTCAGCTCGCTCAACCGCTGGGTTTCGTCGGCCAGTCGTCGTTCGAGCACGTTCAATGTCCAGCCGCGCCTGCCGGCTATCCGGGCGCCCGCGATCCGGATCGCCAACGGCAGATAACCGCACGACCTCAGGATCGCCTCGGCCGCTTCGGGTTCCCGGTTCACCCGGTCCAGCCCGGCGATCTTGCCGAGCAGTTCCCCGGCTTCCGACGTCGGCAGCACGTCCAGCTCGATCTGGTGCGTGGCGGGCAGTTCCGCCATCCGCTGACGGCTCGTCACCAGCACGCCCCAGTTGCTGGCGGGCAGCAAACCCTGCACTTGAGCGGCGTTGGCCGCGTCGTCGAACAGCACCAGCATCCGGGTTTCCGACGCCAACGACCGGTACAGCGTGGCCCGGTCGTGCGCGGTGTCCGGCAACGCCGCCCCGGTCACGCCCAGCGAGCGCAGCAAACTGCCGAGGACTTCCTTGGCGGTCCGCGGCCTGCTGGTCGTCCCGGCCAGATCCACGTACAGCTGGCCGTCCGGGAACTCGTCCCTCAGCAGATGCGCCACGTGCACGGCCAACGACGTCTTGCCGACACCCGGTGATCCGACGATTGTCGCGACCGACGCGCTGTCGTCGCCGGACGTGAAGATCGCCCGCAACGCCCCGATGTGCTTGCCGCGTCCGGTGAAATCCGGGACGTCCTGCGGCAGCTGTCGCGGCACCGCGCGCACCATTGCAGGTTCCTGCTGCGGCGCTTCGCCTTTGAGGATCGCGGCGTGCACCTTCCGCAACTCGGGTCCCGGTTCCACGCCCAGCTCGGTGACCAGGCGCTTGCGGATCTCGGCGTACGTCCGCAACGCCTCGGCCTGCTGGCCGCTGCCGTTCAAGGCCAGCAGCAACTGCTGCCAGCCGGACTCGCGGAACGGATGCTCGGCGAGGAACGGCCGCAGCTCGGCGATCGCGTCCTGGTAGCGCCCTTCGGCCACGCGCAGGCTGAGCAGCTCTTCCGTGGCGACCACTCTGGCCTCGGCCAACGCCGCGAGCCGGTCACCCCAGGCGTGTACTCCCGGCAGGTCGGCCAGTGGATCGCCGCGCCAGAGCGCCAACGCGCTTTCCAGCTGCCCGGCGGCTTCGGCCAACGCGCCCGCGGCCCGGAATTGACGGGCTTTGGCGACGTGCTCAGTGAATTCGGCCAGGTCAAGCTCGCCGTGACCGATCGCGATGGAGTACCCGAGCCGGTCGGTCCGCATCCGCGCACTGATCTCCGGTGAACTTGCCCGCAGCGAACTCACGTACGTCCGCAGATTCGCCGCGACCGACCGAGGTCTTCGGTTCGGCCACAGCGCATCGGTCAGCATGTCGTACGTGACCGTCTGGTTGGCGTTCAACAACAACGTCGCCAACAACACCCGCGGCTTCGTACCCCCGAGCTCGGCGTCCCCGGCCACCAAAGGACCGAGTACGCGAAACTTGAACCCCGTCGTCACATGGACCCCCAGCCGCGCCGAAACTGGCGAACAGTTTCATAGCGGTTATACCGCCCGCACAAGTCCTGTGCTTCTGTGATTCTAACGGGGAGTGATGTTCGTGGTCACACTCACGTGACCCGGCTCGCCGGGCAGCCCGTGCATCTGGGCAGTGCACAAGCGCCCGGCGATGTCTAGGGGAATTGCAGCTTTGCCTGCCTCCATCGGATTCCGTCGTATGAGGTCAGGTACTGACCGGTGGACGAGCTGTCCGAACGGACGGCCAAATAGCCCATCCGGATCCAGCGCACGTCCGCGGCGTTCTCACTCGGTTCGCTGACAAAGCTCTTGCCGCCGTCGGCACTGGTCCATACCTCGTTCGTGGCCCGTGGATATTGCGAAATCCGCAGTTTTCCGTCGGTTCCGGCGACGGGAACGCCCGAGATACTCGTTGGCTGCTTGCCCTCCGCCGCCTGCCAGGTCTGCTGCCATGTCATGCCTGAATCGGTACTGCGGAAGATCGCGACCAGGTCGGCGGGGGAGTCGCCGGGGTTGGTGACGGTCGCGTAGACGGCGGTCGGGGACGTCGTGACCGAGATCGCCGGGTAGTCGGCCGACGTGATCTGCTCGGCCGGTGGTGGCGTGAACGGAGGCAGCGCGCTCGCGAACCACGTCTCACCGTCCATGGTGGAGGCGACCATCGGCTTGTTCGTCGCCGTGTCCATTCCGGCGACCCACCAGGTCTTGCGGTGGTCCGGATACGGCTGGCATGACGTCACCCTGAACGGAGGCTGATTCGCCAGCTCGACACTGTGGCCGTTGCCCGGGAGCAACGAGGTCACCTTGCCGCCGTGGCATTCCAGGATCGACGAGGGCGCGAACTTGGTGTACGGCGTCGGCCCGCTCTGCGTCGGCACTTCCTGCCACGTCAGGGCGCCGTCGCTGGAGAAGAAGCGCTTCACGACGTTGCCTGGCCGGTGGTCGTCGATGATCAACGTGGAGGTGCCGAGCGCGACCAACCGGTCCGGCTGCCCGCTGAAACCGGTCTCGATCGGTGGAGCCGTCCGCGTTTCCCAGTCGGATGCGTTGCCGGTGGCCATCACCCACGCGGTGCAGTTCGGCCGGTGCTCACAGGAGCCGCCGAGCGCGAAGCCGTGGGTGAGGTCGTAGAAATCCATCGACACCACGAAGTTCTGATCGGACGGGCTCAGCGGCGTGGCCGTATCCCGTTGCACCCCGAGTCGTAGCAACGGGACAGCCCCAACGACCAGAACGACCGCGGCGGCGCTGACGATCTGCAGACGGCGACGGCTGGAACGTCGCTGAGCGCGCGTGATCACGTCGCTCACGGGCGGTTGCTGGACGGAGTCGTGCAGGGTGTTGCGCAACCCGTCGAAGTCAAGATCAGGCATTCTCCACCTCCCGGTGCACGCCGAGCGTGGTGGCGAGCGCCGCCCGCGCCCGCGCGAGCCGGGATTTCACCGTGCCCACAGGGATGTCCAATGTCGCGGCCACCTCGTCGACCGGCATGTCGGCCAGGTAGTGCAACACGACAACCGCCCTGTGCTCGTAGGACAACTTCTTGATCGCCGCGTGCAGCTCCAGGTGCTCACCGGCCCAGCTGTCCGGCGACTCCACGGGTTGCATCGGCGTCTCACGACGTAACAACCGGTCCAGCGTGTTGCGTCTGCGCCACCGTCGCCGCGCGAGGTTGATGGCCACCGTGTACAACCACGCTTCCGGGTTGTCGGTGGCACGCACCCGCCGACGGCGGTCGTAGGCGATGGCGAAGGCCTCCTGTGCCAGTTCTTCCGCCTCGCCTAAATCTCCGACCAGTCCGTACGTCGCCACGACGATGCGCCGGTAGGACGCCTCGTACAGTTCGGCGAACCACTGGTCGGACAATCCGCCCCCTCTCTTCACCAGACACGAGGCGTGGGTGGACCGGCAGGTTCCGCTCAAATCTCAATAATTCTGGCCGAGGCCCCTGACCAGCAGCATCACCGATTCACGGACCTCGTCGCGGGTGCGCTGCGGCTGGAACACCTGCCAGTCGAGCGCGACCACGAGCAAGGTGCCGAACAACGCCGACGCGGCCGTGCCGGTCTGTACGCCCTGCGGCAGCCTGCCGCCGTCGGCCAGGCGCTGCATGTGCTCCTTGACGATCGAGACGATGTCGTCGCGCAGCAGCGTCAACGTCTCGTGCCACTGGCCCGGCGTCCGCCACAGCTCGCTGACCAGCAGTTGCGCGAACGCCGGGTAGTCGGCGAAGTACGACAGCGCCGCGTCGACGAGGTCCTCGACTTCGTCGGCCTTACGCAACCGGTCGGCCAGCAGGTCCACGCCGTAGCGCAGCAATGCGTCGATCAGGCCGTCTTTGCTGCCGAAGTTGTAGTAGACCGTGCCCTTCGCGACACCGGCCTCAGCCGCGATGTCGTCGACGGTCAGGCCGACCATGCCCTTGGTGTTGGCCAGCCGAAGGGTCGCGTCGAACAACTTCTGTTTCGTTGCCTGGGTTCGCGGGCTCACAACACCAGCTCCGGCTTGAGGCGCGACGGCGTCCACACCCGCTGCCGCCGAGCGGCCAATGTGGACACAAGCAGACCGCCGACGAGGTAGGCCACCAGCACGAGCACGTCCTTACCGACGCTGACCATTGATCCACCGTAGAGCAGGTGCCGCAGCCCGTCGACCACGTATCCCATGGGCAGCACGGAATGCAACGGGTACAACACGTCCGGCAACGTCTGCCACGGGAACGTGCCGCCCGAGCTGATCAGCTGGAGGATCAGCAACACCAGGCCGAGGAATTTGCCGACCGCGCCGAAGAAGGCGTTGAGCGCGTGCAGGATCGCGGTGAACGACAGCGATGCCAACGCAAGCAGCCCGAACGCGGCCAGCGGCCGGTGCGCGTCGATCCCGACGAACGTGGTGACCACGGTGAACAGCAGGACGACCTGGGCGATGCCGAGGCCGGCCGCGGGCAGCCAGCCGCCGATCGCCACCCGCCACGCGGGCTGACCGGCCGCGATCGCTCGGCTGGACAAGGGTTTGAGCAGCAGGAACAGCACGAAAGCGCCGATCCACGTCGCCAGGCCGAAGAAGAACGGAGCGAGCCCTGCGCCGTAGCTGCCGGCTTTCACGTCGCTGACCGTGCTGATCGACACGGGGTTGCCGATGGTCTGCGCGGTCGCGTTGCGGGTCGGGTCGTCGGGGTGCGGGATCTTGCCGAGTCCTTGGTGCAGGCCGTCGCTGAGCTTGGTCGCGCCGTCGGCGATCTGCTTGTTGCCGTCGGCCAGCTTCACCTGGCCGTCGACAGCGGTCTTCTCACCATTGGCCAGCTCCGCGGCGCCGGTGTTGAGTTTGGTGCCGCCCGCCGCGGCTTTGCTGATGCCGTCGGCCAAGGCGGGGGACTGGGCGGCCAGTTGCGCGGCTCCGTCGGACACCTGCTTGGCGCCCGCGGCGAGCTTGTTGAGCTGGATCGCGGCGTTCTGGACCTTGGCGTTGGCGTCGTCGATCGGTTGGCGCGCTTGGCCCAACGTGCTCATCACGCGCTGCACCTGTTCCTCGGTGAAGCCCACGGCCCGCAGTTTCGTCGCGATATCCCCGTTGAACTGGTCGAGACCACCGACGAACTGCTTGGCCACGTCCGCGATGTGCTGGCCCTGCGCCGCGACCTGCGCGTTGCCCGAGGCCACCTGCGCGGCTCCGTCGGCGAGCTTCTGCGCGTTGGCCGGGAGGTCCTTTGTCTTGTCGTGCAACGTGTTCAGGCCGCTGCTGAGCTCGCTCAGCCCGCCGGAGATCTGCGTCGCGCCGTCGAGGAGCTTGCGCTGGCCGTCGACCAGCTGCGCCGAGCCGTCCCGGGCCTTGCCGGTCGCGTCGGCGAGTCGCCCCGCGCCGTCGGCGGCTTGCTGGGTCTCGGAGTAGATCGTGCCGAAGCCGAGCAGGAACTTGTCCGCCGCGCTCTGCCCGACCTCGGAGGTGATCGACTGGCGCACCTCGCTGGACACCTTGTCGGCGATCGTGCCGACCAGGTAGTTGTTGGCGTCGTTGGTGGTCACCGTGATCAGGCCCTGACGCGGCTGGAACGCGCCGCTCGAGCCCAGCGCGGTGGAGAAGTCCTTCGGGATCGTCATCGAGAACGAGTACTTGCCGTCCCGCACACCGGTCGCCGCGTCCTGCGCGTTGACCCGGTTCCATTGGAACGCACCGGATTCCTTGAGCTTGTTGGCGACCTTGTCGCCGGCGTTGCCCAGCTCCTGGGTGCCTTCGTCCTCCATCACCAGTGCGGCAGGGATGTGGTCGAGCCGGCCGTAGGGATCGTGGTTGGCGAACAGGTACAGCGAGCCGTACAGCAACGGCACGAGGACAAGGGCGAGCACGGCCAGCTTCGGCAGTTTGCCCGCGGTGATGCGGCGGAGTTCGTTGCCCGCCAAGCGAAGGGCGCTCATTCTTCGACAGCTCCGATCAGGACGGCTTCGGCGGGCAACGTCTGTGCCGTGGCTGGCGCGCACAGCACGACGACCGCGAGGCCGCGTTCGGCTTGGGAAATCGCTTGTGGCCACCAGTTCTGCGCGTCGCTGACGTGCCGGTCCGGCTGGTCGAGCAGAAGGGCCCGCACGTCCGCCTTCGAGCTCGCGGCCTCGACCAGCAGGCGAGTACGGACCTGCGGCGGGACGTTGTCGACGCGTTCGCCGACGTACTGCTCGGCGTCGTGCGTGCGCAGCCATTCCCGGACGGCCTTGCGGTTCGCGCGCTGGCCCGCGTGCATCAGCTCCTCGGCGATCGCGTCGCCGAGTTTCAGGCCGTCCTCCGGCTCGTTGACGCCGGGCGCGTCGACCAGCACGACGTGCTTGCGCAGTTTCGCGGCGTCTTGCTCACCGTCGAGCGTGACCGTGCCGTGGGACGGGCGGATCCGCCCGGCCAGCGCGAGAGCGAGCGTGGTGTGACCGGCGCCGGGTTCGCCCGTGACGAGCGTGACTTCTCCTTCGTGCACGCTCAGCGAGGTCGGCAGCAGCAGCGGCCCGTGCGGGCCGTCCACCCCGACTCGCTCGGCTCGGATCTGCACGGCCCTGCCCCTTCATTTGAACTGACTAGTCAGTTCAAATACTGGCCCGTGCGTGATCGCCTCGCAAGTTGTGACGCTGTGATGCTGGCCGCTCAGGTCCGGTACAGGGTGGACCAGATGATGTCGGTGATCGTGTCGGCGATCTTGGCGTGGCCGCTCGGGTCGGTCTGCCTGAGCAGCTGATGTCCGACCCGTTCGATCATCCAGGTGAGCACGGCGGCGGTCTCCTTGGGCTCGACCGGGCGCATCACGCCCGCGGCCTGGCCGAGCTCGATCGCGTCCCGTGTCGCCACGATCATCCGCTGCATGAGGCTGCGTAGTTCCTCGGCGACCGTGGTGTCGTACGCCGCCGCTTGCGACACGGTCGTGAACGCGGCTCCGCGTCGCTGGTACACGTCGATGATCGCGTTGACGGCCGTCCGGAGCTGCTCGCGGTCGGCGCGGTCAGCCGTGGACCACCACTCGCCGGACACCCCTTCCAGCTCGGCGATGACGCCCTTGGTCATCCGGCGCGCGAGATCACCCTTGTCCTCGAAGTGCACGTAGAAGGTCGACCGTGAGATGCCCGCGGCGCTCGCGAGCTGCTCGACGCTCAGTTCAGCGAAGCTCTCGCCGTCTTTGACCAGCTGTTCGGTCGCCGTGATGACACGTTGCTCCATCGCGTCTCGGCGTTCCTTGCGAGCGGTCTTGTTCGAGCGGGTCACGGACGGCATGCCCGGATCCTACTGACGTTAATCGGACATACTGTCCGGACAAAGTGTCTTGACATGATGTCCGATCCGAGTCGATGCTTGTGGCCATGGAATGCGTCCTGCATGGCTTGTTATGGCTCGCGGTGTTCTGCCGAGTCGCGACATTGGCCGCGGTGGCGGTGAACGGAGTGATCCGCAAGTCGAACCGCGGCGCGGCCGAACGCAACGACTACCTGCTGTTCCTTCCGATGAGCCTGGCGTTCCTGCTCGATGTCATCGGCGGGCTCGCCGGTGTCATCGCTGCCAGCCTCGTCACCGATTCCGGCGAGAGGCTCCTGCTCGGGAGCCTCGGCAGTGCCTTGCTGATCTTCTTCGCTGTCACCGTCACCCTGCAGTTCCGGCCGATCCGCTGAGGAGATGCTCATGTTCGCTCTACGTTTGATCTTGCGTGCCCTGTTGTGGCTCGCGGTGTTCTTCCGTGGCACGACGATGGCGGGAGTGGCCGCCGTGCAGAACATGGAAGACGCCGATCCGTTCCTCCTCGCGTTAGGACTGCCCGCGGAGGCGGCGGCGAGGCTGGATGCCATTGGCGGTGCGGCTGGCATCGCGCTGGCCGTCACCGGCAAGGACCTCGACGAGAAAATTTTGTCCGGCGGGTTCGGCAGTGCGCTGTTGGTGCTCATGGCGGACAGGAAGATCCGTGAGCGTCGGTACTACGGCTGACTGTTTCGCCTGGGGTGGCGGCCCGGCTAAATGGTGTTGACGGGCCGGTGACGATCGAAGTGTGGAGGTCAGCGACGACGACTTCGCGAGCTATCGGCTCGCCAAGGGCTTGCTGCACACCACACTGGTCGGACGCGACGATCCCCGGCTTGCCGGACTGATCGCCGCGCTCAACCGGGAACTGCGGGATCGCTACGACAACGAGGACATCGAGCCGTCGCCGGTACCACCGGACAGCCGGTTCGTGCTCGTCTGCCGTGGCCAGACGCCGGTCGGATGTGTTTTCCGTGCAACCAAAAGGGAACGACTTCGAGCTCAAGCGGATGTACGTGACGCCGGAAGCGCGGGGGACCGGCGTCGCGTCGCTGTTGCTGGAAGCAGCCGCGACCGTGGTTCGGGACGCGGGCGGGCGCAGGATTCTGCTGGAAACCGGAACTCGTCAGCCCGAGGCGATCCGGTTGTACGAGAAATCCGGGTACACGCGTATCCCGAGCTACCACGATCCGCTGTCAGTCTGCTTCGCCAAAGATCTGACAGGCCCCTGACGTCGTCGGTGCGAGTGCCGACACGCGCTGGAAATAATGTTGACGCTGGCCTGACTATCGAGTCGTGGACATCATCCCAGTTGACCCGGCCGAGGCCATGCCCGTCATCCGGGCGTACTACGCCGACATCATCGAGCGCTACCACGGCAGGCCGGCGACCCCGGCCGAGATCGAGCAGACCATGCGCGACGAGCCCAGTGACGACCTCGTGATACTGATTGCCCGTGACGACAACCAAATCCTCGGCTGCGTCGGGCTTGATTTCGACATTCCGCCCTTTGCCGAAGTGAAGCGGATGTACGTGCTTCCGGCCGCCCGAGGCCGCGGGGTGGGACAGGCGCTGCTCGCCGCGGCCGAAGAGGTCGCACGCGACCACGACGCGGTCACCATGCGGCTGGATACCCGGCGCGACTTGGTCGAGGCGATCGCGTTGTACCGCAAGGTGGGATACGTCGAGGTCGAGCAGTTCAGCGAGGGCATGTACATCGACCATTCGTTCGCCAAGGACCTCGTGTACGTCACCTCTGCCGAACCGGATGACATCCGGCTCAAGGCCCTGATCGTCGAGTTGGACCGGGAACTGCGGGTCCGGTACAACGACGAGGCGATCGGGCCGATGCCGATTACGCCCGAGGTTCGGTTCGTTCTTGCGTTCCGGGGCCAGGATCCGGTCGGATGCGTTGCCGTGCAACCGAAAGGGTCTGTCGAGTTCGAACTCAAGCGGATGTTCGTGGTACCGGCGGCGCGGGGGACAGGTGTCGCGCCGCTGTTGCTGGACGCCGCTGAGTCGACGGTTCGCGCGGCCGGGGGCCGCAGGATCGTGCTGGAGACAGGCATCCGTCAGCCCGAGGCGATCCGGTTGTACGAGAAGTCGGGGTACACACGCATCCCGAACTTCCCGCCGTATGACCAGGACCCGCTGTCGGTCTGCTACGCCAAGGAGATGGCGGCGAACTGATCCAGCCGGGCTCATACCGGGTATGCGGGCCCAGGTCGGTGGTGGGCTGGTCCGGCTGAGCTGTCGTCAGATCTGCTGGGACGGGGGCTGGTTCGGTTGAGTTGCTGGCGGGTTCTGTTGTGCCGGGGGTGGGGTGGGCTGATTGGGCTGGGCTGTGGTCGGCTTGCTGGGCGGCGAGGTTGGCGTCGGGCTGGTGGGCTGGGGTTGTTGCCGCGTCTGTTGGGTCGGGAGTGGGTTGAGCTGGTTCGGATGGTCTGACGTTGGTCTGACAGGGCGGGGTTGGCTGCTCGGCTGGGTTGCTGCGGATCTGCTGGGGCAGAGCTGGGCGACCTGATTCGGCTGTCCCGGTCTCCTGAGCTGGGGATCGGAGCGACGTGATCCAGCCGGGCTGCTGCCGGTGTGCGGCGCCTAGCGGGCCCGCGAACTGATCTAGGCCGCTCGTTTATTCCCCGTCAGTAGGTCAATGGCCTGGTGAGAGGCCACACACGACCACCTATTTGACATGAAGTCAAGTCAGGTTCATAGTGAGTGTGCGGCGTTGGAAGCCACGACGTGGCGGCTTCCGCGTCCGTGGATCAGGGCTTGGCCAGGTCCTGATCGTCTGTGTCAACCCGATCCAGAACAACCATGGAATTCGGCGCGGACGAGACCGGCGGTGGCCGTCCACAGTGGAAGGCCTTCAGGTCGGCGGCTGCTTTGGCGGGCGCTTCCGGCTCTCGCGCCTATGCCCCAGCGCCCGGCTGGACGGCTTGTTCCGCCCTGACTTTTTGAGGAACACCCATGTTCATCGCAACCATCATCGTTTCGGCCGTTCTCGCCTTGTTGTTGCTGCTGTCCGGTGTCGGGAAGCTTCGAAAGGACCCGATGCAGATGGCGACCCAGCGGAAGGTCGGTTTCCCGGAGGACAAGGTGTGGATCCTTGCCTTCCTGGAGATCGCCGCGACGTTCGGGCTGGTCATCGGTTTGTTCTGGCCGCCGATCGGCGTCGCGGCCGCGATCGGGTCCGTGCTCTATTTCATCGGCGCGGTGGGCGCGCACCTGCGGGTGAAGGACTGGAATGTCGCCATCCCCGGCGCGATTTTGCTGCTTTCCGCCGCCGCGCTTGTTCTTCGTGTTCTTTCGATCTGAAAGGTGCAGGCAATGAGTTCGTCTCCGGCCAAACTCGCGCACATTGTTTTGTGGACCCGGCAGTTGCAGGCGATGAAGGACTGGTACATCAAGGTTCTCGGCGCGCATGTGGTGTATGAGAACCCGTTCGCGGCCTTCCTGACCTACGACGACGAGCATCACCGGATCGCCGTGGTCGACCCGGCCGGTGCCGCGATGGCCGGTGACCAGATCCCCGGCGTGCCGAAGGGCCTGCCCGGGGACGACCGGCCTGCAGGGGACCTCTCGGTTGAGCAGATCAAGGCGTTGCCGGTGCACGGTCTGTCGCACGTCGCGTTCACGTACGACAAACTGCAGGACCTGCTCGAAACCTATGAGCGGCTCAAGAAGGAATCGATCCTGCCCTCGGCTGCGATCAACCACGGGAACACGACGTCCTTCTACTACCCCGACCCGGACGGCAATTCGGTCGAGTTGCAGATCGACAACATGCCCGTGGACGAGGGCACGAAGTTCATGGAGTCGGAGACCTTCGCGCGCAACCCGATCGGCGTCGGATTCGACCCCGACGAGCTGCTGCGGCGCCTGCGCACGGGCGAAACCCAAGAGGAATTGGTGAAAGCGACATGGTGACCAGGACTATCGGAGCGGAGCCCGATGCCGAGGCGCTCAACGCAAGGGCCGCGTGCACGGACGTCATCAACGCCACCTACCGCCTGGTGGACGAGAAGCGCGCGACGAGCAGCGTGCAGCTCTACACCGAAGACGCGGTGATGGAGCTCAACGGCAACGTGCTGGGCACCGAAGCGATCGCCGGTGCCATGGAAAGCAGGGAAGCCGACGACATCCAACGCGTGCACATTCCCGCACAGACCGACTTCTGGCTCGAAGCGCCCTACAAGGCCCACGCGGTGACGCTGCTGCACGTCTACTACCTCGCGCAGGACCCGACGGTGATCCCGCCGCCGAAAACGTTGACCCGGGTCGACGACACGCTGACCCGGTCCGCCGACGGTGTGTGGCGGGTGGCTCGTCGCGCGGTCACCGTGCTGGCGGGCGGGTGATCGGCGATGCGCGTTTATCGCACCACGCGAGGTTTGGCCCGGGGTGAGGGCGACGAGCTGCTGGTGCTCGATCTTCCGCATCCCGACGTGAAAGCCTTGCTGGAGGACGACATCGAGCTGGCCCGCACCGCGCCTGTGATCGACAGGTTGCCGCTGGCGGACGCACAGCTGCTGGCTCCGGTGCCGATGCCCGGCCAGATCGTGATCGCGGGCGCGAACTACCGCGATCACGTCATCGAGGCGGGCATGCCGGTCCCGGACAGGGCGCTGTTCACCCTGGTGCCGGCCGAGTTCGTGGTCGACGGGCTGGTCGTCGGGCCGGACGCGCCGCTGGTGCTGCCCGCCGAAGCGCCGGACCAGATCGACTACGAGGCCGAGCTCGCGGTGGTGATCGGCAAGCCGGGCAAGGACATTTCGGTCGCCGACGCGTGGAGTCACGTCGGCGGGCTGATCGTGGTCAACGACGTGTCGGCGCGCGACGTCCAGCTCAAGGGCTTCACCAACGGCATCATCACCGACCAGGACCAGGTGCGGAAAGGCAAGATCTTCCCGTCTTGCAAGACAACCGGGCCCGCCGTGGTGACCGTCGATGAGCTGGCCCTGCCGCTGGATCTGGCCATCACGACGCGGGTCAACGGAGAACTGCGGCAGGACAGCCGCACCAGCCAGATGCTGTTCCCCATCCCCGAGGTCCTGCAGACCGTCTCCGCCGAAGTGGCGCTGGAGACCGGCGACATCGTGCTCACCGGGACGCCGTCCGGTGTCGCCGTCGCGACCGGGAAGTACCTGCGGGCAGGCGACATCGTCGAGATCGAGGTGGAAGGCCTCGGCGCGATCCGCAGTGAAGTCGTGCGGCAACGATGAGCCTCGGCGGCCCCGGCGAGCTCGCCGTAGGATCGAAACAGGTGAAAGGGGAGGACGGGATGACTTCGAAGCGGCCTGCTCGCGGCGCACGTCGAGCCGCGGTGGTGGCCGCCGCGGAGGACCTGTTCGCCCGTAAGCCTTACGACGATGTCTACATCACCGAGATCGCCGAGGCCGCCGGCGTCGCCCACGGCCTGCTGTTCTACCACTTCAAGGACAAACGCGGCCTCTACCTCGAGGTGCTGCGCAAGATGCAGGCCGAGATCGCCGACCTGCACACCCGTCGCCCCGGCGAGGACACCAGCGAACAGTGGCTGCGCGGCGTGATCCGCAGGCACATCGAATACCGGGCCGGCCACGGCCACACGATGCTCGCGCTGTCCAGGACCGGCGGGCAGGACCCGGAAGTCGACAAGCTGGGCGAGCAAGGCCGTCAGGCCGGTGTCGAGTTCATCCGGGAACTCCTCGGCGTCCGGGGCGACCTGCCACCGCGTGTGCGCGTGGCCGTGCGAGCCAACATGGGCGCGGTCGACGAGATGATCGCCGATTGGTTGGCGCACGACCGGGACATCGACATCGACGAGCTGGTCGACCTCGCCTGCACGATCGTGGTCACGACGCTGGGCACGGTGTGCGCGGGATCGCCGGAGATCCAGTCCGCCCTCGGCGAGCTGAGCGCGGCGTCCACCTGACGCCTTCAACCGAATCTTTGTGGAGGACAACCATGGTTCTGCACATGAAGTCTGCCGTCAGCGCGGCGGACGACAGCGAGAAACGCGCGGCGGTCTCCGCGACGGTCGCGTCCGTGATCGCCGACATCCGGGACAACGGGGACACCGCTGTCCGCAAGTACTCCGAGAAGTTCGACAACTGGTCGCCCGAGCAGTTCCAGCTCTCCGCCGAGGAAATCGACCGCATCGTGGCCACGGTCCCCGAGCAGACGCTGGCCGACATCCGTACCGTGCAGCAGAACGTCAGGGACTTCGCCCAACGGCAGCTCGAATCGTTGCGGGACTTCGAAGTCGAGACGCAGCCGGGCGTGTTCCTTGGCCAGAAGAACATTCCCGTCAGCGCGGCCGGTGCGTACGTACCCGGCGGGCGCTATCCATTGGTCGCCTCGGCGCACATGACCGTGGTGACGGCCAAGGTTGCCGGTGTGGAGCGGGTGACGACGTGCACTCCGCCGATCCACGGCGAGGTTCCGGCCGCGACCATCGCTGCGATGCACCTCGCTGGAGCGGACGAGATCCTGTTGCTCGGCGGCGTACAGGCGGTCGCCGCGATGGCCATCGGCACCGAGACGATCGGCAAAGTCGACCTGATCGCCGGGCCAGGCAACGCCTACGTCGCCGAGGCGAAGAAGCAGCTGTTCGGTGACGTCGGCATCGACCTGTTCGCCGGGCCGACCGAGATCCTGATCGTGGCCGACGAGCACGCGGACCCGTTCATCGTCGCGGTCGACCTGCTGTCCCAGGCCGAGCACGGCCCCGACTCGCCGGCCATCTTGATCACCACGTCGGAAACCCTTGGCGCGCAAGTCATCAAGCACGTCGACGCATTGCTCCCAGGGATGCCGACGGCGGACTTCGCCGGGCCCGCGTGGCGGGATCACGGCCAGGTGATCGTGGTCGACGACCTCGCCGAAGCGTTCCGCCTCGCCGACGAGTTCGCCAGCGAGCACGTCCAGATTCTGACCGAGAACCCGCGCCAGGCGCTGACCTCGATGCGCAACTACGGGGCGTTGTTCCTCGGCGAGGGCACAGCGGTTTCCTACGGCGACAAGGTCATCGGCACCAACCACACCCTGCCGACGAGGAAGGCCGCGAACTACACCGGCGGTCTCTGGGTCGGCAAGTACCTCAAAACCGTGACGTACCAAGAGATCACTGACCAGGCATCCAGCGTGGCGCTCGGTGAGCTGCTCGGCCGCGCCGCCCGAGTCGAGTCCTTCGAAGGACACGCCCGGTCCGGCGATGTCCGCGTGGCCAAGTACACCGGATCGCCCCTGCCGTGGGCACCGGAGTGAACAACCGGATCGCGGGCCGGACCGCGCTCGTCACCGGCGCGGGCAACGGGCTCGGCCGAGCGATTTCCCTTGCTCTGGCCGAGTGCGGGGTTCGTGTGGTGCTCCTCGGCCGGGACGAGCGCAAGCTGAAGTCGGTCGCGGCGCAGATCCAGGACGCCCGGCCGATCCGGTGCGACACAAGCGATCCGGCGGATGTCGCGGCGGCGGCCGACGAGCTGGCGGACGAGGAGATCTCGATCCTGATCAACAACGCCGGGGTGGCCGGGCCGGTGGCGCAGCTGGTCGACGTGCAACCGGATGAGTGGGACGACGTGTTCGCCGTCAACGTCCGCGGTGTCTACCTGATGTGCCGGGCATTTCTGCCACCGATGATCCGGCGCCGCGGCGGTGACGTGATCAATCTGGCTTCGGTGTCCGGCAAGCGGCCGCTGGCCGGGCGGACGCCGTACACCGCCTCCAAGATGGCCGTGATCGGGCTGACCACAACGCTTGCGCACGAGGTCGGCCCGTATGGCATCACCGTGAACTCGTTGTCCCCTGGGCCGGTCCGTGGCCCACGGATGGAGCGTAACTTCCAGCGGGAAGCCGAGCGCAGGGGAGTCTCGGTCGCCGAGGCCGAGCACGAGTTCGTGTCCAGGGCGGCGCTCAACCGCATGGTGGAGGAGAGCGAGGTCGCCGACGCCGTGGTCGCGATGCTGCACATGCCTGGGTTGTGTGCCGCCGACATCGACCTCTCCGCCGGGATGGTCGCCCGTTAGTTGTCGCGCAGGTGACGCAGGACGAGCGCGAGGTGCAGCCGGAACCGGCCCTCTGGGGTGTCGATCGGGAAGCCCAGCGCGGCCTCGGCCTGAGCGATCCTGGCTGGGATTGTGCTGTGGTGACGGTGGATCGCCGCGGCGGCCTTGCGGTTGGAGCCGGTGCTGGCCAAGGCGGTGAGCACGGTCAGCAGTTGCGGGTCCAAGCCGTCCAAGGCGATCACGTCGGGCAGCTTCGCGATTTCCTCGCCTGGCAGGGAAGCGAGCGCGATCTGACTGCCTAGGTCGTCCGCGCGCACGGCCGGGTGACCGACGCTGGCGAACCGCAGCGCGGTCCGTGCTTCGGCCCACGCGGCCGGTGCGTTGATCGCGGGCACCTGCGTACTGATGCCTACTTCGCCGTCCTGGTCGGGAATTTCGTTCGTCGCCAGTACCGCGTGCAATGGGCCCAACGCGGCGGACAGCCCGGTGGGTGTGCCTTTCACGGCCAGGACACGCAGCGGCGTGGTCGGCTTCAGTTCGAGCAGATGCAACGCGCGGGACCGTTCGGCTTCGCCCGCACTGTCCGAGAGAGCGAGTTCGACCAGCGCCGGATCGCCCAAAGCGGGCAAAGGAACCCGGCTGAGCTCCAGCGATAGTGCCACCGCGATGGAGAAGCGTTCCAGCACCATGTCGTCCAACGGCAACGGCTTGCCTGCACGGGCCAGCCAGACGACCGTGCCGTCCTCCAACTCGCGCCGGGTCGCGTGCACCGGGATCGGGCCGCCTACCTGCAGACCGCGGGTCGAGGAGGACACCCCGAGCGGGCATTCGGCCAGCCCGCTCGCCTTGCGCACGATCGCGTCGAGGCTGGCGCGGCTGGCGATCAGCCGGTCGAAGAAGCCGATCACCCGCACCGCGTTCTCGGCGTCGGCATCCAGTGACGACAGCCGCAGCAGCAGGCCCTCCATTCTGCGAGGTTACGCCACCGCCATCTGTCGGGGCAGGATGTCCGAATCGCCGCCAGGTGGCTGGTGCGTCACGATGTGCCCATGGCTGAGCCTTGGCAGATGAGCAAGTACGCCATCGATCCTGAATTGCTCCCCTGGCTCGACATGATGCCCGCGATCGACTTCACGGACGCCGAATCACTCGCTCGGAAACGCGCCAGTTTCGACGAGATAGGCAGCATGATTCCCCCGTACGAGGCCACGCACCCGATCGACGTGCGAAACGAACTGGTGCCTGGCCCGGAAGGCGCACCCGACGTTCCCGTCCGGATCTACCGGCGCGCCGGCCAGGAAGGCGCTCAGCCGGGATTGTTGTACATCCACGGCGGCGGATTCGTCATCGGTCGCGTCGACATGGCCGACCTTGCCGCGATGCCCTTCGTCGACAAGCTCGGCATCGTCGTGGTGGCGGTGGACTACCGCTTGGCGCCCGAGACGCCGTTCCCTGGTCCGGTCGAGGATTGCTACGCGGCACTCGTGTGGACCGCCAACAAGGCCTCTGAACTCGGCATCGACCCGGCACGCCTGGCAGTCGGCGGGGAGAGCGCGGGCGGTGGGCTCTCGGCCGCGACGGTCCTGCTCGCCCGTGACCGTGGCGGTCCCGCATTGAGCCACCAGTACCTGTGGATCCCCGAGCTCGATGACCGGCTGGAGACGGAATCCATGCGCGAGTACGTGGACACTCCACTGTGGAATCGGCCGAACGCGGTCTTCAGCTGGGATTCGTACCTGGGTGAGGGTAAGCGGGGCACTGCGGATGTGTCGCCGTATGCCGCGCCCGCGCGTGCTGCGGATCTGTCGGGGTTGCCGCCGACTGTGGTGACGGTGTGTCAGTTCGACCCGTTGCGTGACGAGGGGTTGGAGTACGCCAGGCGGTTGTCGCAGGCCAATGTGCCGACCGAAGTGCGGGGTTACGCGGGCAGTTTCCACGGCTCGACCATGATCGGCGACGCTGCGGTGACTCAGCGCGCCGCTGCCGACCAGCTGGAGGACCTGTGCCGAGGCCTGGAGGTGGCACGATGAGCTACGCCTTCGACCCCGAGCTGCTGCCCTGGCTCGACGTGCTGCCGAACATCCCGCTGGGGACCTACGAGGATCTGCTCGTGTCGCGCGCTCGGATGGCCGAGATCCGCGCCCAGATGCCGTCGTACGAACCCAGCAGGCCGATCGACGTGCGGGACGAGTTCATCCCAGGCCCGGAAGGCGCACCGGACGTCCTTGTCCGGGTCTACTCGCCACCCGCCGCGGACGCCCCGCGACCAGGACTGCTGTGCATCCACGGCGGCGGATTCGTCGGCGGCAACATCGACATGACCGACAGCACCTGCCTGAAGTACGCCGACGAACTCGACATCGTCGTGGTGTCTGTGGAGTACAGGCTGGCGCCCGAGACACCGTTCCCTGGCCCGGTCGAGGATTGCTACGCGGCGCTGGTGTGGATTGCCAACAAGGCGACCGAGCTGGGTGTCGACCCGGTGCGGATCGGCGTCGCGGGTGGCAGCGCAGGCGGTGGCCTGACAGCGGGAACCGTCCTGCTGGCCCGCGACCGTGGCGGTCCCGCTGTCGTTTTCCAGCACCTCGGGATCCCGGAACTGGATGACCGGCTGGAGACCGAGTCCATGCGAGCATATGTGGACACTCCACTGTGGAATCGGCCGAAGGCGATCTTCAGCTGGGATTCGTACCTCGGTGAAGGCAAGCGAGGCACCGCCGATGTTTCGCCCTACGCCGCGCCCGCCCGTGCCACCGACCTGTCGGGTTTGCCGCCGACTGTGGTGACCGTGTGTCAGTTCGACCCGTTGCGCGATGAGGGGATTGAGTACGCGCGGCGGTTGTCGCACGCGAACGTGCCGACCGAACTGCGTGCCTATGCGGGCACGTTCCACGGTTCGGGGATGGTCACGGACGCCGCCGTGACCAAGCGGATGGTGGCCGACGAACTGGAAGACCTGCGCCGTGGTTTGCAGGTGGCGTCATGAGCTACGCCTTCGACGCGGACTTGCTTCCATGGCTTGATCTGCTGCCCGCCGTCACGTTGACGGACTACGAGTCGCTGGTCGCCGCACGAGCGAAGATGTCCGAGACGCGACTGCAGACGCCGCCGTACGAGCCCAGTCAGCCGATCGACGTGCGGGACGAACTCGTGCCCGGGCCGGAGGGCGCGCCGGATGTCCGCGTCCGGGTCTACACCCCGCCCGTGGACGGTCTCCGGCCCGGCCTGGTGTACATCCACGGCGGCGGGTTCATCGTCGGTGACCTGGACACTTCCGATTCCGCGTGCCTGAAGTACGCCGACCAGCTCGGAATCGTCGTGGTGTCCGTGGACTACCGCTTGGCGCCCGAGACGCCATTCCCAGGCCAGGTCGAGGACTGTTACGCGGCGCTGGTGTGGACGGCGAACAAGGCATCCGAGCTGGGGATCGACCCGGCGCGGATCGGCGTCGCGGGCGAGAGCGCCGGTGGCGGTCTCGCCGCCGGCACGGTCCTGCTGGCCCGCGACCGCGGTGGCCCGGCGATCGTCTTCCAGTACCTTGGCGTCCCAGAGATCGACGACCGGCTGGAGACCGAATCCATGCGGGCGTACGTGGACACTCCACTGTGGAACTATCCGAACGCCGTCTTCAGCTGGGATTCGTACCTGGGTGAAGGCAAGCGGGGCACCGCCGATGTTTCGCCGTATGCCGCGCCGGCACGTGCCACGGACCTGTCAGGGTTGCCGCCGACCGTGGTCACCGTGTGCCAGTTCGACCCGTTGCGCGATGAAGGGTTGGAGTATGCGCGGCGGTTGTCGCAGGCCAATGTGCCGACCGAAGTGCGGGGTTACGCGGGCACCTTCCACGGTTCGCAGATGGTCACCGAGGCCGCGGTGACCAAACGGATGGCCGACGACCAGGTCGCGGACCTCCGCCGCGGCCTCCAGGCGTGAGCTTGTAGTTTCGGAGGTATGCGAGCGGGGGTCGTTGTCGAAGGCGCTGTGTGGCTTGGCGTCGTCGCGCTCCTTGTGATCGACAGTTGGCGCAGCCCCACGCCGTGGGAACTCATCGGCGGGCTGGTGGTCGTCGCCCTCGTGGCGGCGACCACCAAACGTTTCCCGGTCATCGCGTTGGCCGCGGCCGTGGCGTCCGGTGTCGCGATGACGTTCGACTACGGCGGCCGTGTGCCGATCTGGCCTCTGCTGCTGATGGCCGCCACCGTGTACCTCACCCGACGCCACTATGTCCTTCGTCGTACGCACGAGAACACCGTGCAGGCGCGCCTGATGGAACGCGCCCGGATCGCTGCCGACATGCACGACTCGCTCGGCCACGAGCTCACCCTCATTGCCGTCCGAGCAGGCGTGTTGCAACTCTCTGGCGGGCTGACCGACGAGCAGCGCGAAGCCGTCGGACAGTTGCGGGAAAGTGCCGCCGCGGCGACCGAGCGGCTGCGCGAGATCATCGAAGTCCTCCGCGACCCCGAGAGCATCCCCGATCTGATCTCGCGCAGCGCCGCGGCCGGCCTGGCCATCAAGTCCACAGTGGACTCTGTACCGGTGGGGATCGAGCCGGTCGCCTACCGGGTGGTGCAGGAGGCGCTGACCAACGCCGCCAAGCACGCACCCGGCGCGGCGATCACCGTGGTGGTCACCTCGACGTGTGTTTCAGTTGTCAATGAGCAGGCAGTCCAGCCGACTGGACTGACGTCCGGTGGTAGCGGTCTCGCAAGCTTGCGCAAGCGTGTCGAACAGGCAGGCGGTCACTTCGAAGCCGGGCCCCGGGACGGCGGGTTCGCCGTGACCGCGATTTTCAAGGGGGACAAGTGATCCGGGTGGTACTGGCCGACGACGAAGCGATGATCCGAGCAGGCATCGCGGCCATCCTGGGCAGCGACGCCGGCATCGAGGTCGTCGCACAGGCCGACGACGGCCGGCAAGCCGTGGATCACGTTCTCAGCACCCGCCCGGACATCGCGGTACTGGACATCCAGATGCCGGTGCTGGACGGTCTCGCCGCGGCCGAGGAGATCCGGCGTCTTCGGCCGCAGACCGGCGTGGTCATGCTGACCACGTTCGGCGAGGACGAGTACATCGAGCAGGCCCTTGCTCTAGGAGCCAATGGTTTCCTCCTCAAATCAGGTGATCCGAACGAGCTCATCGCCGGGATCAAGGCGGTCGCGGACGGCGCCGCGTTCCTGTCCCCGAAGATCGCCAAGCGGGTGATCGACCACCTGCCCCGCAAGACCTCCGGTGCTCGCGCCAAGGTCGCGAATCTCACCCCCAAGGAAACGGAAGTACTGGCACTGCTGGGTTCCGGGCTGTCCAACGCGGACATAGCGGTCAAACTCCTCATCGTCGAGGGAACCGTCAAGGCACATGTGAGCGTGATCTTCGACCGGCTCGGGGTGCGCAACCGGGTCCAGGCCGCGATCGTGGCGTACGAGGCCGGACTCGTTCAGAGCCTCGCCTGAAAGAACTCGGTGAGATAGGTGCGGAAGAACCGAACCCATTCGACAGTGTCCCCGGTCCCGTACAGTCGCAACCACGTGTTGGGTGGCATTTTGTCCTTCTGTCCCAATGCGATCGCCAGGTAACCGTTATCGGTCGCCGAGGAGTGCCCGCTTTCTGCGAGGTACCTGCGCTCCTTCCAGCCTGTCAGCCGTGGCCATGCGGCATCCCAGCCCATGCCGAACTCCTCCTCCCCGACTGGACTGGTGAACAGCGCCAGCGGCTTAGGGATGTCGACGACCGGATAGAACGGCCCATCCATGTTCACGCCCGCCTTGACCCGTGCATCCGTGGCTAACGCGTGCACGGTCGCGCCACCGCCCATCGAGTGTCCAGCCATGCCGATCCGGGACGCGTCCACGCGTGGCGCCTGCTGCTTCAAGACCTCGCCCAATACGAATGTGACGTCCTGTGCGCGGTTGTCCATTGCTGTTTGGAGTGGCCTGCCAGCGTTCTGGCACGCCTGACACTGCAGCAACCGGCCACCGGGGAACTCGACGTTGTACGCCTCGTACGCGTGGTCGACTCCTGCTACCACGAAACCCTTCGACGCCAACTGTTCGGCCAGCGTTGTCAGGGTCGTCCGGCCGTTGCCCATGCCTGGGGAGAGCACGACGAGCGGCCATCCACGACTGGCAGGTAGCGCCGGGGCGTCCTCGCGCGAGTGCACCCGGATTTGTTGCAAGGCATTGTCCGGCAGGTCCAGCTTGAGGCCCTGCACGGTCGCCGCCGACTCCGCCGCGGTCATGTACTCGGCGGGCTTGCCTAACGGAAAAGCCGGATACCACAACGAAACCATGAGTTCACGGCGTCGGTCCGGCATCCAGAGATCGGCTCTGCCGGCATCGGTCAGATGCAGGGTGCGGTGGCCAATGGGAAACGGTCCCTCAGGTTTGAGCAGTCCAACAGGTTTCGTGGCAGACGCAGGCGCTGCCAGTGCCAGCAGAAGCGTTGTGACGATGAGCAGAATTCGCATGACGCCAGTTTCCTTTGCGGCGCCGGTCCGCACATCGGACTACGGTCCAGGGTCGTCTATGACTTTGGTCGGGGGTCGGCTAGCGCAGGGCGGATGCCGGTCTGACTTCCCAGATTGTCCAGAGTGGACGATAACCCTGCCGTGCCCAGAACACCGATGACAACGGGTTGGGCGGGTTGAAGTAAAGAAAGGTACCGATCGCGCCCGCCGCGGCGAGTTCACGGTGCACCACGGAGATCATCTCCCGGCCGATGCCCATGCCGCGGAACAACGGTGCCACCGAGAAACTGTTGACATAGCCCCAAAGACCGTGCCGGACGCGGGTCTCGCTCCATGATCCGGTGGTCGACTCGTTGAACCAGCACTCGGCCAGTGCGACCGCGATTCCGTCCCGCTCGCCGATCCAGATGGGGTCGTTCTGGTCGAGGTGCCGGGCCAGCGCGGCCCGCTTCACCTGCGCCGCGCCGGGACGTAAGACAGTGCTGCCGACCATGGCGGAGTACTCCAGTTCGGCCATGGCCAACGGCAGGATCGTGTCGATGTCCCGCAGTGTCGCCCGCCGCACCCGCAGCGAGCCCGGTGACGGCAGGATCGGCGCGCCGGTCCGGATGGCTAATGTGGACAGTGGGACCAGGCCGTGGTCCAGGAACGCCCGCGCCGCGCCGACATCTCTACTGGGCCACGTGACCAAGCACGACGAGTCGGGACCGGTGGACCGGCGGGCCATCGTCCTGCGCCATTGGTCCAGCAGCTGGTGCATACCGTGCTCGCCGAGCATCGGGTGTAACTCCCACACCTCGAGCGCGGACCACAACGTCGGCATCGCGTCCGGCGCCAGCCTCGTCGGCACCAGGACGCCTGCCACCCGCGTGCCGTCCGGTAAGGCCGCCGTGATCACGTTGCCGTCGGGTGGCCGGACCGCGGCCGGAAGCATCGGATCCAGACGGGCGAACCACGCGCTCTGCGTGTCCAGCACCCCGTCGGTGAACCTCACGTAGCCCTCCGGCAGCAGAAGATCGCGGTGCCGGGGAACAGCTCACCGCGCAGCGGGCTCCACTGGCCCCACTCGCGGGTCTGCTCCTCCGGCCACTCCGGCTCGATCATGTCCTCGATGACGAAACCAGATCCGGTCAGCGCCCGCACGTAGTCGCCGAGCGTCCGATGGTGCTCGACGTAGGTCGCCCGGCCGTTCCCGTCGACCTCGACATATGGGGTGCGGTCGAAGTACGAATTGATCACCCGTAGCCCGTCCGGCCCGGGATCGTCCGGGAAGATCCACCTGATCGGGTGAGTCACGGCGAAGACCCACCGGCCGCCCGGCCGCAGCACCCTGGCGACCTCCCGGAACACCGGCCGCACGTCCGCGACGAAGGGCACCGCGCCGAAGGCCGAGCACGCGATGTCGAAGCTTTCCGCGGCGAACGGCAGCCGTTCGGCGTTCGCCCTGATCAACAGCGGAGTGATCCCGGTCACATCGTTCGCGCGCTTCGCGTGCCGCAGCATCCCCGCCGACAGGTCGAGCGCGGCCACCCGCGCGCCCTGGCTCGCCAGCCACCTGGCGCAGGGCGCGGAGCCGCAACCGACCTCGACGATGTCCTTGCCCTTGACGTCGCCGAGCAGTTCTATATCGCGTTCCCGCAGGCCTTCGGGGCACCAGAGGAAATTCACGTCACCGAGGAAGTCACCGTGCTCGGCGATGTAATCGTCCGCATCCGCGTCCCACCACGCGATGTTCGCGGCGATCGACTCGGCCGCGCCCGCGCTTCGACGAGCGGGACCGACGGTGCCGAGAGTAGTTTGAGCGCCGGCGTACCGGGTGTCGCTGCTGTCCACGCCTGCTCCTTATGGGCATCCGGTTTGCCCGACGATCGCGCGGGCGCGTACGATACCGCCCGCGCGGTGAATTTCGCGCTGCCTGCGGTTCAGGTGAGGAATCTGGGAATCGGGTTGCGCGTATCGGTGTTGAACCCTGTGCATGATCACACATGACTCGGGGCGCTCGTCGTCACACCGTGCGCCAGAACTTAAGACAACCCAACTACTCCCAATCCGTACCGGAGCAACCCACCTAATGTCCACCGACACCACCATTGTCCCGGCTTCCAACGCGCCCAAGCAGCAGGTCGCAATCAACGACGTCGGGACGGCGGAGGACTTCCTCGCCGCGATCGACGCGACGATCAAGTACTTCAACGACGGCGATATCGTCGAAGGCGTAATCGTCAAGGTCGACCGTGACGAGGTTCTTCTCGACATCGGCTACAAGACCGAGGGTGTCATCCCCTCGCGTGAGCTCTCGATCAAGCACGACGTCGACCCCAATGAGGTCGTCAAGGTCGGCGATGAGGTCGAGGCGCTTGTTCTCCAGAAGGAGGACAAGGAAGGTCGCCTGATCCTGTCCAAGAAGCGTGCGCAGTACGAGCGCGCGTGGGGCACGATCGAGGGGCTCAAGGAGGCCGACGAGCCGGTCCGCGGCACCGTCATCGAGGTGGTCAAGGGTGGTCTGATCCTGGACATCGGGCTGCGGGGCTTCCTGCCTGCCTCCCTCGTCGAGATGCGTCGCGTCCGCGACCTGCAGCCGTACGTCGGCCGCGAGCTCGAGGCCAAGATCATCGAGCTGGACAAGAACCGCAACAACGTGGTTCTGTCCCGCCGTGCGTGGCTGGAGCAGACCCAGTCCGAGGTCCGCAGCGAGTTCCTCAACCAGCTGCAGAAGGGCCAGGTCCGCAAGGGCGTCGTGTCCTCGATCGTCAACTTCGGTGCGTTCGTGGACCTCGGCGGCGTCGACGGCCTGGTGCACGTCTCGGAGCTGTCCTGGAAGCACATCGACCACCCGTCCGAGGTCGTCGAGGTCGGCCAGGAGGTCACGGTCGAGGTCCTGGACGTCGACATGGACCGCGAGCGCGTGTCCCTGTCGCTCAAGGCGACCCAGGAAGACCCGTGGCGCCAGTTCGCCCGTACCCACGCGATCGGCCAGATCGTGCCGGGCAAGGTCACCAAGCTGGTTCCGTTCGGTGCGTTCGTCCGCGTGGACGAGGGCATCGAGGGCCTGGTGCACATCTCCGAGCTGGCCGAGCGGCACGTGGAGATCCCGGAGCAGGTCGTCCAGGTCGGCAACGACGTGATGGTCAAGGTCATCGACATCGACCTGGAGCGTCGCCGGATCTCGCTGTCGCTGAAGCAGGCCAACGAGGGCTTCACGCCGGACACCGAGTTCGACCCGACCCAGTACGGCATGGCCGCCGAGTACGACGCCGAGGGCAACTACATCTACCCCGAGGGCTTCGACCCGGACACCCAGGAGTGGCAGGAAGGCTTCGACAAGCAGCGTGAGGAGTGGGAGCGTCAGTACGCCGAGGCGCACACCCGCTACGAGCAGCACATGTCGCAGATCCGCAAGGCCGCCGAGGCCGACGCCGCCGCCGCTGCGGGCGAAGGCGCCGAGGCCGCAGGCGACCAGAGCTACTCCTCCGCCGGGACCGAGACCCAGGCCAAGAGTGGTGGCACGCTCGCCAGCGACGAGCAGCTCGCCGCGCTGCGCGAGAAGCTGTCCGGCGGCGTCTGATCAATTGATCAGGCTCGCTAGCTAGCCAGTCCACGGAAGCCCCGCACTCCGGTGCGGGGCTTCCGTCTTGCGGAAAAGAAACCCAGGAAACGCGTGTGGATGCCTGTCCTAAGCACACCGGAGCGAAGCGAACGGCCGAAGGGCCACGCGCGTGTCCACGGGCGAGGGCATCGCGCGTGTCCACCGGCTCCGGCATGGTGTGTTGAACGCGCGAGCGGCGCACGGCGGCTACCAGCGGAGCTGGTAGCGAGTCGAGCAGTTTGACTCACCGTGCCGGAATGGTGGACACGCGCCGGCTCGCGGGCAAAGGAAGATCCGGGACAAACCCGGTCCGGGGAAGCCCCCTCTGACCATGCCGCAAAGTGCATCTCACGGTGCCGGAAAGGTGGACACGACGTGCCGGAGTGGTGGACACGACGTGCCGGAACGGTCGACACGGTGTGCTGGAACGGTCGACACGGTGTGCTGGAAAGGTGGACACAGTGTTGGAGAGGGCCGGTTTGGCGGCCGGTTTGGGGTATCTGATGGTCTGAACGCCGTGGTGGGGGCGCGGCCGATTGGCCTTGGGTGTTTCGGTGAGTGGGCAGTATGGGTGAGTGGCTTGCTGATCAGGGGAAAGTTTTCGATGCAACCAGTTCAGCGTGGGTGATCAAGAAACCGCTGTTCACTGCTTCGGTCGGCGGGGTACGCGAGGGTGGCTCGCGTTGTTCGTTCGTTACTTTTTGGGGGATCGCGTCCCCTTCACCCATCAGGGGGACTACGGTCTACACCTTGTGAGTGCTAAGGCATGGACACGAAGCGCGTCCGCCGTGGTGCTGATCGCTGGTTTGGCGGGCTGCGCGACCGAGAAACGCACACCCCTCGTAGTCCCCATTCCTACCTTCACCCCGTCGTCGAGTGCCGCAACGACCGCCCCCGCGCGGATCGTCGGCGCGTTGCCGACCGGGTGCGGTGCGATCGCCTCGGCTGAGGAGATCTCTGAAGCAGTCGGCAAGACGATGCCGGGACAGGCGAAGCCGGTCGACGGCGCCGCCGACGCGAGCATCGGCCGGACCGACCGGATCGACTGCTACTACGGCTTGGGCAACAGCGACAAGGTCGACGACGCCCCCATCCGCGTCGGGCTGGCGAGCTACAGCGACGCCAAGACGGCCACCACGAGGGTCAACAAGACCATCGACGACGAGAAGGCCGCTGGCGCGAGGTCCAGCGACATCACCGTCGGCGTCGACAAGGGCACGCTGCTGATCGGCAGGAAGACCGCCACTCTGGTCGCCACCCATCAGGCCACAACGGTCGTTGTGATCGCCACGCTGGAGGCCGTGCCGGCCGCCCAGGCACAGACCGTGCTCGTCAAGATCGCGGACCGCGCGCTCAGCCCGCGCTGACCCGCAACGTCATCCGGACCGTTGTCGGCCCGCCAACCGGGCTCTGCACGGTCATCACGCCGTCAAAGGCACTCAGCCGTCGCGCGACGCCACGTAGACCCGTGCCGCGAGACATGTCGGCGCCTCCACGTCCGTCATCCCGCACGGTGAGCTCAAGCGCGTCCTCATCCAGGCGCACATCCACCTGCACCGAGGTGGCCTCGGCGTGCTTGGTCACGTTGGTCAGAACTTCGCTGATCGCGAAGTACGCGGCCGTCTCGATCGGTGGATCGAGACGGCGGGGCAGGTCCACGTGGACCTTGACGGGTAATGGCGTGTCCAGGGCCAACGCACGGACCGCATCGCCGAGCCCACGATCGGCGAGCACAGGAGGATGGATCCCGCGCACGAGGTCACGCAGCTCGGCCAGTGCCTTGGCCGAGTTGTTCTGGACCTTTGACAGCACCTCCTTGGCACGGGCCGGGTCCTGATCGATCAGCTGCTCCAGCGCGCCCAGCCCGAGTCCCATGGCCACCAGCCGGGCCTGGGCGCCGTCGTGCAGATCGCGTTCGATCCGGCGCAGCTCCGCCTCGGCCGTGTCGGTCGCCTCGGCTCGTGTCTGGGTGAGCTCGCGCACACGCAGCGCCAAGGCCTCTTCAGGACTCGGGGCGAGCATCCGCCGCGTCCATAGCCCGTTCAGGCGTGCCGACGGTCCGGACAGTCGAAGGCCGACCGCGACCATCGCGATTCCCACCGGGATCGCCAGCCAGTCCGATCCAGCGACCTGGCCGTACCACCCCGCGGCCCAGTCCGGCTCGTTCGGGCCGGCGAACCAGCGCCAGGTCTGCGGCAGCGCCAGACCCCAACCGCCGTAGACCACCAGTTCCACGGGCACCATCGTGATGAGCACGCCGACGACCGGATCGAGCGCGAAGAACAGCCGATCCCGCTTGGTGGTGCGGGTGGCCAACGGCTTCGCCACTGGCACACCGCACCAGTCTCCCGCCACGCGGCGGCGGTAGTTCGCCACCCGCCACGCCCGGGGAGCTACCAACGCCACCAGGCTGAACAGGGACAGGCCGGCAAGCCCCGCGCAGTGTCCCCATTGCAGCAGCCACTGGCTGGGCCGGCCGCGCATCCCGCGTCGCGTCGGTCCAAGCAGCACGCGGCTGCCTGACGTGTGCAGTCGCAGCAGCACAGGCGCGCTGAGGAACCCGAGCGCGATCAGCAGCACGCCCCACGGCACAGTCAGAGCTCCGTAGACGATCAATGCGGCGGGCACCAACGCCAGCACGTTGCCGACGGTCGCGTTCAGCAGCAGCCAGGCGAAGTCGCGCCACGTCGCACGATCGTCGAGCATCCAGTCGATCTTGGTGTAGAGGTTCGGCATCCGCGGGGTTTTGTACAGCCAGCCTTCGCTCGGATAGAAGCCCTCGGCATCGGGTTGCGGCGGCGCGGGTTCGGGCGCGTACGGCTGGGCGATGTACACCAGGTCCCAGCGTGCGGCCAGTTTCCGCCGGGCGTTGGTGACCCGGCGGGCCAGGTCGACCGCCCAGGGCACGAGGAAGATCAGCCCGAACGACGTGGTGAGGATCAGGACGAGTACGTGCGCGAGCAAGGCGATCAGGCCGAGCACCGACAGCCCGGCCAGGATCACGCCTCGGACAGGCGCGGTGGCGATGGTCCTGAGCACTGCCACAGTTTGCCCGCAACGTCCGACAATCGACATTGCTCGCAGGCCCACTGCGCAGGTGGGGCTAGACCTACCTACGATCAACTCATGCTGCGAGTGGGGCTCACGGGCGGGATCGGGTCGGGCAAGTCGACGGTGGCCGGTCGGCTGGCCGAACACGGCGCGGTCCTGATCGACGCCGACAAGCTGGCGCGCGAAGTCGTCGAGCCGGGTACGCCTGGTCTGGCCGCGGTGGTGGAGGCGTTCGGCTCCGAGGTTCTCGCGGCGGACGGCTCACTGGATCGCCCGAAGCTGGCCTCGGTCGTGTTCAACTCCGCTGAGCAGCGGGAACGGTTGAACGGGATCGTGCATCCCTTGGTGGGCAAGCGAACCGCTGAGATGCTCGCCGAAGCGGCCGACGACGCCGTGGTCGTGCACGACGTGCCCTTGCTGGTCGAGAAGAACTACGCGCCGATGTATCACCTCGTGGTCATCGTGGACGCGGACGTTGAGGAACGCGTCCGCCGCCTTGCCGAGACCCGTGGCATGCCAGAGGCCGACGCCCGCGCCCGCATCGCCGCGCAGGCATCCACCGAGCAACGACGTGCGGTCGCCGACGTCTGGCTGGACAACTCCGGGACGCCCGACCAAGTGCTCGCTCAAGCAGACGCCTTGTGGGCGGATCGCCTGGTGCCGTTCGAGGCCAACGTCCGCCTGCATCGCTGGGCACAGTACGGAAACGCACGCCTGTACGACCACAACCCGGAATGGCCCGTGCAGGCGGCCCGTTTGGCGGCCCGGATCAAGCTGATCACCGGTGGCCTGCGGGTCGACCACATCGGCTCGACGGCGGTGCCTGGCTTGCCGGCCAAGGACATCATCGACCTGCAGGTCACTGTGTCCACTTTGGAACAAGCCGACTCGCTCGCCGAGTCGTTGACCGAAGCGGGATTCCCGGTGAGCCCGGAGAACACCGGCGACCGGGGCGAGGAGAGCAAGCGGTTCCACCACTCCGCGGATCCGGGCAGGCTCGCCAACATCCACTTGCGTCCCGAAGGCAGCGCGGACTGGCGGCAAGCCTTGCTGTTCCGTGACTGGTTGCGTGCCTCAGCGGACGAGCGCGCGAGTTACGTCGAACTCAAACAGGGGATAGCCAAGCAGTACGCGTCCGGCGGGATTCCCGACAACGCCAAGGACGAGTGGTTCGACAAAGCCTTGCCTCGAGCCGAATCCTGGGCCGAGAAAACTGCCTGGTCACCCTCGTGAGTGTTTCGTCCGGTTAGAACCGGCCGAAACACTCACGAGGGGCGAACTCAGCCGGCCAGGCGTTCTGCGGCGGCGATCATGCTCACCTTGGAGCCGCTGAAAGTGTCGATCCGCGGCCGGGAACCGGCGTCGGCACCGGGAGTGCCGGTTTCGACGTGGATGAAGTCCAAGTCGCCCAACGACTCCAGCAACGCGCGCACGTGCGCGTGCCGGTGCGCTTCCCGGGTCACGATCACGACCTGGTCGAATTCCTTCGCCGCGGCAAGGATTTCCTCCGCCGTGGCGTTGCGCAGCGACTTGCTGCCCGGCACCCGGTCCACGAGGTATTGGCCTACGCCCCAAGGCATCGGGCCCGCGGCGATGGTCGGCGTCGATTCGACGTCCACCACCAGCGCCGGGCCGGTCAGCCGGGGTTCCCCATGGACACGGATGGCCTGCCGGGCCGCACGCAGCCCGAGTGTCAGATCCACCGGCTTGATCTCGGTGGCCACCGGTGGCTTACGCATCTCGAACGCCCGTGCTGACGCCTCGGCCAGTCGTTCTTCGGACAACGAACCGGACCGGACCGCCTCGACAACAGCGGCGGTGATCGCGTCCATCAGAGCGGCGTCGAACTCCTGCCCGCCGATGCACAGCAGGTCCGCTCCGGCGATCAACGCACCGACCGAAGCGGCCGGGATGCCCGCGTTGTTGCCGAAACTGCCCACCACACCGGCCATGTCCAGCGCGTCGGTGACGATCGCGCCGGTGAAGCCGAGTTCGCCGCGCAGGATGTCCACCAGCGCCTTGGAGTTCAAGGTCGCCGGCTTGTCACCCCACGGCGGGACGACGAGGTGGCCGGACATGATCGCCCGGGTGCCCGCCTTGATCGCCGCGGCGAACGGCACCAGCTCGATGGTCCGCAGCTCCTCCTCGGTCCTGCGCAGCACCGGAAGACTCTTGTGCGAGTCCTCGCCTGCCGCGCCGTGCCCTGGGAAGTGCTTGACACACGTGGCCACGCCGAACTTCTGCATGCCCGTCACATAAGCGGCCACGTGCTCGGCGACCTCGCTGGGCGAGGAGCCGAACGCACGCACACCGATGATCGGGTCGTCCGGCACCAGCGTGAGATCCGCGCACGGCGCCAGGTTCAGCGTGACACCGGTCGCGGCAAGCCGCTCGCCGAGCGCCGCCGCGACCGACGTGGTCAACGACGGGTCCCCGGCCGCGCCCAGCGCGAGCGGGCCGGGCACGAAGGAACCTGTGTTGACGTCAAGCCGGGTGACGTCCCCGCCTTCCTCGTCGATCGCGATGACCACGTCCTCGCGTTCCGCCCGCAGCTGGGCGGTCAGTGCACGGACCTGTTCGTCGTCGACGACGTTGCGGCCGAACAGAGTCACACCGCCGAGGCCCTCGCCGAGTCTGCGGAGGATCCAGTCCGGCGCGGTCGTACCACCGAACGCGGGCAGCAGAACAGATTCGGCCAGTTTCTCCAGTGTGGACACGCGTTATCCCTTCACCGCGCCAGCGGTCAGTCCGGACACCAGCTTGCGTTGCACGATCAGGAAGAAGATCAGCGCGGGCACCGCGTAGAGCACCGACGCGGCCATGATGCCGCCCCAGTCGACGGCGAAGGCCGTGCGGAACGTCGATAGCCACACTGGGATGGTCTGCTTGTCCTGGTCACGCATGAGCACCAAGGCGAAGAGGAACTCGTTCCACGCGGTGATGAAGCTGAACACCGACGTGGCCACCAGGCCCGGTCCGAGCAGCGGCAGCGTGACCCGGCGGAACGCCTCCCACCGGCCGCAGCCGTCGATCATCGCGGCTTCCTCGAGCTCGATCGGGATGCCGTTGACGAAGCCGTACAACATCCAGCAGGTGAACGGCAGCGTCAGCGCCATGTACACGAACAGCAGCGACGGCAACTGGTTGAGCAGCCCCGCGTCCCGCATCAGCAGGTACAGCGGGATCAGCAGCGCCTCGATCGGCGCGAGCTGCGCGATCAGCACGAGGAACAGGAAACCCTTGCGGCCACGGAACTTCATCCGGGCCAGGGGGACCGCGGCCAGCACACCGGCGATCAACGCGGTGAGCACCGCGCCCAGCGTGACGATCAGGCTGTTGGTCAGGAAGGTCGTGAAACCCGGTTTGGCCAGCGCCGTCGCGAAGTTCTCGAAGGTGATCGAGAGCGGGATCAGGTCGTAGCGCGGCGACAGCACTTCACCCGGTGTCTTGAGCGCGGTCGTGAACAGCCAATACGTCGGGAACCCGAACAGCAGCGCCCCGATCACACCGGCCATGTTCAGCGCGATCCGTTGCGGCAGAGACTTCCTCACTTCAACTCCACCTCCTTGGAACGCAGCAGCAGCTGGATGTAGCGGGCCAGCAGGACGACCAGCACCAGCAGCATGATCATGGCGATCGCACCGGCCGAGCCGAAGTGGCTGCCCGCGATGCCTTTGAGGTACATGTACACCGGCAGCGTGGTGCTCTCGCCGTCCGGCCCGCCCTGCCTGACCGCCCAGACCTGGGTGAACACCCGGAAGTCCCAGATCACCGACAGGAACGTGACAATCGTCAGAACCGGCTGGATGGCGGGCCAGCTGACCGTGCGGAACGTCTGGAACGGTCCTGCGCCGTCGATCCCGGCCGCCTCGTACTGCTCACGCGGCACCCCGATCAGGCCCGCGTACAGGCTGAACGCGATGAACGGCACGGCCTGCCAGGTGATCAGCAGACCGATCACGGTCAGCGTGCTCGCTCCGCTGCCGAACCACGAGTGGCCGATGAATCCCTCGAAGCCGAGCAGGTCGAGCGTCTTGTTCAGGATGCCGTACTGCTGGTCGAAGATCCACTGGAAGATCGTGGTCGTGGCGACATGCGGGGTTGCCCATGCGACCACCAAGGCGACCTGCAGGATCACCCGGACCACGGGGTGCAGCTGCCGCATCAGCACGGCCACCAGCAGACCGACCAGGATCGTCGCCGCGACGACGGAGGCCATGAAGATCAACGTCCGGAACGTGATCGTCCAGAACTCCGGATCGCCGAGCACCTCGGTGTAGTTGTCGATACCGACCCAGACCAACTGGCCGGTGACCAGCTCACGCAGGTCCAGCTTGCGGAAGCTGATCAGCACGAGCTGCAGCGTCGGCCAGATCAGCAGCGCGCCGATCGCGACCACACCCGGCAACAGCAACAGATACGGCAACACGGCGTCGCTGAACCCCTTGCGGCGCCGGGTTCGCAGGGTTGGGACACGCGGCGATGCCGGCGGGGTCGTCCCCGCCGGCATCGCCGATACGTCCTTCGTCGACGTCATGAACCCGCGAGCAGCTTGTCCAACGCGGCGTTCGCGTCGGTGGTCGCCTGGTCGAGGGACTTGGCGCCGGTGATGTACGCGGTCATCATGTCCTTCAACGGGTTCTGGCCGGCCTCGACCTCGCCCCACTTGGGGCTGGACGGGACCGCGCGGCCGTTCTGCGCGGCCTTGGCCATCACGCTGGCGTACGGGTCGGAGCTCAGCGCGCTGATGTCAGTCGAGGTACCGGGCACGAAGCCGGTCTTGGCGACCTCGGACATGTACTTCTGCGAGGAGAACAACTTCAGGTACGCCTTGGCGGCCGCGGTGTTCTTGCTGTTGACCGGGATGGCCAGGTTCGAGCCACCGAGGAACACCGGGGCGCTCTTACCCGCGGTCTTGCTGGGGATGGCGAAGGCGCCGGTCTTGTCCTTGATCGACGGGTCGGTCTTGGCAGCGGTGGCCACCTCGTTCGGCGTGCCGATGAACATCCCGACCTTGCCGCCGCCGTAGATGCCCGCCTGCTGCGGGTTGGACTCGTCGTTGTCCTTCGGTGCCTTGGTGCCCGAGGCGTCGACCAGCTTCTTGTAGAACTCCAGGCCCGCCTTGGCCTCTGGGGTGTTCAGGGTCGACTTGAAGTTCTTGCCCTCGGCCTTGGCGATGTCGCCGCCCTCGTCGAAGATGAACGACAGCAGCGCGTACCAGTTCTGGCCCGGCACGTACATGGCCTGGAAGTCGGGGTCGCTGCCGAACTTGGCCTTCAGCTTGTCGATCGCGGCGAGCAGTTCGTCCCGCGAGGTCGGCGGCGTGGTGATGCCGGCCTGCTCGAACATGTCCTTGCGGTAGAGCACCTCACGGTTGGCGGCGTAGAACGGCATGCCGTAGACCTTGCCGTCGAACGTCGCGGAGTCCTTGAGACCCTTGAGCCACTGTGAACCATTGAGGTCGTTGACCGAGTCGGTCAGGTCGGCCAGCACACCCTCGCCTGCGAACTGCGGGGTCTGCGTGTTGCCGATCTCGATCACGTCCGGCGGGGTCTGCGACGCCAGCGCGGTGGTCAGCTTCTGCTGGATACCGTTCCACTGCTGGATCTCGTACTTGATCTTGACGCCTGGGTTGGCGTCCTGGAACTCCTTGTGCAGGGCGCTGGTCAAGGTTTCCGGCGCGGAACCGGTCATCAGCCAGACAGTCAACTCACCGCTGAGCTGCTGCGGCTGGTTGGCATTGCTTGGGGCGCTTCCCGACCCACCGGAGCCGGCGCAGCCCGCTGTCGCGAGGGAGATGGCGACAACTCCGGCCGCCAGCTTCATCCAGCGCTTCACTCGTGCCGTCCTTTCAAGCCCGGCCACCCCGGGCGCACAAATGGTGTAGACCAATGCAGAGCAGCGTGGTCCGGACCACACCAACTGTCAAGCCGGTTGCCAAGAAGTTGTAAAAGAACAGGAAGCACGCGGTGAGTGCGCCGGTTCGGTGCGTAATCGCCCCACGACGCGACAAACCCCCTGCGAATCATTGGCGTTCACAGGGGGTTTGTGGTGAGAAACTGCCGTCAGTAAGGCGGCCATACCTCGAAAACATGTTGGCCGGTCAGCCAAGCGCTCAGATCGTGCCGGTAGTAGCTCAGCTCCTCGAGCGTCTTGTGCACGGTCCGCAGCGCCAGATCCGCGTCACCGGTGCGCAGCACGCGGCCGGCCACAGCGGCGGCGAACTCCTCGGACCGCACGATCCGCGCGGCCGCGCCCGGCGCTGAGGCCAGGCCCAACAGAAGGTCCGTGGTGCGCCACGACGTGCCCTCGCGCGTGATCCGGGCCGCGGTGAGCACGCTCGGGCCGGAGCGCGCGTGGCGCGAGCGCGGGCGTTGGTGCGTGAGCCGGACGTTGATTCCCGGCAGCAGCCACGTGACCTCGGAGTCGAAGAAAGGGTCCTCCGGAGTGGGGCATTCCACTCTCAGGCCCCAGCGCTCCTCCTGGCATGTCCGGAGGCGCCGGGTCGTACCGGACGAGTACCTGCGAACCGCGGAAACTGTGTCGACTATGTCGACCAGCTGCGGGGTGATGGCCGTTCCCACGCGGCCGAAGAGTAGTCGGAACGGCGCGGTGCGTGATCACCCGGGTTTCATTCGTTACATCACGGCTTGTGTTCGACCGTATATCGATCTGTGAGCGGTTCGCGGTTACCCTGAACGGCGGTTGACAGGATCAATTACCCGCGAGTAAGGCTTTCGCCACACTGGTTGAAATCAGAGTTTCCGCTGGTCTCGCCACGTCAGATCGATGCCGAGGGACGCCAGCCACGCGCACGTGTCGTAGCCGTGCCGAGTGATGCCGTCGACCGTCCGGTAGGTCCGCTCGAGGGTCCGTTGGGCGGTCCCGGCGTCGATCAGCCGGGCGTCCAGCGCCGCCAGCAACTCGTCGGTGTCCACGACCTCAAGGCGCTCGCCGGTGTACACGTGGATGTCCAGATAGATGTCGATCATCCGCCACACCGGTCCTGGCGCAGCGTCACGGGCGGCGAAGTCGGTGTCGACCTCGACGAGATCGATGTAGATGTCCTCGCGCTGCCGGGCACCCGGGTGGGTGTGCCAATGACTGACCCGCAGACCGAGTTCGGGCAACAGCCACGATTCGATATAGGCCAGCTCCGGGTGGCCGTCCATCTTGCGCGCCATGAACAGCCCGAACTTTTCCACGCGGTATTCGTCGACGGTCCGCCGGAAACCCTTGGGGTCGATGTTCTCCATCGCTTTGACGTCGAACAACTCCACCTTTGGCGGGTGCACGTGCGGTGCGACGTCGGGGCTGACCCTCGGGCGGGCAACGGGCAACGCGTAGTCGGAGCTCACCTGGTCATCGTGCCTACGCCGACTGGATCAGTGAACCCTCCGCAGCGGGGGGATTGTGCGTCCGATCGGGTGATAACGGTTAGTATGCCGTCCTTCGTGATCTGGGGGAGGCATTCATGTTCGGCATCATCCGGCCTTGCCGTCACAGACTTTCGCCACGGCTGCGTACTTCGTGGCTGGCTCACCTTTGCGGGCTTTGCCTGGCATTACGCGACGATCACGGGCAATTGGCGAGAACCGTCACCAATTACGACGGCCTGGTGATCTCCGCACTCGTCGAGGCGCAGTCCCAGGGCGAGACGCGGCGGACGGCCGGACCGTGCCCGCTTCGGGCGATGCGGACGGCTTCGGTCGCACAGGGTGACGGTGCCCGGCTGGCGGCTTCGGTGTCGTTGGTGCTCGCCTCGGCGAAGATCAACGATCACGTGGCCGACCGGGACGGGCTGTTCGGCCGCCGTGGCGTTTCGTTGGCGGCTCGAAAGGTCGCCGGCCGGTGGGCGGCGCAGGGCGCGTGGACCGGTGAACAGGTCGGCTTCGACACGGCCGTCCTGCTCGATGCCGTTGCCGAGCAGCCCCTTGTCGAGAGCTCGGTCCGGCGTGGGGACTCGTTGCTCCTGGCCACCGGACCCACCGAAACCGCGACCGCAGCGGCCTTCGCGCACACGGCCGTGCTGAGTGGCCGTCCGCAGAACGTGGACGCCTTGTCGGAGGCCGGACGGCTCTTCGGCCGGGTCGCGCACCTCGTTGACGCCGTGGAAGACCTCGACGAGGACCGCGCGACAGGAGCGTGGAACCCGTTGCTGGTGACTGGGACCTCGCTGGAGGAGGCCCGCCGGATCTGTGACGACGCGGTGCTCGGCGTACGGCTTGCGCTGCGCGAGGCGGAGTTCGTCGACGACAAACTGGTCCACGCCTTGCTGGCGCACGAGCTCGACCACGCCATCAAGCGTGCGTTCGGCGACGTGCACGGGCCGTCCTTGGATCAGAAGACGAAACGCAAGGACAAGCGCGAGGACAAGCATCACGAGTGGCAGAAGAAGGGCTGGCAGCGACCGGACCGCAGCTGGGGCGCCGCGTGCGGTCTGGCCGTCGTCATGTTCTGCACGTGCCAGTACTGCTGCGGCGACCCGTACCACGACCCATGGACCGGTGAGCCGCGCGAAGGCTGGTGTCATCGCTGTGATTGCGACTGTTGCGATTGCTGTGACTGCTGCAGCTGTGGCGATGGCTGCGGATGCGACTGTTCTTGTTAGGACAGCTCGGTTCGTAGCTCGTGATGGCCGTCCGGGCGGCGGGCTTCGTAGTACCAGCGGCCTTGGAGGATCTCCAGGTAGCGGACGTCTGCGACTGGGTCGCCTTCGGCCTGGAAGCCAGTGCTTGTCGGAACCGCGATTCCGGTGCGTTCGAACCAGTTCTCCGCAGCTGTGGCTCGTCCGTCGTAGGCCGCGCGGCCGTCCGGCAGGATCGTCGACAGCCTTGCCCCGCGTGCGTCCCAATGGCCTCTGCGTCCACTGAGGACTGTCCCGTGTGAACGCCAGGTGATGCCGTCGTCGGACGTGGCGTAGGACGTGGACATTCGGTCCTCCGCGCCCTCGATGTCCAACGGGTGTACGCAAACCCATGCCTGCCAACCGCTTCCGTCCGGCCTGATCACCAGGTCCTTGACCGCGGGCGCGCCGAAGTCCAGCTTCTTCAGTGGTGCGTCGGCGAGGCCTTCGAGCGCCGGTGCTTCGAGCAGACCGATCCACCACGCCTTGGTGCCGCGTTCCGAGCAGGAAACATAGATCCGCCAACCATTCGCGGTCTTCACCAGCGGTGACTTCTCGACCATCGGCACGTTCAGCGCCTTGGCTGTCAGTTCCGTGATCGTCTCGAACTGCACGCCGTCGTCGGACCTCGCGATGACGACGCGGTCGCCGTCACCTCGTGTGCGATAGGTCAGATATGTGGTGTCGTCGACCCGCAGGGCGCAAGGCGCGCCTGCCCAACGCTGTCCGCCGACGTCAGGCGGTTCGGCAATGACTTCGTATGGTCCTTCGCCTGGAAACTTCATGGCCACCACTGTGCTTCGCGAGGCTTGTGCGCGACACTGGCAGGAAAGACCAGATGTCGGAAGATCCTGCCAATGAAGTCTGTCGTAGCGGTGGTCGGTGACCGGGTCGCCGGGTTCGAGCTGGGCATTCTGTGCCAGGTGTTCGGGCTGGACCGGTCGGACGACGGCCTGCCGTGCTACGACTTCAGCATCTGCGGGCCACGTCTCGGGCTCGTGCCGACCACCTCGGGCTTCGCCGTCGAGGTCGCGTCCGGCTTGGACCGGGTGGCGTCGGCCGATCTGGTCGCGATCCCGGCGTGGCCGGACCTCGACGCTCCACTGGACCCGGCGATCGGTGCCGCGATCCGTGCCGCCCACGAAGCCGGGGCGACCTTGCTGTCCATCTGCAGCGGGGCCTTCGCGTTGGCCGGAGCCGGTGTCCTCGACGGTCGCCGGGCGACCACCCACTGGCAGTTCACTTCCTTGCTGCGCAAAGGGTTTCCTTCGGTTGATGTGGTGGAGGACGTGCTCTACGTGAGCGACGGGCCGATTCTGACCAGCGCCGGCGCTGCCGCCGGGATCGACGCGTGCATGCACCTCATCCGGACCGTGCACGGTTCAGAGGTCGCGAATGCGTTGGCGCGTCGCATGGTCGTGCCCGCGCATCGTGAGGGCGGACAGGCGCAGTACGTGGAAATGCCGGTGCCTGCTAGTCCTTCGGGCTTTTCGGCGGTGCTGGACTGGGCCGCGCAGCACTTGGCCGAGCCGTTGACCGTGGACGTGCTGGCACGTCGGGCAGGGATGTCCGGGCGCAGCTTTGCCCGGCACTTCAAGGCGATCACCGGCGTCACGCCGCATCGGTGGCTGTTGGAACAACGGCTGCAGCGAGCCGAACTGTTGCTGGAAACGACTGAACTGACTGTAGACGTTGTCGCGCACCGGTCCGGCTTCGCGCATCCCGACACGCTTCGGCACCACTTCGCCCGTCGGCGTGGCACGTCGCCAAGCGCCTATCGGCGGGCTTTCCCGCGTTAGGATCCAGCCTGATTGGGGGGGATCCGGAATGTTCGGAATCATCAGACCGTGCCGTCATAGGCTCTTGTCACTACACGCATCGTGGCTCGCCCACCTTTGTGGACTGTGCCTGGCGTTGCGTGACGAGCACGGTCAGCTTGCGAGGACAGTCACCAACTATGACGGCTTGGTGATCTCGGTACTGGTTGAGGCACAGTCGCAGGGCTCAGCTCGGCGTACCGCGGGACCGTGTGCGTTGCGGGCGATGCGGTCTGCGTCGGTGGCGCACGGCGACGGCGCCAGGTTGGCCGCTTCTGTCTCGTTGGTGCTGGCTTCGGCCAAGGTCTCTGATCACGTCGCTGACGGCGATGGCCTGGCTGGCCGTGTGCCCGTTGTGGCGCGTCGCGTGGCCGCTCGGTGGGCTGCTCAGGGTGCGTCGTCGGGTTCTTCAGTCGGGTTCGACACGGCTGTTCTGGTCGACGCCGTCTCGCGGCAATCGGCCGTCGAGTCGTCAGCTCATACCTTGTTGGACGTGACTGAACCGGCTGAAACCGCTGCGGCTGCGGCATTCGCGCACACGGCTGTGGTGAGTGGCGTTTCTGCGAATGCGGCGGCATTGGCTGAGGTCGGGCGGTTGTTCGGGCGGATCGCCCACATCATCGACGCCGTCGAGGACCAGGCCACGGACACCTGGAACCCGCTGTCCGCCACAGGAACATCGGCTGCTGAGGCTCGTAAGCACTGTGACGACGCGTTGCTCGGGATTCGGCTTGCGTTGGATGAGGTCGAGTTCGTCGACGACCGCCTCGTCCGGGTCCTGCTGGTCGACGAGGTCGAGCGAGCCGTCAACCGGGCGTTCGCGCATGCCTCCGGCAAGCGGCGGCGGAAGAAGAAAAAGAAGGACGAGCAGTCGGTGGGTTTCGGCGGTGACGCCGTCGACATGGGCGTCTCCGACGCGGCACACGTGGCTCGCGGCGGCAAAGGCTGCTTCAGCCACTGCGACTGCTGTGACTGCTGCTCGTAACCGTCGTCCCAGCCGTCACACCAGTCGCTTTTTCCACCCTGACCTGCGTGGATGCAAAACTGTCGGTGGGTGGTCGTAGAGTCTTTGGCGTGGCATTCGCGACCGAACACCCAGTGATCGCCCACTCCGAGTTCCGGCCGGTGGGCGAGATCGAACGCACCACCGCGACCTTCCAGGTGGTCAGTGAGTACCAGCCCGCCGGTGACCAGCCCGCGGCCATCGACGAGCTGGAGCGCAGGCTCAAGGCGGGCGAGAAGGACGTGGTGCTGCTCGGTGCGACCGGTACCGGCAAGTCGGCCACCGCGGCATGGCTGATCGAGCGCGTCCAGCGGCCGACACTGGTGCTCGCGCCGAACAAGACCCTGGCCGCCCAGCTGGCCAACGAGCTGCGCGAGTTGTTCCCGCACAACGCCGTCGAGTACTTCGTCAGCTACTACGACTACTACCAGCCCGAGGCGTACATCCCGCAGACGGACACGTACATCGAGAAGGACTCGTCGATCAACGACGACGTGGAGCGGCTGCGCCACTCAGCCACCTCCAACCTGCTGTCCCGGCGGGACGTGGTCGTGGTCGCCTCGGTGTCCTGCATCTACGGCCTCGGTACTCCGCAGTCGTACCTCGACCGGTCGATCGAGGTCCGCGTCGGACAGGAGCTCGAGCGCGAGACGCTGCTGCGCGCGCTGGTCGATGTGCAGTACACGCGCAACGACCTCGCGTTCGCCCGCGGCACGTTCCGGGTCCGCGGCGACACCATCGAGATCATCCCGGCCTACGAGGAACTGGCCGTGCGGATCGAGATGTTCGGCGACGAGGTCGACAAGCTGTACTACCTGCACCCGCTCACCGGCGACATCGTCAGGGAGGTCGACGATCTGCGGATCTTCCCGGCCACCCACTACGTCGCCGGCCCCGAGCGGATGGAGAAGGCGATCGTCGCGATCGAGAAGGAGCTCGAGGAGCGGCTGGCCGAGTTCGAGCGGCAGGGCAAGCTGCTGGAGGCGCAGCGGCTGCGGATGCGGACCACGTACGACATCGAGATGATGCGGCAGGTCGGCTTCTGCTCGGGCATCGAGAACTACTCGCGGCACATCGACGGCCGCGAGGCCGGGTCGGCGCCCGCGACGCTGATCGACTACTTCCCCGAGGACTTCCTGCTGATCATCGACGAGTCGCACGGCACCGTCCCGCAGGTCGGCGGTATGTACGAGGGCGACGCGTCCCGCAAGCGCAACCTGGTCGAGCACGGCTTCCGCCTGCCGTCCGCGCTGGACAACCGGCCGCTGACCTGGGAGGAGTTCCAGGACCGGATCGGCCAGACCGTGTACCTGTCGGCCACGCCGGGCCCGTACGAGATGGGGCAGACCGGCGGCGAGTTCGTCGAGCAGGTCATCCGGCCGACGGGCCTGATCGACCCCGAGGTGATCATCAAGCCGACCAAGGGCCAGATCGACGATCTGGTCGGCGAGATCCGCGACCGCGCGGACAAGGACGAGCGTGTCCTGGTCACCACGCTGACCAAGAAGATGGCCGAGGACCTGACGGACTACCTGCTGGAGCTCGGCATCAGGGTGCGCTACCTGCACTCCGAAGTGGACACTCTGCGCCGGGTGGAGTTGTTGCGGCAGTTGCGAACCGGCGAGTTCGACGTGCTGGTCGGCATCAACCTGCTGCGTGAGGGGCTCGACCTGCCCGAGGTCTCCCTTGTCGCGATCCTCGACGCGGACAAGGAAGGCTTCCTGCGCTCCGGCACGAGCCTGATCCAGACGATCGGCCGTGCGGCCCGTAACGTCTCCGGCCAAGTGCACATGTACGCGGACAAGGTGACCGCGGCGATGCAGCACGCGATCGACGAGACGAACCGCCGCCGCGAAAAGCAGATCGCGTACAACACCGAACGTGGCATCGACCCGCAGCCGCTGCGCAAGAAGATCGCCGACATCCTCGACCGCGTCTACCAAGAGGCCGACGACAACGACGTGGCCGTCGGCGGCTCCGGCCGCAACGTCTCCCGCGGCAAGAAACCCACGGGCGAGAAGGGCGTCCCCGCCACCGGCGGCAAGAGCTCCGGCGTGGTCCGCTCCGACCGCGACATCAGCAAGATGCCTCGCGCGGAGCTGGCCGACCTCGTCGCCCAGCTCACCGACCAGATGATGAACGCGGCCCGCGAACTGCAGTTCGAGCTGGCGGCCCGGCTGCGTGACGAGATCCACGACCTGAAGAGGGAGCTGCGCGGCATGGACGCCGCGGGCATCAAGTGACGCACTTGTTCGTGCTGGTGGGCGGTTGGCCGGCGTCGGGCAAGAGCACGCTGGCCGCTGCGCTCGGCACGCACCTTGGCTTGCCCGTCCTGGCGAAGGACGAGCTCAAAGAAGCCTTGGCGGACGGGCTCGGGCAACCGTGCACCGTGGCGGAGTCGCAGCGGCTCGGCCGGGCCGCGGTCCTGGCCATCCTTCGAGTAGCACGGCGATGTCCCGGTGCTGTGCTGGACAGCACGTGGTTCGACTACACGAAGCCGCTGGTGCAAGCACTACCTGGCCGCGTGGTCGAAATCCGCTGCGTGGTTGCGGTTGAGGTCGCGCGGTCCCGGTATTACGCACGCGCCGCCCGCAGGCACAGTGGCCATTTGGACCTGCGGCGCGAGGAGTCGGAGTTGTGGGGCCAACCGGTGCAGCCGTTGGGAATCGGCCCGCTGATCGAGGTCGACACCACACATCCGGTGGACATCCCCGCGCTCGCCGAGGACATCCGTCGCGCGGCGGCGTGACGTCATTCCTCGATCGACGCGGCCACTTTCTTCGGCACGCACATGCGCCACGCATCGATGACGAGCTCGCGCATCTCGCCGGCGTCGATGGCGTTCAGCCGGACCTGGACCCAGTTGAAGCGTTCGTCGGACTTCGACGGCGGGAAGAACTTCTCCGGCTCGGCCGCGATCAGGCCGTCCCGAAGTTCTTTGGGGTAGCCGAAACCCATGGTTGTCTCGTCGCGGGACAGCGCGACGAACACGATCTGGCCGACCCGGAACTTGATCCGGTCGCGCACGATCGCCTCGTACGCCCGCGGCAGCGATAAGGCGACCTCGCGGATTTCCTCAACGGTGACCATGCGAGCAAGCTACCCAACGGGTACGACACCCGTTGGGTAGCAGCAGGTCAGGTCAGTCGTTGCCCTCTTCCAGTGCCGCGTGGTCCAGCAGTTCGGCCTCCTCGGCCGGGACCTCGCCACGGGAGGCGATCGCTTCGGCGCCGCCCTCGGGCATCTCGCCGATCAGCTCCGTCTGCGGGGACGCGGCGATCAGCGTCGTGTGCTGGCTACCGACCATCCCGAGCCCGGCGTACTGCTCGAGTCGTGCGCGCGAGTCGGCGATGTCGAGGTTGCGCATGGTCAGCTGGCCGATCCGGTCGACCGGGCCGAACGCGGCATCTTCGGTCCGCTCCATCGACAGCTTGTCCGGGTGGTAGCTGAACGCCGGGCCGGACGTGTCCAAAATGGAGTAGTCCTCGCCGCGCCGCAGCCGCAGCGTCACCTCGCCGGTGACGGCCATGCCGACCCAGCGCTGCAGCGACTCACGCATCATCAACGCCTGCGGGTCGAGCCAGCGGCCCTCGTACATCAACCGGCCGAGCCGACGGCCTTCGGTGTGGTAGCTGGCAAGGGTGTCCTCGTTGTGGATCGCGTTGACGAGCCGCTCGTACGCCGCGTGCAGCAGCGCCATGCCCGGCGCCTCGTAGACGCCGCGGCTCTTCGCCTCGATGATCCGGTTCTCGATCTGGTCGGACATGCCCATGCCGTGCCGTCCGCCGATCGCGTTGGCCTCGAGCACGAGGTCGACCGGGGTGGCGAACTCCTTGCCGTTGATCGACACCGGCCTGCCCTGCTCGAAGCCGATCGTCACGTCCTCGGCCGCGATCTCGACGGCCGGGTCCCAGAACCGCACGCCCATGATCGGCTCGACGATCTCGATCCCGGTGTCGAGGTGCTCCAGCGACTTGGCCTCGTGCGTCGCGCCCCAGATGTTCGCGTCGGTGGAGTACGCCTTCTCGGTGCTGTCGCGATACGGCAGGTCGCGAGCCTGCAGCCACTCGGACATCTCCTTGCGGCCGCCGAGCTCGGTCACGAAGTCCGCGTCCAGCCACGGCTTGTAGATCCGCAGCGACGGGTTGGCCAGCAGGCCGTAGCGGTAGAACCGCTCGATGTCGTTGCCCTTGAAGGTGGAGCCGTCGCCCCAGATCTGCACGTCGTCCTCGAGCATCGCGCGCACCAGCAGGGTGCCGGTGACGGCGCGGCCAAGCGGCGTGGTGTTGAAGTACGTGCGGCCGCCGGTGCGGATGTGGAACGCCCCGCACGCGAGCGCGGCCAGGCCTTCCTCGACCAGCGCTGCACGGCAGTCGACCAACCGGGCGACCTCGGCGCCGTACGACTTGGCACGGCCCGGCACCGAGTCGATGTCGAGCTCGTCGTACTGGCCGATGTCGGCGGTGTAGGTGCAGGGCACCGCGCCCTTCTCGCGCATCCACGCGACAGCTACCGACGTGTCGAGACCGCCGGAGAAGGCGATACCGACCCGTTCACCGACAGGCAGAGAAGTGAGCACCTTGGACACAAGCACGATTATGCATGACCATGTATGACCATGCAAAGCGAGTGCTGGGGTGACCTCCGCTACTCGGCCGGGGACCGGTCGGTCGAGGCGAGGGTCTGCTCCAGGCCGGTCACGCCTCGAAACACAATGAATGGAGATCCCGTGAATACCGGGATCTCCATTCAGATGTATTTAGTCGCGCTTACTTGCACGCATTCGGGTCGGCCTGGAACAACGGGCTGTTCGCGGCGCCGGTGCCGGAAACGCGGGACTTTTCGTGCGCGATTCCGGTGCTGTCGACGTGGTAGGTGACGCGCTCGCCTTCGTAGATGTAGTTGTCGTAGTCGACAATGCCAGCAGTGACTGAAACGAGTTGGCGGTCGGCGCCGGTGCCTTCACAGCCGTATCGGGCGATTGTGGCGACGGCGCCGCCTTCGTACAGCTTGAGCGGTGCCTGGTCGGCAGTCCTGACCTGCTTCAAGGTGCTGCCGAAGAAGCCCCACAGGCTGAAGTGGTCGGTGTGTGCGCCGACGATCTCGGTCACCATGATCTCCTGGCGGTTGTCGTCGTTCATGTCGACGACCCGCGGCGGCGTCAGGCCGGAGTCGGGGCCCGGGTAGTACGGCATGGCGGCGGTGTAAGCGATTCTGCCGAGCTTGACGGTCAGCTTCTGGGTGTCGTTGGGCAGCTCGGACAGTACGACCGGCTCGGGCGCGCCGTCGCCGTTGACGTCGGCCATCCAGTGGATCTCCTCGGCCGCGTACGCGGGCGAGGCGGCGAACGCGACAGTGGCGGCGGCGAAAGCGAGAATGGACGCGACAATACGCATGGCGGTATATCCCCCTGGTAAGTGGTTTTAAGTGACGCGATTTCCGTCATTGGAAGAGACGTCAGAACCACCATTGAGTTGTTCGATGTGACCTGGATCACGTCGAACAACTTCCATCTCCTGGCGCAGCCGCCACGTTCCGCCATTTGTCGAGACGACATTGCGCCAATGGAATGACCGCGGCGTGATCGACGAGAAAATCCACCGCAGAGATCGCCCATCTGGCTGTTGACCGGCGAGCACGATCTCGTCGCCCTCCTGGCGGGCGATGAATTGCTGCACGTACCCCGAGGTCGGGCCGATCCAGGTCGACCGCCACGCGGTGATGCGTGGGTCGTAGAACCGGACGGTCATGCCGTACTCCCGGCCGGGCACGATCCACACGTCCTGGATGGCCCGGCCCTGCAACGCCCACCCGAAGTGCCACTCGCCCCGCATGGTCCGGGTGGTGCCGTCCTCGAAGTGGTCGGTGACCGTGAGATCCCATGCGCCGACGAACTGGCCGAACAGCATCAGTTCGGTCGCGTGATCCGGATGCGGCCCGTCCGCCGCCACGATGTCTGTGATGCTCATGCACCGATGCTGCGGACGAACCGCGTCACAGTCTTGAAGATCCTTGCACCCTTTCAGCGAGAAAAGCCTCCCAGGTCCGGGTGCCCCGAGCGCCGTCCAGCGTCAGGTTGTCCCCGGCCCGATACGCCTTGCCTGCCTTGCCAGGGATGCGCAGCGGCACCTTCGGCCGACGCTTCCCGGTTGCCTGCAGGTAGCTGGTGAGCACCGACCGCATCTCGTACTCCTGGGGACCGGCGAGTTCCGGCACCAGCCCTGCCGGCTCGCCGAGCGTCAACTCGACCAACCGGGCCGCGACATCACGGACGTCGACGGGCTGCAACCGCATACCCGGCACAGGCACGATCGGAAGTTTGGTCATGGCCTGCGCGATCTTCAGTACAAGGTCGTGGAACTGGGCGGCACGCAGGATCGTCCACGGCACACCCGATTCTTTGATCGCCTGTTCGGCGGCCAGCTGCGACTGCAGCCACGCGAGCGGAACCCGGTCGGCGCCGATCACCGAGATGAACACGACGTGCTGGACGTTCTTGGCGGCCGCCATCAGGTTGCGGGTCGCCACGTCGTCACCTTTGTTGCTGCCCGCCAGGTGCAAGATCGTCGACACACCGGCTACGGCCTCGGCGATGCCGGTGCCCGCGACCAGGTCGCCGGTCACGTACTCGATGCCATCGCGTGGCGGCTGGGCGTGCCTGCTCAGGATCCGCACCTGCTGGCCTGCTTCGAGCAGCAGCGGGGTCACGTGTCGGCCCAGGGTGCCGGTGCCGCCGGTGAGCAGAATCATGGTTACTCCTCGCTTGATCTGTGGATCTACTGGGGTGACACGCGCCGAGGAAGGAATGTGACAACCGTGGACGCTGAACTTTTCGAGCAGCACCGGACCCGGCTGCGCGCGGTGGCCTACCGGATGCTGGGTTCGGCGGCCGAGGCTGACGACGCGGTGCAGGACGCCTGGCTGCGCGCGAGCCGCGCCGACACCAGCGAGGTGGAGAATCTCGGCGCCTGGTTGACCACGGTCGTCGCCCGCGTGTGCTTGAACTTGCTGCGGTCACGCGAACAACGCCGGGAGGACCCGTTCGAGATCGACGTGGTCGCATCCGAAAGCCCGGAACAGGAAGCCGAGCTGGTGGACTCGGTCGGGGTGGCGATGCTCGTTGTGCTCGACACTTTGGCACCGGCCGAGCGCGTCGCGTTCGTACTGCACGACATGTTCGCGGTGCCGTTCGACGACATCGCACCCATGATCGAAAAGTCCACAGCCGCGACGCGTCAACTCGCCAGCCGAGCCAGGAAGCGGGTGAAAGGCGCCGAACCCAAGCCCGACCTCGTCCGGCAGCGCGAGGTTGCTGATGCGTACCTGGCCGCGACGCGCGGCGGCGATTTTGAAGCGCTGATGACGTTGCTCGATCCGGACGTGGTGCTGCGCGCGGACGCGACGGCCCTGCCGATGGGTCGGTCGGTCGTGATCAAGGGCGCGGTCCCGGTTGCCAAGAGGGCGATGGCCTCTGCGAGCCGTGCGGTGTTCGCCGGCGTCGCACTGGTGAACGGCGCTGCTGGACTGGTGATGGCCGTCGGTGGCAGGCTTGCCGTGGCTCTCGCGTTCACGTATGTCGACGGCGTGATCAGCGAGATCGACGTGATCGGCGACGTCGATCGGCTGCGTACCGCCGACATCGAGGTCATCGATATTTAATACGTAAAACCTGTCTCGTTGTCAGGCTTGTCACGGTACGCCGCGCTGCGGTTTGCTCGGACGCAAGGACGACAACGGAGTTGCCATGCGGAAAACCCTTGTGCTTGCCGGAGTCTTTGCCCTGCTGTCCGGCGCCCTGGTGGCCCAAGCCGCCGCCAAGGTCGAAGCCGTCACCGCGAACGTGACGCACGATCCCGGCAACGGCACGTTTTCACTGACAGTGCAACGAGAAGGCCGAACGGTCGTGTCGCCGAGCCCGTTGGGTATCCGGACGGCGACCGCGGACTTGACCAGTGGACTGCGTGAAGTCGCGAGGTCAACCAGGACGGTCTCGGAAAACTACCGGATGACCACGGGAAAGCGCCTGGATAGGACCGTCCGGCATGCTGAGACGCGGATTTCCATTGCTGGAGCAGGAAACGCGCGCTTCGACTTGGTTGTGCGCGTCGCGGACGATGGCGTGGCGTATCGCTACGAACTGCCCGAGGCGACGGATGTTTTGAGCGAAGCGTCGGCGTTCTCGATACCGGCGGACGCAAATGCTTGGCTGATGCCGTACAACCCGCAGCATGAGAACCGCAGATTCCGCACAACCGCAGGCGGTGCCGCGACCGGCGAGTACGGCAACCCGTCGCTGTTCCAGATAGGGCAGGACTTAGTGCTGCTGACGGAGTCCAATGTGGATGGACGGTATGCGGGAAGCTCGTTGCGGCACACTGGTGGCGGCGTCTATCAGGTTCAGCTGAAGGACCAGCGGGTGGCCGGGGCCCGGGTCGGCCCGTGGCGCACGATGATCGTCGGCGACCTGGCGACCGTGCCGGAGTCGACCCTGGTCGACGATCTGGCCGAGCCGTCGAGGATCGCGGACACCTCGTGGATCCGGCCGGGCAAGGTCGCATGGTCGTGGCTCTCGGAACACAGCAGTCCCACTGACTTCGAGCGGCAGAAGGTCTACGTGGACTTCGCAGCCCGCAACGGCTGGCCGTACGTGCTGGTCGACGAGGGCTGGAGCGACAAATGGGTACCCGAGCTGACCCGGTACGCCCGAGCCAAAGGTGTGGACATCCTGCTGTGGTTCCACTGGAACAGGCTGGACACTGCGGCCGAACGGGAGGCCACGTTGCCTCTGCTGCAACGCTGGGGTGTCAAAGGCGTCAAGGTCGACTTCATGGAGTCCGACAGCCAGGTGCGGTACCAGTTCTACGACGCGATCCTGGCCGACACCGCGCAGCGCAAGCTGATGATCAACTTTCATGGTTCGACCGTCCCGCACGGCCTGGCGAGAACGTGGCCGCATCTGCTGACCATGGAAGCGGTGCACGGTGCCGAGCAGTTGCCGTTGCCCGATGGCAATCCGATCCAGCCGTTCACCCGCAACGTGGTCGGGTCGATGGACTTCACGCCGGTCTCGCTCGAAGTCGGTCCCAAGGTCACGTCGATCGGCCATGAGATCGCGCTGCCTGTGGTCTTCGAGTCCGGCTGGACCCATTTCGCGGACAAACCCGAGGCATACGACCGATATCCGGAGGCACTGCGGTTCCTCGACCAGGTTCCGACCGTGTGGCAGCAGACCGAGTTGGTCAACGGATACCCAGGCGAGACCGCGGTCTTCGCGCGGCGCAACGGCGAGCGGTGGTTCGTCGGCGGAATCGCGGTCGGCGGCGCGCGGACAATGACCGCGCCACTGAACTTCCTGGGCCCGGGGTCATGGCTGGTCGAGACGATCCGGGACAACGGTCGCAGCGATGTGACCAGGACATCGTCTCGAATGTCCTCTTCGGACATGTTGTCGGTTCAAGTTCCGGCCAACGGCGGCTTCGCGGCGGTGATCTGCCCGGCCACGCAGGGCAGAACGACGTGCTACAACTCGATTCCACAGGTCCCGTCGACGTCCTTGACCATCACGCCGACGACGTCGGTGACCGTGAAACCGGGAGCGAGTTTCGAGGTGACCGGGTCGTTCACGGTCAACTCGATCCGGCCCGTGATGGACGTCGTCCTCAAGCCGACAGCACCGGAAGGCTGGACCGTGGTCGGCGATCCCGTCACCAGGCGGGTCCTGCGGCAGGGTGAAGTCCTCAGTGGGAAGTGGACTGTGCAGGTTCCGGCCACTGCGCGTTCGGGCGGATTCGAGGTGCCGATAGCCGCTGAGTATCGAGTACCGGACTTCCCGCGCGTCCATGTCGCCAAGGCGGTTCGTGGATTGGTGCCGCTCACCGGCCAGGCCTACGTCAGCGACCTGCCGTTCGACAGCGCGACCAACGGATGGGGCCCGGTCGAGCGGGACATGTCCAACGGCGAGTCGGGCGGCGGTGACGGGCGTCCGATGAGCATTGCCGGAACCACATACACCAAGGGAATTGGAGTGCACGCGGAGTCCGAAGTGGTGCTCTCACTCGGCGGCACGTGCCGGGCGTTCACCGCGAAGGTCGGCATGGACGACGAGACGACGTCACCGGGCTCCTCGGTGTTCCAGGTCCTCGGTGACGGTCGGGTTCTGCAGCAGAGCGGTGTCCTGCGGACCGGCGAGGCTCCTGTCGCGTTCAATGTGGACATCACCGGCGTGCAAGTGCTGTCCCTGAAGGTGACCGACGGCGGCGACGGCAAGAACTTCGACCACGCCGACTGGGCCGAAGCGCACATTGCCTGCAGCGCCTAGAGATCCGAGGTGTAGCGCTGAGGTTTGGTGTCCTTGGCGAGGTTGTCCAGGGTGACCTTCAAGGGAAGGTCACCCATCAACGATGTCAGTGCACGAGCGATCACGTCCGGATCGGGGGCGCCCGTCTCGTGCACTGACAACGTCAACGCACCGTCCGAGCCCTGATGCAGTTGCCAGGCGACGAGACCAAGCGGCGACAGTACGTGTGTGATCTCTATGGAGTTCACCCATGAACCGTTGGTCCGCCGGTATCGGACGGGCGCACGGCCGTCCAAACCGACGAGAACCGGGCCGTACCGCCAATCCAACGCGGCATGGTCGCCAGTGCGGTACCGCAGCAACGGAAGCAGCGGGTTCTCGCCGCACGTCACGGTTACTTCGCCGACCACGCCAGGCTCGCAACGCCTGCCGTGCTCGTCGAGGATCTCCACGTACAGCCTGCGAGGCAGGATCCGGTGCACGTCGTGATCCCGCCACGAGACCAGCCCGACCTCGGTGATCCCGTACAGATCGATGACAGGGCACGCGAAGCGGCTCTCCAGCTGCCGCCGAAGGGTGTCGCTCAGCGTCATCGCGCCGCTGATGACGGCTTTGGGCTTGTGCGCAAGCGGCAGCTCGGCCAAGGCAGCGAGCGAGATCGGGTTGCCCGTGTACACCTCCGGCCGACAATTGTCCAAGAAGGACACTTGATCGGCGGGGTCACGCCAGCCGGACGGCGCCATGTTGATCTTCAAGATCCCGGCGCCGTCAAGGTAGCTGGAGACCGAGGCGAACTGGTAGGCGACCGGCTGCGCGTACACGTTCACCAGTGACACCCGTGAGGATCCACCGGACAACGTCACGCCGTGTTTGGCCAGGACGTACTCGATCACCGGCAGGTCCAGCGCGTTGAACTCGGGACTCATCGGCACGGTCGCGGCCGGGCCGCGTGACCCGGACGTCCGGTACACGATCAGATCCGAGAGATCCGCGTCGTCGGGAACGCATTCGAAGGCTCGGGACAGCAGATCGATCCGGTCGGTCAGCGGAACGCCGACCAGTCGCGGCGGCCTGGTCTTCCCGCGATAGCGCGGCACAGTCTGGTACACGCGAGTGATCAGCTCGTCCACCCACGGCGGTTCCTGTGTGGACGTCCAGCCGTGATACCCGGACCGCAAAGTGTCCTGATAGGACTTCAATCGATCGACCGAAGCCTGGGTCAAGCGGTCACCGCAAGCGTGGTTGTAGAGTGGGGCAGCAGGATGCTCACGCAGCCGGGTCAGCATCGCCCGGCCATCCTCGGCCAGCAACGGCCAGCGTTCCGCGTCGGTCAACGCGGCCGCGGCCATCGGCACGTAGTCCGGCACCGGATAGTCATCACGCATGGTCACACCTGGCTGTACCGGGCGGCCGCCTCGCGGGCCCGTTGCTCTTCCATCGCCTTGCGCACCGCCGCGGCCCGCTGCTCGGCGGCCTTGGTCGCCTCGAGCACCTCGTACCGGCGCGCACTGTCCACTGTAGCCAAACGGTCCGCCGCCTGCTCGACCGTTTCCCCGGCAGGCATCACCGCCAGCGCCAGCATGGCCAGCCTGGCGAGTTCCTCGCGGCGGTCAGGATCCGTCACGAACCGGGCCGGCTCGACCAACTTGGCCAGCGGCGGCAGTACCTCGTTGACGAAGTTCAGCACCCGCGTGCGGTCCATCGCCTCACGGAACGCCTCGTCGGCCAGCAGCCAGCAACTGATCAGCACGAGTTGCCGCCACCGCGGATCCATGGCCTCGAACTGCTTGGCAGTCCGGGCGTTCAGGCCTTGGCGGTTGGCCGCGGCCAGCATGTCGGAGATCACCGCGGGGACCCAGGCTTGCTCGCTCATGAAGTCGTTCGGCGTCTCGGCGAGCCGCCGGGTGAGCCGGGACAAGGCGATCACGCGTTGCTCCGTTCGTAGTGCGTCCGGCTGAAGGCCGCGGCGAAGTCGACCAGGTCCTGCCATTCGGACACCCGGTGCACGTCCCAACCCGGCGTGATCGCGCGGATCTTCTCCTCCGCGCCCGGCCAGAGATTGAGTACGAGGGTGCCGCCCGCTCCGGCACTCGCCAGCGCCCGTGCCGCGATCTCACTGCCTGGCCTGCCGAATTCGTCGTTCATCCGGACCATCGTGTCCACGCCGTCGTCGGAGATGACCACGATGTGCGTGGGCTCTGCGCGCTCCTGGTCGATGTACGTCTTGCGCAGCATGTGGATCGGAAACGCCGTGCCACCACCGAAGTACCCGGTCAGCACGTGCATGATCGCGTTCTCGTCGCGGACGAACCCGTCAGTGGTGAGGAACTGCTTGGCACCTGCCCACAACGTGACCTGGACGCGTGCACCCACACGTAGCGCTGACAACGCCAGGATCGCGCCTGCCAACGTCAGGTAGGACACGTTGCGCCGTGGATCCGGCATGGAACCCGAGGAGTCCACGTACAAGTCGAGATCTACCGGCCGCTTGTCCCGCTCTTGGCCTTCGGTCGTGCCGAGCACCGGTTGCACGGTCGTGATGCCCGGAACCACCACGGGGGAGCGGGTCGCGGTGGCGATCCAGTCGACCGCCTCCAGCGGCTCGCCGATGTCCCACGCGGTGTGCCCTTCCGGCAACGGTTCGGTCGACAGAGGCTTGGTGCGGACCGGGAACCGCACCAGGTGCGGCGCCGCGCGTTCCCGGTAGTACCTCGCCGCCGCGGTTTCGTCGGAGATCTTGACGCCGAGCTGACGCAGGATCTGGCCGTACTCGAACGGTTCCCGGAACTGGCCTTCGCCCGGCGGGTGCGGTTTGTCGTCGGCCGGGGCTTCCTGCGGGGCGAACTCGTTCACCTGCGGATCGAGCGCCGGGTGGATGACAGCTTCGTCATCCGCGGCGGTCAGGCCAGGGATGTGGGCGTCGTCGCCGACCACGCCCACGCAGACGCGCTTGCGGGTGTCGGCCAGCGCACCCTCATCGGCTCCGGTGAGGTAACGGAAACACAGTGCGGCGAAGCCACCCGCTCCTCGCATCCAGTCGGTCGCGTACACGCGGGCCAGCCGGGCGCAGAGCTGCGCGTCGCCTTCGATGTCCTCGGTGATCTCGGTCCTGGTCAGCGTACCGGACTTGAGCGACCAGAGGACCTCGAAGGTGCGCATGTAGAACGTCCACAGTGGAGTCGCGTCGGCCGAGGCGATCCGTTCGTAGATGGTGGACATCCGCAGGCCTCGGCTGCGTTGCAGGCGATCGTTGATCAGCATGTCCGCGTACAGGTTGGCCACCAGCGGCGCGAAGCCCTCCAGTCCGGGAATGCCGCGCCGGATCCGGGCCAGCAGCCGGGCGTTGTCGGCGAGATCGGCCGGGCAGAGCACATGGTGGCCGATCTCGTGCGCCATCACTTCGACCGGCATGTCTGCGAGGCCGAGCTCGGCCACGGACTGCATGTCCAGTACGACGGTCCGGTCGTCCAGCCGGAACATCGCAAAACTTCCGGTCAGGCCCGCCTCTCGCGCGTCCAGAGTGGACTGACAGTAGAGCGGGTCGTGGACTTTCGTGAACCGGCCCCACGCCTTGAGGGCTTCCGGCCAGCGGTCGTGCCAGTTCATGGCTGCGCCACAAAGATGATCGAGTGGGTGAACGGCGTTGTCACGGCAAGCGTGTTCTCCCACGACACCCAGCTGGACGAGTCGGCGAGGTCTGGGTGGTTGAACGTGTTTCCGTTCCACCGCACCACACCCTTTTCCGACAGCGTGAGCGTCGGGTCATGGTGTTCGGGCTCGACGGGCTCAGTCCTGCGCAGGCTGCCACCGAAGCGGTCCGCGTAGACCCGCCAGGTGTGTTCGCCGTCCGTTGCGTGGAGGTGGCCTCGGGCGAGGAACACCGTCGGTGGCCTGATGAACGTGCCACCGAAACCGCGGAATTTGCCCAGCCGCCGGACGATCCGCAGGCCGGTGTAGTCGACTGCCCACCACCGGCTGGCTTTCAGCGGGGTGACGTCGGCCGTGCTGGTGAGGTACCGCAGCGCGTCCGGGTGGAGTTTGGGCGCGACGTCCAGAGCGGCCTCGCGCAACGCGGCCAGTCCGGTCGTCCACGCCGCGACCGCGCCCAAGTCCAAGAGGGACTCAACGGTGTCCGCGTACTGGTTGAGGTGACGCATGAGCGCGACCCACCGCAGTGGCCGAGTGTCCGGTTCGGACTCGAGGTGATGCAAAGCGTTCGCCAGCGCGACCGGGACTCGTCTCGGCTCCAGCGCGACGAACCTCGCCTGGTCGATGAGCAACTGGAACAAGTGCTGCGGCAGCCGGCCGTTGGTCGCGAACGACAGGTCGACCAGAGCGTCCGTGACCTCGACCGGGTCACCGCCCGCTCGGTCGACGATCGGTCCGACGAAGTCGTTCAGGTGTTTGAGGAAAGCGTTTGCGTCCAGGTTCTTCGACCGGTGCCTGGCCAGCCGGAACTGGGCGTTGTAGCGATCGCGGTTCGCTTTCAACGCCTGGTGGAACGGGCTTAAGCCTTCCATCGCAGCCATGCCCGGTAGTTCACGTACCGCTGGTGCAGGTACTTCAACGCCAGTGCGTCGTCGTAGACGTGCCCGTACAGCTTGCGATCCCGGCTCCACTCGGCCAGCAACGACTCGATCCGGCCGAGCCTGCGTTCCACTTCGGACTCGACCACGTCGTCAAGGCCGAGTTCGAACTCGTCGAGCAGCTCACCGACCGGGTCGTGCACGTCGAGGTCCAGCCGGTCGTACTCGGCGCAGGAACGGTCGAACATCGACCGGATCCAGCTGACCCGGTCGGTCCGGTATGGACGCTGAGCGGGCTCGTCGAACGCGGGCGACTGGTCGTTCGGCATCAGCTTGTCGTGCAGCACAAAGGGGAGAACCGATGCGAGATCGTCCAGCCCGACCTCCGGGCGGCCTCGGAAGTACGCCAGCGCTTTGGCGTACGTGAGGACACTCTGGAGCGAGCGGACCGAGAGACCCGTGAGCGTTTGCGCGCCGAGATCGGCCAGGCGGTCACGCCCGGTCTCGCTGGCGGACAGCAGGTGCACGTCGACACCGGCCAGCTTCGCGGTGTCCTTGGTGCGGTACTCGAACTGGTCACCGGCGGGCTCGAGCAGCTCGAACTGGGCGGAGAAGAACTCGAGGCGGCGGCGGACCTCGCGCGGGATGGGAACCCGCAGGATTTCGGCGTACATCCGGTCGTGCTCGTCCTGCGTGAACACGATCTCCGGCGGCACGACCTCCTCGGGCCTGAGCCGCTGCTCGACCCGTTCCTGCAGTTCACCGAGGAACCGCGAGTTGAACGCGAGCGCGTGCACGACGACGTCGATGCGATCCTTGAGCGCCTCGATGACCTGGTAAGTGCCACCTCCGCCGTCGTCGTTGGCGGTGAGATACCAAGCGGAGTCGGCGGATTCGTAGACCTGGTCGAAGACCTCGGCGTATCCGTCGGACATCAGGGTCAGCAGGGCCGACTGGGTGCGCGTGGGAATGCGGTTGTACTCGTCGACGATCTTGACCCGCATGCCCAGCCAGGTCCGCCAGGCGACGTCGATATCCGCCAACCGTTCGGCTTTGATGAGATCTCCGGGCAAAGGCGTGCCCAGCATGTCGGAAATCGTCAGCTGCGGATGCCCGTGCTGCATCGCCCTACGCACCTCACGCAGCGGATACCCGGCGAGGACGCCCATCAGGATCGCGCTGGCGGTCTTGCCCCTTCCCGGGCCGCCGACAAGCAGGCACCTTCGCCGGACCGCGAAGGTCAGCAGAGGGACGAGCACGAAGCTCGAGTAGCTCTGGCCGCTGGGCAGCGTGAGCCGGGCCTTGGTGTCACCGAGCTGGTAGGACGTGCTGGGGCCGTCCTCGAACTCGAGGTCGTAGTGCGGGCTGATGATCGCGTGGTTGACGATCCAGAAGTACGCCTTGCGGAGTTTCTCGTCCAAGGACACGTCGGCCGCGCTGCCGAGACTCAACGGAGTCTCGTACAGCGCGGCGACGTCGAACTCGTCGTGCGGCGGTGCGGTGCCCGGCAGTGTCGGCGAGGCCGACACATGCCGGTATGTCTGGCTCACCCGGACATAATGCCTGGTGAACTCAGCTGGTGATGTCCTTTCGGGTGAACTTGCGGACGGCCAGGAAGCCGAAGAACGCCGCGAAACACACGGCCGAGAACGCGCCCCGGGTCATCTCCGACCAGTCGATGTCGGTGGAGATCAAGTCCGACCAGGCGAACGCGTAGTGCGTCGGCAGGTAGTTCCGCAGGTCCTCCAACGCCGTGATCTGGTCCAGGATCTGCGACACGATCGCGACCAGCACCGTGCCGCCGACCGCACCCAGCGGCGCGTCCGTCGACACCGAGAGGAACAGGGCCAGCGCTGCCACCCACAACAGGTTGATCGCGATGTAGATGGTCGCCGCGTAGATCGCCATCACGCCGTCGGAGAACGACACCGCGTCACCCGTTGGACTCACGGCTTCGCCTGCGCCGTACCAGATCACGCCGATCAGCAGCGAGACCGAGGGCAACAGCAACAGGGCGAACAGCGAGAGGATTCCTGACGAGATCGCCTTCTGCCTGATCAGCCGATTTCGTGGGATCGGCATCGCGAGCAGATATTTCAGGCTCGACCAGGACGCTTCGCTCGCGATCGTGTCGCCGAAGAAGATCGCCACGATCATCGGCAACAGGAACGTGCCCGACACGAACAGCGCGAACACCACGAAGTTCGGCGCACTGGCCGTCGCCAGGTCCACGAACCCGCCTTGCCTGCGGTTCGGGTTGGCCTGCCCGATCTCGAACGAGATCACCAGCACGATCGGCAACAGCACCAGCAACCCCAGCATCAGCTGGGTCCGCCGCCTGCGCAGCTGCCTGGCCAGCTCGACACGCAGCCGAAGCGTGCGCGATGCCTTGTATCCCACGACCGAGCCGTCGGACTGCACCGTCAGGTGCTCGTGGGAGGCGGCTTCCTCCATCGCACCGATGGCGGTGGGATCAGTGTGGACGTTGTTTGTGCTCATGCCTTGTTCTCCCCAACGAGCTCGAGGAACGCGTCCTCGAGGCGGCGGCGCGGGCCTGCCTGCTCGACCGCGACACCGGCCGCGACCAACGCGCCGAGCGCCTTGGAACGGGGTGTGCCGTCGAGGTTGGCGTGGACCTGCTTGCCGTCGATCTCGATACCGGTGACGCCGGTCAGCTCACCCAGCACCGTTGCCGCCTGGTCGGGTTGGTCGACGCGGAACGTCGCCTCGCCGCCGACCGCCGCGATGTCCGCGACCTCGCCCGCGGCGACGAGCTTGCCGCGGTGCATCACGACCACGTGCGTACAGGCCTGTTCGACCTCGGCGAGCAGGTGGCTGGAGACCAGCACCGTCCGGCCGGTGGCCGCGTAGCGCTTCAGGACCTCACGCATCTGGTGGATCTGGGGCGGGTCGAGTCCGTTGGTCGGTTCGTCCAGCACGAGCATGTCCGGCAGGCCGAGCATCGCCTGGGCGATCGCGAGCCGCTGCCGCATGCCTTGGCTGTACGTACGGACCTTGCGGCGCACGGCGTTGCCGAGGCCGGCGATCTCGATCGCTTCGTCGAAGTGCGCGTGCTCGATGGGACGACCCGTCGCCGCCCAGTAGAGTCGCAGGTTCGCCTCACCGGACAGGTGCGGCAGGAAGCCGGAACCCTCCACAAAGGATCCGATACGGGACAGCACCGGCGCACCCGAGTAGATCTTGTGGCCGAACACCCGGATCGAGCCCTCGGTCGGCTGGATGAGCCCCATCAGCATGCGCAGCGACGTCGTCTTGCCCGCGCCGTTGGGCCCGAGCAGACCGAGCACTTGGCCCTTCTCCACCCGGAACGACAAGCCGTCCACGGCCTTGAGCCCACCCGGGTACTCCTTGGCCAGGCCTTCGATCACCAACGGCACATCGGTCAGCGAAGGATCGACGTCATCGGCCCGGCGGCGCCGGATCGCCGCGACGATGGCGACCACAATGGCCAGTCCGATCACGACGAAGATGCCGACCAGAGCGAACATCGGCGGCGTCTGCGTCGAACGCGTGCCCGGCACGACCGGCACCTGCACCGTGTTGTCCACCAAGGACACGGTGTACGCGGCTGGCTGTGTCGACACGGCGTAGGCCTGGTCGGTTGTCGTGATCGCGACCTCGATGCGGTGGTCGGCCTCGATCGGCCGCACGATGCCCGGCAAGGTCACCGTGATGTCCGCGGGCAGCTGCGTGATCCGCAGGGGAGACACGCCAGAACCGGGCAGGACTCGCTGCCTTCCGTCGGCGGCGACGTCGTAGAGCTTGGCGAACAGCACCGCGCCGTCGGTGGGCGGCGGCTGCCCGGGCACGCCTTGCACCCGCAGGCGGATCGTGGACGCGCCACTGATCAACATCTGGCCGGTGAACGGCTCGCTGGTGAATCGCGCAACCTGGCCGGGCATGTCGATGGACAGCCTGCTGGACAGGCTGTTCGACCCGCTGACCACAGACCCGAGACCAGGCATGCTCGTGATCGACGCCGGGTTTCCGCCCGGCGGGTTCACCACTGTCTGCTCCCGCCCGCTCAGTGCGATCGAACGGCGCTCGGTCTGCGTGCCGTTCAGGCCCGGGTAGCCGGGTGCGGTCATGGTCCGCACGTTCGGCGCGCCCTGGGCACGCAACGCGCCTTGCACGGCGTACTCGAAGCTGGTGCCGGGGTCGGCGCCGCGGCCGCGCAGGTGGAAGTCGAACCAGTCGGCGATCTCCGAACGCAGGCTCGAACCCGGCCTGCCGCCGTCGTGACCGCCCGCGTACCAGACCACCTTCACCTTGCCACCCGCCGCGGTGATCTGCCGTGCGGTGGCGTCGGACTGGTCAAGGCCGAACAGGGTGTCCTGCTCGCCCTGCACGACCAGGGTCGGCTGAGTGATCCGGTCGGTGACCGACACCGGCGACACGGATCGCAACAAGTCCACAGTGGCCTGGCTGGCCCGACCGGTAGTCGCGAGTTCGGTGTACGCCGCACAGATCTGTTCGGTGAACCGGCCACATGGACCCATGTTCTGCTGCGACCGGCCGTTGAGACCCGGTGGGAGCCCGCCCTGGGGCGCGCCGCCGGCCGCACCCGCACCCGCGGCATCGGCGGCGGGGTTCTGCGCGTCCAGTTGGTCGTCGTTGTCGACGCCCGGCTCGGCGGCTTCGGCGTTCGGGTTGGCGAAACTCGATCCACCCATGCCCGCGCCGAAGAACACGCCCGCCCAGGACCGTTTGAACACGCCCTGCGCGGCGAAAGCGTTCGCGGACGGGGTGTTCGGCACCTGCTCGGTGGTCGCCGAGTTCGGGATCAAGGCCTGGCCGAGGTCGTTGTACGTGATCACCGGTGCCAGCGCGTCGATACGTTTGTCGTATCCCGCCGCCAGCAACGAGATCGCACCACCGTAAGAACCGCCGGTGATGCCGACCTTCGGATCGTTGCCGTCCTTTTGCACCTCGGGGCGCTGGGCGAGCGCGTCGATCAGCCTGCTCACGTCGGCGACTTCGGCGTCCGGCGCGTTCAGCGCGATCTGGCCGGTGCTGCGGCCGAAGCCGCGGGCCGACCACGTCAGCACCACAAAGCCCCGCTGAGCCAGTTCACGGGCGTCACCGTCGACGCTTTCCTTGCTACCGCCGAACCCGTGCGCGACGAGCACGGCGGGGGCCGGAGTCTGCTCCGGCAGATAAAGAGTGGTGTCGAGCTGGGCGCCTTGGGTCGCGATCATGCGGTCCTCGGTGACGATCCGAGGCCCGTCCGACCCGCTGTTGACCCAGATCAGGGCTCCGGCCGCGACTATCGCGGCGGCCAGCGTGAGCGCAAGCCAGCGGAGCTGGGTTTTGGACATTCGGGGCACCTGCGAACCGTATTGGAACGAAGCTGAGAACTCGCTGACGGTGACCAAATGGCTATTCCCGAGACGGCCGATTGGGCGATGTGACCAAGAACAACAACCGGATGGGGGACTCCGTCTGGCGCTCGGGCACACCGATAGGGACAATAAGGGCTGTTGTGGAGGGGAGTATTCCTTCGCGGCGGCGTCGTCAACACGGATCTCGACCGCTGGGAGCAGTGGTAATGAGCCCGGCGCCGTCGGTCCGTGCGCACTGGTGCACTGGCGGAAGAGACCTCCGGTTTGGACGGCTATGCCCGCCTATCCGGAGGTGATCAATGAGTGTGCCCACGTGGTTGTGGATCGCGACCATCGCAGGACTGCTGATTCTGCTAGCCATCGATCTGGTGATCGTCGATCGCAAGCCACATGAGGTGACCATTGGTGAAGCCGCCAGGTGGGTGACGTTCTACGTCGCCTGTGCCGTCGTTTTCGGACTCGGCCTCTGGTACTTCGCCGGTGGTCAGCCAGCGGGAGAGTTCTTCGCCGGCTACATCACCGAGTACTCGTTGTCGGTCGACAACCTGTTCGTGTTCCTGGTGATCATGGGTGCGTTCAAGGTGCCCGCCATCCACCAGCACAAGGTCCTGCTGATCGGAATACTGCTGGCCCTGGCCATGCGCAGTATCTTCATCCTGCTCGGCGCCGCGGTCATCGCGGAGTTCAGCTGGGTGTTCTACCTGTTCGGCGCGTTCCTCATCTACACCGCCTACACGTTCCTCAAGTCGAACCACGCCGACGACGAAGAGGAATACAAGGAGAACGGCGCGACCAAGCTGGCGCGCAAGTTCCTCCCGGTGACCGACAGCTACCACGGCGCCAGGTCCTTCGTGAAGGTCGCCGGCAAGCGCATGGTCACGCCGATGTTCATCGTGATGATCGCGATCGGCACCGCCGACCTGCTCTTCGCGGTCGACTCCATCCCTGCCATCTTCGGCCTGACCAAGGAGCCGTTCCTGGTCTTCGCGGCCAACGCGTTCGCGCTGATGGGTCTGCGGCAGCTGTACTTCCTGCTGGGCGGTCTGCTCAACAAGCTGGTGTACCTGCAGATCGGTCTCGCCGCGATCCTGGCGTTCATCGGCGTCAAGCTGGTGCTGGAAGCCCTGCACACGAACGAACTGCCGTTCATCAACGGCGGCGAGCACCTCGACGTGTGGGTGCCGAACATCGCGGTCTCGCTCAGCGTCATCATCGGCGTCCTGGCGATCACCACGGTGGCGAGCCTGATCAAGTCCCGGCGGGACAAGAACAAGGAGTCAGCCGAGTCATCGGTTACGACGTCCAGCTGAACTCGAGGTTCGGACGGTCGTAAGCCTCGCTAAGTATCAGGTAGCGTCGGGCGGGTGCGCCCTGATGACATCGAGCTGCTCACGACCACCGATTCGATCAGCCTTCGGGGTGAGTTGCTGCTGGTAGCGGCGACTCACCCCGATTTGTCGAGCAACACCTACCGTGGCGGCCTGCATCGCGTGGCTCTCGATGGGTCGGGCACCAGGCCGTGGACGCACGGTCACCACGACTTCTCCCCGGCGATCTCACCGGACGGCACCTGGGTCGCCTTCCTGCGCCAGGCCTCCGAAGGCGCCCCGTCGCAGCTGTATGTCCAGCCAGCCGATGGCGGTGACGCGCGTGCTCTGACGGATCTCCCGCTCGGTGTGCAGTCGCCGGTGTGGTCGCCCGATTCGACCAGGATCGCTTTCACCGCGCGGCGAGCCGAAGAGGGCCGCTACGAGCCGGACGGCAAAGCCACGGCCGAGCCATTCCGGCGCATCACGAGGCTGGACTACCGGTGGGACGACCTCGGGTTCACGTTCGACCGGCGCGTCCGGCTGTTCGTCACCGACCTGGCTGGTGAACTGACTGAACTGACTGATGGTGCGTGCGATGTGGGTGCGCCCGCGTGGACACCGGACGGCGCGCACTTGATCTTCTCGGCCCAGGCGAACTGGGGTCAGCAAGCCAGCCAGCGCGAGAACCTCTACGCCGTGCCTGTTGCCGGCGGTCAGCCCGTTGTCATCGTCGAAACGGCTGGTGACGTACGTTCGGCTGACGTCGGTGACGACGTCGTTGTGTTCATCGGCCGTGAGTTCGACGGAGACCACGCTGTTGCGGTCAACACCGGCGTCTGGGCCGCGCCGCTGAATCTGGCCGAGCCGCAGACTCCGCGTCGGCTCACCGACGTGGAGACCATCGACTGTGAGGAGAGCGTCGCCCCGCAGCTGGTGGGTTCGTCGGTGCTTGTGTCGATCATCAACCGGGGTGCATCGGAACTGCGGCGGATTCCGCTGTCCGCGTCGGCGATCACGTTGGCCGAGACCACTTTGCTGGCGGGCGCGCGCGGCAAGGTCAAGGCGTTCGCGGTCGACGGATCACGTGTGGTCGCAGCGGTTTCCACGCCGGACAGCGCCGGATGCGTGGTGTTCGAGGACAAGGTGCTCGCGGACTTCTCCGAGCCGTTGCGGGCCAGCGGTGTCCATGAAGTCCGGGAGATCACCGGCAAGTCCCGCGACGGCTACGAATCCCACGGCTGGGTCGTGCTTCCGGACGGCCCTGGCCCGCATCCGGTGCTGCTTGCCGTGCACGGCGGGCCGTTCGCGTACCACGGCTGGGGATTCTTCGACGAAGCCCAGATCTACGCCTCGGCCGGATACCTCGTCATCCTGCCCAATCCACGCGGTTCGACCGGATACGGCCAGGCCCACGGCCAAGCCATCGTGCAAGCCTTCGGCACGGTCGACGTCGACGACGTACTGTCCCTTTTGGACGCGGCGTTGGAATTGCCGGAGGCAGACCCATCACGAGTCGGCGTGATGGGCGGTTCCTACGGCGGTTTCATGACCAGCTGGCTGGCCGCTCACCACGGACAGCGCTTCCGTGCGGCGTGGAGCGAACGTGCTGTGAACGCGTGGGATTCGTTCACTGGCAGCTCCGATATCGGCTACTCGTTCACCGACTGCTACGTGAGCACCGACTGGGAGACGCAGGTCAAGACCAGTCCGCTGACGTACGCGGACCAGATCAAGATCCCGTTCGCGGTCGTGCACTCCGAGCACGACTGGCGGTGCCCGGTCGAGCAGGCGCAACGAATGTTCGTCGCGCTGCACAAACAGGGCACACCGGTGGAATTCCTGTTGTTCCCTGGGGAAGGACACGAGCTGACCAGATCCGGCCAGCCACGGCACCGCAAGCAACGGTTCGAGGCGGTGCTGGACTGGTGGGCAAGGCACCTCAGCTGATGCCCCTGTTTCAGCTCAGCAGGGTGTAGTTCAGCTCTTCGCAGATCCGGCCCAACGGCAGGTCAAGGCCGGGGTGGTCGAGCGGCAGCAGCATGTCCGGCGCGGGCGGGATCGCGGTGCCGGCGGGCGGGTCGAACAGGCAGATCGCCGGCTCGCCGCCGTCCATTGAGGACCGATACCAGACGCCGTCCAGCTCGGGGTGTGCCGCGCGGATCGCCCGTGCCCACGCCTGGGTCAGGGTCTTCGAGCCGCTGGAGAGCTCCTGCGACGCACCCGCGCGCGTCGGCCATAAGCCCGAGAGGTCGAGCAGACGCAAGGTGCGTTGCGGCCGGAACACCACGAGGTGCGGCCTGCGCGTCGATCTGTCCACAATGGACGTCGACTGGAACACCTCGGCGAGGCTGGTGCGCACCGACAGGCCGAAGTACAGCACGCCGTTGCCGGGGCTGTCGGCGGCGCGGCCCTCCGGGCCGAGCGGGTGCGGGTCGAACCGGCCGTGCGGCAGCGGGCCGGTGTATCGGAAGGAGTTCCACCGCTGACGGTGCGCGCCGCCCGCTGCGAAGATCCGGACAAGGCGCGTGCCGCTGTGCACGGCGACAATGTCCTCGTCCACTCGCAGCAACGACCTGAGCGCAGCCGGAGTCGGTGGCTGGGGGAGCCGAGCCATACGTTTGGAGTCGTCAGCCTGTCTTCGTTGTCGTCACCGTCACGCCGGGGTTCCGAGGACGGCCGCTAGCCCGGCAACCCTATCTGGATCACCGCCGGCGAGCAGCCACTGCCGTGGTGTACCCGGCTCGCCGCCGATGATCAGGTCCTCCTGCGGTGTGGTCATGAAGGCCGCGACAACGAGCGGCGGTTGGTCGATGGGCAGTGCGGCCAGCACTGTCTCCAAGCCGGGCAGTACGCCGGAGCCGGTGAACTGCCACGCGGGCAGCCGCCATCCGCCGCGGTCCTTCCAGCCGACCAGGCGACCGGCCGCGAGCCGGTGCCGGATCCGGCTGGTATCCACGCCGATGGTCGCCGCCGCGTCGGACACCGTCAGCGCGGAATCCCGTAGTACGGCCTGCGCGGCGACCGCACGCGCCCGTGAATCGACTTCGTCGGGCCGCCTTGGCCGCAGGTCGAGCCCGACCTCGGTGAGCGTCTCCCGCTGATCCGCCGAGAAGTACTCGGCGGGGTTGGGATTCGGCGGAGACAGCCGCCTCGCAGCGTCCTCGACCAGGTCGAGGAACTCGCCGGGGGTGACCCGCAACCCTGCTTTGGCCAAAACCGTCTCCAGCGCGATGCTCATGCGCATAGACTAGCGCGGATGTGCGGGTTCGTGCGCCTTTGTGAAGAAATTCACGAAGATGAATACAAATCGCACATACTTCAACACTGTGCGTGCAACCTTAACCACTATGCCCCTCGCGGGACCTCATGTCGAGAGGATGGGTCCATGCTGATCAGGGCAAACATCCTCGAGCGGATCCGGACGGGCGAGGTCACGCTGGCGTTCCGGCGCTGGCGCAAGCCGACGGTCAAGGCTGGTGGCACGCTCCGGACGGCGATCGGCGTGCTGGCCATCGACTCTGTCGAGCCCGTCCCGCTGCGGAGGATCACCGCCAAAGATGCCCGGATGGCGGGATACAAGACCCTGGCCGAGCTGTCATCGTTCCTTACGGGCCGTGACGGCGACGTATACAAGGTGTCGTTGCGGTACGTCGGCGACGATCCGCGGGTGTCGTTGCGCGAGTCGCTGCCCACGTCGGATGAGATCGCGCAGATTCTCCAGAAGCTGCGCCGGATGGACGAACGGAGCAAGCACGGACCGTGGACGCGCACTGTGCTCTCGCTTATCGCGGCGAAGCCGGGCGTGCGCGCGCCCGATCTCGCGGCGTCCCTCGGGCGCGAAACCCTTCCGTTCAAAGCGGACGTTCGCAAACTGAAGGAACTCGGTCTGACCGAAAGCCTTGAAGTGGGCTACCGGCTTTCGCCGCGAGGGCAAGCCGTGGTTGGCGAGCAACCGACTTCTTGATCGATTAGTGGATGCTTGACACGCCGGTAGCCCCACCCTAGCGTCTCGGGTAATCGTTTTCTCGGCCTCATGGCGGGTGTGGATGGACAACGGTGTCGCATCACTTGTGGGGCTGGTCAGGATCAGCAAGTCCTACGGCGGGGTCAGGGCATGCCGCGACGTGGACTTCACGGTCCGGGCCGGCGAGGTGCACGCGCTGCTCGGTGAGAACGGTGCGGGCAAGTCGACGTTGATGCGTGTGCTGTCCGGCGACCTGACCGACTACACCGGCACGATCACCGTGGGCGGCAAGCCGATTCGCTTCCACGGCCCGGCCGACGCGCAGCGCGCCGGGATCGCGATGATCCACCAGGAACTCGACCTGGTCCCTGGGCTGTCGGTCGCCGAGAACATCTTCCTCGGCCGCGAACCGCGGACCCCGCTGCGCACCCTCGACCGTCGCGCGATGCTCCGGGAGACCCGGAACCTGTTGCGCCGCACCGGGATCGACCTCGACCCACGGCGTCAGGTCGGCGAGTTACGGACCGGCGAGCAGCAGTTGGTGAGCATCGCCAAGGCGCTGTCGCTGGACGCCAAGGTGCTGATCATGGACGAACCGACGTCCGCGCTGTCGTCGGCCGAAGTGGACCGGATGTTCACCGTGATCGCCGAGTTGCGCCGGGGTGGCGCGGGGATCGTGTACATCTCGCACCGGATGGACGAGATCGGCCGGATCGCCGACCGTGCCACCGTCTTGCGCAACGGCGCTGTGGTGGCGGAATTCGACGCCCGGGACATGACCGCCGACCAGGCCGCCGAGGCGATGATCGGACGACCGGTGCGGGCCATGTTCACCACGCACGAGACCGCGGACGCCGGCGAGAAGCTCCTGGAAGTCACGGATCTTGTTGTGCCACGGTCAAGACCCGGTCGCCGGGACCCCGCGGGGGTCAGCTTGACCGTCCGGCGCGGCGAGATCGTCGGGCTGGCCGGTCTGCTCGGCTCGGGACGGACCGAACTGCTGGAGACCCTGTTCGGCGCAGGTGGTCGCTGGCAGGGATCGGTGACTTTCAAAGGCCGTGTGTCGCGCCCTCGCGGCCCGCGTTCCGCGATCCGGCGAGGTGTCGTGTACATGCCGGAAGACCGCCGGATCTCCGGGCTGGCGCTCGATCACTCCGTGCTGGCGAACGCGGTGCTGTCTATTGTGGACCGAATCGCGCGCTTCGGCGTGGTGTCCCGGCGGCGGGAGACCAGTGAGGCGACGCGGATCGTGCGCGAGCTGAGCGTGAAGCTCGCTTCGGTCCGTGATCCGGTCTCCACACTATCGGGTGGAAATCAGCAGAAGATCGTGCTTGGTCGCATGCTGCTCACCGATCCGGACCTACTGTTGCTCGACGAACCGACGCGGGGTGTGGACGTCGGTGCGAAGGCGGAGATCTATCAGTTGCTCGGTCAGGCGGCGCAGCGCGGCATGGGGGTGCTGCTCGCGTCCTCGGAACTGGCCGAGCTGGTGGGCGTGTGCGATCGGGTGATCGTGCTGCGCGGCGGCCGCAACGTCGCGGAGTTGCAGACCGCGCAGGCCGGGGAGGCGGACCTGTTGGCGGCGTCCATGGGGGAGGTTGTACCGCTGTGACCACAACGGACTTCGTGGAGACGCGGCGCGAGAGCGTACGGTCGATGGTCTTCCGTTTCCAGAGCCTGTTCGGGCTCGTGGCGGTGTTCATCGCGGCGATCGTGTTCTCCCCGAGCCGCAACGGCGAACTGCTGTTTCTGACCAGCGACAACCTGTTCAACGTGGTGCGCGCGGTGTCCGAGATCGGGATCATCGCGGTCGGGATGACATTCGTGATCCTGATCGGCGGGATCGACCTGTCGGTCGGCGCGATGCTCGGCCTTGCCGCCGTGGGATCCGCGGTCCTGTTGGTGGAGAACGACTTCGGGCTGATTCCCACAGTGCTGGTGGTGCTGGCGGTCGGGTTGGTCTTCGGGCTCTTACAGGGTGTCGCGTCCGCCTTGTTCAGCATTCAGGCGTTCATCGTGACGCTGGCCGGGTTGCAGATCGCCCGTGGGCTCGCCCGGATCTGGTCCGGTGGCCAGGGCGTCGCGATCGCGTACGGCGACGGGCCCGGTGAGGCGCCGGTCGCGTTCTCGCTGCTGGGCGAGCGCACGTTCAACGGTCTGGTGCCCATTCCGGCGTTGATCTTCATCGTGGTGGCCGTGCTGGCGATCCTTTTCTTGCGTGGCACGGCTTTTTCCCGGCACGTGTACGCGATCGGCGGCAACGAGAAGGCGGCTCGGCTGTCCGGTGTGCCGGTCACCCGCGTCAAGATCATCGTATTCGGGATCTGCGGGCTGCTCGCCGCGCTGGCCGGGATCATCCACGCGGGCCAGCTCAACCAGGGCAGCCCCAACGACGGCCTTGGCTACGAACTCGACGCGATCGCCGCCGTGGTCGTCGGGGGGACGAGCCTGGCGGGCGGGCGCGGCTCGGTGGTCGGGACCGTGGCAGGTGCGCTGCTTCTCGGCGTGCTCAACAACATTCTCGCGCTCAACAGCGTGGATACGAACGTCCAGCTCCTGATCAAGGGGCTCGTGATCGTGGTGGCGGCCGGCCTGCAACGGCTCAGGCCGTCCTGAGACGGAAAGGACGAGACATGCGTTTACTCGTGGCGGTCCTCGTACTGGGGTCCCTCGTCGCATGCGGGACAACGAGTGAGAACCGTTCCACCGGCCCGGCTTCGAGCACGCCGTGCAAGGGCGCGGACGGCAAGTACGTCATCGGCATGAGCCAGGCCAACGTGGCCGAGCCGTACCGCCAACGCATGGACGACGACATCCGTGCCGCCGCGAAATCGGTGCCGCAGTTCGAAGTCCGCTTCACCGACGCGCAGCAGGACAACTCCCGGCAGGTCTCGGACGTGGAGAACTTCCTGACCCAGCAGATCGACCTGCTGATCATCAGCCCGAACGAGGCCAAACCGCTGACCGCGGTGGTGAAGAAGGCCTTCGACAAAGGCATCCCGGTGATCGTGCTCGACCGCAAGGTGGAAGGCGACGCCTACACCACCTGGATCGGCGCGGACAACGTGGAGATCGGCCGTCAGGCCGGGAAGTACGTCGCCGAGCAGCTGCTGCCGAACGGCGGCAAGATCGCCGAGATCCGCGGTCTCGCCGGATCGACACCGGCGAAGGAGCGTGGTGACGGCTTCCGTGAGTCGATCCGTGGCCGCAACATCGAGATCGCGGTCAGCCAGGACGGCGACTGGCTGCGGGAGAAGGGCCAGGAGAAGGCGGACGCGATCCTGAAGTCCAACCCGGACGTCTCGGTGATCTACGCGCACAACGACCCGATGGCGGAAGGCGCCTACCTTGCCGCACGGGCAACGGGCAGGCAGGACGCGCTGAAGTTCATCGGCATCGACGGCCTGCCGATTCCGTCTGGCGGCTTGAAAGCCGTTGAGGCAGGCAGGCTTTCGGCGACGCTGATCTATCCCACCGCGGGCAAGGAAGCGATCGAGTCGGCGCGCAAGATTCTCGTTGACTGCCAGCAGGTGCCGAAGACGCAGACCTTACAGACCCAGCTGATCACCAAGGAGAACGCGGCACAGGTCTACGCGAAGGAGAACCCCGGCGGCTGAGTCTGTCGGCGGTACAACACCATATGAGGAGGCAGGATGCGCTTCGGGTCCCTGCTCGCATCCACTATCATCTCCGCTCTCGTCCTGAGCACCGTCTCGGGCGTGGCCGACGCTGCGCCGACGACGGCGAGCGCGACGGACAAGGGTCCGATCGGCTGGCAGGTCTATCGCCAGATGGACCAGCTGGCCACGATGAGACCCGGCGCGGTATCGCGCCAGTTCTCGAGTTTCGACCGCACCGGTGGCAACGACGACGGATTCGTCGGGACGTATTCCTGCCTGCGCACCACGGCTTCGGGATGCGTGATCGCCGAGCGCGCCGGCGCGGGCCAGATCGACTCGATGTGGTTCACGCGTGACTTCGGCTCAATGGTCAACAACGGCAGGCTGAAGATCGAGCTGGACGGCCGGGTGGTGCTCGACCAGCTGCTGCAGGAGGTGGTGAGCGGAAAGCTCGGCGCGCCTTGGGTCTGGCCGCTCGTCGGCAACGGCGAGGACACGTCCGGCGGCGCGGTGATCAAGGTGCCCATGCCGTACCGCGAGTCGATGCGCGTGACGGTGCAGGCGAATCCGCTGTTCTATCACGTGGCCTACCGGGATTTCGCGGACGCGGACGGCGTGCAGACGTTCAACCCGGCCGACCAGGCGCTGGACGTGATCGCCAAGCTGCGGGGTTACGGCATCCGTGACCCCAAGAGTGTCGCCACGTCCAGGGCTCCCGTATCGACCGGTGCTGTGGCGGCGGGCAAGTCGAAGAACGTTGCTGTGTTGGCTGGCGCGGGCTGGCTGACGCAGCTCAGGGTGAAGATCCCGCAGATCGTGGCGAGCCCGCGAGTCGGCGACGACGGCCGGGCGTTCGCGATCGGCGGGTCGACGACGTTCAAGGTCGCGATCGACCCGGCCAACTCCGGCGTGCGGATCACCAGGCGTTACGACCCGCAGGTGGGCAATCAGCGGGCCAGGCTGTCGGTGGACGGAACCCAGGTCGGCTTCTGGGAAAGCGGTCCCAGGGTGCCGGTGGGCGAGTGGCGCGACCAGACGATCATGATCCCGGCGGCGTTGACCGCGGGCAAGTCGTCCTTGACGATCCTGAACGAGTACATCGCGTCCGATTTGGACGTCAACGAGTTCCGCTACAACATCCACAGCAACGTGGGTGGAGACTGGCGCCGCACCGACGTGATGGACGTCGGCCCGAACCACCCCGGCGAAGAGACGGCGCACGGTTACACGATCCGGGGCCTGAACTGGCAGGGCTACCGCGTGTTCCGGTACCCGGTGCCAGCAGCCGAGGTGACCCGTTCCGACGCGGTGCTGAGCGGCGTGCGAGTCGTGATCTCTTTTGACGGCAAGGCAACCGTGGACGCCCCACTCGGCGAGTTCTTCGGCTCAGGACTGGGCGAGTACGACACGATGACCCTGATGTCGTCGATGGACACGGCCCCAGACGGCTGGTACACCGCATGGTGGCCGATGCCGTACGCCCGCAACGCCACGGTGGCACTGGTCAATGAAAGCGGTGTGCCGCTGGGCGACGTGACGGTGGAGACGGACTACGTTCCGGATCCGGCGGTGGCCTCCGCGTTGCAGTCCGGGCGAATCGGTTACTTCCACGCCACGAAGTCGGCGGGGAACACCGTGCCGAACCAGGACTTCACGTTCCTGCAGGCAACCGGCCGCGGCGTGTACTACGGAGTCACACATTCCATGCGCGGCTCGATCCCGAACGGGAACATGCGGCTGTACCTGGAAGGCGACGAACGCGTCTACGTCGACGGCGCGACGACACCGATGATCTACGGCACGGGAACCGAGGACTTCTACGAGTCCGGCTGGTACTTCCGTGACGGGGTCACGTACACCATGCCTTTGGCAGGCAATCCGGCGTGGGAACTCAACGGCGATGGTTGCCAGCACGACTGCACGGGTGCGTACCGGCTGATGATCGGTGAGGCGGTGTCGTTCTCCTCGCAACTTCGCTTCGACATCCAACACGGGCCCGTGAATGACGTGGCGGCCAACTACAGCTCGACGTCCTACTGGTACGGACAGTCCACACCGGCAATGGTCGAAAGCGACGTCCTGGACGTCGCCGACGACGCAAGCCGTGCGGCCCATGCGTACCAGTCAACCGGAGAGACCCGACGGACCTTGCAGTCGACTTTCGAAGGCAAGGACGACAAGGTCAACGTGACGGACGGCGTCGCGGCCACAACCGGAGCGATCACCTTCACGCTGAAGCTGGCAGCAGGTTCCTCCGGAGCCCGCCTGTTGCGGATGAACGACCAGAGCGAGGCCTTTCAACAGGCAAGCGTTTCCGTGGACGGCACGTCGGTGGGGACTTGGTTCCAGCCGCTGGGCAATACGTCGTCGCGGTGGCTGGAGGATTCGTTCGAGCTGCCGGAGAGCCTGGTGGCCGGGAAGAGTTCGGTGACTGTCCGAATCATCCCGGAGTCCGGCTCGCCCGCGTGGTCAGCGGCCCGGTATCGGATGCTCACCAAGACCGGATGAACCGGTGGGCTCTTGCCGCCCCTGTCCCGGCAAGAGCCCATCACCGGGGTTCCAGCTTTGGCTGGCTGGGCGGGAAGTGGAGGCAAGCGCGCAGCCATCACCGGGTTGAGCTGCCGCGGGTGATCAGCTTGGCGCGCAGAGTAGTTGTCGTGTAGGGCAACGAGCTGTCGGCGATGCGGGCCATCAGCAGTTGGGCCGCGACTTTGCCGATGTCGTAGGCAGGTTGGGAGACCACCGAGAGGGGAGGGTTCACCAGCGGCGCCCAGGGTGCGTCGTCGAAGGCGACCACGCCTACGTCCGTGCCGAGTCGCAGGTCCAATTTGGAGAGCGCTTCGAGGACGCCGATGGCCATCGTGCTGTTGGCGACCAGCAACGCGTCCGGGCGGTCCGGCGAGCTCAGTAGGTCGATCGCGGCCTCATACGCGCCGTCGGCTCGGTATTCCGCGCGGCGGGTGAGTTTGGCGGAGATTCGCCGTTGTGATGCGCGCAGTGCATCCTTGTAGCCGGCGAGCCGATCATCGGCCGTTTGGATGCCCGATGGGCCTGTTATACAGCCGATTTGGCCGTATCCTTGGGAGATCAGGTGGGCGGTGGCTTCCTTGGCCGCGCTTCTGGTGTCCACAAGGACCATGTCGGCGGGCGCGTCGGGCAGTGGGCGGTCGACTGCGACGAGTGGCGTCCGGCGTGCCGTCAAAAGGTCCACATTGGTCGTAGTCCCAGTGGGTGAGAGTACGATCCCGGCCGCGCGTTCCTGGATCGCGACGTCGATGTACCGGCGCTCTTTCTCCGGGTTTTCGTCAGAGTTGCACAACACCACGGAGTAACCGACGGCTTGCGCGACGTCCTCGACCCCGCGGGCGATCGACGTGAAGAACGGGTTCTCAACGTCCGAGATGATCAGGGCGAGCACCGCGGTTTCCTGGCGGCGCAGGTTCCGCGCAGGTCCGTTGGGCTGATAGCCCAGCTCAGCGGCGGCCACCAGCACTCGTTCGGCCAGCTTCGGGTCTACTGTGGACTTCCCGTTGAGGGCCCGCGACGCGGTCGCGGTGGAGACCCCGGCCTTGGTCGCCACGTCGTTGATGGTCGCCACAACCCATCGGCCTCACTCTGCGAACTGTTGGAGAATCGATGCCGCGCGCTGAACGCTGCGACAATGTTGACACTACTCGGCCCGGAGAATAGCGTCACGAGTAATCGATTACTCGACTCTGGAGGACTCGTGGCCCGGATCGGTGTGATCAGTATTTCCGACGGCCGAGACTACGTACACGGCGGAATCGCCGACTTCATCGGCCGGACCGAGGACAAACTCGCCGCCCGGCTGACCGAGGCGGGCCACGAGGTGGTGCGCGGTTCGAGCCCGGTCAGTTCCAACACGCTCGCCACTTCAGTCGCGCGTGAGATCGCCGCGGCGGACGTCGATCTGACCGTGTTGCACTACGCGGTCTGGGCCTTTCCGCACTTCACCATGCTAGCCGCGGGCGCGATCGACGGGCCGTTGTTGTTGCTGTCCAACATCGATCCAGTGCAGCCTGGCATGGTCGGCATGCTCGCCGCGGGCGGTGCGCTTGACCAGATTGGACGCGAGCACACCCGGTTGTGGGGCGATCCCGATTCGCCCGAACTGATTTCATCGATCGGCGTGCATGCCTCGGCTGCCGCGGCGGTCGCAAGTCTGCGCGGCGCCACCTTCGGCCGGATCGGGGGCCGGCCGATGGGGATGAACACGGCCGTGGCCAACACCGACCAGTGGCAGCGGCTGTTCGGCATCGACGTCGAGGAAATCGACCAGTGGGAGATCGTCCGCCGGGCCGAACTGGCCGACGCCGGTGAGAAGGTCAAAGCGCGCGAATGGCTGGAGCGGCACGCCAACGTCCACTACGACGGCAAGAAGCTCACGCCCGAGTTGCTTGAACGGCAAATCGGTTCATACATGGCAATGCGTGAATTGATCGACGAGTGGAACCTGGACTTCACCGGGATCAAGGGACAGCCCGAGCTGACGCAGTACTTCGCGACGATGGACATCGCCGAGGCGTTCCTGAACGACCCGTACGACTGGAACGGTCCGAAAGACCCGCACGTGTGCGCCACCGAAGCGGACATGGACGGCGCGTTGACCATGCAGTTGTTCAAGCACATCGCCGGGACGCCGGTGCTGTTCGCCGATGTCCGGCACTACCACGGCGACCGCGACATCTGGGACCTCTGCAACTCCGGTCAGCACGCGACTTGGTACGCAGCGCGCAGTTCCGACCCGGCCGAGAACCTCGCGCGTGTGCACCTGTACCCCGAGGTGTTCTTCTTCCCGGCGGGTGGCGCGTCCGTGCACCACCTTGCGGCTCCGGGCGAGATGACGCTGGGGCGCTTGACACGCAAAGACGGCGCGTATCGAATGCAGTTGATGCTCGGCAGCTTCGAGACGTACGACGACGAGACGAACAAGGCGTTGATGGACCAGTCAACGCCGGAGTGGCCGCACGCCTTCGCCCGGTTGGACGCGCCGGCCGAGGTGTTCCTGTCCCGGTTCGGTGCGAACCACATCCATGCCATTCCGGGTGACCACCGGGCCACGGTCCGCGCGGCGTGCTCGCTGCTGGGCGTAACCCTCGACGAATTCACCCGGGACTGACGCGTGCTGATCGGGATCGACATCGGGACCTCGAGCTCGAAGGGCGTGCTCGTCAGTCCGGAAGGGACGATCGTCGCCCGCGCGAGCAGGCCGCACGCCGTATCGACACCGCGTCCCGGCTGGGTCGAGCATGACGCGGAAACTGTGTGGTGGGCTGATTTCGTCTCGATCGCCCGGGAATTGGTCGACGCTTCGCCGTCACCGATCACGGGACTCGGCGTCAGCGGTATCGGCCCTTGCCTGCTGCCCGCGACCGCTGACGGCCGACCGTTGCGGCCCGCGATCCTGTACGGAGTGGACACTCGCGCTACCGCGGAGATCGCCGAGCTGACCGAGCTGTTCGGGGCGGACACGATCCTTCAGCGGGGTGGCACCCCGTTGTCCAGCCAGGCGGTCGGCCCCAAAGTGTTGTGGTTGGCGCACAACGAACCCGAGGTGTTCGCGCAGACTTCGCTCATGCTGATGGCGAGCTCGTACTTGGTGCTTCGGCTGACCGGACGGTACGTGCTCGATCATCACTCCGCCAGCCAGTGCGATCCGATGTACGACATGCAGGCCGCTGACTGGGCCCGCGACTGGTGTGCGCAGATCGCGCCGGACTTGAAGCTGCCGGAGTTGTTCTGGCCCAACGAGATTGTCGGTACGGTCTCGGAAAACGCGGCGGCGGAGACCGGCCTGCCCGCGGGGTTGCCGGTGACGGCAGGCACGATCGATGCCTGGGCCGAGGCAACCAGTGTGGGTGTGACCTCGCCCGGTGACGTGATGGTCATGTACGGCACCACGATGTTCGTGATCCAGGTCGTGGCCGAGCCTCGGCCACACACCGCGCTGTGGACGACCCAAGGCGCCTTTCCGGACACGTATTCGCTGGCCGCTGGAATGGCGACGTCCGGCGCGATCACTGACTGGCTGCGGAATCTGTTCGCTGGATCGTTCGCAGATCTGGTTGAACAGGCGGCTGCGGTGCCCGCCGGCAGCCGTGGATTGCTTATGTTGCCGTACTTCGCCGGTGAACGGACCCCGATCTTCGACCCGGACGCACGAGGAGTCATCGCCGGACTGACGTTGAACCACGGGCAGCCGGAGATTTATCGCGCCGCGCTGGAAGGCACGGCGTACGGCCTGCGCCACAACCTTGAGGTCATGGGCGGCTCACCGCGGCGGGTCGTCGCGGTGGGCGGCGGCACACAAGGCGATCTGTGGACGCAGATCGTGTCGGACGTGACCGGTGTGCCGCAAGAACTTCCAGCCGAGACTGTGGGTGCGTGCTTCGGCTCGGCGATGTTCGCGGCCGCGGCGCTGGGGCATTCGGTGCAGTCGTGGAATCCCCTCGCCAGGACGGTCACGCCGAATCCGGAGCACACCGCGAAGTACGACGCGTTCTATGCCCAGTATCGCGCGCTGTACCCGGCCACTCGGGATCTCGCGCATTTCCTTGCGGCAGAGCAGCTCAACCGAGAATGAATCAGTCCCTGTGGCCGTGTGTCTGCCGAGTATCAGGGGTTGTGCTGCTTTGTGTTCTTGTGAAGAAGTAGGGCCATGTTCCGCAGATCTGGCAGGGCGGTGAGGGCTTCGGTTGCCTTCCGCTGGCGGTCCTCGGCAGTCTGGACGCCGAGGTCGGCGAGGAGGCTGTTGAAGCTCGTGTCGTAGGACGTGGTTGCCAGGCCTGCGAGGGAGAGTTTGGTCAGGCAACGGCAATACGTGGCGACGATCCAGAACATGGCTTCGCGGTGGAGGCCTGCGGTGATGAGGTCATGGGTGCCGTCGATGGCGATTGGGCGTGCGGTGTCGGTGATGTCGGAGCTGAATCGATAGGGCGCCTCGACCGTTCTGGCTGCGTCGAACACCTTTTCCAAAGCTTGGAGGTGTTCGCGGACTTGGCGTGTGGTCAGGTCCGCAGCTCCGAGGTGGGCGAGAAGAGTTTCGTGGTAGTCGAGTCTTTCGTTGTGTCGCAACAGGTCTCGGACTGCTGCGTATCGGCGGCGGACAGTCGGGTTCCGCAGGCCCGCCACGAGAAGCACGTGGGTCATCACCCCTGTGCCGAACAACCATGACGTGACCTGGTCAGGCAGTGGTGCCGACGGGTCCATGGACGTGAGCCAGCGGCGGACGCGGTTCATGGCGTCCTCGCAACGGGCCAGGACCCAGCGTTCGTCGGCGAAGTGCTGGGCCACAGTGGTGTGCACCGTGCCCAGATTTCCGGTCGGGTCGGCGAGGATGCCGGGCAGGTGCATGTTTCCGGCCAGGTGGTAGTCGCTCAGGACGGCTTCCGGTGACCTGAGCTGGACAGCGCCCATCACCGACGCTTCGAGCAATACCCCGTCGTACCAGAACTTTCCGGGTGCGGGCGGGAAGTCATCACTGTCTACGACGACCATGACATCGACGTCGGAGTCGCGCGGGTGGTGTGCGTCTGAAGGTGTCCACAGTACGGAGCCTTGCAGGAAAGCGCCCGCGAACCCGGGTAGATGTATGCCTTCTGTGGTGGTCCAGCGCTGTGCGATTGCCCGGGCTTCGCCGATCAGCATCGTCAATGAGATGTTCCGTGGAGGTAGTGCCAGATTGGGGTGGGGGTTGTCTGGGTTGAGGCGGTGGGGGCGGGCGGTACTGAGACGCCGTGGGTGCCGCGGTGCGCGGCGTCGTCGTCCAGGACGAACTCGGGTTTGAGGTGGCCGGTGTCGTAGTAGCGATGGAATACGGGCGTTTGTGAGCTGGTCATGGGTGGCACGATCCAGCTCCAGTCCGCTGGGCATGTGCGGCCGGCGCGTTGCTCCTTCTCCAGGTGTTTGATGAATCGGTCGGATTCGGTGTGGTGATCGGTGATCGTCACGCCCGCCGCCGCGTACGAGTGCAAGACGGCGCGGTTGAGTTCGACCATGGCGCGGTCGCGCCAGAGGGTCGTTTCGCTGGTTGTGTCGAGGCCGAGCCTGGCTGCGATCTCGGGCAGCAGGTCATAGCGTTCGGTGTCGGCGAGGTTGCGCGCGCCGATCTCCGTTCCCATGTACCAGCCGTTGAACGGTGCTGCGGGGTACGAAACACCGCCGATGGCGAGCCGCATGTTGCTGATGGCCGGGACCGCGTGCCATCGCAGCCCGAGTCCGGCCAGCCACGGCAGTTCAGGATGCGTGATCGGCACTTCCTGGACCGCGTCGGCGGGCAGCTCGTACAGCTGGGCACCGGACTCCGTTGTCTCGATCACCAGTGGCAGCACGTCGAACGCGCCGCGTGGCTCGGCAGGCCGCCAGCCGAGTTTCACCATGGAGTCGGTGAACCCCAGATAGCGGGGATCGCCCAGGACACCACCATCCTCTCGTGGGTATGCCGCATAGCGGATCAGTTGCTCGTTCCAGATCCGGGGCGCCGGCCTGCCAGGCGCTTGTGGGGCGAAGACCGACATCAGCGGCCGGATCTTGCCGCCGTTCCACGCTTGCCGAAGATGCTGTACGCAGTGCTCGGCGATGCCGTCGGCCGTCCGCACGGCCCGCAGGTCGCGGACACGCAGGCTGCGCCAGTACAACCGGCCGATGCACCGAGCGCTGTTGCGCCAGGCGATCTGGGCACCGAAGGTCAGTTCCGCGGTCGTGTGCTGATAGGTGCCGGTCAGGTCGATCTCGGTCATCACCCAAGCCACACGCCGGTCGGCGTCACCGGCCGCCGGGTTTTCCGCGTAGTACTGCCGGAGGAACTCCTCGGCCTCCGCGGGGTCCACTGGGTCGTCCGTGGCAGGCGGTGGACTGGGGGATAACAGAGTGTCGCTGGGCTGCCACGGACCGGGTCTGTCGCCGCTGACGATCATCGCCGCAATCTAACCGTTATCAATATCGTCAGCAACGGATTCCGGCCGTGTCACCGTCTTGTGTGTATGGCAGGGAAAGCAGGGTTACCGAGAGTTGGCACGTCGAGGATCGTCGCCGGAGGCGCGATCGCTGTCGTCATCGGCGGCATCGTCGCCGCGGCCTCGGTCACTCCCACACCCGATCCGACTTCTTCCTACTCGGATACGGTCACTGACCTCCCTTCAGGCGCGATCTCCCTCGTCGCCTTCGACTCGTGTGAAACAGCGTTGTCGGGCCTCCGGCAGGCCGCGTGGCCGCACATCGGCCCGTTTGGCTTCGGCGGCGGATACGCCCTCTCCACTCGCGGGGGTGGCGCCGTCGCTGATTCCATGCCAGGTCCTGCTGCTGCGCCTGCGCCGGGCAATGGAGCCGGATCGCAGATGCCCAAGCGCGAAGCGCAGGCGCAGGACAGCGCGGGCGCGGCTGCGGCCCAGCAAGGCGGCCAGCCTCAGGGGCATTCGTCCACCAACACCCACGAAGCCAACGTGGATGAGCCGGACATCGTCAAGACCGACGGCAAACGGATCGTGTCCGTGGTCGACGGCAAGCTGAAGGTCATCGACGTGGCCTCCCGCAAGATCACCGGATCCCTGGACGTCCCAGATCTCTACGTGTCCCAGATGCTCATCTCCGGTGACCGTGCGCTGCTCGTGGCAAGCCAGGACCACGTCGTCTACGACGCCCCAATGCCGACTCCGCGCGGCAAGCCCAGCCCGCCGATCGCGCCGGGCATGCCCACCTACGGATCGAAGCTCGTGCTCGTCGATCTTGTTGGTACGCCGAAGGTCCTGGGCACTTTGGAGGTAAGCGGTCTGTACGTGGACGCGCGCCAGGTCGGCAGCGTGGCCCGAGTTGTGGTTCGCTCGCAACCGAAACTGAAGTTCTACTACCCCGACGGGACACAGTCAGACACCACCGCTCTGGAGAAGAACCGCGAAGTCGCGTTGAAGTCGACGATCGACGACTGGTTGCCCAGCTACCGGCTGGACAGTGAAGGCAAGAGCACAGAAGGCAGGCTGGTCGACTGCGCGAACGTCAGCCACCCCGCCGACTACTCGGGCACCGCGATGCTGACCGTGCTCACGGTCGACCTGACCAAGGCCCTGGACAAGGGCGACCCCGTCACGGTGGCCGCGGACGGCGACACCGTATACGGCACCGACAAGAGCCTGTACGTGGCCGACGACCACTTCAGCCGCATGGTCCCGATGCAGATCCCGAGGCGGGTCCCGCCGGATGGTTCGCAACAGCCCGCGTTGGGCAAGACCCAGATCCACCGGTTCGACCTCGCGGGCAGTGCGCCGCCGAAGTACGCCGGATCTGGTGAAGTGGAAGGGCAGTTGCTCAACCAGTACTCGCTGTCCGAGTACAACGGGCACCTTCGGGTCGCCACGACTGTGGGCGCGGGCTGGGGTGGGATGTCTCCCGAGTCTCAGTCGCAGAGCATCGTCACTGTGCTTGCGCGTGGGGACAAAGGGCTGACTCAGGTCGGCCGGGTCGACGGACTGGGCAAGGGCGAACGCATCTATGCCGTGCGCTTCTTCGGTTCGGTGGGTTACGTGGTCACCTTCCGGCAAGTGGATCCCTTGTACACGCTCGACTTGTCTCAGCCGACCAAGCCGCGCGTGGTCGGCGAGCTGAAGATCACCGGGTACTCGGCCTACTTGCATCCGGTCGGTCCTGGCAAGGTGCTTGGCGTCGGGCAGGAGGCCACCGATCAGGGGCGGCGGCTTGGCTCGCAGGTGTCGTTGTTCGACGTGAACAACCCGGCTGCGCCGAACCGTCTTGCGCAGCAACAGATCGAGGGCGGATCGTCCGAAGTGGAGTACGACCCGCACGCCTTCCTGTATTGGCCGGCGCGTAATCTTGTTGTGGTGCCAGTGATGAGCAACAAGCAGGGCGGCATTCGCGAGGGCGAGTGGCAGACGCAGAACTACGCCCTGGTCTTGCGGCTGGACGGAAATGCGCTCGTCGAGGTCGGGCGCGTCTCGCACCCGACCGGGATGATCCGGCGGTCGATGGTGATCGGCGATGAGCTGTGGACGGTGTCGGACGGCGGCTTCATGGCCAGCGCTCTGGATGGACTGGGTCAGCGGGGTTGGGTACCGCTTCGGTGAGTTTGATCGCATGCCTCCACGCTACTCGAACGCGTGTTCGATCTGCATCACTCGATCGGGTAGCGTGGTTTCTCTTGGGAGAGAAGGGAAATGGGCTTGAAGGCGCCATGTACTGCGGGGTCGTCACGCAGCGCAGCCGAGGCCAGCAAGACGGCGCCCGCGGTCCATGTGGTCCGTTCCTCCGGCCAGATGACGTGGTTGGCGAACTGGTAACCGGTCCAATAGGAACCGTCGGAATGCCGGAGCATCTCGATATCGGCCAACAGTGCGCTTGCTCGTGAATCGCCAAGCAGGGCAAGGGTGAGGGCGAGTTCGGCGGTCTCGCCGCCGGTCACCCACGGCTGGTCGGAGACGCACCGAACGCCGAGTCCGGGCACGACGAACCGGTCCCACTTGTCGGAAAGTCGTTGTAGGGCTGCGGGTCCGGTGATCGCCGAGCCGAGAACGGGGTAGTACCAGTCCATCGAGTGGGGCTTGGCCTCGAACAGGTTCGGGCGGGAGCGGATCGTCGAGGCCAGCTCGGATGCGGCGCGGATCCAGCCTGGTCGGGGCGAGCCGAGCCGGGACGCGATGACTGCCGCGCAAAGCAGCGACTGGTGAATGCTGGCGCAGCCGGAGATAAGGAACAAAGAAGAAGAGTCGCGCCATTGGATGGCGCCTTCGGGGGAACGCGACCTGAGCACGAACTCAATCGCGTCGCGGACTGTCGGCCACAGCTCGCGTAAAAACGAAAAGTCCTGTGTGCTCAGGGCGTGATGCAGGACGCCGACAGCTATGTACGCGGTGAAGTTGGAGTCCTTCGCCGAGTCGGTGACCTGGCCGCCGCGGTACTCGGCATACCATGAGCCGTCGGGGTTTTGGGTGCGAGCGAGCCATCGGTATGCGGCGGCCGCTTCGGCGTGGCGGCCTGCGACGTCGAGTCCCATCGCTGCTTCGATGTGATTCCACGGATCCAGTGGTCCGCCTGGATACCAAGGGATTGCGCCGGATGGCTCTTGGACCGAGGCGATCCATGTCATGCCGTTTTCCTCGCGTAGATCACCAGGCTCTTGCCGAGCACGGGATTCAGCATCCGCTCAAGGATCCGGGTCAGCTTCGGTGCTTTCATGATGTCCCACAGCAGAAATCTGTGGTACAGGCGGACCGCAGCGGTCTCGTTGTCCACGCCGACCGCGCATTTCAGCCACCAATACGGCGAATGCAGCGCGTGGGCGTGATGTGTCCGGAATGGCTCCAGGCCTGCAGCGCGCAATCGGCGGATGAGTTGGCGCTTGCGATAGATACGGACGTGACCGCCTTCGACTCGGTGATAGGCATCGGAAAGCGCCCAGCAGACTCGTTCCGGCCACCATCGGGGAACGGTCACCGCGACAAGACCGCCTGGTTTGAGCACGCGGGCGGTTTCGGCGATCATGCTTGTGTCGTCTGGGATGTGTTCGAGGATTTCCGCGGCGATCACGTGGTCGAAACTCGCATCGGGGAACGGTAAAGCGAGGCCGCTCGCGCGCACGGCCATTGTCACGCCGGGGGATTCGCCGACTTCGGCCATCGCCGCGAACATGTCACGGACGTCTTTCAGATCCGCTTCGTTGAGGTCCAAGGCGATCACGTCGGCACCTTGTTTCGCTGCCTCGAAAGCGTGCCGGCCGCCTCCGCAGCCGAGATCCAGCACCCGATCGCCGGTCCCGACCCGAAAACGCCCGAAGTGGACGGTCAGCAACTGAGCAGCTCCCGGTAGCAGTCGACGGTTTCCTCGGCCGTCCGGCGCCAGCTCAACCGGCCCGCACGCGCGATTCCCCGCTGTCCGAGACGTGCCCGCAAGGCTGGATCGTCCAGCAAATCGGCCAATGCCCGTGCCAGTGCCGCCGAATCGCCTGGCGGGACGAAAACTCCGGCATCGCCGACCACCTCCGGCAATGCGCCGCCCGTGGTCGCGACAATCGGGACACCGCAAGCCATTGCCTCCGCGGCAGGCAATGAGAAGCCCTCGAACAACGAAGGAACGCATACGATCTCCGCGCTGGCGATGAGCGAGGCGTACTCTTCATCTGGGAGATTGGACACGAAAGTGACGCCGGGCGCCGGTTCGGACCGGCCGACGACCACGAGTTCGCAGTCTTGCCGGATCTCCTTGAAAGCGGCCAGCAGGTAGCGGAGCCCCTTGATCGGATCGTGTGAACTCGCGACGCATACTATCCGCCCGGGAACGGGCTTGCCGGGACGGACCGAGGTATCCGCGCTCAGTGGCGTCACCCGGACGACCGAAGGGCGAACACCCATCCGGGAAACGATCTCATCGCGTGAAGCCGACGAAACCGTGATTATCAAAGGCAATCGGCGAGCGACACGACTCTGCATCCGGGTGAACGAGTACCAGCGCTCAGAACCGGGTTTGAGGGCGCTGTCGATGGCGACCGGGTGGTGCACGGTGGCCAGCACCGGAATTCCGAGACCGAGCAGGCCGTAACCGAGGCTTTGGTTGTCGTGCACGATGTCGAAGTCACGGGATGCCAGATAGTGCCGGACGCGCAACGAAAAGGCCAGTGGTTCGGTGAACCGGCCCGATCGTATGCCGGCGAACTCGATCCAGTCGGGGATTCGGCGAAGCTCCGCGAGACTTGGCGTACGGAACGGATTCGGTTCGGCGTAAAGGTCGAGTGCGGGTACCCGGACGAGTTGGACGCCGGGATCCACTACCGGATAAGGCGGTCCGGCGATGACCTCGACGTAATGCCCCCAAGCCACGAGCTCACGGCTCAAATGTCTGATGTAGACGCCTTGGCCACCGCAGTGTTGCTTGCCGCGATACGACAGCAGCGCGACTCTCACGGCTCACCCGCCGAGTTCGCGCACCCTCGCTTGGATTTTGAGCGTCTCGCGGTGGTCGTCGCGACCGTACAAGCGTTTCGACCGTTCGATGAAAGGCTTGAGCCCGGCCGGATCGTCCCAGTAGAGGAAGACGCCGACTTCCACGGCACGTGGATCGTCATCCCTCAGCCCTGCCACGTATTCGGCGAGGTGGCGTTGGTTCTCGAAAAATATCGGGGGGGGGTTGCCTGATTTCGCGGTGTAGAAGTCGTAGTTCAACCGGGCGTTGATGGTCACTTCGTGGTCCGGTCCCAGTGCGGTCTCCGCGTCGGGGATCAACTCGAGCGACAACCGAGCGGATTCGTTGCCGTCACCGAGTTTCCCTGTGGCCACGGCAAACAGGTGACGGGCGTGCAAGGTTTCCTCGTGCGCAGCGCCTATCGTCTTGGTCGCGTCGGCGATGAGCGCCCGCAGGTGGTTCTGGGACTCGCCGGCATTGCCGGTTTCGAACAGCAGATAGCCGATGTTGTTGCGGATGACGTAGATCTCCGGGTCGTCGGCGGACAGCCGCCGCTGCGCGACAGGAAGAAGCTCCTCGAACGAACGCAAGGCCTCGGTGAGATCCCCGATCTTCACCATCGAAGTGAAGTACCTGGCGCGCGCGACGATCGCTGGCCTGATGCGCGAGCCTTTGGTCTTGACGATTTGATCGCTCCACAGTTTCCATGTCGCGTGATTCTCGGCGGGAACCGAAGAACCACGCCGGTCCAGGCATTCGACTACTTCCGCCACCCGGCCGGCTTGCCAGAGATGCTCGGCCAACATGGCATCGGCGTACATCTGTTCTGGAGTGCCCGAGCCACGATCCTCAGACGGCGCCAAGCGCATTACCGCGTCGGCCATGACAGAGTGCGCTCGCGGGCTGGCGAAGAACAGGCCGTCGGCGGTTTGTGCGACAGTTTCGCGGGGCGTTCCGGGCTCCAATCGTTGGACGTGGTCCTGCCGCACCAGGAAGTCACGCACAGCACTGACCGGAAGGCCACTCGCCTCGACGAGAATCGACGTCGGGATGCGCGCGTTCTTACCGGCTTTCAACAGGTCTGCCAGATCTGGGCCGCCCTTGCTTGTGGGGAGAGACGAACCATACAGGTCTTCGTCCGTCGGTTCGTCGCTCATCGGTTGCCACGATTTACTGCCGCCTGGCGCGCCGCCGGGTTGCGGACCGGGTCCGGGCAGGATCGGCGTGCCGAGCCAGACACGGGCCTGTGCCGTGATCGGATTCCTGACTGCCAGCACGGTTTGCGCGTTCTCCAGCCTTTGCAAGGCGTCGACCAGCCGGTCGTGTGCGACCATTGGCAAGTTGTCCAAACCGTCCACCGCGATCCGGACTTTGAGCTGGGAATGGCGCAACGGTCCGGCGACCGCACGCTCGAACGCGTCGGCGCCTCGCCAGACAACCGGATCCGCGGACGCTTCGAAAGCCCCGGCAGCGTCGGCGAATCCGCGCACGTTCCTGCCAAGCTGCCGCGCCAATTCCGCGGCTGTCCGCTCGACAGTGTCAGTGGCGGACACGAAAACCACGGCGTCCATCAACCGCGGCGGGATGACGTCCGGTGCCACCGACGGCCTGGCCAACGCGGCGAGCAACCGGGATTTGTCCAAGCCTGGACCGACCACGGCGATGGTGGACGTTCCCATCATCAAATGCCCGACCACAGTCCGGAGTTCTTCGGGCGGAACGTAATCCCGGGTCAGGCTGTCGATCAGGTCGGCAGCCGGATTGTCGGCCGCCAAGGAGGAACGCCAAGTCTCAGAGGTGTTCTTGGCCAGCCAAAGGCCTTCATCGCCAGCCGCGATCTCACGCCTGCCGTCGAACGCCAAATGCACCGCGGTCTGTGCCGGGCACAATCCCGACAGCACCACTTTCATGTCGGGACAGCGCAACCGCGAACCCAGGTCGGGATGCCCTGAGCGCAACACGTTCACCAACTGCCTGCTGAAACATCCATTCGCCGCGGCCCGGTCGTCCGACGCGGTGAGCACCTCGAACCGGCGCCCCGCTTCGCCGACGATCCGCATCCATCGATCGGCAGCTTGCCGAGCCGCGATCCCCGCGTGGCACGTGTCCAGCAACAACACCAAGCCGTCCAGCAGCGAGTGCTGCGCGAGCAGCTCACGGATCCGCTGCGCCAGCAGGAAAGCCGTGCGGCTGTTGGGCGGCAGTGTGGTGTCCCTGACCAGGAAGTAGAAGTCGTCGTAGGTGTACTCGCCGTGCCCGACCAACGCGATGAACAGCGTGGCCTCGTCCGCCGAGGCACGTTCGAAGGCCTCGGTGACCGCTGCGTCGAGCTCGGTGACACTCGGATCGACGAGCAACGGAGTGTCCGGCAAGGCCGGTACGCAACCGCCGATCGAGGGATCCAGCAACGTTTCCGCGACTTCACGAGCGGCGCCAGGGAGGAACGACAACAGGTTCAGCCCTCCGCACTGGGATGCGATCACCAGTGCCCGACGTTCTCCCACGCCGATCAGATTAACCAGTCACGATAGCCTCTGCGTCATGGCGGAGGTCGTGCTCGTCCACGGGATCGCACAGGAGCAGAAGTCGGCCGACGGCCTCGAAGCCGACTGGCTGCCGAGCCTCGCCGGAGGTGTCCGGGTCGCCGGGTATCCCGAACTGGCCGACCGGCTGTGGCGGACCAAGGAGATCGACGTCCGGATGGCCTTCTACGGCGACCTGTTCCTGCCCAAGGACCAGCAGGGCGGCGCCGAGGAGCTCGACGAGGCCGAGTGGGAGTTCGCCGAGCAGCTCGGCCGGGAATGGCTGAAACGGGCCGCCGAGGATGCCAGCCGCGAGTCCGACCGTGCCACCGCGCAGCGGGAGCTTGACGGCCCGGCAGGGGAGACTCAGGGCGTTCGCGCCGCGTTGCGGCCGATCGTCAACAGCTTGGTCAGGCTGAAGCCGTTCGCGCGGTTCGGTGTCGCGCTGGCCGAACGGGTCGTGGTGAAGGCGTTGCGGCAGGTCACGCGGTATCTGACCGACGAGGAGGTGCACGCGGAGATCCAGCGCCGGGTCAGTGCCCTGATCGACGCGGACACCAAGGTCATCGTGTCGCACTCGCTGGGTTCCGTGGTCGCCTACGAGGCCGCTCACCAGCTCGAACGCCCGTTGCCGCTGCTCGTCACCTGCGGCTCGCCGCTCGGCTTGCGCACCGTGGTCTACGACCGGCTCCGGCCGCAGCCTCCGGCGGTTCCGCCCCAGGTCAGGCGCTGGGTGAACGTGGTCGACCAGGACGACCTGGTGGCCGCCCGGCCGGAACTGACCTCGATGTTCCCCGGCGCTCAAGGAGTACTCGAGAGCTCATACACCGTGGACAACGGCGCGAAACCGCACGAAGCCGGCTTCTACCTGGCCAAGCAGCAGATCGGCAAGCCGGTCGCGGAAACGTTGACTGGACTTCACAACCAGTGACGGGGTGTACTCAGAGCGCGGTACGGCGTTCTGGGGGTACGCCGTATCGCCTTGACGCCGTGACCATCCTCAGGGGACCATGTAACGCTGTAAACGTTTTCATTCCGCCGCGTGATCCGAAGGGGCCACCATGGCGAATGGACGGCGTGATTTCCTGAAGGCAACCGGCCTGGTCGCGGCCGGATTGATGCTCCCGAACGCGGCCCATGCGGCCGAGGCGTCACCGTGGGATCAAGTGCCGCTGATCCTGGCGAGGATCGTTCCGCCGACCTTCCCGGACGCGACCTTCGACGTCACGGCTTACGGCGCCAAGGGCGACGGCAAGACCAAGAACACCGAGGCCTTCCGCAAAGCCATCGAGGCCTGCAACAAGGCAGGCGGCGGCAGGGTCGTCGTGCCGTCGGGCAGCTTCCTGACCGGCGCGGTGACGCTGCTTTCGAACGTCAACCTGGTCGTCTCGGCCGGAGCGACGGTCAAGTTCAGCACGGATCCGAAGGACTACCCGAGGGTGTTCACGCGCTGGCAGGGGATCGAGTGCATGAACTTCTCGCCGTTCATCTACGCCCGTGGCCAGCGCAACGTGGCGATCACCGGAGCGGGCACGATCGACGGCCAGGGCCCGTCCGGCCCGTGGTTCGACTACGACGGCAAACGCGGCCCGGACTGGGATCGGCTGCAGCAGATGGCCGTGGACAACGTGCCGGTCACCAGCCGGACGTTCGGCTCGGGCCACTTCCTCAAGCCGAACATGATCCAGCTCTACGAATGCCAGAACGTGCTGGTCGAAGGCGTGAACCTGCGCAACCCGGCGATGTGGACGATCCATCCGGTGCTCGCCAGGAACGTGACCGTCCGAAACGTGAAGGTCTACAGCCGCGGCGGCATGGTCGACGGCTGCGACCCGGAAGCCAGCTCCGACGTGCACATCACCGGCTGCCAGTTCGACACCGGTGATGACGGTGTCGCGGTGAAGTCCGGAAGGGACACCGACGGCCGCAGGATCGGTGTGCCGTCCGAGAACATCGTTATCCAGAACTGCACGCATCTCGGGCGCTGGGGCGCGTTGACCGTCGGCAGCGAAATGTCCGGCGGTGTCCGCAATGTGTTCTTCGAGGACTGCACGATCCGGAAAGGCTCGTCGTACAGCGCGTTCCACGTGCTCTACATCAAGACCAACAAGCGGCGCGGCGGCACGGTCGACGGTGTGCACGCTCGCCGGATCAAGGCGAGCGGCGTGCAACGGGAGGCGATCAGCGTGACGCTGAACTACAGCCTGACCGGGCCGGGGTTCGGGCCGATCGTGAACCCGACTGTCCGCAACATCACGGTGGAGGACATGACGGTCGACGGCGCCAGCTACGCGTGGAGCCTCGACGGCCTCAGCGAATCGAGAATCACCGGGATGTCCATAGCGAACAGCACTTTCACCAAGATCACCAACGCCACGCCGAAGGTCAAGAACGCCACGAAGCCGGCGTGCACCAACGTCAAGATCAATGGCAAGACCGTGACCTGATGCGCTGATCGTCCGCAAGGACGACTATGGGTGGGTGGCCAACAGCGAAGAACCGGATCCGCGGCGGTGGCGTGCGCTCACGGTGACCCTGGGCGTCGGGTTCATGACCTTGCTCGACGTCAGCATCGTGAACGTCGCCCTGCCGTCGATGCAGACGGGGTTGCACGCCAGCGCGGGCGCGGTGCAATGGGTGGTCTCCGGCTACGCCTTGACGTTCGGGCTCGTGCTCGTCGCAGGCGGACGCCTGGGTGACGCGCTGGGCCGCAGACGGATCTTCATGCTCGCGCTGACCGCGTTCGTGCTCACCAGCGCGCTCGCGGGCGCGGCTCCGTCGATCGAGCTGCTGATCATCGCGCGGCTGCTGCAAGGCGCGTCAGCCGGATTGCTGACGCCACAGAGTTCCGGGCTGATCCAGAGCATGTTCCGAGGTGCCGAACGCGGCAAGGCCTTCGGGCTGATGGGCGCCACGATCGGCGTCTCCACCGCGATCGGCCCGGTTCTCGGTGGGCTGATCATCGCCGCGTTCGGCGCGGAGTCCGGCTGGCGGTGGGTGTTCTACGTCAACGTGCCGATCGGCGTCATCGCGCTGATCCTGGCCGCGCGGGTGCTGCCGAAGACCGAACGCCGCAAGATCGACGTCCGGTCCGAGATCGACTTCGCCGGCGCGGCGTTGCTCGGCCTTGCCGTGGTTTCCTTGTTGTTCCCGGTTGTTCAGGTGGAAAGCGGCCAGCTCGGCGAGTGGTGGTGGCTGTTCCCGGTCGCGGTCGTGCTCGGATACCTGTTCATCCGCTGGGAGAAGCGGACTGTCGAGCAGGGGCGAGCGCCGCTGCTCGATCTGCGGTTGTTCACCAGCACAAGGGGTTTCGCGTCCGGAGCGGCGGTCGGCGCGGTCTACTTCGCCGGATACGCCGGGATCTTCGTGGTGCTGGCCATGTTCTTCCAGACCGGCTTGGGTTACACCGCACTGCAATCCGGTCTGGTCGTGACGTCGTTCGCCATTGGTTCCGCGGTGTCGGCGGCGATCTCGGGACGGCTGGTGGCCAAGTGGGGGCGCCGGATCACCGTGACGGCACTGAGTGTGGTCACCGTCGGGCTGGTGTCGTGTGGTGTCGTCGCCCTGATCAGCCCGCCTGAGCAAGTCGGGCTGTGGCTGGCGATTCCGTTGCTGATCTCGGGAATCGGTGGTGGGTCGGTGATCTCGCCGAACGTCACGCTGACGCTGGAGAACGTGCCGACCCGGATGGCCGGTGCGGCGGGTGGTGCTTTGCAGACCGGGCAACGGATCGGGACGGCCACAGGTGCGGCGGTGATGGTCGCGATGTATCACGCCGGGACGAACGCGGCAGACGGACGAGTCGCGGTCGGCGCGGCTTTCGCGCTCGGCACAGCTGTTTTGACCACGCTCGTCGCACTGTACCTGGCGATTCGTGAACTGCGATCGCGCCGGACCCGGACAGCGGACGAAAATTTGTCCCAGTCGCCTGTGATATCTAGTCAGTAACTATTACTCTCTCGATCGTTCGACCCTGCAGGCAGCCATTCATGATCATCCGCTCGGGACCCGGGCGGTGTTCCAGGCTGCCCGGAATCGAAGGAGCACGATCGAATGCGGCACATTCTGGCTCGCTCGTTGATCATTTCAGCGGCGACCCTGCTTTTCTCGGCGGGCATGGCGCAGGCTTCGGTGGCGGACAAGGAATCCGACCCCGTCGCCAACTCGGCGGAGCCGGGCACCGTGGTCGTTCAGGTCACCAAACTCACCCACGCGCAAGCCACGACACGGTTACGCAACGCGGGCATCACGTGGTCGTCCAGCGGCAACTGCAGTGACCGCAACAATCCCACGTGCACATCGTTCGAACAGGTCAACCTGGCCACGATCCAGGGCGCGGAAACCCTCAAGTCGGCGAGCGGGTGCGCGCTGAACATCACCGGGGGCACCGAGACCGGGCACGCCAGCGGCACGTACAGCCACTGGAACGGCTACAAGCTGGACTACGCCCTGAGCACGTGCATCAACAACTACGTGCGCAACAACTTCACGCCCATCGGCGGCGACAAGTGGCAGTCCCGCTCCGGCAACATCTACTACTACGAGTCGAACCACTGGGACGTCACGTACTACAACTGCGGGGGCTGCTAACCGCGAAGACGCCCTTCGTGCGTGGTCGACTCACGCACGAAGGGCGTTGGCGTTACAGCGTTTTACCTACGGCTGCGCAGGCTCCAACCGCCGGTGCGGACCCGAGTGCCGACGCCGGCCAGATGAAGGGCGACACAGAGCAGGCCAGCGGTCACGATGGTCGCCGCGTTGATCGTGTCGCCGATGTTGGCGTCGGCGAGATCGAGGATGAGAGCGAGTGCGAACAAGACCGCACCGATGATGGCTAACATGCTGCCTCCCACATCGTCGGGACCTTGGAATACCCGCTGGACCTGCGTTTTATTCACACACCTGGACGACATCGAAACCGGCGCCGGTACGGAATGATGGATTCAGTGGGCACCCTGCTGATCTGTTATTCGGTGACCCGCGTGGGGATGGACGCTCCCGGCGCGGGTCTTGCCCGAATGATCTCCTCATTGGGGCGCTGGTGGCATCCCGCCGAGAACGTGTGGCTGGTGTCCACCGGTTATCACCTCGATGAGGTCCGTGACATTCTGGCGTCCCAGCTCGATCCGGGTGATCAACTGCTGGTGCTGGACGTCACCGGTCAGCCGTGGGCGTGTTCCGGTGTGTATCCGGAAGCCGAGGCGTGGATGCTCGATCACGTCCGTGGCTCTGTGTAGCCCATGCGTAGGTCAGCGGAATCGCGACCACGACACCGGCCGCGCCCGAGATCGCGACAGCCGCTGACGCGGTGGACAAGTCGGCCAGGACGCCGGCAAGCAACGCGCCGATGCCTTGAGCCGTAAGGGCTGCTGTCGCAAGCAGGCCGATGCCTTGGGCACGTCCGCTGTCGGGCAGTAACCGTGTTGCGGTTGCGGCACATTGGAGCGTGTACGCCGTGCTGAACGCGCCCGTCAGTCCGAAAAGGATCATGGACGTGGCCAGGTTCGGCTGGAAAGCACTGAACAGCAACGGAATCCCGGCGAGGATGCCCATCAGGCCGAGCGTGCGCAGCCGGTTCTCCTCGCTGACGTACCGCGTGTACGCGTACGCGCCGATGATGCTGCCGACCGGATGGCTCGCCATGATCAGACCGACCGCGAGCGCGCCGAGCCCGAGTTCGGCGGCGTACGGCGCGGCCAGGCTTTCCGGTGCGATGTAGAACAACGACAACCACGAGATCAACGCGATCAGCCGGAGCCGCGGATCACGCCACACCAGACGGAACGCGCTCAGGCGCACGGGATCCTTCCCGGCTCGTGCGGCCGGACGCCAGCGCACGCCGTAACGGATGATCAAGGCGGACAAGGCGAAAGTGGCCGCGTCCAACCCCAACGCCAGATACGGGTTGAGCAGACTGACCAGCAGACCGCCGCCCGCGAACCCGGCGACCTGAGAGGACTGGACGGTCACGTTGCGAACCGCGAGACCGACGACGTAACGCTTCTCGTCGAGGACATCCGGCAGCAGAGCCAACTGTGCGGCCTTGAACGGACCGTTCGCCATCACCACAGCTGTTAACAGGATGCACAGCAGCCACAGTGGAGTGCCAGGGATCGCCATCAGGGCCACGAGCGCGGCACGTACGACGTCCGAGACGACCAGGACGGTCCGTCGCGGGAACCGATCACCGAGGCCGGACAGCAGGATCCCGCCGAGCATCGTCGGCAGGTACGTGAGCGCGAACGTCAGTCCGGTCAGTGCGGCGGAGTTGGTCCGTTGGAACACCAGGACGGACAGCGCCACGCGGGCGAGTTGGTCACCGGCTTGCGACAACAGCTCCGCAAGCCAAATGGCCCGGAACTCCCCGACTGCGAGGACCGAACGGAAGGTCGCCGCCCGCGTTGTCATCAACTCAGCGTATTTCTCCGGGTACTTAGTGTGAATCCTGTATTCGAGGGATCTTACGCGCCTCTTTTTCGTCAAAGAGATGTCGATCCGGGGGCCCCTGCTTCGACGAATAAGTAGAGCGAGGTACGAAACGAAGGAGCGGACAATGATCAGCACCATCAGCAACAGGGACCGGGCCGTTCTGCGCGCCGTCGCCGCAGGCCGGTGTGAGATTTCCGGTGTGTGCCTGCGAATCGACGGTCTGAGCTGCTGCGACCAGTTCGCCGCGATGCGCCTGACCCAGGCAGGCCTGATCACCGGGCAAGACCACGAACCAGCGAGGCTGACACCGTCTGGACAAGCCCTGCTGGAGGCGGCGTGACCTAGCTTTGCAGAGCCGCGAGCAAACGCTCGCGGAAGTCGATGCGGATGTTGCCGCCGGGGAACAGTTCCTCGCCGGTGATCTCCTGGTACGGCTGGCCGACGTCCTCACTGATGGCATGCGCCGTGCTGACCGTGAGCACATCCAGCGGTACCGCCGAGATCTGCTTGATCACGGTGTCCTCGAAGGTGATCCGAGCCCAGTTCGTCGATCCGCACGACGGGCAGACCCACGTTTCGAGCAGTTGGACAGGCTCATCGTCCGCCGGTTCGCGCAAAACGGGGTAGTACACGCGGATGGCGCGCCACGTGAAGTCTGGATCGCTCTCGCCGACCGTCCAGAACCCGCCGTCCACGAGCGGGGTGACCAGCTCGATGGACTCGTCCGCCGGCGACCGGGCGCCACACACCGGGCAGTCGAGTTCGGCGACGAAGTACGCAGAGGGCATTGTCTTCACAGTCCTACCGGGATCACGAGCATTCTGCGGCCGTTGAGCAGTATCTCGAATCCGTTCGGGTTCGCCCTGGCCAACCTGGTCGCGACACTCCCGGCCCCGGCCGCGGGCGGGTTGACCGACACGGCCCAGCCGGCGAGCCGCTCGAACACCGCGCCGTCGGCGGTCATGAACCGCGGCACGCCACCGCCTTCCACCTGGGCGAACAGAGCGTCTGCCACGACTGTACGGTCCCTGATCCCTTCCGCCTTGCCAACAGGCGTGGGTGCGGTTGTGCTCGACGGAGTCCACGGCCGGTTCGGCGGGCTCTCCAGGTCGGTCAGCACCTGGCGGTAGGCCGCGCTGTTGCGATCGATGTCGACGGCCAGACCGGCCGGACGTTCCACCGCGCCCAGATCGCTGGCCGCCCCGCCCAGCGGCTTGTGCACGGCGTTGACGCCGGTTTCGCCCATGACTGTGGCGGGCGCCCGCAACCGGCCCATGATTCCCTGGATCGCCGCCTGGTTCGGCGGGACGAGCGTCCCGGTCGCGTCGAGTGGCTGGCCGAGCTGGGCGAACAGTTGCTGGATCATGCGCTGCTCGATCGGCTGCAGCGCGGTGTAGTCCACGCCCCCGAGCATCGCGCGCACAGCTGAGAGCGTCTGGTTGTCCACGATGATGTCGCCCGCGCCTGCTGCTGCGTAGCCCTCGGTCTCGGCGGCTTGGCCCATGCCACGGAGGAACTTGCGCAGTCGGTCCCAGCTGCCCGCGTCGGCGTACTGGGTGAGGATCTGGCGTGCCGCAGCGGTCTCCTGCTGATCCAAGAAGGGCAGCAGGTCACGGAAGTCGATCTCGGCGGCGACCCGGAGCAGCAGCCGTTGGTCGAACGCGTCGATCAGTTCGGGCAGCCGGGCGAGCGTCGCGGCGTCGGAACACTTGTCCACCAGCACAAGCAGCTCGTCGATGTCCCGCACCTTGCCGAGCAGGACGATCGCGAGCTCGGCGTCCGTGACCTTGTCCAGCACCCGCAGCACGTTCGCGGCCTCGGCCAGGTCCAGCAGCCTGGCGATCTTCTCCAGGTCCGGCACCTTGTTGACCAGCCTGATCGCCAGCACCAGGCTGCCGACCCTGGTCACGAGCGCACGGAACCTGGCGACCTGCGCGAACACCTTGAGCCGGGCCAGGATCCCGGTTCCGGCGAACGCCATCGCGGCCTCGAAGATCGCGCGGCCGACCAGCTCGCCGCGTTGCCGCCACGTCAGGTCCGGCCGGGTGATCGCCAGGTACAGGTAGTACAGCGCGGCGATGCTGCCCACGATCACGCCGATGACCAGCAGGACCTTCCCGACGAACGCCAGCACCGCGCCGATCGCCGCGAGCACGGCCGCACCCTTGATCACCAGCACGATCACGGCGATGGCGATGATGACCACGACGATCGCGACCGCGATCCAGAACAGCGGTGTCCTGATCGCGTCCCAGATGCCCTTGAGCAGCCCGACCAGGCCGTTCCAGATCCCCTCGACCAGGCCGGCGCAGAAGTTCCACAGCGAGTCGAAGAAGCCGCTCTCCTCGACGATCCGGTCGACGCTGACGTCGATCTCGTCGGAGAACCCCCGCACCGCACGGTCTTCGTCGGCCAGTGCGTTGTCAACCTCTTCGCGCAGTTCCCTCGTGTGTTCGGAAAGCCTTTCGTCCCAACGGGAATCCAGATCCTGGATGACACGGTCCAGCTCGCGGCCGACCTCGTCGGTGACCACGGCCATGCTTCGTGCGCCCTCGTCGGCCGCGTCGTGCATCTCCTGGGCCGTGTTCTGCATGATCTCGTTGATCGGGCCGCCGAAGTCGTTGCCGGCCTGCTGCACGCCGCTGATCAGCGCTTCGGCGTGGTCGTTGAGCGTGGTCTCGGCGTCGCCGGTCGTCTGGTCCAAGCTGCTGAGGAACTGCGTGGCCAGGTCGTCGATCTGGGCTTCCCGTTCGCTCGCCGCGGTCAGCAGTTCGGCACGCGCCTCGTCGACGAACGGCGGGTAGCACGCGGCATCCTGGTTGTCCTGCGCGAAACCGGCCAGGTCGTTGGCGAGCGCCTCGGCCGGCTCGGCGAGCTGGGTGATCGTGGTCGCCACGGACTCGTCGATCGACGAGTCGAACAACGCCGCCTGCGCGCGGATCTCCAAGGCGCGCCGGGTGGATTCCTCCTGCAGCGACGTGCCGAGCTGGTTGGCCTCCGAGGTGATCCGCGCGGTCGCGTTGGCCGCGATCTCCCGAAGCGTGTCCTTGGTGCGGTCCCGGTTCTCCAGGATCTGGGCACGGGCGTCGGTGCGTGGCTGGTCGAAATCCCGTGCCGTCTGGGCGGCTTCGTCCCGGAAGTGCCCGCCGAGTTCCGTCGACTTGGTCCGGACACTGTTGGCCACGGCCGTGCCGGTCCGGTCCAGCTCGGCGATCACGTCACGCTTCGCTGATTCCACGGTGTCGCGGATGTCGTCTGCCTTCTCGTGCGTCCGGTACCGCTCAATCTTGGCGTTGGCGATTTCGTTCGCGCGGGTGGTGCGCTCAGCCGTGCCGTCGGTGGCTCGTTGGGCCTGTTCGGTGCCTGCGGTGGTGGCCAGAGTGGCCTTGTCCTCGGCGTGCCGGGCGACCGTGCCGCGCTTCTCCTCGATCGTCTGGTCAAGGCGTTGCAGCTCGGCTTCCGCAGCGGCGTCCACCCGGGCCAGCTCGGCGTCGAGGTTGCTCTGGATGGTCGCCTGGGCCGTGGACGCGTGCTGCTGGACGACTCCAAGAGCGGCTGCGTGCGCCTGCTCGACGGCCACCGCCTTGGTGTCTGCCGCCGTACGGAAACGCTGCTTCAAAGCATCCGCGCCGGCCCGGATCTGCTCAGCCTGGGTCGTGCTGTGCGCGAGGATCGCGGCTCGCCGGGCCTCGATGTCCGCCACCAGGCTGAGGAATTCGGGGGAACTCGGCGGCGCGATCGTGACCGGAACCGGGCTCGACATCATCCGCGAGACGGCCCCGTTGCCCGCCATTCCTTGCAACGCCAGCAATGCCTCGGCCGGCGACTGCGCCTGAGGCGACACGACCGCGGGCTGCTGCGCCGGAGCAGCGGCAGGCTCCGTGGTGGGGGCCGGACGATCAGGCGGCACGTCGCCAAACTATTGCGCTTCGGGCCGGTATCACCCGCCCAAACGGGCATCAGTTGGGACAGGACGGGATTAGGTCAAATGGCGCCCAAGGCCGCGGCGATGGCATCCCGGACCTTGGCTTCGGACGGCACGTCGTCGGTCAGTTCCGCCAAGGACGTCATCGGCACGCCGGGCAGGCCGCACGCCGTGAACGACTCGTAGACCGTCAGGTCGGAGGTGATGTTGAGGGAGAACCCGTGGCTGGTCACGCCCCGGCGGATGCGCATCCCGATCGACGCGATCTTCCGGTGGTCGGGCGTCCACACCCCGACCAGACTCTGGCTGCCGGGTGGTGTGTCGCGGCGGGTCAGCGTGAACCCCAGCGAGTCCAGCGCGGTGATCAGGCCGTTCTCCAACCACCGCACGACGTCGCCGGGACCACGCTGACGCAGGTCGATGACCAGGTAGCCGATCAGCTGCCCAGGCCCGTGGTACGTCGCCTGCCCGCCGCGATCCACCGGGATGACGGGGATGTCACCGTGTTTCGGCAGTTCGGCGGGTGGTGTGCGGGCTCCGTAGGTGATCACCGGGGGATGCGTCAGCAGGACCAGACGGTCTTCGATCAGGTTGTGCTGCCGCTGTTCCACCCAGGTGCGCATGTCCTCGATCGCTTCGAGGTACGGCACTTCCCCCAGATCGATCCGCTTCACGTCATCCAGGCTAGTCCTACCAGGGCAGTGGACCGTCGTCGTTGAAGAAGCCGCCGGTCGGGCCGTCGTCGTCGAGGGTGGCGAGCTTGACGGCGATCGCCGCGCCTTGGGCCGCGGTCCGGAAACCCGTGTTGTTGTTGAGATCCGTGGCGCAGTGACCCGGGTCGGCCGCGTTGATCAGGATTCCGGTTCCGCGCAGGTCCTTGGCGTACTGCACGGTCAGTGAGTTGAGCGCGGTCTTCGACGGCGGATAAGCCGCGCCCGGCGGCAATTCACCGTAGATCGCGGTCGCGCCGCCGATGGAACCGACACCGCTGGACATGTTCACGATCCGGGCACCGGCCGAGCGTTTCAGCAGCGGCAGCATCGCGTTGGTGACCCTGATGACGCCGAAGAAGTTGGTCTCGAACACGTCCCGGACCAGGGCGAGGTCGACCGTGGTCGGTGCCTGGGCACGTCCGCCGACGATCCCGGCGTTGTTCACCAACACGTCCAGCCTGCCGAAACGTTCGTCGATCCACGCGGCGGCTTTCTCGACAGTCCCGGCGTCCGTCACGTCGAGTGCCACGGACTCGACCCCCAGGGCTTTCGCCGCTTCAGCGCGACGCTGCTCGTCGCGAGCGCCGATGATCACCGTCATGCCCAGCGCCTTGAGCTGCGCGGCGATCTCGTAACCGATGCCCTTGTTGGCACCGGTCACCAACGCGATCTTCTGTTCTGTCATGGCTCAAGCTCACCATTGGGTGCTGAAAAAGGCCATGACCGGCTTGGTGCAGCGATAGTTGGAGTTTCGAACGAACGAGCCGCAAGGTCGTGCGCACCGAAGCCGGTGAGGTCTTGCTGCACGAAGCCGCAAAGCCTTGGACGCGGTCGCCGTGGCGGCCCGGCGAACCCAGCGGGTCGCCGAGCCGAAGCTGGTGCTGGTCATGAAGCCGGGCAGTGATGGTGGCCTGCTGCAGCACATTGTGGACGCCTACGCCACGAACCTGACGCGCTGCCAGTGCATGTGCAGGTCTGCGGAATCGGTGAGCAGGCGCAGATCCTGCGGGACGGCCGGGCTGATGTCGCGGTCCTGCACCTGCCACACGACGACACTTCCGGATTCGACGTCGAGCCGCTGCGGATCGAAGGTGCGGTCGCGATCCTGCCCGTCGGGCATCGGTACGCCAACCGGGACCGCCTGTGGATGTCCGATCTGGAGGGCGAACCGATGCCGCGCTGGCCCGGCATGACCGGCACTGGACCGGAGGTTCGCGATGCCGCACAGCTGATGCAGCTGATCGCGATCGGCCAAGTGATCGCCGTGCTGCCCGAATCGGCTCGGATCGGCCTGCGCGGTGACCTGGCCGCGGTGCCCGTTGTGGACGGTCCAATCACGACGATCGCGATCGGGGTGGCCCGAGCGTTCGTCGTCCAGGGCCATCGCGGCGTTCGTTCGTGCGGCTATTGCTGTTGCTGAGAAAGGAATCCGCCCGGGCGTCGGATCGGCATCATCGGCGCGGGCTCCGTTGTCAGGAACTCATCGACCAGCCGGGTGACCAGTTGAGGGCGCTCCCAGAACAACAAGTGCGACGTCGCGGGCACGATTCCCAGCTGTGCCTTGGGGATCGCCTCGTACATGTCGATGATGTGGCGCAGATGGATCATGTCGTCGTCGGCGACGAGGATCAGCGTCGGGCTCGTCACCTCGGCCGGTCTGAGCGACTCGCCGGCTTCCATCTCGGCGAATTTCCTTACCACCACAGGCATGTGGTCGCGGCCGTCGGGTGAGACCTCGGCGTAGCGGTCGACGAGTTGCGGCGGGAGTTCGGCGTCCGGCTGCGGCAGGAACATCCAGCCGTCCTTGTCGTACGCGGTGCTCACCAACACCAGCTTGCGCACCAGGTCGGGTCGCTTGATGGCGACCGCGAGCGCGACGAACCCGCCTGAGCTGTAGCCGGCCACGTGCGCGGGCTCGCCGACGACCTCGTCGATGAACGCGGCCACGTCGTCCACCAGCATGTCCATGCTGACCGGGCCTTCGACATCCGGCGTACGCCCGTGGCCACGCCGGTCCAGCAGGTAGATCTTGAACTTGCCGACCAGCGTCAGCAGGTTGGTCTCGAAGTCCCGTGAGTCGGAAAAGCCGCCGTGCAGCAGGACGAGCGGTTCTCCAGCACCGTGCACGTCGTACCAGGAGCGAACGCCATTGACTGTCACGTAACCGGCCACGAGTGTCCTTTCGTCAGGTCTTGTCACCTAGGACGGGGCGGCGTCGGAAAACTCATCGACCGGCAGCCCGAAAAGCGGAAAGAGGTCGCTGGCCTGCAGATATGTCGTCGTGTGCGTGATCAGTCCGCCGGAGACCTCGAAGACCTGCAGCGAGAACGGCTTGCCTTCGAGGTACTGGCCGTACACCGGCGCGCCGTTGGCGAAACCGGCGGGCACGAACGTCGAGATCTGGCAGATCGCCTCGGACCCGGCGCCTCGCAAAGCTGCCATGAGCTCGTCACGGCCACGCATCCACCAGGTGAACGGCGGCATGCTCGACGTTGCGTCCTCGTGCAGCAACGTCACGAGCGTGTCGAGGTCGTAGCGCGTGAAGGCTTGCATGTACCGCTCGATCAGCTGTTGCTGATCCTCATCGAGTGGCTTCGCGGTCGGCCGCGTCGCGAGCGTCGCACGCGCCCGTTGCAGCGCACTGTTGACCGACGCGACGCTGGTGTCGAGCAGCTTGGCGACCTCGTCTGCCTTCCACGCCAACACTTCCCGCAGGATCAGCACCACGCGTTGCTTGGGCGGCAGGTATTGCAGGGCCGCGACGAACGCCAGCCGGATGGTTTCCCGCTCGGCCACGACGGTGGCCGGATCGAGCACGCGGGCGTCCGGAACTGGCTGTATCCAAGAACTTTCCGGCAGGGGCGCCGGGAATTCGGTGCCCGCGCTGGAGGGTTCGGCGACGTCCATGGCGATCACCCGGCGTTGGGCGCTGCGCAGCATGTCCAGGCAGACGTTGGTCGCGATCGCGTACAGCCAGGACTTCAACTGGCCTTGGCGCTGGTCTTGCTTGCGCCATGCCCGCAGAAACGTCTCCTGCACCGCGTCTTCGGCTTCCAGCGACGCCCCGAGCATCCGGTAGCAGTAGCCGGTCAGTCCGATCCGGTGCTCCTCGAGATCGTTCATTGTTCGATCGTGCCACGACCCACGAACATCGCGTCGGCCAACGTACGGAACAGTTCCGCGGGGTCCTGGTCGCCGATTGTCCTGTCCAGGTTGCCTGCCAACGCCAGCGTGGCGAAACCGTGCGCGGCCGACCATGCCGCGAGCTGGGTCACCCGGGCGTCTTGGTCTCCGGCGATCGCTTGGACGGTCCCACGCAACAGCTTCCCGGTCCGCTCACGCGCGGCGATCAGCTCAGGCGCGTCGCGGTGGTAGAGGTCCGGGCGGTACATGACGGCGAAGTGGCCAGGGTGGTCCAGCGCGAACCGCACGTACCGCACGCCGAGGTCGATCAGCCGGGTGCACTGCCCGGCGATCGCCTGTTCTAGCGATTCGGCCAGCAGCTCGTTACCCTCCACGGCGATTGCTGTCAGCAGCCCGGCCTTGTCCTTGAAGTGGTGGGCCGGCGCCGCGTGCGACACGCCTGCTCGCCGGGCGAGGTCCCGCAGGCTGATCGCGCTGGGGCCGTCGGCCGTGATGACCTCGAGCGCGGCGTCGAGCACAGCCCGGCGCAGGTCGCCGTGGTGATAGGGCATGACCGGCACGATACTCCCAATCTTGTCATTGACAAGATGCGACACGGCTCCTATCTTGGCGACAAATGGATAGTGGAGGTTTCCATGCGGCAGATGTGGCACTTGCTTGAGCCGGTGCACGCGCTCGTCTACTACGCCCCCGAGGTCTTCGACGAGCTGGCCAGACTCGGGTACGAGGTCGATACCCGCTGGCCGACCTATTTCCCGCTGAGGTCCGCGCCCTTAGGCCCGGCGAGCGCGGAGCTGGTCTCGGCGACGTTCTACAGCTTCAACCCCGACATGGTCGCCGAACACATGTCCCCCGCGTGGGACATCGCATCGGCTGCGGACGTGGTCGCGGCACGAACTCGTGGGATGGATCGGGCGCTGCGCCGTCTCCTCGGGGAGACGGATCTGACCGAGGCGGCCGACCTGGCCAAGAAGGTCGCGCTGGCGGCGGACACCGCAGGTCGTCCACTGGCCGCGGCGAACGCGTCCCTTCCGTGGCCGGAGGAACCGCACCTCGTGTTGTGGCATGCGGCCACGATCATCAGGGAACACCGCGGCGACGGGCACATTGCCGCGTTGGTCACCGCCGGGCTGGACCCGGTCGAGTCCTTGGTCTCCTTCGCCGCCATCGGCGCCGCGCCGGTCGAGGTCTTCGCGAGCCGAGGCTGGTCAGAGGAACAATGGGCGGCCGCGCAGGGCAGTCTGCACGAGCGTGGCTGGGTCGATGCCGACGGAAACGCCACACAGGAAGGAAAAGACGGCAGGGAAGCGGTCGAACGACTCACCGACGAGCTCGCCACCGCCCCGTGGTCGGTGATCAATCCAGGCAGGCTGGCCGAGCTGGTGATGCCGGTGACGATGGCGGCGGTCCAGTCGGGCCTCCTTCCTTCCAAGAGCACGCTGGGGATCCGGCGTTAGTCTCGCCGGCATGACGATTCGACGGGTGGTCCCCGATGTTCGCAGCGCCGACATCGGGGCCAGTACGAAGTTCTACGGCCTGCTGGGGTTCCAGGAAGTGATGAACCACGGCTGGGTGGTCGGCCTCGCGTCACCGAGCAACCCGACCGCCCAGGTGCTGTTGACCGACGCGGATCCGTCCGGCATGCAACCGGACATGTCCGTCGAGGTGTCCGATGTGGACGACGTGCATGCCACACTTGTGGATCAGGGAGCGGACATCGTGTACGCGATCCGTGATGAGCCCTGGGGCGTGCGTCGGTTCTTCGTGCGTGATCCGGACGGGCATATCGTCAACGTGCTCACGCACCGGTGAGGGCTTCGACGAAGCCGCGGACTCGCGCGTTCTCGTTCGTCGCACGCCAGACTGGTCCCCATTCCAGCTTCGGCGCGTCGGAGATCGGCACGTAAGCGATGTCGGGCCGGTCATGGAAGCGGATCGCGTGTTCGCCGACCGCGAAGATCCCCTTGCCCGCGCTGACCAACGTCAGGATCTCCTGGAACGTCTCCGCCCTGGGCCCGGGGTGGGTTCCGGCGAAGGAAAGGCCGCACGGCGCCTGGAGGAACGTCTGCCCGGCAAGGTCTTTCGTGGCCACGTGCGACCGTCGTGCCAGCGGATGGCGGGCAGGTGCCGCGAGCAACCACTGTTCGGTCAGCAGCGTCGGGCCGGTCACGAGGTCTGTTGCCGCGAGGGGAAAACAGCCGAGCATGATGTCGATTTCGCCAGACCGCAAGCGTTCCGGTGCGTCACCGAGGTGCATTTCCTTGAGGTGCACGGCACAACCGGGATAACGCTTGCCGAACACCTCCTCGGCATTGATCAGCATCTCGGCCGCGGCGGCTCCGACGAAACCGACCCGTAGTTCGCCGTCAAGGCCTTTGCCCGCCTCGATCGCTCTGGCCAGACCGGCCCGCAGTTGTGCGTACGCCGGTCGGATGTCGTCGACCAGTTGCTTGCCGATGGGCGTGAGCGCGACCTTGCGGCTGGTGCGCTCGAAAAGCGGCACGCCAACGCGGTGCTCGAGCTGCCGGATCGTCTGGCTGACGCGGCCTGTGGTCACGTGCAACCGTTGCGCGGTCCGGCCGAAGTGCAGTTCTTCGGCCAAGGTCAGCAGCGCCTCGACCTCGTGGCGTTCCATCGCGTGCCCCCATTGTTGAGCCTGGCTATCCGAACGTTTCCCGATCCGTCGTTGTTCCTGCAGGTCAGCGCGGCGAGGGTGAGGGCATGGACTGGATCGAGATCGTTGACGCGCTGTACCGGTTCGGGCGTGGCCAGGACATGCGCGACAAGGAGTTGTTCGCCTCGGCGTTCGCCACCGACGCCACACTGGACTTCCAGCCGGCGGCGGCGAAGTGGGGCGGGGTTAGCCCGCTGATGACCGGGCGGGACACCATCGTGGACACGATCTTCACAGTGCTGTCCGATGTGGACACAACGCACGTGGTGACCAACCCGCGCGTGCGGATCGACGGCGACACCGCCCAGCTGACCGCGATCGTCGAGGCACAGCACCTGCGTTCCGGCGACCACAGCGTGTACGCCTTGCTGAAGAACCACTACGAGGTCGAACTGGTCAGGGACGGTTCCCGCTGGGTGGCACGGCGGATCGTGATCGACAATGCCTGGTACCAGGGGACACCCACGGCCTTCTTCGGGTGATTCAGCCATTCGTGGGGTCAGATCCGCCCGGCTGGCCGTATCCCGATACGGCCGTCTGCTGCCAGTGTCGGATGTGGTGCTGGTCGACTCGCGATGGGAGTGGGCGCGTACATGCAGGCATTCACCTTGCCCGATTTCTACATGCCGTATCCGGCCAGGCTGAACCCGCATCTGGAAAGCACGAGAGCACACAGCATGTCCTGGGCGCGGGACATGGGGATGCTCGACGCGCCGAAGCCGGACGGCGGGATGGTGTGGACCGAGGAGGCGCTCGCCAAGATGGACTACGCGCTGATGTGCGCGTACACCCATCCCGACTGTGACGGCCCGACACTCGATCTGACGACCGACTGGTACGTCTGGGTGTTCTTCTTCGACGACCACTTCCTCGAGCATTTCAAGTACTCGCGAGACCTGTCCGGCGCACGCGAGTACCTCGATCAGCTCGAACGCTTCATGACCAGGGAAGGGGAGACGGCGCCCGAACCGTCGAACCCTGCTGAGGCGGGGTTGCAGGACCTGTGGGCGCGGACTGTGCCCGCGATGTCGAGCGACTGGCGGGAGCGCTTCATCCGCAGCACCCACAACCTGATGATCGAGTCGATGTGGGAGCTCAACAACATCAACATCGGCCGGATCGCCAACCCGATCGAGTACATCCAGATGCGCCGCCGGGTCGGTGGCGCGCCGTGGTCGGCCAACCTGGTCGAGTACGCGGCCGCGGCCGAGGTGCCCGACCGGTTCGCGCGCACCCGGCAGTTCGAGGTGCTCACCGACACGTTCTCCGACGCCGTGCACCTGCGCAACGACTTGTTCTCCTACCAACGGGAAGTGCAGGAGGAAGGGGAGAACTCCAACGCTGTCCTGGTGTTCGAGAAGTTCTTCGGCATCAAGACCCAGGACGCCGCGGAGATGGTCAACGACCTGCTGACCTCCCGCGTGCAGCAGTTCGAGAACACCGCGCTGGTCGAAGTGCCCGCGGTTTTCCTGACCATGCAGGCACTTGCCGACGAGCAGGCGAAGTTCGCCGGATACGTCAAGGGCTTGCAGGACTGGCAGGCGGGCGGGCACGAGTGGCACATGCGGTCCAGCCGGTACATGAACAATGGCGCCGTCACCGAAACACCGACCGTCCTAGGTGGACCGAACGGTCTGGGCACGGCCGGCATCACGCCAGGACGTCTGGGACTCAAAGTTCGGGCGCAGCAGCATTCCTTCACGCCGTTCCGGCCGGTCGGGCACCTGCCGTTGCCGGATCTGTACATGCCGTTTCCGACCAGGGTGAGCCAGCACTACGACGCGGCGCGCGACTACCTGGTCGACTGGGGCCGCGACATGGGCTTCTACGAATCCGGTGTGTGGGACGAGCGCAAGCTGAAGATGAACGACCTGGCGTACTGCGCGGCCAGAATCCATCCCGACTCGGACCTGGGCGAGCTCAAGCTCTCGTCGGCGTGGCTGGCCTGGGGCACCCTCGCTGACGACTATTTCCCTGCCGTGTACGGCACATCGAGAAGCCTGGCCGCCGCCAAGGCCGCTGTGGATCGGCTCAAGCAGTTCATGCCGTTGGACATGGGCGCGGTACCCGAACCCATGGACGCCATCGAGCGCGGCCTTGCCGATCTGTGGCCGCGCAGCGCCACTTCGATGCCGGGCCCCGCGCGTGCCCAGCTGCGGGCAGCCGTCGCGACCATGGTGGACAGTTGGCTCTGGGAGCTGTTCAACCAGGCCGAGAACCGCGTGCCGGATCCCGTTGACTACGTGGAGATGCGGCGGATCACGTTCGGCTCGGACCTGACCATCGGACTGGCCAGGATCCCGCACTGGAACGTGATTCCCGAGGAGATCTACCAGACGCGCGTGGTACGTGAGCTCGAGACGGCCGCGATGGACTACGCGTGCTTCACCAACGACCTGTTCTCGTACCAGAAGGAGATCGAGTTCGAGGGCGAACTGCACAACATCGTCCTGGTGATCGAACAGTTCCTCGGCGTGGACCAGTGGCAGGCCCGTGACATCACCGCCGCGCTGATGAAGGCGCGGATGGAACAGTTCGAGCACATCCTGGCCAACGACTTCCCCGTGCTGTTCGAGGAATACGGTCTGGACGAGGAAGCTCGCACGATGCTGCTGGACTACGCGGACAAGCTGAAAGACTGGATGTCCGGTGTCCTTGCCTGGCACCAGGAAGTCGACCGGTACAAGGAAGCCGAGCTGCGCCGCGACCAGAACCCGGCGGCGCTGCTGCCAACGGGTCTGGGCACGTCCGCGGCATGGCGCACCGCACTACGAGTGTGAGCGCGGCTGAATCTGCTGCACCGCCCAGGCATTGCCGTCGGGGTCACTGAAGAACACGAACGACCCCCACGGCATGTCCGAGATCTCGCTGACCTCGATGCCGCGCTCAGTCAGGACCTTGTGCGCGGCCTCGATGTCGGTGACCACGACCTGCAGGCCCTTCACCGAACCCGGCTCGACGTCGGTCAGTCCCTTGCCGATCGCGATCGAGCACGCCGAACCAGGTGGGGTCAGCTGCACGAAGCGGATGTCCTCGCTGACCGTGTGGTCGTGGTCGGCGTTGAAGCCGACCTGCTCGTAGAACGCCTTGGCACGGTCCACATCGGACACGGGGACGGCGATCAGCTCGAGCTTGAAGTCCATCGGGACCACTCCTTCGTTCGTTCGGTGTGGCACCAGCCTAAGAGCAATTGCGGCCACTTTCCGGCCGCAATTGTCACCTGTTTCGAATCGCGGCGGCGATCGTCGTTTCAGCGAACTCGCGCGCGTGCTTCGCCGGGCCACTGATGCCCAGTGCCTGCGCCGACGCGTTGGCGCCTTCCCAGATGAGAACCAGCTGGTCGGCTAGCTTTTCCGGGTCGTCGACGCCGTCGATGCGCGCCGCGAGTTCGCCGATTCGGCCGCGTACCCACGTCTTGGACGCGATGGCCTTCTGGTGCGCGGGCAGTTCCGGGTCGGGGAACTCGGCCAGCGTCATCATGCAGGCGCAGCCGCGGAACTCCGCCGGGTTCATCTGCTCGATCAGGCAGTCGAACATGGCCAGCAGCTGGGCTTTCGGCTCCGGACCCGCTTTGTCCGTCGCGTCGGTGAACTTGGCGACGGAGTTCTCGTGCGACCGGTCGACGTACGCGGCGATCAGGTCGTCCTTGGCGGCGAAGATCCGGTACAGGGTGGTGGGGGCGATGCCCGCCTCGGCCGCGACCTTGTCGATGCCGACCGCCCGGATGCCGTGCCAGTAGAACAGCTCGTGCGCGACCTCGAGGATGTGCTCCCTGGTCTCGGCCGCGGTCCGGCGCATCACTTCCCCCTTGCCTGGTCGCTTGATCACGCGCTACCTTACCGCAGCAACGTTAGGGAACGTTCCCTAACATTAGCCTGGGGAGTTGGTCATGGCTGATCTGAGGGACAAGACTGCGCTGGTCACGGGTGCTTCACGAGGTCTCGGGCGGGCGATCGCGCAGCGTCTGGCGGCGGACGGCGCGACCGTGATCGTGCACTACGGCAGCAACGTGGCGAAGGCGTCGGAGACCGTCGCATCCATCTCGGCTGCGGGTGGAAAGGCCTACGCCGTCCAGGCCGATCTGCAGTCCGCCGATGGTGTGGACAAGCTCTTCGCGGAAATCTCGGCACCCCTGGACATCGTGGTGAACAACGCGGCCGTGTTCAGCTCGACCCTGTTCGACACCACAGTGGACGAATTCGACCGGGTCTTCGCGGTGAACGTGAGGGCACCGTTCTTCATCATCCAGAAGGCGTTGCCGCTGATGCCGGACGGTGGCCGGATCATCAACATCTCGTCCGGCGTGACCTGGTTCGCCGTTCCCGAGCTCGTGTACTCGATGACCAAGGGAGCGTTGAACGTGTTGGGTCGCTCGTTGGCGAACACGTTGGGAGACAGGCAGATCACGGTGAACACGGTGTCGCCGGGAACCACGCACTCCGACATGAACGCCTGGCTGCGGGACAATCCCGAAGCGCAAGCCGGCATCTCCGGCATCACCGCGTTGGGCAGGGTCGGCGAGCCCGAGGACATCGCCGACGCCGTTTCCCTCGTCGCGTCAGCGGATGCGCGGTGGATCACCGGAGAGGTGATCGAGGTCAACGGCGGGTTCTATCTCGGCCCGCGCACGCCGCTACACCACTGATTTCGCTTCCTGGCAACCTCGCACGGCCAGCTGGTCGGCGCGCTCGTTGTCGGGGTGGCCGGCGTGGCCCTTGACCCAGTGCCACTCCACCTCGTGTGGAGTGGCCGCGGCCTCCAGCCGTTGCCAGAGGTCCGCGTTCTTCACGGGCTGCTTGGCCGACGTCTGCCACCCGTTGGACTTCCACTTCGGCAGCCACTGCGTGATCCCGTTGCGCACGTAGGAACTGTCCGTGTAGAGGTGTACGACCGAAGGCCTGGTCAACGTCTCCAAGGCCTTGATCGGAGCCGTCAGCTCCATCCGGTTGTTCGTCGTGGGCGTCGCTTCACCGCCGTAGAGCTCGCGTTCGTGCTGGCCGTAGCGCAGCAGGGCGCCCCACCCGCCTGGCCCGGGATTTCCGCTGCACGCGCCGTCGGTGTAGATCTCCACAACCTGCTGCTCACCCACGTGAGCACCGTACCGGGCGGTTCAGAGCAGCGACCGGGCCTCCGCGATCAGGTCGAGTTGCCGCAGGTAGTCGCCACTGTCGCTGCCAAGACCGAGTTCGTCCAGGCCTGCTTCGGCGTACTCGGCCATGCGCTCGGCTGCCTGTTTCACGCTGCCGCTGATCGTGACCTGGGCGATCTGCTCGGGCGTCTTGCGGTAGAAGGCGCTGAGCTGCTGGACCATCTGTTTGCGCGCGGGTTCGTCGTCCAAGGCCGAGTGCAGCCCGAGGTGGATACGGGGCGTCGGCCGGCCGTATTCGGCCGCGTACTCCTGCAGTTTTGTCTTGGCTTCAGTGATTTCCGCCGGTGTCAGCGCGGCCGTCACCCAGAGGTCTCCGTACTTCGCGGCGCGCCGGAGTGCCGGTTCGATGTTGCCGCCGCCGACGAGCAGCGGAGGCACCGGGGCGGCGGGTGCCAACGTGACTCCCAGCGCGCTGTCGCCCCTGATCAGCTGGGGCAACACCTCGAGAGCTTGATCCAGCAGCCGCCCGCGGCCCGACGTGGGTGCGTTGACCGCGTGCCAGAAAGGTGCCCACGGGAATCCGCCGATCCCGAGGCCGAGCCGGACGCGGTTGCCCGACACGTGCTGCAAGGTCTGGATCTGTGCCGCCAGCATCGCGATCGGCCGCGTCGGGATCGACAACAGGCCGAAATCAAGCCACACGCGTTCGGTCACCGCCGCGACCGCGGACTGGACGACGACGCTTTCCATCGCGGGTGTGCCGTCACCGATCAGTACGTCCGCGGCGCCGACCGAGTCGAAGCCCAACGCCTCCGCACGCCGCGCGGCGGCGACGATTCCCTGGTCAGGAAGTCCGATACCGAGTTTCATGACCCCAGGTTGGAACGTGAACCTAGGTTGAAGTCAACTCACCGGGTCGGCGGGTGCGGGCCGAACGAGGTCAGGAACCGGTCGCGGAAGTCCTGCATCGGCCAGACCGGAGCCTCCTGGCCGGGGTTGAGGCCGTCATGCCAGCCCCAGCTCGCGGTCCGTTCAAGCACAGCCGGGTCCTTCGCCACGATCGTCACCGGGACGTTCTTGGTCGCGCCGTCGCCAGTGATCACCGGCGCGGGCTGATGGTCACCGAGGAACACGACCACGAGGTCGTCGTCGCCGTATGTCTGCACGTACGAGATCAACGAGTTCAGCGAGTACTGAATGGACTTGCTGTACGCGTCGCGGGTCTTGCCTGCGTCGTTCCACACTTCTTCCGGCTTGGTGCCGTTTTCGGCCTGCGGAATGTAGATCGACCCGTCGCCGACGGCGTTCCAGTCGATCATCTCTGGCAGCGGGACGAACGGCGTGTGGCTGGAGACCAGGTCGATCTCGGCCATCACCGGCTTGCGGTCGGTCTTCGCGCGCTCGTGTCGCTGGAACGCGGAAAGCGTGTACTGGTCGGGCATCTGGGCGTAGAAGAAGTTCTTGCCCTTGTAGCCCGAGGTGTGCGCGTCGTAGTAGGAGTCGTAGCCGTAGACCTTGCCCTCCGGCCACGGTTTCATGTTCTGCGGCACGACTCCGACGGTCTTCCACCCGGCTCGCTTGAAGGCCTGGCTGAGCGTGAACCGGTCACTGCCGACAAAGGTGTCGTAACGCTTCTGGTTGTCGATCAGCACGCCGGACTGCAGCGTGGAGTGCGCGAGCCAGCTGCCACCACCCGAAGTCGACGAGGTGATGAACGCACTCTTGGACTCGAACCCGGCGGCCCGCAACTTGCTGGTGCCCGCGTCGAGAACGGAGTCGATGGCAGGGGAGAGAACGGGATCCTGGATGGCGACCTGACCGTAGCTCTCGACGAACGCGATGATCACGTCCTTGCCGTGCAGCCCGGTCAGCAAGTCGTTGCCCGGAACGTCCCGGAACGCGTCGACGGACGCTTCCGCGTTGTACGCCTTGGAATCCTGCAAACTCGATCCGACCTGCCGCGCATGGTCGTACGCCAACGCTGCCGCACTGTGGCTGGCAAACGGCTGCCCGAACGCAGCAGCCCCAACCCACACAATGCCCAGCACAGCCAACGCACGCGCCGATGCCGTCGGCCGCCCCGCAACCACACGGGACAACCGCATCGCGGACAACGCCATCAACACAACGAGTGCGACAGCCAGGATCGAAATGCCGATCGCGGCGGCAACCGCCCCGCCCTGCCCGATCGCACCGGCCAGGAACTCAAAGCCCGGTCCCAGGAAACTCCAGTCGAACACCGGGTCGAACGGGCGAGCCAACGTCGTGTAGAAGCCCATGTCGAAGAGCTTCCAGATCAACAGAATTCCCAGCAGCGCCCCGAGGACGACGGCGACGATCCGCCGCGGTTTCGGCGGCAGCACAAGCACAAGCGCGACGCCGATCAGCCCTTCGAGCGGAATCTGCAGAATCGACCACGGACTGAGCTTGCTGAGCTCGTTCGGCGCGACCAAGGCGAAAAGCACGAACAGAAACGCCAGCGCCGTGATCACCCTTGCCGCGACACGACGCCACTTCGGCACACTGTCCGCACTCATCGACTGCCCTCCGGATGCTCATCTGCCCACGAACTCCGCAGGCAGCCGCCACTAGGAGTACGGACGGCGCCAGGGGGAGGTTCACCGCCACAGTAAGTTACCGGTCCACCCGGACAGTGACGCTGGCAGGTGCTGTCCGCCAGTCGAATGCGTTCGACCTCGACGGTATCCGCGGTCAACGACTTGTCGCGGCTCAGGAATAGTGATCTTGAAATAGCGAAATGTTGATCTGATCTGGTGGTCCGTTCGGGTTCATTGGGCTGACATGAATGTGTCAGCCTGCGTAAGCTGCGTCTCGCTGCCACAGCCGGGGAGGTCGTGTGCTTGATGCCCGGAATCATCAGGGCAAGTTCGGTGAGGACTATGTCAGGGCGCTCGCGTCAGCGGCCGGTTTGCTTGTGTACCAACATGATCTGGATCAAGATGGCGTCGATCTCGGGTTCCGGTTGCCCGGTAGGTCCACCGGTGTCGCCTCGCCATGTATTGAGGCGCAGATCAAATCCTGGTCGCGTGGTGAAATCAAGCACGGTGTCTCGGAATGGTACTTCAACGGTCTGAATGAAGCGCAATTCAACCGGATTGCCGGTGATGATTTCACTGTGCCGAGGTTTCTCTTCCTTGTCCGTGTCCCGCCGGACAACGTGGACTACGTGGAGTTCACCACGGAAGGCATGCTCCTGAGGCATCTCGCCTATTACTGCTCGCTTCGGCTGGAGTCGCCGATCGCGCATCCCGACAAAAAGCGCAAGCGTCCCGTCCGGGTACCTGTGGCGAACGTCTTGACCACCCGCAGCCTGCTGAATCTGGTCCGGTCAGTCGAACTGGTAGCGCGGAGTACAGCGTGACAACCGCGGTCACCGTCACCGACATAGCCAGCTATCTGCAGGACAGTGGCTGGCAGCAACGTCAGGAGCGGTGGCGCGGCGCGTCCATCTGGGTCTACGAGGACGAGTACGAGGTACTCGTCCCGGCTCGGGATGCAATGGGGGACTCGGATCTGCGAGTGCGGCAGATCGTGGACACACTCGCGCAGGTCGAAGACAGGCCGACGGACGAGATCGTTCTCGATATCCGGATGCCGTGGTCCGACACACAAGTGATCAGGATGTTCCCCCACGGTTTGCCCTCAGGGTTCACCACATTGCGTAGCGGCCTGCAGGCCCTGACAGGTGTGGAGGGCGCGCTGCGTGCGGCGGCACAGTCGGTTCGTGGGGACGTTCCCGCGGATGTCGAACGTCTGCTGGGTCGCGTGCAGCTGGGCCCCGCGCGAGCCGGTAGCTACATCCTGCCGGTGCGCGTGCCCGTCGACGGCGACGATGCCTTTGGCCGTCAGGTGACCCGACGGCTGCATACCGCGGTATCGCTGCTCAGCAGGCCGCAGCCGGATCCGAATGACTTGAGGGAAGCCAAAGTCCCCGCGGAGTTGTGCGAATCGGTCAGCCGGTTGGGCAACAGGCCCTTCGAAATCGGATTCCGTTGGGCCAGAGCGATTCCAGCCAACTTGCCGACGGCCGCGTACACCTTCGCTGAAGGCGCCGCCACCGTGATTCGGGCGACTGCGGAACAGTTGCGGCGGATGGGCGACCCGCCGACCGTGACTGTCACGGGTGTGATCCAAGGGCTGCGGGATGACGAATCCCGCGACGACAGATGGTCGATCGAGGTGCGTGGCACAGGGCGTCGGGCCGTCTGGGTTCGACTACCTGATCGCGCCACATACGACGCCGCGATCGCCGCTCATCGCGCCGGGCGGCAAGTTCGCGTACGCGGCGAGATGAAGACACTCGGTCGCCGGGCGGAACTGCTCGCCGGACCGGACGGATTCCAGCTACTGGAGGACTGACGCATGTCCGAACCGAAACTGGGGCTTCCGCACCGAGCGATCTTGCTCGCCCTGATGGCGGAGGCGCGGGAAGTCTCCAACACGGAGCTGAAGAATCGCTGGAACCTGACCATGACCAAGCCATACCGCGACGTGCTCAAGGCCGAGGGCCTCATCGTGACCGACGAAGAGACCAGGCCGTTCCGGCACGAGCTGACCGAACGCGGCTGGAAGTGGTGCGCTGATGAGCTCTCTGCCGATATTCCGGCTCGCGCGGGGTCAGTGGGTGCGGCTCTCTACGCGGTGCTTTCCGGCGTGAACCGATACCTGGATCGTGAAGGTCTCGCGCTCAGCGACTTGTTCAAGGCGGAGACTGAGATCACGGATCTGGAGGACCGTATCCGCCGCGCGTATGAGCGGTTGGCGGACCGTCCCAAAGCGTGGGTGCGTCTCAAGGATCTTCGTCCGTTGCTTGGCAACGCGCCCCGCGACGCAGTCGACGAGGTACTGCGGCAGATGGATGGCACCAGTGACGTCACGATCATTCCTGATGCTGATCAGAAGAACCTGACCGCGGAGGACAGGGCTGCCGCCGTACGGATCGGCAACGAGGACAATCACCAAATGGCGATCGGCCGAGCATGACCATGGATGAGCACAAAGCCTTGGCGCAACTGCGATTCGAGGCTGCACTGACCGAAGAGGACGTTTGGCATTCGGCTCAGGCGCACGTGCGTGGGCTGCACCGGGCGGCTCAGCAAGTAGTCATGGACCGGGTCAGAGATGCCAGCCGCAGCAGCGGGCCGAGCCCGATCGGGGTCGTGCTCAGTGGCCGCGCCGGTGCGGGCAAGACACACTTGCTCGGTTGGGTCCGTCGGCAAGTTGTCCAGGAGGGCGGGTACTTCTTCCTCAGCAATCTGGGTGACGGCAGCGGATTCTGGTCGAATGCCGCGGAAGCACTGCTACAGGGGTTGGGGTACGACGGCGAAGAGGGGTTGAGTCAGCTCGCGACATTCCTTCGCAGGCTCTGTATCGCAGCGGGTGTGTTGCCGTCGCTGACCGACGCGATCATCGGCGAGGCACCGTTGACGCCGGGCGGACTGGACGACTTCGTCGGCTCGTTAAGGGGGCTCAACCGGCAAATCGCGATGGAGTGCCAGGATGCAGCGCGTGCGCTGGCATTGGCAGCGTCCGTCGACGTTCGGGAAGCGAATGTCGGCTACGACTACCTCACGTCGTCCGGCGAGATGCGGGATGAAGACCGTGACCGCTGGGGCTTTCGGGCAAAACCGCACGAGGCACGCAGGGTGGTGTCCGACGTCTCGAAGTTGCTTGCCCTCACCGGGCCAAGCGTGGTCGCCATCGACCAGATCGACACCCTCGTGAGCCTGGCTGACAAGTCAGCCATCGCAGGAGCGGTCGACAGGCAGATCGCGGAGGTCGCGGATGGCTTGATGCATCTGCGCGAGGCGACCAGACGGACGTTGACGATCGTGGCGTGTCTGCCACAGTCATGGACCTTGATCGAGACCATAGCAACCGCCTCGGTGCCAGACCGATTCACCCTGGCTCCCGAACTGTCCAGGATCACGGATGTCGAACTGGGCAGGGAACTGGTGACTGCGCGGCTCGCGCAGGCGTATGAGCGGATCGGTTTCACGCCTCCGCATTCGACTTGGCCAGTCGCCCCGTCTGCTTTCGAGGACGTCAAGGCCTACACCCCTCGGCAGGTGCTGACCACCATCTCCCAGCATGCGCAGACGTGCGTTAAACGCGGTCAGGTCACCGAACTGACCAGCTTCGCTGAGACGTTCGACGAAGAACCAGTCGCACGGCCAGCTCCGACACTGGATGTCGACTACGGACCGTTCGACGCCCAGTTCACCAACCTCAAGGAAGGCGCCGACATTTTGGCGCCGCTGAACCCGGACTTGGAGAACCGGGTGATGCCGACGCTGCTTTTCGCAGGGCTGACCGCGTGGGTAGCTGAGCGAGGACCAGGACAGTCGTGGTTGGTGGATCCGGCGCCGGGAGCCAAGCCACCCTTGCACGCGCGGCTCCGCCTCATTCTCGACAAGGAGACCGATGACCAGGCCCACTGGTCGTTCCGCGCAATCGCGCATCCCGTTGCCCAAGGAGCGTTTCCCAGGCTTGAGAAGGCCTGTGACGCCGCTGGCATCAACCTCGGTGCTCCCGGCCGGTCATTGGTTCTGATTCGCAACATCTCCTGGTCTCGCGGCCAAGGGACTCAGCAGTTGCTCTCCGACGTCGAGAAGACGGGCGGAGCATCGGTGCCGATCACCGAAGACGACCTGAGAACGTTGCACGCGTTGCGGCAGATGCTGCAGGAGGCGAAACCTGGCCTGACGGAATGGCTCGTCGCTAGCCGGCCCGCCAGCAGGACCGAGCTGTTCACCGCGGTTCTGCCGGTTGACGTCGACGCGTTGATCGAGGACGCCGAACCGGTCGGAGTGACTCAGCCCGTCCAAGACAGTGATGACACGGTGCGAGTCCCAGTTGGTCGGCTACTTGCCGACCAGTCGTCGGTGAGCGTTCCGCTTGAGTCACTGCGCAAGCACGTCGTGATCTTCGCCGGGTCGGGTTCCGGTAAGACTGTGCTCATCCGGCGGCTTGTCGAGGAGTGTGCGCTGCTCGGCGTCTCATCGATCGTGCTCGATCCGAACAGTGATCTCGCCAGGCTCGGCGACGCGTGGCCCGAATTGCCTGTGGCCGAGGACAAAGACAAGGCAGACAAGTACTTGCGCGACACCGATGTGGTGGTGTGGACGCCAGGTCGTCCAGGTGGACGGCCGCTTGCGTTCGAACCGTTGCCGGATTTCGCCAGCGTGCTCGACAACGCGGACGAGCTTGAGTTCGCCGTGCGGGAGGCAGCGGCCGCACTCGCGCCGAGAGCGCGGGTCGATGGCAACACAGACAAAGCCAAATGGGGCAAGGCCGTGCTGACGCAAGCGATCGAGCACTACGCGCGCAGCGGCGGACGGAACATGACCGGATTGATCAACATCCTTGCCGATCTCCCCGAGGGCGTGAGCAACCTGACAGGCGCGGCGAGCATTGCCGCGCCATTGGCGCAGAGCCTGCGTGCCGAGATGGTGAACGACCCCTTGCTGGACGACAAGATCGACAAGATCGATCCGGGTGTTCTGTTCACACCCGCAGCGGGCAAGCGTGCCCGGGTCTCGGTGATCAACCTCGAAGCCCTGGCATCACCCGAGCAGAAACAGATCTTCGTCAACCAGCTCCAGTTGGAGCTGTTCAGCTGGGTGAAGCGCAATCCCGCAGGTGACCGGCCGCTCGGCGGTTTGCTGGTGATGGACGAGGCACAAGAACTGGCTCCCGCGACGGGAAAGACGGCGAGCACAGCCAGCAGTATCAGGTTGGCGCAGCAGGCCAGGAAGTTCGGCCTTGGCTTGATCCTGGCCACGCAGGCGCCGAAAGCCATCCACAACCAGGTATCCGGCAACGCGACAACCCAGTTCTTCGGACGCTTGAACCATCCGACGCACATCGAAGCAGCACGGGATTTGGCTCGGGCAAAGGGCCGGGACCTGCCGGATCTCGGTCGGCTGTCGGCTGCTGAGTTCTATGTGACCGGCGAGGGCATCGCCTTCCAGAAGGTGCGCACACCGTGGTGCCTGACGCATCACCCACGCAGTGCGTTGACATCCGACGAGATCATCGATCGCGCTCGCCGCGACAATGAGTGAGGTCCCGTCACAGTGGCCGGCGCAACGTCAGGGAATGCCAGCAGCTGTGGTGCGTTGACCTTGGTGTGATACCGGCCAAATTGTCCATTCTGGACCGTTCGAGCAATCGGGTGGGCAAGAGCAACGCGCAGGCGTTGCGGGACACCGTGCGGTTCGCGCAACAGGCCGAAGCGCTGGGGTATCACCGGTTCTGGGTTTCCGAGCACCACAGTGTGCCGGGGGTGGCCGGGTCCGCTCCGACCGTGCTCGCCTCCGCGATAGCGGCGGCTACGTCGACGATTCGGGTCGGTACGGGCGGTGTGATGTTGCCCAACCATCAGGCGCTCGTGGTCGCTGAGCAGTTCGGCGTGCTTGAGTCGCTTTATCCCGGCCGCATCGACATGGGCCTTGGGCGTTCTGTCGGGTTCACCGATGGTGTGCGGCGGGCTCTCGGCCGGGACAAGGACGCGGCGGACGATTTCGAGGCCCAGGTGAAGGACCTGCTGGGTTACTTCACCAACGGCCATGACGGTGTGCACGCGTACCCTGCGGAAGGTCTCCGGGTTCCAGCCTTCGTTCTCGCGACGGGCGCCGGCGCTGACATCGCGGCTGACCTGGGCCTTCCTGTGGTGGTGGGCGGTCCGAAGATCGAGCCGACGGTCGCCCGCTATCGGGAGCGTTCGCGCGATCCGTACGTGATCCTGGCGGTGAATGTCGCTGTCGCTGGCACCACCGAGCAGGCCAAGCGGCTCCTGCTGCCGGAGGCGTGGTCGATGGTGTACTCCCGCTCACACGGCGTCTTCCCGCCTCTGCAACCCGTAGAGAGCATCGACATGAGCCCTCGCGAACGGGAGCGGCTTGAGCGTGGCCTGCAAGGCCAGATCCACGGCACCGAGGACGAGGTCATCGCGGCCCTGGACCAGCTGCCCGAGGCCGACGAGCTGCTGATCACGCTGAGCACCTTCGACCGCGACGAGATGCTCGACTCGTACAGCCGTCTGATCACTGCAGTGACGCGGGCAGCTCGAACTGTCGGAAGTGCTCCGGCCCGATGAACGACGTGATCGCGGCGATCCGGTCACCGCGCATGGTGAACACGTTGATCGACCACGCCTGGCCGTCGAGGTAACCGGCCACGGCCGGCTGCCCGTTGGCGCTGATCGCCACGTGCTGCCACGAGCCGCACGTGAAGGGCACCTTGATGGCGTGTCCCATGACAGCGTCGATGCCGCTGTACCAAGCCGGGAGCGGCGGCATGGACCAGGTGACGTCCTCAGTCAGCAGCGCGACCAGGGCATCGGCGTCCCCACGCGCCAAGGCGCTCGAGTATTTGGCGACAATGTCCTTCAACGACGCGTCGCCTTGTTGCTCACTGCGGGTCGGCGCCCTCTCCGCGATGATCTTGCGGGCCCGTGCCAGCGCGGAATTCACCGAAGCCGTTGACGTGTCCATGATCTCCGCGATCTCGGCCGCGGAGAACTTCAGCACCTCGAAGAGCACCAACGCGGCGCGTTGATTGCCCGGCAGGTGCTGCAGCGCGGCGACAAACGCCAGTTCGACGCCCTCGCGCTGCTCGTACCGCTGATCCGGGTACGGCTCCAACCAGGCGATCTCCAGCGCGCTCTGGTCCAGCACGGTGTGCTCACTCGCTGGGCCGATATCCATCGGCATGGCCCGTTTGCCCCGGGTTTCGGCGATGTCCAAGCACGCCCGAGTGGCCACCGTGTACAGCCACGCGCGCAGCGAGCTACGGCCCTCGAATGAGCCGAGCTTGCGCCAGGCCTTGATGAGCGTGTCCTGCAGCGCGTCGTCCGCGTCATGCGTCGAGCCGAGCATGCGGTAGCAGTGCGCGTGCAGCTCCCGGCGCAACGGCTCGACTAGGCGCGTGAACGCCTCGTCATCGCCTTGCCTCGCTCGCTCGAGAAAAACTTCGCTCACAACCGACGATTCTGCCGCACGACCGCCGTCTCACTGGGCATGAAAGAAGATCTGCACCACTACCTGCGGGATATCCGGGAAGTCATGGTCTGGAAGCTGGACGGACTGTCCGACCACGACATCCGCCGCCCACTCACCCCGACCGGTACGAACCTGCTCGGCCTGGTCAAACACCTGACGACGGTCGAACTGCTCTACTTCGGCTACGCCTTCGACCGGCACTTCCCCGAAGAAGTGTCGTGGTTCCGGATGGACGCCGACCCGAACATGGACATGTGGGCGACGGCCGACGAGTCGCGTTCGTACATCGTCGGCGTCTACCAACGCGCGTGCGCGCACGCGGACACCACGATCAAGGAACTCCCGCTGGACACCGTCGGCCACGTGGAATGGTGGCCGGACAGCAATCCCACGCTGCATCGGGTTCTCGTGCATGTGATCGCTGAGGCGAACCGGCACGCCGGGCATGCCGACATCGTCCGGGAACTCGTCGACGGATCGGTGGGGCTGAAGGAGGGCAACGACTTCATGCCGCCCGTCGACGAGGCATGGTGGGACGACTACCGAACGAAGGTGGTCGAGGCCTCAACGAGCGTGGTACGTCAGCACGACGATGCCTGACTTGAGCGGCTTGACGTCCGCGAGGTCGAACTTCGCCAGCGGGGCCTCGCGGTACATCGGGCCGCTCTTGCCCACGAAGAACGGATGCACCCACAGCCGCAACTCGTCGATCAGACCGTGCTCGAGCAATGCGTAGGCCACGTCTCCGAAGCCGTACTGCACGATGTCCTGTCCGGGCAATGCCTTGAGCCGCTTGACTTCTGCCACCGGGTCGCTGCTGATGACGGTGGTGTTGGCCCAGTCGGGGTCCTGCAATGTGGTTGAGACGACGTACTTCCGCATGCTGTTCATGCGATCGCTGAACGGATCGCCGGTCCGCGATTGCCATACTGGCGCGAAGCTTTCGTACGTATGGCGTCCCATGAGGACCGCGTCACAGGCGAACAGCAGCTCGGACTGGATGGTGCCGCCGGCGGGGTCGTCGACCTCGCCGGCCGGCCAGTCCTGCGGGTCCTGGATGACGCCGTCGAGGGTGATGTACGTGGAGTTGATGAGCCGTCGCATTTCGGGCCTCCCTGTTCTCGGTTGCGACAACTCTGACAGGAATTGGTACCCGCGAGGAGGGCCACCCGAGCGGTGGAAAATAGGACCAATTCGGCCTCAGGTGATGATGCCGCGTTGATAAGCCGCGGCCACCGCGGAGGCACGGTCAGGCACCTCGAGCTTGGCGTAAATGTGCAGCAGATGCGTTTTCACGGTGGCCTCGCTGATGTACAGCGCGGCTGCGGCCTCCCGGTTGGTCTTGCCCTGCGCGATCAACGCGAGGACTTCACGTTCCCTGGCACTCAGCTGCGCGGACGTCAGTGGCTTTTGTGGACGGACGCGACTGAGCAGAAGCGCTGCCACCGAAGGGGAAAGCACGCTCTCGTTGCGGGTCGCGGCCCGGACCGCGCGGAAAAGCTCCTCTCGCGGAGCATCCTTGAGCAGGTAGCCGATCGCACCGGCTTCGACGGCAGGCAACACGTCGGAATCCGTGTCGTGCGTGGTCAACACCAGTACACGAGCCGTGGGAACGCGTTCCCGCAGCATGCGGATGAGGGTGGCGCCACTCGGCTCCGGCATACGCAGGTCCGTCAGCACGACATCGGGCCGGCTCGCCTCGACGACGGTCAACGCCTCAGCACCGGAGGCGGCCTCGTTGACGATCTCGAAATCGGGCTGCGTGCCGAGCATGCCGCGAAGGCCGTCACGGACGACGGGGTGGTCGTCGACGATCACAAGTCGTACCGGCTTCATTGTTCCACCTCGATCATCGGCACGCTGACGCTGACCGCCGTTCCCGCCCTGGGTACGGACTCGATTTCCACTGTGCCGGATAGGGAGCGTACGCGTTGACGCATCGCGGTGAGCCCGAATCCGTTGGCCGACTGGGGATCGAAGCCGGTTCCGTCGTCGCGTACGTCGAGCACGATCACGTCCTCCATGTACGACAGTGTGACGTCGACGCGTTGTGCCTTCGCGTGCCTGCTCACGTTGACCAGTGTTTCCTGGACTGCGCGCAGGATCGTGACTTCGACTTCGGCGTGCATCGACTGAGGCGTTCCGGTCACGGTGAACGTCGCCGGGATGTCGTGCTGCGCACGCCACGTCGTCACGGCTTGTTCCACCGCGTCGCTGAGCCGTGTGTCGTGCAGCGGTCCGGGCCGGAGGGCCTCGATCGACCTGCGGACCTCGACAAGGCTGGTCCGTGCCAGCTGGCGAGCCGTGTCGAGGCGGCTACGCGCCGGGCCTGCGGGAATCAGAGCTTCGGCGGCCTCCAGTTGGGTGACGATCCCGGTCAGCCCTTGGGCGACCGTGTCGTGGATCTCGCGGGCCATCCGCGCACGTTCCTCCGCGATCCCGGTTTCCTTGGCCCGTTCCAGTAGCAGTGCGTGCAGCTGGGCGTTCTCCTTGTTCGCCTCCCGTCGCCTGATCGCCTCCTTCTCCATCGAGCGGATGGCCCAGCCGAGCAACGCGGCGAACGGCGTGACCACGGCGAAATTGAGCACGTCAGGGCCGGTCAGCAAGAACCACGGAATGTTCGCGAGGACCACACCGACATACGCCCACCACCCAGGCAGCGCGACGAACGCGAGCACATAACACATCGGCACGAACAGCTCGAAACTGTCGCTTCGCAGTACGAGCACCGAGGTGAACGCCAGCAGACCGACGAAGTACACCGGCATCGCCACGATCTTGTGCTCCCACCACTGTGGATGCGCGACGATGAACCAGCCATGCCACAGCGCCAAGCCGACCGCGATGGCCAGGCTTGTCAGTCGATGGCCCCAACTGGTCGGGTCGAATGCCAACGACAGGGTGCACGCCAGGCCGAGCAACACGTACGGGGCGAGCGCCCAGGCCAGATTCCATCGCCGTTCCAGCTGTTCCTCCACCGACGTCACGCTGCCCAGCTTTTCAGCTCAGCGCCGGTACGTCAGGCGTCGCAGCAAAACCTCCGCCGGACCGCGCTTGCCCATCCGCCGTAACTGGTCGGCGAGCAGAACGGACACCAGCCACGTGCCGATGGCGACCAACGCGACCTCGGCCGACCCCAGTACGCCGCCCAACCCCAGCGTGTACGGCATCAGCAGCGCCACGAACACCACCGACTGGAACAGATAGCAGCTGAGCGAGCGTTGCCCGCACGCACTGACCGCCCTGACGACCGGGCCACCCCGTGTCTTGGTCACGAACAGGCCGATCAGCGCGGCGTAACCCAGTCCACCAGCTACGCCGGTGACCGAATGCAGGCCTGACAGGGTCCACATGACCGCCTCGGACGTCGGCGTCCAGAACCGGCCGACCACCAGGCCCATCGGCAACCCGCCGATCACCGCCAACGCGAGCCCGATGACAGCAGTCCTTGTCAGCAGAGCGCGATGCTGTTCAGGCGCGGCCAGCACACCGCGCCGGGCCGCCCAGATACCAACCAGAGCGGCACTGCCGACGCCGAGAATGCCGAACGGGGTGAGCACCCACTCCAGCGGGCGCAGGAGCAACGCTGTGACGGGGTCGTCGACCTCGAATGACCAGAAGAACTCGCGTTCGGCGCTGTACGAAGCTGTGGTGTAGATGAGGCCTTGGACGACGGCTACCACAACGAGCCACCAAGCGGCGACAGTCAGCAAGGTCCGATCCTTGGCACGCATGAAGGCCAGCAGAATGAAGCCCAGAACCCCGTACAGGCCAAGGATGTCAGCGGGGAAGAGCAGCACGGCATGGACGAACCCGAACGCGATCATCCACCGCAATCGCCGCCGTACAACCTTCTTGCCGTCGTTCTCGGGAAGGCGCCGGAGCATCTGCACGATGCCGTACGCGAACATGGCCGCGAACATCGGGTATCCGCGTAACTCGACCAAGGTCACGTTGAGCACACTCACGATACGGTCGAGCATGTCGTGCTCGAACACGTGCTGTCTTGGGCCGTACGGCCTGCCATAGAGATAGAACGTCGAGTTGGCCAACGCGACCAGGACGAGCATCGTCCCGCGCGCGAGATCCGGTGCAAGGGACCGTTGGGTCTGATTCAACAACATGGGCTTGAGCCTGCTGGCGTCACTGCGGCAGGACATCGTCGTGCCGACTGAGCCGGGGCATCCACCGCGGTGTACCGAGAATCAACCGATCGGTGGATGTGCTCGATCCAACCGGACCGCTCCACAGTGGAACTCTTCAAATCCTGCCAACCTCGCGTGCTTGAGCGGGCGTGTAGGAGGCATGGGGAGAATCGCAAAACTCATATCGATAGTGACTGTCGCGGCCTCGGTGGCACTGGGGACTGGGGCAATGGCCACCGCGGCCGAGCAGCACATCCGGCTGGAAGCGCCGGCGGAGAGCGGACTTCCGCCCTACGTCGCGGTGATCAGTCCGGTGACTGCCGAGCGGCTGGGCAAGAGCTGGCGGCCGGAATGTCCAATCGGGCCAGACCAGTTGCGGCTGATCAACCTCAGCGTGCTCGGTTTCGACGGCAAAGTCCATCGGGGTGAGCTGATCGTGGCGAAGGACGTAGCCACCGAGATCGCCTGGACGTTCGGGGACCTGTACTTCAACCGGTACCCGATGGAACGCGTGCAGACAGTGGAGAAGTACGACGCGGACGACGACAAGTCCATGGAGGCCAACAACACCTCGGCCTTCAACTGCCGCAAGATCACCGGCGGCACAGGATGGTCGAACCACTCATACGGCCGCGCAATCGACATCAACCCCGTGCAGAACCCGTACGTCTCGTCCCGCGGCACCGTGTATCCACCTAACGGCGCACCTTACGTCGACCGCACCCGCAACGACCCAGGCATGATCCACGCCGACGACTCGACCGTGCGCGCGTTCGAAAGCCGTGGCTGGGACTGGGGCGGCTACTGGACGACCCCGATCGACTACCAACACTTCGAGAAGCCCTGACAACCCGGGGAGGCTGTCACGCGGCAGCCTCCCCTTGACCTAGGGGGAATGCTTCTGTCTTAGGGCAAACGTGTCCATTGACGGCAATCTGGAAGCGGTCCAGCTTAAGAAGTGACCGCCCCCGGCGAGACGGGCAACCGGCTGGCCGGGAGGGCGCGCGCGGTCGACGTTCGGCGCGACAGCCAGATCCGGAATTGTCCACGCGAGCCCACGTGCGGGAGCTGAGATGCCCTGGCGAACCACCAAGTCGGGAATGGATGGCCAGATCGCCGAGATGTTGTTGCGCGCCGGGCGCTATCTCCGGCGAGCGCCGACATCCGCCGATCTGCGGTCGGTGTACCTGACCGGTGGCCGGGAAGCTGATGCGGAGATACGGCAGCGCATGCACCACGACACGGTCGTGCGCTCGACGCATGGTGTCAACTGCACGGGATCATGCTCGTGGAAGATCTACGTCAAAGACGGCACGATCACTTGGGAGGAACAGCAAACCGACTACCCGTCGGTCGGGCCGGACCGTCCGGAGTACGAGCCACGAGGTTGTCCGCGAGGGGCAGCGTTTTCGTGGTACACGTACTCGCCGACCCGGATTCGCTATCCGTACGCGCGCGGAGTCCTGCTTGAGGCATACCGTGCCGCGAAGGCGAGCGTCGGCGATCCTGTGGCGGCGTGGGAAAAGGTCGTTGCCGATCGGCGTACGTACCAGCGGGCGCGGGGCAAGGGCGGTTTCCTGAGGACCAGTTGGGACGAGGCCGTGGAGATCATCGCGGCGGCCCACGTCTCCACGATTCGACGCTACGGGCCGGACCGGATCGCGGGGTTCTCGCCCATCCCGGCGATGTCGATGGTGTCCTACGCCGCGGGCAGCCGGTTCTTCTCGTTGATCGGCGCGTCGATGCTCTCGTTCTACGACTGGTACGCGGACTTGCCGGTCGCTTCGCCACAGGTGTTCGGTGATCAGACCGATGTGCCGGAGTCCTCGGACTGGTGGGATGCCGGGTACTTGCTGGTCTGGGGGTCCAACGTGCCAGTCACCCGTACCCCTGACGCGCACTGGCTGGTCGAAGCACGATACCGGGGCCAGAAGGTCGTCGTGGTGTCGCCGGATTACTCCGACATGGTCAAGCTGGGTGACGAGTGGCTGCCCGCCCAGCCTGGGACCGACGGCGCGCTAGCGATGGCAATGGGGCATGTGATCCTGCGTGAGTTCTTCGTGCAGCGGACCGTGCCCCGGTTCGTCGGCTATGCCAAGCGTTTCACCGACCTTCCATTCCTTGTCACGTTGCGACAGCACGGAAACGCATACGTGCCGGACAAGTTCCTCACCGCAGCCGATCTGCCCGGTGCGGGAGGCGACGCCGAAGCGGCGTTCAAGACCGTGGTGCTGGACGAGCGGACCGGCGAACCGGTCGTACCCAACGGTTCGGCGGGTTTCCGGTACTCCACGACTGGACGATGGAACCTCGAACTCGGAGACACAGCGCCGCTCCTAACGCTCTGCAATGGACCGTCGGTCCGCGTTGAGCTGCCACGTTTCGACGGCCCCGACGCGGTGCTGAGCCGAGGTGTGCCCGTGCGCCGGATCGGCGAGCACGTGGTGACCACGGTGTTCGATCTCGTCCTGGCCCAGTACGGTGTGAAAAGGCCAGGCCTGCCCGGCAGGTGGCCCGAGTCCTATGCGGACACGAGCGAGCCGTGCACCCCCGGTTGGCAGGAACAGATCACGTCGGTGCCCGCAGCCACCGCCGAGCGCGTCGCCCGCGAGTTCGCCGCGAACGCCGAGCAGTCCGGCGGCAGGTCGATGATCGTGATGGGATCGGGCTGCAACCACTGGTTTCACTCCGACACGATCTATCGCTCCTTCCTCGCGTTGCTGCTGCTCACCGGATGCCAAGGCGTGAATGGCGGTGGCTGGGCGCATTACGTCGGACAGGAGAAGGTCCGGCCGCTGACCGGCTGGGCGCAGCTCGCGTTCGGCCTTGACTGGGCTCGTCCGCCCCGTCAGATGGCCGGCACGCCGTTCTGGTACCTGGCAACCGATCAGTGGCGGTACGACAGTTTCTTCGCCGACGCGTTCGCGTCCCCGCTCGGCGGGCAGCGATTCGCCGGCCGAACTGTGGCCGACTTGATCGCGCAGTCCGCCAGATCCGGCTGGATGCCCTCGTACCCGACGTTCAACCGCAACCCGTTGGACTTGGCGGACGACGCACTGGCGGCTCGGCCGGACGATCCTGGCGCGCACGTGGTCGACGAACTGACGGCGGGGCGTTTGCGTTTCGCCGCAGAGGATCCGGACGCACCCGAGAACTGGCCCCGTGTGCTGACGGTGTGGCGGGCGAACCTCATCGGATCGTCGGGCAAGGGCCACGAGTACTTCCTGCTTCACTTGCTTGGCACAGATGCTGCGGTGCGTGCCGAGGAGGTCGGTCCGGACAGCAGGCCGAAGGACTTGGTATGGCATGACAACGCGCCTGAAGGAAAGCTGGATCTGTTGCTCTGTCTGGACTTCCGAATGACCAGCAGCACGATGTTCGCCGACATCGTCCTGCCCGCGGCCACGTGGTACGAGAAACACGACCTGTCCAGCACCGATCTGCACCCTTACGTGCACGCGTTCAATCCGGCGATAGCGCCGCCGTGGCAGACACGAACCGACTTCGCTGCGTTTACTGCGATCGCCCGCGCGTTCAGCAAACTGGCCAAAGACCATCTCGGGGTGCGTCGAGACCTGGTCGCTGTGCCGTTGACGCACGATACGCCCGATGAACTGGCCAACCCGCATGGTATCGCGCGTGATTGGCGCGCAGGCGAATGCCCGGCGGTGCCCGGCGTGACTATGCCGCGGTTGGTAGTAGTCGAGCGCGACTATCCGTCGGTGGCGGATCGGATGGCCGCGCTCGGCCCGCTTGCCGAACGGATCGGTGCCACCACGAAGGGCGTCAACTACAACCTCAGCGACGAAGTCGAATACCTGGCCCGCCACAACGGGCTGACGTCAGCCGGCCGACCCTCGTTGGCCACGGACAAGGACATGTGCGAGGCGATCCTCGCGATGTCCGGTACCACCAACGGCAAGCTGGCGGCGGCAGGCTTCGTGGATCTTCAGCGGCGTACAGGCGTCGTACTCGACGATCTCGCCGAGTACGCCCGCGCCCAGCCAAGAATCACGTTCGCGGACACGCAGGCGGGTCCGGTGCAAGTACGCACATCACCGGAGTGGTCCGGAATTGAGGCAGACGGGCGGCGGTACGCGCCCTTCACCCTCAACGTCGAACGGGCCAAGCCGTGGCACACGCTCACCGGGCGGCAACACTTCTTCCTCGACCACGACTGGCTGATCGAGATGGGCGAGCAACTGCCGATCTACCGGCCGCCACTCGACATGGCGTTGTTGTTCGGCGAACCGGAGATCGGCGCGCGTGGCGAACTGGGGATCACCGTTCGGTACCTCACCCCGCACTCGAAGTGGTCGATCCATTCGGAGTACCAGGACAACCTGCTGATGCTGACGTTGTCACGTGGTGGACCGACGATCTGGATGAGCCCGGTCGACGCCGACAAGATCGGCGTGCGCGACAACGACTGGGTGGAAGCGGTCAACCGCAACGGCGTGGTGGTCGCGAGAGCAACCGTGTCGCACCGAATGCCTGCGGGGACAGTCTTCCTGTATCACGCCCAGGACCGGTTGGTCGGCGTGCCGCGCAGCGAGACAACCGGCCGCCGTGGCGGCGCGCACAACTCGTTGACCCGGCTGCTCATCAAGCCCAGTCATCTCGTCGGCGGGTACGCCCAACTGTCGTTCGCATTCAACTATTTGGGACCGACAGGCAATCAGCGCGACGAGGTCACCATGATCCGCAAGCGCCGCCAGAAGGTGGACTACTGATGAGAGTCCTCGCGCAGATGGCGATGGTGATGAACCTTGACAAGTGCATTGGCTGTCATACCTGCTCAGTCACGTGCAAGCAGGCGTGGACGAACCGGCCGGGCGCCGAGTACGCCTGGTTCAACAACGTCGAAACCAGGCCAGGCCAAGGTTTTCCCCGGACGTACGAAGATCAGGAACGGTGGCGTGGTGGGTGGACGCTCAACCGGCGTGGTCGGCTCACCCTCAAGGCGGGCCGACGGCTGCGCAGGCTGTTGCGGATCTTCGCCAACCCGAGACTGCCCGCGTTACGGGACTACTACGAGCCTTGGACGTACGACTACCAGAACCTGATGTCCGCACCGTCTGGTGAGGACATTCCCACGGCACGGCCGGTGTCGCTCACCGACGGCGAGCCTGCCACGATCACGTGGAGCGCCAACTGGGACGACAACCTCGGCGGCGGGCCGGAACTCGCTGTGCACGACCCGGTGTTGCGAACCATGTCCGAGCGGATCAAGCTGGAGTTCGCTCAGACGTTCATGTTCTATCTGCCCCGCATCTGTGAACACTGCCTCAATCCGTCGTGCGTCGCCTCCTGCCCGTCCGGCGCGATCTACAAGCGAGCCGAGGACGGGATAGTGCTGGTGGACTCCAACACCTGCCGCAGCTGGCGGATGTGCGTCACCGGATGCCCGTACAAGAAGGTGTTCCTCAACCACCGTACCGGCAAGGCGGAGAAGTGCACGTTCTGCTTCCCGCGGATCGAGCAGGGCATCCCGACGGTGTGCGCGCAGACCTGCGTCGGCCGGTTGCGGTACATCGGCGTGGTCCTCTACGACGCCGACCGTGTGCTCGCCGCGGCATCGGAACCGGACGAACGTGCCCTTTTCGAAGCGCAGAAACAGGTTTTGCTCGACCCGGATGACGACGAGGTGCGGCACGCGGCGGCACAGTCCGGGATCTCGCCGGACTGGATCGAAGCGGCACAGCGATCTCCGGTGCGGAGGTTGATCTTCGACTTCGGACTGGCTCTGCCCTTGCACCCGGAATACCGGACGTTGCCGATGGTCTGGTACATCCCACCGCTCTCGCCGGTGGTGGACGCGTTGCGGGACACCGGATTCGATGGCGAGGACGCCGCCAATCTCTTTGCCGCGGTCGACGCGTTGCGGATTCCGGTCGGCTATCTGGCGTCTTTGTTCACCGCGGGTGATCCCGAGCCGGTGCGCAACGTGCTGTGTCGGATGGCCGCGATGCGGGCGTACATGCGTGATATCACCCTTGGTGGGACGGCGAACGAGTCGATACCGGCATCGGTGGGGATGACCGGGCAACAGATGCGGGACATGTACCGACTGCTTGCCATCGCCAAGGCCGACGACCGTTACGTCATCCCGCGCGGTCATGCGGAGCCGAGCGACGTCCACGACGAGGGCTGCTCCCTCGACGTCGCCGGTGGGCCCGGCATGAGCAATGGCCGAGTTGATCTGTTCACCTGGGACGGTAAGAGTCGTCCGGCGGGTTTGTTCCGAGAGCGGGACGCGACATGAAACCGTTGCAGCTGACGCATTTTGTTGCCGCTAGTGTGCTTAGTTATCCAGAGGAGGGCATGCGCGCGATGCTCCCGTCGTTGCGTGCCGTCACCGCGACGTTGCCGAATCGGTTTGCCGACCCGCTCGGCTTGACTCTGTCCTATTTGACAGAGACCTCCTTGTCCACTGTAGCCGCCCACTATGTCGAGACGTTCGACTTGCGGCGGCGATGCTGCCTCTATCTGACGTACTACACGCACGGCGATACCCGACGTCGTGGTCAGGCGTTGCTGCGGTTCCGGCAGTGTTACCAAGCTGCGGGCCTGACGGTCACCAATGAGGAACTGCCCGATCACCTCGCAGTGGTGCTTGAGTTCTCCGCTTCCGGGTACACAAAGGACGCTGTTGACCTGCTCGTGGCACACCGCAGTGGGCTGGACTTGTTGTACCGTGGGCTATCCGGGCTCCGTTCGCCGTACGCCCATGCCATCTCCGCTGTACGGGAGACTCTGCCGTCAGCGAGTCCCCACGATGCGTTGGCCGCGCGACAGCTCGCCGAACAGGGACCGCCCATTGAGCAGGTGGGATTGTGAACACGGCACTGTGGGTGGTGCTGCCGTACATCGCGCTCACCACGTTCGTCCTCGGTCATTTGTGGCGATATCGCACGGACAAGTTCGGCTGGACGGCCCGATCCGGTCAGCTGCACGAACAACGCTTGTTGCGTTGGGGAAGCCCGTTGTTCCACTACGGGATCCTGGTCACCGCGCTCGGCCACGCCGCGGGTCTTCTTGTCCCGGCTGGCGTGACTGAGGCGCTCGGTGTGCCTGTGACGCTCTATAAACTCGCAGCGTTCGTCCTTGGTGGCGTGGCGGGCATCGCGGCCCTTGCCGGACTGGCGATCCTGATCTATCGACGGCTCACGGTGCGGGCAGTGGCACGCAGCCGCGTGTTCGGCGACACGGTCATGTACACGCTGCTCACCAGCACAATGCTGCTGGGGCTGGGAATCACGCTGTTCGGCGGCGGCCACGAATACCGCGAAACGGTAGCACCCTGGTTCCGGTCCATCTTCGTGCTGCAGCCGGACACCGACGCGATCGCCGATGCGCCGTTCTGGTTCAAGGTGCACGCCCTCAGTGCGTGGATGTTGATCGCATGCTGGCCGTTCACCCGCCTGGTGCACGCTTTCAGCTTGCCACTCGGCTATTTCACCCGGCCGTACATCCTTTACCGCGGCCGCGAAGGGAGTCGGCGTGCGTGACCGCTGGATCACCCACTGGGAACCGGAAGACCCGGAGTTCTGGGAGCGTTCCGGCAGCAGAATCGCCCGGCGTAACCTCATCTTTTCCATCTTCGCCGAACATCTGGGCTTCTCCGTCTGGCTGATGTGGAGCGTCGTCGCGGTCTACCTCCCAGCCATTGGCTTCCCGTTCGACGCGGATCAGCTGCTATGGATCGTTGCGGTGCCCAACCTCGTCGGAGCCTTCATGCGATTGCCCTACACAGCAGCAGTCGCGTACTTCGGCGGTCGCACATGGACAGTCATTACCGCTGCTGTTCTTTTGCTCCCTCTTACGCTGCTGATCTACTGCGTGACAACGCCAGGTACGCCGTACTGGATGTTCCTGCTCGCCGCCGCGACGGCCGGGTTCGGCGGCGGTAATTTCGCGTCGAGCATGGCCAACATCTCCTACTTCTATCCCGAGCGGCACAAGGGATCCGCGTTGGGCATCAACGCGGCGGGCGGCAACATCGGTGTCGCGGTGGTGCAAGTGGCCATCCCGTTAGTGATCGGCATCGCCCTACTGGGCACCGCGCAGCAACCGGGTCTGTACCTGCAGAACGCGGCCATTGTCTACGTGATCCCGGTTGTGGCCGCGGCGATCTGTGCGTGGCTGTACATGGATGACCTGGCGGTCGTGCGGGCCAAACTCGGAACGCAACTCTCCGCACTGCGCAGCAAACACACATGGGTGATGTCGTTTCTCTACATTGGCACCTTCGGCTCATTCATCGGCTACTCGGCGGCGTTCCCGCTGCTGATCAACACACAGTTCACCGGCGGCGGACAGTACGTGTCCTTCCTCGGCCCGCTGATTGGATCGCTGTCGCGCCCGGCGGGCGGCTGGATGTCCGACAGAGTGGGCGGCGCGAAGGTGACCGCGTGGACGTTCCTCGGCCTGGGGATAGGAGTCGGCGGTGTGTTGCTGAGCCTTGCCGCGGATTCGTTCGCGCTGTTCCTGGTGTCGTTCTTGGCTCTGTTCGTGATGAGTGGAATCGGCAACGGCTCGACCTACCGCATGATCCCCGCGATCTTCCGGGCAGAGGCGTTGCGAGCGGACGGCCTCATCACACGGGGACAGACCCAGGCCGCTGCGGTGATCGGTCTTGCGTCCGCCATCGGCGCGCTTGGCGGCTTCCTCATCCCACGCGGCTTCGGCATGTCCATCACCCAAACCGGGTCAATCGTTTCGGCCTTGCTGGTTTTCCTGGCTGGGTATGCCGTGTGCCTCGGCGCGACTTGGTGGTTCTACTTGCGATCCCGGTCACGAAGCCTGGCGGGCGTGTGACGAGGCCTCCGCTAAACCAGGTTCTTCGTCATGAACACCCGGGTCGTACCTGGCGGGCTGGACGGGATTTCGCCGAACTTCCGCCAGCCGTTTCGTTGATAGAAGTCGGGCGCCTGAAAACTGATGGTGTAGAGCACGGCGGTGCGGCATCCGCGCCTGCGGCCCTCATCCTCAGCCTGTCGCAGGATCTCACTGCCAAGCCCAGCGCCGCGAAGCTCGGACGGTAGGTAGAACAGATCGACGAACAGCAAGCCCAGGGAAGTACGGCCGGTCAGGCCGCCGACCACTCGCTGTGTTTCCGGATCCCTGACAAGGACAGCGAGAGCACGGCGATCGTTGATCCCCACCTTGGGAAGATTGAACTCCTCGAGCCCGCCCGAGATCAGCGCCACGTCGTCCGGTTCGGGAGAATCGGTGACGAAAATGGTCGGCTGTCGCATGGATGTCATGCGGCCGACCGTAGCGGCAGGGTCCGACATTCCGAGTCACATCAGCTGCCCGGCGTTCGTGCCAGAAGACTGTCCGTGGCGGCCTCACGAACCTCTGGATCCGGATCGACGGCCAACTGCCGCAACAACTCGACGGCTCGCCGATCGCGGTACGCGGCAAGCGCGATGGCGAGATCGGCGCGTACATCATGGGCAGGGTGCTCGACCAAATAGGCCAGGTCGGCGGCATCGCCTCGACTTCGCGAACCGAGTGACCACAGCACTTCGCAGATTTCGTCCGGAGTGGCGGCGGCCGCGAGTCGTGCCATGAGTTCTGGTTTGGTCGGGGGAGGTGGATCGCCGTACCGCGCACGGATGTCGGCGGCTTTGAACGCCCCCTTTGGCAGGCATACAGGGCATGCGCACGGGCGCCGACCGTGTTGATCCGGGGCGTACCGCCAACCGCTCACCTGGTTCACACGTCGCACCCGGTGCAACTCGCGACGGCCGATTGCCCTGGGCACAACGACTTCGTACCCCCGAGGGTCCTCTTGCTCGCGGACCACGGCAACGGCCTGAACAGCGGTCATCTCCCGAGCTGGCTTGCCATAGTGCGCGACCGTGACCAATTCGTCGTCAGGTATACGAAAGTCGATGGCGACGAACGTGCGCTGCCCACCTCGGCGCAGCTCCCGTAGCCACTGATGCGAGATCACGTAAGAAGGCAGAATCGGCAGGCAGAAAACCCCATTCGCACCCTTCTTGATGCCAGATCGGACAATCCCACGGACGTTCTTCTCCGCGGTGAGATGCACGAACAAGGCCATCAGCAAGGGTACGGCTTGGTTCAGACCGAGAACAACCCTTGATCGACGACTTCGTCACCGCGGTGGTGCACGCAACGCCCACCACCGCTGGCAACCGTGCACCGCTTTCCATTTGCCTGCATCGCACCACACCGGAGCGCGGGATCGTGTACGTGACACAAGCCCGAAGGTCCCGCATTCGTCTGACACCGCATGCCTGCACGAGTTGTCGCCTGACACCGTTGATTCTGTGTCGACTTGGACCGTTGCTATGGGATCACTGCCGTGGTTCTGGATGCTTCCTGCGCACCGCGAGCCGCCAACTTGTCCGCCCGTTCGTTTTCTGGGTGGCCCGCATGTCCTTTGACCCAATGCCACTGCACTTCATGGGGCGCAGCTGCGTCTTCGAGTTGCTGCCAGAGGTCGACGTTCCTCACTGGCTGCTTCGCACTGGTCCGCCATCCGTTCGTCGTCCACGACGCGATCACCTTGCACCCAACCGACTTTATCGACCTTCGCCCGGCGCAAGGGAAGTTGTCCACAGGGTTATCCACAGCCGTCAGCGTAGGCGGGCGTTGAGCCGCGCGGCTTGGCGCGTCAGATGGTCGCGCTCGGCGAGGTTATGTGCCTTGCCGGCCGCCTCGGCGTACAACCGTGCCGCAGTAGCAATGTCACCGTCGCGCTCATGGAGGTACGCCGCCACCGCGGTGTGGCGGGGAAGTGAGTCGTCCAGCGTCGCGAGCGCCGCCAACCCGGCACGCGGTCCCTCGGCCTCGCCGACGGCGACTGCGCGGTTGAGCCGCACGATCGGGCTGTCGGTCAGGCGCACGAGTTCGTCGTACCACTCGACGATCTGCTTCCAGTCCGTTTCCTGGTCGGTGGGTGCGTCTGCGTGCAGTGCCGCGATCGCCGCTTGGGCCTGGAACTCGCCCAACCGGTCGCGCGCCAGCGCCGCCTGCAGGATCTGGACGCCCTCGGCGATCGACGCGGTGTCCCACCGGCTGCGGTCCTGTTCGGCGAGCGGTATCAGACTGCCGTCCGGTGCGATCCGGGTGGCGCGCCGGGCGTGGTGCAGCAGCATCAGAGCGAGCAGCCCGGCCACTTCGGGGTGGTCGATCGCGGCCGCGAGCTGCCGGGTGAGCCGGATGGCCTCGGCGGCGAGGTCGACGTCACCGGAATAGCCCTCGTTGAAGACCAAGTAGAGGACGCGCAGCACGGTGGCGACGTCGCCAGGCTGGTCGAACCGCACTCCAGACACTGTGCGCTTGGCGCGCGTGATGCGTTGCGCCATGGTCGCCTCGGGGACCAAATAGGCTTCGGCGATCTGGCGAGTGGTCAACCCGCCGACAGCGCGCAGCGTGAGCGCGACCGCGGACGACGGCGTCAGCGACGGGTGGGCGCAGAGGAAGTAGAGCTGGAGCGTGTCGTCCACTGAGGACGCAGGCCCAGGCGTCGGCTCATCGTCGACGAGATCCTCACGCCGGCGGCGGGCAGCGTCCGCACGGGTCGCGTCGATGAACTGACGCCAGGCCACGGTGATCAGCCAGCCCTTGGGATCCCGCGGCGGGTCGTCCGGCCAGACGCGGACCGCTTTGACCAACGCCTCCTGCACGGCGTCCTCGGCGGCCGCGAAGTCGGCTCCGCGCCGGACGAGGATCGTGAGCACGCTCGGCGTGAGGTTACGGAGCAGTGCCTCGTCCATCGGGGCGGTCATTCCGTGATGGTGGGCGACGTGCCGTAGAACGGGCGCAGCTCGAGCCACTCCTGGACCGGTTTTCCGCCCGCCCCGGGGGCGGCCGACAGCTCCCCGGCCAGCTCGACGGCGCGCTCGTAGCTGTCGACGTCAATCACCATCCAACCGGCGATGAGGTCCTTGGTCTCGGCGAACGGGCCGTCGGTGACCGGCGGGCGACCCTCGCCGTCGTACCGGACGAACGTCCCCTCGGGCGCCAGCGCCTGACTGTCGACGTACTCGCCGGTCTGTTCGAGCCGGGCCGCGAAGTCCTTCATGTATTGCACGTGCGCCGAGATCTCTTCCGGCGTCCACTGGTCCATCGGTACGTCGTTGACCGACGCCGGGGCGCCCCGATAGTGCTTGAGCAGCAAGTACTTGGCCATCGTCAGTTCTCCTCCGTGCCGATCAACAGACGTTATCCCACCCAACCCGGGGGTCCGGTCAGGAGTTGCGCAGCGCTGTCGTTGGTTAAATCGTTGGCATGCAACAAATGGTGCGGCAACCATGGGGTACGAGTGCGAGGCGTCGTTCAAAGGTCGAACTGTGTGCCGAGGCCGGCCGTGGCTCGTGGGAAAGCAGAGCTGTACGCGGAGGCCGCCGGTGTGCGGCTGGGAGCCGTGGTGCACATCGAGGACGTCGATCCTGAAGGGCCCGGGACCAACCGCTACCGGTCGCACAAGTTCAGTGGCGGACGCGTCGCCGGAGGATCTCGCGCCCGGCCACGTCGTCGTGTCAGCCGCGGTCATCCTGGGGTTCTCCATCAACCACGACTGAGTTGACCGGCATGCCTGGAGCAGCCACGTCAAGGCATGGCTGCTCCAGGACGCGGACCTCGTCGACAGGTTGCCCTTACGAGGCATGTATCACCCGGTTCACTATTTAATTAGTGAAAGGTGTTACCGTGCGCATGGCCGACGACGGAAAGGAGACGGCCGTGAACGTGCGAAGGCAGCCCGAGGAGCTTCCGGTCATTGCTGACGGTTTGGGCAAGAAGTACCGCAGGGGATGGGCGCTGCGGGAGACGTTCCTGGTGATCCCGAACAACCGGATCGTGGCCCTCATCGGCCCGAACGGCGCAGGCAAGAGCACGCTGATGGGGCTGATCACCGGGTTGCTGCGCCCGACGATCGGTGAGATCACCGTCTTCGGTGACCGTCCGACGGGCAAGGGGCTGCACCCATCGGTGTCCTATCTGGCCCAGCAGAAGCCGTTGTACCAGCAGTTCACCGTGGCCGAGACGCTGAAGCTCGGCGCCCGGACCAACCCGACCTGGGACCAGCGCTACGCCGAGTACCTGATCGGGCGGGCGGCGGTGCCGATGGGCGCGCAGGTGGGCACCCTGTCCGGCGGTCAGCGCACCCGTGTCGCCCTGGCGCTGGCGCTGGGCAAGCGTCCGAGCCTGCTGGTGCTCGACGAGCCGTTGGCCGATCTGGACCCGCTGGCCCGTGAGACTGTGCTGCGCACGCTGATCGCCGAGGCGAGGACTCAGGGCATCACCGTGTTGCTGTCCTCGCACGTGTTGGCAGAGTTGGAAGGCGTGTGCGACCACTTGGTCCTGCTCCACAAAGGACGAGTCCTGATGGCAGGCGACGTCAACCGGCTCAGTGCCGACGGCACCCCGCTCGGCGAACTGGCCCTCAACCGCATGCGCCAAGCAGCACAGGAGGAAGCGGCATGATCTGGGTCTCCTGGCGGCGGCAACGCGCGCAGCTGATCACCCTGCTCGGAATGCTGGTCATCGGCGCGGGCGTCATCACCCTGCTGCGGTCGAACATGATCGACGCCATCAACTCGTTGCAGCTCACCGGATGCGTGACGCAGGCGCTGCAGGAGTGTTCAGCGGCCGATGCGGCGGAAGCCTTCCAGACGGCGTGGACGACCCCGCTCAACATGGGGCAAGCCGCGATCCTCAGCCTGCCGGCCCTGATCGGCGTCTTCATCGGGGCGCCCCTCTTCGCCAGGGAACTGGAACAGGGCACTCACGTTCTGGCTTTCACCCAGTCGGTGAGTCGCACCCGATGGATGTTCAGCAAGCTGTTCGTCGCGCTGGTGCCCGCGTTGATCGTGCTGATCGGGCTGCAATACCTGGTCTCGTGGTGGCTGTCCGCGGCCGGCACGCTGGGTCCGCGCAACAGCGGCTCGTTCAGCGCCCTGAACTTCGGCATCGAGCACGTCTCGCCTGTCGCCTACGCGCTGTTCGCCTTCGCGCTCGGCACTTTCCTCGGTGTGGTGTCCCGCCGCACCCTGGCGGCGATGACCGCGGGGCTCGGCGCGTTCATCGTTGCGCGCTTCGCCCTGTCCGGCCTGGTGAACCGCTTGGTTCCGGCCCAGCGCCTGGAGGTCGCGCCCGGCACGAACACGGACGTGCACCAGAACGGCAGCCTGGTGATCGACGAGGGCTGGCTCGACACCACCGGACGACAAGTCTCCGGCGACAGGGCCCAAGCCCTGCTCCAAGCCTGCAAGTCGACGCCGAGCGGGACGCCGAACACACAGGAGGGGTTCCTGGCGTGCTTGCCGCAGTCCGGTCTCGCCAAGACGTACACGACCTTCATCCCGGAGAGCCAGGCCTGGCAGGTGCACCTGGTCGACGCATCGATCTTCTGCGGACTCGCGGTCCTGCTGCTGGTCGGAACCGCCTGGGTGCTGCGGCGTCAGAGCTGAGCATGGCGGAGGCCCCTATGCTGACCGACGTGATCGAGTTCCGGATCGACCGGCGCTCCGGGGTCTCCACCTACATGCAGATCGTCCAGCAGGTCAAACAAGCCATGCGACTGGGACTGCTGAGCCCCGGTGACCGGCTGCCCGCAGCGCGGGAGGTGGTGGAAGCGACCGCCGTCAACCCCAACACCGTGCTCAAGGCGTACCGCGAACTGGAACGGGAAGGACTGGTGGAGGCCCGCCGCGGCCTGGGCACCTTCGTGACAAAGTCATTGTCCTCAGAGGCCACGACCGGCGATGACGCGCCGCTCCGGCAGGAACTGACAGGCTGGATGGGCCGGGCGCAGCAGAGCGGCCTCCTCGTCGAGGACGTCGACGCCCTGTACACCGCGGTCCGCGATGAGCACTACCCCGTCGAGGAACGATCATGAACCCCTTGACCGCCACCGCCGTGGGCAAGCGATACCGTAACCGCTGGGCGGTCCGCGACTGCAGTTTTGCCATCCCCGAAGGCAAAGTCGTCGCGCTAGTCGGCCCGAACGGTGCAGGCAAGAGCACGCTGCTGCGCATGGCCGCGGGCCTCGTCCGCCCGACGACCGGTGAGCTGAGCGCTTTCGACACGCCCGTCAACGGCCGCATCCACCCGGACGTCTCGTTCCTGGCACAGAACCGTTCGCTCTACCGCGACCTCACAGTGCGCGAACTGGCGCGCGCCTACGCAGCCATGAACGACCGCTGGTCCACCGACCGGGTCCACGAGGTGCTCGGGCTGCTCGCGGGCGTCGACTACGAGGCGAAGGTCGGCACCTTGTCCGCAGGCGCACTGACCCAGGTGGCCATCGCGATGGCGCTGGGACGGCTTCCCCGGCTGCTGCTCCTGGACGAACCACTGTCCGACCTGGACCCGTTGGCCCGCGACGAAACGCTGCGGATCATCATGACCGACGTCGCCGACCGCGGAACCACGGTGGTGATGTCCTCGCATCTGGTCAGCGATCTGCGCGAGGTGTGCGACCACATCCTGTTGATCGACGAGGGACGGGTTCAGGTTGATGGCGACATCGAGGAAGTCCTTGCGCAGCACAGGATCCTGATCGGCCCGGCAGCGGACGAGTCCACTGTGGGAGGAACGTTGGTCAGCGCGACCCGTACTGAGCGCCAGTCCACCCTGCTGTTGCGGGAAGCCGAGCCGACACCGGAAGGCTGGGCCGGCACCGAACCCGACCTGGAATCCTTGGTTATGGGATACCTGCGTGCGTCACGCGAACGGCGATCATCAGCTTGAGTCCTCGTACTGCAGTGCTCACCAGCCGTAGTCATCTGGATGGGCGGCGCGTGGAGCCTCCGGTACGCGACTCCAGTGGACGCCTCGAGTCTCGTACTCGCACACGAGACGGCGGCGCGACCGCATCTCGGCGTTCGAGTCACCCGTGATCGGCCGCTTCACTGTACGGGCGTGCCCGTGGGAAACTCTTCGATGCCGAGTACTAGCAGCAGTTCCAGCCGCTCGCGGGCCTCGGCATTCGCCGGAGTGAGCACCAGCAGCTGCTGCCCCTGGTCGGGGGTGACCAGGGTCTCGCAGTCCATCACCATCCGGCCCACGCGTGGGTGCAGCAGAGTCTTGCGGTCCGCGCGCCGGACCGCCACCTCGTGCTCGGCCCAGAGCTGGCGGAAGTCGGCGCTCGCGGCCCGCAACCGGTCGACGAGTCCGGCGATGGTGGGGTCGTCGGAGCGGCGGCCGGCGGCCGCGCGGAGGTCGGCCACGAGCTGACGAGACTGATGCCGTTGTTCCTCGGGTGGGCAGACGGCGCGGACGGTGGGGTTGGTGAACCAGCGGTACACGACATAGCGCTGGTCGCCGGTGAAGCCGGTGTGGTCGCCTGTCAGCAGGATGGCTGCCCGGTTCTGGGCGAGGACCTCGCCCAGGTCGGACAGCACCAGGGCTGGGGTGTCGCCGAGCAGGTCGAGCATGCGGATCAGGCCGGCGCGGGCCAGGCGGGTCACTCCGTCGGCGGGCGGTGGCTGGTGGCCGGCCAGGTGGAACAGGTGGTCGCGTTCGTCGTCGGACAGGCGCAACGCCCGGGCCAGCGCGCCGAGTAGCTGGGTCGAGGGCTGGCTGCTGCGGCCCTGCTCGAGGCGTACGACGTAGTCGATCGACATACCGGCGAGCATCGCCACTTCTTCGCGGCGCAGACCGGCGGTGCGGCGGCGGGGACCGACCGCGATGCCGACCTCGGCCGGACGGATCGCCGCGCGGCGGCGGCGCAGGAAGTCGGCGAGCTCGTCACGTCGCATGACTCCATGGTCCCTCGCGACGGCGAACCGATCCAGGGAGCCGCACTCCCATGATCAACGCTCCGTTCCCGCGCGTCGCGGCAGGGCTCAAGGTGGGTGAGGAGATCGACGACGAAGGAGAAACGCGATGCAGACACGAACCCTGGGCCGCAGAGGCCCGGCCGTTTCCGCGCTGGGCCTGGGTGCGATGGGCATGTCGGGTGCCTACGGCGCGGCCGACCGCGCGGAAAGTATCGCCACGGTGCACGCCGCGCTGGACGCCGGCGTCACGCTGATCGACACCGGCGACTTCTATGCCATGGGCCACAACGAGTTGCTGCTCGCCGAGGCATTGCGCGGCCGGGATCGCGACAGCTATCAGCTGAGCGTCAAGTTCGGCATGCTGCGCGGGCCGGGCCCCGAGTTCGCCGGGACCGACAACCGTCCCGAGGCGGTGAAGAACTTCCTGGCCTACTCGCTGACCCGGCTGGGTACCGACCACATCGACATCTACCGTCCCGCCCGGCTCGACCCGGCAGTCCCGATCGAGGAGACGGTGGGCGCGATCAAGGAGATGATCGACGCCGGGCACGTGCGACACCTCGGCCTCTCCGAGGTCGATGCCGCGACGATCCGCCGGGCGCACGCTGTGCACCCGGTCGCCGACCTGCAGATCGAGTACTCGCTGATCTCCCGCGCGGTGGAGGCGGACGTCCTGCCCACGCTCCGGGAGCTCGGCATCGGCCTGACCGCCTACGGCGTCCTCGGCCGAGGCCTCATCTCCGGGCACTGGACCGCCGGCCACACCGCCGGACCCGGCGACAGCCGCGGCTTCAGCCCGCGGTTCTCCAGCGGGAACGTGGAACACAACCTCGCCCTCGTCGAGGCGCTGCGCCAGGTCGCCGAGGCGAAGGGGTGCACCGTCGCCCAACTGGCCATCGCCTGGGTGGCCGCACAGGGCAAGGACATCGTGCCGCTCGTCGGCGCCCGCACCCGCGAACGGCTGGCCGAGGCGCTGCCCGCGATGGAGCTCGACCTCACTGCGAAAGACCTCGCCGAGATCGAGAAGGCAGTGCCGGCGGGGACGGCGCGCGGCGACCGATACCCACCCGCGTTCATGTCCGGCCTCGGCGTGGGGAACTGAGTCCGGCTTCTGGTGCGCTGCTGCAGAGCCACAACGATGGGAGACAGCAAGATCAATGGCCGTTTGGACGGTCAGTTCGTGGCCGTCTGGACGGTACGTATGTGGTCCACGGTCGCTAGCGCGTGGTCCGGCCGAGTGCGTCTTTCGTGAGCTGAACATCGAGTAGTTGAAGGGCCGCCCTGTCTGGAAAGGCGGCCCTCAAACCAGATGTCACCGTGGCCTGGGGAAACCTCTGTAGCGCATCGGGCTACGCCGGGCTACACTCTGGTCATGCGAGTCATCAGTCAGCGAGAGTTTCGCAACAACTCTGCCGCTGTTATGGACGCGGTGGAGGCGGGGGAGACCTACCACGTCACGCGTAACGGGGTCGAGATCGCTGAGTTGCGTCCGCTTTCTCGCAGGCGGCGGCTGACTGCTGAGGAGCTCGTAGCGCGCCATCGGCGGTTGCCGCGGGTCGAGCACGAGTTGATGCGGCAGGAAGCCGATGAGTTCTTCGGCACGGAAGATCGTATCGGCGACGACGATCCGTGGGAGCGTCGCCGTGGCTGAGCGTCCTGAGTCAGGTGTTCTGGATACCTGTGTGTACATCGATCTCGACCAGCTTGACCCGGCGGACTTGCCTGCGGTTCCGGAGATCACTGCCATCACGATGGCGGAGCTGCATCAGGGTGTGGCGATGGCCAAGAATCCGGCTGTCAGGGCGGCGCGGACGGAGAAGCTTGGTGCTGCGATCGTTGATTTCGACCCGTTGCCTTTCGATCGCGACGCAGCTACTCGGTTCGGTACATTGGTCGGACTGACTTTGGCCGCGAACCGTGATCCGAAACCCAGGCGGATGGATCTCATGATCGCGGCGATCGCATCAGCTCACGACCTGCCGCTCTACACGCGCAACGCCGATGACTTCAAAGGCCTGCAGAACATGCTGACCGTAGTCGCCCTTTGAGTGCTTCGGCGAGCTTGTCGCCCCCCGCGCCGGGAACAGCGTACGGCGTCAGCGGGCAACACCGAGGTTGTCGGTGTTGGCGCAAGCAAGTTCGGCGTCGACGCGTCACAAAGCAGGCAGGCCCCGCCGTGTGGCGGGGCCTGCCTGCTTGATCTTGGTCAGATCAGGGTGACGCTGGTGGCCTGCGGGCCCTTCTGGCCCTGGCCGACGTCGAAGCGCACGCGCTGGTTCTCCTCAAGCGACTTGAAGCCGCCGCCCTGGATCTCCGAGTAGTGCACGAACACGTCGGCGCTACCGTCCTCGGGGGCGATGAAGCCGAAGCCCTTCTCGGAGTTGAACCACTTCACGGTGCCTTCTGCCATGTTGTCTCCTTGTACAGCGGATACGGCACGCCACTGATTACGGCGAACCGGGCCTGTCTGCGATGGGGACCTTCTCCGGTGAAACCCGGAGGAAATACGCATTGCCCGCAAACAAAGGTTTCGCGAGCGCGTACTGAAACCACGAACAAAAAACCTAAGACCGCTGGGAAGCGTAGCACACCGACGGGGCTACCTGCGTGAGGCAGCCCCGTTCAGGTGAAGTTCACCAGCCGCGTTCGCGCCATTCGTCGATGTGAGGTTTCTGTTCGCCCAGAGTCGAGTCGTCGCCGTGGCCTGGGTAGAACCAGGTGTCGTCGGGCAGGACGTCGAACAGTCGCGAAGAAACGTCATCGATCAACGAAGTGAAGTTCTCCGGCGAAGTCGTTTTGCCTACGCCACCCGGGAACAGGGAGTCGCCGGTCCACAGGTGCGGGTGGCCCGAAGGATCCCGGTAGAGCAGGGCGATCGAGCCCGGGGTGTGGCCGCGCAGGTGGATCACCTCGAGGGTGCACTCGCCGACCGGGATTGTGTCGCCATGTTTGACGAGCACGTCCGGGGGTACTGGTAGCGGGTCGGCATCGAGGGCGTGGGCCACTGTGTTCGCGCCATTGGCGCCTGCCACGGCGCCGAGGGCCTGCCAGTGGTCGGGGTGTTGGTGAGTTGTCACGATCGTGCGCAACCGCGGTCGGTTGCTGTCGTGTCCGATGAGGTCTTCGATCCGTTCCGGATCGTTCGCCGCGTCGATCAACAACGCGTCCCTGCTGGCGTTGCACACCAGGAGGTACGCATTGTTGTCCATCGGCCCGACGGACAGCTTGTTTATCGTCAGCTTCTCCAGGGTCCTCCTGGCGGCCGCGCCGCCTGGATCCACATGACCGGTGTAGTTCTCGACAACGTCCACGGTCGCCGACAGTAGAGGACCTGCTCAGTGTCCTCACAGGTTCCTTCATTACGCTCCGGTCACGCCACCGTCCTTGTCCGCCGATCACTGCGAGCTCGTGACTACTCCACTCTCCGTGCCCGAGACCTCCTCCACGCGCAAGATCAGCTGGGACATCCTCCGCGTCCTCGCCGTCTTCGCCGTCGTCGTCGAGCACATCACCCACCAGGCCCCGGTCAACCATCCTGAGCTGGGCGGATATCCCTTCTCTTTACCGCTTCAGTTCGGCGCCAGCACCATGCTGGTCATCTCCGCCTTCTTCGTCTGCGTCACCATCGGCCGTCGTGGGTGGCTGTGGAACCGGGTGGCGCGGTTGGTTCCGGCGTACCTCGCGGCCGTGATCGTCACTTATGTCGTCACTCGTATCGCCGTGACCGTTTTCGACAATCACACGTACGGAGCCGGTGGCTGGCTTTTCGGTGCTTCCTTGTCCAGCGCGCCTTCGACTTTTCCTTGGCTTCTGCCGAGTCCTCATGACCTTGTCGGCAACTTGCTGATGATGCAGGTCTGGGTCCCCGGCTTCCATTGGATCGACGCTTCTTACTGGACGATGCCGGTCCAGATCGCCGCGTTCGTCGTCGCCGCCTTCCTCTTCCCGCGCCGGTGGCTCAACGCCCGGAATGCCCCGCTTTGGTTGTGGTCGTTGGTGATCGTTCCGGTTGTCCTGCGGTTCACCGTGCGCACCGATGACGCGCCGCAGTGGGTCAAGTCCATCTTCGACGGTCTGGCGCTCAACCGTGTCCAGCTTTTCGGCGTCGGCGTCGCCATCTGGTTGTGGTCAACCGGTCGCATGCGCGTCTGGCATCTGGGCGTCTACATCCTCGCCGCGTTGGTCGCGCAGGACACGCATGCGTACTTCACCGATACGCCTTCCACCATCGCGTTGGGCGTTGTCCTCGTTGTCGTCTGCGTCGCGGCGGGAGGACGTGACTGGGACGTGCCGTTCGTACGCAGGCTCGCGCCCGCCATCACGTGGCTGGCCGGCATCTCGTTCGGCGTGTACCTCATCCACCAGCAGCTCGGGTTCATCCTCGCCCGAACTCTGCTGGACCTCGGTGCCACGCCGCTCGAACGGTTCGCCGCGTCGTTCGTGCTCGCCGTCGTGCTCGGCTGGTTGCTCACCAAGCTCGTCGAGCGGCCTGTCCACCGCCTACTGACTCAGAGCCACGCAGGCAAGCTCGGCAGATCACCCGCCAGGCCTGTGCCGTCGCCACGACCGATCAACCAGGCCAACACGGTTGGCGCCGGGCCGCCGACGTCCGGCGAGTCCTTCGCCGCCGCCAACTCCCAGTCGCGCTGACGGCCGTCGGCCAGGTCCACCCGCAGCCGGACCGGCGGCACGTCCTGGCGTTTGGCGAACTCGCCGACCACCAGGTCCAGCAACCGCTCCACGTGGCCGTCCGGCAGGTCGGCGAAGCCGATCCCGGCGTCCAGGTCGACCATGTGCACCGCCGTCTCCTGCCAGCGCATCCAGGGCACGGTGCACGCCGGGATCTGCTTGCCCGTGGCCAGGACGACCGGGGTACCCCAGGAAATGTCATCCATATGGGTGACAGCTTCGAAAAATCTCTCGACTGCCGCGGTCAGGTCCTCCCGCAGCAGCGCGGTCATCCGGTGGGCGCCTTCTTCGATGTCCGCGTCGCGGTCCGCCCTGCTCGTGTACATCGGGTGCTCCACGCCGGTCCGGGCCCACGTGAGCAGGTTCACCAGCGCGTCAGCGTTGCGCGCCAGATGGGTCACGACGTGTGCCCTCGTCCAGCCGGGCAACAGGCTCGGCCGCCTCATCGCGATGTCGTCGAGCCCCTCGACGACACCCGTCAGCAGCACGGTCATCTGCCTGGCGGCGGTTATGCCGAGCTCGGCGTACTCGGTCGCGGAGAGGTCCTTCCTCGGCTCCGGCAGGGAATCGTGTGGCGTGGCGGTGTGTTGCGATACGCGTGGTCCAGTCATATGTCGTAATCCCGACTTCGCTGAGCGACATGGCGCTCACGATGAGCTGATAGCGACCAGGGTACGGGTAGATCACCGGCCGTGGGGGAGACTCCAAATCGGTTTTGTCGTACCCCCGGCCTAACATGGTCGCGGCAGCCTTGATCGAACGTGTATTCGATAGCGCTGGTGTGAAGATCAAAGACCGAAGGGACCCCTTGTGGCCGACCGTCTCGTGGTTCGCGGCGCCCGCGAGCACAACCTGCGCAGCGTCGATCTTGACCTGCCCAGGGACAGCCTGATCGTGTTCACCGGGCTGTCCGGGTCCGGCAAGTCCAGCCTGGCGTTCGACACCATCTTCGCCGAGGGCCAGCGCAGATACGTCGAGTCGCTGTCGGCGTACGCGCGCCAGTTCCTCGGCCAGATGGACAAGCCGGACGTCGACTTCATCGAGGGCCTCTCGCCCGCGGTGTCCATCGACCAGAAGTCGACCAGCCGCAACCCGCGTTCGACCGTCGGCACGGTCACCGAGGTGTACGACTACCTGCGTCTGCTCTACGCCCGCGCGGGCAAGCCGCACTGCCCGATCTGTGGCGAGGCGATCAGCAAGCAGACCCCGCAGCAGATCGTCGACCAGGTCCTCGCCCTCGACGAGGGCACGCGCTTCCAGGTCCTCGCGCCGGTCATCCGCAGCCGGAAGGGCGAGTACATCGACCTTTTCCAGACGCTGCAGTCGCAGGGGTACTCCCGCGCCCGGGTCGACGGGGTCGTGTACTCGCTCACCGACGTCCCGAAGCTCAAGAAGCAGGAGAAGCACGACATCGCGGTCGTGATCGACCGGTTGACCGTCAAGAAGAGCGCCAAGCAGCGGCTGACCGACTCGGTGGAGACCGCGCTGCGCCTGGCCGACGGCCTCGTCGTGCTCGAATTCGTCGATCTGGACGAGAACGATCCGCACCGCGACCGTGGCTTCTCGGAGAACCTGGCCTGCCCGAACGGCCACCCGCTGGCCATCGAGGACCTCGAGCCCCGGTCGTTCTCGTTCAACTCGCCGTACGGCGCGTGCACGTCGTGTTCCGGTCTGGGTGTCCGGATGGAGGTCGACCCTGAGCTGGTCGTGCCGGACGACGAGCTGTCGCTGGCCGAAGGCGCGATCGCGCCGTGGGCGGGCGGGCAGACCGCGGAGTACTTCACGAGGTTGTTGACCTCGTTGGCCGAGGCGGTCGGCTTCCGAATGGACACGCCCTGGCGGCGGCTGCCTGCGAAGGCGCAGAAGGCGGTGCTGCACGGCACGGCCGACCAGGTGCACGTGCGCTACAAGAACCGGTATGGCCGTGAGCGGTCGTACTACGCGAGCTACGAGGGCGTGATCCCGTTCCTCGAGCGGCGTCAGGAACAGACCGAGTCCGACGCGATGCGCGAGCGCTACGAGGGCTACATGCGGGAAGTTCCGTGTCCCGCATGCCAGGGCACGCGGCTGAAGCCGGAGATCCTCGCGGTCACGTTGAACCACAAGACCCAGGGCGACTTGTCGATCGCGGACGTCTGTGCGATGAGCGTGGCCGACTGCTCGGACTTCCTCGAGGGCCTCAAGCTCGGCCAGCGCGAGACGATGATCGCGGGCGCCGTGCTCAAGGAGATCCAGGCGCGGCTGCGGTTCCTGCTGGACGTCGGCCTGGACTACCTGTCGCTCGACCGGGGTTCGGCGACGTTGTCCGGTGGTGAGGCGCAGCGGATCCGGCTGGCCACGCAGATCGGTTCCGGTCTTGTCGGCGTGCTGTACGTGCTGGACGAGCCGTCGATCGGCTTGCACCAGCGCGACAACCACCGGCTGATCGAGACCCTGACCCGGCTGCGGGACCTGGGCAACACGCTCATCGTCGTCGAGCACGACGAGGACACGATCCGCACGTCCGACTGGGTGGTGGACATCGGGCCCGGCGCGGGGGAGCACGGCGGCAAGGTCGTGCACTCCGGTCCGGTCGCGAAGCTGTTGAAGAACAAGGAGTCCATGACCGGGGCGTACCTCTCGGGGCGCAAGGAGATCCCGGTACCGGACATCCGCAGGCCGATCGACCGCAAGCGGCAGCTGACCGTGGTCGGCGCGCGCGAGCACAACCTGCGCGGCCTGGATGTGTCGTTCCCGTTGGGCTGTTTGGTCTCGGTGACCGGTGTGTCCGGCTCCGGGAAGTCCACTTTGGTCAACGACATCCTCGCGCAGGTGCTGGCGAACAAGCTCAACGGCGCCCGCCAGGTCCCGGGCAGGCACACCAGGGTGAACGGCCTGGCCCACCTGGACAAGCTGGTCCGGGTCGACCAGTCGCCGATCGGCCGCACCCCGCGGTCCAACCCGGCGACGTACACCGGCGTGTTCGACAACATCCGCAAGCTGTTCGCGGCCACCACCGAGGCGAAGGTGCGCGGCTACCAGCCGGGCCGCTTCTCGTTCAACGTCAAGGGCGGCCGCTGCGAGGCGTGCGCCGGTGACGGCACGATCAAGATCGAGATGAACTTCCTGCCGGACGTCTACGTCCCCTGCGAGGTCTGCAAGGGCGCCCGGTACAACCGGGAAACCCTTGAGGTGCACTACAAGGGCAAGACCATCTCGGAGATCCTGGACATGCCGATCGAGGAGGCGGCCGAGTTCTTCAAGCCGATCAACTCGATCCACCGGCACCTCAAGACGCTGGTGGACGTCGGCCTCGGCTACGTCCGGCTCGGCCAGCCCGCGCCGACGCTGTCCGGTGGTGAGGCGCAGCGCGTGAAGCTGGCGAGCGAGCTGCAGAAGCGCTCGACCGGCAAGACCGTGTACATCCTGGACGAGCCGACCACCGGTCTGCACTTCGAGGACATCCGCAAGCTGCTCGGCGTGATCAACGGCTTGGTGGACAAGGGGAACACCGTGATCGTGATCGAGCACAACCTCGACGTGATCAAGAGCTCGGACTGGATTGTCGACATGGGCCCGGAGGGCGGGTCGGGTGGCGGCACGGTGGTGGCCGAGGGCACGCCGGAGGACCTCGCCGACATCGACGAGAGTTACACCGGCCAGTTCCTCAAGCAGGTCCTGAAGGTCTGACGGACACGCCAACCGCTGCCCGAAAGGGTTACCCGGCAAGGAATGCGGTCGTCGTGCATAGGTCGCGACGACCGCGTTTCATATTCGTACAGCCGGAAGGGGTGGTTATGGTGGCATGCGTTCGGGCGTCCGAAAGGGAAGCCGTAGCCGGTTAACCAGGCCTATCTCGGATCGCTGGTGGCGAGGGCGCGCTGTCCTCTTTTACCGTTGTGTCGTGAGCGATTCCGGTCGATTATCTGGTCGTATTTCGCCGCTTTCCTTTGCCCAGGAGCGTTTGTGGTTCGTCGACGCCGCGGCACCAGGCGGCTCGGCGTACAACGTGCCGTTGTTCATGTGGTGGCGTGAAACGGTAGACGTAGCCGCGCTGCGAACCGCGCTGAATGCTGTGGTCCGACGGCACGAAATCCTGCGCACCACCTATGAGCTCCGCGATGGCAGCCCGGTGCAGGTCGTCTCCACGACCGTGCCGGATCTTGTCGAAGTCGTCGAAGGCGTGCCGCGTGACGAGGTGCTTTCCGACGCACATCGGCGTGCGGCTGAGCCGTTCGATTTGGCGGCTGGGCCGATGCTGCGATGCGTGGTTTGGCCTGACGCCGACGCGGTTTTGCTGACGGTGCATCACATAGCCGTCGACGGCTGGTCAATGTCCGCCTTGTTCTCGCAATTAGCGCAGGCGTATCGAGGCGGTGAACTCAACGAGCCAGTCATCCAATACAGCGATTTCGCTGTGTGGGACAGGGGAACATTCGCCGCGGACGATGTCACGCGGCGAGTCGATGACCTGACCGCGATACCCGGAGACCTCGCGCTGGCCGGCAGGCGCAAGCCGGTGACAAAAGGCGAACGTCCGGGAGCAGTGCACCATTTCGCGCTCCCCGTAGACGTTTCGGATTTGGCTCGCCGGTTACGAGCGACACCGTTCGTGGTGCTGTTCGCCGCGTTCCAAGCGGTTCTGCGGCGCTGGACTGAACGAGACGAATTCCTGGTCGGCGTGGTCATGGCCAACCGAACGCACCCAGCGGTCGACGACCTGATCGGCTTCTTCGTCAACACAGTGCCCCTGCGCTGCGGTGTCCGGCCCGGCAGCACGTTCCGGGACCTGTGCGGCGAGGTTCGGGCCGAGTCGTATCGGGCGTTGACGTACCAGAAGATCCCCTTCGACCAACTGACCGCTGCCGCCCGGCAGGAGGGCAACCTCGCGTCTGTTGCCTTCGTCCTGCAGAACGCCCCGGCACCGGCGTACCAGGACGACCCGCCGTGGACCAAGCCGATCGAGCTGTACACCGGCACGGCGATGTACGAGCTGACCTTGCAGGTGGAAGACGGCCTCGCGGCCACGCTCGAGTACGACACCGAGTGCTACGACGCCGAGATGATCGCGACCTTCGCGGAGAACTTCACGACGTTGCTCGCTGCGGCGGTCGAGGACCCCGACCGGCTGGTCGCCGAGCTGCCGATCACCGAGCAGGGACCCAGCGTGCTGGCCGGGCTGTCAGTGCAGTTGCCCGGCGCCCCGACGACAGTGCTGGACCTGCTGGAAAACGGCGGCCCGGTCGAGTACGACGGCACGCAGGTTTCGTGGCCGGAGCTGGACAACTGGGCATGGGCCGTCGCGAATGCACTGCCGGAACTGGAGTACGTGCCCGTCATCGCCGCGCGCACCGCCGCGGCTGTGGCTGGTTGGCTAGGCGCCTTGCGAGCAGGCGCCGCGTACGTGCCGCTGAGCACCGACGCGCCACTACATCGGGTGGAGTACGTCCTGAGCGACATCGGCGCCATCGTTGTGCTCGCGGACGAAGAGGGCGCCAAGGTGCTGGGCAACCTTGGTGCGGACATGGAAGTTATCAGGATCGACGAACTGCGTGCCGTCGAAGGCAAGCCCACGAAGGTCACCGTGGACAGCGAAAGCCCTGCGATCGTGCTCTACACCTCCGGCACAACCGGAAGGCCCAAGGGCGTGGTGATCCCACATCGAGGACTGCTGAACGCGTCCTGGTGGTGGGCTCAAGAAGTCGGCCTGGGACCGGGAGTCCGGTTCCTCAACACGTCCTCGACACAGTTCGACGTCGGGAACTTCGACTCGTTCAGTACCTTGCTCTCCGGGGCGACGCTTGTCTTCGCCGACGATGTCGAGCGCCGCGACCCCCGTGCGTTGCTCAACTACATCCGTGGGCCTCGCGGTGTCGCGGTTCTCGACACGACGCCCAGTCTGCTGCAAGCCATGTTGGCCGCCGACGAGCTGTCCGGCCCGACGACACTGCGGGTCGTGACCCTCGGCGGCGAGGCGCTGCCGGAGCAGTTGGCCGTCGAATGCGCAAACCGTTGGAGCGTAAGGATACTGAACGCATACGGCCCCACTGAGGTGTCATGCACGAGCACGGCAGCCTGGGTCGGCGATCGCGTCACGATCGGCAGACCGATCCCGAACATCAAGGCCTACGTGCTCGGCCCTGAGCAGGAGGAACTGCCTGCGGGAGTGCCGGGGGAGCTGTATCTGGCAGGCGTGGGGGTTGGCCTGGGCTATCTGAACGACCCGGAACGCACCGCGCAGGCCTTCATACCCGACCGGTTCGGCGAGAAGACCATGTACCGCACCGGCGACCGGGTCGTACTGGGCAAAGACGGGCAGCTGGAGTTCCTCGGCCGGTTCGACGACCAAGTCAAGATTCTTGGCAACAGGATCGAGCCGGGCGAGGTGCGCAAGCTGATCGAGGACCACCCGGCGGTTCGGGCAGCCGCGGTACTGGCCGAAGGCGAACCACGCAGGCTGGTCGCCTACGTGGAACTGTCTGATGTGGACAAGTTGCCGACCCGGGACGAGATCGTCCGGCCGCTGCTGGATTGGCTTCCGCCGCCGACGATCCCGGCTGACGTGTTCGTCATCGATAGGATGCCGTTGACCGGCAACGACAAGATGGACCTCGCCGCACTCGGCACGATCCGCAAGACCCGCCTGCCCGACGTGGAGCTGGCCCGTGTGCCGCTGACCGAGCACGAGGAACGGGCCGCCGAACTGGTCAGGCAGCATGTTTCCGGTGCGGTGAACCTGAGCCCAGAAGCCAACTTCTTCGCCATCGGCGGGCATTCTCTACTCGCTGTATCCATGATCGCCGAGGCGGAGCGGCGATGGGGGATCACGGTTCCGCTGCGCGACTTCCTCGCTGACCCGACCATCGCCGGGCTGGGTCGGCTGCTGGCTCACGCTCAACCCGCGGCTGCTCCACGGTCTAATGTCGACGGTCGAATCCCGGCGACGGCTGTGCAGCAACGGCTGTGGTTCGTGGACAGGATTCGCCAACAACGAAATGCTTATCTGCTCCCGGTTGTCGTCGAGTTGAGCGGCCCGCTGGATCGCGGCAGGCTGTGTCGTGCAGTCGACGAGACACTCGCTCGGCATCCAGCGTTGCGGTCGCGGTTCGAACTGGATCACAAGTCGCGAAGGGTCTTCTACGACACGGCAGGCCCGCCTGCGACAGCGCGGGTCGTCGACGAGGCCGACGACCAGTACGTCGAAGATCTGTGCTGGACTCCATTCAACCTTGCCGAAGACGCTCCCGCCCGTGCCGAGATCATCACAGCAGGCACGAAGACCCTGCTTGTCCTTGTCTCACATCACATCGTGTTCGACGGCTGGTCTCTGGACCTTGTGCTGAACGAGATCGCGGCGCGCTATCAGTCCAAAGCAGACAGTCTGTCGCGTGCTGTGCATCCCGCCGAGGTGGTTCAACGGACGGCTCCGGCCGACGAGATGATCGCGCGGTTGCGAGGAGCGCCCACGGATGTGGCGTTGCCGCGGGACCGGCCGCGTCCCGAGCTGCAGACGTCCAACGGAGCCATGCAGATCAGCGTGCTGCCAGAGGACATCAGTTCACCGTTACGGGCTTTCGCATCAGAACTTGGATGTTCGACGTTCGTCACCGCCGCCGCATTGCTGGCCGCTACCCTCGCCAGGGCCAGCACCCAGCGCGACTTCCTCTTCGCGATACCGTGGTCCGGGCGCGACGCGACGGGCAGTGCCGAGGCCGTGGGGATGTTCGTCAACATTCTGGTACTGCGGGTCGACTTGCGGGACAGCCCGACTTGGCGAGAGCTGCTGAAAGCCGTGCTGGCGGAGAGCAAAGCCTGCTACCGCAACGCTGACGTGCCGTTTGACGCACTGGTCGCCGAGCTGCATCCGGAACGCGACCTGAGCCGTCCACCGCTGACACCGGTGTACGTCGGCGCATTCGACGGCCCTGCCGAGCCACCGGACTTCGGCGCGGACATCACCGCACGATTCCGGCCGCTCGCCAGGATGAACGTCAAGTACGAACTGGATTTCACCGCTACGGATCGCGGGACCGAACTGGAGTTCACCGCCTCGTACGCCACCGACCTGTTCGACGCCGCAACCGTGGCGCGGCTGCTTGACGGCGTGCGGGCGTGTGCCCAGGACCTGGTCGCAGATCCTGACGCGGCTGTAGTGAAAGGGGGACACGATGACTGAATCGTCCACTATAGACAAGGTGACCGAGGTCTGGCTGAGCGTTCTCGACATCCCGTCGGTGTCCGTTGACGAGAACTTCTTCGATGTCGGCGGGGACTCGGTCCTGCTGATCATCCTGCTCGACCGGTTGCGGACAATGACCGAGCGCGAGCTGAAGCCACCGGATCTGTTCCGGCACACCACGATTCGCGCCCAGGCGGACCTGCTGGCCGGTGTCACCAAGGCACAGCCGACCCGGCCATCGGGACGCGGTTCGTTGCTTGGCTCGCGGCGCAGTCAGGAGGCCTGACGTGCCGTTACGCGAGACGGACATCGCGGTTGTCGGTGTCGGGTGCCGGTTTCCGGACGCGCCCACTCCCGAACGGTTCTGGCAGAACATCGACGAAGGACACGTGGCGATCCGGGACCTGCCCGACGAGGTGTTCTGCTCGGCGGGAGTGAGCGAGGACGTCCTGCGGGCGCCGGATTTCGTCCGCGCGGCAGCGACACTGGCCGAACCCGGCGACTTCGCCACCGAGTTCTTCGGGTACTCACCGCGAGAGGCCGGGCTGACCGACCCAGCACACCGGCTGATGCTGGAAGTCTGCTGGGAAGCGCTGGAGTTCGCGGGTCACCCACCGGCCAAGAACGGCCCGGTGACCGGGATCTTCGCGGGCGCGGGGCCCAGCACGTACGCCTTCGCCTTGCAAGTGGCTGCGGCCCGAAAAGGCGGGATCGCGGGCGTGATCGACGAAGGCGACCTGTACCTGGGCAGCGCGCCCGACTTCCTGACCTCACGCGTGGCCTACAAGCTGGGACTGCTCGGCCCGTCCGTGACGATCCAGACGGCGTGCTCCTCCGGTCTGACCGCGGTGCACTACGCCGCACTCAGTCTGCTGTCCGGGGAATGCGACATCGCCCTTGCGGGCGCCGCGGTGGTCAATGAACCGTTGACCGGCTACCGGTACCGGCCGGGCGGGCTGCTTTCGCAGGACGGACTGTGCCGTTCGTTCGACGCACGATCGACGGGAACGTCGTTCAGTTCCGGCGTTGGCGTCGTAGCGTTGCGACGCCTGAGCGATGCACTCACCAGCGGTGATCCTGTGCTGGCAGTGATACGAGGCACGGCAGCGGGCAACGACGGCGCCGAACGATCCGGCTTCACCGCACCAAGTCCTGCCGGCGTCGCAAGCGTCTTGTCGTCAGCACTTCGTGCCGGAGACGTTGCAGCTGACCAAGTTCGTTACGTGGAAGCACACGGCTCCGGCACGGCACTCGGCGACCAGATCGAGCTGCGCGGGATCATCGACGCCATTGGAAAAGGCGAGGAGTGTGGCCTTGGCTCGGTGAAGACGAACATCGGCCACTGTGGACCAGCGGCCGGAATCGCCGGCTTGATCAAGGCGATCAACGTTGCCAGGACGGGAAATCTGCCGCCGCACCCGTTGTTCGAGGTTCCCCGGGATCCCGGTGTGCTGGCGGACAGCCGGTTCTTCGTGTCCGCCAAAGCGGCAACGGCCGAAGACCCGTACGTTCTGGTGAACTCGATGGGGTTGGGCGGAACGATCGCGAGCGCGGTTCTCGCGCCACCGCCTCAGCCGACGCGACCGTCAGCACCCGAGCGGGACGTTGTCCGGCTTGTACTTTCCGCCCGTAACCGGCGAGAGCTCGACGCGATGTCCCGCAACCTCGCGGACGAACTGGACCGCGGCGACCTCGCCATCGGCGACGTCGAATATACGCTGCGAGTCGGCCGCCGCGCATTCGAGGAACGACGCGTCGTCACAGCACCAGCGGACAAACTGTCCGCAGCACTCAGATTGCCACGGCCACCGGCCGTGCGAACGGCCCGAGTAAGCACTCCAGGAGAGCCGACGTCAGATCCTTACGAGAACTGGCTGCGTGGACTGGAAGTCGACTGGGAAGCACTGTCCGAAGGAGAGGGACGGCGTGTGCGGCTGCCGTCCTATCCATTCAGCCGACGGCGATTCTGGGCCATAGACGAACCTGTCGCTGCCGTGCCGGTGGCGGAAATCGCACAGGCCACGGACGACGTCGAAGCGTCCCTGCTGGAGCTGTGGCGAGAGCTGTTCGGCGTCAACACGATCGGCGTCGACGACGAATTCGGGTCGTTGGGCGGAACTTCGCTGCTGTCCGTGCGGATGGCTCTGGAGATCCAGGACCGGCATGGCGCCATCGTGAACGTGCACCGCGCGGGCGGTAGCAAGGCGACCGTACGCCGGATCGCCGAAATCATCCGTGGACAACAACCGGACCAGGTCGCGGACGGAGACAGTGCCTTGGCGGACGCCGACATCGAGCTGCCTCTCGGCCCAGTTGGTGCCACCGGAATGGGAACGGACGTCCTGCTCACCGGAGCCACCGGGTTCCTCGGCGCGTTCCTCCTGCACGAACTGCAGCAGGCGACGAGCGAAAGAATCCACTGTGTAGTCAGAGCAGCCGATGAAACCGAGGCCTGGCAACGGCTTCGAAACACCGCAACCCGCTACGAACTGCCCGAGCCGGAGCCTGATCGGGTCAGCGTGATCCCCGCGGACCTGAAGGACATCGGCAAACACCTGACCGACGAGCTGGCCCGCGATGTCGGACACGTCTTGCACTGCGCGAACAAAGTCGTGTTCACCGAGCCGTATCGGGTGCTGCGGCACGACAACGTGCTGCCGATGGCTGAGTTGCTGCGCTGGATGCGTCGAAACGGCGTGCCGGAGTTCAGTTTCGTGTCCAGCACGGCCGCGACCGGCTACACGCTCGGTGAAAGCCACAAGGTGATGGAGACCCGGCAGCAACCGCTCGATCCCGGCGAAGGCGGCTACGGAGTTGGCAAATGGGTCTGCGAACGGATCCTCGAACGCGCCGAGAAGGACGGCATGCGGGTCCGGATCTTCCGCCCTGGCTTCATCCTCGGCTCACGGGAGACCGGCGCGTGCAATCCGAGCGACATGATCTGGCGACTGATCACGAGCGGGCTCACAGTCGGCGCACATCCGACTGACGAGCGTGCCTGGCCGATGGCGCCGGTCGACGTGGTCGCGAAGGCCATCGCCGAGCTCAGCCGGGTGCCGGGATCGGTCGGCCGGGCCTACCACCTGATCGACCAGACCGCGACCGGCCCGAAGCGGTTGTTCGAGTTGCTCAGCGAGGCCGGAATGCCGACGCGGCCAATGGACCGTGGCGCCTGGCGTGAACTGGTTGCCCAACGCGCCAACGGCAACGAAGTGCTGTCATCCATGGCACTGTACGAACTGGACGGTTACGAGGACGACGGCCCCAACCACATGCAAGCGGTTGCTTGGCGGCCGTGGCTTGCCGAGTCCGGCCTGGACTCGGCGGTGTCCGGTGACCTGTTGCGGCGCTGCCTGAAACACCTCGCGGACCGCTATCCGACCTTCCAGGAGTTGTTGCCGCTGTGAACAAGACGTTGTACCAGTGGTTCGCGGACACGGCCGAAAGGTTCCCGCACGAACCCGCGCTGGAGGTCCGGGGCGCGGCGGTGACGTACCAGGAGATGCGTGATCTGGCCGAGGCATTGGCCGAGCGGATCGTCCGGGAACACGGCGAGGTGCCAGGCAGGGTTGCGCTGCAGGCATCGCGGAGTCTTGTGGCGTTCGCTGGTTACCTTGCCGTGCAACGGTTAGGAGCGACCGTTGTCCCGTTGAACCCCAGCCATCCACCGGAACGCAACCAGACCGTGTTCCGGATGACCTCGCCGGACGTGCTGCTCGCGGACACGTCACGCCCACCGCTCCAGGCCGAGTCCACTGTGGTCGCCGTGTCCGATGAGGAACTGGACGGGACGCCGGCTGGTGAACTACCACCGTACCGGCCGGTTGTCGGGGATCTGGCGTACATCCTGTTCACCTCGGGCTCGACCGGTGTGCCCAAAGGCGTGCCGATCCGGCATTTCCAGGTCTCGCCCTACCTGGCCCGGCACATCGAGCGGTATCAGGTCGGACCGGGTTGCCGGATGTCCCATACGTTCGACCTGACATTCGATCCGTCGTTGTGGGACCTGTTCGTCACCTGGGGTGGCGGCGAGACTTTGGTCGTACCGCAGAAGGTCGACCTGCTGTCGCCGGTCGACTACATCGTCAACGAACGGATCACGCACTGGTACTCGGTTCCGTCAGTGCTGTCGATCAGTAAGACCTTGGGCAACGACGTGCCGGAAGGCGCGGTGACGTCCTTGCGGTACAGCATCTTCGTCGGCGAACCGCTGACCTACCGGCACTGCGCCGCGTGGCGCAAGGTGGCGCCGGCCACTGTCATCGAGAACGTCTACGGGCCAACCGAAGTGAGCGTGACGTGCACGGCCTACGCCCTGCCTGACGATCCCGCGCAATGGCCGGAGACGTCCAACGACACGATGCCGATCGGGGCTGTGGACGAGTCACTGGACTATCTGCTGACCGATGACGGCGAGCTGTGCCTGCGTGGACAGCAACGGTTCGACGGTTACGTGGATCCGGCCGAGAACATCGGGCGGTTCCTGACCGTCAACGACACGGGTGTCGAGATCTATGACGGCACGGGAGAACTGACCGACAAGCACTACTACCGGACAGGCGACCGGATCAGCATCGAGAACGGCCACTGGGTCCACCGTGGACGCTTGGACAACCAGGTCAAGGTCCGTGGCCACCGGGTCGAACTCGGTGAGGTCGAGGCCGCGATGCTGCGGCACGACGACGTCCGCGAGGCGATCGTCGTGGCCGTCCGCGAGGATGACGAACTCGAACTCGTCGGAGTCCACACGGGACAGCCGCTCGACGCGGCCGAGTTCATGCTGTGGCTGCGTAAGCGAATCCCGGTGCACATGGTGCCGCGACGGTTCCTGCGACTGGAAGCGTTGCCGCTCAACGCGAACGGCAAAGCCGACCGGCGGGCCGTCACCGAGCTGGTGAGCAGATGAAGGGTCTGCTTCCGCCGCCGGGCGCGGTCCGGCTGCTCTCGATCGGCGGCCTGGTCAGGACAACTGGGTTCGGCATCATGACGTCGGTCAGCGTCCTGTACTTCACGCAGTCAGTGGGCTTGTCGGCTGCGCAGGTCGGTGTCGGACTGACCATCGCGGGCGGCTGCGGAATCGCCGCGAGCGTCATCTCCGGCCGCGTCGCCGACACCGTCGGTGCCCGCAACACGGCTATCGCGCTGGTGTTGATCCAGAGCCTCGCGGTCTGTGCGTACGCCTTCGTCACCAGCTTCACGGGCTTCGTGATCGCGGCGAGCGTCGTGCTCAGCTGCCACTCCGCGGCCGAAGCCGCCAGGGGTGCGCTGGTCGCGGGCCTGATACCGGCTGAAGGCAGGGTCCGAGCCCGTGCCTACCTGCACTCGGTGACCAACGCCGGCCTGTCCATCGGCGCTGTGTCGGGCGGCGTCGCACTGCAGGCCGACACCCGGGGCGTCTACGTCGGGCTGATCCTGGCGTGTGGCGCGCTGTTCGCCTCGTCCGGCCTGCTCTACATGCTCCTGCCGCAGGTCCAACCGGTGGAGAAGCCGCCGGGACAGGGCGGCTGGGAGGTCTGGCGCGACCGGCCGTTCCTGCTGTTCGCGGGGCTGACCGCGATCCTCGCCGCGAACGACACGATGCTGGCCGTCATCTTGCCGATCTGGATCGCCCAGCACACCGAGGCGCCGCTGGCGGTGTTCTCGGTCGTGCTGATCTTCAACACGCTGATGGTCGTGTTGTTCCAGGTCCGGGCCAGCAGGACGACCACCGACGTCCCGGGCGGTGCCCGTGCGATGCGCCGCTCCGGGGTGCTGTTCGCAGTCTGCTTCGCCTTGTGGGCGTTCGCATCCGGTCAGCCCGCCTGGCTCGCGGTGGTCGCGCTGCTCGCCGGCGCTGTCGTGCACACGCTCGGCGAACTGCTGTGGGGCGCCGGCGCGTGGACGCTGGCCTACGAGATGGCGCCGGACCACGCCCAAGGCCAGTACCAGGGCGTCTTCACCATGTCCTGCCAGCTGGAGACCATGGTCATGCCCGTGGTCGGGACCATGCTCATCCTCCCGGCGGGCCCGCTGGGCTGGCTGCTGTTCGCCCTGCTCCTGCTCGCCGCCGGACTGGCCGCACCGGCCGTCGCCCGCCGCCACACGAACCGCGAAGGGACACTGACATGGAACTGACCCTGATGAAGTCGAAGATCCACCGGGCCACCGTGACCCACGCCGACCTGCACTACGTCGGCTCACTCACGGTCAGCCGGGACCTGATGGACGCCGCGAACCTGTTCGAGGGCGAAAAGGTCGACGTCGTCGACATCGACAACGGCGCCCGCCTGTCCACGTATGTCATCGAAGGCCCGGCAGGTACCGGGACGATCGGCATCAACGGTGCTGCTGCCCGCCTGGTCAGTCCTGGTGACCTGGTGATCGTCATCGCGTACGCGCAGGTGCACGTGGACAAGGCGCGGTCGTTCCAGCCCAGCGTCGTGTTCGTCGACCAGCGCAACGCCATCGTGGACGTCGGCGGCGATCCGGCCGATGTCCCGGCAGGCTTCGGCCTGGCCCGCGGCGACATGGTGCGCTGAGATGTTCGATTCGTCCAAGCCGATGCCGGCCATCGGCACATGGTGAAAAGTCGGACCAATCCGCGCCGTGAACTGCTTCGAAATGGGTTGAACCGCCGTTGAGATCTCCTCGTGTGTGTGGGTGAACAGGTCGCCGCGATGGGCGGGGCCACCACAGGAGGTTAGTCATGAAGGGCGCTCGTGTCGGCGTGCTGACTGCCATCGCCGGTCTAGGGCTGCTGGGCCTGACCGCTTGCAGTGGCGACAATCCCGCCCCGAGGGTACAGATTCCGCAAGCACAGCAACAGGACGAGTTGCCGATCGAGGACGGGCCGAAGCCGAACCTGGTCGCGGCCGAGGTCAGCTCGCTCGGCAAGGTGATGGCCAACCAGGCCGGCATGACGCTCTACATGTTCACGAAGGACACTGCCCAGCCGTCGGTCTCCAATTGCTACGACGCATGTTCCACGCAATGGAAGCCGTTGCTGGCTGAGGGCAAGGAGATCACGTTCACCGGTGTGCCGCAGAACATGGTCGGCACCACCAAACGCAAGGACGGCACCCGGCAGATCACCATCAACAAGTGGCCGGTTTACACCTATGCCAAGGATTTGGCGCCTGGCGACGCCAACGGCCAAGGGATGAACAGCCAGTGGTACGCCGTCACCCCGGAAGGCAAGAAGGCACAGGGTCTTGCCACCGAGGCCGAGCAGCCGCAGCCGCAACAGCAGCCGAAACCACAGCAGGCACCGGCAGATGACTCCGGCTCCGGCTACTGATCCGCGAGCGGAGGGAATCACGCCGTGAGCGCCTCACTCGCATTCATTCCAGGCCCGCGATCACCGGTGCTCGGCCCAAATCCAGTAACCTCCGCAGCGACTCGATCCCCAGCGGAGAGGAACCTGGTGACGACCCCAGGCTGGTGGCCGCGGCGATCGCGGCGCGTTCGTGGTGAAGACCTTGTCCGGTCCCTGTACAACGAGCACGGTGCGAGCCTGCTCGCGTACGCGACCCGGTTGACCAACGACCGAGCCGCGGCCGAAGACATCGTCCAAGAGACATTGCTGCGCGCGTGGAAGCACTCTGACGCGTTGACCGCTGAGAAAGGGTCAGTCAGGGGTTGGCTGCTCACTGTGGCACGCAACATCGTCACCGACCGGGCGCGGGCACGCGCGGTCCGGCCGCCCGAGGTGGCGGAGGTGACGGAGTCGCCGTCGGTGGAACGGGACCACGCCGATCAGGTCGTGGACTCGATGGCCATGCTCGGCGCGTTGGACAGCTTGTCACCCGAGCACCGCGAGGTGCTCGTGGAGATCTACTACAAAGGCCGCACGGTCACCGAAGCAGCACAAGCTTTGGGGATCGCGGCGGGTACCGTGAAATCACGGTCGTACTATGCATTGCGTGCCCTACGGGCCGTGATGTCCGGCGGGAAGACAGGGACGGAGGTGCCCCGGTGAGCAATCAGCACGTGAGCAACCAACACGATCACTCCTCGCTCGGGGCGTATGCCCTCGGGGTGCTGACCCCGCGAGAAGCAACTGAGGTCGAGGCGCACCTGCGGACCTGTCCGGACGGCCGTCGTGAGGTCGCCGACCTGGTCGGCCTGCGTTCGATAATGGACACTGTCCCGCCCGAGGCGTTCATCGACGGTCCGCCGCCCGGTGGTGATCTGCTGCTGCAGCGCACGCTGCGCCGCGTTCGCGCCGAGGAGGGCCAGCAGCCCGCCGCGCGCTCCTCGATGGGGCGCCGCCTCGCCGCGGTCGCGGCGGCCGTTGTGATCGTCGGTGGGGCGTTCGCCGGAGGCATGGCCATCAGCGGGGGCGGAGAGAGCCCGGTCGCCAGCCCGCCTGGGATCGCCCAGTCGGCGACCGACCCGAACACCGGCGCCAAGATGGACGTGACGGTCGAGCCGTTGCAGGGCTGGGTGAAGGTGCACGCGAAGGTCGCCGGCATCAAGCAGGGCGAGCAGTGCCAGCTGATCGTGACGGCCAAGAACAACGAGCAGCGCAGCGCGGGCAGCTGGCTGGTCACCGAGAAGGGCGAGGACGCGGGCACCACGTTGCAGGGGCCGGCGTTGGTCGACCCGAAGGACGTGAAGTCGGTCGACGTGATCACGTTCGACGGCCGCAAGCTCGTCTCCGTGCCGGTCACCCTCTGAGGTGACCGAGGTCCACAACGGGCCGCGGAGTGGTGCCGGATGGGCGCTGCTCCGCGGTTTCGGCGTGGTGGTGTTCGCGACACTGTGGATGGTCGCGGCGCATCAGGTCTTCTGGGCGTATGTCCGGGTCTGCGAGGTCAATTCGCAGCCAGGTTACGGGTTCGCGCTGGTTCTCGCGCTGCCTATGCTGTGGCTGGTCTTCGTCGGCGTGACGGCCTTCGCGTTGGCTCAGGTGCGCAGGAAGCGCTGGTTCACCATCGGCCTGGCCGTGTTCGGCATGGTTCTGCTCGCCTGGGGGTACTGGGTGATGATGATCCGGATTTTCGCTGCCGACGCCTCGGCGCGGTGCCGGGCGGACGCGCCATGGTGGTCGTTGCTGCCATGAACCGGTACCAGTTCCGTAGCGTGTGGACGCTGCCGGTCGCGGCGGGTGAAGTGTTCGAAGTGGTCACCGACCCGGCCACGTATCCCTTGTGGTGGCCCGACATCCACGGCGTCGGACGGATCGACGACGACACCGCCGAGGTGATCTGCCGCTCGGTTCTGCCGTACGCGCTGACTTTCCGGTTGCACCGCGCCGAACAGGACTTCGACCGCGGCCGGATGCTGGTCGGGATGACCGGGGATCTCGAAGGGTTCTGCCGGTCCACTTTGGTGCGACGGCGGCGTTCGGTGACGCTCGAGATCACCCAGCAAGTCATTGTGAACAAACGGTTGTTGCAGCTGCTGGCACCGGTCGCCAGACCGGTGTTCCGCGCCAACCACGCCGCGATGATGTGGCGTGGTCAGCGCGGACTCCGCAGATTCCTCTCGTGAGTGTTTCGGCCGGTTAGAACCGGCCGAAACACTCACGACGGTTGATCAGGCGTTGACCGGTTGCTTCTTGGCACCTTCGTCTTCGTCGTCGTCACGCACGGCGTGCTCGTCGACCATGGTGGCCTCGTCGAACGGATCCTCGCCGGACAGCACGCGTTTCGCCTGGTCCCGGTCGAATTCCTTGGTCCACGTACCGAGCAGCACAGTGGCCACGGCGTTGCCGGTGAAGTTGGTCAGCGCGCGGGCCTCGGACATGAACCGGTCGATACCGACGATGAAGCCGACACCGCCGACCAGTTCCGGCCGGTGCGACGACAGACCGCCGGCCAGCGTCGCCAGACCCGCACCGGACACCCCGGCCGCGCCCTTCGATGCGATCATCATGAACAGCAGCAACGCGATCTGCTCGCCGAAGTTCAGCGGGGCGTTCATCGCCTCGGCGATGAAGATCGTCGCCATGGTCAGGTAGATCATCGTGCCGTCGAGGTTGAACGAGTAACCGGTCGGCACCGTGATACCGACGACCGGGCGGCTCACGCCGACATGCTCCATCTTGGCGATCAGCCGCGGCAGCGCACTCTCCGAAGAGGACGTCGAGAAGATCAGCAGGTACTCGCGGGCGAGGTAGCGCATCAGCGAGAACAGGTTGACCCGCGAGACGATCCACAACAGACCGGCCAGGATGATGCCGATGAACAGGATGCACGTGATGTAGAAGCCGAGCATGATCACCAGCAGGCTCTTCAGCGCCGCCGCGCCGGTCGCGCCGACCACGGCCGCGATCGCGCCGAAGGCACCGAGCGGTGCGGCCCACATGACCATCGCCAGCACCTTGAAGACCAGCCGCTGGATGTGCGAGATGCCGCGCAGCACCGGCTTGCCCTTCTCGCCGAGTGCCTGCAGCGCGAAGCCCACGAGCAGGGATATCAGCAGCGTCTCGAGGACGTCGCCGCTGGTCAGACCGGATACCAGGGTGGTCGGGATGATGCCGAGGATGAACTGGGTGGTGTTCTCCTGGGCCTTGACCTGCGCCTGGCCGCTCTTCTGGACCTGGTCGGTGATGGCAAGGCCGTCACCCGGGTGCAGGATGTTGCCGACGATCAGGCCGATCGTCAGAGCGACGAACGACATCGCGATGAAGTAGCCGATCGCCAGGCCGCCGACCTTGCCGACCCGCGCGGCCTGCCTGATCGAGCCGATGCCCAGCACCAGCGTGCAGAAGATGATCGGGCTGATCATCATCTTGATCAGGTTGACGAAACCGTCACCGATCGGCTTCAGTGCGACACCGGTCTTCGGGAACACCAACCCGACGATGATGCCGAGAATGACCGCGATGACGACCGCGATGTAGAGGTAATGGGTGCGATCCCGGCGGGTACGCCCCTCGACTGTGGACAAAACGGGCCTCCTGGGAAGGCGGGCTGCGACGTAGGGTCTGGGAAATTGGTTGTGCAGACTATCCGTGCCGATATGACGCCGGTCACGGTTGTGTTCATTTCGGTCGTGCGTCGCGGAGGTTAAGGGTCATGCGGGAGTGGAGTCTGGCCCGCCAGCTGCTGGTGCTGCAGGTGGTGATCGTCGGCGTGATCGTCGGCGGTGGATCGATCCTGGCCTACCTGGACGCGGCCCGGAACACCGAGGACACGGCCCGGCGAGAAGTCGTCGCGGTGGCCAAGTCGGTTGCCGACACGCCGACCCTGCTGATGGCGCTGACCACCCCTCGGCCGACCGACATCCTGCAGCCGTTCGCCGAAGATGTACGTCACGACACCGGCGTGGATTTCATTACGATCATGAATCCGGAGGGTATCCGGTATACCCATCCGAACCCGCAGGAGATAGGGCGGCATTTCCTCGGCAACACCAAAGAAGCATTGCAAGGCGGGGTGCTGACCGAGACTTTCGCGGGCACTCTTGGGCCGTCGGTTCGAGCGGTGGTACCCGTTTTTTCAGCCGATCGGGTGGTCGCTTTGGTAGCGGTCGGGATCACCGTCGAAGCGATCGCGGATGAATTGTCCGGCCAGCTTGTCGCGGTGGTACTCGTCGGCGTGGCGGCATTGGGAGTCGGCCTGATCGGCACGTACTTCGTCAGCGCGCGGGTACGCCGCCAGACCCGGGGGATGGGGCCTGCCCGGCTCGGCCGGATGATCGACTACCACGAGTCGATCCTGCACGCGGTGCACGAGGGCCTGCTCCTGCTGGACAGGCACGGGACCGTCACGTTGTGCAACGACGCCGCACGCGATCTGCTGGGCGTGCCGGAGGACGTCGAAGGCAAGAAGTTGTCGGCCCTCGGGCTTCCTTCCTCGCTGGTGGACCGCCTGCTGTCGGACGGCCCGGTCCGCGACGAGATCCACGTGACCGACCGCCGGGTGATCGTCGTGAACAAGTCCAAGCTGCCGACCCACGGGGCGGTGGTGACGCTGCGAGACCACACCGACCTGCAGGCGCTGACCGGTGAGCTGGACTCGGTCAAGGGCTTCGCCGAATCCCTGCGGTCGCAGGCCCACGAGGCCGCCAACCGCCTGCACACCGTGGTCTCGTTGATCGAACTCGACCGGACCGACGAAGCGGTCCGATTCGCCACCGAGGAGCTGGAAATCGCGCAGCAGTTGACCGACCGGGTCGTCGGAGCGGTCGGTGAACCGGTGTTGGCGGCACTGCTGCTGGGAAAGACGGCCGAGGCGAGCGAGCGCGGCGTGGAACTGGTGATCACCCCGGACACGCACATCGACGAGACCGCGATGCCCGGCCGTGACCTCGTGACGATCCTCGGCAACCTGATCGACAACGCCCTCGACGCGGCCGTGGAGGGCACGGAAGCACCGAAAGTCTTTGTCACCGTACGGAAATCGAACTCCGAGCTGATCCTGCGGGTCGCCGACACCGGCCCCGGTCTCGACGACGAAACCTCCCGCGCGGCCTTCACCCGCGGATGGTCCACAAAGGACTCCAATCGCGGCCTGGGATTGGCTCTGGTCGGCCAGACCGTCCGCAGCTACGGCGGCACGATCGAACTCGGCCAGGAAATCGGCGCGGTGTTCACCGTGCGATTGCCCGCCGATGGCCGGGCCTAGGTTTTTCGAGTGCGATAGATATCGCTCAGTGAAGGTTTGGTTCCGATCAGTGGTAAATCGTGCCCGGCTACTGATCGAACGGGTTCGTGGGAGAGACTATTCGGCGGTAGGCCGGACAAGCCGGCCCCGTGAGGCTGTCGAGATGATCAGGGTTTTGGTGGTCGAGGACGACCCCGTAGCCGCCGACGCGCACAGGCTTTACGTGGAGCGGGTGGCGGGTTTCTCGGTGTCCGGGGTCGCGCACACCGGGGCTGAGGCGAAGCGCTTCGTCGAGCAGCACCCGATCGATCTGCTCCTGCTGGACCTCTACCTGCCGGACGCGCATGGGCTGCAGATCAGCCGTGCGTTGCGGGCGACCAACCCGAACATCGACGTCATCGCGGTGACGTCCGCACGTGACCTGGCGATGGTGCGGGCCGCCGTGTCCGCGGGCGTGGTGCAATACCTGCTGAAGCCCTTCACGTTCGCCACACTGCGGGACAAATTGGAGCGGTACGCCGAGTTCCGGAATGCCGTCATGGCCGCGGGTGAGGCAGCTGGTCAGGCTGACGTCGACCGTGCGCTCGCGACGCTCAGAGGAACCGACGGCATCGGGCTGCCGAAGGGGATGAGCGCGGACACCCTGGACTCCGTTGTGGCCGCGCTGCGTGAGACGCCTGAGGGACTGTCCGCGGTTGGCGCCGCCAGCGCGGTTGGCATCTCGCGCGTGACGGCCCGTCGCTATCTCGAGCACCTCGCGGACACCGGCACGGTTGTCCGGCGTCCGCAGTACGGCCAGGTCGGACGGCCCGAGCTCTTCTACAGGTTGGCAGCCGGCTAACCCGCCGTGTCCACCTTTGCAGCACCCCGTGTCGCACATTCCAGCACACCGTGTCGCACGTTCCAGCACCATGAAATTCCCTTGGCGTGCGGGAAGGGGAATTTCATGGTGCCGGAATGGTGGACACGGTGTGCCGGAATGGTGGACACGGTGTGCTGGGGGATACGGCGGGTTAGCGGATTCGGCCGGGTACTCCTGGGCGGGTTTGCCATGGGTGTGGGCCGGTGAGCGGCCGGTACTCCACACCCATGGCATCCAGCCTGGCCAGGTGGTGGTTGACCAGGCGGGTCTCGAATTCCTCGTACGAACGCCCCTCCGGCGAGGACCAGACGACCTCGGCGAACGCGGCGAGCCGCGGGTAGACCGCATAGTCCACGCGCCGGGGGTTGTCCAGGTGCTCGGTCCAGACCTGGGCCTGCGCGCCGAGGACGCGCTCGTGGAACTCCTCCGCGAGCGCCGCGGGGATGGGCTCGTAGCCGTAGACGTCCTCGAGGGTGTGCAGGTAGCCGACCGGGATCGGCTCGTCAGGGTGATCTGCCTGGCGGTGGTCGAGATAGATGTACTGCTCGGGGCACATCACCACGTCATGGCCCGACGACGCCGCGATGACACCGGCCTCCTCACCCCGCCACGAGGCGATGATCGCGTCGTCGGCCAGGTCGCCGGCGTCGAGGATCTCGTCCCAGCCAAGGGAACGGCGGCCGTGCTTGGCCAGGTGCGCCGCGAGTTGGCTGATGAACCAGCCGTGCAGCTGGACTTCTGACGTGAAGCCGAGTTCGGCCATCCGCTGCGCCGCCGCAGGGCTGTTCTTCCACTGGATGGTCGGGACTTCGTCGCCGCCGAGGCAGATCACCGGACCGTCGAAGATGTCCATCACGTGGTCGAGGACCGTCTTGTAGAACTCGATGGTGTCGTCCGAGACGTTCAGGATGTTCGGGTTGATGCCCCAGTTGCGCAGCACCGGCAGCTGTTCGTCGGTGTTGCCGAGCTTCGGATACGCCGCGATCGCCGCCTGGCTGTGCCCCGGGACGTCCACCTCCGGCACGATCGTGATGTGCCGTTCCTTGGCGTACGCGACGAGCTCGCGCATGTCATCTGTCGTGTAGAAGCCGCCGTGCGGGCGGCCGTCGTGTTCTTTGGTGCCGTCTGGCTGACGGCCGACCCACGAGCCCGTGCGCCAACCGCCGACCTGGGTCAGCAGCGGGTACGCGGGAACCTCGATGCGCCAGCCCTGGTCGTCGGTGAGGTGCAGGTGCAGGATGTTGAGCTTGTGCGCGGCCATCTGGTCGATGAACCGGAACACCTCGTATTTCGGCATGAAGTGCCGTGCGACATCCAGCAGCACGCCACGCCACTTGAACCGGGGCGCGTCCTCGATCGTGCCGCACGGCAGCTCCCACGGTCCTTTGTGGAGCGATGCCGCCCTGAACCGGTCGGCGCCGTACAGCTGACGCAGGGTCTGCGAGCCGTAGAACGCCCCTGCCTGGTCAGCTGCTTCTATGGCAACACCTTGTTGCGTAATGCTTAACCGGTAGCCTTCGCTCGGCAGAGCGTCGGTGTACGTCACCTCCGGCTGCACCAGTGTGTGGCTGACGAAGGTTTCCTTCGCTTCGGTGACCGACGAAGGTTTGGGGAGTATGCCTGCGAAACTCGTCATCCCTTGACCGCTCCCGAGAGTCCGGACGCCAGGTGCCGCTGCACGAAGATGAAGAAGACCAGCACCGGGATCGTCATCAACGTCGCCCCAGCCATGATTCCGCCCCAGTCAAGCTCTTCGGGCTTGTAGAACACCCGCATCGCCTGGGGCAGCGTACGGTTGTCCACGTCCGAGAATATCAATGTCTGGGCGAACAGGAAGTCGTTCCACGCGTGGATGAACGCCAGCACGCTCGTCGCGACAAGACCCGGCGCCACCAACGGGAACAGCACCTGCCACGTGAACCGCATCCGGCTCGCCCCGTCCAAAGCCGCGGCCTCCTCCAACTCGGCCGGGACGGCGGCGACGAACCCGCGCAGCATCCAGATCGCGAACGGCAGGCTGAACGCGAGATTCACCAAGACCAAGGGCGCCAACTGGTTCAGCCCGAACGCGGGCACGCTCGCGCCGACCTGCTGAACCATGAAGAACAACGGGATGGTCAGCGCCTCGACCGGAACCATCTGCGCGACAAGCAACATCACGAGCAGGATCGTCCGGCCCTTGAACCGGAACCGCGTCAACGCCACCGCGGACAGGAACGACAGCAGCATCGACAGGGCCACCACGCACAAGGCCACGATCGCACTGTTGAGGAAGTAGCGTCCGAAGCCCTGCGAGTCGAGGACTCGCTCGAAGCTTTCGAAGCTGGGCGCGAACGTCCATGGTGCGGCGGACTGGATCTCGCCCGCGGGCTTGAAGGCGGAGAGAACCATCCAGTAGAGCGGGACGGCGACAAGGGCCGCGATGACACAGCATGCGATCTCGGCGATCAGGCGGCCGGGACGGCGGCGCGGCTTGCGAACTGTCACGGTTGCCATCCGGTCCTCCGCTGCGTCCGCAGGTACAACACCGTGATCAGCATCAGCAACACCGTCATCACCACACCGATGGCCGCACCGAGTCCGTACTCCTCACCCGCGAACGCCTTCTGGTACGTATAAACGTTCAGCACGAGGTTCTGGCCCGCGATCCCGCCACCATTGGTCATCACGTAGATCTGCGTGAAGATCTTGAAGTCCCAGATGATCGACTGGATCGTGGCGATCACGATCAACGGCTTCAGGATCGGCAGGATCACCTGCGTCGCGGTCCGCCGCCACGTTGCCCCGTCCAGCTGCGCGGCTTCGATGATCTCCGAGGAGATGTTCTTGATCCCGGCGTACATCGTCATCATCACGAACGGGAACGAGCACCAGATCACCTCGGCCGCCACAAGGCCGAACGCCGAAAGACGGTCGAAGGTCCACGAATGTCCTTGCATCCCAAGGATCTCGTTGACCACGCCGAAGTCCGCGTCGAACAGGAACAGCCAGATGTACGAACCGGCCATCGCCGGAGTCGCCCAGGCACCCAGTGCCGCAAGGAAAAGCAGCATCCGGGGCAGCGTTCGCACCCGGGTCGCCAGGATCGCCAACGCGGTTCCGACGAGCAGGCTGCCGACCACGCACACGGCGGCGAACAACACCGTTGACACCAGCACTGACCAGAACTGGTCGTCGCCGAACAGTTCCAGATAATTGTCCAGCCCGATGAAGACCAACGGCTCCGCGCCGCTGGCTTGCGGCTGGTTGTACTCGTACAGCGATATCTGCACGAGTTGGTACAGCGGATAGGCCATCAGCGCCAGCAGCAGGATCCCCGCGGGCAGCAGGTAGACCAATGCCGCCCGGCCCTCGCGCTTCTTGCGGACAGGCCGCTGTGGCGCCGGAACCAGCTCCGGCGCCACAGGGGCTATCTGAGTCGTCATCAGCTACCGAAGGCCTTGTTCATCTCGGATGCGGCCGCGTCCGTCGCCGCGTCGACCGACTGGCCGCCCGTGGCGACCTGCTGGATCGCGGTCGGGATGATGTTCTGCGCGTCGATCTTGGTCCACGCCGGCGTCGCCGGGACGAACCTCGTGCCCGCCTGCGCGGTCTTCACGAACGGCTCGACGAACTTGTCCGTGCTCGCCACCTGCTCCTGAACGTCCTTGAACGTCGGCAGGTTGCCCATCGCGGTGTACATCTTCTGCTGGTACTTCTTGCCGCCCAACAGCTTGATGAACTCCAGCGACAGCGTGTGCTTCTTGCTCGCACCGAACACGCCGAGCAGGTTGCCACCGGCGAACGCCGGAGCGGTCGAACCGGCTTCCTTGCCCGGCAACGGAACCACCGCGTACTTGCCCTTCACCGTGCCCGCTTCCACGGCCTTGCGGTTGAAGTCACCGCCGATCGTCATGCCCGCCTTGCCACCGGCGAACTGGGCGACCGACTGGCTGCCGGTCAGCTGGGCACATGCCGACGGCGGGCAGATGTCGTCCTTCAGCAGTTCGGCGTACTGCCGCAGCCCGTCACGGGCCTGCGCGCCGTTGATCGACGCAGTCCACTTGTCACCGTCCTGTTTGGCCAGATCGCCACCGTTGGCCCAGATGTACGGGAAAGCGGCGTAGATGTACTTGCCGCCGACGGCGATGCCGTACAGGTCCGGCTTGGCCTGGCGGATCTTGCGGGCCGTCTCGGTCAGCTCGGCCAGCGTCTTCGGCGGCTGCAGGCCCAGCTCGGTGAACACGTCGGTCCGGTAGTACAGCGCGCGAGTGCCGGTGTACCAGGGGATTCCGTACGTCTTGCCCTTCACCTTCGCGGTGTCCACGACGGACGGGATGAGGTCCTTGCTGTCCGCCCACGCCCCCAGATCGGCCGTCAGGTCGGCGAAACCGTTGGACGCGGTGTAGCCCGCGAGGTCCGTGTTGCCGAACTCGGCCACATCGGGGGAGGAGTTCTTGTCGTTGAAGGCACCGTTGAACCGGGTGGCGCGGCCGTCCACCGGCAGGTACTCGACGGTGACCTTGACTCCCTGGTGCGCCGCCTCGAACTCCTGCTTGGCCTCGTTGACCACGGCTTCCTTCGGCGCGTTGTTGGCCTCCTGGAACAGCCACACCTTCAACTCGCCGGTCATCTCGCCGACTGGCTGACCGGCGTTGCCGGTCTGCTGCGGCTGGTTGTTCTGCGCCTGCGGCGGTCCACACGCGACGACTAACAGTCCTGCAGCGGCTGCAGCCAGCACACCTTTGATCTTCATTGTTCCTCCGGTTGCGTCTGATGCAACGCGCGTTTCACGTGAGGCAATGGAGCGATGCTAGAACGGACAATTGCCCGGCACAAGGGTCTAAACCAATCCCCAACCCCAGGTAGACCCTCGTGAGTGTTTCGGCCGGTTCTAACCGGCCAAAACACTCACGAGGGGTGACCAGGGACTACTTGAAGGAGACGATGCCGACGTTGTTGACCTGCACCGAACCCGCTGACGTGCCGAGCTTTCCGGTGCCGGGGTCGCGCGGCAGCCAGTTGATCGTGCCGCTGCGCTGATTCGATACGTACACCCAGTTACCCGCCGGATGCAGTGTGAAGTGACGAGGCCACACGCCACCCGTCGGTGTCGTACTGACGAACGACAGCGACTTGCCCTGCTCGCCGACGACGAACGTGGCCAGGCTGTCGTGCCCCCGGTTGGAGGCGTAGACGAACCGGCCGTCGGGCGACACCTCGATCTCGCCAGGGTAGTTCTCCGGCGGCTTCGCGTCGCCAAGAGTGCTGATCACCTGACCGGGCGTGAACTTCCCGGCCGCCGCGTCCCAAGCCGCCACGGTCACTTCCGATCGCAGCTCACCGAGGATGTAGGCGTACCGGCCGTTCGGGTGGAACGCCAAGTGCCGCGGGCCAAGCCCGGCAGGCAGCTTGAGCTGCTGGTTCAGCTTCAACTTCCCGGCGGTGTCAAGGCTGTACACGTACACCGAGTCCGCGCCAAGGTCGACGGCGATGATCCACCGTCCACTCGGGTCGGTCACGACCTCGTGCGCGTGGGGTGCACGCTCTCCGGTGTGCTTGACGACATCGGTCACCGCACCGACCCGGCCGTCAGCCTGCAGTGACAGCACGGAAACGCTGCCGCTGCCGTAGTTGGCGGACAGGATGTACTTGCCGTGGATGCTGATGTGCGTCGGGTGCGCGCCGCCCACGTTGACCGAGTTGAGCACCTTCGGGCGCTGCGGGTCGACGATCGTGTACGCGGTGATCTTGCCGGGATCCGACTCGATCGTCGAGTACAGCACGCGGCCGTCCCGCGAGTACGTGAACCACGACGGATCCACGATTCCCGGGACGCCGCCGGTCAGTGTGAGCTTGCCGGACACGGAGTCGACCGTGCCGACCGAGAAACCGGGCCCGACCGGCGGGCCCCAGCTGGTGAAACTGCCGATGTACACAGTGGACACAGCTCTCCCGTGCGCCGAAGCTGGGACCCCCGTCGCCAGCATCAACCCGCCAACTCCCGCGGCGCCAAGGAAAGCGCGCCGGTTCAAAGAATTCACCTGTGGAGATCCTCTCTGTGCAGGGCGTCAGATGAAGATCATCAAGACCGCGGCCACCAGGAAACCGACCACGGACAAGATGGTTTCCAGCACTGTCCAGGTTTTCAGCGTGTCCTTCACCGAGATGCCGAAGTACCGGGACACGATCCAGAACCCGCCGTCGTTGACGTGCGAGGCGATGATCGAACCGGCGCAGATGGCGGCGACGATGAGCGCCAGTTGTGGTTGCGTGTAACCCGCGTTCGCGATTGTCGGGCCGATGATGGCCGCCGAGGCCGCGATCGCCGCGGTGGCCGAGCCCTGTGCGATCCGCAGACCACACGAGATCAGATAGGCCGCCACGAGCACCGGCAAGCCGATGTCCGCGAGCGACGACTGCACGGCCTTGCCGATCCCGCTGACGGTCAGCACCCGGCCGTAGAACGCACCGGCGCCGACGACCAGCAGGATCATCGCGACCGGCTTGAGCGAGGCGTTGGCGATCGTGGACACCTGGCTGCGGCTCATCCCACGGCGGTAACCGAGCAGCCAGAACGCGAGCAGCACCGAGATCGTCAGCGCGATGGCAGGCGTGCCGAAGAACGTCGCGACACCGGCCGCGAAGGACTTCTTCGGCAGGATGATGCTGCCGAACGTGCCGATCAGGATCAGGATCAACGGGGTCGCGATGATCCACACGACCGTGCTGAGCTTCGGCTCGGTCTTCGTCGTGCCCCTTTTTTCCGGGCTGGTGGCGGTGCCCGGCTTGTCGCCGTGGACCTTGGTCGCCTCGAGCATCTCCTCCGGCACGTCGATGTGGATCTTGTTGCCGATCCAGTTCGAGAACCACAGACCCACCGCCCACGCGGGGATCGCGCAGATCGCGCCGAACAGGATCACCCAGCCGAGCCCGACCCCCAGCAGGCCGGCCGCGGCGACCGGACCGGGGTGCGGCGGCAGGAACGCGTGCGTGACCGACAGACCAGCCAGCAACGGCAGGCAGAACAACAGGATCGAGCGGCCCGACTGCTTGGCGACCACGTACACCAGCGGCGCGAGCACGAAGATGCCGATGTCGAAGAAGACCGGGATGCCGAAGATCAGCCCGGCGAGGCCCATCGCCAGCGCGGCGCGTTTCTCGCCGAACGCCTGCAACAGTTTCCGGGTCAGCACCTGCGCGCCGCCGGATGCCTCGAGGATGGCACCGAGGAACGTTCCCATCCCGATGATCACGGCGATATGGCCGAGGATGTTGCCGAACCCGGTCTCGATCAACGACCCGGCGTTGCTCGACTGGATGGACCCGACCAGTGTCTCCACCGGGATGCCCGCGGCGAGTGCGGTGCCGACACCGATGATCAGCAGTGCGATGAAGGGCTCGACCTTCCACCATATGATCATCGTCAGCAGCAGCGCGATACCGACCGCGGCGAGCAACAGCAGCCCACCCGTCGTGTGTTGCAACCAGTCCACCATGGACTGCTCCCTCTAGTTTTCAGTGACGCGTGCTGTTGCGACCGCGTCGACGAACTCCCGTGCCCGCAGGCCGATCTCGTCCAGCCGCGACTCGGCGGCCAGTGCGGGGGAGACCACGCCGGAGCCTGCGGTGACCGCGAGCGCGCCGGCTTCCAGGTACTCCGCGGCGTTGGCGGCGGTCAGGCCGCCGGTCGCCACCAGTGGTGTGCCCGGGTAGGGGCCGTGCAGGTCCTTGAAGTACGCAGGACCCAGCCTGGCCGCCGGGAACACCTTGACCGCTGTGGCGCCCATGTCCACAGCGTCAGCCACTTCGGTCGGGGTCATCGCCCCGAGCACGATCGGCACGCCCTGCCGGAGGGCCTCGGCGGCCACCTTGGGCCGCAGTCCGGGGGTGAGCAGGAACTTCGCGCCCGCGTTGATCGCGTCGCGGGCGTCCTGCTCGGTCATCACCGTGCCCGCGCCGAGGATCAGACCGTCCACTTTGGCCGCCTGCTCCATCAGCCGTGGCGCGTTCGGCGTGGTGAAGGAGAACTCCACGATCGGCAGGCCCGCTTCGACCAGGGTCTTGCCCAGTCCGGCCGGATCGGCGATCTGCGGCGCCCGGATGATGCACAGTGAATGCCAAGCCTTCAGCTCGGCGATGAGATCCATTACTCAGACTCCAGGGTTACGCAGTGAATGGCCGGGCGTCGCGCCCGTGTGAGAGCCGTCGTCGATCACGGGCACGCCGTTGACCAGCACGTACGGGATGCCGGTCGCGACTTGCCGCGGGTTGTCGTATGTCGCGGTGTCGGCGACGGTCTCGGGGTCGAACAGCACGAGGTCAGCGGCGTAACCCTCGCGGATCAGGCCGCGATCGTTGAGGCGCAAGCGATTGGCAGCCCGGCCGGTCAGGTGCGCGACGCACTCCTCGAGGTCGAGAATGCCCAGTTCACGGACGTAACGCGCGAGGTAGCGGGGGAACGTGCCCCAGGCACGCGGATGTGGGCGTTCGCCGACGAGGATTCCGTCGCTGCCGCCTGTGTGCGCCGGGTGTTTCATGATCGCCCGGACGTTGTCCTCGTGGCCCACGTGCATCAGGCACGAGGTACCCATCCGCTCGTCGATCAACACGTCGAAGTACAGGTCCGAGGGCGGCCGCCCCGCCGTGCGGGCCGACTCGGCGACGCTGTGCCCGACCAGGTGCAGGTTCGAGTCCTTGCGGACGCCGTTGATCTCGATGGAGTCCCAGTCGACGGGAACGCCGTGACAGCCGTCGGACCCGTTCTCCTCAATGTCGGCACGGATGCGTTCACGGGTGTCCGGATCGGACATCCGCGCGATCGCCGCGTCCGGCCCGCCTTCGGTCGACCAGCTTGGCAACAGCGCTGAAAGGTACGTCGCCCCAGGGAGATAGGGATACGTGTCCAGGGTGATGTCGCAGCCGTCGGCGATCGCCTCGTCCAGCAGGGCCAGAAGCTCCACGCCACGGCCCTTGTTGACCGGGAAGTTCATCGTCGCGTGCGCCAGGTGCAGCGGGCAGCCGGAGCGCCGTGAGACGTCGACCATCTCGGCGTACGCCTCCAGCGCGCCCGCGCCATAGCTGCGGTGATGCGGGCTGTAGTAGCCGCCAAGCTTGCCCGCGACCTCGCACAGCGCCACGAGTTCGGCCGTGTCCGCGTACATCCCCGGTGTGTAGGTGAGGCCGGAGGACAGGCCCATCGCGCCCTCGCGCAGGCCCTGCGCCACGACCTCCTTCATCCTGTCCATTTCGGACTCTGTCGGTGGCCGGGCTTCCCAGCCGACGACCATCATCCGGATCGTGCCCTGCGGCAGCAGATAGGCCGCGTTCACCGCGATGCCTTGATCCAGCCGGTCGAGGTATTCGCCGACACTGCGCCAGTTCCAGTCGAACCCGGGCGGATCGTCGTTCCACCCGGCCAGTTGCGAGCGCAGCCCCGCCAGGGTCTCGTCGTTGACCGGTGCGTACGACAGGCCGTCCTGGCCGTAGACCTCGCTGGTCACGCCCTGGGAGACCTTGGCCAGGTGGTCCGGCTCGGCCAGGACCTGCAGGTCCGAGTGGGAGTGCATGTCGATGAACCCGGGCGCGAGGACCATGCCCTGCGCGTCGATCACGCGGGTGCCGTCCAGTCTCCGGCCGGTCGCGATCTCGGCGATCCGCCCGGCCTGTAACCCGACGTCCGCCTGGTATCGCTGGGCGCCGGTGCCGTCGACCACCGTCGCCCCGCGGAACACTGTGTCGAGCTTGCCGTCCATTTCGGACTCCCCTTAGAAGTAGGTCCGGATGAAGTCGACCACGGTCTCGCCGTCCGCGCCGACCGCGGGAAGCAGCTGCCACTTGTCGAACACCGTGCACGGGTGCGACAGGCCCAGGCCGATCCAGTCGCCGACCTGCACGTCCGCGCCCTCGCCGATGGTCAGGAACGAGTGCTGGTCGTTCATCGCGGTGACCGTGCAGCCGGTCAGGGACTTCGTGCCGTCGGCTGTGCGGATCAGTTGCGGCTCAGGCAATCCCTCGTCGAAGGACGCGTCTCGCTTGCCGATCGTCAGCAACGCCAGGGTGTCCTCGGGCTTCGACGTCACCTGCGCCCAGGCGCGCAAGGCGCTGCGGAAAGTGGGCAAGCCGGAGATCCGGGCGTGCTCACCGAGCGGGGAAATGCCCCGGTAGAAGCCGTCGTCGTGGGTCACGTACGCGCCGCTGCGCAGCACCGGGAGGACGTTGATATCGCCCCATGGCTGCGTCAGCCCGTCGGCGACGTGGTCGAAGTACGCGCTGCCGCCGACCGTGACGATCACCCGGTCTGGATCCTCGAACTTGTCCTTCAACGCCACGGTCAGTTCCCGGACCGCCGCGAGGTAGCTGTCCACTTTGGCCAATGCCTGCTCAGACGCGTCGTGGGCGAGCGCGCCTTCGTAGCCACTCACGCCGACCAATCGCAGCGCAGGACTGGCCAAGACCGCCTCGGCCACCGCGATCGCCGTCGGAATGTCCCGCGCGCCGGTACGTCCACCGTGCGCCCCCAGTTCCACGGTCACGTCAACCGGGCGCCTGGCCCCCTGCAACGCTTCGGTCATCAGCTCCACACCGCGCACGGAGTCCACCCAGCACGAGAACTCGAAGTCCGGGTCGTTGTCGAGCTCACGGGCGAGCCAGCGCAGCGCCGAGGCGTCGACCAGCTGATTGGCAAGCAGGATCCGGCTGAGGCCGAACGCGCGGTAGACCCGTAGCTGGCTCGCGTTCGCCGTGGTGATCGCCCAGCAGCCGTGGTCGAGCTGGCGCTGGAACAGCTGTGGCGCCATGGTCGTCTTGCCGTGCGGGGCGAGCACGACCCCCTTCGATTCGCACCAACGGCTCATGGTGCTCAGGTTGTGCTCGATGGCATCGTTGTCCAGAACGACCAACGGGCCGACAAAGCCGTCGGAGAACAGGTTCGGCCGCGTGGCCAATGCCTCGGCCACGGTCTTGCCGTGCGTTCCGTCTGGCAGACCCTTGAAGCGCCAGTCGATCCGCTCCTCGCGGAGCCGGTCCACCGCGGCCCGGTTGATGCCGGCCATCTCCCCGCCTCTCATTGCGTATGTTGCAACGGCTATTGCGCGATGTGATGCGGTGGTGTGTAGCATCCCCATCGCCGCCAGGTCAACGTTGCTACTTCGAGCCCCGGTTCGCCCGTGTCGATGAACTTGGCTGGGGAAAGGATGGGAAACACCAGTGGAGACCGATGTGCTGTGCCTCGGCGAGTCCATGGCGCTGTTCGTGCCGGGCGAGCCGGGACCGGTAGACCAGGTCCGCACGTGGATCCGGACCGTCGGCGGCGCCGAGTCCAATGTGGCGTGCAACCTCGCCATGCTGGGCCTGCGGGCGAAGTGGGTCAGCGCGGTCGGCGCGGACGCCTTCGGCAAGGCCGTGGTCACCGCGGTCGCGTCGCACGGGGTGGACGTGTCGGGCGTTGTGGTCGATCCGGTCCGGCCGACCGGGTTGTACGTCAAGGAGAGCAACGCGGGCGGCAGTCCCGTCCGGTACTACCGGCGCGGTTCGGCCGCGTCCGGTATGGGCCCCGCGCTGCTGTCGCACCTCGACTTGAACGTCAGCGTGCTGCACCTGACCGGGATCACGGCGGGGCTTTCGGACTCGTGCCTTGAGCTGATGCGTGCCCTTTTCGCGGCACCAAGAAACACCTTCAAGCTCTCGTTCGACCTGAACTGGCGGCCCAAACTGTGGACCGACCGGGACACCTCGGTGCTGCGAGAACTCGCCAACGCGGCGGACATCGTGCTGGCCGGGGACGACGAGGCACTGGACGTCTGGGGCACGAGCGATCCCGCGGAGATCCGGCGCGTCCTGCCGGACCCGGCGACGATCGTGGTGAAGCACGGCGCCCGCGGTGCGACGTTGCTCGAAGGGGACACCTCGGTTTTCCAGCCCGCTTTGCGGGTCGATGTCGTGGAACCGGTCGGCGCGGGCGACGCGTTCGCGGCCGGGTTCCTCGCCGCGACCCTGGCCGGTGAGTCGCCGGTCCGGAGATTGCGATCCGGACATTTGCAGGCCGCCACGACATTGCGGACGCATGATGATGTCGGTACACCGCTGCCGCCCGAGCTGGTGACGTCGCTGCTCGAGGCGGACGCGGACGAGTGGGCAGGTGCCCATCTCACCGAGCAGGGAGTTCTGGCATGAGCCAAAGTTTGGACAGGGCGCTCACCCTGCTGGACGCGCTGGCCGAAGGGCCGCGCACCTTGGACCAGCTGGCCGAGACCATCGGCGTACACAAGTCGACGGTCCTACGGCTGCTGCGCACGCTCGAAACGCACCGGTTCGTGCAACGTGACGGCGTGCGCTACTACAGGCTCGGCACGGCCCTGTTCGACCTGGCGCACCGGTCGCTTGAGGACCGTGACGTACGCCGGAGCGTCGAACCCGCGCTGCGCGAGCTCAACGCCCAGACCGGGCACACCGTGCACTTGGCTTCGTACGAGGACGGCGAAGTCGTGTACATCGACAAGTTCGAGAGCCGCCACCAGGTCCGGATGTACTCCCGGATCGGCAAACGCGCGGCGCTGCACTGCACGGCGGTCGCCAAGGTCCTTGTCGCCGCGTTCCCCGAAGAGCGCCGCCGTGAGATCGCGACCGGGATCAAGTACGAGAAGAAGACCGAGAACACGATCCTGACGCCCGAGGCGTACCTCTCGGAACTGGCGACGGTGGCCTCGCGCGGCTACGCGGTCGACAACTCCGAGCACGAGGACTTCATCCACTGCGTCGCCGCGCCGATCCGCGGCCCGCGTGGCGAAGTTCTGGCGGCCATGTCGTTGTCGGTGCCGAAGGTACTGTTGGATCTAGACGGGTTGCTGGGGCTCGTTCCGGACCTGCTGCGCGCGGCGGAGAAGGCGTCCGCCGAATGCGGATATCACCGATAGGAGAGGAAGAACATGGCCAGGACCTTCATCCACCCCGAGGGCACCGCGAAACCCGCTGTGCCGCTGAACCACGGGGTGCGGAAGGGCAACATCCTCCAGGTGGCCGGCCAGGTCGCGTTCAACGAGCAAGGCGATGTCGTCGGGACGACGGTGGCCGAGCAGACCCGGCAGGTGCTGGCGAACGTCAAGCGAGTCCTGGAAGCGGGCGGCGCCTCGCTCGACGACGTGGTGATGCTGCGCGCGTACCTGACCGACGTGGCCCACTTCGCCGAGTTCAACGAGGCGTACGCGGAGTTCCTCGGCGGCGACTTCCCTGCCAGGACAACGGTTTACGTGGGCCTGCCGCCCGGCCTGCTGGTCGAGATCGACGGACTTGCCGTGGTGGACTGAGCTGGTTTCGCGTCCAGGCTCGCTCCGGCGGGCCTGGACGTGGCAGGATGTTGGCCATGACGACCTGCCGAAAGGGCTATGCCGCGTAGACGGCCAGGCGCGATCCGCGCCGAACATCGAGACAGACGCGTGTGGAGTGACCAGCTCCCGGAACGCATTCCTGGGCTTTCCGCCCGAACCAGCTTGGAGATTTTCCGGGCGGAGCGACGTTCGCCTGTCTGGGAAGTGCACGGCGGCTCGACCAAGATGGCTCTGGCGCGATACCGGGCCTTCGTGGCCGCGTCCCGGCCGGTGTACTTGATGTCCATTGACTATTCGTGCCCCGGGTGCTGCCTTGATGACGTCCGGCATGCGCGTGCCGCGCTCGACGGTGTCTTGGTGGAACTGCCGCCTCGGGCTCGTGCTGAGTTCGGGCAGTTGCTCCGAGCCTTGGACAAGCGGTATCTCCAGTGCACATTGCCGGATCCGTTCCCGATCTGGCATTCGTGGCGTGCCGAGGGATGGTGGTTTCGCCGCCTGACAAGCTGATGCCCCGTAGATGCCCAGGCGCGATCCGCGCCGACCACCCCACGCACCCTGTCTGGGGCTACCGGCCGCCCGACCGGATTCCCGGGCTCTCCGCCGGGACCATCCTTGAAATTCTCAGGGTGGAGCAGCGCACAGGCCAGCTTGTCGGCACCGCCTTGCTTCGGTACCGGGAGTTCCTGAGCCCGCCACGCCAATGGCCGTTGTACCCGATGCCGGATGTCTGCTCATGCCCGTCCTGTCGCCTCGACGATGTCCGCAACGCCCGGGACGTGCTTGAGGACGCACTGGAACAGCTGCCGCCGCGGGCTCGTGCCGAACTTCGGCGCCGGGTGATGGCTCTGGACAAGGAATATCGCCGGCGCACGCTGCCAGATCTGTGGTCCGACCAGGAAACCTGGTGGCGCAGACGACTGACCGTCCACTAGTTCAACAGTTTCGCGACCAGCTCGCCTCTACTGCGCACATCGACCTTGCCGAACACGGACTTCAAGTGATCCTGGACGGTGTGCGCGGTGATGGCGAGCCGGGCCGCGATGTCCGAAGTGGACCGTCCGGCGATCACCTCATGGCAGATGTCCCGTTCCCGTGTGGTCAGACCGTAAGCGGCGAACAACACGCCGAGCAGGTCCATACCGGACGCGCGGTCGAACGTCACGACGGTCTCGGACGTGTCCGCGTCCGAGATGAGTTTGCTGCCCTGCAACAGAATCCAGCCGCCGCACGAATCCCGCATGCGGGCGCGGAAGGTGCCTCGTGCCTGCGCGCCGACGGCCACGGCCCGTAGCATCACCGAGAACCGGCCCGGCGCGATCAAATCCAGTTCGGCCTGCCACTGCTGGGCCGCCGCTGTGACGGCCCTTGGCGTTCCTTGGGCGTCGACCACGACGATCGCGGCCTCGCCGCCTGCCGAAGCGCCGGTGCGTGCCGCGATCCGGGTGGCGGCGGCCAGGGCGGGCGCGACGGCAGCCATGAACTCCACCTCCCGGTCGCTGAACTGGCTCGACCGGACCATCCCGGCCGCACCCCAGTTGGTGCCGTCGATCCGGAACATCGTGCGCAGCTCGGCCTTGAGCCCCAGCGGCCGCCAGACCTCGTTGAACCGGCCGCTGTGCGAGACGTCCGCCAACCGCGCGACCGGGTCAGGACGCCGCGCCAGCTCGATGAAGGTGTTGGGCTCGTGGCCGTCGTACTCGAAGGTTGCGAGCAATGGCTCGTATTGCTCCGGGATCCGGTTCACGCCACTGGTCATCGAGCTGATCGCGGTGGTGTCCGGGTCGAGGGAAGCCCAGCAGGCGAGGTCGACCGGGACGACGCGGTCGACCACGGCGATCGCGGCCGCGTGCAGCTCGGCGACCCCGAGGCCCGCCTTGACGAGTGCGGCGATGTCGCGTCGGGCGCCATCCGCAAGGCCCTCCCACATGCCTCGAAGTATGCGCTCCGGCAGGCAGGCCCGATATCCCACAATTCCGGGATTTCGCGGGTCACGGGCCCTTCCTACCGTCATTTCATGACTCACTTCAGCACAGCGGGTGAAGGACTGGAACTGTCCGCACCCGACGCCCAGATCACCGTCAAGGTCGACGCCTCACACACCGCCGGTACGTACGAGGTGTTCGAAGTCGACGCGCCCCGAGGCCCGACGACACCACCGCACGGCACACCGTGGCCGAAGACGTACTACGTGTTGCACGGCCGGATGGCGGTGCTCGTGTCGGGCGAGATGCACGACATGGGACCGGGTTCGTCGATCACGATCCCGCCGAACGCGATCCACACCTTCACCGTGCACACGCCGTCAGTCAGGTTTCTGGCCCTCAGTCTCACGGATGCCATGGGAAAGTTCTTCCGCGATCTGTCCGACGCGGAGAACCCGTACGAGGTAGCAGGCAAGCACGGCATCACGATGCTTGCCGGCTGATTGTGCGCAAAAGGCATGTCACCCTTGTGGTTCTTCCGTAACCTGCTTCGGTCGGCAGGCAACCAGGGGGATCGACATGACGTACGCCGAGACGATCACGATTGCCGCTTGGATCTTGGCTCTGTGCGCGGTCGTCGTGATCGGTTCCCAGGTCTGGAGATTGACCGCCACCGTCCGCAGCCACGCGACTCGCTACCTGATCACAGCGGTTGCGGTCATCGTGGGTTTCCCACTCGTGCTCTACTCACTGCTGATCCTGTTCGTTTACCTGTTCGTTTAGCGAGTTCCCGTACGGCCACCCGAGTTGACCGTACGGGGAGCCTCGAATCATTCCCTTGGGATTTCCGCCGGTACCTTCATCGAGCCGAAGACGCGGGAGATCTCCATGCCGTAGCGCATGACGATCGGCCCGACCTCACGCACGCGGGCCGGCTTCATCCGGGATGCGAGTGAGGACACCGAAAGCGCACCGATCACCTCGTCGCTGTGGTCGAAGATCGGCGCCGCCACGCACCGCACTTCCTCCTCGTTCTCGCGGTCGTCGATGGCGTAGCCGCGGCGCCGGATGCGTTGCAGGTCCGCACGCAGCGCGGCGGGGTCGGCGAGCGTTCGATCGGTCACCGGCGTGAGGCCACGATCCATCGCCGCCTGGACCGCCTCGTCGGGCAGCCAGGCGAGGATCGCTTTTCCCACCGCTGTCCGATATGCGGGCACTCGGTTGCCTATCCGGGAGGCCATCCGTACCTGATGGTCGTTCTCGACCTTGTCGATGTAGACAACGTCCGGCGGCTCGTACACCACTAGATGACAGGTCTCGCCCAGCGTGCGTTGCATGCGCCGCAACGGCTCCGCCGCGACGGTGCGCAAATCCAACGACGCAAGGTAAGCCTGGCCGAGGCGCAGAGCGCCGTGGCCTAGCCGGAACCAGCCGGTCTGCCGGTCCCGGATGAGCAGGTTCGTGTCGAGCAGGGGAGTTGTCAGGCGCAGCACGCTGCTCTTGCTGATCTTCAAGTCCTCGGCGATACGCGACAGCGGGACCCCGCGGGTCTCGTTCGCCCTGTCGGACACGTACTGGAGTACCGAAAGCGCGCGTCGTAGTGAAGACGACTGGTTACGCGAACTGGGCTGACTGGACACAGTGTGAAGCATGACACGTGGTCTGGACCTGTTACGGCGACAACACGACATTTTGCACTGCACAACAACCTGATCGACTCATGGCACGTCTGACCTGGGCGGTGGTCGTCTGGAAAGTGCTGGGGGATTTCACGCTCGAAGGGGTGACTATCCATATGAGTGAGGTCGGACGCCGCCGTTTTCTGGCGGGAGCCGGTGCGGCGGCCGTGGGGGTCGCGACGACGAGCACGCTCGGCACGACCGCCGTGGCACAGGAAGCCGAGGCTGGCATCAGCCTTCCTGCCACCACAGTGCGGCCGGGCGACTCGAGATACGTCGACATGGTCCGTGGCACCAATCCGCGCTGGATCGGCTCACCGGAAGCCGTTCGCGTGGTCAACTCCACCGCGCAGGTTGTCGCGGCGGTACAGGAAGCAGTGACCGCGGGCAAGCAGATCGGGGTTCGTAGCGGTGGCCACTGCTACGAAGACTTCGTTTACAACGGGAAGCAAGTTGTCCTCGATCTGTCCGAGTTGGACGACATCGGCTACGACCCGGCGGTGAACGCCATCTCGGTCGGCGCCGGTGCGAATCTCTTTCAGGTTTACGAGGCGCTGTACCGGGTCTGGGGCGTCATCATCCCGGGCGGCTCGTGTGCGACCGTCGGTGCGGGCGGCCACATCACCGGCGGCGGCTACGGTCTGAACTCCCGGCAGTTCGGGCTGACCGTCGACTACTTGTACGGCGTCGAGGTCGTTGTCGTTGACGCGACCGGGAAAGCGCGGGCGATCATCGCGACCCGTGAGGCCACTGACCCGAACCGGGAACTCTGGTGGGCGCACACCGGCGGTGGCGGCGGCAACTTCGGTGTGGTCACGAGGTTCCTGCTCAAGTCCCGCACGGCGACGGGCACTGATCCGTCGACGTTCCTGCCCAAGCCGCCGTCGGAGATCTTCCTGCACTCGGTGGCACTGGACTGGAAGGACGTCACCGAAGCGGACTTCACCACGGTGGTGAACAACTTCGGCAAGTGGCACGAGCAGAACAGCGCGCCGGACTCCCCGTACGCCGGGCTTTTCGGTCTACTGAAGCTGAACAAGCGCACGATCGATCCGGTCACGAAGGCCATCGGCGGACAGGTCGCGATGACCACCCAGGCCGACGCGACCGTGCCGAACGCGCGCAAGCTGCTCGACGACTTCCTGGCGTACGTCTTCAACGGCGTGCAGGCGCCACGGACGGCCGACATCATGCGGGCCGGTCACATCCCGGCGCTGCCGCAGTTCGAAGAGCCACAGCGGTTGCCGTGGCTCAACGGGACGTACGCCTTGAGCGGCGGCGGTTGGGAGTTCCGTGGCGACTACAAGTCCGCGTATCTGCGGAAGGCGCACACGCCGGAGCAAGTCGCTGCGACGTACAAGGCGTTGACGGCGGAGTACAACAACCCCAACGCGTTGGTGCAGATCGACTCGTACGGCTGCGAAATCAACTCGGTGGCATCGGGGGATACCGCTGTGCCGCAACGGGATTCGATCATGAAGTTGCAGTACCAGGTGTACTGGAAGAACCCGGCCGAGGACGCTCAGCACCTCCAGTGGTTCCGTACGTTCTACTCGTCGGTGTACGCGTCGACCGGTGGCGTGCCGGTGCCGAACGCGGTGACTGACGGGTGTTACGTGAACTATCCGGACATCGACCTGCAGGACCCGACGTTCAACAAGTCCGGCGTGCCGTGGTCGACCTTGTACTACAAGGGAAGCTACCCGCGCCTGCGGCAGGTGAAGGCGAAGTACGACCCGCGCGACATCTTCCGCCACCGCCAGTCGATCGAGCCCTAACCGGACAGGGCCGCGGTCATCCGAGCGGTGTCCTGATATTCGCGCCAGTGCACGACTTTGCCGTTGCGCACGGTCAGGACGCCGATGAACTGAGCTGAGTGCTCCTCGCCGGTGGCGTTCATCGTGGCGACCAGTTCGTACTCCACGACAATGACATCTGGGTCGATGGTGTCGTGGATGGCGATGGTGTTGCACGCGGTGAACGTCACCGGCAGCGCGGCTCGGCCGGCGCGAGCGATCTCGCGGAAGTTCTCGCCGCCCGAGATCCGCTTGGTCACGCCGAACGGCGTCTCCACAACGAGATCCGGCGCCCAGATGTAGTGCTCGGTCCCGGTCACCCAGTAGTCCCGCATCTTCTCGAACACCTCACGAGGTGTCATCGGCCCTCCCCGGGTTAAGATGAGTGGCAACTCACTTTCGAAGATAGTGAGTGACGACTCATCTTGTCAAAGGGGACCCATGCGGGCCGACGCGAAGCGCAACCGGGCCAAGATCCTCGCCGCGGCCGAGGAGGTCTTCGTCGAGGCGGGCGTCGATGCGTCCACAGAGGAAGTAGCCAGACGCGCAGGCGTCGCGATCGGAACGGTCTTCCGGCACTTCCCGACCAAGAACGACCTGCTCGCCGCGATGATGAAGGAGCTGGCGGCCCGACTGGTCGACGAAGCGAAAACCCTTGCCGCGCAAGGCGATCCAGAAACGGCGTTGTTCACCTTCTTCGCCGGGGTCGTGGAAAGGGCCGCTGGCAAGAAAACCGTGGTCGAACTGTTGGGTGTGGACATCCAGGTCGACGGCCAGCTGCAAGCCATGCGCGACGCGATCGGCACGCTTCTTTTGCGGGCCCAAGAAGTCGGCGCGGTGCGTGCGGACGTGCAGCTCGACGAGGTGATGGCGCTGCTGGCGGCGACCAGTCACGGAGCCATGGACGGCGGCTGGAGCCGTGACCTGCGCACGCGCACGCTAGGGGTTGTTTTCGCAGGCCTGCGCCCGTCCTAAAAAATTCTCAGATCGGCCTGAACCGCTGCCGAACCCAGCTCGTGTTGTGGGTGAGCGACCACGGCCCCGCAGAGATGCACAGGGGCATCAGCGGGAGAAGGGATCTTAGTCATGGCAACAGCTCGGGTGAGGCACATCCTTGCCACCGCGGCAGCTGTCGGCGCCGTGCTGGCCACCGCGGCGTGCGGGGCAAGCCCCACAGCGACGCCTGCGGCCAATCAGCGGCAGCTCCAGCAGCAGCAGCCGCCGACCGTCGCAGCGCCGACCGGGACTGTACCCGTTGACGACGCACCTGCCGGAAACGCAGCCGGAAGCGCCGCGGGCCTCAAGGCGACGGAATCCGCGACGCTGGGAACGATCCTGACCGACGCGGAGGGCAAGACCCTGTACCGCTTCGACAAGGACAACACGAAGCCGCCGAAGTCGAACTGTGTCGAGGCGTGCGCCAAGGCGTGGCCGCCGGTTGTCTTCTCCGACAACATGACGCTCGAAGGCGTCGACAAGGCAATAGTCGGCTCGATCGACCGCCCGGACGGCACCAAGCAGCTGACCGTCGGCAACTGGCCGATGTACTACTACGAGAAGGACGCCAAGGCCGGCGACACCACGGGTGAAGCGGTCGGCGGCACCTGGTGGGTCTCCGCCGTCAACGGCGCCCGCGCCAAGGACATCGGAAAGGCCGCGGCACCGGGTACCACTGTGCTGAAGGCAATGGACGTCAAGCCGTTCGGCAAGGTGCTCGCCGACTCCAAGGGCTTCACCCTGTACCGCTTCGAGAAGGACGGCGTGAACCCGAAGACGTCCACCTGCAACGACGAATGCGCCAAGCTGTGGCCGCCGGTGAAGGCCGAGGACAACATCGTGGCCGAGGGCATCGACAAGTCCCTGATCGGTTCGGTCACCCGGCAGGACGGCACCAAGCAGCTGACCGTCGGTGGCTGGCTCGTCTACAACTACGCCAAGGACACCGCCCCTTGCCAGTCCAACGGTGAAGGCGTCGGCGGAACGTGGTTCGTCTCCGCGCCGGACGGCAAGAAGGCCAAGGACAAGATCGGCAAGTAACCAGATCATGTGATCCGGCGCTGGCCTCCCCTCCTGCGCCTCACCGGCGCCGGGTCACAGTTGGGTCCGACCCCCAACACATATGAACGGCCCCCGGATCTTCCGGGGGCCGTTTTCCCAGCGTAGCCCTCGTGAGTGTTTCGGCCGGTTCTAACCGGACGAAACACTCACGAGGGTTTCAGTACACGGGACCTGTGTATTTCTCCCCGGGGCCGGCCCCGGGCTCGTCCGGAAACGCCGAACCCTCCCGAAACGCCCGCTGAAGCGACTGCAGCCCCTCCCGCAGCGGCCCGGCGTGCGGCCCGAGATACTCGACGGAAGCGGTCACGAGACCGGCCAGGGCGGTGATCAGCCGACGGGCTTCGTCCAGATCACGGCGAGGGGACTCATCCGGATCAGGATCCGCCAGCCCGAGACGCTCAGCCGCCGCCGACATGAGCATGACGGCCGCCCGGCTGATCACCTCCACGCTGGGAATGTCGCTCAGGTCACGAACGTTGTCACTGCTGGCAGGGTCTGCGGCGGGGTCATTCACGGTCTGGTACCCTTCCACGTGCGACCAGCCCCTGTACCCACGGGGGCGGCAAGTGGAGCCCCGCTCCCACCCGAGTCACCGCAGAGGTGTCCGGGTCCGGTCTTTATCGCAGCAGCGTGAGCTTGCTGCGGCGCGACGTGCGTGCACGTCGTGGATCGGTGTAGGCAGCGGGCCCCGCGTCAGCAATGACGACGGGGCCTGACGCGTTACTGGGGTCACACCGCAGGCCGCAGCTAAAGGACACACAGAGACTCCGCGGTGGGGGTGGGATCCCGCAGGGGGGTCGGAGTGAACACAGCACTCGGGAAAGAGGAGGCACCATCAGCTCCGAGTCACGCATTAACGACCGCATCCGGGTGCCGGAGGTCCGCTTGGTCGGACCGAACGGCGAGCAGGTCGGGATCGTCCGTATCGAGGACGCGCTCCGCCTCGCTCAGGAGGCGGATCTCGACCTCGTCGAGGTGGCCCCGCAGGCCCGCCCGCCTGTCTGCAAGCTCATGGACTACGGCAAGTTCAAGTACGAGAGCGCGCAGAAGGCTCGCGAGTCCCGGCGCAACCAGGTACTCACGGTGATCAAGGAGCAGAAGCTCCGGCCGAAGATCGACCCGCACGACTACGAGACCAAGAAGCGCGCAGTGGTTCGCTTCCTCGAGCACGGCAACAAGGTCAAGATCACCATCATGTTCCGTGGCCGTGAGCAGTCCCGGCCGGAGCTCGGATACCGGTTGTTGCAGCGGTTGGCCGACGACGTGGCCGAGTTGGGGGTCATCGAGTCCTCACCGAAGCAAGACGGCCGAAACATGATCATGGTTCTGGCGCCGCACAAGAACGCCAAGCCGAAGACGAAGGCGACGACGCCGCAGCCTGACCCCGCCGAGTAAGCACCCGGGGTACCAGAAGAGATAGCGCTTCCGCCCGCGAATCCACGGGCGGAAGCACCTAGATGAGGACGACCATGCCTAAGAACAAGACGCACAAGGGCACTGCCAAGCGCTTCCGCGTGACTGGCAAGGGCAAGCTGAAGCGCGAGCAGGCCGGCCGGCGGCACATCCTGGAGAAGAAGCCCAGCAAGCTGACCCGCCGCCTTGAGGGCACCACCGATGTCGCCCAGAACGACGAGAAGCGAGTCAAGCGCCTCCTGGGCATCTGACACTTCTTCCCTTGACCACCAGGGCGCCCCGAACGCCCTTGAGAGATTGACAGGATGGACCCGTGGCACGCGTCAAGCGGGCAGTCAACGCCCAGAAGAAGCGCCGCACGACCCTCGAGCTGGCCAGTGGCTACCGTGGCCAGCGCTCGCGGCTGTACCGCAAGGCCAAGGAGCAGGTGCTCCACTCGCTGAACTACGCCTACCGCGACCGCCGCGCCCGCAAGGGTGACTTCCGGCAGCTGTGGATCACGCGGATCAACGCCGCGGCGCGTCAGAACGGCATGACCTACAACCGCTTCATCCAGGGCCTGAAGGTCGCGGGTGTCGAGGTTGACCGCAAGATCCTCGCCGAGCTCGCGGTGAGTGACCCGGCCGCGTTCACCGCGCTGGTCGAGGTGTCCCGCGCGAACGTTCCGGCGCAGGAGAAGGCCTGAGCGAGCACGTCAAGCGACCCGGGGCGGTCCAGCTCTTCACCGAGCGGACGCCCCGGGTCGCTGCTGCGCGGCAGTTGACCAAACGCGCGGGCAGGGAACGGGCGGGCCGGTTTCTCGCCGAGGGCGCGCAGGCCGTCCGGGAGGCTCTGCGGTTCGGCCAGGTCTACGAGGTCTTCGTGACCGAGACGGCGGCCGCCCGTAACTCCGAACTCGTCGACGAAGCGCGCACCGCGGGCATCCCGGTGTCCACTGTGACCGATCGAGCCGCCGACGGGCTCTCGGAAACCGTGACTCCGCAAGGCATTGTCGCGGTCTGCGAACTTCTCGACGTTTCGCTCGACGAGGCCCTCGCCGAGCCCAAGCTGGTTGCCGTGCTCGTCGGTGTGTCCGATCCGGGCAACGCGGGCACGGTCACGCGGGTCGCCGATGCGGCGGGCGCGTCCGCCGTGATTTTCGCCGGTGACACCGTCGATCCGCACAACGGCAAGTGCGTGCGTGCTTCCACCGGCAGTGTTTTCCACCTGCCGCTGGCGCGTTCCCGCAGCACCACAGCGGTTTTCGACGCATGCCGCAAAGCCGGGTTGCGGCTGGTCGCGGCCGACGGGCACGCCAAGACGGATCTGACGCAGGTCGATCTGAGCCGGCCGACCGCGTGGGTGTTCGGCAGTGAGGCGCACGGGCTCGATCCTGAGGTCCTCGAAGCCGTCGACGACGTGGTGAATGTCCCGATCTTCGGGAAAGCGGAGAGTTTGAACCTGGCAACCGCCGCCGCGGTCTGTCTTTACGCCGGGCACTTGCGGTAAACAACTTCCCAACAAGCTCCGGAAGGAGATCGTGTTGGGACGCGTACTCGCAGCCGCCCTTGCTCTGACTTTGTTGCCGGTGCTCGCGCCGAATGCCGCGGCCGACCCTGTATCAGACGAAATCGTTCTCGTCTCTGGTGATCGGGTGCTGCTGAGAGGCAACGCGGTCTCGCCTGTGCCTGGCAAAGGCCGCCAGGGGATGGGGTTCCGGACGTACGAAGTCGCAGGTCACCGCTACGTGATCCCGTTGGACGCGGTCGAGCGGGTCGCCGCGGGCACGCTGGACCGGCGGCTGTTCGACATCACGTCCCTCAAGGACTTCGGCTACGCCAAGACCCCGAGCGTGCCGTTGATCATCGCGGGCGACGCCATGACCGCGGCCAAAGGCCAGTCCTGGCCGAGCCTGCTGACCAGCCCGGACAAGGTCTGGCTGGACGGCAAACGCGAACTCGCGCTCGCCGAGAGTGTCCCGCAGATCGGCGCACCAGCCGTGTGGCAGTCGGGATTCACCGGCAAAGGCGTGACAGTCGCGGTGCTGGACACCGGGATCGACGCCACACACAAGGATTTCGCGGGCCGCATCGCCGACAGACGTGACTTCACTGATGACAAAGACAAAGAGGCCGACGACAAGAACGGCCACGGAACCCACGTCGCCTCGACGATCGCGGGCAGTGGCGCCGCGTCGAACGGCAAGTACAAAGGCGTTGCGCCAGAGGCGACCTTGGTGATCGGCAAGGTCTGCGATGACGACGGCTGCCCGGAAAGTGCCATCCTCAAAGGCATGGAATGGGCCGCGCGCGAGAAGAAGGCCCAGGTGGTGAACCTGAGCCTGGGTGGGCCGGACGCCGAGGAGATCGACCCGCTGGAAGCCGCGATCAACAAGCTGAGTGCCGAGACGGGCGCGCTTTTTGTTGTCGCATCAGGCAATCGAGGGCCACGTCCCGAGACGGTCAGCTCACCGAGCACGGCAGATGCAGCGCTTTCCGTTGGTGCGGTGGGCAAGAAGGATGACGAAGCCTTCTACTCCAGCCGTGGCCCACGCAACGACGGCGCCGTCAAACCCGAGATCGCCGCGCCAGGAACCTCGATCGTCGCCGCGCTGGCCAAGAACAGCGAATCCGAGCCGATCGACAAGTTCTACACGCGTGCGAGCGGCACCTCGATGGCCACGCCACACGTCTCCGGCGCCGCGGCTTTGCTTGCCCAGCAACGGCCTGGCATCAAATCGGCCGAGCTGAAGTCCACTTTGGTCTCATCGGCCGCACCTCTTCCGTTCGACGCTCACCTCATCGGCGCGGGCCGATTGGACGTCGCCCGTGCGACGAAACAAACCGTCGTCGCCGTCAACAACTCGGTCAACCTCGGCTTGCAGCGCTGGCCGCATGACGATGACAAGCCGGTCAGCGGCACGGTCACCTACCGCAACACCGGATCGACTCCTGTCACTCTGACTCTGGCCACAGCCGCGCCCTACAGCGTCGCACCCAGCGAACTCACTGTCCCGGCAGGCGGTGAAGCAACGGCGACCGTCACCGCGGACACCCGGACCGGACCGGACGGGCACATCACCGGGAGACTGACCGCAACGGCCGGTGAGACCAGGGTTGTCACGCCGTTGACCGTGCACAAAGAGGTCGAGAGTTACGACCTGCGGGTCGCACAGATCGGCAGGGACGGCAAACCCGCGCCGATCGTCTCGGCGGTCATGCTCGGAATAGACTCCGGGCAGTCGTACTTCCCGTTCGACCTGGACGGCTCGGTCGTGCTCCGCCGCCCCAAGGGCAAGTACATTGTGGACAGCCACGTGCCCGCAAAGGACAGCTACAGCCACATCATCGTGCCGACCGTGACGTTGGACCAAGATCAAGACCTCACGCTGGACGCCCGGCAAGCGAAGCTCGTCAAACCGGCCGTGCCGAACGCGAAAGTCGGCGCCGCACTGCTGGATGTCGGCCTGATCAGGTCCTTCCCCGTTGGCGGCGGCCGCGGAGGTCTGCTGACCGGCGCGATCCTGTACGACGGAACCCCGTTCTACAGCCTGTATCAAGGCCAGCCGCTGCCGCCGGAGGATCTCGAAGCCTGGCTGGCGTTCAAACTAGCCGAACCCGACAAAGACAAGGACTTCACCAAGTCGCCGGTCATGTATCACCTGCTGTGGCAGGACCACGGCACCTACCCGACCGGCTTCGAACCCGTGGTCAGGCAAGAAGAGCTCGCCGAGGTCCGGCAGCTCTACCACGCGACGCAGGCCGGAAAGTTCGCGTACACCTGGACTCTCGGGTACCTCGACGGCCTCGGCCACACCGCGGCGGGCGGGCCGATCGGCGTGCACCTGCCGTTCCAGCGGACCGACTACTTCCAGACCGGACGAACCTGGGAACAGAGTTTCGCGCTGTATCAGGACAAAGACGCCGATCGGGAGATCAGCAACCTGTACAGCCGACGCGAGACCCCCAAACCGGAGACAAGCGTTGTCCGGCACTGGAACAGGGCGGTGTTCACGCCCGGGTTCGACTCGGCCGAAGCACCCGCGTCCTACCGGTCAACTCGGACCGGCGACAAGATGAACATCTTCACAGCACCCTATGTGGACTCGACCACGGGCCGAACCGGGTACCCGATGAGCGGGGATCGTAAGAGCCGCATAGCTTTGTACCGGGACGGCACGTTGGTCGCCGAGAAGCCGGACATGTTCCAAAGCCTGTTCGAGGGTCTGCCGGAAGCCGAGGCGACCTACCGGGCCGAGCTGTCCCTGCAACTCGACGAGAAGCTGTTCCCGTTGTCCACCAAGATGAACACCGCCTGGACATTCCGCTCAGCGGCAACCCAGGAAACCCAGGCGTTGCCGTTGATGAACGTGCGGATCGCGCCGAACGTGGACGCGAACAACGCCGTCAAGGTGAACCAGCTGCTGGTCATTCCCGTGACCCTGCAACGAAACCCCGGCAGCGCATCGGCCAAGGTGACCGAAGTGGCGATCGAGGTATCCTTCGACGACGGCGCATCGTGGCGAGAAATCCCGGTCTACCCAGGAAACGACATCTGGTACGGCCTAGAGGCCAACCAGGCCCCGAACAGCTACGCCTCGCTGCGCGTGACGGCGACCGACGACGCAGGAAACAAGGTCGAACAGACAGTCCTGCACGCATACCGAGTCATCTAGCCCTCACAGCCGTGTCCACCTTTCCAGCACCCCGTGTCCACCATTCCGGCACACTGAAATACCCCTAGCGGGGGCCGTACTGCGATTTCATGGTGCCGGAGTGGTGGACACACCGTGTCAGAAAGGTGGACACGGCTTCAGGTGCGGAGGCGTGCCGTCAGGGATCGGACGGTCGGGTCCTGGGAAATTGGTTTTGATTGGGCTTCCAGGGCTCGGGTCAGGACGTCCAGAACGCGGGCGATGATGCTCGGTGGCGTGTCCTCGGAGATCAACGCGATCGAATCCTTCGCCCACGTCTCGGCCTTCTCGGGGGCCTGCATGGCGATGTAGTTACGGGCGGCCCGGACCATCAGGAAGATCTCCCAGTCGGGTTCGCCGAGGGAGCGGACGATCTCCGCCGCCCGCATGTTGTCGGCCAATGAATCCGAGTGCTCGCCGAGCTGCGTGTACGTGTACCCCCGCAGTTCCAGCATCTCCGCGGTCAACCGAGCCGCCAGTTCGCCGTCCTCGATCTGGGCCGAGGCGCGCTCCAAGGCCTCCAGAGCCACCTGAGGCGAATCGTCGGCGATCGCGGCCGCCGTCTTGATCCACGCGCGGCAGGCTTCTACGGGGAGTTCGGCTTCTTCCCAGAGTTCCGCGGACCGCCGGTGGCAGCGCTCGGCTTCCTCGAACGACCCCAGTGCGTGGTTGGTGGAGCCCAGACCGGCCCACACCATTGCCTGGGAGGCCGATGGCGCGTCCGCCACCAGGTCCAGCATCGCCTGGAAGTGCCTGCGGCCTTCGGCGTGCTCGCCGAGTTCCGCGCACACCGATCCGAGCCGGTAGCGGATTCGGAGGGTGGCTTCTTCCTCGGCGTCCGAAGGCAAGAGGCGCAAGGCTTCCTCAAGCGCCTCGGCGGCCTCGACCAACCGGCCGTGTGCCAGGTAACCGGACGACAGAACGTAGCACGCATGCGCCGTCTCCAAAGGGCTTCCTTCGGTACGGCACACGGCAACCGTGTCGACCAGTTCGCGCAGATGGGCACCGGCACGGTCCAGGTTGTCCAACATGGATGCTCGGTGCAGCAACACGTCCGGCCGCCACGGGCCTGGGTAGTTGCGCACGAACTCGACCAGCTCGGACGAGGTCTGCAACGCCAGATCGACGTCCCCGCGCACTTCGGCGATCGCCATCCGGGCTCGCAGTGCGTGGAACCGGTCGCCGGGGCGCAGACCCCGCGTCGCCAGCACCTGGTCCATGATCTTGTCGGCGTCGTCCAGGTTTCCTTGGCGTGCCTCGTGATCGGCCTGTTCCAGGATCACCGACGTGACCCGCTCCGAGGCCGTTTCCCTGGCCAGTTCCAATGCCTCGTCCAGCAACGAGGTCGCCCGCACGTGCTCGTGCCGGTGGTCCAGCAGTTCGCACAGGATCAGCCGGACCAGGATCCGGCCGACCGATGCCGAGTGCGCCTCGGCCGAATCAAGCGCTTGTTCGACTGTGGCGATGCCGCCATCGAGGTCACCGGCCTCGGCCCGCAGCATGCCGAGCCGGGCGTGGAACCTGGCCGCCTGGTCGAGATCGCCGACTTCGACCAGCCGCTGCACCGCCGACGGCAGTGAGTCGAGCACGTCACGGTCGGGGAACACAACCAACCGCCGAGCGGCCAGCTGAGCAGCGAGTTTCGAAGGCAGCAACGGGTCCAGGTCCGCGGGCAGCGACTTCAGCAACCGATACCCGGTCAGGAAGTCGTTCTCCTCGTACGCCAGATGTGCCTGGTACGCCAGCTCGACCGGATCAGCGGTGACCGGAGCGGGCTCAGGGGCCGGATTCGGCACGGCCAACGGCACACGCACCGCGTCCGGTGCATCCAAAATGGACTGAATACGGGCGGACTGCCGCGCGCTTCCGTTGCGCTTGTCGAATTCGGCGGCCAGTTCCAACGCCCGCGAAGTCAGATACTCCCGCAGGCGCCCAGCGGTCATCCGGGAAACGTCGCCGCCTGGCAACGGAACAGCGAGCTCAACCCGATCCGAATCGAGACGGCTCAACAACAAGGCCGCACTCGCCGCGAAGTTCATCGTGCCGATCGGGCTCGTCGCGTGATGGACCTGGTCGAGGTGTCGACGCAGCAACTCCATGCCCCGCGGCACATTGCCGGTGACCGCGCAGAACTCCAAATGCAGTCCGACGTAACCCTGGCTCGCCTGCTCACGCGACTGCCGATACGCGACCAAATGCGCGTCCCGCGCCCGTTCGACCTCGCCAAGAGCCGTCAACGCGGGCAGCAAAGCAGTCAGCACACCCTGTGGCTGAGTGCTGCACGTGAACCGCCCGGCCAATGCGGGTTCCGCATGGCGCAACGCTTCCTCATACCGTCCACGCATGACCAGGTGCTCGACCTGTTCCTCCACCACACAGCCCGCGCAGTCGGACATGTCGTCGCGTTCGGTGGCGATGAATCGCGCGAAATGCTCGTCGGCCAACTCGAAGTCGCCGACATGCGCGGCGGTCAGAGCGCGCTGACCCCACACCGGCTGCAGCGAGAAGCCGAACCGTTTGTAGCGCGTTTCCAACGCGTCCAGAACCGACTCGATCTGGGCGAGCGTGAACCGGGGGTCACGCCGCAGCCCGACCGGCACCCACTTGTGCGCCCAGTTCAGGCTGCGCATATCGCTGTCGCTGAACACCGACGGGTCGCGCTGCTCCGCGTTGTGACACCACGCGATCGGCGCGAGGATCAGGTCGTACCGGTTGAGGTAGTAGCAGGACTCGATCAAAGCCAGCCGGCAGGCCGCAGGCAGGTGCTTGTCGCCGCTCGCGTCCGCCGCCCGCGCGGCCCGCTCCAGCGCCTCGTGCTTGGCCATGCCCGTTGGCATGTCCAGGGCTTCGGTGAACAGCCGTACCGGATCGGTCATCTGCGTACCGCCCTGTCCAGCAGGTCGAGGAAGGACCGGTTGAGCGCGGCGGTGTCCTTGGGCCGCATGGGGCGCCTGGACTGCAGCAACGCGTGCACGTACAGCGACTCGACGGTCAGCTCGGCGAGCGTCTTGTCGGCCAGCTCGGAAAGCCTTTGCACCAACGGATTACGTGTGTTCAGCACGAGTTGCTGGCTGGCCGATGACGTCGGCTCGGCCAGTTGCCCGAGCAGCTCCGCCCACAACGGGTCGCTCTCCGAGCCGATCTCCGCGGTGTCGCGCTGACGTTCCCGGTCGGCGTCGGTGATCAACAAAGCGGGCAACGACACCGGGTCGAACTCGCGCGGCACAGCCTCGCAGTCGTGCCGGTCCAGCACTTCCTGCGCGAGCTTGAGGCTGCCGCGCAGTTCCGTCTCGACCATCGGATCCGGCCGGTCCATGGTCGCGAGCAGCTCGCTCGGTACGACCCGGCGAGTCGCGGCGGAGCCGTCGATCTCGGTGAGGCGGCGCATCAACTCCGTGTCGTACGCGTACCCGGCATTGAGCAAACCCAGACCCTGCGCCTGCGCGACCGGTGCGAGCTGACGGAACTCGTCCACGTCCGAGGTGAACAGAATGGTGTTGTAGCGACGGCGGAACTGACGCAACGTCACATTCCCGTCCGTGGTCTCGAAGGGCAGCCAGTGTTCGACGAGCCGGAGCAGTTCGTCGTCGACCAGGGCCACCGACTTCATGCCCAACTGGTGTTTGGCCAGCAACGCGGCGGCCCGGTCCGGCTCGGTCGCCCCGAGCCGCACGAGCCAGTCCTTCAACACCGTGCCGAGTTCGTCGCGGATCGCGAGCAACGTCTCGTCCTGATACAGCGACTCACGGCTCGCGGTCGGCCGAAGCGCGGACGAGTTCACCGCACAGCGCACGAAATACGCCCAGTCGGGGAGCAGTCCCTCGACTGAATCGCCGACCAGCATGCGCTTCAAGTAGATCCGGTGTGCCTGGCGGGCACCGGGATGCGCCGCGTCGGGCATCACGAACGCGGCACCGGTCAGCCCGGCCGCGGGGATGTCCAGCGGCAGGATCTCGAACGGCCGGAAGCCGAACGTGCGCTCGCAGTACGCGGTCATCCGCTCGGTGAAGTCGGCTCCGCGTTCCCATGGCAATGCGGGCTGGGTGAGCAACGAGTCGCCGATCCGCACATCGACCGGCAACAGTTCGCCGAATTCCCGGGCCAGCGCGGCGACCATGTCGTGCTGCAGCCAGTGTTCGGCGTCCTTGCGGGGCACCAGAGTGACGGTCGTGCCGACCTCGAGGCGAGCCGATTCATCGGCCACCACTTCATATGTGCCCGAGGCGTCGGCGGTCCACCGCACCGCCGGGCCGCCCTTGGCCGAACGGCTGACCAGCCGGATCTCGTCGGCGACCAGAAAGCACGAGAGCAACCCCACACCGAACTGGCCGAGGAAGTCCTGTCGCGCGAAGCCCAGCTCGTCCCGCTTGGAAGTACGGCCGAGCGTGGACAACAAGGTGTGCACCTCGTCCTCGGTCAGTCCTACGCCACTGTCGGAAATCCGCAGTGTGCCGTCGCCGGTGCGCTCGGCCGGTTCGATCGCGATCCATGCTGGCCCGCCCGCCTGTACGCCGGCCCGCGCGGTGATCGCGTCCATCGCGTTCTGCAGCAGTTCCCGGATGTACACCCGAGGGCTCGAGTAGAGGTGCTGGCTGAGCAGCTCGATGATGCCTCGGAGATCGACGCCGAACGATCTGGACATGAGTGGTAATTGACCTCGGAATGCCGTGGGAGCCACGCGATTGTCGCGCGCGTCACTCTATCGGGCGAGTGTTCAGCCCGTTACCCCAAGGCGCGAATGGGCCCTTGTGTGACCTATTGAGTTGCGCGAAGTGAGGGTCGCCTACGATCGTTGGGCTACCGTCGTTGCCTATTTGGCACGCACACGCACTTGTGGACCCGAGGAGATGTCCAGCACCGATGTCCGGAGCCAACGACCCCTACGACCCTAAAGAGGTCGCGGCGCTCGCGCCGGAGACGCTTCAGCAGGCGGTCGACAAGGCTAAGGCTGAGTTTTCCGCCGCTGACAGCCTCGACGCCCTCGCCGGAGTCAAGCCAGCTCACCTCGGTGACAAGTCGCCCTTGCTGGTGGCTCGCCGGGAGATCGGCGCGCTGCCGCCCAAGGCCCGGTCCGAGGCCGGCAAGCGCGTCAACGAAGCGCAGAACGCGGTCAAGGCCGCGTTCGAGGAACGCCGCGCGCAGCTGGAGATCGAACGCGACGAGCGCGTCCTGCGCGAGGAGACGGTCGACGTCACGCTGCCATGGGACCGAGTACCGCGTGGCGCACGTCACCCCGTCAGCACGCTGTCCGAGCTGATCGCGGACGTCTTCGTCGGCATGGGCTACGAGGTCGCCGAGGGCCCCGAGGTCGAGGCCGAGTGGTTCAACTTCGACGCGCTGAACTTCCTGCCGGACCACCCGGCCCGCACGATGTCGGACACGTTCTACATCGCGCCCGCGGACTCGGGCCTGGTACTGCGCACGCACACCTCACCGGTGCAGATCCGCTCGATGCTGGACCGTGAGCTGCCGGTCTACGTGGTCTGCCCGGGCCGCACGTACCGGACCGACGAGATCGACGCCACCCACCTGCCGGTCTTCAACCAGATCGAGGGTCTCGCGGTGGACAAGGGCATCACGATGGCCCACCTGAAGGGCACCCTGGACCACTTCGCCCGCGCGATGTTCGGTCCGGAGTCCAAGACCCGCTTCCGGCCGAACTTCTTCCCGTTCACCGAGCCGTCCGCCGAGGTGGACGTCTGGTTCCCGGAGAAGAAGGGCGGCGCGGGCTGGGTCGAGTGGGGCGGCTGCGGCATGGTCGACCCCAACGTGCTGCGCGCCTGCGGCGTGGACACGGACGTCTACTCCGGTTTCGCGTTCGGAATGGGTATCGATCGGACATTGCAGTTCCGAAACGGCATTCCGGACATGCGCGACATGGTTGAAGGGGACGTCCGGTTCACGACGGCGTTCGGAACGGAGGCGGAGTGAAAATCCCGCTCAGCTGGCTGAAGGCGTACGTCGACCTGCCCGAGGGGCTGTCTTCGGACCAGATCTCCGAGGCGCTGGTGAACCTGGGCTTCGAGGTCGACCAGATGCGCTCGCTCGACGAGGTGACCGGCCCGCTGGTGGTCGGCCGCGTGGTGGAGATCGAGGAGCTCAAGGACTTCAAGAAGCCGATCCGCTACTGCCAGGTCGATGTCGGCGACAGCGACGACGATGACGACGTCGAAACTCGCGGGATCATCTGTGGCGCCTCGAACTTCGCTGAGGGCGACCTGGTCGTCGTCGCGTTGCCCGGTGCCGTGCTGCCCGGCGGTTTCGCGATCTCCGCACGCAAGACGTACGGCCGCACGTCCAACGGGATGATCTGCTCGGCCCGTGAGCTGGGCCTGGGCGAGGACCACGCCGGGATCCTGGTGCTGCCCAGCGGCGAGGCCAGTCCTGGCGACGACGCGTCGCCGCTGCTCGGGCTCGATGACACCGTCATCGACCTGGAGATCACACCGGATCGCGGTTACGCGATGTCCGTGCGTGGCCTGGCGCGTGAGCTGGCGATCGCGTTCGAGACGACGCTGGTCGACCCGGCCGCGATCGCGGTGCCCGGTGCCGAGGGCGAGGCGCACAGCCTGCACATCGAGGACCAGCTGGGGTGCTCGCGGTTCGTGTTCCGGCGGGTGACCGGGCTGGACCCGACATCGCCGACGCCGTGGTTCATCCGCAGGCGGCTGATGCTGTCCGGGATCCGCAGCATCTCACTCGCGGTGGACGTGACGAACTACGTGATGCTCGAAACCGGGCAGCCGATGCACGCGTTCGACACCTCGTCGGTCAAGGGCAACCTGATCGTCCGCCGCGCGCGGGCGGGCGAGAAACTGACCACTTTGGACGATGTTGAGCGCGCGCTCGACCCGGACGACATCGTGATCACCGACGAAACCGGCCCGATCTCGCTGGCCGGTGTGATGGGTGGCGCGTCGACCGAGGTCCGCCCGGACTCCACGGACATCCTGCTGGAAGCGGCCGTCTGGGACCCGCCGTCGATCGCGCGCGCGGTCCGCAGGCACAAGCTGCCCAGCGAGGCCTCCAAGCGTTTCGAGCGTTCGGTCGACCCGGCGCTGGCGCCGGCCGCTGCGGAACTCGCCGCGAAGTTGCTGCGTGAGCACGGCGAAGCACGGATCCAGCCCGGCCGCACCGATGTCGGACGGCCTGAGCTGCCCGGCCCGGTGCTGATGGAGATCGACCTGCCGGATCGCGTCGCGGGCATCAACTACCCGCGTGGCGTGACCGCGCGGCGGTTGAGCCAGATCGGCTGCGGCGTCGAGGTGGCGACCAGCGAGGCCGGTCGTGCCGCGGTGATCGCGACGCCGCCGACGTGGCGTCCCGACCTGACCCGCCCGGCCGACCTGGTCGAGGAAGTCCTGCGGCTGGAGGGGTATCACACGATCCCGTCCGTGCTGCCCGCCGCGCCTGCCGGTCGTGGCCTGACGCCTTCGCAGCGTCGCCGCCGGGCGGTCGCCCGGACGCTGGCGGACGTCGGCTACGTCGAGGTCACGCCGATGACATTCGTGTCCCCGGCGACCTGGGACGCCTTCGGGCTGCCCGAGGACGACGTGCGGCGGCAGACCGTGAAGGTCCTCAACCCGCTTGAGGCCGACCGCGACGAGATGGCGTCGACGCTGCTGCCAGGTCTGCTGGAAGCGTTGGGCCGCAACGTTTCCCGTGGCATGCGGGATGTGGCGTTGTTCCACATCGGACAGGTCGTGCTGCCGAAGGCGCAGCAGGTCCCGGTGCCCGAAGTACCGGTGGACCACCGTCCGTCCGACGCGGAGATCGCCACCCTGAAGGCCGCCCTTCCGGCGCAGCCCGTGCACGTTGCCGTTGTGCTGGCAGGCAACCGCCAGCGCCCGGGTTGGTGGGGCAAGGGCGAACCGGCCACCTGGGCCGACGCCGTCCAGGCCGCGCAAGACGTCGCGGCCGTCGCGGGCGTCGAGCTGACGGTCCAGGCCGGCTCGCTGATGCCGTGGCACCCGGGCCGGTGCGCCGAGCTTCGCGTGGGCGACTTCCCGGTCGGGCACGCGGGCGAACTGCACCCGAAGGTCGTCGAGGCTCTTGGCCTGCCGAAGCGCACGTGCGCGATGGAGCTGGACCTGGACCTGCTGCCGATCCACAAACACCGCCCGGCGCCCAAGGTTTCGCCGTACCCGCCGGTGCTGCTGGACGTGGCGCTCGTGCTTGATGCTTCCGTCCCGGTCGCCGAGGTGACCGAGGCGCTCAAGTCGGGCGGCGGTGACCTGCTGGAGGACCTGCACCTGTTCGACGTCTACACCGGCGAGCAGCTCGGCGAAGGAAAGCGTTCGCTGGCTTACTCGTTGCGCTTCCGTGCGGCCGACAAGACTTTGACGGTCGAGGAAGCCACTACCGCCAAGGAGACCGCGGTCGCCGTGGTTTCCGAGCGGTTCGGGGCGACACTGCGGTGATCAGGTCGGGGCTGAACGCCTTGGGCTGATCGGCGCATTTCCACCGGCTACCCGCTGGGACATAGTGAGCAGGCGAGGCTTCGGCCTCGCCTGACTACTCTTGGGGGAAGCCAATGGTTTATCGGTTGTTTTCCGCTGTCCTCATCACGTTTCTGATGATCGCCGGTCTTGCCGTGCCCGCCGGGGCGGCGGATGATCGCGGGTCGGTGGCCGGCACGTTCACGCAGCGGGACGGAAGCCCGATCGCGCAGGCCAGGGTCGAACTGCGGGATCGGCAAGACAACTACCAGGGGACCGCGGCGACTGGCGCCGACGGCGCGTTCGGGTTCGACAATGTGGCTGCTGGTGACTACAAACTCCGGTTCTTCTGGCCGGGCAGCGCCGAGCAGTACTACCCGCAGAAGCTCTACTCGTCCGAAGCGGGCACGGTCACGGTCGTAGCCGGCCAAGTGACAACTGTGAACGAGACCGCATTGCCGACAGGCGGTCTGGTCGTCACCGTCGCCGACGATGCGACGGGCGCTCCGCTCGCGGGTGTGTGCCTTTCCGGTGAGGAAGGGCTGTTCGAGTGCACGGACGCACAGGGCAAGGCCGACTTCGGCACGGTGAGGGCTCGTACCTATCGGCTGACCATCGGCCCGCCGGACGGCTACCTGTTCGACACCATCGAGGAAGCCGTGGTCCAACCGGACGTCGTCACGGCTATCACGAAGACGATGCACCGTGAAGCCGTACTTGATGTGTCCTTTGTGGATGCTGTGACGGCTGAGCCGGTCGCGGACGCGTGCCTGCACATGGTCGACGAGCAGAGTCGCGGTGTCGTCGACACGAATTCGAATCGCTTCTGTACCAACGGCACCGGCAAGATCCGGATCGGCAAGCTGTGGCCCGCGCGGATCAAGCTTTACGCCTGGTCGAACGACGGCAAGCACGGCAGCCAATGGGTCGGCCCGTCCGGCGGTACCGGCGATGTCGACGCCGCCACGTGGTTCCAGCTCGCCTTCGGGGCCACGACCAGCGTCACGGTGAAGCTCGATGGAGCCGGTTCGATCACCGGCATGGTGACTGACGTGACCACCGGCGCCCCGGTGTCCCAGATGTGTCCGACGCCTACGCCCGCCGGTCCCTCTTCGTACCAACCTGGGCGAGTGACCTGTACCTACAGCGAAGGCCGGTACACCATCAACGGGCTCGGGCCGTACGACTGGAAGATCCAGTTCCCGGACTACACCCGCAAGTACGGCTGGCTGTGGTCCGGCAACGGCACGAACCGGCATGAGGCAACGCCGGTGCGCGTGAACGCGGGCGCGTCGGTGACGCTGGACGTGCAGCTGCCGCCGACAGGTGTGGTGACCGGCAAGATCATCGACTCCCCGGTGCCGCTGCAGTACGTCAAGGTTCTCGCCCTGAACGCGCAGACCGGCGACTGGGCGGCGCCGTACGCGAACATCAACGTCACTACGGCGGTGTACACCATGAAAGGCCTGAACAACCAGCTGCTCAAGGTCGGCTACAGCGCGATGACCGAACCGTTCTGGCACCCGCAGCCGGTGCGTGTGTTCGCCGGAATGACGACCGGTAATATCGACCTGGTGTTCCCGCCGATGCGGTGAGGTAACTGTCTTTGCGAGCGGCTTCGAGCCGCCGCATGGTGATCAGGCGAGGTCAACGGGGCCTCGCCTGATTGCTTGTACGGGGGAGTACATGATGATCAAAGCGATGGGCGCTGCCCTGGTTGCGGTGGTGGCGTTGGCCGTACCCGCTGCCGCGCAGGAAATGCCGGGTTTCGAAATGTCCTTTGTGGATGGCACGACCGGTGCGCCGGTCGAGAACGTCTGTCTGGGCATGGTCGACGAAAGCGACCGAGGCGTGGTCGAGCCCCAGCTCATGGTTCAGTGCAGCGACAGCTCCGGAAAGGTCCGGAACTACTACACCAACCGCCACAGGTTCTACGTCTGGTCGAAAGACGGCTCGTACGGAAGTCACTGGGTGGGCCCGCACGGCCCCACGGGCGTGTTCGCCCGCGCGAAGTGGTTCGAGGCGAAGGATCGCGTCACACGGGTCACGGTGACGATGGGTGCGCCTGGTGAGATCGCCGGCATCGTGACCGACTCGACCACCGGCGCCCCGGTGGCCGGGTTGTGCCCGATGCCGACGCCCGCAGGCAAGGGTTTCGGTGGCTTCCCCGGCGTGACGTGCAGCAACGACGCGGGCGAGTACAAGATCAGTGGCCTGGCGGCTGCCGACTGGGTCGTGCAGTTCGCCGATTTCACCGGTAAGTACGCCTGGGAGTGGTCCGGCAACGCACCGAACCGTCTCGCGGCCTCGACGGTCCGGGTGCGCAGCGGTGCGACCACCGCCCTGGGCGCCAAGCTGCAGCCTGCCGGCCAGATCACCGGCAAGCTCGTCAACGTGCCGGATCGCGGGCAGTACACGTCCATCGACGTCGTCAACAGGTGGACGGGCGACTTCGCGAGCCCCAGGCCTGTCAAGGACTCCACGACGCTCACGTACTCGGTGACGGGTTTGAACACCCAGCTGGTCGAGATCAGCTACGTCGCCATGGGGACGCCCCGGTACGAGTACCCCGAGCCGGTGCGCGTGACGGCCGGTCGGACGACACCCGACATCGACCTGGTGTTCCCGCCGCAGAGCTGATGCGCCCGCGTACTCTCCGGGCATGAGCGGTTTGGTCGACGCGGTCCGGGTGGAGCTCAAGCGCGCCGCGGATCCGGTGAAGGCGCCGGAGATGCAGCGGTACATGAAGTCCGAGATGCTGTTTCGTGGCGTGGCCAAGCCAGAACGGACCGTGTTGGCCAAGAAGCTCTTCGCCGAGCACGTGATGTCCGATGTGGACGAGCTGAGGCAGACAACCCTTGAACTGTGGCGGGGTGCCGAGTACCGGGAGGAGCGGTACCTCGCCATCGACCTGACCGGCGATCGCCGGTACGCGAGGTGGCAGACCAAGGACCTGCTGCCGATGTACGACGAGATGATCGTCACCGGTGCGTGGTGGGATTTCGTCGACGAGCTCGCGATCCGGCGCGTCGGGCCGATCCTGCTCCGGCAATGGGACGAGGTCGCGCCGATCATGCGGGCGTGGGCGACCGACGAGGATCTCTGGCGGCGCCGGACCTCGATCATCTGCCAGGTCGGCGCGAAGACCGAGGTGGACACCGAACTGCTCGCCGAGGCCATCGAGGCGAACATCCACGACCGGGATTTCTTCCTGCGCAAGGGCATCGGCTGGGCGCTGCGTCAGCATTCCAAAGTGGACGCGGCCTGGGTGCGCACGTTCGTCAGTACGCACCCAGACCTTTCACCGTTGTCCAGGAAGGAGGCTACGAAGTACCTCTAGGGCCGGCGAACGCGTACGCCGCCAGACCGACCGTTCCGATCACTGAAGCCGTGACTACGGCAGTGGTGGAATCCGAGCGCTGGGACAGCCACGTCAGGATCTCGCTGTCCCGTGGGCCGAACACGCACACGGCGGCCCAGAGGGCGGGTAACGTCCACGCCAGCTGGTTACCCAGCACCGCCGCGGCCAAACCCGCCAATCCGGCGAGCCCCATAGCGTTCCTGAGCACCACCGAGACGTCCCAGAGGTCGACGGCCGCGACCAGCCCGAACACCACGAGGCCGGCAACCACCAGATGGACCGCACGCCACAGCGGCCACGGAACAGCACCTGTCCGATCAAGGTGAACATCCGCGCCGCCAAGCCCGACGGACGTCACAGCGACTCCCATCGCCGGCGCTATCAGCAGCAGTTCGGGCGCAGGGCTGTCCAGCGCCCAAATACCAGCCGTCATCAGGATCAGGGTGACCAACGCGGCGGGTACGCCACGGCTCCGCAAGTACAGCACGAGCACGTCAGCACTCCTGGGCGCTGGCGCGCAGCGAGGCGACCCGAGCGGGCTGTTGGTCGACGGGCAGTGCGCGTAGTTCCTGCCACATCTGTTCGGCCAGCTCAGTGACCTTGGGGCCGTGCGGGCCGCGTGATGCGACGGGACGCAGTTCGCCATCGAACCACGACGCCACGACGGAACGTTTGGCGATCGCCTGAGTCAATTCTTCATCCTGGGCGCATTGCCTGAGCGGTCCGGCAAGGATGGTTCGCCGGGCGTTCAACCGGAATTCATAGTCCTCAAAGTGGAAGTACGCGACGCCAGCTGATAGCGGCATGCCGTCCATCAGCGTGGACGGGCTGGTCCTGGCCTCCTCCACGGTGGTCGGCCCGCCGGGGAGCTTGGCGAGCTGGTCCAAGGCCTGTCGCGCCGGTGCGATGACCTCGTGCAAGTGATCCTGGTGCAATCGCGACACGCAGACGCGGTCCTCACATACCAGCGCGGCTGCCAAGGCGTCCTGTTCGTACAGTTCAGCTCGTGAGGAAGGCAGCAGCGGCAACGCGATCGCAACCGCCACAACCGCTGGGATGAGGGCAAGCGCCTTGCGTTTGACAAAGGTCAGCAACCCGAATCCGGTCACCGTGAGACCGAGGAACCACAAGCTCTGCGCCACCTCCACGCGAGTGGCGACGAGAACGAACGCGTCTTGCTTGGCATCCAGGACAGGTGTCAGCGTGGCGAGCTGATGGGAGATCACGCTGTCGAGCGCGCTTTTGGTTTCCGGAGTGCCGACCAAAGCCAGCGTCGTGGCCACAAAGGCGAGAACGGCCACGATGGGTGCGGTCAGGATGTACGGCAGCACACGGCCGATGCCCATTCCGAAAAGGACAGCGGCGATCATCGACAGGATGCCGACGAGCATGATCGGCAGCCAGCCGATGTGGTGGTAACTGGCGTTCCCGATCACCTGGATCGCGCCGACCAGGAAAATCGCCAGGTATGCCACCGTGGCGCAGACGCACATCGCGACAACCGCCGGCATCGCGCGAACGAACGCTGACTTGGGCATTGTGGACAGTAGCTCGTCCATTTTGGCCCGTCGATCGCGCCTGCCCTGCCACGCGCCCGCGCCCAAAGCCAACGGCCACAGTGTGTTCAACAGCCAGCGCTGCCAGATGGCGAGCATGGACCACTCCTCGGTCCACGCGTCCGGACCCTTGCCCCACGGCCCGGGAAGTCCGTAGAAGTAGCCAAGACCGACCAGGACGACCAGCAGACCGGTCCAGAGCGCGGCCGAGCGGCGCAGTTCGATGCCCAGTACCCTCATTACGCACGCCCCAGCAAAGCCGAGTAGCCGCGTTCGGTCGGGCTGTCACCGACGTCGGAATCGCCACCGGCGGCGGCCAACGACTCCGGAGTCCCCTGGAACACCAGCTTTCCCTCGTTCATCAGCACGACATCCGTGCACGCGGCGGCGACATCCTCGACCAGATGGGTCGACACGACGACACAGGTATCCCCGCTCAACGACCGCAAGAGTTCCCGGAACTGGATGCGCTGTGCGGGATCCAGGCCGACAGTCGGCTCGTCCAGCAACAGGATGCGTGGGTTGTTGACGATCGCCTGCGCGATGCCCACGCGCCGGATCATGCCGCCGGACAACGTCTTCATCTTGTCGTCGGCCCGGCCAGTCAGGTCCGCCCGGTCGATCGCGCGTTGCACCGCACCAGGGATCTCGGCCTTCGGCATTTCCTTGAGCCACGCCATGTACTCGACGAACTCCCGAACGGTGAACCGCGGGTAGAAGCCGAACTGCTGTGGCAGATAACCGATCTCCCGGCGGACCGGCCGGAGGTCACGTCCACTCGGCGGCGACCCCAGCAGCTCGATCGAACCGCCCGCGGGACGGATGACCGTTGCCAGCGCACGGATCAACGTCGTCTTACCGGCGCCGTTGGGCCCGAGGATGCCGTGCACGCCGATGCCCAGCGACAGGTCCAACCCGTTCACGGCGATCCGGCGCCCGGCCCGCACCCGCAGGTCCGAAGTGTGGATCTCCCATGCGTACGTCGTCGGCGCAGTCTCCGCCGTCTTCACCACGCGTCCCAAGATGTTCCCCTTAACGCAGCAGTCGCGCGTACGCATCGGCCCGCAAGGCCAGCACCGCGATGCACCCGGCAATGGACAACGCCCAGAAGGGCAGGCTGGCCGGCTGCAGCACCACCGGCAGTTGGTCCTTGAGCACACTCGGACCTGCGACGACGAAGACCCACACCACACCCAGCACGCTCGCGGCCGGAGTAACCCCGATGAGCAAACCGAAAGCGAGTGCTCCGGTCGTGAAAGCCAAGGATGGCAACAACCAGATCGCCGGTGACGCCGAACCTGGCAGCCCCGCAAGGAAGAGTGCGGGGATCACGAGGAACAGCACCGAGACGGTTCGCCGCAGCACGAGCTCCAGACCAGCGCGAGGCGTTCCGGCGACGAGCTCGTGCATCGGATCGATGTTCTTGTTCCACGAGGCCGCCACCCCCACCATGGGCGCGATCGGCGCGAACAGGAGCACGAACGAGGTGTTGAGTGCCGACACGAGGTCGAGCAGCATCGCCACCGCGGCCACCAGGATCGTCATGCCGATCCACGGCAGACCAGCGGGAGGCGTGATCCACAACCTGCGGTGGTGCTTCGCGGGCGGTTCGGCCGGCGTGAGCCCGGCCCACACCGTGTCGAGCAGAGGCGTGACGTGCTCGGCATGCGAAGCCAGGACCTGACGGCAGGACGCGCACGTCTCCATGTGCGCCTCCAACGCCCACACCTGGTCCGCAGGGATGTCCGTCTCCCCATTGGCATACCTGCGGACCAGGTCCCCCGACACGTGGCTCATGCGCTCTCTCCGCTGTGGTCAAGTTCGTTGCATGAGCCCGGCACTGTGTTGAATGATTCGCTCGCAAGCTCGCTCATGACAGCGCCTCCCTAAGCAGGGTTCGCGCGCGGCGCGCTCGGGTTTTCACGGTTCCCTCGGGCACGCCGAGCAGGACCGACGTCTCGCGTACGGTCAGCCCGTCGAGCACCATGGCTTGCAGGACGTCACGCAGTTCAGGCGCCAATTCGTCGAGTGCGGCGCCCAATTCGGCCCCGACGGTCCCTGACAACGCCTCTTCCTCGGCGGCCGGGGAGTCTGGTGGGACTTCGTGCCGGATCTCGGCGTGTTTCTTCTGCTTGCGGAAGACGTCGACGAGCCGGTGGGCCGCGATGGTCCACAGCCACCCGACCGCGCTGCCGTCCACCGCAGCGCCTGCGAAGCCGCCTGCCGCACGCCAGACCGCGAGGTATGTCTCCTGCATGACCTCGGCGACGACCTGGTCGTCCGGACAGCGGCGGCGCAGCCGCACAGCCAGCCACGGTGACGTGCGGCGATAGAGCTCCTCGAAGGCCGCCCGGTCGCCTTTGGCGATCCGGCGGACCAACGCCGCCTCGTCATCCGTCATGCCCAGCTAGACGACGGAAGATCCGGTTCGGTTTTCGCCTGCCGGATTTTCTTCAAGCCCGAGCAGCTCCATCGCCGCGTCGACAGCGAGTTTCCGCAGCTCATCCTGGGGAACGTCGGTGAACTGGATGGTGCAGTCCTGGATCCCGCCCAGCGCCATGGTGGCCCTGACCGACTGCGAGATCGACGGCTCGGGCCCGAGCAGCAGCACGCCGATCCGCTCCCGCCAGTCCACCACCAGCTCGATCAGGCCGAGGTCATTGAGCGTGGTGATCTCCTGGAGCAGCAGCCGGATGTCACCGCGGTGCTGGTAGTGCAGGTCGAAGTACTCCTCGAGCACTGTGCGCTTGTCGACCTCCGGCTGCGCCTCGAGTTTGCGGACGAACTCCTCGCCGCCGTCGATCACAGGTCCGACGATGGTCCGGACCAGGTCCTCGCGGGAGGCGAAGTGGTAGTACAGGGCCGGTTTGCTGATGCCGAGACGATCGGCGATCTCCCGCAGGCTGGTCTTCTGCACACCCTGGGCCGCGAAGAGCTCGCGGGCGGCGTCCAGAATGCGCTGTTTCGTATCGGCCACGAGAGAAGAGTAAGTGACCTACCGGCAAGTCAGGACCGGCCGGTAGGCCGAAGGGTCAGATCAGGCGATCGAACTCGCCCTTTGTGGCGCCGTCGAGCATGGCGGCGATCTCAGCCGGGGTGAACTGGAGGACAGGACTGTCGGAGCCGAGCTTGGAGTCACGGATCCCGATCACGGGCCCAAGCCGGGCGAACTGGCACACAGTCATCGTTGGGCCGGCTGGCCGAACCTTTCCGCCACTGGACACTGTCGATCTTGGCGAACTCAACGCAGTCACTGTTCGGCTGGTCTGGGCAGCGTGACCTCGCTGACTTACCGGTAGGTCAGATTTCGTGCTAGCCTGACTTACCGGTAAGTCAGGAGGGTGGCATGAGGGTACTTGTCTCTGGGGCGAGCATCGCGGGGCCGGTGCTCGCGTATTGGCTGGCCAGGTACGGATTCGACGTCACGGTCGTCGAGCGTTCGCCGGTGTTGCGCAAGACGGGCGGGCACGCGATCGACCTGTTCCGTCCGGCCATGGACATCACCGAGATGATGGGCGTGCTGCCGGAGGTCGAGAAGCATGTCACGGGCACCGACCGGATGCGGCTGTACCGCCGCGGGGTGGTCAAGCCCGTCGATATCAACCTCGGCAACATTTATCAGGCCGCGTCCGGGCGGCATGTCGAGATCATGCGGGACGACCTCAGCGAGATCTACTACGACGCCACGACCAACGATGTCGAATACATCTTCGGCGATTCCATTACTGGGATTTCCGATGACGGTAAAGTCACATTCGAGAATTCCGCTCCACGCATGGTCGACATCGTCGTCGGGGCTGACGGTCTGCACTCGAACGTACGCAAGCTGACGTTTGGTCAAACGGCCACCGAGTTCATCGGTGCGTATCTCGCCGTGGTCACCGTGCCGAAGGAGTTCGGGCCCGACGGCGAATTCGTGAACTACCTCGATGTCGGTCGAATGGCCGGTGTGTACAGCGCCACTCACATGGATGACGCGCGTGCGGTCTTTCTGTTCCGCAGTGAGCCGCTTGACTATCACCACCGCGATGTTCCCCGGCAGCAGGAATTGCTCAAGCAGGCGTTCCAGCGGCTACACCCCGAGGTGAACCGCCTGCTCGAACAGATCGAGCACTCGCCGGCGTTCTACTTCGACTCGATCACGCAGCTGCAGCAGGACACGTGGTCGCGCGGCCGCGTCACGCTTGTCGGCGACGCGGGCTACTGCCCAGGCCCGGCCGTTGGCGGCAGTACCAGCCTCGCTGTCGTCGGCGCGTACGTGCTGGCAGGGGAGTTGGCCGCCGCGGGCGGTGATTACGAGCGGGGTTTCGCGGCCTACGAACGCGAGATGATCGAGTACGTCCGCGCCAGCCGGAAGCTGGCGCATCTCGCGGCCAAGACCTTGATCCCCACCAGTGCTTTCGGGCTGTGGGCGCTGGCCAACGGGGCCAGGGCGATCGCCGCGTTGCCGCCGTCGATCAGCCGCGCTCTCGCGAAGCTGAACAAGTCCGGGACACGGATGCACGACACGTTCGTGGTCAAGAACTACGACCATCTGCGTACCGCATGAGCCGCTTCTGAGCGGACGTGGCCGCGCGCGACCCGCGCCACTATCCCCTTATCCAACAAGGGGAGGTTAGTTGTGAAACGGGTCAACCGCAGGATGGTCCTCGGCGGAGTCGCTGCGCTGACAGCGGTTTCGGCGATACCCGCCTGGGGTGCTGAAGGCAGAGGTGGCATCCGGCCGATCCGGCTGACCACCGAGCACGTGACCGATCCACTGGGCATCGACAACGCGAAACCGCGGTTCGGCTGGCAGTTGTCCGCGCCAGGGACCGGGCGCAAGCAGACCGCTTACCGGATCATCGTCGGCGATGTCTGGGACTCCGGCAAGGTGACGTCGTCCGACCAGTCCACTGTATACGCCGGTGGTCCATTGCGGTCTCGGACGCGTTACCACTGGACGATCCAGATCTGGGACGAGAACGACCAGCCGGGCCCGGTCAGCGCGCCTGCATGGTTCGAAACCGCGTTCCTGGCGCCCGACGAGTGGCAAGCCGAGTGGATCGGCAGCGGGATCGTCGTCCCGCCACCGGTGAAAACCTTGCCGCAGGCGCAGTACACGGCCGTCGACCTGAAACCAGGCCACACCCTCGGCCAGAGTTTCGAGTCAGCGAGCCAGATGTCGGCAGTGACTGTTCTGTTGGCAGTTACTGAAACAGCCGGCTGCCGGATGACGCTTCGCCGTGGTGACACGGTTGTCGGCACGAAGGTGTTGTCGGGTCTGGTCGGCGACAGGTACGGCGAGGCGCAGGGCCGGTTGGACTTCGGCGAACCCGTTGAGCCCGGCCGGTATTACTTGGAACTGAGCGACAGTTCCGGTTCCATTGGCTGGAAGGGATTGCAGGCCAACGCTTATCCGAAGGGCGTCGCTTTCGCCGACGGTGTCGAGGTCCCGAACGAGGACCGGTGGGTGTACGGCATTCCGCCCAATCCGCCCGCGAACCCGCTGCTGCGTAAGGAGTTCGATGTCCAGGCCAAGGTCGTTTCGGCGCGGCTCTACGTGTCTGGCCTTGGGCAAGCGCTTGTGTGGGTGAACGGCCAGCGGATCACCGGGACTCCGGTGTGCACCGACTACGACAAGCGAATCTTGTACACCACGCACGACGTGACCTCGCTTGTCCGGCAAGGCAAAAACGCCATTGGCCTGGCGATGGGCCGTGGCATGTTCGCGACTCGTGGCCTGGATACCGACGCCAGCAACCTCGCGCGCTGGATCGCCGAGCCGCAAGCCAAAGTGCACATGGAGATCAACGGACGTATCGTGGTCTCAAGCGGACCATCGTGGCAGCTCACTGAGGGCCCGACGGTCTACGATGCCGTGCTCGCAGGCGAAACCTATGACGCCCGGCGTGCTCTTGCGGGGTGGGCACTGCCGGGATTTGACGCCACGGGATGGCGCCCGGCGAAGGTCGTCCCGAGTCCGGGCGGCAGGATGACCGCGTACACCGCAGAACCTGTGGTGGACATGGATCCTGTGCGCCCGGTCAAGGTGAGCGTGCCCGCACCCGGCATCCGGCTGTACGACTTCGGTGCGATGCTCGCGGGGCATGTCCGGATCCGGGCGCGGCTGCCGCGAGGCGTGACCGTGAAACTCGTGCACAGCGAGAAGCTGGACGCTCGTGGGCGGGTGAACGTCGGTATCCCTGGCGGCAACGAGAACATGTCGGTGGATGGCCGATTCATGCAGGACGAGTACATTTCGGACGGTTCTGGTGAGTTCACGTGGGAGCCTTCGTTCACGTACAAGACGTTCCGCTATGTCGAGCTGAGCGGGACCACGGCCGATGTCGACGTGGTCGCGGTTCCTGAGGCCAGCGCTCTTGAATCCACAATGGATATCCAGCTGGATCATCCTGAGCTGCAATGGATCGCGGACGCCTTCAAGCGAACGACTCGAAACGTCCTGCGCGGCCATCCCGACATCGGGCGGTATGGCTGGACGAGTGCTACTTATCGGGCCGTACAACCGATGCTGTATCAGTACGGGATGGCTGCGTTCTTCGAGAACTGGCTGGAGGACATCCGGGTCAGCCAAGGTGCCGACGGCGAGATCCCGCTGATCACGCCTTCCGGTGCGCTGAGCGGCGGCAGGTTGCTGACGCCTTCGTCAACCGGTGTGTATCCGTACCTTGTGCACCGCCACTGGCTGACATATGGCGACAAAACCGTTCTCTCGAAGCATTTCGAGGGCGTGCGGAAGTACGTCACCTGGTTGCTGGGCAAGTTGCGGGACGGCATCGCCGACGACACTTTCGGCGACTGGTATCCGCCCAAGGGCACGCCGATGGCGCCGGAAGGCGGCACTCTTGTCGGTACGGCATATGTGATCGAGACGCTGCGGTCCGCGATCGCTTCCGCTTCCGCGCTTGGGCGTGCCGAACAGGCTCGGACTTGGCAGGCTCGGCTGGACGAGATTTCTCGCCAGTTCAACGCCGCTTTCCTGCGCTCAGGGGAGTATCGGACGTCTGGTCAGAACTCCTACCGGCAGACCAGCAACGCTGTCCCACTGGCTTTCGGCCTCGTACCGCCCGCGGTTCGTGCGCAGGTTGTCCAAGGCTTGGTCGATGACGTGGAACGCAAGGGCATGCACCTCGATACAGGTGCATTGGGCACTGGCGCATTGCCCTTTGCCCTGTCCGACAACGGAAGGCCTGACCTGGCTTACGCAGTGCTGACTCAGGTGACATATCCGTCGTACGGGTACTTGCGTTCGCTTGGGGCGACGACGTTCTGGGAGTCGTGGGAGAAGGAATCCCGCGGCCACCAGGACCCGACGCTCAGCCTCGTGGTGAACTGGCTGGTCGAACGGGCTGTCGGTGTCACGCTCCTGGAGCCCGGGTGGGCACGATTCCGGGTTGTCCCAGGTCGCGTCGGGTCTCGGGTGGCTTTGGACACTGTGCGTGGGCGTATTTCCGTGTCGTGGCGCGCTGGTGTTGGTGAAATCGAGGTCCCGGTGAACTCCGAGGCCGAGGTGATCCTGCCGTCGGGCGCCAAGCAGGTGCTTGGCTCGGGCAGGCACCTCGTCCGGATGGCTGAGCTTCGCTGACCAGATCCAGCCAGAAGCATGAGCCGCGGCAGCAGTGATCTGCCTACGTTGATTCTCATGACTATGCATGGTTTCGGGACGCCCGGCTGGGCCATCATCGGTGACGCCTGGATCGTCGACCTCGGTCACACCGATGATGGCCACAGCGTCCCTTACTACCGATTGGTCGCCTGAGCCACCATTTGTCCTGCCAGGCCGTCGCGCCAATTCACGTCGTAGACACCGATCTGAATCTTGCGACACCCGACGATCGCTTCAAGGCCGCGGTTGACTCTGGCGGTTGACTCAGTAATCATTGACTCAATGAACGCTGAGTGGTCTTCGGAACTGGTCGAGCGGGCACGGCAGCACGCGGCGCTCGGCGAACCGGCTCGGTTGGCGATCGTGGACCTGCTGTCGCTGGGTGACGCGTCGCCCAGCGAGCTGGGCCGGGCATTGGGCCTGCCGAGCAATCTGCTGGCCCATCACGTGAAGTCGTTGGAACAGGCCGGAATCGTGGAGCGATCCCGGTCCGAGGGCGACCATCGCCGAACCTATCTCCGGTTGCGCGTCCTGCACGACCTGTCGCCGAGGGGCGCGCGGGACGCGTCACGAGTGGTGTTCGTGTGCACCGGAAACTCGGCGCGTTCACAACTCGCGGCCGCGTTGTGGAAACGACGCAGCCAGGTCCCCACCACATCAGCGGGGACGACCCCGGCCAGGCGCGTGCATCCGCTTGCCGTGGCCACTGCGCGGCAGCACGGGTTGTCACTGGCTCGGGCTCGCACCGCGCATGTCCAAGACGTACTCCAGCCAGACGATCTGGTTGTCGCGGTGTGCGACAACGCGCACGAGGAACTCACCGACCGGGAGCGACTGCACTGGTCGGTCCCTGATCCGGTCAAGACTGGCACCGACGACGCCTTCGAACGCGCTTTCCTTGACTTGGCCGAGCGCGTCGAGCGGCTCGTACCCGCGGTACATCCCTTGGGAGACAAGGATGACTGAAACCCACGACCTGAGCATCGACCAACGCCTCGCCTTGCGCTCCGCCGCCACCCGCTTGCGCGAGCAATTCGACGGCGTGTTCGGCCGGGAGACCATCGAGCTGTTCCTGCACTCCAGCTATGACCAGTTCGCATCCCGCAGCACGATCCCGAACTTCCTGCCCTTGCTGGCCGAACGGTTCGCCCGGCAACGCCTGCAAGCACTGGCCAAAGTGGAAGGACATGTCCAAGACGGCAAGCCGGTCGTGCTGTTCCTATGCGTGCACAATGCCGGCCGTAGCCAGATGGCCCTCGGGTTCTTCCAGCACCTGGCCGGAGACGGCGCGGTCGCCTGGTCCGGCGGCTCCGAGCCAGGTTACGAGATCAACCCGTCGGCGGTCGCGGCCATGGCCGAACGCGGAATCGACATCTCCAAGGAATTCCCGAAGCCGTGGACGACGGAGATCGTGCAGGCCGCCGACGTCGTGATCACGATGGGCTGCGGCGACGCGTGCCCGGTGTTCCCCGGCAAGCGTTACCTCGACTGGCGACTCGACGACCCGGCGGGCAAGAGCGTCGAGGCTGTTCGTCCGGTGCGGGACGAGATCGAACGCCGTATCCGCGTGCTGCTTGAGGAGTTGAATGTCCCCGCGCTCCACTGAGCCGCTCGCACGCCCGGTCCTCGCCGAGTTGCTGGGCAGCATGCTGCTCGCCGCGGTCGTGATCGGCTCCGGAATCGCCGCGCAACGCTTGTCGCCCAACGACGTTGGTCTGCGACTGCTTGAGAACGCCGCCGCGACCGCGGCCGGGTTGTACGCGTTGATCCTGATCTTCGGGCCGGTCAGCGGCGCGCATTTCAACCCAGTGGTGACATTGGCCGATGTCCTGCTGGGCGGTTCGTCCTGGCGGCGATTCCTGGCTTACGCCCCGGCTCAGGTTGTCGGTTGTGTCACGGGCGCGGTGGTGGCCAATGTGCTGTTCTCCGCCGCCCCGGTCAGCATCAGCACGACCGAGCGGGCGACCTTCGCCCACGGCGTCTCCGAGGTGATCGCGACCGCCGGCCTGCTACTGGTGATCTTCTCGCTCGTCCGCACCGGCCGCGCCGATCGAGCGCCCGCCGCTGTGGGCGCGTACATCGGCGCGGCGTACTTCTTCACCAGTTCGACGAGCTTCGCCAACCCCGCGATCAGCGTCGGCCGGATCTTCAGCGACACGTTCGCGGGTATCGCTCCCTCTTCGGTTCCGCTCTTCGTGCTCACTCAGCTGATCGGAGCCGCAGTGGCGATTGGTCTGGTGCGTTTGCTGTACCCGTCAACCGATCGCGAGCGTGACCGGCTGCGGGCCGACGCCACAACAGCCGCCTGAGCTGTCGGCTTGCTGGTCGAACACGCCCGAGCCGCCGCATACCCCGGTCTCCGGGAGCGTCAGTTCGACGCGTTCAGCCGCGGCGCGGTCGCCGGCGATCGCCGCCACCACGCTGCGGACCTGCTCGAAGCCTGTCATCGCCAGGAAGGTCGGCGCACGGCCGTAACTCTTCATGCCGACCAAGTAGAAGTTGGGCTCGGGATGGCTGAGTTCCTTGACGCCGTGCGGGTACACCGTGCCGCACGAATGCACGTTCGGGTCGATCAACGGCGCCAGCGCCACCGGCGCTTGCAGTGTCGCGTCCAGCTCGAGGCGTAGCTCGGACAGCCACGACAGATCAGGCCGGAACCCGGTCAGCACAACGACTTCGTCTACCGCGTCCAGCCGATGCCCGTCTTGGGAGATCAGTATCAGACCGTCCGCAGCCTGCTCCACTTCCGAGGTACGGAAGCCCGTCACCGTCTCGACATAGCCTGCGCGCGCGTGCGCGCGAGCCATCTGCCCGAGCGCTCCGCGTGCCGGGAGTTGATCCGCGTCCCCTCCGCCGAACACGTTGCCCACGGCGCCCCGACGCAGCAACCACACAATCCGCGTGTCCGGCTCTTGCTCAGCCAGCTGACCCAACGCGACCAAGGCAGTCAACGCCGAATGCCCCGCACCTGCGACCGCGATTCGTTTGCCGGCGTACCGGGCGCGCACCTGTGGGTCCGTCAGGTCCGGCACGCGATACACGATCCGATCCGCCGCAGCACGTTCCCCGACGGCAGGCAAACCGTCGCCGCCCAACGGGTTCGGCGCCGACCAGGTACCCGACGCGTCGATCACCGCGCAGGCGGTGATGCGCTCGTCGCCGACGTGCACCGTCAACGGCTCGCTGTCCCGGCCTGCGTCAACGACCCGATCCCGACCTCGCCGGGTGACACCCGTGACCGGCGAGTTGACGCGCACGCGGTCACCCAGCGCCTTGGCCAAAGGCTGCAGATACAGCTCCGCCCATTCTTGGCCGGTCGGGTAGACCTCGGGGTCGGGACGCTGCCACCCGTTCAGCAACTTCGCCGCCGCCGGGTCCACCAGTTCGGACCAGGGTGAGAAGAGCCGAACGTGATGCCACTCGGCCACCGCCGCACCCGCGACCGGCCCCGCTTCCAGCACCAGCGGCTCCAGGCCGCGGTCAAGAAGGTGTGCCGCCGCAGCCAGGCCAATAGGCCCGCCACCCACCACGACAACCTGCATGAGTCCCTCCTGTATCGACGTTCATCGATCCAACGAGAGGCAATGTATCGACGCGGATCGATTGACGCAACCATCGAAGTTCATCGATACTGGCAGCATGGAGGCTCCGACACTGCTCGAGCAGGACGCCGCGACCTACGCCGGTTGGTTCGCCTGCCTGGCCGAACCAACCCGCGTACGGCTGCTGCACACCGTGGCCACCGCCGCCCGCGACGTCACCATCGGCGACCTCACCGAGGCGCTCGGCATCAGCCAGTCCACGTGCTCACATCACGTGCGGAAACTCGCCGAAGTCGGTTTCCTCCGCATCCGCAAGGAAGGCACCGCGACCCTCGTCGCGGTAAACCCGGCTTGCTGCACCGGACTTCCGCACGCCGCCGACGTGGTCATGGGCGTACTCGCACCGCGCCCGTGCTGTCCCACCGATGTGCCCCTCGATGTGACGATCCGGGCGCTCGAGTCCTCCGATTGGCCCGCGGTCCGACGTATCTACGCCGAAGGCCTCGCCACGGGCGACGCCTGTTTCGAAACGGAAGTGCCGAGCCGGAAAACCCTGGACGCCAGGTGGTTGCCCGACCACCGCTGGGTTGCTGAGATTGACGGCCACATCGTCGGCTGGGCCGCGCTCAGCGCAGTGTCCACAAGAGACGGCTACGCGGGCGTCGCGGAAACGGCGATCTACGTCGGCGAGAACTACCGCGGCCGAGGTGTGGGCAAAGCCCTGATCCGCCAACAGGTGTGCGCCGCTGACGACGCCGGCCTCTGGACCCTGCAAACGTCGGTGTTCCCGGAGAACCGTGCCGGCCTGGCTCTGCACCGGTCAGCCGGGTTCCGGACACTTGGCGTTCGCGAACGTATCGCCCAGCACCACGGCGTCTGGCGCGACACGGTGTTCATCGAACGCCGGAATACGACCGTCTAGAGATCCCGATGGCCTTGTCGGGCAAGCGGCCGCTCGGTGATCGTCCCGCGTGAGCTGATTGACTCTTCCTGCGAAACGTCCGCTTCTGCCGATGAGCGTGCGCCAGACCGAGCTGCTTGGTAAGGCTGGCGCGAATGGAGACATCAACCGCGAATGCGGTGCTGTCGCCGCTGTGCCGCACTGGCAACGTGTGGCCAGATGGGTCCCAGCGCATCCGGCAGTGTCGTGGTTCGCAACTGCTGCGGCACAACCGTGTCGAGCAGGTCGGTGGTCTCCGGCTCACGGTCGCGAGCTCGCAGGAGAATCGGGGCACTCGCACCGGAGTACGCGCGAATGCCGGCCAGAAAGAGCAGGTTGGCGACGATCACCCACGGGCCGTCCACGCCGATCGGGTCAGGGCCGGGCTGACCGTCCGAGGGATCAGGCGCTACGAACCGAACTCGCCCCACACCGGTGAATTCGCACGCCGCCGCACACATCACGCAAGGGTGGTGCGAACTCCACAGTGTGGTCGCAGACAGATCCGCACCGGCGGCGATGCGGGCCAACGCGTTCATCTCTGCATGGGCGATCGGGCTGCCCTGCAACCGGTCATCGCCACCGGGCGGGTCATACGCCCGATTACGGCCTTCGGCGACTATGTCACCACCGGGGCCTATCACCACGGCGCCAACCGGCAGGCCGCCAGTAAGCAAAGACTGGTAGGCAAGCTCCAGGCTCCGGGTGACACCCAGACCGGCGTCACGCCATGCAGCGTTCAAGGCCACAGTCACGGTGCGACATCATGGCACACCCGACGCGCGCCCGGACGCCGCGCTACGAGCATCCGACAACGTCGTCGCCCACTCGCCGACGAGTCCGTCGAGCTTCTCGAGTTCCGTGTTGCGCATCGGTTCGACTCCCGAGACGTCAGGTGGCTGCGCGCTCCGCCGCACTTCGCTCCACGCAGAACTCGTTGCCCTCGGGATCTGCCAGCACGACCCAGCCCGTTCCGTCCGGGCGGCGGAAGTCGTCCAGCAGTTTGGCACCCAGCCCTTGCAGCCGCTCTACTTCCTCGTCCCGGGTCGTGTCCGGCTGCAGGCAGATGTGCATTCGATTGCGCAGCGGCGTCTTGGCTTCCGGCACTTGCTGGAAGAACATGTTCATGCCGCCGCCCAGGTCGATCGCCACCTCGGGGTCACCGGGTTTGTCGACCTCGTCGATCTGCTTGTCGTAGACCTTCGCCCAGAACTCGGCGAGGCCGTACGCGTCCAGCGCGTTCAGCGAGACGTTGTGGATCCTGGATGCCATCACGTCATCCAACTGCAGGCCCGCCGACCCCGCAAAGCGAATTACCAGCCTGGCAGGTCGTCCACGGGTTTCGCGTTCGCCTCGTGCCGCGCGATCGTGCCCTCCAACGCCGTGGTCAGGTCCACGCCGGTCTGGTCGGCCAGGTTGATCACCGTGAACGCCAGGTCCGCCAGCCGCTGCTCCCAGCCTTCCGTCGGCCGGAACGGCCTGCGCCCGTTCGCGGTCGCGGCAAGCACTTCGTCGGACAACCGCCCGATCTCCGACAGCAGCGTCAGTGTCAGGCTGGGCGCGTTCGCGTGCAGGCCGAGTTTGTCAGCGACCTGGGCGACCTTCTGCTGGACTTCTCGCACGGCTCAGACATTAGTGCTCCAATCGCGATTCAGCGCCTCTTCGAGCAGGGTTTCCACGATCTTGCTCTCCGGCACCGTCCGAACCACTTGCCCCCGAACGAAAATCTGGCCTTTCCCGTTCCCTGACGACACGCCGAGGTCGGCTTCCCGTGCCTCGCCCGGCCCGTTCACCACGCACCCCATCACGGCGACCCGCAGCGGCACGGGGAAACCGTCAAATGCGGCCGTGACCTCCTCGGCCAGTTTGTACACGTCCACCTGGGCACGTCCGCATGACGGACACGAGACGATCTCCAGCTGGCGCGGCCGCAGCCCCAGGGACTCCAGGATCTGCGCACCCACCTTGACTTCCTCGACCGGTGGCGCGGACAACGACACCCGGATGGTGTCGCCTATCCCTTCGGCTAGCAGCACACCGAAGGCCACCGACGACTTGATCGTGCCCTGGAACCGGGGCCCGGCTTCGGTCACCCCGAGGTGCAGCGGGTAGTCGCAGCGCGCGGCCAGTTTGCGGTACGCCTCGATCATCACCAGCGGATCGTGGTGCTTCACCGAGATCTTGATGTCCCGGAACCCGTGTTCCTCGAACAACGAACACTCCCACAGCGCGGACTCCACCAACGCGTCCGGCGTGGCCTTGCCGTACTTCTGAAGCAAACGTTTGTCCAACGATCCCGCGTTGACCCCGATCCGGATCGGGACACCGGCGGACGAGGCGGCCAGGGAGATCTCCCGGACCTTGTCGTCGAACTGCCTGATGTTGCCGGGATTGACCCGTACCGCCGCACATCCCGCGTCGATCGCGGCGAACACGTACTTGGGCTGGAAGTGGATGTCCGCGACCACCGGGATCGGTGATTTCTTGGCGATCGCGGGCAGTGCGTCGGCGTCATCCTGTGATGGCACGGCCACCCGGATGATCTGGCAGCCTGCCGCGGTCAACTCCGCGATCTGCTGCAACGTCGAGTCCACATCGGACGTCACGGTCGTCGTCATCGACTGCACGCTCACCGGCGCGTTCCCGCCGACCGGAACGTCGCCGACGAGCACTTGACGGGACTTCCGGCGCAGCGTCGGCGGGCCGAGTTGAACCAGGGTCAAGACAGTGCCTCCAGGCGTTTGAGCACGGTGGTGGTGATTCCGGCCGCGTCGAGGCCGTGTGCGCGCAGGATCTCCGCGCGGGACGCGTGCGGGAGGAACCGTGGCGGCAGCGCGAACGTCGCCGCGCACGTGTCCGAACCGTTGGCCGCCAACGCTTGCGCGATCCGCCCGCCCAAGGCTCCAGGTGTCGTGGTGTCCTCGACGGCGACCACGAGCCGGTGCGCTCCGGCGAGTTTCAGCATGCACGGGTCGATCGGCGCGATCCAGCGGGGATCGACCACGGTCACCGGCACGTCCTGGCTGCGGAGTTCATCCGCAGCCTCAAGGCAAGCCGCGGCCAACGGGCCCACTGCGACCAGCAATACCTGGGCACCTGGACTTTCCAGAAGCACGTCACAGTGCCCGGTCCGGCGCACGGCCGGGATGTCGTCGCTTGCGGTCGCCTTGGGGTAACGCACGACGGTCGGCCCGTCGTTGACATCGACCGCCTCCCTGAGCAGTTCCCGCAAGTTGGCCGGATCCCGTGGGCTGGCAAGCCGGAGACCAGGCACGACAGGCAGAATCGACGAGTCCCACATGCCGTGGTGGCTCGGGCCGTCCGGTCCGGTGATCCCGGCGCGGTCGAGGACGAACGTGACCGGCTGCCGGTGCAGTGCCACGTCCATCAGCAACTGGTCCACCGCACGGTTCAGGAACGTCGAGTAGATCGCCACCACCGGGTGCATCCCGCCCATGGCAAGGCCCGCGGCCGAGGTCACGGCATGCTGCTCGGCGATCCCGACGTCGAACATCCGCTCGGGGAATCGCGAGGCGAAGCCCGCCAAGCCGGCTGGTTCGGCCATCGCGGCGGTGATGCACACGATGTCCTCGCGCTCCGCGCCGATCGCGGTGATCTCCTCGGCGAACACCGATGTCCACGATCGTTTCTTGGCGGCACCAACGGGTCCGATCGCGTGCAGCCGGTCCGCTTCGTCCTCTTCGGCCGGTGCGTACCCTTTTCCCTTACGCGTCAAGCAATGCACCACCACCGGTTTGTTCAACCGGACTGCCTTGCGCAAAGCGTGCTCGAGGTCGGTGATGTCGTGCCCGTCCACCGGGCCGACGTACGCCAACCCCAAGTCCTCGAAGATGTTGCGGTTGCCTTCGTAGCGCAGTACGGCCAGATGGCTGGCTATCCCGCCGATAGTCGGCGCGTATGAACGTCCGTTGTCGTTCAGCACAATGACGACTGGACGGTCTTGCGCGGAGCCGATGTTGTTCAACGCCTCCCAAGCCATCCCGCCGGTCAACGCGCCGTCGCCGATCACCGCGACCACCCGGCGCGTCGATTGCCGCAATGCGAACGCCTTGGCCCATCCGTCCGCATAGGACAGTGCGGTGGACGCGTGCGAGTTCTCGATCACGTCGTGTTCGGACTCGGACCGGGACGGATATCCGGACAGGCCACCGGCTTGGCGCAGAGAGTCGAAATCGGACTGGCGGCCGGTCAGGATCTTGTGCACGTAAGCCTGATGCCCGGTGTCGAACAGCAGGACGTCGTGCGGCGAATGGAAAACCCGGTGCAGGGCGATGGTCAGCTCGACCGCGCCGAGGTTGGGGCCGAGGTGCCCGCCCGTCCTGGACACCTTGCGGATCAGGAAGTCACGGATGTCATTGGCCACAGTGGCCAGTTCGGAGGTGGATTTAGTGGCCAGATCAGCGGGGTCCGAGATCATGACGACCGCCTCGCCGCGGGCGGCAGCGTGAACTGGATGGTCTCCCTGGCCGTTTCCCGGTTCTCCACACTGATCGGGTTCAACGCGGCGACCACCTCGTCGACCAGTCCCGGTGGTGCGGACGCTCCCGCGGTGATCCCGATGACACGCACACCCTCCAGCCACTTCGCCTTGATGTCGCCGACGTCGTCGATCAAGTACGCGGGCGTGCCATGGCGTTCAGCCGTTTCGACCAGCCGCACCGAGTTGGACGAATTCGTCGAACCGACCACAAGGACCAGGTCTGCCTCTGCGGCGACCGCGCGCAAAGCGTTCTGCCGATTGGTTGTGGCGTAACAGATGTCGTCTGAAGCCGGGCCGCGCAGGTCCGGAAACCGAGCCCGCAGCGCCGACACGACCTCCGCGGCCTCGTCGACCGCCAACGTCGTCTGCATCAGGTAGGAAACCCGCGACGGATCGGGAACTTCCAGGTTCGCAACGTCTTCCGCGGTCTGCACCAGTACGGTACGGTCCGGTGCCTCGCCGAGCGTGCCTTCCACCTCCTCATGCCCGGCGTGTCCGACAAGCACCACCGTGTCGCCTCGACCGGCGAAGCGACGGGCCTCTGTGTGTACCTTCGTGACCAGCGGACAGGTCGCGTCGATCACGTCAAGCCGGCGCCGCGCGGCTTCCTCACGCACGGCGGGGGATACCCCGTGTGCCGAGAAGACGACCGTCGCGCCGTCCGGAACGGCATCGAGTTCGTCGACGAACACCGCACCGCGCGCGGCCAGATCGGCGACGACGTGCTTGTTGTGCACGATCTGTTTGCGTACGTAGACAGGTGGTTTTCGGTGCCGTAGCACCTCTTCGACGATCTCGATCGCGCGTTCCACCCCGGCGCAGAACGACCGTGGCGACGCGAGCAACACCTTGACCTGCATGGCGGCCCCTCTTATCTGCTCGTGAGCGGTTCGTCCGGTTAGAACCGGCCAAAACACTCACGAGGGCATTCAGTGGTCGCGATGGGTGACCAGGCCGGCCAGCCCGGCCAGCTCGGCGGCGGCACCGGCCACCGGGTCCGCCGACCGCAGCCGGTGGATCGCACGGGCCAGCCGGTCGTCGGCCTGTGCCTGGCACCATTCCCGGCCACCGGCCGCGTCGATCAGCTCGGCGGCGCGTTCGACGTCGGTGCCGGACAACGGCCGTTCGGCGTGATACAGCTCGTGTAACTCCTGGGCCGCACCGGTTTTCGAGCTCAGCGCGACCACGACCGGCAGGGATTTCTTGCGGTTGTACAGATCCGAGTACACCGGCTTGCCGGTCACCGCCGGATCGCCCCAGATCCCGAGCAGGTCGTCGACCAACTGGAACGCCAGGCCGAGCTCTTCGCCGAAGGCACGCATGTGATCGACTTGCCAGCTGCGAGCCCCGCCGAACAACGCTCCGATCGCACACGCCGCGCTGATCAGCGCCCCAGTCTTGCCGCGTGCCATCGTCACGCACTCGGTCAGTTCGATGTCATGACGGTCCTCGAACGCGACGTCGAGACTCTGACCCTCCACAAGGGACTGAACTGCCCCGCTGAGGATCTGCATGCCCTCCCGGGAATCGGGGTGCCCGCTCGCCGCGAGGATGTCGAAGGCGAGCGTCAGCAGGGAATCACCGGCCAGAATCGCCACGCTGCGGCCGAAGACGCTCCACGCCGTCGGCCGATGCCTGCGTGTGACGTCACCGTCGATCACGTCGTCGTGCAGCAGGGAGAAGTTGTGCACCAGCTCGATCGCGACGGCGGCCGGCACGGCGGCCGACGCCACTCCGCCGACCGCCTCGGCCGCCAGCAGCGTCAACGTGGGCCGTAATGCCTTGCCGGCAGAGGCATCCGTGGGTGTGCCGGTCTCGTCCCACCAGCCGTAGTGGTAGCCGGCGACGTGCCGCATCGAGCCGGGCAGGGTGTCGACCGCGGCGCGGGTCGCCGGGTCGACCATGTCTCTGCTCCAGGCCAGCACCTCACCCGGCTGACGGCTTTCGGTCGTCACCTCACGCAGTGTCATGGCGTCAACGCCCGAGCTCAACGCTCTCGAGGATGCCGAGCGCGTCCGGCACCATCACCGCGACCGAGTAGTAGGCACTGACCAGGTACGACATGATGGCCTTCTCGTCGATGCCCATGAACCGCGCGTTCAGGCTGGGCTCGATCTCGTCGGGCAGACCGGCGTGGTGCAGGCCGATCACGCCCTGGTTCTTCTCGCCGGTCCGCATCGCGATGATCGAGGTCCGGCCGGTCTCGCTGACCGGGATCTTGTCGCACGGCAGCAGCGGGATGTTGCGCCAGGTGCGGACGATCTTGCCGTCGAGTTCCTTGGTGTTCGGGTAGATCCCCCTGCTGTTGCACTGCCTGCCGAACGCGGCGATCGCCTTCGGGTGGGCGAGGATGAACTGGGTCTTGCGCCTGCGGGAGATCAGCTCGTCCATGTCGTCCGGGGTCGGCGGGCCGGAGTGCGTGGGGATGCGCTGCTTGAGGTCCGCGTTGTGCAGCAGCCCGATCTGCCGGTTGTTGATCATTTCGTACTCTTGGCGTTCACGCAGTGCCTCGACGGTCAGCCTGAGCTGTTGCTCGGTCTGGTTCATCGGCTGGTTGTACAGATCCGCGACCCTGGTGTGAATCCGCAGAACCGTCTGCGTGACGCTCATTTCGTACTCACGCGGCGAGAGTTCGTAGTCCACAAAGGTCGATGGCAGCTGGTATTCACCGGCCTGTCCGGATGCCAGTTCGATCGCGGCCTCGCCCTTGTGGTTGCTTGCTTTGGCGCGCATCGATACGTACTCGGCGAGATGCGCCTGCAGCGCCTCGGACTGTTGGGCGATCCGGTCGAATGCCTCCCGGGACAACGACATCGCGATCACCCGGGTCTTGGCCTTGACCGTGAAGCTCCACTCGTTGCGCTGCCCGGTCAGCGCCTGCTCACCGAAGTACTCGCCTTCGCCGAGCGTGTCGAGCACGGTGTCCGCGCCGTACTCGCCTTGGCCGATCCTGCTCGCTTTGCCGTGCGCCATCAGCACGAGCCGGTCAGCGGGGAGTCCTTTCTGGATGATGAGGTCGCCGGGTTCGAACTCCTGCTGCTCGAACCGGTCTGCCAGCGCGGCCAGCGTTTCTTCGTCGTCGAAGGTACGCAGCAGAGCCAGTTCACACAGTTCCGGCGGCACCACCTGGACACGTCCGGCAGTACTGGTGAAGCTCACCAGGCCGTCACCGAGGGCGTACGTCAGGCGGCGGTTCACCCGGTAGGCGCCGCCTTCGGCCTGTACCCATGGCAGGACGCGCAACAACCACCGTGGCGTGATCCCCTGCATCTGCGGTACGGACTTGGTCGTCGTCGCCAGATTCCGCGCCGCGGCGGTGCCGAGGCTCATCTGCTGCGACTGGGGGTTCTCGACCTGTGTCACGTGGACGACCGCCTGTTCCTAGTTGATCGGTTGAGAGCGGGGACCTGCCGGGATTCGACGCTGGCCGATGCCGAACCTTCTCGACGGGCCCTCCAGATGGAGGGCCGCACATCGGCCAGCGCCCGCTCGACCACCTTGACTCGCCCCTGACCGATGAGGGCACCGCTCCTTGTCCCCGTCCGCTGGGAGCGCCGACGGCCGAACGGGAGGTCAGGTGCGGCACCGGCCAAGGTCTGGTGGTCGAGGGGGATAGGTGGAGGACTGACTGACCAGTCAGTTGTCAGTTCTGCCCAGTTCGACGTTCTCCAGCACGCCGAGGGCGTCCGGCACCAGGACCGCCGCCGAGTAGTAGGCGCTGACCAGGTAGGAGATGATCGCCTTCTCGTTGATGTTCATGAACCGCACCGACAGGCCCGGCTGGTACTCGTCGGGCAGGCCGGTCTGGTGCAGGCCGATCACACCCTGGTTCTGCTCACCGACCCGCATCGCGAGGATCTGCGTCGTCCGGGTGTTGGTCACCGGAATCTTGTTGCACGGCAACACAGGGATGCCACGCCACGACGGAACCTGGTGGCCGTTGAGGTCGATGCTCTGCGGGTAGAGGCCCCGCTTGTTGCACTCCTGGCCGAACGCGGCGATCGCGCGCGGGTGGGCCAGGATGAACATCGGGTCCTTCCACACCGTCGCCAGCAGTTCGTCCATGTCGTCCGGCGTCGGCGGGCCGCTGCGGGTCGGGATGCGCTGCTTGAGGTCGGCGTTGCAGAGCAGGCCGAAGTCGGGGTTGTTGATCAGCTCGTGTTCCTGGCGTTCCCGCAGGGCCTCGATGGTCAGGCGAAGCTGTTGCTCCGTCTGGTTCATCGGCTGGTTGTACAGATCCGCGACCCTGGTGTGTACCCGCAGGACCGTTTGCGCGACGCTCAGCTCGTATTCCCGCGGCGAGAGTTCGTAGTCCACGAACGTACTCGGCAGGTCCGGTTCACCGTCGTGGCCGGATGCCAGTTCGATCTCGGCTTCGCCATACGGGTTCGCCGGCTTTTTCGGGCTGTTGCGGTAAGCGGTGACGTGCTCGCGCAGCGCCTCCGATTGATCTTGCAATTCCTGGAATGCCTGTTTCGGCAATGCGAGAATCGTGGTCGGGGTGACGGCCTTGGCGGTGAACTCCCAGATGCTTTGATCTTGGATGAGCGCCTGGTCGCCGAAATAGTCGCCGTCGACCATCGTGCCGAGTACGGTCTGATCACCGTACTCACCGGTGCCGATCTTGTTCACTTTGCCGTGCGCGACCACGTAGACGTGGTCGGCCTCGTGACCGAACTCGGCGATCACCGCGCCGGGCTCGTATTCCTGCTGCTCGAACCGGCCTGCCAAGGCGTTGAGCGCGTCCTCGTCCTCGAAAGTGCGCAGCAGAGCCATTTCGACCAGATCCGGGCCGATGACCTGGACCCGTGACCCGGTGTTGGAGACGGCGATCCGGCCGTCACCGACGGTGTAGCTCAGTCTCCGGTTGACCCGGTACACACCACCCTGGGCCTGCACCCACGGCAGGATCCGCAGCAGCCAGCGCGAGGTGATGCTCTGCATCTGCGGGACGGATTTGGTGGTCGTCGCCAAATTCCGCGCGGCCGCGGTGGCCAGGCTCTGCTGTTGCTGGCCGTTCTCTACGCCAAGATTCGACTCCACCGTGTCGGTCACAACGTGCCGCCATTCTTCCTAGTCGGGTTCATGGAAAATAGACATGGGGAATTGGCTTGAGACAAAGGTGGAACACCCTTTCGTGTCCCAGCTGAATGATCCAGTTCGGACGGTGCCAAGACGGAGGCTAGCACCACGTTTCGAACGTGCGCAGTCACCCAAAAGGCTTGCCCGACCTGTGGAAAACAATCATGGGACGATTCACGCTTTTTGCGGCTGACACGCCAATAAATGAACCGAAAGTGCTTCGGTGTGAAACACCGTTCACTCGCCAGTAGCAAGACGCTGCGACGAACGTGTGTAGGCGGGGTGCGATACGGCGGGCCGCCGCTAGTCCATCCGGGGCAGCGTGACCTGATCCATTGAGGCGAGGACCAGCGCCGCCATCCTCGCGGGATCGCCTTGCTCCGGTCGCAGTACCAGTTCGGGTGCCACCGGTATCTCGTACGGGTCGTCCACACCTGTGAACCCGGTGATCTCGCCCGCCCTGGCCTTGGCGTACATCCCCTTGGGATCGCGGGCCTCGCACACCTCGACAGGAGTGTCCACAAAGACTTCCACGAAAGGCAAGCCCGCCTGCTCGTGGATCGCCCTGACCCGATCCCGGTCAGCCTGGTACGGACTGATCAGCGAGACCACCGCGACCACGCCCGCGTCGGCGAACAGCTTCGCCACTTCGCCGACCCTGCGGACGTTCTCCGCCCGGTCGGCCGCGCTGAACCCCAGGCCGGCGTTCAGGCCGTGGCGCAGATTGTCGCCGTCCAGCAGGTAAGCCGGGCGCCCCGAAGCCACAAGCCGGCGCTCCAGTTCCACAGCTATGGTCGACTTCCCGGACGCGGACAGCCCGGTCAGCCACACGGTGCAGCCCGCGGAGCCGCGTTCGGTGCGCCGCACCGCGGTGGAATGCCAGACCACCGGCTGGCTCGGCCCGGTGATCATCCCGGCGGCGACAGTGTTGTTGGACGTCTCGTCGACCAGGATGAAACTGCCGCAGGCCCGGTTGCGGCGATACGCGTCGAACAGCAGCGGTTGCTGGGTGCGCAGCTTGACCCGGCCGATCTCGTTGAGCGACAAGGATTCTGCCGTCTCGTCGCGGTGCAGCGTGGTGACGTCCAGGCGGTAGTCCAGCGACTTGACCACGGCCTTGGTCGACCGGGTGGTGTTGACGACGGTGTACCTCGCGTCCGGGTTCAGCTCACCGCGTTCGGTGAGCCAGCAGACGATCGCGTCGACGTCTTGGCCGACGTGTGGCCGGTTGTTCGGCCGGCAGATCAGGTCACCGCGGCCGACGTCCAGTTCGTCGGCCAGCTCCAGCGTGACCGACTGCGGTGGAAAGGCTTCGGTGACGGGTTGTCCACCGAGGCCCCAGATCGCGCGCACGGTCGTGGTGAACCCGGATGGCAGCGCGAGTACCTCGTCACCCGGCTTGAACACGCCGCCTGCGACCGTTCCGGCGTAACCACGGAAGTCCTTGTGGCGGATGACGTACTGCACCGGGAACCGGGCGTCGATCAGGTTGCGGTCCGAGCTGATGTGCACTTCTTCGAGGTGGTGCAGCAGCGAAGTGCCTTCGTACCAAGGCATCGAGGCACTGCGGTGGACGATGTTGTCACCGTGCAGCGCGGACACAGGTACGAACGTCAGGTCGGGCACGGTCAGCTTCATCGAGAACTGGCGGAACTCTTCCCGGATCTCCTCGAAGCGTTCCCGAGACCAGCCGACCAGGTCCATTTTGTTCACGCACACGACAAGGTGCGGGATGCCCAGCAGGCTGGCTAAGAACGCGTGCCTGCGGGACTGCTCCAGAATCCCTTTGCGGGCGTCCACGAGGATCAGTGCGAGGTCCGCTGTGGACGCTCCGGTCACCATGTTGCGGGTGTACTGGATGTGCCCAGGCGTGTCCGCGATGATGAATTTCCGTTTGGGTGTGGCGAAGTAGCGGTACGCGACGTCGATCGTGATGCCTTGTTCGCGTTCCGCGCGCAGCCCGTCGGTCAGCAGCGCGAGGTTTGGGTAGTCCTCGCCGCGGTCGCGGCTGGTGCGTTCGATCGCCGCGAGCTGGTCGGAGAAGATGGTCTTGGAGTCGAACAGCAGCCTGCCGATCAATGTGGACTTGCCGTCGTCGACGCTGCCCGCGGTGGCAAGACGGAGAAGCTGTGCCGTTTGATGTGGCCGCATCAGAAGTAGCCCTCCTTCTTGCGGTCCTCCATGCCTGCCTCGGAGATCCGGTCGTCGGCCCGGGTTGCGCCGCGCTCGGTCACGCGGGTCGCGGCGACCTCGGCGACGACCTCTTCCGGTGTGGCGGCAGTGGATTCGACGCAGCCGGTGCAAGTCGCGTCGCCGACTGTGCGGAACCGGACGGACGCCTCGAAGGGTTCCTCGCCCGGCAACAGCGTCACGAACCTGGTATGCGCCAGGAGCATTCCGTCACGCTGGAACACTTTTCGGCGGTGGGCGTAGTAGATCTCCGGGAGATCGATGCGTTCGTCCCGGATGTACTGCCAGATGTCCAGTTCGGTCCAGTTGGACAACGGGAACACCCGGATGTGTTCGCCGCGGCGATGCCGTCCGTTGTAGAGGTTCCAGAGCTCAGGCCGCTGGTTGCGGGGATCCCATTGGCCGAACTCGTCACGGAAGCTGAACACGCGCTCCTTGGCCCGTGCCTTCTCTTCGTCCCGCCGGGCTCCGCCGAACACCGCGTCGAACCGGTTCTCGTTGATGGCGCGGAGCAAAGCCGTGGTCTGCAAGCGGTTGCGGCTGGCTCGTGGTCCGGTCTCCTCGACGACACGACCGGCGTCGATGTCGTCCTGGACATGGCTGACCACGAGCCGGACGCCGGTGGATTCGACCGTGCGGTCCCGGAATTCGATGACCTCGTCGAAGTTGTGCCCGGTGTCCACGTGCATCACGGGAAAGGGCGGTGGCGCGGGCCAGAACGCCTTGGCCGCCAGGTGCAGCATCACCACCGAGTCCTTGCCGCCGGAGAACAGCAGCACCGGGCGCTCGAACGTCGCCGCGACCTCGCGCAGCACGTGCGCGGACTCCGCCTCGAGCGCACGCAGATTGGACAGCTCGTACGTGGTGGCCACGATCAAAAACTAGAACAGGTTATTGCACTGGTCAATGCTCAGGGGTTAGCTGGTCGGCATGGACGACTTGCATGTGATCGAAGAGATCCGCCGGCTGAAGTACCGATATCTGCGCGGTGTGGACCAGAAACGCTGGGACCTGCTGGAGCAGGCGCTGACCGAGGACGCGGTCGCCGACTACGGAACCAAGGCGATGGGTGAGCCGCTGGTGCTCACCGGACGGGCCGCGATCCTGGACTTCATGCGGCAGAACCTCGGCGGCGACAAGATCATCACGTTCCACTTCGCCGGCCAGCCGGAGATCGACGTCGACGGCGACTCGGCCACCGGGACCTGGGCGTTCGAGGACACCGTGATCATCAAGGAGCACCGCCTCGTGATCAAGGGCGCCGCCTACTACGAAGAGGAGTACGTCCGCTCGCCCGAGCATGGCTGGCGGATCAAGCACATCGGCTACAACCGGCTCTACGAGGCGATGGTGTCCTGGGACGATCTGCCGAGCCTGAAGTTCCTGGCCGGTGTTTGACCGGATGTTAGAACACGTTCTAGCCTAGGTCGGTGCTCACCGAGTCATTCGCCGCCGCGGTCGCCGAAGCCGAGAAGCTGATCACGCAGGCGCCGCATGTCCAGACCGATCAGGACCTGACCGAGGGCTACGACTATCTGGCGGGCAGCATCCGGGCCTCGTTGCAGATGGCGTGGGCGTACGACCGTGACTTCCCGTACTTCGTCCAGTCCACCGGGCCGTACACCAAGATGGGCCTGGACAACCCGGACACGCTGTACTTCCACGCCTACATCCGCGAGGACGCCGAATACGTCGTGACCGGCAAGCGCGGCAGCACCGCGGACCTGAGCTTTCAGGTGCTCAACGGTGACTACTCGCCGGTGGACGTGCCGGACAGCCTGACCGCGTTCGACGACCGCGACTTCGACATCGCCGAGGACGGCTCGTTCGAGATCCGGTTCGGACCGGGCAAAGCCGGGCGCAACTACTTCACCCTCGGCGACGGCTCGGCGATGCTGATCGTGCGTGAGGTCTACAGCGACTGGACCGGTGAGGAACGCGGGATGATCAAGATCCGGCGCGCGGACACCACCGGTTCGGCGCCGCCGGCGTTGACGAAGGACTTGATGGCCAAGCGGTACACCGTGGCAGGCAAGATCCTCATCGGGCGGATCAAGACGTTCCTGGCGTTCCCGAAGTGGTTCTACCTGAAGCTGCCGGTGAACACGATGACCGAGCCGCGGCTGACGCCCGGTGGGCTGGCCACCCAGTTCTCCTCGGTCGGGCACTACGACCTCGCCGACGACGAGGCGATGATCATCACGGTGCCCGCGTCCGAGGCGCCGTACCAGGGATTCCAGCTGGGCAGCATGTGGTACATCTCGCTGGACTACATCAACCACCAGACCAGCCTGACCGCGGACCAGGCCCGGATCGACCCGGACGGCAAGATCAGATACGTGGTCAGCGAACGCGATCCGGGGCTGGCGAACTGGATCGAGCGCACCGGGCATTCGAAGGGATATCTGCAGATCCGGTGGCAGCGGCTGTCGCGTGACCTCAAACCCTCGGACGGTCCTTCCGTGGAAGTCGTTCCGGTCGGCGAACTGGCTGGGAAACTCCCGTTCTACGAAGACGCACGCATCACGCCTGCTGAGTACTCCGACCGGATTGCCGCGCGTCAGGCGGCCGTAGCGACCAGGATGGTGGGCTGATGTTGTTGCAGGACAAGGTCGTTGTGGTCTCCGGGATCGGGCCGGGGCTGGGCCGGTCGATCGCGCTGCGGTGCGCGCGGCAAGGTGCGGACATCGTGCTGGCAGCGCGGACGGAGTCCCGGCTGACCGAAGTGGCCAAGGAGGTCACGGATCTCGGGCGGCGCGCGGTGACCGTGACGACGGACATTTCGTCTGAAGAGGACGCGGCTCGTTTGGCCGAGACCGCGCTGGAGTCCTTCGGCCGGGTGGACACGTTGGTGAACAACGCTTTCGCCATGCCGCCGATGACGACGTTCGACCGTGCCCCGTTCGAAGGGATCCGCGACGGCTTCGAGACCAATGTTCTCGGCGCGTTGCGGCTCGTGAACCTGTTCCGCCCGGCGCTGGAGGCCAGCCGCGGCTCCATCGTGATGGTCAGCTCGATGGTGATCCGGCACTCGCAGCTGACGATGGGGCCGTACAAGATGACCAAGTCCGCCTTGCTGGCGATGGCGCAGAGCCTTTCCACGGAACTGGGCCCCAAGGGCGTGCGGGTCAACACGATCGCGCCCGGCTACATCTGGGCGGACAACGTGAAGTTCTACTTCGACTACCTGGCCAAGCAACGCGGCATCACGCCACAAGAGGTCTACGAAGAAGTGGCGGCCGGCATCGACCTGCGCAAACTGCCGGAGCCCGACGAGGTCGCCGACGCGATCGTGTTCCTGGCGTCGTCCTTGGCCAGCGCGGTCACCGGGCAGTGCCTCGACGTGAACGGCGGCGAGTACCACCACTAGGAGTTCATTGTGGACATCGAGTCTCTGCACGCGTCGGCAACGAAGATCACCGGACTGACCGACTTCGGGGATTCCGGCTACCTCGAAGGCTTGTCGGTGTTGCTGGACTCGTACCACCGAGAGGCCGGGCTCACCGAGCTGGGGCTGCGGGTGAAACGCGCCGGGCTTCGTTCGGCTTTGGTGGCCCGGCTGCTGAGTGAGGCGGCGTGGCAACGTCTTCCTGACTATGCGGCTGTTCCGGTTGAGCGGCCGATCTTCGTGACCGGGTTGCCCCGGACCGGAACGACCGCGTTGCACCGGCTGCTGTGCGAGGACCCTGCGCACCAAGGGCTGGAGTTGTGGCTCACCGACGTGCCGCAGCCGCGCCCGCCTCGTGAGACGTGGGAAGAAAACCCGATGTACCAACGGATCCAGGCGGGGTACGAGCAGCATCACGTTGAGCACCCGGAGTTCATGGGCCTGCACTACATCACCGCGGACATGGCCGAGGAATGCTGGCGGCTGCTGCGACAGTCCATGATGTCCATATCGTTCGAGTGCCTTGCTTACGTGCCAACGTATTCGGCGTGGCTGGCTGCGCAGGATTGGACGCCGGCGTATCAGCGGCACCGCCGTAACCTCCAGCTGATCGGCATGCCGGATTCCGGCAAACGTTGGGTCTTGAAGAACCCGAGCCACCTGTTCGCGCTCGATGCTCTGCTTGAGGCCTATCCGGATGCGTTGGTCATCCAAACCCACCGGGCACCGAGCACGATCATCGCGTCGATGTGCAGCCTCGCGGAACAAGCCTCGGGCACGTGGTCGACGGTTTTCCACGGCTCGGTGATCGGCGAGACCCAACTCGAGTTGTGGGCACGCGGCCTGGAGAAATTCAACGCCGACCGCGCGAAACACAATCCAGCCCAGTTCTACGACGTGCAGTACGACGACTTCGTGGCCGATCCACTGAGCGTGGTCACCGATATCTACACCCATTTCGGCATGGACATTTCAGAGGACGTCCTCGACGCCATGAAAGCCGTGCACACTTCGGGCGACCGGCGCCGATCGCACCGCTATGACCTCGCCGATTTCGGGTTGACCGCAGAACAGGCGGACGCGCGGTTCAGTTCCGTATCGCGGTGATCGCGATGGTCGTGTAGCGCATCGTGAAGCTGCCGCCGATGGCATCGATCGCTTCACCCAGATCCGTCAGCACTTCGGCGAGCTTGTCCGGTGGAAGCAGGTTCATTCCGCCGTTCGTGGGCACGCGATCCAGCCACTCGTCCCGGGTGTACTGCCGTTCCCATTCGAATCGCCACTGCTCAGGGGCGTGGAACCGGCCATCCTGCTCGATCGCTCCGGCAGCGGTGCCCACCATGACCTTGTACGGGTCCGTTTGAGTCGTCACGGCGGGTAAGACCTGCTGATAGATCGCCTGGGAAGCCGGCTCGAGCTCGGGCGGCAGCTTGTCCACGTTCCAGAACGCCGCCAGCAGCCCACCCGGCCGCAGGACCTCGGCTGCCTTGACCGCACCGGCGACTGGATCCACCCAATGCCAGCATTGCGCCGCGGTCAGTGCGTCGAACCTCCGGCCATGTGGATCCCAGGTTTCGATCTTGGCGACCTCGACTTCGAGCCCTCGTTCCCGCGCGTATTCGGCCATCCGCGCGTCGGGCTCCACCCCGAGCACCTGGCATCCCGCCGCTTGGAGCTGCCGGGACGCGATGCCCGTACCGCATCCGACATCCAGCACCTCCGGGCGGTTCTCGGCGATTCGGGTGATCAACTCCTGGGGGTAGCGGGGACGGGCCCGGTCGTAGCGCGCGGCGTCGGTGCCGAACGATTCCGCTACCTGCCTGACCTGATGAGGCTCTAAAGTGGGCATGTGCCCACCATAGTGGGCAAGCGCCCACTCGACAACGGAGGACGCTCGTGCCGACCGGCGTGACCATTCGTGGCGTGCGTGCGCAGCTGTTCGGCGCGGCCGACCGGATCCTGCTCCGGGACGGACCGAGCGCGCTGACCAGCAGGGCGGTCACCACCGAGGCGGGCGTTGCCAAAGGCGTTCTGCACCGGCACTTCGACGACTTCGACGCGTTCCTCGCCGAATTCGTGCTCGACCGCGTCGAACGGATGGACGCTCAAGCCGCCGCGTTGCGTGAAGCCGCGGGCACGGGCAACGTCGTCGACAACCTCACCGATGCGTTGACTGCGCTGTTCGAGTCGGTCGCCGTCGCGGTGGTCGCTCTCGTCACCTTCCGGGACGAGTTGCGTGCTCGGTTGCGTGACGTCTGGCCTGCCGGAGTTCCGGTGCTGACCGAGGCCGCGATCATGGTCGGGACGTATCTCGCGGTCGAGCGGGACCTTGGCCGGATCCCTGCCGACGCGGACGTCGACACGTTGGCCGCCATGCTGATCGGGTCCACGCACCTGCTTTTCGCCGACCGGGCAACAACACCGGACACCTCGGCGGTGCGCAAGGTCGTGGCGACGCTAGTTCGTCCAGAACCGTGACCAGGCCGTGGGCGGCCGGGATTCGGTGAGGACGTACTCGCGGAACGCTTCGACCACGGCCGGGTGGTAGTGGTCGGGGCACCAGCCGACGCCGATTGTCCTGGCACAGCGGGGTTCCGAGATCGGCAACTCGACGGCGTCCGGCAGCGGGCCGGGTGCGGGTGCGAGCAGCGCGACTCCGCACCCGGCGCCAACAAGGCCGCGCAGCATGGTCGGGTCCTCGCCTTCGAAGGCGATTCGTGGCGTGAAGCCGACGCTGGCGCAGAGTCTTTCGGTGAGCGGCCTGAGGCCGAAGCCGTGTGCGAACGTCACGAACGGTTCGTCCTTCACCTCGATCAACCGGACTCTGCGGCGTTTGGCGAGCCGATGCCCGACCGGGACGACCAGCGCGAGCGGCTCGTCCAGCACTGGTTGCCACGTGATGCCCGGCTGGTCCGACGGCTGCGCGGCCATGATCATGTCGACTTCGCCGTTGAGCAGGCTTTGTTCGTTGCGGCTCGTTCCGTCTTGCCGCAGCAGGAACTCGACTTCCGGGTACCGGGCGCGAAAACCGCTGAGCAAGGCCGGGACCAACATGGTGCCCAGGGTGTTCAGGAAGGCGAACCGGACGGTGCCGTGGGTGGGATCGGCCGCGGTCCCGATTGTCCTAACGGCACTGTCGACGGAGTTCAACGCGCGCTTGGCGGCTTCGAGCAACGTTCGGCCGTTGCTGTTGAGGCGCAGAACCCGGCCGACTCGGTCGAACAGCGGCACGCCGATCTCCTGCTCAAGGCGCGCCAGACCCCGTGACAACGCGGGCTGTGACACATGCAACTGTGCCGCCGCGGCGGTGACCGTGCGGCCTTCGGCGACCATCACAAACCACCTGAGCTGGTCAATCTCCATATCGATGCATGATACGCATTGATTTCATCGCCGACGTTTATTGGACGCATGAGTGCAGCTCACGGGAAAGTGATTGCCGTGGACTTGATCGTGGTCGCGGCAGTGGGGCTGCTCGCCGGTGTGATCAACACCGTGGCCGGTGCCGGGGCGTTGCTGACGTTCCCGGTGTTCCTGGCCTTGGGGATGAGCCCGTTGCAGGCCAACGTGGCCAACTGCATCGGTGTGGTGCCGGGCAATGTCGCGTCGATGGTGACTTTCCGCAAGGAGCTCGCCACACAGAAACCGCTGCTGCGTAAGGTCATGCTGTCGGCGGCGATCGGTTCACTGCTCGGCGGGCTCGTGCTTTTCGTGCTGCCGGAACGGGTTTTCACCTACCTCGTGCCCGCCCTGCTCGGCATCGGCGCCGTGCTCGTGTTGATCCAACCGCTGGTGGCGAAGAAACTGCGGTCCGCCAAGACACATCGCGGCCCGATCAAGTCACTGGTCTTCGGCACCTCGGTGTACGGCGGCTACTTCGGCACCGGGATTGGCGTGATCTTCTTCGCCGTGCTCGGATTGTTCGCCAAGGGCACCACGCATCAGCTGAACGCCGTCAAGGTTGTCCTGCAAGGCATCGCGAACGGGGTAGCAGGCGTGTTGTTCTGCTTCATCGCGCCTGTGCCCTGGCCGCAGACCTTGGTATTCGGTGCGATGACGATGATCGCGGGCCCGATCGGCGCGTACCTGTCACGCAAGATTCCACCGGCCCCACTGCGATACATCATCGGCACATTGGGACTCGTGGCCGCGGTCCGGCTCGCGATCGCCTGACTAGACAGGACAAGTCAGCGGTCCCCGGGACTGCCCGCCGCCGACGAGCGTGACGGGGCCGGGAACAGCGGCCGTGCACACGATCTGCAGTGTGGCCAAAGTGGACAGCGAAGTCACGTCGATCGGCACCGTTACAGTCGAACCGTTCACCGTCATCGGTTCCGCCTGCATCGGCACCTCGCTGCGGTAACCCGACGATCGCTCGACCTGGAACGCGGCCAGCATCGCCAACGCGGCGCTGGCCGAGGTCTGGTGCTTGGTCGGCCGCAGTATCGGCACCACAGTGTTGTCATTGGCCCTGATCAAGTAGATCAGAGCACCTGTCGCTTGCGAGCCGCCGATCGGATCGGACGGTTGAACCCCGCATCCGGACAAGACGAGGACGAGCACCAGAAGCGCGCGTTTCACTCCTGACCTCCTGTGGGCAAGTGGAGGGTGAACACCGCGCCGCCGTCCGGTCCGTTGTCCGCGGTCAGCGCACCGTTGTGCAGTCGGGCGTTCTCCCAGGCGATCGCGAGGCCGAGGCCGCTGCCTTCGGAACGAGTCCGTGCCGTGTCGGCTTTGTAGAAGCGATCGAACACCCGGGGCAGTACTTCGGGATCGAGACCAGGCCCGTGGTCGGCCACCTGGACGAGGATCCAGCCCGGCCCGCCACGCAGCGTCACCGACACCGGAGCCGCGCCGTGCCGCAACGCGTTGCCGACCAGGTTCGCCAGGATCACGTCCAGTCGCCGTGGGTCCACCCGCGCGATCACGGGCGGCAGATCAGTGACCACTTCGGACCAACGCCGCGCTCGCAGCGTCGCTCGGATCGCCTCGGCGACGTCGATCTCCTCGAGCACGAGCGCTGCCGCGCCGGAGTCGAATCGGCTGATCTCCATGAGGTCGTTGACCAGCCGGGTCAGGTTGCGGGTCTCCCGGCTGACCAGGCTCGCGGCTTTGCCCGCGTCCGGAGTCAGATGCGGCGCTTCCTCGTCGAGCACGTCGGTGACCGCCGTCATCGCGGTAAGCGGCGTCCGCAGCTCGTGGGATACGTCGGCGACGAACCGCCGCGCGTCGGCGACCTGCTTCTCCAACGCCGCCGCGGTGACGTTGAACGTTTCCGCCACCCCGGCGAGCTCGTCGGCTCCTCGGATCTGGACACGGGTCGACAGATCGCCTTCACCCAGTCGTTGCGCGGCCACTCGCAGCTCACGTACCGGACGGAGCACGCTGTTGGCGGCGAACCACGCCAGAAAGCCGCTGAGGACAAGCGATCCGATCCCGATCGTCCACGCGATCAGCGCCAGCTGGTTGATGCTCGCCGCCTCGGAGTCGAGGTCCCGCGTCTGGTAGAACTCCATTTCGGACACTCGCATGCCCATGATCAGCCCGGCTCGACCGGCTCCCTCGACCCGCTGCCACGCCACGACACCAGTTTTCACCTTGTCCCGCAACGCCTGCGGAATCGCTTGCGGAGGCACGCCGGCAGTGCTGAAAGTCTGTCCTTTGTAGAGGATAAGGCCAGCGGTGTGCCGGTCGGACAAGGCGTCGGCGTTCGGCAGCGCCATGTTGGCGACCTTGTCGGTGAACAACTCGACATAGCCGTTCTGTGCCCGTTCCAGGACCATGGTGCGGGCCTGCACGTAGGACGCGCCGGACACGGCGGCCGCAGTGATGCCGCTGAGCAGGGCGAACGCGATCAGCAGTCGGGTACGTAGGCTCCTCACAACGGCCCGAACCGGTATCCGAACCCCCGAACGGTCTGGATGTAGCGCGGTGTCGCCGGATCGCTCTCGATCTTGGCCCGCAACCGCTGCACACAGGCGTCGACCAGACGTGAGTCGCCAAGATAGCCGTGCTCCCACACCGATTCCAGCAACTGCTGGCGGCTCAGCACGCGACCGGGCGAACTGGACAGTTCGAGCAGCAGCCGCAGTTCGGTCGGGGCAAGGCTGACCTGTTCGCCGTTCTTGCGCACCACCAGGCCCGCCCGGTCGATGCTCAGGTCGCCGTACTGCTCGGCGTCGGCCTGCGGGACGGGTTCACCCGCGCGACGCAGCACAGCGCGGATCCGGGCTTCGAGCACCCGTGGCTGGACCGGTTTGACCACGTAGTCGTCGGCGCCCGCTTCCAGGCCTGCCACCACGTCCATGTCGTCGCTGCGCGCGGTGAGCATGATGATCGGCAGGTTGCCGGTCGTCCGGATTCTGCGGCAGACCTCGAACCCGTCCATCCCCGGCAGCATCAGGTCGAGCACGACGACGTCGACGCCGGCCAGCGTGCCGAGCCCTTGCTCGCCGGTCTCCACCGCCCGTACCGTGTGTCCTTGCCTGGTCAACGCCATTTCCAGGCCGTCACGCACCGCCTGGTCGTCTTCGATCAACAGCACCCGAGACATACCGCCAACCATCGCAGGGCCGGTCGAAGTTCGCCTGTCCACCCCTCCCATGCTGCCTCCCGATGTTGCGCGCGCCATCCGGGAAATGTCATGGTCGTGTCACAGAATTGCCAGTACAGAGCTGTTACACGGCACAGACGGGACAACGACAGTGACCGTCGACAGTGGATCGCATGACGACACGAGATCGTGCGATGGAACTGGCGGCGAAAGCGCTTGCGCGGGTTCTGCTGCCCTTCGCCCAGCTGAACGCACCGGGCCACGCTCGGCACGTCGCGTGCCAGTGGGCGCTGGGAATGCGGTTCCCCAAAGAGGACCTGACGGGCCTGACAGCGGCGACGTACGCGGCGTTCACCACGGCGCGCACCGAGGCGTTCTGGAGGGACGGCCAGTTGATCGGCCTGACCTCCGGTCACCGCGACGCCGCCGTGCAGCACCGGATGTACATCGAGGACTTGCGGCGGCCAGGCCTGACGACCGTGCTGCACCCGGCCGAGTCTCAGCACGTCCGCGGTACCGCCATGGACATCCGGCCGCGGGAAGGCGCCCGGTGGATGGAGGAGAACGGCGAACGTTACAAGCTGTATCGGACGTATGACAATGAGTGGTGGCACTTCGAGTATCGGCAGCGCCGCCCGGAGCGGCTGCCGTATCCGGGTGCGGTGCGCGCTTACAAATAGTCCATGTGGACGTTGTCGATGGACCAGAGCTGGGACTTGTCGCCGTTGTGGGCGTTCAACAGTGCCGGGAAGTACTCGCTCAGCGCCTGCTCGTAGGTCACCTTGCCGTCCCGCAACTCTCCGGCGGCGGCCACGATGCGGTCGAGGTCAGCGGTGATCCTGGCCCGGGTCATGCTCGGTGTGCGCGGTCCTTCGTCGGTGTCGATCACCGGCAGTTCGTTGAACGTGGAGTAGCTCGGAAACCGGTCGGTGTCGGGAATGATCGACCGGAACGGCACGCCGTTGAAGAAGTATTCGAACCAGCGCCCGCCGGACAGCGTCAGCCACGGCGTGCCCGCGGCCAATACCGCCATACCGAAACCCGTGTGCGGTGACACGAACACGTCACTCGCTTGGACGGCGGACAGTTGCTCGATGAGGCCGCGGTCGAAGCAGTTCTCCGGCTGGGACCGGTGGCCGAGCAAGCGCTTGAGGTCATGCTCGGTGAGCGTCGTGGACGTCCTGTCGTTCTCGGCGAGCTTGCCGACGAGGACAAGCTTCGCGTCCGGATAGGCGTCGGTGAGCGCGTCCATGATCAGCAGCCACGAATCGACCGACGGGTACAGCGCCGGCTCGCTCGATCCGCTCGGCATGATCGTGATGGTCCGCTGCGTGACGGTGGTCTCGGGCAGTTCGAGGCGGAGGTGTTGGCGCCGAAGGTATCCGGGTTTCGGGCTGGTGACGACAGTCCGGCCTTGGGTCGGCTTGAGGTGCTGGTCGGTTGCCGCGTAGTAGTCCTTCAGGCCGGGGAACATCGCCAGCTGGAAGTCCTGGTATCGCCGGGATTCGTCGATCACCCAGTCCCACTCGCGGGGCAGATGCGCGACCCGCGCCGCGGAATCGTTGGTATAGGTGAACAACGGATGGTCGACGACGTATTTTGCCGAGATGAACGGACAGTGGTCAGCGAGTTCGGTGGCGGTGGCGGCGTTGAGGACGACCGCGACCTCACGGTCCGGGTTCGCGGCGTGATGGCCGTTGGCGTAGTACAGCGCCTCGATCGCGTGACCGACTGGATGGCAGTAGAAGAAATTGACCAACACGCGCTCCATGCGCGACTTTCTACCGTGCCTGTCGCGTACCCGAAACTTGTTTTAGGGTTCCGGCATGGTGTCCAGTTCAGCGACCGACGTACAGACGTTCCTTGACGAGGCGGTGCCGGAACGCCAGGAAGCGTTGCGCCGCCTGCGTGAACTCTGCCTGACCGAGCTGGCCGGTTTCACCGAGACAATGCAGTACGGAATGCCGACCTACCAGCGCGACGGGGTCGGCGAATTCGCCTTCGCCAGCCAGAAGCAGTACATCTCGCTGTACGTCGGGCGCACGGATGTCGTTGCCGCGCACGCCGATCAGCTCGCCGGCCACAACATGGGCAAGGGCTGCCTGCGGTTCCGCAGTCCCGCGAAGATCGACTATGACCTGGTGCGGTCGCTGCTGCGGGCGACCGCGGCAACCCGAGGCTCAGTCTGTTAGGACTCCAAGGCCACCAGCAGATGGGCGACATCCAAGCCGGTCTCCAGGTACTGCTCGAATGTCCTGTTGTGCAGCGCCCACGGTGAACGCTTGCGCCGGATCAGCAGGATGGCGCTGCGTGCGTCGTACCCCAGGTGGATGAGCGCCTGCGCGACCACCAGACCCGACCGGTTGTAGCCCGCGTGGCAGCGGACCAGCACATTCCGGCCGTTGATGATCGCCTGCGCGGTGATCACGGCCAATGCCTGCACCGTGGCGATCTGATCGGCGTTCAACGGACCGTCCGGCATCGTGGCGACGTGGTGCTCGATGCCGGCGGCAGGCCCGTGCCCGTCTTTGCTGTACAGGCTGACGACCATGTCGAACTGGTCAGCGACCACGGCGAACTGCAGCTCGCCGGATTCGTCGGTGAAGTAGTGCCCGCCCATCCACAGCCCGAGCCGGATCTGGTTCCACGGTGATCTCGGTGCGGGGACGTCCCGGTCCTTCTGGCGAGTGCGCACACGGCCTCCTTAGGTCATGTGCCGTGAACGCACTCGCCTCAGCTCAGGTTCCCGGATCAGCTGGTGCCGAGCGAAACCCGGTCCAGATCGGGTGCTCCCGACTGGTCGTTGAAGAACTTGATCGTGTTGGCTCCCGCGTTCAGCGTGACCGGAATCGTAGTCGTGTACGGAGTGTTGTTGCCTTGGCCGTCGACCTTCACCTCCGTCGGCGCTCCGCCGTTCACGGACACGAAGTACGACCGCGGCCCGTTGACCGTGAAGTCGATGTACAGCGTGTACTGGCCTGCACTGTCCACAGTGACATCGTCGAACTGCACGAAGGCGTCCGGCGAACCGCCGATGTTGCGGACCTTCTCGCCGCCGGAACACGACCCGCACCCGGTCAAGCCGGTGCTGCCGAACTGGTTGCGTGAGTCCTCGGCTTCACGCATGAACACCCGGTCCGCCGGACGCGGCTTGATGTCCACATTGGTCGTGACTTGCTTTGCGCGCCCCAAGACCTGGAAGGACGCGGTGACGGGTGCGGTCACCGCCGGGATTTGGGCCGGTGCCGTCAGTGTCCACTCGCCACTCAGGATCTGGCCGAGCCGTAGCTTTTGGACAGTCGCGGGTGCGCCCTGCACGGTCCAGCCCGCGGGTGCCGTCGGTTTCAGTTCCACGTTGTCGAGGGCGTCATCGACATCGAGCCGGAGTTGTGCGGTCACCTTGATCGACTGTTGGCCGGGGCCGATCCATTGCACGCCATGAGGTTTGACCGTCATCGTGGTCGTCGGCGTGTACGACGCGGGTGGCAGCGGGGCGACCGCGATCCGGTCGATCCCCGGGCCCCTCGCGCCGTTGCTGGACAGGGCGATCGTGTTGGGTCCGGCCTTCAGTGGCACGGAAATCGCCGTGTCGGTTGGCACATCCGGACGGTCGGCTGGGATGGGAACCTCGGTTGCCGTGCCGTTGACGTTCACCGTGAGCGAGGTCGCCTCGCTCGAAGTCGTGTTGACTTCGAGCTTGTAGTCCCCGGCCTCGCTGGTCACGTTGTAGGTCACGGAATTGCGTGTGCCGCCGCCGAGACCGATCACCTGAGACGTTCCGGAGCAGGCGAAGCAGATCGACCGGCGCGCGGTTCCGTTCAGCTGGGCGTGTTCGGCTTCAAGCGGTGTCTGGGTCCGGGGGATCAGCGGATAGCCGTGGCCCACCTTGATCTCGTCGATCTGCAGCTCGCCGAAGAACCTCGGGGCTTGCGGGCCGCCCCACGTGTTCAGCACGTCCAGCTTGATGTAACGGGTGGTCTGCTGGCCGATGTCGATGAACTGCGTACCGCGGGCGCTTGGCATCGCACCTGCCCGGACTTCCCGCCACCGCACGCCGTCGTCGCTGACCGAAACCTTGTAGTCCTTGATTCGCGCGGAATCCTCTGGGCGGCCGAACGAAACGCGGGCGTACGTCGGGGACCACTCTCGCTGGTTCACCGCCAGGTGTGTGGCGGGCTTGCGCTGCTTGAGATCCAGCGTGACGGAGACGGGAAGCTTGTCGTTGGCGTCCCAATAGGACTCGAAGCTGCCGTCGGTGAGGTTGCTCGCCGGGAACCCGTCACGGGCGGAGGTGGCGGTCGCGCTGACGTCCTTGTAGTAGCCGGTCTGCAGTGGAGTGTCCACTTTGAACACCGTGTCATAGGTGTCCCAGTTCCGGATGTTCAGGATGGTCAGGTATCCGCCGGACTGGTTGAACTTGAGGCGCTCGCCGGTCCGGACGTCCGTAATGCCGGTGACCCAGTAGCCGTTGTCGCGTAGGCGAAGCATGTCCGTGCTCGGCCTGGTGGCGACGTGGATGTACTGCGTCTTGGCGCCCGGCTTGACCGTGATGACGCCGTGCGCGCCGTCGTTCCAGAAACCGGGTTGCATGCCGCCGTACATGTAGCCGCCGCCTTCGGTGCCGTACAACGACTCCCGGATCGGCGGCACCCATTCGGCCATGAAGTTGTTGAACTTCTCCTGACTCGGCGGGAACTTCCCGTTCACCATCGGGGTTTCGGCCATCAGTGACTTCATCGACGAGCCCGCGTTGGTGATGTACCGGCCGGTGGACAACCGGAAGTCGACCGGGTGGTCACGGCCGTCGTACCACCAGTCGCCGGTGGTCGGCAGCTTGTAGTCGGCCTCGACCAGCCTCGGCATCGGTGTCCACGCGGCCTGCGGGTAGTCGTAGGACGGGGTCATGCCGGTCTTCTGCTCGTTGCTGACCGTGTCCATGATCGGCGTGTCCTCGTTGTTGTTGCTCAGCAACCAGGACGGCCTTAGCGCGCGGATCTGCTCGTAGAGCTTGTTCTGCTCCCAGTACTCGTTGTCGTTGTCGATCCAGAATCCCGCGAGGTCGGCGTAGTTGCGCATGACCTCGAAGAACAGGTCGTAGCTGTACATGCCGAAGCCGCGCCGCGTGGTCAGGTCGACCTGCTGGCCCTTGTAGGCGGAGTACGCGGCCGAATCAAGCATTTGCTTGCCCTGCTCGCTGTGCCACTGCGGGTCGTCGGTCATGTAAAGGATGATCTTGACATCCTTGGCCTTGCCCGCCCGCACAAGCTCGCCGAGAAGGTCACGCTTGGTGCTGCAACTGCCCGGGATGCCCGACGGCCACGGGCGCGCGTAGCCGAGCCTGCTGTGGAACGTGGCCAGGACGATGTAGGAGGCGCCCAGCTTGCGGGCCTCGTCGACCCAATAGTCGGCGCTCCAGCCGCCACCGGTGACATCGCGCTCCCACTCCGCGCAGTCGAGGTGCTTCGGAGCGGTGAACATCCCCCAATGCAGAAAAAGCCCGGCCGTAGAAGCCCGTAACCACTGCTGCCGCGGATGTTCGACCTCGGCATGAGCAACGGGAGTGATCATCGCAAGCAGGACGACGAAAACACTCAGCAAGATGGTGCGGATGCGACGCTGCATGACCTCTGCCCTCCCGGGGTCCACCCATCAGACATCCGATCAAACCCAGCGAATTGACCCGAGTCAAGGCTCGATGAGCAGAAATGTAGACGATTACATCCGATGAGTTCAGGTGTGTGAAAGGTGCTGGAAGGGCGGCGGATCTGGAGCCGCGCCCGGGGAAGGCTGCGGCCGCGGATGGCTGGTCGCGGGGCCGAGTGTGGGGTGGGCGGACTTGTGTCGTGCTGGTGGCCGGTGGTGGGGCGAGAAGCGGCAGGGCAGGGGCGCGGTGTGGTGGCGCGATCGGAGTGCGGAACATCGAGAAGTGGCCGGGCGATCAGCGCGGCCCGAACACAGCCACCCCGAAGGCAACACACCGCCGCGACCAATCCCAGCCATTACTCCGATCACGGCCGCGCCGCCACCCCACATCCGCGAACGGTCGAACGCGGACACTCGAACACCCCCATGCCAAGGCGACACTGTCGCAAACAGGCACTTACAACTTCGAAGGCGGCTGGTCGATGACCACCACAGAAAACCCGATCAACTACCCGTTCGAGGGTGCCGGTCCCGATGACTACGTCGCGCTCGTTCCGTCATCTGTCCGGGATGGGCTCGCGGACGATGAGCCGTTGGTTCGGGTGCGCCTGGCATATGGCGGTGAGGCATGGGTCGCTCGCCGGTATGAGGACGTCAAGGTCGTCCTGGCTGATCTTCGGTTCAGCAGGTCTGCCGCGATCGGCAAGGATGTGCCGCGGTCGGATCCTTGGATTCGGGAGGACCACTCGATTCTGGACATGGATCCGCCGGATCACACGAGGCTTCGCAAGCTTGTCCTGAAGGCGTTCACGACCAGGCGTGTTGAGATGCTCAGGCCGCGCGCTCAGCAGATCGTGGACACGCTGCTCGACGAGATGATCGCCAAGGGCGCTCCCGGTGACCTGATGGAAGGCCTCTCGTGGCCGCTGCCGATGACCGTGAACTGCGAGATGCTCGGTGTGCCTTACGAGGACCGTGCGAAGTTGCGGGAGTGGACTGACGCGTCGGTGGCACTCACCGCGTTGACGCCGGAGGAGGCCAGGGCGGGTCTGCAGAGCCTGTACGACTACATGTCGGCTCTGCTCGAAAAGCGCCGGGACGATCCGAGGGATGACCTGCTCACCGCCATGATGCAGGCCAGGGAGGACAACGACCGGCTTGAGCACGACGAGATCGTTCAGCTGGCCGTGATGCTGTTGATCACCGGCCACGAGTCCACGTCGTACCAGTTCGGCAACGTCATCTTCAACCTGCTGACCCACCCGGACGAGCTGGCCAAACTGCGGGCCAACCCCGACCTGGTGAACAACGCCGTCGAGGAGTTGCTTCGGTTCACCCCGCTCGCGTCGAGTGACGGGTTCATCCGGATCGCCAAAGAGGACATCGAGTTGGGCAACACGACGATCCGCGCCGGCGAAGGCGTGTTCGTCGACCTGGACGCCGCCAACCGGGATCCTCGGCGGTTCGACGATCCGCTTGAGCTGAGGATCGACCGTGAGTCCGCCAGGCACATCTCGTTCGGCCACGGCGTGCACCACTGCCTCGGCGCGCAGCTGGCCAGGATGGAGTTCCAGGTCGAGCTGTCCACGTTGATCAGGCGGTTCCCGGATTTGGCGCTCGCCGTCGACCCGAAGGATCTGCCGTGGCGGCACGGTCGTCTGGTGCGTGGTCTCAACGAGCTGCCGGTTACGTGGTCGGAGGTATGTGAGTGAGCGACACGCAGTGGCGGATCGAGGTGCAACGGCACCTGTGCATTTCGTCGGGGATATGTGTCGGCATCGCGCCGCGCCACTTCGATCTTGAGGGCGACGGTTCGCATCCTTTGGCCGATGTCGTCGACCATGACGACGTTGTGGTCGACGCGGCCGAAGCGTGCCCGGTCGAGGCGATCAAGGTGTTCAGCAACGCACGCAACGAACTCGTAGCGCCGGTTGACTGATTCCGGCCGGGCGTGACCCCGCGCACGCCCGGCCGAACACATCGCGGCGAGTTGTCGCCACGCTCATCGGACCTCCATGGCCAGCAGCCGGGAGCTGAGGGACTTGCCATGGGTATCCAGGGCGAGTGACGTGGTGACGCCGCCGTCGATCACTTGGTGGCACACGAAATGCAGCGCGCACAGATTCGGCAGCTCGTGCCGGATCACGTCACCTGCGATGAACGCTGCCAGATGGTCGCGCACTCGTTGGGCCGTCAAGACGCGTACCAACAAGGGATAGTCATTGTCGTCGCGGGGAAAGACGGACAACGTGGCCACATTGCCTTTGTCCCCGGCTCGGCAGTGCGCGAGTTCATGTAGCAGCATCGGGTGCCTCCAGGAACGTGACTGCGGGCCGGACTGTTGATCGGGGCACGAGAGCCGACACAATCCCGATCACTTCAGTGATGTGCAGGCGAACGCCGCCACCACCGGCAGGACCGTTGGTGTACAAGGATTCGACCTCGTCGCCGACGCGCTCGAGGACAGCGTGGTCGTGGCTGATCGCCGCGACCCGCAGCCGGCAGTCGTTCTCGCCGCCGAGCACCTCCGCCCGCAGCGGCACGCCGGCCAGCCTTGTGCTGACCACCTCTGCGGCCAATGCGCCACGTCGTACGGCATTCGGGCCCACATAGGAGATCTCAGCCTCTACTTTGGACCCCGCGCGGTAGCCGACGCTCACTTTCAGCGTGTCTGGGCGCGGCGTACCGTGGGCGCCGGAAATCCGCATGTCGTCGGCGATCCGTACGTTCCGGACGTCCAGAGTCACGTCCGGCGTCAGGTATGCGGCCGGGTCGGTGATCTCGTACAGCAACTGCTCCCGAACGGTCGCCTTGGACAGCAGGCCACCGGTGCCAGGGAGCTTGCTCAGAACGGCGGTGCCGTCGGAGGCGACATCGGCGTACGGGAAACCCAGGTTGGCCAGGTCCGGCACGTCCTGCCAGCCGGGGTCGGCGAAGTAGCCGCCGGTCAGCTGGCCCGCGCATTCCAGCAGGTGCCCGACCAGCGTGCCGGCCGCCGCCCTCGGCACGTCCGACAAGTCCCAGCCGAGCCGATGTGCCAGCGGCGCAAGGAAAAGCGATGGGTCGGCCACCCTGCCGGTGATCACCACGTCCGCGTCCAACGCGGGCAACAACGCGTCCGCGCCGAGATAGGCGTTCGCCGACACGATCTCGCCGTGATCGCGCAGTGGTCGGCCGGTTTCCCAGGCCACAGTGTCCAAATCGAGGTCGGCGAGTACGTCATCGCCGGTGACGACCGCGACTCGGCCGCCAAGTCCCAGCGAGGCCAGCAGGTCCCGTGTCACGTGCCCGGCCGCGAGTGGATTGGCCGCTCCCATATTGGTGATCACGCGTACGCCGTTCGCCATGGCCAGTGGTAGCAACCGTTTGAACCGGGCCGGAAGGCGTTTCTCGTAACCGTGCGTGGGATCGTTCAGCTTGTGCCGCTGCGCCAGTGCGACCGTTCGTTCACCAAGGCATTCCAGGACGAGGTCCGCGAGGGCACCGCGCCGCAGCAAGTCCTCCGCGGGCTCGATCCGGTCGCCCGCGAATCCCGCGCCACAGCCGATCCTGGTGGTGTGCAAGAAATCCCCCTACACCGAGATGGCGCCGGTGAGCAGTGCGACCGCGGTCATCACCACTGTCGTGCCGAACGCCCACTTGAAGATGAACCGCTGGTGCGCGCCCAGGTCCACGCCGGTCATGCCGAGCAGGATGAACGTGGACGCGGTCAACGGGCTCAGCGGGAAGCCTGTGGTCATCTGGCCGAGGATGGCCGCCCGGCCGACTTCGGCCGCGCTGCCGCCAAAAGCCGCGGACGTCTCCGCGATCACCGGCAGCACGCCGAAGTAGTACGCGTCCGGCGTGAACACCAGCGACAGCGGCATGCTGGTGATCGCCACGATCAGCGGCAGCGCACCGCCCGCACCGTCCGGGATGACGCCGACCAGCCAGCGGGCCATCGCGCCGATCATGCCTGTGCCGCCGAGGATCCCGGTGAACACGCCGGCGGCGAAGATCATCGCGGTGACCAGGACGACGTTGCCGCCGTGCTTGGCGAACAGTTCCTGCTGCGCGGCCCATGACGGCCGGTTCACGATCACCGCGACGATGAACGCGACGACGAACACGACTTCGAGCGGGAACAGTTGCGCCAGCAGCACTCCGACAAGCGCGAGGGTCAGCACGACGTTGAACCAGAACCGGAATCGGTCCCAGCCCGCACGCGGCTCGGCTTTCGGCACGACGTCGTCGAGTTCGATCACGCCGAGCCGCTTGCGTTCCGAGCGGCCGATGAGGAACGCGGCCACCAGCACCCAGACGATTCCGGCGACCAGGGCGGGGATCACTGGCAGGAACACGTCACCGGCGGACAGGTGCAGCGCCGCCATCGCACGTGCGGTCGGCCCGCCCCAGGGGATCATGTTCATCACCCCGGCGCCCAGGCAGATCACCCCGGCCAGCACCAGTCTGCGCATGCCGAGCCGCTGGTAGATCGGCAGCAAGGCGGACACGGTGATCAGGAACGTCGACGCGCCGTCGCCGTCCAGCGCCACCAGGAGGGTCAGCACCGCCGTGCCGACCGTGATCTTCAGCGGATCGCCCTTCGCCCAGCGCAGCACCCGCGCGACCGCCGGGTCGAACAGGCCCGCGTCGATCATCAGGCTGAAGTACAGCACCGCGAACGTGATCATGATCGCCACCGGTGCGACCTTGACCAGGCCGTCGCCGATCAGCGTGCCCAGCTGGCCGCCGAAGCCGGTGACCAGCGCGACGACGATCGGCAGCGCGGTCAATGCGACGAGCACGGATACCTTGCGGGACAGCACAGCCGCCAGGAACAGCGCGATTGTGATGAAACCACTCGCGGCGAGCATCGGTGACCTCCTTCGAGCGTGTGATCACCTTTGTCCGCCGCGGCTATCGCATGCAAGCATCATCATTCGATAGATTGATGTCCTATGCGCATGGATCTGACTGTCCAGCAGTTACGGGTCGTGCTCGCCGTGCACGACGCGGGCAGTTTCACGGCCGCGGCGGAATCGCTGCTGCAGGCGCAGTCCTCGCTGTCCAGGACCGTGCTCGAGGTGGAACGCAGACTCGGTGTCGCCCTGTTCGAGCGCACCACGCGTCGCCTTGAGCCGACTGCCGAGGGCCGTGAGTTCGTCACGATCGCACGGTCCACAGTGGCCACATTCGAGGCGAACCTCAGGCACTTCGCAGGTTTCCTCGACGGCAGGCGCGGCCGGGTCCGGGTTGCCACGCTGCCTTCGCTGGCCGCGATCCTGCTGCCGGGCATTGTGTCGGCGTACCAACGGCAACACGCGTCGGTCGAAGTGTCTATTGAGGACGCGCTGGCGGTCGAAGTGCTGGAGCGGGTCCGGGCCGGGACCGTCGACTTCGCGGTCACCGTGGTGTCCGCGACCACCGAACCCGTGGACGACCTGCTGGTCACGCCGGTCGCGACCGACCGGTTCTGCTGCGTGTTCCCACCCGGCCACCGGTTCGCCGCCAGTACGGAAGTCACCTGGTCGGAGCTCGCGACCGAGGCGTTCATCGCGTTCGACCGCACCACGAGCATCCGCCAGCACCTCGACCACGCGTTCGCCGAATCAGGCGCCCGGCCCCGGGACGCCATCGAGGCCCGCAACATCAGTGCCGTGGCCGGACTAGTGGCCGCGGGCCTCGGTGTGTCGGCTGTACCGGGGCTGGTTCTGCCTTTGGTCGAGTTCGCCGGTTTGGATTACCGGCCGCTGGTTGCTCCCGCGACGGAACGCCGGATCGCGGTTGTCCGTGTGCCGCATCGACCGCTGTCGCCTGCGGCTATTGCGTTTCACGACAGCATCATCGGCGCCCGGGGCTCGGGTTTGCCGCCGCAGGCGTCCTGGGTCAGGAGGAGGCGTACACGCGGCGAGGAGTGATGAGCACGGCGGCTCGTCGTTCTTCGCGCATGACTCGGTCGTAGGCGTCGAAGTCCTCGTGGGTGCCGCCCGCGGCTTGGAAGATCTCCCGCAGCAGCAGCCGCAACGCCTCACTGTCCACATCGGAATGCGGGTCGTCCGGGCCGATGATCTCGACGTCGCCCTCGACGGTCGCCCATCGCCAGCCGGCCCGGGCGACGATCGTGGCCCGTGGATCGGCGCGCAGGTGCTTCATCTTCTGAGTCGCGCCGACGGCGACGAACCCGACGACTTGTTCGTCTCGCAGTGGATGCTTCAACACCCCGGCGTTGACCACCGACGACTGGATGCTGCCGTCAGCCCGCAGGGTGCTGATCACGCACAAGCCGTGGTCGAGCGGAACGAGATCGGTGAACTTGGCCAGGTCGGTCACGGTCGGGCCCCTTTCTCTCTTGGTGTGGCACCACGAGTTTTTCACGCACCAGGCGGGAAGGCATGCCTCTTGCCACCGATCACGGCCACGGCGGCGATGATCAGCAGCGCCGACGACGCCCACGTGATCAACGCGGTGTCCACGTCGACCAGCAGGCCACCGATGAAGCCGCCGAGCGCGATGGACGCGGAGAAGAAGGTGATCACGATCGATTGGGCCACGTGCGCGGCCTCGCCCGTTCTTGCGCGGCCACATCGAGGTCAGCCGGGACAGCGGGATCGCCGCCACCGCGGTGGCCAGTGCGTAGATCGTCACGATCTGGCCGGTGGCCGCAATGCTCGTGCCGAGGGTGGTGCTGATTTCCGGGAGCAGACCGGTGGGCAGGCACTCGGTGAGGATGCCGATGAACCCGCTACATCGACCTGGATGACTTCCGCGCCACCAACTGCTCCGCGGGATTGTTGTGCTGGCTGTCGTTGGCGCGGGTTTCTTTGTGGTGCGGCGCCGAAGCGCCAAACGTCCTGACGCCGCCCCGCGTGAGCCCGAATCGGACGAAGGTCAGCTCGCGTGATCTGGTTCATACAGCCGAATGCGCCAGTGTCCGTGTCCTCTGGGTGAATCAACCTGGAGGACACAATGGTCGAACACAGTGGCTCTGCAACCAAAAGGGTTTCGCCGTGGGTGGTGGTCGCCACGGCCGGGATCGGCGTGCACGCATTCAACCACGTGACGGTGGTTGTGCAGGACGTATGGCGGTTTTTCGCGGAGCCGGAGGTCGCGGGAATCAATCCTGGCACCATTTATCATCCGATCAGCGCCGTACTTTACGTGTGGCTGGCCACCATCGTGTATTCCGGACGGAACTGGGGCCGGATCGCAATCACCGTGTTGCTGGGTTTTCAGGCTGTCGGTAGGTACTTCGTCTTCGTGTCGTATCCGTCGCTCGAAGTACGGGCTGATCTCGTGACCGGGTGGACGCTGTCGACGGCTCTGGTGTGCCTGCTGTGGATCCCGGCGTTCTCGCGGCACCACTTCAAGGCGATCGTGACGTTGTAACACACGATCGCCGAGAGCCGGATGCCCTTCCTCAGCTGTGTCGATAAGGTGGTGCGCCAACAAGGAAAGGAACTGACGTCGGTGCAGCGTGTTGTCGACGGACGCTACGAGCTCGTCCGGCCTCTTGGCCGTGGCGGGATGGGGGAGGTGTGGCTCGGCCGGGACCACCGGCTGGACCGGGACGTCGCGGTGAAGCTGCTGCGCCCCAGTTCCTTGCCTGCTCTCGCCGACGTCGACGCGTTGATCAGCAGGTTCGACCGGGAGGCGCGGCTGACCGCCAAGCTGGAGAACCCTGGCGTTCCCGCGGTCTACGACACGGGCACCGACAACGACGATCTGTACCTGGTGATGCAGGTGATCGCCGGCGCCGATCTCGCGGAGTTCCAGGCGGAGAACGAACCGGTTCCGGTGTCGTGGGTGGCGGCCATCGGCGCGCAGATCGCCGCGGTGCTCGGGGCGGCGCACGCGGCCGGGCTGATCCACCGTGACCTCAAGCCCCGCAACGTGATGATCACCGACACCGGGGAGATCAAGGTCCTCGACTTCGGCATCGCGCTGCTGCGTGACCCCAACATGAGCAGGCTCACCCGTACCGCCGAGGCCGTCGGAACGCCTGCGTACATGGCCCCTGAGCAGGCGCTGCACGGCCAGGCCAGTCCGAGCAGCGACCTGTACTCGCTCGGGTGTGTCCTCTACGAGCTGCTGACCGGGCAGTACGTCTTCGATGCCCAGACCGCGCTCGGGATGATGCACCGGCACCTCAGCGACACGCCGCGGCCGGTGTTGTCGTTGCGGCCGGACGCCGATCCCGCGCTGGCTGATCTGATCGCCCGGTTGTTGTCCAAACGGGTCGAGCTTCGTCCAGCTTCGGCACATGAGGTCTACGAGGCCTTGCTGCCGTTGGTCACGTCGGACAAGCCCAGTAGTGCGGCGATCCCGATGGACCCGACCCGGCCGTTCCGCGACACGCTGTCCGCGCCGCGCCCGCCTGCGCCCGTTGCCGCGCCGAGCGCTGGGGCTGTTGGTGTGCTTGACATGCCGACCATGCCAGCCCTGCCGGTCGCTTTGCCACCACCGCCTCCGCCGCTTCCGTCCGGCGCGAGGCCGGTCAAGATGGTGCCGCTCGATACCCCGGTACGCCGGATCGTCGAGGCGTACCTGCTGGTCTGGGGGAGCTATGAGTTTCTCAACCCCGTCATCGACCTCGTCATGGGCGCGCAGGTTCAGCAGGACGCGTGGATCTACATGGCCGTGGCGGGGGGAATGGTCGCTCTCGGACTGTGGTTGCGCAGACGACGACTCCAGCTGCGTCACTTCTGGTCACTAGGACCGTTCGGCGAACGTGTCCAAGGGCCGCGACCCACCAAGTGGGGAGAGCGGACCATCGAGTGGCTGATGATCATCGCCGGAATCGGGCTGTGGTGTCTGTTCATCGGGCAGATGATCGTGGGAACGATCAACGGCGACACCTTCATGTACATCGAGGCGCCGCCTCGGGCAGTCGTCGTCTGCACCGGCGTCCTGGTGCCTGGACTGCTGATGCGGCAACGCAGGCTCGGCCGGCCCTATCCCTGGTCGCTGCGCGCTCCTCGGGCATAGGTTCACCCGCGTCCACCGCTTCGATTGGTGATCAAGCATATCCTCTGGGTAACCTAATAACGTGCTTTTAACGGTTACTCGGCCCGAGGGTTGTCTCTGGAGTACCCCGAACCGGGCAAAACCGTGCACTTGGCCGTCTACGCGAAGGGGCACCGATGAGGTATGCGGAGCAGGCGATCGAGCGGAAAGTCACCGAGGCGGTGGCCGAAGTCCTCGGCAGCCACGTCGAACCGGGGCAGCCGCTCACCGAATGCGGCGCGTCCTCGCTCCAACTGTCACGCATCTGCGCCGAGATCGCGGCCGAGCTGGACGCGCCCGTTCCGTTCAGCCAGTTCATCCGCCACCCCACCGTCGAAGGGCTGAGCCAGTGGCTGGCCAGGCCCTCGCCTGAATCCCCTGCGGCGCCGGACGAAGAGGACGTGCCGCTGGCTCCCTTCCCTGCCATGTGCCTGGTCCGGCAGATGCTCAAGCCGGAGGACCGGGAGGACTACTGCATAACGACGTGGTTGGTACAGGGACCGCTGGATCGATCCGCGCTGACCGCGGCGCTCGGTGACGTCCAAGCCAGGCATCAGGCGCTACGCGCGGTCTACACCTACGCGAACGTACCCGTGGCGCGGCCACTGCCCGCGGATCGCGCACCTGCGCCGGAGCTGATCTGGGAGGAGCGGCCCGACGTCGACCAAGCGGTCGACGCGGTACGCGCTCAGCTCATCCAGCCGCTCAACCTTGAGGAAGGCGTGGTCTGGCGTGGAGCGGTCTGTTCGTATGGGGCGGGGCTCGCCGTGTTCGGCTTGGGCGTGCATCACGTGGCGTTCGACGGGTGGAGCGAGTGGCTGCTGGCTCGCGACCTCAGCGCCGCATACGCCGCCCGGCTCGGTGGTGGAACGCCGGACCTCGGCGATACCCCGTCATTGCGGGAATGTGCTGTCCTGCGCGCGCGTCACGACGCGGTCGTGGACATTGACGGCCAACGGGCACAGGCGCTGGCCTCGTTGCGGGGAGTGCCGGAGCTACCGCCGCTGGCGGGTTCGGACGCGACGGGCGACGACTCCGAAGTGGTCACGTTCAGCGCGGAACTGTGTGACCCCAACGAATTGGACGTACTGACCGACCAACTGGCGGAGGCCGGGGACGGCACCGTCAGGACGGGTTTCGTGGTGTTGCTGGCCGCGTACGCCACGGCCTTCCGTGAGGTCACCGAAGGAAACGACTTCGCCCTCGGTGTGCCTGTGCGGCAACGCTTCGACGCACGCCTGGATGAGGTGATCGGCAACCACGTCGCGATGGTGCCGGTCCGCCCACCCGCGACGCCCGGACGCGATCCGGAAGCGGCGGTCGAGGGCGCGGCACGGGCCGTGACAGACGCCTTCGCGCACCAGGACGTGCCCCTCGACGAACTCTTCCGTTTGCTGCGTCCCCGACAGGGCACCGGAAAGCCCGTCTACCAACACATCTTCGCCTTGCAGGACAACCCTCCGGCGCTGCTCGATCTTCCCGGCGCCGAGACAATCCTGCGCAGACACGGCTATTTGGTGGGTGGTGCCACCGACACGATGGCGGAGGTATGGCCGCCGGGCACGGGATACGACGCGGAGCGCTACACCGCAGCGCTCACGTACAAGAAGGAGACGGTCGGCGCGATCCACGCCAAGGCCTTGCTGGAGGCGTTCATCTCGGTCATCCGGGAATGGACGGCGGTGGCAGAGACACGCCGTGCGGCCGAGAGCATGAAGTTGCCCACCGGAGGTGAGGCATGGACATGACACTGCCCGAACTCGTCCGTGCCCAGATACGGGTCCGGCCCGAGGCGCCCGCGGTGTCGGCGTCCGGCGCCCGGATCACCTACCGCGAGCTGGACGATTGGTCCGATGCGGTCGCACGGAAGCTGATGGCATGCGGGATCACGACGGGTGACCGGGTCGCGGTGACCGCACGCCGATCGCTCGCGTACCCGGCGGCCGTGCTCGGCGTGCTGAAGGCAGGCGCGGTTTACGTCCCCGTCGACCGCTCGTATCCGGCGGAACGGCAACGGTTTCTGCTCGCTGACGCGGCAGTGGCGGCCTTGGTCACTTGGGAGGACGACGAAGGACCCCCGAACCTTCCGGTCATTCGGATCGGGGCGTCGCCGCAGTCCGCCGAAGGTCCCGAACTGCCGGACACACGCGAAGACGATCTGGCTTACGTGATGTACACATCCGGCTCCACGGGCTCTCCCAAGGGAGTCATGGTCGAGCACCGGCAGATCGTGGACCTGGTGTCGGCGGACGAGCGCCTGCACGTCCGGCCGGGCGAACGGGTCGCGATGCTGGCCCCGGTGTCGTTCGACGCCTCCACTTTCGAGCTGTGGAACACCCTGTGTCGCGGCGGCGAACTCGTGGTGCTGCCGGAGGAAGCGTTCTCCGTGGCCGAGCTTTCGGCGTGGTTGCGTGACTTCAGCCCTGACTGGATCTTCCTGACCACGGGACTGTTCCACACGTTGGTCGATCACGAACCTGACGCGCTGAAGTCGGTGGGGCGGCTCATCACCGGAGGCGACGTGCTGTCCACACGTCACCTGCGTACCGCGGCGGGTTACGTGCGACACGCGGTGTACGCGGCGTACGGCCCTACCGAGACGACGACGTTCGCCACCCTGCACCGGATAGACCCGTCCAAAATAGACGGATCAGCACCACTCGGGACGCCGCTGTCGGGCACCGAGATCCACCTACTGGACAGGGAACTGCAGCCGATCGCAGCCGGGGAAGTCGGGGAGATCTGCATCGGAGGACCGGGCGTGGCACGTGGCTACCTAGGCCAACCGGAGCTCACGGCGGAACGGTTCGTGACCGATCCCCGTACCGGCCACCGCCTCTACCGCAGCGGCGATCTCGGTGGGTGGCGGCCCGACGGGGTACTGGAGTTCCACGGCCGAAAAGACCGGCAGGTCAAGATCAGAGGGCACCGGGTCGAGCCGAACGAGATCGAGTCGCACCTGTCCGAGCACCCGGGCGTGGGCTCCGCGTTGGTCGAGGCCGTGGAGGACGCCAGCGGGTCCAAGCGGCTCGTCGCCTATATCGTGCCGGCGCGCGGAGCCATGCCGGCCCAGGACCGGCTCCGCCAGTGGATCACTGACCGGCTGCCCGCGTACATGGAGCCCGCCACCATCGTGCTGTTGGAGTCGGCGCCGTTGGACGCGAACGGAAAACCCGATCGCGCCCGGCTGCCGTACCCGTTCACTCGCAGGGACGAACTGCCTGGCCTGCCGGACTACTTCGAGCCTGACACGGATGTGGAACGGCAGATCGCCACCGCCATGGCCGAGGCGCTGGACCTGGACCGGGTGGGGATGGACGACAACTTCAACCTCCTCGGCGGGGATTCCCTGCGAAGCATGGACGTGCTGGCCAAGCTGCGCGCCGCCGGGGTCGAAGTGCCCGCGCGGGAGTTCTTCGGCACTCCCACACCCGCCGCGCTGGCGCGAGTGTGGCACGACATCGCCGGACAGTGACGCGAAAACGCTTATCCACCACAGAAAGGGAGCGCTTACGTGGCGACCACGCAGCACCACAAGAACGGATCCGACGGCAACCGGGGCCAGATCCGTGAGGTCTACGAGACGATCGCCGGCGAATACGACCGCCGCATTCCGGGCAACGGCCCCACCGACGAGGTGTTCACTGACACCGAACTCGACTTCCTCCTCGAGAAGATCCAGCGCACCGACGAGGTTCTCGACATGGGGTGCGGAACGGGCCGCTTCACCGTTCCGCTGGCAGAGCGCGCGGCGAAGGTGACCGGGCTGGACATCTCTCCGCACATGTTGGCGGTCAACAGTTCCAAGCTGCGTGAGCGGGGCCTGGCGGCGCGGCTGGTCGAGGGTGACATGGCCGCGTTGCCGTTCCCGAACGACAGTTTCGACGCTGTCACGAGCATGCTCGCACTGATGCACATCCCGCTCGAGGACCGGCAGCAGGTGTTCACGGAAGTGGCGCGGGTATTGCGACCCGGCGGGCGTCTGCTCATCGGGGTCAAGAACGCGGTGTTCGAGCGGATGTTCGCCGGTGACCGCTTCGCGGACGTGGACATAACCGATGTGCAGGCCGGAGAACTCATCTTCACCGGGACCGGCACAGGCGAGAACCTCACCGCGCCATGGCACAGCTTCAGCCCGGATGACCTGTCGCGGTTGGCCGCGATCGCCGGTCTCAGCGTCGTGCACCTGCGGGGGAATTCCACGATCTCGGCGTGGCTCGCCGACGCCGTCCTGGCGGAGAAGGGAATCCGGGACACCGTGCAGCGGATCGAGAAGTGCCTCGCGGACGTCCCACCGTTCAGCCACCTCGGTTACCACCTGCTGGCCGAAGCAGTGAAACCGATCCGCTGAGGGCCCGATGGAACCCACGTTCACACCCGATCAGCAGCGCTTCCGCGCGGAACTCCGTGGCCTGCTTGCCTTGCCGCAAGTGGCCGACGAACTCGCCGCGATCGCCGCCGTACCGCAACAGGACCGGCACCCTGAGGGCGTTTATCGGTTGCTGGGCGAACACGCGATGCTCGCCCCCGACTGGCCCGAGCGCTACGGCGGCCGAGGACTTCCGGCGACCTACACCGCGATCGTTCAGGAGGAGCTCACCGCGCACGACGTGCCCGACACCGTGTTCATCAACACGATCAAGAACGCGGGCGCGCTGTTGCTCTTCGCGGCAGATCGCGAGCAGAAGATGCGTCACCTGCTGCCGCTGGCGCGCGGCGAGGCTTCGATCGCCGTTCTCTACACCGAATCCGAAGCTGGGTCCGATCTCGCCTCGTTGTGTACCAGGGCGGACCGAGTGGCAGGCGGTTGGCGGATCACCGGCGTCAAGCGCTACAGCGTCAAGACCGCCCATGCCGCCCATGGCGTCATCGCTGCCCGTACTGAATCAGGGATCACCCTGTTCCTGGTGCCGCTTGCCGCCGAGGGAGTCGAGGTCCGCAGGCTCGAGACGCTCAACGCCGAACCGTTCTACGAGGTCGTGTTCGACGGAGTGTTCGCCGCGGACGCGGATGTCCTAGGGCCGGTCGGTGGTGGGTGGTTCGTGTTGTCGGCCGGGTTGGCGATCGAGCGCACCGGGATCGACTACAACGCCAAAGCAGCCCGGTGGCTGGATCTGGCCGCCGAGCGGGTGAACGCGGCCGGTGACGAGCCCGTCCTGGTCGACCGCCTGACCGATCTGCGAACCCAGGTCGCGGCCGGTCGTCTGCTTGCGTGGCGGCTCATGGAACGCCTTGATGACGGGGACTTGCCATCCGAGGAGGCCGCGATGTCCAAGTGGTTCAACGGTGAGCTCGGCGCCAGAGCCGCACGGTTGTGTCTGGATGCTTGCGGTGCCGCAGGGGCGCTCGAAGGCGGTGTTCCCGCTGCGCTGTTGCGTGAGGCGCCAGGCCTCACGCTGTCGGCTGGCACGTCGGAGATCATGCTGCAGATTGCCGCGTCTGGTCTCTGCCTTGGTGGGGTGCGATGAGCGTCGATGCGTTCACGCGGGCGATCGAGATCGGTCGCACGGGTCTGGAGTACGCGCGAGTCGAAGCCCTGACATCCCAGGAACTTCTCGTTCACCATGGTGTGCCGGAGTCCGCCGCCTTGCTGCTGGATCCGGTAGCCGATCGATCCTGGAATCTGGTCGCCGGGGCGGATTCGGCTGAACGTCTGCTGGCCTTGGGACCTCCGCTCGTCCTGTATGAGGCGGGAGAGGCGTCGTCCACCCCGCTGCGTTCCATTGCGGGAGAGGAGCTTTGGTTCGTCGAAACCAAGGCCGCCGGTCGCGAGATCTGCCCGGGCTGCACAGTCTGTGCACTCGCCCCTGCACTGCTGCGTTGTCGCGCGGCGGGCTATCTGCTGGGTGTCGTACGTGCCGCGCTGGACGTGGCCGCCGAGCGAGTGCGGAGCCGAATCCAATTCGGTGCCCCCATAGGCGTGAACCAGGCGGTTGCGTTTCCACTGGCCGCTTTGACAGCGCGGTTCGAAGCGCTTCACGGTCTAGGCCGGCACATCGCCGTCCATTTAGGACACGACCCGATGGCTGAGGCTTCCCGATTCCTCGCGGCTTGCGCCGACTTGGCCGTGGACGCCACCGAACGCTGTCTGCACCTGCACGGTACTGCCGGGTTGCTCATCGACAGCAGTGCACAGCAGAACTACCGCCGCGCCCATACGTTCGCGGTCCGCCACGGGACATCGTCGCGGTTGCGGCTGGCCTATCCGAGCACGGGATAAGGAGGATACTCATGACCCTGCACGGGCTCGTCGAACAGCAGACGGCCAGAACCCCGGAAGCGATCGCGGTAACCGCCCCGGACGCCGAATGGACTTATGCCCGCCTGGACTCGCAGGCCGAACGAGTGGCGGCCAGCCTGCGGGCCCGCGGAGTGGGCCGTGGTGACCTGGTCGGGATGGCGATCGATCGCTCCGGCGCTGCGGTCGCCGCCATCCTGGGCATTCTCAAGGCGGGTGCGGCGTACGTGCCGCTGGACCCGAGTTACCCCGCAGACCGGTTGCGGTTCATGATCGACGACTGTGCCGCGCCTGTGATTCTTTACAGCAAGGCGGCTCCCCAGGCGAGCGGACTGGTCTGCGTGGAGGATCTGTTCGAAGAGGACGCTGACAGCGCGCCGACCCCAGTCATGGCAGAGGATCCGGCCTACGTCATCTACACGTCCGGTTCGACGGGACAGCCGAAGGGCGTGGTGATCCCGCATCGCGGCATCGTCAACCGGATCCGGTGGGAGAACCGCGTCTATCCGACCGGCCCTGGGGACACGGTGCTGCTGCGGACATCCCTGAGCTTCGACATCTCGCTGTGGGAGATCTTCGTTCCACTGAGCACGGGCGCTCGCCTCGTTGTGGCAGATCCGATCCACCGGGAAGACGTCCGGTATCTGGTGGACCTGATCCGGGACGAGGACGTCACCTGCATCGCTCTCGTCCCATCCTTGCTCCAAGCGCTGCTGGAGGATGAACCCGGTCTCGGAGCGTGCCCGGCGCTCCGAGAGGTGTTCTGTGGAGGCGAGGTACTGCCACCTGCGCTGGTGCAGAAGTTCTTCGGAAGCGTCGACGCCGGACTGCACAACATGTACGGGCCTACAGAGTATTCGATCGACGCGACCTACTGGGACTGCTCACCTGACCAGAACGGCACTTCCGTCCCGATCGGCTATCCGCTGGGTGAGACGCGGCTTCACGTCCTCGATCCAGCTGGAAAGCCAATGCCGGAAGGGGAATTGTACATCGCGGGCACCGGGCTGGCCCTTGGCTACCTGAACCGGCCCGACCTGACGCGTGAGCGGTTCGTGGCCGATCCGTTCGATGGCGGCCGCATGTACCGGACCGGTGACCTCGTGCGTTACCGCGCGGATGGCGCACTGGAATTCCTCGGCCGCGCCGACGACCAGGTCAAGGTGCGTGGATTCCGGGTGGAACCCGGCGAGGTCGAGCGTGCGATCCTTGCCGTGGACGGGATCGAGGGCGCAGCCGTGACGACGACCGGAGAGGGCGCGGACACACGGCTGGTTGCCTACGTCACGCCGACGGCCGCGGCCGACACTGCTCGGCTACGCGACGTTCTCACCGGCCAATTGCCCAACCACATGGTGCCTTCGCAGGTAGTGGGACTCGACCGGCTGCCGCTCGGGCCTACCGGAAAGGTCGACAAGGAAGCCCTGCCCGCACCTGCTCGTGCTGGATCCGTCACCGGATCAGTGCCGGCCTCCGCGGAGGAACGCATCGTCGCCGACGTCTTCGCCAAGGTGCTCGACATTGCCGAAGTCCCGGCCGACGTCGACTTCTTCCTGCTCGGCGGCAACTCGTTGCAAGCGGTGCGGCTGCTCAACCTTCTGCAGAAGCGCGTCGATGCCGACGTGCCCATGTCCGCCCTTGTCGAACGCCCGACGGTGGCAGGGATCGCGGCGGCGATCCGCGAAGCCTCATGAGGCGGTAAAGGCAGGATTGTGCATGAGGCCGCCAGTTTTGGGCGCGCCTCCGGTTTCCTTTGCCTGATTGAATATCGGCGTTGCTGACTTCGCCAAGGCGTGATCGCGCCCTGTTCACGTTCGGTATCACTCGCGCGGACTCTCGCTGCGTGTGGGGAAAGGACAACCATGACCGGCGATACCCGCAGCGATATTTCGCTCCGCGTCAACGAGAAGACGCGCCGGCTCAGCGTCGACAACCGTACGACGTTGCTGGACGCGCTCAGGGAAGGGCTTGACCAGACCGGTACCAAGAAGGGCTGCGACCACGGCCAGTGTGGCGCGTGCACCGTGCTGCTCAACGGCAGACGCGTGGTGTCTTGTTTGACGCTGGCTGTCGCTGCCGACGAGGCCGAGGTGACCACAGTGGAAGGCTTGTCCCGCAACGGTGAGCTGCGTCCGGTCCAAGAGGCGTTCGTCCGGCTGGACGGTTTCCAGTGTGGTTACTGCACATCCGGGCAGCTCTGCTCGGCCGTGGGGATGCTGGCCGAGCACCGGGCGGGCTGGCCGAGCGCGGTCACCGACGATGTCTCGGCCGACCGTCCGCCGAAGCTGGACGCGGCCGAGGTCCGTGAACGAATGAGCGGAAACCTGTGCCGCTGCGGGGCGTATCCCTCGATTGTGCGCGCTGTGCTGGAAACGGCGCGAAAGGAGGCAACGCCATGAAGGAATTCAGCTACCAGCGTGCGACGCAGGTTCGCGACGCGCTGACCCAGATCTCAGGCACCGCCGGCGCGAAGTTCCTCGGCGGCGGCACGAACCTCGTCGACCTGATGAAGAACGAGATCGAAACGCCCACCAAGCTCGTGGACGTCCGCCGGCTCCCGCTCGAGGGCATCCGGAACGCCGCCGACGGCGGGCTGATCATCGGAGCGACCACGAGCAACAGCGACGCCGCCGTCCATCCTGATGTGCGTCGGCGGTATCCGGCGGTGACCCAGGCGATCCTTGCCGGTGCGTCCGGCCAGCTGCGCAACATGGCCACGATCGGCGGAAATCTGTTGCAACGCTCGAGATGCGCCTACTTCGCCGACACTTCCCAGCCGTGTAACAAACGGGTGCCCGGCACTGGTTGCCCGGCGATCGCCGGATTGCACCATAACCACGCCATCTTCGACTGGACCGATCACTGCGCCGCGACCAATCCGTCGGACATGGGCGTGGCCCTGATGGCCTTCGACGCGGTGGTGCGGTACGAGACCCTCAACGGCCCCGGCGAGATCCCACTGTCGGACTTCTACCTCCCGGTCGGAACCACACCACACCTGGAGACGAAGTTGCCGCCAGGCGCGCTGATCACCGCGGTCGCGTTGCCCAAGTTGGGTGTTGCGGCGCACTCTCGGTACCGGAAGGTTCGCGAGCGGGCCTCCTACGCCTTCGCGACCGTGTCCATCGCCGCCGCTTTGAGCGTCCACAAGAGACGAGTCCAAGATGTACGGATCGCGCTCGGTGGCGTCGCGGCCCGGCCATGGCGAGCACGGATCGCCGAGGCCGCGCTGCGTGACGGCCCAGCCGCCGCCGAGCGGTTCCGGGCGGCCGCCGATGCCGAGCTGGCCAAGGCAAAACCGTTGCACGACAACGCCTACAAGCTGACGTTGACTCGCAACCTGATCGAGGCCGTGCTGACCGACCTCGCCAAGCGGGCCAAGTGATGGGAGGCAGCACCATGAACGACCCGGCGCGGCACGGCCGCCGAACGATTCTCAAGGGCGCCGCTGTCACCGCGGCCGCCATGACAGCGACGCCCGGCCTTGGTGAAGCCGAACCGTTAGACGACGCCGCCGCATCTCATGGCGAGGTCGTAGGCACCCCACGGCCCCGGCTGGAAGGGCACGGCAAAGTCACGGGCAGCGTGCGCTATGCCGCCGATATGAAATTACCCAATACGGCACACGGCGCTGTGGTGTTGTCCACAGTGGCGCGTGGACGCATCCGTACGATGGACACGGCGGCTGTGTTGAAGATGCCCGGTGTGGTGGGCGTGGTGGACCACACCAACGCGCCCAAGCTCAACCCGGAGGCCGGGAACTTCTTCGGCCCGGACGGCCAGATGCAGATCCTGCAGAACACCGAGATCCACTACTCCGGCCAGCCGATCGCCCTCGTGGTCGCCGAAACCCTGGAACAGGCGCAGGCCGCGGCGAAGGCACTCGAAGTCACCTACGACGAACTCCCCCACGACACGAAGTTCCGGGTCGACCACCCCGAACGGCGTCCGGCGATCCCGATCTTCGGCCCGGACGCGAACGTCGGCAACCTGGAGGCGGAACTGGCCGCGTCGGCCGTCGTCGTCGACCAGTTGTACCACTCGCCACCGGAAACCTGCTGCGCCATGGAACCGCACGCGGCGACCGCGTGGTGGGAAGGTGACCGCCTGCAGGTCGTCGACACGAACCAGGGCTCCTTCTACATCGCCGTCAGCTTGGCCACACTCTTTTTCCTGCCGCTGGAAAAGGTGCGGGTCCGCGCCGAGCATGTCGGTGGCGGATTCGGGTCCAAAGGGATGATCGGCGCGGTGCAGATCCTCGCCGTCATGGCCACCACGCTGTTGCATCGGCCCGTCCGGGTCACGCTGAGCCGTAACCAGGTGTTCCTGACGACGTCGGGCCGGGAGGTGATCGAGCAACGGGTCCGGCTCGGCGCCGACCGCGACGGCCGGTTGCGCGCGATCGGGCACGAGGCGGTGTTCGCCATCTCACCGCTCGCGGAGTTCGTGGAGAACTGCGTCGAAATGGCCAAGACGATCTACGCGGCGAAGGCGATCCGCACCCGGCTGAACGTGGTCCCGTTGGACGTTCTGCCGCCGTGTTCGGTACGCGGACCGGGCAACACGCCTGGCTCGTTCGCGCTGGAGTGCGCTGTGGACGAACTGGCCGAGAAACTGCGGATCGATCCGCTCGATCTGCGGCTGCGTAACGAACCCAAGGTCGGTCCGGTGTCCGGGTTGCCGTTCAGCAGCCGAAACCTGGTGGGCTGCATGCGTGAGGGTGCGCGCAGGTTCGGCTGGGCCAAACGGGATCTGCGGCCTCGCCGGCGACGCGAAGGTGACCTGCTCGTCGGCACGGGGATGGCCGCGGTGTCGTTCCTCACCCTGGCCCTGCCGTCGACCGCGACAATCACAGCGGAGAAGGACGGCACCTACACGGTATCCATTGGCGCGTCCGACATCGGCACCGGCGCACGCACCGCGCTGGTGTCGATCGCGGCAGACGCCCTGCGGGTCAAACCGGAGAAGATCCGGATCCGGATAGCCGACAGCGACTTCGGCAACGCGTGGGCCGCCAGCGGATCGCTGGGGCAGGCATCCTGGTCGTGGGCGGTCACGTCGGCTGCGAAGAAGTTGCGTGAACAGTTGGCGACGCGTCCGCCGTTGCCCGTCACAGTCACGGCGGACACCACAGCGGAGACAAGTGCCATGCCACGCAAGGAAAGGCAGTCGCACAGCGCGATATTCGCCGAGGTGACCGTGGATCCAGCGACCGGCGAGGTCCGGGTGCGGCGATTGCTGGGCATGTTCGGGATCGGCCGCGTGATCAACCCACTCACCGCCCGCAGCCAGGCGATCGGCGGAATGATCATGGGGCTGTCCCTGGCACTGCACGAGGAGAGCGTCCGCGATCCCGATTCGGGCAGGCACATTAACGCGGACTTCGCCGGTTACCACATTTCGGCACACGCCGACGTACCGGACATCGAAGCCGACTTCGTGCCCGACTACGAACCCGACATCGCCTCAGGTATCAAGGGAGTCGGTGAGGTAGGAACCTGTGGAACGGCGGCGGCGATCGCCAACGCCGTCTGGCACGCCACCGGGCGCCGTCACCGCACCTTGCCGATCAGGCTTGATCGTGTGCTGGAGGACCGTGTGCTGCCGTCGGGTGGTGCCGTGTGACACCACCCGACGGATAGGATCTCAGCCGATCCGGTCCGGGCGGTGAGTCACCCGGATTCCGTTGACGATCGGGACACCTTTCCGGCTGATCAGCCGGAGATTCAGCTGCCCGTCGGTGACGGTGACATAGACCGTGCGGGTCAGCGCCATAAACGTGCCTGCTTCGTTGGCGATGTCGAGTGCCGGGATGAGCACCTTGTCCTCGGCGATGACGTCGAACAGACGTGTGTTGGGCCTGGTGCGCTGGAGTTCCGCGAACCTCAGCTCCACCGCGTACACGCCGTTGGGCACGTTGTCGTACCGGTACTCGAAGGCGTTTTCCCGCAGGTTCTGGAACAACGGTTGCTCGGTCGTGCGCGCGATAGGCGCGGTGGTGCGCACGACCCGTGATCTGCGGTCGTCCAGATAGCCGTAACTGCCCTCTGCATACGGCTTGTCCGGTGTCCAGGTGTCGCCGTCACCGTCCATGTGGTCGCCGCCGCCGGAGTTGATGCCGGACTGATACGCCGGAACGATCAGCTTGACGGGCACCATGGTCGCTGGGTTGCGCCCGCTGTTGCTCAGCAAGATGATCGTGGCCCCGTACACGCCGGGAGAGAGCCCGGTCGTATCAATGTGGACAGTGAGGTCGGTCGAGCCGCCGAGTGCCAGTGCACCGGTGTCCGGTGTGGTCCGCAGCCATGGCACCTCGGTGAAGTCCGGCGCGCCGCTGTCGAGCAGATACGCGGTGGCCTGCGCGCCCTGGGACAGCGCCCAGAGGTTGCCCAGCAGGTCCGTCTCGAGCCCTCCGCCTGTGTAGGAATTGGTGTCGGGCGGCGTGATCTTCTTGACTGTCTGGCAGGTGTCCGGGTTGAGCCCGTAGATCGTGTCGCTCTGGCTGTTGGTCGACGCCCACAGCACACCGAACGCGCTGTTCCACGCCAGTCCGGAGATGCCCGGATCGGCCGGGCTGCACTGGCTGATCACCGTGCCGCGGTCGGCGTGCGACAGGCCCTTGACGTGGTAGACGATTCCCTCGTTCCAGCCACCGATGTAGAACGTGTCGTCGTCGGGCCGGTACGCGAGGCCTCGCTGGGAGATCCTGGACCACGGGAACGAGCCGACGATCTGGTCGGTCACCTCGCCGGTCGCCGGATTCCAGCAGTAGATCCCGTTGTTGCCGCCGACGTTGACCTGGCAGACGCTCTCGCGCGACGGCACTGCGGCCATGTCGGCAGGCCACTCGCCTGACCATCCGGCCGGCCAGCTCTGCTCTGGCACGCCGTCAACGGTGAAGTGGGTATTGCGCCGCCCAGTGGAATCCGAGAACCACGGGCCGTTCTGGTGGCCGACGCCCCACGCCCACTGCATCCCGGTGATCGGCCACGAACGCAGCACTTGTCCCGGAGTCGAGGGTACGGCTGCCGCTGGGTGGAGCCCCTGTGCGGTGCGGGCATTGGGATCGATCGAAGCCGGTCGGGCGACCGGCCGCGCCTGCTGCATCGCCGCTCCACCGGCTTCTTTGACCTGCCAGGACAGATCGGCGGTGCCGGTGTTCCGCACCGTCACCGTACGTTGGCGGGTCTGGTCCGGCGGCATGACGATCTCAAGGCCCGCCGGCTGTGCCTCCAGACGAGGCGTTCGCAGCGCCACGTCGTGGCCGATCACCGCACCCTCGCTGGGCACTCGGATGTCCGCCTGGTCGTCGACGTAGTTGGTCTGCGTGAATCGCAGCCGGGCTTCGCCGACCTTGACTCTCGCCTGGTAAACGCCGTCGTTGTCGGTCGTGAGGGTCTGGTCCGGCTGGCTCACGCTGACGGTCGCGTTCGTAACCGGGCGGCGGTCGTTGACGTCGGTGACGGTCCCGCGAACTAGTGATGTCCCCGGTACCCGCAGCACGATCGCAGTGTCATCGGCCAGCGAAGCCTGGAAGGCGCTGTACTGCAACGCGTCCGAGCCGGTCTCGTCCTCGATCCCGATCGCGGCCTGTGGCCCGCGTTCCTCAGGCCGGTCGATTCCCTTGTACTGCAGCGTGATCCCGCCGTTCTCGGTCAGCACGACCTGGACGCTGAACCTGGTGTCCGGCGAGGCTCCGAACGTCACGTCACGCCATTCGATGACGAAGGAGCGGTTCGGTGCTGTTCCGATGACGCCACTGCGTACCGATGCGGAGCCGTCGACCATCAGGTTGTACCAGAACGCGTAGATGGCCGCGTTGGGCTCCTCACGCGACGGCAGAGTGCTGTTGACGGGGAACGACCAGCTGAGTGGTTTGAAGCTGAGGAAACCGTTGGTGGACACGGTGACTGACTGGTAGGACTGTTCGTACAGGTTCACCGGGAACGGCAATCGCACAGACGTCGTGCCCTCGTCGCCGGCCAACGGCAATACGGTACGAGCGTCCAACCAGGACGGTGCACTGTTTGCGCAGACGCGTCCGATGCGATCGGACTTGATCGGCAGCGCGAAGTCCACTGTGGTGTCGCTGGTGACGTCCACACGCTTGCGTTGGGGGATAAAGCAACCTGGTCGTTCCGAGACGAAGTTGTATGTGCCTTCCGGCACGGACTCGATCCGGTAGGAGCCGTCGGGCGCCGTCGTGGCGGCCAACGGCGCGTCGAGTACCGAAACCGACGCTTTGGCTACTGGCCCGCCATTGCTGTCTCGTACGAACCCGGTAACCGTGCGCTGCGGCGCTAAGGCGAGAGTGAAATCCTGCTTGGCGACTTGGTTCTCGTTGACGGTGATACGCGCGGTCTGCGCGAGGTAACTGAACTTGCGGACCGTGATGTCGTACTGGCCGACCGAAAGGATCGGTACGGTGTACTCGCCCTGTTCGTTCGACCGCGTCTTGCGGGACAGCGGCCCTTCGAACTGGATGTCGGCTTCCGCCAATGGCCCGTTGGCGGAACGCACGACACCGGTCGCGGTACCAACCGGTCCTCGGGGTGACTGCTGGACGGTGGCGAACGCGTCCAGCTTTCCGTGACCCCACACGTTGTTGTCGGTGGCCGTGCCACCGCACGTGGGGTCGTCGACGGGGTTCGTGATGGTGTTGAGCAACTCCTTGCTCTCCTGGACCTTGCCGCGCAAAGCCTGCGCTGCCGACCAGATGAGTGCGACGGTTCCGGTCACGTGCGGCGTCGCCATCGACGTGCCGTCCATCTCGGCGTAGCTGTTGCCAGGCACACTGGACCTGATCCGCACGCCGGGTGCTGTGACGTCCGGCTTGATCTCGGCGCCGATCGCGCCCGGTCCCCGGCTGGAGAACGGGGCGATCGCATTGCCGCTGTCGAAGGCACCCACCGAGTAGCTTTCCGGGTAGTCGCCCGGTGATCCGGTGGTCGAGCAGCCAGGCCCGGAGTTGCCGCTGGCGAACACCGGGAAGATCCCGGCGGCGACCCAGCTGGCGACGACAGCGCGGTAGAACGGGTCGCCCGCGCCGCCGCCCCAGGAGTTGTTGACCACGTTGGGCGCCAGGTCGGGACGCGGGTTCTGGCCGTTCACGTCGGTCGGCGCGATCATCCATTGCCCGGCGGACAACAGCGCGGACAACGAGCAGAACTGCGACTCGCAGCCCTTGGCGGCGATCCACTTCGCGCCCGGTGCCACGCCGATCTGGTTACCGTTGCCGTCGTCGCCGAGAACAGTGCCGAGCACGTGCGTGCCGTGCCCGATGTTGTCGCACGGCACGAGCGATGGCGTGCCACAGACCGAAGACGGGTCGTACCAGCTGTAGTCGTGCTGCACGGAGCCTGGCTTCGCTGCGCCCCGATACTGTTTGGCGATGGCGGGGTGGTCGAACTGGGCGCCGGTGTCGATCGTGCCGACCACGACATCCTCGCCACGGGTGCCGAATGTCTTCCACACCTCCGGTGCCCTGATGCGGTCGATGTTCCACTCGATGGTCTTCGCCGCGGCCGCGGGCGTCTCGCGGACCGGTTTGACGAGCGGGTATGTGCGGTCGGCGACGATCCGGTCGACGTCGTCCCGCCCGGCCAGTTCCCGGAGCAGGGCGCTGTTCCCGGTCACTTTGATGACATTGGTGATCCAGAATGGGGTGAAGGGCACGTTGCGGTCGGTGAGCAGTTGGCGGATACCGGACTGCGTCCGGTCGGCCTCAGCTTTCTTGGTCTGGTAGACGTATCGGGTTCGCTCGGCGGCGGCGCCGGCCTTGGCCAGGTCCGCCTGAGATTTCAGAAAGACGAAGAAGTCGGTGGTTCGGTCGTCGAAGACCTGGGCGGAGACGTCTTTGTCGATCTTTGACGTGACCGGTTCGGCGTCGGCTCGCTGAGCCGGCTGGACCGCGGCAATTCCCAGAATGGCCGCCAAGAGCAGGCCGAGATGGTGTTTTGTTGTTCGCCGGAACACGGTGTGGAAGATCCTCTCGATGAGACTCGTCCAGGGCGGCATTTTCCGGGCGCAGGTCACAGCCAACCGTGGTTCAGACCTTTTGGCTATGGGCCGAAAGCCCTCAATCGCATCCACTATCCACAATAGACACTCAGAACCTTGTGCCCGCACGCACCCGCACGCTTATCCGCTCCTTAGTACGGCGTCGCTAGCTTGCGGATCCGTTCGGACCTACCTGATTGGAAGGTGATTCCGTGAGACTTCGACGCGGGACGGCGATCGCCGCCAGTGTTGCTGTCTTCTTAGGACTGGCAGCCATCCCTGCCGCTGCCGAGGATCCCAAGCTTGCCGCGTTCACCCAGCAGCAGGTCTCCTGGGCGCCGTGCGAGGCCGGGCCACCTCCGCCCGGTTTTCCGCCGGAGGAGTGGGAGAAGCTGTGGGCCGGTCTGGAATGCGCGACACTGACCGTGCCGATGGACTACCGCAATCCCGACGACGGTCGGCTCAGCATCGCGGTCAGTCGCCGCAAGGCCAAGAATCCAGCCAAGCGCCAAGGCGTTCTGCTGCTCAATCCCGGCGGGCCGGGCGGTGACGGACTGCTGATGCCCAACCACCTGGCCGGTGAGGCGATCGCCGACAGCTTCGACCTGATCGGTTTCGACCCGCGTGGCGTCGGCCGGTCCACTCAGTTGCGCTGCGAGGTAGGACATTGGGAGCCCCGTCGGACTCGTCCGACGGATGACCAGTTCCCCGCGATCGCGGCCGCCAAACTCAGCCAGGAACAGGCCTGTCAGCGTGCGGGCGGCGGCCTGCGGCCCTTCATCAGCACGGCCAACACCGCGCGGGACATGGACGTCATCCGGGCCGCTCTGGGTGAGAAGAAGATCAACTATCTCGGCTTCTCCTACGGCACCTATCTCGGTGCCGTGTACGGCAGCCTGTTTCCCCGCAACCTCAACCGCAGCGTGCTCGACTCGTCGATGCACCCGGACTGGCTCTACTACGAGCAGTCCAAGCAGCAGTCGGTCGCGGCGAAGCAGAACTTCGACGCCTGGGCGGCGTGGGTGGCCGAACGGGACAAGACGTACCACCTCGGCACCTCGGTGGCCCAGGTGACGGCCGCTCTCGACGCGCTGGGCAAACAACTTGCCGTCACACCGGTGCCATGGCCGGAACACCCCGAGTACGTGAAGATCGACCGCAACGTGTTCGACATGATCCTGGGCTTCGAAACCGTGTACCGCCCGGGATGGGCGTTGACCACCGAACTGATTCTCAAGATCAAGGCCGCGGTCGGCGGCACGCTGCCCGCTGACGCGGCCAAAGCTCTTGCGGCGCTGACGAAATACGGCATCCCGGAGACGTTCAACGGTGTCTTCCCGACGGTGACGTGTGAGGCGGATTGGCCGGCGGATCTGAACGTCTACTACGAGCAGATGCGGATCTTCCGGGAGAGGTACCCGTATGGCAGGGGCGCCGAGGCGGCCGAGCCGACCGAGTGCACGTTCCGGTCGTTCACCCCGCCCGAGCGGATCACCAACCTGAAACGCAACGGATACCCGACCGGGCTGGTGATACAGGCCGAGTTCGACCCCGCCACCCAGTACGACGGCGGACCGGCGATGGCGGCCAAACTCAACCACAACCTGATCTCCGTCGCAGACGAGGGCGCACACGGTCTGTACGGTCGCAACGACTGCGCGACCAAGAAGATCAACGAGTACCTGATCGACGGCGTGCTGCCCGGCTCACGGGTGACCTGTCCTGGTGCACCGAGGCCCGACGGACCGGCGCTGCAGTCGAGTCGATCGTTGGAGGAACGTGCGCTTGAGCTGATCAAGAGCCAGAAGCTCGACCGCGGGTTCTGACGTGAACCGTCGTATGTCCTCTCGTGACTGTCGCGAGAGGACATACGACGGATCCGCGTGACAAACGCACTGTGTGAACGCTGACGTCGGTGAAAGGCGGTTGAAGTTTGTTCATCCGCTCGGCGCCGGCCGCCAGTCCGGTCGCCGTGGTTACGAACCGCTCTGCCAACGGTCCACGAACAGTGAGTTGTCCTGTTTGGCCTCTTGTACCCGGGCGGTGTCTCTTCAGGCATACCGCGCCGCCTCCGTCGCTGTTGCGCTGGCCGACTCCAGGCGATAACGTGAGCCCGTTTCACGTTCATGTTAGCGCGAACACTAGGACTTGTCCATGCGACGATCGATCCTGACCTGCCTGTCGACCGTTCTGCTGACAGCCGGCGCCGTGGCCTCGCCCGTGGCCCAGGCGGCGGCGGTGAACTCCTTCTCGGTGCTGACCTACAACGTCGCCGGCCTGCCCGAAGGGCTCTCCTCGGGCAACCCGGCGACCAACACCCCGTTGATCAGTCCTCGGCTTGCCGGCTACGAGGTGGTCGCTGTGCAGGAGGACTTCAACTACCACGCCGCCCTCTACGCGGGCGACAACCATCCGTTCCGCACACCGACAAGTGGCCCGGCCGGGTTCGGTGACGGCCTCAACATCCTGTCCCGGTACCAGTACAGCGACTTCCACCGGATCAAATGGGGCAAGTGCAACGGCACGGACTGCCTGACGCCCAAAGGGTTCAGCCTCTCCCGGATCCGGCTGGCCGAGGGCGTCTACGTCGACCTCTACAACCTGCACCCGAACGCGGGCACCACGACCGCCGACCTGGCGGCCCGACGAGCGAACATCACCCAGCTCACGCAGTACATCGCGGCCAATTCGGCCGGCAACGCCGTGATCGTCAGCGGTGACACCAACACCCGCTACACCAGAACCGAGGACAACATCCGTGAACTGGTCTCCGGCGCGGGCCTGACTGACGCGTGGGTCCAGCTGGTACGCGGCGGCAACGCCCCGGCCATCGGTAGTCCCGCGCTGGTGTGCGATCCCGCCGCGGTGACCAACTCCTGCGAGGTGGTGGACAAAATCCTGTACCGCGGCAACAGGTTCATCAACCTCACCGCGCGCGAGTACAACAACGAGAACCAGAAGTTCCTCGACAGCGCGGGAAAGCCTTTGTCGGACCACTATCCGCACAAGGTCCGGTTCGAGTGGTCGCTCAACGACCGGATCCGGATGAGTGACCAGTTCGGTGGCCCGCACGCGACTCCGTTCACCGATGTGGACCGATTGGCCGACGGCGTCGGTGTTCGATCCATCCAGATGCGTGGCGCGGAGCGCCTCGACCACATCGGACTGGCCCTGACCGACGGCACTGTGCTGGCACACGGCGGAAACGGCGGTTCAGCAACGGCAATGACGCTCAACCAGGGCGAGCGTATCGTCAAAATCACTCTCTCCCAAGGCAAGCGCAACGGGCACACGAGGATCTTCTCCGCCGCCCTCACCACTGACCAAGGCCGCACACTGTCCGCTGGCCGGCCGACCAGCGACACGGTCACCTACACCGCGCCACCCGGCTGGCAGATCACAGGTTTCACCGGGCGATCCGGTGCCGAGGTGGACAAGCTCGGCGTGATCTATCAGCCCTGACAGGGGCCGGGGCATCGTCATCCTTGTTGGTGGCGATGCCCCGCTGACCTTGGCGCGCGGCGCGATCATGTGTCCACTAAGGTTGGTTCCGGCGTCACAACCGGGCGAACCGGAGGCACAGTGCTCGAGATCAATGGGCTGACTTGGGCCGTCACCATCGGCCTTATCCTTGTGCTGCTTGCCGTGGATCTCATCCTCGCCACGGTCCGGCCGCACCGGGTCGGGTTCCGTGAGGCGACCCTGTGGTCGGTCTTCTATGTCCTGATCGCGATCGCGTTCGGGGTTTGGTTCGCGAGCGTGTACGGCGGCGGCGCAGGCGCGGAGTATTTCGCCGGTTATGTCGTCGAAAAGAGCCTGTCCGTCGACAACCTTTTCGTTTTCGTCATCATCATGACCACGTTCGCCGTGCCGGAAGAGCACCAGCACAAGGTGCTCACGTTCGGCATCGTGCTGGCACTGGTGATGCGCGCGATATTCATCGCACTCGGCGCCACGCTGCTCGCGTTGTTCTCGTTCATGTTCCTCCTCTTCGGACTGCTGCTGATCTACACAGCCGTCCAGTTGTTCAGGCACCGCAACGAAGATCCGGACATCGAGAACAATCTGATCGTCAACACCGCACGCCGGATCGTGCCGGTCACCGACGAGTACGTCGGCAGCAAGATCTTCACCCGTGTCGACGGGCGCAAGCTGGCCACTCCGCTGTTCATCGTGCTCGTGGCCATCGGTGGCGTCGACTTGCTGTTCGCGCTGGACTCGATCCCCGCGGTGTTCGGCGTGACCGAAGAGCCCTACATCGTCTTCACCGCCAACGCCTTCGCCCTGCTCGGCCTGCGCGCCTTGTTCTTTCTCGTCAAAGGCCTGCTCGATCGACTGGTGTACCTCTCGGCCGGGCTGTCGGTGATCCTGGCGTTCATCGGCGTCAAACTGATCCTGCACTGGGCCCACGTCGACATCGACGAGCGAGTACCGGAGGTGCCGACGCCGGTCAGCCTCGGGGTCATTCTGGCCATCCTGGTGATCGTGACCGTGGCCAGCCTGATCAAGACCAGCCGTGACCCCTCAGCCAAAGCCCACCCTGGCTCGCTGCGCGCCAATCCGGCAAGGAAATCCGACGACGGATAGCCGCTGTCCTCGGTAAGGTCTCGGCGTGCTCAGGACGCGCCTTGATCTTGACCGGATCCACGCTGCCCGCCGCGTGATCAACCCGATGTTCCTGAATACCCCGACGTACCGATGCGATGCACTGGGACGCCGGCTTGGCTGCACCGTGAGCATCAAACTGGAAACGGCGAACCCGGTCCGCAGCTTCAAGGCACGGGGGACCGAACTCGTCACGAGCCTGCTGACCGAACAGGGCAGGACCGCGGTGGTGTGCGCCAGCGCAGGCAACCTCGGCCAGGCACTCACTTGGTCAGGCCGTCGCCGGGGCCTCGACGTGACGGTCGTGGCATCTAGGCGGGCACCCGTTGCCAAGCTCGATCGGATCCGTGCACTGGGTGCGGAGTTGGAACTGGTGGACGGCGACTTCGAAATGGCCCGCGAGCGGGCAGTGACCATCGCGCAACAACGCGGTATCCGGCTGCTCGAGGACAGCCTGGACATCGAGACCTGCGAGGGCGCCGCGACGATCGGCCTTGAGCTGGCGGACGCGGAATCCACGGCCGACACCGTGCTGATCGCACTGGGCGGCGGCGCGATGGCGACCGGCGTGGGCTACGTCCTGAAGACGCTGGCACCCGGAGTCGAGGTGGTCTGCGTGCAGCCGACGGGTGCACCGGCGCTGACCCGCTCCTTTCACGAGCGGCGCGTGGTCACCACCGAGTCGGCCGACACCATCGCCGACGGCGTCGCCGGCCGGTATCCCATCCCGGAGGTCCTCGACGACCTCCTCGCGGTTGCTGACGACGCTGTCCTCGTCCAGGAGTCGTCGATCATCGCGGGTATGCGGCTGCTCCTGGAGCACACGGGCCTGGTCGTCGAGCCCTCAGCCGCCCTTGGTGTCGCTGCCGTGCTGGAAGACCGTGACCGTTTCGCCGGCCGTCACGTCGTGACCGTGATCTGCGGCAGCAACGTTGATCTGGATGCCTACCATCGCTGGGTTCATCGCACGTAACCCGTCACAAATGACCAAATGGCCGATACCCGACCCTACCTTCGCGGGTAGCCGGTCCGCGCGGCCGCCCGCCAGACTCGGCCCCTCCTGCAGGTGGATCTTGACCACGACAAGGGGATGCCAGTGAAACTCTCACTACTGTCGGCGGCTGCCGCGGCACTGGTCGTCGGACCGCTGCTGGTGGCCGTTCCGGCGGCGCAGGCGAGCACCAGCATCGACTGGAAACCGTGTACCGACATGCCGGAGGTCGAGTGCGCCACGCTCGCCGTGCCGGTGGACTGGGACAAGCCGTACGGCGACAAGATCGAACTGGCGCTTGCCCGCCGCAAGGCCGTCGAGGGCGCGGACAAGCTCGGCACTCTGATGTACGGCCCGGGCGGGCCGGGTGGCGCGGGCGCGGCGGACCTGAAGTTCCGCCCGATCTTCACCGATCCCATCTACCAGCGCTACGACGTTGTCAGCTACGACTCGCGCGGCATCGGCGGCAGCAGCCCGATCATGTGCGAGACCGACAACCAGATCCGCAGCTGGCCGTCAACGGCCGAGCAGTTCGCCAAGCAGCTGGAGCAGAACAAGGCCTACATCGAGGACTGCCGCCGGCGCACGGGCCCGATCTTCGACCACGTCGACACCATCAGCGACGTCAAGGACATGGACGCCATTCGCGCCGCGCTCGGCGAGAAGAAGCTCAACTACTACGGGGTTTCCTACGGCACCCTGCGCGGCCAGCAGTACGCCGAGTTGTTCCCCGAACGGGTCGGTCGCCTCGTCCTTGACTCCACAATGGACCACAGCATCGACAACAACTGGGACTTCATGCGCACGGAGACCTACCTGCGCGAGGAGTTGTTCGGCATCTTCATCAAGTGGTGCGAGAAGGAGCCGACCTGTGCACTGCACGGCAGGGACGTTCCCGCGCTGATGACGCAGCTGTACGACAAGGCCGCCAAGGGCGAGCTGACTCACCCGAGCGACCCGGCGAGGAAACTCAACCCGGTGGACTTCGCGCTGAGCCTGGAAGGACTGGTGATCAGCGAGCGGTGGGCCCAGCTCGCCGACTACATCAAGTCCTTCGAGCAGGGTGCGCCGGTGACGCTGGCCGCCGCGCCGCTCGCGGTGCGCAACGAGCCGAGCCGGCCGATCTGGTGCAACGACTGGAACTACCGGATCAACAGCTTCGCCGAGCTGAGCAGGCTGACCGACAAGCTCGCCAAGGTCGCGCCCAACGTCCGGTTCACCAACTACGACACGTGGGCGGTCGTCTGCCTTGGCTGGCCAGGCAAGCCGACCAACCCGCCGCACAAGCTGAAGCTGAGCAAGAAGGTTCCGCCGATCCTGATCACCAACTCCCGCTACGACCCGGCCACCGTGTACCCGTGGGCGCAGGCTGTCGCGAGGCAGAGCAAGATGCCGCTGGTGACTTACGACGGCGGTGGCCATGGCATGTATTTCCGCGACTCTTGCTCGCGTGAGTACATCCACAACTATTTGTTGAAGGGTGATGTGCCGCCACCGAACACGCATTGCCCGGTGCAGAGCCAGGCTGCGGTCGATGGCGTGTTGCCGTTGCCGCCGAGCGTTGCTGACTTCGTCGGCTAAGGCTGGGCGTATACCGAAGTTGTGACGGCTTTGACCTGGGGACTCTCAGGTCAAAGCCGTCATGGTCATTTGTGCGTGATAGAGATGTTGTCGAAACCGGCGGCGGTGTTGAACACGCGGACACCGTTGGCGCCACTGGTATAGCTCGTGTCGGTTGTGACGATCTTGGGTGTGGACATGTCATCGACGTACACCTTGATCGACGAGCCGACGGCTTCCACACGGAGGCGGTAGGACGTGCCGGGCCTGATGGTCATCGGAACCGACGCCAGCGGAGTCCAGTTGTTGTTGGCCTTGCCCAACAGGACCCGCCCCGACGCGCTGATCCCGGCGTAGTAGCCGCGATAGCTGTCTGTCCCGGTGGCGGGCTGGGACGCCCGGAACACGACTCCGCTGTCACCGTTGGCGGACCTTGGGGTGACATCGGCGTCCTGGACGAAGTTCGAGAAGTTGGTGTCCAGCAACGCCTTGCCGCCGAACGAGGCCGAAGTGTCGTACCGGCTGGACGAAGCGGACCAGGAACCGCCGTAAGTCGTCCACCCCACCGCATTGCGGTCCTGGAAGTTGTCCTTGACCTTCATGGTCACCGGCTGGATGGTGCCGTCCGCGTTGAAGTACATCCGGTCGTAGCTGATCTGCCGGTGGTTGATGTCCGTCCGGCTCAGCGGCCGGCGATGGTAGACGATGTACCAGACATCGGTGCCGGGAATGGTGAGCACGGAGTTGTGACCAGAACCCCTTGCCACCGCGGGATCCTGGCTGAGCACTCGGCCGATCCTGGTGAACGGCCCGGTCGGCGAGTCCGACATCGCGTAGGACACAGAGTAGTTCGGCCCGCCCCAGTAGTCCTCGGACCACATCAGGTAGTACTTGCCGTCACGCTTGAGCATCTGCGGGCCTTCGGTGTAGTTCGACGGCGTGATCTCCTTGTAGGTTGTGCCGTCGGCGAAGCGGCCGAGGCTGGTCATGTCGGGGTTGAGCTTGACCACGTTCGCGTGTCCCCAGCCGCCGTAATACATGTACGCCTGGCCGTCGGTGTCGATGAAAACGTCCTGGTCGATCGGCTGTGCACCGTTGACGAACTGGCTGATCAGCGGTCGGCCGATGGCGTCGGTGTACGGGCCTTCCGGTCTGTCGGCGACCGCGACGCCGATGCCGCCGAGCTCGGAGTTGCTCTGGATGTCGTTGGCAGCGAAGTACAGGTAGTACTTGCCGTTGCGCTGCACGGGTGCCGGCGCCCAGACAGCCTTGTGAGCCCACGAAACATTGGCTGTGGTGAGAACGTTCGAATGCTTCGTCCAATTGATCAGATCAGGGGAGGAGAAAGCGTCGAGATAGGTCTGTTCTTCGTACGGCCTCGACGATGTGGGGAACACCCAATAGGTGTTGTTGTACACCGCCACATCGGGATCGGCGTACCACCCGTCGACGAAGGGATTGCCCGCCTCGGCGGTCGAGTAGTCGGGTACGGCAGCTCTGGCGCCACTGCCGATCAGCAGAACTGCGAGCGCTGCCGCGAGAATCTTGCCACGCCTTTGTACTGGCACATTCCATCCCATCTAATCGGCTGCATTCATCAGGTCGACCGCACTGTGCTGCCGTGCGCCATCACTGCGTTGGAACGGCCCGGCCCATGGTTGGTCGTACGAGTCGGCGCTGGAGCGATCTCGTGTATAGGCCGAATCGGCCTGCCGGCGTAGGTATCCGGTGTACGGGCGGTCAGCCAGGGTTCTGTTCAGCGCGGCCAGTCCTCGTACGTAGATTCCCTTGAAGGACGGCACATCCCCGCCGCCGCCGTTGTCGAAGAGGATGCCGCCAGGGTTGAGGAACGTACTGGACGTCGAGGCGTCGGCCAGCGTGCGGGCTTGGCTGATCAAGCTCGCGTCACCGGTGGCACGGCTCAGTTCCACCAGCGCGGCAAGGGGAACGCCCTGGTTGTAGCTCCACGGTGTCTGACCGTTGTTGGCGCATGTGGCTGTGGTGAGGCCGTCGTTGACGAGGTTGGAGCTGTTGATCATCTTGCTGTTGCGGAACCATGTCCAGCCTTCCCGGGCGCGCTGCAAGTAGACGGTGTCGCCGGGGATTCTGTTGTGCAGAGCGGCGTTGAACTGGACGTACAGCGCGTTGGTGATGGCGTTCTTGTAGGTTTTGCTGGCGCTCCACCACACGCCGCCACCGCATACCGAGTCCCAGTAACGGAATATGTGGTCCGCGCCCACCCGGGCGGTGTTGAGATACCTGCTGTCGCCGGTCAGGTCGTAGGCATCCAGCCACGCCAGGCCCCACCAAGCGATGTCGTCGTTGTAGTCGTTGATGAAATTTCCTTGCCAGGCACGGAGATTGAGGTCATAGGTGCGCGCGATGGCGTAACGGTAGCTGCCCATCCCAGTCACCCGGATGTTGTCGATGATGGCGGTGAGCGCGTTCGCGGAGTTCCACCAGCCGGTGGTGTCGAACAGGCCCGTGCTGAGGTTGTAGCGCTGCATGAGGGCGGTGGCTGCGGCGGTTCGGCGTTCGCCCGCGTTCCAAGTTGTGCGGTACCAACTGGTGCAGGCGATAGCGGACGATCCGGCCGGCTGGCCGCAGGCGCGCAACAGACCGACGCCGAGGTTGGCCCAGTCGTCCACGTTGTACATCATCGTGCGCCAACCGGTGGAGCCCGCGGGAATGCGCGTCTCACCCAGCTTTGACCCGGAGTTCCAGCTGACCCCGGCGTCGAACGACCGGTCGAGCCAGACGGCGTCGCCTTGCGCGCCAGCGGTGATCGCGGCCCAACCCATCGCGTCGGTGTCGTTGAAGTACAGGGAGATCTGCCGTCCGCCCACGGTGACCGTCTGAGCGAAACGAGTCGTGGGCGCGAGTGCGGGATCGCGAGCGTCGCAGTACCTGTTGCAGATCGTGGCCGCGGGCCCGATTGGAGTGGCGCTGTCAGGCCGGTACGCGGATCGCTGCGAACTGAGCGGCAGCGCGGGATCACGGGTGTCGCAGTAGTAGTCGTCGCAGGCAGGAGTTTCCGGCGGAACGAGCATGAGTGTGGCAAGGACTGTGGGCGTCAGCAGGACAGCTCTCAACACGAGACCTCCCGGGTGCAGGGGTTGGGTGGTCCGATAGCTTGAGAGCGCTCTCAAAGGCAGGCTAGGGTTCGCGCGCGGCAGCGTCAACGTTCTTGACGAGCCAGGTTTTTGTCATGCCGGTGGTCGGTGTTCCGTGCGCGGATGACAAGCTGGCTGGGTGAACATGGAAGACGTTGACGCGCGGTTGGTCAGTCGATTTGGCGCCAAGGCCGAGGGATGGCTCGCTGAGGTTCCGGCTGTCGCTGCACGGCTGGCCACCCGGTGGGGCCTCGTGCTCGGTGACCTGTTCGACAGTGGAGCCTCGTCGGTCGTCATGCGCTGTCAATGGCCGGACGGAACGCCGGCGATTCTCAAGTTCAGTCCGGACAAGGCGCTGTTGACCAAGCAGGTGGAGATGTTGCGCTTGTTCGCGCCATCGGGCCGGGTGCCGAATGTATTGGCCACCGACGCGGAAACCGGGGCGACGGTGTTGGAGGAGGTCCTCCCTGGCACCATGGCCGAAGACATGCCACAGACGTCATTGCCGCAGCAGTGGGGAGAGTTGCTTGCCGCACTGCACGCCGTGGCCCCGCCCGCGCAATGGCCGTTGGATCTGCGCGGCCGGTTCGACGAGTCCTTCGCCCGGATCGGCCGGAGGCTGTCCGAACCAGTCATCGGCGCACGGATTGACCAGGCCACGTGGCAGCGGGCCATCCAGCGCTGTGACACGTTGCTGGACACTCAGGACAGGGTCGTGTTGTTGCACGGCGATCTGCACCTCGGCAACGCCTTGGACGGTGGCCCGTCGCGCGGTCTGGTCGCGATCGATCCGAAGGCGTGCATAGGGGATCCGTGCTTCGACGCCGTCGACTATGTCGTGGCCGGCGCTGGACTCGAGGGCGTCGAGGCCCGTTGCGAGCGGGTGGCGACCGCGTGCGGACTCGACGGGGACAGGCTGTACGCCTGGAGCCGGGTGGTCGCACCAATGGTGGTAATCGCGCAGCTCACCTACGACGGTCCAGAGCCGGTGATCGACGAACTACTCGCCCTGACTTGGTGAACTCGACCTCGGCTCACTTTTCGCGGGGGTCGCCTGGCTCCTGGTCCCCCTGGGCCTTGGCGGCACCGATCTCCGAGGGCGCGGCCGCTTGACTGCTCTGTCCTCTGCCTGAATGTGCTTCGGCGCGGATGCGTTCGACCATGTGCGGGTAGTGCAATTCGAAAGCCGGGCGTTCGGAGCGGATCTTCGGCAGTTCAAGGAAGTTGTGCCGCGGCGGCGGGCTGCTGGTGGCCCACTCCAGCGAATTGCCGAAGCCCCACGGGTCGTCCGCCTCAGCGCGTTGGCCGTATCGGTAGCTCTTGACCACGTTCCAGATGAACGGCAGGACTGACGCGCCAAGCACATAGGAGCCGATGGTGGAGATGACGTGCAGGGTGGTGAACTCGTCGGACGGCAGGTAGTCGGCGTATCGGCGCGGCATGCCCTCGTTGCCCAGCCAGTGCTGGACGAGGAACGTCATGTGAAAGCCGAGGAACGTGGTCCAGAAGTGCAGCTTGCCCAGGCTCTCGTCCAGGTACCGGCCGGTGATCTTGGGGAACCAGAAGTAGATCCCGGCGAACGTGGCGAACACGATCGTGCCGAACAGCACGTAGTGGAAGTGCGCTACCACGAAGTAGGTGTCGTGCACGTGGAAGTCGATCGGCGGTGACGCGAGCAGGATGCCGGTCAGGCCGCCGAGCAGGAACGTCACCAGGAAGCCGACCGAGAACAGCATCGGCGCCTCCATCGTGAGCGTGCCCTTCCACATGGTCAGGATCCAGTTGAAGAACTTGACCCCGGTCGGCACCGCGATCAGGAACGTCATGAACGCGAAGAACGGCAACAACACCGCGCCGGTGGCGAACATGTGGTGCGCCCACACCACCACCGACAGGGCCGTGATCGACACCGTCGCCCACACCAGAGCCTTGTACCCGAACAACGGTTTCCGGCTGAACACCGGGATGATCTCGGAGATGATGCCGAAGTACGGCAGGGCCACGATGTAGACCTCGGGATGGCCGAAGAACCAGAACATGTGCTGGAACATGATCGCGCCGCCGTTGGCGGGGTCGAACACGTGCGCGCCGAGGTGCCGGTCGGCCAGCAACCCGAACAACGCGGCGGTGAAGACCGGGAACGCGATCAGCACGAGGACGCTGGTGAAGAAGATGTTCCAGGTGAAGATCGGCATCCGCCACATTGTCATCCCCGGCGCCCGCAGGCACACGACGGTGGTGATCATGTTGACCGCGCCGAGGATCGTGGACAGGCCACCGATGATCAGCCCGACGTTCCACAGATCGCTGCCCACACCGGGCGAATGCGTGTCCAGCGACAGCGGTGTGTACGCCGTCCAGCCGAAGTCCGCCGCGCCACCCGGCGTGAGGAACCCGGACAGCGTGATCAGGCCACCGAACAAGTACAGCCAGTACGACATCGCGTTGAGCCGTGGGAACGCCACGTCCGGTGAGCCGATCTGCAGCGGCAGCACGAAGTTGGCGAACCCGAACACGTTGGGTGTCGCGTACAGCAGCATCATGATGGTGCCGTGCATGGTGAACAGCTGGTTGTACTGCTCCGGCGAGAGGAACTGCAGGCCCGGCCAGCCCAGCTCGGTGCGCATCAGCAACGCCATCAGCCCACCGGCCATGAAGAAGCCGAACGACGTCATCAGGTACATCACGCCGATCTGCTTGTGATCGGTGGTCCGCAACAACTGGAGGAACGTCTTGCCCTTGACCGGTCTGCTCGTCGCAGGACGGACCTCGACTGGTTTCGGTGCGATGGCCACAGCGCTCTCCAACCGGGTGTGCGGCAGCGTCGTCGCGCGATTACCCGTGGCCGTGGGCGGCAAACCTCTCGAGTTTTACGCCATTTGGTGTTTCCAGCCGTTGCCGCACGTTGACTGCTGACTGCGGCGGATCACGTCGAACGGCCTTGAACGCCGCCGCTGGGCTCCTCGCGGCGGCGTTCAGTGGAGACGGCGTCAAGGTCGACGCAGCGAATCCGAAGAGTGACTGCCGCGCCGCAGTCACCAGGTCACGGGCAGCGCGGTGACGCCACCGGTGAGCGTGGTGCGCACCTCCAGTTCGTCGAGCTGTTTCGCGAGGCGTAGATCGGGCAGGCGACGGGCCAGGGTGGCGAACACGACGCGCAATTCCGTGCGGGCCAGGCTCGCGCCGATGCAGAAATGCCCGCCGTGGCCGAATCCGAGGTGCGGCTTTTCCGGACGGTCCGGGTTGAAGGTTTCGGCGTCGGAGTAGACCGAAGTGTCGCGGTTGGCGGCATTGATCGACAGGATCACGGCGTCGCCCCGGTTGATCGTGACGCCGGCGACGTCGAGGTCGGTGTGGGCGTACCGCAGCAGACCGAGATCACCGGGTGCGCCGAGCCGCATGATCTCCTCGACGGTGGCGTTGACTCGCCCGTCCGGGTCGGCGACCAGTGCCTGCCACTGGTCGGCGCGGGTGAGCAGGAACAGCGTGCCGAGGCCGATCCTGTTGACCGTGGTTTCGTGGCCGGCGAACAGAAGTCCGACGCAGAGCCGGATCATCTCGCCGTAGTCGTAGGTCTCGTCGGCGCTCTGGGCTCGCACGAGGTCGGAGATGACGTCCTCGCCGAGCTCGGAGCGTTTGGTCTCGACGAGACCGACCATGTATTGGCTGAACTCCTCGCGTGCCTTGTGCGCGTCGTCGCCGATGGCGAGGTTGGCCATGCGCTCTGACAACGTGTGGAAGTACTCGCGATCCTTCTCGGGCACGCCGAGCAGCCGGCAGATGACCGAGACCGGCAGCGGGAACGCCAGTCCGGTGTGCAGGTCGACCACGCCGTCAGGCGCGGTGGCGCGGTCGGCGACCAGTTGGTCGATGTAGCCGTCGACCAACTGTTGCATGTAGTCGTGCAGCATTCGCATCCGCTTCGCGGAGAATGCCGGGGTCAGCAGCCGACGCATCCGTGTGTGGTCGGCTTCCTCGGTCTCGTAGTTGCCCGAAGGGCCGTCCTGCACCGCGGCGGTGGTGATGCGTGACGCCTTTTCCGGCTCGGGATGGGAACGGCCGAGCCGCTTGTCGCTGAGCAGGTCGCGGACTTCCACGAACCGGGTGACCAGCCAGGCGGGATCCCCGGCCGGTGTGGTGACCGGGGTGATCGGCATCTCCCGGCGCAACACCTCGTACAACGGGGCCAGGTCGAGGACGTTCGGCCTGGGGAAGGGCAACTGCAGACGTTCGGCGGCAACGCTCATGGCTTTCCTCCGGTGATCTTCCTACCACTCACCGTAGCACTTTGTTGGCAGTCACTGCCAATAATGATCTCCGAGGTCGGACATGCTTAGATCACCGGATGGAGGAGGTTGTGGCAGACAGCGGCTACGCCCCGCGGCGGGGACGGCCGCCGGTGAGCGATGAGCAACGGCAGCAGCAACGCCTCGACATCTCGCGGCACGCTGTGCGGCTGTTCGCCGAGCAAGGAGTCGCCGCCACCTCCGGCGAGCAGATCGCACGAGCCGCAGGCGTCTCCGAACGCACGCTGTGGCGCTACTTTCCCACCAAGGAAAGCTGCGTGGAGCCGCTGCTGACGAAGATGATCGACGCGTTCCAAGCGGTCCTGCGCGTATGGCCGCCCGACCTCGAGCTGACCGAGCATCTGCGAGCGGCCTACACGCCCGTCCTCGACTCGTCCAACGCGGACATCGCGGCAGTGCTAGCCGTGGTCCGGATGACCCACGACGAACCGGCGCTGCGTGCCGTGTACCTGATGCTGCGGGAGCGTTCGGAAGACACCTTCACCGAAGTGCTCGCCCACCGCATGGGCGTGCCGCCCGACACCTTCGAAGTCCGGGTTCAAGCCGCGGCGATGAACGCCGCGCTCAAGGTGGCGACCGACAGCCTTGCCCAAGCCACGGCCAACGAACGCATCACCCTCGAAACCATCGACCGGCACCGCCATCACACCGCGAACGCGATCAGCCTTGTCACCCGGCGACTTTCGGGCAACGGGAACAACTGACACGGTTCCGCGTCACCGCGCCCGGTCGAACGTCGCGTCGGTGAGAGCGGTCAGCTCGTCCAGGCAGTACTCCGCGCGCCGGGCGGAACCGTAGCGGGTCAACTTGCCGCGTCGGGCCCATTGCCGGACCGTGGCCTCGGGTACGCCGACTGCCAAAGCCGCCTCCTTGGTGGGGACGGTGCGTCGCTGTCCGTCGCGCGCCCGCAAGCCAAGCCACCGCATCGGCCGCAGTTCGTGCCCGGCCTCGCACCCAACAGCCGCTCCTGACGGCTGAACGCGCACAGGGGCCTGGCAGCCGTCGATCGGGCAATTGCCAGCGAGCACCGCGTAACCCGGTTCCTGCAACACTTCGATCGCCGACGCGACCAGTTCCGACAGCTCGTCAACAAAATCAGCGCCGCCAGGGTGGTCGACCAGCCAGTCGCGGTGCACGGCGAGAAACCGGGCCAGCTCCGGGACAGTACGCCGCGGCGCGGGCACGCCCCGCTCGGCCGACACCAGGCCCGCCCAGGACGCCAACACGCCCAGAATCCGTGCCCTGACGTCAAAAGCGGCCTCACGCAACGGCAGCCCCGTCGCTCGGCGCCCAGTGTGTTCACGAACCACGCCACCGGCCCTCACCGGCTGCATGGCCACCTCGCAACGGGAGTAGAGCAATGGGAGCGCGAGCAGCGCGTCATCGGTCATGCGATGTCCTCGCTGTCCTCCAGCATCTCCAGGACCGCCGAGGTGATGGTGTAGCCGGTGCCGCCGCCGAGCAGCAGGATGCGGTCGCCCTTGCGTGCCTTGCCGGTGGTGATCAGGTGGTCCAGGCCGGCGAACTGGTCGCCGGTGCCGAGGTGACCGGTGGTACGGCCGAACTCCCAGTTGGTGCGCTCGATCGGGACCTGGAGGAACCGGTCCGCGATGTCCGCGGCCCGGGCCGCGGTGGTGACCACCGGGATCGCGTACGCCAGGTCCGCCGCGCTCATCCCGGCCTCATCGAGCACCTGACGCAGCGACGACGAGAACAACGCGGCCATCCTGCCGTAGTGCTCCAGCATCGGAAGATCCTTGGCGTGGAAGCGTTTTCGCATCGCGTCGAAGTCCACGGGCGGCCGCTGGGCGCCGGCGAACTCCCCGCCGCGCGCCTCCCCTTCCAAAGAGTTGTCCGCCATGGTCGACAACGACAGGATCCGGGCAAAGCCACCAGCACCGCTCAACACCAACGCACTGCCGCCGTCGGCCAGCACCGACTGGTCGCCGTACCACCTGCTGACCCAGGGACTGTCGAACCGGTCTCCGGTCGTGACCAGAACGGCGTCGTCCGAGCCTGTGATGAAACGGCGTGCGAGCTCGAGCGCCCCCATGGCTCCGTTGCATTCCTGGACCACGTCGAAGGACGGCACCTGTCGGCCGACCGTGTGCAGCGCGACGTACGGCGCCGCCTGCCAGTAGTGCGCGCCCTGATAGTCCACATAGGAGTGGAACACCGCGCGGAACGTGCCGATGTCACGACCGGACGCCATGGCCAGCGCGCCTTGCCCGGCGATGGCGGCCAACTCGGCCGGATAGCGCCGCGTCTCGACGCACGCCGACACGACACCGTCCACCTGCGCCGACTCGGCGTCGTACCGGTTTGCCGCGATCGCTTCCTCGGCAGTCTGGCGGTCCGGCAAACAGGTGCCGACCCCCGCGACGTACAGGTTCACCTGGTCCCTCCCTCACGAATGGTCGAATCGACCGTACGGCGCGGCTATTGGGCGAACGTTGAGTCCGCGTGGACGATCGCGCACTGCGGCCCCTGGAAAGGAGAGGCTGGGAAGCCGAGTCCACAGTGGAGGTGTGCCGTGTACGAATTGCCGTTTCCGCCGGGTGACGATCCCGCCAAGCTGCCACCGCGGTACTACGAACTGCTCGACAACGAGCCCCTGACCAAAGTCCGTACACCCGCGGGCGACGAGGCGTGGCTGGCGTGCGGTTACGACGTCGTGCGGGAACTGGCGGCCAGCAGCTCGCTGCGGCGCGGCCACCGTAACCCCGAATCAGCCGCGCGAATCAACAACTCCGTGGTGCAGGGTGGCCCGACGGAGGAGTTCGAGGGCGAGCTGGAACGCCACCGGCGGATGCGCAAGCTCCTCGCGCCCGCCTTTTCCGCGAAACGGATGCTGGCACTGCAGGACAGCATCGAAGACCGGGTCGACTCGCTGCTGGACGGCTTGACCGCCCCGCCGGTAGACCTGCACGCCGGGCTGTCCGAACAGTTGCCCGCCATGGTCATCTGCGCCCTGGTCGGTGCGCCCCACCAGGACTACGAGCTGTTCCGGTCCTGGACCTCGCGGCTGTCCGGCACCGGGGACACCGAGGCCGGCCGGGCAGCCCAGATCGAATTCGGCATCTACATGGCCCAACTGTTGGAACGCAAGAAGCACGAGCCGAGCGAGGACGTGTTCTCGGACCTGGCCGCGGCGGGCGAGGTCGAGCTTCCGGAAGCCGCCCGGCTCGCCGCCGCGCTGCTGTTCGCCGGTTACGAGACGACGATGAGCCGGATCGACCTCGGCACCCTGCTGTTCACGCGCAATCCCGAGCAGTGGGCCAAGCTGACCGCCGAGCCCGGGCTCGTCACCAGTGCCGTCGAGGAGATCCTGCGGATGGTGACGACGAACATCCAGGACACCGGGGGAGCTGTCCGTTACGCCGCAGAGGACATCCCCGGAACGCCCATCGCGTCCGGGGACGCTGTCCTGCTCGCCTACCACGCCGCGAACCGGGATCCCCGGGTGTTCGAGCGCCCCGACGAATTCGACATCACCCGGTCGCCCAACCCGCATCTCGGATTCGGGTACGGCATGCGCTACTGCGTCGGCAGCACGCTGGCCCGGATCGAGCTGCGTGCCGTGTTCGGCGCGCTCGCCAAGCGGTTCCCCGGGCTGCGGCTCGCGCAAGACCGGCTGCGGCGCCGTTCGGATTCGGTCACCGGCGGGGTCACGGCACTGGCCGTGACCTGGTGAAACACCCTGGTCAACCCGCAGATTCAACCCTCGTTGCACCCCCGGGTTGATGCCTCGGCAGGGGTGCGCTTCCTACCGTTGGGATCAACTCCGAGACGAAATGGAACTGCGCGATGCTGGAGACACTGGACAAGATTTCGGACATCGTGGCCATTGTGGCCGGTGGCGCGTACATCGTCTGGTCGATCGTGCGCCGGCTGCGCGGGACGCCGATGTCGACGAAGCGGCTGTTCATCCTGCCCATCGTCTGCTTCGCCATCGGCATCTACATGGCCGCGAGCGACGTGGGCAAGGCGACCGCGCTGGATTGGGAGCTGCTCGGCGTCTTCGTGCTCGCGGCGTACGGCGAAGGTCTGGCGCGCGGTGCCACGATCCGGCTTTACGAGCAGGATGGCATCCCGCACCAGAAGTACAACTGGCTCACCGTCACCATCTGGCTGTCGCTGATCCCGTTGCGCGTCATCATGGTCGTGCTGGCCCAGCACTGGCACGCCGACGTGGCCGGCGGCACCGACATGGTGGGCATCCTGCTCGGTCTGACGTTCCTCGGCGAGGCCTCCGTCGTCATTCCGCGCGCCCGCCGGATGGGTCTCAACCTGAGCTTGTCGCCCAAGAAAACCAAGGCGCACGTCGGCTGAGCGCTGTCACGCACGGAAATCCCGAGGAGGCCGGGTCTCCTCGGGATTTGTCTTGTGGCCCTTACGCGACAGGCCGGGCGTGCGTCAGCAACTCCACGACTCGGTCAGTGTCCACCGCGCCGCGCTTGATTTCCGCCAGCACCGCATCGACGTCCGCAGCGTCGACGGCCAGCCCGCACTCGGCGGCGACGGTCACCACGGCCGACCGGCCGGAGTGCTTGCCCAGCACGATCCGGCGCTGCCGCCCCACCAGTTCCGGCGAGTACGGCTCGTAAGTGCTGGGGTCACGGGAAATGCCGTCCACGTGCAGGCCGCTTTCGTGCACGAAGGCGTGCGCGCCGACAACTGGGGCGTACGGCGGCACCCGGCCGCCGATGAGACCGGCGACGTGCCGTGCCAACGGTTCCAGCAGCGGCAGCTCCAGGCCGGTGGAATGCTCCATGGCCGCCTCCAGCGCCATCACGACCTGTTCCAGCGGGGCGTTTCCGGCCCGCTCGCCGATGCCCAGCACGGAACACTGCACACCGGAAGCACCTCCCAGCAGACCGGCGAGCGAGTTCGCCGTGGCCAGGCCGAGATCGTTGTGGCAGTGCACGGCCAGCGGCAACGGGCAGCTCGCACCTACTTTCTCCACCAGTTCGCGCATCGTCCACGGCTGGGCGATGCCTGCTGTGTCCGCCAGGCCCAGCGCGTCTGCGCCCGCCTCGGCGGCCGCGTCGTACACGGCGACGAGGACGTCCGGGTCGGTTCGGGTGGCGTCCTCGGCGGCGAACACCGCTTGGCGGCCTGCGGCTTTGACCCGCCGCACCGCGCGGTCCACCCGCCGTTTCAGCTCGTCTACGTCGATACGCAGCTTGTGTCGCAAGTGCGATTCGGAAGTGCCGATGAACACCGCGACGCTGTGTGCCCCGGTGCGCAGTGCCGCGTCCACGTCGGCGTCGGCTGGCCGGGCGATCACCTGGATCACCGCGTCCAGTTCGGCGTCCACGATGGCGCGGATCGCAGCGCTCTCGTCTTCGGACACCACCGGGAAGCCGACTTCGATCATCGGGATGCCCAGCGCCACCAGCCGCCGAGCCAGGTCCAGCTTCTGCGCCGGGCTGAACGCCACACCGGGCATCTGCTCGCCGTCGCGCAGCGTGGTGTCGCTGATGACCACGCGCTCCGGCAGCTCACCGGTGGGCAACGGTTCGCGCGGCACCGTGGTGACCCGGCCGGTGTTTCCGCGGAACTCGTTGAACAGTTGGTTGAGCAGCATCATGTCGCGCGGTGGCGCTTGCATGCGTAGCGCGCGAGTCAGGTAAGCGCGGCGGGGATTGCTTGTGCCGTGCAGGAAAATGGCTGCGAACACCGCGCCGGTGGTCGTGATGGTCAGCTTCGGCAGGTCCGGCTCGGCGCCGGTAAGCCGTTGTACCGTGCCGCCTGCTGTGCTCAACACGATCACCAGGTCCGGTTCGGACAGACGCACTTCGATCAGCCGCTCCCAGCCGGTCAGCGCGCGCAGCTCGGTCTCGCGGGCCGCCAGCTCGGCGACTTGTCTGTCCACAAAGGCCAATACGGTCTCAGTGTCAACGCCATCAGCGCGTTCCTCGCCCGTGAGCTCGTGCCGTGCGCGCAGGATCCGTTGGCTGCCCCACGCACAGCCCACCGCCACCGCGGTGACCGGGATGCCGACCCCGAATCCGAAGCCCAACGTGACGAACGCGCCAGCAAGCAGCACCCGCTCGATCACAAGCACGGTGTGCGCCCGGTAAGCACGCAGCCGGGTCACCTCGCTCGCCCACAGTGGACCAATCGCGGCCACTGCAGCCACGATGGCAAGGGCGAACACCGCCACGGCCGTCACGGTCATCTCAGCCGAGACCACCACTTGCAGTACGGCGAACAGGTAGGCCGTCACGATGGCGGCAGTGGACACCCGGACGCCGACCGTCATTCCCTTGCGCACCGGCAACGTCTCGTATCCGCCAGCGCGGTCACCGTCCACATCGCGCAGCGCGCCGACCAAGTTCGATCCGGTGTCGTGCAACCAAAAGGCCGCGGCCAGGGGAAGGACCGTCACCGGCGGGAGGTCGGCGACGGTCATCGCCCCGAACAGGCAGGCGAACGCCGAGATCAGCCCGCGTACCGCATTGCCCGCCAGACCACGGCCCTTGAAGAAGGCGCTGTAAGCGATGCCCAGCATCAGCGCGATAAGCACCAGGCCGAGCGTTCGCCAGTTGATCACGAGGCCGACCAGGCCGCCGGCCACGGTAAGGCCGATCAACATGGCCAGCGCCGTGCCCGCCCGCATCCGCCCGGACGGGATCGGCCGGTGCGGTTTGGCTGTCGCGTCGAGGTTTCGGTCGAAATAGTCACCGCCGTACAAACCGGCCAGCCAGCCCATGGTCGGCACCAACCACGCGCACAACAACCGCAGCGTCGACGCGTGCGGATCGGTCAGCGCGGCACCGGCCAACCCGACGAGACCGACATAACAGGCGGTGTACGGCCGCCACGTCTCGACGTGGGCGAAGAGGATCTGCTTCAGCCGCATCGGTTCACAGCCGCTTGGGCGAAGTACGAAAGCGTTTCCTTGCTTGGCGATTCAGGCAGTACATCGAGGACTTCGACGGCCCGGATGGCGTAGCCGCGCGCGGCGTCCGTGGCCGCCGCCACGCCACCCGTCTCGCGCACCAGCGCCGAGACCGCGGCCAGCCGCTCGGCCGGATCCCCGGTGCCGCGCATGTGCCGGTCGAGTTCAGTGGCCACCGGCTCACCGCCTAGCTCACGCGCCAGCAGGAACGGCAGCGTCAGCCGCTGGTTGGTGATGTCGCTGGTGACCGCCTTGCCCATGGCCTCGCCGTCGCTGGTGTACGCGAGCAGGTCGTCGTGGATCTGGAAGGCCGATCCGAGCAGTTCACCGTAACTGCCGAGCGCGGCGCACCATTCGGCCGGACCACCGCCGAGGATCGCGCCGCTGGCGCAGGCAGCGCGGAACAGAGCCGACGTCTTCAGCCTGATCATCTCCAAATAGGACGGCACGTCGCAGACGTAGCCCGCGCACAGTTGAGCCTCCATGCTCTGCCCGCGGCACAGGTCGATTCCCGCCGCGGCGACAGCGGCCATCGCTTGCGCCACACGGTCGTCCGGCACTCCGCGTTCCCCGCACTCGGCAAGCGCGGCGAACAAGTAGAAGATCAGCGCGTCGCCGGCCACGATCGCGTCGTCACGCCCGAAGGCCGCGTGTACCGACGGCCGGCCGCGGCGCATCGTGTCGCCGTCGATGATGTCGTCGTGGATGAGGCTGGCCACGTGTCCCGCCTCGGCACCCGCGGCGGCGGGCACCACGAGTGCGATGTTCGCACCCACCGCACCCGCCGACTCGAGCAGCAACAGCGGCCGGAACAGCTTTCCGCCGGGCACCAGCGCGTAGTGGCAGATCCGTTCGAGGGGCACGCCCTGGCCGTTCCAGGTGTTCTCCAAGTGGCTGCCGACGAGTGAAACCAGGTGGTCGATCCGGTCGGAACGGTCAAGGATCGCCGTGCCGAAATCCCGTTTCCCGGTACTGTAAACGCTTTCCATAACACCGAACGTAGGAAGCGCGCGTACCGCCGACAACGCTGTGCAACGGTGCGCTCAATGCCGGGTCAACAAGGCTTCAACACCCGTTGTTGCGGGAACATTGAGTGTCCACTTCGCACCCTTGTCGCCCGCCCCGCCGGGGCCGTACGTTCCCGCTCATCTCGAGGAGGCGACGCATGGCTTTGTTGACAACAATTCGAGGGCCGCGCGACCTTGATGGGCTGTCCGGCCCGGAACTGAGCGCGCTGGCGGGCGAGATCCGGACCTTTCTGGTGGACGCGGTGTCCCGCACCGGAGGTCATCTCGGGCCGAATCTCGGTGTGGTCGAGCTGACGCTCGCGCTGCACCGGGTCTTCGACTCGCCGCGCGACATCCTGCTGTGGGACGTCGGCCACCAGTGCTACGTGCACAAGGTGCTGACCGGCAGGCAGGACGGGTTCGCCGGGTTGCGTGCCGCGGGCGGACTTTCCGGCTATCCGAGCCGTCGCGAGTCCGAACACGACGTCATCGAGAACTCGCACGCCTCCGCCGCACTGTCCTGGGCGGACGGTATCGCCAGGGCGCACGAAGTACGTCAGGTCGAAGGGCGCGCTGTGGTGACCGTTGTCGGAGACGGCGCGCTGACCGGTGGGATGGCATGGGAGGCGTTGAACAACATCGCCGGCGCCGGACGACCGGTCGTGGTGGTGCTGAACGACAACGGCCGCGCGTACGACCCGACCGTCGGCGGCCTGGCCCGACACTTGACGTCACTGCGCGAGAACCCTTGTGACGGAGGGGTTTTCGCCGCGCTGGGAATGGACTACATAGGACCGGTGGACGGTCACGACATCGCCGCGATGGAGGTGGCGCTGCGGGACGCGCGGTCCCGGGACCGTCCCGTCGTCGTGCACTGCGTGACCCGGAAGGGCGCCGGATACTTGCCGTCCGAAACGGACCCGGCGGACCGGCACCACGCCATCGGGCCGTTCGACCGGCACACCGGCGTTCCGGCGGCGACGGCTCAGTCGTGGACATCGGTGTTCACCGACGAGATGATCAAGGTAGGCAACGAACGCGAGGACGTCGTCGCCATCACGGCCGCGATGCTCGGACCCACCGGGCTGGCCCCGTTCGCCGAGCAGTACCCGAGTCGGTGCTTCGACGTGGGGATCGCGGAGCAGCACGCCGCTGCGGCCGCCGCCGGATTGGCTTACGGCGGACTGCATCCCGTGGTGGCGGTGTACGCGACGTTTCTGAACCGCTGCTTCGATCAGGTGCTGATGGACGTCGCGCTGCACGGCGCCGGAGTGACGTTCGTACTGGACCGCGCGGGCCTGACCGGTGACGACGGCCCCAGCCACAACGGGATGTGGGATCTGTCGCTGCTGCAACTGGTTCCCGGCCTGCGAGTCGCAGTCCCGCGCGACGCCGCGCAGCTACGCACCCAGTTGCGTGAAGCGATCGAGGTACGGGACGCACCGACCGTGGTGCGGTTTCCGAAAGGCGCGGTGGGCGCGGACATCGAGGCGATTGAGCGGCACGGGCCAGTCGACGTGCTCAGCCGCGGCGAGCGTGCCGACGTGCTGCTGGTCGGCGTCGGCCCGCTGGCAGGCGCGGCGGTGCAAGCCGGGACACGCCTGGCGGTACTGGGGATCGGTGTGACCGTGGTGGATCCGCGTTGGATCCAGCCGGTGCCCGCGGCGCTGGTCAGCATGGCGCTGGCCCACCGCGCCGTCGTGGTCGCCGCGGACTGCGGTCGTGTCGGTGGCCCCGGAAGCCTTTTGGCACAAGCGATCCGTGATGCCGGAGCGTCCACACCGGTCACCGAGCTCGGCATCCCCCAGGCGTTCCACGAAACCGCGAAACGCGCCCGCTTGCTGGCTGACCTTGGTCTCACCGCCGACGCGATCGTCGAGGCGTGCCAGCTCGCCGTCCAGAAAGGACAATCGTCGTGACGACCGTACTCGGCATGCCAACCCTGCCGCCTCCGGTGTTGGCCGACCGTCGTAAAACCCGTCAGCTCAGCGTCGGAACCGTTGGCGTGGGCAGTGATCATCCGGTTTCGGTGCAGTCGATGACCACGACGCTGACTGCGGACGTGAATGCGACGTTGCAGCAGATCGCGGAGTTGACGGCGTCGGGTTGTGACATCGTGCGGGTGGCGTGTCCGTCGCAGGATGACGCGGAGGCGTTGCCGGCGATCGCGAAGAAGTCGCAGATCCCGGTGATCGCGGACATCCACTTCCAGCCGAAGTACGTGTTCGCCGCGATCGAGGCGGGTTGTGCGGCTGTGCGGGTGAACCCGGGCAACATCAAGAAGTTCGACGACAAGGTCAAAGAGATC